>CAVQXB010000002.1:212500-566728 GCA_963717885.1 uncultured Acidimicrobiaceae bacterium | reverse complement strand
TGTTATGTAGCGTGCCTGGACTAGAGTACGTATTGCTGATCGAAGTCTGGGATACGCCAGAGCACCAGGCCAGGTTCATGGAGGGTCGTCTTGGGGAGGCCCTGGCCAAGGGTGGGATCCAGGGACCGCCTGCCAGCATGACCTGGATTGAGCTCGTTGCTCATCACCACCTCCGCTAAAGGCACGCCCCTCAGTATGTTTGCCGGCTGAAGTGCCGGAAAGGCCTGATATCCAGGTCAGGCAGACTGGGGGACATGCGGACCTCAGGCCATCGCGGGACGACACCGAAAGGCGGGTGGACACCGAACGTAAGCTTGTAGCGGTGGACGACGAGGTGACCGGGAAGGAAGCTGCAGAACGCCTAGCTGATGCCCTTATGGCGTACGGCGGGCCCGCCGAGTTCCTGTCGGGGTTCCTGAAGGCGCTGGCAGACGGTCGGACGGACGAAGCGATCTCATGTCTCGACGCCGATTATGTGACCCTGAACCCGGCCATTGCCGCTGACCCCGAAGCAACCGGACTCGGTCTCTTGGCCGGTCCGGGATGGGGGCCCTTCGGCACGCCGGAGGTGCTCGAGAACGGGGACCTCGTGGTCGCCTGGGTCGAATCTGAGCCGGAAGAGAGCAAGATCGTGCGCGCCGTGACCGGAATCGCGCGGTGTGGAGTTTCATGTCCACTACCGCGACCAGCGCTGGAGCGTCGTTCGGATCATTCGCCACGGCTGTTGATTCGAACCCTCCAAGGCTCCAGCAGGCGGTGGGCGCCGGCGGTGCCTCGACCGTGACCTTCGGGGTGCGTTCGGCAACGGCCTAGGGAGCGAAGCTGGAGAGCGAAGTAGGTGGCCGGAGGGCCCATCCCGACCCAGCCCAGAATCATTCCGGCCGACGCCAGTCCGCCTCCCGTGAAGGCCGGCCCGGGGCGAGACCATCCGTTTTCCACTGCCACATCGTAAACGGCGGTTGCACAAAGTCCGAGTCTTGGGCAGGATCTGAGCTGCGAGGGTCCTTGGGTGGAGGTGGCGGTATGGAGTACCCGACTGAGGACGAGGTCCGAGCCATGACGAATCGGGAGTTCGCTTCCCTGATTCGTTCACAGGCGGAGATGATCGATCAGAGTCTGCACCGGGACAAGCGCCCGGTCCCGGAGAGCCCGGGGGGGCCGCTGAGGCTCTGAAGGCCACACGGGCAGTTGCGGCGCCGCCGGACGGCGGCGACGTGGCGTCGCCCTGGGGTAGTCCAGCCCTTTGGTTCCGAGGGCCATACTTCAGCCGACCGGCGCTCCATTGGCGACCAGTGTCCTGCGGCGGGCCTTCACGGAGCCGATCCGGGTCTCGGGGGAAGAGAGGACCCGCAGCTATCCGTAGCTGAGAGGACGCTCCTCCTTGGGCCGACCCCGTAGTGGACGACGGTCAGTTCAACCGGCGCGCCGACGGTTGAGGTCGGAAGCCACCCTCGATCTCGGAGTGACCGCCACAGCAGTCCGGTACCCATCCCGCAACGGGGCCATCGTCGGCCCCGGCCCTCCAATCCGTCCCCACACAGGTGAACACGGCACGGTCCGTGCCCGCCAGACCAGGCTGGCGAAGAAGCCCCGTGGCCCTCCCGCAGGTTCCATCCCGCTTGCCGTGGGTCCCGCGGCCTGGGCGCGAACCATCGAGGTTGGACTCCCCGGCCGGCACCGGCGATGGCGGCCGGGCAGCCCCAGACCTGTCCCTTCCGTCGGCGGCAAACCTGCCACGGAAGGCAAAGGAAATCTCGAAAATTCATCACAATGCCATGGTTCGGCGGGCGGCTGGTGGGTAGGTTCGGTGGTGCTTGCATCCGTTAAACGGCGGCGGGCTGGGTGTGCGGGGTCTCGGTCTGTTTCGAGGCGGTCAGGAGTTCGGGGGCCATCAGCACTGGCACCCGGATGGGAAGAGGAGCCGTCCATGGGTGAGGCCCGCAACGCCGCCAAGGCGGTGTTCTACTGGCTCGTCGGCGATGCGCCACCACTGGGTCGTCACGCTCGCACCGTCGTCGCCTCCGGGTTCCTGATAGTGGCCGCCCTGGCCCTCGTCGGCGGCGTGGTGCAGAGCCATGACGGCACCTCCGCATCCCCAGGCTCCACGAGCGGGGGTGCCCGGGTCACGGCCAGGTCGACGTACGACGGTCCCGGACGCTCGTCGGCCCTCCTGCCTACTTCGCCGACCTCGTCCAAACCCGGTGCCTCGATCCGTCCCGGTGCCTCGCTCAACGCCCGCCAGCGCTCCGCAGCCCTGCCCGGCCCGGCCCCGGTCGGGACCGTGCACCGGACCGCATCGTCACCCGGTTCCTCCTCTGGGACCTCGGGTACCGTACCGTCGTCGGAACAGTCCCGGGCCGGCTCCGGAGGGTCGGTGCCGGCCTCTACCGCTCCGTCCACCTCATCGGCTCTCTCCGCCCCATCCACTCCATCGGACCCATCGGCAGCGCCGGACCCGCCGCCGCCCTCCACCTCGGCGGCTGTCCCCCCGACCGGAGTCGCGGTGGTCCAGGGCACGGGCTGGTTGGAGGTCACCTGGGTCGCACCCCCCACCCGGACAGCGCGCTCGAGGCCTACAACGTGTACCTGGCGTCAGCGCCGGGGGCCGAGGGACCCAACCCGGTGAATGGGGCGTCCTTGGTGTTCGGAACGACGTTCACCGTCACCCACCTGCAGGTTGGGCTGACTTATTACGTGACGGTGCGGGCGTTCGACGGTGATGGCCTTTCGCCGCCGTCGAACGAGGCCACGGCCCCTCCAGTCGCCGCCCCGCCGCCCGGGAACGGGCTGAGTGGTCCGGTGGTGAGCATGGCCGGACTCCCGGACGGCTCGGGGTACTGGCTCGTGGACGCCCAGGGAGAGGTCTCACCCCACGGTGCAGCCGTCGCCTACCCGGCGACCGCAGGCGAGACCCTGACGGCACCGGTGGTGCAGGTGGCCGCGACTCCTGACGGCCTGGGCTATTGGGAAGTGGCCGCGGACGGCCAGGTCGTCGGATTCGGAGACGCCCAGTTCTACGGATCCGCTGCCGCATCGGAGAGCGACCCCATCGTGGGAATGGCGCCGACGCGGGACGGCCTCGGCTACTGGCTGGTGGCCGTGGACGGCGCGGTGTACTCCTATGGGGACGCGCCGTCCTTCGGCTCGACGGGCGGGTTGCCCGGTTCGCCGCCCATCGTGGCCATCGCGGTCGATCGGGCGACCGACGGGTACTGGCTGGTGGCCACCGACGGCGAGATCTTCGGATTCGACGCTCCCACCCTCGGCTCGTTGGCCGGCCAGGCGCTCGACGCGCCGGTGATCGGAATCGCCGGCTCCCCGTCTGGCCTCGGCTACTGGCTGGTGACCTCGGACGGCGGGGTGTCCGCCTTCGGCGATGCCGTCTACGCCGGCTCGGCTACCACGAAGGGTGCGCCCTTCACCGGGCCGGCGGTGGCCCTGGTGGACGATCCCGTCACCGGTGGCTACTGGCTGGCGGCGGCGGACGGCGGGGTGATCGGCTACGCCGCGCCGTCCCTCGGTTCGGCATGACCCCCGCCGGCTCGTTCGGTGGGTAGGGCGGTGGGTGGGCCTGGAAGGGCTTGGTTGGTCGAGCGTTCAGGTGGGGGCGCGGTCCAAATTCGTGGTCCGGCGGTCGGCCACGGTCAGGAGGGCCACGCAGGCCACGATCGACAGGGCGAAGAGCACGCTGACCACTCCGTCACCCCAACCGAGTCCGCTGGCGTTCTTGGGCTTGCCCAGCCAGTCGGCGATCGAGGCCCCGAGCGGACGGGTCAGGACGTAGGCGGATCCAGAAGGCCAGGACGGCGTTGAGGTGGAAGCGCCAGTAGCCGACGGCGGGAACGGCCATCAGCGCGGCGAAGAGCACCGCCGAGGTGAAGTAACCGAGGCTGATGGTCTTGGCCGCCAAATCGCCGGCCGCGGTCCCGAGGGCGAAGGTGGCCATCACCGCCGCCCAGTAGAACGCCTCCCGCCGGGGCGTGACGATGCTGTGGATGGACAGGGTGCCCTCGACCCGGCTGCCAGGCCACGAAGACCACGGCCAGCACGACGGCGAAGAAGGCCGTCGAGACGGTGTAGGGGACGTGGAACTGGATATGGAGGACGTCGGCGGCCATGGTCCCGACGATGGCCACCATGAGTACGTTGAACCAGTAGGTCCACGGCACGTACCGGTCGGCCCGGAACTGGAGGACCAGGGCGCCGACCAGCACGAACCCACCGAGCCCACCGCCACCACCGGGTTCATCCGCTTGACCAGATAGTCCGAGGTCGACTCGCCCATGGCCGTGGTGAGGAGCTTGGTGACCCAGAACAGAGCGGTGATCTCGGGGACCTTGCTCAGGGTCCGACGGGTCGAGATCCATGGCAGCGGCATCGTATGGCATCCGGCCCCCTGGCCGGATCGCCTGGACGGCCGACCGCGTCGCGGTCGACGAGGCCTGCCCCGGGCCGTCAGTCGATCTTGCCGAGCCCGCGAGCCACGCCGTGGTGGCGACCGAGCCCGTCGTCGAGGCTGATGGGGTCGTAGCCCAGCCGCTTGTAGGTCTTCGACTCGGTCAAGCGTGCGCCGCACCCGCCGGTCCGCGGCGGCCTTGGCGGCGATGGCCACCAGGGTCGGGCCGAACACCTGGGCCAGCTCGGGGTCGTCGGACGGCTCGATGTCGGCCACCCGGTGGTCGAGGCCGGCCAGCTCGCAGATCCGGCTGCAGGCCTCGGCGATGCTCACCACGTCCTCGGGGCGGCCGTCGAGCATGTACCGCTCGCCGGACACGCCGCGGTCGAGGGCCAGGATGCAGCCCCGGGCGATGTCGTCGGCGAAGACCCAGCTCACCGGGAACCGCAGGTACTGCTCGATGCGCTGGCGGAGGGCCGACAGCAGCACCCGGTTGAAGCTGGTCCTGCCCAGCGCGTTGCTGACCACCGGGGAGGGGCCGAAGATGGCCCCGGGGTGGGTGGTGACCACGTCCTGGCCGGCGGCGGCCCGGGCCATGGCGTCCTCGAAGGCGGCCATCTTGGTGATGGTGTACGGATCCGAGCTGGGCTCCTTGGACACCGGGGCGTCCTCCCGCTCGAGGCCGCCGGAGGTGTCGAAGAAGGTGCCGGTGCTCACGGCCACCACCCGGCGCATGCCCGAGCGCCTCGCCGGCGTCGAGCACGTGCCTGGTGCCGTCCACGTTCACGGCCCGGAAGGGCTCGAGGTCCTGGCTGGCCCCGCCGAGGAGGGCGGCGCAGTGGATGGCGGCGTCGCTGCCCGGTGGCGGCCCGGAGGACGTCGTCGGCGTCGGTGACGTCGCCGGTGACCACCTCGACCCCCAGGTCGGCCAGCGGACCGGTGTCGGCTCCGTCACGGGCCAGGGCCCGGACGGGGTCCCCCCGTTCGAGCAGGAGCTTGCAGATGTTGGCCCCGGCCAGGCCGGTGGCGCCGGTGACGAAGACCGTCTCGCTCATGCCGGCGCCTGCTCGGTGAGCCTCGGAGTAGGCGGTGTCGACCTGGTCGGGGTCGATAGGCGATCACCGGCGGGCTGGTCCCGAAGACATCGAGGGTGTGGATGAACCGGTGGGTGCCCATGGCGTTGGCGCAGGTGAAGCCCAGCTCGACGATCTGGGCGGCGGTGAAGACCTTGCCGAGCCGCCGGTAGATCTCGTCGTCGATGGCGTGGTGGTCGGCCGAGAGCAGGTCGAGGAACTCCACGGCCAGGCGCTCCTGCTCGGTGAGGTCGGAATGGCCCGGGGCGATGAGGCAGGCCACGTCCTCGTCGGTGATGGAGTCGTGCTTGCGGGACTGCATGCACGGCTGGCACTCGCCCAGCTGGGCGCTCCGGATCCGGATGAGCTCGAGGATCCGCCCCCCGAGGAGGCTCTGCTTGCCCCAGGCGCTCCGGGCCATGCTGGTCTGGAGGATCTGGGCCGTCCGGTAGGCGAAGATCTGCAGGGGGACGGGGGTGGCGTAGGTCCCGTCGGCCACGCCCTCCTCGATGATCCGTCGTGGCTCCTCGGCCAGCTCTGTCCATCGGGATCGGTTCGATCCTTGGCATGCTTCACCCCTCCCGACCGGATCGCGTCGGCCGTCGATAACGACTGTTTCCTACGAACTTATAAGGCTGAGTGGCTCCCGTGTCCATGAACCCCTCCTCCGTGCTCCTCACCGACCGGGTGGCCGTCGTGACCGGCGGCGGAGCCGGGATCGGCCGCGGCATCGCCCGCGGCCTCGCCGCCTTCGGGGCCTCGGTGGCCATCTGGGAGCGCGACCCCGACACCGCGGCGGCGGCGGCGGCCGAGGAGATCGGGGGCCTCGGCATCACCACCGACGTCCGGCAGTCCGACGAGGTGGACGCGGCACTGGCCCGCACCACCGCCGAGCTCGGACCGGTCAGCATCCTGGTCAACAACGCCGGTGGGGTGTTCTTCTCCCCGCTCCTCGAGACGTCGGAGAACGGCTGGGACGCCCTGTACCGGGCCAACCTCAAGCACGTCATCCTGTGCACCCAGCGGGTGGCCCGCACCATGGTCGAGTCGGGCACGGGCGGAAGCATCATCAACGTCACCTCCATCGAGGGGGTCCGGGCCGCCCCGGGGTACGCCGCCTACGCCGCGGCCAAGGCCGGGGTCATCAACTTCACCAAGACCGCCGCCCTCGAGCTGGCCCCCCACGGCATCCGGGTCAACGCCCTGGCGCCGGACATCACCCTCACCGAGGGGATGGCCTCGGTGGCGCCGCCGGGCGCCGAGGAGCGACTTCGGCCTCACCGTCCCCATGGGCCGACCCGGCCACGTCGACGAGATGGCCGGCGCCGCGGTCTTCCTGGCCGGCGACGCTGTCCAGCTACGTGACCGGACAGACCATCCATGTCGACGGCGGGACCCAGGCCTCGAGCGGCTGGTACCACCATCCCGACACCGGCGCCTACGTCCTCGGCCCGGCCTGAGCTCTCCGACGCCGTCGGTCGGGCCGCCCGGGCGACCACGGGGATCAGCTCGGCCTGGCCCGCGCTCCCCGACGTGGGCCGACATGCCCCCGTCGATGGGGATCATCTGCCCGGTGATGTACCGGGACTCCTCCGAGGCCAGGAAGACCACCAGGTCGGCGATGTCGTCGGGCTGCCCAGATGGGGGGTGAGGATGGCCCGGCCCAGCCCGGCCAGGATCTCGTCGGTCAGGTGGGCCCGCACGGCGTCGGTGATGATGAGGCCGGGGACGATGGTGTTGACCCGGATGCCCTGCTTGCCGTGGGCGGTGGCCACGTACATGGTCAGGGTGTTGACCCCGGCCTTGGACACCCCGTAGGCGGTGCGGGTCCGGTCGCCCTTCAGCGACGCCCCCGAGGACATGTTGATGATGGAGCCGCCGCCGTGGCGGACCATCTCGGGGATGGCGTGCTTGCAGGTGAGCATCTGGCTGGTCAGGTTGACGGCCATGGTCCGCTCCCAGACCTCCAGCGCCAGCTCGGTCACCGGGGTGTCCCGGTCGAGGAAGTCGGACTCGGTCAGGGCGGCGTTGTTGTGGAGCACGTCGAGGCGCCCGAAGTGGTCGACCACGGCCACGGACCGCCCCGACCACGGCCGCCTCCTCGGAGAGGTCGGCGGCCACGGCCAGGGCGGCACCGCCCGAGGCTCCGGATCTCCTCGGCCACCCGCTCGGCCCCGTCCCGGTCGATGTCGACCACCGCCACCGAGGCCCCCTCGCGGGCCAGGGCCCGGGCCGTGGCCCCCCCGATCCCCCCGGCGCCGCCGGTGACGATGGCCACCTTGCCCTCGACACGCCCGGGCCCGGGGACTTCCGGTCAGTCGCCACCTCTCAGGAGGCTCCGGCCAGGGTCGGCTCGGGGTCCGTCGTACTCGATCGGTCATGGGCTCCCTCTCGGCGCCGACGGGGCGCAGACTCGTCGGTCGGTCTCCCGGTGGACCCGCCGGCGGCGACCTTCCGGCTACGGGGCCACCAGGACCAGCGAGAAGAGCAGGAACGTCATCGTAGCCAGCAGGAATCCCGAGACCGCGGCCACCAGTGCCGAAGGACGCCGGGCGCACCCGGCGGGCCACGGCCACGATGAGGGGGAAGGCGGTCAGCAGGACCCGGGGCCGGGCCCCGACCATGTTGGAGTCGAAGGCCGAGAGCAGGATCCCGACGGTGTAGATCCAGATGATCACCGGGGGTCGCCACCGGGCCATCAGGTACAGCCCGACCAGGGCGAAGACAGGCCGAGGGCCGGCACCACCGCCTCGAGGTCGTGGGGATGGGTCACCGACTGGCGGAGGACGAAGACGGTGTCGTGGTAGAAGCCGGTCCCACCCCACTGGTCCCGCTCGACGTGGTACCAGCGAAGGACGTCACCGGTGGCCGAGTCCAGAGATAGGAGAAGTAGGCCACCACGCCGGCCAGCGAGAGGACCGGGGCCAGCAGTGACCACCAGTCGCGGTCCCGCCTCACGGCCACCCCCGACGCCCACAGGCAGCAGGCCACCAGGACCAGGGCCTCGGGATGGACCCCGGTGGCCACCCCGGCGGCACACCCGGCCATCAGCCATCGCCGCTTGACAGCGCCAGCAGGCAGACCGCGGCAGAGCAGGACGACCAGGGCCTCGGAGTACACCATGGACAGGACCACCGCACCGGGGAAGAACACCCACAGCACGACGGACCGGTCGGCCACCTGCTCGTCGCAGAGGTGACGGACCAGGTACCACAGCGCCACCGAGGCCGCCGCCCCGAACACGAAGGCCAAGGCCACACCGACCACGATGGGCGTCAGTCCGGTGAGGTCTGACACCCCCCGGAGCAGGAGCGGCCACACCGGGAAGAACCCGAAGGCCGATCCCGGGGCGATCGGGAACTGGGCCGCGGGCGGGAAGTAGCCGTGCCCCGCGATGAGCAGGTACCAGCTCCCGTCCCATGAGCCGAGCGCCTGCAGGAAGAGCGAGGCCCTGGGGGGCATCGGGCCACGGCCCGGTGAAGTGGTGGGTGGCCAGGCCCTGGTTGACCACGAGTACCGATCCGAGGCCCATGGCCACGATGACCCGGGAGAGGGTGAACGCCCCGAGGGTCCGGCTGAGCATGGCCAGGGTGTGGCGGTGCCGCCGGACCCAGGGGACCCGCGCCCGCCGGCGCTCGATCCGGGACGGGGGGGTCTGGTCGACGGGGCCGACGCCGCCGGGTGCCGCTCGATCCGTTTGACCGCGGGAGGAGGTTCCCGGCCCTCCCCCTCGAGGCCGGCCACTCCCTGATCGGCCGGATCCCCACCGGCTGGTTCCGTTCCGGCCAGCTTCTCGGGGACGGACTCGCGGGCCGTGCGGTCGACAGCGGCCACCGCCGGCATGGCGCCGCCGTCGGTGGTCGAACCGGTCACCAGGTCACCCTATCCGGCCCCCCGGTGAGAAATGATGACCGCTACTCGGCCGCCTCGGCCAAGGCCTCGGCCAAGGTCGGGTGGACCAGCATGGACTCGACGATGTCGTTGACACCCAGCCCACCGGTGACCGCCACCGCCAACACCGAGATCAGCTCGGAGGCGTTCCGACCCACGATGGACCCTCCCAACACGATTCCGGTGGCCGGATCGGTGATGATCTTCACGAAGCCGCGGACGTCGTTGTCGATCAGGGCCCGGGCGCTGGCCGCGAAGGGCACCTTGGTCACTCTGATCTTGCGCCCCTCGGCGAAAGCGTCGGCCTCGGCCATGCCCACGTCGGCGATCTCCGGCTCGGTGAAGATGGCCGCCGGGGCGCTGTCGTAATTGGGGTGCCGGTGGGAGACGGTGTGGCCGCCCACCACGTACTCGGCCACCTTGCGACCCTGCATGGCGGCCACCGACGACAGCGGGAGTTTTCCGGAAAGATCGCCGGCGGCGAAGATGTGGGGCACGTTGGTCTGGCAGTGTCGGTTGATCGGGACGTACCCACCCTCCGCCATGGCCACCCCCGCCTCCTCCAGGCCCAGGCCCTCCGAATTCGGCACCGATCCGATGGCCAGGAGGGCGTGCGTCCCGTGCACCACCCGTCCGTCGTCGCACCGGACCAGCACTCCCTGTTCACCCTGGTCCACCCCGATGGCCCGGGCGCCCTTCAGGAGGTGGACTCCACGCCGGGTGAAGTCCGCCTCCAGTACTGCCGCCACCTCAGGGTCCTTCTGCGGGAGGACCTGCTGGCGGCTCACGATGAGGGTCACCTCGCAGCCGAGGGAGGCGAACATATGGACGAATTCCACGCCGGTGACCCCTGACCCGATCACCACCAGGTGGTCCGGAAGGACCTTGGGCGGATAGGCGTCGCGGGTGGTCAGCAGGCGGTCCCCGACCAGATCCGCCCAGGGCGGAATCCGGGGACGGCTCCCGGTGCTGAGCAGTACGGCATCGGCCTCGACGGTCACCGGTCCGTCGGCCGTGTCCGCCACGACGGTGTGGGCGTCGACCAGGCGGCCCGAGCCGCGGACCACCGCCACCTGCTGGCTGCGCAGGATCTGCTCGTTGGTCTGCTCGAGGTGCTCGACGATCGTGGTGATCCGGTCACGCAACAGCTCGAGGTCGACCACCCCACCTGCACCCACCACCCCCATGCCGGCGATCCGCCTGACGTAGGACATGGCCCCACCGGTGGCGATCATGGCCTTGGACGGGATGCAGTCCCAGAGGTTGGCGGCTCCCCCCACGACATCCCGCTCGATGAGGGTGACGTCCACGCCCAACCGGGCGGCGTGGGTGGCGGCCTGGTTGCCCGCCGGCCCGCCTCCGATGATCACGAACCGCATCCAGCCAGGCTAGAGCGCGTCGCACCGGGTCCCAAAGGGGCACGGTCAGGTGGGCGCAGGCCCTCGATTCGGGCTTGAGCGCCACCACTTCTCGCCCCGGCGTCGGTACCATCCCCGCAGAGCCTCTCGGGCGCCCCGCGTCCCCGTGCCTGTCGCCGATCACTCCTCCAGGCTCGGTTCCCGAGGCCACCGAGCAGAATCGTGACCTGGACCATGAACCGTCGCCGGAGGGACAAGGAGCAGAGGCGACGGGCCGCCCAGCGCCGGCGCAGGCTCGTGGCGGGCCTGGGACTGCTGGCCGCACTGATCATCGTGGCGGTGGCGGCCGGGCGGGGATCGGCGCCCGCGACCGCGACCTCGGGGCAGCCTCTCGACGCCACCATGTTCGCCGAAGGCTCGTGCCAGGCCTTCGCCCCAACCTCTGGGGACCGTCATCTGACCGTCTTCCTCGACGCCGGCCACGGCGGCATCGATCCCGGGGGCGTGGGCACGACCCAGACCGGTCGCACCATCGACGAGGGCGTCTTGACCCTGCCGGTGGAACTCGACGTGATGAGCCTGCTGCGGGACGACGGGATCCGGGTGGTGGTCTCGCGCACGACCGACACCACCGTCCTCCGGCTGGGTCCCTCAGACGTCTCCGGTGGTGTCCTCACCCTGACCGGCACCCACGACGACGTGGCGGCTCGTGACGTGTGCGCCAACGACGCCGGTGCCGGGGTCCTGGTGGGCATCTACTACGACGCCGGCGCCTCTACTGCCGATGCTGGCAGCCTCACCGCGTACGACGCAGCTCGCCCCTTCGCCGCGGCAAACCGACGACTGGCCGCGCTCGTGCAGCGGGACGTGCTGGCCGCCATGGATGACCAGGGCTGGGCCATCCCCGACGACGGGGTGCAGACCGACGGGAGCCTCGGGTCGTTCGTGGGCAACGCCAACGAGGGTGGCATCGCCGGTCGTGCCGCGGACTACAACCACCTGCTCCTCCTGGGCCCGGCGGAGCCGGGCTTCTTCTCCACGCCCAGCCGGATGCCCGGCGCGGTCGTGGAACCGCTCTATCTCACCGACCCCTACGAGGGATCGATCGCCGACAGCCCCTTCGGGCAACAGGTGATCGCCCGTGGCATCGCCACCGCTGTTGAGCAGTACCTGACACCGGGATCCAGCTCGTCGGCGTCCACCACCGGCTGAACCAGGCGTCCGGCCCCCGCTCAAACCGGATGACCGGCCGTGGTTGCCTCGGGCACCTCCACCAGCCGGCCGGTGGCCACATCGTAGATGTAGCCGTAGATCGGAATGCGCCCGGGGACCAAGGGGTGGGACCGGATGCGGGCCACGTCGTCGACCACGCTTCGGGCGTTGTCATCGATGGTGAGCCAGTCGATGTAGCGCCCCTCAGCTGAGCCCGGCCCGGCTCCCACGTCGCGGAAGCCGTCGGCTCCGAGTGCGGCCGTCTCGAGACTGCTTTCCAGTAGTTCGCGCATCACGTCATCGGTGAAGAACTCCATCCCGCAGTTGGAGTGGTGGATCACGAACCACTCCCGGGTACCGAGCAGCTTGTAGGAGATGACCAACGATCGGATGGCATCGTCGCTGGCCCGACCCCCGGCGTTGCGGATCACGTGGGCGTCGCCCTCACTCAAACCGGCATACTGCGCGGGGTCGAGGCGGGCGTCCATGCAGGTGAGAATGGCGAAACCTCGGGCCGGTGGGAGGGCCAGTTCCGACTTGGCGCCGAACGAGGCGGCGTAGGCCTCGTTGGCCTGGAGTACTTCGTCGAGGACGGTCATGGGGCGATGCTCCTTCTGGGAGGGGGCGGCCGGCAGGACCCAACGGGTGTCACCGGTGCCCGGTGGTGATTGTCCCCTCAGTATATAAATCCGATCGGCTAACTAGACAATAACGGGATAACTGGACAAAAGGTCAGTCCAGAGGGCCGGGGCCCGGGGACCAGGTCCACAGCCAAGAGCCCGGTTGCCACGAAGAGCTGGGCGGACGGCAGCGGAGCGACGGCGAAGAAGATGAGCAGGTTCAGGATCCAGTGGAGGCGGGTGAAAACCAGCAGGGTCCGTCCTTCCGTGGCAACGGGGCCACGAGGGTAGATTCCGCCGATGGACGTCCGATCACTCGGCTATCGAACGGACCTCATGGTCCGAAGGTTGGCCGGCTCGTCTGTCACCGACCGGGGGCGGTACCTGGTGGTGCGGTCGCCGCACAATCCCTTGTTCCACTGGGGCAACTTCCTGCTGTTCCGGTCGACGCCCGAAGCGGCCGAGATCGGGGAGTGGATCGGCGCCTTCGTCGAGGAGTTCCCCGACGCCACCCACGTCGCGCTGGGTGTCGACGGGACCGCGGGACTCGAGCCGGGCTCGTACCTGGCGTCCACCGGGCTCGACATCGAGCGGGACGTGGTGCTGAGCAGCAGGGGCCTCCGGCGGCCACCTCCGCCGAGCGAAGGGACCACCGTCCGTGAGATCCGCTCCGACGACGACTGGAACCAGGTCCTCGACCTCCGTCTCGAGGTGAGCCGGGACGACGGCCCGCTCCCCGAGGAGCACGGGCTCTTCCTCGAGCGCAGCTCCGACGAAGCTCGGACGCTGGTGGCCGCGGGCCATGGCGCCTACTTCGGAGCCTTCTCCGATGATCGACTGTGCTCGATGGTCGGCATCATCTCGGATGGCGGGCGGGTAGCCCGCTTCCAGAACGTGGCCACCCGAGCCGACCACCGTCGACGCGGTCTGGCCCGAGGCCTGGTGGCACGAGCGGGGGAGTTCGGGCGGTTGGAACTGGGGGCACAGACCCTGGTGATCGTCGCCGATGCCGGGGGACCGGCTGCCGAGCTCTACCGGTCGGTGGGCTTCCGGGACACCGAGTTCCAGATCGGGCTGTCCCGATCCTCTTCGCCCTGAGGAGCTCGTCGGATGAGCCCCACGGGGCCCACCTGCACCGACGTCCCGGGCGGATCTTCGAAAAACAACCTCTCGTCGGGGTTGTGGCTGCGATTTCCGCTGAGCGCCGACGAGATGAGCGGCGTATTTCTTGGGCAAACCCTCGCCCTGTGAAGTGCGCGTTCATGACAACTGCGTTACGGTTACGGCCTACTGGGTGGTAACTGCTGCGGAGACCGCGGCACCCGGTGGAGCACGAGTGGGAGAAGACGGCGCAGCCGCCAAGGGAGACAGGTGGATTCATGAAGAACACCGGAACGTTTCGACGTGCACTCACGACGAGCCTGCTGGCCATGGCCCTCACCCTGGGACTGCTGGCCTTGGCGCCGGCCGCCAAGAGTGGTGCCGCCAGCACGCCGACCACCGCCACGTTCGCCGAACAGCCCCAGGCGCCGCCCAACTACATCTTCCCTTTCATGAGCCTGGCCTTCTTCAGTGTCTACAACAGCGAGCAGTTCCAGTACCTCATGTACCGGCCGCTCTACTGGTTCGGCGAGGGCGCCACCCCCAATCTCAACCCGTCGCTCTCCCTGGCCGCCGCCGCCGACCTACTCGTCGAGCGGCAACACGGTGACCGTCGACCTCAAGCCCTACAAGTGGTCGAACGGCGAGACCGTGACCGCCGAGAACGTCATGTTCTGGATGAACATGCTCCACGCCGAGAAGGCCAACTGGGCCGGGTACTCCGCCGGGCGCCATCCCCGACGATGTCAAGACGCATCGTCGCCAACAGCCCGACACAGCTGACCTTCACCCTGACCGGCCCGGTCAACACCTACTGGTTCACCTACAACGAGCTGTCCCAGATCACCCCGATGCCCAACGCCTGGGACATCACCGCCAAGGGCGGAGCACCCAACTCGGGCGGCTGTGCGGCCGCTGCCTACGGAACGGCCGACGCCCAGTGCACGGCGGTCTACACCTTCCTGTCCAAGCAGGCCGGCTACGACCCGGCCAACCCGAAGGCGGCCAACAACTCACTGTCCACCTACGCCACCAACCCGATCTGGCAGGTGGTCGACGGTCCCTGGAAGCTGACCAGCTTCGACGCCTCGGGCAACGTCACCTTCGTGCCGAACCCCACCTACTCGGGCCCGGTCAAGCCCACCCTCAAGAAGTTCGTCGAGCTGCCCTTCACCTCGGACTCGGCCGAGTTCAACGCCCTGGTGGGAGGCAAGGTGACCGTCGGCTACCTGCCGTTCCAGGACATCACCCAGCCGACCACCAACGCGCTGAAGCCCGGCCCCAACAACCCGCGGCTGACCAACTTCACCCTGGCCCCGCTGTACGGCTGGTCCATCAACTACTTCCCCTACAACTTCAACTCCACCGGTGACGGCGGCAACGCCGGGCAAATCTTCAAGCAGCTCTACTTCCGCCAGGCCGTCCAGTTGCTGGTCGACCAGCCGCTGTACAACAAGAAGATCTACAAGGGCTACGGCGTCGGGACCTACGGCCCGGTGCCCTCGCAGCCGCCCAACACCTTCGTGTCGCACGAGGTCCAGAACAACCCGTATCCCTACAACCCGACCAAGGCCGTCTCGCTGCTGAAGGACCACGGTTGGAAGGTGGTGCCCAACGGAACCACCACCTGTCAGTCGCCGGGCACCGGGGCGAACCAGTGCGGGGCCGGCATCCCGGCCGGGGCCAAGCTGGCCTTCAACCTGCAGTACGCCATCGGCACTCGACGGCCACGGACCAGTTGATGACGGCCGAGAAGTCGTCGTGGGCCAGGCCGGCATCAACATGAGCCTGTCGCAGGCCTCGTTCAACACGGTGATCGGCAACGCCATCCCCTGTACAGCCGGTTCCAAGGGATGCTCGTGGGAGCTGGAGAACTGGGGCGCGGCTGGATCTTCGCCCCGGACTACTACCCGACGGGGGAGGCGATCTTCCAGACCGGGGCCGGCTCGAACTCGGGCAGCTACTCGGACCCGACCAACGACGCCAACATCCTGGCCACCAACACCACCCAGGTCGCCGCTGACCCAGTACGAGAACTACCTGGCCGAGCAGCTGCCGGTTGTCTACCAGCCCAACGCCGGTAACCCGATCACGGAGATCCAGAAGAACCTCACCGGGGTCGACCCCACAGAACTCCTCTGCAGGCCATCAAACCGGAGACCTGGAGGTTCTAGCCGCCCGGGGTCGGGCCTCGACGTGATCGAGCCGGGGCACGGAGACGTAGTGGACGTTGAGCTCCCGACACCGGACCGGCGGTCCGGTGTCGGGAACCCACCCGGATCGAGCCGGCGCCGTGGGGTGTCCGCTGCCGATGACCAGGTTCCTCCTCCGCCGCACCGGCCAGGCGCTCGTGGTCATCGTCGGGGTGATCCTGATCACCTTCTTCCTGGCCCGGCTGATCCCCGGCGGGGAGGCCAAAGCCGTCCTCGGCACCAAGGCCACCTCGGCGGGCATCGCCCACTTCAACCGGGTCAACGGCCTCGACCTGCCCATCTGGGACCAGTTCTGGCAGTACATCGAAGGGATCGTCGTCCACCTCAACCTGGGCTACTCGTACAAGTACAACCAGGGGGTCCGGGAGGTCATCGGTCAGCGCCTACCCAAGACCCTGACCCTGGTCGGGGCGTCGGTGCTCCTCTCCCTGGTCATCGCCATCCCGCTCGGCATCCTGCAGGTGGTCCGGCGCAACAAGCCGATCGACTACGTCGTGACCAGTAGCTTCCTTCTTCTTCTACGCCATGCCCGACTTCCTGCTCGGGACGCTCCTGATCATCTGGTTCTCGTTCGACCTCCACTGGTTCCCGGTCTCCCCGCCATCGGACGCCTCGGCCTGGGCCGTCTTCACCGATCCCCGGGCCTTCGTCCTTCCCGTGGTCACCCTGGCCGCGACCACCATCGCCTCGTTCAGCCGCTACATGCGTTCGTCGATGATGGACGCCATGGCCGAGGACTACATCCGCACGGCCCGGGCCAAGGGAGCCTCCAACCGACGGGTCCTCTACGGCCACGCGCTCCGCAACGCCCTGATCCCCATCCTCACCCTGCTCGGTCTGTCCCTCCCGGCCATCGTGAGCGGCGCCCTGATCGTCGAGACCGTCTTCAACTACCCGGGGATGGGGCTCCTCACCGTGCAGGCGGCCTTCAACGACCGACATCCCGACCGTGCTCGGCACGACCCTGGTGATCACCGTGGCCACCGTCATCGGGTCGCTGCTGGCCGACATCCTCTACGCCGTGGCCGATCCCCGGATCCGCCTGGGGAGGGAGTGAGATGACCGAACCCGAGGACGTCGAGCTCGATCCGGTGTTCAACGATGACGAGGGCCATGTCCCGCTGCCCATCGGCGGCGGTCCGACCATGACCGCGGGTGAGCTCACGGAGCGCGACGCGCTGGGGCCCGAGGGGGGCGAGTCGCGAACCACCGGCGGCGTCTTCCGTCAGATGACCGTCGGGTATTCGTCGAGAACAAGTTGGCCGTGGTCGGGATCGGGGTCATCATCTTCATGGTCCTGTTCTGTTTCGTCGGACCACATCTGTATCCGACCAACCAGACCAATGCCCAGTTGGCGCTCCAGACCTCGACGTCGAACGCCCCTCCGGGGAACGGACACCCGCTGGGCACCGACCAGACCGGCTTCGACATCCTCGGCCGCCTGATGTTCGGCGGCCAGGCGTCCCTCATCGTCGGCTTCGCCTCGGCCCTGGTGGCCACCGTCTTCGGCACCCTCTACGGCGCGGTCTCCGGCTTCTTCGGCAGTTGGCTCGATTCGCTGCTCATGCGGGTCGTCGACGTCTTCCTCTCCATCCCGGTGCTGTTCCTCCTGATCGCCCTGGTCACCATCTACCACCAGTCGGAGGTGCTGCTCATCCTGGTCATCGCCTTCGTGAGTTGGCTGATACCGGCCCGGCTGATCCGCGGCGAGACCCTGTCGCTGCGCAACCGCGAGTACGTCCAGGCGGTCCGGGTGATGGGTGGGAGCCGGAAGCGGATCATCGGCCGCCACATCATCCCGAACTCCGTCGGGACCATCGTGGTCTTCGCCACCTTCCAGATCGCCGACTCGATCCTCCTGCTGGCCGCCCTGGGGTTCCTCGGGCTCGGTGTCCCCGCTCCCCAGACCGACTGGGGGACCATGCTCTCCAACGGTGTGGACGCCGCGGCCAGCGGCTACTGGTGGCAGATCTACCCGGCCGGCATCTGCATCGTGCTGGTGGTGGTGGCCTTCAACTACGTGGGCGACGCCCTCCGGGACTCGTTGGAGGTCCGGCTCCAGCAACGCTGACCGCTGGCGGCGGGTCGCCGGACGCTCCGTCAGCTGTCGGCGGGGCGCCGCCCGGACGAACCCGCGGCACTCAGGCTGACCGGGGTCTGCAGCGGGAAGTGGCAGGCGGCCACATGACCGTCCCCGAAATCGGTGAGCGGCGGCTCGACCTCGGCACAGATGCTTCTGCGCCGCCGGGCACCGGGTGCGGAACCGGCAACCGGACGGGGGACGGACCGCGGAGGGGAGCTCGCCCCGGACCGTGGCCTCCCGGCGGGCCCTGGCGCGAGCCGCCTCGACATCGGCGACCGGCACGGCATCGAGCAGCCCGACGGTGTAGTGGTGGGCGGGCCGCTCGTAGACCTGGGACGCCGGCCCCAGCTCGACCAGCTTCCCCAGGTACATGACCCCGATGGTGTCGGCCATGTACCGGACCACGGCCAGGTCGTGGGAGATCATCAGATAGGTCAGCCCGTGCCGGGACTGGAGGTCCTTCATCAGATTGAGGATCTGGGCCTGGATGGACACGTCGAGAGCCGAGACCGGCTCGTCGGCCACGATGAGCTTTGGGTCGAGGGCCAGGGCCCGGGCCAGGCCGATCCGCTGGCGCTGGCCCCCGGAGAACTCGTGCGGATAGCGGTCCACCGACGCCGGGCTCAGCCCCACCTCGGACAGCAAGGAGCGGACCTTCGCCGCCTGGTCACCGGAGGACCCCACCGAGTGGACCTTCAACGGCTCCCGGACGATGGTCCCGACCCGCATCCGGGGATCGAGCGAGGCGTAGGGGTCCTGGAACATCAGCTGGAGGTCGCGGCGGCGGCTCCGGAGCTGTCCGGCACCCAACGACGCCATCTCGGTGCCTTCGAAGCGGATGGATCCCGCTGTCGGCCGGTCGAGCGCCGACGAGCAGCCTGCCCGACGGTGGTCTTGCCGCAACCGGACTCGCCGACCAGACCGAAGGTCTCGCCCGTGCGGATGTCGAAGCTGACCTCGGACACCGCTTTGACGCTCCCCACCTGGTGGCGGAGGAGGGTCCCGGCCATGACCGGGAACTCCTTCACCACGTCCTTCGACCTCGACGATGGGGGAGGCGGCGAGCGAGGTCCTCGGCCCGCTGGGCTGTGGCTGCGAGAGCCTCGGGCGACAGACGGACGGCCACCGGCTGGACGCGGTTCGATGGTCCACCGGGTGGAAGCAGGCGTAGCGGTGGACCAGCGAGCCGGGCCCGGCGGCCTCGGTGAGCGGGGGATCCTCGTCCCGGCACCGATCGGTGGCGTACGGCAGCGCGGAGCGAACCGGCAGTTGGTGATGGACTGGGAGAGGTCGGGCGGGAGCCCGGCGATCGAGAGCAGGCGTTCGTCCCGACGCTGGTCGAGCTTGGGGACCGACGCCAGGAGGGCCTCGGAGTAGGGGTGGCGGATGCGGTTGAACAGCTCGCCGGTCTCGGCCTCCTCGGCGACCTTTCCGGCGTACATCACGACCACCCGGTCGGTGCGCCCGGCGATCACCCCCATGTCGTGGGTGATCAGTACCACCGCCATGGCCAGTCGCTGACGCAGTCCGTCGATGAGGTCGAGGATCTGGGCCTGGATGGTGACGTCGAGCGCGGTGGTGGGCTCGTCGGCGATCAGGAGCTTCGGCTCGCAGGCCAGGGCCATGGCGATCATCACCCGTTGGCGTAGGCCGCCGGAGAGCTCGTGGGGATACTGGCCGAGTCGCTCCTCCGGCTGGGGCATCTCGACCAGCCGGAGCACCTCGAGCGCACGTTCCCTCGCCTGGGCGCGACTCACCCGGCGATGGAGGCGAACGCCTTCGGCGATCTGCCGGCCGATGGTCATGGTGGGATTCAGCGAGGTCATGGGGTCCTGCGGGATGAGGGCGACCTCGTCCCCTCGGACCTGGCGCATGGCCTTCTCGTCCAGCGTGGCCAGGTCCCGGCCCAGCAGGGCGATCGAGCCGCCGGTCACATGACCGTTGGCGGGCAGGAGGCGCATGATGGAGAGCCCGGTGGTGCTCTTGCCGCACCCCGATTCGCCGACGATGCCCACGCACTCACCTTCGGCGACGTCGAAGGACACCCCGTCCACCGCTACCACGGTCGAGGACCGCATGCGGAACTCGGTGCGCAGGTTGTCCAGCTGAAGGACCGGATTCATCGCCGAAGCCTACCCGCCCGCCTCGGATGGTCCCCGGGGACCATCCGACGGTGGACCAGGCCGGAAGGTTCGCGGTCGACTCACCGCGAGGGGTCGCGCCCCGGGCCGGTCTCCGGCTCGGCCCCGATCAGACGGTCATGCCGGCCTGCAGCCGCTCGGTCGCCTCCAGGTACTCCTCGACCATCGAGAAGACCACGTCCTTGGCCTTCCGGACCGTGGTGGCCCGGCCGATCACCTGACCGCAGGGATTGAAGTTCACGTCCTTGGCCTGCTCGGGATAGCGATGGCCCCGCGACACGGCTTCGATGGCCACCATCATCTGCAGCGGCATGGGCAGGGGATCGGGGGTGTCCTCGGCCTCCCAGGCCTCGGTCCAGTCGTTCTTCAGCATCCGGCATGGCTTGCCGGTGAACGAGCGGGAGCGGACCGTGTCACGGCTGGTGGCGGCCAGATAGGTCTCCATCTGCTTGGGCGGGATGTCGGCCTCCTCGACGGTTAGCCAGAGGGTGCCCGACCACACCCCTTGGGCCCCCAGGGCCAGGGCCGCCGCCATCTGACGGCCGCTGCCCACGCCACCGGCGGCCAGCACCGGGATGGGAGACACCGCGTCGACCACCTCGGGCCACAGCACGATGCTGCCCACGTCCCCGGTGTGCCCCCCGCCCTCGGACCCCTGGCAGATGATGAAGTCGAGACCGGCGGCCTTGTGGTTGAGGGCGTGCTTGACCGATCCGGCCAGCGCCCCGATCATCAGGCCGGCACTCTGAACCCGCTCGACCACGTCGGGCGGGGGGGTGCCGAGGGCATTGGCGATGAGCTTCACGTTGGGGTGCCGGAGGGCCACGGTCAACAGTCCGGCGGCGTGGGCCGCCGTCCACCCGATCATCCCGTTGGAGGTCCGCTCGCCTTCCGGGATCTCGGGGACCCCGTGGTCGGCCAGGATCTTGAGGGCGAACTCCTTGTGCTGCGGCGGGACCAATCCGCGGATCTGGGCCTCCAGCTTGTCGGGGTCCATCTCGTCCATGCCCTCGTACTTGGCCGGGATCACGATGTCCACGCCGTAGGGCCGGTCGCCGATGTGCTCGTCGATCCAGGTGAGCTCTACCTCGAGCTGTTCGGGCGTGAAGCCGATGGCACCGAGCACGCCGATGCCGCCGGCGTTGGTCACCGCGGCCACTACGTCGCGGCAGTGGGTGAAGGCGAAGATGGGGAACTCGATGCCCAGCTTCTGGCGGATCTCGGTGTTCATGGTGCAGCTCCTGACGTAGGTGGGTCGGTGAGGGGTGGGTCGGTGCGGGAGGACGGAGACGGATCGGCGAGCGAGGAGTACCCGGTCGCCGACGAGGAGTTGACGGATACCGGTTCGGCCACGCCGATCAGGGCCGACAGGCCTCGCAGCGCGAGGTCGTCGCTGACCGAGCGCGGGTCGAGGCGGCGTTGCATGGCCAGTCCGGTCAGGAGGGCCTTGACCAACACGGCCAGCTCCTCAGGCGGGACGGTGGGCCGGGCCCCGTGGGCGGTGGTCCAACCGGCCAGGTGGCGGGCGCTGTAGCGGCGCGCCTCGGCGTTGCGCACCTGGAGCACCTCGGCCACCTCGGGGTCCCGTGCGGCGCGCAGCCAGAGCTCGTGCTCCAGAAGGGGCCAACGATCTGATCCGTCACCGGCGGGCCCGGCCACGTTGTCCCACACCGCGGCCAGTTGGCCGGAGGAGGATTCGGTCACCGCCACCTCGGCCATGAGGACGGTCAGCACGGAGTCCTTCCACGAGTCGAGCAGGGCCAGGAGGAGGCCCTGCTTGCTGCCGAAATGGGCGTAGACCGCTCCCGAGGTCCGCCCAGCGGCCTCGGCCACCGCGTCCACCGAGACGGCGTCGATCCCCTGGTCGGCGAAGAGCGCCGCCGCCGCGGCCAGGAGACGAGCCCGGGTCTCGGCCTTCCGCTCGTCTTGGGTCTGGGCCACGTCCCCCCGCGCTGTCGATCAGCGAGTCGGCGCCGGGTGCGCCGCCGCCGACTGTACTTATATTGGAAGCGTTATGCAACGCGCCGACCGCCTGCGGGCCGGTCCGGCAGGAGGCGACACCCGGTCCCGACGCCGTTTCGTGGGCCTAGAGTGGGGGCAGGACGCGCCGCGAAAGGGATCGACATGGAACCGATGAAGGCAGACGTACGGGACCGGCTCTTCATCGGCGGAGTGTGGGTTCCGTCCACCGGGACCGGCTCGATCGACGTGATCGATTCGACCAATGAAGCGGTCATCGGCTCGGTGCCCGAAGGCACGCCGGAGGACGTCGACACTGCGGTGGCCGCAGCCGCCGCCGCCTTCCCCGGCTGGTCCTCCACCCCGGTGGCGGAGCGAACCGCCCTCCTGACCAAGGTCAGCGAGGCGCTGGGGGCCCGCATGGAGAGCCTGGCCGACCTCATCACCCACGAGGTGGGCATGCCCAACGTGCTCTCCCAGCTGGTACAGGTCGGCCTGCCCATGGCCTCCTTCGGCTCCCAGGCGGCCGTCGCCGAGGGCTTCGACTGGGAGCAGACGGTCGGCAACTCGCTGGTGGTGCGAGAGCCGGTCGGCGTGGTCGGGGCCATCACCCCGTGGAACTACCCGCTCCACCAGATCGCCGCCAAGGTGGCCCCGGCTCTGGCCGCCGGGTGCACCGTCGTGCTCAAGCCCAGCGAGGTGGCCCCGCTCAACGCCTTCGTTCTGGCCGACATCTTCGACGAGGTGGGACTGCCGCCGGGAGTGTTCAACCTGGTGACCGGATACGGCCCGGTGGTGGGCGAGGCCATCGCCGCCCACCCCGACGTGGACATGGTGTCCTTCACCGGCTCGACCCGGGCCGGCAGGCGGGTGGCCGAAGTGGCTTCGGCCACCGTCAAGCGGGTCGCCCTCGAGCTCGGCGGCAAGTCGGCCAACGTCCTTCTCGACGACGCCGACTTCGCCAAGGCGGTGCCGGACGGCGTCGCCAAGTGCTACGCCAACTCCGGTCAGACCTGCAGCGCCCTCACCCGCATGCTGGTCCCCCGCAGCAGCCTGGCCGAGGTGGAGGAGCTGGCCCGTACCGCGGCCGAGACGTACACCCCGGGCGACCCCTTCGACGAGGACACCCGGCTCGGGCCGCTGGTCTCGGCGGTGCAGCGGGACCGGGTCCGGAACTACATCGACAAGGGCATCGGCGAGGGCGCCGACCTGCTCACCGGAGGGACCGAGGCGCCCGACGGCCTGGACCGCGGCTACTTCGTGCGGCCGACGGTGTTCTCCTCGGTGACCCCCGACATGACCATCGCCCGGGACGAGATCTTCGGCCCCGTGCTGGCCATCATCCCCTACGACACTGAGGAGGAGGCGGTCGAGATCGCCAACGACACCGACTACGGACTGGCCGGCGGGGTGTGGTCGGGCGACCCGGAGCGGGCCAAGTCGGTGGCCCGGCGCCTCCGGACCGGCCAGGTCGAGGTCAACGGCGGCGGGTTCAACCCGATGGCCCCCTTCGGGGGCTACAAGCAGTCCGGCAACGGGCGGGAGCTCGGCGCCTTCGGGCTGGAGGAGTATCTCGAGGTCAAGTCGCTCCAGCTCTGAGGAGTCCGAGTCGAAGGGGGCGCACGCCGGATCCCCGGCCCCGTCCGGTGCCCCGGTGCCACCCGACCGCCTCTCACATGCCGAGCTGGTCCTCGATGAGCCCGAGGTGGATCCGGGCGGCGTCGGTGTAGGTCTTCTCGCCGATGAAGACGTGCTGGGTGCCGGTGTACATGTCCCGGAAGGCCCGCTCCAGCCTGCTCCCCTCCCGGATGGCCGTGGTCCCGGCCGCCAGGTGGGCCCACTGGACGATCTCGCGGCTGGCCTCGGTGGCGTACGTGGCGGCCACCCGCATGTCGGCCCGGTGGCCGGGCGTGAGGTCCTGGCCGTTCTTCACTGCCTGCTCGACGTCGGAGAAGGTGGCGAGCACCAGCAGCCTCGCCGCCTTCCACATGGCCAGGTGGTGGGAGAGGTCTCGCTGGAACGACGCCTTGTGGGCGATGGACGCCTCCTCACCCATCCGCACCTTGGTCAAGGCCAGCTCGGTGACGTCGTCGATCGCCGACTTGGCCACCCCGAGGGCCCAGGAGGCGTGACCGGCGGCGGTGATGGGCATCAGACCCATCCGGAAGGCCGGGGACCCACCCCGCCGCGGCGTGCGGGTGAACAGCTCGAAGGTGCGGTACTCCGGCACGAAGAGGTCGGCCACGTTGTAGTCGTAGGACCCGGTGCCCTTCAGCCCCTGGACGTACCACCCGTCGGTGAAGACGATCTCCTCCCGGGGGATCACCGCCACCAGGAGAGGCGGGATGCCCCCGTCGTCCAGGACCACCTCCCCGCCGACGGTGGGCATGAACCCGGCGGCCACGTACTGGGCGTGCCCGGTTCCCGAGCCGAAGTTCCAGGCTCCGGTGATGCGATAGCCGCCTTCCACGGTCTCGCCCAGTCCGTTGGGGAAGAACTGCCCGCCGGCGGTCACCTGATTGCCGTGGCCGGTGAAGACCTCGTCGAAGCCCTCGTCGGGCAGGTAGGCGGCGCAGGCGGCCGCCGAGGGCAGGTTGGCGATGCCGATCCAGCCGAGGGACCCGTCCTGCCAGGCCAGCTCGATCCACGTCTCGATCATCTCGCCGAAGGTGGGCTCGCACCCGCCGGCTTCGAGCGGGTTGCCCCACTGCATCAGGCCGCTCTGCCACAGGGCTTCCACCGTGCGCTCGCTGAGGGTGCGGTTGCGTTCGGAGTCGGCTGACTCCTCGGCCACCAGCTCCCGGAGCGTGCGGGCGGCCTCAGGGCCGTTGACGGTCACAGCGGGCATGGTGATCCTCCTGGCGATTCGGGATGGTGGGCTCGGGTCCGGCGGTCCGGCACCGATCGGTCGGCGATGGTCGAGGCCCGAGGGATCCCGGCCGCGACCCGGGCCGAAGCTCGGGTGGGCACGTGGGCGGTGCGGGTCGGAGTCACCGGCTCACATGCCCAGTTGGTCGAGGAGGCCGACCCGCAGTCCGGCGGTGAACCCGCCGTCGACGACCAGGGCGTGCCCGGTGATGAACGAGGCGTCCTCCGAAGCCAGGAACGCAGCGGCCGCAGCGATCTCCGAGGGCCGGCCGAACCGGCCCAGCAGGTGCTCCTCCCGGAGCCTCTCCTGGTAGAGGTTGAGGCCGTCGAGATCGGTGACCGACCGGAGCATGGGTGTGTCGATGCCGCCCGGGCAGATGCAGTTGACCCGGATACCCCGCCGGCCGTAGTCGATGGCCATGGACTTGGTCAGCATGACGACTCCTCCCTTGGAGGCGTTGTAGGCGCTCCCGCCCTCGGTTCCCTCGAGTCCCTCGATGCTGGCGATGTTGATGATCGACCCACTGCCCTGGACGAGCATGTGCAGGGAGCTGTGCTTGTCGACCAGGAACGTCCCTTTCAGGTTGATGTCCACCACCCGGTCCCACTCTTCTTCGGGAACCAGATGGACGGGGCCACCACCGATCACGCCGGCGGCGTTGACCACCACGTCGAGGCGCCCGTGGGTGTCCACCACGGTCCGGAACATCGACTCGACGCCTGCCTCGTCCCGGACGTCGACCCGGTGGCCGACGTCGCCGGCGATGTCCACGGTGACCACGACGGCTCCCTCGGAGGCGAGCCGTTCGGCACAGGCGGCACCGATGCCCGATCCGGCTCCGGTGACCACGGCGACCGACCCGTCGAGTCGTTCCATCTGCCTCCCCCTGTTCGTTCCGACATCGGCCGACAACGAGAGCGAACGTAGGGTTCGCCGGGCCCACCGGTCAAGGCCGATCGGCCGGGCGCTTCAGTCGGGCAGGTTGGACAGCATGTGGTGGCTCACGTCACCGACCAGATCGATCAGGTACTGGCGCTCGGTGAAATACCACCCCCCGTCGTCCCGGCCGAAGACGTCGTGGTACCGGCCGGCCAGGATGGGCTGCAGGGGAAGCCCCGGCACGGCCTGGAGTACCATCCAGTAGCAACGCGCCCTCGCCGTTCCGGCTGGCTCGTCGATGTCGAGGTGGAGATTGGTGGTCACGTGCTTGGTCCCCGGTGTCCCGTCCGGGTAACGACGGGTGGTGGAGGTGTACAGCGCCGGATGGCGTCCCGGCCCGACAGCAACGCCCCGTCGGCCCCGACCGCGGCCCGGCCCAGCAGGTCGGCGACGCCGTCGAAGTCCCCGGTGTCGATCAACTCGGCGTACCGGGCGATGAGGTTGCCGATGGCGACCGCGCTGTCGGTCACGGCCACGTCGTCATCGAGGTCACCGGGCCTCGGTCACGAGAAGGTGACATCGGCATCGTCCCAGTAGGCGTGGACCGAGCGGAACAGGCCGTCGTCGTCGACGCTGAACACCTCGATGCCCTCGATGGTCATCGAGGCGCCGCCGGTCTCCACGGCGATGGCGAAGTCCATGGCCACGTGGTCGGCGCAGGTGTGCACGTCGGAGGCGGTGAAGGTCCAGGCGTCGCTGGCGGCGATCCCGTTCTCGAAGAAGGTGGTGATGGCGGCCCGCCCGAGGTTGGGTGGATTGGACACCGGGTCGGCATGGACGGCGTCCTCGGTGAACTGGGCCGCGATGGCCCCTGCCTCCCGCGCGTTGACGTCGGTGACATAGCCCGAGATCCGCTCTCGCAGCTGGTCGGGAGTCAGCACCGCTCAGGTCCCCGTGGCGTGGACGCCACCGTCGACGTGGAGGATCTCACCGGTGGTCATGGGGAGCAGATCGGAGAAGAGGGCCACGCAGGCCCGGGCCACCACGTCGGTGTCGAGCACGTCCCAGCCCAGGGGTGCCCGGTCCGCCCAGGTGTCCTCGAAGGCGGCGAATCCGGGGATGGACTTGGCGGCCAGCGTCTTCACCGGGCCCGCGGCCACCAGGTTCACCCGGATCCGGTCCGGGCCCAGGTCACGGGCCAGGTACCGGGACAGCGACTCCAGTGCGGCCTTGGACACCCCCATCCAGTCGTAGGAGGGCCAGGCCACGGTGGCGTCGAAGTCCAGACCCACCACCGAGGCCCCGGCCCCGCCCTCGGTGCCGGCCGCCACCAGCAGGGGTCGGAACGCCTCGACCAGCGCCTTCAACGAGTAGGCCGATACGTGGAGCGCCACCTGCACCTGGTCCCAACCGGCCTGGAACATGTCCCCGCCGAGGCACTCGGGCGGGGCGTAGCCGATGGCGTGCAGCATGCCGTCGAGCCGGTCCCAGCGCTCGGTGAGGGTGGCGGCGGCCGCGGCCAGCTGGTCGGGCTCGGTGACGTCGATCTCCAGCACGTCGGCTTCCACCGGGAGCTTCCGGGCCGTGCGCCGGGTCAGAGAGAGGCCCCGGCCGGCCCCCGACAGGACCACCTCGGCCCCCTCGGCCTGGGCCAGCCGGGCCACGGCGAAGGCCAGCGAGGCATCGGTCAGCACGCCGGTGACCAGGATCCGTTTACCCTCGAGCAGTCCCATCAGCGAGTCAGGTTATCGTCATGCTCCCGTGCCGCCCGGAAGGGTGCCGGAGAGCGGTGTGGAAGGGTAGGCGCATGCGAATCGGAATTCTGGGGGGCACCGGGCCCGCCGGCCGGGGTCTGGCGGTTCGCCTGGCGGCCGCCGGCGACCAGGTGGTGATCGGGTCCCGGGACCCCGAGCGGGCCGAGACCATCGCCCGGGATCTGGTGGAGGCCTGGCCCGACCGGGCCCTGGCGATCACCGGCGCGTCGAACGAGGACACGGCCGCCGCCGAGCTGGTGGTGGTGGCCACCCCGTGGGACAGCGCCGTGGCCACCCTGCGCCCGTTGGCCCCGGCGCTGGCGGGCAAGGTGGTGGTGTCGATGGCCAACGCCCTGGTCAAGGAGGGTCGGGAGTTCCTGGCCCTGGTGCCGCCCCGGGGATCGGTGGCCGCCTCCGTCCAGGCGGCCCTGCCCCGGTCGCTGGTCTCGGCCTCCTTCCACCACCTGCCGGCCTCGGAGATGGAGGAGCTGACCACCGGGCTGACCGCCGACGTCCTGGTCTGTTCCGACCACGCCGAGGCCACCGAGGCCACCGTGGCCCTGGTCGACCGCATCGAGGGCCTGCGGGGCGTCGATGCCGGCAGCCTGGCCCAGGCCGCGCCCATCGAGGCCTTCACCGCCGTGCTCATCACCGTCAACATCCGGCACAAGGTGCACGCCGCCGTGCAGCTGGCCGGCTACGGCGGCCACTGAGACGATCGGAGGCTGATCGGGTGGACAGGGGAGGGGGAGTGCGGCTCTACGACACAGCCCGGCGCGCCGTGACCCCTCTCGAGCCGGGACCGGTGGTCACCCTGTACTCGTGCGGCATCACCCCCTACGACTCGGCCCACCTCGGCCACGCCCAGGTCTACCTGACCTTCGACATCCTGCAGCGCCGACTGCGGGACCTCGGGCACGAGACCCGGTGCGTCCGCAATGTCACCGACGTCGACGACGACATCCTGCGCAAGGCCCGCGAGCTCGGGGTCCACTACCTCGACCTGGCCGCCGAGGAGATCGCCCGCTTCGACGCCGACATGGCGGCCCTCGGACTCATCCCGGCCTGGTCCGAGCCCCGGGCCACCTCGGCCATCGCCGAGATCCTCACCCTCGATCGGGTCGGTGCTCGACTCCGGTCACGCCTACCAGGCCGGCGGGGCGGTGTACTTCGACGTGACCACGTTCGACCGGTTCGGGGAGGTGAGCCACTTCGACCACGCCGACCATGCTGGCCATGGCCGCCGAGCAGGGCGGGAATCCCGACGACCCCAACAAGCGGCACCCGCTCGACTTCGTGCTCTGGCAGCCGTCGCTGCCCGACGAGCCGTCGTGGGAGTCGCGGTGGGGACCGGGCCGGCCGGGCTGGCACATCGAGTGCTCGGCCCTGGCCCTGCGCGAGCTGGGCGAGACCATCGACGTCCACGGCGGTGGACGCGACCTGGTCTTCCCCCACCACGAGTGCGAGACGGCCCAGTCCGAGTCGGTGACCGGCCGGCCCTTCGTCCGCCACTGGCTCCACGTCGGCCTGGTCGGGCTGGACGGCACCAAGATGTCCAAGTCGCTCGGCAACCTGGTCTTCGTGGGTGACCTGCTGAAGGAGTGGGAGCCCGCCGCGGTCCGACTGGCCCTGCTCGCCCACCACTACCGGCCCGACTGGGAGTGGACCGGCGAGGACCTGCCCCGGGCCGCCGCCCGACTGGAGGCCTGGCGGGCGGCGCCGCCGGTGGCACCTCGGGCCGGGCCGGCACCCGGCGGCGAGCCGGCGACCGACCGCGCCCTGGAGCTGGTCCGCGCCCGCCTCGACGACGATCTCGACACGCCGGGGGCCCTGGCCGCACTGGACGCCGAGGCCGCCTCGGCCGTCCGGTGGCGCGGGGGCGGCCCTGCTGGGCGTTACCCTGTAGACCGCGGTCCGATCCGCGGGCGACCAGCCACGGCGCCGACTCGACCGACCAGCAGACCGAAGAAAGGCACAACCATGGCAGCCGTCACCGTCCGACTTCCCGATGGTTCGACCAAGGAGTTCGACGCCGGCACCACCGCCTACGAGTTCGCCGAGTCGATCGGGCCCCGCCTGGCCAAGGCGGCCGTGGCCGCCACCTTCGACGGCGCCGAGGTCGACCTCGCCACCCCGCTGCCGCGACGGCGCCCAGGTGACGCGTGCTCACCGCCGAGTCCGACGCCGGCCGGGCGGTGCTCCGCCACTCGACCGCCCACGTCCTGGCCCAGGCCGTGCTCCGACTGTGGCCCGGCGCCCACTACGCCATCGGCCCGGTGATCGAGGACGGCTTCTACTACGACTTCGAGCTGCCCGGCGGAGCCCACTTCAGCGACGAGGACCTCGAGCGCATCGACGGCCACCATGCGGGAGATCATGGCCGAGGACCAGCCGTTCGTCCGCCACGAGCACTCCATCGACGAGGGCCTGGCCCTCTTCGCCGACCAGCCGTTCAAGCGGGAGATCATCGAGGCGGTCGGCGCCGGGCACGACGAGGTCGACGCCGCCGCCGAGGAGGCGGCGGCGGCCCAGGTCTCCACCTACTGGAACTCGCCCGCCTTCACCGACCTGTGCCGGGGACCGCACGTCCCCTCCACCAGCCGGCTCGGCCACTTCGCCCTGATGCGGGTGGCCGGGGCCTACTGGCGGGGCGACGAGAAGCGCCAGCAGCTCCAGCGGATCTACGGCACGGCCTGGGAGTCGGAGGAGGCCCTGGCCGACCACCTCCACCGGCTGGAGGAGGCCGAGCGCCGGGACCACCGCAAGCTCGGCGCCGAGCTCGACCTGTTCTCGTTCCCCGAGGAGATCGGCTCGGGGCTGGCCGTGTTCCACCCCAAGGGCGGGACGGTCCGGCGGCTGATGGAGGACTACTCCCGCCAGCGGCACCTGGCGGCCGGCTACGAGTTCGTCTCCACCCCCCACATCACCAAGGCCGAGCTGTTCGAGACCTCGGGCCACCTCGACTGGTTCGCCGACGGCGATGTACCCGCCCATGGAGCTCGACGGCGGGCAGCAGTACTACCTGAAGCCGATGAACTGCCCGTTCCACATCCTCATCTTCAAGAGCCGGCAGCGCTCCTACCGCGAGCTCCCGCTCCGGCTGTTCGAGTTCGGCACCGTCTACCGCTACGAGAAGTCCGGGGTGGTCCACGGCCTGACCCGGGTCCGGGGCTTGACCCAGGACGACGCCCACATCTTCTGCACCCGGGAGCAGATGGCCGACGAGCTGCAGGCCGCGCTCGAACTTCGTGCTCTCCCTGCTGCGCGACTTCGGGCTCGAGGAGTTCTACCTCGAGCTGTCGACCCGGCCCGAGGAAAGGCCGTGGGCACCGACGAGGAGTGGGAGGAGGCCACCGAGGCGCTCCGCTCCGCCGCCCTGGCCATGGACCTCGACCTGGTCCTCGACGAGGGTGGCGGCGCCTTCTACGGTCCCGAAGATCTCGGTGCAGGCCAAGGACGCCATCGGCCGGACCCATCAGATGTCCACCATCCAGCTGGACTTCAAGCTCCCGCAGCGCTTCGAGCTGGAGTACGTCGGGGCCGACAACGGCCGGCACCGTCCGATCATGATCCACCGGGCCCTGTTCGGTTCGGTCGAGCGGTTCTTCGCCATCCTGCTCGAGCACTACGCCGGGGCCCTCCCGACCTGGCTGTCCCGGAGCAGGTGCGGGTGCTCGGCGTGCGCGACGACCACGAGGCCTACGCCGACAAGGTGGCCGACCGGCTACGGGCGGTCGGGGTCCGGGTGACGGTCGACCCGGCCGACGAGCCGCTCGGAGCCCCGCATCCGGCGGGCCAAGCTGCTCAAGATCCCCTACATCCTGGTGGTGGGGGACGACGACGTGGCGGCCGGAACCGTCGGGGTCAACCGACGGGGGAGCGACCGGCCCGAGCGCGGCGTGGCGCTGACCGAGTTCACCGAGCTGCTTGGAGTCCGAGATCGCCGAGCGCCGACTCCCCGAAGCGGCGCGGTGACCCTCGACCACCTCTGGGCCGGGTGGCGCGGCGAGTACGTCACCTCGGCCGGGGCGACGCACCGCCGACGCCGATCGGGCCCGGGCGCGGTCCTGGAGCCGCGACAGGAGCGGAGACGGTGCCCGAGGGCGACGACCCGGCTCGTTGCGTGTTCTGCCGGATCGCCGCCAGCGGTCCGCCGTCGGCCGACAACGGCGTGCTCTGGGTGGGGCGCACCACCTACGCCGTCCTCAACGCCTACCCCTACGCCAGCGGCCACCTGATGGTCCTGCCCATCCGCCACGTGGGCTCGCTCGGCGACCTCACCGACGAGGAGGGGGCCGAGCTGTGGGTCGGCCTGCGGCAGGGGGTGGCCGCGCTGGAGGCGGCGCTACGGCCCCGAGGGGATCAACCTCGGGGCCAACCTCGGCCGGGCGGCCGGCGCCGGCATCCCCCGGCACCTCCACCTGCACGCCGTGCCCCGCTGGGTGGGCGACACCAACTTCATGACCGCGGTGGCCGGCACCCGGGTGCTCCCCGAGACGCTGGCCGACACCTGGGAGCGGCTGCACCGCGGCCTGGCCGGGCTGACGCGGGCCCCGGCCGAACGGACCGCCGCCGGGCATACGATCGGGGCGGACCCGGAATCGAACCGACGGCGCCGGCGTTCGCTGGACACGGACGAGACCAAGAAGGAGGAGGTGGCCATGGAGGTCAAGGAGCTCGGGCACCTGGTGCTCTACGTGGGGGACGTGCGAGCGGTCGGCGGCGTTCTACGGCGACGTCCTGGGCTGGGAGCCGGCCTTCCCCGACCGCCCTCGGGATCCCGGCGGCCGCCTTCTCCTCGGGGCGGACCCACCACGAGCTGCTGCTGATCGAGGTGGGGGAGGACGCCGCCCCCAGCCGCCGGGGTCGTCACCTGGGCCTGTACCACTTCGGCCTCAAGGTCGGCGACTCCGACGACGAGCTCCGGGAGGCCGTGGCCCGGCTGGAGGAGGCCGGGGTGCCCATCGTGGGGGCCAGCGACCACACGGTGACCCACAGCCTCTACATCCTCGACCCCGACGGCAACGAGATCGAGCTCTACATCGACGTGCCCGGGGTGGACTGGAAGGCCGATCCCGAGCCTGATCATGGCCCCGATCAAGCCCCTGGCCCTCTGAGCGTCCCACGCCGGGCGCAGCCGGGGAGTCGCGGCCGTCCACTGCTCACTCAGCTAGCAGATGGTAGTGTGGGGCGACCCTTCTGGAGGATCGTGCATGTTCGACGGGCGATGGCGCGGACACGGTTGACCGGAGCACCGGTCCCGTCGGCCAGCAACTGCAGCGCATCGGGCGTCACCGCCGACGTGCTGACGGCCACCGGCCTGATCTCGGCCACGGCCACCGCGGTGGCCGTGGGACCGGCCATCTCCACCTGGCCATCGTGCTGCTCATCCTGACCGGGCTCCACGACCTGCTGGACGGACCGGTGGCCAAGGCCTCGGGCACCTCGTCGGTCCGGGGCGCCTTCTTCGACTCGGTCACCGACCGGGTGTCCGACGCCCTGATCCTCGGCGGCGTCGCCTGGTACCTGGTGTCGACCCACCCCGGCCACCTGGTCCTCCTGCCCTTCGCCGTGCTCGGCGCCACCTCCCTGGTCTCCTACCAGCGGGCCAAGGCCGAGTCGCTCGGCATCTCGGCCAAGGGCGGGCTGATGGAGCGGGCCGAGCGGATGATCCTGCTGGGCATCGGCTTCCTGTCCCCGTCGTTCCTGGTCCCGGTGCTCTGGGTGATGCTGGGCCTGACCATGGCCACCGCCGTGGGGCGCTTCGTCAAGGTGTGGCGCCTGGCCGAGGCGCCGGTGCCGGTGGAGGCGATCCGCCCGGCGCCAACGTCACCGGCGTACCCGACCAGTGCGCGCTCGGGGACCCGGAGGTCGTCGACCTCGCCGTCCCGGTGGCGGGCCCGCCGCCAGGGTGAGCTGGCCAGCCGGTCCGGTCGGACCTGGCGGGCCCGGCAGGCCCGCAGGGTCTCCGGCAGCGCACCGGTCGACGCCACGGCTGACTCGGACCGACGACCGACCCATCGGGGCCGAGGGCTCGTGGACAAGGGACAGGTGGTGTTCCGCACCTACACCACGCTGGCCCGCTGTCTGGCCGCGCTCCCCGAGCCGGTGGCGCTGGGCCTCGGCCACGGGGTCGGCGATCTGTTGTTTGCCGCTCCGCGGCGAACAGCGGCGGATGGTCTCGGCCAACCTGGCCCGGGTGCTGGGGGCCGGACGACGGCGACCGGGCCCTGGTGGACCGCTGGGCACGCCGCTCCTTCCGGGCCTACGCTCGCTACTGGGTGGAAGGGGCCCGGTTGGGTCGCACCTCGCCCGAGCGAGGTGGAGGAGCGGACCTTCGTCCAGGGCCTCGAGTACCTGGCCGACGGAGTGGCCGCCGGCCAGGGCGTGATCATGGCACTGCCGCACGTTGGGAGCTGGGAGTATGGGGGCGCATTTCTGGCCACACAGGACCTTCCGATGACCTCGGTGGCCGAGCGCATCGAGCCGCCCGAGCTGTTCGAGTTCTTCGTGGAGCAGCGGGCCGCCATGGGCCTCACCATCGTGCCCCTCGACGCGCTCGTCGGGAAGCACGGTGATGTCGGCCCTGCGTGACGGGGAGCTGGTCGGGCTGCTGTGCGACCGGGACGTCGGCCGGCAACGGCATCGAGGTGGAGTTCTTCGGCGAGGCCACCACCATGCCGGCCGGGCCGGCCACCCTGGCCCTGCGCACCGGGGCCCGCCTGGTCACCGGTGCGGTCTACAGCGGACCCGGGCCGCGACCACCGGGCCCTCGTCGAGCCGCCCCTCGACACCACCCGACAGGGCTCCCTCCGGACCGACGTGGCCCGCCTCACCCAGGAGATCGCCACCCGGTTCGAGGGGCTGATCCGCCGGGCCCCCGAGCAGTGGCACGTCTTCCAGCCCCTGTGGCTCGCCGACCGCCCCGGAGCGGCGGCATGACCAAGTTCGAGAGCCGGCCGCTTCCCGGCGACGCCGAATTCGAGCTGCTCGGTGACCGCCCCGGACCCAGGTGCCCCGGACCCGGGGTGCCCGGTCCCAGGGTGACGGCCGGGACCACACGACCGGGGCGCGGACCGCCGGTCCGAAGCCGGACGGGATGAGGCCGCAGCGCAACGGCAGCCACCGTGCCTCCGCGCGAGCCGATCTTCCGCTCGCTCAGCGAGCACGAAGTCGACGTGGTGGCCGTGGTCGAGCGCCGACGGTCGGTTCATCTTCGTCAGCGCCTCGGCCGAGCGGGTGCTCGGGTACGACATCAGCCAAGCGATCGGCCAGGACGCCTTCGGGCTGTTCGACTCGCTGAGCGTCGAGCCGGTGCGGGCCCTGTTCGGCGACCTGGTGGCCCGGCGGCGGCTGTCGGTCTCGCTGGAGATGCAGACGGTCAGGGCCGACGGGTCGGTGATCGACCTCGACGTGGTGGCCGCCAACCACCTGACGACCCCATCGGCGGGATCGTCGTCAACATCCGGGACATCACCGGCCGCAAGCAGCTGGAGCAGCGGGTCCGCGAGGCAGGACCGGCGCCAGGCCACCCTCATCGACTCGCTGGCCGACGGCGTGATGATGGTCGATGCGGCGGGGACCGTGGTGCGGGTCAACGAGGCCTTCGAGGTGATGTTCGAGGCCCCGCGGGTCCGGGTCGCTCGGCCAGCGCCTCGAGACCTGCTGTCCCGGGCGCAGGCCCGTGGGATCGGCTGTGGTGGACGAGGAGGGCGCGCCAGGTCGAAGCGGCCAACCACCCGGTCCTGGCCAGCCTCCGGAGCGGGCGTCGGGCCGTCGGGCGTCGTCCTCGGGCTCCGCGCGACGCCGGCCGACCGCCGCTGTGGGTCCGTGTCAACATCCAGCCCATGGTCGGGAGCCGACGGACAGGATCACGGGGGCCGTCGCCTCGTTCAGCGACATCACCGCGGCCGCGCCAGGCCGCCGCCGAGCTGCGCCAGGAGGAGCAGTTCCTGCAGGTGCTGCTGGACACCCTCGAAGAGGGCATCGTGGCCTGCGACGCCGAGGGCCGGATCACCGTGTTCAACCCGGCTGCCCGCCGGCTCCACGGCTCTGCCCGAGGAGTCGGATCCCATCGGGAGGATCCCGAGCGACCGGGGGCTGCGCCGGGCCGACGGCTCGCCGATGGACCCAGGGAGAACCCCCTGATCCGGGCCATGTCCGGCGAGCAGCTCCGGACGTGGAGATCGTCCTGGAGTCCGACGACGGGGACCGCCGCAAGGTCAGCGTCAACGGCCAGGCCCTGGTGGACGAGACGGCTGGATGCTGGGTGCGGTGGTGGCCATGCACGATGTCACCGAGCAGAAGCGCAACGAGGAGCGCCTGGCCGAACTGGCCCTCCACGACCCCCTCACCGGGCTGGCCAACCGGACGCTGCTGGCCGAACGGCTCCAGCAGGCCATCGACCGTCTGGCCCGCTCGGTCGAGGCCGAGTCGGCCGGCGGGGACCGCCGTGACCACGGCGACGGGCAGCAGGGCGTGGCCGTCTTCCTGCTCGACCTCGACGAGTTCAAGGAGATCAACGACCGGCTCGGCCACGACGTGGGCGACGACATGCTGATCGCGGTGGCTCGGCGGCTGTCGGCTCTCGTGCGGCCGTCGGACACGGTGGCCCGGCTCGGCGGCGACGAGTTCGTGGTGGTGTGCGACATCGAGAGCGGTGAGGAGGAGATGCTCCGCATCAACGAACGGATCTCCACCGCCCTGGCCCGGCCCTACCGCATCGACGGCCGGACCCTGACGCGCCCTGGCCTCGGTCGGCGGGGTGTTCGTGGACAATCCCGGACACCGACCCCTCCAAGCTGCTGAGCCGGGCCGACGACGCCATGTACGGGGTCAAGTGGAGCCGGCGTCGGCAGCGTCGGTCCATGGCGGACTGACCCGGGTGGACCTGACCGGGACCGGCGCCCCGACGCTGCGCCGTCGCCCTCGTCTGCCCGTACAGCCTGTCCCGGCCCGGCGGGGTGCAGGGTCAGGTCGTCGGGCTGGCCCGGGCGCTCGGGCGCCGGGGCCACCGGGTCACGGTGTTCGCCCCCCTCGACGACGCCGGCCGACGCTCCGACCGGGATCGACCTGGTGACCACCGGTCGGTCGGTTTCGCTGCCGGCGAACGGTTCGGTGGCCCCGGTGACCCGGTCCGCGGCCGCCGTGGCCAAGGCGCTGCGCACCCTCCGGGCGGGGTCGTTCGACGTGGTCCACGTCCACGAGCCGTTCGCCCCCGGCCTCCCCTTCGGGCTGCTGGTGGGACGGGGCCTGCCCCCGATCGTGGCCACCTTCCACCGGAGCGGGCGCAGCCCGTTCTACGACGCCCTGAGCCCGCTGACCCGTCGACTGGCCCGGCGGTTCGCGCGTCCGGTGCGCGGTGTCCCCGGCGGCCCGGGCCACGGCGGAGCAGGCGCTGGGCGGGCCGCTACGACGTGGGGTTCAACGGGGTCGAGGTCGACCGGTTCATCGAGGTGGAGCCCTGGCCCCGGACCGGGCCCGACGGTCCTGTTCCTCGGACGCCACGAGGAACGCAAGGGCCTGGGCGTGCTGCTGGCGGCCTTCGAAGCCTGCGGGCGGGGTCAGGCCTCCGGATCCCCGAACCGACCGGGGCGGCCGGTGGCTCGCCGATCCTGTGGGTGGCCGGAGACGGGCCCGAGACGGCCGGCCTCCGCCGGCGCCACCCCGAGGCACCCGACCTCCAGTGGCTGGGGGTCCTGACCGAGGAGGAGAAGGTGCGCCGGCTGGTCGGCGGCCGACGTCGTCTGCGCCCCCTCGCTCGGGGCGAGTCCTTCGGGATGGTCCTGCTCGAGGCCATGGCGGCCCGGGCCGTGGTGGTGGCCAGCGACATCGACGGCTACCGGGAGGCGGCCGGCGGTCACGCCGTGCTGGTGCCGCCCGGCGACCCAGTGGCCCTGGCCGACGGGCTGGTCGAGTGCCCTCGGACTCCCAGGGGACGGCGGCGGAGGCCCGGACCGGAGGGCCGGGCTGGAACAGGGGGCAGCGTGGGCCGGCCACTGGTCCATGGAGCGCCTGGCCGAGTGGTACGAGACCCGGTACCGGTCGGTCATGGTCCGGACCGGGTCCTGAGCGGCCGTACACTGCTCGGACCATGGATGCTTCCGAACAGAGCGAGACGGGCGGCCGGGCCGAATCGTCGGGAGGTTCGACCGGCGGCGGGAACCGCGGCGGGAGTGGTGGGGCCAACGGGGACGGTCGACCCCCTCCGGGGGACGGGGGGACGGCAGGGAACGGGTCGGGCTCCTCGGGTGGCAACCGGAATCGGAACCGCAACCGCAACCGGAATCGGAACCGTTCGGGTTCCTCCGGAGGCGGAAGGGGCGGCGGTGGTGGTTCGGCAAGTCGGAGCGGAGCCGGCTCGGGTGGCGGCCGGTCGGGTAGCGGCTCGAACGGGGGTGGCGGCCGATCGGGCGGCGGCTCCCGCGGTGGCGGGGGAGGGCGCGGACCGTCGGGACCCCGACCGCCCGACAGGCCGGACTCCTCCGGTGCCGGGTCGGGAGCGGGCTCCGGCGGCCGTCGTCAGGGATCTGGGGGAGCGGGCGGCGTCCGGCACGGCCGGCCGTGGTCGTGCCGGCGGCGGCGACCGTGGAACGGAGCACCGAGGGGACCGAGGAGGCCAGCGCCATCCGGGCCAACCGCCGGAGGGCCATCCGGATGTGCCTGGTCCCCGGCCTTGGCGGCCGGGGTGCTCATCGGGGTGGTGCTGGCCGCAGTGGGGCTGCCGGTGTACCTCGCCGCCGCGGTGTTCGTGGTGGTGGCGGTGGGCGTGCTGGTGGGGCTGTGGCAGCGGGCCCCGGGCGCGGTGCTCCGGGCCGTGGGGGCCCGGCCGAGCCGGGAAGCCGATCGCCCCCGGCTGCACAACCTGGTCGACGGTCTGTGCGCCACCATGGGACTGCCCCAGCCGGCCATCTGGGTGGTGGACAGCCCGGTGCCCAACGCCATGTCCGTCGGCCGGGACCCAGGGTCGGCCACGCTGGTGGTGACCTCGGCCCTCGACCGCACCCTCACGCCTGGTCGAGCTGGAAGGGGTCCTGGCCCACGAGCTGGTCCACGTCAAGCGGCACGACACCGTGCTGGCCACCGTGGCGGTGGCGGTGATGGCGCCGTGCTCCCTGGTGATGGGCCTGCCTTCGGCCGTCGAGCGGGTCCACACGGTGATCGGCAGGGGTCGCGAGTTCGATGCCGACCAGCGGGCCGCCGGCGTGGTCCGCTACCCGCCGGGCATCGGCTCGGCCCTCGAGTCCATGCTCGAGGCGGTCCGGACCGCTCGACACCATGGCCGCCCGGGAGCGGGCGGACCGCCGCGCTGACCCGGTGGCTGTGGATCGACCCCATGGTGGGAACGGCGGACGGTCCTCCGATGGAGGGGAATCTCGACGACACCCGGGTCCGGGCCGCCGCCCTGTCGATGCGCTGACCCGACGTCGGCCCGACGCAGACCGGACGGGTCGCACCAGGCCGATCCGCCGGGGACGCCGGGACCGGTCAGTCGGCCCCGGGCAGGCCTCGTGCGTCCTCGGGGCTCAGTCCCCACTCCCCGGCGGGTTCGTAGAGGTGGTCGCGGAGCCGCCGGAGCAGGGCGGCCAGAGTCTCCTCCTCGCCCGGGGTGAACAGCTCGCTCAGGACCTCGTCGATGTGGGCGACGTGCTCGGGGATGGCCCGGTCCATCAGCTCCTGACCGGCCGGGGTCAGCACGGCGAACGAACCGCGCCGGTCCTCGGGGCACACCCGTCGGGCCACCAGTCCCTGGTCCTGCAGGCGGTCGACCGACCGGGTGAGGCCGCTCGGGGTGAGGGAGGTCTGGGCGGCCAGCTCGCTCATCCGCAGCTCGGAGCCCGGGCTCCGGGCCAGTCGGATCAGGACGTCGAACGACTGGTTGGACAGGGACTGGCCCTCCTCCAGCCGTCGCTGGAACACCCGCCGCAGCCCGGCCGCCGACTCGAAGAGGAGTCCCACGGTGGTCAGCCGCTCGTCGTCGAATACCGGTCGCTCGTCCCATGGCGGTTCAGTGTACAGCCAGCCCCAGGGTACTTGCAGACACAAATATCTGTGGTATAGTTGCTTGTGCAAGCAGTAGTCGGGTGCACGAGGCACCGGACCCGACGACGAGTCACGAGGAGTTGCCATGGCCACAGAGACCGAAGTAACCAGCAGGACCGTCAACGGAGTCGAGTACCCGGCCGTGGGGACCTACGCCCTCGATCCCGTCGCACACCCATCTCGGATTCGCGGTGCGGCACATGGCCGTGTCCAAGGTGCGGGGCGCGTTCAAGGAGTTCGAGGGCACCCTCGAGCTGGCCGAGAACCCCGACGACTCCAAGGTGTCGGTGACCATCGACGCCACCAGCGTGGACACCCGTGACGAGAACCGCGACAACCACCTGCGGACCAACGACTTCTTCGACGTGGAGAACCACCCCACCTGGACCTTCATGAGCACGGCGATCAGGCCGGAGAGCCCGACCGAGTGGAAGGTCGACGGCGACCTGACCATCCGGGGGGTGACCAAGCCGGTGACCCTCGACGTCCAGCTCGAGGGCGTGGTCAAGGACCCCTACGGCATCCACCGGGTCGGCTTCAGCGCCACGACCTCCATCAACCGTGACGACTTCGGCGTGTCCTTCGGTGCCGTCATGGAGGCCGGCGGCCTGGTCGTGGCCAAGAAGGTCGACATCGAGATCGAGCTCGAGGCCACCCTGCAGGCCTAGTCCGACCGCGACGTTCCAGTCCTCGCCACCGTGGCCGCCTCCCCCGGAGGTCGGCCACGGTCGGCGTCCGGACCGGACCGGTGGCCGTGGGACGGCAGCGGTAGAATGGCGGGCATGGCCGAATCCCAGAATCACACCCGCACCAGCCACGACTCCGGCAAGCAGGCGGCCAGCGGTGCGCGTCACACCGGCACCTTCACCGTCAAGCGGGGCCTGGCCGAGATGCTGCGGGGCGGCGTCATCATGGACGTGGTCGACGCCGAGCAGGCCAAGGTGGCCGAGGACGCCGGGGCGGTGGCCGTCATGGCCCTCGAGCGGGTGCCGGCCGACATCCGGCGCGACGGCGGCGTGGCCCGGATGAGCGACCCGGCCCTGATCGAGGGGATCAAGGCGGCGGTGACCGTCCCGGTCATGGCCAAGGCCCGCATCGGCCACTTCGCCGAGGCCCAGGTGCTGGCGGCGCTGGGCGTCGACTACATCGACGAGAGCGAGGTGCTCACCCCGGCCGACGAGGCCCACCACATCGACAAGTGGGGCTACGAGGTCCCCTTCGTGTGCGGCGCCACCAACCTGGGCGAGGCCCTGCGCCGGATCTCGGAGGGGGCGGCCATGATCCGCTCCAAGGGCGAGGCGGGTACCGGCAACATCGTGGAGGCGGTCCGCCACCTGCGGTCGATCCTCGGCGACATCCGCCGGGTCACCGAGGCCGACTCGGCCGAGCAGTACGGCTGGGCCAAGGAGCTGGCCGCCCCCATCGGCCTGGTCCAGGAGATCGCCGCCACCGGACGCCTGCCGGTGCCGCTGTTCTGTGCCGGGGGCATCGCCACCCCGGCCGACGCCTCGCTGGTCATGCAGCTCGGGGCCGAGGCGGTCTTCGTGGGATCGGGGATCTTCAAGAGCGGCGAACCCGGCCGCAGATGGCCCGGGCCATCGTCGAGGCCACCGCCCACTTCACCGACGCCGAGCTGGTGGCCAAGGTCTCCACCGGACTGGGCGAGGCCATGGCCGGCCAGGAGATCGGCACGCTCGGCGTGCACCTGGCCGAGCGTGGCTGGTGACCCGGTCGCGGCCCGCTCCGCGCCGGGGATCCCGCCGATGACCGTCGGGGTGCTCGCCCTCCAGGGTGACGTCCGCGAGCACGCCGCCGCCCTCGCGGCCGTTGGGCGAGCCGGTCCGCCTGGTGCGCCGGCCGGAGCGACCTGGACGGCCTGAGCGGGCTGGTCCTGCCCGGCGGCGAGTCGACCACCCTCTCGCTGCTGCTCGACTCCTCGGGCCTCTGGGATCCGCTGGCCGTGCCTCTGGCGGGACGGGCTCCCGGTCTTCGGCACCTGCGCCGGGATGATCCTGCTGGCCGGCGAGGTGCTCGACGGCCGGGCCGACCAGCGACGGTTCGGGGTCGATCGACCTGGCCGTCCGGCGCAACGGCTACGGCCGCCAGGTGGCCTCGTTCGAGTGCGAGCTGGAGGTGGCCGGGCTCGGCGGCGAGCCCGTTGCACGCCGTGTTCATCCGGGCCCCGGTGGTCGAGGCGGCCGGCCCGGAGTCGAGGTGCTGGCCACGCTGCCCGGCCACGGCGGACCACCCGCCGGCCCCAACCGGTGGTCTGCCGCCAGGGGTCGGTGCTGGTCAGCTCGTTCCACCCCGAGCTGACCGGGGACCGTAGGCTGCATCAGCTGTTCGTGGATGATGACGGCCATGATCGAAGAGGAGAGGCGAGTAGAGCGATGTCGGGACACTCCAAGTGGGCGACCACCAAGCACCAGAAGGGCGCCAAGGACGCGGCCCGGGCCAAGGTGTTCGCCAAGATCATCCGCCAGGTCGAGGTGGCGGCCCGCGAGGGCGGCAGCGACATGACCGCCAACGCCAGCCTCCGCACCATGTACACCAAGGCCCGCGACGCCTCGGTGCCCATCGACACCATCGAGCGGGCCATCAAGCGGGGCTCGGGCGAGCTCGAGGGGGTCCGCTACGAGTCGATCTCCTACGAGGGGTACGCCCCCGCCGGGGTGGCGGTCATCGTCGAGTGCCTGTCCGACAACCGCAACCGCACCGGGGCCGAGATCCGCAACCTGTTCAACAAGAACGGCGGGGTCCATGGCCGAGCCCGGCGCGGTCAGCTGGCAGTTCGAGCGCAAGGGCGTGATCGCCGTGCCCCGGAGCTTCGACGAGGAGCGGGTCCTCGAGGTGGCCATGGAGGCCGGCGCCGAGGACCTGGCCGACGAGGGCGAGCGGTGGCTGGTGACCAGTGCGCCGGCCGACCTGATGGCGGTGCACGCCGCCCTGGAGGAGGCCGGCCTCGAGCCGGGGTCCTCCGAGCTGACCATGGTGCCCACCTCGACGGTCGAGGTGCCCGTCGAGTCCGAGGCCAAGCGGGTGCTGCGGCTGATCGAGGCGCTCGACGACCACGACGACGTCCAGAACGTCTACGCCAACTTCGACATCCCCGACGAGGTCATGGCGGCCTACGAGGGCTGACCGGTCACGGCCGGGGATCCCTCCCTCGCGCTCGGCGGGAGCACGGTAGCATCGAACGCATGTTCGTCCTGGGCATCGACCCCGGCCTGTCCCGCTGCGGCTACGGCGTCGTCACCCGGCGGGACGGCGCGCTGGCGGCGGTGGCCGGCGGGGTGATCTCGACCGCCCCGGCCATCCCCCTGCCCGAGCGGCTGCGCACCCTGTCCGACGAGCTGCGGGCCCTGGTGGCCGAGTTCCGGCCCGAGGCCGTGGTGGTGGAGCGGGTCTTCTTCCAGGTCAACGCCCGCACGGCCATGGCCACCGGGCAGGCCGCCGGCGTGGCCCTGGTGGCGGCGGCCGAGTCCGGCTGCGAGGTGGCCCAGTACACGTCCAACGAGGTCAAGCAGGCCGTGGTCGGCTACGGCTCGGCCACCAAGGAGCAGGTGCAGCGGATGGTGGCCTCGGTGCTCGGCCTGGCCGAGCCCCCCCGTCCCCCCGACGTGGCCGACGCCCTGGCCCTGGCCGCCTGCCATCTGACCACCCAGCCGCTCCGCCGGGCCGTCGCCGCGGCCACCGGACCGGTCGCCGGGGAGCCCTCGTGATCGGCTCCCTGCGGGGCGTCCTGGCCGACCGGCCCGCCCCCGGCGAGGTCATCGTCGAGGTCGGCGGGGTCGGCTACCGGGCCTCGGTGCCCACCTCGCTGCTGGCCGGGCTCGGCGCCCGCGGGCAGCGAGGTGTTCCTCCACGTGCACACCCACGTGCGCGAGGACGCCATCGTGCTGTACGGCTTCGCCCACGCCGACGAGCGGCGGTGCTTCGAGGCCCTGCTCGGGGCCCACGGGGTCGGCCCGTCGCTGGCCCTGGCCATCCTGTCGTCCATGTCGCCGGCCGCCCTGTCCACCGCGGTGCTCGAGGACGACGTCGACACCCTGTGCCTGGTGCCCGGGGTGGGGAAGAAGACCGCGGCCCGGCTGCTGCTCGAGCTCAAGGCCCGCCTCGACCTCCCCACCCTCGGTGAGCCCGGTCCGGTCGGGGGAGGTTCGCCCTCCTCGGCGCGGCGAGGTCCGGGCGGCCCTGACCGAGCTGGGCTACGGACCCGACGAGATCCGCGGCGCCCTCGAGGCGGTGGACGAGGACGGGCCGGTGGAGGAGATGGTGCGCTCGGCCCTGCGCGAGCTGGCCCGCAACCGATGACCCCCGAGGCCCGACGCGAGGTCCTGGCCGGCGCGGGCGACCGAGGATCGACGGCTCCGGCCGGCGGGGACCGCGGCGACGCCGTCCGACCGGTCGACCCGGAGGCGGCGCCGGCCGAGGAGGCCGAGGACGCCGGGCTGCGCCCCCGCACCCTGGCCGAGTTCGTGGGCCAGGGCCAGCTGACCGAGCACCTCCAGATCGTGATCGAGGCCGCCCTCAAGCGCCACCAGCCCGCCGACCACCTGCTGTTCGCCGGCCCCCCCGGCCTGGGCAAGACCTCGCTGGCCGGCATCGTGGCCGCCGAGATGGGCGTCGGCCTGCGGGTCACCTCGGGCCCGGTCCTGGTCCGGGCCGGCGACCTGGCCGCCCTGCTCACCGACCTCCAGGAGGGCGACGTCCTCTTCATCGACGAGATCCACCGCCTGCACCGGTCGGTGGAGGAGATCCTCTACCCGGCCATGGAGGACTTCAAGCTCGACATCCTGATCGGCAAGGGGCCCACGGCCCGCAGCATCCGGCTCGACCTGCCCCGCTTCACCCTGGTGGGGGCCACCACCCGCACCGGCCTGGTGGCCGGCCCGCTGCGGGACCGGTTCGGGTTCGTCGGCCGCCTCGACCTCTACGACGTGGACGAGCTCGAGGCCATCGTGACCCGGTCGGCCGGCATCCTCGGGGTGCCCGTCGACCCCGAGGGGGCCCGCCGCATCGCCGAGCGGTCCCGGGGCACGCCCCGGATCGCCAACCGGCTGCTGCGGCGGGTGCGCGACTTCGTCGAGGTCCGGGCCGAGGGCACCATCACCTCCGAGGCGGCCGTGGCCGGGCTCGAGGTGTTCGGCGTGGACGAGCTGGGCCTCGACAAGGTGGACCGGGCCATCCTCGACGTGCTGTGCCGCCGGTTCGCCGGCCGCCCGGTGGGCCTGACCACGCTGGCCCAGTGCATCGGCGAGGAGCCCGACACCATCGAGGACGCCTACGAGCCGTACCTGCTCCAGCAGGGACTCCTCCAGCGCACCACCCGGGGGCGGGTGGCCGCCCCCCGGGCCTGGGCCCACCTCGGGCTGTCCCCGGTGGAGGCCACGCTGCTCTAGGAGGCCGGCGCCGAGACGAGGGCCGGGCCCGCCCACCCCTCGGCGGCGCGGAGGCTCCGTCGGTGTCTGCCACCATGGTGGCCATGTCGGACGGGACCGAGGTGCGGGCCGGATCACGAGCCCCGGACGGGGAGGGGGTCCCGATGGACGCCTACGACTACGGCCTGCCCGACTCGGCCATCGCCCAGCGGCCCATCGAGCCCCGCACCGCGGCCCGCCTGCTGGTCGGGCCGGGGCTGGACGGCAACCGATCACCGGAGCACGCCACCGTGGCCGACCTGCCCCGGCTGCTCCGTCCCGGCGATGTGGTGGTGGTCAACGACACCCGGGTGCTGGCCGCCCGCCTGACCCTGGTCAAGGCCACCGGCGGCCGCGCCGAGGTGCTCCTGCTCGAGCCGGTGGACGTCGGAACCGGGGTGCTGGGAGGCCCTGGTGCGCCCCGGGCGGCGGCTTCCCGACCGACGCCCCTCTACGAGCCCCACGCCGGCGCCGGCTCCCCTCCGGTGGCGGAGGTGGGAAGGGCGCTCGAAGGAACGGACGGCCGGCGCTCGGTTCGGCTCCTCGACCCTTCGGTGGTCGAGCGAGCCGGGTGCCATGCCCCTGCCGCCCTACATCCACCGACCGCTCGACGACCCGGAGCGCTACCAGACGGTGTACGCCGAGCCCCGAGCGATCGGACGACCGGTCGGCCGCCGCACCCACCGCCGGACTCCACTTCACCCCCGAGCTGCTCGAGGCGTGCCGCCGCGGCGGGTGCCGCCGTGGCCCGGGTGGACCTGGCCATCGGGCTCGACACCTTCCGGCCGATCACCGCACCGACCGCCGAGGAGCACGTGATCCACACCGAGCGCTACTCGGTGCCCGCCGAGACCATGGCCGCCTGTGCCCGGCGCCGAGCGGGTGGTGGCCGTGGGCACCACCGCGGTCCGGGCCCTGGAGTCCGCCGCCGCCACGGGGAGCTGGCCGGTCGCACCGACCTCTACATCCACGGGGACTACCCCTTCGCGCGTGGTCGACGTGCTGGTCACCAACTTCCACCTGCCCCGCTCCAGCCTGCTGCTGCTGGTGGAGGCGTTCTGCGGGCCGGTGTGGCGGGACCTGTACGCCACCGCCCTGGCCGAGGGCTACCGCTTCCTGTCCTTCGGCGACGCCATGGTGGTGGCCCGCGACCCCCGCGGTCGCCGGGGCGACCGCCCCGGTCGGTCGGACCGGCACGGCCCTCCCGGTGGATCGGGTCGGCGCGCCGGGCATCGGCGTGACCCGGGCCCGACTGGAGGTCACCGCCACCGACGGGGCCGCCCGGGCCGGGACGGTGCGGACGGCCCGGGGGAGCTATCCGACCCCGGCCTTCATGCCGGTGGGCACCCGGGGGTCGGTCAAGGCGCTGGACAGCGTCGACCTCGAGGCCATCGGGGCCCAGGTGGTGCTGGCCAACACCTACCACCTGATGCTCCGGCCCGGTGCGGACGTGGTGGCCCGGCTGGGCGGCCTCCACCGGTTCACCGGTTGGGCCGGCCACACCCTGACCGACTCCGGCGGCTACCAGGTCCACTCGCTCGGGCCCGTCGTCGACGACGACGGGGTCACCTTCGCCTCGGTGTACGACGGGACCGAAGGTCCGGCTCACCCCGGAATCGGCGGTCGAGGCCCAGGGCCTCATCGGGGCCGACATCCAGATGGTGCTGGACGTGTGCGCCACGCTGCCGGCCACCTCGGAGGTGCTGCGGGTGGCCGTCGACCGCACGGCGGCCTGGGCGGCCCGGGCCCGGCGTCACCACGAGCGGCTCGAGGCCCGACCCGAGGGCCAGGCGCTGTTCGGGATCGTGCAGGGTGGCACCGACCTGGGACTTCGGACCGAGAGCGCCGAGCGCACCGTGGCCCTGGACTTCGACGGGTACGGCATCGGCGGCCTCTCGGTCGGGGAGCCCCGGCCGGCCATGCTGGAGGCCCTGGCCGCCACCGTGCCGCTTCTGCCCCCCGACCGGCCCCGGTACCTGATGGGCGTGGGCGACCCGGTCGGGATGGTCGAGGCGGTGGCCCTCGGGGTCGACCAGTTCGACTGCGTGGCCCCCACCCGCATGGCCCGGCACGGGACCGTGCTGACCCGCCACGGCAAGCTCAACCTGCGCAACGCCGTCCACGCCGACGACGACCGCCCGCTGGACGCCGGTTGCGCCTGCCTCACCTGCTGCCCGCTGGTCCCGGGGGTACCTGCGCCACCTGCTGGGGGTCGGAGAGCCCACCGCCTGGCGTCTGCTCAGCATCCACAACCTGGCCTTCGTGCCCGATCTGATGGCCGAGGCCCGGTCGGCCATCGTCGCCGGGAGCCTGGGTGGGCTGCGGGCCGCCGTCAGGGAAACCTGGGGGACCGGAGGTTAGCGGCATCGCTTTGGCGTGGGCCTGGGCTACAGTCGGACCGCTGTGCTGACCCCTGATCCCCCCCTCACTGACCGATGACTGGCGCGCTCACGGCCCTGGCCGATGTGGTGGTGGCCGCCACGGCGAAGAAGGGCAGCAGCATCAGCCCCATCATCATCATCTATGCCGTCATCGCCGCCGCCTTCTACTTCCTCTACTACCGCCCCCGGAAGCGGAAGGCCCAGGAGGCCCGCGAGCAGGTCAACGCCTGGGACGTCGGCGACGAGGTGCTGACCGCCGGGGGCATCGTCGGTCACATCATCGACATCGACGGCGACCGGGTGACCCTCGAGACCAGCGTGGGCGCCTCCTTCGTGGTCCTGCGGCAGTACGTGCTCCGCAAGATCGAGCCGGTGGTGCCGGTCGACGACGACGATGACGATCTGGACGCCCTCGAACTGGAGGAGCCCGCCGAGCACGACGAGGACCACCGGGAGGACGAGTCGGAGGGGGATGCCGACGACAGTGACCCGGACGAGGCGGTCGACGACGAGGAGCAGGACGACCGATCCGACGTCGACGGGGCCGGAGCGCCGACGGCGCCCCCGACCGGCAACCGGCGGTCCCGGCGGCGCGGCCGCCAGAACCAGTCCGACCGCGTCGAGGACCCGAGTGACCCCGATGGCCCGCCGACCGCCTGACCGGCCATGAAGAACAAACGCTCCCTCTGGGTCAGCCTGCTCTCGGTCATCGCCATCGCCGTCATCGCGCTCGGCGCCGCGCTGGCCGCCGGCTGGTCGCCCAAGCTCGGCCTGGATCTCGACGGTGGCCTGTCCGTGGTCTACCAGACCCACCGCCCGGTCGATCAGGCCCAGCTGGACACCATCGTGACCATCCTGGGCGAACGGGTGAACGCCGGCACCAGCGGGGCCACCGTCGAGAGCCAGGGGAAGAACCAGATCTCGGTGTCCATCCCCGGTGAGAAGAACACCCAACAGGTGCTGGCCACACTGGGCAACACCGCCCAGCTCTACTTCCGCCCGGCCGTCTGCTACGCCCCCCCGTTCAAGGTGGCCAAGGGGAGTCCACCGGCCACTGGCCCCCTCCCGACCTGTGCGGCCACCTCAATGCTCACTGCGGCCAATCTCGCCGTCAACACCAATACGGGCCAGGCCACCCAGCAACCCGCCCGAGGACCCACAGTTCAGCGCCTACAAGTCCACTCCTTCGACGGCCGACAACAAGAACGACACCGTCCTGCTCCCCGGCACGTCGGCGCAGGGTACCGGTCGGTACGTGCTCGGGCCGGCCGGCATGACCGGCACCGCCGTCAAGTCGGCCACGGCCCAGGTGAACAACGGGGTCTGGGCGGTCAACCTCAACCTGACCAGTGCCGGTGCCAGTCAGTGGGACACGCTGGCCGCCAAGCAGTTCCACGCCATCATCGGCATCGACCTCGACGGCAGGTGATCTCCGCCCCGATCACCCAACCGAGCCAGGCCACCCCCACCTCGTTCAACGGCCAGGTCCAGATCTCGGGGACGTTCACCGAGGATCAGGCCAAGACCCTGGCCACCGACTTCACCTACGGCGCCCTGCCGGTCAAGCTCGACCGCCTCACCGTCCAGACCGTCTCCCCCTCGCTCGGCAAGTCGTCGCTGCAGGCCGGCCTGATCTCCGGTCTGGCCGGGCTGGCGCTGGTCATGCTCTACATCATCTTCTACTACCGGCTGCTGGGCCTGGTGGTGCTGGCCGGCCTGGCGGTGACCGGCGCGCTGCTGTGGGCGATCATCGCCATCATGGGCGAGTCGTTCAACGTCACCATCAATCTGGCCGGCGTCATCGGCGTGATCGTGTCCATCGGGATCACCGTCGACTCGTACATCGTCTACTTCGAACGGCTGAAGGACGAGGCGCGCTCGGGCCGCACCATCCGCACCAGCGTGGACCGGGGATTCGCCAGCGCCTTCCGCACCGTGCTGGCCGCCGACGCCGTGTCGCTGCTGGCCGCGGTGATCCTGTACATCTTCTCGGTGGGTGACGTCCAGGGCTTCGCCCTCTTCCTCGGGATCTCGACGGTGCTCGACATCGTCATCACCTACTTCTTCACCCGACCGTTCGTGATCCTGCTGGGCCGTGAGCGCGGAGGCGTCGACGCCGGGGCCATGAGCGTGTCCACGGGTCTGGGCGTGCTGAGCGGAGCTCCGACATGAGCCCGAGGCGCGGTGGGTCCGACGACACGCAGAGCGAGCTGGGCGACGGTACGCGGGCCGGATCCGGTCGAGGACCTCGAGGAGGCCTTCGACGAGGAGCTCGAGTTCGCCGCCGAGGCCGCCGAGCAGGAGGCGGCGGGCGAGAAGCGCCCCAATGTCTTCCTGCGGCTCTACCGGGGACAGACGTCCTTCGACTTCATCGGCAACCGGCGGTGGTGGTTCGGCATCTCGGCGATCATCATCCTGCTCGGGGTCATCTCGCTCGGGACCCGGGGACTCAACCTGGGCATCGACTTCAAGGGCGGCCAGTCGTGGCTGGTCTCCTCGCAGACCCTCACCGTGGCCCAGGCCACGTCGGCGGTCGAGGCGGCGGGAGTCACCCAGCCCACCGTGGTCCAGCTCACCAACCAGCTCAACCACACCAAGCAGATCGAGGTCACCGTCGACCTCAACTCCAAGCCGCTGCCGGAGCGTCACGCCATCGAGAACAAGGTCACGAACGCCCTGGCCAAGGCGGCCGGCACCTCGCCCGACAACGTCAACTTCAACGAGGTGGGCGCGACCTGGGGCTCGCAGGTCACCCACAAGGCCATCGAGGCCCTGATCATCTTCTTCATCGCGGTCACCATCTACATCTCGGCCCGCTTCGAATTCAAGATGGCCGTGGCCGCCATCGTGGCCGTGGTCCACGACATCCTGGTCACGGTCGGGATCTACTCCCTGACCGGTTTCCAGGTGACCCCGGACACGGTGGTCGCCGTGCTCACCGTGCTCGGGTACTCGCTCTACGACACCGTGGTGGTCTTCGACCGAATACGGGACAACGCCAAGGGTCTCGGGGCCTCCGGGCGGATCACCTACTCGGAGATGGTCAACCTCTCGATGAACCAGACCCTGGCCCGGTCGATCAACACCTCGTTGGTGGCCATCATCCCGGTGCTCTCGGTCCTGGTGGTCGGTTCCTTCCTGCTGGGGGCCACCTCGCTCCAGGACTTCGGTCTGGCCCTGGTCATCGGCCTGACCAGCGGGGCCTACTCGTCCATCTTCATCGCCTCGCCCCTGCTGGCGTGGATGAAGGAGCGCGAGCCCCGGTACATGACCATCCGCCAGCGGCTCGAGGCCCGGGGCGATCGCGGCGCAGTGCTCACCCCGGCCATGGCCGCGGCCATGGCCGGTGCCGCCGGGGGTGCCGGACGTGGCTCGGGCCGAGGTCGGGCCCAGACCACCGGGGTCATCCGACCGGGAGCGGCGTCCGTCGGCCAAGCGGAGTGGCACGGCCACCAAGGCCGGCACCGGTGCGGGAACGAAGGCCACCTCGGGGGCCGTGGCCGGGTCCTCGGCCGGGACGGCGTCGTCGAACGGTGGTTCGGGCCGTCCGGCCTCGGGCTCCACCCGCCCCGCCGGCACCCGCCCCCCGCCCGGCCCCGCAAGGGCAAAGGCAAGGGCGGGAAGGGCAAGCGGCGCTGACCGGCGGGAGGTGATCCCGGTCCGCAGGGGGTCGCCAGGTACCGACCGGGTGGCTCCGACAGGTACCGTGTAGAGATGGCTCTGGCCACGCCCGTCCCAGCCGAGGGCACCGCCACCGGCGACGAGGCCCTCGCCGGCTCGTCGCTGCCCGCCGACGAGGCCGCCCTGCTGGCGCCGGTCATCCAGTCGTTCCTCCGCCGGCACCCCGGTGACGACACCGCCCTCATCGTCCGGGCCGCCGAGACCGCCACGGTGGCCCACGCCGGGCAGCTCCGCCGGTCCGGCGAGCCCTACATCACCCACCCCATCGCCGTGGCCGGCATCGTGGCCGACCTGGGCCTCGACGCCCAGACGGTGGCCGCCGCCCTGCTGCACGACGCCGTGGAGGACACCGGGGTGACCACCGAGGTCATCGACCGGGACTTCGGCCCGCCGTGGCCCTCATCGTGGACGGGGTCACCAAGCTCGACCGCCTCCAGTTCGACTCCAAGGAGGCCCAGCAGGCCGCCACGGTGCGCAAGATGCTGGTGGCCATGGCCAACGACTGGCGGGTCCTGATCATCAAGCTGGCCGACCGCCTCCACAACATGCGCACCCTGTCGGTGATGCCCGAGTGGAAGCAGCGGCGGTCGGCCCAGGAGACCCTCGACATCTACGCCCCCCTGGCCCACCGCCTCGGCATCCAGGAGGTGCGCTGGCAGCTGGAGGACCTGGCCTTCGCCACCCTCCACCCCAAGCGCTACGCGGAGATCGAGCAGATGGTGGCCAGCCGGGCCCCGCTCCGCGACGAGTTCCTGGCCCGGGTGCTGGTGTCGGTGCGGGAGCGGCTGGCGGCCTCGGGGATCGCCGCCGAGGTGACCGGCCGTCCGAAGCACCTGTGGAGCATCTACGAGAAGATGGTGGTGCGGGGCAAGGAGTTCGACGACCTCTACGACCTGGTGGGCATCCGGGTCATCGTGGAGTCGGAGAAGGACTGCTGGGCCGCCCTGGGGTCGATCCACGCCATCTGGCCGCCGGTCCAGGGCCGGTTCAAGGACTACATCAACTCGCCGAAGTTCAACCTCTACCAGTCGCTGCACACCACGGTGATCGGCCTCGACGGCAAGCCCATCGAGGTCCAGGTCCGCACCCACGAGATGCACCGGCGGGCCGAGTACGGGATCGCCGCCCACTGGGGGTACAAGGAGAACCCGGGCCGCCCGGACCGCCCGCCGGTGGCCACCGCCAAGGCGGGCAAGGACGGAGGTGGGACGGGTACCAAGCCCGCGGGCCCGGAAGGCGGCCGGCAAGCTGGGCCCCACCACCACCGGCCCCGACGGCGGGAAACCGGACGTCAAGGTCAAGAAAGGCAGCGGCAATCGGGGCTCGTCGATGACCGCCGCCCAGCGGGCCGAGTTGGCCGAGCGGGACCGCCGGGCCGAGCGGCTGGCCCTGGCCAAGGAGACCTCCTCGACCACGGCCGAGATCGAGTGGATGCAGCGGATCGTCGACTTCCAGAACGAGACCACCGACCCCATCGAGTTCCTCGAGGCCCTCAAGCTCGACCTCGAGGAGGACGAGGTCTACGTCTTCACCCCCAAGGGCAAGGTCATCGCCCTGACCGCCAACGCCACCCCGGTGGACTTCGCCTACGCCATCCACACCGAGGTGGGCCACCGCTGCATCGGGGCCAAGGTCAACGGCCGCCTGGTCCCCCTCGACACCCGGCTCAACTCGGCCGACACCGTCGAGATCTTCACCTCCAAGGCCCCCACGGCCGGCCCGTCCCGGGACTGGCTGAACATGGTGGCCTCGTCGCGGGCCCGCACCAAGATCCGCCAGTGGTTCTCCCGTGAGCGCCGCGAGGACGCCATCGAGTTCGGCCGGGAGGAGCTGATCAAAGAGCTGCGCCGGGAGGGCCTGCCGGTCCAGAAGCTGGCCTCCGAGCACGCCCTGGCCAACGTGGCCGCCGCCATGAACTACGCCGACGTGGACGCCCTCCATGCCGCCATCGGCGACAACCGGGTCTCGGCCCGGGCGGTGGCCCAGCGGATCCTGCGGGACCTGCGGGGCGGGGTCTACGAGGAGCAGCTCCCGGTCACCGCCCGCCAGCAGCCCACCGCCCCCCGCCCGGGCCGGGGCTCGGCCGTCGGGGTGTACGTCGAGGGCCTCGACGACCTGATGGTCCGGCTGTCCCGGTGCTGCACCCCGGTGCCCGGCGACGAGATCGTGGGCTTCGTGACCCGGGGCCGGGGGGTGTCGGTCCACCGGGCCGACTGCGCCAACGCCGCCTCGCTGGCCAGCCGGTCGCGGGAGCGGCTCATCGAGGTGGAGTGGGACCACCGGTCCTCGGGCGTGTTCGTGGCCACCATCGAGGTGGTGGCCATCGACCGGTCCCGCCTGCTGACCGACGTGACCAAGGTGGTGTCCGAGCACCACCTCAACATCGTGAGCGCCAACACCCAGACCGACTCCGACCGGATCAGCCGGATGCGATTCGACGTGGAGCTGGCCGACCCGGCCCATCTGGAGTCGGTGCTCAACCTGATCCGCCACCTCGACGCGGTCTACGACGTCTACCGCATCCTCCCCGGCAAGAAGGACTGAGCCGGCCGTGGCCGACGAGTCCCTGGCGGCGCGCGCCCCGAGCGGCACCCACGACGTCCTCTGGCCCGAGTCCACCCGGTGGGAGGCGCTGCTGGCCCGCTTCGCCGACCAGGTCGAGGCGGCCGGGTACGGCCTGGCCCACACCCCGATCTTCGAGGACGTGAGGGTGTTCCGCCGGGGCATCGGCGAGGGCAGCGACGTGGTGGGCAAGGAGATGTACGAGTTCGAGGACCGGGGCGGCCGGGCACCTGGCCCTCCGGCCCGAGGGCACCGCCCCGATGGTCCGGGCCTTCGTGCAGCACCGGCCGCCGCTGCCGTGGAAGGCCTGGTACGCCACCCCGGCCTTCCGCTACGAGCGGCCCCAGGCCGGCCGGTACCGCCAGCACCACCAGCTGGGGGTGGAGGCCCTGGGCCCGAGCGACCCCGACCTCGACGTGGAGGTGGTGGCCCTGGCCGACGGGTTCTTCCGCTCCCTCGGCCTGGCCGCCTTCGCCCTGCGGCTCAACTCGATGGGCGACGGGGCGTGCCGGCCCGCCTACCTCGAGCTGCTGCCGGGCTACCTGGCCGGGCGCCGGGACCAGCTGTGCCCCGAGCACCGGGAGCGGCTGGAGGCCAACCCGCTGCGGGTCCTCGACTGCAAGCGGGAGGCGTGCCGCGAGCGCCACCGCGGACGCCCCGGCCCTGGTCGACCACCTGTGCGACCCGTGCCGCGCCCACTTCCAGCGGGTGCGCGGCCGGCCTCGACGCCCTCGGGGTGCCCTATCGCGCTCGACCACCGCCTGGTCCGGGGCTTCGACTACTACACCCGGACCACCTTCGAGTTCGCCTCGGCGGCCCTGGAGTCGGCCCAGAACGGGATCGGGGGCGGCGGCCGCTACGACGGCCTGGTGGAGATGCTGGGCGGCCCGCCGACCCCGGGGATCGGCTTCGGCATCGGCATCGAGCGGCTCCTGCTGGCCTGCGACGCCGAGGGCGTGTTCCCGGTGGCGCCCGGCCCCTCTCGACGCCTTCGTGGTGGACGTGGCCGGGGGCGAGGCGGCCCGGGACCTCACCGCCGAGCTCCGGGCCGGGCCGGGCTGCGGGCCGACCGGGCCTTCGACGGCCGCTCGATGAAGTCCCAGTTCAAGGCGGCCGACCGGTCGGGGGCCCGGTGGCGCTCATCGTGGGTCCCGACGAGCTGGCCGCGGGTACGGTGTCCCTGCGGCCCCTGCGGGGCGGCGGGGACCAGCGCACCGTGCCGCGCGCCGAGGTGGTCGACGCGGTGCGGGAGGCGGTCGGTCGGTGACGTGGCCGGCCGTCGCCCTACCGTGTCCCTGGCCCCGTGATCGGGTCCCGCTCCCGAAAGGACCTGCCGTGACCGTCCCCGCCGTCCGACCGAAGCGACCTCGCTGCGCACCCGCCTGTGCGGGTCCCTCGGGCTCGAGGACGTGGGCTCGACGGTCACCGTGTGCGGCTGGGTGGCCAAGCGGCGCGAGCACGGCGAGCACCTGGCCTTCATCGACCTGCGCGACCACACCGGCATCGTCCAGTGCGTGGTCCCCGGGACCGTCGACGTGCGCAGCGAGTACGTGCTGGCCGTCGAGGGCACGGTCCGGCCCCGGCCCGACGGGCACCGTCAACCCCGACCTGCCCACCGGCCAGGTCGAGCTGGGCGAGTGCACGGTCACCGTGCTCAACCCGGCCGAGCCCGCCGCCCTTCGCCGTGGACGACCGGGTCGAGGTCGACGAGGTGCATCCGGCTGAAGCACCGGTTCGTCGACCTGCGCCGGCCCCGGATGCAGGCCAACCTGCGCCTGCGGGCCACGGTCAACGGGGCCCTCCGGGCGGCCATGGACCGCCAGGGCTTCGTCGAGGTGGAGACGCCGCTGCTGTGGGCGCCCACCCCCGAGGGGGCCCGCGAGTTCGCCGTGCCCAGCCGGCTCGACCCCGGGCAGCTGCTACGTGCTGCCCCAGAGCCCCCAGCTGGCCAAGCAGCTGCTGATGGTGGCCGGGGTGGACCGCTACTACCAGATCGCCCGGTGCCTCCGGGACGAGGACCTGCGGGCCGACCGGCAGTTCGAGTTCTCCCAGCTGGACGTGGAGGCGTCCTTCGTCGCCCAGGAGGACGTGCTGGAGTTCGTGTCCGAGGCGGTGCTCGACGCCGCCGAGGCCGTCACCGGCGAGCGTCCCGGCCGACATCCCGCGGATGACCTGGGCCGAGGCCATCGACCGGTACGGCACCGACAAGCCCGACCTCCGCTTCGGCATGGAGCTGGTCGACCTGTCGGCGGTGTTCGAGGGCACCGGGGTCAAGGCGTTCGGCGCGCCGTGCGTGAAGGCCATCGTGCGTCGCGGGCGGCGCCGGCCTCACCCGGTCCCGGCTCGACGGGCTCACCGACCGGGCCAAGGCAGCTCGGGGCCAAGGGACTGGCCTGGTTCCGGGTCACCGCCGGCGAGGGTGGCGGCCCGGCCCTCGACTCGCCGCTCGACCGGTTCCTCTCCGACGCGGAGCGCGCCGGCCTGCTCGCGGCCACCGGGGCCAGCCCGGGCGACCTGGTGCTGGTGGTGGCCGACGAGTACCGGCTGGCCTGCACGGTGCTCGGCCACCTGCGGGTCGAGCTCGGCGGCCGCCCGGTCAGCGAGGGCCCCTACCGCTACCTGTGGGTGGTCGACTTCCCGCTGTTCGACGGGGTGGACGACGCCGGCCACCCGGTGGCCGCCCACCACCCCTTCACCATGCCCCACCCCGACGACCTCGACCGCCTCGAGACCGACCCCGCCTCGGTGCGCTCCCAGGCCTACGACCTGGTGCTCAACGGGTGGGAGCTCGGCTCGGGCAGCGTCCGGATCCACCGGGCCGACATCCAGAGCCGGGTCTTCGCGGTGCTGGGCATCGGCGAGGAGGAGGCCGAGTCCCGCTTCGGGTTCCTGCTCGGCGCCTTCCGCTACGGGGCGCCGCCCCACGCCGGCTTCGCCGTGGGCATCGACCGGCTGGTGGCCATCTTCGCCGGCGAGGACAGCATCCGCGAGGTGATCGCCTTCCCCAAGACCCAGTCGGGCTCGGACCCGATGACCGGCGCGCCCAAGCCGCTGGCCCCCGGGGTGCTGGCCGACCTGGGCCTCCGGCCCATCCCGCCCGCGGACTGAGCGAGCCGACGGTGGCCGGCGACGACCTCTTCTCCGGCGCGGCCGAGGAGCGCCTGGCCGCCCGGGCCCCGCTGGCCGCCCGGCTGCGGCCCCGCACCCTCGACGAGATCATCGGCCAGCAGCACCTGGTCGGCCCGGGCGCCCCGCTGCGGGCCCTGATCGAGGCCGACCGGCTGACCTCGGCCATCCTGTGGGGCCCGCCCGGGCACCGGCAAGACCACGCTGGCCTCGGTGGTGGCCACCGCCACGGCCAAGCACTTCGTCCCGCTCTCGGCGGTGAGCGCCGGGGTGAAGGACGTGCGCGAGGTGGTCGAGGGGGCCCGCCGGCTGCTCGGCGAGCAGGGCCGGGGCACCATCCTCTTCCTCGACGAGGTCCACCGGTTCAACCGGTCCCAGCAGGACGCCCTGCTGCCCTCGGTGGAGGAGGGCCTGCTGGTGCTCATCGGCGCCACCACCGAGAACCCGTTCTTCGAGGTCAACGCGCCCCTGCTGTCCCGGTCGACGCTGTGGCGGCTCGAGCCGCTCTCGCCGTCGACGAGCTGGCGGAGGTGGTGGCCCGGGGCCTGGCCGCCGAGGGGGCCACGGCCGAGCCGGAGGCGGTGGCGGCCCTGGTCGGCCTGGCCGACGGCGACGCCCGGGCCGTGCTCACCACCCTGGAGGTGGCCCTGGCCCTGGCCGGCGACGGCCCCGGTGACCCTCGACGACGTGGAGCGGGCCCGGCACTCCCGCCTCCACCACTACGGCGAGGACGACCACTACGACCAGGTCAGCGCCTTCATCAAGTCGATCCGGGGCTCGGACCCCGACGCCGGCCTGTACTGGCTGGCCCGGATGCTGGAGGCCGGGCGAGGACGCCCGGTTCATCGCCCGGCGGCTGGTCATCCTGGCCAGCGAGGACATCGGGGAGGCCGACCCCCTGGCCCTGGTGGTGGCCGACGCCGCCGCCCGGGCCGTCGAGTTCGTGGGGCTGCCCGAGGCCCAGCTCAACCTGGCCCAGGCCGTGGTCCACCTGGCCTGCGCCCCCAAGTCCAACCGGGTCACCGTGGCCCTGGGCCGGGCCCAGCAGCGACGTGCGGGAGGGTCCCCGGGGCGACGTCCCGGCCCACCTGCGCGACGCCCACTACCGGAGTGCGGCGTCGATCGGCCACGGCGAGGGGTACGTCTACCCCCACGACCGGCCCGGGGCCTGGGCCGACCAGCAGTACCGGCCCGACGAGCTGCCAGGGCCACCGGTACTACGAGCCGAGCGACCGCGGCCACGAGGCGGTGGTGGCGGAGCGGCTGGCCCGGTGGCGCTCGGGGGGCGGCCCCGTCGAGCCGGTGGAGCCCGAGCCGGTCGATGACCGACCGGCCGACGGATTAGGCCAGACTGGCGCCCATGATGCGGCAGGGACGGAGCCGTGGCGGTGGCGGCCGCGCTGTCGTGCCTGGTGGCCGTGACCGCGTGGGCCGCGCCCGCGTCCGGGCCGCCGCAGCCGTCGGGTCCGGCGCGCCCCGTCGGGTCGGGTCCCTCGGTGCGGCTGGCCGGGCCCGACCCCCACCCTGCCGGCCGGCTCGGCGGTGGTGGGACCGTCCGACGCCTCGGCCACCCTCACCGTCGACGTGGGCCTCATCCCCGCGACCCGGCCGCCCTCGACGCCTTCGTGGCCGCGGTGTCGACGCCCGGCTCACCCCAGTACCACCACTACCTGGCCCCGGGCCAGTTCGCCTCGACCTTCGGACCGACCCCGGCCACCATCGCCGCCACCCGGGCGTGGCTGTCCTCCTCCGGGCTCCGGCCGGGCACCACCTCGCCCGACGGGCTCCTGATCCCGGTGTCCGGGACGGCCGCCCAGCTCGAGGCGGCCCTCGACGTGTCGCTGGTCGCCACCCGGCTGGCCGACGGGCGGGTGGCCCGGTTCGCCCCGGAGCAGCCCTCGGTCCCCGCCGGCCTGGCCGGCTCGGTGGCCGGGGTGATCGGCCTGTCCACCGTGGCCACTCCCCAGCCCCAGCTGGTGCCGTCCGCCGAGGGTGGGACGCGGCCCCTCGACGGCCCGGCCCGGCCGGCCCGGCCCCGGCGGTGGTCCCGGCCACGGGGCCCGGGTCCTGCTCGGCGGCGGCCGGCACCGCCGGGCTACACCGCCAACCAGCTGGCCGCGGCCTACGGTCTCGACTCCCTCTACGCGCCAGCGGCCGGGACGGGAGCGGGCGAGACCATCGGGGTCTACGAGCTCGAGCCCTACACGCCGTCGGACATCGCCACCTACGAGAGCTGCTACGGGATCACCACCTCGGTGACCAACACCGACGTCGACGGCGGCGCCGGGGACCACCACCCAGCAGGGGGAGGCGGCCCTCGACATCGAGGACGTCATCGGCCTGGCCCCCGGGGCCGCCATCAAGGTGTACACCGGGCCCCAGACCGGACCGGGTCGACAACACCGGCCCCATCGACACCTACGAGGCCATGGTCGCCGACACCTCGTCAAGGTCATCACCACCAGCTGGGGCCTGTGCGAGCCCCAGATGGCCAGCCAGGGGAACCAGCAGGCCACGGAGACGTTCCTCTTCGCCGAGGCCGCCGCCCAGGGCCAGACGGTGGTGGCCGCCTCGGGCGACTCGGGCTCCACCGACTGCTACCCGACCCAACCTTCCACCGGCCGTCACGGTGGACGACCCGGCCGACCAGCCCGACGTCACCGGGGTGGGGGGGACCTCACTCGCTGTCGACGGGATCGCCGCCCGCCGAGACGGTGTGGAACAACTTCTACGGCTCAGGCGGCGGCGGCGTGTCCTCGGACTTCGACCAGCCGTCCTGGCAGTCGGGCCCGGGCGTGGATTCGGCCGGCGGCCATAGCCCAGTGCGCCGCACTCGGCCGGTCCAGCTGCCGGGAGGTGCCCGACGTGTCCGCCTCCTCCGATCCGGCCCACGGCTACGCCATCTACTGCACCGCTCCGCCTCGCCGTGGCCTGTGGGAACAGGGCAGGCTGGTTCGTGGTGGGTGGTACCAGTGGGGCCGCCCCGCTGTGGGCCGCCTGGTGGCGGTGATCGACCAGCAGCTGTCGGGCGCCGGCCGGGCTGATCAACCCGGTCCTCTACGCCGCCGGCTCCTGTGCCGCGTCGCCCTTCAACGACATCACCACCGGCTCCAACGCCCTCCTCGCCGCCAGCCAGGGCCGGTACCCGGCCGCCGCCACTACGACCTGGCCACCGGGTGGGGCACCCCGGCCGCTCCGCGGCTGCTGGCGCGCCCTGGCCTCGCCGCCCACTCTGCCCGGCGGTCACCGGCGTCCGACCGACCAAGGGGCCGGTGCAGGGCGGGAACCGCGTCACCGTGACCGGGTCCAACTTCGGGGGAGCCACCTCGGTCCACTTCGGCGGCACTGCCGGCGCCCGTTCACCGTGACCTCCTCCACGCTCCCTGGTGGCTCAGGTCCCGTCCGGCCCGGCTGCGGGTCCACGGTGGACGTCTCGGTGACCGACGCCGCAGGGGTCGAGCCCGCTGGTCGCCGCCGACCACTACACCTTCGCCCTGCCGGGCTACTGGCTGGTGGCCAGCGACGGCGGCATCTTCACCTTCGGTCGCGCCGGCTTCCTCGGCTCGACCGGCGGCATGCACCTCAACCAGCCGGTCGTGGGCATGGCCGCCGCCTCCGACGACGGCGGCTACTGGCTGGTGGCCAGCGACGGCGGGCATCTTCGCCTTCGGCGACGCCGGCTTCTACGGCTCCACCGGCGGCATGCACCTCAACCAGCCCATCGTGGGCATGGCCGCCACCCCCGACCGGGCACGGCTACTGGCTGGTGGCCAGCGACGGCGGCATCTTCTCCTTCGGCGACGCCGGCTTCTACGGCTCCACCGGCGGCATGCACCTCAACCAGCCCATCGTGGGCATGGCCGCCACCCCCACCGGGCACGGGCTACTGGCTGGTGGCCCGCGACGGCGGCATCTTCTCCTTCGGCGACGCCGCCTTCTACGGCTCGACCGGCGGCATGCACCTCAACCAGCCCATCGTGGGCATGGCCGCCGACCCGACCGGGCAGCGGCTACTGGCTGGTGGCCAGCGACGGCGGCATCTTCTCCTTCGGCGACGCCGCCTTCCACGGGTCGCACCGGCGGCATGCACCTCAACCAGCCCATCGTGGGCATGGCCGCCGACCCGACCGGCGGCGGCTACTGGCTGGTGGCCACCGACGGCGGCATCTTCTCCTTCGGGGACGCCGGCTTCTACGGCTCCACCGGCGGCATGCACCTCAACCGGCCCATCGTGGGGCATGGCCGCCACCTGACCGCCGCGCCCGGCCCGCCCGGGGGGTGTTCCACCGGACCGGTGGCGGGGAGGATCTACACTGACCGGATCATGTCCGCCGGCCAGATCGCCGTCCTCGTCGCCGCCGTCGCCTGCCTGCCTGGCGGTGGTCGGCCTGCTGGTGGCGCTCGGGCTCGCTGCGACGCGAGGTCCGATCGCTGCGCCGGGCGGCCGACGACCTGCGGCGCCAGACCGTCCCCCTGGTGGCCGACGCCCACCGGGTGGTGGACCAGGCCGCCACCGAGATGGAGCGGGTCGGTGCGGTGCTCGACTCCACCGAGTCGGTCCACGCCACCGTGGACTCGGCCTCCAAGCTGGCCTACCGGGCCTTCGCCAATCCGGTGGTCAAGGTGCTGGCCGTGCGGGCCGGCGCGGCCACCGGCATCCGCCGACTGGCCTCGGGGTCGGAGCCTGCGGGACCGGAACGACCGTCGCCTCGCTCCCGGAACGGGGCGGGCTGAGCCGTGCCCAAGCGGACCTTCTGGCTGGTGACCGGCGTCGGCCTCGGGGCCGGCTCGTCGCTGTGGGCCGAGCGCCAGGTGCGCCGGACCGTGCAGCAGGCCGCGGCCCGGCTGCAGCCCGACGCCCTGGTGGTCGAAGTGGGCCGCTCGGCCCGCCAGGTGGCGGGCAGTGCCGGCGGCCGGGTGCGGGACGCGGTGTCCTCCGGCCGCGACGAGATGCAGCGCCGCGAGGAGGAGCTGTGGGCCGAGCTGGCCGCCCAGGGGGTGGCCACGGACGCCCGCCGTCGGGTCGCCGCCCGCGAGCCGGACCCTCGGCGGCCGCGGCGTCGCCCGCCGACGGCCCGCGGCCCGGCCGGGACGACCGGACACGAGGTCCGCCGGACCGCACGAACCGGGAGTCGGACGCCCCCGGCGAAGTCCCCTTCCCACCTGGCCAAGTAGGATCTGGGGTCGTGACCTCCGGCACGGCGCCCGACGCCGACCACCTGCGCGCCGCCTTCACCCGCTTCTTCGCCGAGCGGGGCCACGCCGCGGTGCCCTCGGCCAGCCTCATCCCCCACGACCCGTCGGTGCTGTTCACCATCGCCGGCATGGTGCCGTTCAAGCCGTTCTTCCTCGGCGACGAGGTGCCGCCCGTGGCCCCGGGCCACCTCGGTCCAGAAGTGCTTCCGCACCGTCGACATCGACATCGTGGGCACCACCCAGCGCCACTGCACGTTCTTCGAGATGCTCGGGCAACTTCAGCTTCGGCGACTACTTCAAGGCCGAGGCCATCCCCTTCGCCTGGGAGCTGGTGACCGAGGTGCTGGGCATCGACGGCGACCGGCTGTGGGTCACCGTCCACGAGAGCGACGACGAGGCCGAGCAGATCTGGCGCGACGCGCGTGGGGGTCCCGGCCGAGCGCATCCAGCGGCTGGGCGACGACAACTTCTGGAAGATGGGGGACACCGGGCCGTGCGGGCCGAGCTCGGAGATCTTCTTCGACAAGGGCCCGTCCTACGGGGAGGACGGCGGCCCGGCCTTCGGCGGGCTCGGAGCGGTTCGTCGAGATCTGGAACCTGGTGTTCATGCAGTACAACCGCAGTCCGGACGGCACCACCGGTCGACCTGCCCCGGCCCAGCATCGACACCGGCGCCGGCCTCGAGCGGATCCTCCCGGTCCTCCAGGGCGTGGACTCGATCTTCGCCACCGACCTGTTCCTCCCCATGATCGAGACGGCCCAGTCGATCACCGGCCGCACCTACGGGGACGACGAGACCGCGGACGTGGGCCTGCGGATCCTGGCCGACCACGGCCGGGCCATGTCCATGCTGGTGTCCGACGGGGTGCTGCCGGCCAACGAGGGCCGGGGCTACGTGCTGCGCCGGATCATCCGGCGGGCGGTGCGCCGGGCCCGGCAGCTGGGGTTCGACGGGGCCGTGACCCCGGGCCTGGTCGACACGGCCGTGGGCATCCTGGGCGCGGCCTACCCGGCCCTGGCCGAACAGCACCACCTGATCCTCGACGTGGTCGGGCCGCGAGGAGGAGGGCTTCCTCCGCACCCTGGCCACCGGCTCGACCATCCTCGAGGAGGAGCTGGCCTCCGGGGCCGGCTCGGTCTCCGGCGACGTGGCCTTCCGGCTGCACGACACCTACGGGTTCCCGGTCGAGCTCACCGTGGAGATCGCCGAGGAGGCCGGGGTGTCCGTCGACCTGGCCGGCCTTCGAGGAGGCCATGGACGGTCCAGCGCGCCCAGGCCCGCGCCGCGGCCCGGGCCGGCAAGACGCCCGCCGGCGAGCAGGCCTACCGGTCGGTGCTCGACACCGAGGGCCAGACCGTGTTCGTGGGCCAGCGCCCGGACGGCTACTCGGCCCCGGCCCGGGTGGTGGCGGTGCTGGCCGACCAGGACCCCGAACGCCCCGGGCAGGCCGAGGTCTTCCTCGACCGCACCCCGTTCTACGCCGAGGGCGGTGGACAGGTCGGCGACACCGGCACCATCGTCACCGAGACCGGCACCGCCCTGGTCTACGACACCGTCTCGGCCCTGCCCGGGCTGACCTCGCACCGGGCCACGGTCACCGGCGAGATCTTCGCCGGCCAGGACGCCCTGGCCACCATCGACGGGGTGCGCCGCGACGCCCTGCGCCGCAACCACACCGGCACCCACCTCCTCCACGCCGCCCTGCGGACGGTGCTGGGCGACCACGTCCGCCAGCAGGGCTCGCTGGTGGCGCCCGACTACCTGCGCTTCGACTTCAGCCACCACGGCGAACGTGGCCCCCGAGGAGCTGGCGGCGGTGGCGGCCATGGCCAATGCCGACGTGCTGACCGACGCCGACGTCATCGTGGAGGAGACCACCAAGGCCGAGGCCGAGGCCATGGGGGCGCTGGCCTTCTTCGGCGACAAGTACGGCGAGCAGGTCCGGGTGGTCCGGGCCGGGCCCCACTCCATCGAGCTGTGCGGCGGGACCCACGTCGGTGCGCTGGGGATGATCGGACCCATCACCGTCATCTCGGAGTCGTCCATCGGCTCCAACACCCGCAGGCTCTTCGCCGTCACCGGCACCAGCGCCTTCGACCGGATCGTGGAGCGGGAGGGCCTGCTGACCGAGGCGGCCGCGCTGCTGCGCACCGAGCCCGAGCACGTGCTCGAGGCCATCGACCGGCTGCTGGAGCGCCAGCGGGCCGCCGAGCGCTCCTTCGAGCAGGCCCGCGGCCGCGAGCTGCAGGCCGAGGCCTCCGCCCTGGCGGCCGACGGCGGTGGACGGGATCGTGGTGGCCCGCCGCGACGGGCTCGAGCCCGACGGCTTGCGCGACCTGGCCCAGGCCACCCGGACCAGCGCCGGACTGCGGGCGGTGGTGCTCGGCGGGAGCCCCGACGGCACCAAGGCCGCGCTGGCCGTGTCGGCCGACCGCTCCGCCGACCGACGCCGTCCACGCCGGGGACCTGGTCAAGCAGATCGCCCCGCTGCTCGGCGGCGGCGGCGGGGGCTCGCCGGAGATGGCCGTGGCCGGGGGCAAGGACCCGGCGGGCATCGACCGGGCCCTCGACGAGGCCCGCACGGGCCCTCGGTGGTGACTGACCGCCCATGACCGACGACGCGCCGATCCGTCGGGGCCGGGCGGTCGGGATCGACCTGGGCTCCCGGCGGATCGGGATCGCCGTGACCGACTCGGCCGGCACCATGGCCCTGCCCCGCAGTACCGTCCTGCGCTCCGGCGACCGGGAGCGGGATCACCGCAGGCTGGTCGACCTGGTCGTGGAGGAGGAGGCGGTGGCCGTGGTGGTGGGTCTCCCCCTCTCGCTCGACGGTCGGCACGGGCCGGGCGGCCCCGGCGCCCCGAGGAGGCCGAGGCGCTCAGCACCCTCCTGGCTCCGCACGGCGTGGGGGTGGAGCTGTTCGACGAGCGGCTGACCACGGTCTCGGCCCATCAGGCCCTCACGGCGGGAGGGGCCGGGGGCCGGCAGCGCCGCCAGATCGTCGACCAGGCCGCCGCGGCCGTGATGCTGGAGGCCTGGCTGGCCGCTGGGCGCGCCCGATCGTGACCACCACGGGGTCTGACGGACCCGACCCCTTCGAGCCCCGTCCTCCGGCCGGGGCCGAAGAGGTCCGGATCGGGGAGGACCTGCCTCCTCCGGACGTCCCGCCGTCCCGGGGCCGACCGGCATCGGGCCGTGTCGGCTCGGGCCACCGCCGGGAGCGCCGACGGTGGCCGCGGGCCGTGGGCGGTCGTGGTGGCCGTGGCGGTGCTGGTGCTCATCGGCGGGTTCGTGTGGGTCCAGCACGAGGCCAGCCCGGGCGGGCCCCCCGGGGCCCAGGTCATCGTCACCGTCCGGTCCGGGACCGGGGCCAGCCAGCTGTCCGCCGACGCTGGAGGCCAAGGGGGTCATCGGGAGCTCGCTGGCCTTCCGGATCTGGAGCCAGTTCCACGGCACCCCGTCGGTGCTGCCCGGCTCCTACGCCTTCCGCCAGAACAGCAGCTTCGCCACCGTCGACCAGGTCATCGCGGCGGGGCCCAACGTCTTCCCCCTCGAGATCCCGCCCGGCTTCACCGTGGCCGAGGTGGCCAACCGGGTCGGCCAGCTGCCCGGGCACACCGAGGCCGGCTTCGCCGCCGTGGCCACCAGGGGCACGGTGCGCTCGCCCGTGGCAGCCGGCGGGATCCACCAACCTCGACGGCCTGCTGGGCACCGGCACCTACGTGGTGGTGCCCGGGGAGACCGACCGCCAACTGCTGCACGCCATGGTGGACCGGTTCGACCGCCTGGCCGACCGCCTCGATCTGACCAGCCGGCGCGGCCAAGCTCGGCCTCACCCCGTACCAGGTGATCACCGTGGCCTCCATCGTGGAGAAGGAAGGGGTCATCGGCAAGAACCTGGGCCCGGTGGCCCGGGTGATCCTCAACCGGCTGGCCCGCAACATGCCCCTCCAGATGGACTCCACCGTGCTCTACTCCGAGGGCCGGGACGGGGGGCCGGTGACCGCCGCCGACCTGGCCCTCCAGCACCCCGTACAACACCTACCTCAACAAGGGGCTCACCCCGACCCCGATCTGCTTCCCGTCCGAGGCCGCCCTCGCAGGCCACCCTCGACCCGCCCGCCGGGACCGTGGCTGTACTTCGTGGTGGTGGAGCAGGACGGCACCGAGGCCTTCGCCGACACCTTCGCCCAGCAGCAGGCCAACGAGGCGCTGGCCAAGCAGCGGGGGCTTGGGCTGACCGACCACGGACGGGACCGCCCGGTCGACCGGTCCGCGCCCCGCCCGCCTGTCGGCGGCCACCACGGTGGTCGGGGTGATCGGGGACCCGGTGGCCCACTCGCTCTCGCCCGCTGCTCCACAACACGGCCTTCGCCGACCTGGGGCTCGACTGGGTGTCGGTGGGCTTCCCGGTGCCGGCGGGCCGGACCGGCGCAGGCCCTGGACGGGGCCCGGGCCCTCGGCGTCCGCGGCCTGTCGGTGACCATGCCCCACAAGGACGAGGCGGCCCGCCACCTGGCCCGGCTCTCCCCGCTGGCCGCCCGGCTCGGCGCGGTCAACTGCGTGGTGCGTCGACGGCGAGGGCGTGGCGCGGCGAGAACACCGACGGCGCCGGACTTGTGGCCGCCCTCCGCCGGCGGGACCGCTTCGACCCCGCCGGGCGTCGCTGCCTGGTGGTGGGGGCCGGGGGCGCGGCCCGGGCGGTGATCGCCGCCCTGGCCGATGCCGGGGCGGCCGAGGTGGTGGTGGTCAACCGCAGTCGCCGGACCGGGCCGCGGCGGCGCTGGCCCTGGCCGGCGCGGTGGGGCGGGTCGGGACGCCCGAGGACGCCCCGTCGGTGCGACCTGGTGGTCAACGCCACCCCGGTGGGCATGGCCGGGGCCGCCGGCGGGACCGGGCCGGGCCGGCTGGCCGCTCGATCCCTCGCTGCTCCACGCCGGGCCAGGTGGTGGTGGACCTCGTCTACCACCCGGCCGAGACGCCCTGGATGGAGGCGGCCCGGGCGCGGGGGGCGACGGTGTCCAACGGCGCTCGGGCATGCTGGTCCACCAGGCCGCCCTCCAGCTGGCGCCTGGACGGGCCTCGATCCTCCCGTCGAGGCCATGTGGCGGGCGGTGGACGAGCGCTAGGCCGGGGTGAGGGGAGGCTGGTCCGGAACAGGGGAGTAACCTTGCCGGCCAGAGTCCCTTGGTGAACTACGCCCCTGCCACCGTCGCCGCCCGGCCGCGGACCCGGACCCTCGAGTGCCCGGTTCGACGTGGTCCTGGTGGGCTGCTCCGTCCTCCTCGGCCTGATCGGGGTGGTCATGATCTACTCGGCCACCAAGGGCAAGCTGGCCCTGGCCGGCGAGGACCCCCGCTACTTCCTGAAGCGCCAGGCCATCTTCCTGGTCATCGGGGTGGTGGTGATGGTGGCCATGGCCCTGTTCGACTACCGGCGGCTCGAGCAGATCAGCACCGTGCTCTACCTGGGCATCCTGCTGGCCCTGGTGGCCGTGCTGGCCACCCCGGCCCGACACGGGGCCCAGCGGTGGTTCCCCCTCGGGCCCCTCCAGCTCCAGCCCTCGGAGTTCGCCACCCTGGTGCTGATCATCGCCATCGCCACCTACTGCTCCCGGCGTCCCGAGGGCCTCGACTTCCGCGACCTGGTCCGCATGGTGCTGATGGCCGGGCTGCCCATCCTGTTGGTCTTCAAGCAGCCCGACCTGGGCACGGCCATCGTGATGTCGGTCATCCTGCTGGTCATGCTGGCCGTGGCCGGCATGCCCGGCCGGTACCTGCTCCTGCTCATCGTCGGCGCCGTGCTCCTGGTGCTGTTCGCCGTCAACGTGGGGCTGCTGCAGAAGTACCAGATCGACCGGCTGACCAGCTTCATCTCCCCCAACGGGGCCAGCCAGGCCGCCACCTACAACGTGGCCCAGGCCAAGGAGGCCATCGCCCATGGCGGGCGTGTTCGGCCGGGGCCTGTTCGCACGGCGCGCTGACCAACCTGGCCTACGTGCCCGAGCAGCAGACCGACTTCATCTTCTCGGCCGTGGGGGAGCAGCTCGGCTTCGTCGGCGCCAGCGTGCTGCTGGCCATCTACGGCGTGGTGGCCTGGCGGGTGCTGCGGGCCGCCCAACTGGCCCGGGACAGCCTCGGCCGGCTCCTGTGCACCGGCATCTTCGCCCTGCTGGTCTTCTCGGTGTTCGAGAACGTCGGGATGAACATGGGGATCATGCCGGTGACCGGCATCCCCCTCCCGTTCATCTCCTACGGCGGCTCGGCCATGATCGTCTTCTTCGCCGCCATCGGGATCACGGCCAGCGTGAACGCCCGGAGCGCCCGGTGAGCGAGGCCGCCGGCCGGCCAGGTCGACGCTCCCGGCCTCACCCCGCCGGTGAACAGCCGACAGCGGAGACCGACCCCGCCGGGGAGTGCGGACGAACCCGGGCCAGCCGAGCCGCCGCCGGATGGCGCGGGACCGAGCCGGACCCCGCCCGACGCGGACGACGGCCCGGCGCCGACGGCCCGGTGCCCCGGATGGGCGACTACCGGATGGCGCTGGTCGCCTCGGTCAACGTCGACCTGCCCAACCAGCACCCGACCGTGGTCCTCCGCGAGACGGAGTCCCCCCGCCGCCAGCTCTCCTTCTCCATCGGCTTCCAGGACGCCGTGGCGCTGTCCCACGCCATGCGCCGGATCCCCACGCCCCGGCCGCTCACCCACGAGCTCATGAGCCAGGTGCTCCAGGGGTTCGACATCGACGTGGTGGCGGTGCGGCTGGTGGGCCGCCAGGGCTCGTCTACTTCGCCGAGCTGGACCTCCGGGGACGGAGCGGCCGGTCCGTCCACTCGTGCCGGCCCTCCGACGGGCTCACCGTGGCGCTCCTCCAGCCGGTGAGCGTGCCCATCCTCATCGACCGCCGGCTGCTCGAAGAGGACGGCGACGTGATCCCGCCCGGCCCGCGGGGCCGTACGGCCTGCCGCGGACCGCCCCGACGAGCCCGGACGCGACCTACCCCCCGCTGAGCAACCGCTCCCGTCGCTCCTCGCTCTTCTCCCACTCGGCCTGGTCGGCGGCGTCGACCGCCGCGCCGCCCTCGTCGGAGATCCGCATGAGCAGGGCGATCAGCACGTAGTTGGCGATGAGGGCCGATCCGCCGTAGGAGACGAAGGGCAGGGTGATCCCGGTCAGCGGAAGGATCCGGACCACGCCGCCGATGATGAAGAAGGCCTGGAAGCCGATGATCAGGGTCAGGCCGACGGCGGTCAGCTTGGCGAACTCCGACCGGGCCGACCTGGGCGATGCGGAGGCCCGGTCCCGACCAGCAGCAGGAAGGCCACCACCACCATGGTCGACCCGAGCAGGCCCATCTCCTCGCCGATGACGGCGAAGATGAAGTCGGTGTTCGAGGTGGGCAGCAGTGCGTAGGCCGCCTGGCCCAGGCCGAGCCCGATCCGCCGATGCCCCCGCTGCCCAAGCGCGTACCACGACTGGACCAGCTGGCGGCCGGAGCCGTTGGCCAGCTTCCAGGGGTCGAGCCAGTCCTGGACCCGGATGTTGGTCTGGCTCAGGTACCGGCCGGCGAAGTAGGCCCCGATGCCGAACAGCACGACGCCGAGCACCAGGTAGCCGGTGCGTCCGGTGGTCACCCACAGCAGCCCGATGAACAGGGTGAAGAGCAGGGCCGAGAAGCCGATGTCGTGCTCGAGGCTCATCACCCCGATGGCGAAGAGCCAGGCCAGGACGATGGGCACCAGCGGGCGGGGGTCGAGGACCAGGCGGTTGCCGAACCGGGCCGTGGGGATGGTCAGGAGCTCCCGCTTCTCGGCGAAGTAGGAGGCGAAGAAGATGCACAGCACGATCTTGGCGATCTCCACCGGCTGGAACCGGAGGATCCGACGTGCACCCAGAGCCGGGCCCCGTTGGATGTTCTGCCCGAAGTGGGGCACCAGGGGAGCAGGAGGAGCACCACGCCGGCGGCCAGCAGGAGGTAGCGGTAGCGGTCGAGGTCCCGCGACCGGCGCACCAGCATCAACGTGAGCACGTAGGCCCCCACCCCGACGGCCGTCCATCCGGCCTGGAGCGGGGCGAAGTGCTGGCTCGCCGGGCCTGACCGTGCCCAGGTCGATGCGGGCGATCATCACGTAGCCGATGCCGTTGAGCAGGAAGGCGATGGGCAGCACCACCGCCACCGCGTTGGGGACGAAGATGCGGTTGGCGATGTGGGCCGCCCCGCCGAGCAGCAGGATGACCACCAGGAAGGGGAGCACGTTGGTGGGGACCTTCGCCGTGTTCCCGAGGACCATCAGGGTGTACATGGCGCATGATGATCACCGAGGCGGCCACCAGCAGTCCCAGCTCGGTGCGTCGCCGTGCCTTGAACGCCCGGTGGGGGCGCTTGGACGTGGAGGCACTCAAGTCAGCACCGGCACCGCGGCGAGCCTATCGGTGCCCGGGGCCGTTCGGTGGAGCCGAAGAGCCAGGTTCGGAGCGGTCTCGGGGATTACCATCGGCCGGGATGGGTCCGCCGTCGCCACTGCTCGACCGAGACCGGCCCGGGCGTGACCAACCGGGCGCAGCCGTCCGGTCCCCGGCTGCCGATGACCGACCGGAGCATCGCGCCCGCCCTCCGCCTCGGTGGTCCGGCAGACCGGAGGCCGGTACCGACCGCTGCCGCGGACCGGTGGGCCGGTCGGCGAGCGGACCGACGTGGCGGGTCCCCGGCGCCGGACCCGGTGCCCGGAGCCGTCCGGCTGGACGACCCGGGCCGGTTCATCAACCGCGAGCTGTCCTGGCTCGACTTCGGGGCCCGGCTGCTCGACCTGGTGGCCGACGACCGGCTCCCCCTCCTCGAGCGGGTCAAGTTCCTGGCCATCTTCGCCGAGGGGCTGGACGAGTTCTTCCAGGTGCGGGTGGCCGGGCTCGAGGACCAGGTGGCCGCCGGCCTCCGGACCCGCGTCGCCCGACGGGATGAGCCCGCGCGAGCAGCTGGCCGCCATCACCGACCGGGCCACCGAGCTGGTCGACGCGCCACAGCCGCGCCTTCCCCGACCAGGTCGGACCGGCGCTGACCGCGGCCGGGGTGGTGCTGTCGGACTGGCACACCCTCGACGCACGCGGACCGTGCCCACCTCGGCGAGTCTGTTCGACCGCGGGATCTTCCCCGTCCTCACCCCGCTGGCCGTGGGCCAGGGGCATCCCGTTCCCCTACATCTCCAGTCTCTCGCTCAACCTGGTGGTGCGGGTGGCCGACCCGCTCACCGGCGAGGAGCGGATGGCCCGGGTGAAGGTCCCGCCCCTGCTTCCCGCGGCTGGTGCCGCTGCCCGACGGTCGGCGGTTCGTCCCGGTCGAGCAGGTGGTGGCGGCCCATCTCGAGGCACCTCTTCCCCTCCATGCGCATCGTGGAGCACCAGGTGTTCCGGGTCACCCGCAACGCCGACCTCTCGGTGGACGAGGACGAGGCCGACGACCTGCTGGCCGCCGTCGAGCTCGAGCTCCACCGACGGCGGTTCGGCCAGGCGGTCCGCCTCGAGGTCTCCGCCGGCATCTCCACCGACCTGCTCGACATGCTGGTCGCCGAGGTCGACGTGCCCGAGGAGAGCGTCTACCTCTTCGACGTCCCCCTCGACCTGGGCGGTCTCCGGGCCCTCGCCGAGCTGGACCGCCCCGACCTGGCCGCCGAACCCTGGACCCCGGTGACCCCGCCGTCGTTCGCCGGCGGCGCCGACCTCTTCGCCGTCCTGGCCCAGCACGACGTGCTGGTCCACCATCCCTACGAGTCGTTCGGCGGATCGGTGGAGGCCTTCGTGGCCGCCGCCGCCGAGGACCCGGCGGTCCTGGCCATCAAGCAGACCCTCTACCGGACCGGGGAGGACAGCCCGGTGGTGGCCTCGCTGATCCGGGCCTCGCAGGCCGGCAAGCAGGTCACCGCGGTGGTGGAGCTGCAGGCCCGGTTCGACGAGCAGGCCAACATCGGCTGGGCCCGGGCCCTCGAGGAGGCCGGCGTGCAGGTGATCTACGGGCTGGTGACCCTCAAGACCCACGCCAAGATCTGCCTGGTGGTCCGGCGCGAGGGCGACGAGGTCCGCCGGTACTGCCACCTCGGGACCGGCAACTACAACGCCGCACACCGCCCAGCGACTACGAGGACCTCGGCCTGTTCACCGCCGACCCGGACATCGGGGCCGACGTCGGGCGAGCTGTTCAACCTGCTGTCCGGGTCGGGGGAGCCCGCCGAACTTCCGGCGCCTGATGGTCTCCCCGCTGTCGACCCGGGCCGGGCTGCTGGAGGCCATCGACACCGAGCGCCGGGCCGGGGCCGACGGCCGGATCGTGCTCAAGACCAACGGCCTGACCGACCCGGTGCTGATCGACGCCCTCTACCGGGCCTCCCAGGCCGGGGCGTCGGTGGACCTGGTGGTCCGGGGACGGTGCTGCCTGCGCCCGGGGGTGCCCGGGCTGTCGGACGGCATCCGGGTCCGCTCCATCGTCGGCCGGTACCTCGAGCACTCCCGGATCTTCTGCTTCGGGGGCCCGGCCGGGCGGCCGCTCCGGGTGGCGGTGGGCTCAGCCGACCTGATGGAGCGCAACCTCGACCGCCGGGTGGAGGTGGTCGTGCCCATCCGCCGAGCCCGGCCTCCAGCGCCGGGTGGCCGGGATCCTCGACTGGGCCCTCCTCGATCAGGCCAACTCGTGGCAGCTCGGGCCCGGACGGCGGCTGGGAGCGGGTGGCCCCCGACCTCCCGCCCCACGGTCTGGGCGTCAGCCTGCAGGATCAGTTCCGAACGCAGGCCCTCGCATGGCGGCGGTCTCGCCGTGACGCGACGCCTGATGGCACCCTCGACCCCGGACGTCGGAGCCGGCACCGGTACCCGAGGCGGACGCGGCCGGTCGGGACCCGGGCGCCGACCACGGTCGACGGGGCACCGGACGGGGTCGGCGGCCCGCGGTCGGAGGGCGTCTCCGCCGTGGTGGCAGCGGTGGGCTCCGAGGCGTCGCTGATCCCCACCGACGCGCCGTCGGCTGGCGGCCCTCGGCGCGGGGCCGGACCGGCCCGCGGAGGTCGATCCGGTGCCGGAGGAACTGCTGGAGCCTGCGGAAGCTCGGTCGGCGCTCGAACTCCAAGGAGGCGTAGGCCAGCCCGCCGAAGGGGATGGGGAGCCAGAAGTTGACGGCGCGGTAGGCCAGCACGGCGGAGAGGGCCTGGCCGGCGGTGGGCCCGAAGCCGGTGATCATCGACACCAGCACGAACTCCACCACCCCGAGGCCCCCCGGGGTGATGGGGATGGCGGCCAGGATGTTGGCCAGTCCGTAGGCCATCAGCAGGTCGACCGGCGAGATGAAGTGGCTGAAGGCGGCCACGAAGACCCAGAGGGAGGCCGCGTCGAGCAGCCAGTTGGCCGCGGCCCAGCCGATGGCCCGCCGGGTCAGGGACCGGTCCTGCATCAGCGCCGCGAACCGGTCGGCCAACCGCTCGACCAGGGCGGTGGTCCGGTCGGCGTCGAGGAACCGGATCCGGCCCGGCCACCCGTCGGATGACCCGGCTGGCCCGCTGCTGGCCCCGGGTCAGGAGGTAGAAGAGGCCACCGAAGGCGCCGAGCAGGACCACCCCGACCCCGGCGGCCACGATGACCAGGATGGAGGCCGACTGCGACTGGCCGCCGTGGTGGCTGGCCGGGGCGTGGAAGCCGTGGGTGACCAGGAAGGCCACCAGCGAGCACCAGAACATCACGTTGAGCACGACCGCCGAGCCGATGCCCTGGGTCCCGAGGGCGAAGCCGGCGTCGGACCCGCTCACCCCCGACTGGGTCAGCAGCCGGTAGCCGAGGGCGGCCCCCGGAGCGGTCCCGCCGGGGGAGACGTGGCTGAGGGCCAGCGTGGACATGTTGATCCGGAACAGCCGGAACCGGCGGGGGCCGTCGTGGGGCAGCACGGCGTGGGTCAGCTGGGTGTAGGCGACCAGGGCGCCGATCTCCAGGAGGACGCCGAGGGCCAGGTAGCCGAGGTTGATGTGGGCCAGGGAGTTGACCTCGGCCCGGTGGCTGGCCAAGAGGGGCAGGGCCACGTAGAAGATGAACAGGAAGACCACCAGGGTGCCCACGCTGAGCCGGACCTCTCGCCGGACGAACGGGCCCCGGTGCCACCACCGCCGCCGCGGCCGGGGCGCCGCGTCTGCCTGCATCGCCTCCATCACATCCATGTTGGCACGCCCGACCCCCTTGGACCTGACATGCTGGCCTGGTGACGGAGCCGGTCCACCAGGATCACAGACGTCGCCGCGGACCCTGCCGGGCGCCGGGGGTCGAACGGGGCCCGGTCGACCGCCGGGCTCGACGACCGACCGGCCCCGGTGCACCGGCCACGCCACGTCGACCACCCACGGACCCACCACGGTGATCAACGAGACGCCGGTCGAGCGCCTCGACCGCGAGGTGGGCCCCGACGCCCCGCGGCGGGAGCGGCTGTTCGCCGCGGCCTCGGCCAAGGGCGTCCCGCTGCGGACCATCCTGACCGTCGACGCCGTGGTCATCGCCACCTGGGTCCTGCTACCGGCTCCTCGGACGGCTCCGCGAGGTCATCCTCTGGATCCTGATCGCCGCCTTCATCGCCCTGGTCCTCAACCCGTCGGTCAACTTCCTCCAGCGCCACGGGTTCCGCCGGGGCAGCGCGGTCGGGGTGGTCCTGGCCGTGGCCCTCGTGGCCTTCGCCGGGCTTCTCGTCCTGTTCGGCTATCCCGCTGGTCAACTCGCTGACCCACGTGGCCGAGCGCTGCCCACCATGGTCAACCAGGTGCAGAAGGGCCACGGCTGGCTGGCCCACACCCTGCAGAGGTTCCATCTCCTCTCCTGGGTGCAGAAGAACGCCCCCAAGCTGAAGACGGCGGCCGACAACCTCGGAGCAAGCCGGCCCTCAACGTCGGGACCAATCTGGCCAAGGCGGTCGCCTCCACCATCCTGGCCATCACCACCATCGCCTTCCTGACCCTGTTCATGCTGCTGGAGGCGCCCCAGCTCCGGCGCGGGCCTCCTCGGCACCATGCGGCCCGACCGGCGCCGGATCGTGGAGGACATCGCCCACCGGGTGTCGAGGTCGGTGACCTCCTACGTGCTCGGCACCGTCGCCCTGTCGGTGCTGTTCGGCGTGGTGGTCCTGGTCACCCTGCTCATCCTCGGGGTCCCCTTCGCCCTCCTCATCGGGCTGTGGGTGGCGCTGGTGGCCATGATCCCCCTGGTCGGAGGGCTGATCGCCGGGGTCCCCAGCGTGCTCATCGCCCTCCTCCACTCACCCACCGCCGGAGTGGTCATGCTCATCGTGTTCGTGGGGTTCCAGCTGGTCGAGAACCACTTCCTCTACCCGGTGGTCATGAGCCGGCACGGTGCGGATGAACCCCCTGTGGGTGCTGCTGTCCGTGCTGATCGGGGCCAACCTGGGCGGGGTGTTCGGGTCGACGCTCGGGGCGCTGACCGGGGCCCTGGTGGCCATCCCGGTGGGCGGGGCCATCCAGGTGATCTTCCGCGAGGTCTGGCAGCGCACCCGGGCCACCGACGGCGGCCCCGACGGGGCATCGCCCGTGCCGCTCACCGAACCGCGGGCCGAGGCCGGCTCGGATCCCGGCTGAGAGGCCGGTCCGGGGCTGCACCGTGGGCCGGGAGCCGGTCTCCTAAGCTGGGCCGATGAACGTGCTGGTGGTGCTGCCCACCTACAACGAGGCGGAGAACATCGACCGGGTGCTCCGGCGGATCCGAGCGGCGCTGGCCGATGCCACCGTGCTGGTGGTCGACGACGGGAGCCCGGACGGCACCGCCGACGTCGCCGAGCTGGTGGGCAAGGAGCTCGGCAACGTCGAGGTCATGCGCCGCCACGGAAAGTCCGGGCTGGGCAGCGCCTACCGGGCCGGGTTCCGGTGGGGCCTCGAGCGCGGGTTCGACGCCTGCGTCGAGATGGACGCCGACCTCTCCCACGAGCCCGAGGCGCTGCCCGGCCTGGTGGCGGCGCTCGGCCGGTGACTGCGAGCTGGCCGTCGGATCCCGGTACGTGCCCGGCGGGGTCATCCCCAACTGGGCCTGGCACCGCCGCCTGCTGTCCCGGGGCGGGCAACGTCTATGCCTCGGCCCTGCTCGGCCTCGGGGTGTCCGACTCGACGTCGGGGTTCCGGGCCTACTCGGCCTCGGTGCTCCGCCGCATCGACCTCGACCGCATCCGGGCCGACGGCTACGGGTTCCAGATCGAGATGACCTACCAGGCCAAGCGGGCCGGGGCCGTCCGTGGTGGAGGTCCCCATCCGCTTCGTGGACCGGGTCGACGGCGAGTCGAAGATGTCCACCGTCATCGTGGTCGAGGCGCTGGGCCTGGTCACCTGGTGGGGTCTCCTGCGCCTGGTGGAACGGGTACGGGGCCGGACCGTGGCCCGGCCCGGGACGTCACCCCCCTGCCATGACCGACGCCGGCCGGATCCTGGTCGTGGACGACGAGCCCTACATCACCGACGTGGTGACCGCCGCCCTCCGGTTCGAGGGATTCGCCACCGAGGAGGCGTCCACCGGCCTCGAGGCCCTGGACAAGGCCCGGGCCGGACAGTGCGACCTCATCGTGCTCGACGTGATGCTGCCCGACATCGACGGGTTCGAGGTCTGCCGACGGCTCCGGTCCGAGCAGGTGACGACCCCGGTGCTCTTCCTGACCGCCCGCGATGCCACCGCCGACAAGCTGGCCGGCCTGGCCAGCGGCGACGACTACGTGACCAAGCCGTTCAGCATCGACGAGCTGGTGGCCCGGATCCGCGCCGTGCTGCGGCGGAGCGGCCCGGAGGACCTGACACGACGAGGGGAGGCTGCGCTTCAGCGACCTGGTGGTCGACGTGGGCACCCACGAGGTCTGGCGGGGCGACCACGCCATCGATCTCACCGCCACCGAGTTCAAGCTGCTGCACTTCCTCCTGCGCAACGCCCGCCAGGTGCTGTCCAAGCCCAGATCCTCGACGCCGTGTGGGACGAGGGCTTCGTCGGCGACTCCAACATCGTGGAGATCTACATCTCGTATCTCCGCAAGAAGGTCGACTGCTACGACCCCCCGCTGATCCACACCATCCGGCGGGTGGGGTACAGCCTGCGAGAACCCCGGCCGTGAGGCTGCGGCGGCGGCTGCTGGTCACCATGATCGGCTTGGTGGCCCTCGGACTGGCCGCCGTCGACATCATCACCCTGACCTCGCTGCACTCCTACCTCTACGGCCGGGTGGACGACCAGCTGGCCGCGGCCAGCCATCAGATGGCCAGCTACGTGATCCGTTCCGACGCCCGTGGCTTCGCGCTCACCCCCGACTCCATCGGCGACCCACGTGGGTCCGGACATCTACGTGAGCTCATCGACCCTGCCGACCACACCGTCGGTGATCCGTCCTTCCGACACCCAGTCCGGCGGCCGACCCCGCGCCGGTCCTGCCGCGGAACGCACCGGCGCATGTCACGCACGAACGCCGACATAGCGTCCCGGGCCGATCAGGCCTACCGGCCGAGCTCCCGGGCTCGGTCACCGTCTCCTCGGTCGGCGGCCACGGACCCCCGTACCGCCTCCAGGCCACCCCTCTGCCCGGCCGCGACCCTGGTGGTGGCCACCCCCCTGACCACGGTGAACGCCACCTTGGGCTCCCTCCGCACCATCGAGGTGGCCGTGTCCCTCGGCCTGCTGGTGGCCCTGCTGGTGCTCATGACCCTGCTGATCCGGCAGGGCCTGCGCCCCCTGGAGGACATGGCCCGAGAGGCCGACGCCATCGCCGCCGGGGACCTCACCCGCCGGGTGGAGCCCACCGAGGGCGACGGCGAGATCGCCCGGCTCGGGCGGGCCCTCAACGGCATGCTGTCCCAGATCGAGACGGCCTTCGCCCAGCGGGCCCGGTCCGAGGATCGGCTGCGGAGCTTCCTGGCCGACGCCTCCCACGAGCTGCGCACGCCGCTGACCTCCATCCGCGGCTACGCCGAGCTGCTCCGCAAGGACGCCCTGGATGACGAGGAGGCCCGAGACCGGGCCCTGTCCCGCATCGAGAAGGAGGCGGCCCGGATGGGCTCGCTGGTCGGCGACCTCGCCGTCCTGGCCCGCGAGGGGGAGGGGCCCGAACCGACCCGCTACCGGGTGGACCTGGCCGCCGTGGCGGCCGAGGCGGTGGCCGATGCCAAGACCATCGACGCGCACGCGGTCCATCGACCTCCGGGCCCCGGGCGAAGTTCCCGGTCCTCGGCGACGATGCCCGCCTCGAGCAGATGGTGCACAACCTGCTCGGCAACGCCCTGGCCCACACGCCCACGGGCACCCCGGTCGAGGTCGGCGTGGCCGTGCGAGGGGGAGCAGGCCGTGCTCGAGGTGCGGGACCACGGTCCGGGGATGAGCCCGGACCAGGCCCGGCACGTGTTCGACCGCTTCTACCGGGGCGACGGCGACCGCCTCGACGGCGGATCGGGCCTGGGCCTGTTCATCGTGGCCACCCTGGCCCGCACGTTCGGCGGCACGGCCACCGTCGACACCGAGTCGGGACGGGGGGCGACGTTCCGGGTGGCCCTGCCGGTCTACCCACCCAACGAGGTCGCCAACGGCAACGGGGGTGGGAGCCGTCAGGATGCTGGCCACCATTGACCGCGGAGCCGGTCCCTCGGTGGTCCTGCTCCACGGCCAGCCGGGATCGGGGGCGTCCTGGGACCCGGTGACGGAGCGGCTGGCGCCGGAGTTCCGGGTCCTGGCCCCCGACCGCATCGGGCTACGGGGCCTCGACCGGTGAAGCCCGCGGACTGGCCGAGCAACGCCGAGCTCATGGCCGAGTTCATCGTGGCCCGCGGGGCCGCGCCGGCCACCGTGGTGGCCCACAGCTGGTCGGGCGGTGTGGCCGTCCTGCTGGCCGACCGACACCGTTCGCTGGTCCGGAGCCTGGTCCTGGTGGGCGCGGCCTGCACCCCGGACAGCCTGAACGCCCTCGACCGGTGGCTCACCTACCCGGGTCTCGGCGACGTGCTGACCGTGGCCGGGCCTGCGTAGGCATCGGCGAGGTGCTGCCCCGGCTGCGCCCGTTGACCCGCTACCTCCCGCCCCGATACCGACGTCCGGTGGACACGGCCCTGCCCGACCGGGGCGTGCTGGCCGGCGGCCGGGGCGCCCTCGGCCGGCACCGCCGGACCTTCATGATCGAGCAGCGGGCCCTGACCGACGAGCTGCCCGCCGTGACGGCGCCCCTCGGCCGTCTCGACCTGCCGGTGGCCGTGGTCACCGGCGGCCGGGACCTGGTGGTGCCGCCGGGGTCCGCCGCGCACCCTGGCCGCCAGCATCCCCGGGGCCGAGCTGACGTCCTGCCCGAGGCCGGCCACTTCGTGGCCCGGGACGATCCCGAGGCCCTGGCCGAGGTGGTCCGCCGGTGGGCCCTCCCGAGCCGGCGTTCCGGCATCGATCCGGGCTGACCGGGGTCAGCCCACCGCCTGGTGCGGCCGGAGGGTGCCCGGTGGTGGAGAAGGGGACCCCGGGCGCCAGGGCGTCGAAGGCCGACGTCAGCTTCAGCACGGTCTCCACCCGCTCGGTGCGCGGGTCGGAGCCCGGCGACCACGCCGACCCCGGCGGCCAGGCGGGCGTCCGGGCCGGCCACGGTGACGGCCCGGATCCCCAGCATCCAGCACCCGTCGCCGCGGGCGTCGACGTAGCCCACCGGCCCGGCGTAGTGACCTCGCCCCTCCGGCTCGAGCCGGGCGATGAGGGCCAGCGCCCGGTCGCGGGGCACGCCACCGACGGCCGGGGTGGGATGGAGCGCGGCCACCAGCTCCAGGGCCGTGGGTGCCGAGCCGTCGGGGCGCCGGGCCAGGGTGCCGGTCACCGAGGTCCCGAGATGGGTGATGTTGTGGAGGTGGACCAGGTCGGGATGTTCGGGGACGTCGAGCTCGGCGCAGAGGGGGGCCAGTGCCTGCCCGATGGCCTCGACCACCATCCGGTGCTCGGCACCGTCCTTGGCGGAGGCCATCAGCTCGCGGGGGAGCACGCCACCGGATTCATCGGCCCGGTCGGTGGTGCCGGCCAGCGGTCGGCTCCGTACCCGGAGGTCGGCCCGCTCCACCAGCAGCTCGGGACTGGCCCCGACCAGCTGGCCGTCAGGGGTGGGGATCGAGAAGACCGAACAGGTGGGTTCGAGGCGGTGCCAACGGTCGAGGAGGGCCGCCACGTCGACGGGCTCGCCCATGCGCACGTCGACCTGCCGGGCCACGACCACCTTGGCCACCTCCCGCGACGACGACCGCTCGCACCGCCTCGGCCACCATCGATTCGAACGAGGCGTCAGAGGTGCGGGGGGTGATGGTCGGGACCCCGGGGACCGGACTGCCGGCCGGCGTCGGCTCCCGCCGCCCTGGGGTTGCGGCACCGTTCGACCAGCCAGGCCCGGAGCCCCTGCGGACCGGCGCGCCAGGTCGTCCCGTCGTCGGGCCACGATGGTGACCCACTCGGCCCGCCGGACTCCCGGACGTAGAGGACCTCGGGGACCACCAGTGTCACCGGGTGCCGACGGTTCGAAGGGCAGGCTGCCGAAGGCGACCACCCCACTGGTGGCGGTGTCGACGCGGTCCTCGCAGGCCATGGTGGCCAGGGCGTCGGTCAGCCGGGCCACGCCGGCCGCGTCGTCGAGGCCGCCGGGGAGGGGCAGGGTGAGGGCACGCCCGAGGCCCACCAGCATCCGGTCGGCCGACTGGAACACGATGCCGGTGGAGCCGGCCAGCGCGAACGGGTCGACCGGTGGCCCCGGCTCGAGGGGGAGGCGCACCGCCACCGGCGGCACGGGCCCCCCGTCGTCGGCCGCGACTCCACCACCCTCGTGGTCACCACCGCTGGCGCCGGCGCGGACCGCACCGGCCGTGGCCTCCCGTTGCCCGGTCACGGCCGCCCGATCCGGGTGGCGGTGATCAGCTGGCTGAGCCCCCCCGACAGCGGGCGCCGGTTGACCGCCGAGAACCCGGCGGCGTTCAGCATGGCCCGCAGCTCGTCGGTGGGAGGGAGGTAGGCGGTGGACCGCGGCAGGTACCGGTAGGCGGCGCGGTCGGAGACCAGCCCGCCGATGACCGGGACCACCCGTCGGAACCAGATCCGGTGGCCCGATCAGGAGCAGGCCGTGGTCGGGCTCGGCCACCTCGAGCAGGCTGATCCGGCCGCCCGGACGGACCACCCGGCCGAACTCGCCGAACACCGCCCGCGAGCTCGGTGAAGTTGCGCAGGGCGTAGCCGCAGGTGATCCCGTCCACCGACCCCGCCACCACCGGCAGCGCGGCACCGTCGGCCTGGGCCAGGGGCAGGTCCGGTCCGGTTGGCGGCCAGCATGCCCCAGGACAGGTCCATGCCGAAGGGGACCAGCCCGGCCGTCGAGAGGATCCGGAGGAAGTCGCCGGTCCCACAGGCCAGGTCGAGGACCCGGGATCCGGCGGGAAGCCCGAGGGCCCGGACCGACTGTCGCCGCCACCGCACGTCGAGGCCGAAGGTCATCATCCGGTTGACCAGGTCGTAGCGGGGGGCGATGGTGTCGAACATCGAGCGGACCAGTGCGGTCTTCTCCGCGCCGCTGGGCAGGTCGGCCTCGGCGGCCCGGGCGGCAGCGTCGAACGAGGGCGGCGGGATGGCAGTGGCCACCGGGGCGCGGCCCTGACCGGACCCCGGGGTCCGGTCGGTCACGGGCCCGCCTCGGCGTCGGCGACCTCGGAAGGGGCCGCGTCGTCCCGCGGCTGGCCACCCCCGCCTGGTCGCCGATGGCTCGCGCTCGGCCTCGGAGCCGACCTGTTCGACGTGGTCGAGGGCCACGTTGACCAGGGTGCGGGTGAAGTGGTGGCCGACCAGGGTGTTGACCGCCGGGAGCAGCTCGGCGTAGGCCTGCAGCAGCCGTTCGATGTGGGGTTCGTCCCCGGACCCCTCGGCTCCGGGCACTCCCCTGGCCGGGGGATGGGCCGTCCGCAGCGGTCCGCGGACGTGGGTGGAGAACATGGCCACCGCCTCGCGGGCCACGGCCTCGGTGGCCTCGTGGTGGCGGCGGGCCAGGTCGAGCAGGGCGGACAGCGGGATGCCCCACTCCAGCAGCAGCAGGCCGGCCTGGGCCGCGGCCACGTCGCCTCGGTGTAGCGGTCCTGTCCGCCGAGCCGCCGGGGGATCAGCAGCCCCTCGGCCTCGACCGCCTTCAGCAGGGCCAGGGGCACGCCGGTGGCTTCGGCCAGCTCGTCGATGGTGAAGGTGGGCCCCGACTCCGTCCGGTCCGACCGGCGTCGACGGGCCGCCCGGCCGGAACCGTCGCCGTCACCCTGCCGGCGGCGTCCGGCCCGAGCGGCTCGTCGCTGCCAGCCGGACAGCTCGCCGAGCAGGGCCTCGTCGGCGGCGTCGAGCTCACCGGAGACCAGCCGGACGATGGTGGCCAGCGTGAAGCCCCGCTGCTGGAGGGAGCGGATCCGGGCCAGCCGGTCGAGGTGGCTGTCGCCGTACCAGGCCACCCGGCCCTCCCGGCGGGGCGGGTCGAGCAGCCCCTTGCTCTGGTAGTAGCGGATGGTGTCCACCGACACGTCGGCTCGGACCGACAGCTGCTCGACCCGCATCTCCATGGTTCCACTCTAGGAGTAATCGCTCGTACTGTTGGAGCGGCTGCCGACCGCGCCGGTGACCCATCGGCCGTCAGCGGCGGCCCAGGCCCGATGCGGCGGTCCGGTCGGCGCGGGTCGCTCAGTAGAAGTAGCGGTAGACCACCTGGGCCACGCAGCTGGGCTTGGTCGAGCCCTCGGTCTCGAAGGTCAGGTCCAGGGCCACCTGCACGCCCGCCGGTCACGTCCTCGACCCCGGCCACGGCGACCCCGAGCCGGAGGTTGCTGTCCACCGGCACCGGGGCCGGGAACCGGACCTTGTTGCACCCGTAGTTGACGCCCATGGAGACGCCTTCGACCACCAGCACCTCGCCCAGCAGCACCGGGGCCAGCGACAGGGTCAGGTAGCCGTGGGCGATGGTGGTGCCGAACGGCCCGTCCTTGGCCCGCTCGGGGTCGACGTGGATCCACTGGTGGTCGCCGGTGGCGTCGGCGAACAGGTTGATCTGCGCCTGGTCGATCAGGTGCCACTCGCTGTAGCCCAGGTGCTGTCCGACCAGGTCGTGGAATTTGTCGATGCCGTGCACGGTGGTAGCCATGGCCCAGACTGTACGGGAGCCGGACCGCCCGACCACCCCCGGCTACGGCTACCGCAGAGTGAGGGACCCCTGCCCCGCGCCGTGAGGTGCTCCTTCGCCAGGAGGCGCAGCGCCTCCTCAGGGCCGGTCGATCGGTACGCTGCTCCGCGTGGACATGGGACACAACCATCGCAACCTCCAGGGGGCGGGGCCCGGGCCGCCGTGTTCGGCATCAGCGACGGCCTGGTCTCCAACGTCGCGCTCATCCTCGGCATGGCCGGGGCCCACTCCTCGGCGGCCGCGGTGCGCCTGGCCGGCATCGCCGGGCTGATCGCCGGCGCCTTCTCGATGGCCGCCGGGGAGTACATCTCCATGCGGGCCCAGTCCGAGCTGATGGAACGCGAGCTCGACGTCGAGCGGCAGGCCATCCACCACGACCCCGAGGACGAGCGGCGGGAGCTGGCCGCCATCTACCGGAGCCGGGGCCTCGACGCCGACATGGCCGAGGAGCTGTCGGTCAAGATGATGCGCGACCCCGAGCTCGCCCTCGAGACCCACGCCCGCGAGGAGCTGGGCATCAACCCCGAGGAGACCGGCAATCCGCTCCAGGCCGCCGTGTCGTCGTTCGTGATGTTCGCCATCGGCGCCTTCATCCCGCTGCTGCCCTGGCTGATCACCTCGGGCACCACGGCCACCGCTGTGGTCGGTGGCCCTCGGTGCGGTCGGCGCCCTCGGCGTCGGGGCGGCCCTGTCCTACTTCACCGGCCGGTCGTGGCTGTGGTCGGCCTCGCGTCAGCTGCTCATCTCCGGCGTGGCCGCCGGCGTCACCTACAGCGTCGGCCACCTGGTCGGCGCCGGCTGAACCGTTCGCTCGGGCACCCCGACGCTGCGACGGCCCCGGTCCGTGCGGACCGACCGGGAAGGTCGGGTCAGGACCACCGGGCCGAGCATCCGTCATGGCGGAGCACACGTCGAAGGTACGCGCGGTCCACGTGGTCTTCGGCGAAGCCCATCGAGCGGTACAGGGCACGGCCGCCAGGTTGTCGGCGTCGACGTAGAGCATGCCCACGGCCAGGCCCTGGCCGGCCAGCCAGTCCAGACCGGCCTCGGTCAGGGCCCGGCCCCAGCCGCGTCCGTGGAAGTCGGGATCGACGCCGATGACGTAGATCTCGCCCATCGGGGGAGTCGGTGGCGGCTGGACCTTGGTCCAGCACGAGCCGGCCATGCGGCCGTCGTCCTCGAGCACCAGGAAGCCCTCGGGGTCGAACCACTCCTCGGCCTCGCGCTCCAGCAGGGTGGCCAGGTCCCAGTGGCCCTGCTCGGGATGGGAGGCGAAGGCCCGGTTGTTGGTGGCCAGCCACGCCTCCTCGTCGAGCCCCGGGCGGAAGGGCCGGGTGGCCAGGCCGGCGTGGGGTCCGACGGCGACGGGCCCGGCGGGGAGTCAGGGGGAGCGGGCACCGCATCTGGATCAGGTCGCGCTCGGGCGGAAGCCGCGTGCCGCGGCCCGGGCGTCGTCGGTCGGGTCGGCCCGGGGTACCCACAGTCGCACGATCCCGCCGCCGAGGGTCGGCCACCTGGTCGAGCGCCGCGTCCGAGCAGGGCGTCGGCGACATCGGCGGGCCGGCCCACGTCCGGGTCGACCAGCAGCTCGACGGCGTACGCCTGGTGCCCCGGTCCGCCGGTGACCTGGGCGTAGCCCCACCGGGACCCGGATCGGGTCGGACCCCGGTGATGCCGAACGAGTGGCGACGCCGGTCGGCTCCGATGCCTCGCCGGACCGGAGGTCCCCCGAATCGCCCGCTCTCCGTCGGACTGCCACGAGGTGCGGGCCAGCACCATTCGCTTGTGCTCGCTGAGCGGGGCATGGCCGGTGACCGACGCCACCCGGTCGATCAGCGACTGCACCGCCGAGCGGAGGCCGGCGGTCGGTTCGGTCGACAACGCCGAGTTCGAGGCCGTCCATCCGCAGGACGCTACCGGTAGTGTGCCGGCCGTGGCCCGACCCCGCACCCCGGCCGGGCGAGCCCGGCGCACGGCCGAGCGGCTGGCCGGTGATCTACCCGGGCACGGCCCGAGACCTGTGCGCCCTCGACCACGGCGACGCCTTCCAACTGCTGGTGGCCACCATCCTGTCGGCCCAGTGCACCGACGAGCGGGTCAACCTGACCACCCCGGCCCTCTTCGCCCGCTTCCCCGACCCGTCGCCCTGGCCGCCGCCGACCTCGCCGAGGTGGAGGCGCTCATCCACTCGACCGGGTTCTTCCGGGCCAAGGCGCGCAACCTGGTCGGCATGGCCACGGCGGTGGTCGACCGCTTCGGCGGGGAGGTCCCGACAGCGATGGAGGACCTGGTCACCCTGCCCGGCGTCGGTCGCAAGACGGCCAACGTGGTGCGCAGCGTGGCCTTCGGCCTCCCGGGCTGCCGGTCGACACCCATGTCCAGCGCCTGTCGCTCCGGCTCGGCCTCACCGAGGAGACCGACCCGGTGAAGGTGGAGACGGTGCTCGACGCCATGGTCCCGGCCGCCCAGCGCGGGGTGTTCAGCCTCCGGCTGATCCTCCACGGCCGGGCCACCTGCACGGCCCGCCGACCCCACTGCGAACGCTGCGTGCTGTCGGATTTCTGCCCGTCTGCGGGCCCACCCTCCCGGCCGGTGGGTGCAGTGGCGGCGGCTCGACCGGCCGGCTCCTGAAGTCGGCGCTCCGTCATCGTCACCGCCGCAGACCGTCCACCGCTGGTGGCGCCTGCAACTCGCGATCGCTACGGCCTCGGCAACCCGCGATCGCAGGGCGAGGACGCCCCGCCGATGCCGAGCTCAGCGGTCCGAAGGGCCGGCCGGCCCTTCCCCACATGGCCGCTCGAACCGGCCAGTTCGGCATTCTTATGACGTATGTACTGTCAGATCTGGCCGGCCCATAGTGACCAATTCACCGTGAAATCGCCGCCCTGACAAGGTGCGACGGAAAAGCACGCCGCGAGCAGGGCATTTGATGTACAGAGTGCACGCGGCCATTTGTGGCCCGAAAAAATTGTGGTGACTGACTGGCAATCGGGCGAAAAACGTGATGATCTAGAGGTCTCGGAACCGGTTCCCGCCAACTGGTTCCGCAGAGCGGTGTTCGGGATCCGCCGCCCGACCCGCTCGCGCGAAGGCACCCTTCGGGGTGCCTTCGCCGCGTCCGAGGACCGGCTCCGGCCGACTCCGTGACACCACCCCTGTGGGCACTGAATGACCACCTCTGACGTCACCAGGCAGGTCCGGCGTCGGCTCGAGACGCCGGCCGGCCACTCAGCGCCGGCTGAGGGTGAGGGCCAGTCGGGACAGGCGGCGGTTGGCGCTGGTCAGGGCGCGCTCGATGGCGAACAGCTCCCGGGCCGTCTCCTCGTCCTTGACGGCGTCGGCGGCGTCGGCGTGGACCGTGACCCGCCGGGTCAGCTCGTCGAGGGCGGTGGCGAGCGAGGACAGTTCTGCGGAGCTGGTGGCCATCGACCGATCATGGCACTCGGATCCGAGCGGGGCACGTCCCCGCGCCAGCCCGGTGCTCCGAGCGCCCGGCTCTCCGGCGCCGGCCGACGGAGAGGCGGTCGCCGCTGGTCCGGTAGCATCGACGGGCTATGGCTCTCCGCCGCCTCGACCTCCGCGGCTTCACCGGCAACCGCAGAGCCCTGCGGGACGCCCTGCCGCGCCCGGCCGACGAGCAGGACCGGTCGTCGGCGGCGGTGGCCGCCATCATCGGCCGAGGTCCGGGCCGGCGGCGACGCCGCCCTGCGCCGGCTGACCCAGCAGTTCGACGGGGTGCAGCTCGACGAGCTGCGGGTGCCGGAGACGGAGATCCAGGCCGCGCTGGCCCGCATTCCCGTCCGCTCCAAGAGGCGCTCGACGTCGCCCACGACCGGATCCTCGCCTACCACGCCCACGAGGCGGCCGACCCGAGGCCGAGACGACTTCGAGTCGGGGGGCATCGAGGTCCGCACCTGGTCCGCCCGGTGGCCCGGGCCGGCTGCTACGCCCCGGGCGGTCGGGCCCGCTATCCGTCGACCGTGCTGATGTGCGCCGTCCCCGCCCAGGTGGCCGGGGTGGAGGAGATCGTGCTGTGCGTGCCCCCGGGCCCCGACGGCCGGATCGACGACGCCACCGTTGGCCGCCGCGGCGGTGGCCGGCGTCCACGAGGTCTACCGGGTGGGCGGGGCCCAGGCCATCGCGGCCATGGCCTACGGCACCGAGTCGATCGAGCCGGTCGACGTGATCGTCGGGCCCGGGCAACCGGTACGTGGCCGAGGCCAAGCGCCAGGTGTCCGGCGTGGTGGGCGTGGCCTCGGCCTTCGCCGGCCCCTCCGAGGTGGTGGTCATCGCCGGACCCGACACCCCGACCGAGCTGGCCGCCATCGACCTGGTGGTCCAGGCCGAGCACGGCCCCGACGGACTGGCCTGGCTGGTCACCTGGTCCGAGGCGGTGGCCGAGGCGGTCGACCGCCCAGGTGGACCGCATCGTCGCCGGCCTCGCCCCGGCGGGCCGACCTCGAGGCCACCCTGGGCGCCGGCGGCTACGTGGTGCTGGTGGACGGGCCCGAAGCAGGCCTGGCGGTGGCCAACATCGTCGCCCCCGAGCACCTCGAGATCCTGACCGACGACGCCAGTCGCTCCTCGGCCAGGTCACCTCGGCCGGGGCGGTGTTCCTCGGGCCCAACTCGCCGGCCAGCGTGGGCGACTACCTGGCCGGGCCCAACCACGTGCTGCCCACCAACCGGACGGCCCGGTTCGCCAGCGCCCTCCGGGTGGACGACTTCCGCCGGCACATCCACGCCGTCACCGTCAGCGAGAAGGCGCTCGGAGGTGCTCGGACCCCACGTGGTGACCCTGGCCGAGACCGAGGGCCTGCCCGCCCACGCCGAGTCGGTGCGGCTGCGATGGCCGCGGTAGGCGGAGCGGCACCGGGGACGCGGGCCTGCCCCCGGTGCGCCCGGACCTGGTCGAGCTGGCCGGCTACCACTCGGCCCAGGTCGACGTGGAGGTCCGGCTCAACACCAACGAGTCGCCGCTCCCGCCGCCCGACCAGCTGGCTCGAGGACTTCCGCTCCGGGCTGGCGGGCATCGAGTTCAACCGCTACCCCGACCGCGAGGCGCCGTCGAGCTGCGCCGGGCCCTGGCCGACAGCCACGGCGTCGGGCCCGAGCAGGTGTTCTGCGCCAACGGCTCCAACGAGGTCCTCCAGTCCCTGCTGCTGGCCTACGGCGGGCCGGGGCGCACCGTGGCCCTGTTCGAGCCCACCTACACCCTGCACGGCCACATCGCCCGCATCACCGGCACCGCGGTGGCCGCCGGGCCGCCGGACCGACGACTTCCGCCTCGACCTCGACGAGGTGGAGCGGGTGGTCGAGGCCGACCGACCGGTCATCACCTTCCTGTGCTCGCCCAACAACCCGACCGGCCGGGCCGACCCGCTCGACGCAGATCGAGGCGGTGCTGGCCATGGCCCCGGGCCTGCTGGTGGTGGACGAGGCCTACGGGCAGTTCGCCCCGTCCTCGGCCCTGGACCTCGTCCGGCGGGCCGGGCCCGGAGCGCGAGCGGGTGGCGGTGGTGCGGACCTTCTCCAAGACGTGGTCCATGGCCGGGCTCCGCCTCGGCTACCTGGTGGCCGACCCGGACGTGGTCCGCGGCCTGCGAGCTGGTGGCCCTGCCCTACCACCTCGACGCGGCCAAGCAGCTGGCCGGCCGCCTGGCCCTCCGCTACGTCGACGAGATGGAGGCCCGGGTGGCCCTGCTCAACGAGGAGCGGGGTCGGATCGCCGCCGCCCTGGCCGCCCTGCCGGTCGAGACCTGGCCCTCGGACGCCAACTTCATCCTGTTCCGCCCGCTGGCGGCCCCGGCCCGCACCGGTGTGGGCCGACCTCCTCGACCGCTCGGTGCTCGTGCGAGACTGTTCGGAGTGGCCGGGGCTCACCGGGTGCCTGCGGGTGACGGTGGGCCTCCCCGAGGAGAACGACCGGTTCCTGGCCGCCCTGGACGAAAGCCTGCGATGACCTCCACCACGCCGACCCCATCGGCGCCGAGGACCGCCACCGCCGTCCGCGCCGACCAAGGAGACCTCCATCGAGGTGGCCCTCGACGTCGACGGCACCGGCGCCACCGAGGTCGCCACCGGCCTGCCCTTCTTCGACCACATGGTCAGCCAGCTCGGCCGGCACGGCGGGTTCGACCTGAAGGTGGCGGCCCGCGGCGACCTCGAGGTCGACGCCCACCACACCGTCGAGGACGTCGGGATCACCCTGGGCGAGGTGCTGGCCGAGGCGCTCGGGGACAAGGCGGGCATCCGCCGGTTCGGCTCGGTGGCCCTCCCCTCGACGAGGCCCTGGTCGAGGTGGCCCTCGACCTCTCCGGCCGTCCGTTCCTGGCCTACGACATCGAGTTCCCGCCGGACACCAACCCCCTCGGGCACCCCGCCCTTCGACCCCCAGCTGGCCGAGGAGTTCTGGCGGGCCTTCGCCACCGCGGCCGGGCTCACCCTGCACATCCGGCTGCGGCACCGGCAAGAACACCCACCACATCGTGGAGGCGTCGTTCAAGGGGGTGGCCCGGGCCCTCCGGGACGCCGTCCGCCTCGAGGGCGGGGGCATCCCCTCCACCAAGGGCACGCTGTGACCGCGGCCGCGCCCGGCCCGGCGCCGCGCCCCGGTGATCGCCGTCCTCGACTACGGCATCGGCAACCTGCGGTCGGCCGAGAAGGCCCTCCAGCACCTCGGGGCCGATGCCCACCTGGTCGACGACCCGGACCGGGCCGCCGGGCGCCGACGGGGTGGTGCTGCCCGGGGTGGGGGCCTTCGGCCGCTGCGCCGAGGCCCTGCGGTCCAGCGGCCTGGACCGGGCGGCCGACGTTCGCCGTCGAGCGGGGTGTGCCGTTCCTCGGGATCTGCGTCGGGTTCCAGCTGCTCTACGAGGGGTCCGACGAGGACCCGTCCCACCCCGGGCTCGGCGTCCTCCCCGGCGTGGTCCGCCGGCTGCCCGGCCGGGGTCAAGCACCCCCAGATGCAGTGGAACCGGCTGGAGCCGTGCCCGGGACCGGTCGGCGGGCCTGCTGGCCGGGGTGCCCGACCCGGCCTGGGTCTACTTCGTCCACTCCTACGCGCCCGACGTACCGCCGACACCTCCTCGACCTGTGACTACGGGGGGCACGGTGACGGCCTCGGCCGAGCGGGGCCCGGTGTGGGGCACCCAGTTCCACCCCGAGAAGTCGGGACCCGTCGGGCTGGGCATCCTGGCCAACTTCGTGGATGCGGTCCACCGCGCCGAGCGGTGATGGACCTCTACCCGGCCATCGACATCCGTGACGGCGGCGCGGTCCGCCTCACCCAGGGCGACTTCGACCGCCAGAGCCGAGTACGGCGACCCGGTCGACCTGGCCCGCCGGTTCGCCGGCGGCGGCGCGCCCTGGCTGCACGTGGTCGACCTCGACGCCGCCCGGCTGGGGCGACCGGTCAACCGGCCCACCGTGCTGGCCATCGCCCGGGCCGTGGACGTCCCGGTGCAGACGGGCGGGGGGGTCCGCTCGGAGGCCGACGTGGTCGAGCTGCTCGAGGGCGGGGTGGCCCGGGTGGTCCTCGGCACCGTGGCCCTCGAGGACCCGGAGCTCCTGGTCGGCGACGTCGGCCACGGCGCTATCCCGGGCCGGGTGGCGGTGGGCATCGACTACCGGCGCCACGCCGACGGTCGGACCGAGGTGGCCGTACGCGGCTGGGAAGCGGGCGAGCGGCCGCAGCGTCGCGACCTGCTCGAGCCCGGCTGGACGGGGTCGGGGTGGCCGCGGTGGTCGTGACCGCCATCGACCGCGACGGCACGCTGGCCGGGCCCGACCTCGACGGCCTCGCGTCAGGTGCTGGCCGTCCACCGCCATCCCGGTGATCGCCTCGGGCGGCGTGGGATCGGTGGCCGACCTCGCGGCGCTGGCCCGCCTGGAGGCGTCGCGGGGTCGACCCGGTGCGTCGCCGGTCCGGACCGCGGGGCCCCGGCGGCCGCCGTCTGCTCGGGGCCATCACCGGCAAGGCCCTGGTGGACGGTCGGATGACCGTGGAGGAGGGGGTGGCGGCATGCGCACCGTCCGGGTGATCCCCTGCCTCGACGTGGACGCCGGCCGGGTGGTCAAGGGCGTGCAGTTCACCGACCTGTTCGACGCCGGGGACCCGGTGGAGCTGGCCGCCCGGTACGACGCCCAGGGCGCCGACGAGCTGGTGTTCCTCGACATCACCGCCTCCTCGGACCACCGGCGGACCATGGTGGACGTGGTGTCCCGCACCGCCGAGGTGGTCTTCATCCCCTTCACCGTCGGCGGGGGGATCCGCTCGGTGGAGGACGCCCGCCTGCTGCTCCGGGCCGGGGCCGACAAGGTCGGCGTGAACACCGCCGCCGTCGACCGGCCCGAGCTGATCGCCGAGCTGGCCGAGGAGTTCGGGAGCCAGTGCGTGGTGGTGGCGGTGGACGCCCGTCGCCGGCGCCCCCGGCACCGGCGCGCCGGCACCCGGCTGGGAGGTCTTCACCCACGGCGGGCGCACGCCCACCGGCCTCGACGCCCTCGAGTGGGCCGAGCGGTGCGCCGCCATCGGCGCCGGCGAGATCCTGCTCACCTCGATGGACCGCGACGGCACCCGGGACGGGTTCGACCTCGAGCTCACCCGGCGGGTCAGCCGGCGCTGCCCGGTGCCGGTCATCGCCTCGGGCGGGGTCGGGACCCTCGAGCACCTGGTGGAGGGGGCGCGTGGCCGGGGAGGCCGACGCCGTGCTGGCCGCCTCGATCTTCCACCTCGGCGAGTTCACCGTCGGCCAGGCCAAGGAGCACCTGCTGGCGGCCGGCGTGGAGGTGCGTCCCGCCTGACCGACCTGGCGTCGGCCGGATCGGAGCCCGCCCACCCTGCGGTAGCCTTGTCTGTGGCCACCACGACCCCCGAAGCCCCGACGACCAGCCACAACGGCGACTCCGAGCGCCGACCAAGCTGGCCATCACCGTGCTGGCCGACCGCGTCCTGGTCCAGGTGGGCCAGGCCGACGGCGAGCGTCGCTCGCGGGCCGGGATCCTGATCCCGGCCACGGCCCAGGTGTCCCGACGACTGGCCTGGGCCGAGGCGGTGGCCGTCGGCCCCCACGTCCGCTCGGTCAAGGTCGGCGACACCGTGCTGTTCAACCCCGAGGACCGGTTCGAGGTCGAGGTCCAGGGCGAGGAGTACGTCATCCTGCGGGAGCGGGACATCCACGCCGTGGCCGCCACCCGCATCGATGGCGGCACCGGCCTCTACCTCTGATGTGCGGAAGCCGGACGCCACAGGACCCCGAACCGGCGGCCGTCGATCGGTCCGGGCCGACAGGACGGACCGCACCGACCGCGCCGACGACCACCGACCGACCACCAAAGACGTACACCTTCAAACCAGGAGCACCGTTCGTGACCACCACCGGGACCACCGGACCACCGGCCTTCGAGGCCACCCCGATCGCCGTTCACCCAGGAGGAGCTGGACCGGATCGCCTTCAACGGCGACGGGCTGGTGGCGGCCATCGTCCAGGACGCCACCGACCATGCCGTGCTGATGTTCGCCTGGATGAACCCCGAGTCCCTGCGCCGCACCCTCGAGACCGGACGGACCTGGTTCTGGAGTCGGAGCCGTCAGGAGTTCTGGTGCAAGGGCGAGACGTCCGGCGACCGCCAGTACGTGCGCAGCGTCCACTACGACTGCGACGGCGATGCGCTGCTGGTGGAGGTGGACCAGGCCGGTGCCGGCGCGTGCCACACCGGCAACCGCAGCTGCTTCTACCGGGCCTTCGGCGCCACCCCGCCGGACCGGTGACACCGCCCCCCGAGGCCGCGGCGTCCGGACCCGGTCGATCCGGCTTCCGTGCCCTGGCCGCCCAGCACCGCATCGTCCCGGTCTGGCGAGAGCTGGTGGCCGACACCCTCACCCCGGTGGCGGCCTTCCTCCAGATCGTGGAGGCCGAGACCGCACCGGCTTCCTCCTCGAGTCGGTCGAGGGCGGCGAGCGGTGGGGACGGTACTCCTTCGTGGGTCGCAACCCGCTGGCCACCATCACCGCCCGAGGGACCTCGGTCACCACCGAGGGCGGCCTCGACCTCGATGCCGCCACCGGGCACCGGGTGAGCGGCGAGCGGGGCGTGCTGGCCGCCCTCGAGGCCATCCTCGACACGTTCGACTCCCCGGACCTTCCCGATCTCCCCCCGCTCCACGCCGGACTGGTCGGCTACCTGGGCTACGACGTGGTCCGGGAGGTCGAGCACCTGCCCGGCACCCCGCCGGACGACCTCGGCCATCCCGACGCCATCCTGGCGGTGATCGGCCAGCTGGCCGCCTTCGACCACTGGCGCCAGCGGGTGGTGCTGATCGACAACGTGGTGATCGACCCGGCGTGGTCGCCCGAGGCAGCTCGACGCGGCCCACCGCGACGCGCTCGACCGGCTCGACGAGTCTGGCCGCCGAGTGCTTCCGTCCGCTGGACCAGGCCCCCCGGCCCCTGCCCGAGCCGGCCGCCCGCTCCCCCCGACGTCCACCGCACCATGTCCGACTCGCTCTACGAGGACGCGGTGCGGGCGGCCAAGGAGCATGTGACCGCCGGCGACGTCTTCCAGGTCGTGCTGTCCCAACGGTTCGACCTCGACGGCGCTGGGTGCCGACCCGTTCGACGTCTACCGGGTCCTCCGGCTGGTCAACCCGAGCCCGTACCTCTACTTCCTGCGCTTCCCCGAGGTCACCGTGGTCGGGGCGTCCCCCGAACCCATGGTCCGCCTGCGGGACGGGACGGTGGTGTCACGGCCCATCGCCGGCTCCCGGCCGCGTGGCGCCACCGCCGAGGAGGACGGCCGGCTGGAGGGCGAGCTGGTCGAGGACCCGAAGGAGGTGGCCGAGCACGTCATGCTGGTGGACCTGGCCCGCAACGACGTGGGCCGGGTGGTCAGCTTCGGCACCGAGGTGGTCGACGAGATGATGGTGGTCGAGCGCTACAGCCACATCATGCACCTGACCTCCCAGGTGTCCGGGCGCCTGGCCCCGGGCAAGGGGCCCATCGACGTGCTCCGAGCCACCCTCCCGGCCGGAACCCTGTCCGGGGCCCCCAAGGTCCGGGCCATGGAGATCATCGACGACCTCGAGCCCACCAAGCGGGGCGTGTACGGCGGCGTGGTCGGGTATCTCGACTTCTCCGGCAACCTGGACACCGCCATCGCCATCCGCACCATGACGGTGAGCCCGGACGGCCGCGCCTCGGTCCAGGCCGGTGCCGGCATCGTGGCCGACAGCGACCCGGCCTCCGAGAACGCCGAGTGCACCCACAAGGCCGCCGCCATGCTCTCGGCCGTGGCCATGGCCCGCGCCGCGGCGTCCCCGGTCGACCCCGTCAGGGGTGGGCCCGGGACCACGCCGACCACCGGGGGCTCGGTCGGCGCACAGGGCCCGTCCCACCCCGAGCCGTCTCCCGCTTCGGCGGCCCCGGCGATCCCCTCGTGAGCCGGGCCGGCCGTCGGCCTGCCGACGCAGGCGCACTGGGCGCGGGATACGACGCCCTGCACTCGTCGGCCGGGGTCGTACTCCTCCCCCGTGACGTGGTCCGGGTGTCCGGCGCCGACGTCACCGGGTACCTCCAGGGCCAGTGCAGCCAGGACGTCTCCGCGCTCGAGGCGGGGGGCTCGGCCGAGTCGTTGCTGCTCAGCCCCCAGGGGAAGCTCGAGGCCTACCTGCGGATCACCCGGGCCGCCCACGACGTCTTCGTGCTCGACACCGATCCCGGGTCCGGTCCGGACCTGGTGGCCCGGCTGGAGAGGTTCCGCCTCCGCACCAAGGTCGAGTTCGAACCGCTCGACTGGGCCTGCGTGGCCGTCCGCGGCCCCGAAGCGGCCAACTCGGTCACCGGTGCACCCGACCTCACGGTGCCCACGGCCTTCAACGGCCTGATCGGTGTGGACCTGTTGGGTCCGTTCCCGGCCGGCGGATGGGACGAGTGGGTGACCGCTTCGGTGGCGCGGGTGCCGTTCGAAGCCTGGGAGGCGTCCCGCATCGAGGCCGGAATCCCGGTGGGCGGCCGGGAGCTGATCGAAGGGATCATCGCCGCAGAGGTCGGGTTGGTCGACCGCACGGTGTCCTTCACCAAGGGCTGCTTCACCGGCCAGGAGCTGGTGGCCCGACTCGACGCCCGGGGATCGAAGGTCGCCCACCACCTGCGGGGCGTGGTCCTCGACGGCTCCGACGGGCCGGCGCCGGTGGGTCCCGGGGACGTTGCCACCCTGGTGGGCAGCCCGGTGTCGACGACCGACGGGCAACACCAGGTGGGTCACCTGTCGTCGGTGGCGTGGTCCCCGGCCCGTCACCGACCGGTCGCCCTCGCCGTGCTGCACCGCCGGATCGAGCCACCCGGGCCGGTGGTGGTGGCCTGGTCGTCGCCCGATGGTGACGTGCGTCCGGCTCCAGGCGCAGGCCTTGGCGCTCCCCCTGACCTGACCCCGGGCCGCAGACGACCCAAGGCTCGGGGCATCGGGGCGGACCTGCGCCGCACGACCGCAGCCGCCGCCTACCAGAACGAGGAGTCGGCGCTCAGCCCCTTGTCCGGGAAGCCGCCGCACATCATGGGCTGACAGTTGCCCCAGCCTTCCGCCCCGGTGTCGAGGTCGCGGACGTGGACGACGGTGTCACGGATCTGGTGCAGCTCCCGGGCCAGCGCCGGGTCCCGGCAGTCGGCGAGTCGTTCGCCGTCCACGTGGAGCTCGCCGCGCCACTCACCGTGGTGATGGCCCTGCCAGCCGAAGTAGAGCCCGGCCCCCAGGTGGAACCCGGTGTCGGTGGGGACCTCCAGCTCGAACCGGCGGACAGCTCCGTCCTCCAGCGTCACCTCCACCGTGCCGCCCCGCAGCCGGCGGTTGTCCGGGTCGTAGGAGAGGTCGGGGCGGATGTCGACCATCCGGTCGACGGTGCCGTCGGTGTGCTCGACCGCGCCCATCACCGTGCGGTGGTGTCGCCCGAAGCCGGTCATGTCGACCAGGTGCATGAACAGTCCCCACGGGGTGCCGTCGGGGTCGGCCATCAGCACCGGGCACCAGATCATCTGGAAGTCCATCTCGGCCACCGGGTTGAACGGGTCCAGGTCGGTAGGCGGCATCCCCACGTCGTAGCGCACCCCCCAGGAGTGGTCCCGGGTGGAGACCCACTCCTCGGGGGTGATCGGGTGACGCTCCCCGTCGAGCTCCACCCAACCCGACGCCGTGCCGATCTGGTGGTACCGGACCAGTTCGGCGCTGACCCGGTAGCCCAGGGGGGTGCGCTGATGGGTCCGGTCCTCGGCCGACCGGGGGCAGGACGGCCTCGTACACCCAGTCGAAGGCCAGCGGCTGGCACTCGTTGGGCTCGAGGGAGAAGCGGACCCGCCGCATGGGCTCGAGCACCTCGTAGCGGATGGGCCCGACCGCCGTGGTGTCCGGGTCGGGAAAGAGCCGCCGGCTGCCCCGCACGGTGAGCTGCTCGGCCCCCCGGGACAGCCCGGCGTAGCCGTCGAGCACATTGCGGTTGGTGTACTTGCCCATCCCGAAACCCAGCTGCAGGCTCCCGTCCCGACGGGCGGCCATGGCGCACACCTTCTCCGTCCACGAGGGGTCGCTGACCCCGACGGTGGCGAAGGTGTCGGCGATCTGGTGGTCGAACCGCTCGTCCGCCGGTCCCAGCGGACCGAGGGGATTGGCCATGTACTGCCTCCTTCGGCTCCTCGGGCACCGGGGTGCCGCGGAGGTGGCCGCCGTGGTCAGACGCCGAGACTACCTTTGGCCGCCCGCTCGAAGAGGCGGTAGGGGAGCAGCCGCTTCCCGATGATCCCGACCCGCTCGTCCAGCTTGCCCACCGAGGCCCGCCGGGGCGGCCGCTTGGCCTCGAGGACCCGCTGCACCACCACCGCCACCCGGTCCGGGGCCACCCCGGCCTCCTCGTCCTCGGCCATCTTGCCCACCGCCCGCTCGGCCGCCGCGGCGTAGGCCGAGCCGCCCTCCGGGACGCCCACGTCGCGGCGGGCGGCGGTGAACCCGGTCCGCACGTTGCCCGGCTCCACCAGGGTCACCTCGATGCCGAACGGCGCCACCTCGTAGGCCAGGGACTCCCCGTAGCCCTCCAGGGCGAACTTGGTGGCGCTGTAGAACGCCTGGAAGGGGATGCCGAGCACGCCCCCGATGGAGCTCATCAGGACGAGCCGGCCCCGGCCCTGGCGGCGCATGATCGGCAGCGCGCCCTGCACCACCCTGCACCGCCCCCCAGAAGTTGGTCTCGAGCTGATCCCGCGCCTCGGCCAGGGCGGTCTCCTCGACGGCCCCGGCCAGTCCCCACCCGGCACAGGCCACCACGGCGTCGAGGCGTCCGTGCTCCGCCTGGATCGACCGGAGAACCCTCTCCACCGACTCGTCCTGGTCCACGTCCATGACCCGTGACGCCCAGCCACCGCTGGAGGTGCCCCGGCGGCTGGTGCCGATCACCGTCCAGCCCTGGAGGTGCAGGCGGTCGGCGCAGGCCTGCCCGATCCCCGAGGACGCCCCGGTGATCAGCACCACGTCATCCATCGGTGTTCCCCGCCTTCCCCGTCGTCGGCCCGGCGAGCCACCTAGGCCGTGGGTTCCTCCGGACCGCCCGGATCCGCCGAGGGCGGAGCGCTGCTCGGAACCGAGGCTACCGGGGCGGGGGCGGCTCGCGCCGGGATCGGGATCGGCTGGGCCGGGCCGGCTCCCGGCGCGGTGGCGCGGTCGAGGTCGGGGCCGACGTCGGCGGGGCCGCGGCGGGTTCCGGTGGAGCCGGGGCCGGGCGGAACCAGACCACCATCCTGGTGCCCCGGCCACCGGCCACCGGTGACTCGGCTCTCACCCCCGCGCCCATGGCCCCCGACAGTTCCGACACGATGGCCAGGCCCAGCCCCGAGCCCTTCCGCCGCCCGCCGCTCCGGTCCGAGGTGAAGTGGCGCTCGAAGACCCGGGGGAGCTGGTCGGGCGGGATGCCGGGCCCGTCGTCCACCACCCACAGTGTGGGCACGCCCGCCAGGTCCCCGGCACCCACCGTGACCGAGCCATGGGCGAAGGACGAGGCGTTCTCCACCAGGTTGGCCAGCACCTGGGCCAACCGGTCGGGGTCCGCCTCCACCCACAGGGGCTGATCGGGGCCCGGGGCGCCGAGCAGTTCGAGGCCCAGCTCCTCGGCCCGGGGCCGGAAGCCCTCGGCCACCTGGGCGGCGATGGCGGCGGCGTCCACGGTCTGGATCTCGAGGGAGAACCGGTCGGCGTCCAGGCGGGCCAGGTCCAAGAGGTCCTGGACCAGGCGCTCGAGCCTGCGGGACTCGGCGCTGATCACGGTGGCCGCCGCCACCGGGTCCTCGGCCGCGCCGTCCACCACGGCATCGGCGTACCCCCGGATGGAGGTGAGCGGGGTGCGCAGCTCGTGGGAGACCGAGAGCAGGAATTGGCGTTCCTGCTCCCGGGCCCGGACCAGGTTGGACCCCATGGCATTGATGGACTCGGCCAGCTGGACGAACTCGGGGTCCTCCCGGTGGTCGATCGGGACCGTGGCGTCGAGGTCGCCCGAGGCGATGCGTCGGGTCGTGGTCACCGCGGCGGTGAGAGGTCGGGTGAACCGGCGGGCCAGGGCCGCCGCCACCAGGGCCGCCACGGCGAGGGCGATCAACCCCACCCACACGAAGTAGCGGAGCCCGCTGGCCGGATTGTGGATCTGGCGGGTGATGACCAAGACCGGCGTGTAGTCCGGGTAGACGTTGATCGGGGTGGGCACGGCCGAGTAGGCCAGGAGTGAGGAGGTGTGCCCGGTCACCTGCCGACCGGTTCGGAGCGCGGCCACGTCCAGCTGGCCGAGGGTCACGCCCGAAGGCGGTCGGCCCCTGACCGTCCCGTCGGGATAGAGGGCGATGAAGCCGACGCCGTCGAACGCTCCGGCCTTGGCGATCACCTTGAGCTGGCGGCGTAGGACCCCACGGTTGACGGTGCCCTCGGTGAAGGTGGTGGAGATGGCCTTGGTCTGACTGGCCAGCTCGGATTGGGTGGTGGAGATACCGGCGCGACGGATGAAGAAGTAGCTCCCGACCGTGGTCACCACCAGGGTCACGGCGATGAGCAGCAGTACGGCGACGGTGAGGCGGCGTCTCATCCCATTCGGTAACCGACGCCCCAGACCGTGGCCAGGGGGAGGTCCTCACCCAGCTTCTTGCGGAGCTGGCGCACGTGCACGTCGACGGTGCGCTCGTCGCCGTACCAGTCGTCGCCCCACACCCCGTTGAGGAGCTGCCGACGGGACAGGGCCAGCCCCAGATTGTCGACCAGGTACGCCAGCAGGTCGAACTCCCGGGTGGCCAGGGGGACCACCTCTCCGGCCCGGCGCACCTCCCGGCGGCCGGTATCCACCTCGATCGGGCCCAGCGCCACCACCGACGGTCGGGTCTCGGCCGACGAGGTCTCGCTGCGACGCAGGATGGCGTGGACACGGGCCACCAGTTCCCGGGCCGAGAACGGCTTGGTCACGTAGTCGTCGGCGCCGAGCTCGAGCCCCAGTACCCGGTCGACCTCGTCGTCCCGGGCACTGAGAATGAGCACGGGGATCCCGCTCGATCCCTCACCGGCGGCCCCGGAGCGGTGACGCGCCCGGAAGCCGTCCCCCCGAAGCCGCCGGCAGACGTCGAAGCCGTCGAGGTCGCCGGGCAGTCCGACGTCGACAATCACCAGCTTGGGGCACTCCCGAGCCACCAGTGCCAGACCCGCTTCGCCCTGGTCGGCCTGGAGGACCCGGAACCCGTCGCGCCGCAGATACATGGCCACCAGGTCAGAGATGTGATGGTCGTCCTCGATCACCACCAACGTGTCCTCACCAGCCACCATGCCCTCCAGACTGCCACCAGGGGATCATGGTGGTCGATCATGGTTAGGGAAGTGTGATCGGGGGACGGGGACGCCGCCGCGGACGACGATGCCGTTACAGTACGCATCTGCCTGTCGCGAAGTCCGAGGCCAGCGAGGTTCTGTGGAAGTCCTAGCCTTCTATCTACCCCAGTTTCACCCGATCCCCGAGAACGACGAGTGGTGGGAGCCCGGTTTCACGGAGTGGACCAACGTCACCAGGGCGAAGCCGTGGTTCCGAGGGCACTCCCAACCTCACCTGCCCGCCGATCTCGGCTTCTACGACCTGCGGGTTCCCGAGGTGCGGTCCCAGCAGGCGGAGCTGGCCCGGGGCCACGGTGTCACCGGCTTCATCTACTGGCACTACTGGTTCGCCGGCCGACAGCTGCTCGAGCGCCCCTTCCACGAGGTGCTGACCAGCGGCGAGCCGGACTTCCCGTTCTGCGTGGCCTGGGCCAACCACAGCTGGAGCGACCGCTGGATGGGGGGCAGACAGCGGACCATGCTGGAGCAGACCTACGCCGGACCCGAGGACGACCGGGCCCACTTCGAGCATCTCCGGGCCGCCTTCGAGGATCCGCGGTACCTGCGGGTCGCCGGGGCTCCGGTACTCTTCGTCTTCCGGAGCGGCCTGCTTCCCGATCCGGCCAAGTTCGTCGAGACGTGGCAGGAGATGGCTTCGGACATCGGAGGGCTGTACCTGGTGAGCTGCGGCCCCTTTGCCGATCCGGCCGCCACCGCGGCACAGGGCTTCGACGCCATGGTCTTCATCGAGAAGCCGTTCGCCCGGCCGACCCCCTGGTCCCGCTTCAACTCGCTGCTCCGCAACCATCGACTCCGCCCGGGCCCGCACCGATACCTCTATGCGGACTTCTGCACCAGCCAACCACCAGCCGACCTCGGCTGCACCGCCGTACCCTGCGTGTGGACCAACTGGGACGACACGCCCCGTCGGGGCCGACACGGTGTGGTGGCCGTCGGGGCCAGCCCGGATCGTTTCGAGCGGCAGCTCCCCGGCGCGATCGACCTCGCCCGCCGCGCCCCGGAGGCGGAGCAGATGGTGGTGATCAAGTCGTGGAACGAGTGGGCCGAGGGCAACTACATCGAGCCCGATCAGGAGTTCGGCCACGGCTGGCTCGAAGCCCTGGCCCGTGGACTGGCCTCCAGGGGTGAGGGTCCCCTGGCCGTCGACGGCGGCCGCTGAGCCCTTCGGCCCGGCCCCGGCCGGTCATGACGTGGCGTCGGCCGGCTTCGCCACCACCGCGAACTGCTGAAACCGCATGTCACGGAAGGGACCCACCAACAGCGACGCCTTGCGGAGCTTGGTCGGATTGATCGGCGAGAGTAGTTCGATGGCGAAGCCGGTCGAGGTGAAGAGGTCCTGGATCGAGTGCCGGGTGAAGAAGCGGAGATGGGTGCGGTCGAGGATGCCCCAGTCGGCGTAGTCGAACCGGCCCCGGAGCACCAGGTCTCGCGCCACGGTCACGAAGCGGACGTTCGGGATCGACGCCACCAGTCGGCCTTCCGGCGAGAGATGCCCGATCGTCCTCCGCAACATGGTCCAGGGGTCGACGACGTGCTCGAGCACGTCGTTGAAGATGATGCAGTCGAATGCCTCCGACCGGTCGAGGTCATCTGGGTAGAAGCCGGTGATCACCTTGTCGTAGTGGAGCGAGGCGTCCTCGGCTGCCTCGGGATCCGGCTCGATCCCGGTGACGTGCCAATCCGGATTGGCCTCCTTCAGGACCGAGCCGAACCGCCCATGGCTGCACCCCACGTCGAGAATGCTCGACGTGGCCCGAGGTATGAACGGAAGCATCTCCCGACGGGCGAGTCCGCCGTGGAACGGCGAGGGCTGATAGATCACTGCCCCGGAACGTAGCATCGGGCCACTCGGCGGCCGAGGGCCGACAGACCGCCGACGGGTGGGGCTCGGTGGCCACCGGCCTTCCGGGACGACGGCAGGGCGGGATCCTCAACGGGAGGAAGTTCGTTCGAGGTCGGAGTCCGTCCAGGTCGTGATCGGGAACCACCCCAGCACCCGCCGCAAGGTGGCCAACTGTTCGTCGTCCAGCCTCGACTCCCATGAGCTCGGCATCTCGGCGGCCAGGCGCTTGACGGCGAAGCCCCGGCCGGGAGTGTTGTGACTCTCGAGATACTCCCCGGTCCGCTCCGACCATTCGAGGCCCAACTCGGCGTAGAGCCTACGGAACTCCTCCTCGGGGTGGACGCAAAGCTCCTCGTGGGACCGCACGATCCAGTGGGGGTTCCGCGAGATCGAGTCCTCGAGCGCCGCCGTCAGCAGCCCGATCCGCCAACACATCCGCTCGACGGGGTCAGCACCGGGTTGGGGGACGCCCCACGGTTCGAGATAGCGGGCCCGGATCTCCGGCCTCGTCTCCAGCGTGGAGTTGCGGGAGTCCTTGAGTTTGACCTCGGACCAACTGGCCAGCACGTTCGCCGGATGGCGCAGGAGCACGAGCACGTCCACGTCGAATTCGGAGGCCAGCCAGTCGAGGGCCAGTTCGACGTGGATCGACTTGGCGATGATCCGGCGGTCCGCCGATCGGGCCGCCGGGGGCCTCCCGGCCCGGGGGTCCCGAGACAGGAGGCCGGCGAACCGGGCGGCGAGGTCGGGTGTCCCCTCGAAGATCCGGGCCCGGCTGCCCGGAGCGAGGATGCGGCGGGCCAGTACGACCCGCCGGGTCTCGTACGCCCCGGCGAAGACCCACTCCCACAACCGGCGGTAGGCGGCGGCCGGGTCCCCCGGGTCGAGTACCGGATAGCGCCCGTGGCGATGCTTGGCGTGGATGGCCGAGGGAACGTTGTCCTCGTTGTCGGGCTCCGGGACGGCCCGGCACCCGGGGCTCTTCCCCAGGGCGGTGAGCGCCCAGGTGGTCCCGGAGCGGGGCAGGCCGGCCACGACGACGGGTCGGGTCCTTCCGGTCATCCGACCAACCCCTCGACCGGGATGGGCGTTCGGTCGTACGTTCCGGGCGTCGCCGGGAGGAAAGGGTGGACACGGGGCAGGATCGTACCTTCCGGCCCCCATGGCGGCTCCATCGGGTCGGAGGCCCGCCACCGGCAGTCCCGGTCGACACCGGTGGCGGCGGGGAACGAGGTGACCCGAACCGGTCCGCACATCGAGCCGGGCCTCCACGGCGGCCCGAGGCCGGGGCGGACCGGAGCCGCCGCGTGCCGACCGTCGGACCAGGCCTTTCGCTCATCGCCCCGGTCCACCCTCAGGCTGGGCCACGAGGGAACGTTGGTAGGCTCACTACGCCATGCCGGCGTATCTGGACACCATCATCGCCGCCCACCGGGCCGCGGCCGCCACCGATGGCCGTGACCTCGAGGAGCTCCTCGACCGGGTGACCACCTCGACCACGGTGCGATCGTTCCGGGGGGCCATCGACGAGGCCGCCCGCCGTCAGGGCATGGCAGTGATCTCGGAGATCAAACGCCGGTCGCCCTCCAGGGGGGAGCTGGACGCCGGCCTGGATCCGGTCACCGTGGCCGCGGAGTACGAGGCCGGCGGCGCCACCTGCCTCTCGGTGCTCACCGACGCCGAGTACTTCGGAGGGAGCGCCGAGGATCTCGTCGCCGCTCGGACCGCCTGCTCCCTCCCGGTGCTCCGGAAGGACTTCTCGGTCAGCCCGCTGGACGTGATCGATGCCCGGCTCATGGGTGCCGACGCCGTGCTGCTCATCGCCGCGGCGCTCAGCGACCGGGAGATGGCGGACTTCCTCGATCTGGCCCGGCAGTGTTCGCTGACCCCGCTGGTCGAGGTCCACGACGAGCACGAACTGGCCCGAGCCGTGGAGGTCGGTGCCGACGTCATCGGCGTCAACCAGCGAGACCTCCGCACCTTCCAGGTCGATCACCAACGCGCCCTGCGCCTGGGCCAGCGGATGCCGGCCCACGTGACGGCGGTGGCCGAATCGGGCATCCAGGGTCCCGAGGACGTCCGGCGCCTCGCCGATGCCGGCTACCGGGCGGTACTGGTGGGTGAGCTCCTGGTCCGATCGGGGGACCGCCGGGCCGCCGTGGCCGAGCTGCTCGGAGTGGGCGCATGAGCGCCGCTGCCGTCGGGGACCGGCGCCCGCACCGAGGGACTGTTCGTCAAGATCTGCGGGATCACCTCCGAAGCCGACGCGCTGCTGGCCGTGGGCATGGGCGCCTCGGCGGTGGGCTTCATCTTCGCCCCCTCGCCCCGACAGATGGCCCCCTCGGCGGTGGCCGACATCGTCAAGCGGCTGCCCCACGAGACCGTCACCGTCGGGGTCTTCCGCGACGAGGCCCGCCAACGGGTGGTGGATATCGCCAACCAGATCGGTCTGGGCGGGGTGCAGCTGCACGGCGTGGAGTCCATCGAGGACACCCAGTGGATCCGCAGCCGCACCGGGTGGACCATCAAGGCCTTCCCGGCCGGTCACCGGAACATCGACCGCTTCGCCGAGTACGGTGCCCAGACCCTCCTGATCGACGGGGCCAACCCCGGCTCCGGTGAGCTGTTCGACTGGCGGCTGGCCGAAGGGGTGGTCGACCCCACCCGGTTGATCGTCTCGGGCGGCCTGCGACCGGAGAACGTGGGCGCCGCCATCGAGCACCTGCACCCGTGGGGGGTGGACGTGTCCACCGGGGTGGAAGCCTCTCCCGGGGTCAAGGATCCCGGTCGGCTCCGGGCCTTCATCGGCGCCGCCCATGCGGCCGCCCGCGCCGGTGGTCGCCTCGACCGGGGGGGCGGTAGCCGCCACCTACGCCGGGGACGCCGACCGCGCCGCGGATGGCGACAGCGCCCTGTTCGACTGGCAGGACGACACATGACCGAGCCGCGTCCGTCAGGTCACCACCGAGCCCGCCCCGGCCATCATGGGCGACCCCGGGCCGAGCGGCCGGTTCGGCGAGTTCGGGGGGCGCTTCGTCCCCGAGTCGCTGGTGCCGGCGTGCATGGAGCTCGAGGCCGCCTTCCGTTCGGCCTGGGCCGATCCCTTGTTCCACGCCGAGTTCGAGGAGATCCTCCATCACTACGGTGGTCGACCCACCCCGGTCACCGAGTGCGGCCGGCTCTCCGCCGAGCTCGGGATCCGGCTGCTGCTGAAGCGGGAGGACCTGGCCCACACCGGATCCCACAAGCTCAACAACGTCGTGGGCCAGGGCCTGCTGGCCCGAAGGATGGGGAAGACCCGGCTGATCGCCGAGACCGGTGCCGGCCAGCACGGGGTGGCCACCGCCACGGCGGCCGCCCTGTTCGGCATGGAGTGCGTGGTCTACATGGGCGAGGTGGACATCAGGCGCCAGGAGCTCAACGTCTTCCGGATGGAGCTGTTGGGCGCCGAGGTCCGCCCGGTCACCAGCGGGAGCCGCACCCTCAAGGACGCGGTGAACGAGGCCCTGCGGGACTGGGTGGCCTCGGTGGGGGACACCCACTACTGCCTGGGATCGGTGATGGGCCCGCACCCCTACCCCTGGATGGTGCGTGAGTTCCAGCGGGTCATCGGGGACGAGGCCCGGGAGCAGTGCCGACATCTGCTCGACGGGGTGGACCCCGACGTCGTGGTGGCCTGCGCCGGCGGGGGATCCAACGCCGCGGGTATCTTCGCCGGCTTCGCCGACGCCACCGACGTCGGCCCTGGTGGCAGTGGAGGCCGCGGGCGGAGCGGCCATGACCAACGGCATCCCCGGGGTCCTGCACGGGATGAGGAGCACGCTGATGCAGAACGAGGAGGGACAGATCCTCGAGGCGCACTCGATCTCGGCCGGGCTGGACTATCCGGGCATCGGACCCGAGCACGCCCACCTGGCCGGACTGGGTCGGGCCCGCTACGCCACGGCCGACGACGCCGCCGTACTCGACGCCTTCCAGCGACTGGCCCGCACCGAGGGCATCATCCCGGCCCTCGAGTCGGCCCACGCCATCGCCTGGGTCGTGGCCCGGGCCGGCACCGAGGACCTCCCCAGCGGGTCCACCGTGCTGGTCAACCTCTCCGGCCGCGGGGACAAGGACGTAGCCCAGGTCCGCGACCTGCTCCGCCCACGAGGGGCGGGACGTCGTGAGCAACGGTAACGGTGGCGTCGTCGATCTCGACGACGCCACCGGTGCCTCCACCGGGTACCGACCCGGCTTCCTCGAGTCGATGCTCACCGCCCGGCGTGACGCCGGCCGCAAGCTGCTGGTGCCCTACGTCACCGGGGGCATGGACGACGAGTGGCTGCTGACCGTCGAGGCCCTGGCCGGGGCCGGAGCCGACGCCATCGAGGTGGGCATCCCCTTCTCCGATCCCATGATCGACGGAGCGGTCGTCCAAGAGGCGTCGCTCCGGGCCCTCGGCCGGGGCACCACCCCCGACGGGATCCTGGCCGACCTGAGCCGCATCGACGTCGGGATCCCCCTGGTGGTCATGACCTACTACAACCTCATCTATCGGGCCGGCCACGATCGCATGGCCGGGCCTGATGGCCGAGTCCGGGGTGGCCGGGGCCATCGTCCCCGACCTGCCGCTGGAGGAGCTGGGTCCCTGGGCCCGGGCCGCCGATCGGGCCGACGTGGCCACCGTCCTCCTGGTGGCGCCGTCCACCCCGCCCGGCCGGATCGGGGCGGTCTGCCGTCGCTCGCGGGGCTTCGTCTACGCCGTGGGGCGGATGGGGGTGACCGGGGAGCAGGCCGTGCTGGCCGACTCGGCCCGGCAGGTGGCCGAACGGGTAGTGGGGGCCACCCAGCTGCCGGTCTGCGTGGGGATCGGGGTCTCGACCCCCGAACAGGCCGCGACGGTGTGCGAGGTGGCCGACGGCGTGGTGGTGGGCTCGGCCCTGGTGCGTCGGCTGCTCGAAGGGGCCGGACCCGACGGCGCCGCCGCGTTCGTGTCCTCCCTGCGCCGGGCCCTCGACGCTGCGTGACGGTCTCGTGTCCGGGAGGTCAGCCAGGTGCGGAGCGAGGGCGCCGGGAGGCGCCCCGGCCGTGACCGTGACCGGTTGCGGCGGTCGTCAACGCCGATCCGGGCGCAGGACCCGGTAGAGGGCCGTGCCAACGACAGCCGCGACCGCGGCTCGTTCCGGTCCTGGAGCCGGCGCCGGATCAGGTCGCGTCGCTCCTGGAGGTCCTGGAAGGTGATGGGGTCGGTCTCGTCGGGGAAGCCCATGGCGGCCCGATAGCCGTCGAGGTCGATGGGGGTCTCGAGAAGTTCCGCCCCGACCTCCCGGGCGATCTGCTCCCCGTGGTGTTCGGTGAAGTAGGTCACCACGGCCAGGATCTCGCCCAGGATGTCGACGTCGGGCGCCATGGTGGCCATGGCCCCGTTGAGGAACAGGATGTCCTTGACGAACAGCATCAGCTCCTTGGGCATGCGGGCGCCGTAGCCGAGCAGCGCCTTGGTGACGTCCCGCAGCTCGGCCACCATCTCGTCGGCGGTGAGGGTGGTGGGATCGACGGGGGGCCGGTCGAGCCCGAGGTCCCGGATGACCGCCTCCACGTCGGAGTCGGCGGGAAGGGCGCCGAGGTCGCGCAGCGCCTCGACCTGGACGGCGAGGTTGTTGGTGGTGGCGCCCATCTGCAGCCGGAGGAAGGCCAGGCGCTTCCGCTCGTCGAGGCGGCCGGTGATCCCGAAGTCCAGCAGGGCCACCGTCCCGTCCGACTGGACCAGCAGGTTCCCCCCGTGCAGGTCGCCGTGGAAGACGCCGTAGAGCAGCGCTCCCTCCAGGAAGGCGATCAGGCTGGACCGGAGGACGGCCGCCGTGTCGATGCCGGCGGCCCGCATGCCGGCGGCGTTACCCCAGGCGAACCCGTCGAGGTGCTCCATGACCAGCACCCTGCGGGTGACCAGCTCGCGGATGGGGTCGGGGCACGACGATGGACCGCTGGTCGCTGGAGGCGAAGACCGCGGCGATGTCCAGCATGTTCTGGGCCTCGAGCCGGAAGTCGAGCTCCTCGACGATGGTCTCGGCGAACAGGTCCACCAGGGCCGGCGGATTGGTCAGGGTGGCGATGGGTATGCGGCCCACCAGCTGGGGGGCGATCCACGACATGGCGGCGATGTCCAGGCGCACCAGGGAGGCCACGTTCCGCCGTTGGACCTTGACCACCACCCGTTCGCCGGTGCGCAAGGTGGCCGCATGGACCTGGGCGATGGAGGCCGAGGCGATGGGGGTCCGGTCGAAGGAGACGAAGACCTCGGCCAGTGGACGTCCCAGGTCCTCCTCGATGGTGCGCCGCACCGTTGCGAACGGCTCGGGTGGCACCCGGTCGCGCAGCAGCCGGAACTCCTCGACCAGCTCCTCGGGGAAGATGCCCTCCCCGGAGGAGATGATCTGGCCCAGCTTGATGTAGGTCGGTCCCAGCCGCTCGAAGGCCGGCCGGAGCCGGCGGGACAGCCCGGACCGCGACGACGGGGTACCCCGGTCGTGGAGACCCCAGCCCAGCAGAGCCGAGCCCAGGCGGTATCCGACATTCGCCACCCGGGCCGCGGAGGGAAGCCGCTCGGGGCGGACCAACTCGCGGGCCAGACGGGCGGCGTCGTGGCGGAGAGCGTCGACGCCCTCCGAGGTCGCCGACGGGAAGCGCCAGGACATGGCCGAGGGCTCGACGGTCCACGGCCCGTGGGGGGTGAAGGCCCCGATGGCCAGGTCGGGCCGGCCGGATCGATCCGCCAGTGGTGGGAGGCCTTCGGTGGTGGAAGCGGGCTCGACGGGGACCATCTGTTCTGTCATGGGCTCTCAACGCTAGGGCCTGGACCACGACGACGGGCCGCGTGGGTCGGGGTGCGGTGCGCAACGGGCTCTCCGACCGTCCGGAGGCTTGCCCGACCCTCGGCCCCGCCGGTCGGCGCGGGGTCAGGCCGGAGCGATCACCAAGCAGCCGTTGTGACCGCCGAACCCGAACGAGTTGGACAGGACCGGAGCCGGGTCCCAGGGACGGGCGGAGCCGGCGACGACGTCCAGGTGGATATCGGGATCGGGCTGCTCGTAGCCCGAGGTCGGAGGGATCAGCGCGTGTTCGATGCTGAGGAGCACCGCCACCGCCTCGATGGCTCCGCAGGCTCCGAGGCCGTGTCCGGTGATCCCCTTGGTCGACGTCACCGGGGGCGCCGAGGCCCCGAAGACCTTGGTGATGGCATCGGACTCCGCCCGGTCGTTCAGGGGTGTCGAGGTGCCGTGGGCGTTGATGTGGCCGATCTCGTCGGGGTCTACCGCCGCGTCCTCCATGGCCAGCGTCATGCAGGCCGCAGCTCCCGATCCCCCGGGAATGGGGGCGGTGATGTGGTGGGCGTCGGCCGTGCTCGCCGACCCGGCCAGCTCGCCGTAGATCCGGGCCCCTCGGGCCACGGCGTGCTCCCACTCCTCGAGGACCAGCGCCCCGGCGCCCTCGGTGATCACGAAGCCGTCCCTCCGGAGGTCGAACGGGCGGGAGTTCCCCGAGGTGGAGAGAGCGGTCATGTTGGAGAAGGCGGCGATGCCCACGCCGGTCATCCCGGCCTCGGCCGCGCCGCCGATGGCCACGTCGCACCGGCCCGAGGCCACCAGCCGGGCGGCGTGGCCGATGCTGTGGGCGCCGGCGGCGCAGGCCGTGGTGACGGTCTCGGAGGGCCCGTGCCAGCCGAGGCGGATGGAGACGGCGGCCGCACCGGCGTTGGACATCATCATCGGCACCAGGCGGGGGGAGACCCGGCGGGGTCCCTTGTCGCCGAACACCAGGATCTGCTGCTCGAGGGTCTCGAGGCCCCCTACCCCGGTGCCCATCACCACGCCCGAGCGGCCGGGGTCGGCGTCGAGCTCGCCGGCGTCGGTCAGGGCCATGTCGGCCACGGCCACGGCGAACTGGGCGAACCGGTCGATCTGGCGGGCCTCCTTGGTGGAGAACCACTGCTCGGGGTCGAAGTCGGGCACCCGGCGCTCGCCCTCGGGAGGGGGCCCGTTGAGCCCGCGTCCACAGGGCATCGGTGCCGACGCCGCAGCACGAGACCACCCCGAGCCCGGTGATGGCCACCCGCCGCCCGGGAACCGGACCGTCGGGACCGACACCCAGGAGCATCAGAGTTTGGCGGAGATCAGGTCGAAGGCCTGCCCGATGGTCTCGATGCCCTCGAGCTCGGTCTCGTCCACGGAGACGTCGAAGGTCTCCTCGAGGGCCATGACCAGCTCGACCAGGTCGAGGCTGTCGGCATCGAGGTCCTCGGCGAACCTGGCCTCCCTGGTCACCTTGTCGGCGGGCACCTGGAGAACTTCAACCGCGCACTCCGTGAACTTCTCGAATGCCTCGTCGTTCGTCACGCACTTGCTCCTTTGTCATGGTTGTCATCGATCGATCGCCCCGCTGGCCCCATGGCTCTCGGGCCTCGGCGGTGGTCCTCGGTGCTCTCACAGGCCCATCCCCAGGCCCCCGTCCACCGGCAGCACGGCACCGGTGATGTAGCCGGCCCCGTCCGAAGCCAGGAATCCGACGGCCTCGGCGATCTCGTCGGGTCGGGCCACCCGACCCAAGGGCACCTGGGCTGCGAACTCCTGCCGGCGTTCCTCTCCGAGTGCCGCGAGCATATTCGTTTCGACCAGGCCCGGGGCCACCACGTTGACGGTGATGGAGCGGCTGGCCACCTCGCGGGCCATGGACCGGGCCATGCCGACCAGACCCGCCTTGGAGGCGGCGTAGTTGGCCTGCCCCGCCGATCCGATGAAGGCGCCCACCGAGGAGACCATGATCACCCGCCCACGGTGGAGTCGGATCATCTTGGTCAGGGCCCGCTTGGTGACCCGGAACACCCCGGTCAGGTTGGTGTCGATGACCTCCGACCAGGCCTCCTCGCACATCCGCAGCACCAGGGTGTCCCGGGTGACCCCGGCGTTGGCCACCAGGACCTCCACCGGGGCCCAGGCCTCCTCGACGGCGGCGAACGCCGCCTCCACCTGGACGGGATCGGTCACGTCGCACGCCAGGGACAGCAGCTGGCCGGGTCCGGCGGCCACGTCCCCGTCCACCACCCCCGAGCGGGAGGTCACCGCCACCCGGTCGCCGCGGGCCAGGAACCAGTTGGCGCAGGCCAGACCGATGCCCCGGGTCCCTCCGGTCACCATGACCACCCGGCCCTCGGGAGGCCCGGAGCCGGGATCGGGCCGCTCCTCCGCCGATGGCTCACCGGGTACCTCCGTGGTGCAGGGTGGACGTCCGGGCGTGCGACCGTCGGGAGTCCGACCCCCCGGGGCGAGCGGAGTCCGACGGCCCTCGTCACGAGTTGCTCCCCGGGCTCCGGATCCAGGCCACCGGCTGGCCCTCGACCACCCGTTCGCCCCGGACGGCCAGCCACCGGACCAGGATGCCGTCGAAGGGAGTCCGGACATCGGTCAGGCCGACGGTCCCCACCCGGTCGCCGACGGCCAGCACCGAGCCCGGCTCGATGCCCTGCCCGCTGCCGGGCGCCGCCGTGGCCTCGGCCAGGGCCGTGCTCTCCAGGGCGGCCAGCTGGACATCGGGCTCGAACACACCGGGGGCCGGGCTCACGATGACCCGTTCCGAGGTGTAGAGGTGCTCGCCCTGGTGGACCGGCGACGATGCCGTCCATTCGTCGGTGCCGGCCACCGTGTCCATCAGCTTGTCCAGATCGGCGGGGACCGCCACCGCCACGCCGCGCACGTCGGGGACGGTGCGCCGGACCATGCCGGTGAGCACGCCGCCGGGGCCCAGCTCGGCCAGGACGGTGGCTCCCCGTCCCGCTCAGCGCCTCGAGCGACTGCCGCCACCGCACCGGGCTGCACAGCTGGGCCGAGAGCAGGCCGGGCCACTCGGCGGGATCGGTGTGGACCCGGGCGTCGACGTTGGCCACCACCGGGACCTCGGGGGAGTGGAAGGTCACCTCGTCGAGGGTCTGGCGGAGCCGGGCCCGGGCCGGCAGCATCAGCTGGGTGTGGAAGGCGCCCGAGACCGGGATGGGGAGCACCTTGCGGGCCCCCAGCTCCTTGGCCCGCTCGGTGGCCGCGGCCACACCGTCCACGGTGCCGGCGATGACCACCTGGCCGGGAGCGTTGTAGTTGGCCACCCAGACCTCGTCCTCGGCCCGCTGGCAGGCCGCCTCGGCGTCGTCGTCGGCGATGCCGATCAGCGCGGCCATGGTCCCGGGCCGCTCGTCGGCCGCCGCCTGCATGGCGTTCCCCCGCTCGAGGACCAGCCGGGTCCCGTCGGACAGGGACAGCGACCCCGAAGCCACCAGGGCGGTGTACTCGCCCAGGCTGTGGCCGGCGCAGGCGGCCGGGAACAGTCCGAGCCGCTCCACGGCGTCGAGGACCACCAGGCTCATCACGAACGTGGCCAGCTGGGCGTTGGCCGTGAGGGTCAGCTCCTCCATCGGGGCGTCGAGCAGCAGGTCGGTGAGATCCCGGCCGGCGATGTCGGACGCCTCGGCGGTGACCTCCCACGAGGGATGCTCGACCCAGGCATGGCCCATCCCGGACCGCTGCGATCCCTGTCCCGGGAAGGTAAAGGCCAGCACCCACCGACTCCTCTCGACTCTGTCCTCGACGCCTGTCCGGCATGGGTCGCATCCCGGCTGTTCACGATGGCGGGACAAGTGTGGCACGGCCGCTTCGGACTCCGGTGATTACCCCCGGGTCACCGGGCGCCGGCCGTGGGGGCCAGAGCCGACATTTGGTGCCCGGGGCGGGATTCGAACCCGCACGCCCTTTCGGACAGTGGATTTTGAGTCCACCGCGTCTGCCATTCCGCCACCCGGGCTAGCTGCACTTTTGTCCTGTCGCCGTCGCCTAACCCAACAGTGTCCCAACCTTCTCCGCACCACGGAGGCCAGGACCGTGGCGGAGAACGAGCTCGAGGCCGACCCGGTCGGGCCGGGCACGCGACGGTCCGGGGCGGAACGGTCGAAGATCCGCGTGTACGCCGGGGGCCATCCCGGCACCGGCGCGACGGGACCCGTCGGCCGCGACGTGACCGACGGCATCCGGGCCGCTCGGTCCATCCGGGCCAGACTGCCTGCCGGGGGCGCCGGGGAGAAGCACGGCGCAAGTGTAGGCACCTTCGGAGCGCGGACCGGTGGTGGAGGTGGGGACCGTAGGCTCGGCGGATGCCCGTCGGTGCCAGCGTGCCTGCCCTGACCGAGCGTTGGTCCCGACTGGGCCGCACCGGCGCCGTCACCGTGGAGGCCGTCGAGCTGTGGACGGTGGAGCTGCCCTTCCGGGATGCGGTCCGGACGGCCCGGGGCTCGCACCGGAGCCGGCCCGTCGTACTGGTGCGCCTGGTGGGCCGGGGGCACCAGGGACCGGGGGCGGCGGCCGAGGGCTGGGGGGAGTGCGCCGCCCTGGCCGACACCACCTTCGACGCCGAGGACGTCGCACGGTCGTACGAGGTGCTCCGCGAGAGTCCTGGTTCCGGCCCTGCTGGACCGGATCGGCCGGGAGGGCGGCGTACTCCCGGCGCCCTCCGACCTGGAGGCCCTGCGGCAGGCGGCACCGCGGGCGCCCTCTGGCCTTCGCCGCCCTCGAGATGGCCGTGGCCGACGCCCACCTCCGTGCCGAGGGGCGGTCGCTGGCCGGGCTGCTGGGGGTGGAGGGCCGGACCGGGTGGAGCCCGGGGCGGTGGTCGGCCGGCCGACACCGCCGACCAGCTGGTGGCCTCGGTGGGCGACCTGGTCGACCAGGGCTACTCGAGGGTCAAGCTGAAGATCGGACCGGGATGGGACGTCGAGCCGGTGGCCGCGGTGGCCGCGGCCTTCCCGAGGCTGCGACTCCAGGTCGACGCCAACGGCTCCTACCGTCCGGAGGACGGTGACCACCTGCCGGAGCTGGACCGGTTCGGCCTCCTCTGCATCGAGCAGCCCTTCGAGCGCGACGACCTGGCCGCCCACGCCCGGCTGGCCGCCCGGATGACCACGCCGATCTGCCTCGACGAGAGCCTCGACTCCCCGCCGGGCCGTCGACGACGCCCTGGCCCTGGGGGCCTGCTCGGTGGTCTGCGTGAAGCCGGCCCGCCTCGGCGGGCTGGGCGCCGCCCTCGCGGTGATCGAGCGGTGCGTCGTCCGGGGGGTCCCGCTCTGGATGGGGGGCATGTTCGAGTCCGGCTTCGCCCGGGGGGTCAACACCGCCCTCGGGGCCCTCGCCGGCATGGCCTGGCCCGGGGACCTGAGCCCTTCCCGCACCTACCTGGAGGACGACCTGGTCCCGGCGGTCCCGGCCACCCGGGACGACCCCCGGGACGGCGGCCGGGACGGCGACCGCCTCGACGGTGCGGGGGCGGGGGGCGACGGCATCCGGGGCTCGGTGCGGGTCCTCCCCCCGTCCGGACCGGGCATGGGCCCCGCGCCCGAGCCCGGCCGCCCTGGCCCGGTACGCCACCGGACACCAGGTCATCGGCGGTCCGGCGTGGCTGACCGGGGCCCTGGCGATCTCGACCGGGCCCGGTCGTGCGTAGAATTGACCCTCCATGCATCGGACCACCATCGAACGCCGCCTCAGCGACGCCCACGACCAGCTGGTGCGGGCCCGGGCCGAGCTGGCCGTGCTCGACGAGCAGCTGGTGGTGGTCAACGAGATCGCCGACGACACCCGGCTGCGGGCGCTGGTGGCCGAGACCCCGCTGGCCGCCAAGGAGTACGACGAGGCCAACCGTCACGCCATCGCCATGCTGCAGAACCGGGCGGCCCTGGTCGACCGGATCGCCGAGCTGGAGCGTCGCCAGGACGAGCTGCTCGATCGACTGGTGGTCGATCCGGGTTGACGGGCGAGCGCCCTGTGGTCGAAGGTGGACCGCTCTGCGACCGCCCCGTTCCCGTCGGCCGGATCCCCGGTCGGCCCCCGAGCCGGAAGGACCTGTGACATGACCAGGCGTGTGGTCATCGCCGAGGACGAGGCGATCATCCGGCTGGATCTGAAGGAGATCCTGCTGGACGAGGGGTACGACGTGGTGGGGGAGACCGGCCGCGGCGACGAGGCCGTCGACCTGGTGCGCGCCCACCACCCCGATCTGGTCATCCTGGACGTGAAGATGCCGGGCTCCGACGGCCTGGCCGCGGCCCGGGCCATCCGGGACCTCGACCTCAAGGTGGCGGTCCTCATCCTCACCGCCTTCAGCCAGCGCAACCTGATCGACGAGGCCCGCGACGCCGGCGTGGCCGCCTACCTGGTCAAGCCGTTCCAGCGCATCGAGCTCATGCCGGCCATCGACCAGGCCGTGGCCCGGTGCGAGCAGGAGTGGGCCATCGACGCCGAGGCCCGCCAGGCGGTGGCCGAGGGCACCGTCGGGAGCACGCTCCAGCGCCGAGGACAAGCTGGAGACCCGCCGGCTGGTGGACGGGGCCAAAGGGGTGCTCATGGAGCGGTCCGGGCATGTCCGAGTCCGAGGCCTTCGGCTACATCCAGAAGACGGCCATGGGAACCCGGTCCCGCATGATCGACGTGGCCCGCCAGGTGCTCGAGGGCACCCTCCCGTAGGGCCGGCGCCACTCCCCCATGGCCACCAGGGGAAGGACCACCACCGCGTCCGGGGCTCCGGAGGAGCCGGTGCAGTCCGGGGCCGGGCCTGCGGCACCGGCGCGGGCATCCGAGGCGCCGAGAGCCGGCGCCCCGTCCGCCGGCAGCCCGAGCCCGCTGGACCCGTCGGCGCCACCGTTGATCCTGCTGGACGGGATGTCCCTGGCCTTCCGGGCCTACTTCGCCCTCCCGCCCGACCTCGCCACCAGCACCGGGGCTGGTGACCAACGCCGTGCACGGCTTCGCCTCCATGGTGCAGTACCTGGTCCGGGACCACCGACCGGTGGGCCTGGCCGTGGCCTTCGACCTGCCCGGGGGGACCTTCCGCGACGACATCGTCGACGACTACAAGGCCGGACGGGCCGAGACCCCGCCCGATCTGCCGCCCCAGTTCGACATGATCCGCACCCTGCTGGACTCGCTGGCCATCCCGGTGGTCGGCGCCGAGGGGTACGAGGCCGACGACGTGCTGGCCACCCTGGCCACCGAGGCCCGCGACCGGGGCCACCCGGTGATCATCGTGACCGGCGACCGCGACTCCTACCAGCTGGTGGAGGACCCCTACGTCCGGGTCCTCTACAACCGGCGGGGCGTCAGCGACTACGCCCTCTACGACGAAGCCGGCATCGAGGAGCGGACCGGGGTGCCTCCGGAGAAGTACCCGCTGCTGGCGGCGCTCCGTGGCGACCCGTCCGACAACCTGCCCGGGGTGCCCGGGGTGGGGGAGAAGACGGCCGCCAAGCTGGTCAACGAGTACGGCGACCTCGACACCCTCTACGCCCACCTCGACGCCCTCTCGCCCAAGCTGCGCGAGAACCTGGCCGCCCACCTGGAGCGGGTGAGGAAGAACGCCGAGGTCATCCCGCTGGTGCGCGACCGTGCCCCTCGACGTCCACGTCGACCAGCTGGTCCTCGGCGGGTGGGACCACGAGACGGCCCGCCAGGCCTTCGACCAGTTCGAGCTGCGGTCGCTGTGGACCCGGTTCACCGCCCTGATGGAGGAGGGGGCCCTGGGTGAGCCGGCTCCGGGCTCCTTCCGCCCCTCCGGTGCGACCGGCCCCTCCGGTGCGACCGGAACCTCAAGTGCGACCGGAAGGGCCGAGCCCGTCGGGACCTCGGGGGACCAACCGGGAGGCGAGCAACCGACCTGGCTGTCCCACCCCGAGGCGGTGGTGCCGACCGACGCTCCCGCGGCCATCCTGGCGGTCACCCGGCTGTTCGGCCTGGTCCGGGAGGGAACCGGGGCGGTGGCCCTCCACGCCCGCTGGTCGGGCGACCCGGGGCGCTCGCCGCTCACCGCCCTGACCCTGGCCGCCGAGCCGGGTCCGGACGGCACGGCTCCGGCGGCGGTGCACCTCGGGACGACCCCGGCCGGCGTCGGGCTCCTCGAAGACTCCGGCCTGCTCGGTGCCCTGGCCGCGGGCCTCGGTCCCGAGGGGGTGGGGGTGGTGGCCCACGACGCCAAGGAGGTGATGCGCTCCCTGCTCCCGCTGGGCGTGGACCTCGCGCGACCTGGCCCTCGACACCGCGGTCGGCGCCTACCTGCTCGATCCGTCGACCGACCGGTACCGGGTGAGCGACCTGGCCGGCCGGTTCCTCGGGGTGGACGTGGACGACGGCACGGGGGCGAAGGGCCAGGGCACCTTCGCCCTGGAGGCTCCCCCGGACGAGGGGGCGCCCGGGGAGGGGCCCCGGGCCGGGGCGGCCTCGGGTCTCGACCCCTCGGCCCTCGAGTCGGTCCGCCTGGCCGCGGTGCTGGCCCGGCTCCGTCCTCCCCTCCTGGGCGCCCTGGCCGAGGTGGGGGAGGACGGGCTCAACGCCGACATCGAGCAGCCCCTGGTGCGGGTGCTGGCCCGCATGGAGGTGGTGGGGATCCCGGTCGACCAGGAGGTGCTCCGGGCCATCGCCGCCGCCCTGGCCGAGGAGGTCGAGTCCCTCGAGACCACCATCCAGGACCTGGCCGGAGAGCCGTTCAAGGTCAACTCGGTGCCCCAGCTCCGCAGCGTCCTCTACGACAAGCTCGGCCTCACCCCGCTGCGGAAGACCAAGACCGGGTACTCGACCGACGCCCGCACCCTCGAGCAGCTCCGCGGCCAGCACCCGATCGTCGAGGCGCTGCTCCGCTACCGCGAGGTCGAGAAGCTCCGCTCCACCTACGGGGAGAGCCTGGCCGCCGAGGTGGCCGCCGACGGACGCATCCACGCCACCTTCCGCCAGACGGTGGCCCGCACCGGGCGGCTCTCCTCCGACCGGCCCAACCTCCACAACATCCCGGTCCGCACCGAGGAGGGCCGCCGCTTCCGCGAGGCCTTCGTCCCCTCCCCCGGGCGCCGCCTGCTGGTGGCCGACTACGACCAGGTCGAGCTGCGGGCCATCGCCCACCTCTCCGGCGATCCCGGTCTCACCGCGGCCTTCGCCGCCGGGGAGGACATCCACCGGACGGTGGCGTCCCAGGTCTTCGGGGTCGACCGCGACCAGGTGACCCAGGCCCAGCGGTCCACGGCCAAGATGGTCTCCTACGGCCTGGCCTACGGCATGGAGGCCTACGGCCTCTCCCAGCGCCTGGGCGTTCCGGTGGAGGAGGCCCAGGGCATCCTCCAGGCCTTCTTCGCCGCCTTCCCCTCGGTCCAGGCCTACATGGACACCGCGGTGGCCGAGGCCAGACAGGCCGGCTACACGGTGACCGCCTTCGGCCGCCGCCGACCGCTGCCCGACCTGACCTCCACCAACTACCAGGTCCGCCAGGCCGCCGAGCGCCAGGCCATGAACGCCGGGATCCAGGGGCTGGCCGCCGACCTGTTCAAGGCGGCGCTGATCCGGCTGGACACCGGGCTGGAGGAGGGCGGCCTGGCCTCCGACCTGGTGCTCCAGGTCCACGACGAGGTCCTGGTGGACGTGGACCCGGACGAGGAGGACCAGGTGGCCGCCCTCACCGAGGACGCCCTGACCGGAGCGGCCGACCTCTCCGTGCCGCTCAAGGTGGCCATGGCCTGGGGCTCCTCGTGGGCCGAGGCCAAGGGGGCCTGACCGGGCCACCTGGTCCCACCGCCTCGCCGCTCGGTCCGAGGAGCCGGTGGAGTACCATTGATTCCCGGTCACAACGGTGTGGCCCCTACCTTCACCGTCGGCCCCCTCGAGGAGCGCGGCGATCTGTCCGGAAAGCGAGCTACCTACCTTCATGTCTGACACGCACGTCGTTCCCGAGGGCACCGCCCTCCTCTCCCCCGAGGCCATGGGCACCTTCGACGAGAACGGGGTCTACATCCCCCGCTCGGTGACCGAGGACGACCTCGGCGGAGCCTCCCTCGAGGACGCCATGGCCGGCACCATCGTCGAGTTCGAGGACGGTGACCTGGTCGAGGGGACCGTGGTCAAGATCGACCGGGACGAGGTGCTCCTCGACATCGGCTTCAAGTCCGAGGGCGTCATCCCGGTGCGGGAGCTGTCCATCCGCAACGACGTCGACCCCTCCGAGATCGTGACGCTCGGCGAGGCCATCGAGGCCCTCGTCCTCCAGAAGGAGGACAAGGAGGGCCGGCTGATCCTCTCCAAGAAGCGGGCCCAGTACGAGCGGGCGTGGGGCACCATCGAGAAGCTCAAGGAGAACGACGAGGTCGTCACCGGGCCGGTCATCGAGGTGGTCAAGGGCGGGCTCATCGTCGACATCGGCCTGCGCGGCTTCCTCCCGGCATCGCTGGTGGAGCTGCGCCGGGTGCGCGAGCTCCAGCCCTACGTGGGCCGGGTCATCGAGGCCAAGATCATCGAGCTCGACCGGAACCGCAACAACGTGGTCCTGTCCCGTCGGGCCTGGCTGGAGGAGACCCAGAAGGAGCAGCGCGGGCGAGTTCCTCGTCAACCTCAAGCCCGGCGAGCGGCGCAAGGGCGTGGTGTCCTCGGTGGTCAACTTCGGTGCCTTCGTCGACCTGGGCGGCATGGACGGCCTGGTCCATGTGTCCGAGCTGTCGTGGAAGCACGTCGACCACCCCTCCTCGGTGGTGTCGGTCGGCGACGAGATCGATGTCGAGGTGCTGGACGTCGATCTGTCCAAGGAGCGGATCAGCCTCTCGCTCAAGGCCACCCAGACCGATCCGTGGCAGGAGTTCGCCAACTCCCACCAGGTAGGTGAGCTGGTCTACGGGCGCATCACCAAGCTGGTGCCGTTCGGCTCGTTCGTCCAGGTGGGGGACGGCATCGAAGGCCTCGTGCACATCTCGGAGATGGCCGGCCACCACGTGGACCTGCCCGAGCAGGTCGTCACCCCCGGCGAGGAGCTGTGGGTCAAGATCATCGACATCGACCTCCAGCGCCGTCGGATCAGCCTCTCGATCAAGCAGGCCGCAGAGGGCGGCGAGGTGTCCGAGGAGTACCGGGAGGCCTTCGGCGAGCACGCCTACGACGAAGAGGGCAACTACGTCGGACCGGTCTTCGCCGAGACCGAGTTCACGCCCGAAACCGAGGCCCAGGCGGCCTGGGCCGACTACGTGGCCGAGCACGGCACCGGTGAGGGGGGACCCGAGCAGCCGGCCGGGGAGGTCCCGGCGGCACCCGAGCCCGCCGTCGACGCCGCCCACCCCGAACCGGCACCCGAGCCGACGACGGCGGCACCCGAGCCGGCGGCGGCACCCGAGGAACCGGCGCCGGCACCCGAGGTCTGATCAGAACGGGTCGCGGCATCGGGGGATCCCGCCGTCCGAAGATTGACCAGCGCAGTCCGCTGACGGGAGCGGGGGCCGGAGGGAGCGCAACAAGGGGCAGTGCTCGGCTTCCTGACGACGGGAACAGGTGAGCCGCTTCCGGCTTCCTCCTACTTGCCCTTCTTCTTTTTCTTCTTCTTCTTGGAGCCGACGGACAGGTCCGCGTCGTCCTTCGGGCGGTTGGAGAGGTCAGCGTCGAGCGACGCCGCGGTGGTGGCCGGTGTCGGTGCCGCGGCCGGGGTGGCGGCCTCCCGGGGCGGGGCGACGGCGGGCGGTGGCGAGACCGAGGGCGGAGCCGGAGGTTCCGGCGGCGACGGGGGCGCAGCCACGGTCGGGTTCGGTGGGGTCGGTGGGGCAGGCGGGGTCGGCGGGGCAGGCGAGGTCGGTGGTGCAGCCTCGGGCGGCGCCACCGGAGCCGCCGTCGAGGCCGACCCCAAGGGAGTGGCGGCGTTGCCGGTGGACGGCGCAGGGGTCGGCGGACCGAGTGGCACCGCCGATGAGGTCGGAGGCGCAGCCGGCATAGGCCCGGCACTCGTCGGTGCGGCATCGACGGGTGGCCCCGGCGGCGCGGTCGCGATCGGGACAACCGGCGCAGCGCCGCCGCCGTCGGCCGTCACTGCTGCGCCGGCACCGATCGGGTGGGCCTTGCCGTTGGCGCCGTCGATCAGCGGGAAATGGCAGGCCACCTGGTGGCCGGGTGCCACATCCCGGAGGGGGGGCTCCTGTTCGGCGCAGAGGTCCTGGGCGTAGGGGCACCGGGTCCGGAACCGACAGCCGGAGGGAGGGTTGAGGGGGGAGGGCAGTTCGCCGGTGAGTGCCTTGTGGCTGGTGTGGTAATCGGGATCGGGATCGGGGATCGACGCCAGCAGCGCTTCGGTGTAGGGATGGGCCGCGGCGCGATACAGCTCGTCCGATTCGGCGATCTCGACCAGCTTCCCCAGGTACATCACGGCCACCCGGTCGCTCACGTTCTTGACCACGGCCAGGTCATGGGCGATGAACACCATGGTCAGGCCGAAGCGGTCCTTCAGGTCGGCCAGGAGGTTGAGGATCTGGGCCTGTACCGACACGTCCAGTGCCGACACCGGCTCGTCGCATATGAGCAGGTCGGGCTCGGCCATCAGGGCCCGGGCGATGCTGATCCGTTGACACTGGCCCCCGGAGAACTCCTGTGGGCGCCGGTCACCGGCGGTGTCGGGGTCGATGCCCACCGCCTCCAGCATCTTTCGGACCTTGCCCTCGCGCTCCTTCTTGGTCCCACGGCCCCAGATGGTGAGAGGCTCCGCCACGATGTCGCGGACCCGGCGGCGGGGATTGAGCGAGGAGATGGGGTCCTGGAAGATCATCTGGATCTTCGTGCGCACCTTCCGGAGCTCGCGGGAGGAGAGCTTGGTCAGGTCCCGGCCCTTGTAGGTGACCGTGCCCGAGGTGGGGGGCTGCACCTGCACCAGGGCGCGACCGGTGGTCGACTTCCCGCATCCCGACTCTCCCACCAGACCCAGGGTCTCACCGTTGCGCACGCTGAACGAGACGCCGGACACCGCCTGTACCGTTTGGCGGCCACTGCGGAACTCCACCACCAGTTGGTCGGCGGAGAGGACGACGCCGCCGTCGGCGGCCGGAGGACCGGTGGGTCCGGCGGCCGCCGGCGATCCGATCATGGTTCCTGCCACGGTATGGCCTGCCCGTCGTGTTGGGCGTGAGCCGGCGACGGATCCTCGGGCACCCCGCCGTCCGGCGCCGTCGGGCCGTCCGCGGTCGATCCCGGGCCCGACGGCCGGGAGCCGGTGTTGGCAACGGCCGCGGCCCTGACCACCGGTGCGGCCAGCGGAGCGGCCACCGGAGAGGTGGACACTCCGTTGACCAGGGGGAACCAGCAGGCGAACAGATGATCCGGGGACCCGGCGGTGCGCAGCGGCGGGTCACTCTCCCGGCACTTGTCCTGGACGTAGGGGCAGCGGGGCGCGAACCGGCACCCACGGGGCGGATGGATGAGATCGGGAGGCCGACCGGCGATGGCGGTGAGCCGGGCCCCGCTGGGGTCGGCCAGCCGGGGGATGGAGTCCATCAGGGCCCGGGTGTAGGGCATGTGGGTGTCGTGGAACAGGGTGTGGGTCGGCGCCCGCTCCACCACCCTCCCGGCGTACATGACCACGATGTCGTCGGCCCGACTGGCCACCACTCCGAGGTCGTGGGTGACCAGGATCACCGCCATGTGCCGTTCTCGCTGCAGGTCGGCCAGGAGGTCGAGGATCTGGGCCTGGACCGTCACGTCGAGCCCGGTGGTCGGCTCATCGGCCATGACCAGCCGGGGGGCGCAGGCGAGGGCGATGGCGATCATCACCCGCTGACGCATCCCTCCGGACAGCTGGAACGGATACCAGCGGATCCTCTCCTGGGGCGAAGGGATCCCCACCGATCGGAGGAGCTCGATGGCGGTGGCGTTGGCCTCCTTCCGATCCATGTCCACGTGCAGGCGGAGCGACTCGGTGATCTGCCGCCCGATCCGCTTGACCGGATTGAGGGCGGTCATCGGGTCCTGGAAGATCATGCTCAGCTCGGCCCCCCAGATCTTACGGAGCTCGTCGGCGGACATGGCGGTCAGTTCACGCCCCGCGAAGTGCACTGTCCCACTGGTGATGACGTCCCGGGGAGGGAGGAGACCCATGATCGATCGCGACAGTACGGTCTTGCCCGATCCTGACTCGCCGACGATGCCCAGGGTCTTGCCGCGGTCGACGGAGAGGGAGACCCCGTCAACCGCCCGCACCGTTCCGCGGCTGGTCCTGAAGGCGGTGTGCAGGTCGTCGACCACCAGCAGGGGGCCGGTGGGGTCGCCGGCATCGGGGAAGTCGAGGCTGGAGGTGGTGCCCCGCGGTGACCGACGGTTCACAGCAGGCCCTCACGGATGTCGAAACGCTGCCGCAGCCGGTCCCCGATCAGGTTGATGGACAGCAGGAGCAGGAACATGGACAACACCGGCCACAGCATGATGTACGGGTTGATGCTGAGATTGCCGTTCGACGTTCCCTCGGAGATCATGTTCCCCCAGGACGCCGTCGGTGGGGGGACCGACAGCCCGAGGAAGGCCAGCGATCCCTCGATCACGATGACACCGGCCACGGTGATGAGTCCGAAGGTGACCGCCACCGGCACCACGTTGGGCAGGATCTCGCGGAAGACGATCCGGGACGACCTGGCCCCAAGGGTGCGGGCGGCGATCACGAACTCCCGGTTGGCGAAGGCCAGGCTGGACGCTCGGACCACCCGGTAGAGCAGGGGGATGACCGCCACCGACAGGATCACGGTGATCTTGACCAGGGACTGGCCCCAGAAGGCCACGATGGCGATGACCGCCACGATGGCCGGGAAGGCCAGGATCACGAACGAACCGGCATTGAGGGCCACGTCCAGACGGCCCCCCTTGTAGCCCGAGATCAGTCCGAGCGTGCCCCCTACGGCCATGCCGATCGACACCGAGCAGAATCCGACGATGAGGGACACCCGGGCCCCGAAGATGAGCCGGCTCAGCAGGTCGCGGCCCAGATCGTCGGTGCCGAGCAGGTGGTGGACGCTGGGGGAGGCGTTGATGGCCGAGTAGTTCTGGAAATTGGGATTGGGCAGGGGGAGGAGGTTGGCGACGATGGCCAGGACCACCACCAGTCCGACCCACCCGATGGCCAGCCAGAACAGGATGCCCATCGGCTTGGACACCATGATGTCCTCGCTGTCCAGGCGTTCGCACTGCCGCGACACGACCAGTTCGTCCAGAGCGGCCAAGCCGGGGACCTGGTCACTGAGGAGCTGACCCCCGGCCCGGGTGTCGGCGAGCTCTCGGTCGTCAGGCATCGGTCACTCCCGGGTCACCCTCGGGTCGACCACGGTGAAGAGGAAGTCGATGATGAACTGGATCACCACGTAGGCGATGGCGACCACCAGTGTGATCCCCTGGACCACCAGGTAGTCGCGCTGCTGGACGGCCTGCACCAGCGAGTACCCCAAGCCGTCGATGGCGAACAGGTACTCCACGATGAAGGTCCCGGCCAGCAGGGCGCCGATGTTGACCCCGGCCGCGGCCAGCAATGAGAAGGACGACGGGCGGAAGGCGTGGCGCCACATGATCTTCCGGCTGCTCAGGCCCTTGGACCGGGCCATGGTGATGAAGTCCTCCTGCAGGGTGCTGATCAGGTCGGACCTCAACAGCCGGTAGTAGACCGCGATGGAGCCGGCGGTGATGGCCAGCGACGGCAGGATCATGTCGTGCAGGTTGGCCGCCGGGTTCTGGGAGAACGGGACGTACCCGGTGGCCGGGAACCAGTGCAACCCCACGGCGAACACGGCCACCATGATCGGGGCGATGACGAAGGGAGGCAGGGCCAGCAGGCCGAACGTGCTGGTGGTCGACACGTTGTCCAGGGCCCGATTGGGTCGGCGCGACGTGACCAGGGCCAGCGGGATGGCCACGGCGAAGGCGATGACCTGGGAGATGATGATCAGTTCGAGGTCGATGGGGAACCCGGTGGCGACGATGTGGGTGACCGACTCGTGGTTGAGGTAGGACTGGCCCAGGTTGCCGTGGAACACCGCCCCCAGCCAGATGAAGTACTGCTGGTAGAGCGGCTTGTTGAGTCCGAGTTGCTGGAACAGGACGGCCCGGTTGTGGGCGGTGTCGTTGGGGCCGAGGATGACCACCGACGGATCGCCGGGCAGCAGGTGGACCAGCAGGAAGCACAGGACCGAGATGATGAACGCCACCACCGCCAGCTGGAGGAATCGGCGGACGAAGTACTTGGCCATGGGGTCGGGGGCGGAGCGGGTGGCCGGTCCGACTATCCCTTCAGCCAGACCTGGGTCGGGACGAAGATGCCTTCGTCGAACGCGTAGCCGGGCATGCCGTCGGGGAGCGTACGACTGGCGAGGTCCTGCACCCGATCCTCGGACACCTGGGAGAAGAAGTACTGCTCGATCCACAGGTAGGCCAGGTCCTTGGCCAGCCGCTGGTTGACGGTCTTGTAGGCCGAGACCCGGGTGGCCTGGTCGCTGGTGTTCCGTCCCTGGAGCAGCGCCGTCTCGATCTGCGGGTCGTTGAGCCGGGTGAAGTTGAGCCCGATCTGACCCGGACGGGTGAGATCGTGGTCGTGCTCCACCAGACGTAGTTGAGGTCGGGGTTGACCGCCCCGAACTGGTAGGAGGTGGCCGCCTGGAACTTCCCCAGCACGAAGTCGTCGATGATGGTGGCCTGCTGGACTTCGGCGATGGAGACGTTGAACCCCACCTGCTGCCACATCTGCTGCACGGCCTGCACCTCCTTGACCGCGATGGGGTCGGGGATGGTGGTGATGGCGATGGACGGGGTGCCGTGCTGGGCCTTGTACTGGTTGACCAGGCTCTTGGCCCCGGACAGGTCGTAGGTGGGATAGCGCGGTGGCGCTGTAGTAGGGCGAGCTGGGCAGGAAGATCCCGTTCACCGGCTTGGCCGGCGGGTCCTCCGAGGATCTTCTGGAGCTCGGCCTGGTTCATCCCCTTGGCCAGCGCCTGGCGGATCGAGAGGTCGTTGGTGGGGGACACCGCCGTGTTCAACATGATGAAGGAGAAGGTGGGCTGGCCGATGACGCCGGTGCGGGTGTCCACCAACTGGAACCCCGATCCCCCGGATCCCGAGAAGTTGGTGATGGTGGTCGGGGTGATGGACTCGATCATGTCCACCCCGCCCGACCGCAGCGTCGACTCCCGCTGGTCGGTGTCGGGGATGGGCTTGAAGGTGATGGCGTCCAGGTAGGGGAGCCCGGCGCGCCAGTAGTTGGGGTTCCGGGTGGCGGTGAAGTGGTCGTTGGGCTGCCACTGGGAGTAGATGAACGGACCGGTCCCGATGGGCAGGGGCGAGCTCGAGGTTGCCCGCGCCGCCTCGATCATGGCCGCGCCCACCACGTAGCCCACCTGGGTGGTGAGCCCGGCCGGGAAGGTCGGGTTGGGTCCGGTGAGCGTGTAGACCACGGTCATCGAGTCCGGTGTGGTCACCGATTGGATCTGGGCCAGCGCGGTGCCGGTCAGCGCCGAGGTCTTCGAGCGCGGTGTAGTTGGCCAGCACCACCGAGGCGTTCAGCGGCGACCCGTCGTTGAACTTGATGCCGGGCCGAAGCGTCATGGTCCAGACATCGAAGGTGGAGTTGGCCGTCATCGACTTGGCCAGGTACGGCTGGATGGAGCCGTCGGCGGCCACGGCCATCAGCGGGTCGTAGACGGTGTTGGCGTAGAGGAAGCCGTTGGTGTCCCAGTGGTTGGTGGCGGGATAGAACCCGTCGATCTCGGCGATGGTGCCCACGGTGAGCGTCCCACCCCGTTGCGGGGTGCCGGCCTCCCGGGTTCGAACCGCCGGACGCGGTCGGTCGAGGAGGACGAATCGGAGCTCGAAGAGCAGCCGGCCAGCAGGCCGGCCCCGCCGGCACCCAGCATGACCAGGCCCCCGGCGGCTGCGCCGCGGGACAGGAATGACCGGCGGCTCAATTCGTTACCTGATGTCACAGAGTTCCCCCATCTCTCCCCCTGCCCGCTGCGTACGTCCGATTCCCAAGGACGGATGCACTCTGCCACAGCCACAGCGTGCCGTGGGGGTAGGTTACTTCCAAGTAGCCCCCAGGTCCATGGTGGGGGCCGCTAGATCACCACTGTGCGGCGGGCCCTGGGTACCATGCGGGCCATGGATGCGCCCCCGTCCGGATCTGCCCCGGTGGTCGAGCCCGAGGAGCAGGCAGCCCCGGGTTCCCGGGCGCCGCGGGGGGTCCGACCGTCGGGGGCGACGGCCGGGACAGCTCCGCCGCCGAGGCCGGGAGCCGCCCCGGGCCCGACGCCGCCGACGAGGATCCCGAAGGGCCGCCCTTCGGCAAGGGCACCAGGACGGCCATCGGGGCCGGGGTCGGTGGTGGTCATGGTGGCCGCCCTGGTGCTGCGGTTCTGGACCCGGTCGGATCTGTGGCTGGACGAGGCGCTGACCGTGAACATCGCCCGGCTCCCCCTCCACGAGATCCCGTCCTTCCTCCGGCGGGACGGGGCCCCACCGCTCTACTACTTCCTGCTCCACTTCTGGATGGGGTGGTTCGGCACCTCCGACGTGGCCGTCCGCTCACTGTCCGGAGCCATGGGCGTGGCCACCGTGCCCTTGGCCTGGCTGGCCGGCAAACGGATCGGGGGCCGCAAGGTGGGATGGGCGGCCATGCTGCTGGTGGCCTCCTCGCCGTTCGCCACCCGCTACGACACCGAGACCCGCATGTACTCGCTGGTGGTGCTGTTGACCGTGCTGGGGTTCCTGGCCCTCGACCGGTCGCTGCGCCGACCTCGTCCCGGCAACCTCGATCGCCGTCGCCGCCGTGACCGGCCTGCTGCTCTACACCCACTACTGGTCGCTCTACCTGATCGGCACCACCATGCTGTGGTTGGCCTGGCAGGCGTGGCGGGGACGCCCGGCGTGGAGGAGGGGCGCCCGCGCCTCGTTCGTGGCCGCCGTGGTCGGGTGCCTGACCTTCCTGCCCTGGCTCCCCACCTTCCTCTTCCAGTCCAAGCACACCGGCACCCCGTGGGCCACGCCGGCCAACTTCGCCGCCATGGTCAATGCGGTGTCATCCTTCGCCGGAGGGAGCTACCAGCCAGGGCCGCGCCCTGGCCCTCATCTTCTTCGCCCTGGCCGGGTTGGGCCTGTTCGGTCTCGCCGCCGACCGCCGGCACATCGACGTGGACATCCGCACCCGCCCGCTGGGACGTCCCCTGGCCGTCGCCGTGCGTCGGCACGCTGGCCGCCGCCATCGCCGGAGGTTTCCTGACCAACAGCGCCTTCGACGCCCGGTACGCCTCGGTGGTGTTCATCCCCCTCATCCTGCTGGTCGTCGCATCGGGCTGATCACCTTCCAGGACCGTCGGATCCGGAGCGTCATGCTGACCCTGGCCGTGGTGGCCGGCCTGGCCGGGTCGGTCACCAACATCACCACCAACCGCACCCAGGCCGGGCAGGTGGCGGCGGCCATCGCCCGCACCGGACGGCCCGGGGACATCGTGGCCTACTGCCCGGACCAGCTCGGCCCGGCGGTCGACCGGCTCCTCCCGACCGGCCGCTACCGCGCAGACCACCTTCCCCCGCGGCACCGGGCCGACCTTCGTCGACTGGGTCGACTACGGCGCCGCCTCGGCCGCCGGGAGCCCGCTGGGCTTCGCCGAGCACCTCGAGTCCGATGGCCGCCAAGTCCGGAGCGACAGATCTTCTTGGTCTGGTACCCGGGCTACCAGACGTTCGGAGTGAAGTGCGAGGGCATCGTCCAGACCCTGCAGGGCGATCCCCGCTACCGGGCCCAGGAGCTGGTGGCCGGCAACACGGTGAGCTTCTACCAACCGATGTCGCTGACCCGGTTCACCCCGGTCGCCCCCTCCCCGAACGCCCGCTCCCGACTCCGGGAGACGTGCGGCTCGGATCGTCCACCGAGGAGTCGGCTCAGGTCCCGCAGGGGAGATCGGCATACCACCAGGGCTGGGCGACAGGGGGAAGGGCCGGCCGGGACCGGCTGGCATGAAGGTCGGCGTGGGACCGGCCCAGGGCCACCAGCTTGGGCAGCAGCTTGGCGGCCACCAGTTCGCCGCCGGGAACGGTCAGGTGGACACCGTCGGAACAGCGGGCCGTGACCCCGTCCACCGTGGTGTCGAACTGGTTCCCCGGCGAGAGCAGGGCGCCGAGACCGAACACCGAGGCCCGGGCCGGGTCCAGTTTGGCCGAGGCCGCCAGCAGCTGGTTCTCGGTGACCACCCGCGACGGATCGTTCTCCGGCCACGAGGATCCGTCGGGCTCCTCGCCGCTGTCGTAGTACGGCGACGTCAGGAGTACCACATGGGCCCCACCGGAGCCGAGTGCCACGATGGCCTGGTCGTAACGGGCCTCGGCCCAGAAGTCGAACGTCGGCTCACCGAGGTGCTGCCAGGTGCCGTCGAGCTCGGTGTCGAGGGTGTCGCTCCGGGCCAGGTACACCACCACGTCGGGATCGAACTGGCGGACCAGGCTCTGGTAGGCACCGATGACCCCGGCCGGGTTGCCGGCCTGGCACGGCGGCCCCGGGAGGATTGGTGAACCACAGCACCCGGACCTGGTCGGCCTCGGCGAGCGAGCACCCGGGGGCACCGTCGTTCACGACCTCGGCTCCGTACTGGGACGCGGCGGCGCTCAGGCCCACCCCGAGGGAACCGGCCATCGAGTCGCCGACCAGGAGTATCCGCACGGGACGGGTGGCCGGCCGCACCGGCCGAGAAGGGGAGGGCCGCCTTCGGCGACTTCGGCGCCACGGGAGACACCGCCGAGGCGGAAGGCATCATCAAGGGGAGCAGCGAGACGGCCAGGGCCGCCGAGCGGGACCGCCACCAGCGACCGCCACCCGGCCAGCCGACCCCGGTGGATCGGGGTCTCCACCAGGTGGAAGGAGAGGGCGGCCACGGCCACGATGGCCGCCAGCCGGGCCGCCAGGAGGGCCACGCCGTGCAGGTGGGTCCGCTGCGACGTCATGACCAGGAGGACCGGCCAGTACCAGAGGTACATGCCGTAGGAGATCTTCCCCAGGTAGGGCAGCGGACGGAACGGAGAGCAGCCCCGGCCACGGGATGCCGGGCGAGGAGGGTGACGCAGGCGATGACCCCGGCCGTGGCCACGGCCAGCAGGGCGAACCCGCCGTGGAAGGTCAGCGCCGAGGACTCGGGCACCATCCGCCACATCACCACGATGCCGACGGCGCCGAGCAGGCCGGCCGCCCCGAGCATCCGGCGACCGAGCGCGGTGCGGACCGGCCCCCACCACAGGCACGACGGCGGCCAGGGCCGCCCCCACCAGCAGGCCCTGGGCCCGGGTGTCGCTGCCGTAGTAGGCCCGGTTCACCGAGGTGGCGCCCACCGGGGTGAGCGCCGCCATGGCCACGGCCGAGGCCACCGCTCCGGCCGCGGCCACGCCGGCCACCAGAACCAGGCGGCTCCGCCGCTGACCCCCGACGGCCGGCGTAGGGCGCGGAACCCGCCCACCAGGGCCAGGAGCACCAGCGGCCAGATCAGGTAGAACTGCTCCTCGATGGCCAGGGTCCAGGTGTGCTGCAGCGGGGAAGGGTTGGCCACCGTGGCGAAGTAGCTGGTGTGGACCGAGATGAAATGCCAGTTGGCCACGTAGCCCACCGTGGCCAGGGTGTCCCCGAGGAGCCCGGGTGAGCCCAGGACCTTCGGCAGCAGTACGGACACCGCACCCGACCACGGCCAGCATGACGAAGAGGGCCGGCAGGAGGCGGCGGGCCCGCCGACCCCAGAAGGCCCGGAGGCCCACGCCGCCCGATCCCCGCCACTCGCCGAGCAGGAGGGTGGTGATCAGGAAGCCGGACAGGACGAAGAAGACGTCCACCCCGAAGTAGCCGCCGACGGCCCAGCTCGGATTGGCGTGGTAGAGGATCACCGCGGTCACCGCGAAGGCCCGCATCCCGTCGAGTGGCGCCACCCGGCTCCCGTCGAGGGGGGAGTAGGGCGCCGGGGCGGGCCTCGGGCGTCGTCGAAGGATCGATCCACTCGGGGAAGGGGAGGGTCTTCCAGTGCGGCCCGGACAGGTCGATGGGCAGCGTCTCACGCGTCCGTCGGCCGTCGGAGTTTGATCCCAGGACTCGACGAGCCCCGTCGCTGTCAACATCTACCGCTCGCCCCTCTCAGGACCCGACACGGCCTCGACCCCGTCCCTCCGCTGCCGTTCGTTCCCCGGCGCCCGCGACGACGGGGAACCCGACATCGCCTCCCCGGCCCCCGACGACGCAACCCGGTGGACGTGACCCCCGAAGGTCACAGCATAGAGTTGTCGGTCCATGATCGGCAGGGGGAGGCATTCCGCCCGCGCCTGGTGGCCGTGGCTCGGCCTCTGGACCGCTCGTCGGTCTGGGGATCCGGCTGGCCTCGCTGTTCGGTCCCCACCGCTCGGACAGAACTCCAGGTGGGGACGCCTACTACTACCACTACGCGGCCAACCTGCTGGTGGAGGGCAAGGGGTTCATCAACCCCTTCGTCTACTACGCCAACGGTGCCCATCACCAGGTACAGACAGCGGCGTGGCCACCACTCTTCGTGTTGGTTCTGGCCATCCCCTCACTGGTCGGGACTCAAGACGTTCTTCGCCCACCGGGTGTGGTGCTGCGTGATCGGCGCCGCCGGGGTCGTGCGTCGGCGGCTACGCCGGACGGGAGATCGGCGGGCGTCGGGTGGGCCTGATCGCCGCCTTCCTGGTGGCCGTGTACCCCAACCTGTGGATGAGCGACGAGCTGGGCCTGTCCGAGGCCCTCTCGCCGGTGCTGGTGGCGCTGGTCCTGTGGGCCGCCTACCGGTTCTGGAGGAAGCCCGGCCTGGGGTCGGTGGTGGCCCTGGCCGCCTCGGTCGGGCTGGCCACGTTGGCCCGCGACGAGCTCTCCCTCCTGATGGTGTTCGTGGTGGTGCCGATGGTGCTGATGGCCTCGGTCCTGCGCTGGCGGCGCCGGATCGGGCTCCTGGCTGTCGCCGGTCTCACCGTCCTGGTCATGGTGGGACCGTGGGTCGGGCTACAACATGAGCCGCTTCGACGACCCGGTCTTCATCAGCTCCGGTTTCGGCGTCACCCTGGCCTCTTCCAACTGTCCCGAGCTCTACCGCGGGCCCTACGAGGGCTACTGGTCGCTCGGAGTGCGCGGTGCTGGCCAAGGACACGCTTCACCCCGGGGGCCGACGAGTCGGTGCAGGGGGCCGAGGCCCAGGCCTACGCCTTCCGGTTCATCGACGCCCACCGGAACCGGATCCTCCCCGTCGAGATGGCCCGCCTGGGCCGGGCCTTCGGCGTCTTCCACCCGCTGGAGCAGATTCGGCTCGACTCCACCGTGGAGACCCGTCCCTACCGCTGGGCCCTGGTCGGGCCTCGGGATGTACTACGCCCTGGTCGCCCTGTCGGTCGGAGGCCTGATCATCCTGCGCCGTCGACGGGTGCCCATCCTCCCGCTTGCTGGCCGTGGGCCTCGATGTGGCGGTATCGGTGGCCCTGACCTTCGGTCAGACCCGGTACCGGAGCACCTTCGAGGTGGCCCTGGTGCTGGCCGCCGCCGTCCAGCTGGAGTGGATCTGGCGCGCTCGGGCGGGGGCAGAGCGCCGTTGGGGGGGACCCCGGCGAACCCGAAGCGGGTGCACGCGGCGCCGACCGCGCCGGAACGGCCGACGTCGCGGAGCCGGCCGCACCGGCTGAGGACGGGCCGGCGGGCGTGCTCGCCCCGGGGATCGCTGGGGGCGAGCCGGGCGTGGCCCCAGCACCGACCGGGTCGCCGGGATGAATCCGTCGTGGCGATCGATCCGATGCCGGCCCTCACGCCGGTTCGTGGATCCCCCGGTGACCGGCGTGGATTTTGACTGCCTCCCTGGTCACAGGCGAGACCGACGGGGATTCAACGATTCGGGGAAGCCAGCCGCTAACCTGCGGGCGTTGCCCAGCCGGGCCGACGGTCGCTCCGTGCGAAGCCATCGCTGCTCTCCTGCTCGCTACGGAGTGGACGGTCGAAATCGGTCGGGCCCGGCCGTGCGGCCGGACGTAGCGACAGGACCGCGTGGTGATGATGCAGATGACAGCGCCCCCGATGACAGAGCCCAGATGACCGGGCTCCGATGACCGGGCCCGACCCATCCACGGACCGGCCCGGACCAGGGCGCGCCTCACCGACCCGCCGGTCCTGGTGATCGGGGCCGGGCCCGGCCGGGCTCACCGCCGCCCGCGAGCTGGTCGACCGAGGCGACCCGGTGGTGGTGGTGGAAGAGGACTCGGTGGTGGGCGGGATCAGCCGCACCGTCGAGCGGGACGGCTGGCGCTTCGACATCGGCGGTCACCGGTTCTTCACCAAGGTCAAGCCGGTCGAGGAGTTCTGGCACAAGATCCTCCCGCCCGAGGACTTCCTGCTCCGGCCCCGGATGAGCCGCATCTACTACGGCGGCAAGTTCTACGACTATCCGATCAAGCTGGGGAACGCCCTCTCCAACCTGGGGGTGGTGGAGGCCTTCCGCTGCGGGCTCTCCTTCCTGTGGGTCAGGGTCCATCCGCCGAAGGACCTGACCACCCTCGAGGGCTACATCGTCTCCAACTACGGATGGCGGCTCTACAACCACTTCTTCAAGACCTACAACGAGAAGCTGTGGGCGGTGTCGGCCTCGGAGATCTCCGCCGACTGGGGTGCCCAGCGGATCAAGGGCATGTCCCTGTGGAATGCGGTGTGGGAGCCGATCCGGTCGTCGCTGGCCGGCAAGCGCCGGGACAAGTCCAAACAGGTGACCAGCCTCATCGAGGAGTTCCAGTACCCCAAGTACGGCCCCGGGATGATGTGGGAACGGTGCACCGAGCAGATCGAGGCGGCCGGGGCCGACGGTCCGGATGGAGACCGCGGCCACCACCGTCCATGTGGAGGACGGTGCCGCCGTGGCCGTCACGGTGGCATCCGGCGGACGCCGAGGAGCGGGTCGAGGTGTCCCACGTCATCTCGTCCATGCCGTTCACCTCGCTGGCCCGCATCGTGGACCCGCCGGTCCCCGAGGAGGTCCGGCGGGCCGCCGACGATCTGCACTACCGGGACTTCATCACCGTGGCCCTGGTCGTGCCGGTGGAGCAGGGCTTCCCCGACAACTGGATCTACATCCACTCGCCCGACGTGAAGGTGGGCCGGATCCAGAACTTCGGGTCGTGGTCCCCCTACCTGGTGAAGGACGGTCGGACCTGCCTCGGCATGGAGTACTTCGTGTTCGAGGGTGACGAGCTGTGGAACTGCACCGACGACGAGCTGGTGGCCCTGGGCACCAAGGAGCTGGCCACCATCGGCCTGGTCGACCCCTCCGACGTGGAGGCCGGCTACGTGGTGCGGATGCCCAAGGCCTACCCGGTCTACGACGACGTCTACCGGGAGAACGTCGAGGTCATCCGACGGTGGTTCGAGGAGCACGCCCCCAACGTCCACCCGTGGGACGCAACGGCATGCACAAGTACAACAACCAGGACCACTCCATGTACACCGCCATGCTCACCGTCGAGAACATCCACGGCGCCCACCACGACATCTGGTCGGTCAACGTGGAGGAGGAGTACCACGAGGAGCACGACGCCGGCGAGACACAGTCCGCCAGTCGACGCTCCGGGACCGGGCGGGACGCCCCGATCCTCCCCCGCAAAGCAGCCAGCTGACCCGACCGGGGGCCCGATTCAGCCTCGTTCCGGGTCCGGGATGGGGCCGGTGGCGATCCGGAGTGACCGGTTCAGGTGCGCTCGAGGGTGCGATCGTCGAGGTCCTTCCGCAGGAGGGCCACCTCCTCGGCCAAGGCCCGGGAGCGGTCCTCGAGGCGACCCACCTCCCAACTGAGCCGGACGCACACGGTCAGCAGGAACAGGGCGGCCGTCACCGTGAGCAGGTCGGGCGGGTTCTTCACCCCGAAGGCGTGGGCCAGGGAGTTGAACAGGCCGGGGAAGATGGCGAAGAAGGCGATCACCACGGCCACCGCCAGCCACATGATGGCGTACTTCTCGTGCAGGTGACGCCGCCGGGACAGCTCGATGATGATGGTGAGGGTGATCAGCGCGCTCACCAGGGCGATGATGTGGACTCCGGTCACAGGGCCTCCGTCCTTCGTTGGCGGTCGGGATTGGAGTGGCGACGGAACACCGACAGCACCAGGACCATCATCACCCGCAGCAGGTACAGCGCCGCCCGGAACGGTGACTGGCTCGGGGACCCGGCCAGCCGGGGGCGCATGGTCACCGGGACCTGGTGGACCCGGCCCCCGGCGTCGGCCACGATGATCAGCGACTCGACGGTGTCGGAGAGGTAGTCGGCCGGATAGCTCCGGGCGAACAGCTCGATGCCGGCCCGGTTGTGGGCCCGGAACCCCGAGGTCACATCGGTCAGCTTGGTCCCGGTGACCCGGGACAGGTATCGGGCCAGCAGTCGCATGGCGGCGCGGCGGGCCCGGGGCACGGCGATGTCCCCCTGCCCGGCGAAGCGGGCCCCGATCACGACCTGGGGTCCGGGCTCGTCGTCGAACTGCCGCCACCAGCACCTCGATGTCCCGGGCGTCGTGCTGCCCGTCGGCGTCCACCTGGACGAGCACGTCGTACCCGTGGGACTGGGCCACCCGGAACCCCACCCGCATGGCGCCCCCCACCCCGAGATTGAACGGGTTGGAGATCACCTCGGCTCCGGCCTCGCGGGCCTCGGCCGCCGTCCCGTCGACCGATCCGTCGTCGACCACCAGCACCGTGCACCGGGGCACCGCGGTCTGCACCTCCTTGACCACGATCCCGACCGACCGCTCCTCGTTGAGGGCCGGGAGCACCACGAGCATCTTCGGTTCGTTGGGCATCTGGGTCTCGTCGTCCTACGTGGTCACGGCCGGTACGCCCGGTCGGTCGTCCGGTCCGATCTCCGGAGGCCGCCCGGGAGCGGCTGTTCGACGGTGTCGGAGGGCTCGGATCGGGGGCCGGTTCCTGCGCCTGGTCGGATCCGGGGTCGTGCCCCCCTCGCAGCCGGGACCAGAACCACTCGAGCTGGACGGCGGCCAATAGTACCAGCGAGACCTCGAAGGTGGTCCGGTACCGGGTCTGGCCGAAGGTGAGGATCACCGAGAACACCACGTCGAGTCCCGACGGCCCACAAGCGGGAAGGAGGGGATCCGGCGGCGGCGGAGGACCACCGTGCCCCCGATGGAGAGGGCCAGCAGCACGTAGTACGCTGACCAGCCCGGTCACCGCCCACCGGTAGGGCCGGGTCTCCACGTAGGAGTCGAGATGGATCTGCTGCATGGGATGGAAGAAGCCGAAGGCCCGGCCCAACTTGGCCAGCGTGACCGGGACGAGCCGGTTCTCGTGGGCCCGGACGTAGTCGAGGGCCAGGTGCTGCAGCTGGGCGCCCTCCACCGACTCGTCGGCGTGGATGTCCACCGACGGCTCGCTGGCGTAGTGCAGGGCACACGGCATCGACCAGTAGCCCTCGTACTGTCCCGAGTAGGTGGCGGCGCAGTCGGCCGAGGCCAGGGTCACACCGAGCCCGCTGCTGATGAAGACCGGCTTGTCGAACCGGCTCAGGTTGTATCCCACCCAGGGCGCCACCACCAGGGCCACGGCGAGCAGTCCGACGCCGAGGGTGGCGAAGCGCCGCCTCCAGGTCAGCGCCTTGGCCAGCAGCACCAACGGCACCATGATGAACACCACCAGCAGGGTCAGCTCGTCCCGGCCCAGCATGGCCACCCCCATGCGAGGCGCCCAGCCAGACGGCCCGTGGCATGGTCGGGTCGCTTCCAGAACCGGTAGGTGAAGAAGAGCACGCCCGGCCACCAGCATCGGGGCGATGGTCTCCGACAGGGCCAGCTCGTCGGTCATCCAGATGTTGGGGTAGACGGCCACCAGGAAGGCGGCGATCAGGCCCACCCGCCGTCCCGCCGATCTCCCTGCCCGGTGTAGCCGCAGACCACGATGGCGGCGGCCCCGAGGATGCAGCACCAGACCCGCTCGGCCAGGAAGGTCTTGAGGCCGAGGGCCGAGGGGATGGCCACCAGGAGGAGGAACAGCGGGGGGAAGGAGGCCGACTGCACGGCGTGGTGGGCGTGGTGGGGGATGTAGAGGTAGGGGTTGATGAATCCGTGCCCGCTGACCAGGAGGTTGGCGCCGTAGTGGTAGAAGTACGCGTCCCCCCCGGCCACCTTGTGCGGGTCGCGTGTAGACGGTGATCAAGCCGGATGGCCAGGCCGACCGCGGTCCACAGCCCGAGCCACAGCCACCAGCGGGGTGGGGAGTGCCTCCGGCGGCGCATGACCGGTCAGCCTACGTCCACCGCTCCGCCCGGACGTGGTCTCCGGGCCCTCGGGCGGGCCTGCGGCCCAGGTCAGGCGGGGCCGGTGCCCCAACGACGCGCCGCCAGCAGGGATGGGGCGCAGCCGCCACGGAGCGTCGGCTCGGACCGGTGTGCACGAAGGTGTGGCGCGGACGTGCAACGATCGTCTGCCGTGACCACCTTGGATCTCGTGCCCGGACCGGAGGCGGTGGCGCCCGGGCCGCCTGGCGACCCTGACCTGCTCGGCGGAGAGCGGACCCGAGGCCCGGCGCTCGGGCCCGCACGTCCCGGGTCTGGACGGCATCCGGGCCGTCGCCGTCCTCGGGGTCCTGGCCTTCCACGGTGGGGTGTCCTGGGCCGGGGGCGGCCTGCTCGGCGTGGACATCTTCTTCGTCCTGTCCGGCTTCCTGATCACCTCGCTGCTGGTCGGCGAGTGGTCCTCGTCGGGCACGGTGCGGCTTCCGCCGCTTCTACGAGCGCCGGGCCCGCCGGCTGCTGCCGGCGCTCTTCTTGACCATGCTGCTGGTGGCGGCCTACGCCCACTGGTTCGCCCTCCCCAGCACGCTTGAGCGCCCTGCGGGGTGATGCCCTCTCCACGCTGGCCTACGTGGCCAACTGGCGCTTCATCTTCACCGGGCAGAACTACTTCGTCCGGTTCGGGCCGCCCTCGCCCCTCCTGCACACCTGGTCGCTGGCCGTGGAGGAGCAGTTCTACCTGGTCTGGCCGGCGCTGGCCCTGTTCGTCCTGCGCCGCCGGGGCCGCCGGGGCCTGGCCGTGGTGGCGGCCCTGGGGATCGTGCTGTCGGCCTTCGTCACCGCCTTGCTCTTCCACCACGGGGTGAGCGTGACCCGGCTCTACTACGGGACCGACACCCGGGTCCAGGAGGTCATGGCGGGAGCGCTGCTGGCGGTGGTGATCCCGCGCATCGCCCGCCTCGGGTGGACGGGGGCCGGGAGTGGTGGTTCGGCACACGACGGTGGGCCGGGCCCCGAGCCCGCCGGGGGAACCGACAGGGACCGAGGAACGGCGTCGGACCGGTTGGTCCCTCGCTCCCGACCCGGACCACCCGGCTGGTTGATCTCGGCTCTCGGGGTCACCGGGGCGGTGGCCATCCTGTGGGCCCTCCACGCCGTCAGCGGTGACGGACCCTTCCTCTACAACGGTGGTTTCCTGCTGGTGGCCGGAGCCACCGCCGCCGTCATCCTGACGGTGGTGGTGCGACCCCAGGCCTGGCTGTCCCGGGCGCTGTCGCTCGGTGCCCTCGGGTACATCGGGCGGATCTCCTACGGCCTCTACCTCTACCACTACCCGATGTTCCTGATGATCGACGGCCAGCACACCGGCCTGTCCGGCGCGGGCCTGCTGGCCGTCCGCCTGGCGGCGACCGGTGCGGCCGCCGTCGTCTCGTACCACCTCATCGAGATGCCGGTCCGCAACCGGACGGCCCTCCCGGGCTGGCACCTGGTGGCGGCCCTCCCGGTAGCCCTGGCCCTCGTGGTCACCGCTCTGGTCCTGACCACCGTGCCCGCCGGCGCCCCAGGCGGCCCTGTCGGCCCCGAAGAGGACCGGGGTGTTCGCGGTGCCCGCGGCCCCGCCCACGGGACTGGCTCCCGGGCACCACGTCCGGATCCTCCTTCTCGGGGACTCGCTGGCCCTACACCCTGGGCACCGGCCTGGGGGTCCAGGCGGGCTCGTGGGGGGCCTCGCTGGTCAACCAGGGCGATCGTGGGCTGCGACCTCGATCCCAGCAGCATCGTCAACATCGAGGGCTCCATCACCCAGGCCGCCCAGGGATGCGCCGACTGGCCGCAGACCTGGCAGCAGCGGGTCGACCGGCTCGACCCCGACGTGGTGGCCGTGCTGCTGGGTCGCTGGGAGGTCTCCGACCGGATCGTCGGCGGGACCTGGACCCGGATCGGCGAGCCGGCCTGGGACCACCTGTACGCCAGCGAGCTCGGGCACGCCATCCGGATCCTCTCGTCCCGAGGGGCCCATGTGGTGGTGTTCACCCTTCCCTACATCACCCAGACCACCGAGGCGCCCGACGGCACCCCCTGGGACATCAACCAACCGACGCGCACCGACCAGTACAACGCCCTGGTGCGCCGGACGGTGGCCCGGTACCGGCCCGGTGGCCTCGGTCGTCGACCTCAACCGAATGCTCGACCCGGGCGGCACCTACCACGCCCTCGTCGACGGGGTCCCGGTACGGGACGACGACGATGAGCACATCTCCCTCTACGGGGGGATGCTCCTGCGCCCCCGGATCCTGCCCGACCTGGTCCAGCTCGGGCTGGCCCACGAGCGGGCCCGGACCGCACCGGGGCCGGCTCCGTCGCCGGCCACCACGGCGGCCGGCTGACCCGACCCCGGCCAGCCTGGATGCTTCCGGCCGGCCGGGGTCGGGGTATCGTGTGGCGCTCGGCCCGCACGGGAGGGCCCCGGGAGGTCCGACCCGGAGGCCGGACCCGGCCCGACTCGTCCGCCGGAAGCCGGCTGAGGTGGCGACGCCCCGCCCGGCGTCGGGTGGGCGCCGCGGCGCCCCGCCGGACGGGAGGAAGGGAACGAATGGCAGGTCGGGTAAGGGGAGTGGCGACGTCCGACGCGGGAGGGGCCGAGGTGCCGGTTCCTGGCCCTCTGGACCCACTGGCCACTCCGGGTCATCCCGCCCCCCCGGCCGGCCTGTCCGCGGCCCCCCGTCGGGCCCCGACGGTTGATGGCCTGGCGGGCCCACCGGAGACGGGGTGGGGAGGGGGACGAGCGCGCCACGGAGCACGGGGCCGGCGCCGACCACCCACGCACCGGTGCGGTGTCGCTCGACGTCCCGCCCGACCGGCCCCTCGAGCCCGCCGGCGCCGACCCGCCGCTGCCCACGGTGACCGAGGACCTGCAGGTGGCCGAGGACTCGCTGGTCGACACCATCGCCCTCACGCCCGTCGGGTGGCCTGATGCCCGATCCCTTCGTGCCGGGCGGTCGCCACCCGGCGCCGGGGGCTCCGGCAACGGCGCCGTCGGCGGACGGTCCGGGCCGGGCGACAGGCGAGGCCGAATCGTTCGTCCGGGGAGTGTTCCAGGCCGGGCCCCTGGCCATCGGGGGCCTGGTGGCCAGCGGGCTCAACATCGTGGCCACGGTGCTCATCGCCCGCCTGCTCACCCCCCGCCAGTACGGCGGAGTGGCCCAGCTGCTCGGTCTGTTCTTCGTCCTCTCCATGCCCGGCTCGGCACTGCTGGTCGGCGTGGTCCGGCGCATCGCCGCCGCCACCACCCAGGGGCGCCAGGAAGAGGTCCACCAGTGGACCAACCGCCTGGCCCGACGGTGCCTGGTCGGTCTGGCCGTGTGGACGGCGTTCTCCCTGGCCATCGAGGTGCCCCTGGCCCAGGCCCTCCGCCTCCCCAGCTCGGGCGGGGTCGCCGCGGTGCTGGTGGCCGGGGGCGTCTGGCTGATCCTGTGCCTCTACCGGGCCATCCTCCAGGCGCACCGCCGCTACGCCGGCCTGGGCCTCAACCTCATCGTGGAGATCGCCATCCGCATGGTCTTCGTCCTCGGCTTTGCGGCCGCCGGCTTCGGCATCGCCGGGCTTCGCCCTCGGCCTCCTGCTGGGGGAGATCGTGGCGGCCGCCCACGCCCGCCTCTGGCCGGCCGGGCCTGGGACCACCCGGTGGCCGACCCCCTGGCCCCCGACCTGACGGCCCGGGACCGGACCCTGTCCATCGATCTGTCGGTGGCCTTCGTGGGCTTCGTCCTGCTCGGGATCCTCCAGAACGCCGACATCATCCTGGTCGGGCGGCTGGACCCGGCCAGCTCGGGGCCCTACGCGGCCATCTCGGTGGCCAGCAAGTCGCTGGTGTTCGGCGCCATCCTCCTCGGCAGCTACGTGCTGCCCGAGGCCGCCACTCCGCTGGCACCAGGGCCAACACGCCCTCCGCCAGGTGGCCGTCACCATGGTGTTCCTCCTGGTGCCCGTCGGTGGTGCTCCTGGGCTTCGCCCTGCTGGCCCCGGAGTGGTTCCTGACCACCTTCTTCTCGGCCCAGCTCAACGGGGCGGCCCCGGCCTTCGCCACCCTGGTGGGCGCCATGGCCTGCCTCGGGCTCGTGGTCATCCTGACCAACTACCTGTTCGGCGCGGCCCGGCGGTGGATCGTGGGCCTGCTGGCCGCGGGGGTGGTGGTCCTGGTGATCCTGATCCACCTGGCCCACGGGGACATCGTGGAGACGGCCCGGGCCGAGCTGGCCGTGCAGGGGGGGCTGGCCCTGGCGGTGGCGGTGGCCTTCGCCGCGGTCCACCTGCACTGGTGGCGACGATCCCGGTCCGCAGCGCCGGAGCGCCCCGTCAGTAGTATTGGCCGACGCGACCCCGGGGGAGCAGTGTGACCAGAGGCAGAGAACGTGGGGCCCTCGGAGCCGAGGCGGGCGGGCGGGGCAGCACCTCTCCGGCGCGGCTCGACGTCGGCTCGGGCGTCGAGGAGGACCAGGCGGGCGGGCTCGAGGCGCAGCGTCGGCTCGAGAGCCGCCACCGGCTGGGCCAGCTGGCCGAGGAGGCCGGCCTCCACCGGATCGACGTGGTGGCCTGGCGGGACCTCGACGACGCCGAGGCGGGCGGCTCCGAACTCCACGCCCACGAGATCCTGGCCCGGTGGGCCGAAGCCGGCATCGACGTCCGCCTCTGGACGTCCCGGGTGGACGGGAAGGCCCGCGAGATCCACCGGAGCGGCTACACGGTCAACCGCCGGGCCGGGCGCTACGCGGTCTTCCCCCGCACGGCCGTGGCCGGCTTCCGGAAGCAGGATCGGGACCGGCGACGGCCTGGTCGAGATCTGGAACGGCATGCCGTTCTTCTCGCCGCTGTGGAGTCGCTGTCCCGCGGATCGTCTTCCTCCACCACGTCCACGCCGAGATGTGGAAGATGGTCCTCTCGCCCTACCTGGCCCGGGTGGGGTACGCCATCGAACACCGGGTGGCACCCCCCTTCTACCGACGGCAGCCAGATCGTCACGCTGTCCGACTCGGCCCGGGACGATCTGGTCGAGACGGCTCCACTTCTCACCCCAGCGGGTCACGGTGGTCCCCCCGGGGATCGACTCACGGTTCTCGCCCGGCGAGGGATCGGACCCCGACCCGCTGGTGGTGGCGGTGGGGCGACTGGTGCCGGTCAAGCGGTTCGACCGGTTCGTCGAGGCCATGGTGGCGCTGAAGAAGGCCCAGCCCCGGCTGCGGGCCATGATCGTGGGCGAGGGCTACGAGCGTCCGGACCTCGAGGCCACGGATCGCCGCGGCCGACGCCGCCGACTGGTTCTCCCTGCCCGGGCGGCTGACCGACGCCGACCTGGTGGACGTGTACCGGCGGGCCTGGGTGGTCGCCTCGACGTCGGTCCGCGAGGGTTGGGGCATGACCCTCACCGAGGCCGCCGCCTGCGGCACGCCGTCCGTGGCCACCCGCATCGCCGGGCACGAGGACGCCGTGATCGACGGCGAGTCGGGGCATCCTGGTCTCGTCGGTCCCCGAGCTGGTCGAGGCCACCGAGTCGATCCTGGGCGACCCGATGCTGCGTCGCCGGCTGAGCCAGGGGGCGCTCCGACGAGCCGAGCCAGATGACCTGGGAGCGGACCGCCGAGGTCGCCCTGCAGACACTGGCGGCCCAGGTCATCCCGGGAGCGATGACCCCGCCGCCGGTCGGTATCACGACCGGTCCCGGGTCGTCTCCTCCGCCCACCGGGCCCACCGATGAGCCCGCCGCGTCCGGCGCGCCGCCGGCCCGACGCCGCGAGCGGTCGGCGGCCCAGCCCGCAGAGGCCGGTGGTGGCCCCGATCCGACTCCTGACCCACCGGGAGCCACGGCCCCGGCCCGCGCCGGGGACACCCGGTCCCCGTCCCGACCGACCTCCCGCTTCACCACCGGGCTGGCCGGGGTGGCGGCCGTCGCCGCCGGGATCCAGGCTCCTCTTCGTCCACGCCGTCTCCCACCGCCGCGCCCTGCCCCCGGCCGGACGGTACGACACCGTGCAGGCCCGGGAACTGGTCCGGGGCTACTGGTTCGTCGACCCGGCCCGGGCCTCCTCGGGGGCCCACCTGCTCGTGCCCACGGCCGCCCATCCCCCCCTGCCCACCCTCCTGCTGGCCATGGCCGACGTGGCCGACGCCACCGGCCCCGACCGCCCACATGGTGTACCTGGCCATCCTGTTCGTGGCCGTCGGTGGTCCTGGCCGGGGTGACCGTCCGGGATCTGGTGGGGGAGCGGGCCGGGATCGCTGGCGGCCTCGGTGTTCGCCACCTTCCCCCTGCTGTGGGTCAACCCGGCCACGGTCGGCCCCGAGACGGCGGTGATCGCTCGTCACCACCCTCCTCCTGTTCGGTGCGGTTCGGTTCTGGGCCCGGCCGACCTCGGCCCATGCCGCCCTGGTCGGGCTGGCCCTCGGGCTCTGCGCCCTGACCCGGATCGACCTGGTGGCCCTGGTGGTCCTGGTCGGGCTGCCCCTCGGCCTGCTGGTCCGATCGGTGACCTTCCCCACCAGGCTCAAGGCCCTCGCCATCATGGGGGCGGTGTTCGTCCTGGTGGTGGGGCCGTGGGTGGGCCGGAACCTGGCCCTGTTCGGCCACACCGTGGTCCTCGCCGACGACTACGGGCCGGCAGTGGCCGGAGCCAACTGCGCCACCACCGGCGACCGGACCCCTGATCGGTTGGTGGAGTCCGGCGTGCTTGGCTCGCGCTCCGGTCCGGCCGTCAGTCTGAACGCGCCGCCACCGACGACCGAGGTCCGGGCCGCCCGCACCTACGTCTCCAGTCATCCGATTACGGCCGCCGGCGCCGCCGCGGCCCGGTTGGGGCGGATCTGGAACGTCTACCGCCCGCTCCAGTCCGCCGACCTCGACGCGGCCATCGGCCGACCGGTGTGGGTGTCCCGCCTGGGCCTCTGGTACTTCTACCTGCTGGTCCCGGTGGCCCTGGTCGGGGCGCTGGTGCCTGCGTCGCCGCCGGCTGCTCCTCTTCCCCTTCGCGGCACTGATCGTCCTGGCCTCCCTCACCGCCCTCCTGGCCTTCGGGGACCCCCGGTTCGCGGTGGAGGCCGACGTGGCCCTGGCCATGCTGGCCGGAGTGGGCCTCGACGCCGGGCTCACCCGGCCTGCGCATCCGATGGTCGAGCGGTACCGGGCGCCACTCGGCCCGTCGGCGTGCGGACTGCCGCATGACCGCGCTGGTCGAGTCGGTCGAGACGCCGCTGGACCTGCCCCCGGTCATCGAGGCCGGTCCCGAGCCAGCCGGCCCCGCGACGGCCGCCCCGCTTCCCCGCCTTCGACGGGCTCCGGGCCATCGCCGCCGTCACCGTGGTCGTGGTCCACGTGGCCTTCGTATCCGGGCTCACCCCGAGGAACCCGACCGGGGTGGGCGCTTACACCGCCCGCCTGGAGATCGGGGTGTCGGTGTTCTTCCTCATCTCGGGGTTCCTGCTCTACCGCCCCTTCGTCGTGGCCCACCTGGCGGCCGCGCCCGAGGCCCCGCACCGGGGCCTTCTGGCTGCGTCGGCTGCTCCGCATCGTCCCTGCCTACTGGCTGGTGCTGTTCGTCACCACCTCGGTGTTCCACACCGGAGCTGGGCATCGGCCCGGGCGGATGGAAGGCCTATGCCTCGCACTACCTGTTCCTCCAGATCTACTTCCCGTCCCAGGACCTGAAGGGGATCTCGGCGGCGTGGTCGCTGTGCGTCGAGATGACCTTCTACCTGTTCATCCCGCTCTACGCCGCCCTGATCGGCCGTCGGCGGCGACCGGCGCAGCGACGCGCAGACCCTCCGGCTGGAGCTGGGCGGCCTGGTGGTCCTGGCCGCTCATCAGCTACGGCTGGCGGCTCTTCGTGCTCCAGTTCCAGTCGCACCACTCGCCGTACTTCCGGCTGGCCACTATCTGGCTGCCGGCCTACCTCGACCTGTTCGCCCTGGGTATGGGGCTGGCCGTGGTGAGCGCCTGGATGCACCACCGCGACCGTGAGACGGCCTGGCTGGGCACGCTGGTGGTTCCCGTGGCTGTCGTGGGCCTGTGCCCTGGCCTGCTTCTGGGGGGTATCCAACATCGGTACACCGGTCATCCCGGTCTACTTCGAGTCGGACCTCGATCTGGGCCGTCAGGCCCTCTACTCGCTGTTCGCCTTCTTCCTGCTGCTCCCGGCGGTCTTCGGCCCACAGGGACGCGGGGCCATCCGGCGGTTCCTCCAGTGGTGGCCGATGGCCTCGATCGGGGTGATCTCCTACGGCATCTATCTCTGGCACGAGACGTGGATCTACCAGATCCTCGACGAAGGGCACTACCGGGACTTCACCCTCGAGTTCTGGGCCTTCTTCCTATCGGTGCTGGGGCTCTCCATCGTCTCGGCCAGCCTGAGCTACTTCATCGTGGAGAAGCCGGCCCTCCGGCTGAAGAACTCGATCGCCTGGTGGCGACGGTCCCCGTCGGGCGCCGAGCCGGCGGCGACCCCCGACGAGGGGTCCGACCGGCCGCCGGCGACCCGTGGAGCCGGGCCCCGGGGCACCTGTCGATCCACCGGGTCGGGCGACGTCCCCGACCACCTGAGCGCGCTCGACGCCCGGACCGACGCCGACCGGCCGTGTTCAGCCCGACCGGCCGGTGCGGTGCCGCACCCACTGACCAGGCCGTCCGAGGCCAGGAGGAACACTGCCACCCAGACCAGCGAGTTGGCCAGCCCCATGTGGGCGGGCCAGTTGATGTCCGGGATGAAGGCGTTGCGGTGCTGGTGCAGGGCCACGTACCCGACGGTGACCACCAGGGTGCCCACGGTGCCCGCCACCACCAGGATGCGGCTCCGGTCCACCAGCAGCTCCAGCAGGACCACTGCGGCGACCAGTACCCCGGCCAGCGGGGCCACGAACAGCGCGGCCACCAGTCCGGCGCCCAGGGCGATGGCCAGGGATCGGAGCCCGGACGGGGCCTGTCCGCCCGTGCGCAACAACGAAGTGAGCTCCGGTCGCTCCGGATCACCCGTCGCCGGTGCGGCCGATCCTGCCCTCGTGGTCGACGTATCCCGATCCGAGTCGGTGGCCGACGGGGTCGAGGAGGCCGAGGCGCCGGCATCGGGCCACCCGCTCCCATCGGGTCCGACAGGACTCCGGCGCCTCCGGCGCCTCCGCCGGAGGGCCGGGCCCGTGACGGAGGCCGGCACCGCGATCAGGACCAGGCTGACCCCCAGTGTGGCCGCCGACACCACGATGGCCGCGGTCACCACACGCTGGGGCGCCCAGCTCAGGGTGATCGTGGTTTCTCCAGTGGCCGCGGACGCCCGGTACGTACCACCCGTTGGCGTACCCGTCGATGAGGGTGGAGGACGAGAGGTCGGCCCCCGTAGACGTCGTGGCCTTCCATCCGTCGCTCTGGCTCTGGCCGAGCACCAACCAGAACGGGGTCCCGTCCCCGTGGACCTGGACGGTCTCGGTGGTACGACCCTGGCGGAGCACCCGCACCGGCGGTGACGGGTGGGACGGCGGGGCCTGCAGCAGGCCGGCCGCGGTGAGCGGCTCGGCGGACCCGCCCGCGGCAGGAGCCCAGCTCGAGGGCGTCGACGTCGAGGCCGGTGCCCTGGTAGGTGCTGGTGGTAAGGGTGTGGGTCCCGGCGCCAGGGTGATGCCCCGGGGCGGCGTTGCCGCAGCCCCGGATGGTGAGGCCCCCGTTGGCCAGGGCGGTGGCCGTGGACCCGGCTGACCTCGACGTCCACCGGGCGTCCGTCCACCGCCACCAGGTCGGGGTAGCACCGGCCGGGTATGTCGGCAGGGGTGGTCATCGGGGCCACACCGGGCAGCCCGATCTCGGCCAGCGCCACGGGATCGGTGTTCGCGCCGTTGGACAGGTAGTCGAGGAAGGTGTGGGGCCGGACCGAGTCGACCGTGACCCTGACGTCGGAGCCGGTCAGCGCGGGGAAGCTGACCGGCACCGACGTCACCGACCCCTGGGGGCGCCCGGTGCCGTCCGGGATCGGCGGAAGTGTCACGTTCCGTGAGCCGTCGGGGGTACTGACGGTGAGCGACGTGGGCAGGGAGTGCCGTCCGTCCGCCACCACCTGCAGATCGAGGTGGTCGAAGGTCAGGGGGGCGCTCAGCCGGTACTCCACCCAGTCACCGAGTTGGTTGCCCAGCCCCGGGCTCCACGAGGTGGCTGGGTCCCCGTCGACGGCGGCGGCGGCTCCGGCTCGAAGGTCACCGGGGAGACGGCCTGAGGAGTTGGACGAGACCACGGTCACCGCCGGCCGGGCCTCCCGGTCCTGCCGAGCAGCCCGTCGACGACCGTGTCGGGGTCCAGCGTGGAGATCCGGGCCGTCCCCCCGATCGAGAAGGTCCGGCTCGTGGGCAGCGTGAACTGGCGGGTCATCGAGGCCTCGGGGTCCGAGCGGGGCGGGGTGACCTGGGTCCGGATCCGGTTCATGACCAGGTCGAGTTGGTGCTGGAGGGAAGAGGCCCCCGCTGCGGCTGAGCAGGTCGGTCGGGAGCCGGAGGGCCTCGGTGGCCGGAGCCACCCCGGGGATGGTGATCTCGGCGAAGCCCACCGCGCTCTGGCTCCGGTAGTCCTTCCGTACGCCGGCGCTGGTGGCATCGACCGTGACGGTCAGGGTGCGGAAGGTCCGCTTCGCGGAACCAGACCACCTGACCCGGTCCCACCGTGGACGCGGCTCCGAGGGGCACGGTCACCGGCGATCCGCCGTCGAAGGTCAGGGTGACCTGGGTCACGGTACGGTTGCGCGGCCCCGTCTGGGGCTGGAGCAGTGTGATGTGACCGGTCGTGACCGGGCGGACCAGTTTGACCTGGATCGACTCGTCGGTGGCCGGGCTGAAGGCGCCCTCGGTCCAGGCCGTGTCGGGATTTCCGTCGGCGGCGTTGAGGGGCTGGTTCTCCGCCGTGTTGGTGATGGGATTGGAGTAGGCCGTGGCCCGTACCGAGGCCACCCCGCTGACCACCGCCACCGTCTGGGTGTCGCTGCCGGCACCGGGGAACACCGGGAGGGCCTCCTCGGCCGGGTTGGACGCCAGTGGGGTCTCGTTGGCCTGCTCCACGTAGCCGTAGTCGTCGACCACGGTGCCCCAGGTGGACAGCTCTTTGGGATTGGAGTCCGTCACCACCAGCACCGCCCCCTTCCGGAGCTGGCGCTCGAGGCCCGGGCGGTCGTGGGCGAAGGTGGCCGAGTAGAAGACGGTGGGATTGGTGGCCAACAGGCCGGCCGCCGCCGCCGCCACCAGTCCCTGCCCGTCCCCGGCCACCACCAGGGGGTCGGTGGGCGACTCGGTCCGGGTGATGGGCCGGGCCCCCGGCACCGGGAACACCGCCACCGGGGGCGGCACCGAGGCGTCGGTGGGTATGGCCAGCTGGGTCTCGTCGGTCAGGGGGTACTCGATGGTGGGGTAGAGCTGGGGCCTCCCGAAGGTGACCGGCTTCCCGAGGCCGGTGGCGGGGTCGTTGAAGACGAGCCAGGTGGGCTGGGGGCGGGCCGTGCCGAACCGCTCGAACTGGACGTCGGACTCGTAGAGGATGTCACCGGCGCTCATGAGTCCGGCGATGGGGACCAGCGTCGAGGGAACGAACACGCCGTCCTGCATCGACTCGTCGAGGGCCTGGAGGAGGTTGACGCTGGCCGGCTCACCGGCGGGCTGGGCGGCCCGGATGACGTAGGGACGGGTCATCAACCCGGGCCAGACCGGGTCGGAGGTGATGCCCCACCGGTAGTAGGCGAAGTCCTGGCCGGGGAGTCTGGAGCACCCGGGTGTCGTGGCTCTGGCCGTCCATGTAGGCGGCGGCATGGTGGACGTAGGCGGGGATGGTGGAGGGACGCGCCAGGTTGGCGGCCACCAGACCGCCGTCCCACAGGGGCGGGAGGTCGGCGGCGATCAGGGCGACGGCGAGGAGCAGGACGCCCCGCCGGCCCACCGGGAGCGGGCGGTGAGGGCGGTGATCCCGGCTCCGAGCAGGAGGCCCAGGCCCAACAGGACCAGCGGGACGACCCGGTTGGTGGACCGCAGCGCCAGTTCGGCGGTGGAGTCCGGCCCCGGCCGCCTTGATCAGCGCGCCCGAAGGGCGTGGGGTCCTTGAAGGGATAGGTGCCCACGGCCAGGATGACGCCCACCAGCGACCAGGGCGATGGCGAAGGCCCGGTAGCGCCACCGCACGACCAGGCCCGCCGCCACGCACAACGTGGGGACGAGGAAGCTCACCCCGATGAGCCAGGTCCACTGGAGGTAGCCGGCCGAGGCGGTGGTCCAGGGGCCCAGCTTGTCCTGGCCGTAGAAGTACCAGTAGCCCAGGCCCCGCAGCACCTCCGACGACAGCGAGGTGGACGAGACGGTGGGCACCGTCTCGGTGTACTTGAGGACGTTGATGCCGTAGGCCCCCTCGGCCCACAAGCCGGCCATCCACCACACCGACACCCCGAGGCTGAGGATCGCCGATGTCGCACCGACGCCGCCAGGGCGGCCCGGAACCGGGCCTCGTGGGTCCCCCAGACGGCGTAGACCACCCAGAGCAGAGGGGCCAGTCCCGACCAGCAGGATCGAGGTGGCGTTCACCCCGCCCACCAGGGCGATGACCACGGCGAACAGGGCCGGATACCGCCAGCCCCCCTCGGCGCACGGCCAGGATGGTCAGGGCCACCATCCATCCGAGGGCCGCCCACGGCATGACGATGCCCGAGATCCGGGTGATGTAGTCGAGGACGTACGGGCGTGAGCATGTAGGCCAGCGCCGCGGCCAGGCGGCCCGGACCGGGACAGCCCGATGAGGCGGCCCGAGATACCAGACGCCGGTGCCGGCGGCGAAGAAGAGCGACCCCATCCAGAACCGCTGGCCGATCCAGATCGGGATGTGCGCCTCGGCCACCAGCCAGTAGTACGGGCCCCATGGGGAAGAGGAACCCGATGTTCTCGTGGGTGACCGTCCCGGCCCCGACATCGGGGTCCCACGTCGAGATGGCGCTCTGGATCAGCCGGCCCGGGTCGAGGTAGAGGTACTGCTTGGTGTCGGCGGCGATCTTCCCCGGCTGGGTGAGGAACGACGGGCATGTAGCTGATCGCCGCCAGGACCACCCACACCGCCAGCGTCGACGGGCTCGGGCCGCCTGCCGGCGCCCGGTGGTCTGCGTCGGAGGGCGCGCCGGACGACGACGGGCGGCAGTGACGGGGGAGGGTTCGCTCATGGGTCGGCCGGGTCCGCAGGATAGCGGGGATCGATTCGTCCGGGACCTCCGGTGCAGCCAGGATGAGCCGGTCGGCGGGCAGCGGGTATCCTCTTCCGGGTGCTGGCAGTCGGGCTCACCGGCGGCATCGGGGCGGGCAAGTCCACGGTGGCCGATCTCCTGGTCGAGCACGGGGCCAGGCTGGTCGACGCCGACGCGATCGCCCGGGAGGTGGTGGCCCCCGGAGGGCCGGCCTACCAACCCCTCATCGACCGCTTCGGCCCCGAGATCCTCGAGGCCGACGGGACGCATCGACCGCCCCAAGGTGGCGGCGCTGGTCTTCGGCCACCCCGAGGCCCTGGCCGACCTCAACGCCATCACCCACCCGGCCATCGGGATGGAGATGATCGCCCGACGGGACCGGTTCGCCGACACCGACGACATCGTGGTGCTGGACATCCCCCTGCTCCGGGCCGTCCACCGCCAGACCCTGGACCTGGCCGCGGTGGTGGTGGTCGACGCGCCCACCGAGCTGGCCCTCGAGCGGCTGGTCACGCCACCGGGGGATGGCCCAGGACGACGCCCGGGCCCGCATCGACAGCCCAGCCCGACCGGGCAGTCCCGGCTGGAGGGGGCCGACCTGGTGGTGGACAACTCAGGCGACCAGGACCACCTCCGGGCCGAGGTGGACCGGGTCTGGGCGCGAGCTGGCGGCCCTCCGGGACCGCGGACGACGGCGGGCCCGACCCGTCCGCCGACCGGGACGCGGCCCGGACCAGGTGCCGGACCCGCCGGGACCGGTACCATCGACCTCGTGCCCGACTTCGAGGTCGTCTCGCCCTTCCGCCCCGCCGGTGACCAGCCCCAGGCCATCGCCGGCCTGGTCGAGGGCCTGCGAGCGGGGCGACCGCTACCAGACCCTCCTCGGCATCACCGGCTCGGGCAAGACCGCCACCATCGCCTGGACCATCGAGGCGGTCCAGCGGCCCACCCTGATCATCGAGCCCAACAAGTCGTTGGCCGCCCAGCTGGCCGCGGAGCTGAAGGAGTTCTTCCCCCGCAACCGGGTGGAGTACTTCGTCTCCTACTACGACTACTACCAGCCCGAGGCGTACGTGCCCTCGTCGGACACCTACATCGAGAAGGACTCGTCCATCAACGACGAGATCGACCGCCTCCGCCACGCCTGCACCTCGTCCCTCCTGCTCCGGCCGGACACCATCGTGGTGGCCTCGGTCTCCTGCATCTACGGACTGGGCTCGCCCGACGAGTACCGCGACCGGATCGTGGCCCTGCGACCGGGCGAGGTGCACGAGCAGCGGGCCCTGCTCCGGCGGCTGGTCGAGCTCCAGTACTCCCGCAACGACGCCACCCTGTCCCGGGGCCAGTTCCGGGCCCGGGGCGACACCGTCGAGATCCACGCCGCCTACGAGAGCCAGGCCGTCCGCATCGAGTTCTTCGGGGACACCGTCGAGCGGATCCGGCCCTTCGACGTCCTGACCGGCGAGATCGGCGACGAGCTCGAGGAGCTGGTGGTCTTCGCCAACACCCACTACGGCACCGGGGACGAGCGGATGCGCAAGGCCGTCGGAGGGCATCGAGGCCGAGCTGCGGGAGCGGCTGCCCGAGCTGACCGGGGCCGGCAAGCTGCTCGAGGCCCAGCGCCTCCGGATGCGCACCGAGTACGACCTCGAGATGCTGGCCGAGACGGGGGTGTGCAGCGGGGTGGAGAACTACAGCCGCCATCTCGACGGCCGGGCCCCGGGCGAGGCCCCCTTCACCCTGCTCGACTTCTTCCCCAAGGACTTCCTGGTGGTCCTGGACGAGAGCCATGTGGCCGTGCCCCAGCTCCGGGGCCAGTACGCCGGGGACCGGTCCCGCAAGGAGACCCTGGTCGACCACGGGTTCCGCCTCCCCTCGGCCCTCGACAACCGGCCCCTGCGGTTCGAGGAGTTCACTCGAGCGGACCGGCCAGGTGATCCTGCTGTCGGCCACCCCGGGCCCGTGGGAGCTGGAGCACAGCGCCAACGTCGTCGAGCAGGTCATCCGGCCCACCGGCCTGGTCGACCCCGAGGTGGACATCCGGCCCACCACCGGCCAGATCGACGACCTGCGCGAGCGGATCGACCGCACCGTGGCCGACGGGTACCGGGTGCTGGTCACCACCCTGACCAAGAAGATGGCCGAGGACCTGACCGACTACCTGGCCGAGCAGGGGGTGCGGGTCCAGTACCTGCACTCCGACGTCGACACCATGGCCCGCATCGAGATCCTGCGTGAGCTGCGCCTCGGCGCCTTCGACGTCCTGGTCGGCATCAACCTGCTCCGCGAGGGCCTCGACCTGCCCGAGGTGGCCCTGGTGGCCATCCTCGACGCCGACAAGGAGGGGTTCCTCCGATCCGCCTCCTCGCTCATCCAGACCATGGGCCGGGCCGCCCGCAACGTCAACGGCCGGGTGGTCATGTACGCCGACACCATCACCGACTCGATGACCAACGCCATCGGCGAGACCCAGCGGCGCCGGGCCCGCCAGATCGCCTACAACGAGGCCCACGGCATCGATCCCCGCACCATCACCAAGTCGGTCACCGACATCCTCGAGCGGGTCCGGGGCGAAGGCGGTGGATCGGCCGCCCTCACCTCGGGGGCCAACGAGCGCCCGGCCGGAGGACGGGGCCGGAGGGGCCGGGCCGGCGGGGTCGACCCCCGGGCGGTGGCGGCCGAGATGGCCGCGCGCCCTCGGACCCGACGCCGACGAGCTGTCCAGCCTCATCCACCGCCTCGACGCCGAGATGAACAAGGCCGCCGAGGAGCTCCGGTTCGAGGAGGCCGCCCTGCTCCGCGACGAGATCGCCGAGCTGCGGGCCCTGCTGGCCCGGGACCCGGTGGACGGGTCGCCGGTGCTGGTCCGGTCCGGTCGACGGGGACCGGCACTGGCGGGCGACGCCGGCGCCGTCGGGCCGACGTCGGGTCCTGACCGGCCGCCGGACCCTGCCGCCCACACCGGTATCCTCACCCAATGGCTGATCGACTGGTGGTCCGAGGCGCGCGCGAGCACAACCTCCAGGACGTCTCGCTCGACCTCCCCCGGGACCGGCTGGTGGTGTTCACCGGCCTGTCCGGGTCGGGCAAGTCCTCGCTGGCCTTCGACACCATCTACGCCGAGGGCCAGCGCCGCTACGTCGAGTCCCTGTCGGCCTATGCCCGCCAGTTCCTGGGCCAGATGGACAAGCCCGACGTCGACTTCATCGAGGGGCTGTCCCCGGCCATCTCCATCGACCAGAAGTCGGCGTCCCGCAACCCCCGTTCCACGGTGGGCACGGTCACCGAGGTCTACGACTACCTCCGGCTCCTCTACGCCCGCATCGGCAAGCCCCACTGCCCCAACTGCGGCCGCCCGGTGGCCCGCCAGAGCCCCCAGCAGATCGTGGACCGCATCCTGGCCATGGACGAGGGCACCCGGTTCCTGGTCCTGGCCCCGGTGGTCCGGGGCCGGAAGGGGGAGTACGGCGCCCTGCTCGACGACCTGGCCAAGCAGGGCTTCGCCCGGGCCCGGGTGGACGGGGAGACCGTGGAGCTGGCCGACCGGGGCGACCTCGACCTGGCCCGCTACGAGCAGCACACCATCGAGGTGGTGGTCGACCGCCTGATCCGCCGGGACGACATCCGCGCCGGCTCACCGAGTCGCTCGAGACCGCCCTGTCCCTGGCCGAGGGCGTGGCCGAGGTGGTGGTGGTCGACGCCGACGGCACCGAGGAGGAGGCCATCACCTTCAGCCAGCACCTGGCCTGCACCCACTGCGGGCTGAGCTTCGAGGACCCGTCGCCCCGGAACTTCTCGTTCAACTCGCCGTACGGGGCCTGCCCGGCCTGCACCGGCCTCGGCACCCGGTACGAGGTCGACCCCGAGCTGGTGGTGCCCGACCCGACCAAGTCGCTGGCCGAGGGGGCGCTGGCCCCCTGGTCCGGGGCCCGCAGCGAGTACTTCGCCCGGGTGGTGGCGGCGGTGGCCGAGCTCGGCGGGTTCTCGGTCGACGACCCGTGGGAGACGCTGACCAAGGCCGACCAGAAGCTGGTGCTCTACGGGGCCGGCGGCCAGGCAGGTCCACCTCAAGTACCGCAACCGCTACGGGCGCCAGCGGTCCTTCCACACCTCCTACGAGGGCATCGTCCCCTGGCTACAGCGGCGCCACGCCGAGGCCGACTCCGACTTCCTGCGGGACAACCTCGAGGGCTACCTGCGCGAGGTGCCCTGCCCGGCGTGCGGCGGTGCCCGGCTGCGGCCCGAGTCGCTGGCCGTGACCGTCGGGGGCTACAACATCTTCGAGCTGTGCTCGCTGTCCATCGGGAAGGCCGTCGACGTGGTGGCGTCGCTCGACCTCTCCGACCGCGACCATCTCATCGCCGACCGGGTCTTCCGCGAGGTGCGGGAGCGGATGCAGTTCCTGCTCGACGTGGGCCTCGACTACCTGACCCTGGCCCGGTCGGCCACCACCCTGTCGGGCGGCGAGGCCCAGCGGATCCGGCTGGCCAGCCAGATCGGCAGCGGCCTGGTCGGGGTGCTCTACGTGCTCGACGAGCCGTCGATCGGACTCCACCAGCGGGACAACCAGCGCCTCATCGGCACCCTCAAGCGCCTGCGCGACCTGGGCAACACGGTGATCGTGGTGGAGCACGACGAGGAGACCATCCGGGTGGCCGACCACGTGGTCGACGTCGGGCCCGGGGCCGGGGAGCACGGGGGGAGGATCGTCCACTCCGGGTCCGGTCACCGGCCCCGGCGGCCTCGAGTCCAACCCCGACTCGCTGACCGGCCAGTACCTCTCGGGGGCCAAGTCGATCCCGGTGCCCGCCGTGCGGCGCCGGGGGAGCGGCGAGTCCCTGGTGGTGAAGGGCGCCCGCGAGCACAACCTCCACGACGTGGACGCCGAGTTCCCCCTGGGCCGGCTGGTGGCGGTGACCGGCGTGTCCGGATCGGGGAAGTCCACCCTGGTCAACGACATCCTGCTGCGCTCGCTGGCCAAGCAGGTCCACCGGGCCAAGACCCTGCCCGGCCTGCACCGGACCATCACCGGCGTGTCGCACGTGGACAAGGTGGTCGAGGTGGACCAGGCCCCCATCGGCCGGACCCCCCGCTCCAACCCGGCCACCTACACCGGGGTGTTCGACCACATCCGCAAGCTGTTCAGCCCAGACCCAGGAGGCCAAGGTGCGGGGCTACCAGCCCGGGCGGTTCTCCTTCAACGTGAAGGGTGGCCGGTGCGAGGCCTGCTCGGGGGACGGCACCATCCGGATCGAGATGCACTTCCTGCCCGACATCTACGTGCCGTGCGAGGTGTGCCACGGGGCCCGCTACAACCGGGACACCCTGGAGGTCACCTTCCGGGGCAAGACCATCGCCGACGTGCTCGAGCTGTCCTGCGAGGAGGCCCTCGGCTTCTTCGCCCACCAGCCGCCCATCGCCCGCCACCTCCAGACCCTGGTCGACGTGGGCCTGGGCTACATCCGGCTGGGCCAGTCGGCCCCGACCCTCTCGGGCGGCGAGGCCCAGCGGGTCAAGCTGGCCTCCGAGCTCAGCCGACGGTCCACCGGGCACACCCTCTACGTCCTCGACGAGCCCACCACCGGCCTCCACTTCGACGACGTGCGCAAGCTGCTCGACGTGCTGAGCCGCCTGGTCGACCAGGGCAACACGGTCATCGTCATCGAGCACAACCTCGACGTCATCAAGAGCGCCGACTGGATCATCGACCTGGGTCCCGAGGGCGGCGACCGGGGCGGCTCCATCGTGGCCGACGGGCACCCCCGAGGAGGTGGCCGCGGCCCGGGGCAGCTACACCGGCGAGGTGCTGGCCCCGCTGCTCGGCATCGACGCGGGGCAGGACCAAGGCGGCTCCGGTCGTCCCGGGCCAAGCCCAAGGCCCGGAGCCGGGCCAAGTCGGCACCACGGGCCAAGCCCGACACCAAGGGCCGGGTCCACGTCGGAGGCCGCCCCGACGACGGCGAAGCGCGCGCCGCGGGCAAGGCCGCGACCAAGCGGTCGGCCGGCACGGTCAAGGTCCCGTCCCGGACCAAGGTGGCGGCCACCACCTGAAACCGGGTCCGTCCGGCTGCGCCCGGGTCGGTCAGACGGTGGCCAGCATCCGCTCGAGGGCCACCCGGGCCCAGGCGGCCGTCTCCTCGGTCCACGGTGATCCGGTTGCGGACCTCGCCCTCCACCAGCCCCTCCAGCACCCAGGCCAGGTGGGCGGCGTCGATGCGGAACATGGTCGAGCAGGGGCACACCAGCGGGTCGAGCGACACCACCGTCTTGTCCGGGGTCTCGTCGTCGAGCCGCTTGACCAGGTGGATCTCGGTGCCCACCCCGATGACCGAACCGGACGGGCGCCTCGGCCACGGCCCGGATGATGAAGTCGGTGGACCCGACCTGGTCGGCCACCTCCACCACCTCGTGGGAGCACTCGGGTGGACCACCACGATCCCGTCGGGGTGCTCGGCCCGGAAGGCGTCGACGTGGGCCGGCCGGAACCGCTGGTGGACCGAGCAGTGGCCCTTCCACAGCAGGAGGCGTGGCCGACTTGAGGGTGACGTCGTCCAGGCCGCCCTGGTCCCGACGGGGGTTCCACACCGCCATGTCCTCGGCGCCGTAGCCCAGCTCGAAGCCGGTGTTCCGGCCGAGGTGCTGGTCGGGGAAGAACAGGACCTGGTCGCCCCGGCTCCGACCGTCGCCGTCCCGTCCGAGGGCCCAGGTCAGGACGGCCCGGGCGTTCGACGACGTGCACACCACACCGCCGTGGCGGCCGACGAAGGCCTTGAGGGCGGCCGAGGAGTTCATGTAGGTGACCGGCACCACCCGGTCGATGTCGGTGACGGCGCCGAGGGCCTCCCAGGCCTCCTCCACCGAGTCGATGTCGGCCATGTCGGCCATGGAGCAGCCGGCGTTGAGGTCGGGGAGGATGACCTGCTGGTGGGGGCCGGTGAGGATGTCGGCCGACTCGGCCATGAAGTGGACGCCGCAGAACACCACGTACTCGGCCTCGGTCTGGTCGGCGGCGATGCGGGACAGGCCGAACGAGTCGCCCCGGGCATCGGCCCACGCCATCACCTCGTCCCGCTGGTAGTGGTGGCCGAGGATGACCACGCCGGCGGCCCGAGTGCGGCCTTGGCCCGACTGATCCACGTGGCCAGCTGGTCGGGATCCGCCGTCGTGTAGCGGTCGGGAAGTGCCGTCTGTAGCCGGAGCATGCTGGTATGACCCCCTGGGGAGGCGCTCCGGTCTGTGGCCGGCGGGGACAGCCTGGTCGCCCATCCGCGGGGATGTCGGCCCCGGAGCGGTAGATGTCGCCGGAAACCAGGCCGGCGTAACCCACAGTGTATGTCCTCGGGACGGCGCCGGTGCGGTGCGTCGGGTCCGGCCGCCGGCACGGCACACTGGTGGCGTGGTTACCCGCCCCCTGTCCGGTTCCGTCCCCGACGCCCCGGGCTCGTACCAGTTCATCGACCGGGACGGTCGGGTCCTCTACGTGGGCAAGGCCAAGTCGCTCCGCCAACGCCTCAACTCCTACTTCCAGGACCCGGCCGGCCTGGCCGCCCCGCACCGCCCAGATGGTCCGCCAGGCCGACCATGTCGAGTGGATGGTGGTGGACTCCGAGTCCGAGGCGCTCCTGCTCGAGCACAACCTGATCAAGCAGTTCCAGCCCCGCTACAACGTCCGGCTGAAGGACGACAAGAGCTACCCGTGGCTGGCCCTGACGGTCGGACGACGAGTGGCCCCGGCCGGCCGTGGTGCGGGGCCGCAAGCGGAGCGGGGTCCGCTACTTCGGCCCCTATCCGAACGTGGGGGCCATCCGGGAGACGCTCGACCTGCTGCTTGCGGTCGTTCCCGGTGCGGACCTGCTCGGACACCAAGTTCCGGCGCCACCAGCGGCTCGGGCGGCCCTGCCTCCTGTTCCACATCGAGCGGTGCTCGGGCCCCTGCGTGGGCGACGTCACCCACGAGGAGTACGACCAGCTGGTGGCCGACCTCATCGCCTTCCTCGGGGGCAACACCGCGGCCCTCGAGCGGGGGCTGGAGGCGTCCATGCGCGAGGCGTCCGGGGCCCTCGAGTTCGAGCGGGCCTCGGTCCTCCGGGACAAGCTCGAGGCGGTCCGGGCCGCCGACGCCGTCCGCCAGATGGAGCTGGCCAGTCGCGAGGACCTCGACGTCTTCGGCCTGGCCGAGGACGAGCTCGAGGCCGCCGTCCAGGTGTTCCACGTCCGCTCGGGGAAGGTGGTGGGCCGGCTGGGTCTGTTCGTGGACAAGGTCGAGGACCTGACCCCGGGACAGCTCATGGAGCGGGTCCTGGTCGACGTCTACGCCGATCCGGCCTCCGGGGTGCCCCGCCAGGTCCTGGTGCCCACCATGCCCGAGGACGCCGAAGCCGTGGTGGCGTACCTCTCCGAGCGTCGGCCCGGACCGGTGGCGCTGCGGGTTCCCCTGCGGGGAGCCAAGCGGTCCCTGCTCGCAGACGGTCGAGCAGAACGCCACGGAGTCCTTCGTCCGCCACCGCCTGCAGCGGACCTCGGACCACAACAGCCGGGCCCGGGCTCTCGAGTCGTTGCAAGAGGAGCTCGACCTGCCCGATGGCCCCCCTGCGCATCGAGTGCTACGACATGAGCCACCTGCAGGGCACCGACTACGTCGGGTCGATGGTGGTCTTCGAGGACGGCCTGCCCGAAGAAGAGCGACTACCGGCACTTCCGGGTGGCCACGGTGGCCGGCAACGACGACTACGCCGCCATGGAGGAGGTGCTCACCCGTCGGCTGACCTCGCTGCTGGACGACGACCGCGCCGGAGGCGACGGGCCCTCGGAGGGCACCGGCCCGGGGACGACCCGGGCCAAGCGCCGATTCGCCTACCCGCCCCAGCTGATCCTGCTCGACGGTGGGCTCGGCCAACTCAACGTGGGGGTCCGGGTCCTCGACACGCTGGGACTGACCGAGCGGATCCCCATCGCCTCCCTGGCCAAGAGCTTCGAGGAGGTCTACCGGCCGGGCCGTTCGGAGCCCTTCCGGCTGTCGCGGCAGTCCGAGGGGCTCTACCTCCTCCAACGACTCCGGGACGAGGCCCACCGCTTCGCCGTCTCCTACCACCGCACCCTGCGGGGGAAGCGAATGACGGTGGGGGCGCTGGACGGGGTCCGCGGCCTCGGGCCCAAGACGCCGGGAGCGGCTGATCGAGCAGTTCGGGGGCCTGGCCGGCCTGCGAAGTGCCTCCAAGGAGGAGTTGCTGGGCGTATCGTGGTTACCGGCCGAGGTGGGCGCCTCGGTGTTCGAGCGGCTGCACACGCCCTTGGCCCCGAGCGGACGGCGTCGAGCGGCAGAGGTGGATCGATGAGCGAATACCTGGTGGTGACCGGCATGTCCGGGGCCGGTCGGTCCACGGCCGGTGCCACGCTGGAGGACCTGGGATGGTTCGTCATCGACAACATGCCCTCGGCGCTCATCTCCAAGGTCTCCGAGCTGGTCGACGGGACCGGGTCCGAGTTGGAGCGGGTGGCCTTCGTGGTGGGCCGGGGTGGCGGGGACCTCGACGACGTGCTCCCGGCCGTGGACGCCCTCGAAGCCGGCCGGAACCGGGTGCGCATCCTCTTCCTGGACGCTGCCGACGACGTGCTGATCCGGAGATTCGAGGGCACCCGGCGCCGGCATCCCCAGGCCGCCCGGGGGGTGGTCGACTCCATCGCCGACGAGCGGCAGCTGCTCAGCGGGCTGCGGGACCGGGCCGACCTGGTCATCGATACCGGCGACCTCAACACCAACCAGTTGCGGACCCGCCTCATGGAGGTGTTCGGCGAGGAGGAGCCGGGCAGCACCATGCAGACCTCCATCGTCTCCTTCGGGTTCAAGCACGGCATCCCCCGGGATGTCGACCTGCTGTTCGACTGCCGCTTCCTGCCCAACCCCTACTGGGACGAGGCCCTCCGGAGCCACAGCGGCCTCGAGCCGGAGGTCCGGGCGTTCGTGCTCGAACGGCCGGAGACCACCGAGTTCCTGGACAAGCTGGACGACCTTCTCACCATGCTGATCCCCGCCTACATACGGGAGGGCAAGTCCTACCTGACCGTGGCCATGGGCTGTACCGGAGGGCGCCACCGATCGGTGGTCCTGGCCGAGGAGCTGGCCCGCCGACTCGACGGCCGCGGCCTGCCGACCACCGTCTTCCACCGGGATGTCGAGCGTTGACCGGCGGGCGGTCGGACGGCGGCTCGGCCGATCGGGAGGCACCGGCGGTCGTGGCCATCGGTGGCGGCCACGGGCTGGCCGCCACCCTGCGGGCCGTGCGCACCTATACCGGCCGGGTCACGGCCATCGTGTCGGTGGCCGACGACGGGGGCTCCTCGGGACGCCTTCGCGAGCTCCTCCACATCATCCCGCCCGGGGACCTGCGCAAGTGCCTGGTGGCCCTGGCCGAGCCGGGGTCCCTGCTGGCCTCGGCCTTCGAGTACCGGTTCGGCGAGGAGGAGCTGGCCGGCCATGCGCTGGGCAACCTGATCCTGGCCGGACTCATCGATGGGACCAATGACCCGGTGGCCGCGCTCGACGAGGCCTGCCGGCTGCTCGGGGTCGAGGGACGGATCCTGCCAGCCACCACCGACCCGGTCGTCCTCAAGGCCGAGGCCGAAGGGGGGCCGGTGGCCGGCCAGGTGGCCGTGAGCGCCACCGACAACATCCGCCGGGTGTCCCTGGTGCCCGCCGATCCGCCGGCTCCCCACCAGGCCCTGGCGGCCCTGGAGCAGGCCGAGCAGATCGTTCTCGGCCCGGGATCCCTGTTCACCAGCGTGTTGGCCGCCATCGCCGTTCCCGAGATCCGGGCCGGCATCAACCGGTCCGGTGCCACCAAGGTCTACGTCTGCAACCTCCGCCCCCAGGTCCCCGAGACCGAGGGTTTCGACGTGGCCAGGCATGTGGAAGCGCTGGTGGCGCACGGTGTGGACGTGGACGTGACCGTGTGCGACACCTCCTCCCTGGCCCTCGGGAACCCCCGGGTCCCGGTGGTGGACGTGCCCCTGGCCCGGGCCAACGGGATGGCCCACGATCCCACCAAACTGGCGTCGACCCTGTCTGATCTGCTCGGATGACCCCTGCACCCGTCGGGATGGCCTAGCGTGGTCGCCGGTCTCCGTTCAGTGGAGGGGCAGCGGCAACGGTCGGCACCGGGCCGGTGCCGGCACCGGCAGGCACAGGACAGGACAGTGAAGAGCGAGGCACAGAGGCAATGACCGTACGGATCGGCATCAACGGCTTCGGGCGCATCGGCCGGAACTATCTGCGGGCGGCCCGGAGCCATGGGCGCGGGCGTGGAGGTCGTGGCGGTCAACGACCTCACGTCGGCCGAAACCCTGGCCCACCTGCTCCGCTACGACTCGACCCACGGCCGGTTCGGCAGCGAGGTCGACGGTGGACGGCTCCTCCATCGTGCTCGATTCCGGGCCGATCGCCGTGCTCGCCGAGCGGGATCCGAAGGCCCTGCCGTGGGACAAGTTCGGCGTCGACGTGGTCATCGAGTCGACCGGGCTGTTCACCACCCGGGAGTCGGCCAGCGCCCACCTCGAGGCCGGGGCCACCCGCGTGATCGTCTCGGCACCGGCCACCGACGTCGACGCCACCTTCGTGATGGGCGTCAACGACGACCGACTTCGACCCGGCCAAGGACTTCGTGGTGTCCAACGCCTCCTGCACCACCAACTGCTTCGTTCCCATGGTGAAGGTGCTCGACGACGCCTTCGGGGTCGAGAGCGGCATGATGACCACCGTCCACGCCTTCACCAACGACCAGAACCTCCTCGACCTGCCCCACAAGGACCTCCGTCGGGCCCGGGCCGCCGCCGTCAACATCGTCCCGGCCTCCACCGGGGCGGCCCGGGCCACCGGCCTGGTGCTGCAGTCGATGAAGGGCCGACTGGACGGCACAGCACTGCGGGTGCCGGTCCCCGACGGATCGATCACCGACTTCACCGCGGTCATCCCCGGTGCGGTCACCGTCGGGGACGTCAACGCGGCCTTCGCCGCCGCCGCCTCGTCCGGGCCCCTGTCCGAGGTGCTGGTCTACACCGAGGACCCCATCGTCTCCTCCGACATCGTGGGGAGCCCGGCGTCGTGCACGTTCGACTCGCCGGCTGACCATGGTCATGCCGTCGGCGTCGGGAATCACCCTGGTGAAGGTGGCGGGCTGGTACGACAATGAGTGGGGGTACGCCAACCGGTTGGTGGACCTGTCCCTGGTGGTCGGTGGCTCCGTCTCCTGACCGGAGCGGGCATCGTGGAAGGTTCGAGGGGAGACTCGGCGATGAGCACACAAGGAACCCACTACTGAACGGCCTGCCGCTGCTCGGCGACCTGCCTGATCTCGACGGGGCCAGCGTGCTGGTCCGGGTGGACTTCAACGTCCCGCTCCGGGCCTGCGAGGGCCGAGCCCTCGGTGGTCACCGACGACTTCCGGATCCGGGCCGCCCTGCCCACGCTGGAGTACCTGTTGGACCAGGGGGCCAGCGTCACCGCCTGCACCCATCTGGGCCGGCCCAACGGTGCCCCGGACGCCCGGTTCGACCTGGGACCGGTGCGCGAGGAGCTGGCCCGGCTGGCCCCCCGGGTGGAGCTGGCCGAGAACCTCCGCTTCGACCCGGGCGAGGAGCACAACGACCCCGGGCTTCGTCGAGAAGCTGGTCAACGGGCACGACGCCTACGTGAACGATGCCTTCGGTGTCTCCCATCGCCGCCACGCCTCGGTGGTCGGGCCTCCGGCTCGGCTGCCCAGTGCCGCCGGGTTCCTGCTCCAGCGCGAGATCGAGGCCCTGGGCGGCCTGCTGGGCTCACCGGCCCGGCCCTTCGTAGCCGTGGTGGGCGGGGCCAAGGTGGCCGACAAGCTCGGCGTGCTGAAGGCGCTGCTCCGACGGGTGGACGTCCTGGTCGTCGGCGGGGGCATGGCCTTCACCTTCCTGGCCGCCGCCGGCCATGACGTCGGTGGCTCGATGGTCGACCCCGAACGGATCGACGAGTGCGCGGCCCTGCTTGGCTTCGGGGAAGCAGATCCTGCTGCCGACCGACATCGTGGCCCTCGAGCCCGACGCCTCCTTCGGGTGTGACTGCACCGAGGGGGAGGTCCGGGTGGTCGGGAGCGAGGTGCCCGGACGGATGGAAGGGCCTCGATATCGGGCCGGCCACCGTCGACGCCTACGCCGCGCGCCATCGACTCGGCCGGGACGGTGCTGTGGAACGGCCCGATGGGGGTGTTCGAGGACAGCCGTTTCGGGGCGGGGACCGCCGGCGTGGCCCGGGCCGTCGCCGGATGCGACGGCTATACCGTGGTCGGGGGCGGCGACAGTGCCGCGGCCGTCGACGAGCTGGGTCTGGCCCGACCAGATCAGCTTCATCTCGACCGGCGGGGGTGCCTCGCTCGAGCTCCTCGAATACGGAGACCTACCCGGGCTGGCCGCCCTCGGGCGCGCCGACGCCCCTCCCAACTCGCCCCGGAGGCGGCACGGTGAGCGAGGCCGCCGCTCGGTCGCCGGCTCGCTCATCAGCGGCAACTGGAAGATGAACTTCGATCACCACCAGGCCCTCCATGCCGCGCGTGACCTGGGCCTGCGGCTGCAGCCGGCCGACGTCGCCCATCTCGACGTCTCGGTCCACCCACCGTTCACCGACCTGCGCACCGTCCAGTCGGTCCTGGAGCCCGAGGGGATCCCGGTGGCGCTCGGGCGCCCAGAACTGCGCCGTCGAGGACTCGGGCGCCTTCACCGGCGAGGTCAGCCCGCTCATGCTGGCCAAGCTCCACGTGGACTATGTCATCGTCGGGCACTCGGAACGCCGGCGCCTGTTCGGGGAGACCGACGAGGTGGTCAAGGCCAAGCTCCGGGCGGTCATCCGGAACGGGATGACACCCATCTGCTGCGTGGGGGAGACCATCGACGAGCGGGACACCGGCTCTGACCGAAGAACGGCTGGCCGACCAGGTCGAGGCGGCCCTGGAAGGGATGGCGGCCGAGGCCGTGGCCGGTGTCGTGATCGCCTACGAGCCCCTGTGGGCCATCGGTTCGGGCCACGCCGCCACACCCGAGGACGCCCAGCAGGCATGCCAGTGGATCCGCCAGGTGGTGGCCAAGTCCGCCGATGCCGATGCGGCAGCGTCGATCCGGATCCAGTACGGGGGGTCGGTGACCGAGGAGAACGCCGAGTCCATCCTCAGCGGCCCGGACGTGGACGGCGCCCTGGTCGGAGGGGCCAGCCTCGATATGGGTGCCTTCGTGGGCATCATCCGGGCCGCGGCACGCTCTCGCCAGTGAGTTTGGTAGCGTCTCTTCCCGTCATGAAGCCGAGGAGGACGATCGGTGCTGACCGCAATCATCGTGGTACTGCAGATCCTGGCCTGCCTCGACGCTCATCTTCCTCATCCTCATGCACAGCGGGAAGGGGGGCGGCCTCTCCGACATGTTCGGCGGATCCGTCGGGTCGGCCGCCGCCGGTTCGACCGTGGTGGAGAAGAATCTCGACCGGATCACGGTCACCGTGGCGGTGATCTTCGCCTTCACCAACGTGATCCTCCTCCTGCGCTTGCAGTGAGCCGGGGCGGCGCCGGGGCCACCGGGCGTCGTCCACGCGTGGCGTCCCTGTGGCGGGAGCACCGTGCCCGGTGGACCCTGCCCCTGGTCATCATCTTCATCATCGGGCTGGTGTCGGTGGTCGACCACCTGGGGGCCCACCGGATCAGCCAGGTCGACGCCCCGAGCACCTCGCCTCTGGTGCCGCCAGCCGGTGGGTCCACCGCGGTCGACCTCGACAAGGCGTGGTCGGGATTCAATCCGAACACACCGGCCGGGGCCGGGTCGTCGACGCCGACCCTGCTGTCCTCGGTCCTGCCCAGCGCCTATGTGATCAGCCCGAAGCTGGTCCCCGAAGTGAACACTGACCTCCTGACCAGTGTGGAGACCATCTCCCCCTCGCCCCTGACCATCCAGTACGTGATCAATCCCAAGGCAGTGTGGTCCGACGGGGTGCCGGTGAGTGCCGATGACTTCATGTACGCCTGGCATGTCCCAGCGGGGAGACGGCATCGACGTCAACGGCCGACCGGACCAGGTGGCCTCGACGCTGGGCTATCGGGATGTCGACATCGGTGACCCCCAGCCACGACGGGAAGACGGTCACGGTCACCTTCTCGACCCCGTACACGGACTGGCGGGTGCATGTTCGACCACATGGTCCCGGCCCACATCGCCCGAGTGGTCGGCTGGAACCACGGCTTCGACGCCTTCGATCCCGTCCGTCGACCTCTCCGCCGGGCCGCTGTGGTGCGGTCGGTGTCGCCGTCGGGCCACGGCCGTCCTGGTCCGAAACCCCCGGTGGTGGGGGACCCCGGCCCTGCTCAAGTCGGTAACGGTGAGGGTGGCTCCGACGCCGTCGAACTGGTCGGCCGCCTTGGCCCAGGGCAACACGCCGTGGCCCAGCCCGTCGACTTCGACCTCAGCTCGCTCAACACGGTCTCATCGATGCCCAATACCGCAGAGCGTGGTCAAACCCTCCCTCCGGATCCTCGATCTCGAGTTCAACGTGGCGTCTCCGCAGATGTCCCGGGCCGCGGCCGCGCCAGGCGGTCGCCCACGCCATCGACCGCACCGACCTGCTGCAGCGGACCTTCGGTGCCATCGAGCCGGATCTGGTAGTCAACCAGGATCACCTGGCCGCCCCGTCCCAGACCGACTACACGGTCTCATCGGCGGCCGGCGAGTACAGCACGCGCGACCTGGCCACCACCGATCGGCTCCTCAGGTCGATCGGCTATCACCCGAACGCAGACGGACAGTACGTCGACGCCTCCGGGGCACCCCTGACCCTGCGAATGGCGGTCCTCACCGGGGACCCCTGGATCCTCGGGCTGGCCGCGCAGATCAGTGCCCAGCTGCACCAGGTGGGGATCTGCGTGCTCACGGTACCGGTGGACGGAACCGCCGGCGCTGGCCGCCGCAGCCGCCGACGATGAGCTACGACATGGCCCTGGTCACCCGGACGTCCAGTCCGTTCCAGACGGTGACCTCGGCGTGGTACTCCGACGGACAGGGCTCGTCGGGATCCGAGGGGACCGAGGACTGGAGCAACTTCGACGACCCCCAGGTGGACCAGCTGTTCGCGCAGGCGGCCCAGGACCTCAACCCGGTCACCGGTGGGACCGATCTACGGCCAGATCGACGACCAACTCTGGGACCAGATGGTCAGCCTGCCCCTGTTCGCCGAGCCGGGCTTCGAGGCCAACGGGGTCCAACTCAGCAATGTCGAATACAACCCCTCGGCCGACGGCATCCTGTGGAACGTGGCCCTCTGGACCACCCTGAAGCCGGGGCCGGCGACCAAACGGACGTGACGCCGGGCAGCCCGGCCGTCCGAGCTGGGGCTGTGTCGGGACCTTCCGGCACCGCGCTACCATGCCAGTCGCCCCGGTAGTGATATCGGTGCCACTTCGTCGGAGTGGCGGAATAGGCAGACGCGCTAGCTTGAGGGGCTAGTGCCCGCAAGGGCGTGGGGGTTCAAGTCCCCCCTCCGACACCCATTCTGACCAGGTGGTTTGGCCGTTTCGAGACTGTGGCAGATCTGCCACCATGCCCGGCGTGCCAGATTCGTGCCAGATGCGATCATCGGATCGCCGCCACGGTCGCTGGTGGCTCCGGGACCTCGGCGTGTTTGTTTCTTACCGCGACGATCGCGTCGCTCATCGCAGGTGCAACCGACCGGTCGCGTTCAATGGTGGCGTGCTGCTAGCGCATGGCGGCAGTGGGGGACCGGTGGCCGAGGCGGTGCATCAGCTCGGCAATCGTGGCGCCGTTCTGAGCCGCCAGCGTCGCCCCTGACCCCTCGGAGATCGTGGAAGTGGAGCTTTGTGTGCCATCCCTTCCAGTACTCGGGCGTCATGGTGCCGATCGATGCGTCGCCGACGTAGGGGAGGAGCCACTTATCGAACGGCACCCGATAGAGGGACGCCGCCTTCCAGGTACCGCGACCGGTAGCGGCCAGAGGCGGACGGAACCGAAGGTTCTCGTAGTCATTTGGCCTCCGATTCGGGGTGGCGTCCTCCCACCAGCATTGTGTCCGACTCCACGCAAAAAAATTGCTGGCACTCGCGGGCCGAGAGTGCTAATAATTTCAATGTCACCGCCAACCAGGCGGCGCGAGAGCTAACAGAGTTTCGTTCCAGGAGGTGATGATCATGGCTCTTGTGCGTAGTGATCCGTTCCGGGATGTCGATCGGTTGTTCCAGCAGCTCTGGAGCGGACAGAACGGCAATGGGGGTAGGTCCATGGCCATGCCGATGGATGCCTACCGAAAGGACGACTCCTTCCTGATCCGTCTGGATCTACCTGGAGTCAGCGCCGACTCCATTGACCTCACCGTCGAGGACAACGTCTTGACCATCAAGGCCGAGCGTCCAATGCCACCCCCGTCAGAGGAAGTGGAACCGGTGATCACCGAGCGGCCCTTCGGGACGTTCTCCCGTCAGGTGTTCCTGGGCAATAACCTCGACACCGAGAACATCCGGGCCGAGTATGAGGCGGGAGTGCTCACATTGGTGATTCCGGTCGCCGAGCATGCGAAGCCGCGTCGCATCGAGGTCCGTGAACAGTCAGACAAGCAACAGTTGTCCGCCTGAATCCCCACGATGAAGTGGCGAGCGGCCCGGTGGCCGAAGCAACCTGCCGGCCGCTCGCCACCGTCGACCCGCCTGAGTGCCGCTGAACCCGAACGAAGCGAGACCTGAGCAATGGAGATCGAACTTTCGCTAGAGAATGCGGCCGAAGCCGCTATCTACTTGCGGGCCATGGCAACCGCGATCGAGGTCGCCGGCGCGACGGATGATTCTGACGTTCGGAGGCTGAACCTGGCTTCCTACCTTGACAATCAGGAGAAGCTACGAAATCTGATCCCACTCTCGAAGGGCTAGAGCCTCCGCACGGCGAACTCACCCACGGCGAGGTCGCACTCCGGCAGCTGTGCCCGGGACCGCCAGCTGGGCAGTCGGGCACGTGGTCCTCGCACGGGCTCGAGAGGACTCCGCCGCAATCGGGCACTCGACCACGTCCTCGAGGTCTCGGTCGTCGGTAGCGTTGGCTGCGTTTCCGACCGCCTCATGGGAGCAGCAGCTGCCGCAGTCTTATCGGCGGGGGAATCCTCGTGCTGACCTGGACCCCAGAACCTGGACCTGGGTGAGATTCCGGCCGTGATCCGCTGGAGGAAGCGGTCGGGCGAAATGAGGAAGTCAACCCAGACCCGAGCAAACGCTCGTCTGGGGGGCTATGGTGACGGCGTGCTCAAATGGAGTGCTGTTAGGCCGCTTCCACAAACAAGGGGGAACTCAGTGCGACGAATATTCATGATCATTTCAGCCATGCTCATTCCGGTGGCTGGACTCACGCTGGGGCTCTCGGGCACCGCTGGGGCAGGATCTCTCAAAATCACATGCACCACGCTGACCGGCAATGTGTCGGGGAACCTCACCATAAGTGGGTGCACCGGGGGCAACACCGGAGGAAGTTCGGAGCCGTTCCTGGCCCTCTCCCTGGAGAGCGGTGGGACTACCCACTGGGTGTCGGGTTCAACCACCACAGTGAGCGCTCCGGTGACGACCCCTATCTCTCCCAAGAAATGCCCTGGTTATGTCAAGCCACCGAAGGGCACGACTCCCCCAGAGCCCAGCGCCCTATCTGTCATGTCCACGGTCACCGCAGACACTGGTGACGGCATGCTTCTCCCGGCTACTGGGACCGCCGAGGTGTGCGTCGGGTTGGACGGCACGATCACCGCGCTGAAGGCATTCGTCTTTGCGTACGGGTCGAGTTCCCTAACGTGCACCAGCGCCTCGGGAAATATTGGCGCCGACCTGACGGTGTCTGGCTGCACCGGGGGCGATACCGGCGGGGGCTCGGCTGCGTTCGTGGCCCTTGATCTGGCGACCGGTGGAACCATCCCCTGGTTGTCCGGTGGAAGTACCACGATCGCCGCTCCGACGACGGCCCCCACCTCGGCAAAGTCTTGTCCCGGCTATGTCAAGAATGCACTTACCAATCCCACCGCCGAGAGCTTCACTGCCGTGGTGACCGCAGACACCGGTGACGGCCTCAAGTTGCCAGGCTCGGCCAAGGGTGCCGTGTGCATCGCGTCGGATGGCACGCTCTCGATCCTGAAGCCGCTGACGGCCAAGTAGCCTGATGCGCCAGTAGATCGGCAGCTCGCAGAAGCCCGCCGACTTCACGCAAACGTAGAAGGAACCCCGCCTCTGACGAGGCGGGGTTCCTTTGCGTAATGCACCCGACCGACGCGTCGGGGCCACACTGTCCGACCAGATGAAGTGGTTGAGCTTGGTCCCGGCAGACGTTGGCGCCGTCCAGGCTGGCATCGGCCAGATTGGCGAAGCCCAGGGCTTTGTCGGTCAGGTTCCAACCGGCAGGTTGACGCCCGGTAGGTTATGGGTGAGGAGGTCGGCGCCTACCACGTCGGCGGCGTTGAAGTTGACGGTCGTGAGGTCGGGGTGGCTCCAGTCGTTCGGCATTGGCGAGATTGGCGCCCGTCATTGACACTCCTCCCAGCTCTGTGTGCCGGAGGTTGCCTGCTGTGTTCACTTACTACGAGTGGCTCGCAGCGTGGATTCGACCGCGGTGGCACGCTAGATACGCGATTCAAAGCGTCGTGTACCAGCCAGACGGGAAGCCTATCCACAGTGAGAGCATCTGGGTCACAGTCAACAATCCGTGACCCCGCTCAATCGGAGAATGGGAATGGGCTATCGGATTGGTGAGCCGAACCGGATGAGGTTCCCGTCGGGATCTCGGTGTGTGCCCTCCCGCTTGCCATAGTCCTGGTCCTCGGGGCGAGTGACCTCCAGGCCAGCCCTCCGCCATTCCTCCGCCAGCTCGTCGGCGTCGTCACAGTGGATGTACAGCTTGCTCGGGGCAGACTGGTCCTCCATGGTCAGATGGATCGTCAGGTCTCTGTCTCGGTGGGCGAAGGCGTAAGTCTCGTCATGGTAGGTGATTTCAAATCCCATCTTGGCGTAGTGGTCAGTGGCCCGGGGAATGTCGGTCACGGTGAAGATGGCCTCGAATCCCACAGACACCCACCCTCCGCCGTGCCCCTTGATCTGCTTGTCCCGCTTCCGGTTCAACCAGTCGAGACAGTCGTAACAGACCTGAATCTCTCTGTGGTCGTGAAGTTGGACGGTCTCACGCGTCTCGCCGCAGCACGAGCAGGTGGTGGTCGCCATACCGAAGATCGTAGCCAGGCAATCAGGTGCCGCCCGGGGCCTCTGCCCTGGGATTCTCCAGCCATCGGGCCCAGGCCGGCTCGGGGCCTTCCCCCCGCATCGGGAGTTCGCCAAGAGTTCACCCCGCGGGCGGTGTCTCGGACCGCTTAGCGGGTACGTGTTCATGGCCGGGTCCGGGGCATACCTTCAGCCTCCCTTTCGTCCCGGACCCGGCGCTGACATCACCCTTGCCCCTGATGCGCAACGGGGTACCCGTCACTCTGGGTGCCGATGAACTCTCACCCGTGGCGGTTTGGGCGACCAGCAAGGCGCTCCGGTTGGAGCTTGCGGGGGCCACCGTTGGAGGCTCGACCTAGGCAGCAACCTAGGCATGTGGACCGACCCAAGTCGGCCGCCCGAAGGCCTCGAAGTCTGGTCGTATGCGATCAACGCCCATCCTGACCGCCGACTAGCAGTGTCATTTGATGGAGGATTCAAATCGTGAGTGCGTCGGCCACGTCCACCCCATTAGGTGCGGGCGCTGGGTTGGCGCCCCGCCGATCGCGCCTTTGCCGGGCCCGGGCCCATCGTGGGTGGCGGTGCCAACACTCGAGGTGAGCGGGCCAGCACCCTCTTGACGAGGCCTGCCTAGGATGCCTCCGAGGGGGGCAGAGGGGTGTACGACTTCAAGGAGTGGGAGCTCGGAGTTTCAAGCGACGCGATCGTCGCAGCAATGGCCACGTTGAGTCTGTGCGACGAAGTCTCCATGCACCGGTGGGATGCAGCCCTCGTCGCTCTCTCTGATCAGCTCCGGGCGGTCTCCATGACCCTCCACCGATGGGTTCGAGATCGGCCCTGTCCGCGAGCCGACCTGGACGGCGTCCTCGGCCGCTTGGGTCGCTCGTATGGCTACGCGGCTGACGCAATGGAGGCTGCCAGCAGGATGACACCACCCGATTGGAGGCTCGTCGACCGGGAGAGAAAGAATCTCTACACCGAAGTAGTCAGATTTCAACTGCTACTGATCGAAGAATCACAGCGAGAGCCGTAATCATCGGAGTGCCTCAACCCTGGTACGTCCGGCACGGCAGATGGCCGGCGTCCTGATGTCCCGTGCGGGGTGCTGGGGATTCGCTGGACCGAATCCAGGTCGGCGGTGCCATCGCACGCTTCGACGGTGTGCTGCTTCCCGGCATTGTCCTCGAACCGCACCGCCACTCAGTCGGGTAGGTTGGGGATTCCCACATCCTCTCGTGATCCGACGGCAGCCTCGGCTCTCTACCCTTTTTGGGCAATCCTGAGAGGGTGGTGAAGCGACCACCGAGCGAGGTTCCCTCTGGCGAATGCCTTCCGATTCGCTCACAATCGAACAACATCTGGGCCCGACGGGCACGGTGGAGGAGATCGCAATGAGACGGAAGAAGTCAGTGCCAAAAAGAGAGCCGGACGTGGGAAGGGTCAACCAGATTTTGGATGGGATCAATCCACCTCGGCCCGTGGTGGAACCAGTCGCAGCAGATCCGAGGCCAGAACCGGAAGCGGAGCCTGTGGAGGAACGACCGAGCGGAGTGAACGCGCAACTGGCCAAGGCGCTTGAAATCGCTACCGCTGAGTGTGCTGGCCTCGCCGAGAAGGGGACCGCGCTCGCCGCAGAACTCGAGGTGGCGAAGGAACAGCTGCTGACGGTCAAGGCCCGTGTCCGGGAGCTGGAAGGGGTGATGGAACACATCGGTCGTTCCGTCAGTTGTGCTTTGCCCAAGGAAGCGGAACGAAACGGTGAATCCGCCTCTTCAAGATCCGATTCCGGCGCCCAGTCACCGTCAGCGTGACTGGGCCGGGCTGCCGAAAGTTACGTCCGGATCCTCGGGGCCGAGTCCAAGTCGGCTTGGTGGCCATCGCAGCCTCACCGTGTACCACTTGCCTCATCACGCGGCACCGTCCTCGTCGTTCCATTCCTCGCGAATGATTCGCACGCCGGGAGCCGGCTTCTCAACTCGACGCGCCTCTCGGACAGCGTTTCCGCCTGTGCCACCAACGCCTGACCTCACCTCCCGAAACTTCCCACTGAGTAACCAGGATGTTCTTCGCATTGCAATCGTGTTCCTCACCGTTCTCGTCGCGACAGAAGAACAAGTCCGTAGAGGTGTGGATGTAAAGGCCGGGCAGTGTGCCGATCCTTGTATAAGTCAACGGCCGATGGCAGAACCCGCAGACCCTCATGGGCTCGGTGGCCGGCCAGCGACCCGACGCGGATCCGTCGCCGGGGGTGATTCCTGGGTCACAGAGACAAACCTCCCGCTCCTCTGCTGCGACCCCTCGCCGACCGAGGAAGATTACCTGCCAGACCGATTGCCGACAAACGTCCAGGACTCGGTGCAGCCGTTCGAGTTGCCGCCCTCCAGTGAGGCTTCGGTTTCGGGGTCCTGGAGAGGCGTGGCGGCCTCCTCGTAACGGGTGTCGACGGTGTGGACTGGAACGATCGATCTGGCGGTATGCCACCGACTCACACGGTATGCCACCGACTCACAAGGCATCGGGTCGGGGGCCAACGATCGGAAGTTCCGGTCCGACCAGAGGCCAGCTGGCCGGACCAACCCGCTCAGTCATACCCGTCCCTCCAGCAGGAAGAGGACGCTTCCAGCGGGTCGAGACCAAGCGGGCTCCGCCCTCGCTCTGCGTAGGCCTTGGGGCTAGATTCCGGGTGGTGGGCGGCAGTTCGGAGATAGAGACGGACTACCTCGTCGTGGGCGCGGGGGCACTCGGGATGGGGTTCGTCGACTGCCTGATCGAGAACTCCGAGGCCGACGTCGTGGTGGTCGATCGGCGCCACCGGCCCGGTGGCCACTGGCTCGACTCCTACCCATTCGTTCGGTTGCATCAGCCGTCTATGAACTACGGCGTGGACTCGACCCGGCTTGGGCGGGACCGAGTCGAGCCCGACGGAAGAGACGCGGGCTTCTATGAGCGAGCCAGTGGATCGGAGATCTGTGCCTACTACGACGAGATCATGCGGTGCCGAATGTTGGCATCAGGCCGGGTGCGCTTCTTTCCGATGTGTGACTACTTGGGCAACCGGCGATTTCGATCCCGATTGACTGGCATCGAAACAGGCGTGAAGGTGCGACGCAGCGTGGTCGACGCCACCTACATGATGTCTCGCGTCCCGGCTGCTGACCCGCCACCGTTTGCAGTATCCGGCGGGGTCAACTGCATCCCAGTCGGTGCCCTCACCAGCATCACCAACCCCCCCGCAGGCTTCGTCATCATCGGTGGCGGCAAGACCGCCATGGATGCGGCGGGCTGGTTGCTCGATCAAGGTGCAGCTCCCGACGACATCACATGGATCCGTCCTGGCGACTCGTGGATCTTGAATCGCGCCTTCTTCCAGCCTGGTGAAGGTGTTGTTCTGACCTTCGAAGGAGTCGTCCGCGAGCTGGAGGCGGTCGCGGAGTGCGACTCGATTGAGGGGGTCTTCGAGCGCTTGGAAGCTTGTCAGGTGATGTTGCGCATCGACGGGTCCATCCGGCCGTCGATGCTGAAGGGAGCCACGGCGAGCCTTGGAGAGGTCGACGAGCTGCGACGCATCGAGAAGGTGGTCCGACTCGGACATGTCGAGCGCATCGACCTGGAGGCGATCACGCTCCAGAAAGGCGCGATTCCGACCAGTCCCGATCACGTACACATCCACTGCGCGTCAGCCGGATTGAGCGACAACCCGCCGCAGACGATCTTCACCGACCAGGGAATCGTCCTTCAACCCATAACTCGCGTCAGCCTGAGTCTTTCCGCAGGACTGATCGGCTTCGTCGAAGCGTCTGGGCGATCGGAGGCAGAGAAGAATCGGCTCTGCCGGCCGAACGCGTGGCCCCATACGCCTTTCGACTGGATTCGGCACCTGTTGACCGGGATGAGGACCGAAATGGAGTGGCGGGACGCTCCCGATGTCCAGACTTGGCTGGACGCTTCACGCCTCAATCTCGTGAAGGGACTCGATCAGCACCCTGACAGGGGCACGGTGGCAGAACTGCAGGGCAGGTTTGTCACGGCGTTGTTTCCCGCCCTGGCCAAACTCGAGGAGTTCGCTTTGTACGCTACGCCCACGGAACGTAGACGGATGGTTGGGTCGGTAGCGTAAGGGCAGCGCTGCGGCCTCAAGCATGCCCCGTCGGGGTCAGTGCGGGTCATGCGGCAGCATGATCGGAGCCCTCACTGGGTTCGATTCGCCAGTCGGAGAGCCGATGCCGGCCTTCCGACACGACATCCGATTCTGCCATTGCGCATCGGAGGAGAGCCGACACCGGCCGGACGTGCTGACTGCATGCACCAGCACGGTTCTTACGGCGCGTTCCGAACCGGGGGAGCGACGATGGGCAAGTGCGCAGCGGCCGCTGAGCGTGCCACCCGATAGCGGGCCATCGCCTCCAGGGGTTGGCCGTCTATCCGATGGAGGCATGACCAACGTTCACGTTCGGGCGGCTGGGTTTTGACGCTGGAGACCCTGCGTTTGCTCCCACCGGGCTCTGAAGTACGATCGAATCGTGCGCCGATTGGTCCTGTTCGCATCTCTTCTCCTGGTCAGCGTGGCGCTGTTCCTCGGAGGCTATGCGGCGTCTGAGAGGTCGCCCGTTGCCCATCCCGCACTAACCAAATACGGCTCGCCAGAGACGACCGCCGGCAGCCAGGGAGCACTGAGCATCTCTCTCGTTGTCCTTTCGGTTCTCGGCTTCTTCGCTTTTGCCGTGCTTGGCGTGATCGCACAAGTTCGAGAAGAACGTGCCCGGGCGAAGGCGCTGGATTTCGACGAGCCCATGATTGTTGAGACGGGCGATTCGATTCGAGGCGAGACGCCGGGGCTGGCACATCAGTAGCCATCCCACTGACCGGCCCCATAGATGCTCCCGGTCGGCGGACAGGCAACGTCCCGGACCGGCATGGCGACGGCCCGGTGCTCTGACCACTCACCCAAGAAGTCGTCGGTCGTCCGCCAGATCCCACATTCCGCCGGCTCTCCCGTGACGTCATGGAGTTCCTCGGCCGCTCCCAAGGGCAGTACCGGTCCCGTCGGGCCGGGGTCGATGAATCCGACAGGAACCTGTCAGCTGCCGAACAGACTGAGATCCAATCTCCGCGCCACGCGGATCTGTCGGCGGATGTACGTCGTCGATCGAAACGGCTGGAGGAGCTGAACGCTGGTGTCTGGAAGCTGATCGATGTCCCGCTCCACCCGGGCCGCAGCTACCAATCCCGTGTGTACGGTCTTGACACTTTTCGTACCATTGGTAAGCCCGAGCAGCACTTGCACGGATATGACTCCGACGACGACCAGCCGTGCCACGAGAAGCGCGGTCTCCCCGTGTCGTACCGTCCATTGCTTCAAGAACGACCATCGGCTGAGCTCCGAATTGCCCCCATCTGATCGATTGGTGAAGGACGCCCGGTCGTCCCCGAGGAGTGTCGGATGGCCGAGAACCGTGAGATAGATGCCGGCGAGGATCAACAGGTCGAAGGTGGTGTACCGGGACTGGCTGGCCGCCCAGAGACCGTCCTGACTGCGGCCCTCGGTGATGGAGCCGACAAACAGCAGCCCGAAGCAGATCAACGCCACTCCGACCGGACCACCCCCATGCTCATCACGGCGAATCCCATAGGCCACGAGTGAAGCCACGGCCATCAGGAAGATGACGACTCCGAACTGGAGCACATTACTGTTCCCCTGACCCGGCTTCACCGCAAAGCCGGCTACATCGCCTATTGCAAACACAAAGAACCTGATCGCGGACCAGAAGTGATGATCCACATAGTCGCGACCGCTGACTCCGTAGCTGAAATCCAGATTGCGGAAATACACCGCGAACGACGCAAGGCCTGAGAGAACCCAGACTCCGAAGAAGGGCCACCTCCGCCGTCGGTGGTAGAGCAGCACCAAGCCGGTCGGCCAAATGAGCAGTCCCTGGAACGAAGAGAAGCTGCCGACCACCGCGGCCGCGACCGCTCCGATGATCGTCAGCCAGGTCAACGACCTTCGGTCGAGGAGGGCCAACGCTACAGCGAGAGAAAGCAGAACCAGATACCACGCCATCTGATAGCCGAACAGTGAGTCCTCGTACTGAACCAACGAGAAGGTCAACAGAGCGACCGGACAGTAGTAGAGCCAAGGTGTCGAGGAGGAGCGGCGCTTGTGCGTCCAGATCACCAGCGCAGTTGCGGCAAGGAGCATTGCGGCGCTCAGTAATTCCTCCAGCTGAATGTTGAAGTGGGTCGTGTGCGCCAGGACTACCACGATCAGGTTCGGAAAGAACAGTCTATTGGTTTGGTATTGCGCCCAGAGTGCCTCCCACGGGATGAGATGCACGTAGGAGGCCTTGATGACGTTGACGTCACTCAGTTGGTCTCCGTAGATCACGTTGACGCTGTAGTTGAGGACGACCCAGAAGTAGCCGAGAATCGGCAGACCGAACCCGATGGCGGTGAGGACATTGACCAACCGCGGATCGAGGTGGTCTACGAGTCGCCTGACGTTGGATGTGGAATCGGAGGTCGGTCTTTGCTCGATGACTTCGGCCACGCTCCGCCCCTCAGCTGCCGCCGCTCTCGGGAAAAGAGGCATCGTAGCCGATCTACCCATTTCCGGGTTCGGCCAAAACGGAAGGACCCACGGTGGAGACCAAGCAAGAAAGACAACCCGACCCGGCTGTGCCTCCCCGAAGTGCTCGATCGTCTAGGCGCCGGATCGCCAGAGGCGGTGATGGTCGGCGACAGTCGGGAACGAGATGTGCTCGGTGCGGTGGCGGCGGACAACCTCAGAGGACATCGCGAGCAGGCCCCTGGGCGAGTTTGCCGAGCGGCACGGCCCCCCCTTTTACCCCGACGTTACGGCGATGCCCACGATGGCACCGGCGGGGAGCGTCCGACTCTGCGTGAGACCGGCCCCGTTCCAGGAATAGGTGATCGTCACCGGCGGAAGCGATGGGCAGCACGCTGGATCACCGGGTGAGTAATCGGGGTACGTGGCTTGGATGGCATCCATGCCGTCGGCTCGCACTGTGACATTCCAAGACTCTCTGTTGGTGTCCCAGCCCAAGAATCTCTGGTCGTGCCAGAGAAACACGAGCCAACCGTGCCCGTCGGCGCTCGGACTGCGGCCCGCGGGCACGGCGGTGAGATATCCCCCGTCTCCATCACTGACGGTCACAGGGGGGCCGCCGACGAAGCCCTCACCGGGACCGATCGTCTCGTGGGTGCTCGCTAGTTGGGTTGCTATCTGCTGGCCGGTCGGAGGAGCGGTCGCCGTCGGGGTCACGGTGGTAGTGGGAAGCGCCCCGACCGTCGAGGGTGTGGTCTGCGGGCGGGTGGTGGTCACCGAAGCCTCCGTGGTCGGCGTGGAGCTGGCCGTTGAGGGGGATCGACTCGTCGTGTTTGTACCGCACGCGGCCACGAGTGCCAACAGCGCCAGCAGCGCAACGGAGCACCGTTTGTCCTTCATGGCGCCACTCTGCGATGCCAAAGGGCCAGAGGGGTGGGGCACCAATGGCACTCGGAGGGTCGTCCCAGAGCGTCCGGTTCAGCAGAGCACTGGGTTCCGTCCATGTCGGCCTTACCCCGCTGCAGATTCCCGGTAGGTGGCAATTCCAACCACGGGACCGGCCAGCGTCCTCCCAGCCATCGACCCTTCGAACGGCGCAGTCCCAAAGGAGAAGACCCCTCCATCTGCACCCGCCAGCCAATACCCGGTTCCATCTGGCGTTGCTGCGATCCCCACAACCGGAGCATTGAGGTGGGTGCCCCCCATCGACCCGGCAAACGACGCATCTCCGAACGAAAAGATGCCGCCGTCCGAGGCCGCCAACCAGTAGCCCTCGCCGTCGGGGGTGGGGGCAATACCCACAATGGGTGCGTTGAGGTGTCTGCCTCCCATCGAGCCAAAGAACCCTGCGTCCCCGAACGCGAACACACCCCCGTCGGCAGCCACCAGCCAATAGCCCTTGCCATCGGGCGTGGGCGCCATTCCCACCACCGGGCCGTTCAACGCTAGCGACGTGACGCCGCCCAGGGGAGTTGCGTCTCCGCAGCCGAGGACGCCTCCGTTGGCACTGACCGCCAAGTAGCCCGCACCGGTCGGCGACGAGGCGATACCGGTCCACATCCCCGTGGCACCGTTCAGAGATGTGCAGGCCGCTGGCGATGGGCCCGCCTGGCCGAACGGGGACCCCTGACGGAAGGCATTCAGTAACCAATACCCGTTTCCACCAGGAGTGGCCGCTATCGCGGTGCAACCGAGCGTGGCAGCAGAGGTGCTGGGTAACTGAGGCGTGAAGGTGCACGGCCCGGGGGCACCGGGATGAAGCGCACCAGATCCCAGGAACGGGGCATTGAACGCAAATACGCCTCCGTCCGCACCGGCCAACCAGTAGCCGGAAGGCAGCGGCGAAACCCGAGGCATGGCTGTCGCTGACGGCGGAGCAATCAGCAACGCCCCTAAGAAAGCTGACGCCAGCAGGATCACGGCTCGCTTCAGTGTCATTGTCGTCGCTCCTTCGTCGACACCTACCTGAAAGGTAGTGCCCCGTCGGACCTCAAGTGGGGGTACCCGTAGAGCCCGAACGGCTCAGGTCTCGAGGCACCCGGGAACGCCCCACCAGGGTGGCCGAGCATCCCAGGAACCGTCGGCGGTCGGGCGTTGGTGAGTTGTTCCGTGGCTCTGGGCGACCGAACTCACACGGCCGAGCAACGTTCGCGGCCGTCAGGCACCTGCTGCTCGCGGTGGCACTCTCATCGGTCTGGTAGCCCTAGAGGGGGGGTCCGGGTCCAGCTGAGTCACGTCCCGAGGACGCACGCCGCCCAGGGTCGTTCCGGCTGGATGGTTCCTGTCCCGCTTCGGACATTGCCGTTGGCTTCGGCAACCCCTCACCCTCGATGTCCGCGGGATCCCGACACGTGCTCCTATGAATCCTCGGTTCGCCCAAGTTCGTCGTGGAACAGAACGGCCACGACCACCGTCTCGGCGGTCACGAGCGAGCGCAACGCCGCCGAGACCGTCCCTTCGATGATGGTCACGAAGAGGTTCGCCAGGGAGAGTTGCATGATCGAACTCCTTTGCGGCAGGTTGATCTACCTCGACCGTACCGAGACCTCCCCGCTAGCGCAACGGCGTGCCGTGATCAGGGCCAATGTCTCAGATCGGCCCCTCCGTTCTCGCACCGGACCGATCTGCGATCCGATCCGGCATCGCCCCCGTCCTGATCGAGCCGACGGCCACATGGCCTTCCGTGACGATGGGTCGCTGCCGCAACCTGGGCTGAGGCTGGCTCCACGTTGAAGGACTCAGGGCTCCCACTGCGGTGCGGCGGCATTTAACCCTGATTCGTAGACCCACGATCGCCAGGTAACCGGAGCCTGTGCGTCGTCCGGCTCGCCGGCGGCCGGCGGTCCCGGACGGCGATGAGCATCGTGGAACCGGGGCATCGACCGCCGCCCCGTACGTCAGGGATCGCTGACGGGTGCCCGACCCCTTCGGCCCGGGCGCCACCCAAGCCTGCGGGCCCCCCGACAATTGTGTGACATCCGGCCGGCGTCCCGATGTCGCTCGCATCGGCCCGGTCATCCGGCGTCCCGTCACTCGGGGCCCACCAATGGGGCGGTTTGCCCGGTCCGGGCTCTAGGAGACCCTGAGGCCGGCGGGGGAGTCCGCCCATTCTGCTTCGCACTCACGGCATCGGTGCGTGATTCCGGTCTCTCGTAGACCCGATCCCCGTACAATCAGCTTTGGGGTCTCGGCCGACCCACACAGCGGGCACCGGTGCGTCTCGCTCATCTCCGACCTCCGACACTGCAGTCGAACTCGAACTCTGGGGATGCCCACCTCCGGCTGACTGCATAACCGGCGAGCGGCTCGTAACCGGCGAGCGGCTCCGCACAGTGTCTCACCAACCTCCGGCCGTGGCCAGTGGATCTGAGCCGCGCCTTCCCGGATGGCAGGTCGAAGGCGACGACCAGGCGACCCGAATCGTCCGCAACGGCGGCCGGGGGAGCGCTGGCTCCCCACCTGAGTCACCCATTGCGGCAGTCCCTTCACGCAGCGTGAAGGGCTCTTTCGAAGGCCGGCTGGCGTAAGTAGCGTGAGGGCATTCGTTGGACGCTGAGGGGCAGCCAGTGGAGTCGTCATTCGGGGACTGGGAAGCGGAACTCTGGCCCATGTTCGGGACCACCTGCGCCGTCTTGAACGGATGCGATCGTCTGGTCGAACAGCGCTGGGAGTCGGCCATCGTGGCCACCGCCGACCAGCTGCGCGCGGCCTCGAGGGACCTGCACGGTTGGGTCCAGGGCCACCCTTGTCCTCACCGGGACTTCGACGTCGTCCTGGAGCGCCTCGGTCGGTCACTCGAGTACACCGCGGCGACGGTGGAGGGGATGGTCAAACGGGGGTCGGTGCAGTGGCAGGTGATCGACAGGGAGCGTCGGACTCTCTATGTCGCAGTCACTCAATTGCAGATGATGATGTTCGAGCAGTCACAGCGGGAACCCTAGGAGAACGCCCCCCGTCAACGGCTTCCCGTAGGTGGCGGCCCCGGCCCGTTCCGGCCAGTCGCGGCGCAGAACTCCACGACGGACCGGAGCCGAGGTGAATCTACCCCGCGCTGGCGATGTGCGAACGGACCCGACGTGACCTTGCCACCTCGAGCCCTTCCGGTCCTCCCACGCGTACGGCCCGCCCAGTCCGAGCCGGCCCCTTCCATGGCCTGCCGTCCCGTCACCACTCGACGCCGGCGCCACCCTGGGGGTGGTTCCGGTCCCGACGACTGGTGCGCATCAGATGTACTGCCACTCGTCCACGATGCGTCCAACAACCGGTGATCAGAACCGAGGCCAGGATCCGGGCACCCGTCTCGTGCACGAGCGGGGCTCCGAAGGCTTGATCGATCCCACGGAGGACTCGATGCGCCAGTAACGGCCGGAGCGGCGCCGGACGGGATCGTGGGATGACGGATCCAGCTCACCGAGTGACCACCATCCCGCCAACCGGCGGATCCGAGAGGTCGCCGACCACAAAAGAGTGACCCGGGCCTTCCGGTGATGCCGGATGGCCGGCTCCTCACCGCGGTTCCGCAGACCGGCGTCGGGGACCGGATGCCTCCTTCCCCGACGGAGCCGTCGGGTACGTACAGTGAGCCTTCGGTGACCGACAGCAGCATCGAAGTCGTCCTCGCGCTACCCGGGTTGTCACACGTGAAACCCCGTGCTATCTATGTCATCAACCAAGCGGACGGCGGTCCGAAGAACAAGAAGCCACGGGCACTGAGGGGCAGGCTCCGGCGCGGGAGGATGTTGACGATGTCCAGCTTCAAGCGAAGTGTCTTCGCGTCGACCACGGTCGCCCTGATCGTGGTAACCGTCGTGGCCAGCCTGGGCGTGGCTATCAGCGTCCTCTCGCCCACCGAGGCCGGTGCTGCCGGCCGGCATGCGGCCGCGCACCCCACCAGGGCAGCCGCGGTCCAACGCGCCGCCGATCGCCGAGCCAAGGTTCGCGCCGCTACGGGCCGGCACGCCAAGGCGCACGTGACCCGGGCGGCCACCGCAACCGCGGCCAAGACCCGAGGCTCCACCGGTACCGGTTCCCAGTTCGAGGTGTGCAACGCGGCAGGCGACGCCAGCCTCGACGGGGTGTCCTTCCCCATGATCGAGGGCACCTGGTCCGGCTCCTTCTACACGTCCTACTCCCTGGCCGCCGAACCGGCTCCGGGCACCTGCGGGACGAAGCACGCCTTTTCACCCGGCGCCATGGTGTTGGTCGAAGAGGCGGCATCGCCCGGCGTGCCCGTTCCCGGCTACTCACCGAGCTTCAGCGTCTCGAACGGCACCGCTGCCGTGATGGCCAACATCGACTTCGCCGCGGTCACCGTCAATTCCGGGCTCACTGTCCTGACCATTACCAATCGACCCACGCCGCCTCCACAGATGGGCACGCTCGAGCTGTGCAAGTCGGCGGCCGACAAATACGTGAGCGGCTCGTACGGCTTCAGCGTGACCGCTCCCGGCTTCAGCTCGCCACAGAGCGTCCTCACCGGGCAGTGCAACGACGTCTCCGTCCCCTCCGGTAACGTGACCGTCACCGAGAACGTGGCCTTCCCGTACGCGGTGACCAGCGTGGCAGCCATTCCCAAGGCCGCGTTGGTGAGTTCGAACCTCGATAACCAGAGCGCCCAGGTGGCCGTGTCACCTGGTGGCATGACCACCGTCTTCTTCACCAACGCCACCCTGACCGGCTACGTGAAGGTCTGCAAGGCACTGGCCCGCTCGGCGGACAATGTGCTCGTGGGCCAGACCTTCAACTTCTCGGTCAGCGCCTCCTTCCGTGGCGCGCCGCTCTCGGTTCCGAACTCGGTCTCGGTGGTGGCCACTTCATTCGGCACTCCCACCTGTACCTTCCTCAGCAACAACCGGGGGCCGGTGGCGCTGCCTCTCGGATCGCTGGTCACGGTGAACGAGACCGGACTGCCGCTGACCATCCAGTCGGTGGGCACCTCCATCAGTCCGGCCAACCTCAACGCCGGCAGCTCTCCCACCACGGCCCTCCTCTATGTAGGAAACCAGCCCCCGCCGAACAACGTGGGGAATCTGGGTGCGGGATCCGTCACTCAGGCCACCTTCACCAACGAGGCCCTCGGCTACGTCGAAGTGTGCAAGCAGTCCACGTCGATCCAGCAGGGCACCCCGTTCAACTTCACCATCGGCGGCATCGGTGCCATACAACCGGTTCCCGTCGGCCTGTGTTCACTCGGGTTCCTGCTACCGGTGGGGTCCACCACCATCAGCGAGTCCCCGGTCGCACATGTCACCGTCCAGAAGGTGACCAGCACATCCGGGGCCACCCTGTCGGGGAACACGGCCACGGTCACCGTGCCGTACAACAACGAGAACATCGTGACCTTCTACAACGAGATCAATACCGGCACTCTGAAGATCTGCAAGGCGCAGACCTCCAGTGATGCCGGGTTGCAGAACACGACGTTCCACCTCACGTACTCGTACGTCTTCAACGGTGCGACGGTGAAGGGTCCGGACGAGGCGCTCCTCCCGGGGCAGTGCACGCTTCCCATCGGGCCGATCCCTGTCCTGAACTCCAATCTCACGCCGATCCAGATCTCTATCACCGAGCAGACCACGGCGGTGGCGAACATCGGCCTGTTCAGTGTGCAGGTGGTCGGCCCCGACACGGTGATCTCCTCGCCGGCACCGCCGACCCACCTGGTGAGCACCCCGGGCGGCTCGGCGGCCACAGAGGTGGTCCAGAGCCTCGAGGGAATCACCAACGTCACCTTCGTCAACGGAATCGACATCACCGGATAGCCGTTGACCACGTCGAGGGCAGACGGCGTGGTGCGCCCCGACCCGGACCGGTCCGCCTCCAGGGTGATCGGTCTGGCCGGGGCGCTCATCATGGTGGTCATGGTTGCCACATCGTGCTCGTCTGACGCCTCGACCGGTTCGGCGGCGGTTTCCGTGCCTACGACCCACCCCACGGTGGATCCAGTTACCGCGGGCAGCACCGGCACGCCCGGAGCGGCCCGTCCAGGACCAGGAAGCGCCGGTTCCGGTGCCGCCGGGACCACCATCCCGGCCACCATCCCCGGGGCCAAGAGTGGCGGAACGGCATCCAGGCGGCGACACCCGGCAGATGCGACCGGATCGACCGACACCACCACCAGGCCCTCGCATCAGCTTGGGACGACAGGGATCCCCCCGCTCCAACAGCAGTTCGCCACGGATGACGCGGCGTTCGAGTCAGTGCTGAAGTCCGTCCAGGGATCCCTCAACCATCTGCCCTCGAGCGCCGGCGCCGACGAGGTGACCCAGGCCGTGCTGCCGCTGGTGGCGGCGGCCGACCAGTATCAGAGCGAGATAGTGAACCTCCCGTGGCCGGGGGCGGCCAAGCCGCTCGCCCAGTCCCTCACCGAGAGCCTGGGGCAGTTGACCGCAGTGCTGGCCGGAGTGGGGCGGCCGTTGGTCTTCCCCTCGGTCCGCGCCTTCCTCTCGCAGCTGTCGTCCGCCGCCCAAGCGATCCGGATGGCCGCTGGCGCCGCACGGGGACACATCGCCGCGCTCGTAGGTGGCCGGGACCGAGGTTCCGTGTCGAGTTCCTGTCTCTCACCCTTCCGGGCATCGCCGCCGCGTCGGTGATGTGCGTCATCAGGTCGAGAGGAATACCTGGTCAGACGCGGTGCCGGGACGAGAGGTGATGAAAGGGACAACGGAACCGGCAGCAGGCGGCGTTGTCCGATCACTTCAGAACCAGGGAGAAGAGGCCGACCTAGAGGGGAAGACCCGGTCATCGATCGCCCCGAAGGGCGGAAGGATCCTGCATGAGAGGCCTCTTCCGGCACCAGCGCCTGATTCCCAAACTGGCCGTTGTGGCCCTGATCCTCGGCATCACCGCCCCCCTGGTCGGGGCGTCCGGCGATGCCCAGCCCGCTCCCACCGCTCAGCCTTCATCCCACGCGGCGCTGGCGTCCTCGTCCCCGGAGGGCATGTACGCCTACTACTACCTGTGGTGGGACACCCAGCACTGGCAGACCACCCTCGGGTCGAACTACCCCTTCGGCCAGTCGCCGCTGCCCCTGCCGGCCACCCTCGACGCCGGCGGGTGCAATCCCACCAGCCTCTACGGCGGCAACATCGAGACCGACGCCCCGGCCACCCTCTTCACCCAGGACGACCCGGCGCAGGTCACCTACGACGTCCAGAGTGCCATCGCCGCCGGCCTGTCCGGGTTCGCCGTGGACTGGTACGGCACCGGGTCGGCCGCCCAGACCCCGGCCTCCGACGCCGAGAACCAGCGGCTGGGCCTGCTGGTCCAGGCCGTCGACCAGGCCCAGGCCGAGGGGCACGACTTCCATCTGTGGCTCTCCTACGAGGCCTCGTCGACCAGCCTGACCCAGGGCGCCATCGCCGGCGACCTGTCCTACCTGACCAGCCAGTACGGGAACGACCCGGCCTTCGACCGCAGCAACGGGGGCAGGCCCACCTTCATCTGGGTGGGCTCCTACAAGTACCCCCTGGCCACGGTGGCCGCCATCAGCGGCCAGTTCCGGTCGGCGTGGTACTTCGTCGGGGGCTACCAGTGGAACCAGTGGGACAACACGGTGGCCCCGTACTTCGACGCCGACAGCCCGTACTGGTCGAGCCAGGACCCCTGGACCAACAGCCAGAGCTTCCAGCAGCTCGACGGCCTGGCCGCCACCCTCCACGCCGAGGGGAAGAAGTACTTCGCGCCCCTCTCCCCGGGGTTCGACCGGCAGCTGGACGGATCCGCCACCTGCGTGCCCCGGGACAACGGCGCCACCCTCCAGGCCCTCTTCGACGGCAACGCCACCGGGGATCCCGAAGGCTGGCTCCTCATCTCGTGGAACGAGATCACCGAGGGCACCTACGTCACGCCCGAGCTCCAACGCTACGGGGGGGCCTATGGCGGCCCGGACGGGTTCGTGCACGACCTGGTGACGGGATCGGCCTTCAACAGTGCGGGACCCGGACCGGGCTGCGGCTCCGAAGTGAACCAGAGCGCCCCGAACACCTACGTGGCCATCGCGGCCAGCTCGGGACCGGGCGGGTGCCCCGGGTACTGGCTGGTCGATCCGGCCGGTCAGGTCCGCACGTTCGGCGGGGCACCCGTGCTCGGCTCCCTCACCGCAGCGCCCAACGCCCCCATCGTCGGGATCACCTCGACCCCTGACCACCGGGGTTACTGGCTGCTCGGGGCCGACGGGGGAGTGTTCAGCTTCGGCGACGCCCAGTTCTACGGCTCGACCGGAGGCATGCGCCTCAACGCCCCGGTGATCGCCATGACCGCCACCGGCGACGGTGGGGGTTACTACCTGGTGGCCCGCGACGGCGGCGTGTTCGCCTTCGGTGACGCCGCCTTCCACGGCTCGACCGGCGGCATGCGCCTCAATGCCCCGGTGGTGGGGATGGCCGCCACCCCCAGCGGCGGCGGCTACTGGCTGGTGGCCGCCGACGGGGGCATCTTCTCCTTCTCGGCCCCCTTCCTCGGATCCATGGGGGGCACCCGGCTCAATCGGCCGGTGGTGGGGATGAGCGCCGATCCGGCGGGGAGCGGCTACCGGATGGTGGCGGCCGACGGGGGCATCTTCTCCTTCGGTGCGCCCTTCTACGGGTCGCTCGGCGGGACCACCATCTCGGCGCCCATCCGCACCATGTCGGCGTCGCTGGACGGCAACGGCTACTACCTGATGGGGAGCGACGGCGCCCTCTACGCCTTCGGCGACGCCCCCTACCTGGGACGGGTGGTCCCCTGAGGCGCTGATCCCAGAAGGGGTGACCGCGACGGCGACGACCCGGTGGTCATCCCGGACCCAGCGGCCCTCGTTGCCCGACACGGGGCCGGGCCACCGCCTCGATCACCCGGGCCCATCGGGTCTGGGGCCGGTCAGGCCGGGGACAAGATTCACCCCCGCCCCTCCAAGGCGCTCGAGGACTCCACGGCCGCCTCCGTCCCGGGGTCGGACCGCCGGCAGAGGGCGGCACTGCGGTGCGGGGGAGGTTCGCCGGCCGACCAGGGTCGTGGTAGAACCCGCCCATGGCTACCGAGACCGAAGCGGTGTTCACCGAGCTCCTGGCCGAGCTGGGTGCCCAACACCGGCGTCTGGTCGACCAGCTCTCGGGTCCGGGCGACGAGCAGAGCCTGCTCGAAGCGCACAAGTGGCTGCTGTCGATCCTGCAGGTGGCCACCGACACCCAGGTGTGGGCCGACGCCTCCCGCCCCCGGTTCGTCGACATCGTCGGCCCGTACAAGAAGTGGGGCGGCGACAACGCCGACGCCTTCTACTGCTTCGCCCCGGTGGACCCGGCCCGGACCTACCGCGTGGAGGTGACACCGGGGAACGCCGTCTATCTGTCCCTCACCGTCTACGGCGGACCCGACGACGGGCACTACTCGGAGCGCATCGTGGGGAGCCTCAACAGCCGCCAGGCGCCACCGGGACCCGACGGGGTCATCCGGATGGTGCTGTCACCCGACGACCCCGGCACCGGGCGCGGCGTGGATCAAGCTCGAGCCCGACGCCGTGGCCATCGTCACCCGCGACTACCTGGCCGATCCGGTGCACGACACCCGGGCGGCCTGGACGATCACCGCCGACGATCCTCCGACCACCTTCCGGCAGGACGACGCCGCCCTGGCCCGGCGGCTTCCGGGCCGCCCTGACCTGGGTCCGGGACCAGTCGGCCATGGTGCCCCTGACCGTGGGCGAGCCCAACGCCATCGACCCTCCCTACCCCGTGCCCACCACCACCTTCGGCTGGGCCGCCGGTGACGCCGCCTACGCCATGGGGACCTACGACCTCGACGACGACCAGGCCCTGGTCCTGCGGGGACGGTCCCCGGAGTGCGTCTTCTGGAACCTGTGCCTCTGGAATCCCGTTCCTCCACACCTACAACTACGACTACGAGCGGGTCACCATCAACGGGACCCAGGTGCACTACGAGCCGGACGGCTCCTGGGAGATCGTCATCGCGCCGCGAGACCCCGGCCACCCCAACTGGGTCTCCACCGCCGGGCACCACCGGGGCTGGGTCTGGTTCCGGTGGTTCCTGCCCGAGCAGACGCCCGAGCAGCCGACGTCCGAGGTGGTGGCCACCGGCTCGTCGGGATGACCGGGCCCGAGCGGCCGGCGCCGATCGCCATCGACGACCTGGCCGAGCCCCGCTTCAGCCGACGAGACGTCCGGGCCGTCCTGGACATGATGGGGGAGGCCGGCGCCTCGGTCGACCTCCGGCCCGGACGCCCTGATGGCCGCGGCCGTCGCGGAGACCGGCCTCGACGACTTCGGCCCGGACGACTTCGTGGAGCGACTGGACGTCCTGTGCCGATGCCCTCCGCCACGAGGGCCGGCTCAACGACGCCGGCCTGCTGGCCCAGTCCCTGCTGCTGACCGGCCTGCTCCGCAACCGGCTGCTGCTCGAGGACCTGCATCGCCCGGCATCCCGAGATCCTGGCCGAGACCATCGCCAGCCCGATCATCATCTGCGGCCTGCCCCGGACGGGCACCACCCACCTGCACAACCTGATGTCGTCGGACCCCGCGCTCCGATCCCTGCCCTACTGGGAGAGCCTGGAGCCGATCCTGGCCGAGGCCGAGCAACCGGCGGACGGGCCAGGCCGACCCCCGGATGGAGCGCTGCGCGCCGGCCCTGGCCTTCGTCAACGCCGCCATGCCCGAGTTCAAGCGGATGCACGAGATGAGCGTCGACCACGTCGCACGAGGAGATCCAGCTGCTGGCCATGGACTTCTCCTCCATGCTCTTCGAGACCATCGCCCCCATCCCCACCTGGCGGGACCACTACCTGGCCCGCGACCAGCGACCGAGCTACGCCTACCTGAAGAAGATCCTCCAGGCCCTGCAGTGGCTGCGGGGCGGCTCGCGATGGGTGCTCAAGTCCCCCCAGCACCTCGAGCAGTTCCCGGCCCTCGTCGACACCTTCCCCGATGCCGTCTTCGTGGTCACCCACCGCGACCCGGTGTCGGTGACCGCCTCGATGGTGACCATGCTCGGGCTACTCGGCCCGGCTGGGCCACGATCGGGTCGATGCCCCCTGGATCGGGGAGTACTGGGCCGACCGCCTCGAGCGCATGCTGCGAGCCTGCGTCCGCGACCGCGACCGGCTGCCCGCCGACCGGACCATCGACGTGCGGTTCGACCAGTTCATGGACGACGACCTCGGCATGATCCGACGGATCTACCGAGTTGGCCGGCCAGCCCCTCACCGACCGATCGGAATCGGCCATGCGAGCCTTCCTGACGCGACCACCCCCGTGGCCGCCACGGCGGGGTGCTCTACGACCTGGCCGCGTTCGGCATCGACCGGGACCGCCTGCGTCGGACCATGGCCTTCTACGCCGACCGCTTCGGGGTGGTCACCGAGCCCTGACCTCGCCGTCACCGCGCCGTGAGCGGCACGCACCGCGGCGCCGACCTGGTGGCCGGTGGCCGGCGCCGGCTCGACCTCAGCGCCCGCGGGCGCGGTCCAGCTGGGAGACCGCGGCGATGGCCTCGTCGGCCGCCCGCTCGGTGGCCAGACGGGCGGCCTTGGCCATGCGGGCCATGGCCGGGATCCGGCCGGGGTGCTTGGCCATGTAGGACGCCACCGCCTTGGCGTTGGGCGTGCCGTCCTGGTTGCTCAGGTGGAACACCTCCTCGTCGACGCTCCCGTCGCTGGCCCGGTCGCTGATGGCCCGGAACACCGACCAGGGGACCCCGTGCCGCTCGACAGACCGCGGCGATGGCCGCGGTCTCCATGTCCAGCGAGACCACGCCGTCACGCCGCAGGCCGGCCAGCGTCTCGGGATCGGTGATCAACGAGTCGGACGTCCACATCCTCCCTCGCGGCGGCCCCGTCCCCAGGGGATCGGGACGGAACTCGGTCCCGGTGGCCCCGTCGACCACCGCCTCGGGTCGGACCAGGGTGCCGATCGGTGTCTCGTCGTCGAGGGCACCGGTGATGCCCACCACCACCACCCGCTCCACCGTCCACCGCGGCCAGCAGCCGCTCGACCCCGGCCGCGGCCAGGCTCGTGCCCATGCCGGTGACGATGGCCACCACCGGGCGCGTGCCGATCTTCCCGACCGACATCGCCACCGGCCCGTCCGTCCGGCTCCGGAGCGAGAGGGCCTTGGTCAGCGGGAGCCAGCTCCATGGGCATGGCGCAGACGAAGGCGACCGAGGCGGGCGCCATCGGCCGACCCGGCCGACTAGCCGGCCCTCGGCAGGGGGGACTCCCGCGGACACGAAACTCATGGTGAGCAGCGCCGTGGCCACCAGCAGGTCGTCGTGGCCCCGGTCGTGGCACCCGGACCTCGATCACTCCCTGGCGCCGGCCCACCCGGAGGGGCACGGCCGCGGCCCGGAGCGGACCCCGGCTGGCCGCGGCCAGGTAGCTCAACGAGACGGTGGAGGTCACCACGCTGCGCCCGCTGGCCTGGACCGCGGCGTAGGCGCCGGCCCGATCCACCAGGCTGGCGATCATTCCGCCGTGGACGGCACCGGCCGGTCCCCGGATCTCGTCGGTGATCTCGAGCTCCACCACGTGGGCGGCACCGTCGTTGTACGTGCGGTGGGTGAGCCCGTCGAGGAGTTCGCATCCCATGGACATGGCGTCATGGTAGGTGGGCCGGCGGCGGGGGCAGCGGATCCTGCTGGCCGAGCCCGGCCTGCACCGGGCGCCGGTGGGCGTCCGGCCACTAGCCTCGGCGGACGTCACCGGCCGTAGCGTCGTTCGACGGACCGTGCCCCGCCCGGGCGGCACCGGCCATCACGACCACAGGAGGATCACGCCATGGGACTACTCGAGGGCCAGCGGGCCGTCGTCACCGGCGGGGCGTCGGGCATCGGGCGGGCCACGGCCCGGCGGATGGCCGAGGAGGGGGCCGCGGTGGCCGTGGTGGACATCGACGGCGACGCCGCCGGCGAGTGCGCCCGGGAGATCGGGGGCACCGCCCATGTGGCCGACGTGGCCGATCCCGAGGGCTGCGGGACGCCTTCGACGCCGCCGCCGCGGCCATGGGCGGGATGACCATCCTCTTCAACAACGCCGGGATCGGGGGCCTGTCGCCGCTGCACGAGTGGGAGCCCGAGGAGTGGAACCGGCTGGTCTCGGTCAACCTCACCGGGGTCTACCTCGGGTTCCGGGCCGCCGTGCCCCACCTCCGGGCCTCGCGGTGGCGGGAGCATCGTCTCCACCGCCTCCATCAGCGGCACCCGGCCGGCGGCCGGGGAGGCGCCCTACGCCGCGGCCAAGGCCGGCGTGGCCGCCATCACCGCCTCGGCGGCCCTCGAGTACGCCCCGGACATCCGGGTCAACGCGGTGTCGCCCGGGGATGATCGAGACCGCCCTCGACCGCCCCCCTGCTCCAGTTCCTCCCCAACGCCCAGGAGCGGTACGAGCGGACCACCCCGGTCGGCCGGCTGGGCCAGCCCGAGGACATCGCCGACGTGGTGGTCTTCCTGTGCTCGGACCTGGCCCGCTTCATCACCGGACAGAACCTGGTGGTCGACGGGGGGATGACCCTGCACGGCTCGGGAGTCGACGGGATCCTCCAGCAGTTCTTCACCCGCAGTAGGCCCGGTCCGGCGGCCGGGTGCGACCCGGCTCAGCCGTACATCAGCGAGCCGGGGGTGGTGAGCAGCTGCCCGGTCTCCAACCAGGTCTTGAGGCCCGACAGGATCATGGGCCAACCGCCGTAGAGCTCGTCGTTGGCCCCGTCCCGGAGCTGGTCGTGGGTGACGGTCAGGTGGCAGGAGTCCCCGACCGGCTCGATGGCCCAGGTCACCCTCGACGCCCCTTCGCGCTTCACGTCGTCGCTCCACAGGGCGGTCATGGTGTGGACGAGCCGGCGAGGAGGGTCCACCTCGAGGACCTCGCCCTCGCCCAGCAGATCGGCGCCCGGGGCGCTCATCACGAGGCGCGAGCCCCGGCGTCCACTCCGACTCCACCCGGGCACCGAAGTTGTACTTGCTCCGGATCTCCGGATCGGTGATGGCCTCCCACAGGCGCTCGGGCGTGGTGTGGATGTAGATCTCGATAGACCTTCTCCATGGTGTTCTCCAATCGGTGCTTGAGGTCGCTCAGTGACGGCGGCCCAGGGTTCGGTGTACTTGTCGATCCAGCGGTCGTGGATCAGGCGGATGGGCACCGGGTTGAGGAAGTGCAGCTTCTCCCGCCCCGACCGCCGGGTGGCGACGAGTCCGGCCTCCTCCAGCAGCCTGAGGTGCTTCATGACCCCGAACCGGGTCATGTCCAGTCCCGCACCGAGCTCGGTGAGGGTCTGACCGTCCCGCTCGTAGAGCGCATCGAGCAGGAAGCGCCGGTGGGGTCGCCCAGGGCCTTGAACACCTGGTTGTCGTCGGCCACCTGTCCATATTATGTGACTATTTAGTCACCTGTCAATGGCCGGCCGGCACGACGTCGAACGAGGGGGACACGGACGGGGGGCACGGGCCGGGGGCACGGGACGGGGTCCGGCTCGGCGCGAGGGCGACCCGGACACGGCGGCGGATGGCCCTGCCCGGCCAGTACCGCCTGCGTGCGGGCGCCCCTCTGGGCCGGTGAGCAGATCCTGCCGACCGTGCTCAGGGCCGACACTGTTCTACCTCCGCCGCTGCGGAATTTCGGTCGCCCCGGTGGGAGCAGACCCATCGCGCCCGTCGGGTGCCGCCGGCGCGGTGCCCGACCGGCCCCGGCCGGGAGCGTCTGCTAGACACCGGGGATGCCGACGGGACCCGACCAGCGGACGGGCCCTGGTCACCGGGGCCACCCGGGGCATCGGCAAGGCCACCGCCCTGGCCCTGGCCGCGGCCGGGCTGGGACGTCGCCATCACCGGGCGCACCCGTCCGGGCCGGGGAGGGACGGGACGACTCCGACACCGGGCCGGGGACGGCCGCTCCCCGGCAGCCTCGAGGAGACCGGCCGCCCTGGTGCGGGCCGGCAGGGCGTCGACTGCCTCGAGCTGGTCGCCGACCTGCACGACCACGCCGCGCTGCGCCGGGCCGTGGCCCGGGTGCTCGAGGCGCTGGGGTGGGGTCGACCTGCTGGTCAACAACGCCGTCGACACCGGACCGGGGAGCATGGTCACCGTCCTCGACCTGACCGTGGAGCAGTTCGAGGCCAAGCTCGACGCCAACGTGGTGGCCCCGATGGTCCTGGTCCAGGCGGTGCTGCCCGGCATGCTGGAGCCAGGGTGGGGGCACCATCGTCGACGTCACTTCCCACACCGCCACCGCCGATCCCCCGGGCCCGGTGGGGAAGGGGGGCTGGGGCCTGGGCTACGCCGCCTCCAAGGCCGCCTTCCACCGCATCGCCCCCCTGCTGGCCGTGGAGCTCGGGCGACCGGGGCATCCGGGCCTTCAACGTGGACCCCGGCTACGTCGAGACCGAGCGCCAGCAGGTCAACGCCGCGGCCCTGGGCCTGGTCGGCCACTACCCCGGGGCGCCCCCCTCGGTGCCGGCGGCGGCCATCGCCTGGCTGGCCGAGCACCCCGAGGAGGTCGAGAACGGCCAGACGGTCCGGGCCCAGAAGCTGGCCCTGACCCTCGAGCTCCATCCCGACTGGCGTCCGGCCCGGTAGGCGCCCCGACCCACGGCCCGACCGTGGCGGCCCGGATGCCTCGGGAGACGGCCGCCCCGCTGCGATCAACGGGCCGGGATGGCGACCGGCTCAGCGGGCACACCGCCCCGGTACCGGACGGAGCGGTCCCGCACCGCGGGTACGCGGGCGCCTCCGAGCACCGTGCCGGTCAGGTTGAGGGGGTCGGCCCCGGCCACCTCCACCTCGGCCCCCCGACCCGGGTCGCGGCGCACGTCGGCCAGGAGCGCGACCGCCTCGGGCGAGGCGTACTGCTCGCCGGAGATCCCGGCCACGAACCGCCCACCCGAGGGCCTCGCCCCGGGCCTCCAGCCGGCGGAGGGCCCGCACCACGTCCCGCCAGGGGATCCGGTAGGACTCGCGGGCCCACAGCTCCCAGGCCACCACCCCCCAGCGGGCCAGCAGCTGCCAGGCCACCGCCTCGGCCAGCTCCTCGGACGCCGGGCCGCCGTGGGGTCCGGTGCCGGAGGCGTCGGGCTCGGGCAGCAGGGACCAGCGGCCCTCGCCCGACCCCGGTGCCGACCCCGGCCCGCCGGCGGCCGAGGGCGGACCGCCGGGCCGAGCCGGGCCGGAGCGCCGGCCGGTGACGGCGGGCCGACAGCAGGGACCGCACGGCCGAGAAGGCGTCCGCGGTCACGATGCCCGCGGGCGACCAGGTCCCAGAGCCCCTCGTCGACCTCGGCGTCCAGGCGGCCGGACGCCGCGGCCAGCTCGGAGCGGAACCGGGCCCCCTGCGACCGCAGGCACGGCCAGCACGTCGGCCGAGGCGCCCACGGTCGGTTCGACCACGGCCCGATCGGCGCGCACGGCAGCCAGCATCCAGGTGAGGTCGGGTCGGGTGACGATGGCCAGGGGGGTGGCCGATGACGGCGTGGCCGAGCCCCGGCGGACCGCGTGCGCCTTCGGCGCCGATCGGCCGCTGCCGCGTGCCGGGCCGGGTCTCCTCGGGGGCCGACGCGCTCGGGCCGGGGGGTGAGACGGCCCCAGGCCACCTCGCCGGCCAGGCACAGCTCGTCGAGCCACCGGGGGTCGTAGCCGGCCACCCGGGCCGGCAGCACCGTGCGCTCCCACTCGCCGGCCGCCACCTCGAGGCCCTGGAGCTGCTCGATGACCGCCAGCAGCCCGGCCCGGCCCTCGGCCTGGGTGCCCGCGGCCACGTGCTGCCAGCAGGCCGCGAACCGCACGAAGTCGGCCATGCTGGCCGGCTCGACGTGCCGCCGGCGCCGGCTGCGGCTGGCGGCGTGCAGGCGCACCAGCAGGTGGCGGGCGCACCACCGACCGTCGGGCAGGTCGATGGCCGAGCCCGCGGCCTCCAGGCGGGCCAGGCCGGTGCGGGCCCGGGCCACGGTCACCGGCGCACCGTGCACCGAGCCGGTGGGCAGCGGTCCCGCCCCGACCAGCTCCTCGACGGTCACCGGACCGGCCACCTCGAGATGGCCCCGCACGCACTCGGCCAGCCCCTCGTCGTCGCCGGCCATCGGATCGGTCAGCGAACCGTGGACGCCCTCGGCCATGTCCCGTCGCTCGGTGGCGGCCCAGCCCCCGCCGACCAGGCCGGCCCGGCCCTCGGCGCGGAGTGCGTCGAACCACGACTGCCAGGCCGGCACCGGCCGGCACAGCACCAGCGAGAGCAGCAGGTCGTGCAGCTCGTCGGCGTCGCGGGGGCGGGGTCGCACCTGGTCGAGCACCTCGGCGGCGGCGTCCGGGTCGAGGGGCCCGAGCTCCGAGGCCGCCACCGGCAGCCCCGCCGGCAGGCCGTCGGGCCCCAGAGGGCCGAGTCCCCGGGGCACCGGGACGGCCCGGGTCCGGCGCTCCTCCAGGGGCGCCCCGTCGAGGAAGGTGAAGGGGCGTCCGGTCAGGATGCCGTGGGCCAGGGGGGACGGCTCGGCCGACTCCACCAGGTGGACGCCGACCCGTCCGGCCTCCAGGTCCTCCAACAGGGCCACCAGGCCGTCGGCGTCGAGCGGCTCGGTCAGGCAGTCGGTCACCGTCTGGCGCACCAGCACGTGGTCGGGCACCGGCACCGGGCCGGGGGCGGCGTTCTCCTGGCAGGCGGCCAGGGCCGGCCAGCTGGCCGCCAGCAGGTCCTCGGCCTCCATCCGCTGGAGGTGGATGGGCCGCCGCTGCCCGCCGCGGGAGCGGGGCACCACCAGGGCCCGGTTGAGGTTCCACCGCCACCGGGCCGCCAGCATCGGGTGGGGCAGGACGGCCTGGGTCAGCACGTCGGTGACCGTGCCGCTCTGGAGCATCGTGGGCACCTGGGAGAGCGGGAAGCTGTGCTGGGGCCCGAGCGAGAGCACGACGGTGTCGTCGTCCGCCGCCGCCTGCAGCTCGAAGTCGAACGAGACGCAGAACCGCTTGCGCAGGGCCAGCCCGAGGGCCCGGTTGATCCGGCCCCCGTAGGGGGAGTGCACGATGAGCTGGGTCCCCTCGCTCTCGTCGAAGACCCGTTCGATGACCAGCCGGTCCTGGGTGGGCAGGGCGCCGAGGGCGGCCAGCCCGGCGCCCAGGTACGCCACCACCTGGTCGGCCACCTCGGCCGACACGCCGGCCCGCGCCCCGCACCCGGGCCCGGGCCCCGGCGCCGTCGCCCCGGGCCAGCAAGGGCTCGAGGTCGGCCCGCAGGGCGCCCACCTCCTCGGAGAGCTCGGCCGTCCGGGCCGGGGCCTCGCCCAGCCAGAAGGGGATGGTGGGCGGGAGGTCGCCGGCGTCGACGACCCGTACGGTGCCCGTCTCCACCTTGACCACCCGCCACGAGTGGGTGCCCAGCAGGAAGATGTCGCCGGCCGTGGCCTCGACGGCGAAGTCCTCGTGCACCGAGCCCACGGTGACCCCGTCGGGGTCCAGCACCACCCGGTAGTCCCCGGTCTCGGGGATGGCCCCGCCGCTGGTGAGGGCGGCCAGCCGGGCGCCCCGCCGGGCCCGCAGCCGCCCGTTGACGGCGTCGTGGTGGAGGTGGGCGCCCCGGCGGCCCCGCCCGGTCTGGATCCCCCAGGAGACCAGCTCGACCACCTCGTCGAAGGTCTCCCGGGACAGGTCGGCGTAGGGCGCGGCCCGCCGGACCAGGTCGTAGAGGGGCCTCGACCTCCCACTCCTCGGCCGCCGCCACCTCGGCCACCAACTGCTGGGCCAGGACGTCCACCGGGGCCACCGGAGGGTGGAGCAGGTCGAGATGGCCGGCCCGCACCCCGGCCAGCAGCGCGGTGCACTCGACCAGCTCGTCCCGGGTCATCGGGTAGAGGCGACCGGCCGGGGTGCCCTCGAGCTGGTGGTTGGCCCGGCCGACCCGCTGGAGGAAGGTCCCGATGGCCCGGGGCGAGCCGATCTGGCACACCAGCTCCACCGGGCCCGACGTCGATGCCCAGCTCGAGCGAGGCCGTGGCCACCAGGGCCCGGAGGTCGCCGGCCCGGAGCCGCTGCTCCACGATCCGCCGTCGGGCCGCCGACAGGCTGCCGTGGTGGGCCGCCACCTGCAGGGCGGCGTCGATCGGGTCGGCGACCGGTCCGGTCCGGTCGGACCCGCCGGCCCAGCCGAGCCCGCCGGTCTGCGCGGAACCCTCCGTGCCCTCGGGCCGTTCGACGTCCACCGGGTCGTCGGGGCCGAGGCGCAGGGCCAGCTGGTGGGCGACCCGTTCGGCCATCTTGCGGGTGTTGACGAAGACCAGCGTGGTGCGGTGCTCGAGCACGTGGCCGGCGATGCGGTCGAGGACGTCGGAGAGCTGGCCCCCGCTGGCCACCGCCTCGAGCTCGCTCTCGGGCAGCTCGATGGCCACGTCGAGGTCCCGCCGGTGGCCGCAGTCGACGATGGCCGTGGGCCGGCGGGACGGGTCCACCCCCGAGAGCAGGCGGGCCACCACCTCGAGGGGTCGCTGGGTGGCCGAGAGGCCGATGCGCTGCAGCCGGCCCCCCCGGGACGACACCAGATGGTCGAGCCGCTCGAGGGTCAGGGCCAGATGGGCCCCCCGCTTGTCGCGGGCCAGGGTGTGCACCTCGTCGACGATGACGGTGTGCACGCCGCCGAGGACGGCCCGGGACGACGGCGCCGTCAGCAGCAGGTAGAGGGACTCCGGGGTGGTCACCAGCAGGTCCGGGGGCGACCGTCGCATGGCGGCCCGCTCGGCGGCCGGCGTGTCGCCGGTCCGTACCGCCACCGAGAGGTCGGCGCCGGCGCAGCCGCGGCGGGCGGCCTCCTCGGCGATGCCGCCAGCGGCACCTGGAGGTTCTCGTGGACGTCGGTGGCCAGCGCCCGGAGCGGTGAGACGTAGACCACGCCCGGGCCCGCGGCGGTCCGGCCGTCGCCCTGCGTCGCCGAGGCCTCCCGGTAGGCGGCGTCGATGGCCACCAGGAACCCGGTCAGGGTCTTGCCGGTGCCGGTCGGCGAGGCCACCAGCACGTCCCCGCCCTCGGCGATCAGCGGCCAGGCGCGCCGCTGGGGCTCGGTCGGCCCGCCGGGGAACCGGCGGAGGAACCATCCGGCCACGGCCGGGTGGAAGGTCCGCAGGATGGAGTCGGGGGGCAGGGCGTCGAGGTCGGCCGGCAGGCCGTCGGGCACCGTCGGCTCCGGGCGCCGACGCGGACGCGGCGAACTCCAGCGGCAGGGGCGGGGCGACGGCCCCTCCGGGCAGGTCGCCGGCCCGATCGGATCGGCAGGGTGGTGGCCACGGCTCCAGTCCAAGCCTACGGGTGTGACCGCGGCCGACGCGGCCGGTCAGCCCACCCGACCACTCGCGGGCTCAGTGCGGCACGGGGGCCCCGGCCAGGGCCGCGACCACCCCGAGGCCCCCGCCCCGAGGATGACCGGAACCACGCCCCGGCGGAGCACGAACAGGCCGATGACGGCGGCTCCGGCCACCCCGAGTTGCCACAGGTGGGACAGGGCCAGGGCCAGTGGGAGGGCGGAGCCGGCGATGGCCCCGATCGAGGCCGGCCCCGCTCCGGCCAGGAAGGCCTGGATCCGGGCGCTGGCCCGTATCTGGTCGAACCGGGGCCCGCCGGCCAGTACGAACACGAACGACGGGGCGAAGGCCACCGCGGCGGCCAGGAGCCCGCCCCCGATCCCGGCCGCGGCGTACCCCACCACCGCCACGGTCTGTACCACCGGGCCCGGGGTGACCTGGCCGAGCGCCACGGCGTCGAGGAACTGGCTGGCGGTCATCCAGTGGTAGGTGTGGACGGCGTCGTGCTGCATGAGCGGGACGATCACGAACCCTCCGCCGTAGGAGAGGGCGCCGACCTTGAACGCCACCCAGGACAGGGCCCCGATGCCGCCCGCCGCCAGCGCGGTACCGGTCAGGGGGACCACCTGGTGGGTGGCCCGGCGGCCCTCGGGGGGCCCGGGGCGCGTGCCGCGATCTCGACGGTGCCGCACGCCACCAGTACCAGCACCAGCCAGGGTCCGACGGTGGCGGCCGAGAGCGCTCCGGCCGCGGCGTAGACCACCCACCTGACCCGGGCCGGCCCGGGCCGGACCCGAGCGGAGCCAGCTGGCCGGCATCAGTCCGCCGGCGGCGTGGACCGCCACCACCGGCACGGCGGCGCCGGCACCGGCGGCGGCCCCGAGCACCCACAGGGGAGGGTGGGAGGCGAAGACCAGCGCCGAGAGAGCCAGGATCATCGCCAGGCCCGGAAGGATGAAGCACCCCCCGCCGACCAGGCCCCCGACCGTGCCGGCCAGTCGCCAGGCGCAGAAGATGGCCAGCTGGGTGGAGGCCGGCCCGGGTAGGAGGTTGGTGGCGGCGATCCCGTCCTCGAACTCGCCGGCGGTCAGCCACTGGCGGTCCATGACGCAGAGTTGGCGGAGCATGGCGATGTGGGTCGGGGGTCCTCCGAACCCGAGCACTCCGATCCGGCCCCACTGCCGGGCGATGGTGGCGAGACTCACCGTCGGGGGTTCGGGGCCGTGGCCCTGAGGGTCGTCCCGGTCCCCGGTCATCGGGGCCGTCCGGCCCGGACGGCGATTCGGACGACCTCCACCGGGCGACCGTAGGCCACGGTGTTCGGGTGGGCAAGGGTGGGTGGCCGTGCGGGCCTCCCTGTCGCCCCTAACCGCTGGCGCTCAGGGGCTCGGACCCCGGGGCCAGGACGGCAGTCCGACCGGCTTCCCCGGGGACGATCCGGCCCGACTCGACCAGACGTGCCCGGGTCGTGACCACGTGGCAGTGCTCGATGAGCCGTTCGCCGTCGATCTCCCGGACCGGGGTCAACGTCCCACCCATCCGCCAGCCGAGGTCGGGGGCAGGTCGGCGCCGAGCACACGGTGAAGCCGCAGCTCCACCCCGTGCATCTCGCCGCACACGTCGGCGAGGTCGAGGTGGAGCCGGACCTCCGAGCCGACCTCCATCCGGCCGGGGGCGATGATGCCGGCCCCGCCCGGGGTCAGGTCCACCACCCGGACCAGCGTCCGGTCGACCACGCCGGCGATCTCCACCGGGACCCGGTAGTGGTGTCGGACCTGGTGCCGGCGGCCCACCTTGACCAAGCACGGCGGCGATCAGCAGCAGCTCCCAGGCGCCGAAGACCAGGCCGGCCACGACGGCCAGCCCCCGCAGGGGAGGGAGACCGATCAACCCCGCCAAGGCCAGGCCGCGGGCCAGCATGGCGCCGACCAGCACCACCCCGGTGACCAGCACCAGCCGGAGCTGCCGAACCGCCGACCACCCGCCGTCGTCGATCCCGTCCTTCGGGGTGACCTTGAACGAGGAGCGGAACGGGCGGAGCAGCGTCACGGCGGCCCGGATGAAGATCCCACTGGTCAGGTGGGTGGAGTAGGAGCCGTCCCACAGGCTGGCCTGGCCGCGGCACAGCGCGGCGGAGGCCACCAGGTTGAGGACCATCCACGGCAGCCAGAACACCCCGAACTGCCACAGCGTGGCATGCAGCGGCAGCCGGCCGGTCACCAGCATGGCCACCAGCACGGCCAGCATGGCCAACCGTTGCATCGGCACGAAGTAGGCCAGGAGCGAGGAGAGGTAGCTGGCCCGCTGCTTCACGCTGAGCCCCGGGGCCACCACCGGGTTCTCGCGGGTACGCAGCACGGCCAGGTTGCCTCGGGCCCACCGGTCCCGCTGGAGCAGGTACGCGGCCAGGTCGTGCGGGGCCAGGCCCTGCACCAGGGTCTCGTCGTGGTAGCGGGTGTGCCAGCCCTGGCCGTGCAGGCGGATGGTGGTGTGGAAGTCCTCGGCCACCGTCTCGGTGGCGATCCCCCCGATCCCCTCCAGGGCGTGGCGGAGGATGACCGCGGCCGAGCCGCACCAGAAGGCACCGTCGTGGCGGTCCTTGCCCGGCATCAGGACCTCGAAGAACATGCTCTGGTCGTGACGCCCGGTCTCGAAGTGCTGGAACGAGTCGTGGTTGCCGAAGTCGTGCGGGGTCTGGACAAGTGCCACCGACGGGTCGTCGAAGTACCCCACGGTGGCATCCAGGATGTCGGGCTGGGGCACATGGTCGGCGTCGAGGATCAGGATGAGCTGGCCATGGGTGCGGGTCAGGGCATGGTTGATGTTGCCGGCCTTGGCGTGCTCGTCGGTGGCCCGGCTGAGGTAGTTGGCGCCGAACCGCTCGGCCAGCTGTCGGACCTCGTAGCGCCCGCCGTCGTCCAGCACCCAGGTGGTGTGGGGGTAGCTGATCCGGTCGCACCCGACCAGGGTGGCGCCGAGCACATCGAGGCCCTCGTCGTAGGTGCAGACGAAGACGTCGACCGTGGGCCGCCAGCCGATGGCCGGACGGTGGGTCAGGGGCACCCGCCAGGCCAGGAAGGTGAACGACGCCAGCATCGCCACTCCGAAGACCTCGGACGCATAGAGCAGCCAGAACATGACCGGCTGGGCGCCCTGCCCGGTGTCCCACGCCCGCCAGACCAGGTACACGAGACCCCAGAGGAGCGCGAGGACGGCCAGGGAGCGGAGCAGCCGGTCGGGACCGCGGTAGCTCGGGCCGTCCCTTCGGGCCTGATCGTTCATCACCCAGGTATCGACCGGACGACGCCCCGCCTTGAACGAGGGCCGGCGGCGCACGGGTCACCCCGTCAACCGACGACGGGGCCTCCCGCCCAGGCCGGAGCGGGCCCGAGGGGGACGGGTGGCGGCTCCGAGACCTACCCGATTGCCGGCGTAGCGGGCGGGCCGGTGGAACCGGTCACGGTGTCGGGATCGGCCCCGTCGTGCGCGCCCTCCGCACCGGTCATCCGATGACGTCGACGATGTCCACGACCAGCAGGGTGGCCACCATGGCGCCCACCACGGCGTAGAGGGCGGTGAAGGCCCACCGATGGCGGTGGTCCGCCAGCCAGAACCGCCGGATGCCCAGGTAGTCGAAGGTCAGCGCCAGCAGTCCGATGGGGATCCCGATGGCGGGCCCCACCCCACGCGCCAGCCCGATGGCCGGAAGCACCACGGGCAGGACGATGTAGCTGAGGAGGCACCGGAGTGCCGAGAGGAAGATGGAGGCACTGAAGATCCGATGGGTCTCGGACTCGTCGATCGGGGCCCGGTCCCCGGGGACCCGCAACAGCCGGCGCATGGCCTGGTCGGCCCTCGAGCGGGGCGGCGTGACGACCTGCCCGCCCGGGGAGCCCGGGGAGAGAGCCAACTGATCCATGCCGTCATGCTACGTGGTCGCGGCAGGGGCCTACCAACCGCCCCCGGAGTCCGCTCGACCACGGCTGGGGTCGCCGCGGCGCCGACCCCAGCCCGGCGGGAGCAGCCAGTATGGTGCCCGAGCATGGGAGCGGTCCGGTGACCTCGAACGCGTCGAGACGGGCCCGGGCGGCGGCGGCCCGTCACGAGTCCTCTCCCGACCGATCGTCCGGGGCCTCGATGTGGAGCGTGCGGGGGCCGGACGGCACTGTCGCCGTCGGCTGGTACCTGCTTCCGTTGCGTCTGTTCCTCGGGGTCACCTTCCTCTTCGCCGGCCTGCAGAAGCTGGCCAACCCCGACTTCTTCCGATCCTCGAGCCCCACCTCCATCCACGCCCAGCTGATCGGTGCGGAACGGTCCAGCCCCATCCACGGGCTGCTCTCCCACCTGCTCTCGATCGCCCCCGCCGTCGGACTGGTCATCGCCCTCGGCGAGGTGGCCATCGGACTAGGCATCCTGGTCGGGCTGTGGATGCGGGTGGCATCGGTCGCCGGCATGGCCCTCTCCTTCGGCCTCTTCCTCACGGCCAGCTTCCACTCCTCGCCCTACTACACCGGGTCGGACATCGTCTTCTTCTTCGCCTGGACCCCGCTCGCCCTGGCCGGGGCGGCCGGGGCCCCCGCCCTCGACACCTGGTTCGCCCTCACCACGGCGCCTGCCCCGGACCGGTCCGGGACCCTGCCCCGGCGGGCGGTGCTGTCCAAGGGTGCGGCCACGGGCCTGGTGGCGGGGGCGTTCGTGGTGGTCAGCGGGCTGGCGGCGGGCATCGGCCGATGGGCCGGAGGCGGTTCGACCTCCACGGCCACGGCGAACACCCTCTCGGGCACCGGGGCCACCACCCCCACCACCCCCACGACCACCACCGCCGGGGGCAGGCGGGACCACCACGGCCACCCCTTCGGGCACCGTGGTGGGATCGGCCTCGAACGTGCCCGTCGGAGGCTCGGCCGCCTTCACCGATCCGGCCAGCGGTGACCCGGCCCTGGTCATCCAGCAGACCGCCGACCAGTTCGTGGCCTTCGACGCCGTCTGCCCCCACGCCGGCTGCACGGTGGCCTACCAGGCCTCGGCCAAGATCATCGCCTGCCCCTGCCACGGATCCGAGTTCAATCCCCGCACCGGCGACGTGGTGAACGGGCCCGCCACCAACGGCCTCACACCGATCAAGATCGTCAAGGGCGCCAACGGGGACCTGTACGTCCCGAAATGAGCCCACCCCGGTCCCGAGCAGTCCCCGACAGGACCTCGGGACCGGGGGTCGGATCGGGTACCATCGTGCCGTCGGCGCCGGTGGGCGCCGGCCCGACCTCATGAGTGCAGCCGCCACCGTGCCGCCCGGCACCTCGAACCCCGACGTGGTGAACCGGTCCGTCGATCGGACCGACTGGCTCTCGGCCATCCCCTTCTTCGTCGTCCACCTGGCCCCGCTGGCCGCCTTCTTCGTGACGGTGACCTGGCAGGACTGGGTGCTCTGTGCCGTCCTCTACGTGACCCGCATGTTCTTCATCACCGCCGGCTATCACCGCTACTTCTCGCACCGGAGCTACCGGATGGGACGGGTGGCCCAGTTCGTGATGGCCCTCGGCGGCACCACCGCGGTCCAGAAGGGGCCGCTGTGGTGGGCAGGCCATCACCGTGTCCACCATCGCTTCACCGACCTCGACGACGACGTGCACTCGCCCTCGGGACGGCTTCTGGTGGAGCCACGTGGGGTGGATCCTGTCCACCAGGTACAAGGCCACCGACCCCTCCACCATCAAGGACTTCGCCGCCTACCCCGAACTGCGGCTCCTCGACCGCTACTCGTGGATCGGTCCCTGGGGACTCGGGTCGGCCTGCTTCCTGCTCGGTGGGTGGGGTGCGCTCCTGATCGGCTTCTTCCTTTCCACCGTGCTGCTGTGGCACGGCACCTTCCTGGTCAACTCGGTGGCCCACCTGATCGGGCGCCGCCGCTATGCCACCCCCGACACCAGTCGGAACTCCCTCTTGATCGCCGTGATCACCGGCGGGGAGGGATGGCACAACAACCACCACTACCTGCCGGCCTCGGCCCGGCAGGGCTTCCGCTGGTGGGAGGTCGACCCCACCTGGTACGTCCTGAAGGGCCTGGCCGCGCTGCACGTGGTGCGGGACCTGAAGGCCCCCCGGCGCGGCTGCTCGACCAGGCCCGGGTGCGCGACGGCGCCTTCGACATCGGGATGTTCCGCTCCTACTGGGAGCGCGCCGCCCGGATCACCGGTGAGCGGATCGCCGACCTCAGTGCCCGCCCGATGGCCCCCTCTCCCGAGTCACACGACCACCGCCCCGAGGTCGAAACCGGGGCCGCCGATCCGAGCGAGTCGATGGAGCCCGAGACGGCGCCGATCGAGCCGCTCTCCCACCTGTCCGGCCTGATCTCCCGGGTCCTCGAGTCGGCCGACCAGCTGGCCGCCTCCACCCGTCGCACCCGCAAGGCGGACAGGGGAGGGCGGGTGACCGCGGCAGAACCAGGGACCGCCGAGCACGTCCCGGAATGACCGCCGGCGCGTCGCCGCCCCCCACGGCCGCCTTCGCCTCGGCCCGATTGTGGATCGTCGATCTCGACGGCGTGGTCTGGCTCACCGGCGAGCCGATCGGCCCGGTCGGCCGGGCGGTGGCCTCGCTCCGGTCCGCAGGGATCCGAGTGGTCTTCGCCACCAACAACTCCGCCCCCACCACCGGAGACCTGCTGGCCCGGCTGGATCGGATCGGTATCGAGGCCTCCGCGGACGACCTGGCCACCTCGGCCACCGCGGCGGCCTCGCTGCTCGAGCCCGGCCAGCGGGTCCGGGTCCTGGCCGAGGGCGGGGTCCGGGAGAGCCTGGCCGCTCGGGGCGTGGAGGCCGTCGCCCCCGGGTCGGGACCGGTGGACGCCGCCGTGGTGGGCTGGAGCCGGGAGTTCGACTTCGGGACACTGGCCGCCACCGCCACCGCGGCCCGGGAGTCGGGTCGCCTGGTCGGCACCAACGAGGATCCGACCCACCCCACGCCCGAGGGTCTGATGCCCGGTTCTGGCGCCCTGCTGGCCGCGGTGGCCACGGCATCGGGGGTCACCCCGGAGATCGCCGGCAAGCCCCACCGGGCCATGGCCCGACTGATGCAGGAGCGCTTCGGTTTCGGCGACGGTGACCCCTCGGTGGTCATGATCGGCGACCAGCCGAGGACCGACGGCCGGCTGGCCGAGCGACTCGGGATCCCCTTCGGCCTGGTCGACTCCGGGGTCACCCCGCCCGGGGCCGGGCCCTTCGACGTGCCGGTGGGCCTGCGGGCCCCGGACTTCGTCTCGCTGGTGCGGGCCTGCCTGGGTGCCCGATCCGGCTGGAATAAGTGCTTGCTGGCAGCAAGCACTCCAGGTAGGGTGGACAAATGGCCACAAGAGACGGATTCCAGAAGTACCTCGACGCCGGCATCGCCTTCACCAACCTGACCCGGGCCAAAGCCGAGGAGCTGGTCGCAGGAGCTGGTCCAGAACGGCGAGTTCCAGAGCAGCGACGCCCAGGCCAGGGTCGAGGAGCTGCTCGAGCGCAGCCGCAAGGGCCGGGAGGCCTTCGCCGCCCAGGTGCGCAAGGAGGTCGCCCACCAGCTCGACAGCGTGGGCATCACCTCCCTCGAGGACCTGGCCCAGCAGGTGGCCGCGCTGATCGGACGGACCGGCGGAAGCCGGCAGGGCCGCCACCTCGGGAACCAAGGCCGCGGCCAAGAAGCGGCGGCGAAGAAGGCCCCGGCCAAGAAGGCGGCGGCCAAGAAGTCCCCGGCGAAGAAGGCGGCGGCCAAGAAGGCGGCGCCCACGAAGTCCCCGGCCAAGAAGGCGGCGGCCAAGAAGGCCCCGGCCAAGAAGGCGCCGGCCAAGAAGGCGGCGCCGGCCACCGGCACTCCGGCCGCCGGGTCGTCGGGCTGACCAACTCGCCCCGGCGTCGACTCGACCGGGCCCTGGTCGAACGGGGGCTGGTCGAGACCCGGCCCCAGGCCGTGCGCTCGCATCGAGCAGGGACAGGTACTGGTGTCCGGCTCGGTGGCCGACAAGCCGTCCCGGACTGGTGGCCCCGGCCGAGCCCATCGAACTGGTCGGCCCCGCGCCCCGATTCGTCAGCCGGGGCGGCGAGAAGCTGGAGGCGGCACTGGTGCACGGTTCGCCATCGACGTGACCGGCCTCGTGGCCCTCGACGCCGGCGCCTCGACCGGCGGGTTCACCGACTGCCTGCTCCAGGCCGGGCGCGGCCTCGGTGGTGGCGGTGGACGTGGGCCGGGGCCAGCTCCACCCCCGGCTCCGTGCGCGACCCGCGGGTGGTGTCGCGCGAGCGCCTCGACATCCGGGACGTCACCCTCGACACGGTGGGGGGGACCCCGGTGGGCGTGGTGACCGCCGACCTCTCGTTCATCTCGGTGACCCGGGCCGTGCCGTGCTCACCGGGCGAGGTGGTGGCGCCGGGTTCGCCACTGGTGATCCTGGTCAAGCCGCAGTTCGAGGCGGGACGGGTCGAGGCGTCCCGGGGGAAGGGGGTCATCCGGGACCCGGACATCCACCGCCGGACCCTCGGCGAGGTGGCCGGGGCGCTCGACCGGCGGCCGGAGCCGACATCATGGGGGTCATGCCCTCGCCGATCACCGGGTCCGCCGGGAACATCGAGTTCCTGGTGCACGCCCGGACGCCGCCATCGGGCCGGCCGGCGGTAACCGATCGCCGAGCCGGCTGCCAGCCTCGCGACGCTGGTGGACCGGGCCGTCGCCGAGGCCCACGGCGAAAACGGGCCAGGATAGGGCCATGGCCGTCATCGCCTTCTACACCAACCCGCACCGGCCCGAGGCCGCCGCCCTGGCCCAACGGGCCTCCGGCCTGGCTGGCCGAGCAGGGCCACCGCGCCGTGCCGGCCCTGCACGTCCCGACGGCTCGGCCTCGGCCGACGGGGCCGACCTGCTGGTCAGCCTGGGCGGGGACGGCACGCTGCTCCGCGCGGTGGAGACCGCCCTGGCCGGGGGGCATCCCGGTGCTGGGCGTCAACATCGGGCGGCTCGGGTACCTGACCCCGGTGGAGCCGGCCGGACTGGAGGACGCGCTGGCCGCCTTCCTGTCCGGGACCCACCAGGTGGAGGAGCGGATGACCCTCTCGGTCTCGGTCCACGCGCCCCGACGGCACCGCTGGCCGCCCAGCGCACCGCCCTCAACGAGGCCACGGTGGAGAAGACCGTGCCGGGCCACACCGTGCGCATCGCCACCTTCATCGACGACCGGCCCTTCGTGACCTACGCCGCCGACGGGCTGCTGGTGTCCACGCCGACCGGATCCACCGCCTACAACCTCTCGGCCCGGGGCCCGGTGCTCTCCCCCCGGCTGCGGGCCATCGTGGTGACCCCGGTCTCGCCCCACATGCTCTTCGACCGGCCCCTGGTCCTCGACCCGTCCGAACGGCTGCGGCTGGACGTGCGGGAGCCCCGCTCGGCGGTGCTGGTGGTGGACGGTGCTCACCGTCTCCACCCTGGAGCCGGGAGCCTGGGTGGAGTGCCGGGAGGGCGAGCAGCCGGCCCGGCTGGTCACCTTCCGGCTCCACCGACTTCCACTCCATCCTCCGGGCCAAGTTCCACCTCGCCGATCGCTAGGGGATGGGAGCCGTGGGACCTCAACTGGTCGAGCTGCGGGTGCGCAACCTCGGGGTCATCGACGACGTCACCGTGGCCCTGGGGCCGGGGATGACCGCCCTCACCGGCGAGACCGGGGCCGGCAAGACCCTGCTGGTCGAGGCCCTGAGCCTCCTGCTCGGGGCCCGGGCCGACCCCTCGGTGGTCCGGGCCGGCACCGACGAGGCGGTGGTCGAGGGCCGGTTCGTCGTGCCCGCCCGGGTCAGCGGCCGTTCGCCGCCGGCGCCCGACGCCGGGACCCCGGAGCGGGGACCCCACCGACGGCGACTCCGCCCGACGACGGAGCCCGGGAAGTCACGCTGGCCCGTTCGGTGCCCGCCGGCGGGCCGCTCCCGGGCCTGGGTCGACGGGCGCATGGCCACCATCGGCCACGCTGGCCGAGGCGGCCGGCGGTCCTGATCGAGCTCCACGGCCAACACCAGCACCAGTCGCTGGTCCACACCGACGCCCAACGGCGGGCCCTCGACGCCTTCGGGGAGATCGACCTCGACCGCGCTGCGCCGCGGCCCGCCTCCAGCTCCGCCGGCTGACCGACGAGTCCGAGGCCCTCGGCGGCGACGCCCGGGAGCGGGCCCGCGAGGTCGACCTGCTCCGCTACCAGATCGGGGAGATCGAGGGAGCGGGCATCGAGGACGCCGGCGAGGACGCCCGGCTCGAGGCCGAGGAGGACCGGCTGGCCGAGGCGGCCGCCCACCGCCAGGCCGCGGCCGCGGCCCTCGCCGCGGTGTCGGGAGCGGAGGGGACCAGTGCCCTCGACCGGCTGGCCGAGGCCGCCGGGGCCCTCGACGGGCGTCCGCCGCTGGCCGGCCTGGACACCCGGGTCCGGGCGGCCATGGCCGACTCTGCCGACCTGGCCAGTCCGAGCTCCGGTCGGTGGTGGAGACCTGGGAGGACGATCCCGAGCGCCTGGAGGAGGTCCGGGACGCCGCCAGCTCCTCCACCAGCTCCGGCGGAAGTACGGGGACACCCTGGACGAGGTCCTGGCCTTCGCCGACGACGCCCGGGCCCGCCTGGCCGCGGCCGAGGGCGAGGAGCGGCGGGCCCAGGCGCTCGACACCGAGATCGAGTCGGCCCGGGCCGAGCTGGATCGGCGGGGCGCCGAGGTGGCCGCGGCCCGCCGGGCGGCGGCCCCGGTGCTGGCCGACCGGATCGAGTCCACCCTGCACCAGCTGGCCATGCCCTCGGCCCGGTTCGAGATCGCGCGTGGAGGGGACGGTCCGGCCGACCAGGTGGCCTTCCTGCTCGGGGCCAACCCCGGGGAGCCCCTGATGCCCCTGGCCACGTCGGCCTCCGGCGGCGAGCTGGCCCGCACCATGCTGGCCATCCGGCTGGCCATCACCGACGGCGCCCGGGGTCATGGTGTTCGACGAGGTCGACGCCGGGGTCGGCGGCGAGGCGGCCATCGCCGTGGGATGCCGCGCTGGCCGGCCTGGCCCGCCACGGCCAGGTGCTGGTGGTCACCCATCTGGCCCAGGTGGCCGCCCAGGCCGACCACCAGATCGAGGTGCGCAAGGCCGAGCGGTCCGGCCGCACCCGCTCCGAGGTGACCGTCCTCGACGGGCGAGGGTCGGGTGATCGAGCTGAGCCGCATGCTCTCCGGCCACCCCGACAGCGACGTCGGCCCGCCGGCACGCCCGGGAGCTGCTGGACGGGAGCCCGTCGGGCCGGAGCACCGTCGGGTTGAGCCGACCGGCCCGACATGGCCACGTGGCCGCCGAACCGGGCGGGGTCCGCACCGTGGCCGTTCCGGTTCCGCTAGCCTCATCAGGTGCCTGACGTGGATGGCCCGCCGCAACCCTCGGGGGACAGCCGACGGCAGAGTCACCCGCCCGCTCGGCACCCACTCGGCGAGAGCCGGCCGGGCCCGGCCCGGCGGGACACCAAGTTCATCTTCTTCACCGGCGGCGTGTCGTCCTCGCTGGGCAAGGGCCTCACCGCCTCCTCGCTGGGCCGGCTCCTCAAGTGCCGGGGGCTCCGGGTGACCATGTGCAAGCTCGACCCCTACATCAACGTCGACCCGGGCACCATGAACCCCTTCGAGCACGGCGAGGTCTTCGTCACCGAGGACGGCGGGGAGACCGACCTCGACCTCGGCCACTACGAGCGGTTCATCGACGAGAACCTCCACAAGAACTCCAACGCCACCACCGGGCGGATCTACTCGTCGGTCATCGCCAAGGAGCGGCGCGGCGACTACCTGGGCAAGACGGTCCAGGTCATCCCCCACGTGACCGACGAGATCAAGAAGCGGGTCCGCGAGCTCGGCACCGACGACGTCGACGTGGTCATCGTCGAGATCGGCGGCACGGTGGGCGACATCGAGATCGTCCCGTTCATCGAGGCCATCCGGCAGTTCCGGCGGGACGTGGGCCGGGAGAACGTCTGCTACGTCCACCTCACCCTGGTGCCCTACCTCGGCCCCTCCGGCGAGCAGAAGACCAAGCCCACCCAGCACTCGGTCACCGAGCTGCGCAGCCGGGGCATCCAGCCCGACGTCATCGTGTGCCGGTCGGACCGGATGATCTCCGAGGACCTGAAGCGCAAGATCTCCCTCCTGTGCGACGTCCCCATCGAGGCCGTGGTCTCGGCGGTGGACGCCGCCAACATCTACCAGATCCCGCTGGTCCTCCACGAGGAGGGCCTCGACCGCTACATCCTCGACCTGCTCCAGTTCGACGAGGACTCCCATCCCATCGACCTGACCACCTGGGAGCGGCTGGTCGACCAGGTCGACGCGGCGGTCCGGCCGGTGCGGATCGGGATCATCGGCAAGTACGTCGACCTGCCCGACGCCTACCTCTCGGTGGTGGAGTCGCTCCGCCACGCCGGCTTCCACCACGGCGCCAAGGTCGAGATCGAGTGGATCCAGGCGGCCACCGTTCCCGACCTCCTCGAGGTGCGACGGCCTCCGCCGGTTCGACGGCCTGGTCATCCCGGGCGGGTTCGGGGAGCGCGGGGTGGAGGGCAAGATCGCCGCCGCCCACTACGCCCGGGAGCACGAGCTCCCCCTGCTCGGCCTGTGCCTGGGGCTCCAGGTCATGATCATCGAGGTGGCCCGGTACGCTGGCCGGGCTGGACGGGGCCAACTCGCGGGAGTTCGACGCCCTGCACCCCCCATCCGGTGGTCGACCTGATGGACGACCAGAACGACGTGGTGGACAAGGGGGGGACCATGCGGCTCGGCTCCTACAGCGCCCAGCTGCTGGCCGGCTCCCAGGTGGCCAAGGCCTACGGCACCGAGGTGGTGTCCGAGCGCCACCGCCACCGCTACGAGGTCAACCCCCGCTACCGGACCCGGCTGGAGGAGGTCGGACTGGTCTGCTCGGGGATCTCGCCCGACGGCCGGCTGGTCGAGTTCATCGAGCTGCCCGGCCATCCCTACTGGGTGGGCACCCAGGCCCACCCGGAGTTCAAGAGCCGGCCCGACCGGCCCCACCCGCTCTTCCGCGAGCTGGTCTATGCCGCCCTCACCCGGGCCGAGGGACGGGATCCCCGCCTGACCGACATCGGTGACCTCGGCTGAGGCCGGCGGGGACGAGGGCCGCGCCGCCGAGACGGACGCGGACCCTGCCCGCCTTCCGGGCCACTCGGCGAGGAGGTCGTCCACCGCGGCTGGGTGATCACGCCTGACCCGGGCCGACCTTCGTCGATCCCGACGGCGTGGCCTTCGAGCGGGACGTGGTCCGCCACCCCGGCGCGGTGGCCGTGGTGGCCGTCACCGACGACGACTGCGGTGGTGCTGGTCCACCAGTACCGGCCGGCCCTCGACCGGTGGATCCTCGAGGTGCCGGCCGGCACCTGCGACGTGGACGGGGAGCCCGCGGAGGTGACCGCCCGACGGCGAGCTGGCCGAGGAGGTCGGGCTACGCCGCCGACCGGCTCGAGCTGCTCACCCGGTGCGCCATCACCCCGGGGTTCTGCGACGAGTTGCTCGTCGGTGTACCTGGCCACCGGGCTCACCCCGGTGCCGGTCGACCGCCAGGGCATCGAGGAGCGGTACATGCGGGTCGAGCACGTCCCGCTGGCCCGGTTCGACGCCATGGTGGACGACGGGACGATCGTCGACGCCACCACCATCCTCGGGGTGGGCCTGGCCCGGCGGCGCCTGGCCGCCGGCGACGGCCGTACCGAGGGCGCCGTCCACCGGGGCCGGCCCCTGTCCACCGGGGCCGAGGAGTACCTGTCGTGGCTGGCCGTGGAGAAGGGTCGGTCGCGCAACACGCTGGCCGCCTACCGGCGGGACATCGCGGTGTGGGAGGCAGTGGGCCGCCGAGGCCGGCGTCGACCCGGTCGGCCGCCGACACCGGGGCCATCGAGCGCCACCTGGCCCAGCTGCGGGACCAGGGCCGGAATCCGGCGTCGATGGCCCGGTCCACCACCGCCCTACGGGGCCTGTTCCGCTTCCTCGTCAGCGAGGGGGACCTCGAGGCCGACCCCACCGCCGACCTCCGCTCGCCCCGCATCCCCCGTCGGCTGCCCAAGGCCCTCGACGAGGACCAGGTGCTCATGCTGCTCGACTCGGTGAGCGGCGGCGAGCCGGCCGACCTGCCGCGACCGGGCCCTCCTCGAGGTGCTCTACGGCACCGGGGCCCGCATCTCCGAGGTGGTGGGCCTCTCGCTGATGGACCTCCAGGGCGACGACGGCCTGCTCCGGGTGTTCGGCAAGGGGGCCAAGGAGCGCCTGGTCCCCCTGGGCGGGCCGGCCCGGATGGCCCTCGACCGCTGGCTGGCCCCGGCGGGACGACCCCGCATGGCTCCGGCGCGCTGGGCCCGGCGCAGCGACGCCGAGGCGGTGTTCCTCAACGCCCGCGGGGGCCGGCTCAGCCGGCAGGGGGCCTGGGCCGTGGTCCACCACCGCGCCGAGCGGGTCGGGCTCGGCGAGGTGGTCAGCCCCCACGTGCTGCGCCACTCCTGCGCCAGCCACATGCTGGCCCACGGCGCCGACATCCGGGTGGTCCAGGAGCTGCTCGGCCACGTCTCCATCGCCACCACCCAGATCTACACCCGGCTCAGCCAGGACCACCTGCGGGACCTCCTACCAGCGGGCCCACCCGCGGGCCACTGCGCCCCAGCTCAAGTAGGATCTTCCCGTGCCGAGCGACGCCCCCACCATCGACTACCGCCAACTCCTCGAGAACGAGCGGCGCCAGCTGCAGTCCGAGCTGTCCGAACTCGGCCACGGCGAGGGCGGCGGGCTCGACTACGACCCCAACTTCGCCGACACCAGCCAGGTCACCGCCGAGCGGGGCGAGGCCGATGTCCTGGCCGGCCAGCTGCAGGAGACGCTGGACGAGGTGGCCCTGGCCCTCGACCGCCTCGAGGACGGCACCTACGGCCGCTGCGAGGAGTGCGGGGTGGCCATCGCCCCGGCCCGCCTCGAGGCCATGCCGGCCACCCGGTTCTGCATCAACCACGCCAACCGGCCCTGATCGGGCCGGAGCGCTGATGGCCTACGGAGGCTACGGAGGGGGCTCGGGCGGAGCACGGGTCGGCCCCGACGGCGGTTCCAGCCCGACCAGCGGACCCTGATCATCGTCGTGGTGGCGGTGGCCCTGATCGCCATCCTGCTCGCGCACCCACAGGATCAACCGGTTCGAGATCATCTACTTCTGCGTGCTGGTCCCGTCGATCATCCTCCACGAGCTGTCCCACGGCGTCGTGGCCCTGGCCCTCGGCGACGACACCGCCAAGCGGGCCGGCCGGCTGACCCTCAACCCGGTCAAGCACGTCGACCCGGTGGGGACCCTGCTGGTCCCGGCCATCCTCTCGCTCTCCGGCCTCGGGGCCTACGGATGGGCCAAGCCGGTGCCGGTCAGCACCAACCGCCTGCGCAGCCCGCGCAACCACACGGTGGTGGTCTCGCTGGTCGGACCCCTGACCAACTTCGCCCTGGCCGCCGTGCTCGGGCGTGGTCTTCGTGGCCACCTCGCTCCCCGGTGAGCCGGGCCGGTGGTGGCGGCCGGGCTTCTACCCGCCCTCGCTGCTGGGCCAGATCCTGTTCATCGCCGGGATCGCCAACATCGTGCTCGGCGTGTTCAACTGCATCCCGTGCCCGCCACTGGACGGCGCCGCCGTGCTCGAGCGCTTCCTCCCGCCCGGATGCTGCCCGCAGTACTACAACCTCCAGCCCTTCCTCATGTTCCTGCCCTTCATCCTCATCCTGCTCTTCCGCAACCAGTGGTCCCAGCTGATCGGCCACGTCATCAGCTGGTGGGCGGGCCTGCTGGGGTGATGCCGGACCCGCTCGCCGTCTCCGCCCGCCGGTGGGGACCCTACGCCCTGGCCGGCGCGCTCCTGCTGGTCGACTTCCTCCTGGCTGGCCCGGGGCCTCTCCCACACCGCGACAGTCGGGTCTACGCCACCTGGTCCCTCGACCACAGCGTCTACAGCGACGTCATCCGGCTGGGCCTGGTCCACTACGTGCACGGCCGGCCAGTGGTCCACCCCTTCCCTACGTGCACGACCGGATCGAGTACCCGGTGCTGCTTGGGCTTCGCCCTCTGGCTGCCCGACCTGGCTCCCCGGCGGACCGGCTTCGTGGCTCGCCGCCACCGGGGTGATGACGGCGGCGGCCACCTTCGGCTCCATCGCCCTGCTCCGGCGGCACCACCCCGCCTCGGCCTGGTGGATCGCCGCCTCCCCGGCCCTCCTGCTCGACGCCGGCATCAACTGGGACCTCATCGGCATCGTCTTCCTGGTGGGCGCGGTGGTGTGGTTCGGCGAGCGGCGCTACCGGTTGAGCGGCGCGGTCCACCGCCGCCGGCACGCTGCTTCAAGCTCTTCCCGGTGGTGGTGGCCCCCATGGCCCTGGCCGCCCTGGGTCGCCGTTGGTGGCGGTCGCTGGCGACCGGACGGCCGCCGGGCGGGCCGACCCGACGGCGACGGCGATCCGTCCGCCGGGCCCGGGCCCTGGCCCGCTGGCTGATCCCCTTCGCGCGTGGTGACGCGCGGTGGTCATGGTGCCGTTCTTGGTGCTGGCTCCGTCCAACACCCTCTGGTTCTTCCGCTTCAACAGCCTGCGACCCCAGAAGGACTCCCTCTGGGGCCTGGCCGGCACGGTGCTCGGCATCGGGTCAACAACCACCAGTCAACACCCTCTCGCTGGTGGCGGTGGCGGCGGCGATGGCCTACGGCGCCTGGCGGGTCTGGCGCGCCCGTCCCGACAGCCAGGGTCGGGCGGTGGCGCTCGGCCTCCGCCTCGGCCATCATCGTGTGGATGGCGGTCAACAAGGTGTGGAACCCGCAGTACATCCTGTGGGTCTTCGCCGCCGGGGCCCTCGCGGCGATGCCGGCCCGGTTCGGGGTGGCCCTCGGGGCGCCTGTCCGTCTACGACTGGTGGTATCGAGTTCGGGCTCCGGCGACCCGATCAGCCGAGCTCCCTCACCGGCCTCGGGGATCGGAGCCACGATCGCCCGCCTGGCGGTCCTGGCGTGGATGGCGAGCTGGACCATCGGGCAGCTCCGTGGCCTCGGCACCGTCCCGGGCGGTTCCCTCCTCGAGGGGGCCCCCACGCCGGCCGCCTCGTGAGCGGGCCGGGCCAGCCAGGAACCCCGGCGGTCTCGGCCGACCCCGCCCCCGCCCGGGTGGGACGACGGGCGGCATCGTGGGTTCGCACCCATCCCGGGATGCCGTCGCCCTGCTGGTTCCCCTGGTGGTCTTCGGCGACACCCCAGCTGTTCGGGATGACCTTCCTGTCGGGCGACAACCTCATACAGAACCTGCCCATGCGGGTGCTGGTGGGCCACGACCTCAGCCACGGGGTGCTGCCCCTGTGGAACCCCTACCTCTTCAGCGGGACCCCGCTGCTCGGCGGCTTCAACGCCGGCGCCGCCTACCCGGCCACCTGGCTCACCGCGGTCCTCCCGATCTTCACCGCCTGGACGCTGACGCTGGCCGTCACCTACGACGTGGCGCTGGCCGGGATGTACCTCTTCCTCCGGCGCCAGGAGATCGGCTCCACGGCCGCCACCTTCGGAGCGGCCACCTTCGCCCTCGCCGGGTACATGACCGCCCAGATCGTCCACGTCGACCTGATCGAAGGAGCGGCCTGGCTGCCGTGGATCCTGGTGGCCGTGCACGGCCTCACCGTCCCGCCCCGGCGGGAGGGGACCGACGCGGCGACAGCGTCGGTCCGACCACGGCGCCGACGCTGGTCGGTCCTGTTGCTGGCCGGCTCCCTCGGACTGACCCTGCTGGCCGGGGCCGCCGAGGCCATCATCGACAGCGGGGTGCTGGTGGGCATCTACTGGATCTGGCGCCTGGCCCGCGGGGGCTTCTTCCACCGCCGGTCGGTCCGGGCCCTCGTGTCCTCGCTCGGCGCCACCGTCGCCGGACTGGCGGTCGGGGTGGCGCTGGGCACGGCCCAGTGGCTACCCGGCCTCATCTTCCTCTCGCAGTCCCAGCGGGCCACCACCAGTTACGGCTTCTTCACCAGCGGGTCGCTCGACAACCGACTGCTCACCCTGGTGGCGTCGCCCTTCGTCCTCGGCACCAACCAGGGCTGGCCCGGCACCTACGCCGGTGGCTACAACTTCTCCGAGGTCACCAGCTACGTGGGCATCCTGGCCCTCATCGCCGCCTGCAGCCTGCTCCTCCGGCGGTGGCGCACCCGGCCCGAGGCCCGCCAGTGGTGGATCTGGTATGTGATCCTGGCGGTCGGGGTGCTCTCCTCCCTCGGCAGCCAGACTCCGTTCGCCCGACTCATGTACCTGATCCCGGGGCTCCGAAGCGAACGGCTGCTCAACCGCAACCTCCTGTTGGTGGACATGGCCCTGGCCGTCCTCCTGGCCTGGTGGGTCCACCTCGCCCTCGAGGAGCGGACCGCAGCGGCCCGGCCTGGACCTGACCCGGTCATCCCGCGGGAACAGAGTCGGTCCGGGCGCCGGGCCGAGGTGGTGGTCACCGCCCTCCCCTTCGCCGTCACCACCGTGGTGGCGATCCTCCTGTGGGTGGCGGGACCGTCCCTCGGCCGGCTGCTCGAGATCCAGTACCCCATGGACTCCGCCACCCGGGTGCGGGTGGCCGTGCTGGTCACCGCGGGTGTGGCCATCGCCGGGGTGGCCACGTGGACCGCCCTGGCGGCGGGGCGCTTCTCGGCCCGGCGCCTGCGACGCCAGCTGGCCGCCGTGCTCGTGGCCGACCTGGCCCTGTTCAACCTGTTCGTGGTCAACCCCCCGATCTCGGAGGCCGCGGCGAGGGCCGACACGGCCCCGGCCGACCGATTGGCCGCCGAGACGGGTGACGCCCGTTTCATCATCTTCGACCCCGACCGGTTCGAGACCGATCAGCTCTACGCGCTGGGCCAGACCGACCTCAACATCTACCGACAGCTGCCGAGCGCCCAGGGGTACACCGCCCTGACCGACGGCGGCTACTACCGCGTCACCGGCTCCCACCTGCAGGAGTCCCTCGACCCCACCACCCTGGCCGGGCCGGTGTGGGACCGGCTCAACGTGAGCACGTTGCTCGCCCTGCCGGGCTACTTCGTCAACCCGCTCCCGTCATCGACCTCCTCGGACCGGTCGGCGCCAAATCCCAACGCCACCGCCCCGGCCGACCGGGTCCAGTTCCCCACCGACCTGCCGGACCACACCTCGACCCACCTCGGCGCCCCCGCCACGGTGACCCTCCGTCCCGGACTCGCCCGTCCCTGGTACCTCGGTGCCGATCTCACCCTCCACCGATGGTCGGTGCCGATCCGGCTGGGGTCGACAGCCGGGATCGAGACCGGGGTCCTGACCCGCTCGGGTTCCGTCCGGTGGCTACCGGACCGTGACGTCACCATCCGGGGTCGTGGAGCCGACCGGACCCTCACGGTCGTCCTCGACCGACCCGGGCCCGCAGCCGGGGTCGTCCTGCGCTCCAGGACCGGGCCGGTGGTGGTGGGCGTACCCGACGCGGTGACCGACGAAGCCGGTGCGGTCTCCCTCGACGGCCAGTTGCAGTACGGGGTGAACGCCCCCCACTGGATCTTCACCGGCACGGTGGGCAGCTTCGGGGTCTTCCACAACACCGCGGCCCGGGGCTGGGCGTGGGCACGGGCCGCCGACGGGGGTCCGCCCGCGGCCGGGACCACGGTCACCGCGGCGGCCCCCGACGGGACCGGCGTCCAGCGGATCACCGTCCGCACCGTCTCACCCACCCTGCTCGAGCGGAGCGAGTCGTGGACCACCGGCTGGGACGCCACGGTGCGGGCCGTCGGCGCCGCCGGCCCGACCCGGGCCGTCGCCGTGCGTCGGAGCGGCGTGATCCAGGAGGTGGCCCTGCCCGGTCCGGGGGAGTACGTGGTCTCCTTCCGCTACCGGCCGGCGCCGGCCCTGGTTGCCGTGTGGATCTCGGCCGTGGCCGGCGTGGGCCTGGCCGTGTGGGCGGTGGCGGAGGCGGTGCTGGCCCGGAGGCGGGGGAGCCGCGGGGGCCGCCGGCAAGCGGCCGGGCTCAGCCCGGACTGAGCAGTCCGATGGCCTCGGCGGCGCGCCGGTAGGTGGCCGAGGCCACGGCACGGGCCTTGTCGGCTCCGACGGCCAGCAGCCCGGCGACCGCCCCGGGTTCGGCGGCCAGTGCCTCCCGACGCTCCCGTACCGGCCGGAGCAGCTCGACCAGCGCCTCGGCCAGGTCGCCCTTCAGGTCGCCGTAGCGATGGTAGGAGGCGGCCACCTCCTCGGCACTGCGCCCGGTGGTCACGGCCATCAGCTCCAGCAGGTTGGACAGACCCGGCTTGGCCGCGGGGTCGTAGCGGACCTCGCCGTCGGTGTCGGTCACCGCCTTGCGCACCTTGCGGGCGATCTCGTCGGCTGGGTCGAAGAGGAGGATGGTCCCGAGCGGGGAGTTGACCGACTTGGACATCTTGTTCTCGGGGTGCTGGAGATCCATCACCCGGGCCCCGGCCGAGGGGACGGCCGCTTCCGGCACCACCAGGGTCTCGCCGAACCGGTGGTTGAACCGGTTGGCCACCTCACGGGTCAGCTCGAGGTGCTGGCGCTGGTCGTCGCCGACCGGGACCCGTTCGGCGTCGTAGAGCAGGATGTCCGCCGCCTGGAGCACCGGGTAGGTGAAGAGCCCCACCCGCACCGAGTCCTTGCCGGCGCTCTTCTCCTTGAACTGGGTCATCCGGCCCAGCTCCCCCATGGTGGCGAGTGCACTCGAGCAGCCAGGCCATCCGGGGGTGCTCGGCCACGTGGCTCTGGACGAACAGGGTGCACCGGTCGGGGTCGAGGCCGGCGGCCAGCAGGTCGAGCGCGGTCTCCGCGGTCCGGGACCGCAGCTCGTCGGGGCCGATGTCCAGGGTCAGGGCGTGCAGGTCCACGATGCAGTAGAAGGCGTCGTGGACGTCCTGGTCGGCCACCCAATTGCGGATGGCACCCAGGTAGTTCCCCAGGTGGAGGTCGCCGCTGGGCTGGAATCCGGACAGTACTCGGGACATGGGGGGTCATCGTACGTGGCAGCCGAGGAGCCCCGGACGGTGCACGGCGCGGCGCGTTCCAGACGGTAGCCTCGGGCCGTGGCCGCCACCGTCTCCACCCCGGTCTTCGAGGGTCCCATCGAGCTGCTGCTCCAGCTGGTCAACAGCCACCAGGTGGACCTGTACGACGTGCCCCTGGCTGCGGTGGTGGACGCCTTCGTCGCCGAGGTGGCCACCTGGGAGTCCGTCGACCTCCAGACCCTGTCCGAGTTCCTGATGGTGGCCTCGACCCTGGTCGAGCTCAAGTCCCGGCGCCTGCTGCCCGGGCCCGACGAGGTCGACACCGACGAGGAGCTGGTGGGCTGGGAGGAGCGCGACCTCCTGCTGGCCCGGCTGCTGGAGTGCCAGGCCTATGCGGCGGCCGCCGACGGGTTCGCCCTCCTCCTCGAGCAGGCGGCCCGGGCCGTCCCGCGCACCGCCGGGCTCGACCTCGACTTCGTGGTCCACGCCCCTGACCTGCTCGAAGGGGTGACCCCCGACCAGGTGGCCGAGGCCTTCCTGCGGGCCACCGCCGAGCGGCCGGTGCCGGTGGTCGACCTCTACCACGTCACCGTGGACACCGTCACGGTGGCCGACGCGGTGGCCTCCATGGCCCGCCGGCTGCCGCACCTGGGCACGGCCACCTTCCGGTCCCTCACCCGGCATCTGACCTCGCGCATGGAGATCATCGTGAGCTTCCTGGCCCTCCTCGAGCTCTGCAAGCAGGGCCGGATCTCCCTCGACCAGGGCCACACCTTCGGCGACCTCGAGGTGGTCTGGGTGGCCGACGAGCGCCAACCGGTGCCGGTCGGCCCGGGACTGTACGACGAGTACGAGGGCTGACGGTGCCGCTCTCGCCCGAGGCCCGGGCCATCGAAGCCGTCCTGATCGTGGCGGTGGAGCCGGTGTCGGCCGGTCTGCTGGCCGAGCTGCTGGAGCTCCCGGTGGAGCAGATCGACCCTTTCTGCGACGAGCTGGCCGAGTCGTGCCGGATCGAGGGCAGAGGATTCGACGTGGTGCGGATCGCCGGGGGCTTCCGCATCCAGACCCACCCCGACCTGGCCCCCTACGTGGAGCGGTTCGCCAACGTCGGCGTCTCGTCGCGGCTGTCGGCGGCGGCCTTGGAGACCCTGGCCATCGTGGCCTACAAGCAGCCGGTGTCGCGTGCCCAGATCGCCGCCCTCCGGGGAGTCAACGTGGACGGGGTGGTCCGCCTGCTGGAGCACCGCGGGTACATCGCCGCCGCGGGTCGGGCCCCGGGCCCGGGGCAGGCCGTCCTGTACGCCACCACCGACGCCTTCCTGGAGCGCCTCGGACTCGACCGGCTGGACCAGCTGCCACCGGTGGAGGACCTCCTGCCCGGGCCCGAGGCCCTGGCCGACTGGAGGAGCAGATGCGCCCGGTCGGCGATGGCTGAGGGGGCTGAGCCCACCGACCCACCCCTCGCCACCGGAGACCGACTGCAGAAGGTGCTGGCCCGTATCGGGGTCGGCTCCCGACGGGTGTGCGAGGAGCTGATCGTGGACGGTCGGGTGACCGTCAACGGCGAGGTGCCGGTCCTCGGGCGGCGGGTCGACCCGGAGGTGGACCGGGTCGAGCTCGACGGGGTACCCCTGCCGGTGCGTCCCGGACTGGTCCACTACCTGGTGAACAAGCCGCCCGGGGTGGTGAGCACGGCCGAGGACACCCACGGGCGGCCCGACGGTGGTCTCCCTCGTCCCCGACGACGTCCGGGTGTTCCCGGTGGGCCGGCTGGACATGGACAGCGAGGGCCTGCTCATCCTGACCAACGACGGGGACCTCACCCACCGGCTGACCCACCCGTCCTTCGGGGTACCCAAGGAGTACCTGGTCCAGGTGGAGGGCGAGCCCACCGCCGGGGAGGTGCGTCGCCTGCGGGAGGGGGTGGAGCTCGAGGACGGCCCCACGGCACCGGCCCGGGTGGCCGTGGTCGCCGCCAACCTGCTCCGCATGGTCATCCACGAGGGCCGCAACCGGCAGATCCGCCGGATGTGCGAGGCCGTCGGGCCACCCGGTGGTGCGGCTGGTCCGGACCCGGATCGGCCCCCTGGCCGATCCCTCCCTGACCCCGGGGTCGTACCGACCCCTCACCTTCGACGAGGTCCGCAGCCTGGCCGCGGCGGCCGTACCGGTAGGGGAGGGGTCGTCCGGGCCCGTCGACACCGGGGAGCGGCCGGTTGGGTCGCCCGACGGGCCTGAGTAACATGCCTGGCTGATGTCCCCCTCCGTCCGAGCCGTCCGTGGCGCCACCACCGTCGACGTCGACACCCCCGAGGCCATCACCGAGCGGGTCGTGGCCCTGCTGCGCCTGATCCTCGAGCGCAACGGGCTGGAGGAGGACGACCTCATCTCCATCCTGTTCACCGCCACCGAGGACATCGTCTCCACCTTCCCGGCCACCGCGGCCCGGTCGATGGGACTGGGGGCGGTGCCGCTGATCTGTGCCCGCGAGCTGTGCCATCACCGGGTCGGTGCCGCGCTGCATCCGGGTCATGCTGCACGTCACCACCGACCGCCCCCGGGACCAGATCCACCACGTCTACCTCGAGGGCGCCCAGGGACTCCGTGACGACCTCCCCGACTGAGGGCGCCGGACCGGGGCGGCCACGGTCGGCGGGGAGGGCGACCCGGCTGGTCCGGCGGGCCATGATCGTCGGCACCGGCCTCATCGGGGGATCGGTGGGCATGGCCCTGCGGGATCGGGGCTGGCACGTGAGCGGCGTCGACACCGGGGACGGCGTGGCCGCCCGGGCCGTGGAGCTCGGGGCCCTGACCGTCGAGGGAGTCGACCGCCACGCCGACCTGGTGGTGGTGGCCACCCCGGTCCACGCCGCCGCGGAGGTGATCGAGGGGATCCTCGCTTCGGGCGGGTGGGACCCCGACGTCATCGTGACCGACGTGGGCAGCGTGAAGGGGCCGCTGGTCACCGGCGATCGACCATCCCCGCTTCGTGGGCGGCCATCCCATGGCCGGCTCGGAGCAGGTGGGGGTCGAGGGAGCCTCGGGCGACCTGTTCGTGGGGGCCACCTGGGTGCTGACCCCGACCGCCTCCACCGACCCCGACGCCTACGCCCTGGTCCGCAACGTCCTGGCCGAGCTCGGGGCCGACGTGGTGGCCCTGGCCCCGGCCCAGCACGACGCGCTGGTGGCGGTGGTGTCCCACGTGCCCCACCTCACCGCGGCCACCCTGATGGACCTGGCCGCCGGACTGGGCCAGGAGCACGCCGCCCTCCTCCAGCTGGCCGCCGGGCGGGTTCCGGGACATGACCCGGATCGCCGCCGGCCAGCCCTCCATCTGGCCGGACATCTGCGACGACAACGCCGAGGCCATCGTGGCCACCCTCGACCTGCTGATCGAGGCCCTGCGGGCCATGCGCCGACGGGTGGCCGAGCACGACCACGACTCGCTGCTGGAGATCCTGGGCCGGGCCGCCGACGCCCGCCGGGTGCTCAGCGACCGGGCCCCGCTCCCCGAGGAGCTGGTCGAGGTGCGGATCCCGCGTGCCGGACCGCACCGGGGCCATCGCCGAGGTCACCGTCCTCGCCGCCGAGCTGGGCATCAACATCGTCGACCTGGAGATCGCCCACTCGGTCGACGGCGACCGGGGCGTGCTGGTCCTGGTGGTCGACAAGCTCTCGGCCCCCACCCTGCTGTCCACGCTGTCCGACCGGGGCTACCGGGCCTCCAGCTCGCCGATCGGGACCACCCGATGACCGGCGACGCGGGCCCCCGGCCGACGGGGCGGACGGCGACGTCCAGGTGGTGCGGGGAGGCCCCCCCTCACCGGCACGGTCACCGTGCCGGGGGACAAGTCCATCTCCCACCGGGCCCTCCTGCTGGCGGCGCTGGCCGAGGGGACGTCCACCATCCACGGGCTCTCCCACGGCGACGACGTGGCCCGGACCCTGGCCGCGGTGGCCGCCATGGGCGCCGACGTGCGACACCGACGGGACCTCGCTCACCGTGACCGGGGGCCGGTCCCGGCTGCACGCACCCGACGCCCCCATCGACCTCGGCAACTCGGGCACCGGCATGCGGCTGCTGGCCGGGCTGGCCGCCACCCTCCCGGGCACCACCCACCTGACCGGCGACGACTCGCTGCGGGGCCGGCCCATGGACCGGGTGGCCGAGCCCCTCGCCCTCATGGGGGCCACGGTGACCGGGCAGGGGGAGCGCTGCCTGCCCCCCCTCGAGATCACCGGCGGAGCCCTGGTCGGGCATCGCCTACGACGCCCCCGATGGCCAGCGCCCAGGTGAAGTCGGCCGTCCTGCTGGCCGGGCTGGCCGCCGAGGGGGAGACGGTGGTCCACGAGCCGGTGGCCACCCGGGCCCACACCGAGGAGATGCTGGCCGCGGCGGGCGCCGACATCGACCTTCGAGCGGGTCGGTGGCTGGCCGGGCCATCCGGCTGCGGCGGAGCGCGCTTGGCGGCGGGGACCTTCTCGGTGCCCGGCGACCCCTCCCAGGCCGCCTTCTGGGTGGTGGCCGGCGTGATCGTCCCCGGCAGCCTGGTCACCGTGGCCGGCATCCAGCTGGGCATCGAGCGGCTCGGGTTCCTCGGCGTCCTGCGCCGGATGGGCGCCACCATCGAGATGCGAGGAGGCCGGCAACCTGACCGGATCGGTCACCAGCTACACCTGCGAGCTGCACGGCACGGTGGTGGAGGCGGCCGAGATCCCCTCCCTCGACGAGGTGCCCATCCTGGCCGTGGCCGCCGCCGGTGGCCCACGGCACCACCCGGTTCCGCGACGTGGGCGAGCTGCGGGTGAAGGAGTCCGACCGACTGGCCGGCACCGCCGAGCTGGTCCGGGCCTTCGGGGCCACCGCCACGGTCGACGGGCGACGACCTGGTGGTGCGAGGGCGCCGGTGGGCCGCTGCGCCCGGGCCGGGTCGACGCCGCGCGGCGACCACCGGATGGCCATGGCCGCGGCGGTGGCCGGTGCGGCCTGCCCGGCGGCGGGCGAGACGGTCGTCACCGGATGGGAGGCGGTGGCCACCAGCTACCCCGGCTTCGCCCAGACGCTGGCCCAGCTGACCGGCTCGGGCCACCCATGACCGGGCAGCTCGGTCCGCTCCCGTCCGGTGATCGCCATCGACGGCCCGGCCGGGTCGGGGAAGTCCACCGTGTCCCGGGCCCTGGCCGCCCGCCTCGGGCATGGACCGGCTCGACACCGGGGCCATGTACCGGGCGGTGGCCTGGGCCGCCCTCGACCGGGCCGTCGACCCGGCCGACCGCCCGGCGGTGGCCGAGGTGGCCCGGTCGGTCGACCATCGCCGTGGGCGAGCGGGTCACCGTGGACGGGACCGACGTCACCGAGGCCATCCGGGGCCCCGAGGTCAGCGCGGCGGTCTCCGCGGTGGCCGCCAACCCCGAGGTGCGGGCGGTGATGGTCCAGCGGCAGCGGGAGTGGGCCGCCGAGCACGGCGGGGGGGTGGTCGAGGGACGGGACATCGGGTCGGTGGTCTTCCCCGAGGCCGACCTCAAGATCTACCTCACCGCCTCGGCCGAGGAGCGGGCCCGGCGCCGCCCCGAGGAGGGGGCCGACGCCCTGGCCCGGCGGGACCGGATCGACAGCACCCGCGAGGTCTCCCCACTGGGCGTGGCCGAGGGTGCCCGGGTCATCGACACCACCGACCGCCCGGTGGAGGACATCGTGGAGGAGGTGGTGGCGATGGCTGTGACCGGCCCGGTGCCGACGGATCCGGGCCGGGCCGACGGTCGCCCTCGAGCTCGACGTGCGGGTCGACACCAGCTTCACCCGCATCTACCAGTTCCTCCGGGTGCTGGTCCGCGGGCTCAACCGGCTCCTGTTCCGGACCACGGTGGACGGGGCCGACCTGGTCCCGGATCCGGGTCCGGTGATCATCGCCCCGGTGCACCGCTCGTTCATCGACTTCTTCGTGGCCTCCGAGGTGACCGCGCGCAAGCTGCACTACATGGCCAAGGACAGCCTGTGGAAGAACGGGCTGCTGGCCCGGATCCTGCCGGCGGTGGGGGCCTTCCCGGTCCACCGCGAGTCGGCCGACCGAGAGGCCCTGCGCCGGGCCCAGCAGGTCCTCGACGCCGGCGAGGTGCTCATCCTGTTCCCCGAGGGCGAGCGCCGGACCGGCCCGGTGATCGAGGACCTCCACGAGGGGGTGGCCTTCCTGGCCGCCCGCACCGGGGCCACCGTCGTGCCGGTGGGCATCGGCGGCTCGGCCTCGGTGATGCCCAAGGGCAAGCGCCTGCCCCGGCCCCGCCACATCCATCTCATCGTCGGCCGCCCGATCGCCCCGCCCGCCCGGACCGGGTCGGGGCGGGTGCCCCGGAGCACCGTCCACCAGCTGACCGAGGAGCTGACCGCCTCGCTGCAGGACCTCTACGACCGTTCGGTGGCGGTCACCGGCCGGTACTGACGGCCCACACCCGCGCTCAGAGCGCCCGGGGGCCGCTCCTGGCCGTGCCGCCGGACCCGGTACCAGGTGGCGCCGATGACCCGGGCGTACTGCAGGCCGAAGAACAGGTTGCCGCCCTTCTTCGAGGCGCCCGAGGCCCGGGGGTGCCACACGGTGGGCCGCTCGGTGATGCGCCAGCCCCGGCTGGAGGCGGTGATGACCACCTCGGCCGTCTGGTACTGGTCCTCGACCAGCAGGGGCACGATGTCGTCCAGCACCTCGATCCGGAAGGCCCGGTAGCCGTTGGAGGAGTCGGTCAGCTGCTGGGACATGATGGCGTTGAGGACCGAGGCGTAGAGGGTGACCCCGGCCCGGCGGAACCGGTCGGTGGTCTGGTCGACGCCGAGCCGGCGCGAGGCGATCACGAAGTCGGCCGGTCCGTCGACCACCGGCTGGATCAGGTCGGCCATCTCGGCGGGGTCGTTCTGGCCGTCGGCGTCGAGGGTCACCACGTACCGGGCCCCGTGGGCCGCGGCCAGCTCGTAGCCGAGCTTGAGGGCGGCCCCGTGGCCCAGGTTGACCGGCAGGACGCAGGTGCAGCACCCCGGCGTCCAGGGCCACCTGGGCGGTGGCGTCGGTGCCCCCGTCCACCACCACCAGGGTGGTCACCTCGAGGTCGTCGACGAAGGCGGGCATGGCCTTCAGCACGTCGCCGATGTTGTGCTCCTCCTCGTAGGCGGCGATCAGGGCCACCACCGGCCCGAACCGCACCTTCGGGTAGCGGGCCTCGAAGTCGTCCCGGGCCTGGTCGTGGACGTGACCGGACCAGCTCGGCGTTCCGCGTTCGGACCGCGGTTGTCGGGGAGGGTCAGCCAACGGTGGCGCTGGGTGGGGGCCATCAGAGGACGTGGGGGTTGCCGAAGACGGCCCGCACCTTCGGCTCGAAGTGGGAGAGCGGCTCGGTCGGGTAGTCGGGGTCGAAGCTGGTCTGGTCCCACTCGTCGGCGAACCGCTCGGCCAGCTCGTACCAGGGCTCGTCCCGGTACCGGTCCCGCATGTCGGGGTCCATGTCGAAGTGGTGGTAGTAGTGCCGGCCCTGGAAGTCCTGGTGGGCGAGGATGGCCGCCGTCACCTCGGGGCGGACGTAGGGGCGGAGGATCTCGGCGGCGATCCGCGGGTGGTTGGGCACCGACACCGCCTTGCCGATGTCGTGGCACAGCGACGCCACCACCAGCTCGTCGTCGGCCCCGGCCCGCTCGGCCCGGGTGGCCGTCTGCAGGCAGTGGGTCAGCTGGTCGACGGCGAACCCGTCGACCACGTCGGCCAGCGACTCGAAGCAGGGCCAGGACCCGGTCGGCCACCCGGCCCTGGTTGCTTGGTCGTCTCGGCGCCGATGACCGCCCACTGCTCGGCGGTCGACACATCCATGCTGGTGAACGAGGTCGTCATACCCACAGTCTCGCGCCAAATCCCGGCACCGGCACCCGGAACCGGGTCGGGTCAGGCGGGCGAGCCGGCCATCCGCTCGAGCACGTCGGCCGCCACGGTGGTCCGGTCACCGGCCAGGACCTGCGCCGGTCGGCGTCGGTCCGGTCCGCGGGACCGTCCGCCGGGCTCGCCGGGCACCCCGTTCAGCAGGCCGAGGGCCGTCTCCAGCCCCCGCAGCAGCTCCCGGAGCTCGGGCGGGGGAGGGAAGTACTCCTCTTCGACGGTGACCGGGGACCGGTCGACCCCCTGGGTCGGGGCCAGGCGGGCCACCACCGCCTGCACCAGGGCCTCGGGGGCCGAGGCCCCGGCGGTGACCCCGACCGTGCCGGACAGGTCGTCGGGCAGCTCGGAGGCGTCGTTGACCCGGATCACCCGGGGGCAGCCGAAGGACCGGGCCACCTGTTCCAGGGCCACGGTGTTGGACGAGTTCTCCGAGCCGATCACCACCACGGCGTCGCATCGGCCGGCCAGGGCCTTGAGCGCGGCCTGCCGGTTGGTGGTGGCGAAGCAGAGGTCGCTCCGGTTGGGCATCCACAGGTCGGGGAAGCGCTCCCGGGCCCGGTCCACGATGCCGGCCCACTCGTCGTGGCTGAGGGTGGTCTGGGCCAGCAGCGCCACCCGGGCCTCGTCCCCGTCGGCCCCCAGGTCGTCGAGGCGGTCCACGTCCTCGACCCGCTCGAGCAGCCGGACCGACGTCGGAGCCACCGCCATGGTCCCGACCGCCTCCTCGTGGCCGTGGTGGCCCACGTAGAGCACGGTGTACCCCTTGCGGGCCCGGACCTTGAGCTCGTGGTGGACCTTGGTGACCAGCGGGCAGACGGCGTCGACCACCACCCGGCCCTCGGCCCGGGCCGGCCGCCACCACCTCGGGGGCCGAGCCGTGGGCCGACAGCATCAGGGGGGCGCCGGCGGGCACCTCGTCCACGTCGTCGACGAAGACCACCCCCTGGGCCCGGAACTGGTCGACCACGTGCCGGTTGTGGACGATCTCGTGGTAGCAGTAGACCGGCGGCTCGAAGACCCGCACCATCCAGGCCAGCGCCTTGATCGCCTTCTCCACCCCGGCACAGAACCCCCGGGGTTCGGCCAGGAGCACTCGGTCCACGGTCACCGGACCAGGCTACCGGGTGGTCGTGCCGGGACCCGCCCGGGGCTGACGCCGGAGCCGGAGGGGGGACCGGGTAGCCTGGTGAGCATGTCGGCGCCCCGAGTGACGACGGCACCCAAGGTCGTCGCCGTCACCGAATCGTCACCGGCGGACCTGGCCGGCCTGCGGCCCGGGGACGAGCTCCTCTCCCTCAACGGACGGTCACCCCGGGACGTCATCGAGTACAGCCTGCTGGTCGACGAGCCCGATCTGGACCTCGTGGTCCGCCGTCGCGGCCGGACGGGCCCGTTGGCCGCTCCGGTGGCCAAGGAGCCGGGGGAGCCGCTCGGGGCCGAGGTCTCCTCCGCCGTCTTCGACCGGGTCCGCACCTGCGACAACCACTGCGAGTTCTGCTTCATCCACCAGCTGCCCAAGGGCATGCGGCGCAGCCTCTCCCTGAAGGACGACGACTACCGGCTGTCCTTCCTCTACGGGAACTTCACCACCCTGACCCGGTTCACCGAGATGGACCTCGAGCGGGTCCTGACCGAGCGGCTCAGCCCCCTCTTCGTCTCCATCCACGCCACCGATCCCGACGTGCGGGCCGAGATGCTGCGCAACCGGCGGGGCGCGATCAGCCTCCGGTGGCTGAGCGCCCTGCTCGACGGGGGCATCGAGGTCCACGGCCAGGTGGTGGTGTGCCCGGGCAAGAACGACGGGGCGGTGCTGGAGGACACGCTGGCCGGCGTCCTCGACCGCTACCCGTCGCTCGCCACCGTGGCCTGCGTGCCCCTCGGCGTCAGCCGCTTCTCCCACGAGAGCGCCATGCGGCCCCACACCCGGGACGAGGCGGCCGCGGTGTGCGACACCGTCGAGCGGTGGCAGGAGACCTTCCTCGCCGCCCTCGGCCGGCGGATGGTCTTCGCCGCCGACGAGTACTACCTGATGGCCGAGCGGCCCTTCCCGGCCGCCGCCACCTACGAGGGCTTCCCCCAGCACGAGAACGGCCTGGGCATGGCCCGGGCCTTCGAGGCGGCCTTCGGCGGGGACGAGCGGGCCGCCCTCGGGGTGCGCCCGGGCTTCTTCGCCGCGGTCGACGGGGCCCCGGCCGCCGGCTACCGGGCCCCGCGTGCCGGGCCGGTGATCCGGCGAGCCCCGGTCCGGGGGCGCGCCCATCGCCATCCTGACCGGCGAGTACGGGGCCCGGGTGCTCGGCCCCCTGGTCGGCTCGCTGGGCCGGGACGACATCCGCCTGGTGCCGGTGGCCAACCACTTCTTCGGCGGCAACATCGGGGTGTCCGGCCTGCTCACCGGCACCGACCTGACCGAGGTGCTCCGGCGGCCAGCCCGAGGGCCACCGCTACCTCCTGCCCGACGCCTGCCTGTCGGAGGGCCGGTTCCTCGACGACCTGGCCGTTGGCCGACCTGCCGCGGCCGGTCGAGGTGGTGCCCACCGACGGGCTCTCGCTGCGCCGGGCCCTGGAGTCGGACGGGTCCCGGCGACCGGCCCCGCCGACCGGCCGACACCGAACGGGTGCCGGTCACCCTCGGAGCGCCCCGATGAGCCGGCGCCGACCAGACCGGTACCACGGCCGGGAGCGGCCCCTGGTGGTCATCGCCGGCCGTCCCAATGTGGGCAAGTCCACCCTGGTCAACCGCATCGTGGGCCGGCGGGCCGCGGTGGTCGAGGAGCGGCCCGGGGTGACCCGGGACCGCAAGGAGCTCGACGCCGAGTGGTGCGGGCGGGCCTTCACCGTGGTCGACACCGGCGGCTGGCTGTCCTCCGACGACCCGCTCGACGCCCAGGTCAGCGCCCAGGCCGAACGGGCCATCGCCGAGGCCGACGTGGTCCTGCTGGTGGTGGACGTGACCGTGGGACTCATCGACGAGGACCTGGCCGTGGCCCGGGTGCTCAAGCGGTCGGGGCGGCCGGTGCGGGTGGTGGTCAACAAGGTCGACTCGTCCCAGCGCGACGCCGACGCCTGGGACGCCATGGCCCTCGGCCTCGGGGACGCCGTGGCCGGTCAGCGCCCTCCACGGGCGGGGCACCGGGGACCTGCTCGACGACGTGGTCAGGCTGCTGCCCGATACCCGGCCGGGCCCGGCCACCGACCCGGTGCGGGCGATCCGGTCACCGACGACGGCGGAGGTGACGACGCGGCGCCCGACCTGGTGGGGGAGCGGGTCGACCGGCGGAGCCATCCCCCGGGTGGCCCTGGTCGGCCGGCCCAACGTCGGCAAGTCCACCCTGTTCAACCGGCTGGTGGGCGACGAGCGGTCGGTCACCCACGACGCCCCGGGCACCACCCGGGACGCGGTGGACACCGTGGTGGAGACCCCCGAAGGAACGGTCTGCTTCGTCGACACCGCCGGCATGCGCCGGAAGTCCCGCACCGAGCGGGGCACCGAGTACTTCTCGGTGCTCCGGGCCCTCGACGCCCTCGACCGGGCCGACATCGCCCTGCTGGTCATCGACGCCACCGCCGGGGTCACCCACCAGGACCAGCGCCTGGCCGAGCGGATCGGGGCGGCCGGCTGCCCCACGGTGGTGGTGCTCAACAAGTGGGAGCTCGTCCCGACCGAGGACCGCCAGGGCATCCTGGTCGACGTGGGGGACCGGCTGGCCTTCCTGGGCGAGGCCCCGGTGCTGAGGGTCAGCGCGCTCTCCGGGCTCGGCGTCCACCACATCCTCCCGGCGGTGGCCGCCGCCGAGGAGGCCTACCACTCGCGGATCCCCACCGGCGAGCTCAACCGGGCCCTCAAGTCGATCCAGATGGCCCACCCGCCGGTCGGGGCCAAGATCCAGTACGCGCGTGCAGGGGGCCAACGACCCCCCGACCTTCACCCTGTTCACCAACGGGCGGCTGCAGCCCACCTACCTCCGCTACGTCGAGCGGGGCCTCCGGGAGCGGTTCGACCTCGGCCCGACCCCGATCAAGCTGCGGGTGCGGGCCAAGGGCGCCAACGGGGGTGGGGGTCGACGGCGATGACCGTGGCCGCCCGGGGAGCCTGAACCGTGCCCTGGTGTGAGCAGTGCGACCAGCGACTCGAGGCCGAGGAGCTGACCGACGAGGGGACCTGCCCGGCGTGCGGGACCGTGCCCCTCGAGCACCGCAAGTCGCCCTGGTACTTCAAGTTCATGCTGGTGGCCAGCGTCATCTACCTGGGGTACCGGGCCTTCCAGGGGATCACCTGGGTGGTCCACCACGTCTAGCGAGCACATCGAGCTGTGCCGGGCACCGAGGGCGGCGGCTTCCGCCCCGGCCGTGGGTGTGGTATCAACGTGGGATCCGAAGCTAGTGGTCACGGCGGCCACGGCTCATTGGGGGGTATACCGATGCGTATCAAGTTCCGTCCGATCCCGGCTGGCGACAGCCGTGCTGGCTGCGAGCCTGATGGTGGGGGGCCTGGTGGTGGCCTCGGGCACGAGCCAGGCAGCCAGACCGGCCAAGAAGGTCCCACTCCTGTACGTGTCGCTGGGCGACTCGTACTCCGTCGGCTACCAGAACCCGACCCTCGGAAACACCTCCGGCTTCACCGGGTATGTGGCGAAGAAGGAGAAGCTCCAGCTGGAGAACTTCGGGTGCGGGGGCGCCACCACCACCTCGATCTTCACCCAGATCGGCTGCCCGCCGGGGTCCTCGGCGGCCACCGACGGCGTGGCGTATCCGACCACCGACCAGGTCGATGCGGCCCTCGCCTTCATTGCCGCCCACCCGGGGCAGATCGGCCTCGTCACGGTGTCCATCGGCGGCAACGACGTGACCGCCTGCGCCATCGAGGCCAATCCCATACCGTGCGTGGCAACTGCCGTGACGACCATACAGACCAATGTCGGCCACCTGGTGACCGAGCTGGACGCCGCACTGACTGCCGGCGGTGACACCTCGGCCCACATCGTGGGCATCACCTATCCCGACGTGATCCTGGGCGACGACGTCTTCCCGGCGGGTGGCACCAACCCCAGCCTGGCCGGCTTGTCGGTAACCGCCTTCGACGCCCTGATCAACCCCACCCTGAGCGCCGCCTACACCTCGGTGCCCGAGGGCGCCTTCGTCAACGTGACCACCGCCCCCTACAAGAAGGCCACTGCCGGTGATGACACCGACACCTGGTCCGGCGCCGTCCCGAGCGGTCCGACCACCAACCTCAAGGGCGTCGGCAAGGGAGTCCCGGACTCGGTCTGGGAGGTCTGCACCCTGACCTACTACTGTTCGATCCTCGGGGACATCCACGCCAACACCAAGGGCTACAAGTTCATCGGCTCCTTGATCACGACCAAGCTGGCCTCGCTCTAGCCGGTCTCCCGATCTGCCGGGTCTCCGGCCAGCACAGTGGTCCGCGGTTCGCGGTTCGGACAGGGTCAAGGCGTTGGCGTAGGGGTCATGTAGCGAGGTAGGGCGGGCAGTGAGGTCCAGGTCTCTCCTCGGAGTTGAGTAGGCTCTGGCCCGGTCGTCCAAAACTTCTCGTTAGCGAGGCGTTGGCAAATGACCTTTTCTGTCAGTACCTCGGCAAGTGACCGAGGCGCTGACCAGGAGCGGGCTGTGGCGCAGCTTGGTTAGCGCGCTTGACTGGGGGTCAAGAGGTCCCGGGTTCAAATCCCGGCAGCCCGACCACAAACACGCAGGTCAGAGATTCGGACTGCGCTGGTGACAATCGATGACACGTCGGCTTGTCACCAATTTGTCACCAAACGCTCTCAGGAATACTCCGCGACCAGGGCAGCGACGGCCTGTGCGTCCTGTCCGGGCAACACCCATGCGTAGGTATCGAGCGTGATCTGAACGTTGGAGTGTCCGAGGAACTGCGACACAACGTGGATTGGGACACCCGCCTTGAGCATGCTTGTCGCGCGTAGCCACCGTTCGAGTAGGCAGCTCCTGCCTTCAGCCGCTCTGCCTTCTGGGCGGTCTGGAGCGCCCGCAGGTACAGCATGACGGGGGCCAGGAACACCCGCATTGCCCGTTCAAATCGTCAGCCCACTCCGATCGTCAAGCTGCTCGTTGATGGATCGAGCTGCAGCAAAGAGATGGAGCCATTTCCATCTGGGTTTCCGTTGCATATGGAGTTGTACTCCGCCGATGAAGCTGCAGTGAGGTTGAGAGCGCCGGACGCGCTCCCTGGATATGACCCCGATGAGGTTCCATTCACTGGGCCGCCGATCGTGCTTACCTCAAGACTGATGTGCGATTTTGAAATGAGAGATTCGCCAGTCCACGCCTCAACGAAATGGAGCATCCCTCCCGGATTGAAGTCGCTGTAACTGCATCCCCCGATTCCGTTGTAGATATGGTTCATAAACTCGACCTTGGTATCCTTGAGGTGAACATTTCCACTCCCGTGAAACGCTCCAGCGACGGGATTTGGATTGAGGAGTGTTTGAGTGCACAGGATGACTGCCGCTAAGTGGACCGGTCAAAGGTCGACGATGGAGCGACTCTCTTTCAGACTCCCGCTGGGCCTGTGTCGGGTTTCAGCGGCGTGAGCGGCGGACTGAAGCCAATGCCGTGCCACTGACCGGTGTCACCAACGTTCCTACCTTCCGGTCGGCCCGTCGGCCAACCTTGTGGCAACCGGGTCGTTCACATCAGCGGGAAGCATTCGGCCGACCGGTGACCTACGTCCGAGTCGAACTGTGTCGATCCGATCCTCCTTGCCGAACGCCTCGTGTGGGGACATCGGCTATCCGACGACGTCGAAGAGTGGGTCGTGGTCGCTCGAATACGCGCCGATGAATCCACTAGCCGAGTAGCCTGAAACGCGTCTGATCATCTCTCCACTCCCACTCTCCGAGCGGGTACCTTCGCCCTCACGGTGTTCTTGACTCCCGTGAGTGCGGCGAGGCTGCTCCTCCCGATCGCCGGAATGTCACCGTGTTCCTTCAGCGACCCGGTCACTGCGAAGCCTGCGACTCAAGTGGCGACTGCGACCCAACCACCTCCGCCACTATCACGGCTAGCGGCGGTGGAGACGGAGCGGTCCACGTCCCCGCACTCAATGAGAACGTCTGCTCCACCTATGGGGATTGCGCCATCATCGCCACCGACCCGGCGTACTCCTCGTACCCCCAAGACGTAGTGGCCGTCTATGACTTTGTGGGGTATTGCGGACCCATTGTCTGCAATGGATTCGGACCAGACAGCGCCTCAACGACCAAAGTGAAATAGAGGCAGCGGGTCAGTTCTGTGCACGGCCACCTGAATGAGTTCGGTGTCGGGCTCCCGTCGGGCCACGGCCATGGTCACCGCTTGGATGACCAGCTCGCTGGTCTGACGGTTGCCGGTCGACCAGCCGACCAGTCCCCGGCCACAGGGGCCCGCACTCCGGCGGGAGGAGCCTGCCCTCCCGGTCGAGAACTCGGGAATGACCCGGCACCTTCTCCGGGGGTTGGGGCTCCGACCGACGACCTCCGCTTGGCGAAGCTGTCCATTGCCAGCTCGCACTGTCCGCAGGTGTGGTTCGTACTGGACGCGACACACCCGCTCAGGTGTACCTCCCAGCGACCCAGCAATACGCCTCCGCAGTGAGGACATTTCACGGCGGAAACGGGTGAATTGGGTATGGCGGCCACGATGGGACCCCTTTCCCTGCCCGACGTCGGGCCAGTGAGGCGATCCGGACATCCTGCGCTGACCCGACGACAACTCAGGTCTACACCCGATTCGGTACCCCACTCGACGGGGAACGCCACATTGCCCGCACGTGACCCTCGGCTGGTCCGTTTCGGGAGCTGCCCACCCGCTACCGAGTGCGTTTCAGGATCCTTTGAACAGAATCCAGGCCGCGCCACTGGCCGGCAAGGGCATAGCCCTCCATCCACTGCCTCCAACTGCCCGGGGGCGGTCATCGACCACGGTTGACCCGGTTAGCTCGAACGGCATCAACTCGATCCGCGTCGCGCCGGGACGTGTTCGGCACCCGAACTGGGGGTTGCGAAGAGACTGAGCCGTTCCTGACGGGCGAATTCTGCCATCTGCCGGATGTAATGCGCGGAATAGCTTCCGAGGACCGTTTGTACGACCGCGTCGGAGGCTTGGTTGATGTTGAGGGTCACGTGGGCAATCTTCAACTCCCGCTTGTGCCAGCCTCGAGCATCGATCAGGCCGATATAGGGCCCGGACACGATTTGCACGATCATCAGGCAGATCAGGATCAATCGCGGAATCAGCGGAACGAGTTGCTGCCGTCGGAGGGGCGGAAGCTGGCTGCCCTCTTGCTCCTCCCCGGGTGGTCGACTGCGGATGCCCAGTAGACGATCAAGCCGCAGCGCCCAAATCGACCGGTCTTCCTTGGTCCAACGAACGGGTCGGTCGAACAGGGCCAGGTACGCCCCCACCCAGACGGTGACCTGGAAGGGCAGGTAGCGAGATGCGTTCGACTCACCCATCTGAAGTCGACCCAGCGTGATGGACGCCACGAACAACAGCCCGAACACGATCAAGGTGACGCCGATAGGACTGGCGCCGGATCGACCGCTGCGAAACCCGTGAACGATTGCCCACACGGCGATGGCAAAGATCAGGACTCCGATGGCATGAACCTCGGTCTGGGCACCGCTGTGCCTGTACGCCGGCTGGAGCCGGACTCCGATCACATCACCAATGGCAAAGAAGAAGAACTTGACTGCGGCTAGCGGGTGGTCGAGAGCGTAGGAGTTGTCGCCGCCAGACGCAGCAAAATTGAAATTGAGGAAGTAGAGGGTCCAGGTAATGACCGCCGAACCCACCCAGACCAGGCCGAACGCCACGGAACGTCGGCGCAAGTAGAGCAGTACCAATCCTGCAGGCCAGATCAGCAGTCCTTGGAGCGAGGAGAAGCTTCCGACCACAGCGGCGACTACACCAGCAGATAGGCCCAGCCATGTCAGCTCTGACCGGTCCAGAGAGAAGATGGCGACGGCCAGCGCCAGCAAGACGAGGAACCAGCTGAAGAGAAAACCGAAGAGCGCACTGGCGAGGACGTCGAAGGACAGGAACGCCAGAACCACCGGGCAGTACAAGATCCACTGCATGGATGGGCAGCGGCGCTTGTGGGCCAGGACCAACAGCCCAGTGGTCACACTCAGTAGGAGGACACTCAGGTAGTCCTCGACGATGATATTGAAGTGAGTCGTGTAGGCGAGAGCCAGAACCACCAGGTTGGGAAAGAGGATTCTGTTCTCGTTGTGCTGTGCCCATAGGGCCCCGAAACTCAAACTGCCCGAGTGTGCCCGTCGAATGACGTCGATGTCGGTCCACTGGTCGTTGATGATCACATTGACCGCATAGCGATGGATGAACCAAAACGCAGCGGCCGCCGCTAGCACGAAGACCACGAGGGCAAGTACGTTCAGGGCTTGACCGGAAGACTCTTGTTCCGAAGCACTGGGGTCCGAGCGCAACGTCGTAGTCACACTGCTCACGGTTACCCCCACCGGCTGCGCCCCAAATCTTTGTGAGAGCGTAGACGAGTTGACGCCGGGTGCGCTGGTCCTCTTCCAAAGCTCCGAGACGGCGGGGAACAGGACCGGACCCCGGGACGACCGTTGTGGTGCCCTCCTCGAGGTCCGGAGCCGAACCGGGCAGTCCAGCCCCTCAGCCGGGCCGAGGACGTGGTCGGGCAAGGCGGCGACCATGGGTCGCCACGGCCCATCTTCCAGCCGCAGCCGTGAGTGTTTCAGGTTCGTGGGCTGACCAGGGAGCGCGGGGACGTCAGCCCCGACCGGTTGGGTCTCGACAACCGTGTTCCTCGGACCAATAATGCTTGCATGGCAGCGGAGGCGGCAAAGGTGGACATTACCGATCGGCGCGACGGGGGACGGCGGCTCCAGGTGACATGGCATGCCGCTCAACGTGTGGTCGTCTTCAGCCAGTGGCGAGACGAAGTGTGCGTCGCCACCACACCGGTCGAGCTCTCGGAGGTGCCTCGGATCATCGGGCTGCTGGTCAACGCCCTGGCCGGGGGGTCGAGCGAGCCGAGGTCGCCGACAGGCCGACCCACCCCCAGATCGGTGTTGCAGGATTTAGGCAGTGTCCTCAGATCCTGGGCTCAGCCTCACCTGGCGTCCGTCATCGACATCGCACCCCGGTCAAGGCACTCTGCGGACTGAGCAACGTTCGTGCGGATTCAACGGCTGGCCCCTCGCGGCAGCCGGATCACCGCCCGCCCTTCTCGCCGTCTCGGTCGGCCCCTCGGGCCCCTCACCCCGGAACCGGGGCGCGATACATCGTTCTGCGGTCGCCGGCCAGAATCCGACCGAAGCCTCGCCGGGCCGCCCGGACTGGGTCCCCCTGGACCCATGGCCCGCTCAGCCCGGCGCCGCCAGGGACGTCGTTGGCGAGCCGGTCGGGGGGTACGAGGCCAGGTCCAGGGCCCGATCCAACACTCCGACGAGGGCGAGGGAGTAGGTCTCGGTCACGTGATACCCGTCCCAGTACGGCTGGAAGTGCCCGATCACGTCGGTGCATGTCGACGAGCAGAACCACGGAGTCGTGTCGATGTATCTGGCACCACTGGTATCCGCCGCCTCTCGTTCGGCGGTGTTCTGCTGGGTGATGTACGGCGAGTTGGGTCCCGAGCACGCTTGAACGTCGTGGGGATGGAGGGCCAGGCACTGGGGGCCTGCTCCCGGATGTTCGGGGATGTTTCCGAGGACGATGACCTTGGCCGAGGCCGGGAGCTCCCCGATCGTCCTGACCAGGCCCGCCCTCCACTCCTCAGGTGAATAGTTCTTCCCGTCCGGAGCGGGGTCCGGGTATTGGGCGATGATGACCAGGTCGGGTCGGACCGCGTCCATCCGGTCCAAGGCGAACCGGTGCCAGCTGTCGCATTGCTCGTACCGGCCGGTCGGGTCGCCGAATCCTGCGGGATTCTGGAAGGGGAGGTCCGCCGCGGGGCAGGAGTACTTGCCCAGATAGAGCAATCTCCAGTGGGAAAGGGCGGCGATGAAGCCGATGGCGTCGAACCACATGGCGGCGTGGGAGTCGCCGTAGAGGGCCATGGTGCGGGAGCCGTGGGGATCGCCGAAGACACACGCCGGCATGGAGGTCTGGGCGAAGGTCGTCTCGCACGGCAGAGGAGCCGCACCCCAGTCGGCATGGGTCGCGGCCAGGGAGGGGGTGAGATCAGCTGGCACCGATGTGATCCTCGGCGCCGCCGCCACCAAGTGGAGCACTTCGGCCTCCGGCAACGCCACGTCATGGTGGGGCGGGCCCGCCGAACTGGCGGCGGTGACGTCGAGGGCGACGGTGGCGACGACCAGTGACGTAGCAACCAGAGCGAGCCCCAACCAGATCGAGAGCCACCGCCGACGGGCGAGGACCCGGGCGTGGCGGACCGGGTTCTCGACAAGGCGGCAGGTGCCACGGCGGCCGCCACGGCCACCAGCAGCCAGCCGATGTTCTGGTGGAACGGGAGACTCGTCCCGTCCGGCCGCTCGGCGGCGATGATCAGGATCGGCCAGTGCCACAGGTAGAGCGAGTAGGAGAGCCGGCCGAACCACTGGAACGGAGGCCGCGGAGCACCAACTCCGCACCCCACCGGGGGACCACCGTCCCGCCGGCGATGACGAGGGCGGCGCCGACCACCGGGATGGCCACCAGGATCCCCGGGTAGGCGGTCGGCGCGGAGAAGGCGACGGCGGCGACGGCGATGGCCGCCAGTCCGACCCAGGTCAGGCGGCGCCCGCTGCGGCCGGTGCAGGCGCAGCAGCCAGGGCGTGGCCACCGCCACCAGGGCTCCGAGGGCCAGCTCCCAGGCCCGGGTGAAGGGCGAGAAGAAGGCCGTGGTCGGATTGGATGCCGGTCTGGACCGACCGAGAGGAGCGAGGGAAGCGACGATGACCGGACCAGGAGCCATGCCAGCCGGGCCCGCAAGGCGAGCCTCGACCGGATCGCCGCCACGACCAGGAAGATGGTCGGATAGACCACGTAGAACTGCTCCTCGACGGCCAGCGACCAGAAGTTCTGCAGCGGCGAAGGCGGCTAGCTTCGCGGTGAGGTAGTTGGTCCCGATCGAGGCGAAGTGGAAGTTGGCCAGGAACACCGCCGTCCACCGGCCGTCGATGGCGGTCGGGTGCCCGAAGACGACCCCGAGCACGACATACGTGGCCACCACCGTCACCACGATGACCAGGGTGGCGGCGGGCAGGATCCGGCGGCACCGGCGTCCGTAGAAGGCGACGAGCGACGTCCGTCCCGATGCGGAGCCGCTCCCGGAGCAGCAGTCCGGTGATGACGAACCCCGAGATCACGAAGAACACGTCCACCCCGACGAACCCACCGTGAGCCCGGGAGCGCCGGCGTGGTAGAGCACGACCAGGAGGACGGCGACGGCCCGCAGGCCCTCGACGTCGGGGCGGAATCGGCGGTCGCCGGGGGCGGTGCCCGCCTCCTCGGCGACTTGATTCGCCAGCATCCCCCGGCGGCCTCGGTCGCCGTGCTCATGCCCTCACTCCGCTCCCCCCATAGCTAGGGCCGACGGTCCCTCCGCGGATCCTCTCACGTTAGGCGCAACGGACCGAGATGCACCTTCGGCTCGCCGCCGCCCGACATCACGAGCCGGGCTTCGGACAAAGCCGATGACCACGGAGGCGGCCGACGCTCGCTCCCGCCGACCGCAAACCCAGGTGCCTTCTCGAGCCTCCCGCCTGCCACCGTGACGACCCGAGAGCGCTGAGGGGTCCTGGCGCCAGCGCCGTGGGGTGCCTGGGCTGATACAGGCCCACATCGCCTCCTCCGGGTAGTGGGATCCTGGTCACCGACCCCCAGCGGGCTTCCTCGACCTCCGAACACCGAACGCCCTTCACCCGGAGTCCCGCCATCTCGGCCTACAGGTCGTCGCACATCAGGTACAGCTCGCTGGCGCTGGCCTCTGCGGGGTGCACGGCCACCTCCGAGGGTGGCAGGGCGAAGATCAGCCAGCCGTGACCTGCGTCAACCGAAGGGAACCCGAGCACCTTGGCCAAGAAGGCGCGGTCAGCCTCGGCGTCCTCGCTGTAGAGGATCACATGGGCACCGAAGATCATGTGCCACCTCCCGTCGGGCCTGAGGCTAACAACCTACCAGGCCGTCCGGTGGCTGGCGGGCAGGAACTCGTGCGCGCTTCGGCCGCTCCCCGAGACCTCCCTCGGCGATGTCCAGGTCGCCGCCGTGGAGGGGCGACCGCCGACGCGGCCGGTAACCACGGGCGTGCCTGACACCGGTGCCGTCAGGCGTGCGAACCGCCGGGATGGCCGCTGAACGCCCCCCGTCGGCGGACCGCCGGTTCCGCCCCCGTGACCGTCCCCAGGCCGCGCAGTCCAGGTGACCGGCCACACGGGGGTGGTCGCCGGCCGGTCACTGACAGACCCGCCCCCAGCCTCCCTCAGGCGGCCCCGTGGCTCTGACGGACCGAATACCGCTCGGCGGCGATGTGCTGCCTGAAGACGCTGAACTTCTCGCCGAGGATCTGCACGACCGGTTGCTGGTCGTGGGCGAAACTGCCCGACCGCTGCTCCACGATCTCAGCGAGAGTGGCCAATGCGTTCTCGAGCATGTCGAGTCGCTCATCTGTGTTCATACGTCAAACCTCTGCCTTCCGGAACCGGGTGTCAATCCCAATTGTGCAGTGAGCTGCAGGCAGGAGCGAGGGTACGGACCGCCATCGGACCACCCCTCTCCGCCACCGAGCCGGCGGACCAGGCCCGCTCGTCCACGCCACGCAGAATCCCGCTCCAGGGCGTGCCGTTCGTTCTCCGACCGATCGTGGGGGGAGTGGTCAGCACCGCTAGGGGGACACCGGGCCGTCCGGGCCGGACCCAAGGCTGCGGTAGCGCACCACGACCTCCTCCAGTACCCGCTCGGGAGTGGTGCCGGTCATCTGCGCCATGTCCGACACCAGGAGCCACGCGGTCATCTGCAAGGCCATGACCGCCGCCACCTTGGCTCCGTCCGAGGCCGCCCAAAGCTCCCGCACGATCACGTGGTCCGCGTCCAGGAGCGCGTCCAACTCGGAGTCGGGCACGCCCAGGGGATCGTGTTCGGCGTGAGCCGCCACCTCGGCGGTGAGCAGCGAGATGGCCAGGTTCTGACCGGCCTCCACATCAGGATTCGGCATGCCCCAGGGTCCGTGATGTGGGCCTATTTGTCAACGGACCGCGGCCGCCGATCCCCGGACAGATCGTCCCGACTGGCCCCGGACACCCGTCCCGGGTTCGCCGGTGAGCGAGGGCGCGAGCTCCGGGGTCGACTGCGGATGACCTTGACCCGAGCGCCCCGAGCCGTCAGCTCCGCTTCCCGGTCTGCTGTAACCACGCCTCGATCGAGAACCCGTCATCGGACGAGGGCCGCTCCGGCCACTGTCCGGTTCCGGAACTTCCCCCCTGGGACCGGCCCGGAGGGGGAGTGCTGCCGATTGGCGAGGACGACGATACCTCCGGATCCGCACCCAACGCTCGAGCTCCGCATCCACGATGGCCACCTTGGTGCCCAGCCGACGGGGATGGAGATAGCCGTCCCGGATGTCCCGTCGGATGGCGGACTCCTCGATGCCCGTGTACTCGGCCGCCTCCTCGACAGTCAGCCAGTAGCGGGGGACGCTCATGATGCGGATTCGGGACGGACCACCATGACCTTTCATCGACCGCTCCGAAGTCGGACTGAAGCACAATTTGCGATCCCGTCGGGCACTCGTCGGGGACCCCCGGGTGACGCCACCGGCCGTCACCGGTAGATTCGGTCGATCCGCCACCGTTCCCGCCCTCAGACGCCGTTCCGGATACTGACCACCACCCTCGGGCGGTCGGGGGCCCAGGAGTACCGGGGACGGGCCACCGGGCTGGGAGGCATCGTGCCGTGAAGCGCAAGATCCGCAGACATCCTGCCCTTCACCGGCCGAGGCCGGATCGTGCGTTCTCCGGGCGCCCCCTCCTCTTCCGCCTCCGACCCCCGGCGACGGGAAGGAGCATCCTCGGACGAGGACGATCTCCACCGGGCCCTCGGCCGGATCGCCGCCAACTGGTCCCTCATCGAGATCGCCTCGGGGCTGGTCCTGATGAGCCTGGTCGGGAGCCGGGACGAGACCCTGGCCCGGGCGGTGGTGGCCGGCCAGCGGGTCGAGAACGTCTGGGAGACCGTCGAGGCCCTCCTGGCCTCCTACGGCGACGACGCAGACGACGGAGCTGGGCGCCTTCAAGATCTGGCGGAGGAGCGCCAACCGGTGCCGGCGGCGGCGCAACGAGGCCATCCACAGCGCCTGGTCCCTGACCTCGGAGAGCGGGGGGCCGTCGGCCTGGGACGTGATGAGCCAGAGGGCCAAGCGAGGGGCCCGGGCCGACCTGTTCCCGGGAGGCATCGACGAGCTGGTGGCGCTGGCCCTCGACATCGCCGACTGCGAGGACCGTCTGAACCTGATCCACGCCGACATCCTGGTGCTCATGGATCGACGGGACGACCGGGACGATGACGCCGGCGCCGCGCCTCCGAGCTCTGAACGGCCCGTGGCCGACGGGTGATCACCGGACGGGCGGGGGACACGGGACTGCGCCGAGCCGTCGGGTCCGGGGGCGATCCGAGGGTCAGTCCTTGGGCAGCCTCGCCACCATCTGGCGCACCCGCTCCCGGCTGACCCCGAGGCGCTCGGCGATGGCGTCGAGTGAGAGGCCATAGCCCCGGGCCTCCTGGATGGCCTTGGCCCGCTTGCGGGCCTGCTTGGCCCGCTTGGCCTCGGCCTCCCGCATGGCCCTGTTGGCCGCCACGACCCGGTCGAGGGCCTTCCACGCTTTGGCGCTCACCGGCCGCGAAACAAAGGGCACAGACGCTCCTCTCACTCAGCACAAGGTTACCCTAGCGCCGCATTGTCGCACCAGTCCTCTTGTGCTAGCGCACCGGCTCCCTCCATGGCTTTTCGCCCAGCGGCCGCCGTCAGAATCAGGCCGATCGACGGCTACAGGTGTCCGACGCGAGAACCGTGGACAGCCTCCCCAATCTTGGTGATGACGGGGGAAGTGAGCGAGTTACCGTCACACCCAGTGAAGTGACTCCTGTCGGGGGGCCCATGGCAACGCACGCGTCGGCGGATCGATACTCGGAGCACCGAGGAGCGGGCGGGGCGATGCCGACACTCACCCGACAGGGAGTTGCCACAGTTCGGTCGAAGGATGGGTCGGGCATTCGGGCCACAGGGGCGCCCAGAGCCGAAGGCGGTCCATCCGGGGCCGACGTGACGACGGCACCAACCGGTGACCGCAGACAGATGAAGGCATGAAAAAGGGGCAGCAGTGAAGCGGATCATCGTGGCAATTGGCATCGGTCATCACCCTGATCGCATTCAGTGTGACGCTGGGCGGTGCGGCCTGGAGCGCATCGAACACCCCGTCCACTGCCGTCATCACCTTCGATGACGCCGCCCAACAGGCGACCCTCCAGATCCCCACCCCGGCCTGTCCGGCCACCCAACCCGATTGCCAATGGAAGTTCTTCCTGCAAGATCCCGAAGGCGACATCACGGTGGGCCACCGTCTTCGGAACTTCCGGAACCCTGGCCATCCCTTACCCGAAGGACTTCTGCGGGGTTATCCAGGCCGACGCCTACGTGGGCCCACCGTGGGTGGCCAAGCGGGGCTTCCAACACACCATCGAGGACTGCACGCCACCGACCACCACCACCACGACGACCGAGCCACCGACCACCACCACCACGACCACGATGGCCCCACCGGTCCCGCCGCCAGCCGGCAACAGCACGCCCCCGGTGACCCCGACCGCCGGTGGCACCGACCCCGGTGGCACCGACCCCGGTCGCCACACCGGTCGCCGCACCGGCCACCATCTCGACCGCTGCACCCTTGACCCAGCTGCCCTTCACCGGGAGGAACATCAAGCCGTTCCTCTTCGGGGGGCTGGTCCTGGTGGCCGTGGGGCTGGCGTTGCTGGCCCCCTCCGAGTTCTGGCGACGGACATCGCGCCGGCTCTCGACGATCTTCCCGAGAAGCTCCGGATGGCTGTCGGGAACCTGGATGGGACGTTCGACCCTGGCCCTCCGGCTCCGTGGCGCGCCGTCCATGGTCGGCTGGTCGTTCTACGGGATCTGATGGCCTAGGGAGGGGAGACCGACGATGATGGCGGCTCGGGGGGGCCGCATCATCGTCGGTACGATCGAGCCACCGGCCGGCAGGGACCCCCGGGGTCAGGTGGGACGGAGGGTGATCAGCTCCGAGACGTTGTCGTTCAGGATCAGCCGTCGGTCCTCGGCACTGAAGTTCTTCAGCTCCGTGACGTAGTCCCGGGGCTCGGGCAGAGCCTCGATGTGAGGCCAGTCCGACCCGAACAGGACCCGGTCCGCACCGATGCACTCGGCCACCTGGTAGACGTCGTCCTCCCAGAACGGATTGATCCATACATGGTGCCGCAGCGTCTCGACCGGATCGTGCTTCCAGTAGCCCGGCATCTTGTTGGCCGTGGAGCGGATCTTCTTGATGACCTCGGGCAGGTACTCCGCCCCGTTCTCGATGGAGGCGATCCGCAGGTTGGGGAAGCGCTCGAAGTGGTTCTCGAAGATCAGGGTGAGCAGATAGTCGCGGATGGCCTGCTCGATGGCGAATGACTTGATGGACGGCTTCCATCCTCCCGAGAAGGTGGCGGCGAAGCCGTCGACGGCATAGCCGTTGGACGAGATGCCGCTGTCGGCGGCGTGGACCACCACGGTGATGCCGGCCTCGTTGGCCAGGCCCCAGAAGGCGTCGAACATCGGGTCGAACGGGTTGCGACGACCCAGCGCCGTGGTGGGCGCGGCCGGGCGCATGACCACGGTGCGGGCCCCGTTGTCGAGGGCCCAGGCCGAGCTCCTCGGCCGCCCAGGCCGGATCGGCCAGCGTGATGTAGGGCGCCGAGAAGATCCGGTCGCTCGTAGTTGAAGGACCAGTCCTCGAGCAGCCACCGGTTGAAGGCCCGGAACAAGTGGCAGACCGCCCCGGGATCGTGGGACAAGGGCTCCTCGTAGATCATCCCGAGGGTGGGGAAGAGGAGGCACCCGGCCAGCCCCTGTTGGTCGAGGGTGTCCAGGCGGGCGTCGGGTTGCCGGTAGGCCGGACGGACCGGCTCCCGGCGGGAGAGGAACTCCATGGGGTTGCGGTGGTCGGGGTTGCCCCGGAAGTAGTCGTACATGGCCCCGGGCATGGCCACCGGGATCGAAGGTCGGATTGGTCACGGCGTGGCTGACCCGGCCCCCGATGACGTGGTACTTGCGACCGTTGATCTCGCTCCACTGGATGACCCGGGACCCGAGCGCCGGGTCGAGGTGCCGGGTGAAGGCGTCGACAGCGCCTCGTAGTAGTGGTTGTCGGCGTCGAAGACCGGGTGGTCGAGTTCCCTGAGCTCATCCATGGTCTGCCTCCTCACGGCCGCCCCGAGGGCCCGCCCATCCTACGGGCCGGTCGGGCCCGGCGGGAGGGGAGCCGCGAGCCGCTACTTGGCCTTGCCCAGCCGCCAGTGCTGGAGCGGGGAGGTGCTGAGCGCCTCGGGTGAGGAGGTGTAGGCCTGCACCAGCCAGTACGAGCCGTGGGACGGCGCCGCGGCGTAGGCCGGGGGATGGAGGGTCACCACGGCCGAGCCGTGGGGACCGAGGACTACCGGCCGATCGGTCGAGCGGTGTGCCAGAACCCGCTGGGATGGGAGCTCCCGACGGTCACCATGAAGTGGGGCACCACGGTCTGCCCGGTGGTGTTCTGCACCTCCACGGTCACCGAGTCCAAGGAGGTGGCGGCGTGGGACGAGGAGAAGGACGCCACGTCGAGTCGGAGGGGCGGGGAGGTGAAGGCCAGCACCGACACCACCACGGCGGCGGCCGCCGGGACCAGGACCGCCAGTCCGAGCGGCCAGCGCAGGCGGCCGCCGGCCCGGGCATGAGCCGGGCGTGTCGGGCCCGGGCGACGCCGCCGGGGCCACCGAGACGCGCGGCCACGATGGCCGCCGGGTACAGGTCGATCAGGTAGCTCAGCAGGCTCCGGGCGGCCACGAAGAACGTCAGCGGCAGCAGCAGCATCCAGAGCCGCTTCATGCCCGGGTACCAGACGACCAAGGCCGCCACCAGCGCCACGTAGACGAGCACGCTGGCCAGCGTGAGCAGGGGCAGGCGAGACCCCGCGGACTCACCCCGTGCAGGGCCAGGGTCACCAGCCCCTGCCCGTCGGCCACCAGCGGCCGGCTGAAGGGCAGCAGGGTGCCGTCGGGCCCAGGCCGACGGCTGCCGCACGATGTAGGGCAGGTTCACCGCGCCGAAGACGCCGGCCACGACGGCCAGATAGCCGAGCACGATGCGCACCGGACGACGACCGGCGGCCCGGGACTCCAGGAACAGGCCCAGCGGCCAGGAACGGCACGCAGAACCACGGGGTCTGCTTGATGGCGCAGGCCAGTCCGAGGGCCACCGGGCCCACCCATCGGGCCAGGCCGGCACCTCGCCCGGCGCAGAACCGGTCCCACCGCCACACCGCCAGCACCAGGAAGGGAAGGAACACGGCGTCGGTGCCGCCCGGAGCTGAAGACGTCGGCGTAGATCGGGACGGTCACCAGGAGAGGCCCGATCCACCGTAGGGCTGTCGGGACCAGCACGAAGATGAGCACGCCGGTGACCAGCCAGGCCACGAGGTCCGTCCAGTCCACGACCTGGTGCTGGAAGCCGAGCCACAGGGCCGGCACCTCCATCAGGAACGAGCCGGCGGGGTAGGACACTGCCGTGACGTGCCCGCCGGTCACCGTGTAGGTCCAGTAATGCCGAAGGCGTCTGCAAGAGCGACGACGCCGCCGCCATGGTGCTGGTGTACGGGTCCGATCCGTGCAGCGCCAGGTGGGCCGCCACCTGGTTGAAGGCCCCCGAGTCGGTGGTGTAGTACTGGCGGACGTGGATCCCGATCCCCTCGTGGCCCAGGGTGGCGGCCAGGGAGGTGGCCAGGGCCGTCAGCTGGAGGAGCGGGGACCGGGGACTCCTGACCACCAGGTGGCGGCCAGGCCGACGATGGCGACCAGCACCAGCAGGGGGGCGAGATAGCCGCCGGCGGCCACGCCGACCACGGCCCCAGAAGTCGAGCCCGGCCACGACGGCCCCGAGCCACACCAGGCTCCAGGCACACCGCTCCAGGAGGACGGTGGTGTCGGTGGGGCTGTCTTCCGGAGCCGGGCCGAGCTCCGGGTCGGCGACGCCCACCGGAGCATCCGCTTCCGAATGCCCTTCCGACGCCTCGGTCCGCTCGGTGTCCCGCGGCGGTGCGATGCTCATCCCCCCCGGGGCGGTGGCCGGAGGAGCCACGCCCTCGTCACCGATGGGGCCCCGCCACGGAACCGCTCGTCGTGCCCTGCCGGCCGGGTCGTCGATGGTAGGTGGTGCCGAACGGCTGGGGCCGATGGGCCCGACGGGACCTCTCGGCCTGCGCCTACGGGAAGATCCGCCACGAGGCCACTTCGAAGACGGTGAAGCCGATCAGGAGCGCCGCTGACACCGACAACAGGGCGACGTAGGCCCGGCCGCGAAGCCGGGTTCCCACGGCGATGATCAGCGGGAAGGCCAGGAAGATGAAGCGGGGACGCAGCCCGATGGGGGCCGAGATCATGCCCGAGGGCGGCCGCCGACAGTCCGTAGAGGACCATCGGGGTCGGCATGGAGGACCGCACGGCCACCACTGCGGCCACCACGACCAGGATGGTGCAGACGAAGAGGAGGTCGTCGGTCTTGTTGGTGGCGATCGGGTCCTTGATGAACACTCCACACCGTGTGGAAGGCGTAGACCACCGACGGATAGCTGTTCCATCCCGCCCCGCTCGGTCAGTCGCCACGGCGTTGAGGTTCCCGGTGTGCTGCCAGATCCACACCTGGTAGAGGACGAATCCCAGGGGGGCCAGGATCGGGCGCCGCCAGCACCCGCCAGTTCCGGTCCGGTGGCAGCTCGCGGTAGGCGCACCACAGGCAGCTGACCTCGAAGGCCAGGGCCACCGGCGTGGTGGCGCTGGCCAGTAGCCCGAGCACCCCGGCCAGCAGCCAGCGGCGTTGGAGCAAGGCCAACAGCCCGAAGGCCAGGAAGGTCAGGGCGAGCCCCTCCGAGTACACCATGGAGAGGACGAACGAACCGGGAAAGAGCGCCACCAGGAGGGTGGCCCGATCGGCCGACGACTGGTCGGCGTAGTGCCGGACCAGAGCCCACACCCCGATCATGGCGGTGAGACCGGTCACCGTGGTGATGGTGATGCCCGCGGCCAGCAGGGGCAGCCCGGTCACCTGGGAGAGCCAACGGATGCTCAGGGGGAAGAGCGGGAAGAAGGCGATGGTGCTTCCGGCCACGTGGCCCGTCGTGGAAGGGGAGGTGCCGGGGCCACCCGAGGGCCGCGGCCCGGAGGAACCAGCGGCTGTCCCACCGGTCGACCTCCTGGAGGATGCTCCTGGTGGGTGAACAGGGTGGTCACGGCCAGGGTGGCCCACGTGAGGGCCCGGGAGACCAGGTAGATGAGGGCCGGGCGGAGGATCCACCGGGGCCAATGCCGTCGACGCCGGGGTCGGGACCGGTCTCGCCGGCCGGCTCGGTGGTCTCCTGGCGGCTCGGTGACGACGTCCATCCCCTCGCCGACGGCAGGGGCCGGGCTCCGGTGCCCGGCGGGGGGCTCGGTCCCGACTGTCGGGACGGCGAGGTGTCGCGCGACGGGAGGACCACGGCCGAGACACCTCGGTGTCGGTGCTCGGGTCAGGCGGCATGACCGTCCACCACCGCTCGCCAGCGCCCGCCCCGGACCAGCCACGCCACCCCGCGCCAGGGTGGCCAGCGAGACCACCAGGTACCAGTGGCCCAGCAGCAGCGGATGGCCGCTCGGGCCCACCACCAGCATGGCCAGTGCCGCCACCGCGGCCAGCACCTTGGATCGCTGGGCGGTGGTGGCCGCCAGCAGCACCACGCCCCCACATCAGGTACCAGGGCCACACCGTGGGGCTGCCGACCACGATGAGGAGGAGGGCCAGACCGAGGGAGCGCACCACCTCGTGCCGGCGCACCGTCGCCAGCAGCCATACCACGGCGACCACCGCCAAGGCGGCCACCAGGTCCTGGGTGACGGTCACCACCGCCGAGCGGGTCACCGGAAGGCCCAGGGGATGGAGCACCGAGAAGACCAGCACACCCAGGGACACCGACGGGGTGGAGAGCACCCGCAGTTCCGTGGGTATGCGGAGGGCGGTCGGGCCCGAGCCAGGTCCAGCCGTAGCCGGCCAGCAGGGTCACCCCCACGAACGCTCCAGCCAGTACCGCCGACGGCCTCGGCCGCCACCCGCCAACGACGGGGCCCGGTCACCGACCCCATGGCGTCGACGGCCAGGAAGACCACGGCTGCGGCGGCGGGCAGCTTGACCGTGGCGGCCAGGGCGCAGAGGACCAGGCCCGGCAGGAGCCGCCCGGTCACCCCGAGCGTCACCCCGGCCACCAGGAGACCCGACCATCAGCGCGTCGTTGTGGCCCGAGGCCACGAAGCTGAACAGGGCCAGAGGGCTGAGCGCGCCCCGAGCCACAGTGCCGACCCCCGGGTCGGTGCCCAGGTGTCGGGCCAGCCGGGGGAGTGAAGCCATCACCAGCACCACGCCGATCAACTCGAGGACCCGGTAGGCGATCAGCTGGACGTCGAGGGATCCGCCGGCCACCGAGCTGCGACGACCTTGCTCGATCCCACGAAGAGCGGGCCGTACGGCGACGTCGTGTCCCGCCATACGCTGGCGATACCTGACAACAGCGGTCCCGGTCCAAGGGTGGAAGGCGCCACGGCATAGGGGTTGAGGCCGTGGTGGGCCACCAGCCCCTGACCCACGTAGCTGAACAGGTCCCGACTGAACAGAGGAGGACCGACAAGGAAGGGGAGACCCCACACAGCCAGTACCACCCAGGACCAACGCACCGTCAGCTGACCGGCCAGGGCCAGCCGTCCGAGTCCGAACCACGCGGCAGTCAGCACGACCAGGGACACGTAGAAGACGATCGAGGTGAGGGGCGCCGCGCCGCTCGGGAGGGAGAACCACCAGAGCGCCAAGTGGGGGTCGGGCACCGCCCCGATCCGGCTCCCGCCGAGCACCATACCGACGGCCCCGAGCCCACCGAGGGCCACCCAGGGAGCCGGCGAGCGGGCCGCCACCGGTTCCACTGCACCGACTCCTCTGGGCTTCGTGCACGGCGGTGGGCGCTCCCACGTGTCTCCTCCCCGTCAAGCCTCCTGACCCAGGCCACCGGCGAACGATCTCGGGCAGACGTTAGCCTGCGCTTTCGTCATCGAACTGTCACGTTGGGCCCTGGCCGGGCCGGGCACCTTGGCTCCTGGCCAGAGGTGTGCCATAGGGTCGCGTCGATGGCCATCTACCAGCTCGGGCAGATCTCGTCCCCGCCATCGACCCCGAGGCCTACGTCCACCCTGACGCCGTGGTCATCGGCGATGTGACCATCGGACCGGAGTCGTCGGTCTGGCCCCAGGCCGTGCTGCGGGGCGACTACGGGACCATCACCGTCGGGGCCCGCACGCTCGATCCAGGACGGCACGGTCGTCCACGCCGGCCCTGGCTTCCCGACCGTGGTCGGCAACGGGTGCGTCGATCGGGCACCTGGCCCATCTCGAGGGGTGCATCGCTGGAGGACGACTGCCTGGTCGGCTCGGGCTCGGTGGTGCTCCACCACGCCGTGGTCGGCACCGGCGCCACCGTGGGGGCCAACGCCGTGGTGCCCAACAACATGGAGGTGCCGCCCGGGGCATTGGCCCTGGGCGTTCCGGCCGTCATCCGGCCCGACCGGTCCAACCTGGTCCTGATCCAGATCTCGGCCGCCGAGTACGTGGCCAATGGCCACCGCTACCGCGTGCAGCTGACCCGGATCGACTGAGCGGACGAGACGGGAAGCGGTTCTTGTGCAGGCCGCTGCGCCAGGCACCGGCCACCCATCCCTGCCGGTGCCGGTGGCCGGCGCCAGAATCTGGGCATGGAAGGAACGCTCACGGTCGAGGGCACGACGGCGCCGGCCACCCGGCAGGCCATCGAACAGCATCTGGCCGCCCGCATCTTCTTCTGGCTGGATCTCGACGGCGTCGACGACGAGGCCCACGACGTCTTCTGTCGGTGTTCCAGGATCCACCATCTGGCCGTGGACGACGCCCAGAACTTCGGGCAGCGCCCGAAGCTCGAGGACTACGACGGCTTCATCTACATGGTGGTGCACGGCGCCTCGGCCGACGGTGCCTCGACCGACGAGGTCCACTTCATCTTCGCCGACCACTTCCTGGTCACCGTCCACCGGGGCCCGTGCCACGCCTTGGCCAACGTGGACCAGCGGATCGCCCATCGCCGGCCCTCCGATCTCGAGTCGCCCCAGATCGCCCTGATCTACCTGGTCATCGACCAGCTGGTCGACAGCTTCTTCCCGATGCTCGACGAGTTCGACAACCAGATCGACGAACTCGAGGACGCCATCCTGGTCAGGCCCACCGACGCCCAGCTGGGCACCCTGTTCACCATGAAGCGCTCCCTCATCACCATCCGCAAGGTGGTCACCCCCCAGCGCGACATGTTCGCCAGCATCTCCTCCGGAGTGGTCGAGCTGCCCGGGGTGTCCGACGACGGCCAGCGGTACATGCGGGACATCTACGACCACCTGATCCGGATCAGCGATCTGGTCGACGGCTACCGCGACCTGTTGAGCGGGGTCATGGACACCCACCTCTCCACGGTCTCCAACCGGCTCAACGTGGTGATGAAGCAGCTCACCATCATCGCCACGGTGTTCCTGCCCCTGAGCTTCCTCACCGGCTTCTTCGGTCAGAACTTCTCCTGGCTGGTCCGCCAATCGAAGGCGGCTGGGCGTTCGTCATCTTCGGCCTCGGCCTCGAGGTGCGTCTCGGCCGTCGGCCTGCTCTACCTGTTCCGGAAGCGGGGCTGGCTCGGAGGGCCCACCAACTGAGCACGGCCTCGGCCTGGCCCTCGGCCGTCGGTGCCTCCCCGGCTCCTGCCATCGGCGAGGCGGATGCCGCCGACCGGTAGGACATCATCGAGACCAACGAGGCGCCGAGAGGATCGATGCCACGCTCGAGGAAGCTGCCCACCGAGGCCAACGACAGGGCCGAGCCGATCGATCCCACCGAGGCGAACGAGCCGACCGAGCCGATGGACAGGATCGAACCCTTCGAGTTGATGGACAGGAGCGAGTCGGTCGAGTTGATCGACCACCGGGAAGTCCGGTCCGGCCGGTGCCATGACCCCAGTCTGCCGCGATCCGCCCGGGCGTGCTCCTCACTTGGTGACGACGGCGTTGCCGGACGGGTCGACCACGTACCACGGCCCCCGGCGTTGGTCAGCGCCTGGCCGGTGGCCGTGCCCGGGGTGTGGTCCGGCGGCCACAGGTACAGCGGCCACCCGTTGTAGGTGATCTGGGTGGTGCCGTCGGTGCGGGGCGCGGTGCCGAGCAGCTCGGGCCTCGACGCCGGGGCCGGCCACCGGTCGCGACACCCCGGGGGGCAGGAGGGCCGGGGGCCACTGCACGGCGCAGATGTCGTAGCAGCGGGACGGCTGACCCCGCTGGTCGGTCGTCGAACAGGTAGAGGGTGATGCCCTGGCCGTCCACCAGCACCGGGCCCAGGCCGCTGATGTCCTGGACCTTCACCTCGTAGGTCGGGCCCCGCTCGAGCGCCGGCCGGGCGGTGGCGAACGGCGAGGACACCGCCGTCCCCGAGCTGGTGCACCCGCCGAGCGGCGAGGACGGCCACCACGACGGCCGACGACCACCGGACGGGGTGCCCGAGCGGGCCGGGCCCGGCCGGCCGCGGTCTCACCGGGCGGCGCCCGGCTGCTCGGAACGTCACCACGGCCGGCGCCGGATACGGCCCGACGCCCGGTCGCCAGCCGGCGGCCAGCTTCTGGTCGGCGACGCCTCCCTCGGCCCAGATGTGGCACGAGTCGCGGGCCCAGGGACTCCCGGCGCCGGTGAGCAGGTCGGCAGCCTCGCCCCGGCTCACCGCCCGAGCCCGACGCGAGGTCACCGCCTGGACCACCACCGGCCCGAGCGAGCGGGCCAGCTGCTCGAGGTGGGTGCAGCCCCTCGGCCCGCCGAACCGGCTCTGGACCTCGCGGGTGTAGCCCCGGGTCACCGACAGCCCGACCAGGCCGGCGAAGGCCGCGACGATCCCCGGGCACTCGGTGTGGGGGAAGGTGTGCATCTCGGCGCGAGGCCTCGGTGATGGTCAGGTCGGCGATCCGCACCGTCACCCGGAGCTCCATGTCGTGCACGGTCAGGATGGACCGACCGTCCTCGGCCCACGGCCGGGTGTCGCGCAGCGTCCCGACCACCAGCAGGGTCGTCGCCGCCGTCGAAGGCCTCGTACTCGATCGACCGCCGGTGGAGCGGCACCGGGTCAGGGGTCGGCTCCGCGGTCGGCGGTCATGCCGGCGGGGGGAGGTCCACGATGTCGTACGACCAGAGCTCGCTGTGGGCACCCGACCGGTCGGGGCTCGGGCTGACCCGACCCCTCCCGGCGTGCGGTCCGCTCGGCCTCGGACGCGGTGGCCGTGGGCGAAGGCGGGCGAGGCCACCCAGGCGTTGAAGGACGCCTCGTCGCGCCAACGGGTGACCACCAGCCAGACGTCCCGGTCGTCGGTCGGGTCGGAGCAGCTCGAAGCCCTCGAAGCCCTCGGCCCCGTCCACGGCCCCGGACCGCTTGGCGAACCGGCGGGCCAGTTCGTCGCCGGAGCCCTCCCGGACGGTGATGGCGTTGATCTTGATCACGGTCATGGCCCGATCATTGCCCGCGCGGCCCGCCGGTCCAAATCAGGCGCCGGGCCGCGATCGGCCTGGTCCAGGTCACACGCACGTAATTACGGTGGTGTGATACCGTAGAACGCGCAGGTTGACCGTGAGGTTTGGGTTACGGTCAACCTCTGATCGAGGTGGAGGAGTGGGAGTGACCGAGAACACAACCGCCGAGCGCGTCGACGGAGGGGCGCCGGTCGCAGCGGACCGGGTCCCGTGGCTCCCCGGCCGACGACGGCTTCCGGGGAGCCCAGGTCTGCGCGCTGGTGGGCATCACCTACCGGCAGCTCGACTACTGGGCCCGCACCGGCCTGCTCCGTCCGTCGATCACCGACGCCACCGGCAGCGGCAGCCAGCGGCGCTACTCCTACGGCGACGTGCTCGAGCTCAAGGTGATCAAGCGGCTGCTCGACGCCGGCCTCAAACTGCAGCAGGCCCGCCAGGCCGTCGAGTGCCTCCGCGGCGACCTCGGCGCCGACCTGGCCTCGGCCCAGCTGGTCCTGGCCGGGAGCCGGTCGGTGCTGGCCCACTCCGACGGCGAGGTCGTCGACCTCCTGGCCGGGGGCCAGGGCGTGTTCAACATCCTGCCGCTCTCGGGCGTGGTCTCCGAGCTCGAGGCGGCCATCGTCGAGATCCGACGGCGAGCCGACGTCCGGCCGAACCCCGGCCCGCCGGTCATCCGGCGGCCGACGTACCTGGCGGCGGCCGAGGCGGCCGAGCGTTGAGCCGAGGACGGCCTCGGCACCGACGCCAACCCGTTCGCCCCGGTGAAGCGGTTCGCCCACGAGTCCGAGCAGCGGTTCGCCCGCATCCTCGACTTCTACGGGGTCGCTCTGGGAGTACGAGCCGGTGGAGTTCGCCCTCGACTGGGACGACGAGCGGCGGCCGACCGCCGGGTTCCGACCCGACTTCTGGCTGCCCGAGCCCGGCCTCTTCGTCGAGCTGACCACGCTCAACCAGCGGCTGGTCACCAAGAAGAACGGCAAGGTCCGCCGCATCGGACTGCTCTACCCCGACGTGCGGGTCACCGTGCTCTACCAGCGGGACACCCTGGCCCTGCTGGCCAAGTACGGCCTGGCCGGGGACGGCCTGGTCCCGTCGGTCGTCGCCCGCATCGCCTGATCCGCCGCGCCGGTATCCTTTCGACGTGGGCGACACCTCGACGGCTCCCGTGGGCCACACCGACGGCGGGGGCCGAGGCGGGCCTCCGGCACACCGCCCTGATCGACGCCCACCGGCAGCTGGGGGCCAAGCTGGTCGAGTTCGGCGGGTGGGAGATGCCGCTGGCCTACCCCGACGGCACCATCGCCGAGCACCGGGCCTGTCGCCAGGACGCGGTCGTCTTCGACGTGAGCCACCTCGGCACCGTCCGGGTCGAGGGCGCCGGACGCCTTCGACCGCCTGCAGGCCGCCCTCACCAACGACCTCCGCCGGGTGGCCCCGGGCCGGGCCCAGTACACCCACCTGCTCGACGAGCCGACGGCTCGGTGGTCGACGACATCATCGTCTGGTGGCTGTCCGAGGACGTCTTCGACGTCATGCCCAACGCCTCCAACACCGACCGGGTGGTGCAGGCGCCATCGGGGGCGACGACACCACCGCCACCCGGTGCCATCATCGCCGTGCAGGGCCCGCACGCCCGGACCCGGCTGGCCGCGTGGCCCCCGAGGCCGCCGCCGTGCCCCGGTTCGGGGTGGCCCCCTTCGTCTGGGAGGGCGTGCCCTGCGTGGCCGCCGGCACCGGCTACACCGGCGAGGACGGGGTCGAGTGGCCGTGCCGGCCGACGCCGCCGACGCCCTGTGGACGGCGCTGCTCGGCCACCGGCGTCCAGCCGGCCGGGCTGGGGGCCCGCGACACGCTCCGCCTCGAGGCCGGCCTTCCCCTCCACGGCCACGAGCTCGGACCGGGCATCACCCCGCTGCAGGCCGGGCTGGGCTGGGTGGTCGGGTGGGACAAGGAGCACTTCCGGGGCCGGGACGCCCTGGTGGCCGAGCGGCCGGACGGGGTCGCCGTCGCCTGGTCGGGTCTGGCCACCGAGGGCCGCCAGCCGCCCCGCGAGGGCGGTACGGTGGTCGACGACGGGCGGCCGGTGGGCACGGTGACCAGCGGGAACTTCTCGCCCATGCTGGAGCACGGGATCGCCCTGGCCTTCGTGGACGCCGCGCCGAGGCGCGGCCGCCACGGCACTGGCGCTGGACATCGAGCAGCGGGGCCGGGTCCTGGCCGGCCAGGTGGTCGACGACGCCGTTCGTCCGGGCCGGCCAGTGGGCCATCGCCCGATGACCGGCGTCCCGGCCTGGCATTGGGCCCCGGCGCCGTCCCGTCCACTAGACACGAGGGCACCGACCGTCCGAGGAGCAGCCCGATGGGCACCTACATCCCGCACACCGATGACGAGGTGGCGAGCATGCTGGCCTTCCTCGGCCTGTCCACGGTCGACGAGCTGTTCGCCGTGGTGCCCGAGGCCCTCCGGCTGCAGCGGGGCCTCGAGCTGGCCGACGGGGTCGGGGAGCCCGACGTCCTCGCCCACATGGAGGGCTTCGCCGACCGGAACCGGGCCCGGTCCGACCGCCTGGTCTGCTTCGCCGGGGGCGGCGCCTACGACCACGAGATCCCGTCGGTGACCCGGGCCCTGGCCGGCCGCTCGGAGTTCGTCACCTCCTACACGCCCTACCAGCCCGAGGTGGCCCAGGGCGTCCTGCAGGCCGTCTTCGAGTACCAGACCATGGTGGCCCGGCTGGCCGGGCTGCCGGTGGCCAACGCCTCCCTCTACGACGGGGGGAGCGCCGCGGTCGAGGCGGTCAACCTGGGGGTGGCCGCCTCGGGCCGGCAGACGGTCTGGGTCTCGGCCGGCATCCATCCCCACTGGCGCCAGATGCTGGCCACCGGCGGCCCGGGGCACCGGCCACCGGATCCGGACCGTCCCCCTGGTCGACGGGCGTCACGGCCTGGCCCGACGACGACGCCGGCGACGAGCCGCCCGGCGTGGTGGTGGTCGGCTACCCCAACTACCTCGGCTGCATCGAGGACCTGGCCGGGGCCCGGGCCCTGTGCGACCGGACCGGGGCCCTGCTGGTGGTCGGGGCCGACCCGGTGGCCGCCGGCCTGCTCAGGTCGGCGGGCGAGTGGGGGGCCGACGTGGTGGTGGGGGAGGGCCAGGTGTTCGGGACCACCCTCGGCTTCGGCGGCCCCTACCTCGGGCTGTTCGCCTGCGCCGAGGCCCACGTGCGCCGGCTGCCCGGCCGGCTGGTGGGGGAGACCGTCGACGTCGAGGGCCGGACGGCCTACGTGACCACCCTCCGGGCCCGGGAGCAGGACATCCGCCGGGAGAAGGCCACCTCCAACGTGTGCACCAACCAGACCCTGATGGCGGTGACCGCGGCCATCCAGCTCGGGTGGCTGGGCACCTCGGGCCTGGTCGAGCTGGCCCGCCGCTGTGCCCAGGCCACCCGCTACCCCCGCCGCGCCGCTGCTGGCCCTCGACGGGGTGGACGCCTTCGCCGGCGCCCCGGTGCTCCGGGAGTTCGCCGTGCGGCTCCCGGTGCCGGCCGCCGTGGTGGTCGAGCGGATGGCCGACGCCGGCTTCCTGGCCGGCATCCCGCTCGGCGACGAGCCTTCGACGGACGCCGAGAACGGGCTGCTGGTCGTCGGTCACCGAGCGGCGGACCCGGGACGAGATCGACGCCTACGTGACCGCCCTGGCCAAGGCGGTGGCGTGATGGCCGACGACCGCCGACGGCACGCCTGCCGGGGCGCCGGGCGGCAAGGCCACCAGCGCCCCCCTCCTCGGGCCGGGACGCCGAGCCCACCCTGTTCGAGCTCTCCCACCCGGGCCGGAGCGGGTGGTCGTTCCGGACCACCGGCGTCCCCGAGGTGCCCGTCGAGGAGCTGGTCCCCGAGGCCCACCGCCGGAGCGAGCCGGTGGCGCTGGCCGAGGTCTCCGAGCGCGACCTGGTGGCCCACTTCACCCGGCTGTCCCACCGCCAGTTCTCGGTCGACCTCGGGGCCTATCCCGCTCGGCTCGTGCACCATGAAGTACAACCCCAAGGTCTGCGACACGGTGGCCGGGCTGCCCGGCCTGGCCGGCGTCCACCCCGCCGCCCCGGCCTCGCTGACCCAGGGCTGGCTGGCCCTGCTGGTCGAGCTGGAGGAGGCCCTCTGCGAGATCACCGGCATGGCCGCCGCCACCCTGCAGCCGGCGGCCGGCGCCGCCGGCGAGCTGACCGGGCTGCTGCTCATGCGGGCCTGGCACGAGGCCCAGGGGTCGACCCGCGACAAGGTCATCATCCCGACTCGGCCCACGGCACCAACCCGGCCTCGGTGACCCTGGGCGGCTACGAGGTGGTCACCGTCCCGAGCGACGAGCGGGGCTGCGTGGACATGGCCGCCCTGGCCACCGTGCTCGACGAGGACGTGGCCGGCATCATGCTGACCAACCCCAACACCCTGGGCCTGTTCGAGGAGGACATCGCCGCCATCGCCGCCGCCGTCCACGAGGTGGGCGGGCTGCTCTACTACGACGGGGCCAACCTCAACGCCATCCTGGGCGTGGTCCGCCCCGGCGACATGGGCTTCGACATCGTGCACATGAACCTGCACAAGACCTTCGCCACCCCCCACGGCGGGGGAGGGCCGGGGGCCGGGCCGGTGGCGGTGTCCGAGCGCCTGGTCCCCTTCCTGCCCGGGCCGCGGGCCGTGCGGGTGGCCTCGGACGACCAGACGCCGGTCTTCGGCTGGGCGCACGCCGGAGCAGTCCATCGGCCGGATGCACACCTGGCACGGCAACGCCCTGGTGCTGGCCCGGGCCCTCGCCTACATCCTGGCCAACGGGGGCGACGGGCTGCGCCGCATCGCCGAGATCGCCGTCCTCAACGCCAACTGGATCCGCCAGCGCCTGACCGGCACCTACGACGTCCCCTTCGACCGTCCCTGCATGCACGAGGTGGTGCTGTCGGTGCGGAGCATCAAGCAGGCCCACGGGGTCCGGGCCCTCGACGTGGCCAAGCGGCTGCTGGAGGAGGGCTTCCACGCGCCGACGGTCTACTTCCCCCTGATCGTGGACGAGGCCCTGATGATCGAGCCCACCGAGACCGAGAGCCCCCAGACCCTCGAGGCACTGGCCGAGTCGCTCGAGCGCATCGCCGACGAGGCCGCCACCGAGCCCGAGGGGACCATGGCCGAGCTTCCCCCACGGCACCCCGGTGCGCCGGGTGGACGAGGCCCGGGCGGCCCGCACCCTGATCCCACCTTCGACGCCCGGCGCTGAGGGTCGGCGAGGAGCGGTCATGGTGGACGGCATCTTCACCACCCGCTTCGTGGACCCGTACCTCCGGTTCCACAAGTACATCTACGAGCAGTCCGACGGTCGGGTCGGCAAGCACAGCAACCGGGTGCCCGCCCTGCTGCTCACCACCACCGGGCGCAAGTCGGGCCTGGCCCGGACCAACGGGCTGACCTACTGCCGCGACCGGGGCGACCTCATCGTGGTGGCCTCCAACGGGGGGAGCGACCGGCCGCCGGCGTGGCTCCTCAACCTGCAGGCCGACCCCCGGGTGACCGTCCGGGTGGGCCGCACAGGTGATGAAGGCCATCGGCCCGGGTGGCCGAACCCGAGGAGCGGGCCCAGCTCTGGCCCCTGGTCAACCGGACCAACCGGGGGATGTCCCGCCTCTTCCACCCCGGGGTGAACGGCCGGTACGACGTCTACCAGCGGCACACCTCGCGCACCATCCCGGTGGTGATCATCACCCCCGAGCGTCCTCCACGTCCGGCCTGAGGACGGACCCGGCAGCGGGCCATCTACTGGTCGGGTGGGAAGAGCACCACGTGCAGCTACTCCGTCGCTTCGACCACGGGACTCAGCTGCGGACCCTTCCTCAACCTCGCCGCCTCAGGCCAGCAGACCATCACGTTCAGTGGATTGGCAAGGTCGCTGCAGGTGGTAGCGGCAGCATCTGCTACTGGAACACCAGTGACGGAAGCGTCTACGAGCGCAGCGTCGGACCGGTCACCATCTGACCCGGTCGATCCGTGCAAGCGAAACAGCCCCGGCATTCGCCGGGGCTGTTCGCGTCCGGCTGGATCCGCCCGCCGTTCAGTCGAGCAGGTCGGGCTGCTCCCGGACGATGCGGTCGAACAGCGGCTGGAAGCTGAACCACCCGGCCAGGTGGGAGCCCACCTGGCCGGCGGTGATCCGGGCCATCTCCGGGTCGATCAGCACCGGCGTGCCGGCCGAGGAGGCCAGCAGCTGGGCCTGGCACGACCGCTCCATGGTGATGAACCACCACACCGCCTCGTCGACCGAGTGGCCCACGGTCAGCAGGCCGTGGTTGCGGAGGATGGCCGCCTTGTTGTCGGCCAGGGCGTGGGCGATCCGCTTGCCCTCCTCGAGGTCGAGCACCACGCCGGTGTAGTCGTCGAACACCGCGTGGTCCTCGTAGAAGGCGCAGACGTCCTGGGTGATCGGATCGAGCGAGCTTGCCCGAGCGCCGACCACGACTTGCCGTAGATCGAGTGGGAGTGGGCGGCGGCCACCACGTCGGGCCGGGCCGCGTGGATCTGGGAGTGGATGGCGAAGGCGGCGGTGTTGACCGGCTTGTCCCCCTCGACCACCTCGCCCTGGTGGTTGACCAGGATGAGGTCGGAGACCCGGATCTGCCCGAAGTGCATGGCGAACGGGTTGACCCAGAAGTGGTCGAGCCGCTCGGGGTCGCGGGCGGTGATGTGGCCGGCCACCCCCTCGTCGAAGCCGAACTTGGAGAACAGCCGGAAGCCGGCGGCCAGCCGCTGCTTCCGGTAGGTCCTCTCCTCCTCGGGCGAGTCGAACACCCCACCCCTCGGGTACTGCATCACCTCAGGCATCATGTCTCCTTCCGCTTGGCGCCGTCCCACCCCATGCCACCGTCCCCGTGGTCCACGGACCGGCCAAGTTCAAGTGTACGCCCGCTCGGTACGGGGCGTCCGCAGGGGTGCCACAAGCCGGTGCGACCGAGTTCCTGCGGCATCCTCGTCGCTCGTGTCGAGGCGACAGGTGCAGTTCGGAGCAGGACCTCGGGTGATCGGGGCATTCCCCCAGAACGCGAAACGGCCCCCGGATCGCCCGGGGACCGTTTCGGTGAACTCGGCTGAGCGTGGAAGCGCTCAGCGGTAATGCCGCCTACAGCGTCGAAGTGCCACCGACGATGAGGACCGTGGTGCCCACGATGTAGACGCACGCGGTGCCGACATTCGAATCCCCCACGGTGAGCTTGGCGGTGCCCCCCGTGACAGTGGACGTCACCTGCTCCTCCTCGGTCGGCGTCAATCCCAGGTAGGTGCCGCAGGTATCGGTAACCGTGCCGAGGTTGCTCAGCGCGATCGTCGTGTTGTCCTTGTTGGTCCAGGTAATGGTCGCCGAGGTCGGAATCACGCCGCCGGAAGACACCTCGACTCCGAACGGTGTCACCTTGGCCTTGGCCGCCAACGGACCGGACCCCGCGCAACCGGAGAGCAGCTGCGCCCCCCCGCCGGCGACGACGTCGCTGTTGCCGAAGATACCGGTGCAGGTCACCCGCACCGGTGGCTTCGGCGCCCCCGCTCCGGCCATTGCGGCCGGGGCCACGATGGCGGCGCCAGCCGATCCGGCCAGCACGGCCGCAGCGATGAATCGGGTAGTGCTCTTCTTGCGCATGTGGTTCCCCCCAAGAGGATCGTCAACTGATGGTGGCGTCACAGTAAGAGTCCAACCGATCGGTGTCAAGCATCACCGAGGTCACGCGAGCGGAGCCACCGACGCCGGGGCCGACCAAGGCCGAATCCCTGTGCCGAACCACCATCTGTTCCCCTCGCAACGTGATGGATCGCCCACCCTCGGCAGCATCCTCCCGCTGAGATTGCCACGCTCTGCGGTCTCGCCGGTACCCCGAAGGTCACTCCCCGGAACAACTCACGGGTTCCGCCCAGGGCTCTGGGCCTTGGTGACCTCCGCCGTTGCCGGACACCTCCCGATCCCCGGGGAATCCGGTGCCCAACGAGGGAGGAAGGGCGGACCCGCACCGAGTCGCCACGTCTCGCGACAGCCCAAGCTCAGCCCAGCGATACCACTATGCTGCACCACCATCATCCACCCGGACCACGCATCCCGGCCTCTGCGACGCGCGGCGGACTGCGATCAGGTGGCCGGGACGGTCGACAGACAGGAAGCCCCAGTGATTCGACGTCTCACATGTGTGTGCGCGGTAGGCCTGCTGGCGCTCGCAGCCGCCGCCTGTTCGTCGGGTGGCACCACCTCGGCTACCCACACCACGGTGAGTTCCCCGGGGGTACCCACGACGACCACCGCGCGCCGACCACGACCCTTCCCGGTACCGTCGGCCCGGGGACGGCCCAGACGGCCACCGGACCATCCGGTGAACAGGTGACTGGATCGCCCACCAAGGCCCAGCACAACGGGGCGATCCTCGCCGGGCCACCCGGCTCGTGGGATCTCGGCCTTGTGGTGAACAACCTAGGGCCCGGCACTTTCCAATCGGTACCGATCTCCCAGGTTGCCCTGATCGACTCCGCCGGTCAGTCCCATGCGCCGGTGATCGCCTCCCAGCCGACAGCAGCCAACAACACACCACAACTGGGACAGCCGACAACGTTGCCCGTAGGCGGGCAGCTACGAATGTTGCTCTTCTTCGTGCTGCCTGCCGGCACCACGCCTAAGACCGTCACCTTCTCCCCATTCGGAACTGCCGTTCCGGCCCTGCAGTGGAACGCATGACCACGACCCGACCCACCTGAGGTTCGGCCCCTCGATACTCCGGCCGGCCACTCCAGCCAGGGGGTGGCCGACGGGCGACCTCAGGCGTGTGCGGCCTCTGCACGCAACGAATCACCGGCAGCATCTGCCCCCGGTCCCGATCAGGCACGAGTGGGGCAGCCTGATCGAGGTGCCCACCGGAGGTCGGAGACCGCTTGCCCCGGATTCTTCAGAGCTGCAATCTAAAGTCACCCTGTGGACAGCGCCCGGATTCGCACCGTCGAATTTCGAGTAGCGCTGCGGGGCTATGACCGACATGAGGTCGACGAAGTCCTAGAGAGGATCGCGAAAGCGGTCGATCTCGGACAGTCGCCGATGGCGCTCATCCGCAATGCTCATTTTCGCGGTAGGTGGAGGGGTGATCACCGACGCGATGTCGACGAGTTCATGGAAGTCCTGCGGACCACGACCAATTGGGTGGCGGCCCCACAGCCTTGGATCCCGCCACACCCCATTGCTCAGAGTACGGACCCTCGGGCTCCGGATTCGCACCGTCCCGCCACTACCTACCCCTCATTCAGCCCAGCGGCGTCATCCGGTAGTGGCATGCAGGGTCACCCATCGAGTCCCCTCATCGAGGGTCCTGAAGACATTGGTGACCCAGTAGAAGGGATTGAATCCTCCCGAACTGGCCGGTTGACGACGGTGAAGGGCGCACTGGGTCGAGTGTTCTTGGGACTTCCGGCCTTGATCTTCTATTGTGTTGCGCTATTGGGCCTCGTCGGATGGAGCATCGCCACGTTCGTTTCGGACCAAGTCCAAAACGCTGAGTTCGCACGAACCGGAGTGGTGATCCACCCACGAGTCGTCTCTCGCTACCACGACAATGAGGGACAAGACGGCGTGTTCGACTACCTCTACGTTGTGATCCCGGCGTGCAAATGCAGGGTCGAGCTACCAACGACGAACCTCGCCGGCCACCCAGTCGGCTCGAGAGTTCCCGTGCGTTACAACCCAAAGAACCCGACGGATGCCCGAATCATGGTGGACGCGAATAACGGATGGCTGGCTGACTTCATACCCGCTTCCTTCGACGCCGCGGTGCTGTTCGCTCTTCGGATACATCGCCGTGGGTGCGCTAGTTGGCACCCGAAGGAAGAACCAGAGAATTGTGCAGACCAACGCGAGCCGCCTCACGTGCCGGTTGATGCGGCCCGGAGGTAGTGATGGCCGACCTAGGAGCAAATCGGTTCGGCAGTTCTGGTGGCCGCGCCTCGACACGCCGAGCCCACGAGCCCGTTAGCCCTCGAGAGCCGTCAGAGCCATTCGCTCGACCTCGGCGACAAGCAGATCCTGGACCAGCACAAGGTCCGCCAAATCGTCCAGGGACGGCACTGCCTGGCCCTCCAATGGACCTCGGCATGCTCCTCCCGCTCGGCCCGGCTGAACCGGGGGAGCGGCAAACACTCTCCGCCTGGGTCACCGTGAATCTTGGCAACCCGTTTGACCACGACTCCGCTGCCAATGGCGGATGCGGACGGTCGACAAGCAAATTCCCCGAGCTCGTAGAGAACGTCCGACAGAACGCTTCGACAGCAGCGTGGCCAGACACTCGAATCCCTTTCGGCGCGACGGATGGGCCATCGCTGCCGGGGGCAGGCACCATCGCAGCCCGTCCGACTCGTTCTGAGCGCGCCAGCCCACCCCGCCCCCGACCAGCACCTATGCCACGGTGCTCGCAACGTTCTGGTCGCCACAGGGAACCGCTGAGATGGGCTCCGTGGAGCAGACGAAGAGATGACGCGCAGAGAGAAAGAGAGACCGGACCATGGCAGAGGAAAGCAAGCCAGTCGAAGTGTCACGCAGAATCGAAGCACCGGCGGCCATCATCTTCAAGATCCTGGCGAATCCTCAACGTCACAAGGATTTCGACGGATCCGACATGCTCCAGGCAGCCGTCCTCGACCGACCCATCTCCGCCGTGGGGGACACCTTCACCATGAGAATGCATCGGCTCGGAGACGACTACCTCATGCTCAACTATGTGGTGGAGTTCGAGCCGGATCGACGCATTTTTTGGGAACCGGCTCCTGGAGACCCTTCTCGGACCGAAGGTAATGATCCAGCCAAGGTCGGCATTGCCGCTGGCTACCGCTGGGGCTACATCCTCACTCCGGACGGTGACGACGCCACCGTCGTCACCGAGGTCTTTGACTACGGCCCCTTGGAGGAGATCCGCAAATCCCTCCTACGTGATGGCGGTGCGTGGATCAACGGGGCCAATTCGGTGCTCGAGTCCATGACGGCCAGCCTGGAGAGGCTCGAGAAGATCAGTACCGAGTAGGGCACTGCCGGAGCGTATTTCTCAATCGATCTCAGAGCGTTCGAGTGGGGAGAACCCTTGTCCGTAGCTCGGCCCGCTCCTCCTGACCAGGTCACTTTGAGAGCCACCCCGTTTGGGCGGATTCGAGTGATCGTCGCAACACTGCCGACCTGAATACTCCGGCGCCCCGCCTTTTCGTCCAATTCTGATTCCGAAGTGAGGTCTCTGACACCGTTGGAGTCGAATACGTTGAGTCGGTTTATCAGGGACATCAGATGGACCTTCCTGATTTCGTGACACCTGGGTTGGAGTCTCAAAATCCAGTCACTGTCCTGAGGCGACTCGGTACACGCTTGAACAGCCAAATCTCTTGGTGCCGACGAAGAGGAAGCGGACTGACTTGTTAAGATCGAAATTCTCCCGGCAGTCGGACAGCAAGAAGCGCGCCCCGCTGGATTTGATGACAGATACAGCCTGTGCGGGACTCAGTCTCCCGGAGAAAAGTGCGTCTGAGAGGACGACGCGCCGAGCGTAGTTGGGCGTCCAGGAATATATGCCGACCCAAGTCTGGCGACCGGTCTCTCCAGGAACCGTCTGGCCGATGTAAATCGGAGCCAGTACTGCACCGGCGAGGGAGTCATGCTTCAGATAGTTCAAGGCACGTTGCTCTCCCACAGTGATGAAGTATGGATCTTGTCCGTAGCTTCTGGAAGCACCGATGGATCGAGCGTCATTGAGATTTCGCAGACCGGCCGGAAGCAGAAGGAGGATTACGAGGAAACTCCCTAGGGCGGCCTTCGACGCTGGGGCCATGGTGAGTTTGATGCTGCTCACGCCCATCACGGCGAGGCAGGCGAAAGGAATGCTCAGGCCCTGGAGCGCATGGAGCGGATACGTCCCTATGTGTGTCCAGGCGATGGCCCAGAAGAGGCCCAGAGCGACAACAGGCCAGGCCCTCACGGCGACTGCCTGGAAGGTCACGACTGGTAGGCGGTAGGCCAAGATTGCAGGAAGGCCGAGGGGAAGGACTGCCATAACGACGGCCAGAGCCGGGACGCCCACGGAATTCTGTCGGCCCGCAAGTGCCCAAGCGGGGTCAAAACGACCCAGGGCCCAGTAGTAGACGAGAGGCGCGGCGGTGGCTGACGCGGTCGCCGCAAACAGGGGAATGTGGCCCATGTCGTGCCGGCGCCACATCACCGCTTCCGAAAGGACGAGCACGCCTAGCAGGGTTGCACCCTGCCACGGCTGCATCCAGGCGCACAGGAGCCCCAACAGCGGGGCCCAGGGTCCGCAGTGGTGGGGATTGAGCCTGCAATCCTCGGCGGCGATCAGTCAGATGGCGTGAGCTCTTTGACGGCGCGTCGTCATTATCCACGACGCGGTAGAGCTTGGCCATAGAGACTTCTGAGAAGTACCTCCGTTCGGCCGACACCCACTCGTCGTGGACGTCGAGGAGGACCGCTCCACCGAGTCGGATGACCGAGGCCTCGTTGGGGAAGATGCCGACGACCCGGCACCTCCGCTTCATCTCCTTGTTGAGCCGCTCGAGCGGATTGGTCGACCAGATCTGACGCCAGTGCTCGCTCGGGAAGGCGCTAAAGGCCAGGACCTCCTCCTTGGCCGCGACCATGAGGGCCGCGCCCTTCTCGAACCGGCCCTCCAGGTCGAGACGTCACCTGGTCCCACTGGGCGTGCATGTCGATCGCCGGACACCTGGGCGAAGACCGTCTTGAAGGCCGCCGACACCATCTCCTGGTGGCCCTTTGGGGATGTGGCCATCAGGTTCCGGGCGAAGTGGACCCGGCAGCGCTGGTGGGCCGCCCCCTGGAAGCACCGCTCGATGGCCGGCCACCAAGCCGGCGTGCTGGTCGGAGATGACGAGCTTGCACACCCGTCGAGGCCCCGGGCCCGGAGCTTACGCAGGAACTCCCGCCAGAAGACCTCGTTCTCCGAGTCGCCGACGTCGATGCCCAGGATCTCCCGGTGCCCGTGGCCGGCCACCCCGGTGGCGATGACCACCGCCTTGGAGGTCACCTGGTGGTGCTCTCGGACGTGCAGGTAGGTGGCGTCCAGATAGACGTAGGGGAAGCCCACGTGGTCCAGCCGGCGCTCCCGGAAGCTCTCGACCATCTCGTCCAGCCCAGCACAGATCCGGGACACCTCGGACCGGGAGATCCCTGCAGCCGACCCCGAGGGCCTCGACCAGCTCGTCGACGGCCCGGGTGGACACCCCGTGGACGTAGGCCTCCATGACCACGGCGTAGAGGGCCTCATCGATCCGCCGGCGGGGCTCCAGGATGGAGGGGAAGAAGCTGCCCTTCCGGAGCTTGGGGATGGCCAGCTCCACGTCGCCGGCCTTGGTCGTCAGCACCCGCGACCGGTGCCCGTTGCGCTCGTCGCTGCGGTAGCTCGGTCCGCTCATAGCGTTCAGCCCCGATCTCGGCGCTCAGCTCGGTCTCGATCAGCTCCTGGCAGACCAGGGCGGCGGCTTCTCTGATGAGGTCGAGTCCTTCACCCGTTCGGAATGCATCGAGCAGTTCGGACAGGACAGACTGATCCAGGGCCATCGGTGGTGTTCTCCTTTGGTGCGTTCGTGCAAGGAACACACCGAGGATCACGCCGATGGCCCCACCTATTGGTGGATGCCCCGGCTCACTTCAAAGCCCACCACGTGAGGGGACGTCGAATCCGTCGATCAGTGCGGTCTCGCTCGTACGCGAGGAGGCTGAGTGCCAGTGATGCCACGGCGATGGCAGTCAAGGGATAGCCCCATAGATACAAGACACCCCATATCTCCCGGCTAACAACGGGGACGTAGAACCTGTCGATGGACGGAATCCACGAGGGATGGTTGGTGAGGACGGCGGCTGGCGATATGAAAAAGAGCGCCAGGACGAGGGCAAGCCTGCGCTGTGAGGTTGCCTGCACTACGCGCCGACAATAGCCACGGGCCCCACCGAACAACATGATCACCGCCACCGGTGTCCACAGCAGATACGACGCAGAGGCCGTCATGCCAAATCGCACCAAGAGACCCGAGACCACCAGCGCTGGGTTCAAGTAATCAGCGGGACCCGGAACGGAATCGAAGGGGTTCGCAATAAGGACGTGGCGCGATGCATCTTGGATCCAACCCAGATATTGCATTTGATCACCGATGTATGGCCCATCGGTGTCGGTCCAGATGTGGTCCGGTCCAACCTTTGATAGGAGGAACGCCCACAACCAAACCGACAAGCCAGCCAGGATGACCAACACGGCTGCGTCAAACAGGTCTATCCCGTCATGGTCAAGACGAGAGCGAGATTTCACGGTCAGCACCATTGCAGATGGTTGGAGGGCGAGCAATCGAATGCAAACGGGCCGGATGTCAACCGATATTGCCCTCGGGCCGGAGTTGCCTATTTAGGAGCCATTGCCCGTAGGGGAGAACCACGAAAGCCCTCATCCCAGACCACCCGCCGGTAAGGGAGAATTAAGAACTGCCCGTCCCTAAACAACTAATGATGCCGTTGAGCTTAGTTCGCCACCGTGACAGAAACCGGCGTACTGGCGGTCACGTTACCCGAGGCGTCGTAGAGAACGCTCTGGATCCCATACGTGCCATTGGGAACTCCGACGGTGTTCCACTCTGTCCGCCACACCTCGGTGCTCCCCACATAACTGCTCTTGCCGACACCGATCAGCGCACTTCTTACACCAACGCCAGTGAGTCGAAAATCGACCTCTGTGACACGGAACTCATCCGAGGTGCTTGCCGTCAGCAATTGGCTGCCCCTCAATCCGCGGCCATTGGATGGCTCTATGACGCTAGTAACGCGACGGCTGGAGTCACCCGGGACAGGTCTCTCGGCATCAGCAATTTCTGACGGGGACGCGAAGAGAGCCAGATGATGCCTTTTGGCCATACCTGCTAGCTGCCGAATGGTCGTTGCCACATAGACACCGTCAGCGACCCCGAACGGAAAGCCGCCTGACAACGTGTAGTCGGAATACATATCGGCGTCGACGAAGAGATGGGCCACCGACCTTTTGGTGGCTTGGTCAGCCCTGGCACCCGCCAGACCATTTCCGATTCCAAAACCTATTTGAATACAGATAATGATGATCAGAGCGACTTGAGCGATAACGAGGGTAGCGTGACCTCCTAGGGAGCGATTGATGGGCCGTTCGTTAACGTATCCAAGTCCGGGGATCGGAAATCGAGAGGGTCTGCGCTGACTGCGTAGGACCTCTCGATGTCTGCTACCAATGACCGCCAAGTACAGTCCAACCACAATCAGAAGTTCGTACGTCGTGAAACGTGACGCGTCCGCATACGCTATTGAGCCAAAGAGCCGCCCTTTAGTGACCACCGCTGCAAACATCAAACCGTAGGAGATCAGGGCGATACTGAGCGGTCCCGCACCCTCATCCTCCCGCCGGAATCCTTGTGCGCTCACAACGTAGACCGCAAGGAGGACTATCAGGACACCTACTGCAAGAACAGCGCTGTTGTTGGTGGTCCGTGCGCCAACTACATCCCCGACGAGATAAAGCACGGACCTGATGGCCGTTATCGGATGGTGCAGCAGGTATAACTGCGGGCCGCCTAGGGTGGCGACCTTGGTGTTGAGGCCGTGAAGGTACACTGCCCCTGTCAAGCCAGCAGCGGCCAGCCACGTAATCGTCAAGGCCCCTCGTCGGCGCCGGTAATAGAGAAGCACCAGGCCAGTGGGCCAGATTAGAAGCCCTTGCGTCGCGGAATAACTTCCGATGACGGCCCAAGCAATCGCAGCTGCCAGAACTGGCCACGTAAGCGTCCACCGGTCCAATAGGAATAAGACAACGGTGAGCGAAAGAAGAACCAGATACCAACCCACGGTAAATCCCCAAAGGGTGCTTTGATACTGAACGATCGAAAGCATCAGAATTGCCACCGGACAGTAGAAGATCCAAGGCGTCGATGGCGAGCGCCGCTTGTGGGTCCAGACCAATAGCCCAGTGGCCGCGCATAACATTAGACCGCTGATGTATTCTTCGGCGATAAGGTTGAAGTGAGTGGTATAAGTCAGTAACAGGACGAAGAGATTGGGAAACAAGATTCGGTTGTCAACGTGCTGGAGCCATAACGTACTTAGGCTAAGCGTTCCAGAATAGGAGTGGGCTATGACGTCAAGGTCACTCCATTGGTCTTGGTAGGGCGCATTGATGCTGAAGTGCTGGATTAGCCAGAAGTAAACAACGATAGGAAGCGCGAAGCCGACAACCGTAAGAACAACAAGCGACTTTGACGGCCGCCGGGTCGTAGTTTGTATCGAGGTGCCAGTTGGCGCGACACTCGAACTCACGTGTCCCTCGCTTTCCGGCTGGGCGGACCCCGGCCATCCGCGTGGCGAAGTTTCGTTCGCTTCTCGCCGTCTGTCAAACAGCCGATGTGCCTCCGCAGCTTTGAATGCGCCGCAGCGCCAACGGCTGTCGGAGTCAACCTGACGACGAATGGTCGATCGCGTTTACGCAGGAGGCGGGCTGGTCTTGTACTGGTGCCATCGAGCCAGAGCGCTGCTGCTCGGCCACGGCAACCTGCTTACCCTCTGCGTTGAGTGCAACGACCCTCAGTAGCCCGTCATCGAGCAGGCTGCCTTGCTCGCGTTTGCGAGTCCGAACCATTGCTCCACGCTGCCAGCACCAGTACCGCCACGAAGGGAGGTGACCTGAATCCGGGCGGACTGGCACGTTGGGGCACCTGCTGTCGGTTCCGGCCGGACAGTCGCGGGTGCTGACGAACCAACTGGAGAAGACCCGTGCCGCCTCGTGCTGATCACGGCGATGATGATGACTCCTGCAACTACCAACACGACTAGGCCCACGATGGCCGCCAGTCGACGGCGTTGACGCCGTTTTGCTTCTTTGATGATCGGCTCTTCACTTGCAGTGCGCTCAAGTGTCGTCTTCCAGCAATCCGTCACCTGTGCGCACTGTTTCATCCACCAATCTGTCCTACGTACTCGACAGACGGATCCGCACAGCAGCGTCCTGGAAATAGACCCACCCCACCCCATCACCACGACGACCTACGGCTCGTTGAATGCGGAACACCTCTGGCGCCAGCAAGGGTGCTGGCGCCGACGGGGGAGGGGGGTGCGCCAGTGCGGGGGTCCCTGTGCCCTCAAGCTCTCCTGGCTCAATCTCAGAGCAGGCTCTGCACCCTCTCGCTCCGCTCGGCCCGCCTGGACCGGTGCAGGAGCCCCTCGACAGCGGGAGAGGAAAGCCTGTCGCCAGCCTGTGAGCCGGTGCCGAGGATCGTCCTCGGCCCGGATCCAACTGCCACCAGGCCGAACCTTCCCACTTCGACCCCGTCTTCCAACCTCCCACGAAACCGGCGGTACAGCGTTGCTCGAGAGATCCCAAAGGCGACCGCCAACGCGGTTCGATCAGCCCCATCAGCCACCGACCCCTTCACGGTCAGAAGGGGAGCACTCACAGGTGTCGCGTTCTGACTCACCACAATTCTTTACCTGACATAATATACATTATCGGCGGTCTAGCTCAGGGCTGAGATAGCGGCCGGCTATTGGCGAACGGGTTCCACAACCACGCCCACCAGGTCGTTCGCGGCCTCGAGGAGATGTTGGAACGCCTCTCGGTACGCCTGTGCGCTGGGATTCGGGCCCAGATCGGCCTCGACGTCCTCTACTGCAGTCTCCAACCGGTACAGGCGGTCATGCACTTTCCGGAGTTCGTCCTCGGAGACGATCACCTGGCCCATCGGGATCTGCAGCGAGTCGGCCCGGCGCCGGGCCTCGTAGGCCCTCTGCCGGTGGGCGGCCCCGCAGAACTGTCGCGGACGGCCGGGCCCGGGGAATTGAGGCAGCGGGCGATGGCACCAGCCGCACCTGGGTGTATCGGATAATTTCGTCACGGTGATGATATTAGGGGGTAGGGACCGGTGCGACAGGGACCGCCGATGGCGGTCGGCCCGACTACCGCCGGTCGAGCGCCACCACCGGGATGACCCGATCGGTCTTCTCTTGGTACTCGGCGAAGCCCGGGTATTCGGCCGCATGAGCGGCATAGACCCGGTCCCGCTCCGAGCGTTCGAGCACGGTGGCATGGGCGGTGAACTTCTCGGTCCCTACCTCCACCGTCACCTCGGGGTGGGCCACGAGATTGCGGTACCAGTCCGGATTAGTGGGTGCGCCCTGCTTGGAGGCGAAGACGAACAGGCGTTCGTTCTCCTCCCGGTACATCACCGGGTTGGTCCGGGGCTTCCCCGACCTGGCTCCGGTGGTGGTCAACAGTAGCAACGGGGCTCCTTCGAAGTTGCCGGCCACCATCCCGTCGTTGGCCCGGAACTCCTCGATGATCTTGGCGTTGAAATCGTTCACCTCAGCCACAGTGTCACCTCCCCGATCGGATGCCGGTGACCCTCACCAGCCCGGAACGCTCGACCGACCATCCCCGGCGAGCGGGTGTGAGAATCCTAGGCCCGCCTCACTCGTTGCCACACGTTCCGTCCTGTGCCTCGGCCCCGACCACCCAGCGGTATTGTCGTTCTGGAGCGACCATCATGGACTACGAACCCTACGAGTTTGACCTCGACGATCCCTACGAGGACGAGGTGTACTTCCGGACCTGCGGCAAGTGCGGTGCTCGGACCTCCCCACGCTGGTCGGAGTCGGCCTGCCTCGAGGAGGCCCGTCGCTACGGGTGGCGGCGGGTGGCGGCCTCGGATCGTCCGGGTGCCCGGCGGATGGACCTCTGTGGCGCCTGCGCCACAGAGGCGGGGTTCGGACCGCCGATGGCCCAGTGGGGGTAGTGGGCCGGCCGGCCGGCGACGTTGACTACGCCCGCTACGGCACGGGGTATGCCGGTCGCCGGCGAACCGACCCCCGGATCGCCCGGCTCCTCCTTGCCGCCCTGGGCCCGGGCCGCACCGTGCTCAACGTGGGCGCCGGGGCCGGCTCGTACGAGCCCAGCGACCGCCAGGTGGTGGCCGTCGAGCCGTCGCCAGCCATGGTGAGCCAACGACCGGACGGCTCATCACCGGTCGTCCGGGCCGTGGCCGGCGCCCTCCCCCTGGCCGACCGGGCCGTCGACGCTTCCATGGCCACGGTGACCATCCACCAGTGGCCCGACCCGCTGGCCGGATTGGCCGAGATGACCCGGGTCACCGCCGGACCGGTGGTCGTGCTGACCTTCGACCCCGACGCCCTCGAGACACTGTGGCTGGCCGGGTACTGCCCCGAGCTCTACGCCGCCGAGGTACGCCGTTACCCTTCCATCCCTTCGGTGACCAGAGCGTTGGGTCGCGGCACCACCGTCGTACCGGTGCCGGTGCCCTTCGACTGCGTGGACGGCTTCACCGAGGCCTACTACGGCCGGCCGGAGGCCTTCCTCGACCCTGCCGTACGACGGTCCCAGTCCGCCTGGAGCTTCGTCCCCGCCCACGCCGAGGCCCGCGCCGTCGACACTCTGACCGACGATCTGGTCTCCGGCCGGTGGGACCAGCGTTACGGCCACCTCCGTCACCAGGCCTCCTTCGTAGGCTCTCTCCGGTTGGTGGTGGGCCCGGGCCACGCCGTTGGCCGTTGATCCGACGGCGCCGACTCGCCGCGGCTGCCTGGTCCTCGACTTCGACGGCACCATCCTCGACACCGAGGAGTCCCTCTTCCGTTCCTGGGCCGAGCTATGGGACGACCACGGCCATCGCCTGGCCCTGACCGAGTGGCAGCAGAACATCGGCGGGGATGACGTCTTCGACCCCTGGGCCGAGCTGGAGACCCGGATGGGCCGGCCCCTCGACAGCCGCCTCCAGCATCACCGCAGACGCCGACGCGACGAGATCCAGTCCACGCAGGCCCTGAGGGCCGGCGTCGCCCACTGGTTGGACGAGGCCACCGCGCTCGGGGTCAGGGTGGGGGTGGCCTCGTCCTCGTCCGGGGAGTGGGTGGAGGGCCACCTCGACCGGCTGGGGATCCGGGACCGGTTCGACACGCTGGTCTGCCGCGACGCGACGGTCCCGGCCAAGCCCGAGCCCACCTCGTACCGGTTGGCCTGCGCCCGCCTCGGGGCCGACCCGTCCCGGTCGGTGGCGGTGGAGGACTCCCCCCACGGTGTGGCCGCCGCGGTGGCCGCCGGGCTGTTCACGGTGGTGGTCCCCCACTCCCTCACCTCCGGCCTCGACCTCTCCGCCGCTCACCTGGTGGTGGACTCGCTGGACGAGGTGACCCTCACCGAGGCCCTCGACTTGGCCGCCCGTCGGTGACCCAGGGTCCGGTCCCTGTGGATAACTCGTCGGTCAACCGTCGATGACGGTGACCGGGGGCACGAGGTCGGGGCCCTGTGCTCCGGGACCCTTCTTCCGGGACGGCGTCCCGGGCGAACCCAGGTTGACCCAACCGAGCAGCCGCTCGTGGTCGGCCAGGCCGAACAGGGATCGCACCGGACCGGTGTCGAGCACCGCCGCACTCTTCCACACTGCGCCGAGGCCGAGGGCGCTGGCCCCGAGCACGACGGCGTAGCCGGTGCACGACGCCGAGACCACCTGCTCCCACTCCGGGACGTTGGAACCGGGCCGGGGCGAGGCGATGAGCACCGCCGCGCACGGAGCAGCGAAGGCCTTCCCCCGCATCTTGGCGCGCGCCCCTTCGGGGATGTCCGGGCCCCGGAGCTCCAGGAGTCCGGCCTCGAGCGCCTCGGCGAACCGCTCCCGTCCGCCGCCTCGGACCACTACGAATCGCCAGGGACGGAGGCCGCCGTGGTCGGGCACGGTGGTGGCGACCTCGAGGATGCGGGTCACGGTCTGCTGGTCGGGCGGGGTTCCGTCGGGGGCCGGCTCGACCCGTGGTGCGGCCAGGGCCTCCAGGGACAGTCCGGTGGTCACGCCGTCCACGCCCGTCGATCCGGGACCGACAGGGACCGGGGATGCTCGCACCGGGTACGCATACCGCGACCGTAGGGGAAACCGGAGCCCACCGGTGCACGCCAGCACGCGGAGAGGCCGGTCACGGCTCAGCCGTTGGCCGCGGCGGTGCTGGAGGAGCTGAGGGTGGCGGTCACCGTGATCTGCTGCTGCCCCCGGTAGAGGCCGATCCTGCACCGTCTGGCCCGGCTTGTCGGCCTGGATGGCCGTGGCCAACTGGTCGGCACTGGTCACCGGCTTGCCCTGGAACGAGGTGATCACGTCCCCCTGCTGGAGGCCGGCGGTGTCGGCCGGGCTGCCGCTCTGCACCTGGAGCACCACCGCACCCTGGGTCGGCACGAAGTTGTACTCGCTGCGCAGCTGGGGGGTCAGCGTCTCGAGGGAGACGCCGAGGAAGGCCGTGCCCGCCGTGTGGCGGGGCTGCCGATCGACTTGTTGCGCAGCGCCGGAAGCAGCTTCTCGATCTTGTTGGACGGGATGGCGAACCCGATGTTCTGGGCCTGCGAGATCCCGTCGGCGCTGGAGGCCACCGCGGTGTTCATGCCGATGACCCGTGCCCGAGCTGTCCACCAGCGGGCCGCCCGAGTTCCCCGGATTGATGGCGGCGTCGGTCTGGAACATGTTGGTCAGGTTCTCGGTGGTGTTGCCCGACGAGTCGCTGGCCTGGACCGACCGGCCCTTGGCCGAGATGATCCCCTGGGTCACCGTCGGGGTGCCGGCCGACAGCCCGAGGGCGTTGCCGATGGCCACCACCGCGTCCCCCACCTGGACGTTGTCGGAATTCCCGTAGGTCACCGTGGGCAGGTTGGACTGGCCGTCGATCTGGAGCAGGGCCACGTCGTTGGTGGGGTCGGTGTCGACCAGGGTGGCCGGCAGGGCCTTGAGGCTGCCGTACAGGGTCACCGTGATGGTGGTGGCCCCGGCGATGACGTGGTTGTTGGTCACCACCTCCCCGTTGGAGGTGATGATCATCCCCGTGCCCTGGTCCTCCTGGACGCCCGACGATCCCGCCGAAGAGCGACTGGGACGGCCGGGGCCGGCCCCTTGGCGTCGATGGAGACGATGGCCGGGCAGCACCTTGCCGATCACCGTCTCGATGTTGGTGATCCCGTTGAGGAGGGCCGGGCCCGGCCGAGATCTCCTTGACCGTCGCCCCGTTGCTGTCATGGGTGGTGGCGGCCACGATGCCCCCGCCGATCAACGCCCCGACCAGCGCCGCCACCAGGGCCACCACCGACCACAGCCAGCCCGGCCCCCGCGCCGCCCGACCGTCGGAGGAGGCCGATTTCGGAGCGGCGGCATCGGAGGCGGTGACCACCGGTCCCCACACCGGGACCCCATGGTGGAGGACGGGCGGCCGGCCGGCTCGAGGCCGGTGCCCGTCGACCCGGCTGCGGGTGCGGCGACGGCCGGGGTCGGCTCCTGGCGCTGGGAGGGAGCGAACGGCGCGGTCGGTTCGGGGTAGACCGGCTGGGTGGGCCCGCTCGGCTCGGCGGTCACCGGGCCCAGCGGCACGGCCCCGCTCGGCCCGATCGGGTCGGCCGAGTCGTCGACGTCGGACGCCAGCGAAGCGGTCCGTTCGTCGGCCGTCGAAGCGGCCTCCTCGGGTCGTGGCCGTCCGTCTCCGACTGATCCATCGACTCCTCCTCGGCCCGCGGGCGACCGTCCGGTGCCGCCCGCGTCGCGGGCCCCTGATGGTCCCCGTCCACCGGGCCATCGTAGGGGGGCATCCGGCGCGCCAAACATGCATTTCAGAGGGTTCTTACCCCCTTCTTAGCGGCCGGCCGACACAAACGTGCGGAACGCGGTTGTCCACGGCAGTAGCCTGTCGCCCGGTATGGCCCATCGCATCGAAGTCGAACTCACCAGTCAGACCGGGGACTCCACGTGGACGTGGCGTGCCGCCGGGGCCAAGCAGCCCCGGGGCACGGTCGAGGCCTCCCTGGTGCCCGACCGGGACCGGTGGTGGGCACGGTGCTCCGGGCCGAGGTCGAGACGACCCTGGACGGCACCACGGTGACCGCCCTCCTGCCCCCCAAGGGCAAAGGCGAGGCCCGCCGCCGTGGAACGCATCGAGGTCCTCGGCACGCCCCAACGGGGGCCCGGACGTCAATGTGGTGCTGGCCTCCAAGTCCAAGCGCCGGCGGGACGATCGGCCAGAGGGCCAGCGCGACGGGTCCCGCCGACCGGCCGACCGCCGGCCCCGGGGTGACGGCGCCGAGCGGGGGCCCGCGGAGCGACGCTCGTTCCCGGGGTCGCGACGGTGCCGGGCGCCCCGACGGAGGGAGGCGCCCGGAAGCGCACCGGCCCGGCCCGGCCCGGCGGGCGCGAGTCGGGTGGGCAGGACCACCCTCGCCGGCTCACCCCGTCCAACACCTACCGCAACGCCGCACTCGCCACCCTGCCCCCCGAACAGCTCCCGGTGGCCGAGCAGCTCCTCAAGGGCGGGATCCCCGCCGTCCGGCAGGCCATCGAGGAGCAGAACGAGCCGGGCCCGGGCCGATCACCGTCCCGAGGTCACCCCGGGGCCGCTACTGGCCCTGGCCGAGCAGCTGCCGACCGTTGGTCAATCTGGCCTCCTGGAAGGACCGGGCCGCCAGCGCCCGGGCCGCCGGCAAGGACGTCCCCCTGCGCGAGCTGCGCTCCATCGTGGCCTCGTCCTCGACCGTCACCCTGGACGAAGAGGGCACCGAGATGGCCACGGCGCTCCGCACCGCGCTGAACCAGCGGGTCACCGCCCTGCGGGACCGGTGGGTGGAACGGATCACCTCGGCCCTCGACGAGGGCAAGGTCGTCGAGGCGGTCCGGGCCTCCATCCGCCCCCCCGAACCGGCCGCCCGCCTCTCCGCACGCGCTGGCCGTGCGACTGGCCGACGCCGCCGGACAGGCCATGTCGGCCGAGACCACTCCCGAGGAGTGGCTGGCCCTGCTGGAGGTGGTGGTGGAATCCCCGGTGCGCCGGACGGTCAAGCCGGCCGGCCTTCCCGCCGGAGCCGACGAGGCCGTGTTGGCGGCAGCCCGCAAGGCCTCCGGCTACGTCCCGGAGCTGGCCCGCCTGATGGGCATCCCCATCCCGCCGCCGCCGGGGCCCCGCCGCCCGGTACCGGCCCGTTCATCCCCCGGACGTCGGGCCTCCTGACCGCCCCCGCTGATCGGAGCGCCCCCGCCGATCGCCCGGGGCGTGTCCGTGCCGGTCACCCGCCGGTGCCGAGCGGCAGGTGCATGGTCAGCAGACGGGCCTTGAACCCGGCCGCCTCGTAGAAGACTTGGCCTCCCGGTCCCCGGGGAGCGCGGTGCCGTCCACCCCGGCGCACCCCTGCTCGGTCATCCAGGCCACCGACCGGTCCAACAGGAGCCGGCCCACCCCCACCCCCCGGGCTCCCTCCTCCACGAAGCAGGCCCCCAGGTGGCCCCGCCGGACGCCGTCCCGATCCGCCCCCCACGTAGCCACGGAGAAGGCCACTACCGCCCCGTCGAGGGTTCCCACCAGCACCAGGGTGTCGGGCCGCCCGAACAGCTCGCCCAGGCGCTCGCCCAGGCCGGTCCCGGCCGGGTCGTCGAGCTCGGATCGGACCAGCAGCTCCCCGCCCCGCTGCGCGGTGACCCTCGCCACCAGCTCTCGCGCCAGCTCGTCGATCCGGTGGCGATCACGGTCCGACGCGGCCCGCACCGACTCCACTGGGCCTCCTTCTCCGCCCGGACCCGGTTTCGGGGTCAGGACCGCTCGTCGAGCAGCTGGTCGACCCGGCTGAGGATGGTCCGGCGTCCCCGGGTGGAGGCCTCATAGGCCCGCACCGACACCAGCTCCGAGCCGGTTGAGGCCGTCGAGCCGCTGGACCACCTGGGAGGCCGAGAGGGTGTCGAAGCCTGGGATGGACAGGGCGCCGACCGAAGGGATGTGCCCGTTGACCGGACCGCGCCCCGGACCGGTCCGGGCCGACGGGGTGGCGGCTCGGGACGTAACCACCGACGGCGCCGCCCCGGTGTGCGCTCCCCCGGCAGAGGGCGGCCGCTCACCGGTCGTCGCCGCGGGGGACGGATCCCCAGCGGAACTCCGGACACGGTCGGACCGGTTGAACCACCCGTCCGACCGCCGCACCAGTTCGGCGTGGCCGGCCTTCACCGCGAACCGGCCCACGGCGCGGGCCGACGACACCCGAACACCGAACCGGTCGCGTCCCCGGGCCGCCAGGCGGGGCAGCTCGTCGGCGACCGACAGGGCCAGCCCGGCAGGGACGTAGACGAAGGTGTCGAGGAGCTTCTCATGCAGGCCCCGGTCCCCGGGTCGGTCGTCGTCGGATTCAGCCATGGCGCATTCCGATCACACGCAGTCGCGGCAGAGCATCTTCTTCCGGTCCGCCAACTGATTGGGATGCTTGACCAAGAAGCAGGACCGGCACACGAACTCGCCGGGCTGTTTGGGCAGGACCCGCTCCACGCCGTCAGCGGTGCGGTCCTCGGGCTCGGGGGTGTCCTCGTCGTCCTCGGGCTCCTCGACGACCAGGCGCTCCTTCAGGATGGTGTCGAGGCTGGCCTCGACGTCCTCGTCGTCGGGCTCCTCCTCGTCCTCCTCGTCCGACTCCTCGCCGGGGGCCGCGACCTTGGCCGTCTTGGCCGTGGGCGCGGGCACCACCGCCGCAGCCTCCTCCTCCACGACGGCCACGACGTCCACTTCGACGTCCACGTCCACGTCGACGTCCACGTCGTCGTCTTCGATGGCCAGACCGTCTTCGGCAATCAGGTCGTCGTCGTCGGCCAGCTCGTCGAGGTCTCCCTCGATCAGTTCATCGGGTCCTTCGACTTCGTCGAGTTCTGGTGGCATCTCGGTCTTTCCGTGGTGAGTTGGGCCGGAGCATAGACGGTTCCGGGTCCGGATCGTTCGCCCCGACCCACCCCTGCGGGACTCCCCCGACCTCGCGAGGGCTCGACAGCCGGACACCCGGCCCGGGACTGTCAGAACCACAGCCCGAGCCGTGGTATTCCCGACCACTGCCACCGGGGTGCCGGTTGGACCTGCAGGTTGTTGACGAAGCACCAACCGCCCGCCCTGCAGGGCGACAGGCGGTCGGACCCAGGGGTCTTTGGCACCACTCCCCCGCTACCTTCGACAGGTGTCGCCGGTCTCGAGGAACTGTTTTCTACTCGATCCCCTGGGCCTCCCTCCGCCTCTCACAGCATCCCCCCCTCCAAGGGCACGCCACGACCGAGATCGCACCGTGCGCCCGTAGGGGCGACTGGGACTGGGCGAACGATAGGCCACGCGCACCGCCGGTCGTCAAATGCCATACACTGCATTTCACCTGGGATTATGTGCAATCTCCCAGGTCAGCGGTTTACAGGATTTCCTACGCCGGACATCGATTTCCGCTTGCCCTCGGCGCGGCGCTCGGACTCGAGCCTCTCGAGGTCCTCGCCGCCGAAGTCGACGTACGACATCGCCTCGGACAACAGGCGGTGGCCGGCCCGGCCGGCGATCTGTCGGTGCATCTCCTGGGCCACCCAGCGGTAGCTGGGGTGGCCCTGGGGCCCCGACCGCAGCTCGAGCAGGTGCATGGCCTCCCGGGCGTTCATCTGCATGGAGTACCGGATGCGGTAGGCCAGGGCCACGGCGTAGGCCGATTCGACCGGGAAGGTGGGGACCAAGGCCTCGGCCAGCTGGCGAGACCGCTCGATCGAGGCTACGAACCGCTCGGACAGACCGGCCTCCGCCACCACCTCGGGCACGTCGTAGCCGAGGGTGGTCCCGAGCGGCTGCCACTCGACGGTGAGCATGCGGTGGCGTTGCAGGTCGCGGAACGCGCCGTAGTCGGTGACCACATCGAACCGATAGCCGGTGCGCTCGAAGGCCCGGCCCGGCCGGTGCCGACGGTTGTCCCGCTCCCCGACATAGGCGCGGAGCAAGGCCCGCTTCTCCTCGGCCCCGAGGAGCGCGACCCGTCGCGCCACCTCCTCTTCCGGGCGGTCGACCAACGGGGCGCAGATGGCGGCGATCACCTTGTCCTCGCCGTCGGGATCGAAGTCGAGCAGGGTGACCGAGGGCTGTCCCGACGGACCACCGGTCGGATGGTCAGACGGTGCCACCAGTTCGGGGAAGAGCTCCTCCACCAGCTCGCTGGTCCGGACCCTGGTCTCCTCCAGGTACGCCGACCACGATCCCCCCCGATCGGGCCGATCCACCCGGGTCAGGAAGGACGGGATGACTTTCCGCAGCTCCTCCAGCATCAACTCGGCATAGCTCCGGGCCTCGCGCAGCGGATGCGACCGCATCCTCATCAGAAGCATCTCGTAGGACTGCCCGGTACCGTAGATGCCCACATTGGACAGCGAGGCCGCCGGCAGCAGGCCCCGCAGGGCATCCAGCGCCTTGGCCCGCACCGCCTGGCGGTGGACGAAGTCGGAGTCGCCGGCCTGGCGCGGGTGGCGCACCGACAGCCAGGCCTGGGCTTCCACCAACAGCTCGCCGTAGGTGTCGAACATGCGGTCCATGTCGCCCACGTAGCGGGCCCCGAGGTGCGAGTCGAGCAGGTTGGGGTCACGGTAGTAGCGGTAGTGCCCGGTGCTCAGGCGCTGGTTGTAGGCGATGTAGCGGGTGGACTGCTCGAGGTAGGCCATGAGGCGGCCCCACTCGAGCACCTTGGTCAGGACGTTGGACGCCTGCTCGCAGGCCAGGTGGACCCCGCCCAGCTGGGCCACCGAGTCGTCCCCGTACTCGAAGAAGACCTTCTCGTAGAGCTCCTCGGCCCGACGGAGTCCCACCGTGGCGTCGACGGTGGCGTCGCCGGTGATGTCGAGCTCCCCCACGAACTCGTCCAGGAACAGCCGTCGCAGGCTCTTCGGGGAGCGGGAGTATCGGGCAAACAAGGCCCCTTTGACCACTTCGGGCAAGTTGACCAGGGCGAACACCGGCTGATCGAGATTCGTGACGTACCGCCGCAGGATGTCTTCCTCCTCGGTGGTGTACGTCTCGACGGCGTAGGGGAACATGCCCGGATCACACTAGGACGGAGCGCGCCACCCAGGCGCGGACCCCACTCCGGCCGGATCGTCGGCCCCCACCACCCCCCGGCGGAGGGAGGCCACTGCCAGGTGGGCGGCCTCCCGGGTCGCCGGCTCTGAGGCCACCTGGGACAGCTGGCGGACCAGGTCGATGAGCTGGCGGACGTTGCGCACGAAATCTCCGGGGGCCACCTCGGTCTCCGAGAGGACGGAATCCAGCGTGGCCCCCTTGGCCCAGGCGACCACCGCCCGGGCCAGGCCGTGGTCGGGCCGTCGGGTCCTCCGGAGGCCCACCCGGCGCTCGTCGGCCCGGAGGCCCGCGGTCAGGGCGTCCAGGCGGTCCAGGCGCTCCAGCACCACCTTCTGGCGAGGTTCCACCTCGTCGCCGGACCGCCGGGCCTCGAAGGTGAGGGCCGACGCCACCCCGGCCAACAGGGCGGCGTCCAACCCGTCGAACAGTCCGTGCCGCAAGGCCTCGGCCACCAGCAGGTCCGATTCGTGGTAGATCGAGGCCAACGTGCGCCCGGCCTCGCTGATCTGCCAACCGTCGACGAAGCCCCGCTCGTCCAGAATGGCGAGGCACCGGTCCAGCTGGGCGGCCAGCGAGTCCGAACCGGGAGGGGCCTGCCACTGGGCATAGGAAGAGGACAGCAACGCGTGGGCCTCCTCCCTCGACCACCGGCGGACCAGGTTGACGGCCAGGTTGTAGGTGGGACGGAAAGAGGAGATCAGGTCCGGGGGTGGCGCGATGGCGGTCCGGGCCACCAGGGAGAACGGGGTGGCCGGCGACCACAGGACCATGGCGTGGCCCACGGTGTCGATCCCCCGCCGGCCCGCCCGGCCGGTGAGTTGCTGGTACTCCCCCGAGGTGAGCGCCGAGGTGTCCGAGCCCCGGAACTTTGCGAACCGCTCCACCACCACGGTCCGGGCGGGCATGTTGATGCCCAGGGCCAGCGTCTCGGTGGCGAACACCACCTTCAACAGCCCCTCGGAGAAGCATTGCTCCACGGCCTGGCGGAAGGCCGGGACCAGGCCGGCATGGTGCGGGGCGACCCCCGCCTCCAGCGCCGCCGACCACGGTCCGTATCCCAGGGTGCGGAGATCATCGTCGCTGAGGCGGTCCACGGCGCCCTCGGTGAGCTGGCGGATCCGCACCCGTTCGTCGGGGGTGGTCAGGCGGATCCCGTCGGTGAGGCACTGGCGGGTGGCATCGTCGCAGGCCGCCCGCGAAAAGATGAAGGTGATGGCGGGGAGCATGCCCGCGGCCGCCAGGTACGCCACCACCTCGGCCCGGCGGGGCACACGGTAGCGGTGCCGCGGGTTGCGGCGACTCCGGTCGTCCAACGCCAGGCCGTCGGAGTTGGGCTTCCCGTCGCGGAGCAGCGGGAACACGGTCAGGTCGTCCCGTCCCCGCTGGGCCAGCACGTAGTGGTGGTGCAGCGTCACCGGCCGATGGGTCTCGACCACCACCCGGGTCGGTCCCCGGACCGAGGTCAGCCAGGCGCCGAAGTCACGGGCGTTGGAGACCGTGGCCGACAGGCTCACGAACGAGATACCCGGAGGTGTGAGCACCAGCACCTCCTCCCACACCGAGCCGCGGTAGGGGTCCTGGAGGTAGTGCACCTCGTCCAGCACCACCACCTCCAGCCCGTCGAGGATCGAGGATCGCGAGAAGAGCATGTTCCGGAGGACCTCGGTGGTCATCACCACGATCGGGGCGTGGGCCTGGTGGGAGACGTCCCCGGTCAACAGGCCCACCCGTTCCTCTCCGTAGCGGGCGGAGAGCTCGGCGAACTTCTGGTTGGACAGCGCCTTGATCGGGGTGGTGTAGAACGCCTTGCCCCCGAGCTCGAGGGCCCGTGCCGCGGCGTAGTCGGCGACAAGGGTCTTGCCCGAGCCGGTGGGAGCGGACACGAGTACCGACTCCCCCCGGTCGATGGCGTCCATGGCCCGGTGCTGGAAGGCATCGAGGGGGAAGCCCACGGTCTGCTGGAACCTCTCCCGGAACCCCTCCCCTACTCCGGCATGCCGGGCGGGACCGCCGGCATGCCCCGTCGTCATCGGTTGACGATCTTCCCGATGACGATGGAGAGCTCGTAGAAGAGATAGAGGGGGACGGCCAGGGCCATCATGGAGAACGGGTCGGAGCTCGGGGTGATGACCCCGGCCACCACCACGATGAGCACGATGGCCCAGCGACGCCACGACGAGAGCTGCTGGGGCGACAGCACGCCGGCCAGCTCCAACGAGACCAACAACACGGGGAACTCGAAGGTCAGCCCGAAGATGGTCATCATCAGCACGATGAGGCTGAGGTACTTGGTGGGGTCAAGGATCTGCGTCAGGCTGGGCCCGCCGATGTGGTCGAGGAAGTTGAGGGCGTGGGGGAAGGTCAGGTAGGCCACCAGGCACCCCAGGGCGAACAGGACGATCGAGGCCACGATGAACGGGATGGCGTACCGCTTCTCCCTGGGGTGGAGACCCGGGGTGATGAACCGCCACAGCTCCCACAAGAGGACCGGTGAAGCCAGGAACAGGCCTCCGTAGGCGGCGATCTTGACCCGGAGGGCCAGCCCGTCGAGGGGGCCGGTGATGTAGAAGCCGCACCGGCGCGGGGACACCTGGCAGTAGGGATGCTTGAGGAACGAGAGGATCTCCGGGTAGACCAGGAAGGCCACCGTGGCGGCGATCAGGAAGGCCACCGCGCAGACCAGAACCCGGGTCCGGAGCTCGGTGAGGTGCTCGACCAGAGTCATCGAGTCCGGCGTGGGCTTGGACTCGCTGCGTCGCTTCAGGGAGAGGGCCATGGTGGGTGCCTGGTCAGAGGAAGGGAGGACCGCCGGATCGCCCGGGTCAGTTCATCCCGGGGTCGTCGGGGATGGCCCGGCCATTGGAGCGGACCTGGTGCACGATGCCTCCCGGATCTACGATCAGTACCTCGGGGATCCCCGGCGTCTCCTCGGTGGCCTGGACCGTCCCGGCCGGCCGGTTCGACGCCGAGGACGGCTGCACCGAGTCTCCCTGCACGTCAGGTGGTTCGATGTCGGTGGCCACTCGGGATGTCGACTCGTTCTCGTCGCTGTGCGTGTCGGCCAGGTTGTCGAGGAAGCTGAGCGGGGACCGGACCGCCTGGGCGATGGACTCGGTGGACGGGAGATCGGGGAAGTTCCCCCGCACATCGGACTCCAGGCGCTCCCGGAACCTCCGGAAGTCGCCCCAGAGACCACCGATCTGCTTGGCCATCTTGGGCAGCTTGTCGGGACCGAGGACCACCAGGGCCACCACCAGGATGACCAACAGCTTCTCCGGGCTGAGGAAGGTCACACCCAGAGTGTACCGGCGGCCCGTCCGGTGGGTCCCTACCCCGCCACCGGGAGCCGGGCCACGCGCCCCCAGGCGATGTGGGATCCGTTCAGGGGGTGCCGGGCACCGCCGGTCGTTGCAGGGGAACAGCGCGGCGGGGACGGGCCGGGGCCCGGGGCCGTAGGACCACTACGACCAGGGCCACCACCAACAGGGCGGCCGCCGTCCCCAGGACCACCAGCCACCCCGAGTCGTCGAGCGGCCACGCCACGAAGGCCATCTTGCCCACCACCAGATTGGCGGCGATGGGGCCGAAGTACCGGCTGTCCTCGGAGTTGGTCCGGTTGTCCCCCATCACGAAGTAGTGGCCGGGCGGGACTCTGTAGGGGTGGTCGAGGCTGAAGGACTGGGGCACCGGGCTCGGCGACGTCGGGGGGGCCGGCTGGGGAAGCCAGGGCTCGTCCAGCGGCTTGCCGTCGATGTACACCCGGCCGCCGACACTGGCGATGGTATCGCCCGGAAGGCCGATGACCCGTTTGACCAGATCGGAGTAGTCGGCCTGTTCTAGCGGCGGCCGGCGGAACACCACCACGTCACCCCGCTGGACGGCGTGCAGGTGGTAGCTGAGCTTGTCCACCACGATGCGGTCGCCCACCTGAAGGGTGGGCAGCATGGAGCCCGAGGGGATGTAGAACATCTGAGCCACGTACTCCCGGACCCCGACGGCGAGCACCAGGGCCACCACCGCCACGGCCGTCCACTCGGCCCACCAGCGCCAGTGCGAAGGACCCGGGGCCGCCCGGACCGTGGGTGGGAGCGGAGGGTCGGGTCGGTCTGGGGCCGGCCCGGGGTCCACCGGCCAGAGGGGCCCGGGCGGCCCCGGCCTGGTTGCCTCCAGGCCGGGCACGGGCCGCGGACCAGGCGACCCCGGCCGGTGCGGGACCCAGTCGGGCTCCGCCGGCGGCGGGAGGGTCGGAGGCGGTGAGCGTGTCGGCGGGGGCGGGAGGGTCGGAGGCGGTGAGCGGGTCGGCGGGGGCGGGAGGGTCGGAGGCGGCGAGCGGGTCGGCGGGGGCGGGAGGGTCGGAGCCTCGAGGTTGGGGACCGACATCGGTTGGCGCCCCGGATCACCAGATGCCATGACCCCGTACGGGCTGTGCAGGTCGGAGGCCACCAGGGTGCGAGGCTAGCCCACGAGATTGTGCCTCCGACCTCGGGCTGGCCCGTTCAGAGGCCCTTGATATGGCCCAACGGCCAGATGACCGCCACCGGCCGGCCCACGATCAGTGATTTCGGAATGGGACCGAAGAACCGACTGTCCTCGGAGTCGGTTCGGTTGTCCCCCATCACGTAGTACTCGCCGGCGGGTATCTTGACCGGTCCCGGCAGGTTGAACTGGGGATGGGGATCGCCCCCGGCCAACGGACCGGTGAAGCTGTCCGGCCCGGGGGGCAGCCACGGCTCGGCGAGCTTCTTCCCGTCGATGTAGACCGAACCGGCTTTGGACGAGATGGTCTCCCCGGGCAGCCCGATCACCCGCTTGACCAGGTCGGCGTACTCCTGGTCCTCGAGCGGCGGGCGGGCGAACACCACGATGTCCCCCCGGTGCACGTCATGGATGTGGTAGCTGAGCTTGTTGACGATGATCCGGTCGCCGAGCTGCAGGGTGGGGAGCATCGAGCCCGAAGGGATGTAGAACGACTGGACCACATAGGTCCGCAGCAGCACGGTGCACAGCAGCACCGCCATGAGGATGACGGCCCACTCGACCACCGCCCGGTAGCCGCGGTCCGGCCGGCTTGCCGGACAGGGGCTCGGTGCCACCCTCGTCCGGGATCGGGTCCAGCACGGTTGCCGGCTGCGACCTGCCGGGGGGTTCACTCACCACAATCAGGGGACGCTACCGCACCCGGAGCACCGGGTTAGGTCGTGAGGAAGCCGGGACGGCGCCCGACGTGGACGGGTCGCCGCGATCACAGCCCGGCGATCAGCTTCTCGACCCGCTCGTCCTTGGACTTGAACGGGTCCTTCAGCAGCACGGTGCGCTGGGCCTGGTCGTTGAGCTTGAGGTGCACCCAGTCGACCGTGAAGTCGCGGCGGCGCTCCTTGGCCTTCTTCACGAACTCCCCCCGCAGCCGGGCCCGGGTGGTCTGGGGCGGCGCGGACATGGCCGCGGCGATGGCGGCGTCGTCGCAGATCCGGTCCAGCTGGTCGTGCCGCTGCAGCCGGTAGTAGAGCCCCCGGCTCCGGTCCACGTCGTGGTACTGGAGGTCGAGCAGCGACACGTTCGGGACTGTGCAGCGAGAGGGAGTGGCGGTCGCGGTAGCGCCTCGATCAGGCGGTACTTGGCCACCCAGTCGCACTCGCGGTGGAGCGACAGCGGGTCGGACTCGAGGCCCTTCAGGCAGTGCTCCCACATATCGAGGGCCCGGTCCTCCTGGGGGAGAGGCCCTGGCGGTCGCGGTAGCGGATGGCCCGCTGGAGGTACTCGCCCTGGATGTCGAGCGCGCTCATCTCCCGTCCGTTGGCCAGTCGGACCGGCCGGCGGCAGGTGATGTCGTGGCTGATCTCGCGGATGGCCCGGATCGGGTTCTCCAGGGTCAGGTCCCGCATCACGGTCGACGGGTCCTCCAGCATCCGCAGCACGATGCTGGTGGCGCCCACCTTCAGGAAGGTGGCGTACTCGCTCATGTTGGAGTCGCCCACGATCACGTGGAGCCGCCGGTACTTCTCGGCATCGGCGTGGGGCTCGTCCCGGGTGTTGATGATCGGCCGGCTCCGGGTGGTGGCCGAGCGACACCCCTCCCAGATGTGCTCGGCCCGCTGGCTCAGGCAGAACACCGCCCCCCGGGCCGTCTGGAGGACCTTGCCGGCCCCGGCGTAGGCCTGGCGGCTGACCAGGAACGGGATCAGCACCTCGGTGTAGTGGGCGAAGTCGTCCCGGCGGCTGGTCAGGTAGTTCTCGTGGCAGCCGTAGGAGTTGCCGGCCGAGTCGGTGTTGTTCTTGAACAGGTAGATGTCCCCCCGGATGCCCTCCTCGCGCAGCCGGGCCTCGGCCCCTTCCACCAACGAGGAGAGGATCCACTCCCCCGCCTTGTCGTGGGCGACCAGCTCGGCGATGTCGTCGCACTCGGGCGTGGCGTACTCGGGATGGCTGCCCACGTCGAGGTAGAGCCGGGCCCCGTTCTCCAGGAAGACGTTGGACGAGCGACCCCAGCTGACCACCCGCCGGAACAGGTACCGGGCCACCTCGTCGGGACTCAGCCGCCGCTGCCCGCGGAGGGTACAGGTGACCCCGTACTCGTTCTCCAAGCCGTAGATACGCTTGTCCATTACCCTCACGGTACCGTGGGCAGGGGCCGGTACCAGCGAACCCGGTCCGGTCGGGGCCGCCTCGAGGCCGTCGCTCGGGTCAGCCCAGCAGGTCGCCGAGCTCCTCGTCGGCCAGCCGCCGGAAGGCCCGCCGGCCGTTCCCCTCGGCCAGCACGGCCACCTCGAGGTCGGTGCCGGCCAGCGTGCGGTCCGGACCGGCCAGGGCGGCCACCGCGGCCTGCAGGGCCTCGTCCAGCGACCAGCCCTCCGTCCAGGCCTCCTCGAGCCGCTGGGCGATGGCCTCGGTCTCGCCACCCAGCACGGCGTAGCGGTCCTCGTCGGTGATGGTCCCCTCGTAGGCGATGTGGTACAGCTGCGGCGGGTGCAGCCCGGTGCCCAGCTCGGCCACCAGGATCTCCACCTCGAGCGGCTTCATCTCGTGGGTGAAGACCTGTCCGAGGTACTGGGCGTAGAGGTTGGCCAGCGACCGGGCATCCACGTCCTCGCGGCTGTAGGCGTAGCCCTTGGTGTCGGCGTGGCGGATGCCCGACACCCGCAGCTGGTCGAACTCGTTGTACTTGCCCACGCCCGGCGAAGGCGATCCGGTCGTAGATCTCGCTGATCTTGTGCAGCGACCGCGACGGGTTGTCGGCCACGATCACGATGCCCTGGTCGTAGGTGGTGGCGATCAGCGACCGGCCCCGGGCGATGCCCTTCTGGGCGTACTCGGCCCGGTCCTTCATCACCTGCTCGGGGGCCACGTAGTACGGCATGGTCATGGCTGGCGACCCTCCGCCCGGCGTCGCTCGATGAGGGCGGCGAACCGCTCGGCCACCTCGTCCTCGGGCACCGACGCGAAGCCTTCGGCGGTCACCGTGGCCACCAGCGGGTAGATCCCCCGGATCAGGTCGGGCCCACCGGTGGCCGAGTCCTCGTCCGCCGCCTCGTAGAGGGCCTCGATGGCCAGCTCGACCGCCTCGTCCCGGGCCATGCCCACCCGGTAGCCGAGCTTGATGGTGGTTCGGGCGTCGCGCCCTCCCGACCCGGTGGCGTTGTGCTCGGTCTCCTCGTAGTGGCCGCCGGTCACGTCGTAGGTGAAGATGCGTCCGGTGCCCCGGGCCAGGTCGTAGCCGGCGAAGAGCGGCACCACGGCCAGGCCCTGCATGGCCATGGGCAGATGCTCCCGGACCATCTGGCCGAGCTGGTTGGCCTTGCCCTCGAGGCTGAGGACCACCCCTTCGACCTTCTCGTAGTGCTCGAGCTGGGTCTGGAACAGCCGGACCATCTCCACGGCCGGACCGGCCGCCCCGGCGATGGCCACCGCCGAGTAGCGGTCGGCCGGGAACACCTTCTCCATGGCCCGGTGGGCGATGGCGTGCCCCTCGGTGGCCCGCCGGTCACCGGCCATGACGATGCCGTCCGCGAAGCGCAGGGCCACCACGGTGGTGCCGTGGCGGAACTCGCCCGACCCCGGCGCTCCGGCCGGAACGACGCCGCCGCCGCGGTCATGGTGGGATGCAACGGCACGCGGAGCCGCCGGATGAGTCCGGCGAAGTCGGGCCCGGGGTCCTCGGTCGTCGAGAAGAGGGGCAGGGTCACCGGGGCTACTCGCCGCCCTTCTGGACGTAGTTGCGCACGAACTCCTCGGCGTTGTCCTCCAGCACCTCGTCGATCTCGTCCAGGAGGTCGTCCAGCTCGGCCTTCAGCTTCTCGCCGGTGGCCGACGACGGCCGGGACCTCCTCCACCACCTCGTCGGCCCGCTCGGTGGTGGTGGTCTTCTTCTTCTGTTCTCGTTCAGCCATCTCGTTCAGCCATCCCCTACTCTCCCTAGCTGCTCAGTCGGTCCAACAGCTCGGACGGGCTCGCGCACGACGCCAGCAGTCCCTCGACGTGTTCGGCCGTTCCCTTCAGGGGGTCCATCATAGGGACGCGCCGGAGGGGGTCGGTGCCGAGGTCGAACACCAGGGAGTCCCAGTTGGCGGTGACCACCGCGCCGGGCCACCGCTTCAGGCACTCCCCCCGGAACCAGGCCCGGGTCGCCCCGGGGCGGCTCGGTGACCGCGGCCGCCACCGAGGCCTCGTCCACCAGGCGCTCGGTGTCCAGCCGGGCGAACAGCGACCGGGACGGCCGCAGGTCGTGGTACTGCAGGTCCAGCGCGGCCAGGCGGTGGTCCCCCCAGTCGCAGCCGTGGCGGTCCCGGTAGGCCTCGATGAGCTGCAGCTTGGCCACCCAGTCCAGCTGGCGGGCGAGCGACATGGGGTCGGTCTCCAGCCCGTGGAGCACCTGCTCCCATCGGGCCAGCACCTGCTCGCCCACCGCCTCGTCGCCCAGGCAGTCCAGTCCCTGGTCGTCGGCGTACTTGCGGGCCAGCGAGAACAGCTCCCACTGGATGGCCAGAGCCGTGGCGGTGGAGCCGTCGGCCATCGGCAAGCGGACGGGTGAAGGTGCGGTCCAGGGCCACCTCGTGCATGGCGGTCACCGGGTCGGCCAGGGCCAGGCTGCGGCTGGCCGAGACGTCGTCCTCGATCATGGCCAGCACCAGCGAGGTGGTGCCGACCTTCAGGAAGGTGGCCACCTCGGCCAGGTTGGCGTCGCCGACGATGACGTGGAGCCGGCGGTAGCGGTGGGGATCGGCGTGGGGCTCGTCCCGGGTGTTGACGATGGGCCGCTTCAGGGTGGTCTCGAGGCCCACCTGCTCCTCGAAGAACTCGGCCCGCTGGGACAGCTGGAAGTCCACCGCTGGTCCCGTCGTGGGTGGCGGTCTCGGCGCCGACCTTGCCGGCCCCGGCGAAGATCTGGCGGGTCACGAAGTGGGGGGTGACGCCGGCCACGATCCGGTTGAACGGGGCGGCCCGGTCCATCAGGTAGTTCTCGTGGGCGCCGTAGGAGTTGCCCTTGCCGTCCGAGTTGTTCTTGTAGATGACCAGCCGGGACCCGTCGTGGGAGGCGAGGTCGGCCGCCTCCATCGACCGGATGAGGATCTGCTCGCCGGCCCGGTCGTAGCGGAGGCACTCGAGGGCGTCGCGGCACTCGGGGGTGGAGAACTCGGGGTGGGCGTGGTCCACGTAGTAGCGGGCGCCGTTGGTGAGCACCGTGTTGACCAGGTGGGTCTCCACCTGCGGCGGCATGGAGCCCTCCCGGGCGAATCCCCGGGCGTCGTTGCCCGGCGCCTCGTCCTCGAAGTCCCAGCCGGTCTGCTGGCGGGCCACGTCGTGGGCGTAGGCGTTGATGAGCACCGAGGAGGCCGCGATGGGGTTCGGGTCCCCGTGGACCACCTGGATGCCGTACTCGGTCTCGATGCCGCAGACCTTGGGAATGGCCACGGGGCGACCCTATCCCGACCCGTGCGTCAGAGATACTGACCGGTACCCACCCGCTCGATCGACCGGCCGCCCTTGGTCTCGTCCCGGTCGCTGATGAGCGTGCGGATGTAGACGATCCGCTCGCCCTTCTTGCCGGAGATCTTCGCCCAGTCGTCGGGATTGGTGGTGTTGGGAAGATCCTCGTTCTCCTTGTACTCCTGGCGGATCGACTCGAGCAGGTCCGTCGGTGCGGATCCCCCGGGACTCCTCGGCGATGGCCCGCTTGATGGCCAGCTTCTTGGCCCGCCGCACGATGTTCTCGATCATGGCCCCCGACGAGAAGTCCCGGTAGTAGAGGACCTCCTTGTCCCCGTTCTGGTAGGTCACCTCGAGGAACCGGTTCTCCTCGTCGTTGCGGTACATCTCGGCCACCGTGGCCTCGATCATGGCCTGGGTGGCCTTGGCCGGGTCGCCACCGCCCAGGGTCCGGACCTCCTCGGCGTCGAGGGGAAGGTCGGGGGTCAGGTAGCGGGAGAAGATCTGGGCCGCGGCCACCTCGTTGGGCCGCTCGATGCGGATCTTCACGTCGAGGCGACCGGGTCGGAGGATGGCCGGGTCGATCAGGTCCTCGCGGTTGGAGGCGCCGATGACGATGACGTCCTTCAGCGTCTCCACCCCGTCGATCTCGGCCAGCAGCTGCGGCACGATGGTCGACTCCATGTCCGAGCTGATGCCGGTGCCCCGGGTCCGGAACAGCGAGTCCATCTCGTCGAAGAAGACGATGACCGGCACGCCCTCCTCGGACTTCTCCCGGGCCCGCTGGAAGACCAGCCGGATCTGGCGCTCGGTCTCCCCCACGTACTTGTTGAGGAGCTCGGGGCCCTTGATGTTGAGGAAGTAGCTGCGGGCGTTGGTGTTGCCGGTCACCTCGGCCACCTTCTTGGCCAGCGAGTTGGCCACCGCCTTGGCGATGAGTGTCTTCCCGCATCCGGGCGGCCCGTAGAGCAGGATGCCCTTGGGGGCGGGCAGCTTGTGCTCGGTGTACAGCTCCCGGTACAGGTAGGGCAGCTCGACGGCGTCGGTGATGGCCTCGATCTGGTCGTCGAGACCTCCCACGTCGGCGTAGGTGACGTCGGGTACCTCCTCCAGGACCAGCTCCTCGACCTCGGGCCGGGCCAGCTTCTCGATCAGCAGCCCGGTCCGGGACTCCATGAGCACGGTGTCACCGGCCCGGAGCTTGACCCCGAGCAGGGCGTCGGAGAGCTCGGCCACCCGTTCCTCGTCGGCGCGGCCGAAGACCAGGGCCCGTTTCCCGTCCTCCAGCACCTCCTTCAGCACCACCACCTCGCCCGACCCCTCGCCCTGCCGGGCCAGGATCACGTTGAGGGATTCGTTGAGGACCACCTCGTTGCCCCGCTGGAGGTCGCCGGCCTCGATGTCGGGATGGAGGGAGACCCGCATCTTCCGGCCGCCGGAGAAGACGTCGACGGTGCCGTCGTCGTTGGTCCCGAGGAAGGTCCCGTAGGCGGCGGGCGGCTGGGTGAGCTTCTCCACCTCCTCGCGGAGGTTGGCCACGTGCTCCTTGGCCGTCTGCAGGGTGAAGGTCAGCTTCTCGTTCTGCGAGATGGCCTGGGCCAGCTGGCCCTTGGTCTCGAGCAGCTTCTCCTCCAGGGTCTGCACTCGGCGCGGGCTCTCCTGGAGCCGGCGCCGGAGCACCGTGACCTCCTCCTCGGCGGCCTGGGCCCGCACCCGCAACGCGTCGAGGTCGTCGTCCTGCTCGTCCGCTGCCGGCCGGCGATCGTCGTGCGCGTCATCGAAATCAACCGTGGGAATCACCTCGTTCGCGTGTGGTCACCTGTGGCGACCCTACACCGGAGGCCGCCGTCCCCCGGCGCGTCCGGCCGAGCGGGAGGGACCGTGAAAGCCAGGCCGGAGGGGCAATCTGACGGGCCGTCAGCCACTACTGCCCCCGTTGCCGATAGCATGGTCACCCGGACGTCGGTCCCCCGGGTCCGACCGTGGGCACCGGGGCCACCGGTCCGGGCGGTCCCGCAGGCCGGGAGGTCCAACAGAGGTCCCGCAGGGGAGCGCAGGCCCGAGAGTGGTCCGAGCGCAGACGAACGCACGGGTAGACACCGAGGAGTGACACAACTGATGAAGGTCTGGATCGACCAGGATCTCTGCACGGGCGACGGGCTCTGCGAGGAGATCGCCCCGGCGGTGTTCACGCTGCTCGACGACGGCCTGGCCTACGTGAAGGAAGGCGCCGACGTCAAGAACGAGCCGGGCGGCTCGGCCGGCATGGCCGCGGTGCCCGACGACCTCGAGGACGCCGTGGTCGAGGCCTCCGAGGAGTGCCCCGGGGAGTGCATCTTCATCGAGCAGAGCTGAACCGCGGCTGGCCGGCTCGGTCAGCGTCCGGACGGCTCGGTCGGCTGGCTCCCGGAGCCGGTCGGCTCCTCGTCGAAGGGCAGCAGACGACGGCCGGTGGTGAGGAATCCGGTGTGGCCCACCATCCGGTGGTCGGGCCGTACCGAACGGTCCTCGATGTGCCAGGTCCGGTGGAGTACCTCGAGCGTCGAGGCCATCCCGAAACCGCTTCGCTCCATGGCCGTCCGAAGCTGGGCCGTCTGGTTGATGCTCGGGAGGTAGGCGCAGAGGATCCCGCCGGGCCGCAGGGCCCCGGTCGGCATGGGGCAGCACCCGCCACGGCTCGGGCAGATCGAGGAGGATCCGGTCCAGGCCCTCCTCCTCGATCCCGTCGTAGACGTCTCGCAGCTCGACCCGGTAGCGGGCCCCGGGCCCCAGCATGGCCTCCACGTTGGCCCGGGCCCGGTCGGCGAAGTCCTGGCGGCAGCTCGTAGCCCACCACCTCGGCCCCGGCCCGAAGCAGGGCCATGGAGAGCGCACCCGAGCCCACGCCGGCCTCCAGGACCCGCATCCCGGGGCGATGTCGGCCTCGATCAGGATGGCCCCGAGGTCCTTCGGGTAGATGACCTGGGCCCCACGCGGCATCTTCAGGACGGCGTCGGACAGGGTCGGCCGCACCACCAGGAAGCGGCGACCGGTGGAGCCGAGAACGGTGGACCCCTCCGGCGTACCGATCAGGGTGTCGTGGTCGACGATCCCCACGTGGGTATGGAACGACGCCTCCGGCCGCAGGGTGATCAGGTACCGGCGCCCCTTGGCGTCGACCAGCAGGACCCGCTCCCCGGCCTGGAGGATGCTCCGATCCGCGGCCGGCGCCAACTCGGTCAGCTGCCCTGTCGCCGTGTGGTGACGGCGCTCAGCGGCCGCGGCGCTTGGACGGGGGCTGGCTGGTCCGGACGGTGAGGATCTCACCGGGCTTGAGCTTGGTCCGGTAGATGACGTCGTCTGCATTGCGGGCCCGGTTGATCATCCAGATGGCCACACCCACCACCACCCAGGCTGTGTGGTAGCCGCTCAGGCCGCGGCCGAAAGCCCGGACCTGGAGGTACCGAAGGAAGGTGTCCACCGTTCAGATCCGCCTGACCTCGACGACCGCCGACCGCCGGCGCCCGGCGCGACGCCCCATCAGGAAGACCACCGCCACCACGGCCACGCCCACGGCCAGACCGACGGTGAGGACCTGCGGACCGGGCCGACTCCACCTCCTCGCAGACCTCGCCGGTCAGCTCACGGAATTTGGCCTCGATGTCGTCGCGGGTGATCCGCTCGGGTCCGACAGTCATAGCGTCTCCTTCTCCGGGGCGGGCGGACGACGGCGCTGGCCCCGGCTCACGGACACCACGGCCACCGCCGCCACGGCCACCACCACCACCGTGACGATCAGGTACGGCACCCAGGAGAGGTTGCCGTCGAAGGCACCGTCGGTCTCCCCCTGCAGGAACCGGAGGAAGGCCACGGCCAGGATGACCAGCCCGACGGCCAGGGCCACCGAGCCGGCCACCCCGAACAGGATGTACCGGCCCAGACCCCGCAGGGGGGTGAGCGTCTCCTGCTTGATGTAGTCGATGACCAGCTGGGCGGCGTCGGTGCCCGACGCGCGCAGCCCGCCGAGCCCCCTGCTCCTTCCGCTTCGACCTCGGGCCACGGTCCTCCTCGTGCTGTGCGGTGCCCAGCAGTGCTCGAGCCGTCGAGGCCACCGTCACCACCTGCTCTTCGATCGCCCAACTCTAGTCAGCGTGCACGCCCCTGCCCGTCCCGACGCCGGCTGACGGCCCCGAGAGGCGGGCCGGAGCGGCGCGCCGGGCCCGGGTCAGTCCCGTTCACTGAACAGGTAGGTCGAGCTGGCCCGGGCCACCACGGTCCCCTGGTCGTCGACCACCACGGCCTCGGCGAAGGCCACCCGCGACCCGCCGGCCACCACGGTCGCCGTGCAATCGAGGACCGAGCCCACGCGGACCGGGGCCAGGAAGCTGGTCTTCATCTCGACGTTCGACGAGAACACCTTCCGGCCCTGCCCCCGTGCGAAGGTCACCGTGGCGGATCCCATGGCCGAGTCGGCCATGGCCCCGACGAACCCGCCCTGGACGATCCCGGCCGGGTTGGCGAACCGCTCGTCGGCCAGCATCCGCCACACCGTTCGACCCGGTTCGGCCTTGTCCACGCAGGTCATGCCCAGCGTCAGCTCGCAGTTGGGGGGTACCTGGATCCGCTGGTCGGCCACCCGATGACGCTACCCCGGTGCCACTGGTCGATACTGGGGGTATGGCCGGACGCACCCACACAGACCCCGGGCCGGCGATTCTGCTCGGCGAGGCGGCCGAGGACTGGACCGGCGACGCCGTGTTCTACGAGTACTCCACCGCAGCCGATCCGTTGGCCACCGGATCGATCAGCCCGGTCCCGGTCCACCGGTTCTCCTCCGATCTGCACGCCGGCGGTCCGACCCGCCTGGTCCACCTCGACCTGTCCGGACCGCTCGGAGTGGATGGGCCGGCCACGAGCCCGGGACTGCTGGCCTCGTTCATGGTGATCCGGCCGGGCGCGGAGTTGCCCACCGGGCCCGACGCCACCAGCGAGCTGTACTACTGCATGCGGGGATCCGGTCACAGCACCTTCGAGCGAGTCACGGACCGCGGGTCGGACGCCGGGCGGTTGGCCTGGCGGACCGGCGACTTCTTCACCCTGCCCGCCGGATGCACCACCACCCACCGGGCCGACCAGGCCGGGGAGCCGGCCGGCCCTGACGGTGCGCTGCTCTACCGGGTCACCGATGCACCGCTCCTCCGCTACCTGGGGGCCAAACCGACCCGGTCGACGTTCGAGCCCACCCGCTTCGACGGCGCCACCGCTCTGGCCCGGCTGGCCGAGGTCGAGCGCGACCCGGAGGCGGCCGACCGGAGCCGGGTCAGCATCCTGTTGGGCAACACCGCCACCCCCCAGACCCTGACTGTCACCCCGACCCTCTGGGCCATGCTCGGGGTGCTGCCGACCGGCCGGGTGCAGCGACCGCACCGCCACCAGAGCGTGGCTCTGGACCTGATCACGGGGTGCGCCCCCGGCTGCTACTCGCTGCTGGGGAACCGGCTGGACGGCGCCGGCGCCATCGTGGACCCGGTCCGGGTGGAGTGGGAGGCCGGCGGGGCGTTCGTCACCCCACCGGGTCTGTGGCACAGCCACCACAACGAGTCGGGGAGTCCCGCCTACCTGGTCCCCATCCAGGATGCCGGCCTTCACACCTACCTTCGCTCGCTCGACATCCGCTTCCATCACCCCGACCGCTGACCCCGGTGCCGTTCGCCAGCGCCCTGTCCGAACACCCGGTGGCCTCCGAGGCCGTCGGGGAGGTGACCGGGGCCGTGCTGGAGGCCATCGGGGAGCGGCCCGATCTGGTGGTGGTCGCCGTCACCCGGTCTCATGCCGGCGCCCTCGAGGACATCGTCGGCACCGTCGGGTCCGTACTGCACCCGTTGGCCATCGCCGGGGCCGCGGCCGAGTCGGTGGTGGGCACGGGCAGGGAGGTGGAGGAGACGCCGGCTATCAGCCTGTGGGCCGCGTGGATCGGGCCCCTGGCCCCGGTGCGCCTCAGCGCAACCCGGCTGGCCGACGGAGATTGGCACTTCTCCGGGTGGCCGGACCATCTCGAGTTCGAGCCCTCGGCCCTGGTGCTCGTGGCCGACCCGTTCACCTTCCCTGCCGCCGAGTTCCTCCCGTGGCTGGCCCACCGGCACCCGGGTCTGCCGGTGGTGGGTGGGAACGCCTCGGGCGGGCTCGGACCCGGGGGGACCCGGTTGGTGACCGACGGCGATGTGGTCACCGAGGGGGCGGTCGGGGTGCTGGTGGGAGGCGGGATCGACGTCGAGGCTCTGGTGTCCCAGGGGTGTCGGCCCTACGGCGACGCCCTGACCGTGACGCGCTCGGACCGGAACATCATCTACGAGGTGGCCGGCCAGCCGGCCATCAAATGCCTGGTCGGGCAGATCACCCGCCACCTCGACCCGGTCGAGGTGGCGGGGATCGAGACCAACGGACTCTTCGTGGGCCGTGTGGTGGACGACCGGGTCGTCGACCCGGGACCCTCCGACTACCTGGTCCGGAGCGTGGTCGGGGTGGACCGGTCGAGCGGGGCGGTGGCCGTCGACGACCGGGTGCCGCTCGGTTGCACCATCCGCTTCCACCGGCGCGATGCCGCCACCGCCCGGCTCGACCTGCTCCAGCTGCTGGAGGGCAGACGGGCGGATGCCGGCCTGTTGTTCCCGTGCAACGGCCGGGGCACCCGTCTGTTCGACGAGGCCCATCACGACGCCCAGGCACTGGCCCGCACGTTGGGCCCGGTGCCGGTGGGCGGGCTCTTCGCCGGCGGGGAGTTCGGACCGGTCGGCGGCCACAACTTCGTACACCAGTTCACCGCCTCGATCGCCGTGTTCCGCACGAGGTGAGCGGCCGGCTGCCGCGGTGGCGGCACCCATCACCCCCCGTCGCCGTGCCCCGACGCGGCCGGTAGGGTTGCCCCGATGACTGCGAGCCCCACGTCCCCCGGGAACCAGGTCGACTCCTTCGCACTCGAGCAGCTCGGTGTCAACGTCATCCGGGGACTGGCCATGGACGCCCCCCGGGCCGCCAACTCCGGCCACTCCGGCACCGCCATGGCCCTCGCCCCCCTGGCCGACGTGCTGTTCACCAGGGTCATGCACCACGATCCGTCCGCACCCGACTGGCCGGACCGGGACCGCTTCGTCCTGTCCAACGGCCACGCCTCGATCCTCCTCTATTCCATGCTGTACCTCACCGGCTACGGCCTGACCCTCGACGACCTCCGCCAGTTCCGGCAGTTCGGCAGTCGCACCCCGGGCCACCCCGAGCACAACCACACCCCCGGGGTCGAGGTCACCACCGGCCCCCTGGGCCAGGGGGTGGCCAACGGCGTGGGAATGGGGATCGCCGAGCGGTGGCTCCGAGACCACTACTCGCCCGAGGTCTGCGACCACCACACCTTCGTCATCGCTGGTGACGGCTGCTTCGAGGAGGGCATCTCCCACGAGGCCGCCTCCCTCGCCGGCCACCTCCAGCTGGGCCGCCTGATCTACGTCTACGACGACAATCACATCACCATCGACGGACCGACTGAGCTCTCCTACTCCGACGACGTCGGTGAGCGCTTCGCCGCCTACGGGTGGGACGTGGACCGGGTCGGGGAGATCGCCAACGATCTCGACGCCCTGGAGGCGGCGCTGCTGCGGGCCAAGGCCGTGGAGGACCGGCCGTCCCTGATCATCCTGCGCAGCCACATCGGATACCCGTCCCCGCACCTGACCGACACGGCCAAGGCGCACGGCGACCCGTTCCCCCCCGAGGAGATCGCCCTCACCAAGGAGCTGCTCGGACTCCCCCCCGACCAGAGTTTCTGGGTGCCCGACGACGTCATCGAGTTCTACCGGTCGTGCATCCCCCGGGGCCAGGCGCTCCGCTCCGACTGGGACCGGCGATACCAGGCCTGGGGAGGCGACCGCGACCGCTTCGAGGCCGGCCTCGAGGGGCACGGCCTGCCGGGTTGGGAGGCCAAACTCCCCACCTTCGCCCCCGAGGAGGGCCCCATGGCCACCCGCAAGGCCATCAAGGCGTGCCTCGACGCCACGGGCGATTCCATCCCCGGGATCATGCCCGGGAGCGCCGACCTCACCGGCAACACCGGCATGGCCATGGCCGACGCCACGGCCCAGTCCGCCGTCGATCCGGGCGGAAGCCTCATCCACTACGGGATCCGCGAGCACGGGATGGGCGGCATCATGAACGGGATGGCGGCCCACCGGGGGATCCTGCCCGTCGGGGGCACCTTCTTCGTCTTCAGTGACTACATGCGGGGGGCGGTGCGCCTGGCCGCCCTCTCCGACGTCCACGTCATCTACTCGTGGACCCACGACTCCATCGGGCTCGGCCAGGACGGTCCCACCCACCAGCCCATCGAGCAGCTGGCGGCATTGCGGGCCATGCCCGACCTCCGGCTGATCCGCCCGGCCGACGCCAACGAGACGGTCCAGGCGTGGCGGATCGCGGTGGACCGGGACGGGCCGACCGCCCTGATCCTGTCCCGCCAGGACCTCCCGGTGCTGGCCGAGACGGCCACGAGGGCCGATCCGGGGGTGTCCCGGGGGGCCTACGTCCTCCGCGAGGCGGCCGGGGCGGCCCAGGTGGTCCTCATCGGGACCGGCAGCGAGGTCCAGCTCTGCCTGGCCGCCGCCGACCTGCTGGACGCCCAGGGGGTGGCCGTACGGGTGGTCTCGTTCCCTTCCTGGGACCTGTTTGCCACCCAGCCCGAGGGGTATCGGAGCGAGGTGTTCCCTGGAGGGGTGCCCCGCCTGGCGGTCGAGGCGGCCAGCACCTTCGGCTGGGAGCGCTACGCCGACGCCACGGTGGGCATCGACCACTTCGGGGCGTCCGCCCCCGGTCCGGTGGCCATGGAGGAGTTCGGCTTCACCCCCCAGCACGTCGCCACCGAGGCCGCCGCCCTGGCGGCCAGATGGTCGACCGGCTGACGGCATCGACCGGCACCCGACGAAAGGACGCCCATGACCAGGCTGAACGATCTCTATGACCAGCAGGGGCAGAGTCCCTGGCTCGACAATCTCCGGCGGGACTGGCTGGAGGACGGCACCCTGGCCGGCCTGGTCGACCAGGGCATCCGCGGTGTCACCTCCAACCCGACCATCTTGGCCAAGGCCATCGAGGGCCAGGACACCTACGACGAGCAGTTCCGGTCGCTGATCAAGTCCAAATCGGTGGAGGACGCCTACTGGGACCTCGTGATCGACGACATCCAGGGGGCCCTGGCCATCCTCCGGCCGGCCTACGACAGTTCGGGCGGCGGTGACGGCTTCGTCTCGGTGGAGGTGGCCCCGGGGTTGGCCCACGACACGGAGGGCACCACTACGGCGGCCCGCTCCCTCCACGACCGCATCGCCCAGCCCAACGTGCTGGTCAAGATCCCGGCCACCGAGGAGTGCGTCCCGTCCATCCGGCAGATGATCAGCGAGGGCCACAGCATCAACGTGACCCTGATCTTCAGCCTCGACCGCTACGACGAGGTGATCGAGGCCTACCTGTCGGGGCTCGAGGCCCTGGCCGCCTCCGGCGCCGACCTGTCCCCAGTGGCCAGCGTGGCCTCGTTCTTCGTCAGCCGGGTGGACACCGAGGTCGACCGCCGGATCGAGGCGGCGGCCCAGGGCGCGCCGAACGCCGACGAGCTGCTCAGCCTGCGAGGCCGGGCCGCGGTGGCCCAGGCCCGTCTGGCCTACGCCCTCTTCCGCCGGCGCTTCGCCGGGCCGCGCTGGGAGGCACTGGAAGCCAAGGGGGCGAGGGTGCAGCGGCCCCTATGGGCGTCGACCTCCACCAAGAACCCCGCCTATCCCGACCTGGCCTACGTGGATACGCTGATCGGTCCCGATACGGTCAACACCATGCCCGAAACCACGGCGGCCGACTTCCTCGACCACGGGACGGTGGCCCGCACCGTCGACCAGGGGCTCGACGAGGCCCGCCAGCTCATGGACCGCCTGGCGGCGGCAGGCATCGACATGGCCGACGTCGCCGCGGTACTCGAGTCGGAGGGGGTGGCCTCGTTCGCCAAGTCCTTCGACGAGCTCATGCAGTCGCTCACCGACAAGGCCAACTCCCTGGCCGGCGGGTCGTAGGTCGGGACCGGGCGTGGCGACGGCGGCGGCCTGCACGACCTCCCGGCCCGGGCGGGCCCGGTCCGAGGGCTCCCGCACCCTGTGGCTGTGGCCACCGAGGCGCCCCCGCGTCGACTCGCCAGACCGCCACCGCGTCAGGACAGCCCGATGAGACCACCCACCCCGCAACCACCAAGGAGAGCACCATGAAGATCGCCATGATCGGTCTGGGCAAGATGGGCGCCAATATGACCCAACGGCTCATCGAGCACGGGCACGAGGTGGTGGCCTTCGATCTCTCGGACCAGGCCCGCACCGCGGCTGCCGCCTTCGGCGCCGAGCCGGCCGCCACCCTGGAGGAGGTGGCCGACAAGCTGGCGGCCCCGCGGGTGGCCTGGGTGATGGTGCCGGCCGGCGAGCCCACCAACTCCACCATCACCACCCTGGCCGGCCTGTTCGAGTCCGGCGACGTGATCATCGACGGGGGCAACTCCAACTACAAGGAGACCGCCCCGCTGGTCCGGCAGCTGGCCACCGACGGCATCGCCCTGGTCGACGCGGGCACGTCGGGTGGCATCTGGGGCCTGAAGGAGGGCTACTGCCTGATGGTGGGCGGAGCCAAGGAGGCGGTGGACCTCGCCGAGCCCATCTTCCGCGACCTGGCGCCCGAGGGCGGCTACGCCCACGTGGGTCCACCCGGGGCCGGACACTTCGTCAAGATGGTCCACAACGGAATCGAGTACGGGTTGATGCAGGCCTACGCCGAGGGCTTCGAGATCATGTCCGAGGCCCCCGAGTTCGACCTCGACCTCCACGAGATCGCGGCCATCTGGCGCTACGGCTCGGTGGTGCGCAGCTGGCTCCTCGAGCTGGCCGAGCGGGCCCTTCGCCCCGAGTCGGGCTTCGACGAGATCGAGGGTGTGGTGGCCGACTCGGGTGAAGGTCGCTGGACCGTGGAAGAGGCCATCGACCGCGGGGTGTCGGCCCCGGTCATCTCCTCGGCGCTGTTCGCCCGGTTCGCCTCCCAGAAGAAGGATGCCTTCGGGATGCGTCTGGTCTCGGCTCTGCGCAACCAATTCGGTGGGCACGCCGTCGTCACCGCCGACGGCACCCAGGCCGGCGAGACCCTCGACGCCTAGATGAGCGACACCGACCCGACGACCACCACCAACCCGTCCCCCGCGGCGGGGGAAAGGCGCTCCCTGCCGCAGGTGCTGTCCAAGGCCCCGCCGGTGGCCATGGTCATCTTCGGCGCCTCCGGCGACCTGACCGCCCGGAAGATCCTGCCGGCGCTGGCCCGACTGGCCGACCGGGGTGTACTCGACGACGGGTTCACCGTCATCGGGGTGGCCCGCACCGAGTGGAGCGACGAGGAGTTCCGGTCCCATGTGACCGAGGCCACCCCCGAGGGCGGGACCGAAGTGGAGGGCGCTGACCGAACGGTTCAAGTACATCGCCGGCGAGTACGACCACCCGGTCACGTTCCAACACCTGAAGTCCCACCTAGACGAGGCGGACCGGGTGGACGGCACCGCCGGGAACCGCCTCTACTACCTCGCCACCATCCCGAGCGTGTTCGGGCTGGTGGCCGGAGCCCTGGCCGCACACGCCTGTGTGGGGCCCGACACCGACGAGCGGTTCATGCGGGTCGTGGTGGAGAAGCCCTACGGGCGGGACCTCGACAGCGCCATCGCCCTGGACGAGAAGATGCACGCCGCCTTCGACGAGAGCCAGATCTACCGGATCGACCACTACATGGGCAAGGAGACGGTCCAGAACGTCCTGGCCCTCCGGTTCGCCAACGCCATCTTCGAGCCCATCTGGAACCGGCGCTACGTCGAGCAGGTGCAGGTGACGGTGGCCGAGTCGATCGGCGTCGAGCACCGCGGCGGGTTCTACGAGACGGCCGGGGCCCTCCGGGACATCGTGCAGAACCACGTCATGCAGGTGCTGGCCCTCACGCTCATGGAGTCCCCCACCAGCACGGATGCCGACCGGATCCGCGACGAGAAGGTCAAGCTGCTCCAGGCCATCGACATCCCCACCCCGGACGAGTCCGTCGACAAGTCGGTGCGGGCCCAGTACGGGCCGGGTGTCATCAACGGCGAGAAGGTGCTCGGCTACCGCCAGGAGCAGGACGTCTCGCCGGACAGCCTGACCGAGACCTACCTGGCCCTCCGGCTCCGAGTGGAGAACTGGCGCTGGTCCGGGGTTCCCGTCTACGTGCGGACCGGCAAGCGCCTGCCGGCGCGGGTGACCGAGGTGGTCCTGGCCTTCCGCCAGGTGCCGTTCCTCCTGTTCGACCACCGGACCAGTCGGGACCTGCGGCCCAACGCCCTGATCCTCCGGATCCAGCCCGGCGAGGGCATCAGCCTGGAGTTCGGGGCCAAGATCCCCGGCGAGAAGTTCCACCTCCGCTCGGTGGCCATGGACTTCAACTACGCCGAGGCCTTCGCCGGTGAGGAGGCTGCCGACGGGTACGAGCGCCTCATCCACGACGCCATGGTGGGTGACGCCACCTTGTTCATCCGGTCCGACGAGGTCCAGCAGGCCTGGCGGATCGTCGACCCCTACCTCGAGGCCTGGTCGGAGCCCGGTGGAGCCATGCTGAGCTACCCGGCCGGCACCTGGGGGCCCCACATGGCCGACCTCCTGGTCGAGCGGTCCGGCGACGAGTGGCGCAATCCGGTGATAGACCTCGAGCTCAGCGGCGGTCGAGTCGCCGAGCTCCCCCAGTGAACGGGCCCGATCGGTGAACGGCACGGTGCAGTTGGTGCCCTCGGTGCCCGACGCCTTCGCCCGCCTGGTGGCCGAGACAGTGTCCCAGCCCCGTCCGGACCGCTTCTCCCTGTTCCTGTCGGGGGGCTCCACCGCCGAGGCGTGCTACCGGCGGTTGGCCCAGGTGGGCGGACCGGGCAGTGGGCTCCCCTGGGGCGACGTGGACGTCTACTTGGGTGACGAGCGGTGTCTACCGCCGGACCACGCCGACTCCAATCACCACATGATCACCGAGGTCCTGCTCGAGGTGGTCGGACCGGTGGGCTCGGACCACCCGATGTACCGATCGGGGGCGCCCTCCGCGGCGGCGGCCGACTACCAGGCGGTGATCGCACCATTGCCGGCCTTCGACCTGGTCCACCTGGGACTGGGGCCCGACGGCCACACCGCCTCGCTCTTCCCGGGGTCCGCCGCGCTGGACATCGTCGATCCCGGCGTGCTGGTCGTGGCCAACCGGGACCCCACGGACCGCAATCCCTACGATCGGATCACCCTCACCTACCCGGGCATCGCCCGCGCCCGGTTGGCGGTCTTCACGGTGTCGGGAGCCTCCAAGCGCGAGGCGTTCGCCGCCGTGGTGGCCGACGGCGACCTGCCCGCCACCCGGGTCACCGCCGATCGCCTCCTCTGGCTGGTCGACAAGGACGCCGCCGGCGACACCTCCCTCCCCTCCTAGCCCCGACGGTGACGGGTAGCCGGACCGCGACGGGGATGGTCGGGCCCGGCCGGGCGGATTCGACCGGTGGGGTCGTTCGCCGGCCGGTCGCCCGGCGGGACCGCTCCGATAAGGTGTCGCCGATGCCCGCCGACCCCGGCTCCACGCCTCCGTACCCGTCGGCCCCATCTCGGCCCGAGGGGGCGGATGATTCCCCGGCCACCTACGGCGGGTGGTCGGCGGCCGAGCTGATCGGAGTGCCGGTGGTCACCCTCCAGGAGACCGCCAGTCGCATCCGCCGGGCGGCCCACGGCAACAGGGTCACCTTCTCCCCCAAGGTGTTCATCCCCCTCACCATGTTGTGCCGCGACCGCTGTGGCTACTGCACCTTCGCCAAGGCCCCGGCCCGGGTGGCGTCCCCGTACCTCTCGCTCGACCAGGTGCTGGACATCGCCCGTGCGGGCCTGGCCGCCGGATGCCACGAGGCCCTGTTCACCCTGGGAGAAGGCCCCGAGGACCGGTATCCGGCCGCACAGGAGTGGCTGCACGACCACGGCTATGCCTCCACGGTCGACTACCTGGTCGCCGCTGTGCCGGGCCGTGGTCGAGGAGACCGGCCTGCTCCCCCACGCCAATGCCGGGGCCCTCGACCTCGCCGACCTGCTCCGCCTGCGTCCGGTCTCCGCCAGCCAGGGGATGATGGTCGAGTCGGTCAATCCGGATCTCGCCGCCCACCGTGGGGCCCCGGACAAGGTCCCGGCCCGTCGGCTGGCCACCCTCGAGGCCGCCGGACAGGCCGGCATCCCCTTCACGACCGGACTGCTCGTCGGCATCGGCGAGAGCCGGGCCGACCGGGTGGCCACCCTCGAGGCCATCGCCGCCACCCACCGGCGCCACGGCCACGTGCAGGAGGTCATCGTCCAGAACTTCCTGCCCAAGCCGGGCACCGCCATGCATCGGTGGCCCCCGTGCCCGAGCGACGAGCTCCTCTGGACCATCGCCGCGGCCCGGGTGATCCTCCCCGTCGAGATCCACCTGCAGGCCCCCCCGAACCTCTCCGACGATCTGGCCCCCCTGATGGCGTCGGGCATCGACGACTGGGGCGGTGTCTCACCGGTGACCGCCGATCACGTGAACCCCGAGCGGGCCTGGCCGGACCTGGACATCCTGCGGGCAGCCACCGAGGCCGCCGGGTTCACCCTGGCCCCCCGCCTGACCCTCTACCCCGAGTTCGCCCTCGACCCCGACCGGTGGCTCGACGAGGCCATGCGGTTCCCGGTCCTCGATGCCTCCGACGCCGAGGGCCTCGGCCGTGACCATCCCTGGTCCTCTGGTGGCGAGGTGCCACCCCCGGCCCTGCTCGGTGGCCCGGTCTCCGGCCCCGACCCCCGGCCGTCCCCGACCACTCCCCCGGTGGCCACCCTGGCCTCGAGCGGCGGTGCCGTGGGGGAGGTCCTGGCCGGAGTGTTGGAGGGGGAGACGGTGGGCGAGGACGAGATCGTCACCCTGTTCTGCGGCCCGGGGTTCCGAGGTCCGCGCCGTGGCCGGCCCTGGCCGACCAGCTCCGCGTGGAGGCGGTGGGCGACGAGGTCACCTACGTCAACAACCGGAACATCAACTACACCAACGTCTGCACCTTCAAGTGCAAGTTCTGCGCCTTCTCCAAGGGGCCGCTCTCCCTCAACCTCCGGGGCACGCCCCTACCTGCTCGAGCTGAGCGAGATCTCCGACCGGGTCCGGGAGGCCGAAGCCCGGGGGGCCACCGAGGTCTGTCTTCAGGGGGGCATCCATCCCAGCTTCGACGGCGAGTACTACCTCGACGTGATCAAGGCGGTCCGGGAGGCCTCGGACAGCATCCACATCCACGGCTTCACCGCCCTCGAGGTCACCGAGGGGGCCCGCCGGTCGGAGATGCCCCTGGCCGACTACCTGGTCCTGCTGCGCGACGCCGGCCTGAAGACCCTGCCCGGTACGGCGGCCGAGATCCTCGACGACCCGGTACGGGCCGTCCTCTGCCCCGACAAGATCAACACCGAGGAGTGGCTGTTCGCCCACCGCACCGCCCACGGGGTGGGGCTGCGCTCCAACGTCACCATCATGTTCGGCGCGGTCGAGCAGCCCCGCTCCTGGGCCCGGCACCTGGTGGCCACACGCCAGCTCCAGCGCCAGACGGGCGGCTTCACCGAGTTCGTCCCGCTCCCCTTCGTGCACATGGCCACTCCCCTCTACCTCCAGAAGCGGTCCCGTCGGGGGCCCACCTTCCGGGAAACCCTCCTGATGCACGCCGTGGGCCGGATCGCCTACCGCGGCTCCATCGACAACATCCAGGTCAGCTGGGTCAAGATGGGGGCCGATGGCGTCCGCCAGATCCTGCGGGCCGGAGTCAACGACCTCGGCGGCACCCTGATGGACGAGAACATCTCGCGGGCCGCAGGAGCCAGCCACGGCCAGATGATGGACGCCCAGCGGTTCACCGCCATCGTCGAGCCGCTCGGCCGCTCGCTGGCCCAGCGGACCACCCTGTACGGGCGGGTGGACGGCCCCCGGACCGAAGCGCTCGCCACCGCCACCTGATGGTGGTCGAGACCGGGCCCGACGGGGAGCCGCCCCTGGCCCCCGGGGCGAACGTGGAGCCACCCGTCGCTCCCGAGGCGGTCGTCGAGCGGTCCATCGACCGCCTGCTCGAGGAGCTGGCGCCCGCCGACGCGGCCCGCTCCAAGCGCCGGCTCTTCCGCTCCATGCTGGAGACCGTGGCCACCCTGGCGGCCGGCGACACCGAGGTCGTCGACCTGAAGGTGGCCGACTCGGCCCTGGCCGAGATGGCAGAGGCCTTCCGGGTGTTCCGGCCGTTCCGTGATCAACGGAAGGTGACCATCTTCGGATCGGCCCGCACCGAGCCGGACCACACCGCCTACTCCTGCACCCGGGACCTGGCTGCCTCCATGGCCGGCGCAGACTGGATGGTGGTGACCGGAGCCGGGCCGGGGATCATGGCGGCCGGCATGGAGGGGGCCGGATCGGACAAGTCGATCGGGGTCAACATCCGGCTGCCGTTCGAGCAGGGCGCCAACACCTTCATCGCCCAGGATCCCAAGCTGGTCGAGATGCGCTACTTCTTCACCCGCAAACTCATGCTGATCAAGGAGTCCGACGGGTACGTCGTGCTGCCGGGCGGGTTCGGCACGCTCGACGAGGGCTTCGAGCTCCTCACCCTTCTCCAGACCGGGAAGGCCGAGCCGGCGCCGGTGGTCATGCTGGACATCCCCGGCGGGAACTACTGGAGCGACTGGGACCGGTTCCTCCGCGCCGCGGTCGAGCCCCGAGGACTGGTGTCCCCCGACGACCGGTCCCTGTTCCTCATCACCGACAACGTGGAGGAGGCCACCGCCGAGGTCCTCGGCTTCTACCGCAACTACCAGTCGTGCCGGTGGGTCGGCGACCTGCTGGTGATCCGGATGCTCCGGGCCCCGGACCGTCGCCAGCTGGCCGAGCTCAACGCGGAGTTCACCGACATCGTGGCCGGGGGGACCATCCGGGTATCCAAGCCCCTCCCGCCGGAGCGCTCCGACGCGGACCACCTCGACCAGGACCGGGTGGCGTTTCGATTCGACAAGATGCACTACGGCCGCCTGCGACAGTTCATCGACGCACTCAACCGACTGCCGGAGCCGACTGGTTCTTGAGGGCCAACTCCTGGTCCGGGGGCGGCGGGTCCGGCGGCGGGTGCGGGTGGCCTACGGCCCCTCGTCGAAGCCTGAGGACGAGGCGCCCGGGCCGGACAGGAGGGTCACCGCCTTCTCCACCGAGCGACGGGCCCTCGTGATCCGCTTCTCCTCGGCGGTCAGCCCCGGATCAGGGGCACCCCCGGACCGCACGGCGTCGGACGCCTGGCGCAGGCGGTCCAGGGCCAGATCAGCCAGCTCCTCGCTGATGCCCGACAACCGTTCGGCGATCTCGGTGGGATCAGTGGCCACCGTGCTCAGCGAGAGGTCTGGATCTCGACCTCGACCACCTCGAGGTCCCCGTCGGCGTAGCGGGCCCGGAGCACCTTCTTGTCGAACTTGCCGACGCTGGTCTTCGGTACCTCGTCGATGAAGGCCCACCGCTCCGGGAGCCACCACTTGCTCACCCGGGGCCCGAGGAAGGCCAGCAGCTCGTCGGCCGAGTGGTCTGCGCCTTCGTCCAGGACCACCGCCACCAGGGGACGCTCGCTCCACCGCTCGTCGGGGACGGCGATAACCGCCGCCTCCACCACGCCGGGGTGGGCCATGACCTCGTTCTCCAGCTCCACCGAGGAGATCCACTCGCCGCCGGACTTGATCACATCCTTGGTGCGATCACTGATCTGCATGTACCCCCGCTCGTCGAGCGAGCCGATGTCCCCGGTCCGGAGCCACCCGTCGTGGAAGCGTTCGGGGGTGGGTTCGCCGTAGTAGGAGCCGGTGATCCAGGGGCCCCGGACCTCGAACTCCCCCACCGACTGCCCGTCGTTGGGCATGACCGACCCGTCCTCGGCCACCACCCGCACCTCCACTCCCGCCACCACCCGGCCGGTCTTGGACCGCCACTCGATCTCCTCGGACTCGGGGATTCCCCGCGGCGGCAGAGCCAGCGAGCAGATGGGGCTGGTCTCGGTCATCCCCCACCCCTGGACCATCTGGACCCCGAGCTGGTCGCGGAACTGCTCGATCAGCTGCCGGGGGACGGCGGCCCCGCCGGCGGTGATCATCCGGAGCGAGGACAGGTCCACCGGATTGGACTTGGAGTAGCGGAGCAGGTCGCTCCAGATGGTGGGCACCCCGGCCGACAGCGTCGGGCGGTGTTTCGTGATGATGGCCGACAGCGGGGCGGCCTGGAGGAACATCTGGGGCATGATCAGGTCAGCACCGGTCATGAATGCGGCATACGGCGTGCCCCAGGCGTTGGCGTGGAACATGGGGACGATGGAGAGCACGCGGTCCCGGTCGCTGACGCCGAGCGCCGAGCCCGAGGTCACCGCGAACGAGTGGAGGTAGGTGGACCGGTGGCTGTAGACCACACCTTTCGGGTTGCCCGTGGTTCCTGACGTGTAACACATGGCCGCCGCCTGGCGCTCGTCGAAGATGGGCCAGTCGTACCCGGGGTCCTCGGCGGCCAGTAGCTCCTCGTAGGAGAGGGTCTCCCCGAGGGGGCTGGTGTCGCCGTCGCCGGCCACCACGATGTGCTTGACCGTGGTGAGCTGGTCGCGGACCCGCGCCAGCAGCGGGACCAGCGAGACGTCCACGATGATGATCTGATCCTCGGCGTGGTTGATCACGTAGGAGAGTTGCTCGGGGAAGAGTCGGAGGTTCAAGGTGTGGAGGACGGCGCCCATCCCCGGAACGGCCATGTAGGCCTCCTGGTGGGTCTGGTTGTTCCAGAGGAAGGTGCCCACCCGGTCGCTGTCCCCGACCCCGAGCCGGCCGAGAGCGCTGGCCAACCGCTCGGCGCGCTCGGCCACCTCGGCGAAGGTGGCGGTGACCGCCTCACCCTCAGGACCCGTGATGGTGATCACCTGACTGTCCCCGTAGACCTGCTGGCCGTGGCGGAGTATCCCGCTCACCAACAGTGGCGCGTCCTGCATGGTGCTGAGCACGATGGTTCCTCCCCTGTCCGAAGCCGGAAGCCCGGTGGACCGAGCATAGTGACCCGTGCTGGGCCCGGTCAGGGGCAGAATCGCAGCCGCGGGGCGACCGGTCGGGGCCGGTGGCAGGAGGCTGGCCGCAGAGGGCAGTGAGCCTCCTCGGGCTGCCGGAGGCCCTGGGGTTGCCGCCGACGCCGGTCCGATGGTGAACTGGCCCTGGCCCACCGGTGCCCCGCACCGGTCGCTCGGAGTGGCGCCGCTCACCCTGATCGATCGACGGTACGGAGGAACGGCCGTGGGCAAGCCCGTCGCACTCATCGCCATCATCATGTCGGTCGTCGCCGGCTTGATCGTGCTGGCGGCGGTGGCCGCCGGATCGGGACCGACCGGCATGAGCCCCGTCGGTGACAGCCCGGTCGGCTCCCCTGGATCGGGTGGCGCCCAACCGGGGCCGGCCTTACCGACCGATTGGCTCCGGCTCTACCAGCAGGCCGCCGCCACTTGTCCCGGCCTGCCGTGGTCGATCGTGGCCGCGGTGGGCACGGTGGAATCGGACAGCGGTCGGTCCACCGCCCCCGGGGTGTGGTCCGGAGCCAACGGTGCCGGGGCCGAAGGCCCGATGCAGTTCGAACCGGCCACCTTCGCGGCCTACGCCACCGTCGGGCCCGACGGCGCCCGGCCGCCCACGCCCTACGACCCGGTGGACGCGGTCTACTCGGCGACCACGATGCTCTGCGCCGACGGGGGCGGACTCGGGAGCACGCTGCGGGCCGCCATCGAGGACTACAACCACTCCGACACCTACGCCGACACCGTGCTGACGTTGTCACTGGCCTTGGCCGAGGACTCCACGGTCTCGGGCTCCGTGGTGGCCGCCCTCACCTTCGCCGCCCAGCACCTGGGCACCCCCTACCTGTGGGGAGGCACCGGTCCGGGTGGCTTCGACTGCTCGGGGCTGGCCCAGGCGGCCTACCGGACCGCCGGGATCGACCTGCCCCGGGTAGCCCAGGCCCAGTTCGACGCCGGACCAGCCGTTCCCGCCAGCGCCACGGTGCGGCCCGGCGACCTCGTCTTCTACGGCAGCGGGCCTTCCGGGGTCGACCACGTCGGGCTGTACGTAGGCGCCGGCGAGATGATCGACGCACCCCACACCGGGGCGCTGGTCCGATTCGACGACGCCCACGGGGCCGGCCTGGTGGGAGCCACCCGGCCGGGATGACGGAGTTCACGGGCGGATATCGCCTGCACCCGCCAGCTCCTACCGGGCCGCCCAGGACCAGGAACTCGATCCGTCAGGTCGGGCCCACACGGGCAGCGGCCAGATGATCGAAGGCCTTTCGTCGGCAAGATGGCCGACGATCAGAGCTTCCGTTCAGCTTCACCGTGGCCGCCCGGACCGGCTGACCCCAGGCCCGTCGAGTGTGTTCCTCCAGACCAGGTAGTTTCGGAATTCCAGGCCGAATGCCGGCTCAACGGGTCAGGTCTTCCGGGGTCAGCCTTCAGGTGACGGCCCAACGTCACCGCCGCCAGGCCAAGCCCCCCGGACCGGGAACGCTCCGTTCCGCTCCCATTGGATTGTGACCTCCTCCTCTTGGCACCCCCGCCAGCCCGCACCAAGATGATGGGAGGACCAGGGGGGCGGACGGAGGGAAACGTGATGCCAGAGAATGCGTACGAGTCGTTGGTGCGACGGACCTACCAGGACTTCGAGTCAGGTGATTTGGATCTCCTGGCCGTGGTCATGGCGCGGGAGGTGGTTTGGCATGAGCCAGGGCGAAGCAGCCTCGCCGGTGACTACAAGGGCCCGGAGGAGGTCCTTGGCTTCCTAGGGGAATTGAAGTCGCGTTCCCGTGGCACGTTCAAGATCGAGGTCTTGGACGTGCTCAGTGAACCGGAACGGGCGGTGGTCTTTCAGCGGGAGACAGCCATGAAGAACGAGAGGACTCTGGACGTGATTGCGGCGGTCGAGTTCGAGATTCACAACGGAAAGGTCACCGAGGTCACCGTCTACCAGAATGACACCTACGCGTTCGACGAGTTCTGGGCGGACGACTCGGGCAACGGAAACGACATGGACGACATCGAGTCGGAGTTGGAGTGCTCGACACGGGAAGCTGGCGTCGGATCCTTGCCTTAGTGGGTATCAAGTCACGATTGCTCGTCGCTGTGCTGTCGTTCCTGAAACGAAACACGGGCCGATGACCTCCTGGTGCCAGGCGGGGGCGTTGCCACCACCTAGTTCCGACTGCAGAGACGGGAGTCAGGCCCGCCGTGCTCGGCCCGCCAGCGAGACCCGCCACACAGTCCACTCGACGACGCCATCGAGTGCGGCCACCAGGGACGGGCCGACCTCTCGTCGGGAGCCCAGCCGGCGATCACGAGCCTCCACCAGCGGCCGCCCGTCGGGCCCTCGGGATCCACAACGAGGTTGGACGGGACCGGTGTTCGATCGCTCGGGCTCAGTGGCCGGAAGGCACGGGTGGACCGAGTATCTTCCTCAACAGCCACGGAAGCTCGCGGATGCCGGCAAAGGCCGCCGGGAGCAGGAGCAGCACCGACGGTAGCCAGTATCTCGGTTCAGGGCTGTCCACCGCCGCCAGGCAGAGCGCGAACGCTGGGAACAGCCCGATGCCCACCACGTTCCACCGATCGCCGCTCCGCCACCACCGCCAACCTGCGATCACCGCCAGGACATACTCCGCCAACAGGAAGAGGTACCAGACCAGCTTGGCCAAGGTGGCGGCAGCGCTCACCCCGTAGACATACCCGTCGATGGGGTCGGGGAACGGATACTGGATCACCGGGGACACCTTGCCACCGACAAAGCCGAGGAAGTCGTGCTCGAGATACTGCTCATCTTTGTGAAACACGGCGGACTGGTACTGAGAGCGTTGTGCGGGGGTCACCTCTCGACGTCGGGAGAGCTTTCCACCCTCCTTGTACAAGCGCGAGCCCTCCCAATGGGTGTCGACGGCGGTCAGGAGCGCTTGGTCGACCTGGAGGGAATCGCTGTACTCGAGGCGGTGCAGCTGAATCTCGTTGCGGGCCACCCAGAGGACCGGACCCACGAGAAAGCAGACCACGAGTCCGATCGAGGCAAGGGCCCGGAGCTTTACTCGGCGACCTGCTACCACCGCGGCGATGACGACGAACGCCACCAACTCCTGCCTGGTCAGCGCGGCCAACCAGGCCAGCCCACTTCCGAACACAAACAGCGCGACGCGGGACTGTGGAGGTCTGAGGAGCACTACGTAGACAAAGGCCAGGACGGCCGGAACTGAGAGGTTCTCGACCGCAGCCACACCAGCGATGGACGCCGTGGAGATGAAGAGCGCCGCCGTCGCCGTCGCCGCCACGGACAGGCGGTGACTCAAGTTCACCGCGCCACACATCAGGTACACGAGGAAGGTGGAGATCGTACCCAGGATCGCATTGAGTACGACCAGCGAGGCGTGCGAATTGTCGATCAGATAGGCCAACGACAGCAACACCGGATACGCCGGCCACCTCAGATCGGTGGCGATGTAGGGAGGCGACGTGACCTTCGAATAGCCGTGCCCCGCCGCCAGGTTGTGGGCAATCGCCTTGTAGGTCGCTGTTTCGCCCTTGAAGACCAACACGTAGTGACCCAGAATCAGGCGAAATACGAAGGCCACGAGAAGGCACACGACCACCGGAGCCCAGACTCGCCAGTTCCCGGTGCTCAGGTGACCGAGATCGGCAGTACCCGATTCGGCGGCAGCCGGAGCAATCCCATCAGCAGTTGGAGCAGCCGTGTCCACCGTGGATCTTCCTTCCTTCTCCAGCCTGCGAATTCGTTCCTGATCTGGGGATCTCGGGGCCTACGCGGTGAGATCCTGTGGGGACGCACCGTATGTCACCCAGCCCACCGACGTCGAACATCTGGAAGCCGCCCGCCTGGGGGGTCGCTCTCAGCCCCCGGACCACGCCGATATCCATCCGCCGACACCTCCCGGTTTCCGGGTTGGACTGCGTTGCTCCACAATCGGCTGATGAACAGGCCGTGGGCCTGAACCTGACCTCCTTCACCGCCGATCTCCGGAGGGTGCAACCACCCCGAGAACGCGACCGGCGACGGCACTGAGCGTGGGTGTCACCTTCGGTCGTCGAGCCTCGGCACCCCGGTGACACCGTCTCCGACCTCGCTCCCGTGTTGGCATCGGAACCCACGAGCGGATCGGGGGTGGGCACGGGCACCGCTGAGATTCGCACGGCTCTCTGTGCACCACCGCCCATGGTTCCGCACCCTTCGTGCCCAATGGTGCCGCTCCGCCGCACCCACCGTCCTTCACGCCTGCCAGGTGAATATGTAGCATCCATCCGGCCCCACCGCCATTGGGATGGTGCTCGGGTCCCCTCGGTCGCCGGCCGGACCGGACCACCGAGCGTCCGACGCGCCGGCCACCCATCCGAAGAACTTCTGTCAGTCGCTGTGCTATATGATTTTGCCGTCTCCATTTTGCCGAACACTCTCCCGAAGGAGCTCCGACCCGTGGCCACTGCTCCCGCCCAGCGACTCATCTCCGACATGCGGGGAGTGCGGTACGGCGAGGTCATCGTCGTGTTCCTCCGTGACGGCCGATTCGAGGCCGAGGTCTACGGGACCCAGATGCTCAACGAGTGCCCCCCGGACCTCTGGGACACGCTCGACCCCGAAGCCATCACCGCGGAGATGGGAGCGGTGGCGACCAAACTCAACGGGCCCCGACACTGGATGATCGACGGCTTGGGCCAGAAGGTCGCGGTGGTGGAACCGGTCATCCGCGACTTCAACGGCCTCACCATGCGGCGGATCGCGGTCATCGACCTCGGGACCACCCCGTCGGTCGCGCCTTACACCGAAGCTCACGTCAACCGGGGCGCAGTCTTCTTCTTCGACGCCGGAGCGCCGGTCTACGAGCTGGTCGACCCGGACGGAGTGGCCTACGTGATGCAGGCCTACTGCATCGGTGTCGACCCGACGATCACCCCGGAGAGCCTGGAGACCCTCGGCGAGAGGCTGGCCCTGCCGACGGGGTGGTCGTACCGCTCACGCCTGTTGACGGAGGAGCTGGTGGTCGACACGACCCAGACCGTCGCCACCGTGCTGCAGGACGAGCTCGAAAACTCCTACACCCTGCCGGAGTAGATCCTGCCGGGCCGGCAGCTCCGGTAGCTCCGGCAGGTCGGCTCGCAACCGGGTCGCCATGCCGGAGCGCAGCCGCGGTCAGACCTCGGGGATGAGGGTGGTGATGCAGAACGGGTGCCCGGCCGGGTCGATGAGTACGCGCCAGGCATCGGGTGAGGGCTGAACCCCGGCCTTGCGGGCTCCGGCGGCCAGAGCCTCCGATTCGGCCTTGTCCAGATCGGATACGGCCAGCTCCAGGTGGATCTGCTTGGGCACCTCACCCGTCGGCCAGCTCGGGGGCAGGTGGTCCTCGATCCGCTGCATCGTCATCAGGATCCCGGCCCCTTTCAGGGCCACGAAGTTCTCCGAGTCGAAGAGCACCTCGAGATCGAGGAGCTCACGGTAGAAGGCGGACAGCTCGGCGGGATCCGAGCTGTCGAGGGACACGGCGGCCAGACGGGCGATTGCGGTCATGACCGGATGCTACGTGGACCGCGGGACCGAGGGTCCGCCCGGCCCGGACGTAGGAGGTCGGACGGAACGAGCCACGACCCCGCCCGGATCCGGTTGCCACCGGCGCGCCTTGCTGTCCGGTTGCCACCGGCGGCGCATTGCGAGCGGGCCAGGTGGCCGGTAGCGTCACCGGACAGCGCTGGGGACCTCCGACGGAGAGGGTGTCGATGCCCTACAAGGTGATCGTGGTGGGCCTGGACCGCTCGGAGCGGGGCCTCGTCGCCCTCCGAGCGGCGCTGGACCTGGCCCAGGCCACCGGCGCCACCCTCCACGCCGTCCACGTGGTCCACCCGGCCGTCGAGGCCGGATCGGTCACCTCGGCCGCGTGGCAGGCGGTCATCGACGAACAGCGCCGTGAGATCGAGGCCAGCCGTGCACAGCTCCTGACCGATGCCGATCTCCAGGGAGTGCAGGTCGAGTTCCACACCTCGGGTACCGGTGACATCCCCGAGGCCATCGTGGGCACCGCCGACCTGGTGGGTGCGGATCTCGTGGTGGTGGGCAACAAGGGCATGAGCGGGAAGGCACGCTTCGTGCTGGGCAGCGTCCCCAACAAGGTGGCCCACCGCTGTCACTGCAGCGTCCTCATCGTCAACACCGAGACCGGCTGAAGCGGTCGATCCGGGGGTCGGCGGCACTGGCCGCCTCGCCTGGCGTGCCGTCACGACGGTTCCGGACGCCTCGGTCAGCGCACCGCCGGCGATCCGGGGGGTCGATTCGACCAGATCCGTTCGATTGGGGACTAGCCAACCGGCCTCCAAAGGAGTAGAAGGGAATGACTAGATCGGTTTAGTGATCCTGCCAAGTTCGGGTGGCGGCCCAGACGGGGTCGGGACGAAACCGATTGGTGCATGCATCCGTTCGTCCCCCGGCTCAGCCCGGGGGACGTTCGCGTGGGCCAGCCCGACGCGGTACGGATGACGCAGGTGCGGCCGACCCGGTACGGGTGGGGTCAGCGCATGGCCAGCTGGCCCGGCACGATGGGGGCGGGCAGCGCCGTCGAGCCCATCAGGTACCGGTCCACCGAAGCCGCCGCCGACCGCCCCTCGGCGATGGCCCAGACGATCAGGCTCTGGCCCCGGGTCATATCGCCGCACACGAAGACCCCATCCACGTTGGTGGACCACGAGGGGTCGGCGGCCACGTTCCCCGCGGGTCGACCTCCAGGCCCAGTTCGGCGACCACTCCGTCGCGCTCGGTGCCGAGGAAGCCCATGGCCAGCAGGACCAGCTCACAGGGCAGCTCGAACTCCGAACCCACCACCGGGATGAACTCGGGCCGCCCGTCGTCGGAGTAGGCCATCTCCACCTGGGAGCCGCGCAAGGCCCGAACGTGGCCGGCTCCGTCGTCCACGAACTCGGCCGTCGTCACCGAGAAGAGCCGCTCGCCGCCCTCCTCGAGCGCCGCGGAGGTCCGCAGGATGAGGGGCCACGTGGGCCAGGGGTTCTCCCCCGCCCGGTTGGCCGGGGGTTCGGGCATGATCTCCAGCTGGTGCACGCTGAGTGCCCGCTGGCGGTGGACGGTGCCCAGGCAGTCCGCCCCGGTGTCACCGCCGCCGATGATCACCACGTGCTTGCCCTCGGCCGAGATGGGGGACTCGGCCAGCAGGCCCTCTTGGACCAGGTTGGACGGCTTTAGGAAGTCCATGGCCCGGTGGATGCCGTCCAGCTCCCGGCCCGGGACGGGCAGGTCCCGGGGCAGGGTGGCCCCGCCGGCCAGCAGGACGGCGTCGAACTCGTCGACCAGGGACCGGGCCTGGACGACGTCGGCGTCCGGGGCCGCGGCCCGGTCGACCTCGGGGGCCGGATTCCCCACCGACACCGAGCACCGGAACTCCACGCCCTCGGCCACCATCTGCTCGAGGCGGCGGTCGAGGACGGCTTTCTCCATCTTGAACTCGGGGATCCCGAACCGGAGCAGGCCGCCCGGCTTCTCGGCCCGCTCGAACACCACGGTCTGGTGACCGGCCCTGGCCAACTGCTGGGCGGCGGCCAGGCCGGCCGGGCCCGATCCCACCACCGCCACCCGCTTTCCCGTACGCACGGACGGACCGACGGCCTCCACCCACCCTTCGGACCAGGCCCGCTCGATGATCTCGTACTCGATCCGTTCGATGGTCACCGGCTCGTCGTTGATCCCGAGCACGCACGCACCCTCGCACGGGGCCGGGCACAGCCGACCGGTGAACTCGGGGAAGTTGTTGGTGGCGTGCAGGCGTTCGACGGCATCGGACCAGTCGTCCCGGTAGACCAGGTCGTTCCACTCGGGGATCAGATTGCCCAGGGGGCAGCCCTCGTGGCAGAACGGGATCCCGCAATCCATGCACCGGGCCCCCTGGGCCTGGGCCGCCTCCACCGGGAACGGTTCGTAGACCTCCTTCCAGTCCCGGAGGCGAACCGGCACCGGACGGCGCGAGCGGCAGCTCCCGACCGTGCTTCAGGAATCCGGTGATGTCACCCATGGGAGGCCTCCATGACCGCCTCCTCCACCGAGCGGCCCTCGGCCACCGCCCGCTCGGTGGCCTCCAGCACCCGGCGGTAGTCCTGGGGCATCACCGTCACGAACTGCTCGGAGGCGCTCGTCCAGTCGGCCAGGATGACTCGGGCCACCTCGGAGCCGGTCTCGTCCCGGTGCATGGCGATCCGGTCGCGCAACCAGATCCGATCGTCGGCCGAGAGCGGCTCCAGGTCCACCAGGTCGCGGTTGTACGACCCGGCCAACAGCCCGTGGGGGTCGTAGACGAAGGCCATCCCCCCCGACATCCCGGCGGCGAAGTTGCGCCCGGTGGGTCCGAGCACCACCACCCGGCCCCCGGTCATGTACTCGCACCCGTGGTCGCCCACGCCCTCCACCACGGCGATGGCCCCCGAGTTCCGGACGCAGAATCGCTCGCCCACCTGGCCCCGCAGGAAGACCTCCCCCCCGGTGGCTCCGTAGAGGATGACGTTGCCGGCCACGATGTTGTCCTCGGCGGCGAAGGTCGACTCGTCGGGCGGGCGCACGATGATCCGGCCCCCGGAGAGCCCCTTGCCCAGATAGTCGTTGGTGTCACCGAGCAGCCGCAGGGTGACACCCTTGGGCAGGAAGGCCCCGAAGCTCTGTCCCGCCGACCCCCGGAAGGTGAGGTCGATGGTCCCATCGGGCAGTCCGGCCCCACCGTGGCGGCGGGTGATCTCGTACCCGAGCAGCGTCCCCACCGTACGGTTGACGTTGGTGACCGCCAGCTCGGCCCGCACCGGGGTGCCGTCCTCGATGGCCGGCCGGCACTTCTCCAAGAAGACGTGGTCCAGGGCCCGGTCGAGGCCGTGGTCCTGTTGGTTGATGCAGTAGCGGACGGCCCCGTCGGGGAGCTCGGGCTGCACCAGGATGGGAGCGAGGTCGAGGCCTCGTGCCTTCCAGTGGTCGACGGCCTCGGCCGCGTCGATCAGGTCCACCCGGCCGATGGCCTCCTCGAGGGAGCGCAGGCCCAAGGCGGCCAGGAGCTCGCGGACCTCCTCGGCGATGTACTCGAAGAAGGTCTCGACGAACTCGGGCTTCCCCGTGTACCGCGCCCGGAGCTCCGGCTTCTGGGTGGCGATGCCCACCGGGCACGTGTCCAGGTGGCAGACCCGCATCATGATGCAGCCCGAGACCACCAGCGGCGCGGTGGCGAACCCGAACTCCTCGGCCCCGAGCAGGGCCCCGATGACCACGTCCCGGCCCGTCTTCATCTGGCCGTCCACCTGGACCACGATGCGGTCCCGCAGGTCGTTGGCCAGCAGGGTCTGCTGGGTCTCGGCCAGCCCGAGCTCCCAGGGGATCCCGGCGTGCTTCTGGGAGGTGAGGGGGGTGGCCCCGGTGCCACCGTCGTGCCCGGAGATGAGCACCACGTCGGAGTGGGCCTTGGCCACCCCGGCCGCCACCGTCCCCACCCCCACCTCGGCCACCAGCTTCACGTGGACCCGGGCCCGGGGGTTGGCCGACTTGAGGTCGTGGATGAGCTGGGCGATGTCCTCGATGGAGTAGATGTCGTGGTGGGGCGGCGGAGAGATGAGGCCGACCCCGGGCGTCGAGTAGCGGGTCTTGGCGATCGACGGGGACACCTTGTGGCCCGGCAGCTGGCCGCCCTCGCCGGGCTTGGCCCCCTGGGCGATCTTGATCTGGATGTCGTCCGCGTTGACCAGGTACTCCGAGGTCACCCCGAAGCGGCCCGAGGCCACCTGCTTGATGGCGCTCCGCCGGAGGTCCCCGTTGGCGTCCGGCGTGAAACGGTCGGGATCCTCGCCGCCCTCACCGGTGTTGGACTTCCCGCCCAGCCGGTTCATGGCGATGGCCAGGGTCTCGTGGGCCTCGGCCGAGATCGACCCGTACGACATGGCCCCGGTGGAGAAACGGGCGACGATGGACTCCACCGGCTCCACCTCGTCGATGGGGACCGGGGGCCGGTCGCCCGGTGCGCAGCCGCATCAGGCCGCGCAAGGTGGCCAGCTGGGTCGACTGCTCGTCGACCGCCCTGGTGTACTCCTTGAACACCTCGTACCGCTTGGACCGGGTGGCGTGCTGGAGCTTGAAGACGGTCTTCGGGTTGAACAGGTGGATCTCGCCCTCGCGCCGCCACTGGTACTCGCCCCCGCCCTCCCGCTCGCGGTGGGCCAGCTCGGTGGGGCGGTCGAGGTGGGAGAGGCGGTGACGCTGGGCCACCTCATCGGCCAGCACGTCGAGCCCCACCCCGCCGATGCGGGAGACGGTGCCGGTGAAGTACTCGTCGACGACGTCGGGGGCCAGGCCGACCGCCTCGAACACCTGGGCCCCGGTATAGGAGGCCACCGTCGAGATGCCCATCTTCGACATCACCTTGATGATGCCCTTGGACGCGGCCTTGATGTAGTTCTTCTGGGCCTGCCGCGGCGTCACGCCGGTCAGGACCCCCGAGGCGATCATGTCGTCGATGGTCTCGAAGGCCAGGTAGGGGTTGATGGCGGCGGCACCGAACCCCTTGAGCAGGGCCATGTGGTGGACCTCCCGGGCGTCCCCGGACTCGACCACCAGGCCCACCTGGGTGCGGGTCCTCTCCCGGACCAGGTGGTGATGGACCGCCGAGACCAGCAGCAGGGACGGGATGGGAGCCAGCTCGTCGGTGGAGTTGCGGTCGGAGAGCACGATCACGTCGGCCCCCTCGGCGATGGCCGCACTGACCCGGATCCGCACTTCCTCGATGGCCGACCGCAGGGCCTCGCCTCCCCCGGCCACCTCGAACAGCCCGTCGATGGCGAAGGCCCGGAACCCGGGGGTGCTCCCGTCCTCGTTGACGTAGAGCAGCTTGGCCAGGTCGTCGTTGTCGATGACCGGCATGGGCAGCACGATCTGGCGGCACGACTCGGCGGTGGGCTCGAGCAGGTTGGCTTCGGGCCCCAGGGTCGAGAGCAGCGAGGTGACCAGCTCCTCCCGGATGGCGTCGAGCGGCGGGTTGGTCACCTGGGCGAACAGCTGGGTGAAGTAGTCGTAGAGCAGGCGCGGCCGCTCGGACAGGACGGCGATGGCGGTGTCGGTGCCCATCGACCCGATGGGCTCGGCCCCGGCCTTGGCCATGGGCTGGAGGATCAGGCGCAGCTCCTCGTTGGTGTAGCCGAACAAGCGCTGGCGCCCGACCACCGAGGCGTGCTGGGGCGTGAGCATGGTCCGCGGGGGGAGCTCCTCGAGCTCGATCTGGCCGGCGTCGAGCCACTCGGCGTAGGGATGCTCGGCGGCCAGGCCGCTCCTTGATCTCGTCGTCGTCCACGATCCGCCCGGCCGAGGTGTCCACCAGGAACATCCGGCCCGGCTGGAGTCGGCCCTTCCGGACCACCTTCTCCGGCGGGACGTCGATCACGCCCACCTCGCTGGCCAGCACCACCATCCCGTCGTCGGTCACCCAGTAGCGGGCCGGGCGCAGCCCGTTGCGGTCGAGCACCGCGCCGATGACCGTCCCGTCGGTGAACGCCACCGCGGCCGGACCGTCCCAGGGCTCCATCAGCGAGGCGTGGTAGCGGTAGAAGGCCCGCCGGGCCGGATCCATGGTCCGGTGGTTCTCCCACGCCTCGGGGATCATCATCAGCACGGCGTGGTGGAGCGGCCGGCCGCCGAGGTGGAGCAGCTCCAGCACCTCGTCGAAGGACGCCGAGTCGCTGGCTCCCGGGGGTCACGATGGGGAAGGCCCGCTCCAGGCCCGGGATCAGCTCGGTGGCGCACAGCGCCTCGCGGGCCCGCATCCAGTTGCGGTTGCCGGCCAGCGGTGTTGATCTCGCCGTTGTGGGCCAGGTAGCGGTAGGGGTGGGCCAGCGGCCACGAGGGGAAGGTGTTGGTGGAGAAGCGCGAGTGCACCAGGGCCAGTCCGCTGATGACCCGCTCGTCGGACAGGTCGGGGTAGAACTCGGCCAGCTGATGGGAGGTGAGCATCCCCTTGTAGACGATGGTCCGGGCCGACAGCGACGCCACGTAGCAGTCGTCGATCTCGTGCTCCGCCCGCTTGCGCAGGACGAAGGCCAGCCGGTCGATGGCCAGGGCCGAGGCCGCCACCGGGCGCCACGGTCCCCGCGGAGGGGGCCACGAACAGCTGGTGGATGGAGGGCATGGCCGCTTCGGCGATGGAGCCCAGGGTGACGTCGTGGATGGGTACGGGCCGCCAGCCGATGACCTCGAGGCCCTCCTCCCCGGCCAGCTTGTCGATCGCATCCCGGGCGGCGTCGGCCTCGTCGTCGGCCCGGGACAGGAACGCCAGGCCGGTGGCGTAGGTGCCGCGGGCCGGCAGGTCGAAGTCGACGACGTCGGCGTAGAAGTCGTGGGGGATCTGGATGAGGATGCCGGCCCCGTCGCCACTGTCCTCCTCGCTGCCCGTGGCCCCCCGGTGGGCCAGGTGCTCGAGCGCCGAGATGGCCTGGCGCACCAGGGTGTGGGTGGACCGCCCTTGGAGGTCGGCCACCAGGGCCACCCCGCAGGCGTCGTGCTCGAACCGGGGATCGTAGAGGCGCGCCGTTGGGGGCTCGGCGGGACCCGGGTCCGCGGGCGGCGGGCACCGGCGTCACCCGGACGTCGTCCGGTGTTCCAAGATGGCCAGAGTCGGTCGTCATCGGGTCGCTCCAACGAGAGAAGTGGATCCACCCGCCCGGGACGACGTTGGCCCATGCGTGGTCCGTAGATTGTACACGGTCCAGGCAGGAATCGCCGGTCATGTTCCGGCGGGTCCCGGGTGCTGGCTCTCGGCGGGCGTCGGCCCTGGTCGGGCACCGAGGGTCGGGCGCGCCCGTAGCATGGGGGCCATGACGACCCGTACGCCGGCCGACGTGGTGGTGGTCGGGGGCGGGGTCATCGGCCTGGCCATCGCCTGGAGGGCGGCCTCGTCCGACATGGCCGTGACGGTGGTCGACCCGGACCCGGGGCAGGGAGCCAGTTGGGCCGCCGCCGGCATGCTGGCCCCGGTCGGCGAGGCCCACTTCGGCGAGGACGCGCTGACCCGGCTCAACCTGGCCGCCGCCCGGACCTGGCCCGGATTCGCCCGGGACCTCGAACAGACCTCGGGGCGCCGCGTCCACTACCGGACCGGCGGCACCCTCCTGGTCGCCGTGGACGCCTCGGACCGGGCCGCCACCGACGACGTGCTCCACTACCAGCAGGCGCTGGGCCTCACCGCCCGCCGCCTGACCTCGACCGCAGTGCCGGACGCCGAGCCGCTGCTGGCCCCGGGGATCCGCGGCGGGGTGGAGCTGGCCGAGGACCATCAGGTCGACAACCGCCAGGTGGTCGAGGCGCTCCTCGATGCCTGCCGGACCGCCGGGGTCACGTTCGTGGGGACGAGGTCGACGAGATCACGACGGACGCAGGTCGGCGCCACCGGCGTGTCCCTCCGTTGCGGCGGACGCCTCGGGGCCTCCGCCGTGGTGCTGGCCGCCGGCTGCCACTCCGGTCGGATCGGAGGGGTGCCCCGGCCCATGCGGCCTCCGGTGCGACCGGTCAAGGGCCTCACCCTCCGCCTGCGCGCCCTGGACCGGTGCCCCGAGGCTGCAGCGGACCGTTCGAGGGCTGGTGCGGGGCCGGAGCTGCTACCTGGTCCCACGGTCCGGACGGCACGGTGGTGGTCGGAGCCACGGTCGAGGAGAAGGGGTTCGATCTCACCGTGCAGGCCGGGCTCGGTGTTCGACCTGCTCGACGACGCCCGCCGGCTGATCCCGACCCTCGACGAGTACGAGCTGTGCGAGACCACCACCGGGCTCCGGCCCGGTTCGCCGGACAACGCGCCCATCGTCGGGTCCACCGGCCTACCCGGCCTGCTGGTGGCCACCGGCCACTTCCGTAACGGCATCCTGCTGGCCCCGATCACCGCCGAGGAGGTGGTTCGGCTCCTGACGTTGGAGGTGGGATCGGCCCCGGGCCGGGCGGGGCACCCACGTACGGCGGTCGCCCCGGGTGGAGCGGGGCCGGCGGGTGGAGCGGATCGTGAGAGAGGGGAGACGGCTCAGAGGGGACCGATCTTCGCCGCCTTCGGCCCGTCTCGATTCCCTCCGGGGCCCGAGCAGGGTGGGGTCGGGAGCCCGGCCGGCGCCGCGGTCGAGCCGATGAGCGCCATCGTGGTCAACGGACAGCCATGGGACGGGCCGCCGGGGACCACCGTGGCCGAATTGGTCTCGGCCTGGTGCCCCTCCCCGAAAGGCATCGCGGTGGCCCGCAACGGCGAGGTGGTTCCGAAGAGCACCTGGGACGACACCGGCTGATCCCCGGCGACTGCGTCGAGATCGTCACCGCCGCCGCCGGGGGGTGACACCGGGCCGACGCGCCCGACGAGCGCTCCGTACGGCCGTCGAGGGCAGTGGCGGTACCGTGGGGAGGATGGTCGATCAGTCCACCGACGTCCGGGCCGCGGTGGCGGCCCCGCCTTCCGCCGTGGCGGCGCGCCCCAACGGCGCCGGCCCACGGGGCGGAGGGGTGGACCCGGAGAGTACGGTGGGCCCGGTTGACGCCCTGACCATCGCCGGCCGGCTCATCCCGTCCCGCATCATCATGGGCACCGGGGGCATGACCAGCACGGAGTCCCTGCGGTCGGCCCTCGTGGCCTCGGGCACCTCGATGGCCACGGTGGCGGTGCGGCGGGTCGACCCCACCACCCGCCACTCCCTGGTCGACCTGCTCGCCGAACTGGGCATCCAGGTCCTGCCCAACACCGCCGGCTGCTTCACCGCCTCCGAGGCGGTGCTGACGGCCAAGCTGGCCCGGGAGGCCTTCGAGACCGACTGGGTGAAGCTCGAAGTCATCGGCGACGACCGGACCCTGCTGCCCGATGCCGTGGAGCTGGTGGCGGCGGCCGAGGAGCTGGTCGACGACGGCTTCGTCGTGCTCCCGTACTGCAACGACGACCCGGTCACGGCGCGGCGCCTCGAGCAGATCGGATGCGCCGCGGTGATGCCCCTCGGTGCGCCGATCGGCAGCGGGCTCGGGATCCGCAATCCCCACAACATCGCCCTCATCGTCGAGCAGTCCGAAGTGCCCGTGGTTCTCGACGCCGGGATCGGCACCGCCTCCGACGCCTGCCTGGCCATGGAGCTGGGCTGCGACGCGGTGCTGGTGGCCTCGGCGGTGACCCGGGCCCGCGATCCCCGGCTGATGGCCGGGCCATGCGTGAGGCGGTGGCCGCCGGGTCGGTCCGCCCGCCGGGCCGGCCGGATCACCCGCCGGTTCCACGCCGTGGCCTCGAGCGAGACCGAGGGGATGGTCGAGTGGTGAGCACCGGCCGGCGACCCCCCGGTCGCCATGACCATCGCCGGCTCCGACTCGGGGGCCGGGGCCGGGATCCAGGCGGACATCAAGACCATGGGCGCGCTCGGCGTCTTCGGCACCACCGTCGTCACCGCGGTGACCGCCCAGAGCACCGCGACCGTGGCCGGGAGGTCCACCACCTGCCGGCCGGCACTGGTCGAGTCCCAGATCACCACGGTCCTCGACGACCTGCCGGTGCGGGCGGTCAAGACCGGGCTGCTCGGCGTCCCCGGACATCATCGAGGTGGTCGGCCGCCGGGCCGCCGCCGGCGACTTGCCCCACCTGGTGGTGGACCCGGTGATGGTGGCCTCCACCGGCCGGATCTTCCTCGTCCAGGAGGGCATCGACGCCTACCGGCGGCACCTGCTGCCCCGACGCCCTCGTCGCCACTCCGAACCTGTGGGAGGCGGCCCTGCTGGCCGATCGCTGCCCCACCGGGTCACGAGGACGTGGAGGCGATGGCCGACATGGCCCGCCGGATCCACGAGCTCGGCCCGCCGTGGGTGCTGGTCAAGGGCGGCCACCTCCCCGGGGTGGAGTCCGGCGACCGGGATGACGCCCCCGGACCAGGTGGCCGACGTGCTGTTCGACGGGATCGACCGTGACCGTGCTGACCGGCGGCCATGTCGACACCCCCAACACCCACGGCACCGGCTGCTCCCTGTCGGCGGCCATCGCCGCCTACCTGGCCCCGGGTGCCGACGTGCCCGCCGCGGTCTCGGCGGCCAAGGAGTTCGTCCTCGGTGCGCTACGCGGCGGGGCGCGGATGGCGCCTCGGGCAGGGCCACGGCCCCCTCGACCACCTGGGCTGGACCGGGGAGCCCCCGCCGGGCATCACGGCTCCGGTCTGAGGGAGGCCGCGTCCTCGGGTCGCCTCGCAGCCGTCCCCCTGGCTCCCCGCCGAGAGGGGCGTCGGTACCGGCCGGTCGAGCACGCGGCTCGTGGTGCGGAAGGTGCCCGAACCCGCGGGGCTCGGACGCACCCCGAAGCCGAAGAGCGTCGGGAACATGACAGTGGCCGGGCCTTTCGGCCCGGCCACTCCCCCCCATCTCACAGGATCGTTCCGCCCCTTCGTCCAGGCACCCCTCCTTGGGACGAGTCACCACCACTCGCCCGTGCCCTAGCATTGTGAAGCATCGACAGGGAAAAGTAAACATCATGTGAACAGCATGTTTCACAGAAGGAGGTCACTTCCTCACTGCAAAGTGGTCTCCTGGGCCACGGCGCGTTCCGGCGGGGTGGCCACCCACGGTCCTCAGCCTCTCGGGAACGGCGGCGCGACCGGGGCGCCGGCGCCTAGCTTGTCCCCCATGGACACCGCCCTCGCCCGCCCGCTGGCCCAGCTCGTCGCCTGGGGTCGGGTCGGCATCGGTGTCAGCTGCCGTGGTGGCCCCGACCCTCATGGCCCGGCCGTGGATCGGGCCCGACGCCAGCAGTTCCGGGCAGCCGGCTCCTGGCCCGCACCATGGGCGGACGGGACCTGGCCCTCGGGTTCGGGGCCCTCCGGGCTCTCGGACTCTCCGACGCCGAGGCCCGGCCCTGGGTGGCCCTCGGGCGGGATGGCCGACGCCGTCGACGCCCTGGCCACCGTGCTGGCCTTCGGCTCCCTCCCCCGCCGGAGCCGTTGGGGCATCCTCGCCCTCACCGTGGGGGCCGCCGTGGTCTCGACCCGGGCGGCCGCGGCCCTGGACAGTCCGTCCGTGGACGGCCGGTCCGTGCAGCCGGTCCGGACAGCCGGACGGCGCGCCGACCGACGCCGACCTGAGCCGGCGTGGCCAGGTCCTGCGTCGCTCCGTGGGCGCCGGTCGGCCCACTCCGGCTGGGCCCGGGCGTGGGCGTGCCGGTAGCATGGCGACCGCGATGGCCAGCCCCGCCGGCCATGTCGACCCCTGCCCCGGACCCTCCGATCCCGGGCGATGCCGGGGCCGTCGACCCCGAGAACCGCCTGTACCAGCCCATGTCCCTCCGGGGCCCGGCCCTGGTGGTACTCGGCATCGCCGTGTTGATCGTGGTGGCCGGCATCGTGGCCTCCGCGCTGGCCTCGGGCAGCGATCCCACGCTGTCCATCCGACCGGATCACCATCCCCGACGGCACGGTGGTGCCGCTGACCCCGGCCGCCACGGCCATGAAGTCCATCGTCAGCGCCGGCGAGCCACCGGCCGACATCCTCGGCAACCTGGCCGTCCCGGCCGGCAGCACGGTCACCCGGACCGTCAACCCCGACCAGGGCGCCACCCAGTTCGACCGGACGGTCGTCTTCCGGACCGGCCTCTCCGTCCGACCAGGTGGCCGACCTCTACCGCACCCTCCTGCCCCGCCTGGGTTGGGAGGTGCTCGACAGCGGCAGCCCGGCGTCCGGGACGACCCCGGGGACCGTGGTCCTGTTCAAGAAGGGCAGCGGCGACGGCTTCTACTGGGAGGTGGGCGCCACGGTGTCCCCCACCACCTCGGCCGGGACCACCACGTTCTCGCTCGAGCTGTTCGAGCTCCCCGACGACAACTGATCGGCACCGTCTCGACGGCGGTGCCGACCGGATCGTCGGCCCGGTCGAGCATCCAGGCCCAGACGAACAGGTTGATCGGGTAGAGCAGGTAGCCCACCCGGGTGGCCGGGGCCAGCAGGATGGCGATCAGCATCACCCACCCGGTCAGGCCGGCCACCTCGGCGGCGTTCCGAGGTGGCCGTCTCCACAGTCGCCAGACCAGGGCCGCGCCCCCGACCACGACCACGGCGGCCACGTAGGCCCGGTGGATCCCGGGAAGCGCCGCCACCAGGATGTGCCCCGGCAGGGCGCTGGCCGCCGGCGACGACACCCCGGCCAGGCCCAGGGGGAACCGGATCACGTTGTCCACGAAGGCCGACGGGTTGCGGAGGGCCACGGGCAGGACCACCGGGCCCATCACCACGAGCACGCCCAGCGCGTAGCGCCCATGGCCCGGCGGTGCCTGGCGTCACGACGCCGCCCACAGGGCCAACAGGGCCAGGGGCCAGGCGGTGAACTTGAGCGACGAGGCCGCACCCAGGGCCAGACCCGGCCAGCAGCGGTCTTCGCCGCTTGAGGGCCACCAGGCCCAGCAGCATCAGGGCCACCACCGGCATGTCGTCCCCGCCGGTGGCCAGCGGGCAGCGCCGCGGTGGGCAGGACGGTCAGGACCTGGAGGGCCCGCACCCGGGCGTCGGTGGGCGGCCGCAGCCGGCTGAGGGCGAACAGGGCGACCAGGGCGGTGAAGACCAGGAACTGGATGCGGGCGTCGGTCAGGCGGGCCTCGACCTTGCTGCCGGTGGAGAAGCCGAAGACCACCATCCCCGGCAGGTACGGGTAGTAGAGCTCGTAGATCGGCTCGGTGTGCTGGTGGATGAGGATGTGGCCGTTCCGGTCCACCACCCGGTAGGGGTCCTTGCCGTGGGCGGCCCGGTCGCCGGCCTGCTCCACCACCAGGACCTCGGGCTGGACGTGGAGGGCGGCATTGCCCTCGGAGCGCCAGACCACCTCCAGGCCAGCGGGACGATGGTGGCCCCGAACAGGACGATGAGGAAGGCGGCCACCCGGGCCGCCCGCCAGCTGCGGCTCGCCGGTCGATCGGCCGGCGTCGGGGCAGACCCGGTCGCGGACCGGGTGCGGCGGTCCCGGGATCGCCGGGGGGCACGCCTGGTCGGGTGGACGGAGGCCCCGCCGATCGGCCCGGTCCGGATGCGCCCGGCCGATCCGCCGCGGCCACCACGGGCCATCGACGACCATGATCGACGCCGCCACGGCATAGGGGCCCACGGCCATCTGGCCCCACTGGCGGTAGAGGGGGATGCCCGACGGCGAAGGCGGTGACCCCGGCGAACAGCGCCGAGCAGCCGTAGAGGAAGGCGTCCCGGCCCTCCGGGGACAGGGCGCCCGGAGCGACTCGAGCGACCGCCGGACCCACCCCGGATAGCCCGCCCAGCCGGCATCCCAGCCGACGGCCGACGGGGCGCCCCGGTGCATCCGCAGGCGGTCGGTCAGCACGGTCGAGAGTACCACCGGGGACTCCGGGCGAATCGGCCGGAGCCGGCCGTCCGGGCGCCGACCGGCCCGTCCGGCGCCGGCCGCTCAGACGCGGGATCGGGGGCGCACGGTCTCGGCGGGGTCGGCGAACAGCGAACGGTAGAACTCCAGCTCGGCCACGAGGCTGGCCTCGATGGTCGACGGCCCGCCGGAAGCCGTGGGACTCCCCCTCGAACAGCATCAGCCGGCACGGCACCCCCCGCTCGGCCAACGGGCGGCGAACCGCTCGGACTGGTCGGGCGGCACCACCGGATCGTCCGCCCCCTGGATCAGGAGCACCTGCCCGCGTCACCCGGCCGGCGCCGTGGATCGGCGATCGGGCCCGGTAGGTCTCGGCGGCCTCGGGCCACGGGCCGACCAACGAGTCGACGTAGTGCGACTCGAAGTCGTGGGTGTCGGCGGCCAGCGCCTCGAGATCGGTCACCCCGTACCAGGCGGCCGCCCCGGCGAACCGGTCGGAGCGGATGAGCGCCCCGAGGGCGGTGAGCCCCCGGCGCTGGTGCCCCGGATGGCCATCCGGCTCCCGTCGACCAGCCCCGCCTCCGCCAGGGCCGAGGCGTACCGCACGCAGTCGTCGACGTCGGCCTCGCCCCAGAGCCCGTCGAGCCGCCTGCGGTAAGTCCCGCCCGTAGCCGCTGCTCCCCCGGTAGTTGACCGCCGCCACGGCCAGGCCCGCGGCTGGTGAAGAACTGGACGACCGGGTCCAGCCCTCCCGCCGCGGCCGAGGTCGGACCGCCGTGGCAGAAGACCACCAGCGGCGGCGGGCCGGTCGGGGCGCCCGGCGGGCCGGCCGGCCGGCTCGTAGAACAGTCCGGGGACGGGACCGTCCGACGGTCGGCCGCCGTGAACGGGCGGGCCACGGCGACGACGCTCGGTGGCCTCGAGGGGGGGCTCCGGGCCGGTCGAGACCCGTCGGACCGGTCCCCCTCCCGTCCACGGGATCTCGAAGACGGCGTGGGACTCGACGGGAGTGGAGCCCAGCACGTAGAGCCGGTCCCCGGGGACCCGGGATCGGTCACCACCGACCAGTCCGGACACGGCCACGCAGGGCTGGTCGATCACGTCCACCGACCCAGAGGGATGCCGCCGGCGGCCGGGGACGCCGATCGGCGGGGGCTGAAGGCGGACCACCTGGTCACGACCGGCCCGGTGCATCCGGCAGACCAGGGAGCCGTCCGACCGCTCGGCCATGGTCGACTGGCCGAGGACCCAGTCGGGAGCGTGGAACTCGGCCTCCAGGTCGACCAGGGGCTCGGGCTCCGGCCTCGTCGTCCGGCCCACGGCCTCGGCGGCAGGCGGTAGGGCATCCACCATCCGGTCCGATCGTCCACGAACAGGAGACTGCCGTCCCGCCCCCAGCGGGGCTGGCCCACCGAGACCTCACCGCCGCCGGCCACCCGCCGCCGGTCGTGCAGCCGGATGGTGCCCGACCCTTCCTCCAGGCGGCCCAACCACAGCTCCGACCGGTCCCAGGGCATGGACGGGTGGTCCCAGGCGACCCAGGCCACCCAACGGCCGTCCGGGGACGGGCCGCGGGGCGGCCACGAAGTCCCGGTCGTCAGCCAGGGGCACCACGCCGCCCGGTGAGCCACCCTCGATGCGAAGCGGCACCGCCACCAGCCGGTGCTCGGTCCGACCGCCGACGGTGACGCTCCTCCACCGACACGAGCCACCTCCCCGGACGGCGTCACCCGCCCGTCGGCGTAACGCGACGCCCACCCGCCGTCGGGGCTGTCGGAGCCGTTGCCGTCGGGGCCGTCGGGGTCGTTGCCGTCCGCGCCGTCGGGCCGACGGGTCCCAGACCCCGGACCACCTCGGCGGCCGGAACCCCGGTCAGCGGCCGGGCCGCCCCGGTCCCGTCGATCTGTACCACTGCTGGTCGGCCTGGTCGACGTAGAACAGCACCCCGCCATGGACTGTGGCGCTGGCCCCGCCGTACTCGTGCACCCGGCTCCGGACGCTGACCCCCGGAGGCGAGACGTCCGACTGGAGGGGTTCCGGGGATGGCCCGGACCACCACCTGGCCACCGCCGTCTCCCGGCCGGCTCTCGCACCAGTAGATGGCTCCGCCCTCGGCCTGCAGGCCGCTCCGGCTCACCTTGCCGGCCGCGGTCAGGGCCGGCGACCACCGGCGAGGGCCACCAGCCGAAGGCCGCGGTGGCACCGCCTTCGAGCGGCCCTCCGTCGGCCATGTGGCCGGCTCACCGCTCATGGAGTCAGTACGGTAGCCGCCGATGCCGTCCACTCACCGCCCCGACCGCCCGATCCGCCGGACCGGCCGCCGTGGGACGGCGACCGGGGGGACGACGGGGCCACCCCGGTGCTCCCGTCGTCCTTCCAGCCTTCGTGGTGGCCCGGACCGGCGAGAGCGGGGACGGGATCGAGTCCGGGGTCCGGACCCTCACCCCGACGACCTCCCCGACGGCGGCGGTGGACATCGCCGTCGACTGGTCGGCCGTCAACTACAAGGACGGCATGGTGACTCCGCCCGGGCAACCGGGTGGCCCGCATCGACCCGCTGGTCCCCGGGGTCGACCTGGTGGGCACGGTGCCTGGCCTCGGCCGACCCCTCGGTCCCGGCCGGGTCGGCCGCGTCATCGTCCACGGTTACGACCTCGGCGTGGCCCACCACGGGGGGTTCTCCCAGCTGGCCCGGGTCCCGGCCGGCTGGGTGGTCCCCCTCCCCGACGGACTCGACCCCCGGCAGGCCGCCACCATCGGCACCGCCGGTTTCACCGCCGCCCTCTCCCTGCACCGGCTCGAGCAGCGAGGCCTGCGACCCGGCGACGGCCCGGTCCTGGTGACCGGGGCCTCCGGCGGGGTGGGCAGCATGGCGGTGGCCCTGCTGGCCACCACGCGGCTACGAGGTGGTGGCCAGCACCGGCAAGGCCGCCGAGACCGCCTACCTCACCGGACTGGGCGCCTCCGAGGTGATCGACCGGGGCGAGCTGCTCGAGCCGACCGGCCGGACCCTCGGTCCCGAGCGGTGGGCCGGCGCCGTGGACTGCGTGGGCGGGCCCACCCTGGCCGCCGTCCTCCGGACCCTCCGCTACGGCGCGGCGGTCGCCGCCAGCGGACTGACCGGCGGCAGCACCCTCGAGACCACCGTCTTTCCCGTTCATCGTCCGCGACGCCACGCTGATCGGCGTCGACACCGTCCGCACCCCGATCGACGAGCGTCGACGGGTGTGGGACAGGTGGCCACGGCCTTCCCCCCGGCCCTGGTGGAGGACATGGTCCGGGAGGACGTGGGCCTCGACGGCCTGGCGGCCGGCACTCGAGCGCATCGCTGGCCGGTGGGGCGCGGGGTCGGACCCTGGTGCGGCCCGGGCGCCGGTCGCTGAGGCGCCGGCCGGGAGGTCCGGACCCGCCGGCGAACGCGGTGGGCGAGGACGCTCAGCCGGGGCGGGCGCCGTGGTCTGGCTGTTGGATCGCCGGTGGACAGGAACACCGGGCGACACCACCAGGGTCCCGCCGCCACAGGGGGCCAGGGCGGCCGTCATGACCAGGTGGTCGAAGGCGTTGGGCGGGGTCACCTGCACCGACGCCGAGGTCGGGCAGGTGGTCTCCGACCCCACCGGCACGTCGGAGTAGCCGATGTTGAAGTAGGCGGACTCCCCGTGGGTCAAGGTGACGGTGGTCGGGGCCATGGCGGTGAAGGCTGTAGCTCCCCTTGCGCACCACCGTGGTGGGGAGGGCGCCGCCGGAGGCCGCAGAGCATCTGCAGCCCCGGATACCCGCCGAGGATGCACGGACCGTCGTAGCCGTGCTCGTCAGGGCCACGGTGGTCTCGATGGTCCCGGCGGCGCCGCTGCTACCGGCCACCGACCCGGTCAGCGTGCCGTCGTGGCGCACCGGACCGGGCCGGCGGCGACGTCGTCGTGGAACCCGCCGGCGCGGCTTTGAGGTCGTGGTGGGCGGGGCGACCCGTGGTGGTGGTCGACCCCCCGGTGGATGCCGGACACGCCGTGGTGGTCGACGAGGAGGAGTTCGACGAGCACGCCCCGAGCAGGGCCCCTCCGAGCAACACCGTGACCAGGATCACGGTCACCGGGGTGCACCTCATCGACTTCGCCATCCTCACCGACCGTCCTCGACCGATTCGACATCCTCCACAGCCCGATCGGTCACCGCTGCCCGGTCCCTGTTCGACCCCGTCCCTGCAGGACCCGGACCGCCGCCGGGAGCCCACCGAGGTCCCGCGCCAGTACGGTGCCAACCGGCGTCACGCCCGGGGACCGGGCTACGCCTTCACTGTCGTCCGAGACCGCGGCGATCAGGAGGAGAAGTCCTCGGGCCGGATGGAGTCGAGGAAGGTGCGGAACTCGCCGACCAGCTCGTCGGGGTTGGACCCGTCGTCCTCATCCTCGGCGGCGTCGTCGTCCTCCTCGTCCACGGCCAGCATGATGCCTTCGCTGTCCATCAGGTCGTCGGCCACGAACAGGGGTGCGCCGGTCCGCACCGCCACCGCCACCGCATCGGAGGGCCGGGACGAAACCGGGATCTCCTGCTCCCCGTGGCGGAGCACGATCTCGGCGAAGTAGGTCGGCCGTCTTGAGCTCGGTGATCACCACCCGGATCACGTCGGCGCCGAGCGCGTCGAGCAGGTCGCGGATGAGGTCGTGGGTCATCGGACGGGGTGTGTCCATGCCCTGCAGGGCGAAGGCGATGGCCGTGGCCTCCGGGGCGCCGATGAAGATGGGCAAGGTCCGACCCAGGCCCTCGGACTCTTGCAGGAGCAGTACGGGCGTGTTCGACTGCAGGTCCACACGCACCGCCCGAAGCCGGACTTCGACCATGGCGCCAAACTTACTCGCCGCGGGTCGAAATGTGCGATCGGGGCAGGCCAGGGCGGTAGCCGTCCGGAGACGGAGGTCGGTCAGCCGTTGAGCAGGTTCCCGAGGGCCGTGCGGAGCAGACGAGCCACGGAGCTGGTGACCCAGCTGGGTCAGCTCGTCAGCGGTCTCGTGGGCCCTTGCCCTGGCCTCGGGATTCCTCTGCCGGACCAGCGGCAGGACCACCTGCTCCACGAATCCGGCCTCGCGCTCGGCGGCGTTCTTGTAGAGCCGGAGGTGGCGAGGCTCGATCCCGAACCGGGTGAAGCCCGCTGGCCACCGTGGCCACGGTCAGGGCCTCTTCGTCGAAGTACTCGACACCGGCCACCGAGCCCGCCACCAGCAGGCCGTACTCCTGGAGCTCCCGCACCACGCGTCACGTCGAGCCCGGAGGCGGCGGCCAGCTCGTCGGCCGACAGGCTCACGCCTCCCGGCGCCGGCTGGCGCTCGGTCGACCCGTGGGCCGGCGACACCGGGGCCGAGGCGGGAGAGGCCGGGCCGGCCGGGTGGGTCGCCTTGGCGCTGCTCTTGGACCCCGCCGGGGGCTCCCCGGGCTCGTCCTTGTCCTTCGGCCCGGCGGTGGTCGGTTTCCCCTTGCGGGCCGAGGATGGCGCGCCGGAGGTGCCGGACGGGCCCGAGGTGCCCGTCACCGCGGCAGAGCCAGATCCGGAACCAGGATCGCCTCCCCCGCCCGCCCCGTTCGATGCGTCGATGGTGCTGTCGGCGTCGCCCGGCTCGCCTGCGCCCCCGGACGGTTCTGTCGTTCCCCGCGGACCTGTGGGCGCGCCATCGTCCACCAGTTCGAGCAACGGCGTCCGGTCGGTCCGACGCTGGCGAGGGCGAGGCCGATCGGCCCGCGGGTCCGAGTCGGGGAGGACGGTCCCCGTTTGACCGGGTCGTCGGAGGAGCCTTCCTCGTGCCCACCCTCGCCGGTGGAACCGATGCCCGGCAGGGCCGATCCCTCGCCCACCAGAGTCAGCGGGACCTCACCGGTCGGATGGGAGCCCACCGGGTGCGACCGGCTCTCCGTTTCGGCACCCACCCTCTGTCCCACCAGCACCGGGTCCCCGTGCCGGCCGTCGTCGACGGACCCCGCATCGCCGTGCGTCCGGTCGCTGGTCGCCGGGGCCTGAGCCGCCGCCGCCCGAGTGCCGGAACCGGTCTCGGCCGAGCCGTCGTCCAACCGGTCCTTGATCACCTTCAGAGGCAGGAAGTTCTCCCGCTGCTGGCGGAGCACCCACCGAAGCGCTCGACGTCGTGCTCGTAGAACTTGCGGTAGCCCGAGGGCGTGCGCTCCGGGTTGACCAGGCCCTGGCTCTCGAGGAACCGGATCTTGGAGATGGTGATGTCCGGGAACTCCTGGCGGAGGAGGGTCAGGACGTCCCCGATCGACAGGTACGACCGTGCGCTCATCGCCGCCCACCGCCGGCGGCGCCGATCGCTGGACTCGCCCTCATTCGCCGCCGGCCGAGAGGTACAGCAGCTTGAACTTGCCGATCTGGACCTCGTCGCCGCTCGAGAGTCGGGCCTCCTCGATGCGGGCCCGGTTGACATAGGTTCCGTTCAGGGAGCCGACGTCCCTCACCGTGGTCTTCTTGTCCCGGGTCACGAACTCGGCGTGGCGCCGGGAGACCGTGATGTCGTCGAGGAAGATGTCGCTCTCCGGATGGCGCCCGGCCTGGACGATGGGGGCCTCGAGCGGGAACCGGACCCCCTCGTCGCTGCCCCGCTTGACCACCAGCATCCCCACCCCCCGGGGGAGCTCCAGCAGGCCGACCGGCGTGTCGACATCGGCCGTCTCGCCCAGCTCCTCGACCGGGCCGACCGAGACCGACGTGTCCGGCACCGAGGTCGACCAACGACGTGCCGCACGACGAGCAGAAGTTCACACCTGTTGGATTGCGATGGCCGCAACGGGGGCAGAACACGTCTTCCACGGTAGTCGCTCTCAAGGCTCCGACTCTCAAGGACCGTCCGACCGTCGATGACGGTCAACCGGAGGTCAGCTGCCGGTAGCCGTCGGCGTCGAGCAGCCCGTCCACGGCCGAACCATCCGACGGCGCGATCTCGCAGATCCAACCCTCTCCGTAAGGGTCAGCGTTGAGGGTCTCGGGGGCGTCGGCGAGCGACACGTTCACCGCCACCACCTGACCGGCCACCGGGGCGTAGATCTCCGACACCGACTTGGTGGACTCCACCTCGCCGAGCAACCCTCCCGCCTCGACCGTGGCCCCCTCGGCCGGCAGGTCGACGAAGACCACGTCCCCCAACGCATCCTGGGCGAAGTCGGTGATCCCGACCCGGACCCTGTCGCCGTCGATTCGGGCCCACTCGTGATCGGTGGAGTACCGCAATTCCTCGGGCACGTTCATACGTGCGGACGATACCCGACAGGGGCGGCCCCCGCCGAAGCAGAGCCGGCACCGTCACTCTGTCGGATCGCGGGTCGAAGGGGCCCAGTGGCGGTGGTTCGCCGACCCGGAGGGCGGTGGACGAGAGGACGAGAGGACGTGCGGAGCGGTCAGCGAAGGAGCTGTTCGAGGCGCACCGCGTACTCGTTGGCCCGTGCCTCGGCCTGGGCGTCGCTCGGGCCTTCGGCCCAGACATGGGTCAGCGGCTCCTCGGGATCGGGGAGCACCAGGGCCCACCCGTCGTCCTCGATCACCTTCACCCCGTCGACCAGGACGAGCTCCTGGTCCACCGACCGCTCCACCAGGGTCCGCATGACCATCCCCTTCTGGTCCCAGGGCGTGTGGACCTCCTGGTGGGCGATGTGCACGGTGGGAAGCCCGGCCACCAGCTCGGACAGCTTCCGACCGGAAGCCGTGAGAAGGGCCAGCAGGTTGACCAGGGTGGCCGCGGCGTCGTAGGCGGGGAGGAAGGCGGGGAAGATGAACCCTCCCGACTGGCTGGCGGCCAGGGTCACCCGCTCGGTCCGGGCCACCTCCATCAGGTGCGAGGCCGAGAGCTTGGTCCATACGATCTCGGCCCCGGCCTTCTGGCAGATCTCCTCGGCCACCATGCTGGCCGCCACCGGCAGGGCCACCCGGGCCGAGGGGTTGGCTTCGGTGACCAGGGTCAACAGGACCAACAGGGCCTCGTCGTCGGTCAGCGGGTGGCCCAGATCGTCGACGATGGCGACGTGCTCCCCGCCGGGGTCGAGCACCGCTCCGAGGTGGGCGCCCGACGCCCGGACCAGCTCCGACACCCGTGCCGCGCTGGCCGGGCGATCGAAGGTCAAGACCCCGGCGGTGTTGGCATACGGGTTGACCACCAGCACCTCGGCCTCCAGCTTGGCCAGCAGGTTGGGCATGACGAAGCTGGTCGGTGCCGAACGAGTAGTCCAGCACCAGCTTGAGCTCGGCCTGGCGGGCGTTGGACAGGTCGACCGAGTCGATCAGGGCCGCGGTGTAGTGCTCGAGCGAGCGGGGCGGGAAGTCGATGTCCCCGATCTCCCGGGCCAGTACCCGGCGGAAGTCCTCACGGTGGTAGAGCCGCTCGATCTTGCGCTGGGTGGCCTCGTCGACGTCGATGCCCTCCTTGTCGAAGAAGCGCAACACCACCGACTGGGGATCGTCGGGCGCCAGGCGCACCGTGACCCCGGCCATGGAGTCCGAGGAGGTGACCTGGAAACGGGTCACCGGCACGGTGGCCGCCTCGAGGTCGTCGACGTTGATCCCCGCCGCATTGCAGCCGACCATGATGGCCCGCTTCAACACTCGGGCGGCGCGGCTGGTGTCCCTCGAGGTGGTGACCGTCGCCCCTTTCTCGAAGGTCGAGGCCCAGGCCATGGAGAGCCGGACGGCCAGCTCCGGACTGATGTCCACGTTGGCGAGACCCTGGACCCCCTCTCGACCGAAGAGCGACCGGGCCCCCATGGACTCCCAGACGATGGAGGAGTTGACGGTGGCCCCGGCCTCGACCGTCTTGAACGGGTAGACCTTCACTCCCGCCCTGATCTCGGCGTGGGCACCCACGAAGCACTGGTCGCCCAGCACCACTCCCTCCTCGCACCGGACCCCCTGGCGCAGGTCGGAGCCCCGGCCCAGTACGCTCCCGTCGACGCGGACCCCGGAGCCGAGGTAGGTGTTGTCGTGGACCACGGAGCGCTGGAGCACGGCGTTGTCACCGATGCGGACGTTCCGTCCCAGCGTGCAGTACTCACCCAGGCGGGCGTCGGGTCCGATCACACAGTTGTCGCCGATGACCGCCGGACCGTCGATGACCACGCTGGGGTCGATCTCGGCCCCCTTGCCCAGCCACACCCGCGGGCGCAGCTCGAAGCCGTTGATGGCCACCTGGACCTTCTGGTCCAGGATGTCCTGGTGGGACTGGAGGTAGGCCTCGAGCGTGCCCACGTCCTCCCAGTAGCCGTCGGCCACGTAGCCGTAGAGCGACTTGCCGGCCGCCAGGGCGGCGGGGAACGACTCGCCGGAGAAGTCCACCGCCTGGCCCTCGGGGATGAAGTCGAAGATCTCCGGCTCGAGGACGTAGATGCCGGTGTTGATGGTGTCGCTGAAGACCTGTCCCCAGGTGGGCTTCTCGAGGAATCGCTCGATCGAGCCGTCCTCGTTGGTGATCACGATCCCGAACTCGAGCGGGTTGTCCACCGCCTTCAGGGCCAAGGTGGCCAGTGCGCCCCGCCGGTCGTGGAAGTCGACCACCTGGGTCAGGTCGATGTCGGTGAGAACGTCACCCGAGATGACCAGGAACCGCTCGTCCAGCTCGTCGCGGGCGTTCCGGACCGAGCCGGCGGTCCCGAGGGGCGTGGACTCGGTGGCGTAGACCATGCGGACCCCGAACTCCGATCCGTCCCCGAAGTAGGTGCGGATGGCGTTGGCCATGAACGCCACGGTGACCACGATGTCCTCGAACCCGTGCCGGCGGAGCAGGTTGACCACGTGCTCCATCATCGGGATGTTGGCCATGGGCAGCATGGGCTTGGGCTGGTTCGAGGTCAGGGGCCGGAGCCGGGTCCCCTCGCCACCGGCCATGATGACGGCCTTCACGACGACAGCTCCCCGGGCGGCTGGCGGCCCGGGCCCGGCGCCCGTCCGACGAGGGCCTTCCGGGCCACCGGGACGTAGGACGCCGCGGCGATCCAGGCCAGGGTCAGCCCGATCAGCCCGGTGACCCAGGCGAAGACATGGATCGGGCCCTGCCAGCCGGCCGTGCCGTAGCTCAGCAGGAAGGCCGGGTACGAGAACATGAGGGCGAAGGTGCCGGCCTTGCCCACCCACAGGACGTCGATGCGGGCCGCCCCCAGCGAGGCCAGCAGGAGCACGGCGGCGGAGACCACCACCTCCCGGGCCAGCGTGGCCACCCCGAACCAGACCGGGCACCGCTCCGTGGACGGTGATGGCGATCACCGCCGTGACCACCAGGACCCGGTCGGCCACCGGGTCGAGCACCTTCCCCACCGTCGACACCTGGTGGTAGCGGCGGGCCACGAACCCGTCGACCCAGTCGGTGGCGCCGAGGGCGCCCAGCAGGAAGGCGGCCGCCGTCTGCCGACCGGCACCGAACAGGAGCCACAGGAAGAGGGGGATGCAGGCCAGGCGGACCAGGGTGATGGCGTTGGGGACGGTCAGGATCCGGTCCACGCCGGCCTCGGCTCCGCCTCCGGTCCCCCGCTGGACCCCCAGGGGGGCGATGGCCACCATCGTCGACGACGGCAGGGTCGTTCACGTCGTCCGGTCCCCCCGGCCGCCGGCGGGGACCCGGCGCGATACCCCGGCGGCCCTCCGATCCCGTCGGTCGCCCCCGTGGCTGCGTCACTCGTCGAACTCCCCCTGGTCTTCTCGCCGACGCCCTTCACCCGGTCGAGTCTACGAGTAGGGCCGGCCACCAGCGGACACCGGCCCGGCAGCAGGCCCTACGCCGGCACCGCACCCGGCTCCCCACTCCCCCTTCCGGTCACGGGCCCGCCGGAGCGGACGGATCCGTCCGCGGCCAGACCGAGGCAAGTCATCCCGGCGGCCATGGCGGGGACCCTGGGCCGGGCGACCGGGGTGCGAGCTCCGCCGTCCGGCCGCGTCGGGGCACTCTCCCGGGCCGTCGTCGGGCACTGGGTCGGTCGGCGTCGGGCCGCCCGTCGGGCTCGCGATCGGCTGTCGGTCGGCGTCGGTCGGATCCCCGGGCCTTGGCCCGACCGAGGACCGAGCGCCCCCACTCACCGCCCTGAGCAGGGCAAACTGGTGGCGATGGGCCACCGTCAGTCGAGTCGACAAGATCATCGGCATCGCCCTGGTCGCCCTGTTGGTGGCGCTGTTCGGCCTGGGCCTGTCCCGGCGCCCGGCCCAGGCCACCTCCGACCGCGGTCGCCACCGCCAACCGAGCGGCGGTCGTCCCCGTCCTCCGGCCCGGGATCGTCCGGCAGCCCCACGACCACCGACCCCTCCTCCGTCCTCACCACGGGTACCGGTACCCCGTCGACGCCGTCCCCGGCCACCACCGCCACCCCGCCGGCCACCACCGTGCCGCCGGCTGGGCCGGACCGGTCTCGGCCGTGGGCGACTCGATCATGATCGACATCCAGCCCTACCTGCAGACCGACATCCCCGGGGTGAGCGTGGACGGCGTGGTCAGCCGACAGTTCGAGACGGGGATCGGCATCGTCCAGGCCGATCGGGCGGCCGGCACCCTCGGGTCCGTGCTGGTCGTGGAGCTCGGCACCAACGGCTCGGTCACCTCGTCGGACTTCGACGCCATGATGCAGGCGGCCGCGGGGTGAAGCGGGTGGTGTTCGTCAACGTCAACGTTCCCCGGCCGTGGGAGGCACCCGACAACGCCGTCCTGGCCGCCGGCGTGGCCCGATACCCCGGGGTGGCGGTGCTGGCCGACTGGAACGCCCTGTCGACCCCGCACCCCGAGTGGTTCACCCCGGACGAGGTCCACCTCGAGCCGGCCGGGGCCCAGGCGTTGGCCGCTCTGGTGGCCCAGTACGCCTGAGGCGGCCTCGGCCTGGGGTGCCGGGGGTCTGGAGCGACCGGGGCTCCGGGACCCCAGCGGCGGCCGAGGGTACGACCGCCGGTGGCCCGCCGTGTGCTACGCAAGACCCATGCCGCGATTCGAACCGTTCACCGGTCTCCGGTACGACACCGCCCGGGTCGATCTGTCCATGGTGGTGTCCCCTCCCTACGATGTGATCGGGCCCGAGGAGCGGGCCCGCCTGGTCTCGAGGCACAGCGCCAACGCCGTCCGCGTCGAGCTCCCCGAGCCCGACCACCGGGCCGGCCTGGACCGCTACGACAGCGCCGCCCATCAGCTGGTCCGCTGGCAGGACGAGGGCATCCTGGTCGCCGACCCCTCCCCGGCCCTCTACGCCTACCGGATGACCTCGGCCGGCGGTCATGCCACCAACGGGGTCATCGGTGCGCTCGGGCATCGACGACCGGAGCGCGGCCGAGATCCTCCCCCACGAGCAGACCCTTCCCAAGGCCAAGTCCGACCGCCTCGACCTGCTGGCCGCCACCCGGGCCAACCTCTCCCCCATCTGGGGGCTCTCCCTCACCGCCGGGCCTCAGTCGACACCTTCGAGCGCACGGACCAGCCCCGGGTCGAGGCCGTCGACGGCGGAGGGGTCCGCCACCAGCTGTGGGTCCTCGAGGACGAGCAGGTCATCGACGAGGTCCAGCGCCGCCGTCGCCGCCTCCCCGGTGGTCCTGGCCGACGGGCACCACCGCTTCGAGACCGCCCGCACCTACCGGGAGCGCCGGTCCGACGACCCTGGTGCCGACCTGGTCATGGCCCTGATCGTCGAGCTCAGCCCCGAGCAGCTCGAGGTGGGTCCGATCCACCGGGCCCTGTCCGGCCTGCCCGACGGGCTCGACCTGGTCGACGTGTGCTCGTCGTGGTTCGACCTCACCCGGGTGGGCGACTTCGACGACCGCACCACCAGCGCCCTCGGGGAGTCCGGGTCCCTGGCCCTGCTGATGCCGTCGGGGACCTGGCTCCTCTACCCGAAGGACGGCACGGCGGAGGCCGCCGGCTCCGATCTCGACTCGTCGATGGTGGCGCTGGTCATCGCCGAGCTCCCCGACCACGAGCTGGCGTACGTCAACTCCTGGCAGGAAGGCGTACGGGCCGTCGCCGACGACAAGGCCCAGGCGCGTGCTGCTGCTCCGACCGGTCTCGGTGGCGCAGATCGCCGAGTGGGCCCGACGCCGGGCGGCGCATGCCCCCGAAGACCACCTACTTCCGCCCCAAGCCGGCCACCGGCATGGTGTTCCGGTCCCTCGACCCCACCGGGTAGCGCTCCTCACCGCCGCCCGCTCCGGTCCGCCAGCGCCTCCGGGTGCCCCCGGACCCGCCGCCCCAGCCGGTAGCCTTGGGACCCGTCCGATCCCATCCGACAACCAGGGCGAGCCCGAGTGAGGGAACAGGTGGATCCGAGGCGGCTGCTGGCAACACTCTTCCTCGTGGGCCTGGTCCTCGTGGCGGGCGGGTGCTCCGCCTCCTCCTCCGCCACCCCGGCGGCCGACCACCGGACGGCCACCCCGACGGCGGGAGGGGCCCGCTCGACCACGACGACCACGACGACCACGACCGGGGCGGCGGCCACCCCCACCACCGTGCCGGCCACCCTCCCGCCGGCCCCGGGATGGAGATCGCCCTCACCACCCTCCCGCCGGGCGGGGGTTTCACCTCGCTCAGCTGCATCTCCGACACCTTCTGCGTGGCGGCGGGGGGTGGGACCACCGGGGACGGCGCGGCACCGGCCTCCGGCTCGGGGGTGGCCGTGTCGTGGGACGGGGCGGTCTGGTCCTCACCGTCGGTGTACTACCCGGCGCCCGCCGCCGGAGCGGTCACCTCCCCGGTGCTCCCCACGCTGACCTGCACCTCCGGGCCGCTGTGCTTGATCGTGGACGGTTCGGGGCATGTCAGCACCGGGGACGGGACCAACTGGTCGGATCCGGCGCCGGTCGGGACACCGCCGGCCCTGCCGGCCAATCCCGCCGACCCCGGGCCGGGGAACCCCGGCTCGCGCACCGCGGCCGTGGCGTGCGCCACGCCGTCCCTCTGCGCGGTGGTGGACAACACCGGCCACGCCTACACCCGACGCAACGGGGGTTGGCTGCCGCCCCAGTCCTTCGGCGCCCCGGAGGGACTCGGGGCCTCGGCGCAGACCTCGCTCTACCAGGGTGGGCGGGTGGGCGTCTCCTGCCCCACCCCGACCGACTGCACGGCGGTGGTGGGCACGACGGTGCTCGACTGGAACGGGTCGACCTGGTCGGCGGAGCCCGGCCCCTGGGCCACGACCCTCGCACCCGGCGCCGCCGTGCCGGTCTCCATCGCCTGCCCCAGTGTCACCCTGTGCGCCATCGTGAACGGGGATGCCATCGTGGTCCGCAGCGCCGGCAAGCCCTGGACTCCCCGCCAGACGCTCGACCCGGGACGGCAGCTGGACGGCATCTCGTGCCCCACGCCCTCGTTCTGCATCGCCGCCGATGACCTCGGGGCGGTCATGCTGTGGAACGGCAGCACCTGGACCGGGCCCCAACAGGTCATCCCGGCCGCCACCCAGTACACCGCCGTCGGGGTGTCGGTCTCGTGCCCCAATCCGCAGTTCTGCATGGTCATGAACGCCGACGGCGACTACGCCACCTACAACGGCCGGGGGGCGTCCACAGGGCCGAGCAGCTGACCGGTACGTCGGCCCACGACACGGCCCGATCGATGTCGCCGCGGGATCCGCCCGGAGCCGGCCCCTCCGCCCCGCCGGGCCCGCACCCCCGCCGGGCCCCGCGGCTCCGGTGAGTGCCCGCTCAACCAGGGGCGGGGTCGAGGCCGGCCATGGCGGCGAGCGTGGTGACCGTCCGCCAGTTGCGGGTGGTGGCCACCCTGCCCGCCCGGCGCTCCATGAAGGTGTTGTTCAGTCTGGTCTCGCCGTAGCCGCCCGGGCAGTGGAGGAAGATGTCCCGGCCGGCCAGTTCGAACCGGTCGTCGCCGAACGAGCCATCGGGCCCTGACTCCGCCGCCAGTCGACCCAGGTCACGTCGGTGCTCGGCATCAGGTGGCCCGGAGAGGAACGTCACATGGACCGTCCTCGGATCCACCTCGAGCCCGGCGTACGGGTTGGCCGCGATGACCCGGCCCAACTGCTGTCTGCTCCTCACGATGACCGGGACCTCGAGGCCGAGATCGGCGGTGATCCGGGACTGGATGGCCCGAGCCACCGCCTCCGGGGCGCCAGGGCCGGCGAACACCACGTTCCCGCTCTGGACATAGGTCTCGACCGACTCGAATCCCAGGGAGCCCACCAGGGCCCGCAGGTCGGCCATGGGCACCTTGTTGCGGCCCCCGACATTGATGCTTCGCAGCAGCGCCACGAACGTGGTCACAGCGGTGTGGTCACGGCGGTCAGGAGCGTGGTCGTGTCACCGGGGGCGCGGCGGTCCGGTCGACGGGGCCTACTCGACCGTCCACGACGAGCCGGAGCGGAGTAGGGCCGCCACGTCTCCGGGACCCCGGCGCTCGGTGGCCTCGTCGATCTGGCGTGCCATCTCCGACCCGTACTCGGGGCGGTCGACGTCGCGGAAGACACCGATCGGCGTGGGCTCGTAGGGCCCCCTCGAGAGCCGGCTCAACTGGAAGGCCAGTCCCGGGTTGTCCCGGTGCTCGTCGTGGACCAGCAGGGCCGACTCGCCCACCTCGGCGACCTCCACCACCTCGACCGAGCCGTCGCGGTGGTTGACCACGCCGAGCCGGCCGTCGGACCCGAACCGGATGGGCTCACCGTGCACCAGGGGGATGAGCATGTCGGACCGGTGCTCCTTCCCGGTGATCTGTTCGAAGGCCCCGTCGTTGAACACGTTGCAGTTCTGGTAGATCTCGACGAACGAGGCCCCCCGGTGGGCGTGGGCCCGCCGGAAGGTCTCCATCATGTGCTTGCGGTCCATGTCGTGGGTGCGGGCCACGAAGGTGGCCTCGGCGCCGAGGGCCAGGCTGAGCGGGTTGAAGGGCTGCTCCAGCGAGCCGAACGGCGTGGACTTGGTCACCTTGGCCACCTCGGAGGTGGGTGAGTACTGCCCCTTGGTCAGGCCGTAGATCTGGTTGTTGAACAGAAGGATGGTGATGTTCACGTTCCGCCGCAGGGCGTGGATGAGGTGGTTGCCGCCGATGGAGAGCGAGTCCCCGTCGCCGGTGACCACCCAGACGTCGAGGTCGGGCCGGGTGGTGGCCAGCCCGGTGGCGATGGCCGGGGCCCGGCCGTGGATGGAGTGCATGCCGTAGGTGTTCATGTAGTACGGGAATCGGGCGGCACAGCCGATCCCCGACAGGAACACGGTGCTCTCCCGCCGGACGCCGAGGTCGGGCATGAGCATCTGGACCGCAGCCAGGATCGAGTAGTCGCCGCAGCCCGGGCACCACCGGACCTCCTGGTCCGACGACCAGTCCTTGCGGGTGGTCAACGGGACGGGCACGGCATCGTTGGGTGCAGCGGCCAGGTCGGTCATCAGCGGGACCCCTTCTCGGTCGTGTCGACGGAGCCAACCTCACGCGAGAGGCTCTCGGCCGTTCCGTCGATCTGCTGGAGGATGGCGGCCTCCATGGCCGCGGCACGGAACGGAATCCCCTGCACCTGGGTGAAGGAGATGGCGTCCACCAGGTACTCGGCCCGCAGCAGCCGGCTCAGCTGGCCCAGGTTGACCTCGGGCACCAGCACCCGTTGATATCGGGACAGGACCTCGCCCAGGTCGGCCGGGAACGGATTGAGGTGGACCAGGTGGGCCTGGGCCACCTGGTGCCCCCGGGCCCGGACCCGCTGCACCCCGGCGGCGATGGCCCCGTAGGTCGAACCCCACCCGATGACCAGCACATCGGCCCCGTCGGGGTCGTCGACCTCGGTCGGAGGGATGTCATGGGCGATGCCGGCGATCTTGGCGGCGCGGAGCCGGGTCATCCGCTCGTGGTTGGGCCCGTCGTAGGCGACGTTGCCCGAGCCGTCGGCCTTCTCCAGACCGCCGATGCGGTGCTCCAGGCCCGCCACGCCCGGTGGGGCCCACGGGCGGGCCAGGGTGGCCTCGTCCCGGACGTAGGGCCAGAACACCTCGGTGCCGTCCGCCTCGGTGTGGTTGGTCTCGGTGGCGAAGGCCGGGTCGATGGTGGGCAGGTCCTCCGAGGTCGGGCAGCCGCCACGGCTCGGTGCCGTTGGCCAGGTAGCCGTCGGAGAGCAGGATGACCGGGGTCCGGTACTTGACCGCCAGCCGCACCGCCTCCAGCGTGGCCTCGAAGCAGTGGGACGGGGTCTTGGCCGCCACGATCGGCAGCGGCGACTCGCCGTGCCGCCCGTACATGGCGTGGAGGAGATCGGCCTGCTCGGTCTTGGTGGGAAGTCCGGTGGACGGCCCACCCCGCTGGATGTCGATGATCAGCAGGGGGAGCTCCAGGCTGATGGCCAGCCCCATGGTCTCGGACTTGAGGTCCACCCCCGGGCCCGAGGTGGTGGTGACCCCGAGGGCCCCGCCGAAGGCCGCGCCGAGGGCGGCGCCGATGCCGGAGATCTCGTCCTCGGCCTGGAAGGTCCGCACCCCGAACTGCTTGTGCTTCGAGAGCTCGTGGAGGATGTCGGACGCCGGGGTGATGGGATAGGTCCCGAGGAACAGGGGCAGGCCGGCTCGGGTGGCGGCCGCGATGAGACCCCACGCCGTGGCGGTGTTGCCGGTGATGTTGACGTACTCGCCGGGCTCGAGGGCGGCGGGCCTGACCTCGTAGGAGGACTCGAACAGCTCGGCGGTCTCCCCGAAGTGGAAACCGGCCTTGAAGGCCCGGAGGTTGGCCTCCATGACCAGGGGCTTGCCGGCGTACTTCTGCTCGATCCAGCTCTGGGTGGCCTCGGTGGGCCGGGTGTAGAGCCAGCTGATCAGGCCCAGGGCGAAGAAGTTCTTGGACCGCTCGGCGTCGCGGGGCTTGACCCCGGCCTCCTTGGACACCTCGGTGGTGATCGAGGTCATCGGCACCTCGTAGACCGTGTAGGCCGACAGGGAGCCGTCGCTCAGCGGACTGACCTCGTAGCCCGCCTTGGCCAGGTTCCGCTCCTCGAAGGCGTCGACGTTCACGATGACCGTGGCCCCCTTGGGCAGGGAGTCGATGTTGGCCCGGAGGGCGGCCGGGTTCATGGCCACCAGCACGTTGGGCGAGTCGCCCGGCGTCGAGATGTCGTGGTCGGAGATGTGGACCTGGAACGCCGACACGCCCGGCCAGGGTGCCGGCCGGGGCCCGGATCTCGGCCGGGAAGTCGGGGAAGGTGGCCAGGTCGTTCCCCAGCAGGGCCGAGGTGGTGGTGAAGCGGTCGCCGGCCAGCTGCATGCCGTCGCCCGAGTCGCCGGCGAACCGGATCACAACGCGGTCGACCAGGTGGGGGGATTTCGGATCGGTGGTGGTGTCGGGCACCGTGCTCCTCTTCGTGCTGCGTCTTCGTGCTTCTGCACCGCGCTCAGTCGCCGGACACGTACTCGGCGCTGTTCGTTTTCTGGCTTGCGTCGGTGTTCGCCCGGATCAACACCCAAGGCTCCGGATCAGGAGCCAGGGGTCAGTCTACCGCTGGTCTCCTCCCCCGGAGCGATGCCCTGGGTCAGCTGGAGGGATGCGGAGGCCCCGCCCCGGGGGAGCGGCCCGGGGGCCGTCGGCCGGGCCGATCGGCCCGGACCGCGGTCAGGCGATGGTCACCGCCGGGTCGAGGTAGACGTCCTGGATGGCGTGGATCAGGGCCGCACCCTCGTCGGTGGGGCGCTGGAAGGCCTTCCGGCCCACGATGAGCCCGGCGCCCCCGGCCCGCTTGTTGACCACCGCGGTGCGGACCGCCTGGGCCAGGTCGTCGGCACCCTTGGACTCGCCACCCGAGTTGATGAGTGGGATCCGTCCGGCGTAGCAGTTGACCACCTGCCACCGGGCCAGGTCGATGGGGTGATCGGTGGTGAGCTGCTCGTAGACCAGGGGGTCGGTCTTGCCGAAGGAGAGGGCGTTGTAGCCGCCGTTGTTCTCCGGCTGCTTCTGCTTGATGATGTCGGCCTCGATGGTCACCCCGAGGTGGTTGGCCTGGCCGGTGAGGTCGGCCGACAGGTGGTAGTCGGTGTCCCCCTGCTTGAAGGCCGCGTTGCGCAGGTAGCACCACAGGACGGTGAACATTCCCAGGCGGTGGGCCTCGGCGAAGGCCCGGGACACCTCCACGATCTGGCGGTCGGCCCCCTCCGAGCCGAAGTAGATGGTGGCCCCCACTCCCACGGCCCCGAGATCGAAGGCCTGGCCCACCCCGCCGAACATCACCTGGTCGTAGGTGTTCGGGTAGTTGAGGAAGTCGTTGTGGTTGAGCTTCACGATGAACGGGATCCGGTGCACGTAGCGCCGCGAGACGATTCCCGAGCCCCCCGAGGGTGGTGGCGATGGCGTTGCAGTCGGCGGCGATGGCCAGATCGCAGAGCTTGGCCGGGTCGAAGTAGGCCGGGAACTTGGAGAAGCTGGCCGCGGCCGAGTGCTCGATGCCCTGGTCGACGGGGAGGATCGAAAGGTAGCCGGTGCCGGCCAGGCGCCCGGTGTTGTACACCGTGCCCAGATTGCGCAGACGGTGGAGGACCGGTCCGAGTCGATGAAGATCCGGTCGAGATGGTCGGGGCCGGGGAGGGTGAGGTGCTCGGCCGGGAAGGCCTTGGCCACGTGGTTGAGCAGCGAGTCGGCCTCGTCACCGAGGAGTTGTTCGAGGTTCATGGACCAGAGCCTAACGGGCGCCGCCGGACCCCTTCGGCGGCCGTCCCCGGGACGGGTCCTTCGGCCGGTTCGGGGTCCGACGGACCCTGGTCGGGGGGCCGAGCGACTCGAGCCGCGGCGCTCACGTCGTAGGCGTCGGGGTCGACCGCGCTGATCCGCAGGAACAGCTCGCGGGCCTTGGGGAGGTCCCCCGAGCGCTCCATCAGGTCGCCGAGCACGTACCACTGCCGCAGGTGCCGTTCGGCCGGATTCCGCACCAGCCGGCCCGCTCCGGCCTCGACCAGCAGGGTCACCGCCCCGGTGAGGTCCCCGCCGTCGGCGCGGGTCCCGGCCAGGACCAGGCGTCCCTCGGAGAGGACCTCGGGGTCGGGCGAGCCCTGGCGGAGCTCGTTGAACAGCGCCTCCACCCTCTTCGGTCGGCCCGAGGGCCCGGTGGCAGTCCATCCGCACCGGGATGCTGGTCGACCGAGCCGGTGAGGGCGGCGAACGCCTCGAGGTTGGGGAGGGCGGCCTTCCAGTAGCTCTGGTGGTACTGGCTGAGGCCCAGCAGCTCGCGGGCCGAGGGAGAGTTCGGGACCGCGTCCACCACGGTCTTCAGGATCCGGGAGGCGTCCCGGTACCGCTCCCGCTCGTAGGCGCCGATGCCGGCGGCCATCCGCTCGGTGATCCGCTCCCGCAGGTGGTTCCAGTCCGGGCCGGCCGCCGAGGCCAGCTCGTTGGCGATGTCCGCGGGCAGCTCGGCGGGCGGCGGCACCGCCCGATGGGCCGGCGGACGGAGGGCCTCGGCGCGTCCCGTGGCTGCCGGTCTCGAGGAGCGCCCCCGCTGATCGGCCCGCACCCACCGCTCGGGGACGAACTCGTCGGCGCGGGTCCGGGCCCGGCGCCGGCCCTCGGGGGTATCGGCGTCGGGACCGTGGCTCTCGGTCCCGTCCCGGACGGTGCTGGCGCCCCGACGGGCCACGCTTCCCCAGCCCTTGCGGACCACCGGGTTGCCGCGGCGGCCGGTACTCGCCCGGACGGTCCGGGCCGAACGGGGCCGGGAGCGCGGGGCGGCGGCCCGGCCGCCGGACCGGCGAGCCACCGGTGCCGGTCCGGCGCCGGGGGGACCTGAGGACCGGGAAGGTCGGACGGTCGCGGCTGCCCTGGTAGCCGGAGCCCGTCACGCCCGGTGCGTCCCCTCCCGAGGGCGGGCCCACCCGATCGACCACGGCCCGTCCCGACCGCCAGCGCCGTCCGGGCCGGCGCCCGATCGCCGGACCGGCTCAGGCCCTCGGGCCGGCGCACCTCGTCCGGGGCCGCACCCCGTCGGGCCGGCGCGCCCCCCGTCGACTGGGATCGTCTCGTCCCGCCGGCGGCGCCCTTGCCCCCGGATCCGGCTCTGCCGTTCGAGTCACGGTTGGCCACTCCGCTCGCCGCGAGCTGCTCGCACCCCGCGGGCCCTCCCGCCGGGCGGATTCCTGCCGCCGGCGGCGGCTCCCGGGCCCGAGCGTCGGTTGGCACCGGCCCGGGCCGGCGGGACGGCCCGAAGCGGGGCGGCCGCCAGAGCCGGAGCCCCGCGGGCGCGGAGAACCAGAGGGGGTGCGCTCTGCCATGGGGCCAGTGTACCGGCCGCACTCCCCGTGCCTCCTGTCGACCCCGGCAGGCCGACCGCCCGTGCGTCGGGACCCTGCGTCCGAGGGGCCGTACCTGCGTGGCCTGCGCCCGGACGCGACGATGCCCCCCGCACGCGGGGGGCATCGTCTGGAGAAATCCCGGCGGCGTCCTACTCTCCCAGGGGGCTACCCCCCAAGTACCATCGGCGCTGGCGGGCTTAACTGCCGTGTTCGGAATGGGAACGGGTGTCTCTCCGCCGCCATGGCCACCGGAAACTGTGCGCTCTCGGGGCTCGAGGACCGTCTCCCCGTACGGGGACGACGTCCGAGCCCGGCGTGACCGAGATCGGTCACCCCTGAGCGTTCCATAGCGAGCACGAGCAAGTTCCCAAGCCCTCGGCCGATTAGTACCGGTCAGCTGAATGCGTTACCGCACGTACACTTCCGGCCTATCAACGTGGTCGTCTTACCACGGGCCTTACCAGGTTAACCCTGTGGGAGATTTCATCTTGGAACGAGCTTCGCGCTTAGATGCTTTCAGCGCTTATCCCACCCGAAGGTCGCAAATCAGCAGTGCCCTTGGCAGGACAACTGACACACGAGAGCTTCGTCCATCCCGGTCCTCTCGTACTAGGGATAGCCTTCCTCAAATCTCCTACGGCTGCATCGGATAGGGACCGAACTGTCTCACGACGTTCTAAACCCAGCTCGCGTACCGCTTTAATGGGCGAACAGCCCAACCCTTGGGACCGGCTTCAGCCCCAGGATGCGACGAGCCGACATCGAGGTGCCAAACCTTCCCGTCGATATGGACTCTTGGGGAAGATGAGCCTGTTATCCCCGGGGTACCTTTTATCCGTTGAGCAACGGCGCTTCCACAAGCAACCGCTGGATCACTATGCCCTGCTTTCGCACCTGCTCGACTTGTAGGTCTCGCAGTCAAGCTCCCTTGTGCCATTGCACTCGACGGCTGATTGCCAACCAGCCTGAGGGAACCTTTGGGCGCCTCCGTTACACTTTAGGAGGCGACCGCCCCAGTCAAACTACCCACCTGACGCTGTCCCTGATCCGGATAACGGACCGAGGTTAGGGTTCCGGCACATAAAGGGTGGTATTTCAAGGTTGACTCCACACTGGCTGGCGCCAATGCTTCAAAGTCTCCCACCTATCCTACACAATATGTACTAAAACTCAACAGCAAGCTGTAGTAAAGGTCCACGGGGTCTTTCCGTCCTGATGCAGCTAACGAGCATCTTTACTCGTACTTCAATTTCGCCGGGTCTGTGGTTGAGACAGTAGGAAAGTCGTTACGCCATTCGTGCAGGTCGGAACTTACCCGACAAGGAATTTCGCTACCTTAGGACCGTTATAGTTACGGCCGCCGTTTACCGGGGCTTAGGTTCAGAGCTTCGCCCGAGGGCTAACCCTTCCCCGTAACCTTCCGGCACCGGGCAGGCGTCAGAGCGTATACATCGTCTTACGACTTCGCACGCTCCTGTGTTTTTAGTAAACAGTCGCTTTCCCCTATTCTCTGCGGCCCCTTCAGACTCAGAACGCGAAGTTCGTCATCCTAGTGAGGCCCTCCTTCTCCCGAAGTTACGGAGGTATTTTGCCGAGTTCCTTAACCACAGTTCTCCCGATCGCCTTGGTATTCTCTACCCGCCCACCTGTGTCGGTTTGGGGTACGGGTTCCGTGCCAGCTCGCTAGAAGCTTTTCTCGGCAGCATGGGATCAGTGACTTCGCCTGGTGTGGCTCGGCATCGCGTCTCAGGATTGATGAGGTCCGGATTTGCCTAGACCTCTCCCTACACGCTTACCCCAGGACAACCAACGCCTGGGCTCACCTACCCTCCTGCGTCCCTCCTTCGCTATCCGCCACCGGGTCGGTCGGTTCGCCCCGAAGGACAGCCCCTTAGGACACCGGTATTGGATTGGGCGCGGACACGGAAGTACTGGAATATCAACCAGTTGTGCATCGACTACGCCTCTCGGCCTCGCCTTAGCTCCCGACTTACCCTGGGAGGATTAGCCTTCCCCAGGAACCCTTGGGCTTACGGCGGAGGGGTTTCTCACCCCTCTCTCGCTACTCATACCAACATTCTCACTCGACCACGCTCCACGACGGTTTCCACCGCCGCTTCTCAGCAGGATCGACGCTCCCCTACCACTCCCATCCCGTGACTCCCGAGCAAACTCGACGTCTTGCGACATCGACACTCGGGCGGAATGGAAATCCGCAGCTTCGGCTATTGACTTGAGCCCCGTTACATTGTCCGCGCAGGACCACTCGACCAGTGAGCTATTACGCACTCTTTTAAGGATGGCTGCTTCTGAGCCAACCTCCTGGCTGTCTTCGCGTTCCCACATCGTTTTCCACTTAGTCAAAAATTAGGGGCCTTAGCTGGCGGTCTGGGCTGTTTCCCTCTCGACTAACGAAGCTCATCCCTCGTAGTCTCACTGCCAGGCTCTAAAGCATCGGCATTCGGAGTTTGATTGGGGTCAGTAAGCTTGTAGGCCCCCTTGCCCATTCAGTGCTCTACCTCCGATGCTGAACGCCCGACGCTGCACCTAAATGCATTTCGGGGAGAACCAGCTATCACCGAGTTTGATTGGCCTTTCACCC
>CAVQXB010000002.1:0-210000 GCA_963717885.1 uncultured Acidimicrobiaceae bacterium | reverse complement strand
GAGCCGTTACCTCACCAACAAGCTGATAGGCCGCGAGCCCCTCCCGAAGCGGAATCCATTTCCTCACCAAGCCATGCGACTCGGTGGGGATATCCGGTATTAGCACCGGTTTCCCGGTGTTGTCCCGGTCTTCGGGGCAGGTTGCTCACGTGCTACTCACCCGTTCGCCACTTGGTCTTCACCGGTATTGCTACCGGTTGGACCTCGTTCGACTTGCATGTGTTAGGCACGCCGCCAGCGTTCGTCCTGAGCCAGGATCAAACTCTCCATTGAGACCTCAGCCAGACCCGAGGGCCTGACCAAAATCGAAGAGCTGACGTCGAGGACACTGATCCTCTCGGTCAACTGAATACTGGCAAAGAACAGACATTGTCCGTTCAATGCTTTGAATTGACTGGCGATCTCGAGTTTCCCCGCGATCGCCCGCACTGACTTTTGGCTATCACTATTCCGTTTTCAAGGAGCGACCGGGCACACGCCGCGAAGGCGTTGGTGCCGGAATCTCCACAGGCAGGACCAAGGGCCCCGATCTGTAGGTGCCTGGCGACGCCCTTGCGGGTCGTTCACCGGGACTAGTCACACTAACCGTTCGCGCCGAGCGTGTCAATCACGCCCCCTCTGCGGGGAGGACGGCGTTTCACCTCGGATTCGGGTCGGTGCGCTCCCCCACCGTAGCGGTCGGCGGGACCCGGGACGAGCGGCGCCGCCGTGCTCCGGGGGCCCCGTACCGGCGAGGGCCGCGCCCTAACCGAAGGTGAAGTCGTAGGCCTGCACCCCGGGCGACACCGACAGGGAGAGCAAGGCCTGCTGGCTGCGAGACGACCCGACCAGCTGGTACAGCGTGGGCTCCCCGCTTCACCGTCACCGTCTGGGTCGACCCGCCCGTCGACCGAGACCCGAACCGTGCCGGTCCCCCCGAGCACCAGGTAGACGTCCCGGGCCTGGAATTGGCAGCTGCAGCGTGGCTCCGGTCCCGGCCGTGGACGCCTCGTTCCCGATCGACCAGTTGCCGCCGTAGGCGTACTCGTCGGCCGGGACGGCGACGGGGCAGTGGATACGGAGGTCATCTGGTCCTCCACCACGGTCTGCCCCGGCCAGATTGGGCGTGCCGTGCAGGTAGCCCAGGTACGACTCGGGCGTGGTGGCCTCGTCGGGGGTCAGGTCGGCCACGTCGGTGGGAGGAGGAAGGTGCACCGTGGGGTCGGCCGCGGCCAGCAGGTGGCGGATGAACGACTCGGTCTGGGCGTACTGGCCCTCGCCGAAGTCGACGTGGCGGACGGTGCCGGTGGCGTCGATCAGGTACTCGGCCGGCCAGTACTTGTTCGCGTAGGCGTTCCAGGTGGCGTACCCGTTGTCCTGGGCGATGGGGTAGACCACCCCGAGCTGCCGGGCCGCCTGGGCCACGTTGGAGGTCACGTGCTCGAAGGCGAACTCGGGGGTGTGGACCCCGATGATGGTGAGACCGTCCTGGGCGTAGGCCCGGTTCCAGGCCTCGAGGTGGGGCAGCGTGCGCTGGCAGTTGATGCACGAGTACGTCCAGAAGTCGACCAGGACCACCCGGCCCTTCAGGCCGGCCAGGGTCAGGGGCCGGTCCCCGGGCGTGTTCAGCCAGTGGCTGATCCCGGCGATGGCCGGGGCCGTCCCGCACTGCTGCAGCACCGGGCTGGCGTCGGTGCACGATGGCCAGGTCCGCCGTGGACCTGATTGCCGGTGACCCAGGCCGAGGGCCCGCTTGGCCGAGGCGTTGGTCTCGATGTGGCTCTGGAGGGCGTCGGTGTACCCGGGCAGCGCCCGCTGGAGCCCGTCGGTCAGGTTGAGCGCCGACGACCAGGGCCGTCACCACCAGCACCGCGCCGATGACCCGCCGGGCCACGGCCGCCCGGGCCCGCACCGAGGCCATCCGCTCGGCCAGGCGCTGACCGAGCACGGCGAAGACCAGCAGGGGTACGGCGATCCCGAGGGCGAAGGCCGCGGTCAGCAGGATCGACGAGACGCCGTAGCGGTGGTTGGCACTGACCACGGCGATGGCGGCGAGCACCGGACCGGCGCACGGCACGAAGACCAGGCCCAGGCTGAGGCCGAGGACGAAGCCGCCGGCCTCGGACCGCTGCCGGCCGCGGGCCAGCCGGGCGAACGGCCGCTCCAGCCACTCCCCGACCGCCGGCACGATCAGGCCCAGGCCCACCAGGCCCAGGACGACCAGGCCGATCCATCGCAGCAGGTCCTGGGGCAGGCCCAGCGCGCTGAGCAGCCACGAGCCGACCAGGGTGAACACGGCGAAGCTGAGCACCAGGCCGGCCACCACCGAGAAGGGCCGGCGACGGCGACGGAGGTCGGCGCGGCGACCGGCCGGGGTTGCCGCCGGTGGTCCCGGGGAGGCCGTCGGCGGGGTCACGGTGGCCACCCCACCCCCGGCGGACCCGGTGCTCCCGGCCGACCGCCGCGGCCGCCGCAGCCGTCGGGAGCACGCCCGCGTCCCCCGAGGTCTCCGTCCCGGCCGGGCCGACGGGCGCGGTGGGCACGTCGGATCGGCAGCCTCGGCCCCGCCCGGCCCCGGCTCCTCCAGCCCGCTGGCCGCCCCGGCGGCGAAGATCACCGGGAGCACCGGCAGGATGCACGGCGAGATCCCGGTGACCAGGCCCCCGAGGAACCCGACGAGAATGAGCGTGATCACCGGGGTCAGCCTCCCAGCTCGAGCCGGATCGGGGTGGTCACCACCGGGCGACCGCCGTAGACCACGCGTCGGAAGTCCCGCCATGCCCCTACCGTCCCTGACCGGCACCGGCCGCGTTACACCCGCCCGCGGGCGCGCCAGCCCGAGGCGGGCCTCAGCTGTCTCCCTCGGCGGCCAGCCGGGATCCGATCGGCCTCCAGCCGGGCCGCGAACCGCTCCATCTGGACGGCCACCGGGCCGGGACCCGCCCCCCCGGGAGTGGTCCGCCGGGTGACGGCCACGCCCGGCTCGAGCAGGGGCACCGCCTCGGCACCGAGCGCGGGGTGGGCCTCGACCAGTTCGGCCAACGGGACCTGCCGCTCGAGGGAGTCGCTGACCAGTCCGCCCGACCACCGCGTGGGCCTGGCGGAACGGCATCCCCTGTTCGCACCAGCCACTCGGCCAGGTCCACGGCGGCCACCGCCGCCCCGTCGGCCGCCTCCTCCATCCGGTCGGTGACGAACCGGACGGTGGCCAGCACGCCCGGACAGCGCGGCCAGGGCCAGGTGGGTCTGGGCCACCGAGTCGAACAGCGGCTCCTTGTCCTCCTGGAGGTCGCGGTTGTAGGCCAGCGGGAGGCCCTTCAGGGTGACCAGCAGTCCGGTGAGGTTGCCGATGAGCCGGCCGGACTTGCCCCGGGCCAGCTCGGCCACGTCGGGGTTCTTCTTCTGGGGGAGCATGGAGCTCCCGGTGGCGAAGGCGTCGTCGAGCACGGCGAACCCGAACTCCTCGGTCGACCACAGCACCAGCTCCTCCCCGATCCGGGACAGGTGGACGCCCAGGAGGGCCAGGTCGAAGAGGGCCTCGGCCACGAAGTCGCGGTCCGACACGCGTCCAGGGAGTTCTCGAACCGGGCCGCGAACCCGAGGTCCTCGGCCACCCCGTCGGGGTCGAGGGGCAGCGACGAGCCGGCCAGGGCCCCGGCCCCGAGGGGCGACACGTCGAGTCGGTCGACGGTGGCCACCAGCCGGTCGACGTCCCGGGCCAGGGCCCAGCCGTGGGCCAGCAGGTGGTGGGCCAGGAGCACCGGCTGGGCCCGCTGCAGGTGGGTGTAGCCCGGCAGGTAGGTCCCGCCGGCCTCCTTGGCCCGGTCGAGCGAGGACCTCCTGCAGGCCGAGGACTCTCGCGGGCCACCGCGGCCAGCTCGCGCTTGGCGTAGAGCCGGAGGTCGGTGGCGATCTGGTCGTTGCGGCTCCGCCCGGTGTGCAGCTTGGCCCCGACGTCGCCGGCGATCTCGGTGACCCGACGCTCCACCGAGGTGTGGATGTCCTCGTCGTCGGGGGCGAACTCGAACGCCCCCGAGGCCAGCTCCCCCTCCACCTGGTCGAGGGCGGCCAGCAGCGTGGTCACCTCGTCGGCCGTCAGCAGCCCTCCCCGCCCGAGGCCCCGGACGTGGGCCCGCGACCCGGCCAGGTCGTCGAGGGCCAGTCGGCGGTCGTAGTGGAGGCTGACCGAGTACGTCCATGACCGACATCGGCCGTCCCGCCGCTGAGGCGGCCGTGCCACAGGGTCATCGGGGCGGCCGCGGCCGGCCGCCGGCCCTCCTGGACGGCCGACCAGGTGGCCACGCCCAGGCCCCACAGGCGGACGAAGCCCTCGGCGTCCTGGTGGCGGAAGGTGTCGGAGGCGTCGTAGGTGGCCAGGCCGTGGTCGTACAGGCTGACCGGGCTGCGCCGGCCCACCACCCAGCACCGGCCGGCGTCCAGGCGCAGCCGGACCTCGCCGGTGACGTGGCGCTGGGACTCGACGAAGAAGGCGTCGAGGGCCTGCTTGAGCGGCGAGAACCACAGTCCGTCGTAGACCAGCTCCGACCACCGGGGCTCGAGCCGCAGCTTCTCGTGGTGGAGGTCGCGCTCGAGGGTGAGGTCCTCGAGGTCGGCGTGGGCCAGCAGCAGGGCCAGGGCCCCGGGGCACTCGTAGGTCTCCCGGCTCTTGATGCCCACCCGGCGGTTCTCCACCATGTCGAGGCGGCCGTAGCCGTAGGAGCCGACGATCCGGTTCATCTCGGCGATGAGCGGCTCGGGGTCGAGTGGTCGCCCGTCCAGCGACACCGGCACGCCGGCCTCGAAGCCGACCACCACCTCGGTCGGCTCGGTGGCCGTCGGTCGGGTCATGGTGTAGACGTCCTCGGGCGGCTGGTTCCACGGGTCCTCGATGACCCCGCACTCGATGGCCTTGCCCCAGAGGTTCTCGTCGATGGAGTAGAGCTTCTCCTTGGTCACCGACAGGGGGATGTCCCACTTGGCGGCGTACTCGATGCAGTCCTCGCGGGTCAGGCCCCACACCCGGGCCGGGGCGATGACGTCGAGATCGGGGGCCAGGGCCCGGGTGCCCACCTCGAAGCGGACCTGGTCGTTGCCCTTTCCGGTGCACCCGTGGGCCACGGCGTGGGCCCCGTGCCGGCGGGCCTCGGCCACCAGGTGCTTCACGATGACCGGTCGGGACAGGGCCGAGACCAGCGGGTACTTGCCCTCGTACTTGGCGTTGGCCATCAGGGCGGGCACGCAGAAGTCCTCGGCCATCTCGGCCCGGGCGTCGACCACCATGGCCTCGACGGCGCCGGCGGCCAGGGCCCGCTGGCGGATGGCCTCCCAGTCCTCGCCGCCCGACTCGGAGGCCTGGCCGACGTCGACGGCCACCGCGACCACCTCGACCCCCTGGTTCTCCATCAGCCAGCGGACGGCCACCGAGGTGTCCAGTCCACCGCTGTAGGCCAGGACCACTCGCTGCGTCATGTTCAACCCCTTGCTCGGGAACGGTTCTTGTCGGATCGGCCGGAACGGGCCGGGTTCGGCTCCGCCGACCCGGCCGGCGGGCGGTCCGGCGTCGGGGCCCGGGTCGGGCCGGCCCAGCCGGGCTCGAGGCCGGCCACCGCGGCCAGGCGGTCGGCCACGGCCGCTCCCCCGACGGGCTCCGAGGCCACCACCAGCACGGTGTCGTCCCCGGCGACCGTACCGATCACCCCGGGGAAGCCGCTGCGGTCGAGGGCCGAGCCTACGACATGGGCCGAGCCGGGCGGGGTGCGCAGCACGATCAGGTTGCCGGAGTAGTCGGCCTCCACCACCCACTCGCCGAGCACCCGCCGGAGGTGGTCCTCGGGGGCCACCTGCTGGGAGGGCAGCTCGGGCAGGGCGTAGGCCGTCTCCCCGCCGGGGAGCCGCACCTTCACCGCGCCGAGCTCCTCGAGGTCGCGCGACACGGTGGTCTGGGTGGCCTCGATCCCCTCGGCGGCCAGGAGGTCGACCAGGTGGGACTGGCTGCCCACCGCCTTGGTCTCCAGCAGTTTGGTGATCCGGTGCTGGCGCTGGTGCTTGGTCACGCTCATGGACGCCCCCGGTGACCTCGCCGGCCGAGGTCACGCCCCGACCCAGGCCAGCAGGCCCCGCATGGCGTGCATCCGGTTGGCGGCCTGCTGCCAGACCACGCTCCGGGGCCCGTCGACCACCGCGGCGCTGATCTCCTCGCCCCGGTGGGCGGGGAGGCAGTGCAGCACCACGGCGTCCGGGCCGCGCCCCGGCCACCAGCGCCTCGTCGACCCGGAAGCCGGCGAAGGCGGCCAGCCGGGCGTCGGCCTCGTCCTCCTGGCCCATCGAGGTCCACACGTCGGTGTAGACGGCGTCGGCGCCGGCCACCGCCTCGGTCGGGATCGGTGGTCACCGACCAGGTCGCCCCCGAAGGAGCGCACCAGGGCCACGTCCTCGTCGGTGGGGCCGAAGCCCGTCGGGCGAGGCCACCCGGGTGGCCATCCCGGCCATCGAGGCGGCCAGGGCCAGCGAGCGCCAGACGTTGTTGGCGTCACCGACGTAGGCCACGGTCCGGTCGGCGAGCGCCTCGGCTCCGAAGACCTGGCGCAGGGTGAGCAGGTCGGCCAGGGCCTGGCACGGATGGGCCCGGTCGGAGAGCAGGTTGACCACCGGCACCGGCACGCCGGCGGCGTCGAGGGCGTCGGCCATCCGGACCAGGGAGCCGTGGTCCATGACCCGGGCGCACAGCACGGAGTGGTAGCAGGCCAGGGTGCGGGCCACGTCGGAGGCCGGCTCCCGGGTGTCGATGCCCACCTCGGACCCCTGGATGTACACCGGGTGGCCGCCGAGGGCCACCGTGGCCATCTCGGTGCTGTTGCGGGTGCGGTTGGAGGGCTTCTCGAACACCAGGGCCACGCCCTGGCCGGCCAGGACCGGGGGGAGCTCCGCCGGATCCCGTTCGGCCAGGGCCAGCACGGCGGCCAGCCCGTCGGGCCCGAGGTCGTCGACGTCCAGCACGTGGCGGGTCCACGTCGGACCGGCGGTCACGGAGTGGCGCTCGGTCACGACGGGCCCTCCCCCGGTCCCGGCGCCGGAGCGCGGCCGGACCCGCCGACCAGTGAGCCGAGGACCCGGCCCACGGTGGCCACGCGCCTCGTCGATCTCGCCGTCGGACACCAGCAGCGAGGGGGCGAACCGCAGGACGTCGGGCCGCGGGGCGTTGATGACCAGGCCGGCCTCGCAGCGCCTGGCTGCAGGCCGGGACGGCGCACTGCGCTCGGTCAGCACCGCGGCCAGCAGCAGGCCCTCGCCCCGGACCGAGGCCACGCCGCGCAAGCTCCTCCAGGCCGGCCCGCAGCCGGGCCCCGGCGGCCCGGGCCCGGGCCGGGACATCCTCGGCCTCCATGACCGCCAGGGTGGCCCGGGCCGCCGACATGGCCAGGGGCTGCCCGCCGAAGGTGCTCCCGTGGTCGCCGGGCACGAAGGCCGCCGCCACCTCGGCCCGGGCCCAGCACGCCCCGACCGGCATCCCGTTGCCCAGCGCCTTGGCCATGGTCACCACGTCGGGCTCGATGCCCAGGTGCTGGAAGCCGAACCACCGCCCGGTGCGGCCCAGCCCGGTCTGGATCTCGTCCACCATCAGCAGGATGTTCCGGTCGGTGCACAGCTGGCGCAGGCCGACCAGGTAGTCCGACGACGGCACCACCACCCCGGCCTCGCCCAGGATGGGCTCGACCAGGACGGCCGCCACCCGGGTCGGGGTCGCAGGCGGCGTCCATGGCGTCGAGGTCGTCGTAGGGGACGTGGTCGAACCCCTCGGGCAGGGGCAGGAACGGCTGCTGCTTCTCGGGCTGGCCCGGTGGCGGCCAAGGTGGCCAGGGTCCGCCCGTGGAAGGCGTCCCAGGTGCTGACCACGCCGAACCGCTCCGGGCCGGCCCACCGGCGGGCCAGCTTGAGGGCGCACTCGTTGGCCTCGGCCCCGGAGTTGCCGAAGAACACCTGCCCGCCGGCCCGCTCGGTCCCGCCGCCGATCAGCCGGTCGAGGGTCACCGCCACCTCGGGGCCGACGGTGTTGCCGAACAGGTTGGACACGTGGGACAGGGTGCGGGCCTGCTCGGCGACGGCGTCGGCCACCGCCGGGTGGGCGTGGCCCAGCGAGGTCACCGCCAGGCCGGAGAGGAAGTCGAGGTACGCCTTGCCCTCGGCGTCGAAGAGCCGGCTCCCCTCGCCCCGCACGAAGGTCACCGGCGGCTCGGCGTAGTTGTGCATGAGGGCGGAGCGGTCGATCGGCGGCCGGGCCGGAGCGGTCACGGTGCCGGGCTGGGCCGCGGGTCGGAGTCGGCTCGGTCACGTCGCCACCACCATGGTCCCCACGCCCTCGTCGGTGAAGACCTCGAGCAGCAGGGCGTGCGGGGTCCGGCCGTCGAGGATGTGGGCCCGGCCCACCCCGGACCGCACCGCCCGGGCGCACGCCTCGACCTTCGGGATCATCCCCCCGTTGGCCGCCCCCGAGGCCACCAGCCGGTCGAGGTCGTCGGCGGTGGCCTGGTGGATCAGGGTGGACGGGTCGTCGGGCACCGCCCGCAGGCCGGCCACGTCGGTCAGGAAGACCAGCTTCTCGGCCTCGAGGGCGGCGGCCAGGGCGCCGGCCGCGGTGTCGGCGTTGATGTTGAAGGCCTGGCCCGACTGGTCGGTCCCGATGGTGGCCACCACCGGGATGAGCCCCTGGGCCAGCAGCTGGTGGACGATGACCGGGTCGACGTGGACCACGTCGCCGACGTAGCCGAGCGCCTCCGAGCGGGCCGTCGGCGGTGATCAGGTTGGCGTCCTCGCCCGACAGCCCGACGGCCAGCGCGCCGTGGACGTTGATCGAGCTCACGATGTCCCGGTTGACCTTGCCCACCAGCACCATCCGGACCAGGTCGATGGTGTCGGCGTCGGTGACCCGGAACCCGTCCTGGAACTCGACCTCCTTGCCCACCCGCTCCATCAGCGCGCCGATCTGGGGTCCGCCGCCGTGGACCACCACCGGCAGCATGCCCACCGAGCGCATCAGCACGATGTCCTCGGCGAAGGACGCCAGGGCCTCCGCCTCGTCGACGGCCGGCTCGCCGGGCTTGGAGCTGAGCACGTTGCCGCCGTACTTGACGACCACCACCTTGCCCCAGAACCGCCGGATGTAGGGCAGGGACTCGACCAGCACCGAGGCCTTGTCCCTCGGGCAGCGCCCGGATCGGTGCCCTCGCGGATCCCCGGGGTCTGGAGCGAGCTCATGATGTGGTCCGGTTCTCGTCGATGTAGCCGTAGCCGAGGTCCACCCCCATGACCACGCCGTTGCCGTCGGCCAGGCCGAGCTGGCAGTGGATGTCGATCAGGGAGCCGGCCATGTGCCGGGCCAGGGCCGCCGCGTCGTGGTCGGCGGCGACGCCGTCGCGGCACACGGTCACCCCGCCGTAGGCGATGGCCAGCCGGTCCATGTCGAAGTCCGACGCCGGCCGACCGAGTTCGCTGGCCACCCGGCCCCAGTAGGGGTCCTCGCCGTTGAGCGAGCACTTGACCAGCAGCGAGTCGGCCACCTTCGCGGGCGGCCCGGTGGGCCTCGCCGTCGGAGCGGGCCCCGGTCACCCGGACCTGGACGATCTTGGACGCCCCTTCGGCGTCGGCCATCATCTGGCCGGCCAGCGTCGGCGCACGCCTCGGTCGACCGCGTCGACCACCACGTTGGGGTCGGCCAGCACCGGCCCGGCCCGAGGCCATCAGGACCACGGTGTCGTTGGTCGAGGTGCAGCCGTCCACCGTCATCGAGTTGAACGAGTCCGCGCACCGCGATGCGCAGCAGGTCGGCCAGCGGCCCGGGCTCGACGGCGGCGTCGGTGGTCAGGAAGGCCAGCATGGTGGCCATGTCGGGGGCCAGCATCCCCGCCCCCTTGGCCATCCCGGCCACGGTGAAGGTCGGGTTGCTCGACCAGCACCTCCTTGCGGCCCGAGTCGGTGGTCAGGATGCCCTGGGCGGCGTCGGCGGCGGCGTCCGCGGAGCCGGACCGGGCCGCCACCAGGGCGCGGGATGCCCGACTCGATCGGCGGCCATCGGCAGGGGGATGCCGATCAGCCCGGTCGAGCAGACCAGGACCTGCTCGGCGGCCACGCCGAGCCCCGACGGCCGCCAGCGCGCACATGCGCTGCGGCGTCGGCCCGTCCCCGGTCGCCGGTGGCGGCGTTGGCGTTCCCGCTGCTGACCACCACCGCCGGCACGGCCCGGCCGCCGGTGGACGCCAGGTGGTCCCGGCTGACCTGGACCGGGGCGGCGGCGGCCAGGTTGGAGGTGAAGGTGGCGGCGGTGGGGACGGCCCGCCCGTCGTCGGTGGCCAGCAGGGCCAGGTCGAGCGCCCCGACGGCCTTGATGCCCGAGGCCAGGCCGGCGGCCACGAACCCCTCGGGGGTGGTGATGCTCACGGGTACACCCCGGCCATCGGCAGTCCGGTGCCCTCGGGCAGCCCGAGGGCCAGGTTGGCGCACTGGACGGCCTGGCCCGCCGCCCCCTTGATCAGATTGTCGATGGCGGCACAGGGCCACCACCCACCCGGTGCGGGGATCGACCCGGACGGTCACGTGGGCGCAGTTCGACCCGCTGGTGGCCTTGGTCGACGGCGGGCCGTCGGTGACCACCACGAAGGGCTCGTCGTCGTAGGCCTGGTGGAGGAGCTCCATGGCGTCCGTCGGTGGTCAGCGATCCGGCCGGTCGGCGCGGACGGCCGTAGCAGGTGGCCAGGATGCCCCGCACCATCGGGGCCAGGTGGGGGGTGAACAGGACCGGTGGTGCCGAGGCCCTGCTCCATCTCGGCGGTGTGGCGGTGGTCGAGCAGGCCGTAGGCCACGAAGTCCTCGTCCACCGTGCCGAAGTGGAGGTTGTCCTTCGGGGCCCGGCCGGCCCCGGACACCCCGCTGGCCGCGTCGACGATGAGCGGCGGGGACCCGTCCGGCCCGGCAGTGGCCGGGCGGGACGGCCAGCACCCCGGCCCGGACCAGCGGGGCCAGGGCCAGGAGGGCGGCCGTCGGGATAGCAGCCGGGGGCGGCGATCGCGCGGGCGCCCCGACAGCTCGTCCCGGTGCAGCTCGGGCAGCCCGTAGACGAACTGGCCCGAGCAGCTCGGGCGCCACGTGCTCCTCGCCGTACCAGATCGGGTACAGCGCCGGGTCGTGAAGCCGGAAGTCGGCGGCCAGGTCGACCACCACCCCGACCCGGTCGGGACCAGGTCGGGGACCAGGTGCTGGGACTGCCCGTGGGGCAGGGCCAGGAAGACCAGGTCCAGCCCGTCGAGCTCCGGCGGCTCGGTGGGCGCGTAGGTGAGGTCGGGATAGGCGGCGGCCAACGACGGGGTGTGCGCCGCCACCGCCTGCCCGCGGTGGCTGCCGGCGGTGGCCACCACCACCTCGAGCTCGGGGTGGGCCGCGCACAGGCGCAGCAGCTCCACGCCGGCGTAGCCGGAGGCACCGACGACCCCGACCTTCATGGTCGATTCCTCATGTTGTGCTCCGTCGCGGTAGTCTATGCGACGGGACCGGTCGGGGGCGTCCCGCAGTGCAAGTATATGCAGATTTCTGCATTCTTATGCAATGCGGCCAGCGGTCGATCGCCGGGTCCCGACCGCGGCGTCCCGACCCCGTCCGATAGTCGTCGATGCCGACATCGGACCGGTCGGGCCGGGGTCGTCTCGGGGTCGGACGCCGGGACCTCGAGATCGGATTAGGGTCGGGACGTGGATCGCCCCGCCGCCCTGGCCGATGCCGCCCCGGTCTCCTTCTGGCTGGACGACCCGGCCGCCCCGCCCTCGGCCCGATCCTGGTGGGTCGACGACGCCGATCTCACCGTGGTGGGCGGCGGCTACACCGGGCTGTGGACGGCGCTGCTGGCCAAGACGGCCCGACCCCGACCTCGACGTGGTGCTCCTCGAGGCCGACCGCTGCGGCTGGGCGGCATCGGGACGGAACGGCGGCTTCTGCGCCGCCAGCCTCACCCACGGGCTGGGCAACGGCGTCGAGCGCTTCCCGGACGAGATCGACACCCTGGAGCGCCTCGGCCGCCGAGAACCTCGACGACATCGAGGCCGCCGTCGGCAGCGATGGTCGATCGACTGCGGATTCGAGCGCACCGGCGAGCTCGTCGGTGGCCACCGAGCCCCATCAGGTGGAGGCCCTGCTCGAGGCGGCCGAGCCTAGGCCCGGGGGCACGGGCACCAGCTCACCGTCTTCCTCGACCGGGACGAGATGCAGGCCGAGGTCCACTCCCCCACCTTCCTGGCCGGGCTCTGGGACCGCGACGGGTGCGCCCTGGTCAACCCGGCCCGGCTGGCCTGGGGGCTGCGGCGGGCCTGCGAGTCGGTGCCGGGGTGCGCATCTTCGAGCACAGCCCGGTGGACCGGCTCGGACCGGAGCGGTCGGGCCCGAGCGTCGTGCTCCGCACCGGGCACGGGACGGTCGCGTTCGGACCGCGGTGGCCCTCGGCACCAACGCCTTCCCGTCGCTGGTCCGCCGGCTTCGCACGCTACGTCGTCCCCGTCTACGACTACGTGCTGATGACCGAACCGCTGCGCCCGGACCAGCGAGCTGCCATCGGCTGGCGAGCGCCGCCAGGGGATCGGCGGCACGGGCAACCAGTTCCTCTACTACCGGCTGCAGCGCCGACGACCGGATCCTGTTCGGCGGCTACGACGCCGTCTACCACTTCGGCAACGGGATGGGGCCGTCCCGCGAGCAACGGCCGGCCACCTTCATGAAGCTGGCCCGAGCTGTTCGTCGAGACCTTCCCCCAGCTCGAGGACGTCCGTTTCACCCACTCCTGGGCCGGGGCCATCGACACCTGCTCACGCTTCTGCGCCTTCTTCGACCGATCCCACGACGGTCGGGTGGTGTCGGCCGCGGGCTACACCGGGCTCGGGGTGGGAGCGTCCCGCTTCGGGGCCCGGGTGATGCTGGACCTCCTCTCCGGGAGGAGACCGAGCTCACCCGACTCCGCTTCGTGCGGGACAAGCCGATCCCGTTCCCTCCCGAGCCCATCCGCTTCGCCGGGATCGGACTCACCCGCTGGTCGATGGCCCGGGCCGACGGGCACGGGGGTCGCGCAACCTCTGGCTCCGGACGCTGGACCGGCTGGGCATGGGATTCGACTCCTGACAGGATTCGACACCGGGGCGGAGCGTCGGCCGGTCCGGTCCGTCCGGTCCCCTGGGCTACCGACGCCATTGGGGCCAGTGGAGAAGGCGGGTGTATCACCCACCCGGGACGGACCGGAGACCAGGGACGATGGGGGTGCGGGGCCGGGCGGCGCCCGGGGCTCCCGAGGAACAGGTTTGGACGGCGGGGCGGGCCAAGCGCCGCACAGGTCGGCTTCAGCCGTTGGCGGGCCGGCCCGGACCGGGTGGACCGGCGAAGGCCTGGGCCACCGACATCCAGTCGGCGGCGGGCTCCCCGCGTGATCACCAGTCCGGTGTCGGCCACGTGGCGGCTCTGGGTCACCACCAGGCAGAAGTCGAGGGCCGACCCCTCGACCGTCGACACCGGCTCGCCATCATCGGAGGCGCCGATGGTCCAGGTCCACGACTCCCCCGCGGCGACGTCAGGTCCACGTCGATGCGCCCGGGCGGCACGTCCGGACCCCGCACCAGATAGGAGAAGGGTCGGGACCGCACCCCCAGGTGGGCCACGTGACGGAGCCGCTCGGTCGGCTCCCGACGAACCCCCAGGGCGTCGGCCACGTCGAGTGCCGTGGGCCCAGGTCTCCATCAAGCGGGCCGAGATGAACGACAGCACCCCCATGGGCGGCCCGAACCAGGGGACCCGGGCGGTGGGATCGGCCCCGGCGAACGCCGCCATCATGCCGGTGTGGGCCCTCGTCCCACCAGGCCAGGAGGGCGTCGCCACCCATGGAACGACCCCGCACCAGGTGGGCCTCCATGGGATCCCCGTCGAGGGACATGGCCTCCTCGGCCACCAGGGAGAACTCGTCGGGCTCCACCATGGCCAACCGACCGGCATCGTCGAAGTAGGCCAGGTGGCTGACCTGGTCCCGCACCGCCCATCCCTCGGCCGGGGTGGGACGGTCCCACTCCGGGCGCGTCGGGGCCAGCGAGCCCACCAGGCCGCCGGCAGTCGGCGTACTCGTCGTCGAGGTCGGCGAGGAGTTCCGGCAGGGTGGCCATGGGTCCAGGTTAGGACCCACCCATGACCGGCACCGGAGCCGCGGTCGCTCACTCGCCGGTCTCGAGCCAGGTCCTCGGAGTCGGAGAGCACCTCCAGCTGGGGTTGGGACCATACGAACCGCTCGACGGAGTCGAGGACCTCCTCCACATGACCGGGGGCCCGGCCACGGCGGCGAACCCCAGCTCCGATCGCTGCCACTGGTCGAGGTAGCCCACCTCGGCGGCGGCCACCCCGTACCGGGACTTGGCCGTCTCCACCACGTGCTTGACCACGGTCCGCTTGGCCTTCAGGGAGCCGCTGGCAGGGATCCGGAGCTCCATCGAAGGGCACAGACGTAGAGCATGCCGCCAGCATGACCGGGACTGCGGGGTGCCACCAGTCGCATCGGGGCCAGGGCGAGATTCCGCCGGATCCGCGGCCGCCACGTCCCGACGCCGGGGGAAGGCGTCGGGACGTGGAGAGGTCGAGCGCCGTCCTCGGGGTATGCTGGCCGGGCCGCGCTAGCCGGAGGTCGAGGTGGAGCTCGACCCGTTCCGCCTCCCGAGGCGGTGTGCGGCCGACCCTCCGGGCCACCGCCCCGGGGCCGCCCGGCCGCCCGGGCCCCCGCTCGGCGGGTCGCCGATGGCCACGCTGGTGGCGGTCACCACGTTGGAGGTGTCGGTGCCGAACACGGCCACGTGCTCACCGACGGTCACGTTGGCGAGGGTCGGGGTGGTCACTCCCGGGTCCCGGTAGGTGGTGGCCGAGGTCCGACGTTGACCGTGACGGTGGTGTTGTCCTTGGTGGTCAAGGTGAAGGTGCCGCTGCCGACCGAGGCCACCGTGCCCACCGCGGCCGGCGGGGACCCACCGGGACCGCTGCCGCCCGGGCCCCCGCCGGGCGGGTCGCCGATGGCCACGCTGGTGGCGGTCACCACGTTGGAGGTGTCGGTGCCGAACACGGCCACGTGCTCACCGACGGTCACGTTGGCGAGGGTCGGGGTGGTCACCCCGGGTCCCGGTAGGTGGTGGTGAGTGCCGACGTTGACCGTGACGGTCGTGTTGTCCTTGGTGGTCAAGGTGAAGGTGCCGGTGCCGACCGAGGCCACCGTGCCCACCGCGGCCGGGGGGACCCACCCATCGGTGGACGGTACTCGGCGGCTCGACGGTCCCGACGGCGCGAGACGTGCCCTGGACGTGGATGGCCCCGGCCACGGCCCCTCCGGCCGAGGGCCAGGCCGAGGGCGATGGCGGCGGCACTGGTCACCCGGACCCCCCGTCGCCGTCTGGTGTTGAAGGTGGCCAACGGATCCGTCACCGTCCGCATTGGTCAGCCCTACTTCGTCTGCCTCACTCATGTCCTGCTCCTTCGCGGTGGATTGCTGTCATCCACCAGCATGGGAAGCGGGCATGTGGACCGACCTGTGGACAGGACCGGCGGTGGCTGGGAGTTGAGCGACGATCCTGTGACCGATACCGGGAGTCGCCATACGTGGGGTCGGTCAGCGGAGTGCCGGTGGCCCGCACCATCGAGGAGACCTCCGACCAGCCGAAGCCCACCGTCTCCGCCGACCACCGTCCGCGAGAGCCGTGTCGACCAGCACGAAGAACGGGTAGCCGGTGACCCGGTAGTCGGCCCAGGCCCGGTCGCTCATCACCACCGGCACCGCGGCCGGCCCCGGCAGCGGCCCGGGCCACCTCGACCCGGTCCACCGAGTCGGGACCCTTGGTCACCGCCACCAGCGAGAGCGAGTCCGGCCACCCGGGTCCTCGGCGGTCGGCCAGCCCGGCCCAGAACTCCTCGCAGCCGTCGCACCGGACCTGGAGGAAGCAGAGGAGCAGCGGTCCAGGGTACGAGCCGATCCGCAGCTCGACGGTTCGACCGTCCAGATCCTGGCCGACGATGTCGGCGGCGGGCCACCGCTCGGCCGGATCCACCGGCCCGGTCGGGATGGGTCGGAGACCGGCCACGAAGGACGGGTCGCCCAGGGGATTCGCGGGTGCCGGCGGATCGTCCGTAACCGGCGCCGCATCGGGGGGGTCAGGCCGGGTCGGCTGGTTCATACCCTGCAGCCGAGCGGGGTCAGTCCGGCTCCGCCGCGCCCTCGATGACTTCGATGGCATTGCCGTTGCCGCACCAGCGGCACGAGACCTCCTCCACCGCCTCGTCGAGCACCTCGACCTCCTCGACCGCCAGATCGCCGCCCACCGAGTAGTGGTGGAAGGCCTTGGTCCTGCGGCTGGTCACCACGTCGAAGCGGGTCAGGTTCCCGCAGGCGGCACAGCGGTAGCGGGCCTGGCCGCCGGTCGACGCGTCGGTGGCGGCGCGAGAGCCAGTGGTCCCGGGGGGCGCGGACGAGGCGTCGGTGCTCATCGTCCCTACGGTACTCGGCCGAGGGGATCGGCCTGCGCCTGGGAGGGGACCGGGAGCGCCGCTTGTGGCGGGGGCACGAGGATGCGAGCCTGCGGGAGTGACCAACTACCTGATGGTCCACGGGGGTGGCTTCGCCGGGTCGTGTTGGGACGAGCTCCGTCCCCACCTGGATGGACCGAGCGTGGCCGTCGACCTGCCCGGACGGGGTGGCCGACCCGCCGACCTCGCCACCGTGACGCTGGCCGACTTCGTGGCCTCGGTGGTGGACGAGCTGGTGGTCCGCGATCTGTCCGACGTGACCCTGGTCGGCCACTCGATGGCCGGGCTGACCCTCCCCGGGGTGGCCGAAGCGGTCCCCGGCCGGCTGCGACGACTGGTATTCGTCTCCTGCTCGGTGCCGCCCCACGGGACCCCGCTGTCCGAGGTCCTGAGCAGCCTGGGCCCGGCGGTCGCCGAGATCGCCGACCAGGTCCGGGACGGCGCTCTGGACGGACACGGCGTACTCCACCCCGGCCTCGCCCGAGTCATGTTCTGCAACGACATGGACGAGGACCAGACGTTCTCCACCCTGGCCCGCATGGTGCCCGAAGCAGGCTCGGTCCTGTCGGAGCCGGCCGACCTAACCGGGCTCCGCCGACCCATCCCCCGTACCTATGTCCGCCTGACTCGAGACGCCGCCATCGTCGTCGACACCCAGGACAGGATGATCGAGAACCTGCCCGGTGCCGACGTGGCGGACCTGGATGCCGGGCACATGGCCATGATCAGCCGACCTACCGAGCTGGCCGCGGTGCTCGCAGCGATCGACGGGTGACGGGACGTGGTCGGGCTCCCTCCGGGACCGGCCGCCCGACTCCGAGGACCATCCGGTCCGGACACAGAGACCCGGTGCCGTGACGGGGATCGATTCAAGCCCTGGTCCGGACGGGCCGATGTCTTGCCCATGAACATCCGTCCGCTGTTCCCCTCCCGGACCACGCCTCACGGGCCGAAGGCCGGAGAGGTCGAGTCGGTGCCCAACTACAGCCGGTACGGCGAGGGTCAGCTGGTCGCGGAGCGGGAGCGCCGGCAGAAGCAGCTCGACGAGCTCACCTTGCACACCGACCGCTCGGCGGCCACCGGGTCGCTCCTGGCCAGCATCGACGCCGAGATCGAACGGATCACCGACGAACTCGTCCGTCGGGCCCGGTCCCGCCACCCGTCGTCCCAGGGCACGGACCGATAGCACGGGCCGTCCCATGGTCCGGTCCCGCCTGCGCCGACACCAGGCCGGGCCGGTCACGAGTAGCGACGCAGGACCGCCTCGACCTGGCGCCGGTAGGTGTCCCCGAAGAGAACCGTGTGCACGAGCAGTGGCACCAGGGTGAAGAGACCCACCCGATCCTCCCATCCGGTCTCGAGCGGCCGCACCTCGAGGTAGGCGCGCACCAGGCGTTCGGGAAGGGCCCCGAACAGGCCCAGCATGGCCAGGTCCTCCTCGGGTTGGCCCCCATGGACCGACGGGTCGACGAGCCAGGGACGGCCGTCGGCACCCCAGAGGACGTTCCCCCACCACAGGTCCCCGTGCAGGAGCGCCGGGCCTCCCGGCGGGAGCAGCTCGGATAGGCGGTCCGCCACCGCCGAGACCTGGGCGTCCATCCCGCACCGGTCGGCCAGCTCGACGAGGCGAGCCCGATAGAACGGAACCGGCCCGGGCCACTCGGTGGCGCTCACCGGACAGGCTCCGATCCACGACGATCCGCCACCCCACGCCGGCCAGGGCGCTGCGTGCAGACGAGCCAGGCCCCGGCCCAAGGCCTCTTCGTGGTCCGGTGTTCGAGGCCCCGGCTCCACCCAGGCCGTCACCAGGAGGTCCGGCTCCCCCACCACCACCTGGGGCACCAGAGGGGCCCCGGCCACGCCGGCCAGGGCCCGGAGCCCTTCGGCCTCGTCCCGGACCCCGGCCCCGGTCTTCATCACCAGGTCCCGATGGCCGGCGCGGACTCTCCAGACACCCGGGGCCAGTCCGGCGACCCGCTCCACCGGGCCCAGCCGACGGGCCAGGTGGGCCACCGGGCCCTGGGCCGGTCCCCCCGCCGCGTCCCGGTCGGTCATCGACTCAGTATCCCGCGGGCCGAGGGCCAGGCCGACCCGCCACCGGCGTTGGGCCCTGTGTCGAACACCTGTTCGATACAGTGTCCCCCATGACCATCGCACTCCGGGGCGTCCTTCGACGACCTCGGCACGCCCGCTCAGCCAGGTGACCTTCGTGGTGGTCGACGTGGAGACCACCGGCGGGTCCCCGGCGTCGGCCTCGCTGACCGAGGTGGCGGCGGCCCGGTACCGGGGCGGCGAGCTGCTCGGGACCTACCAGACCTTCGTCCGGCCCGACGAGCGCATCCCCCCGTTCATCACCGCCCTCACCGGGATCAGCGACGCCATGGTGGCCGACGCCCCCCGGGTCGGGGAGATGCTGCCCTCCTTCCTCGAGTTCGTGGGTGGTTCGGTCCTGGTGGGCCACAACCTCCGCTTCGACCTCTCGTTCCTCGACCACGCCCTGGTGTCCTCGGGCCGGGATCGTCTGGCCAACCGGACGGTCGACACCCTGGCCCTGGCCCGTCGTCTGGTCCGCGACCTGGTCGAGAACTGCAAGCTCGGGACCCTGGCCGCCATCGCTCCGACTCCCCCACCAGCCCTCGCACCGGGCCCTGACCGACGTGCTGGCCACCGGCGACCTGCTCCACGCCCTGCTGGAGCGGGCCGGCTCCTTCGGGATCCTCGATCTCGAGGAGCTGCTCGACCTGCCCACGCTGGTGGGCCATCCCCAGGCGGCCAAGCTCCGGCTCACCGTGCGACTTCCCCGCCGGCCCGGCGTCTACTGGTTCACCGACGCCGCCGGACACGTGCTCTACGTGGGGAAGGCCACCGACCTGCAAGCCCGGGTCCGGTCGTACTTCACCTCCGACCGACGACGGACGATCGGGCGGCTGCTCCGCCAGCTCCACGCCGTCCACCACCAGGTCTGCCCCGGTCCACTGACCGCCGCCATCATCGAGGGCCGACTGATCCGGACGTGGTCGCCACCGTTCAACCGCGCCAGGGAAGGTTCGCCGGGGGCGACCCCAGGCCCTCTCGCCGCACCGATCCGACCGCCACCCACCTCCGACGGCGGCGCCGACGCCGGAGGTGGACCCCCGAACAGCTGGCCGCCGACCCGGTCGAGCTGCTGGCACCCGTTGGCCCAGTTGGTGGCGAGCTCTGGCCGGCCAGCAGCGCTTCGAGGAGGCCGCCGCGATCCGGGACGAGGCCGAGCGGCTCCGGGTCCTGCTCGACCGGCACCGACGGACGGAGTCGCTGCGGGCAGCCGGTCGGGTGGTGCTGGCAGATCGAGGGCGAGGGCGGGTGGTGCTCGAACGGGGCCTCTGGATCGGGAGCGAGTCCCGGCCGGGCCGGTCGACCGCCCACCGGGCCGGGTCGGGCGGGCCGGCCCTCTTCGATACCGAGCACCTACCTCCCGATCAGCACGAACAGGAGCGGGCCATCGTGGCCCAGTGGCTGGCGGCCAACGCCGGCGAGGTGCGGATCGTCGAGGTCGAGTCCCCCCTCGGTCTGGCCATGCCCGCCCGCCGGATCCCCGAGCTGGCCGAACTCTGCGCTCGACTGGCGCCGGCCCGTCCCTCGCGACCCCGACCCCGACGAGCCCCGTGTTGGGGTGGCCGGCCCAGTCGGGGACGACGCCGAATCAGCCGCCTGAGATCATCCGGAGGCCTCGCCGGCCGATGCCTCCCGGGAGACCCGGATCAGCGACTGGAGCACCTCGGCGGCCTGCCCGTTGTCGATGACCTGGCCGGCCGACACGATGCCACTCGGCAGGTCGGGCACCGTTGCCCACCACCACCAGGGCGGCGGCGGCATTGAGGATGGCGATGTCCCGGTGCGGGGAGTACTGCCCCCCGATGACGCTGAGGATGGCGGCGGCATTGAAGGCGGCGTCCCCCCCGCGGAGATCCTCGAGGGTCGCCGGGGCGAAGCCCAGTGCGGCCGGGTCCACCCGGTAGGCCGACGTCTCGTAGCGCCCGTCGGGTTCCGGATCAGCTCGTGGACGGTGGAGGGCCCGGTGGTGCTCAGCTCGTCGAGTCCGTCGTCGCCGTAGACCACCACGGCCCGGAGGGCACCGTTGGCGGCCAGGACCCCCAGCATCTTGTCGGCCATGGCCGGGATTGCTCACCCCGACCACCTGGTACCGGGCCCGTCCCGGGTTGGCCAACGGGCCCGAGGTAGTTGAAGACGGTGGGGATGCCCAGCTCCTTGCGTACCGGGGCGGCGAACCGCATGGCCGGGTGGAAGCGAGGGGCGAAGCAGAACCCCATGCCCACCTCCTCGATGCAGCGGACCACGCCGGCCGGCCCCAGATCGGCCACCACCCCGAGGGCCTCGAGCACGTCGGCCGCGCCGACGGCCGAGGACGAGGCCCTGCCTCCGTGCTTGCACACCTTGGCCCCTGTGGCCGCCACCACCAGGGCGGCGATGGTCGACACGTTGATGCTGCGCAGTCGGTCGCCGCCGGTGCCGCAGGTGTCGATGACCTCCATGCCGGCCGGCAGGTGGAGGGGGACGGCGTGGGTGACCATGGCCCGGACGAAGCCGGTCATCTCCTCGACGGACTCCCCCTTGGCCCGCAGAGCGGTGGCCAACGCAGCGATCTGGGCCGGCGTGGCCTCCCCGGCCAGGACCTGACCCATCACCGTCTCCGCCGACGACGTGGTCAGCGAGGTACCCGAGCAGCAGGTCGGTCAGGATACCGGGCCATCCCCCCAGGGCCTCGAACGGCGTGGCCGTCGACTCGACCGACGATGCCGCCACGGGGCCCTCGGCGGCCGGCGACCCGGCCATCAGTCCCACCACAGGTCGTGCCCGAGGACGCCCCGGGCGATGAGCCCCAGCTGCACCTGGGAGGTGCCCTCCACGATGGTCAGCTGTTTGGCGTCGCGGTACCACAGCTCGGTCGGATGGTCCTCCATGTACCCGGCCGCCCCCAAGCAGCTGGACGGCCAGTCCGGACGCCCTGACCGCCAGCTCCGTGGCGTAGTACTTGGCCATGGACAGGAAGGGTACGAACTCCTTGCCGAACTTGCCCTGGTCGGCCAGCCAGGCCGAACGGTAGGTGAGGAGCCGGGCCGCCTCGATGTCCACCGCCACCTTGGCGATCTCCCACTGGATGCCCTGGAAGTCGGCGATGGTCTGGCCGAAGGCCTGCCGCTGCTTCACGTACTCGGTGGCGTACATCAGCGCCCCTTCGGCCAGGCCGATGCCCCGGGCGGCCACGACGGGACGCATGGCGTTGAGGCCCAGCATGGCCAGCCGGAAGCCGCCCACCTCGCCGATCACGTTGGCGGCCGGCACCCGGACACCTTCCAGCACCAACTCGCCGGTGTGGACGCCTCGGACCCCCATCTTGGCATCGGTCCGTCCCACCGAGACCCCGTCCCAACCCCGCTCCACGATGAAGGCGGTGATGGAGTCGTGGGCCCGGGAGGACGGGTCGCCGGTCTTGGCGAAGACGGTGTACCAGTCGGCCTCGACCACCCCGGACATCCAGCACTTGGTCCCGGTGAGCACCCATCCCGCCCTCGGAGTCGGGGTCGGGCACGGCCCGCGATCCGCATGCCCGCCACGTCGGACCCAGCCACCGCCTCGGACAGGCCGAAACCGGCCCGGAGTTCGCCTTTGGCGATGCCCGGCAGGTAGCGCCGCTTCTGGTCGTCGTTGCCGGCGATGAGCACCGGTCCGACCGGGAGCCGAGTGAGCAGGAGCATGAGGGCGGCGGCGTTGGAGTACTTGGCCACCTCCTCGATGGCCATGGTCAGCCCGAGGATGCCCGCCCCGGAGCCCCCCAACTCCACGGGCAGGCACAGCCCCAGGAGGTCGGCGTCGCGGAAGGCCTCGAAGATGTCCGTGGGGTACTCGCCGGTGGCATCGATCTGGCGGGCCCGCGGCTTGACCTTGTCCTGGGCCAGTCGGCGAACGCTGTGTTGCAGCTCGGTGAGCTCGGGAGAGAGGTCGAAGTCCACGGACGACGAGGCTACCCGAGGCGCCCTTACGGCCAACGCGGAACCCGCTCCGTCCGGCGGCCATCGGCGATATCCGCGCGCTGGGTAGCGAGCCCGCGGCGCGCCGTAGGAAGAGGTTCGGGTCGGCCGCTCGACGCGCCGGCGTCGCGGCGTGGCCGTCTCCGCCAACCGTTCGTCGTAGGGGCGGACGCAGAGATCGGCACCGATGCTGGGGGCGGCACAAGGGGGAGGACACCGAGCCGCTGCCGGCGAGTCGAGGGCGATCCCCGACCGGTCGTGCAACAGAACCTCGAGCCGCCACCGCCCTGGACCAACCGTCCTCGGTAGGCTCACCTCTCGTGACCCCACCCGGCCTGCGCCCTCCCCCGCCCACCGGCACCTCGGCCCTGGCCCCCGGCACCTACGACGGCTCGGTGGTCGTCGTCACCGGAGGTGGCACCGGCCTGGGGAAGGCCATAGCCACCGAGTTCGGGCGACTCGGAGCGGCGGTGGGCATCCTGAGCCGGGACGAGGCCCATCGGGAGGCCGGTGTCGAGGCGGTGCGGGAGGCCGGGGGCACCGCGTTCGCCACGCCGTGCGACATCCGGGACGCCGACTCCATCGCCGCCGGCTTCGACGCCGTGGAGGACCAGTTGGGCCCCATCGGGGTGCTGGTCAACAATGCAGCAGGGAACTTCCCGGTCCCGGCCGAGGACATGAGTCCCAACGCCTGGCGCACGGTGGTGGACATCGTGCTCAACGGCACCTACCTGTGCTGCCGGGACCTGGCCCGCCGGTTGATCCCGGCCGAGCGGGACGGGGCCATTGTGAACGTGGGGGCGTCCTACGCCTGGACGGGTGGTCCAGGGTTCGCACACTCGGCCGCGGCCAAGGCCGGGGTGAAGAACCTGACCGAGACCCTCGCGGTCGAGTGGGGCCCCTACGGCATCCGGGTCAACGGCCTGGTCCCCGGGCTCATGCCCCACGAGGACGAGGTCGCCGCCATTGCCGCGGTGCCGGGCAAGTACGAGGGGCAGGACTCACGGGTCCCGGCCGGCCGGGTGGGCTTCCCCCGGGAGCTGGCCTGGGCGGCCACCTATCTCTGCTCGCCCTACGCCACCTACATCTCCGGTCACTCCCTGGTGGTGGACGGGGCCAACTGGCAGCGCCGGCACACCGTGCAACCCCCCTTCACCCCCATCCGCGAGCAGCTGAACCGCCCGCCGTTCGGCGAGACCGCGGCCCCGAAAGGATCCCCGTCATGAGCACCCTGAGCCCCGAGGACCAGCGCCTGGTCACCCTGGACGTGGACGGCCCGATCGCGGTGATCACCAACAACCGGCCCGAGAAGCACAACGCCATGAGCGACGAGATGGACCGCCGGCTCTTCGAGGTGCTGGCCGAGGTGCACGAGAAGCCCGAGGTCCGGGCCATCATCTGGCGGGGCGAGGGGAAGTCCTTCTCGTCGGGACGGGACACCGACCAGCTCGGCCTGCGCACCGAGGACATCTCGGACCTCGAGTTCATCGAACGGGGGCACCGCCCGTCCCAGATGTTCTTCACCATGCCCGCCCCGATCATCTGCGCCCTGAAGGGATGGGTCATCGGCGGGGCGTTCGAGCGCTCGTTGCTCTGTGACATCCGGGTGGCCGCGGTCGGCACCAAGATGGTCCTGCCCGAGGTGGTCCACGGGGTCATCCCCGACACCGGCGGCATGGCCCGGCTCTTCCAGATGGCCGGCCACGGCCTGGCGGCCGACCTGGCCCTCACCGGTCGGGTGATGACGGCCGAGGAGGCCCTGACCCACGGGATCATCAGCCGGTTGGTGGCCGATGAGGAGGAGCTCGAGTCGGTCACCCGGCAGATGGCCGAGACGATCGCCACCGCCCCGGCCTTCACCGTGAAGATGGCCCGGCGCACCCTCTACGGCCTGGGCGTGCACGAGGTCCAGCGGTCCATCGCCGAGGAGGCCGTGGCCCAGTCGATGGTGTTCGCCTCCCGCGACTATGCCGAGATGAAGTCGGCCCGGGCCGAAGGCCGTCCACCGGTCTACCAGAGGCGCTGAACAGGGCCGACCCACGAGAGGCGCTGGACAGGTGCCATGGCACCCGGCTCGGTCGACGAGGCTCCGCCGTCCCTAAAGTCCGGGCCCGATCGGACCGAAGAACCAGACACAGAGGTGCGTGCCTGGGGGCCAGGCCGGCGGGGCGTCCTGCTCCCGCACCCGATCGACGACGGAGCGGGTGATGAGCGAAGACCAGGGCACCACACCGACGGAGCGGCCCGAGGCGGTCGAGCCGTGGGGCGGGCTTCGGGCGGTCACGATGGTCGCGGCGGCGCTGTGGCTGGGTGGCGCGGTGGTGGTCGCCCTCCTCCTGGTCCAGCGCTACCGAGGAGCCATCGGCGCCGCACCGCTCCACGGGGGATCGAACGTCGACTTCCGCTCCTTCTTCCAGGCGGCCCGGAACGTGGCGGGTGGTGGCAGCCCCTACGACGGCTCCGACGTGTACACCTACTTCGCTCCGCTGTCCTTGGTACTGGCCCCGTTCGCCCACGCCGACGCGGTCAGCGTGCTGAAGGCATGGACGGTGCTCGGTCTCGGGGCCTTCACCGCCGCCTTGGCCCTGGTGGTGTGGGCACTCCGGGATCGCCTGGGTGCCCCCTGGCAGGCTCCGGTCGTCTTCACCGTGGGAGCGGTCATCGGCCTGCACAGCTGGCCCTTGGTCTACGAGCTGTTCCTGGGCAACGACGACCTCCTGGTGCTGTTGGGCGTGGTGGTGGCCGCCCTGGTCTGGCGGGCGGACCGCCCCGTGTGGTTCGGCGGGGTGGTCGGCGCCATCTGCCTGATCAAGGTGTGGCCGGCTCTCCTCATCCTCGCCGTCCTGCAGGCCGGGACCGGGGCCCGCAAGCGGGTGATGGCCGTGGCCGCCCTGGCCGGGGTGGTGCTCCTCGGCTTCGTCTCCAACCTGGTCCCGGCCGGGGGGCGCGAGTTCACCGCCTTCTACCGGGCCATCGGCGATGCCAAGGCCCTGCCCCTGGTCAGCGACTCGGTCAGCGGCATCCCCAAGCTGCTCTTCTCCCGCACCGGACTGGCCCAGCCGGTGGTGATCTCGGGCGGGCTCCGCTTCCTGCTCACCGGCCTGCTCGGCGTGTGGGTCATCGGATTGGTCGCCCTGGCCCTCTCCCGGCCGAGGGAGCGCCTGCTGTGCGTGTTCAACACCGCCCTGTTCACCGTGCTGATCATCCCGGTCAGCCACATGTGTTACACCGTCCTGGCCCTACCGGTGGTGTGGTTCTGGCTGGCCAACTACCGGGTGGTCCTCGAGCGCGGGCGACGCCGGGGCGCGTACCTGGTCCTCAAGCTGGCGGTGGTCGTGGCGGTGGCCACCTGGGTCCTCGTCCAGTCCAAGGGGTGGCCGGGGGACGGGTCCCCCGCCGGCCTCTCATCGCTGCGCTTCTGCGTGGTGTTCGCCGCCAACCTGGGCCTGTACACCGCGTCGGTGCTGGGGGGCCGCTTCCTCCTCGGGGGCGACTCGGTGACCGCGTGCGCCGAGGCGGAAGCACCGGCGGAGCCGGCCCTCGACGACCGGGTGGCCTCGACGGTCTGATCGGCCGGTCGACCCCTGCCCGACGGGGACGGGACGGTTCGACCGGGGCCGGGTCCGGGTAGAACGGGATCAGTGCCCCGGACCTGTCCCGGGGCACCCCCATTGGCCGAGGAGGATCCATGACCACCACCGATCAGGGCACCGACCAGCCGGTACACCAGTCCGGCACCTTCTCCCTCGGTGGCCAGGAGGTCCACCGCCTCGGATACGGCGCCATGCGGATCACCGGCGAGGGCGTGTGGGGCGAGCCGGCCGACCCGGCCGAATGCGTCGCCACCGTGCGCCGAGCCGTCGAGCTCGGCGTCGACCTCATCGACACCGCCGATTCCTACGGTCCCGAGGTCTCCGAGAACATCATCTTCGAGGCCCTCCACCCCTATCCGGAGGGCCTGCTCATCGCCACCAAGGCCGGACTGACCCGCCAGGGCCCCGGCCAGTGGATGCCGGTGGGTCGGCCGGAGTACCTGCGCCAGCAGTGCGAGATGAGCCTCCGGCGCCTGGGTGCGGAGACCATCGACCTGTTCCAGCTGCACCGCATCGACCCCAAGGTGCCGGCCGAGGAGCAGTTCGGCCTGCTCGCCGATCTGCTCGACGAGGGCAAGGTCCGTGCTGTCGGTCTCAGTCAGGTCAGCGTGAGGGAGATCGAGGCGGCCCGGGCCGTGGTGCCGGTGGTCAGCGTGCAGAACCTCTACAACTTGACCGACCGGTCGTCGGAGGACGTGCTCGACCACTGCGAGGCCGAGGGTATCGGGTTCATCCCATGGTTCCCCATCGCGGCCGGGGCACTGGCCAGTCCGGGAGGGCCGGTGGACGCCGTGGTGAAGGAGACCGGGGCCACGCCGTCCCAAGTGGCGCTGGCCTGGCTGCTGCACCGGTCACCGGTCATGCTGCCCATCCCGGGCACCAAGTCGCGGGGGCACGTGGACGAGAACTGCCGGGCGGCCGCCCTCGAGCTCTCCGACGATCAGGTGGCCTCACTCCGCCGGGCGGCCGGCTGAGCGAACTCCGGCCCGGCCCACCGGGAGTGCTCGATGGGCTCGGTGAGGGTGTAAAACCGGCGAGGGGTGGGTCGTGCATCGTCGCTGGAAGCTCAGACCCGAAGCGGCAGTCCCGAGGCGGATCCGTGACGGCGCCGGCTGCCAACGGCCGCCAGCACGTCGGCCACGGCGCAGACCGCACCGAAGGCGACCTCGTTCCGCATTCCCGAGGTGGACTCGTTCTGGATCCAGACGTGGAAGCGCTGGATGGGCCGGGGGAACGGGTTGAACCCGAAGAAGTACGGGATCGGCTTGTCGAGGTCGAGGAGCACTGCGCCGGCCATGGCCGCGATCACGGCCGGACGCGCCTTGCGGTCCACCGCGAACGCGCCGACGGCCATGGTGGCCAGCCCGAGGAGCCCGTCGCGCCGGGCCATCTTGAGAAACACCTGCTCGGCGCCGTCGGCCGACATGTCGCACCCCCAGTGCGGAACGGCGTCGAGCAGGACGTGGGACCCCACGCCGACCACGAATGCCGTCATCGGTCGGCCCTCGAGGGCCCGCCCGATCAGCACCCCGGACAGGGCGTGGTTGGTGAAGAACATCCGTCCACTCTCCCAGACCACCACCGCCACACGGCGTCAGGAGGTCGGCGGGTGCCGGGTCCGCCTCCCGGTAAACCGGATGGGTGGGCAGGCTCAGGCCGCTCCGAACACCAGGGGGGCCGACTTGACCCCGGCGATCACCGGGGAGGGTGTCCGGACGACCGGGCCGGCCACCTCGAGGGTGGCAGAACCGGCTGAGCAGCTCCTCCATCAGGATGCGCCCCTCGAGGCGGGCCAGGACCGCCCCGACGCAGAAGTGGGCACCGAAGCCGAAGGCCACGTGGGGATTGGGGTCGCGGGCGGCGTCGAACCGCTCGGCCGTGGGCCCGAACACCGACTCGTCGCGGTTGGCCGAGGCGTAGAGCATGAGTACCGGCTCGTCGGCCCCCAACTGCTCCCCGGCCAGCTCGACCGGCCGGGTGGTGGTGCGCATGAACGCCACCACCGGGGTCGTCCACCGGAGCATCTCCTCGATGGCCACCGGGCAGGGCCCGGGGTGCGGACGTCAGGGCCCGGTGGCGCAGCGACTCCCACTCCCCCGCCTCCGAGGCCAGCCCCAGCAGGCCGGCCGACATCATGTTGCGGGTGGTCTCGTTGCCGGCCACCAGCAGCTGCACCAGGAACATCCCCAGCTCGGCGTCGGTCAGACGGTCACCGTCGACCTCGGCGGCGCCGAGTTCGGAGATGATGTCGTCTTTCGGATGGGCCCGCCGATCGGCCGCTGCGGCCAGCAGGTAGGTGACCATCTCGCCGCTCAGCGCCGTCCGCTCCTCCTCGGACCAGTCGGTGGCCCCGGGGATGACCGCCTCTGACCACCGGAAGAAGCGGGGCCACTCCTCCTCGGGCACCCCGAGCAGGTCGGAGATGACCTGCAGGGGAAGGGGCACGGCCAATTCGGGGACGATGTCGATGGGTGCCCCGGCCTCGATCCGCTCCACCAGGGTCACCGTGCGTTGGCGGATGCTGTCCTCCAGGGCCCGCATGAACGAGGGCCGGAAGCCGGGCTGGACGAGCTTGCGATAGCGGTCGTGGTCGGGGGGATCGGTGTGCATCATGGTAGGTGGCGACGGGTACTCGGCGCCGATCTCCATGGTCAAGATGCCCTTGCCCGAGCAGAAGGTCTCCGGGTCCCGTGAGATGGCGACCACCTCCTGCGTGTCGGCTGGCCACCCAGAAGCCTCCGGTCTCGCTGTGGGCCATCGGAGCCTCGGCCCGCAGGCGGGCATAGAGCGGGAAGGGGTCTCCGGCGTAGAACGTCGGATCGAGCAGGGGTCGCGGTGAGCTCTTCGGGGTCGACGTCGGCCACCCGCTCGGACCCGGTGTCGGTGCTGCTCAACCGACGATGACCCCGGTGGGGCGCTCGAAGCCCTGAGCGACGGCGAGGGCCTCGTAAGCAGCCAACGTGGCCGGGCCGTCGGAGATGCTCTCCACCGACCCGTCCTCGGCCAGGTTGAGCAGGACGCCCTCGATGATGAAGAGGATCTCGGTCACCTCGGCGTTGTCGGAGGGGACGTCAAGGGTGTGGACCGAGCCGGCCGGCTCGTGGATGTAGGAGCCGGCGGTGCTGTAGAAGTCGTACTCCAGGTAGTGCCACCGACCCGAGACCGTGTATCCCTCCACCGGCCCGGAGTGGCGGTGGATCTGAAGCCGTGCTCCTGGCTCGAAGCGGTTGCGGACCACCCATATGCCGGCGGCCGCGTCCACCCTCAGGACCTTCAGCCACACGCCCCCGGTGCCGTCCACCCAGGGCAGCTCCTCCTCACCGGCGTGGCGGACCACGTCGTCGGTGTCGATGGTCGTCATTGGGGTTCCCTCCCTCTTTCCGGCTGGCGGCGCTCGCCCGGAGACCCGTCTCCAGCGGCCTGGCGCGAGGGCCGGGCGCCCCCCGCCCCCACCCCGCTGTCGGCAGCCAGTCTGCCGGACGGGTGATCTCGCTGCCACTCAGCGCCGGCCCGATCAGGGGTCCCCCTCCAGGTGGGACGAGCGTCGGGCCTCGGACGACGGGGATGACAGAAGGCGGGGGGCGGGGGTCGCTACCATGGACCCTTGCCGTATCGGCCCAGCGGCCGCCACCCTGCCCGCCGAACGCCCCTCCCCTGCGCACCCGAGGTCCACGATGCTCTGTCCTCAAGGCCATCCCCTCCCGGCCACCGGCATCACCGCCCGGTTCTGCCCCACCTGCGGTTCGGAGTTGATCAATCCCTGCCCGGCCGGGCACGACAACGCCGCCGGCGCCCGGTTCTGCCGTGACTGCGGGCGGTCCATGGTGCGGCCGACCGGTGCCCCGTCGGCGGTGACCGCGACACTCGCGGCGGAGACGACGGCGGTGGTGCGGTCCGCCGGTTCGTCCCATTCCACGACCGCGGTGGTGCGGGCGACCCCGGCCACGACGGCGGTGGTGCGGACACCGGAGCCCACGACGGCGGTGGTCCCAACGGCAACCCCCGACGCCTCGCCCTCTCCCCGATCAGTGGGGGTCCGCGGCGCCACCCGGACGTCCCCTCCTGCGCCGCCCCGGGAGCAGGGGGTCCAGCGGAGTCCAAGGCGCAACCGAGGCCTGCTGATCGCCATCGCGGCCCTGGCCGCGGCGGTGGTGGCGGTGGTCATCGCGGTGCTGGCCACTTCTGCGGGTGACCCGGTACCCGGCGCCTCCCCTCCGGCTGGTTCGTCGGTGACCAGCCCGCCGTCGACCACCGCCCCGCCGGCCAGTTCGACCACCACCACCCTCTCCGCCCAGGCCCTCTCCCAGGGGCAGGCCCTCACCGCGCTGCTGGCCCAGAACTCGGCGAACCGCAACCAGGTGCAGGCGGCTACGACGGCCATCGCCTCCTGCGGCGATCTGGCCACTGCCCAGACCACCTTGAGGGCGGCCCAGGCCGCCCGGCAGAGCCTGTTGAGCCAGCTCGCGCAGCTCGACCTCTCGGCCCTACCGCAGTCCCCCCAACTCACCAGCACCCTCACCGGTGCTTGGCAGAGCTCCTCCGACTCGGACGGCTCCTACGCCCGATGGGCCAGCGACGAGCAGGTCGGCCAGTGTGTTCCGAACGACACCGGCAACCCTGACTACCAGGCCGCGCTGGCCGACGACGGCCAGGCGTCGACGGCCAAACAGCAGTTCACCTCCCTCTGGAACCCCATCGCCACCTCGCTGGGCCTCCAGCAGTGGCAGCCCAACCAGCTCTGAGGCCGCCGGCCTGGCTCGATCTCCGTTCGGCCCCTGGGGGTCGGAGTGCCCGGTAGCGCTCGTGGAAAAGGTGGGCCGGGGCGGCGGGAGGTGCCGGTCCCGGCCAGGGTCACTCCGATCCGATCAGTCGCTTGAAGCCCAGGTGGGTCGGCTCGAACCCTTGGTGCAGATAGAAGCGGTGGGCGTCGGTCCGCCGACCGTTCGAAGTGAGCTGCACCCGGTAGCAGCCCGCCCGTCGGGCCGCCTCGACGGCGACTTCGAGCAGGCGCCCGCCGATCCCTTGGCTTCGGAAGTCGGGGTGGACGTGCACCGACTCCACCTCGGCACAGAGGCCGCCGTGGTGCTGGAGGTGCCGGAACACCACCAACTGACACATGCCCACCGCCTGCCCGTCCAACTCCGCCACCAGCAGGTCGTTCCCCTCGGTGACCCGGATCTCGGACAGTGCCGACCGGTAGGCGTCAAGGTCGGCAGGGTCCTCCTTCCCCTCGACCAGTGAACCGTGCTGGAGGAGCTCGACGAGCCGGCCCAGGTCTCGGGGCTCGGCATGGCGGATCAGCAGCGGCTGCACGCCCGAAGTATGCCAGCCGGCCTCGGCCCGACCGGAGCGCAGCCGGACCGGCGCGAGGTCCGGACCGGCGGCCCAGGGGACGGTGATAAGAACCGCCGCCCTGCCCCGGTCAGCGTGTGATGGCTCGGACCCGGGGCCGGATCGACGCCAGGTAGACGATCGACAGCACGAGCCCGATGACTCCGGTGAAGATCGAGAAGAGAAGGATCAGTGCGATCCACATCCCCTTCGACGATCCGGCCGCGGCGAACGCCCCGGTCGGTCGAGTGATGGCGTCGATCAGGGCCCAGATGGGGACGATGAGCATCGCCACACCGATTGCGAAGATGATGCCGGACATGCCCGTACCTCCTGATCGTCGGCTACGAATCTAGCGCCACCCCAGGCGGATTCGACCCCGGTTCGCCGGCGTCGGGCCGAGGCTGCGCCCGACCCGATGCTCGGGACCTTCGCCCCCAGTGGAGAGTCCGGCTGGGGCGATTGCCTCGCAGCAACCGCCACCCGCGTCGTGCTGACGATCTCCACTCGTCCTGATGCCGGACCGAAGAGTGCGTGCCGCCGCGGCTCGCCTCCGCTCGTGTCGGGGCCGGGCCCATGAGATCCGCAACCTGGGCCGCCGATCACCTTCGTCTCGAGATCCGACGGCGGCACGTGTCGGACCGTGAAGAGCGAAGGGCGTCCGGTCACGAGCCCCGGCCGCCTCATCCGCTCATGGGGCGTTTCCGACCACTGCGGCGAAGGTGGCCGGGGTCGAGGGGTTGACCTCGGAACTGGTCGGCCCCAGCTGGTAGCCGAGATTCCAGAAGGCCAGACCGGCCACGCCGAGGGAACGGAGTTGGGCCACCATGCCGTCGTAGAGCTGGGCCCGGACCCCGTCGCCGACCCCCTGTGGCCAGCCGAACTCCTCCACCACCAGCGGTTTCCCGATGGCATGGCAGTAGTAGGCGGCCACAGGGGACCAGGCCTGCATGCCGCCGTACGTCTTGATGTCGCAGAAGGCGTTGTACGGCAGCGAGAAGATGGTCGTCCAGTCGATGCCCGAGGACGTCTCGTTGAGGTACCCCAGGCCTCCGGTGTTGATGAGGACACTCCCGTTCTGCTTGGCCCAGCCCGCGGTGCCGTAGGCGTAGAAGGCAGTGAGTTGAGAGGTGGAGTAGGACAGAGAGCACGGCCGGCCCGACGACGCGGTGAACTGGTGGGTGCCGGGCGGCAGGGGTTCGCCGGCCAGCGACACGAAAGCGATGGCCGGGTCGTCCTTGTAGGTGACGTGGGTCAGCGTGTTGACCCGGTTGGCCACAAAGGAGATGAACGTCGCCCAGTTGGCGGTGTAGGGGTCGATGCAGTGGTTCCACAGCATCTCGCGGTAGTCGGACAGCCCGAGATCCACCCGCATCCCGTTGAGCTCAGCGGCGACGATCATGGCGTCCACCTCCCGCCAGGAGGCGCGGTCATAGGGAGCGGTGGACGGGTTGCCGTCGACGTTGAGGAAGTTGGTTATCCGGATCGTGTTGAGGTGGGCCTCCCGGGCCAGGGCGATGGTCCCGGCTGGGTCCTTGATCCCCGACTGATAAGGATTGAGGCCCGGGTTGTAGACGGTGGCGCCGTAGAACGGCCACGCCGATCCGTTGACGCAGAGGGCGGTCCCGCACACACTCACCCCGGGCGACGTGGCCGCACCGGCGGGAACGGCCGTGGGCCCGGAGAGGCCGACGATCGCCGCCACCAGGAGGCCCGACGCCAGCATACGGACCGGCACCCATCGCCGGCCGGTTCGACCGGACGCAAACCATCGCCGTCTCACCATCTCCGCCCTCCTCACGTGTCGACCTTCGAACGCCACTCGCCGTCCGCCGCGCTATCGGGCCGCGGACCTTCCCGGGAAGAGAAGGACGGCCGCGGGTGGAGCGGGTCAGGGCGCGTTGTCGATCACCGCCGCGAAAGTGTCCGGTGTGGCCGGATTGATCTCGTAACTGGTGGGTCCCAGCTGGTACCCGAGATTCCAGAAGGCCATGCCGGCCACGTGCAGGGCGCGGAGCTGGGCCACCATGGTCGCGAACAGCTGGGCCCGGGCCGCGTCCCCGGCACTCTGCTGCCAGCCGAACTCCTCCACCACCACCGGCTTGCCGATCGACTGGCAGTAGGCCGCGGCGATCGGCGCCCACGCCTGCATGCCGCCGTAGGTCTTGATGTCGCAGAAGGGGTTGGACGGCAGCGAGAAGATCGACTGCCAGTCGATGCCCGCTGACGTCTCGTTGAGGTAGCCGAGGCCGCCCGAGTTGAACAGCACCGTACCCCCCTGGCTCTGCCAATCGCCGGTCACCGAGGAGTAGAAGTTGGTCAGGTCGGCGGTGGAGTAGGTCATGGTACAGAGGGAGCCGGTGGTCTTGGCCGTGTACTGGTGGGTGCCGACGGGCAGGGGCTCCCCCGCCGCCGAGACGAAGGCGATGGTGGGGTCGTCCTTGTAGACCAGGTGGCTCACCGTGTTGACCCGGTTGGCCACAAAGGAGATGAACGAGCTCCAGTCGGCGGTGTAGGGATCCGTGCACTGGTTCCAGAGCATGGCCCGGTAGTCGGCCAGTCCCAGGTCCACGTGGAGGCCGGCGGCGCCGGCGGCGGCGATCATGGCATCGACGTAGGCCCACCTGCCCGGATCGTAGGGGTCGGTCGACGGGTCGCCGGTCACATTGAGGAAGTCGGTGATGCGGATGGTGTTGAGGTGGGCCTGCTCGGCCAACGCCACCGTCCCGGCCGGGTCCCTGACGCCCGACTGGTAGGGGGTGAGACCCGGGTTGTAGACGGTCGCCCCGTACATCGACCAGGGAGTCCCGTCGACGCAGAGCGATGTGCCGCACACCACCACCTGTCCGGCCGGGGCGCCGGTGGAGGCGACCCCTCCGAGCGGGGTGGTCGGGGAGGTCGGGGTGGCGGTCGGTAGCGACGTGGGGTTGGTCCCGGCCGGGAGGGACGTGGAGGTCGTGGTGGTGGTGGTGGTGGAGGTGGTGCTCGAGGAGGTGGCGGTCGAGGCAGCCGGCGTGTCCGGTGACACCTGGGCGGCGGTGAAGACCGCGGTGCTGGTGACGGTGGGCTTGTGCGACGTAACCGCCAGGCCGGCCTCGATCGGTCCGAACAGCCCCGGGACGGTCTTGGTCGATCCGGACACCTTGGTCCAGGTGGCTCCGTCGCCGGAGGTGTAGGCGGTGAAGGTGGAGCCGACCCGGAGGATTCGGACGAACAGGGGTGCTGTCGCCGAAGCTCCTCCTGCGTTGGCTGACCGCTGCCCGGCCGCGGTGCGGAACTGGACCACCAACCCGTGGTCAGGGGTGACGAAGACGGCGTAGTAGGACGAGTCACCCGCCGAGCTGGCCCTCACCATGACCCCGGCCTTGGCGTTCTGATCGGTGGGGGTCTGGGACACCAGACCGGCGCTGAGTGTGCCGTCGGCGTCCAGGGCGCGCCAGGCAAAGTGGAAGGCGTCGGACGTTCCCCAGATGTCGGCTCCCCCGCCCCGCACGGTCCAGGTCCCCGAGACGAAGGTCTGGCTCCCGGCCGGCGTGGGCGACCCGATGTCCTCACAGGTCCAGCCTTCGGCGCAGCCCGGTGACCCCGCACCGCTGGCCACGGTCATCGTGCCGATGCCGACCGCCACGGCGGCCAGGATGGCGGCCAGGGCCAGGCGCAGGGCCAGGCCTCCGCCGGTCGCGGCCCGGGCCACCGGGGTCACTGCCGCCCTCGTCGGGACCGCCTCGGGTGGTGGGGGTCGGGGCCCACGGGACCCACGACCCGCGGCGGGCGCTGCCGGCTGGGGGTGCCGGTCCCGCCACTCGTCCCGGCCGCGCGGGAAATGGGGGCGGATCGGCCACTCCCCCTGGGCATCGTCACGTCGGGCTGCGGACGGTGGGACCCCGGAGCGGCAAACGACGCGTCACCGCGTCGGCCGCCGAAGTGCACGCCGGGGAGCCTCCCCGGTACCGTCATGAACCGCCGGTGGGGGTCGGGGCTCCGGACGGCGGAGCCGGGCCGACCCGCTGGTACACCTTGATCCGACCCTGGGTGACCCGGAGCCGGAAGTCGGTGAACCGGTCGGGGTGGGCGGTGAGATCGGCGGTGACGGCATCCCCCGGGAAGGCCACCACCCAGGCCACGTGACCGGCCGGGTCGGCGATAGCCCGGGCGAAGTAAGGGTGGAAGCCGACGGTCACGAACTCCTTCAGGTCGAGGCCCGAGGAGAACATCAGGGAGGAGGCAGCCGAGTCGTCGGCCAGCACCTCGCCGCCCCGGTAGTGGTGGGCCAGGTAGATGGCCGCCACCTCGGGGCGGCCGGCGGCCGCGCTGGAGGTGCCGGTGCGCCCGTCGGCCAGGGTGAGTGGGCTGCCGAGCGCCATGAACAGCGTGGCGGCGGCGGTGGCCCCGGCGGCCACCGGAAGGGTCCACCGCCAGCGGCCCACCAGGGTACCGACGGCCACGGCACAGAGCGGCAGGGCCACCACGCCGTAGCGGTCGTTCCACATCTCGTGGGGGAAGAGCTGGGGCACCCGGATGGTGGTCTGGCCGGCGTAGAGGGAAAGGGACTCGAAGACCGCCGGGGCGGCCAGCAGGGCCAGGGTGAACAGGGTCCGGCGGCGGTCGGGGTGGCGGATGGCAGCCAGGGCCACCAGCGAAAGGCCGCTGATGACGACCACCGGGCCGCCCACCACGTCCACCACGTCCCACCCGTAGGTGAGCAGGCTCTGGTAGATGCTGCCCTTGGTGCCGAGCAGGCCGAATTGGGCCTGGGCCCCGTTGATGGCCTGGGCGCTGTAGGCGCTGTGCAGGAAGTAGAGCGGGTCGTGGAAGATGATCAGGTTGTAGAGGAACCACAGCACGAGGCCGTAGCAGGCGATGGCGGAGAAGAGGACCAGGTTGGCCTGCGGCGACTTGCTGCGGCGGTCGACCAGGCGGACCCAGACGGCCACCACGACGAGGGCCGCGGCCAGGAGGGCCCACCCCTCGTACCGGGTCAGGCTGGCACAGAAGATGAACAGGGAGCCCCACAGCAGCTCGCGGACGGACAGCGTGCGCATCCAGCGGCTCAGGTGGAACGCCGCTCCCACCACGAAGGCCAGCAGCACCGGTTCGGTGAGGGCGGTCGACTGCACGTAGAGCATGTTGAGGTTGGCGATGAACACCGCCATGCCCACCCAGGCCCCGAGCCGGCTGGCGGTGAGCTCCTCCACCAGGGAGAAGATGCGCAGTGAGGTGTAGACGAAGCACAGCCCGCTGACGATGGCTCCGGCCGCCCCGTTGTGCCACAGCGGGGTGATGGCCACGAAAGGGACCAGAAGGATGTGGGGCAGGGGCAACCAGACGCTGCCCAGCTGGGCCAGTCCCGGGGTCAGGGCGTCGGTGACGTGGCGGGCCACGTCGAGATGGGCCCGGGCGTCCCCGTAGAGGGTCATCGAGTGGGTGGCGGCCGACCAGATGGTGGCGGCCAGGGCGGCCAGGACCGAGACCACCGCGGCCGAGAGGGGTGGGTAGGTGGGCCGGTTCCGGGCCGCAGGCGGGGTGGGCTCGGCCTCGACGGAGGGGACGAGAGCGTCCCGGGCCGGCTCGGGTCGGTGGAGGGTGACGAGGGCCATGGCGATCAGGAGGCCGACCGGGCGTCGATCAGGACCAGTTCGACGGGCTCCTCGGGCACGTCGCCCGGTTCCTCGAACCGGCAGAACCCGTGCTCAGTCTTCTCCCAGAAGGTGGGCTTGGTGAACAGCTGGATGAGGGCCTTCCACGCCCCCACCGACATCAGCACCCAGTAGATGGGGACCAGCAGCGCGTACTTCACGTCCTCGTAGTTGCGGCGGGCGAAGCACCCGCTCACCACCGACAGCACACAGGCGGCGTTGCCCACGAACAGCCCGATGGTGCCGAGGTAGAGGACCGGCCAGGGGAAGATGGACTGGATGAGGTGGAGTCGGGTGGCGAACCACAGGATGGCCAGGAGCCAGAAGATCGGGTTGAGCAGCAGGCACAGGGTGCCGGCCCCGAAGAACAGCTGGAAGGCGGCGTAGGACTTCGGCCCCATCTCCTTGGCCAGCCGGACCGGCCGGCGCATGTGGTACAGGTAGGTCTGCATGTACCCCTTGACCCATCGGCTGCGCTGGCGGATCCAGTTGCGGTAGCGGCTGGTGGCCTCCTCGTAGGTGGTGGTCTCGAGGACCGCCGTCTTCCAGCCCTGCAGGTAGATGCGCAGGCCCAAGTCGGCGTCCTCGGTGACGTTGAAGCTGTTCCATCCACCGATCTCCCGGAGGCGGGAGGTCACGAAGTGGTTGGAGGTGCCACCCAGCGGGATGACCACGTCCATGGCCTGCAGACCCGGAAGGAGCTGGTCGAACCAGACGGAGTACTCGGCGGTGAACCACCGGGTGAGCAGGTTGTAGGTCCGGTTGAAGTAGTTGAGCTGGGCCTGGAGGCAGACCACGTCCGGCTCGGCCTCGGCGAAGGCCATCACCGACTTGCGGAGCTGGTCGGCCTCGGGGCGATCCTCGGCGTCGTAGATGACCAGGTACTCGCCCCGGGCGCGCTCCAGGCCGTGGTTGCAGGCCCGGGGCTTGCCGGTCGGTCCGACGTCGGGGATCACCAGGACGTCGAAGCAGGCCGGCAGGTCCATGGCCGCGGCGGCCTCCCGCGTCTCGACGTCGTCCTCCTCCACCAGGAGCTTCACGTCGAGGCGGCTCTCGGGGTAGTCGAGGGAGAGGATGCCGTCCACCAGCTGGGTCATCATCGAGGCCTCGTGGTACACCGGGAGGAGGATGGTGTAGACCGGCAGGTCCTCGTCGGGGATCCGATCACCGGACACGTCCACCACCATCTGGTGGGGATAGTTGAGGGCATGGGAGATGAGGACCAGCTTCAGGACGTTGGCCGCCATGAAGAACACCACCAGCACGGCCATGACCGCCACCAGGGTGGCCACCGGGGCCACCACCAGGCCGGCCAGCAGCGCCGCTCCCAGTCCGATGAAGGCCACCCGCTGACCGGTTGACAGCACGGTGGGCGCCTCGATGGGCGGGGTGACGGGCGCCTTCTCCTTGGGGGGCTCGGGCGACACGTCGATGACCTCGCCCTGGCCCAACGAGGACACGCTCCCGAGGCGCTGGTGCACCACCACCTTGTCCCCGCCCTTGACCGAGGCCATCAGGTGACGGGGGGTGGCCGAGCTCAGCCATCCCGAGGGTGTCCGCCAGAGCCCGGCCAGCCGTTCGGCGGGGCGGGCCTTGACCGGCCACTCCCGGTACGGACGGGCCGGGCCCACCTGCTCGAAGCCCATCCAGTCGGGCCATTCGGTCATCCAGATCACGTCAGCTCCCTGTCACAGTCAGGGCGTTGTAGCCGACGGTGGCCAACGCGGTGGGCGAGTGCGAGGTGGCGGCGGCCCCGGCCAACAGCGAGCCGGCCAGGTTGGCCAGGGTGGCCGTCGATCCCGGTATGGGCGTCCAGGTGACACCGTCGGGCGAGGTGGCGGCGGCGAAGACGGTGCCGGTGCGGGTCACCTCCAGATAGGTCGGGGCGGTGCCGGCCAGGCTGGCCTGCTGCACGGCATTCACACCCTGGGCGGTCCGCTCCTGGACCACGATGCCGTTCCCGGTGGTCACATAGACGGCGTAGTAGGGCGAGCCGGGCGAGGTGGTGGCCCGGATCATGACCCCGGCCTTGGCCCAGGGGTCGGTGGCCTGCACCGAGGCCACCTTGGCGCTGACCGAGCCGTCGGCGGCCAGCGTCTGCCAGGCGTAGTGGAAGGCGTCGGCCGTGCCCCAGATGTCGGGACCGCCGGCCAGGAGGGACCACGAGCCGGCCGAGGTGGTCTGGCCCCCGATGGGGGTGACCGCCCCGATGTCCGAGCAGCTCCACCCGGTCGGGCAGTTGAGGGAGGACGGCGGGAACGAGCCCGGGGTCACCGCCACCGTGTCCAGGGTCACGGCCGAGCCGGTGCCCTGGTTGTGGGAGGTGATGGCCAGACCGGCCAGCAGCGGCTGGGGCAGGGACAGCACCTGCGCCGACCCGGGGACCAGCGTCCAGTTCACGCCGTCGGAGGAGGTGAAGGCGCTATACGTGGTGGTGGTCCCCGAGGTGTAGCGGCCCACCATCAGATAGACGGGCACGGTGCCGGGCATCACCAACTGGGAGGTCGACGCCCCCTGGGCACCCCGCCACTGGACGGCGATCCCCTGGCCCGGAGTGACGAAGGCGGCGTAGTAGGGCGACCCGGGGTCGGTGGTGGCTCGGAGCATCACCCCGGCCTTGGCCCAGGAGCTGGTGTTCTGCTGGGCGGTCACGTGGGCCGAGATCGTGCCGTCACCGGTCAGGGTCTGGGAGGCCAGGTGGAAGGCGTCAGACGTCCCCCAGATGTCCCCGCCCCCGCCGACCTCGGACCAGGTGCCGTTGGTCAGGGAGTCGGACCCCGTCGGCAGGGCGCCGCCGATGTCGGTGCAACTCCACCCGGTCGGACACACTCCGGGCGGCGGGGTCTCCCCCGGGGTGATGGACACCGTGTCCAGGGTCACGGCCGAACCGGTGCCCTGGGCGTGGGAGGTGATCCCGAACCCGGCCAGCAGGGTGCCGGTCATGGCCAGCACCTGGGTGGAGCCCGGCACCAGGGCCCAGGTGGTGCCGTCCGGTGACGAGTAGGCGCTGTAGTAGACCGACGAGCCCGCGGTGTACCGGGTCACCCGGAGGTACACGGGCGCGGTGCCCGACGCCAGGATCTGCGAGGTGGACGCTCCCTGGCTGGGACGCCACTGGACGGCGATGCCCTGGCCCGGGGTGATGAAGGCCGCGTAGTACGGCGAGCCCGGGTCGGTGGTGGCCCGGAGCATCGGGCCGGCCTTGGCGAAGGGGTTGGTGTTCTGCTGGCTGGTGATGTGGGCGGTGACCGAGCCGTCGCCGGCCAGGGTCTGGTTCACCAGGTGGAAGGCGTCGGCCGTGGACCAGATGTCCCCGCCCCCGCCCACCTCGGACCAGGTGCCGTTGGCCAGGCTGTCCTGGCCGGGGGGCAGCGGGCTGCCGATGTCGGAGCAGCTCCACCCATTGGGACACACCCCCGGCGGGGGGGAGGCCCCGCCGAGCTGGGCCAGACTGTCCACCGTGGCCACCGTGTAGGCGGCGTCGTTGTGGGAGTCGGTGGCGATGCCCGAGGTGAGCTGGCCGGTCAGGGTCAGGGGCACCGTCGAGCCGGGGATCCAGGTCCAGTTGACCCCGTCGGCCGAGGTGAAGCCGGCGTAGTAGACGACCCCGGTGGTGGTGTTGGTGAACCGTTCGGCCAGCACGTAGACCGGGGTGACCGCCGGGAGGTTGGAGTTGCCGCCGGCCGGGTTGGCCAGGAGCTGGTTGGTGAGGGCCCCCTCGGCGGTGCGCCACTGGACGATGACGCCGTTGGCCGGGGTGGCGAAGACGCCGTAGTAGGGGGCTTGGGGGTCGGTGCTGCCCTGGCGGATCATGACCCCGGTCTTGGTGTAGCCGTCGGTGTACCCGGTCTGGGACACCACCCGGGCGCTCACCGTGCCGTCGCCGTTGGGGGCGTTGGCCGGGTCGTTGGGGAACGGCTCGTACTCGTAGCGGTAGTTGTCGAAGACGGACCAGATGTCAGAGCCGCTGGCCCTGATGGTCCAGGTTCCGGTGCCGGCGTTGGAGGTGGGTTCGGACGGGTCGACGTAGTCTTGGTTGCCGGGCAGGATGTTGGTTCCGATATCGGCGCAGCTGAAGCCGATCGGGCACACCCCGGCCGGCGGGGTGGTGTTGGCGGCCAGGCTGACCGCGTTGTACACGACTGCCGGGGTCACCCGGGCGGCCACGGCGTCGGCCGCCATGCCGGCCAGGTAGGTGGTCCCCATGGGGATGTTCTGGGTGGAGCCGAGGACCGGCGTCCAGGTGGTCCCGTCCGGTGAGGTCGAGGGTGGTGAAGGACTGGATCCCCGAAGTCGGGTCGGTGTAGCTGTCGATCTGGACGTAGTGGCCTGACGTCACGCCGGGCAGGGCCAGTGAGTTGCCCCCGTCGACGAAGCCGTCGTAGTAGCGCCACTGCACCGTGGCGGTACCCCCCGGATTGAACAGGACGGCGTAGTAGGGCGCGGTGGTGGACAGGTTGGCCCGCATCATGAGGCCCTCCTGGGCCGTCGCGGGCGAGCCGGCCTGGGTCACCACCTGAGCCGAGAGGGCCTGGTTGCCGGTTACCGCCTGGGACACGTAGTGGAAGGAGTCGGTCCCGCCCCCGATGCCGGTACCGGTGCCGTCGAGGGTGAAGCGAGGTGGGCGAGGCGGAGGTGGTGTCACCGGGGGGGTTGGGACTTCCGATATCGGTGCACGTCCACGGGGACGGGCAGGGATCGGCCGGAGCCTGGGGGACGAGGGTGGTGGACACCGGGGCCCCGATGGCCAGGTTGGTGAACGAGGCGGTCCCGGTGTTGGCGGACGAGCCGGAGTCGACGGCCAGGCCCTGGAGAGTGGTAGCCGGCATGTCGAGATCGACGGAGGAGCCGGGGATCAGTGTGTAGTGGACCCCGTCGGTGGAAACACCCGCGCTGAACTGGTTCCCCACCCGCTGGACCATGAGGTACTGCGGCAGCACGGCCGGGTACAGCTTGGTCAGCTCGATGGAGTTGCTCCCGAATGCCGACCGGTACCAGAACACGATGTCGGGCAGCGGGTTGCCTTCGGTCGAGTCGTTGGGGTACTCGAAGGCTCCGTAGAACGGCGAGGTGGGGTCGGTCGACTGGCGGATCATCACCCCGGCCTGGGGCTGGAGATTCTGGGTGGACTGGGCGATGATCCGGACACTGGACTGGCTGTCCCCGGTGACCGGGGTGGAGAGAAAGCGGAACTGGTCCGAGGTGCCGTGGATGGCCGCCCCCGAGGCGGTCACGGTCAGCGTCCCGTTGCCGGTCGCCTCGGAGCCGGCCACCCCCGGGCTCCGGATGTCCTGACAGGTGACCGGGCCGGCCGTGCTGTTCCCCGGGTCGAGGGAGGCCGGGCAGTTGGGGTCGGGCGGCGGGGTGGTGGTCGAGCTGTTCAGTCCGAAGGCGTAGACGGCTCCGTTCAGGTCGCCCACGTAGAATTGGCTGCGGGCCACCGAGACCGCCCCGTAAGTGATGGCCGGCAGCTGGTACGAGTAGAGAAGCTGGCCGTTGGCGGCGTTGACGACCTCGAAGGTGTTGCCCTCGCCGTACCCGAGGAGCCCATTGACGTAGGCCGGGGCCCCGATGATGGGCTGCTCGGTCTGACGCACCCATTGCACAGCCCCCGTTCCCGGGTTGTAGGCCCCGATGGACCCGCCCGATCCGTGGCCGTTGATGACGCTGTGGCCGCCGGCGTAGTACAGGGTGCCGTTGGCGAAGCTGCCCGAGGCGATGCTCCCGTCCCCCTCGGTGGGTCCCGCCCCCCCGATGGCGATCTGGCGCTGCCACAGGGGCGGGTTGGGGTCGGCCTTGCCCAGCTCGAGGTCGGAGCGCTTCCAGGTGTAGAGGATCCCGTTCTTGTTGGCCGCCGAGATCAGTTTGTCCCCGGCGGCGTCGGTGGTCAGGGTGGGTGTCGTCCCCCAGTCCGAATCGGAGACGGCGGCCGTGAAGGGAAGCTGCCAGGACCCCACGTAACCCAAGGTGGCCGAGTTGAGAGCCACGATGGCCTGGGACTGGGTCTGGGTGTAGTCGTTGAGGGTCCCGGTGGTGACGAAGATGGTGGCCGGGGTGGTGGACGTGTCGAGGGTCGGGGTGGTCCACACTCCCCCGCCCAACTGACCGTTGGGGACGAAGTTGTAGGTGTTGACCACGGTGTGGCTGGTCAGACTGACTTGGAGGAGCTGCCCCTGGACCAGGGGGTTGTCGCAGTTGGACGCCACGGCGATATAGGCGTAGCCGTTGTAGATGAGCGGGCTCGACCAGTTGTAGTGCGCGCCGGCTTGGCTGTTGTCCCCGGTGTAGACGCTCCAGAGGATGGCGCCGGTGGCGGCATTGAGGGCGTACCAGTTGGGTCCACCGCCGCCCACGTACAGAACGCCGTTCTCCACATCGGCCGAGGAGGTGATTCCGATGGTGGACGGGAAGCACCCCGGATCGGTGGTGATGCCGAGGCTGGGGCTCTTCCAGATCTCCGCCCCGGTGGCGGTGTTGACCGCGTACTCGTAGCCGTCCCAGGAACCGACATAGGCGGTGGTGCCCACGATCGAGGTGGAGGTGGCGATGGGGCCGCCGGTCTGGAACGCCCACTTCTCCTTCAGGGTGGGAGCCTTGGCCACCGACAGGTTGGGGTCGACCGTGGCGTTGGTGCGCGACGTGTTCTGGAGGAACATGGGCCAGTCCTGATAGCTGGCCGCAGCCGCCGGCTTCACCGTGGCGGCCAGCACCACGGCCAACGACGAGAGCACCACCACCACGGCCAGCGCCGACCGGAGCGTGGATCCACCCAATCCCCGTCGTGGCCCACGGCCATCCCGCCTGCCTACGCCCTCGATGGTTCCTGCCGTCGTCATGCCCCTGCCCCTGCCCGTCGTTCACTGCCCGCGGATACTGCCTTCACCTTCACTGCCGTGGTCGCCGCGTGGTTCACACTGCCGCTTCCTGCCGGTCGAAGCCGGCGCCGGTAGGGGCGTGTCCGAATGGTCCGGCCGGCTCGATGGGCACCGGCGAGCCGGGGTCGATGCGGCTCAGGGTCGGATACATGCGCCACACCTCGCGAAGGGCCCGCAGAATGACCTTGGGATCGGCCCCGCGGGCCGTACCCGCCGTCCGGGGCAGGTGGGTCACGCCGACCTCCACGATGGCCGATCCCCGGCGGGCCAGTTTGACCATGATCTCGGTGTCGATCATGGCGCCGCGGCTCTCCACCTCGATGGCGGCCAGGGGATCCCGGCGGTACAGCTTGAAGGCGCAGTCGATGTCCCGCACCGGGACGTAGAACAGCGCCCGGACCAGACGGTTCCAGGCCCAGGCGTTGGCCCGACGCATGAACGGGTCCTGGCGGACCCGGCGGAAGCCGGCCACCACGTCGGCATGGTGGGTCCATGCCAACAGCAGGGGAAGCTCGTTCATGTCGAACTGGTTGTCGGCGTCGGTGTAGAAGACGAAATCGAGTCGGGCGTCAGCGAACCCGGACCGGAGGGCCTGCCCGTACCCGAGGTTGGTGGCGTGCTGCACCAGGCGCACCTCGGGGTGACGACGGGAGCTGTCCCGCACCAGCTCGGCCGTCCGGTCGGACGACCCGTCGTCGACGACGATGATCTCGAACGTCGAGCAGTGGCGTTCGGCGATGGTCGCGGTGTCGTCGATCGCCTTGTCGATGTTCTCCTCCTCGTTGTAGGCGGGGAGGACGAAGGAGACCGCATGCCCAGAGGGGACTCGAGGTCCCATCCGCTGTGGGGCCTCGAGGGGCTCGGTGGTCATTGAATGTTCCGCCTCCGGTCAGATCGGGCCCGGGCGCCGGGCGGGTTCGTACTGGCCAAGCAATCACAAATCACCGTGGGCGTCTACGCGCGCCGGCGAACTTAATGACCGCGTAACACTTCTGCCCATTCCATCCACAGTCGGGGGAAAAGTCAAATGAAATATGGGGGCAATAAGCCGTTCATGACACGGAAATACTTCGGTCACCTTCGATCGGATATCTGGCGACTGACCAGGGTCTCCCGAGCGGGGGCACCCAGTGTTGTCGCCCGGCCTCTAACCGGACTCACTGTGTGCAAATCACTACCGTATGTAGTGTAAATAGAGGGATAAATGGTTCTCATTGTCACGCACGGTGGTGGCATGACTGCGCATGCCATTGATGATCCTGCGTCGACATAGGAATCATCACAATGGGTGATCGCTCAGTCCCTCTGCGACCCATTCGCTCCCGAGGACGCGTTGATCGCGTGTGGTAGCCCGTTGTTCACGACGTGGTAACCGAGTCGATCACCGCGGTGCTGGGCGTGCCGCTGTTGTGCGAGGTGACGCACAACCCCATCAGCGCGGTGGCCCCGACACTGAGGGTGGTTGCCGAACCGGGGATGGCCGTCCAAGTGGCACCATCGGGCGATGTGGACGCGGTGAAGGTGGAGCCGGTGCGGGTCACCGCCAGGAAGGCCGGCATCACCCCGGAAGGGTTGGCCAGCGTTGTGGATCCCCCGCCCTGCTTGGTCCGCACCTGCACCTTGATACCCGCCCCCGAGGTGACCACCACCGAGTACTCGGGCGAACTGGGGTCGGCGGAGGCCCGGATCATCACCCCGGCCTTGGTGTTGGTACTGGTGCGGGTCTGGCTCACCACCCGGGCGCTGATCGTCCCGTCACCGGTGAGCGGCTCCGAGATGAAGCGGAACTGGTCGGTGGTGCCGAAGATGTCGGCTCCCCCGGCGGTGATGGTCCAGGTGCCGGTGGACGGGTCGTAGGACTGGTTGCCGGCGGGGAGCGGGCTCCCGAGGTCGGCACAGGTGTACGGCGTGGGACACGACAGCGGGGTGCCGGTCGTCGTGGTCGTCGATGTGGTGCTCGTCGACGTGGTCGACGTGCTCGTCGTGCTGCTGCTCGTGGTGCTGGAGGTGGGCGGTGGGGACGACGCCACCCCAGGGGAGACCGAGTCGAAGGTCACCGTACCGAGTTGTCCCGAGGTGTGCGAGGTGACGGCCAGTCCGGCCAGCACGGTCGAGCCCAGGGCCAGGGTGGCGCCCGAGCCCGCGATGGTGGTCCAGGTGACCCCGTCCGGGGACGTGGAGGCCGTGAACGAGGATCCGGTACGGGTGATCTCGAGGTAGGCGGGCACCGTGCCGGCCGGGTTGGCCAGTTTGGTGGTGGTCCCGCCCTGAGTCGAGCGCAGCTGCACCTTGATGCCGGCCCCGGGCGAGACCACGACCGAGTACTCGGGTGAGCCGGGGTCGGTGGTGGCCCGGACCATCACCCCGGCTTTGGCCTGGCTGTTCGAGTTGGACTGGGTGACCACCCGGGCCTGCACCGTCCCGTCGCCGGTGAGGGGCTGGGAGACGAAACGGAACTGGTCCGAGGAGCCCGAGATGTCGGACCCACCGCCGGACACGGTCCAGGTACCGGAGTTGGGATCGTAGGACTGGTTGCCGGCGGGGGTGGGACCGCCGATGTCGGCACAGCTGAACGGCGACGGGCACGACACCGGGGGCAAGGGCGGCGGCGGGCTGGCGGTGACCGCCACGGAATCGAAGGTTCCCGAAGCCAGGACTCCGGGTTGACCCGAGCTCACCGCCAGGCCACCGACCGCCGCCCCACCGAGGTCGAAGGAGGCCGCCGAACCGGGCAGCGGGGTCCACGTCGTCCCGTCCGGTGAGGTGTACGTGGTGAGCGTGGTCCCGGAGCGGGCCACCCAGAGGAAGGCCGGGAGGGAGACCGGAGTGGTCACCACGGCCGAGGTCGGTCCACCGGCCACCGCCCGGTCCAACACCTCCACGGAACCTGCCGGGGTGACCAGGGCGCCGTAGGACGGCGAGCCCGGAGCCGTTCCCGATCGAAGCATCACCCCGGCGGTGGCGGCGCTCCCACCGGTGAGAGCGGTCACCCGGGCCTCCGCTCCACCGGTGGCACCGACCGGCTTGCTCACCAGGTGCAGCTGGTCTGCGGTTCCGCCGGGACCGGTGCCACCGCCCGAGACGGTCCAGGCGCCGCTCCCGGCGCTGAACGACTGACCGCCGGGGGGCGAGGGCGACCCGATGTCCGATCCGGTCCAACCGGCGCTCGAGTCGTCGGTCCACAACACCTGGGTCGGTGCGGAGGAGAACGAGCCCACCGTGGTCACCTGGGCCACCACGGTGTCCTCACCCGGCGTCCCCGAGAACGTGAACGAGGCGTGCCCGTTGGCGTCGGTGGCCGCCGTCCCGGTGGTGCCGGCGTCAGGCCCGCTGGTGACCGAGAAGGCCACCACCGCGTGCGGGAGGCCCTGACCGCTGCCGTCGAGCAGGGTGGCCGTCTCGGTGACCGACGCTCCCGCCACCGCGGTGACGGCGGCCGGTCCGAGGCTGAGGGTGGCCTGGCTGGCTCCGGCCGACCCGATGGGCCGCCACTGGATCGACTCGTTCTGGTCCGGTGGACACGAGCCGAGGTCGATGCCGGTGGTGTCGAGGACGTGGGTGGAGTCCGTCAAGGTGGTGGCGACTCCGCCGATGGTGAGGGTGACCGTGGGAGCCACCGCCATCGGGGTGCAGGTGGGCGGGAAGCTGCTGGTGTCGAAGTTGTCGAAGGCGGGGTTGGAGGCCGGCGGGTTCTCGGTCAGGATCACACTCTGGCCCGGCGGAACGGTGAAGGAGCCCCACAGGTTGTCGAACACCTTGCCCCCGGGCAGGGAGGAGTGGTCGTCCACACTCACCTGGCTGACGGTGATCGGGGCTGCGGTCGGATTGTCCAGGCGGATGGCCCCGGCGTCGTAGCAGGTGCTGAGGGTGCCGCACTGACCCTGGCCCGGAACGGTGCCCCCGAGGAAGGTCACCCCGGGCGAACCGGCCCAGGGAACCGGGAACGCGGCCGGATTGGGGGTCTCGATCTCCTTGTCCTCGGCGTAGCCGACGAACACCGACAACCCACCGGCGCTGGCGGTGGCACCCCCCGCCGTGGGGAGGGTGCGGACCACCACCAGCCCGAGGAGCAGGGCGATCACGGCCACCGCCACGAGTCCGCCGGCCGACGCCCGTCGGAGCCCCCTCATCGCCTTCCCACCATCGAGACGGCACTCCTCATCTCATCAGGGACTCCCGACCACGGAATCGAACACCACCGTGCCGGCCTTCCCGTTGCTGTGGGAGGTGAAGGCCAGACCACGGAGGAGGGCGCCGGACAGGTTGGCCAGGGTCATGGTGGAGCCGGGCACCGTGGTCCAGGTGATCCCGTCGGACGAGGTGGCGGCGGCGAAGGTGGTGCCGGTGCGGGTCACCCGGAGGTAGATCGGGGCGGTGCCGGCCACGGTCACCTGGCCGGTCGACCCGGACGCCGTCGCCCGCCACTGGACCGCCACCCCGTTGCCGGTAGTGGCGAAGACGGCGTAGTAGGGAGAGCCGGGGTCGGTGGTGGCCCGCAGCATGGGCCCGCCCTTGGCCCAGGCGCTGGGCGAGCTCTCCGACACCACCCGGGTGGCCAGGCTCCCGTCCGCGGCCAGGCTCTGCCAGGCGAAGTGGAAGGCGTCGGCGGTGCCGAAGATGTCGGCCCCGCCCGCCTGCACGGTCCAGGTCCCGCCGGTGACGCTCTGGGATCCGGCCGGCGAGGCCGCCCCGATGTCCCCACAGGACCACCCGACGGGGCACGTGTAGCCGGGTGGTGGCACCTCCCCCGGCGTGACGGCCACCGAGTCCAGGGTCACATTGCCCCCCACTCCCTGGGCATGGGAGGTGATGGCGAAGCCGGCCTGCAGCGGGCCGGCCAGGGTGAGGGCCATGGTGGAGCCGGGCACCGCCGTCCAGGTGGTCCCGTCGGGCGAGGTGTAGGCGGTGTAGTCGGTCTGGGGGCTCGATCCGGATGTGGTGAACCGGGCCACCCGGAGATAGAGCGGGGCCGTTCCGGTGGTGGCCAGCTGGTTGCTGGTCCCGCCCTGGGTGGCCCGCCACTGCACCACCACCCCGTTGGCCGGCGTGACGAAGACCCCGTAGTAGGGCGAACCCGGGTCGGTGGTGGCCCGGACCATCGGGCCGGCCTTGGCCCAGGGACTGGTGGCCTGCTGGGACGTGACGTGCGCGGTGACGGTCCCGTCAGCCGCCAGGGACTGGGCCACCAGGTGGAAGGAGTCCGACGTGCCCCAGATGTCCCCGCCCCCGGCGGTCTCGGACCAGGATCCGTTGACGAGCGAGTCCTGGCCGGGCGGCAGTGCGCCGCCCACGTCGGTGCAGCTCCACCCGCCCGGGCAGACGAACGGGGGTGGTTGCTCGACGGCCTGGGTGGTCACGGTGTCGAAGGTGGCCACGGTCAGGTTGAGCGAGCTGTTGGCGTCACTGGCCAGGCCGGCCACCAAGGGCCCCGGCAGGGTCAGCGCCACCTGGGAGTTGGGCACATAGCTCCAGTTGACCCCGTCGGTCGACGAGTAGGCGGCGTAGAGGACCCGCCCCGAGACCGGGTCGGTGTAGCGGGCCGCCTCCACGTACCGGGGGGCGGTGAGGCCGGCCTCGGTCACCTGCTGGGTCTGGGCGGCCTGGGAGCCTCGCCATTGGACGACCACGCCGTTGGCCGGGGTGATGAAGACCCCGTAGTAGGGAGCCTGGGCATCGGTGCCCGAGCGGATCATCACGCCCGATCGCATCCATGGACCTCCCCCGCTCTGCGAGGTGACGTGGGCCGAGACCGTCCCGTCCCCGGTGGTCGAGCCGCTGGCGAAGGGTTGGTACTCGAAACGGAACTCGTCGTAGACGGACCAGATGTCCCCGCTCCCCTGTACCGTCCAGTCGCCCCCCTGGACCAGCTGGTTGCCGGGTGGGACCCCCGGACCGCCGATGTCGGCGCACGACCAGCCGATCGGGCACACCCCCGGCGGAGCGGTGGTCACCGCGGCCAGGGACAGGTGGTCGAAGACCACCGGGACGGTGGTGCCGGTGCCGCTCGTGGCGGCCAGGCCGGCCAGGTAGGTGGAGCCGAACGGTAGGACCTGGGTCGAGCCCAGCACCGGGGTCCAGGTCACCCCGTCGCTGGAGGTGAAGGCGGACAGGGTGGTCTGGGCCGGGCTGAACCGGGAGTCCTGCCAGGTGACGATACGGAGGTAGGCCGGGGAGACCGACGAGGCCAGCGGGATGGTCTGGGCCAGGGCGATGCCGTCGTTGGACCGCCACCGGATGGTGGCCGATCCGCCCGGATGGAGGTAGACCCCGTACTCCGGGGCGGTCGGACTGGTGCCGGCCCGCACCAGCAGGCCCTCCTGAGCCTTGCCCGAGGCTCCGGACTGGGTCACCACCCGCGCCGAGAGCGAGGTGGAGCCGGTCTCCGACTGGAAGACGTAGTGCATGGAGTCCGACGAGCCGAGGAAGCCGGTGCCGGTCCCGGCCAGGGTCAGCGCCGAGCCGCTACCGGTGGCGTCCCCGGTCGGGGTGGGATTGCCCACGTCGGCACAGGACCAGCCGGTGGGGCACGGGTCGGCCGGGGCGGGCGGTACCAGCGCGGTGGTCGGAGGCCCGCCCACGGAGAGCCCGGTGAACGAGGCGGTGCCGGTGGCGCTGGCCGAGCCGGACGACACGGCCAGGCCGGCCAGGCTGGTGGTCGGGAGGTCGAGGTCGGCGGTGGAGCCCGGCACCAGCTGGTAGGTGACCCCGTCGGTGGACAGGCCGGCACTGAACAGGTTGCCGGTGCGCTGGATGATCAGGGATGCGGGCGTGGCCACCGGCACCTTGGCCAGCAGCACGGCGTTCTTGGCGAAGGTGGTCCGCTCCCACACCTGGACGTCGGGCGGGCTGTCGTTGGGGTAGGCCAGGACGGCGTAGAACGGCGACGTCACCGCGGCGGTCTGCCGGATCATGAGCCCGGCCTGCTGGGTGAGCCCGGCCGGGGGGGCCTGGCCGGTCAGGGTCACGCCGGCCTGGGCGTCGCCGGTGACCGGCTCGGACACCAGGCGGAACTGGTCGCCGGTCCCCTTCACCCCGGTCCCGGCGGCCTTGACGGTGAGGGTACCCGACGTCGACGACTCGCTGCCCTTGGCCGGGTTGTGGATGTCCTGGCAGGTGAAGCCGGCCGGGCAGTTGGGGTCGGCCGGCGGGGTGGCCGGGGCCGGGCCGTTGCCGAAGGCATAGAGCTTGCCGTCGACCGCCCCCACGTAGAACTGGCCCTGGGCCACCGAGATGCCCCCGTAGACCGCGGCGGGCAGGACGTAGGAGAAGAGGAGGCTCCCGTTCTGGGCGTTCAGGACCTCGAAGGTCGACCCCTCCACCTCGGCGATCATCCCGTTGACATAGGCCGGCGAGCCGAGTACCGGCGCGTCGGTGGGCCGGCTCCACAGCACGGTCCCGGTGGCCGGGTCGAGGGCGCTGATCGAGCCCTGGGAACCGGTGGTGGTGTGACCGCCGGCCGCGTACAGCACCCCGTTGGCGAAGATGGCCGAGGGCAGGATGCCGTCCCCGCAGGTGGGACAGGTCCCCCCGATGGCCAGAGCCCGCTGCCAGATGGGCCCGGCGGCCAGGTTGTTGCGGTTGAAGGTGTAGAGAACCCCGTTCTTGTTGGACACCGAGAGCAGCTGGTCGCCCTGGGCGTCGGTGGTCAGGGTGGGCGTGGTGCTCCAGTCGGAGTCGGCGATGGAAGCCCCGAAGGGCAGTTGCCATGAGTCGTCGTAGGCCAGGGTGCCGGCGTCGAGGGCCACGATGGCCTGGGACTGGGTCTGGTCGTAGCCGGCCAGGGTGCCGGTCGAGAGGAAGATCCGATTGGTGGCGGGATCGTAGGTGGGTGAGGTCCACACCCCTCCCCCCACCTCCCCGTTGGGCACGAAGTTGTAGGTGGCCACGATGGACTGGGAGGCCAGGCTGACCTTGAGCAGCTGGCCCTGGACCAGCGGGTTGTCGCAGTTGGAGGCGATGCCCACATAGGCGTAGCCGTTCACGATGAGCGGACTGGACCAGTTGTAGTGGGCCCCGGTCTGACTGTTGTCGCCGGTGTAGACGCTCCAGAGGATGGCGCCGTTGGAGGCGTTGAGGGCGTACCAGTAGGGGCCGCCCCCGCCCACGTAGACCACCCCGTTGAGCACGGTGGCGGCCGAGGTGATGCCGAGGGTGGACGGGTTGCACCCCGGGTCGGTGGTGATGCCCAGGTTGGTCTTCCACAGCACGGTCCCGGTGGTGGTGTCGATGGCGTACTCGTTCCCGTCCCAGGAGCCCACATAGGCGGTGGTGCCCACGATGGAGGCCTCGCTGGCGATGGGGCCACCGGTCTGGGCCGCCCAGTCCAGCTGGAGCTGGCCGGCCGTGGCCAGGTTCAGCGACGGGTCGGTGGTGGCGGCGCTGCGGCCGTTGTCGTGGAGGTAGGTGGGCCAGTCCTGGGCCGCCGGCGCCGCCGAGGCGGATCCCGAACCGAGGGACACGGTCCCCGCCACCACGCCGATGACCAGAGCCAGCGCGGCCAGCACCGGGACCGCCCGATGCTGAGGGCTCCGGCACCGCCGTCCCCGGGACCTTCCGACCGGTCCGGTGGGGCGGATCATGGGCTGGTGTAGCTCACATTGTCGAAGGTGGCCGTGCCGAGGGCGTTGACGTTGTGGGAGCACTCGAAGAGCCCGACGGTGGCCGGGGCGGTGATGGCCAGGGTCTTCGACAGCACCGGGGTCCAGGTGACCCCGTCGGTGGAGAGCGAGGCGGTGTACTTGCCGGCCGCGGTCCAGCTGAGCTTCATCCACCCGTTGGGGAACGGTTCCGTCAACGAGGTGAGCGAGCCGCTGAAGTCGTACTGCACCTTGATCAGACCCGAGGGCGAGTCGGCAATGAGCATGTAGGGGCTACCGGCCGTGGTGGACTGCTTGACCATGACCCCGGCCTTGGCGTTGGAGCTGGTGTCGGTCACCGAGGTGACCCGGGCCACGATCGAGCCGCTGGCCGCGGCAGGCTGGTTCACGTAGTTGAACTGGTCGTTGGTGCCCCAGATGTCAGCGCCGCCCCCGTTCACGGTGAAGACGGGGCTGGCGTAGGAGGCCGACCCGGCGATGGCCGGGGCGCCGACGTCGGTGTCGACCCAGGGCGAGGGCAACGGACCGGGCGGGGTGGGCGTGGTCACCGTCACGTGGTCGAAGGCCGCCGTCGAGTTCTGGCCGATGTTGTGGGAGGTGTCGAACAGACCGATGGTCACCGGGCCGGTCATGGCCACGGTGGCCGAGCCGATCAGGGTCCAGTTGACCCCGTCGACGGAGATCCAGGACATGAAGACGTTGCCCGACCGGGAGAGCCTGACCCACTTGTTGGGGGCGGTGAACCCGGAGGGATAGGACTTCGGGGTGTTGGACTTCGACCCGGTGTACTGCATTCGGGCGCCGTTACCCATGGCCGGGTTGACCGCGGGCAGCGGGGCGAGGCAGCCGTTGGCGTCGCACCCGATCCCGTTCACATTGGGGGTGTTGGGGCTGACGTCGGGAGCCACCAGGGCGTCCACGAAGGTCGACCCCGAGGTGGGCGACTGCTTGATCATGACCCCGGCCTTGGCCCAGGAGCTGGTGTCGGACTGGTAGCGGACCCGGGCGGTGATGGTGCCGTCCCCATTCAAGGTCTGGTACACGTAGTGGAACTGGTCGTTGGCCCCGAACACGTCGGCGCCCGATCCGTCCAGGTAGTAGCTGCCGTCCGACGCCGCGTAGTCGGCGGTGCCGGCGGTGATGGGCGCTCCGATGTCGGTGCTGCTCCACGGCGACGGTACCGAGTTGACCACCGGCTCGTAGTCGGCCGTGTACGACCCGGGGCCCGACCCGGCGGTGACCGTGTCGGTCAGGGCGCTGCCGTCGGCCCAGCCCACGAAGCGGTAGCGCACCCCGGACACGGTCTGGGCCAGGGGCATGCCGTTCAGCACGTGGACCACGCCGGCCACACCGGTGAAGCTGGCCGGGCCGGTCTCCCAGGTGCCGTCGACCGAGTAACCGGCGCCCGGCACGGAGGTGTTGGTGGACCAGGTGGTCACGTTGGGCTGGAGATCCTTGGTCACCACGGTGGTGAGACCCCTGGAGTCGGTCACCGACAGGGTGATCCGGTAGAAGCTCCCCGGCACCTGGGACGGGTCGGTGGGGATGGTGACCGAGCCGGAGGTGGAGCCGGAGGACGGGCCGTTGAAGGGCTGGGCCACCTCGGCGTAGTACGAGGGCTGGAGGACGCCGTTGGCGTAGTAGTCCACCTTCCAGGTGTAGGCCGAGGGGGGCAGTGTGCCGTCGACGGGGTCGGAGGCCGTTCCGCTGAAGTTCACGGTGTCACCGGCGTTGTAGGTGCTCGGCGCGGTGATCGAGGCCGACGGCGGCGACGGTCCCACCGTGACAGTGGTGGTGGTCGACGAGGACTGGGAGCCGTTGTTGACCGTGAGGGTCACCGTGTAGGTCCCGGCCGCCCCGTAGACATGGGTGGGGTTGGCCGCGGTGGAAGGCGCCGACCCGTCCCCGAAGTTCCACGACTCGGTCAGCGCTTTCCCGTACGGATCCGTGGAGCCGGCCGAGGAGAAGCCCACCGAGAGCGGCGCGGGGCCGCCCGTCGGGGTGGCAGTGGCGACCGCCGTCGGTGGGAAGGGCCCGGTGGCGGAGATCTTGGACACCGTGCCCTCGAAGATGGAGGCGAAGTAGAGGCTGCCGTCGGGCCCCTCCACCATGTCGGCGATGGTCCCGGCGTTCAGGTCGAAGACGGAGTCGGACACCTCGGTCTGGTAGGTGGGATCGAAGGTGACCGCCTCGATGTCGTTGCGGACGTAGTCCCCGAAGAACACGACATGGTCGTAAGCCTGGGGGAAGCTGGAGCCGGAGTAGGCGGCGACGGCCGAGGCCGCCCCGTCGGTCGGGTAGTGGCCGTAGGAGTAGGACGGGTTCAGGTAGCCGCAGCTCCCGCAATTTCCCTCCTTGAAGGGCCAGCCGTAGTTGCCGCCCTTCTGGATGAGATCGAGGTCCTCCCAGTAGTTGGAGCCGGTGTCCTCGGTCATGACCTGTCCGTTGGGCAGGAAGGTGAAGCGCCACGGATTCCGGAGCCCGTAGGCGTAGATGTAGGGCACCGCGCCCACCACGCCGACGAAGGGGTTGTCGGCCGGGACGGTCCCGTCGAGGTTGAATCGGAGGATCTTGCCGTAGGGGTTACCGAGGTTCTCGGCGTTGCTGATGGCGGGCACGTTGTCCCCCACGCTCCACCACAGCTTGCCGTCGGGGCCGAGCTGCAGGTCGTTGCCGGCGTGGTCGTAGTTGCCACCGTTGCCGTCCTCGTTCTGGACCTGGTTGCCGGTGTAGAAGATCTTCTCCGTGGCGGTGCTGGCCACGCCGTTGACCACGGTGAACCGGGAGAGCCGGGCGTAGGGCCGGTTGGGTCCCAACGAGGTGGTGAGGGCGGCCGTGTAGGAGACGTAGAGGTAGCCGTTGGTGGCGAAGTTGGGGTCGAGGGCCATCCCGAGCAGGCCGGTCTCGCCCTGCTCGAAGACGGGCAGCGAGAGGACCGGGGTGGGCTGGACCGCGCCGTTGTGGTAGAGGAGGATCGTGCCGCCCTGCTCACCGATGTACATGTCGCCATTGGGGGCGAAGTCGAGGACGATGGGCTTGCTCAGGCTGCCGGCCAGCTTGGTCTGGGTGAAGCCCGAGGCGAGGGCCGGCGCCGAGGTGTCGCCGGCGGTGGCCGAGGCGGAGAAGGAGGAGCCCTCGGTGCCGGTCACGGTGGCGGTGTCGGAGTAGGCGGTGGAGGCCGGTGCGCTCACGGCCATGGTGATGGTCACGGTCCAGGTCTGGCCGGCGGCCAGGGTGGGGACGGTGCAGGTCTCGGTGGGTGAGGTGTAGGTGCACGTGCCCAGGTTCTGGACTGTGGCCGGCTGGGTCATCTGGCCGAGGCCGACCCCGTTGAAGGCGTCGGAGAGGGTGACGTTGGTGGCAGCCGACGTGCCGTTGTTGATCATGGTGACTCGGTAGGCCACGGCCTGGGTGGAGGAGGCCGCCGAGGGTGTCGAGGTGACGGCGACGGAGACCGGGCTGGTGGCCGAGGCCGAGGGCTGGGCCGTGACCGCGACCAGACCGAGGGACATGGCGGCCGCGACGGCCGCAGCGACAGCGGCGCGGTGGAAGCTCGGCCGGTGGCGGGGTGGTGCTGACTCCTCTCGTGCAGTGTGCTGCCCGGCGAGAGAACTCGCCGACCTCCGGCTCCGACCAACCGTGACTCTGCTCATCGCCTGCCCATCCTCCTCGGGGGTACACCGCCCCGGGCGAGAATTCCGCCCGACACCGAACTACCCGTGGTGTCTGTGTTCCTGCCTCGCTTGTGCCCTGTTGCCAAGTGATCGCTCGAGCGAAGCTCAACAAGCCGCCGCGAGATCAGCGAATGCGTGCACTCTGACACGGGAGAGAGGCCTTGTCATCTGGCCTCACGGAGGGTGATGACGCGCTCCCGCGAGGCGCGTGGAGAGAGTGGAACGGGGGCCCGTCGCAACGGAGTGGACACCTCGGTGTCACGAGCGTGTAACCGGCTGTCGATCCCCCGCGCCACGGGTCAGGGCGATGATCGACGCGCACCCCGGGGGATCCGGCACCGCGAGCCGGTCGGGACCTGCCCCGGCGCCGGCCGGAGAACCGACTGCCGGGCGCGTCGCATCGCGGCCTCATCGATATGCTCGATGATCGTGCTCGTGCCCAAGGAGAGCATCGAACTGTGGCGAATCGATCTGGATCAATGGGCCGGGTTCGGTCTGGACCCGACCAGCTTGACGAAGGAAGACCGTGACACCGCGGAACGCCTGCGCGACAGCGTCGTGGCCAAGCGGTTGCTGGCCCGCCGATCGGCCGTCCGCTCGATGCTGGCCGGCACCCTCGGCACGGATCCGTCCGAGCCGGCCATCGGCCGGACCTGCTTCCCTCCCACCGGAAGGGCGATAGTGGCCGTGGCCGACGAGAGCGGGGAGAATCTGGTCAGCCGGACCGTCGGCGGCCCGCCGGCACCTGCCGTCGCCTGAGGAACGGGGGCGGGAGGAAGGTCGCGGGGGAGCTCCGGGGGCGTAGGTCCCCGATTCCGGCCAACAGTTGGTCCAGCTGCCGGCCCACCACCTCGAGCTGCGGGCCTTGGAGGATGGTGTTGTGGAGCCCCGGGATCTCGATCGACACCAGGCGACCACGCACCAGCGCACCCCAACCCAGGTCGATCTTTCCGAGCGCCATGGCTGCCCCCTGCTTGGTGCGCAACACGGCTACATCCGGTGGTTGAGGGCCGTGCCCAGATAGGCATGGATCACGTAGAGGGCCTGGGAGAAGTATGGATGTCAACTGTAGGTAGAGACTTCATGTCGGGTCGGCCGGTGGTCAACACGGCCAACCGGCCAGGGTGGTGGTGAGGCTGCGGCCAATCTCGACCCGGCACGAGAACTCCTGCTAATTGCGGTCAGGAGTTGGATGAGTCAGAGAAGTCCCGCCGAGATCTCGAGACCGTCATCGTCGCCGGCGATCGGCCCGTGGTAGTCGAGAATGGGCGCGCCAGCCTCACCACCACGACCACCGGATCGCCCTCGTCCTCACCCCGCTCGGGCCCGGGCAGCGGCGGACCCAACGGGAGATGCTGCCAATCCGGCACATCGCCACCTTGCCGTTGGGGGTGACCGGAAACGACGTCATCACCACCAACCTCTCGGGCACCAGGTAGCGGACAGAGGGGCTGCCAACCACGCCTTCATCTCACTCGGTGCCGGCGTGGAGGAACGGGTCGTCACGTAGGCCACGAGCCGGGCACCGTGACCGGCGCCCACGCCCGTCACCATGACCTAGGTCACCGCAGGGTGGTGGGCCAGTACCGTCTCGATCTCCCCCGGCTCCACCCGGAAGCCCCGAACCTTCAGCTGGCGGTCCGATCTCCCACAGAAGTGGAGCACCCCGTCGCGGTCGCGCCGGCCGATGTCCCCGGTCGGGTAGATCCGGATGCGGAGGCCGAGGTCTCGCACAGGCGGAGTGAGCCAAACATGCACGGAAGGACGATCCGGCCGACGGATGGAGAGTTGCAGATCCGTAGGGGCCGGGAACGTAGGATCTGTGCGTGGGCGATGAGAAGCCGCCGCGATTGGCGGGTGAAGAACGAGAGACGGTTTTGGCCTTGCTGCAATACCAGCGCAACTCGTTCGTGAAGAAGGTCAGAGGAGTGAGTGATGAAGCTGCCAGGCAGTCACCGATGGCCAGCGGTACGAGCCTCCTGTGGCTCGTGAAGCATATGGCTCGCGCTGAGTCGCTCTGGATGCTTCATCGCTTCGCCGGCCAGGATGCCGTCATCGAGGAGGACGAGGTCGGGCCAGGAGACACCCTGCCGTCAGCCATCACCGCCTATCAACAGACTTGGATGCGCACTGATGCCGTCGTGGCGGACGCACGGAGCCTGAGTGAGCTTTGCCGGGAGGTAGGAAACGAAGCACCAGTGAATCTTCGCTGGGTCTTGATGCATCTCCTTGAGGAAACTGCCCGTCACGCCGGGCACGCAGACGTCCTGCGGGAGATGGTTGACGGGGAGACTGGTAGGTAGCCACCGATCCAACCCTGCCCCCGGAACCACTAGGAACGGTAGAAGTGATGGAACCCGAGATCCTCGCGTACTACAACGAAGGCCGAGAGCAGACCAGACTTGGATCCCTTGGCCGACTGGAGTTTCTTCGCACCCAGGAGCTGCTGGATCGGCACCTGCCACCGCCGCCCGCCTCGGTGTTGGACATCGGGGGTGGGGCCGGAATTCATGCCTTGCCACTCCAGGCACAGGGATTCAACGTGACCTTGATTGATCCGGTCGAACTCCACGTCCAGCAAGCACGGGACGCCGGAGTGGTCAACGCTTCCATCGGTGACGCCCGGCACCTCGACCTCGAGGACGATGTCGCAGACGCAGCACTGCTGCTGGGTCCGCTCTATCACCTCACTGAAGAGAGTGATCGGGCCCGCGCACTCAGAGAAGCCCGGCGGGTTACCAGATCCGACGGACTACTGGTCGCCGCCTGCATTTCACGCTTCGCCTCTACCTATGACGGCTTGGCCCTCCACTATCTCAGCGATCCAGCCTTCGAGAAGATCGTTGAAAGCGACCTGGCCTTGGGACAGCATCGCAATCCCACCCGCCGAAGTGGATGGTTCACGACCGCCTATCTTCACCGACCCGATGAATTCGCCCAGGAGATCACAGACGCAGGATGGTCGAAGGCGTCCATCGTTGCCGTCGAAGGGCCCGGACTATTCGCAGATGTCCACTTCTGGCTGCAAGACGGCGAACGCCAAGAGGTACTGCTTCGCGCCATTCGCAGGGTTGAGACGGAACCCTCAATCCTTGGGGCATCACCTCACCTGCTCGCTGTCGCCCGAAATCGCTAGAAGCACCCTCCCAACCGACGCCATTTCTCTGGAGCCCTCGGGCGACATCGTGGGCCTGTCGGCGTAGGGATGTTCTCGATGTGCCCGCCTGACCGAGACATTCAAGAAGGCTTCACCTGGATTCACCCGGGGTGGGTGAGCATGATGCAGTTGTACCGGCTTGCGTCTGTTGCAACTTTCAGTTGCATTCTGTTGGTCGATTCAGCACGATGCAGGTGGCTGGTGGAAGACCCGCAAAACAGGACCGACGCATCTCGGGCGGACCAGTCGGCGCCGGGCAGGTTTGCACCTCAACGGATGCCTGAAGGGGGCCCACGCTTGGTGCAGGTCGACGGAAACTTCCTCCACGGACCCGGACTTTCAGCGATGTCCGCCAGCCTGGACTGTGCGTCGAGTGGACATTCAACGGGGTGAAGCACAGGATTGGAACATGAAGTTGGCGGACGGAGTAGCCAGGGGCGATGGGACCGCACGTCCTTCGGATGGCCAGAACGGGAGAAAGCGACAGCGACGAGGGGAGCTACACGACCTCCTCTTACAAGCGGGGCGGGAGGTTGTCCAGCAAGAAGGAATCGAAACTGCCCCCAGCAACCTGACATTCAAGCAGGTGTTCGAACGTGTTCAGTCCATGACCGGTCGGCGTGTGACCAATGCCTCTGTCATCGGACGCATTTGGGAGAACCAGGCGGACTTCCAGGCTGATGTGCTTGTGGCCATCGCTCGGGACGAGGAGCGGCGGGCCGAGGGAAGTGGCCAGCGAGTGGCAGCGATGCTGAAAGACTTCGATATGACTGCGCCCGAGTCCCGCAGTCGGGCTCTGCGCGAGGTGTGTCGGGTGGAAGGCAACGCAAGCAGCACGGCCATCAACGAATCCGCCAACTGGCAATTGTGGATCGGTGTCATTGCCATGGCAACGTCCACGTCGGCGCCGGAATTGCAGACCCGGATCAGGGCCGCCGTTGCAGACGAGTACCTCGCAGTCACCAAATTCTGGAGCAAGAACTTCTTAGGTCTCATCGATCTGCTGGGATTTCGGATCCGTCACCCCTGGTCGATGGACCACTTCAGCACGGCTGCCATTGCCTACGCCGAAGGGTGTGCACTTCGTCAACTGTCGAGCGGTGAAATTGAGATGGTGGTCCGTGAGACGGGTCCGAACGGGGAGGGCCAGGAATGGTCTCCGTACGCTACCGGGATGGAGGCACTCGTCCACCAGTACCTCGAACCCGATCCAGATTTCACACCTTCGTAGGTGGCGCCCTGACCGAGTTGGTCGTGCACGGCTGGGACCTCGCCACTGCTACGGGTCAACCGTTCGACCTTCCAGCTCACACTCTTGAAGCGTGCTTTGAGCAGGTGGCGGCCTTGGTCCCCAATGCCCCGTTGCCGGACCTATGGGGCCCTCCGGTCGAGATTCGGCCTGACGCCGCACTCCTCGTCCGCATCGTGGCGGCAACTGGCCGCGCCCCCTAACACCAGGTCAGAGGGGCTTATCCCTGCCCCCGATCGGCATGTTTGCCACGGTCCTGCAAGCAGTTCGGTTCGTTGTTCCAGCCTCGTATCGCCGAGCCCTCCACTCGCCTCTCGAGGTTCGCCTCGCATTGCGACACGCTGGCCCGACTTTGTTGGGCTGAATCTGGGTTGAACGGCGAAGTTTGCGGTGCTCAGAGAGCCCAGGATCGTCAGTCCGGTGACGATCCGGCTCCAGTGCCCGGACCGTCACCCTGCACTGCTCCCGACCAAGCACATGTGAGCTACGGGCGACCGCGTTGCGTCGGTCCAGGCGGCACCCTGTGACCGGACCGCAATGTTCGATGGCGAGAAGCTCGTGACCGGTCGGCGTGGAGGACGGTCGCCGGTACGCTGCGTTCGTCGCTGGGCACCCTGACAACCGCGACCACCGCCGTTGGGAAACAAGAGGAGATCGACAGATGTCGGCAACGCTGAAGTTGACGCATAAGGCAATCGGAGCGGAGGTGCGCCGTGGCACGTACGATGTCGTGGTCGACGGTGATCGGGTCGGGTCGGTCGAAATGAACGACACGGTCGAGATACCACTCGAGCCTGGACGTCATACCCTGCAGGTCCGCAGCGGTCGAAAGTCGAGCAGTGCCGACATCTTCAACGCCACCGAGGGCGAGATCATCGCCTTCCGATGCACCGGAAAGAGGTTCTTGCCGATCTTTCTGGCCTCCTTCATCGTTCCCAGGCTGGCGCTGAAACTCGTTCGCGATTGAGTGGGCGACGCCTTCCTTGGCGCTCACCAGTACATCGTCATCGCACCGGGCTCGCCGGGAGTTGGCGTGACACCGAACGCCGGGTCCAGCTAGGCGCCATCGACTGCGGCTGACCGTAACTTTGAGAAGGTCAGGCGCCCAACGCTCGAGGTCTGTGGAAGCAGGTGCATTGGAGTACCGACTAAACAGGGACGAGATGGAGCTTCCCTGAACTCACCTGTGCTTTGGGGCTCACGAGTACCTCACCTTGGTCCCGGTCGGATCGAAGTCCCTGGACACCGGTCCGATGCTGCGGTCACCACATCGGCAGCTCGACCAATTCCAGCGTTGAACTCCGGGGCAACACCCATGGAGCAGGGCCTCTTCCTCTCCATGGTCCCAATTTTGGACATACCATTCCGGGGCGTTGCACTGATCGTGGATGTCCGTCAAACCGGTGGGAGGCGAAGAGGCACCCATGCGAGAGTTGACCCGTGACGGTGGAATCAGGTCGGTGTGGACCTCGGGAGTCCCACGCTAAAGCGCTGAAGGTCCGCCTCGTCACTGGGGGATCCTTTGCGATCCCATTACGATTGAATGCCGGGCCTTCAGAACCCGAACACGACCGCCGATATCTGGAGTGATGGACAGGTCGGATGGATCACGGGTTGCTGAAGAGGTGGTCGTGCGGGGGGCGATGGAGTTCATGACCGGCCGCAACCTTGAACTGACCCGCGACGAAGCCGACGCGCTCGTCACAATGCTCCGGCCCTTTGCCAGCCCGTGGACCGGTGAGGATCATTCATACGCGCCCACTCATCTCGATCATGCGCTCAGCTTCTTGGAAGACGACGTGATGGACGCGAGCGACGCGTTGTACGGACTAGTCGAGTACATGAGTGCGGCTGGTCTGTGGACCGCTCACGAAGCGAATCTGCGGGCGCTTTACGAGCAGGAGGCCACCACGGCGTTCGGCCGAGATCTCGGAGAACATGTTTCACCCGAAGACGATCCGGCCATCGACCTGGACGTAGTTCCGTTCAGGGGCCAGCATCGCGATGAAGCCTGATCCCATTGCTCTTGGCCTTCCCCTGCTCCAGGTCGGTTGGACGCCGGCCCTTTCCGTACACCCCACCCCTAGTCCTCCTGGGGTCATTCGGGGTGGCCTCACGTGGCACGGCTGCCGTTAGGGTCTCGATCTAAGCCAGGAACTGCGCCCGTTCGCCCGAGAGGACCTGAGGGCTAGCTCCCCCACGGGGTGCTCCGGCCGCACTCACGCACGGGCCGTGGCGAACAGGCTTCAAGTTTGTCATCGCCTACGGAGCTGGGAAGGCAGCAGGGAAAGCCTCGCCGAACTCCACATCGCCTCGGATTTGGGGCCTCTCGTTGAACGGCCTTCCAAGCAAGAGCGCCAGGAGATCTCGACTGGTGGCTTCGATGACCGAAGTCGCCGGTGAGGTGGGATCGGCCGGGCGTGATTCAACATCATCTCCGCTCACGGAGACCGAAAACGTGGGACCGTCGGTCGCGATGAGGAGCCAACTGCCTTTAAGCGAATGGTCGAAATCAGAGTGGTTGGTTCGCCGAACACCCAGTCGACTTAGCCGAGCTGACAGCGCCGCTTTCACAAATAGTTCGCTCCAATCATCCAATCCAAGGCCGAGGTCGGTGCCGTGGACCTCGACCTCCGTGAGCCTGAGGAGCGGAAGTCCGGAGACCAGAAGGGGGCCAAGGTCAGGGTTGTCTGGAGGTTCCACTACCTCTCGTTCCCACGCACTATCGAGGAGGTTGCCCCATAGGTGGTCCAGCTCAACGCTCAGCGTACGGAGTGACTCCACTACCTCCCGGGGGTCCTCGCCGGGGCCTGGTTCAAGGGTCCCTGGGCGCTGTGATGCACGACCGTCTGGGTAATAGGCCGTCCCCCCTCCCGAGACACCAGCCAATGTCATGCGCAGCAGTGCTTCGGCCCCATATCGGAGGTGGCAAGCGATCGTGAGCCGGGTCCAGCCAGGAAGCTCGGAGGGTGCCAAGAGTTCCTGGCTGCTCTGGACATGCAGGGCGTCGACAATCGCTGCCGTTCGTTGAGCACTCGCCGCAGCGAGGCTTCGGTTCAGACCCGCAGGTGGGGGCATCGGTCCATTATGTCGAGCCGCTCGGCTGCCCACACGGCCCCCCTCCCCACCATGCCCGGGGGCGGGCCGGCCACCGACTGACCCCTGCTTGCCGGCCCGCCCACTGTCACCGGCCGGCAAGCGGCGAAGTGAGGAACCGCCTCGGGGCCGAGGTGTCACACGCGTGATCCGGACTCCGTTGCAGCAGGTGGCAGCGACCGATATCGTCATCACGGAGAATCCGACTAGCGGAAGTTGGTGCGTATGTCGTACAAAGTGATTGTCGTTGGGACCGACGGTTCGGAGCGAGCCGCCGTCGCCGTAACGGAGGCTCTCGGCCTGGCTAAGGACTCCGGGGCCAAGCTCCACGTCGTTCACGCCGTTCACCCGGCAGTCGAGGTGGGCTACACCGAATCCAAGGCCGGTCAGCTCACCATCCACAAGGCCCGCGAGGGTGTCGAAGGGTTCAAGAACGCCTTGCTTGCCGAGGCCGACCGGTACGGAGTGTCTGCCGAAGTGCACAATCCGGGCACCTCAGACCCAGCGGATGCACTGATTGAGGCCGCCGAGTCTCTCGACGCGGATGTTGTCGTGGTGGGGAACAAGGGCACCAGCGGGGTCAAGCGATTCATGCTCGGAAGTGTGCCTACCAAAGTGGTCCACCACTGCCCCTGCAGTGTGCTGGTCGTCAATACAGACGCCAAGTAGCAACCCCGACGACGTGCGCCTTGCCTTGGTTTAGGTGTCCCTGACGAGTGGCTTCCCGTCGTCAATCCCCAACCCCCCAGGTGCCATTGAAGAGCGACCCCCCTCCCGACCACACGATCCATGCGGCCGAGGACACGGGAGTAGCAGAACGGGCGACCTCACGACGGAATCCCTGAGCCAAGACGCGTTCGGTTCCTTCTGGCCCAACATCGGCCCGCGAGTTGCCAGCTCCGTGCTTCGACCCCTCAGCGAAGACCTCGAAGGGCTACGGCGGACCGCCGCTCCACTCCCCCGTAGCCGTGGACCCTCGCGGCGGTGTTCGCCCTCGTGAGCAAATGGCGCGGAGTTTCGGTGTCGGAAGGAGCACCTCGTTCAGCGAGCATCCTGCCCCATAGGAGGTCGGTCTGGGCGGCGAAGAACTTGGCCTGGGCACGACTGTTGAAGGCCGCAGCGCGAGCGAAGTACGAATCAGCCTCCTCGTATCGGCCGAGCACCGTGGCGAGTCCGCCGAGAAAGTGGCTCACGGGGCCGTTAGTCGAACCTCCTCCGTTGGTGGACAACTGATCTGCCCACGGAGCAAGGAGATCGAACAATGGCCCAGCCCTCTCCTTGTCTCTGCATTCAATGGCTACGTCGGCGTAAGTGGCCATCGATAGGAGCCACACAGAGTCGGATGGCAGCTCGAAGCCCCCGTCGGCAAACTTGATGAGTACTTGGCGGGCGTCGTCAAGGCGCCCCCCTTCCACATAGGCGATGGCCAAGGCACTTTCAACCGCCGCCTTAGAAATATCCTGCATGTCGTGGCGGATTTCCTCGATGACCGGAATGAGATCGCCAGTAGTTCCACGCTGCCCGTTCACGCCCAGCAGCTGTACGGCGAAGATGGTGCTGGCGTCGGGTTGACCGCTGGTGGTGCCGACCCCGAGACATTCGGTCGCTAGCCGCTCAGCGTCATCGGTATCTCCTGCTATCAAGGCGCGATGCGTTCTGTGCATCAGGTACGACCAGTGCAACATGGGCTGGTCCAACTTCTCGACAACCGACTTCATGACCGCAGAACAACGATCGACTTCGTCGATGTCCCCAGCCAGTGGAGCGACGGATGCGCGCCAGTAGGCCGCCCAGAACCGGAGAATCGAGTCTCCGACCACTTCTGCGCGTCGCATGGCGTCAGCCGTACGGGTCATCAGCTGATCGAGCAGCTGCGGCACGTAGAGCGGATAGCAGACGTGATTGAGCACCCGAACCGCTACGACATCATTCCCGGAAGACTCGGCGATGGCCAGAGCCTCCCTCGCCAGTTCCTGTCGACGATCCAGCGGGCTCCCGTAGGTGAGCTCAGTACAGAGATTCGCCAGCAATAGGGCCCGGTCGGGCTCGTGACCAGGTAGGCGGTCGAGCGCCATCTCCAGGACCGCCACCTTCTGAGCGTCGATGACACCTACCGAGCTGTACCAGCCCCGGTCGTTGGCCAACGCAGCCGCCACCAGTCGTCTGGTGTTACCGAGGGCTGCCGCTCGGCGAGCCGCATCAAGAAGGGTCTCCCGGAAGGCCGGATCTCCCGTCTGGCGCTGGGCTGTGCCGAGCCCGATGGCCAAGTCGAGCCCCAGGACCGGATCGGATCTGCTGTCCCGGGGGTAGAAGCCGAGGGCTTGCGCGTAGTGGCGGAGGGCGTCGGCCGGGGCGAGGGCGGCCAACGCGGCGTCTCCCGCCTGCCGGGAATACTCGATGGCCTTGGTCAGGTCGATGGGCTCAGTAGCGGCGATCCAGTGCCGAGCCAGTTCGCCCACCCGCACCCCTGGGTGGTCCCCACACAGTTCTTCCAGGGCCTCGGCCACCTGTCGATGTGCCCGGGCCTGGCGGGTGGGGCCCATATCCTCACAAATCGTGTGCTGAATGAGGGCGTGGCAGAAGTTGTAACGACCGGGACTACCCGGCAGCTCCCGCACCAGTGCGACGGAAGCGGCGGCTTCAAGGATGTCGAGCAGGTCGTCTTCACGGACATCGGTGGCTCGGGCGAGAAGGTCGAAGTCGAAGTCCCGGCCGATGACCGACGCCACAGACAGCACACGTCCAGCTTCCATTCCCAATCGTCCCACCCTGGCGCCGATCACGATGCGCACGCTGTCGGGTAGCGCCAATTGCTCCGGCACGTCATCAGCCACCCAGTGACCCGTCGGGTCCTGGTAGATAGCGCCGGTCTCGACGAGATGCCGAAGCACCTCGCTCACGAAGAACGGGTTACCGTCAGTTTCCCGGTAAATGGCATGGGCCAGACGCACCGCAGCGTCGTCCAGAGTCTGACCTGCGGCCGCCTCCAGGAAGGACACCACCCCACTGTCATCGAGTCCAGCAAGTCCGATAGAGGAGACCCCGCTCTGCCGATGGAGAGTGGCGAGGGCATCGGTAAGTGGGTGCGTCTGCGACAACTCGCTGTCCCGGTAGGTCCCGAGGATCAGCACCCGCATCGACTGATCGGCCGAGGCAAGATGACAAAGAAGCTGAAGGCTGTCTTTGTCGGCCCACTGGAGGTCGTCGAGCACCAGGACGACCGGCCGATGGTCCGAGACCGTGGTCAACAGCCCCACAACGGCGGCGAAGAGCAGGAACCGCTCGGTATCGGAGTCGGCTGCCTTTGACGGTGGAAGGCCCGGGATGCGGCTGGCCAGGGCTGGGACAAGCCGAGCCAGTTGGGACCCGTGGGCTTCGATGTGGCCGCGCAGTTCTTCGTCAGGGGCGTGGGTGATGAGGTGACCAATCGCCTCAGCGAAGAGTTGGTACGGAGTGGCGAGGTCCTCCTCACAGTGGCCGAACAGGACGACGGCTCCGTCGTTCGATGCGGCCCGCGCCGCCTCACCCACCAGGGTGGTCTTGCCCAGGCCGGCCTCACCGGAGACGAATAGGATCTCCCGTCCTTCGGCCCCAGACACCCGCTTGGCAGCGTCCTTGATCGCTGCCATCTCGGTCCCCCGGCCGATCATGCCCATGGCAGGGCGCGCAGCCAAGCGGCCAGGAAGGGGCATCCCAGCCTCGGACTTACCTCCTCCGAGGGGCTCCCAGAGAACTGCTACCGTCTCGACGGGTTCGGCGAGGCCCTTCAATTCCAGCGCACCGAGGGATCGGCACTCATGGCGGCTGCGTCGTCCGGCCATGGCCCGGACCACGTCGGCAGCCAGCACCTGCCCGCTCTCGCACATCGCACACAGTCGGACCGCTTCGACTACCGGGTCGCCGAAGTAGTCGTCGTCCTCGCGGGTGACTTCGCCCCCGCTGAGTCCCACCCGGAGTCCCACCGAGTACACCCGCATGCGATTGTCCTGATCCACGGCCTGTTGCATGGCCACGCCGCAGGTCAGGGCGGCTGATGCCGAGGAGAAGACCACCATCAGCCCGTCACCGAGATTCTTGACCTCGGTACCACCGGTCTCGGTAATGGCCTGGCGGAGGATCGAGAAGTGTCCCCGGCGGACCTCGTCTCCAGCGGTCGGGGAAAGGCTCTGGGACAGTGCGGTGGAGCCCACGACGTCCGTGAAGAGGATGACCACTGTCTCTGTCGTCGTCACGGGTGCCTTACCGCCGCCTGCACGCCCCAACCGTAGGCGACCAGGGGTTCGGTCTGCTCGAGGATCTCACCTTCGCAGTTGCCTGTGTTCCAACCTGTGGTCGGCCATGGGGAGGGGTACACCGCCACCAGAGCCTCCGCTCAACCCGGTATCGAACTGAGGCCCCAGCAGTAGACCAAAGCGCCTGAGAGATCGAAGGGCCCTGCCCATGAACCAGGCACGTCGGCAAGGGGGCTGGCGCCGGCTGTGCTTACGAACCGTGCTGGCGCGGCATCAGGTGATCAGCAGAGGGCTGGTCGAGGTCGGACCCGCCCTCGAGTCGAACCGGAGCGGTCCAAATCGAGGGCGGGTCGCAAGTCTGCATCTCCAACGGACGTCAGGCCCCCGTTGGACGGCAATCTCAGTTGTTCTTCAGGGAAATCTGAGCAATCGGCAGACCGAGTACATCCTCGTCCGCAAACCAACCGTAGCTCGGTCCACCCGTGCCAGACGTGGGCTCGCCGGTGTTGACAACGCTGGACCACGCCGGTCCGGTCGGAGGCGTCACTGAGTAGGTCACGACGATCTGACCCGCCACCGACTGGAAGTTCTGCTTGAGGGTGTACCAACCTGCCGTCGTCAGTTCCTCAGCACTGGGGTTGCAGCTGCTGAACTGGTTGAGGTTGACGTAGAAGCCGCCACCACCGGACGCCGTGGTGCACATGGTGAAACCGTTGTCATTCAGATACCCTCCAGACGTGTTGTTCAAGCCGACGTCCCAGTCCACTTCCTGGCCTGGATGGGCAGCGGCCCAGACCGGGTCGATGTAGACCATGATCGACGAGGTGAACCCGTCCGTCGGGAAGACGGCCTCCGAGCAGGACCCTCCGTAGCAAACATATGGTCCCTGACAGTAAGGGGTGTTCAAGCTGGCGTCATACCCAGGGGTCGGACACCCACCGATGGTGTCCTGGTCGAGGCCAGCACCGGTGATGCGGGCGTACTTTCGCTGGCCCGTCGGAGCCGGTGTACTGGCACCATATCCGCCGTAATTGGAGTACGAGGCTTTGACGATGTCAATCGTGCCGTAGTCCGAGTAGTTCCCGCCCTGGCCGTTGCAACCCTGTGCGTAGGTGCACCAGCCGTTGGTGTTGGAGCTGAGCTTGTTCACGTAGTTGGGGATTTTGACCCTGGCAGTCCTTGCCCCAGCTGTCGAGCTCGAGATACCGATCATCCCGATGGTCACAGCACTGAGCAGTGCCAGAATTCCGATGACCGAGCCACCGGCCCGCCGTACCGAAGTCCGCCGATTCATGTGATGCCTCCCTTGAGCTGCGCAGGTGTCTGTGCCATGCGCCGAGCCGAGCCCACCTGCTGGCATCGAGCCTGGTGCGTAGCACCGTACAGGGATCTTCTCGCTGTTTCCATCGCAATGAGAAACCAGAGCTGATCAGGTGATTTCGACCCGTCACCAAATCTGAGACACCACAAGGGGAATGACCGTGGGTAGCCCTGACCACCAGGCTCGGTGGCGGCGATCAATCGTCCCTCAACGAAACCACGGGGACGGTTCTCCGGCACTAGCGTGTCGGCCGACGTTGGGCAGCGCCGGGCGCTCAGCTCACGACAAGCAGGCCAGATGGCTGGACGAGTCCAGCAATCCTCCGGATCCACGGCCAGAGAACGGAGTGAGCGGATGGAGAGTGTCGACCGCGAGCTTCAAGTGCGCAGATTCGTTGACAAGGTGTGGAATGGCCGAGACTACGAATTTGCCGCTGAGCTCTACGGCGAGAAGTACACCAATACGTTTGGGACAGGTCCCTCGGCCAGAGTCGGGCCGATCCGCCGCTACCACACTGCTTTTCCTGATCTCCACCTCGAAATCGAGGAGCTGATCGTGGCTGGCGACACGGTCATCCTCAGGCTCACATTTCGCGGCACAGATACGGGAGGCTACCTGGGCCGGTCCCCTACGGGACGGGCCGTAGAGGAATGGGTGGTCACCATCATGCACTTCGAGGGCGACAAGGTGGTCAGGGAATGGATCGGAGCCGACAAGCTCGGCCTATTCATTCAGCTCGGGGTCGTGGACAACCATGGCCCAATCAGTAAGTACTGTCTCACGATGATGCCGCGTCAGCGGCGTATCCGGCCGCTCCAGGTGCCCTCTCCCCTTCCCGCGCCAATCGGTCTGTCCGACACCTCGGTTCGGGTCAAAGCATCGATCGCCCAGGGTCCCAGGACCTCCTCATGGTGGCCGCCGCCCTGGTCGACGGGCCGCTCCACCGATCCGAGGTGTTCAACATCGGCGGCGAGAGTCCACTGGATGGCACTCACCGGGCGCGTGAAAGATACCCCTGCCCTCCAAAAGCCCCTGCGGGCGCGTGGAATCTGACTGCGGGCGGTTCGGTATTTCGGGGCGCGAGGGGACTACGGGGTGGCGTTGCGCAGCGCCGGGATCAGCCGCTTGGCGTCTCGCTCTGTTTCGAGGACTGATCTCATCATCGACACGGTCGAAGGGCTATCGGTGGCCTGGTTGTGGCGCTCGTCGGGGTCAGCGGTCAGGTTGTGCAACTCCCACTCGGGTTCGGCGGCGGGAGGAAGGAACGGATTGGGCGCAACGCCCTGCGCTGCGTACCAGTCGTCCAAACGCTCGTAGTAGTGGTTCAGCTTCCACAACTCCTGTGCACCACCTTCACCCGTCGGCAATGACGTAATCACGGACTCGATGTTGATCGGCGGGGCTACCGGCTCGAAGGGCTTGCCGTTGAGGATGTTCACCTGGGTTACGCCTCTGGTGACATCGTCCTCCGTCATGAAGTAGATCGTGGACTCGGACGGAGCGGCGGACTGGTCGAGCACCATCCCGCTCAGATCACGACCGGGCAGGGGGTGGGCCTCATCGTGGTGAGCAGCGACACCTGCGGTGGCCTGCTCGACATCAATACCAGCCAGGCCGAGCAAGGTGGGGATCAGGTCGACGTGGCTGGTGGGGACGTTCACTCCGCTGCCTCCTGGCACGATCCCAGGACCGGCCATTAGCAGGGGCACCCGGGTGGCCTCATCGAAGGCGTTGCACCATTTCTGGATCAGACCTCCGTGGGCGCCGAGCAGATCCCCGTGGTCCGAGGTGAACACGACGATGGTGTCGTCGGCCATACCAGAGTCCTCCAATGCCGCCAGAATCCTCCCGATGGCCTGATCGACCAGCTTCAGAAGGTAGTAGTACAGACGTCGGTATCCGAGGTCGGTGGCCGTCTCAAAGATCATTTGAGGCCAGATGGCCTTGAACGCCTCCTGGCAGGCGGGCCGACCGGTGAACGAGTCGGACTGGGACGGCGGTTCGGGGATTTCGGGGACCGTGTCGTCGGGTGGTCCGAATTTCAGCATCTGCTCCCAGCCGAACCCTGAGAAAGCGATGTCGTGGGGGTTGACAAAAGAAGCTACGGTCAGCCATGGCCCCTCGTGTCGGACAGCGGCGAGTTCGTGGAACAGTTCCACCACCTGATCGGCGAACACACCGTCGCGAACCGTTCCGCAGTCGGATTTGGCTGCACCATGAGGTTCACGGCCGATCCACCCAGAGAACCCGAACGGGTCGAGCCGGTCGGCCTTCTTGTAGGCCGTTACTGCATTGCTTATCGGCTTACCCTCGTCGTCTGACGCCTTCAGCCCCTCGTGGGTGCCCGGAATCATCAGATCGGCGAAGGAGATGTGCCACTTCCCCCGGTAGTGGGTACGGTACCCACCCGCCCGGAACCAGTCACCCAACGTGGGCACGGAATCCGGGTCCAGCCAGTGCATCCCCGGATCAGAGTTCTGCTTGGCCGTGCCGTCCGTGGAGTTGACTCCATGCAGCGAGGGATACTGTCCTGTAAATAGGGTTGCCCGGCTGGGCGTGCAGGCTGTCGATCCGGCATAGTGGCGGTGGAACTCCAGACCACGGGATCTGATCGATTCTCGAGCGGTGAGCTGGCCCTTTCGAAAGGTGTCTACGGCATGGGTCTCGTAGGGCGGTGGATACCGCTCTTCGTCGGTCATGATGAGCAGGATGTTGGGCGAGGTCATGCCCAAACAGTATTCCCGAAAGCGGATCTGCCGCTCAGGGCCCAGTTTGGGTCTCGTGCACGTTCCCTCTTTCGAGCCACTCGCGACAACGTCCACAGCGACTCGTTCGAACGTCGGGCTCGCCGAAGGTATGGTCGGTGACGGGTCGGAGGCTGATACCCGCGGGCGCGGCGTGAAGATCGGCACTCTGCGGTTATTCCGCCTGAACCGCAGAGCATGATTTCGCCGGATTTCAACCGGTGACTCGTCATCCTGTCGGTTGCATCCGGGATCATTCTTGGATTCACTTACCTCGTCCTACCCTTTGTTTCCCTGCAATCCCAACACGACTCGGCCGACGACCTCGCCCTTGATGATCCGGTTGGGACTTGCGCAGGGGCCTAAATCACGGCTTCTCCTAGGAGGGCCTCGAGTCGGGTTGAGTGGTGGTTGGCGGACCTGTCAAGCCTGTCCCATAACTCCCGGTCGTCGACCGTGGCCGAATGTCACTTGCGGGAGTGCGGGATTGGCCTGATGAGGTCCCTGTCTGGATCGACGTGGTCCAGACTAGGTGCATGACTCCGAGTTACCGCACCCGAGGATGAACGTCGATCGCGGCTCTCTTGACCGAACTACATGGTCACCCGACAACTCCCCTATTCCGCTGTGGCATGAATCCGTGGCCTTCTTCGCCAAAGAGGTCGTTCGCCGATGCGGGGCTCGCTCCGGTAAGCCAAGATTGCATCATGAGCCGAGTCTCGCTTGACGAGGTCATCACGGCATGCTCCGCTCGACCGGTCGGAGGCATACGGATCGTGGGCGTTGACGGCCCGGCTGGCTCGGGGAAGAGCACCCTCACGCGTCGGCTCGCCGAGCGAACCGCGGCATCGGTGGTCGAGATCGACGACTTCGTTTCGTGGAGTGACTTCGCGGGGTGGTGGCCACGGTTCGATGATCAAGTTCTCCAACCGCTGCTTCGGGGCGAGGACGCCCACTACCAAATACGAGATTTTGAGAATGATCCCTACGGCAGGTCGCTCGGCCGCTGGAAGAGCTTGCCGTGGACGCCATTCGTAATCTTCGACGGCGTCACGTCCACACGTAAAGCGGTCGCCGACCTCCTCGCTTACCGGATCTGGGTCGAGGCTCCCGACGAAACGCGGCTGGCACGCGGCCTGGTGCGTGACGGCGCGCAGGCTCGACATCTCTGGCTGACTTGGATGCAGGAGGAACGAGCCTTTTTCTTGAAGGACGCCACGCGAGGGCGTGCCGACCTCTTGGTGGACGGCGACGCGTCGAGCAGCGTGATCGACGCCGAAGATGAAGTTGTCACTTTAGACAGGCAGTGAAATCAGGCGAGCTCAAGGCATTACGCTCCGCCAATTTCTCCCCAAGGGCACCGATCTCTCCGGCCATAGTGCGAAGGATCTGGCCCGAAACGCCCTCCTCAACGACAGGCCTCGCAAGGCTCCTGGGATAGATGAAACCATCGAAGAAGGGCGCCGAGCTCGTTGCCATGACTGCCGGAACCCCCCCAGTCAGCCGAGGTTGTTGATGCAGGTATCCCCGTCGTTGTCGCTGTTCGTCCCATCCGGGCAGATGGTCTCTGACCAGATGACACTGCTCAGGTTGGCACCGGACAGGTTGGCGTCGGTCAGGTTGGCAAAGGTCAGGTTGGCACTGGACAGGTTGGCATCGGCCATGTCGGTGCCCGCAAGATTGGCGCCATAGAGATCGGCGCTGGTGAGGTTGGCCGTCGGACCCACCAGATAGCGGACGTGTGCCCCCACCAGCGCCCACTCCGACGGCAGGGAAGCGGGGGTTCCTGTGATAGACCCGCCCGAGACGATGCCGGTGAGCGTGGCGCCGGCGAGGACCGTGCCTTGCAGTTTGGAGCCTTTGACAGTGGCATCCGTCAGGTTGGCGCCGCTGAGGTTGGCGCTGGTGAGGTTGGCTCTGTAGAGGTCAGCACCGGTGAGGTTGGCGCCGGTCAGATTGGCGTCGGTCAGATTGGCCTGGGGGCCGACCAGATAGCCGTCCACCACGACCCAACCCGATGGCAATGAGGCCGGGGATCCGGTGATACCTCCGGAGACGACATCGGTCAGCGTGGCACCGGAAAGGTCGGCACCGGCGAGGCTGGCGGACGTCAAGACCGCTTTTTCGAGGTCAGCGCCGGTGAGGTTGGCGCCGGTCAGATTGGCGCCGGTCAGATTGGCCTGGGGGCCGACCAGGTAGCCGTCCACGACGACCCAACCCGATGGCAGTGAGGCCGGGGATCCGGTGATACCTCCGGACACGACGGCGGTCAGCGTGGCACCGGAAAGGTCGGCACCGGCAAGGTTGGCAGACGTGAGCGTCGCCTTCTTGAAGTTCGAATCCATCAGGTCGGCGCCGCTGAAGTTGGCGCCAGTAAGATTACAACTCGCGTAGTCCGCACCGACATGTGGTGGGGCGCTGCAGCGGGCCGGCACTCGGGCTGCTGCAGAATCGGCCGGGGCCAACGCCACGAGCGCAAATACTGGCGCAGCTCCGAGTAACAGACAAAGACCGATCCATCCGGGCCTGCGGAATGACGGCATAGTGGCCTCCTGTTCCGACACTGGTGGAACCAAGGACTTCCTGGAGCGCTCCGGCTCCCATGGCAATGGTAGACCTCAGGCCGGAGTGGGTCCACCGTTGATACACAGGCGATGGACAGTGCCCACCAACTGCCATTCTGACTCCGCTATCGGTCAACATCGTGATGGCGCGGCGTGGCTCCGAAGTGCGGGTGGGTTCCTCTTTCGGGCCGGTTTCCGTAGAGCTGTTGCCCTCCGCAGCTGTCTTGCGAGTTGGACGGCAGCCCGGCTGAATCGCTAGTCAACGAAAGAGGGCTGGTGGAGAGGGATCACCGGGTAGTGGGAGGTGCCCCCGGTGGCGCCGAATTGGCCTTGGTATCCCAGGTATCGGTCGGCGGTCTGTTCCCGCCTACTCGTTCCGAAGCACTGGGTAGCCCCGAACGCCGAATCTCACCCATCAGTCCCTGGGAGTGAGGGTCACGCCGTGACCAACACTTGGCCATCCCAGCTCCAGGCCCACTGGTCACTTCGGCCAGTCAATGAAGTGGGACGCTGGGACGAGGCTGGGTGATGTTGGCAGGTTGAAAACTGGCTGCCCAGCGCCACGATTGGGATCTGGGACCAGGGAAGTAGCCTGGATGGTGGGCGTCTCGGCAATCGCTTGCATCCTTGGCCGGGACGCCCGACCTTCTGTCCGCCCGAGAACCGGAGGCGCCCTCACCCCAGGGGGGTCTGGGCTCAGAACCGACTACAATGGAGCAGGTTCGTTCGCGGGTGTTGCGTTACCCATGAACGACCTTTCCGGCCACCTCGAAGGTAGCCAGTACCGAGCCGTCCGCTTGGTCACAAGATGATTCTCGACGGATCGCCACCAGCCCACTCGCTGCCGGCTGGGTGATCTGCTGCGGCATGACGGGCCCCTTCCATGCTGTCCGCCATCCGGGATGGTCCGCCATCGATCGGTCACCCAAGGGCCGACCCAGAGGGCCAATGGCCCCGGCCGTCTAGAACCGTGGAACAATCCCTGGCATGGACGAGCCGCCGGAGCTGCAAGGAGACGGACACTGGAGGATGGCCGTGTGGGCGCTGCGGGCGGGGTACATCGGGCTGGCCGTCGCCATCGTGGGCCTCATCGTGTTGTCGCTGGGGTCCACGCCGTGGGTTCTAGCCGTCGGGGTGATCATCTGGCTGGGTACCGCAACCGTCACGTTGGCTGGATTCCTCTGGTCCCGGCACGCGCTACCCGAGCCGCGACCCGGATACTGGTCGATGCGGATGATGCTCATCCGCGACACCGTCCACGCCCGGCCATCGGCCCAGCAGTCCTGACGGCTCATCCCTTCGCGGCTGTGTCCTGCGGCAGCCTCCCGTCTCAATCACTTGCGCCGGATCACGCAGCGTGAATTCAACTACGAGCGAACCCAACCGGCTCGACACCGAGGTTCTCGGACCCACGGTGGATCCAAACAAGTTGCCGGTTCGGGGGGACACCTGACCGTGGCGGATCCCCCCGCTCGTCGCTACTCAGGACGACTACAGCTGGTTGGGACCTCGCTCTCAGGCCAGGACAAGGTCGAAATCCTGAGTGACACCGAGAGGGTCCCCTGCCCCGACGAAACTTCGTTGAGCCAAGGGAGCAAGGGCGATCGGGCGCGCCGGAGCAGGCCAAAGAATTCCTCGTCCCGACCAGCTTCCTGAACAATCCCAAGAATTTGTGACGGAATGTCATCCCGATTGGGAGCGACGCCGAATCCCTCATGCCCGGTGCAATCCAGGCGGCCATCCGAACGGTGGTGGTCTTCGAACCTTCTATCTGATGAGGTGATCCATGTCCTCTCACCGCGAAGCGCCTGAGATCTCCAAAGACGCGGTTGCCGATAGCACCGATCTGTACGCGTTCGTGAGCCCCGACAAACCCAACACGGTGACGCTGATCGCCAACTACGTGCCGCTAGAGGCACCGGACGGCGGCCCGAACTTCTACGAATTCGGCGATGACGTGCTCTATTCGATCAACATCGACAATACCGGCGACGGGCACCCTGACGTCGCCTACGAGTTTCGGTTCACGAGCAAGATCACCGACCCAACTACGTTTCTCTACAACACAGGCCCCATCACCAGCCTCACCGACGTGACCTGGAATCGCCGCCAGTTCTATACCGTCAAGCGAATTGCTAACGGAGAATCCACAATCTTGGGCACCAATTTGGCGTGCCCGCCGTGCAATATAGGGCCGCTCTCCACACCGGACTACCCATCGCTAGCCGCGGCTGCCATTCACGCTCTCCCCAATGGTGGACAGGTGTTTGCCGGGCAGAGGGCCGAAGGATTCTTCGTCGATTTGGGCGCGATATTCGATTTGGCCATCCTGCGGCCTTTCCAGCAGGACCATGCCACATTCGGCCTCGCCAACACTGGCCTCGGGGCGATGGCCGCTGGGGTGAACTCGACCAAGGGTGTGAACGTCCATTCCATTGCTCTTCAAGTACCCAAGTCCGACTTGGCCAAAGGCGGTGCTACCCCAAACAGCGCCACATCTTCCTCCTCGGTGATTGGTGTCTGGACAACGGCCAGCCGGCAGAAGGCACGCGTTCTTCAGGCGTCCGAAGGCAGCTCCGTTCAAACCGGTCCCTGGGTCCAAGTATCCCGGCTCGGCAATCCACTGGTCAACGAGGTAGTGGTTCCCATGTCAAAGAAGGACTACTGGAATGCTCAGGCACCGAGCGATGACAAGCAGTTCGCTCCTGCCGTCGCCAATCCGGAACTAGCTCGGCTATTGCCGACTCTCTATCCTGGCGTATTTCCGAACCTGGCTGCCTACAACGCAAAATCACCCCATAGGGCCGACCTGTTGGCCATCTTTCTCACGGGACTTCCGAGCGGCGTCGTAGCCGGCTTTCAGAACAGCATGGGGACCACCGAGGCGGACATGTTGCGCCTGAATATGGCGATTCCTCCCACGACATCTGGCATGAGCAATCTTGGGCTTGTCGGCAAGGATGCCGCGGGCTATCCCAACGGTCGGCGAGTGTTCGACGACGTGGTCACCATCGAGCTGCGTGCCCTAGCTGGTGCCACCCTTCCACTCGTCGATAAGGGCTACTCCCCCGATGCCGCGGCTGGGGCAATTACCGACGGGCTCACTTCGAGCCCGACTGATGTCACGGCCGACGGCGACGAGATGTACCTCTCAAGCTTTCCCTACCTAGGAGTCCCACACAGCGGGTTCTCTGCTGGCTAACCGCTGGACTGGGCAAGCAGGTCCTCCAGCCTGGCAGCCATTTCTCTGTAGCGAGTCACCGGGATCAAATGAACACCGTCAAAGTCGTGAGACTCGCGGATCTGTTCGATGAGAGTGCAAGCGATGTCGACGCCCGACTCCTTGTCTTGATCGAGTAGTCCAATGACCGATTCTGGGACCGCCAACTGAGGCACGTCTTCCGATAGTTTGCGGGCCATCGCTGAACTCGGGAGCACCATCACGCCAGCGTAGACCGGACCGTCAAACAAGATCGAAGCGCGCCACCGAAGTAGCTCGTCGATCGAGTACGTGACCTGGGCCAAAAGGAAGTCGGCGCTCTGCTTCCAGGTGGGGAGGGGTCGCAGACCGGTTGCAACACCTAGTCGAAGCGACCCACCCAGTTCTGTCCGATCGGAAAACTGCCGTGCCTCCTCGATCATCGTCCTGACGGTCAAATCATCCGAGCGGGAGCCGGTCTCAGGACGATCTCCATAGACGAACAAGAACTCGTTGACTCCGTAGGCAGCCGCAGTGAGAAGGTCCCTCCGAAAACCCAGAACATTTCGGTCACGAGCATTGATGCAAGCGATGGAACGCCCCCCCATCAAACGCACTTCGTGGGCCACGGCAATGCTCGACACTGTGGCCCGTCCGATGTGATTGTCCGGAATTAGGTACGCACTGGCCACTTCACTCAGGACACCAATCTGGTGACGAACGTGCATCACATCTGGCCGGGTAGCGGGTTCGATTTCACAGATGATCTCGAACGCCTGATCCACCATGGCTTAACGATACGCCGGTCCGTCACGGCGCGCCCCACAACCTCCTCCCCCTCGAGACGTCCGAAGTCGGAAACGGGGACAACAGAGGGTCGCGCTCGCGACATTTCGGGCGCCCCCATCCGGGCCCTTCATCCAGTGCTCTTGAGCGGCGCCCCGGATTTGTTGTTACGCTGCCGCACACGGACGGGCGAAGGGGGAACCATGCGGAGAATTATTTCGGTAGGGGTGGGTGCTGCTCTCGTTCTCGGATTGAGCGTTGCGATCCCGTCGGTAGCCTCGGCATCCACGACTACGGTGACCGTCTCCTCGGCAGACCTGGTTACCGGGTCCCCGGCGCCGGGGCAGTTCGTGGTGACCAACCAGAGCGCTGGCCTCGGAGGAGTGGGTTTGGTATTCGGTCCGGCGACGCCTCCGCTTGGAAAGGGAAGCCTCCAGATGACTGTGACTGGCACCGCGGATCACTGGAGTGTCTACAACTATGACCACGATGGCACCAAGCTCTCCGACATTACGGCGCTCGGCTACTCGACATATTCGGACAACGCCACCACCGCCCCGATTCTGCAAATGGAGATCAACCCCGGCAACACGACGGGCACCGACGCAGGTGTGACTTACTCGACGCTCAACTTCGAGCCCTACCTCCAGACCGCCGGTCTAGTCCCGGCTACCTGGCAGGCCTGGAACATCCTGTCAGGGAAGGTGTGGGGCACCCACCTGACCGGGGCACCCAATAGCTCCCCCCTGTCCTGGGGCAATTTCCTCGCCACCTATCCGAACGCCAAGATCACTGGCGGGTTCGGTGTGAACGTGGGCAGCGGTTGGTCGGCGATGGCCGGCGAGACTGATGCCCTGACCATTGGTACGACAGCCCAGACCACGGTCTACAACTTCGAGCCGCCTTTCCAGGTCACTACGACATCGCTACCTGCAGGAACGGTGAAGACGGCCTACACGGCCAGCTTGACGGCCAATGGGGGAAACCCACCGTATAAATGGTCGATCGTGTCGGGCAACCTACCCACCGGGCTCCACCTCCACAGGTCCACCGGGGTGATTTCGGGCAAACCCTCCACGAGCGATAGCGGGATTTACACCTTCACTGTCAGGGTGGTCGACAAGAAGGTCCGAGTGGTGCACCAGCCGCCCACACAGAACACGGCCACCAAAGAGCTCTCCATAGCCATTTCGTGAGCTCTACCGCTTGCGCAGGGTGGCTTGGCCCGGACCGGGTCATTGTTGATTCGATTCTGTCGCCTGACTCGCCCACCCGGTAGATCATCTCGTTTCTGCTGGCATGGTGGTCGGCCAATGAACGGAGTGCATATGGCTGAACCAGTTCCAGCGACTGAACTGGTGGGCGCCTTCAGCAGTCCGAATGCGACACCGGACCGAATGGTCCCAAGCACTGGGTGAGCTGGCGGGCGCTGAGGTGTACTGGCTTTCGACCGTTCGACCTGACAGGCGCCCCCATGTCACGCCTCTCTTGGCAATCTGGCTCGAAGGGGCTCTGTACTTCTGTACTGGTCCAGACGAGCGCAAAGCGAAGAACCTCTCCGCAAACCGGCATTGCGTCCTCACGACCGGGCGAAACGATCTCAACGGTCTCGACCTCGTGATCGAAGGGACGGCCGAGAGTGTGCAGGACCCTGCTGAGCTTGGACGTGTCGCCAGCACCTACGAGTCGAAGTATGGATTGCATTTCGCCGCTCCAGATGGAACGTGGTCCGGTCTGGGGGACGCCATCCGGCGAGCTGAGACTCTGGTCTATCGGGTAGCACCTGAGACCGGTTTTGGATTTGGCAAAGGAGGAGAGTTCAGCCAAACACGCTGGAGCTTCTAGCCCTCCCCTGCCCCCACAGATCGGCGCGGCAGGTTGATCGTCAGGTGAATAGTGGCCTGGACCGTTTGGGTCGACTTTCACCTTCTCCTTGCCGTTGAGGTGGCCAGTTTCAGTTGCGGACACCGTGAGCGGACCGGCGGCCAACCTGCCGCTCGGAGTCCCCGGCAGCACCCCGGACCGAGGACTGACCAGCCCCTCGAGTGGGTGAGATCAGGCGGCCCGGGCATGCCCCTTATGACTGTGCTAAGCCGTCTGCAGCACGGAGGTGCGCCAATGACAGCTATCCGCAGACATCGAGAGCAGAGCCGATGAGGCGACGCCGCCGTAGTGGTCGCTCGCTACTCATGGCGGCCACGGTGGCGGTCATCCTGTCCGCAGCCGGTGCCTCAGCCGGAGGCGGCACTGCGAGCGCGAAGGAAGTCGGACCCCCCGCCCTCGAGCGCCACGCGGGTGGCGCCGCGGCCATCCTCCCCGCTGCGTCCGCCCGTCAAGCCGCCTCCGCGGCTCAGGTTGATTCATTGACGGTCTCCCCAAACCCCGCAGTTGTCGGAACCGACCTCACCATCACACTCCAGTACTCGGGTGGATCCCCTCAATCCCAGTTCGGGTACGTCATCACAGACCTGAACGATGATTTCGATCCGTTCTCCTGCACAGGTACTCTCATTTCCGGAACCTCGACTGACGGTACCGAACAGGACGTTTGTCCCATCCCCCTGAGTGCGTATGTCGGGCTCTACGACATTCAGGTCGTCTTGTTCAACCCGGGCCCTCCACCCTCAGTCCAGTTCCTTGGCGGCGAAACCCCATTCACCGTCGTCTCCCCTCAAGGCCCGGAGCTCAGGATCACGACATCGTCGCTTCCCAGCGGATCGACGTGGAGCAGAACCAACAAGTCTCATTATTTGGCTGGTCTATTTGCGAGCGGCGGCAACCCCCCGTACAAGTGGTCGCTAGCGGGGGGATCGTTACCTCCGGGTCTCTCACTCCACAGGGGCACCGGTGTGATTTCGGGCAAAGCGACAGCTGCGGGGACCTACTCGTTCACCGTGCAAGCCGTCGACAAGAGGACTCGGCGGACGAAGACCACCCCCTCGTCGCAGTACACGGCCACGGTGATCCTGTCGATTAAGATCTCCTAACCGGCCAAACTCCAGAGCAGGGGCTCTGTTGCATTCGATTGAGCGGCATTGGGGACGAGTCGGACGGTCGCTATCCCTTGAGCGTCTTCAGCGTTATTACACCCGAGGTGGTGACAGACGTCTGTATCCCCGAAGGCACGCCGGTCGGGTCGTTGACGAAACCGGCTCGCACCTCCCAGCCGCTCTCGTTGGCGGTAAAGGGTCCGAAGACATAACTCGTCTTCAGAACCCCTCTCTTCGTAGTGGAGTCGACCCCAGAGACAGGGGCTCCCCAGCTTGACCCGCCATCGGACGATACCTGCCAAATGGCCAGGACAGCGTCCTCGGCTGATGCCTTGAAGGTGAAGGTCTGTCCGGATACGAGGTGAGTGAGCGGTCGTGGGTTCCGTATGACCACTGGCGGCGGCTCAGAAGCGCCAGCCGGTGCGGCCCCTGAGGCCAGGATGCCGACCCCGACGCCCAAGGCCACGAGAGGTGCCACGCCGAGTCTCAAGAGTTTCATCCCTGGTCCCCTTTCACGCCCGCCACCCCACTCATTCGATACCTGATCTCGGCCCGGGTCAAACGCTGGACACATCCTCCAACGGAAGTGACAGGCCTGCCCCGAACGCCGGGGTGAGTGGTTCAGCCGCTAGGCGGTCGTTCGCCCTCCGCCACACCCAGCGGCCACAATACCCGAGATGAGACTTCCGGCATCCTGACAGCAGAGAGCCTCGCGAAGGAGAGCCTCCGGAAGGGGACAACCTGACCCGTCGCCAAGACGATCCCAAGGCCGACGACCACCCGCGGCCAGGCTCGATCCACCTGATCGGTTCGGCAGGTCCTCGAGCAGCGCACGGCCCATGGGTCTTTTACGAGGCACGGTGACAATCTCGGCGAGGGGTTGGTTCGAAGTTCCTCTGGATAGCTGGATCGGCGATCCAACGGGCACTCCCTCCTCGAGACCCAGGCCCACCATCAGGTGAGCCCTGAGACGAGTCAAATTCAGTTCGCGTGGTGCCGCCAGCTTGGCCTCATGAGCAGATCAGGCTCCACGGGACATGGACCGTCGAAGTCCCGTGACGTGGTGGACACCTCTCTATGGCTGAGGTCAAAGGTTCGACTCCGGGGGAGACCGGTCTCCTCCCCCACGACACCCCGCCGCGCCAGGGTGCATAGTTGAAGAGTGGTCGAGAGTCCCGATACGACAGCTGCCCCGGCCGGTTCGGCCCGGGACGTCGCGTTCCTCGGTGCGGTGCGTCCCGTGCTGGATCGCTTCGCCTCGTACTTCCGCTCTGAGGTGAGAGGCTTCGACCGGCTGCCCGAGCGAGGGCCGTTCCTCGTGGTGGGAAACCATTCGGGAGGTCAGATGCCACCAGACCTTCCCGTGCTGATGACCGCGTGGTGGCGCGAGCGAGGTCAGGAAGAGCCTGTCTTCGCGTTGTTCCACTCATTTCTCTTGGGACTGCCCGGAGTGGGGAGCATGTTGAGGCGGGCCGGCGCCCTCGACGCCACAGCGGCCGGAGCAGAGAAAGTCCTCCGGGACGGCGGCATCCTGATCGACTACCCCGGCGGCGACTACGAAGTGTTCCGCCCCTGGTGGGACCGCAACCGCATCGATTTCGGCGAGCGGGCCGGCTTCGTCCGGCTCGCCCTACGGCTGCAGGTACCCATCGTCCCCGCCGTCTCTGTCGGTGCCCACGAGATTCTCGTCGTACTGGCGCGGGGAGAGAAGGTGGCGAGGCGCCTCGGCCTCGACCGGTTGTTCCGGATCAAGGTGATGCCTCTCGTGTTCGGCCCGCCCTTCGGAGTCGTCCCCGGGGGCATACCCACTCTGCCGCTTCCCGCCAAGATCACTGTGGAGCTATGCGAACCCATCGACTGGTCCAAACGTTTCGGTCCGGAAGCGGCCGAGGACGACGCGATCGTCCATAGGTGCTACAACGAGTTGACCTCGACAATGCAGACTGTTCTCGACCGACTGGCCGGTGAGCGCCGCTTTCCGGTTCTGGGGTAGTCCGGCCGTCGGCTCATGAGACTCGGCGTGCCGCGGCCACCGAGGCCTTCATCAGCCGGTAGCTGCGCTTGTCCCCCGTCGTACCGATCTCCATCTGGTTCATTACATAGCCCATCCCCAGCTCTAGGTCGGGATCCGCCCAACCTACCGAGCCACCCATTCCGAAGTGTCCGAAGGAGCGGGTACCACCGAGGTCGGCCGAGCCCATGATGCCCCGATTGAGCATGAAGCCGAGACCCCACTGGATGTCCAGCCCCATGAGCACGACGTCAGGACCTGAAGTCTGAGGGAGCAGGGCCCGGTTGAGCTGCTCTGGGGTGAGAATGCGGAACGTCCCACCGCTCGGGCTGGCCACGTCACTGACGCAGGCCGCGTAGAGACTGGCGAGGGACCGGGCGTCACAGATCCCGTTGGCCGCCGGAATCTCTGCGGCGTGGAGCCGCGGGTCGTCCCATGCTCCCGGGTCCGAGAGCGCTCCCCCAGGTGCGGCCAAGGCCCGGGTGAGGGGTCCATCAGGGGCCAGGTACGCTGTCGCCGGAACGTCGCCTTCGGCACTGGGGCCGGCCTGAGCTGGCACCAGGTCATCCAGTGACTGCAGGGTACGGCCCGAAGCCAGTGACTCGAGGAACGAGACGAGACGGGCGACGCGGGGCTCGTCGGCCGCCGGAAGTCCCACGAAGAACTCCGCCCCGAGCGGTCCGGCGATCTCCTCGCGCAGATAGGTCCCGAGACTGCGACCGCTAACACGTCGCACGACTTCGCCGATCAGCCACCCGAACGTCGTGGCGTGGTAGCCGTGGGCAGTTCCCGGAGGCCACGAAGGCGCCTGCCGCTCCAGTGCCTCGACCACCGGGTCCCAGGACAGCGCCTCCTCGAACGTGAGCGTTCCGTCGACCCAGGCCAGCCCGGCCCGGTGTGACAACAGGTCGGCCACCGTCACGTCCGACTTCCCGGCCTGCCCGAACTCGGGCCAGTACAACGCCACTGGCGCCTCCACGTCTATGGCGCCCTTCTGCGCCAGCCGGTTGGCGCACATCGAGGTGATCCCTTTGGTGGTCGAGTAGACCAGCACCAGGGAATCCTCGTCCCACACTCGACCGGTCCTCGTGTCGGCCACACCCCCCCAGAGGTCGACGACCTTCTGTCCCCGGTGGTAGGCACCAAAGGCCGCGCCCGCCTCCAGCCCGTCGTCGAAATTGGCCTGGAAGGCGGCGCGAACCTCCTCGAACCCGGGTGCGGTCCATCCGTTGATCCTCGTCGCGGTCATGTTCTCCGTCCCTGTCGTCGATCACCGTGGTGTTCGGCGAATTCCCTAGCCCATGGATAGTCCGGTTTGCCACTGGGTGAGCGACGGACCTCCTCCACGATCAAAATCTCCCGGGGCACCTTGTACGAGCTCAGTATCTGCCGCGCGTGCTGGGCGAGCCCGTGGGCGTCGACGTGGTGCCGGGACCGCGGCTGGACGAGAGCAGCCACCCGTTCTCCGAAGCGGGGGTCGGGGAGGCCGACCACGATGGCATCGGCGACGTCGGGGTGGTCCTTCAACGCCGCTTCCACTTCGTCAGGGAAGACCTTCTCCCCACCGGTATTGATACAGAGGGACCCACGGCCGAGCACGGTGATCGCCCCGTCGGCCTCCACGGTGGCCAGGTCCCCGGGGAGCGCCCATCGCCGACCGTCGCGTTCGACGAATGCCCTAGAGGTGCCCGTCGGATCCCCCAGGTAGCCGAGGGGCACGTGCCCACTCCGACCCAGGCGCCCGATGACACCCGATCCGGGAACGACCGGTACCAGATCGTCGTCCAAGACGTCGGTCTCATCATCAACCCGCAAGCGCGGCGGCCCGTACGGATCGCCTGGGGCCTGCTCTCCACCGACCTGACCCGTTTCCGACGAGCCGAAACGGTCGGCGACCACGCGCCCGGGCAACAGCTCTGCCAGCTGGGCCTTCGTCGAGGGTGACAAGACCGCGCCACCGGACCCGACCGCCATCAGGGACGAGAGGTCGTGGTGATCGGGAACGGCGGCGAGCACATCGAGAAGGGGACGGGCCATGGCGTCGCCCACCACCACCAGTACATTCACCCGCTCGACCTCCACCAGGCGCCATACTTCGGTGGGGTCGAACACCCCCCCGTCGAGCGTCACCACCTTCCCGCCACCGAACAGGGTGGAAAACCCCAGCCAATGCCCTGCCGCGTGCATGAACGGGGGAAGGGCCAGGGCGGTGATCCCTGGACGCAACACGCGCTCGGCCAGCTCCTCGGGTGCTGTGACATGGTTTCCGAGCGAAAGGGGGTCGCCGCCGCCCATGGCGGCGAAGAAGATGTCGTCGTGTCGCCAGAGCACCCCTTTGGGCATCCCCGTGGTGCCTCCGGTGTAGACGCAGTAGAGGTCGTCGGCACAGCGGGGGCCGAATCCCCGCACCTCGGACTGGGTCGCGAGGACTTCCTCGTAGTCGTCCCACGATCCCGAGCGATCCGACCCGTCACCCACTTCGAGGACGGCCCGCCATCCGTGTCTGCCGTCGAGGGCAGCGCACACCGCGGGCCCGAACCGGCCGTGAAAGGCGATGCCGACCAGTCCGGCGTCCAGATAGAGGTAGCTCAGCTCTGCCGCCACATAGCGATAGTTGACGTTGATGGGAATAGCCCGGATCTTGAAGCAGGCCAACATCACCTCGAGGTACTCGGTGCCGTTGACCAGCTGGACACCGAACCGATCGCCGGGACCGATGCCCGAGGTCTCGAGGTAGTGGGCCAACCGGTTGGCGCGCCGGTCCAACTGGGAATAGGTCAACCGACGGGCGCCCGACACCAGTGCCGTCTGGTCCGGCACCGTGTCGGCAACGCTCTCGAACAGATCGGCAAGGTTGAATTCCACAGGCGCCCCCAGGTCACGAATGGGTCTTCTGGCCCTGACGACGACCCTATCCCGCTCGTAACATCCCAAGTGACCGACCTGCTGCACAGCCAACCGACGCCAAGTCGGGGAAGGGGGCCGATGGGCGACACGGAACGAGACCCACCGATCAGCCGACAAGGCAGCCATCCGGATCCGGCGCCGGCGGACCATGATGCCGACGACGCACCACCGGGCCTCCTCGACCCTCTCACCACTACGCTTCGAGCCCTGACGGCGTTCCTCCATCGCCGCTCGTTGATACGCGCCACCCGCGCCATTCCCGCGTACCCTCCAGTTCGTAGGATCCGCCCTGCTCCGGGGCGAGGTCTCGGACTCACTGCCCGCTCCCCACCTCTCACTCGGCCTCGCCGCCCAGGTGGCCATGGACGAGGCCCTCTTGGCCGTGGCCATGACTCCCCGCCGGTTCCCCCTCCCGGGGGACTACCGCCGGGTGGCGGCCGAGCTGGGCGAAGCGGACGCCCTGTTCAGCGGAAATGGCTGGATCCAGGACCCCACCTCCTATCACCGGACACCTCCGGCCCTCTCCGATCCGGACGTGACCCGGAGCCGGGGGTGGGCGATGGGCCTCGACTACGAGCGACTGACTTGGGCCAGCGAGTTCGAGCCCCATGAGGGGGAGCCAGGCCGCGATCGTTGGATGGCGTTCGAGCCCAACCGGACGGCCTCAGCGGTCGTCCTTCGCCACAGCGGCGGCCCCCGTCCCTGGGTGATCGCCGTCCATGGGTTCTGCATGGGCTTCCCATTCATGGACTTCCAGGGGCTGCAGGCATCCCGAATCCACGAAAAGCTCGGCATGAACGTGGCGATGCCGGTCCTGCCCTTGCACGGCCCTCGCCGGGTCACCCTGGTCAGCGGGGAGCCGCTGCTCTCCTTCGAGATGATGAACACGGTCCACGGGCTTACCCAGGCCGTCTGGGACATCCGAAGGCTGATCCGACAGGTCCGTGACCAGGGCGCCACCTCGATATGTCTCTACGGCGTCTCCCTGGGCGCCTACACGGTCGCCTTGCTGTCCGGCATCGAGGACGGTGTCGACGCCGTCGTCGCCGGAATCCCGGTGTCGGACTTCCCCGCACTCTTCCATCGACACAGTCCTCGCAACATCCAAGCCCGGTCGATCGAGCACAAGATCATGGGAGGTGCGGCTGAGAATGTCTATCGGGTGGTATCTCCGCTGCGATTCACCGCCAAGGTCCCCCTCGACCAACGGTTCATCTTCGCCGGCTACGGTGACCGGCTGGCCACCCCCGAACAGGCGCAGCGCCTCTGGGAGCACTGGGACCGGCCTCGCATCTCCTGGTACTCCGGGAACCACGTCGGCTACCTCTGGTCCAAGAAGGTGTCCGAGTTCCTGATGGCGTCCCTCGGCCGGACCGCGACCTCCGGTGCCCTCGAGAAGGTCGGGGACTGAGCCGTGGAGACCATGACGGGACTCGACGCCAAGTTCCTCTACTCGGAGACCCCGACCACCCATATGCACACGATCAAGGTGGTGGTCTCCGACGTCTCGGCCGTCGAGGGCGGGTTCTCCTACGAATCGCTGACCGAGGTCCTGGGGCAGCTTCTGGTGCGACTGCCACCGTTCCGCCGTCGGGTCGTCCCGGTGCCATGGGGTCTGGGCCACCCGGTCTGGGTGGAGGATCCGGACTTCGAGCTGAGCCGGCATGTGGGCCATTGCCTGCTCGAGTCCCCGGGTGGCGACCACGAGCTGGCCATCGCCGTCGGCAGGTTTGCCTCCACCCCACTCAATCGTGCCCGGCCCCTCTGGGAGCTGCTGGTCGTCGAGGGACTGGACGGAGGACGGATCGCCGTCGTGGTGAAGATCCATCACGCGGTGGCCGACGGGTCCGCCGCGGTGGCGCTCCTCCGAAACGTGATGCAGGCGGCGACCGTCGAGCCATCCCTCGAACCCATCGATGACCCCTGGCGACCGGAGCCCATCCCGACCGGGCGTCAGCTACTGGTTCTCGCCGCTCGGCAACAGGTCAATCGCTGGAAGGGGGTCCCTCGCCTGGTCCGCCAATGGATGGCCCAGACCCGGGCCTCCGAACGCCGCCGCCGGAGCCTCACACCGAAGCCCCCGCTTCCGCTCCATCACATCCCGAGAACGTCGTTCAACGTGTCGATCAACGCCGAACGGGTGTTTGCCATGACCACGTTGCCACTCGAGGACCTGAGGACCATCCGACGAGTGGCCGGTACGACGCTCAACGACGTCTACCTAGCTGTGTGCGGTGGGGCACTCCGCCGGTACCTCCGCGACCGGGGGGAACTGCCTCAGCGCCCGTTGCTGGCCAGCGTCCCGGTGTCGACCGACCCCGATGCCGCCCGACTCTCCGGAAACCGGGTGGACAACCTCTACGTCTCGATCGGCACGAATGTGGCCGACCCTCTCCTGCGCCTACGCCAGATCCACCAGGGTGCTCAGGCGTCCAAGGAGGTCCGGGAACTCCTGGGGCACGACCTGCTGGCCAGCAGAGCGGACATCGTCCCCCCGCAGATCTATCACTCCGTCGTTCGACTCTGGAGCCGCTCGCATTTTGCCGACCACGTGCACCCGCCGCTCAATGTCGTGTTGTCCAATGTGGCCGGACCAAAAGACCGCATCTTCTTCGGCCCCATCGAGGTCGAATCCCTCTACTCGGTTGGACCAATTCTCGAGGGCATCGGTCTCAACATCACGGCCTGGAGCTACGGCGGTGAGCTCGGCGTTTCCCTGCTCGCTTGCCCGCTCAGCCTGACCAACCCGTGGGCCATCATCGACGCTCTCCACGAAGCTCTGGACGAACTCCGGACCGCCGTTTTGGGGGACGTCCCGGTTGACTCCTGATCCCGATCCGTCGGGCCCGTGCCGCCGAATCGTCGCTCTGCCTCAAGACGTCGGATCGAGGGCCTGTGCCGCCGGCGGCCACGATCGCACTGGCCCGCAACGACCGCCCGACCGGGACCGATCATTCGAGCATCCGCACCGTGAGCGGCCTTATCGAAGCGGCGCCGGCAACCAGAGTGGCCGCGCGTCAGCTCGTCGGGTTGTGATCGCTTCGCGTCGATCTGATTACCCGACGGGCCGGTGGCCGACGACGGCTCAGGGCTCCCAGATCAACCGGGTAAACAGACCACGTTCAAGAGCCTCGTCGGCTGACTGCTGGCTCGGTGCGGGCGATTGTGGTGGTTCGGTCCGATCGTCTGCCCGAGCAGTCTGCAAATCCGCCTCGACGGATCCGCCAGGATCTCGTTTGGGTCGCTGTCCGGTCAACACCTGAACGCATCCACGTAGGCATGACCTCGACACCAAATGGGAGATCTGCACCAATGATGGCGACCCTGCTGAGATCCGCACCGGTCAGGTTGGCGTCGGACAGCTTCGCATTTGTGGAGGACGGCGAGGTCCAGGACCGCACCCATCAGGTTGGCGTTGGACAAATCGGCCCAGTCAGGTTGGCGTTGGAACAGCCCAATGCGCCCCGAGAGCTCAAAGCTGCTCCTGCCCTCCAACTACACGAGTGGGTCACTCCCTGGACCCACAAGAAGAGCCCCAGGGGCCCGATTGGGGGCTGGCGCGTTCGGACGCATCTGCCGACCCGCTGCACTAGCCTTCACTGTGCCGGACCTTCGCGCCTCCGGTGGAAGTGAGGGACTCCCGTGCTCGACTGGGTCTTTTCGAAACAGACGATCGCGAGGCTGACCGCTCTGACGGCGATATCTGCCTTGGCCACGTTCAGCCTCTCACCTGCTACTGGGGCCAAGGAACCGAAGCCGACCGTGGCGGCTTTCACGGCCACAGGTTCGGCCAATGAAGAGGAGACCGCATCTCCGCTTGTCCTTTACAACCGGGGCGGACAGATCATACTGACGGCTGATGTCTCAAACGCAACGTCTTGCGTCTTCAGCTCGAGCCGGGCACTAGCCGGTATGCCGGTGACCTCTCCGTGTGCGAACGGCGTGACGGCGGCAAGAGTCACCCTCCCCGCCAATGCTGGCAAGAGAGACGTGGCCTACAAGTTCCACCTGAAGGTCCTGGGTCGAGGTGCCGCGCGGGCCACGTCGCAGACAGTGACTGTGAGCAGCCAACCCATCCCGCCTTACCCCCCTGACTGCATTGAGACCGGCAGCACCTGGGATGTCAGCATCCCCAGCCTTCCTGCCCTAAGTTTCCAGGAGACCTTTGATCCTGGGTTCACCTTCACGTCGACGAGTAATCTGGTCGCCTTTGGTGGCGGGAGCTACACGGTCGTTGATGGCGTCCTCACCGAGACATTCGAGGAGGGCGGTGTTTTGACAAGCACTTGGAATCCGGATGTTTCCGCATATTTTGGATTGATTGACCTTCCTGACCTCGGAGAGACCGGATTCTGGGTGGAACCCACGGGGAGCCTGCCCGCAGGTTGCTAGAACGACGATCGCTGAAGACCGCCGCGATCAACTCATGGGTGTTTCGGTGCGGATGCAGTTCGACGATAAAGAACTGCATACCTGTCCGACCATACCTCGTGAAAGACACTCGGGAACCACGGCGCCCGGAGGACCTTGTTGTCTTCCTTCAGCGCTGGCCTCGCGACGAGCCAGTAGTCAGGTTGGTAAGCCCCGGGCCACCAAAGCATGTCGCGGACCGCAACTTTCGAAGCGGCCTGGTTCGAGAGAAGTCCCAAGTAGTCGACAATCTCACGATTCGGGGAAACCCAACCGACATATCCGATTTCCAACGACGCCAATGACTGGTTCGACGCTACGTGGCGGTCCATCCAGCGAAGGGCAGAAGCGTAGCTGGCGTATCGAACCTGAATGGTCGGCTGTTGAACCAGAGAGACCATCACAAAGGCAATGACCAGAACGCCAGCTGTCATATCGGCGTGGCGGCCGCTGGGGAGTACTGCGGCCAGTCCGATCCCGGCGAGAATCAGCCCGCAGAATGCCGGCACCCCGTAGTACCACGAATAGTCGGGAACGTTCAGCACGATTCCGTAGGCGAAGACATAGAGAACGCCCAAGGCCGAGAACAGGATCGCCAAACTCCGCAACTGAGGGTCGTGAAGTCCCGAGTACAGACCGATCAGCGCGAGAACAACAGCGACACCAAACCACGCAATGTCGAGCAAGCCTCCATTGCCGAACGGCCGCAAGGCAAAGACGTTCGTGATGCCGTGCATGTAGGGATGGCCGCCCCAATAGCCTGACTTTCCCTGGTCCACCTTGGCCGTGAGGGTGTCGGGGATGATGCTCCCGATTACTACGAGGGCGAATGCAGACCAACCGGCAATGACTGCGGCAAACCCTCCCAGAACTCGCCACAGCGTCCTTCTATCGGCAATCGCGACCCAGAGAAGGATCAGTCCGGCAAAGAGGATCATGTCCGCCCTCGCCACAATGACCAGCCCAAGCAAGACGCCGGCGGCCACGTACCTGTGCTGGTCAACAGCCCACAAGGAGGCTGAAGCGAGGGCAAGTGTGAGCGGAATCTCCATTCCGCGGTTGACGGCGAGAATCTCAGCGCCGGCGACCAGGACGCCTACACAGTATCCCGCCCTTGCATTTCCACGGCCTCGTAGCGACTCGTACAGAAACCCCGCGCTAGCCGAACTGAAGATGACCGTCGTGACGGTGGCGAACACACTGATGTTGCTGTGCAGCTTCAGGGCTCCGGCACACAGGAGCACCCATAACGGCGAGGTGGCAGCGTCCCCACCCGCCACTCCAACATTGTATTGCCAGTGTCCGGTGTCGGCGAAGTTTCTGGCCATCCGGAAGGCGATGAATGCGTCATCGTTATACCAGCGCCGGACAGCCACCATGGCAACGATCGACACGGCCAAGAAGGTGGCATAGATGAGTGCCCGTGAGGCCCTGACGGGACGAACATCCTGGTTCGCAGGCCGGTGTCGAAGCGTCGTTGAACTCATGGGTACTCCAGTCCGCTCAACCCAGGTTCAGAAAGGGACGCTACCTCCACGAGACGGGGGCTTCCACTGAGTCAGGGACGCACTCAAGGTGACTGGCAAGTAACAGTCCTGGAGCCTGACTGCGGTCGGTACCACAAGGCCAATCCGCGGCATTCGGTCATGGAGTCCGTGAGCGGAATCTCACCATTCTTGAGAAGGTTGTGAGCGTTACCGGCTGGTCCGCCGGCAATGGCGGGGTCTGTTTGGAATCTTCCGGGCTGTGATAGCGATGGCGCGGGAAAGTCAAAGCCGGTGGGCCAGGAGTTCGCAGCTCGTTCCGTGTCCCAGTAGTTTTAGGGTCACTTCTGCCCACGAGATCAACGGCCGGTCCATGTAGTTTCCTCGAATCGGTCCGAGTCATGCATAGCTGGGTTATTACCCGTGGCTGACCGGTTCTTTGATGGCGGAGTCTCGCATTTCTCTGCCAAGGGGCGAGTCAGTCAACCATACTCGTCCAAATGAATTGGCAGTCAGTCCAGGGTGTCCTCGTTCTCTTGGCCTCCATGGCCCTGCTGGCTGAGTGCAGTTCGAGCCCCGTGACGGTGACTGCGCCCAAGTCGGCGTGCTCCTTGATGACGGCAGACGAGGCCGCCGCTATCTTTCCGATCGGGACGCACCGACTGGACACCAGAGTGCCTGGCGGCAGTCAGAGCTACTGCTCCTATCCAGGTCACATGGCAGGAGTAATGCTCCTCTCCAATCTCTCCTGGTCAGCGAAGGAGATCGCAACCTTCTCCCGACTCCATGGCAGCGCCGCCCTCGGGGCACCAGGGACGTTGCCGACAGGTGCAGCTGTTCCTGCTCCCCAGTTCACCAAACTGACGATCGATGGTACGCCTGTGTACTGGCTTGCTCGAACGCGGTTTCCCATTGGAGGGACAACCACCTACCCATCACAGATGAGCGCCCTGAAGGATGGCTACTTGGTCTTCATCACTTCCACAGGGCTGACCCAAAAACAGAACGAACAGGCGATGAGGACGATGCTGAATAGAGTGTGACCGAGGACAGGAGTGCCCCGGACCGCTGGCGGGTCGGTAGCGCCGATTCGGCAGCCGTGAGCGGGACTTGCCATACCCCGGCATCGCCGATTCGGCAGCCGTGGCGGGACTCCGGTTTGACCGCTCGGAAGCCGTTCTGGGAGTACGAGCCGATGGAGTCAAGGCAGCCTGGCGACCATCCCTGATCGTCGGGACCCTCTCCACCGCACACAAGAGATTCGGGAGCCTGCCTGCGCCGAATGATCTTCGAACTGACAGAATGGGACTCATGCCGAGTTGGAATGACTTCCAGACCCAGGCACCCGATCTGGCGGTCTTTGGAGCAGAGCGCCTGATTGCCGCCCCGGCCTACCTGGCCACGCTTCGGGACGGTGGCGCGCCTCGGGTTCACCCGATTGCGCCAATCATTGGCGGCGGACGGCTCCTCGTTTTCATGGAGCCGACGTCACCTAAAGGCCGCGATCTTCGCGAGCGAGGTTGGTATGCGCTCCACAATGGCGTGTCCGACACATTTGGAAGCGGAGGGGAGTTCTTCGTCAGGGGCAAGGCCACTCTTTTGGATGACCCTCAAATTACGCTCACTGGCGGCCGAAGCAGCCATGTATCAGCCGGAAGATCGTTACATCCTCTTTGAGTTCGGGGTAAACGAAGCTCACTGCAATGGTTATGGAGACGTGCCACTGCCAGAGCCCAGGAGCTGGTTGTCATCGCATTCGTGAATGACACTCAGGCGTCTGATGGAGGGCCTGCCAATGCATCATTGGGAAAGCGCTGGGATGCAGGAGGAAGGGCTGACTCCCAAGAATCGCCTGGCCATCTGAGCCCGTCGTCTCTGTGTCGACCCAGCCCAACTCCCGCTACCTGGTGGGACCCAGTGGGTAGGCCTGACCGCCGGGTGGATGACGCAATGCGCAACCGCCGGAAACCCGCGTCGAGCGCCTGCCCTCCTAGCCGCCACCCGGAGAGTCGAAGTAGCTCCGGAGCCAAGGCGATGCTACGGCTATCACCAACGCCATCTGGTGAGTCGACAGCGAATCCGGGCTTACGACAACCTCAATTGGGCCAGGGCTCCGGCCTTGTGCCGCCCGATACCAGCCGCAGGTCAATCGGAATCGCGCGATCGGTTGATGGGATCCACCGATCTCAACCGCAGGCATCACCGTCTTGGCCCGATATTTGCTTCCCCGGACAGGAAATATGAAGTTCGTCCCCCCGATAGATAACACCGTTCTCGCACGCCCCATAAAGTGGGATCCCGTCCAACTGAGCACTGAACGTCCCTCTGAGTCCACCAGCTCCGTTCTGTCGCGTCGATCGGATATGTAGTTGCGGCGTTTGTTCCTCCAGATCGACCGCCTCTCGTAATTCAGACCCGAGACAGTGATCGACTTACCTCGGGAAGACGCCCAGATCTCCCCGTCGGCTGATACCAACTCCCAGCGACCAGATCCCCACTTCCGCCAAGAGAGATGGGTACCGGGAAGTCCGGGAAACGCCAGCCACTCCTGCTCGTTCGCCTCGGCTAGCCGCCGCCACTCTTCCTTTGACAGCCGGCGCCGCAATTCGGCGGAGCTCTCCGCCGACCTCGGATCCGAATCGCTCATCATTCTCGTCTCCAGCCACGAGTTCCGGTCTACGGCGTAGCAGCAGGGCTCGGCCAAAGAAGACGTCGGCTGTCCCGATCACAGGGTCGGCCGTGGTGTTTGACCGGGATCGAGGTGTTCTGCCCTTCCGCCTCAACCGGCACTTTAATCTCGTTTGCCCAGAAGGAGGATCACCTTCCCGTTCAACCTGCGCTTGCACACCTGCAAGCGGGCTCCCATTGAGGTAGTGGCCAATCGCCGCTTGACGGCACCTGTCAATCCGGGGCTTCTATCTTCTCGTTTTCGAGGTCCCTTCCCCCTTCCTCGTCCAGGGAAGCGTGAACGCGAAGACCCGATCGCCGGATCCGACGGAAACCGTCTCGACTCCGCCCAGAGACCCTCCGTCATCGATGATCGGCGAGTTGTCGATCGATCCGCCGGTGGTGCCCGTCCACAACTCCCTGCCATTCGAGGCGTTGAACGCGTACAGGTTGGCTTTGCACACCTGTCCTTGGTTGGCAAGGTTGCTGGAGCACCCGACGAATACAACGCCGTCGGCGATCATCGCCGACGAGTCGATAGTTCCACCTGTGGCTTCGGTCCAGAGACGAGTGCCGTTCAAGGCATCAAACGCGTAAAGGATGCCGTTTCGAGCGCCGATGTACACGATTCCGTTGGCGACCGCTGGCGTGGGCCCCGGGCCGGAGCGCTCGCGACCGATGTCGCCGGTCCACAGCGGGGTACACACCTCATTGATGTACGGCATTCCCCGGCAGTCCGTGGACCCATTGGCGGAGAACGCAAGCAACCCGTCCTTGGAGGAGCCGATATAGACGATCCCGCCGGCGACCGCTGGCGACGAGCCGCCACCGTCCCACTCCGCCGTCCACACCGGCATGCATGTTTCGAGGTCACCAGAACTCCCCCATGCATACGGCGTTCCCGAACACCAGGAGTTGAGCGTTGCGCCGAACGCATAAAACATGCCACCACCAGGATCTCGAGGCAAAGCCGAGGCCGTATACATCATCCCGTTGGCCACCGCCGGCGACGAGAAGACGTCGCCCGGGGTGCGGTCACCCCACGCAGGGTCGCAGACCAAACCGGCATGGGCGGGCGCGCAACCTGCATTGTTCTTATCAGTTCCGCTGGTTTCGTCGAAAACGAATGTCCATCCGTAGACGATGGAGACGTAGACATACCCGTTGGCGAGCGTGGGCGACGAGCTGATGGAACCGCCGAGCGGTGGTGACTGCCACAGTAGACTGCCGCTCGAGGCACTGTAAGCGTACAGAATGCCGTCTTTGGATCCGACGTAGACAACGCCATCCGAGGTGTCGATCGCCGGCGACGACGTCAGTCCATGGTTGGTGCCACCGGGCATCTCGGTCCATAGTGGATTGCAGGTTTGGGGAGCAGGGGGAGTCGAGCAGTTCGTCGACCGGTCGGCGGAGTATGCGTACAACGTGCCACCACCATCGTTGCCCGCCGCGTTGTCAGAAGTGGCGTACAGCACGTCGCCTGCGACAGTGGGTGGCGAGCTTATGGTCCCGTTAACGGGGGCAGATCTTCCCCGTTCGACGAGCGATCCGACATTCCTTACCCCGATCGCGGACTCCGACGAGATGAAGCCAGAGTGCGTGGCATCGCCCCCGTACATCGTCCAGTTGTTGCAAGCGCCAAGCATCAGCACAAGCGGCAGCAGAATTGCTCCCCGGAAGAGCAACCTTGTCGATGTCTCGCGTCCGGCCATTGCGAGCCTCCTCGAGCCCCCAATCGGCAGCTGGCGGTGCTACGCGGAAGGTAGCAGTCTCTCGTAGCCGCCGCAACGGTGATCCAGGCAGCACCTGATGAGTCACCGTGTCTGACAATAGGGGCGGATGACATCGGCAGACCTTCCCGTCTATCCACGCCGGCCGGCCTATCCGCGCCGCCCCGGGCAGTAACTTCATAGCGCCGAGAGTCGGGCCACCTCTATCCGGGACAACGTCACGTGAGACCTGCCAGGTCGCCGCCAAGACACGTCGTGGCGCACACCAACGCCAGGGGAAACTTCATCTCGGCACTCACCGCGGCCGCTTCTGCGGCGGCATCTGGAGCCCCCCATTTCGGCCACTCTCTTCCAGACCTCGCTCTCCAGGGTCAGTTCGCCGATCTTGCGTGCGGCATGCCGAAGTTTTCGGTCCACCTCGGTGGTGGCCCGCTCGGCCCTGATCCCGTCCTTGCCGGCGTCGAGGAACTCGACCCGCCAATTAGCCAGCCGCAGGGCCACATTGGCCCCTCCCCATTCGGTGTCCAAGGTTCCCGGGTGGTCGCCAGGCATCCCGGTTCGGAAAAGCCGATCCGTAGGCCGATCCCCTTGCCGTGGTGGTCATTTGGGATCCACCTGTCTCGCCCTGAGGCACCGGCGCGGCCGCCGATCGGGGGATTACCCCACCTCGAACCACCCGCTAACCACATTCCTTCGGCGGTTCGACTGTCCTACGCTGAGTCCATGGTCACAACCGCGTATCCCTTATGAGCGCCATCATGGACACGGGTTCGAAAGTCCGCACCGATTCGGAGAGCCAGTGGGCCGTCGAGACCCACGGGCTCACCAAGCAGTTCGGAGAGAACATCGCCGTCAACGACGTCGAGCTCCTCGTTCCCCGCGGTTGCGCCTTCGGCTACCTGGGACCCAACGGAGCAGGGAAGACAACCCTTATCCGGGTACTACTGGGGCTCACTCGTGCTGACGCCGGCACGATGCAACTTCTCGGCCACACCGTCCCTCGCCACCGTGACCAGGCGTTGGCTCGGGTCGGGGCCATCGTGGACGAACCTCGTTTCCACGGCCACCTGACCGGTCGCCAGAACCTGCAGATCCTCGCGGCGGCACGTGAGCCGGCGGCCAAGGGTCGTATCGCACCGGCACTCGAACGTGTCGGCATCCTCCATCGAGCCGACGACAAGGTGTCGAAGTACTCGATGGGCATGCGCCAACGCCTAGGGGTGGCGGCCTGCCTCCTTGGGGACCCCCAGTTGTTGATTCTCGACGAGCCCATGAACGGCCTCGATCCGGCGGGAATGCTCGACATGCGCGACATGATCAAGTCACTTGTGGCCGAAGGTCGCACCGTAGTGTTGTCGTCACATCTCCTCGACGAGGTCGAGCGCACCTGTGACGCGGTGGCCATCGTGGACCGGGGAAGGGTGATTCGGCAGGGATCGATCTCCCAGCTCCTGGCTGGGTCTTCGTTCGAGGTACAGGTCGACTGCTCCGATCCCGACCGGGCCGGCAGTTTGGTTGCGGGAGAGGGACTCGGTGCGCACGTGCAGGTCGGACACGACGGACTCGCTGTTTCCCTGCCTGAGGGGACTGGGCGCGATGTCATCGCCGAGATCAACCGCGTGCTCGTGGAGAGTGGGATCTCGGTATATCGGCTCCAGCAGATCCAAGCTTCGCTCGAGGATTGGTTCCTCTCGGTGACCAGTCGGTTGGGAGGTCCAGAATGACTACGACCTCCGATATCGGCGCAACAGCACCGGGTCCGGCTCCGACTCCGGTGCGGGCAGAGGAGTGGAGAGATCACCGGGGCTCTTGGATCCCGACATGGGGCATGGTCACCACGCGCTTCATGGAGCTGCGGAAGCGGCGGGGTCTCATGATCGCCCTGATTGCCGTCAACATTGGCATCCCGGTCGTCTTCCTCAGCGTGCGCCTCATCTCCCACGCCGTGGACCCCAAGTCCTACGGGCCGGCAGGCGGTTACAGCATCTTCACCACCTTGGTGGCCGGCGTCATGTACGTCTTCGGGTTCATCGTGGCGGCCGTCGTCGGCTGTACGGCCGGGTCGGTCGACCTCACCGAAGGGATGTTCCGTCACCTGGTGATCACCGGACGATCCCGCCTGGCCCTCTATCTCGCCCGGATCCCCGCCGGGCTGGCCATCGTCATCGCCATGGTGGCGATCGGCTACACAATCGTCTGTGGGGTGTGCGCGTTCGCCGCTCCCGACGCAGCTCAACTATGACGGGGTCAACGTTCCGCATGGGCTCTCCCGCCCCGCCCTGGACAACTGGGCCGCCGCCCATGCCGATGAGGTCATCTGCAACTTCAACTACAACGGGCCGAACCCCCCACCCAGCTTGCCCTGTGGCAACGGTCAGACCAGCGGTCCCCCGCCGGGTGCCACCATCAAGACGCCGCGGGGCGTAGTCACTGTGCCCACTTACACGGAGGCGCAGATCCGAGCCTTCGCCATCACCATCGCCAATCAGGACTTCGCCGACTACAGCACCAACTTCTTGGTGCCACCGGTCTCCCTGATGATCGATGTCGGCCTGTGGATCGCACTCGAGGCCACCATCGGGTTCATCGTCGGGCTCGGACTGGCCTCCTTGATGGGACAGCGGACGGTCCCGGTGATCCTCCTCGTCCTGCTCGAGCTGATCCTGACGCCGGTCTTCAGCCGCCACGTGATCTCGCACCTGCTCAACTTCGAGCGGGCGATCGCGGGCGTGGCCATGGTCCACATCGAACCGGGCGGGCTGCCGACACCGTTCGGGGGTGGCGGGCCGGGCGGCGGGGGCGGGCTTGGCCGAAATCTACTGATACCGGAATCGACCCTGGTGTCGTCCCTGGTGATCGTGGGCTGGATCGTGTTCTGGACGGCCATTGGGGCTTGGCGGATGATGACCCGGGACGCGTGACGTCCCTCGGTCTCGCGTAGCCCGGATCGACGGGACTGAGCGGTTGTCGCCTGCCCTCCAACGCCACTCCGGGGATGCCCCTGCGCCCGCCTGAGGGGGGCTAGGGTCTGCAACCCAAGCGGCGAGGAGCAACCCGCTCCCGGTCGGAAAAGGAGGGGACAATGGGTGTGCGATCTCGTCGAGGGGTGGTAGTAGCTCTGGCTGGGGCCGTGGTTATCGCGCTATCGGTCGTCGCCAACGGCACGGGGGCGGGTGCGTCGTCTCCTCGACTCAACACGACGGTGAGCACGGCGGGGTGCGTCGGTCCCGTCCAATGCGTCGCCAACGTGAGCTTCGGGGACGTTCCCGTCGGCACCCATATGGGCCCAGACAGCTTCTGGTTGAACAACGAATACCCCTCCACCGTCACCGTCGACCTCTCGACAGGCGTGTCCTTTTCGGGCCCGGGCGCGAACGACTACGGGCTAACGGTGCCCGGCTGCGCCGGCTCCAGCACCGGCACCATCACGATGACGTCGGGATATTCGTGCCTCATGAACGTCACTTTCCATCCCGGCGCACTCGGAGACCGCTCTGCCACCCTGACGATCAGTGCCTCAGTCGGCGCACCCACGTCCGTCAATCTTTCAGGCACCGGAACACCCAACAACCTGAGCTTCGGGGACACGACGCTCGGCACCTACGCCGGCCCGGACACCTTCAGTCTGCAGAACGATGGCAGCTCCACCGACACGGTCGACCTCTTCACCAACGACCTGTCCCTTTCGGGTCCAGGCGCGAATGACTACCTCGTGACCCCATCCCCTGGCTGCCCCGGCAACGGCATCAACACGGTCATCCTCACGGCTGGTGCTGCTTGCACGATGAACGTCTATTTCTATCCCGGCGCGCTCGGGGACCGCTCGGCCACCATGACGGTCCAGGGCTCTGTGGGCACAGGGTGGTCCGGGGATCTCTCGGGCGCGGGGACGATTGGCTACTACCAGGTTGACTCCCAGGGCAACGTGGGCACGACGGGCGATGCGGGCTACTACGGCGACGCCGGGACGATGCACCTCAACAAGCCCATCGTGGGTATGGCGGCGACCGGTGACAACGGGGGCTACTGGCTCGTGGCCAGCGATGGCGGCATCTTCGCGTACGGCGACGCGGCCTTCTACGGCTCCCACGGCGGTTCGCACCTCAATATGCCGATCGTAGGAATGACCGCATCACCCGATGCTGGGGGCTACTGGTTCGTGGCGTCCGACGGCGGGATCTTCTCCTACGGCGACGCTCAGTTCTACGGCTCCCACGGCGGTTCGCACCTCAACCAGCCAATCGTGGGCATGGCTTCCACCCCGGATGGCCAGGGCTACTGGCTCGTGGCGTCCGACGGCGGGATCTTCTCCTACGGCGACGCTCAGTTCTACGGCTCCCACGGCGGTTCGCACCTCAACCAGCCGATCGTGGGCATGGCTTCCACCCCGGATGGCCAGGGCTACTGGCTCGTGGCGTCCGACGGCGGGATCTTCTCCTACGGCGACGCCCAGTTCTACGGATCGACCGGCGCAATCCGCCTGAACCAGCCAATCGTGGCCATGGCGGCGATGCCCACTGGCCGTGGATACTGGTTCAGCGCAGCAGACGGAGGGTTATTTAGCTTCGGTGATGCGCCCTTCCTGGGCAGCGGAGTAGGGACCGGGCTGGGTCAGGTCGTGGACATGGCCTCAGACGGCGGACCTACCCCGCAGGCGCAAGCCGACACCCCCGCCCTTCGTCAGGCGCAGGTCACGGACCTCAGCCCTGGGGCGCGCCACGTTCCGCACCGTGCGGGGCCGTGACGTACTGCCCCCGAACGCCACTAAAGACGGTGGCGTTAGAAACGCGGAGATGATCGTCGGAGACACGGAGTTGTGGATGGACGGTGACCCGCTGGCCGGTTGGCCACCGAGCGCGTTGTCGCGGATCGGCGTGAGGGTAGTGGATCCCGGCAAAGATGTACGAAGCCAAAGGCCCACGGGGTGGAGATTGATCCGCCAGAGGACAAACCCCACGGAGTGGGCTTGACGGGCGTCGTCCGTGATCCCGAGGGGTGCTCAACGTCCAGGCAGACGCCGGGGCAGTCGAACCAGTGGTGGACTGCGGCCCTGGGCCGGTGATTGACGGCGGCGCCCCCTTAGCACGGAGGCCCCGATTGGACCAGACTAGGACCAGTGAACCGGCCTGTCACTCGCTACGCCATGAGCGGGGACCTCCATATCGCCTACCAGACGTTTGGCGAGGGGCCCTTTGACCTGGTCTATGCCCCTGGCTTTATCTCTCACGTGGAGATGAACTGGGAACTTCCGTACTGGGCCAACATCTTCCGTCGTCTCTCCCAATTCTCCCGCGTGATCGTGTTCGACAAGCGGGGCACCGGGTTGTCCGACCGGGTCGGGGGCTGGCCAACTCTCGACGAACGCATGGACGACATCCGAGCGGTGATGGATGCGGCCGAAAGCGAACGAGCGGCACTCCTCGGGGTTTCTGAAGGCGGACCCATGTGCATGGCGTTCGCTGCCATCTACCCCGGACGGGCTTCTGCGCTGGTGCTGCGAGGGACGGGCCCTCGGTTTGCCGCTGGGCCCGATTGGCCCTGGGGGTGGACCGAGGAAGCGGTTGCTCCGCAACTCGATCTCGTCGAGCAGAACTGGGGAACGGGAACGGTCTTGCCCTTCTTCATCATGGGAGTCTCAGACGACGAACGGGCGCAGGAGGACACGGGGCGCTTCGAACGCTTTGCGGCAAGTCCGGGGGCAGCGCGGCAGCTGCTCGAGATGAACCTCCAGGTCGACATCAGACCCGTTCTCTCGTCCATCAGCGCCCCGACTCTCGTGATCCATCGCAGCGGCGATTACGTCGCGCCAATCGAGGCCGGCCGCTACACGGCCGAGCACATCTCCAACGCGACGCTTGTCGAGCTCCCCGGGGACTTCCATCTGAGTGCTCGCCCCGGTGACGAGGACGAGGCCATGGATCTCGTCGAACAATTCCTTACCGGCGCACGAGGCGATCACGAGATCGATCGAGTGCTCGCCACGGTGCTCTTCACCGACATCGTGGGCTCGACCGAGCGAGCATCGACCCTCGGGGACCAGGCCTGGCGTGCCCTCCTGGACCGCCACGACAAGGTGACGCGGAGCGAGATCGGCCGCTTCGGCGGCCGGGAGATCAAGAGTCTCGGGGACGGGTTCTTTGCTGCCTTCGACGGACCGGGTCGGGCTCTCCGCTGCGCCAGAGCCATCACTGAAGAAGCGCACCGGATCGGCATCGAGGTCCGCTGTGGACTCCACACCGGAGAGTGTGAGGTACGGGACAATGACCTCGCCGGGATCGCCGTTCACATCGGGGCGCGGATTGGAGGGCTCGCGCAGCCTGGTGAGGTCCTTGTTTCCACGACCGTCAAGGACCTCGTGATTGGTTCGGGAATCGGGTTCCGAGATCGAGGAATTCACAGTCTGAAGGGCGTCCCTGAACAATGGAAGCTCTACAGCATGTCCGGTGCCTAACCGTCGTTCACCTGCCTTGGCTGTGACCGATCCCGAATGGTCTGAACGTGGGGAGGTCACCTGTCCCCAGGTCGGAGACGCTGTTCGAAGGGTCCGAGCAACGATACCGTGGGCATGGAATGGCCGCGGTGTTACGGGGAATGGATAGGACGGACGTAATGAGGCAGTTCGACAAGACGTTCATAGAACCGGAGAGCGAAGGAGAGGATTTGGATGTCTGACAAACTGACGACCTGCTTGTGGTTCGATCACGGTGAAGCCCGCAAGGCAGCCGAGTTCTACGCCACAGTCTTTCCCAACAGCCACGTTGACGAGGTCCACGCGGCTCCGTCGGACTATCCCGACGGATCGGCCGGGAACGAGCTCACGGTCGAATTTACCGTGCTCGGCCGATCATTCGTGGGTCTCAATGGCGGACCGAACTTCGTCCCCAACGAGGCTGTGAGCTTCATGGTGCTGACCGACGACCAGGTCGAGACCGACCGGTATTGGAACTCGATCGTCGACAACGGCGGGGAGGAGAGCGCGTGTGGCTGGTGCAGAGACCGGTGGGGCTTCTCCTGGCAAATCACACCTCGAGCCTTGCTGGAGGCGATGAACAGCCAGGACGAGGCCGCTGCGAAGCGGGCCATGGATGCGATGATGACGATGACGAAGATCGACATTTTTGCCATCGAGACCGCGGCCGGAGGATCAACGCAGCGCCCTTCGGGCTGAAGCCCTACCCGGCTGCCTGAGCACGATTCGTCTGGACCGACGTCTCCACCTCCGCACAGGGTGCCCCTAGCGCCTGGAGGACTGGGAACTACATCACTCGGAGGAAGCCGCCTGCCTGCGCCGGGGACAGCTCCGAAAGTCGCGGCGTTTGAGTGTGTCAACCACTCTGGTCACGGCCATAGGTTCGGCGTGCGCATGCAAGATGACCTTCGGCCGAACCTTGCCTTTGGATCGGCGGAGCCGGCGCAACGCTCTGAGCGAGGGCTTCAAAGCTGAAGGAGGATCAACCCGGGAACATCGTCGTTCCCGCTAGCTTCCAGCTCGTACAGGCTGATCGAGCACGATCTAATCGACGAGTTGCCCCCTGAAGATCTTTCCGATTGTGCTCGGGGCGGGCGACCGCCTCTTCCGCTGTCGTTGTTCCAGCGTACGAGGCAGTCCGAGACATCCAGCCACCACTGCAACCTGGCGGGTTCTGGGTGCCCCATACCACCAAGTCAGAAAGACACCCCGGCGAACGGGATACCCCACTCCCCTCCCCTTCCCGGTCGTCGTGACCTCAGGGATTCAGCGGCTGAGGTCGTCACGAAACGAGATGGATGCCTCTCAGCGCAAATACGGCTGATGTTTGGAGCTCAGTCTCAGCCCGGAGGTGGGAGCCTCGCCGGTAGTACCTCCCATGGATGGGCCCCTCCCGATCTCGAGTGCACAGGTTGTACTGAAGATCCTCCTCCCACCTCATCGACCGGCACCGAGGTACCGATCGGATTACCACGCAGAGCACGCCAGCGCCCGAGGACCAGCTTCGGGCCGTGATCGGGAGTGAGGGCCGGCGAGCAGAGCGCTGATTCGAGCAGCCCAATTTTCGAAGCCGGGCGAACCCCTCGCCGTCCGAAGTTAGAACTTGAAACGAGTCAGCCCGCCCGGCTCGGTACCCAGTACCACGGTCATCGAATGTGGCTTCACGCGAAATACGCTCCACGGCGGCGGTCCCAGCGACGGCGCGTTGAACGGAGCAGTGATGCCCGCCCCGGTCTCATCCAGCTCGGCGGGCCACCCCTGATCGGCCCAGGCTCTGGCGAGGCGCGTGAGTGTGGCCCGGTCGGTCTCCCGCTGTGCCTCACCTTCGGCGACGACATCTGCGTCGCGAATCGACACGGCGATCGAACATCTTGGGTCGCGGATGACGTTGCGGCCCTTCCGGGTTCCCGATCCGGTCTGGAACCAGAAGCTTCCATCCAGCCAGAGCGCACCGACCGCAGTCACGTGCGGACTCCCGTCCTCGTTCACCGTCGAGAGCCATGTCGTGCGAGCGTTGTGGGCATCAGGAGCCGGCGGCGATCCGGCATCGAGTTTCTCGACGACGTTCGCCCAGTCCACTGGGGCCAACCCGTCCGTCGCACCCAAGTTGATGATCTCCATTACGTCTCCCTTCTGCTGGTCCGGCGGCATTGTTCGGAGCTGTCTCTTCCATTTTGACGTCTACCGGTCACCAAAGTCATCGCTGCATCGGAGGGGTCGAAGTCCTCCCTGCCTTTGCCAGGCGTATCCCTAGAACGCCGTGTGACCCTGCCCCGGCCGGCGCCTGTGCCACCACCCTCATCAGGCTGTCGCCCACGGATGACGTTCTACCCCTTCACGGCCATTACATGCATGTGAACCGCCATGTCCACGTAGGCATCTTGTGAACCAAGAGATTCATCGAGATCGATCGGCAACTGATAGTTCGCTTCCTTGCACTCGTTGTCGAGGTAGGGGAAACGACGTTGAGTCCTCTGACTGCTTCTTTCCTTGGACCCAATCGCTGAACCACCGAGTCAGTTCGGTCCGGTCGTGTCATCGCATCCCGTGATCGAACGTGGTGCCCTGGCGGTGCTAGGGAGGCTCAGCAGCCCAGTGCAGCGCCTCCGCAAGATCGTGATCCTCAAGGGCGGATCGAATCGGCTCGCCCAAGGAATGGGACGACCAGCGAAATCCGGCCCAGGGGCATTTGAGCCGATCAACCATTCGCTTTGACCACCTCCCCTGCGTCGGCGAGGCAGGCCAACACGTTGTAGCACGGGATCAGGTCAAACGTACCAAGATGGCTTTGACCAGGATCAGCCGCATCACCTTCGATAGCCGTCCAGCTGATACCGGCATCGGCTGCTGCGTCGCCGTGCGCAGTGTTGCAGGAGAGTGGTCCATGACAGTGACCGTTGCATCACGCAATCCAAGTACACGAGTGGACTCCCCAGGGCCGCATCCAACATCCGAGACTGTGGCCCCGGTAGGTATGGTGGAGGCCGGCCAGACGCCGGTTGATCACATCGAGCCCGAGGCGTCGGTAGACGCCTTCATTGAAGTCGTCCCAGACTGCGAGTTCGGTCTCCCATTTCATGGGCATAGTCAGTCGGCTGTCGTCGGAACCTGCTTTGGATGGGGTACCCCAGATCACCGGAAGTCTGCCCATCGCCTGGCGATAGGCTGAGCCCGTGGCCGAGGGACCGGATCGGTGGGTGGAAACATACGTACGGAAGGCGGGATTGGCGCCCCGCCTGAGCCGAGACGAGGCAGCCGCGCTGACCCGGCGAATCCATGGCGGCGACGCCGAAGCCAAGGAGAGCCTCGTCACGGCAAGCAGACGCCTGGTGGTAATGGCTGCCCGAAAGTTCGTACACGCCATTCCCCACGAGGGCGACTGGGACACTCGGTCCTCCCCGTCGCCCGATAGCGACCAGCTCGTAGCGCTCTTTCGGAAAGGGGAAGAGGGGCTCATGACCGCCATTGCCCGCTTCGACGAATCGAAGGGATTCAGTTTTCCCACCTACGCCATCTGGTGGATCCAGCAGGCCATCATCGCGGGAGACGAGGGCGGCGAACCGGCCGGTGTCCGAGAGCCGAGGTCACCGGCTCCACAGGCACCGGCGCAAGAGGCTCGACTCGACTTACGCCAAACCGGTGGTTGACTGCCCTGACCACCGGAAGTCTTGCTTTTAGAAAGACTCGGAACTACCCAGGGAAGACAAAGCCCGAAGTGACAGGCCCGTAAGCCACCCCAAACCACACGCAATGGAGATGCGCTGGAATTCGCCACCCTTTCCGGGAAGGCGGTGCCCAGGTCCAAAGGCTGCTCCGAAGGCGAAGAAGCTTGCAACCATGCCGACACCAGAACCTGCCGAGTAACTTGCCCATCGAACATCTTGACGCCGTGCTGCCCAAAACGCACTAGCCAGCGCGGCAACCGGCAGGCCAGCGAAGATCGGGATCGCAAATAGATTGTGCAACCTGCCTGCGCGGGTGCGCGCCTGCTCGGGCGGGATTGAGCCTTCGACACCGTCACCGTCCGTGCCAGGCATCACCGGCGGGAATTCACCAACCGGATCAGTGACATACAGGCCCGAGCCGATCAGTCCGACACCAGCCGCCCCAACCAGTGCGGGAACTGCTCGGGGCCCTGCGGCTCGTCCAGGGCATTGGCGCAGACCCAATGCGGCGAGGAGATAGAGCACCCCAGCGAGACCGAAGTTGGCACGCTGTGGCCACCCTTGCTCTCCGATGCCGAGCGAACTCACCGGATCCCTACGCCAGTCGTACCCAAGCCGCTTTGCCCCAATCGCCGTGAAGGCCGTGATGAATATTGGTGCGGCTACAACCCCGCAGGCCAGTTCAGCACGAACCGTAAGATGCCTGTCCTTGGCCATCCCCATGACCACAGGATATTGCTACTCGGCAGAGTGCCCTACAACGATGCTCCGGTGGTCCAGCGGCACATCCGGGCGCGTGGAGAACCAATAGCAATAGTCCCAGTCGTTGAACTACCGTCAGGCGAGATGGCTAGGAGATGACGAGTACTTGGCTGTCCAGGGCGGAACCTGCGGAATTCCTGACCTTGAGGGTCACCTCAGCCATTCCCGCCGAGGTCGGAATTCCCGACAGCAACCCTTCCTTGGAAATGGTCAACCCCTTGGGTAGCTTCCCAACCTTTGACACTCTGACTGTGGGATATCCACCAACCGCGTACTGGTAGGAGTAAGGCGCCCCGACGGCGCCAGCAGGAGGAGCCCCAGAAATTGTCGGCGGAACTCGAAGCACCTTCTCGTACGCGGCGGCGATAAGCGAGTGTCCATAGTCGGTCGCATGGATGTTCGGGTTCCCCCCACCGGTCATGCACATGTGAGTCCAGTTACAGATATTTGCCACGTTCTGAGGAAGGGCTGTACCGAGATATGACCCGGTTACTTTCCAGTCGTTCGACTGGTAGGGCTTCTCAACATTGGCCACATGAACGTTGTACTTGCCGTACACCATGCTCAGCTCCGTGTTCAGGTTGTGGAGAACTGGAAGGCTTTCTTTCGCGACCGGTTGGCTCGGTGGCCCATGGAACCAGGCCCCCGAATACCAAGCCGCCAGGTAGGGATCGTAGTAAGTCATTCCGACAATGGGCACATCTCCACCCGCGGCACGCAGCCCCGACAAGATGCTTGCGAGGTTGACATTGATCGCGGCCAGAGCATTGGTCACACAGGTTGGATTAATGGCACCAGTGCTGCCACACCCGTCAATGTCATCGCCTCCAATGTCGATGGTGACAAACGCCACCTGACCTGGATGGTCTTGCAGAAACAGCTCAGCGTCCCCAAGCTGATCCCCGGTCGTGTAGTCCTTGCACAGCCCCCCGTGAATCATCCTGGTGGTCGAATCACCACCACAGCCAAGGTTCTTGAGGACCAGCCCCGGCATGTCTGAGCTCAGTTGGGAGTAGATGTCATCGACATAACTGAGGCCGGGGTCGGCACCACCGCCCGTCGATAGAGAGTCGCCAAGGGCCAGGTAGTAGCGGGTTGGAGGGGTGGCACTTGCACCGGATGGCGGGGCATAGGCCACCACGGACGCGACCAAGGTCATGCTTAGAACGATGCCGGCAACGGACTTTCTCATCATGGACATTCCCCCCGCGTCGAGGTGTTTCTAGGTCTGTCTACCCCGAAATTGTTATGAGAACATGACGAGAGGTCGGGCATTGCAGCGTCACCCCGAATCGATAGGATCAAGGGCCTGGACTGCCTGGTAGCCGGGGTTCCTTGCACACCGAGTGGATGGTCCGGTCCAGCCGGCGGATCTCCTCGTCGTAGGTGCACGAGTTCGCGGAGCCGATAGTCGATTGAGAAGGATTGCAAACCGCTCAGTACGGCGCAGTGGTGCGAGCACTACAACGTGCCGGTTTCCTTGGCGTCAGAGGGACCTTGATCGGCTACGCATCGGCACCGACTCCCCTTGACCATGGCAAAGTGGCCGCATCCAGGCATGCCCCCCTTGGACATGGGCGGCGCGGCGGAGGGCGCTGGCAAAGGCCTGAATGTCGGTCCAAGAGAGGATCAGCTTCCGGTCATCCACGTCCCGCACTCGGGAGTCGGGGAGAGGAGCTTGAATCCGGAGGTCTCCGCCCGCAGAAACCACCTGCAGTCCGGGGATGCCGAGTGCCCGAACACCGTCGAGTAGTCGATTGACACCGGATCGATCCCGTTCGCGCTGTAGGACTTGATGGCCCGCAGATCCTTGATGACGTTGGACCGCGTCGGATTACTTCCAGCCAGCTCCAGGCCCTGGATCATCAGGTCGGCCCCGACCCACGCCTCGTATTCCGCGAAGGTCGGAAACTGGCCATTCGTCCAGTGGGCATACTTCTTCATAGCGGCGTCCATAGCCTCGGTACCCGCGTTGGGCGCGGAGAACGGCCGGAACATCGAGGCGAAATACGTCCCTTGGAGACTGTGCCACGCAGGCGACGACACCACGTCCTGCTGGTACCCGGTCGGAAGAAGCGTGACTTTCGGGTTGACACCTTCCTGCTGGAATGCGGTAACGAGTGCGTTGTTGGACTGGTTACCCATGTCGGGATACACGGCATCGACCTGCTTCTGCTTTGCCACGATCGCATCACCGGTGAAGTCGACTGAGGCAAGGGGAACGGTCGTGTTGAGCACGCCGGTGGTGCCGCCCGCATGCTCGAACGACTTCGACGCATTTACCGCACCGACCTTCGACGTGCCGCCGATCGGATAGCCGTACGAACCGAGAATCGTGCCCCCGTGCTCCTTCATGAACTTGCCGGGCAAGGTGCTCGCAGGCTGTGCCGGATCGACGCTGCCGGTGTCGGCGGCGAACATGTTGGTGTACGGCTGCTGACCCCACTCAGGTCCATCGACGGATCCCCCGGTGACCGGGACGCCTTGTTGCTGGGGGATCTTGGCACCGCTGAAGAACAGCGGGCTCTCCGCTACGAGTCCGAACGCGCCCTTCGAGAGCGCGTTCTGGATGGCCAGGGTCGGTTGAGTGGTCTGGTCGTCGACGACGATTCCCTTGATCATGTGACCGTTGACGCCACCCATGGCGTTCTGCTCGTCGATCCGTGCATTGAACGCATCAGGGCCTGGGACGAACTGATCCGCTCCCGGCCCGGTCAACGAGGTCACCAACGCGATCGTGATGGGGGCCTTCCCACCGGTCGACCCGCCCGTTGAGGCGGTCGTCGACGAAGACGTCGCCGAGTTCGACGAGCAGCCGGCGAGGATCAGCGCTGTCCCGAGGCCCACTCCGCTGAGGACCCGGACGCGACGGCCTCGTCGATGTCCCGTCGGCTGGCTGTCACCAGTCGTGCTTCGCCTCGCGAGCCACTTGTGGAGCGATGTTGTATTGCTCATCAATCCTCCCCGCTGCGACAGCAGTCCGTCGGCGCACGCCACCCTTTTGCCGCACTGATCCGGCGCCAGCGTGCTGGTGTGAGTACGCGGTACCGTACCAGACGAGCACCGCACTCTGCGACGGCGCGCTCCGCCTGTCATCCTCGGGAAGCCGGCATCTCGTTCGGGACTGGAGCCACGGGGTCAGTGGGTTGAAAAGGAGATTGTTCCCGGCGCGTCGGAGGATGCTGATACCGAAGATGCCGCGTAGGGCGAGGATGACAGGGGCTTTGTCAGGGGTGCAGCGGCAGATCGAGTGATGGTTGCGAAAGGCAAAGAACGGTCCTCGACTGGGTAGCAGCACTCTTGTCGTGCCCGCGACTTTCCGCGACCCACTGAGGGCTGACCTGCAGCCAACTGGTACTCGGGATGCCCGACAGTACAGGCGGCTGTTGCAGGGGTCGCCGCGAGCCGTTGCATCCGGGCCAAAGCCGTTCGCCACCGGACTTCACCGCTCAGACTGGGCCCGACGTGGATCCGGGCCGTAGTGTGGGCCCCATGGCAGCCCGCCGCGTGGCCATCGTCCCCCATACCCATTGGGACCGCGAGTGGTACCGGTCCTATCAGGAGTTCCGGCTGAACCTGGTCGACACCATCGATACGCTCCTGTCCTTGCTCGAGTCGGACGACAGCTACCCCTACTTCATGCTCGACGGGCAGATGGCCGTGGTGGACGACTACCTCGAAGTACGGCCCGAGGGTGAGGGACGTCTACGGACCCTGGCCGCGGCTGGGCGGATCGGCATGGGACCCTGGTACATCCTGATGGACGAGTTCCTCGCCTCGGGCGAGACCATCATCCGCAACCTCCAGATGGGACTCAGGCGTGGTGCGGCCTTCGGAGGGACCATGGAGGTCGGCTACTTACCCGACATGTTCGGTCACATCGCCCAGATGCCCCAGATTCTCAGAGAGGCCGGCCTCTCCGACGCCGTGGTCTGGCGGGGGGTGCCCTCGGAGATCACCCGGACCGGGTTCCTCTGGGCGGCACCCGACGGCTCCACCGTGCGGGCCGAGTACCTTCCCGACGGCTACGGCAACGGCGCTGTCCTACCCGATGACGCCAAGGCCCTGGTGGAGCGCACAGCCGACCTGTTGGAGCAGAACGGTGAGTTCGCTCTCGGCGACCTCCTGCTGATGAACGGTTCCGACCATCTGATGCCCCAGCCCGATCTGGGTCGGGTCGTGGCCGAGGCCAATGTCCTGCAGGAGGACCTCCTCTTCGAAGTCACCTCCCTGCCCCGGTATCTGGCTACGGCCCCGAGGGAGGGGCTCGAGCGCTGGAATGGGGAGCTCAGGTCGGGCTCCCGGGCCAACATGTTGATGGGGGTCACCTCGAACCGGGTCGACGTCAAGCGCCTTGGGGAGTTGGCCACGCGACAGCTGGAGCGACGGGCCGAGCCCCTGGCCGCCCTGTTCCAACCGCAGTCGGAGTGGCCGCAGCGCCAGCTCGATCTGGCCTGGAAGGAGATAGTGCGCAACTCAGCCCACGACTCCATCTGCGCCTGCTCGGTGGACGACGTCGTCGACGCCGTCCTCCACCGGTACACGGAGGCCCGGACCATCGCCACCGGACTGGCCGATCGGGCCGTACGTGCGCTGGCCCGGTCGCTCGCCGATCCGGGCGAGTACGTGCTCAACCCGGCGGCACGGACCCGGGCCGGTGTCGTCGAGCTGATTGTCGGGGCGTCCGATCCGCCGGCATCCGATGTGCAGGTGCTTTCGGAGGATGCCGAACCTCCCGCCCCTCGGGCGCTCGACGCCGACATCGTCCGCACCATCCTCGGGCAACTCCAGGGTCCGCAGATCGAACACGACTCCTGGCTGCAGGACATCTCTGTCGAGGAAGACGAGCATGGCATCACCGTCCTCTTCTCAGTCGGACCGGAGCAGCGGCACAACGTCCCCATCGCCCAGGCCAAACGGGACATCTCCGCCCGCATGGAGGCCCGGCCGGAGGTGGCAGTCCGACTGGGCCTCGACCAGGCGCCCCGACGCCGAATCCTGGCCCGAGTTACCGGGGTGCCCGGGTTCGGGTGGCAGCTGTTCCGACCGGCACCACTGGACCACCCCGCCGTGGTCAGCTCCCCCCATGAGCCGGTGGTGCTGTCCAACGGCCTGGTATCGGTGGAGGTCGACGGGAGGGCGGGAACCTTCTCTCTCGACGGCGTGCCGGGCTACGGCCGGCTGGTGGACGGTGGCGACCTGGGTGACTCGTACAACTACTCCCCTCCCGCCGAGGACCGCTACGTGGACACGCCGGAGGCGGTGGCCGTCGAGGTGATCGAGTCCGGGCCCATCCGGGCCCGGGTGGCCATCACCGCCACCTACCTGCTGCCGGACCGGGTCGACGGCCCATCGAAGGCCCGCGTGGGGAGCCAGGCCACGGAGATCGAGACGACGCTCGAGATCCAGGCGGACGAGCCAACCGTGCGCGTCACCACCTCGTTCGTCAACCAGAGCCGGGACCACCGCCTGCGGGTGCACCTCCCGCTGCCCACGCCGGCCCGGACATCGCTGGCCGAATGCGCCTTTGCCCTGGTCGAGCGAGGGCTAACTGCCGAGGGCCGTGCCGACGAGGTAGGCCTGCCCACTGCGCCGGCCCGGCGGTTCGTGTCGGCCGGGGGCCTGACCGTGGTGCACGACGGGGTCTGCGAGTACGAGCTGACCGACATCACACCCGGTCCGGACGGGGACACGGCTGGGACGGTGGCGTTGACGGTGCTTCGGTCGACCGGAATGCTGTCCCGGGCCGGCATGGCATACCGTCCGTTCCCCGCCGGCCCCACGACCCCGGTCGAGGGACTCCAGATGACCGGTCGGAGAGTTACCTTGCGCTACGCCCTGGCGGTGGGTGTCGAGGATCCCTACGCCCTGGCCGACGACATCCTTCTGCCCCTCGAGGTGGTGGCGGCCCCGGGCGGCGGTACCCGCCAACGAGCAGGGACCGGGCTCACCGTCACCGGCGCCGAGGTGAGCTCCGTCCAAAGGCAGGGCGGTACCCTCGAGGTTAGGGTCTTCAATCCGAGGCCGACTCCGACGACAGTGTCCATCCCCGGACGGGCTGGTTGGCTGGTGGACCTGCGGGGCTATCCCCAGTGCCCGTTTGAGGGCTCGTTCGAGCTGCGGCCCTTCGGACTGGCCACGACCAGGCTCCGCGACATCAGCTGACGGCGATCGAGTGCCGGATGATGAACGAGTTGTGTCCCACTGACTGGTTGGGCTGAGATAGTCCCAGGACCCGCAGGGCGCCGTGACCAAGAGCAAGCTTCGGGTACGTCCAAAGCGATTATCGGGACGGCACGCCGGGTCCCCCACCGACCGAGCTTCGCCAGGGCCGAGGCTTTGTGCTCAACCCCTGCCCGGAAGTAGGCGAAGCGCTCCCGAGAACTTCAAGGGTCCCTGCCCTCCAGGCACCTTCCGGGATACACCCAGCCCCCTCTCCCCCTTTTAGCTGATCGTTGCGGCGTAGTCGGGGACGTAGTGGTACCGGTCGCGGGGCGGTCGCTGATAATCCCCGACTGGCGGGCGGGGGGGAAGCTTGACCTTCGGAGCCTTGCGAGCGTCGTACGGCACGACCGATAGGAGGTGAGCGATGCAATTGAGCCGGGCCCGCTTCTTGTCATCGGCCTCGACCTCGTACCACGGGGAGTCCGGTAGGTCGCAGTGAGCGAACATCTCGTCCTTGGCCCTGGAATACGCGACCCAGCGGTTGCGTCCCTCGAGGTCCATCTCGCTAAGTTTCCAGCGTTTCAAGGGCGCGTTGACGCGCTCTTTGAACCTCCGCTCCTGTTCCTCGTCGCTCACGGAGAACCAGTACTTGAGCAGAATGATGCCATCGTCGATCAGCATTCGCTCGAAGGCAGGGCACTGCCGGAGAAAGCGGCGGTACTCCTCATCTGTGCAAAACCCCATCACCCGCTCCACCCCGGCCCGGTTGTACCAGCTGCGGTCGAACAGGACGACCTCCCCTCCGGCGGGAAGGTGGGCGATGTAGCGCTGAAAGTACCACTGGCCCTCCTCACGGTCGCTCGGGGCCGGAAGGGCAGCGATCCGGCACCATCGGGGATTCAGGTAGTCGGTAATGCGCTTGATCACGCCCCCTTTGCCCGCGGCATCCCGACCCTCGATCACGATGACGACCCGTTGACGCTCCTCGCGGATCCACTGTTGCATTGTCACCAGTTCCTCTTGGAGGTGCAGGAGTGCCTTGTCATACGCACCATTGTTGGCCATGCACTCATTCTGCCAGGCCAACAGGTTGTAGAGGTCGAGGCCGCCCAGGAGCTTCGCGCCGGACTGCCAGACAACAGCCCCGTGAGGGCGACTCACGACCTCGCCCGGCAAGGCGTAATCAAAACGGGTGGCCTAGCCTGCTCCGACACTACGGCCCTGGGCGCGGCCTTCCAACCTCACCCCAAGTGTCGATCCGGCGCGGTCTGGTATCCCAGAGCAATGACAATGGTCTTTGGAGCTCACCGCTTCGCGGCTGGTCCCCAAATAGCTTCCGGAGTACTGGGGATTCGACCTGACCAGTGGTCATGTGACGCTCCTCGGACATCGTCGGCCGAGCACTTCTAGACGGCGCATTGACAACGGCACGCCCAGTCTCTGAGGTTGGGTGATCGGCCTGGGCTGCTAGGAACACTCCCCGGCCGCCCGTCACTCCGAACAAGGACGGCCGTGACGATCGCTCCGGGTGGACTTCTCCGGACGCGGCGAGCGCCTAGCCCAATTAAGGTCGGGTGATGGGTCGCGACGTGGTCACGGGGTACTGCTGGCCGCAATCAGTGCGCCCTGGGCAGCAGATCGGTCTCCACGTGTCGTCATCCGCTGGGCACCCGGTGCGCATCGAGGTGGCAAGGATCGGAGCGCAACGGGAGGTTGTGTTCGTTTCGGACGCCGTCGCGGCAGACGAGTACGAAACGCCCCAGGACGCTTCCTCGAAGGGGTGTGGGTGGCCCATCGCCCTCACGCTGGACGTCAACCCGAAATGGCGGTCGGGCTACTACGAAGTCCTCATGGAGATTGACGTTGGCAACAAGGTGCGACGCGATTACGCATTCTTCGTCGTGCGCCCGCTTTCAGCTGCGCGTATCGTGATCGCATTAGCGACCAATACGTGGCACGCCTACAACGACTTTGGCGGATCGAACTTGTACACCGGCAGCACCCACGTTGCCATGCAGCGGCCGATGTCGGCGGGGTACCTTTACAAGCCGCCGGGCAAGGGTCGTCGGGTCACAGGCACCGGAGCGCCCGATCCGCAGAACGCCGCACACGTCGGCTACATCCAGATCAATCACCTGTCGGGATATGCGGGATCGGCGGGTTGGCCCGACTGGGAGCTGCCATTCATCGAATGGGCCGAACGCCAGGGGTTCGAGATCGGTGTGTGTACGAATGCTGATCTCGAGGAACACCCCGAGGTGTTGGACGGCGCCAGTCTGTATCTATCCGTCGGACACGACGAGTACTGGTCCTGCGGAATGCGCGACACGGTCGAAGCATTTATCGGGAGCGGCGGCAATGCGGCGTTCTTCTCGGGTAACACATCGCTGTGGCAGGTGCGTATCGAGGGTGACGACCACGACGTGATGGTCGGATACAAGGGGTTCTTCAAGAACGACCCCCTGATGGGAACCGACAGCGAAGCGGAGGTGACGACGTTGTGGTCCGACGTGATCGTCGGTCGTCCCGAGAACTACATGACCGGCGTCTCATTCACACGCGGGGGCTATCACCGCATAGGTCGCAATGTGACCGCCGGCCTCGGTGGCTACACCGTGCACCGCGCCGGTCACTGGATCTTCGATGGCACCGGGCTCGGCTACGGCGACGTACTCGGCGCCGAGGCGACCGTCGTCGGCTACGAGTGCGACGGATGCGTGTTCACCTACCGTGATGGGCTGCCGTATCCGACCGGCGAGGACGGCACGCCTTCGACGTTCGAGATTCTCGGCACGTGCCCGACGCAGCACTTCACGCGCGAGACCGCGCCTCGTCCGCCCAAGCCGAGCGAGCCGAGCGAGTTGGAGTACATTGCGTCACGCGTGTTCGGGACGTGTGAGCCAGAGGCGATGGAACGCATCCGTCACGGCCACGCGGTGCTGGGTACCTACACGAACAAGGCAGGCGCGACAGTGCTGACGTCGGGTTCGACCGACTGGGCTCACGGGTTGGCAGAGCGAGACCCGCAGATTGAACAGATCACCCGGAACGTGCTTACGAAGTTGGGGTAGACAGGCCTGCGTGTGCCGTACAAGAAACGGCCCGCCAACTGCCCATGATCGGCCTTCTGGAATGCTTGAATCGAGGTCGCCTGGGCGCCATCGAGTCGCCCGACGCGCTACTGCCTGGCCATGTGAAGCCGCAGTTCGGCCTCGGGGTCGGTGATGAGCTCGCCGCTCAGAGTCGATGATGACTCGGTGAATCGTCCCGGTGAACCGGAAGGGTGTTTCGTAGTCGTCGATGACCGGCGAACCTGGGTCGGCACCACAGGTCAGCGCCCCGGGATTGATGGCGAGGGGCACAGTGGTCGCAGCCTCGGCATTGCCGACGAGCGACACCGTCGATGTAGAGCTGCATGCGTCCAGGCGCACCCTTGCCGTTCAGGAAATCCAGCTCACCGGTCGGCTCGAACTCAAAGCGCAGGGCGTGGGTCCCGGTCGGTACGGGGGTATCTGCCGTGACCGTGTAGGTGGCCTTGCCGAGATAGTTGTGGGCATAATGCATGAGTCCGTCCTTGACGTAGAAGCTGTATCCGCCAGCCGCGGTTCCCTGGGCGAACAACACACCTTCGGCCCCTTCATCGGGGATCTCCACCTCGGCGGTGATGCTGTGGGGACGGTTCAGGACCCTGGGCCCGGCAAAGAACGGCACTGATTGGGTGTCGGGGAAGAAGATGTAGCGGTCACGGGCCGGAGCGAGCAGGGGCTTCTCAACGAGGACACGAGCGATCCCACTCCCGTCGACGGGAAGCACGTCATACTTGCCCGCCTCGGCGTACCAGGTTGCGATCATGGCGATGAGCCGCTCCCGGTTGTCCGCGGCGACGTTGATGGTTCTCAGCGAAGTCCTCATCTACGTGGTAGAGCTCCCAGCCGGTGGCGTCGAGTTTCGACAACGTCTCAGAGCTGATCGGTTGGCCGAACCCCACGCCGGCTTCGGCGAAAGACGGCCCCGGCCACGGGCAGACCGCTCGCCAACCGTCGTGGTAGAGGGAACGGTGACCCGAGCATCTCGAAGTACTGGGTGTGGTGCTTGGTCGGTGCCGACCCATCGCCGAGGGTATGGGCGAAGCTCACCCCGTGCATCGGCGACTGCGCAACACCTCGGATTGTCTCGGGTGCCTCGATGCCGAGGAGGTCCAGGACCGTGGGGACCATGTCGATGATGTGTGCGTACTGCTGGCGCACCTCGCCCTTCGCCTTGATTCCCTTGGGCCAATGGATGATGAACGGGTCCGAGGCTCCACCACGATAGGTCTCACGCTTCCAGCGCCGGAAAGGGGTGTTCCCGGCCCAGGTCCATCCCCAGGGGTAGTGGTTGAAGTGCTTGGGGCCGCCGATCTCGTCGATGACGGCCAGGCTCTCCTCCATGGTCTCGGGGGCGTTGTTGAAGAACTGGGCCTCATTGGTGGTCCCGTCCACCCCACCTTCGGCACTGGCCCCGTTGTCGGAGACGAACATCACGATGGTGTTGTCGAACTCGTCGATCGAGCGGAGGAACTCGAGGACTCGCCCGATGTGATGGTCGGTATGGCTGAGAAAACCTGCGAACACCTCCATCATGCGGCTGGCCAGTCGCCTGGCGTCGGGCGAGAGCGAGTCCCACTCGGGTACGTCGGGGTCGTGGCGTGACAACTGGGCATCCGGAGGGGCAATACCAAGCTCCTTCTGCCGGGCAAAGGTTCGCTCCCGATACGCATCCCAGCCGTCGTCGAACTTCCCTGCGTACTTGTCGGCCCACTCCTTGGCCACATGGTGTGGGGCGTGGGTGGCACCGGGGCAGAAGTTCAAGAAGAAGGGCTTGTCCGGGTCGACCTGCTTGGCGTCGGCGATGAAGCGGATGGCCATGTCGGCGAGGTCCTCGGTGAGGTGGTACCCCTCTTCGGGCGTTCGAGGCGGCTCGATCTGGTGATTGTCGTAGACGAGGTCGGGGTCCCACTGACTGGTGTCGCCACCGAGGAAGCCGTAGAAGCGCTCGAATCCTCGCCCGAGGGGCCAACGGTTGTAGGGGCCCGCACCAGTCTCTTGGTCGGCAGGGATCAGGTGCCACTTGCCCACCATGTACGTGCTGTAGCCGTGCTCGACGAGGATCTCGGAGAGATAGCCATTCTCGAAGGGGATGTTGCCGTTGTATCCGGGATAACCGGTACTGAACTCGGTGATGCATGCCATGGCGTTCGAGTGGTGATTTCGGCCCGTCATGATGCAGGACCGACTTGGCGAGCAGAGCGCCGTGGTGTGCATGTTGTTGAAGCGGAGGCCATCTCGGGCCAGGGCATCGAGATTGGGCGTCTCGATCGGGCTACCGAAACATCCAAGCTGACCGAAACCGGTGTCGTCGAGCACGATGAACAGGACGTTCGGGGAGTCCTTGGGCGCTCTCGGAACAGTTGGCCAGGCCGGACTCGACTCCTCCGCCGTGCGGCCGATTACGCCAGGGAAGCGGGCACCTTCGCGATATTCCTTCAGCGTCATGGCGATGACCTCCTGACCAGAACCTATCAGCGGGATCCCAGAGGGTCGATAGCCATGCTTCGGCTCAGAAGTCGCCGCGATTTGCCCCGGGGGGGTCTCCCATCAATCCGCAAAACCGGCGTGAATTAGCATGACGAGAAGTCCTACCCAGGAGACGTTCCGACACCAGTGACTCCTACGCTCGAAAGGCTATCTCGCCCTCTCTTAATAGATCGGATCGTGTATGCGACGATCACCATGATGAGTGTCCTGATCATCTACGACGGATGGCAACAACTCAGACTGATCGACGTTGTCGGCGTGATCGTCGGGCCGGTACTGGCAATGTTCCTCGCTCACGTGTTCTCGGCGGCAATTGCGCAACACGTTGAAGCCGGAAGAATTCTGACTCGCAAGGAGTGGGGTGGGATTGTGCGGATCCAAGCCCCATTTCTTCTCTTGTGTGTGCCGCCCGTCACCGTCGTCGCCGCTTTATACGCCTTGGGTGTCTCCCTTAGTGATGGAATTCGGATCACACTGTGGCTCGGGACCCTCTCACTTGGTTACTGGGCGTTTGTGGCTGGGCGACGGGCGGAGTTTGTCGGTTGGCGAATGATCATGGTTGTGGCAGCCGGGCTGCTCATTGGGGTCGTGATCCTACTGATTCAGGTGTTCCTCCAGCCGGGCAAGGCGTTTTCCGGTGGTGTGGCCCTTGGTTGATATGCCCAGCGGCAGGGTGTCCCAGATCACCACCGGATCAGTGGGATGGTTCGGGTCAATCCCCGGAGGCTACGGTGGATTCGGCGAATGGAGCCTGTATGAACATCCGAGTTGGGGCAGTGATTCTGTGCGTTGGGCTCGCTGCTTCGGCCTGCACCGCTTCGCCATCCGCGAACAGTCATCCGTCGTCACGACGTAGTGGACACACCTCAGGTTCTCCGCCGGTTGGGCCAACCACCGCGCCGGCGACCATCTCCACGGTCCCGATCCCGTCGCCAACGCCCGCTTGTCCACCGGGGTGTCGCTATCCATCCAACTTCGACGCAATCACCGTCCTGGCATCGTCTGCCACCTTGGTGGCGATCGTAACCGTCAATCACCCAGTCGACCATGGTGTGGCTGGGAGTGTCTCGATCGACAGCGTGCTGCAAGGCAATCCAAATGACAACGTCTACCCTCCATCACTATATGACCTGACCCGCGTCTTGGCCCTTGCCAGTGCAGTTCCCGACAGGAGTTACCTGGTCTTCAGCTCATTCAATCGTGGAGGTCCATGTCCTTCGGCGCTCTTCGCCTACGACCCAACCACCCGAGTAGCGACATTCGTCCACCAATGGACCGACCTCGGCCCCAACGATCAGATTCCTCTCCCCGGGCGGATCACAACCATTCCGGCAACAATCGCTCTGGTCGCCCTACGGTCTCGGCTCTACCCGACCGGCGGTGTGACTTACCCTGTCGACGCCGACGAATCGTTCTGCCCTGGACCCTGATCGCCGACCAATCCCTGATCGCCGGGAGGGGCGGTCATCGATTGACCGGTGCTTGCCGGACGCGAGCTGCCCCACTCCGGCACATCCGGGCGTGCGGATAACGGTCTTGATGAGGTAGCAATCGGCCCGGTGAGGACACAGCCGCCTCTGGCCCGGGACCGCGCTTCCGGCAACGCTGACCTTATGGAACGTAGGTGATTGTCACTAGGCCGTTCCCGGGTTGAACGCCAGATGGACAGGCCGTCGTTGTGCATCCGCCAACGAAGAAACTGGACCCTCCTCCGCCTGCTCCCGCATTCACAACGGAAAAAAATTCGCCATAAACAACAATAGTGGATGTGGCGTAACCCCCCCCGCCGCCGCCGTAGTACCCGCCACCCCCTCCGGAGCCGGGTTCCGGGTCGCCTGAACTGTCGCCACCACTTCCGCCAGTGCCGAGTGCCCCAGCTCCTCCGTTACCCTCTCCACCCGCCCCACCAGAACTAGCTGTCCCACCTTGGCCATCGCCCGGTGCAGATGTTCCCCCGGCAAAACACGAGGAGGCGGTCCCGTTGGGATAGCCGCCGGCTCCTCCGCACTCCTCCGTCCACGAACCGCCAGGTTCCTCAACCAAGTATTCTCCCGTTCCACCGCCTCCACCACCGACAATGACACGGTTGGCAAGTCCATAGGGAGCAACACGTACATCGGAGGCACCGCCGCCGCCGCAACGGCCGTTTCCCTGATCGGGGAAGGATGTTCCCCCTCCGCCGTTGTAACCGCCCACTCCATAGGGTGCCGGTGCGTCAGTCGACTGCGGGCTGCCGCCGACGTAGATGACCAACCGCTGACCGGGGGTCACGCTGAGCGTTCCACTGGCCTCGCCGCCCTGACCACCGTTCGAGTCGCAGCCGCCTTGTGCACCGTAGGCCGCCACCTGGATGCTGGTCACGCCGGCAGGGACCGTCCAGGTCTGGGAAGAGCCATCGGTCCCGTCGGTGCCGTTGTAGTTGAACGTCACCGTTACCGGAGGTGGCGGTTGGGTGTCGAAGCCAATGGAGTCGCCGCTGAACGTCAGCTTCTTGAGCCCTCCTGTCCCTCGCTCCCCTTTTGTCTTCGGAGTACAGCTCGTTTGAGGGGGGACAGAAAATGCCAGGTCGCGAGTCACCAGGTAGGTGACCCCTAGGTTGTTCGAGGCAAACGAGCCGACGAGAGTGTCCGCCGGGTCATACCCGAATCCGAACTCCAGTGGCGGAGACACCTCCAGCACCGACGATCCCGCGCCGGTTGTCACTTGGGTTTCGGCAATCTTCCCGTTTCCAGTCCATTTGATGCTGTAGCTACCCGAACCACCCAATACGCCAGAGGAACTCGTCGCCTCAGTGCAATCGGTCGGCACGGTGAAAGTGCCCGTGACCTTTCCGCTGGTGATGGCCGGCACCGATCCACCGCAACCCGACAGTTGCCCGGAGAAGGTCACGGTGCTCATCCCGGCTGCACCATCCAGGAGCGGTGGGTTGAACGTGGCCTTTCCCGTCCAGGCGCCACAAGCCATAGTCCCCGTCGCCGCGACTGGTGTCTTGGTTGCGCCGGCTGGCGCGGCCGTTGCCACTACGCCAACCAATCCGAATGAGGCGATCACCATCGAACTCGCCAGAAGGCCAAGATGCCGCATCTGCCTGAACGAACGGACATTTCTCATCGCCGCACCTCCGCCGATTTACTATTGGCTGACGAAATTATTCCTGGTAATCCTGCCCGTCAAGTGACATTGGGGTGAGTCGAAAAGCGATCGACGGTCGAGCCCGAGCAGGTCACCTTCCTCTCACAGAGCTGGTTCGGGATGCCTATAAACGCCGGGTAGGCGGCGCTTATGGCTGCCTCTACCGGCACTTTGATGGCAGGGCTGGCAACTGACTATTCGATGACTGGCATTCCCGATCGGGTCCTGCACGCCGGAGGCAGAGCCGCGAAGATTGGAAGGTGCGCGAACTACGAGGACGGGTCGCCGTGGTGACCGGTGCGGCAAGCGGGATAGGGCTGGCCGTCGCCGAAGCCTTTGTCGCCGAGGGCATGCAGGTCGTGATGGCCGATCGAGACGAGGAGAAGCTGCGAAGTCATGTCGAGCGCCTCAACGGCCACGCCGCAGGCTCGGTCCATGCCGTTCCGACCGACGTCACGAAGGCTGACCAGGTCGAACGTTCCGGTGCCGCCGCCTTCGAAAGGTTTGGCGCTCTGCATGTGGCGGTGAACAACGCCGGAATCGTCAATCGCGGCCACAGCTGGGTGCTCTCACTCGATGAGTGGCATAACGTCCTCGACGTCGACCTTTGGGGCGTTATCCACGGAATTCGTGCCTATGTCCCTCTCATTCTCTCTACTGGCGAAGAGGGTCATGTGGTCAATGTCGCTTCCATGGCTGCGGTATTGCCCCTCGACCGGCTAGGCCCGTATACCGTCGCCAAGCACGGCGTGCTTGGCCTTACCGACGTTCTACACGCCGAGTTCACGGCATTGGGATTGCCAATCGGGGCTAGCATCGTCATGCCCGGGAGGGTCAAAACTGCGATGAACCCCATCGGCACGATCGAACCGTCCACCGTGGCTGCCAATGTCGTAGATGCCATCCGCCGCGATCGCCGCTATGTGTTCACTGACGACCAAAGCGTCGACGAAGTCGAGGACCGGCTCAGAGCCATCCTCGCATCGAGATCGGGCGTGGTCTAAGACCAGGGGAATGTGCCGGCGTTAGCGAGCTAGGCGTCGGTTGCCCCCATACCACCGGTTCGAAGACAATCGCGATCTTCACCGACCGCCACCATCGGGACTTCCCGACGGAATCCCTCGGCCCGGGTGTTAGCGTAATTCATCGTGGCGGCGATGGTCGACATTGGTGTCACGGGAGGGGCACACAGCCAAGGGCGTTCGGCCGAAGCGAGCTAGCTGTTTGGGCAGTTCGCCGGAAAGCGGGTCACGATGAAACGAGTGTGCTGCATCCTTGGCCTCATGGCCATCATTGGCCTCATCCTCTTCGAGGGCACCGCGTCAGCGGCTCCTGTCGCAGGGAAAACAATGCCCTGGGTCGAAATAGGGAGAGGTACGATCACATCAACCACGAACGACGTGACCACCTCCGTTGGCAAGACGTTCGGCACACCGGTTCATCGAGGTACAACAAGTGGGTCACAGATGGCGGCCACTCCTCCGCCACCGTGCAGTTCCGGGGCCAGCAGTTCACTAACAGGCTCGGTCACCACGACTTCCTCAGACGGTAGCCAGTTGATCACTTCCGTGAACGGAACCGTATGCGTACTCGCCACAACCTCTTCGTACACACGGTTCCTGGCCAGGAACACGCTCACGGTCACGGGTGGTACTGGCGAGTTTGCCAATGCCACCGGAGGCGCCAAGCAGGTTGTAGTTGTCACGCTCTCTGCAACGACGTTCGGTTCACAGGGGCCGTTCACTTCGTTTACGTACGGCAGCATTCGACTAGCTGGGTGACCGCCGATCATCGAGCTATGGGCTGACTTCCCAGGAGTGCCAGCGAATGCCGGATCTGCCCCGTCATCGGCTGGCCCATTGGGGCCTGGGCATGAGGCGAGCCGTCGGTATCCGGAATTCCTGAGCCGTGCGCTGGACCCGCGTTCGCCTCACGGCGATCGACAAGGTGCGATCCCTGCTCAGAGCGCCCGAGCCCCAGATTTGACAATCTGTAACGGTGATGACGACGGGTCGGGGACCCGATGGATTGGACGATTCCCTGCTTGGGCTGTTCGCGGCGATCGCCTCGCGTGACCGCGGCGGGGTGACGCGAATTCTCGATCAAATGCCGGGCTTGGTCACTCTTTCCCTTCGGGCCGGTGCGAGCCGCCAAGATCCACGACCGTACTTTCTCATCCCTATTCGTCACTACGTCTACACCGGCGACACGGCACTTCATGTAGCCGCCGCTGCGCATGAGCGCGATTTGCCGAGTCACTGGTCGCACAAGGTGCAGCCGTTCGCGCACACAACCGAAGAGGAGCCGAACCGCTCCACTACGCTGCAGATGGCGGGCCGGACGGGATTCGAATGCGCAGCGCGACCTGATCACCTTTCTCATCGATGCTGGCGCGGAGCCCAACGCACTCGACAAGAGCGGTGTTGCCCCGCTGCATCGAGCCGTAAGGGATCGATGCCCGGGCGGGGTCAGCGCCCTTATCGACAAGGGTGCCAACCCGCTAATGATGAACAAGAACGGCTCGACCCCGCTTCACCTAGCTGTGCAGAATACGGGCAAGAGTCACTCTGGGTCGGACGAGGCCAAGGAGAACCAATATCGGATCATCGTGTTCCTACTAGAGCACGGCGCCAGTCCTAACGATCTCGACGCCAAGGGCAAGACTGTTAGAGCCGCGGCATTGAGCGACTGGATACGACAACTGCTCGACAGCTACTGACCCGGATGTCGCGACGACAATCCGTCAACCACACGTGGCGGGTGGGTCGGCGAAAACCATCGCCTGCAGACGGACCTCCGAACACCAGGTGTTTTCAGGGTGTCCCATAGCGCCTTTAGATAGCAAGCTACTGAAAGCGCTCGAGCAGCTCCCGGGCGTACCGTTTCACGTAGCCGTAGCCGCGCTCGATAGAGACCGAGAGGGTGCCATCGATCGCGTGCGCGCCGATAGTCCGTCGCCCGATGGTTTCGGTCACTGAGCAGTGCAGCCCAGGCGGTCGGGGTGAACGCACAAGGTACGGCGCCTGTAGTCCTCCTGGCAGGCCGGCGCCTCAACGGACCACTGATCCGCCTCGTCGAAGCGGTCGAGCCCGTGCGCGAGCCGCCCCGAGAAGGTGCGCCAGGCTTCCGGACCTGCGCAATCTGCAGTTGCAACAGTTGGACTGCTACCTTGAGCGCCGCCCCGGGCCGGCCCTGGTTCCGCCACCAGTTGACCGGTTCCCGCCAAACTGGTCATGTAGGCCGGCTCGGGGCCTACTGTTGACTGGGGCTCACCGGGCACCGATGTGCTCAACGTCGGCTTGGAGCGCTTGATCGATCACCTCGACATCATCCGCCGACCAGAGATGGCCGCACCGCCAGCAACGGCTGGCCGAAAACATCGGGCCGGTTGTCGACCTACAGATGATCGAGGTGATATCTCCAAGTTCGCCACAGCTCGGGCAAACTCCATCGAAAGCGCAGCACTCCCACATCGATATACATCCCGTCTTCGACCATTCACGAGAGGATCGCGCCTGTGGTTCCAAGGGCCTACCGCTCCCTGAGAAGCTACCCCTGGAGCTCGACACTGTCATCTTGATCCGCCGGACTGAGTCCATGTCGGTCCGGTGCCCATTGCATGACACCCCCTGTCCGGCTCGCACCCGGGACCCGTTTTCCGCCTTTCGTCCCGGAGCCGGCGCTAGCCCACACCCCGACAGCTTCAGGGGTTCAAATGGCAATCCTGAACGGACATCTGTTCTAGCGACGACGACCGCCCCTCGCATCCCCTCGACCACCGACGGCGGTTCGCTCTGGTCAACGCCGAAAGATGCGCTCACAATTGACGTCGGATCCGTCGGGCTACCAAACAGGTGCAGGCCCTGTCGGGTCCAAGCCCGGTACGGGTGGGTGACTCCTCCGAAGTTGCCCACCCGCTACCGAGCACGCAACGCGGTTGTCCTCACTGGGGTTTCAGAATCGCCCACGACAGCCGTGGCGACCGCGAACTCAAGGGAGTACCGGGGACCTGGCCCATCTACGCTGCCACCGTCCCGGCAACCACGGTTCTCTAGTCTGGCCACGGCCAAACCTTTGCAGGGCCCCTGAAGTCCACCCGGGTCAGGGCGGCACCCAGGCCGAACCGGATATCCCTGTCCTCTCCCGGTGCGCGGTACCCGTGACCTCACGACGACACGGCTGAGGTCCCACATCCATAGAGTTGGGACCGCAGCCCTTCACAGGCTGAGGTCGCAGCATCTAACCGTTCGGCGGCACGACCACGAGATTCAGCTCTTCCGGCCGGTGAAGGTGGCCAATTGGTCGCGAACAACGCGGGCCGCCTTCTTCGCTTCGTACATGGCCTCGTCGGCCTGGCGCACCAACGTCATTGGGTCGGTCCCTGAATCGCACTGCGTCAGGGCGACGCCGACACTCGCAGCCAGGGGGACGGAAGTGTCGCCTACTCGGATTGCATGCTGGAACACACTGCGGTGAATGCGCTCGACCGTTGCGTTGCCGTCAATGCTGTGTTCCGGACACAGGACGACGAGAAATTCATCGCCCCCAAGGCGACCGACCACATCGCACTTTCCAGTGGCCTCCATCAGCGCCCACCCCGTGTTCAAGATGGCGGCGTCGCCGACCTCGTGCCCGTAGGTGTCGTTGAGCGGCTTCAGTTCGTCGATATCGATGAACAACACCGCCACTGTTTCGCCCGCCGCCCTTCGCCGACTCACATCGTTGGTTAGATAGTTAAGCACCGCGGCACGATTCAACAGCCCGGTTAACTGGTCGTGAGTGGCGGCTTCGTGCAACAGCTGACGATGCAGCTCGCGCTCGCGGATCCGCCGCGAGAGCGTGTCGACCGAGGCTTGTAGGGCGCGGCCCGTCCGCCCAGGTAACGGGCTGAGTTGCTCGAGGTGGGAGAGGTCTTCGTCGGCGAGGGCGATAGCCGTTGATTCCACCGCCTTCAAGGTAGAGCTCATATCGTTGAAGGCGGCCGTCGTCGTGACTACCTCCCTGGGGCCGGTCTCGGGTAGCGGTGGGACTTCGAAGTCGCCGTTGTGGACGTGGGATGCCGTGACAGCCAGACGCTTGAGCGGACGGGTAAGCACACGACCGGCGATGAAGACTCCGCCGATGCTGATGGCAATCAGCACAGTCAGAAAGATGAGTTCGCCCACGAGCTGGTGCGTCGCGCTCGACGCCAGGGATAGTGCAGTGTTGTGGAGGTCCGCCGATGCCGCTGTCACCAACGAATTCAGGTTGGCCAGATAGTGCAGTCCCGGGGACATGGAGCTGCCGGCGAAGGCCAGGTTGCCGGCGAAAGGCGGAGGCGAGCCATTGAGGGCGACTTGCAGCCCTTGCTTGACCGTCCCCGCGAACTGCACGTCCGCCGGATCGTGCTGTATGTGGTTCCAAGCCGCTTGCGCCATGGGACTCAAGTGACCGGAGAATTCCGAGGTGGCGGTGTCGAAACCACCCGCCGACTGAATCAATTCCTGCTTGGCATCGGCCGGACCGGTTCCTTGGAGCACGTAGATAGCCCCTTCGACCTCGTGGCCACCGGTGAGGAATGCTTGGTACGTCTGGCGGAGTGCGGCGGAGTGAACCTCGAAGGATCCTGGCGCCTGCCACGTCGAGATGTCGGCTTGCAGTTGATTGTATTTCTGGTACCAGATGTTGTCGATGTCGGCCGACATCTTGGCCATGAAATCGTGCGCGGTGGTGAAGGACACGGTGTTGGCCATCACCTCCGGGATCAGGGTCTTCAGCTGCACCACGTCTGCCCTGAGCGTCGGCGTCGAGGAGAACGTCGAATATCCGGAGATCCGGGAGGTACCCTGCGCCAGCTGAACACGAAAGGGGACCTCCGGCTTAAGGAGAGTATCGAGGACGGGCTCGCTGATGCCGAGCTGGGCGGAGTAGGACACCGCCAAGAGCGGCACCGACAATGGATTCATCTGCGCCCGGGCCTCTGCCACGGTTTGCAGCTGCTTGGCGTCGGCGGCCACCACCTGGGCATGTTGCCGAAATGACCAGCCTGAAGCCGCTCCGGAGATGGTGAAGATGCCCGTGGCCAGAATTGGGAGCAGAACGACGAGCGCCAAGATCACGCGCACCCCTGGATGCCACCCACTGAATCGTGTTCGGTAGCGTCTTTGCCCAGCGGAGCTCGACCGTACGTTGAGATCCGCTCCTACGCCACTAGGGAGGCCGGTGAATCCCATAACTCTTATGACTTCGACCTGAATCCACCATTACTTGACCGGGCTGCAAAAGTCCAGCTCAACTGTCTTTCGTGCTCGCCGAATGGGGTCCTTTTATGGCGGTCGGACGCCTCAAGTGGCCTTCCGGCATCCACCGAGCACCCCACTCCCCTCCTTTCTGTGACGGGTCGTCGTGACCTCAGGCGCGGTGGGTGTCCCCGATCACATTGCGTCAGCGAGATGCCGATCCCGCTCCAGCGCTCCTGTCTTGGATCCATCCGCCAACCGCACGGGTATCGTGCGGCATCATGGACGAAGGAAAGAACCAATGAACAGCGATGAACTGAAGGCGATGCAGGCTCCCATCAAGGAGCGATATCGGGAGCAGCCGGACACTGCCGTTGTGACTCTCAAAGCTGAAGGTCGACTGGGGGACGACCTCTCGTGTTCGGTGCAAACAGGCCGGGCACTGGTCGAAGCTGGGCTCCATCCAGCTACGGGGGGTGATGGCACTCAGGCTTGTTCCGGAGACATGTTGCTCCAGGCCCTCGCCGCATGCGCAGGGGTCACGATGCGGTCAGTGGCTACTGCACTTGGGATCAGTGCAATCGGCACGGTCAGAGCCGAAGGTGACTTGGACTTTCGAGGGACGCTGGGCGTGGACAAGTCCGCTGCGGTTGGATTCTCCGATATTCGCTTGTCCTTCGATCTCCAGAGTGACGCCTCCGAGGAGCAACTCGCTACGTTGCTGCGCCTTACTGAGCGGTATTGCGTTGTACTCCAGACGCTGGCGAATAGCCCCAGGCTGACAGCTTCGATTGACTGAGACCGGGTTCAACTGAGGACCTCACTTTTTCAGCTCGTACCACCAACTGCGAAAGAAATCCCCGATCGCCGGCTCGGGGCGCATTATCAGCCGGAGCTTCGCCTCACACCTTGCACGTCACTTCACCACTGTTGTATCTCATTCGATGCCCTCGAATTGTCCTCTCACGTCAATGCACTCTTAAGTTGAGAGTGAACCGACCTCAACCTCTCTCTCCGGGCTTCTAGCTCCCTGCGGTACGCCGGATTATCTGTACCGGCAATCTCACTGCTCGAGTCGCCGATCACCTGCTCGAGGGTGACGCGCAGCTCCTCGGCAATCTCCCGCGATAAATCCAAAAGCATCGCAACCTCCATATCGGCCCAATCGATGTACGTAATCGTCTAGCAACCCTGGCGGCCACACCAGGGCCGAAGGTCCATAGCACCTGGCTGGCTAGCTCAGAGATCGGCCGCCATCCGCTCCGCCCCGTCACCCGGGTACCCCCGCTCACCGGCGGTGGGCGCACTATCGCCGGCTGAGCGCTTGCTCTCCGCGCACCGCCACCGACCGAAGCCTCTTTGAGTCAAGAGGGCATTTCTCGGTCTATTCAGGCGCGACAGACGGGGCCCTTGGTGCGCGTCTTGAACGGCTTGGCCCACGCGACCAAGCTGTCGGTCTGCCGCTTGGTGGCCGGACCGGGACGGTGGCCAACTCGGCCTCGTCGCAACCGAAGGCTCCGGCGGTGTGGGTTGCCTTGTCAGAATCGACGATGACGTTCATGAGTGCTCCTGGTTCGTCATTTAGGAACCGCCAGGGCACTACTGATTCAGATCGTGGTGCACGTTCCTCTTTTGAGCCACTGGACGGCGAGGACCTGGCGGGGAACTCTCGATCGGAGACCAGACGACAGCAGCCCGCTGGCAGGCGCTTCGAGAGTGACCCCACCAGGCTCCTGTGAACGCTACGAATCAACAGCAGCGTCTGTCACAAGTCTCAATCAGGCATTTCGGCGACAAACCTCAGATGCCTGGGGAATCGGAATGCGGTGCTGAATCCAGCCGACGCCTAGCCCCTTCGGCGACTGCCAATCCAGCCACGATCAACGCCGCGCATGAATCGGTGCAGCACCAACCAAGGGTGAGGTTGAGGATCAGAGCGAGAAACCCCGGAACTCAGACATCCGTCGAGAAATGACTGCGCAAATTCGGCGACGAGAGTCTCGCCCGTAGGCAAGATTGGAAATGTTGCTAAGCCCAGATGTACTCCTCGGCGATGGCACCATCATTCCACTTGGCTACGGTCACCATACGGGCACCATTTTCGAACTCTCCGATGACGCAGGTCCACTCTCCGGACCCGAACTTGATCGGGTGTGACGTGATCTGGGGCGGAGTACCGCCGCCGTTGTGTTCCACGTATGACTTCATGGCGGCGATGTGCTCCTCGATACCGTGGGTCGTGGGCTGACCCTGCCAGTCCACCAGTACATCGTCGGTGTGATGGTGAGCGAAGACGCCGGTCCAGTCGGCGTTGTTCCATCCCGCGAAGTCGAGTTCATCCATGCCTTCAAGGTTGCGATCAACTGCGTCGTTGTTCGGCATAGCCAGAGCGCCTCCTGTGCAATCGAATCACCAGTTACTCACGCGTACGGTATACCCAAGGTCCGTCATAAAGCCCTTGCCTCGGCTGCCGGGCGGTCGCAGGCAAGGCAGATGCGCCCGGACTCACCAATCTGGTGTCCCCAACCCGACGTGCCCGTCGCTTTCCACTCGCCATGGCCAATCTATCCGGGTCCAGAGGACTATAGAGATTTGGGCTCGCTCAGCTCGTGGTCGTGACTGCGCTCGCACAGTGACTGCATTTGAGCGCAGCAATGGGCAGGTCATCTGAGAGACACTGCGGGCAAGTCTTGGTCTCCGCCGGAGGACCGAAGACCATGTTCCCTCGCTTCTTCATGTACGCACGGTAGGGCACGACCAGCACGAAATAGATCACCGCCATGAAGATCACGAAGTAGACGATGGCTGAGATAAACGATCCAAGGTTGATGCGTTGTCCATTTATCGTCCATCCAAGCCCAAGAGATCCCGAGCCTCCCCCTTGTGCGGCATTGACCAATGGAGTGATGATCGAATCAGTGAATGCCTTGATGAGCGTGCTAAACGCGAGCGCGACAACAAGGCCGACAGCGATGACGATCAACTCCCCTTGCATCAGGAAGTTCCTAAATCCCTTCATATCCCAGCCTCCGGTGCTCGGTTGTCCGCCCGCACGGACAACCTAGTCAGAATGCCGAATCACCGCGTCAACGAGACGGCAACGGCGCCCCCGAGCACCGGCTCAGGGTGGCGTCATCTTCGTCCAGGCGGGACCCGTGCTCGCGCCCCCGCTCGGGGGCACCTGGTCACCGAGAAGGGGGCTATTCGATCTGGTAGAACCGGGTTGTGGATGACTATGAGGTTCTGTGGCTCGATGGCAATGAGCAAATTTCCCAGGCTGCGGGAGTCACCGCCAGGGCGATGCGGGACAGCCCGAACTCGATCGCTGTCTCCAGCGATCCCTTCGTCCGCCTAGAGATGCTCTACGAGACGTTCAGCGAGATGCTCGGCGACGCACGGGTAGCAGGGGTGCTGCGGGGTACCTGTGTCCTTGGCGCAGCCGGTGCCGTACGACCGGGCCACTGCATCGACTCCATGCTTCCCGAGGAGGTCCGTACGTTGGATGAACCTTCCTCCGGGGCGACCGATTCCGATCGATTCTTGTACAGCGGATCAGTCATGGCCGCACACGATCTGCCTTCGCCTCACTGGCACGTTGGTCCGGTCGGTGTAGAGCCAGGGTTTCAAGGCATGGGCCTGGGCCGAGCGGTCATGAGGTTCCTCTGTGACGAATTCGACGACAATCATCGAACAGCATGGCTCGAGACCGACAAGCCGGAGAACGTGCGGTTCTACAGTGGCCTCGGATTCGAGGTGGTGGAAGAGGTCCCAATGCTCACGTCGCGCTTCTGGTTCATGAGACGTGAAGCGAAATGAGCCTGGAATAGGGGATGGTCAGACCCGGCGTGGACTGGACAGCCACTCACCTACCTCTCACCGGCTCGAATTTCGTGGCCGACGGGGCGAGCATCTCGAGGCCAGCAGGCGGGGTAGCGGGTGACCTCACTGCCCACGAAGGCCAACTGGGATCATCCAGAACTCGCCAGCTGGCGGTCAACGCAGCCCACTCAATCGTTCCGGATACCTCACTCCCCTCCTCTTCCCTGACCGGTCGTCGTGACCTCGGGTGAGGTCCTCCGGATTCAACGGACGCCCATATGCCTTCAGCATCTATACGGCAGAGGCTCGGAACTCGATCTCAGCCCAGAAGTAGGCCGAGATGCCCCGAGATCTTGAAGGTACCCGTGCCCATCATCACGCTTGGATACCTATCTGAGGCGGCGAAACGACCCGTCCCTATCGCTACGTCACTGCTTGCTGGCTGGTTGATGCGTGAGGGTCCGACGGAGAGGCAGCGCGCCTCCACATCAGAACGAATAGTAGGACCGTCACGAGACCAATGGTATTGAGGATCGTGATGGAAACCGTGACCAGCGGATCGGCTGCAAACGGGAAAATCATCATTAGGAGCATCGGGGCGATGTTGCGCACCGCCGTGGTCACCTCAGTCGCGTGCCTCATCCCCACATCTTTGAATCGAATACCGGAAACGAGCAGGTAGCCACACCCGAGGCCGATAAATGGTCCGGCAATGGCAGCGATGTAGCTCAACGTCCCCCAGGTCTTGACAAACAGACTCCAATACGCGACCAAAGTGAAGTTGAGATTGAAGAGCAGACACAGGATCGAAACCCGGACGATCCACTGTTGTAATGGCGGCGTCAGGTCGGGCCACCAGAGCCTGAAGGCGCACCCGAGGGCCAGCGGCAAGAGCAAGAAGAGCAACAGTGGCCAAGCAACGCTCCACGCAGAGACCGTGAGACTCGAGTCAACCGCATGGACGGCGGGGGGCAGTCCCAGCGGTAGGGCAATGATGGTCGCGACAGTCAAGACCACCAACAGCGTGGTGGCGATGCTGACATCCGCCTTGGCCAACTTCGCGAGGACCGGAGCGAAAGGCATACCTCCACACAGGGCTGCGACACAGAACCCGACCTTGATCTCACCGGGAATTGACGACGCCACGGTCAGCAGATACCCAATGAACAGGAGGGGGATAACGACGAAATTGATCACCAACGCCCACACGGCAATCTTCCAGTGGGCAAGGGCCAGAGCTAGTTGCTTGCCGACGGTTATCCTGAGGCCCAGACCGAACGCGTTCAAGATCACGAAGAGCACCCCAAACCCGTTGATCAGGACGCTCGAGCTGGGCTGAGTTGACATATTGCTCCCGTCTCGCGAGCAGCAGATCTCTTATGCTAGACGGCTGCACCAACCGGGTCTGGCGGTCCCCGACCACCGGCTCGTTGGCGGCTGTTGAGCAACCGGTGCGGCGGATGGGCTCAGTCCGGGGGGTTACGACACGATCGAGATACCAGTTGGGCCCGGATGTCATACGCTGCAGGTCCGCAATGGCCGAAAGTCGAGAGGCACTGCAACCTTCGACGCCACCGAGGGCGAGATCGTCGCCTCCCGATGCACCGGAACGAGGTTCTTGCCGATCCTTCTGGCCTCTTTCATCGATCCCGGGCTGACATTGAAACTCGTCTCTGCGATTGAGTCGTAGCTGTGGCACTCATCAGCATGTCGTCATCGCCCGCCCGGCTCGCCTTCAGGGGGGTGCCACCCAACGCTCCCGGGTCAGCGGGACACCCAACCGTTCCGGATGCCCCACTCCCCTCCTTCTCCCTGACCGGTTGTGGTGGCCTCAGGGCTTCTGTGGCTCAGGTTCTCCGATTCAACCCGGCCCTATCAAATCGCCCCGACCTGGGCTATCGCCGGATCCACGAGGAGCTTTCCGTCCTTGCACCCGACCTCGCACTAGCGAGTGGCTGGAACATCTTCCAACATTGCGGCCTCGACCCCTCCCGTGCCTTGAATGAGGATCTTGGAACCCACGAGCTCCAGAGGATGGGCTGGGTGGTCCCGGACGAAGGCGAGATGGAGAAAGAGAGAGCCACGACCCATTCGGTCAGCCGATCCGGAGAAGGTCCAGGTCAACGCTCTGCGTAGCGATATTGGCATCGACAGGATCAGATTGGCTGGATTGAGCTCACGTGAGATCGAGCGCGCTTGAAGCAGCGGATCGCCATCGGAAGCCTTGAAGAAAGGGCTGTCGGCCAAGGAGCTCGGTAAGTTCAACCTCCAATGGCTAACGTCACGATCTCGCCCACTCGTGTGTTCTCATTCTCGCCCACAGCCTGACAGAGGGTGGTCGAAGGGCACGAGATCCCGTTCAGCTCGACAGACTTCCCATTGACGAATCCCAGGGGCCCCGGTCTCCCGCCGATGACCGCCAAGAACGCTCCACGTTGTGCGGTCACGGCTGCACCTTGGGATGCGGTGGCTCCCACCGCCTCACAGACGGTGGACGCAGGGCAGTCCACGGCCCGGAGAGCCGTGGCGTTGCTTCCTGGGATATGGAACAAGTGCTGCGGCATTCCAGACTCGACATCCACGACGACCGCCTCTTGGACGAGTCGGTTACCCACCTTCGCCGATCCCCTGGCCGACCACCACACAGTCAACCAAGCCATAGCACGAGATTCCGCCGAACGTGGAGGTCCCCGGAGGGACAATCCGTAGCGGGCTCAGACTGTTACCAAACAATGAGACGAGGACATCGTTGTACTTGCCATTCGAGGTGGATGCGATGGCCGAGCACGTCGCCGGGCGCCAACAGTCGACACCATTTACCGATGTCGTTCCCGGGACCGTGAGCACTGTTGAGGGTCCGGACGCAATGGCACCCACCGACTGCGATCGTCCACCGGCTTCGCAGGCCCTCCCGACGCAAGCGAGCGACGAGAACGTTGACATCCCCACAGCCGGCTGCGGCGAACCAGGTGATCCGTTTTGGAGGGCCACAGTAACCCCATGTCCGCCGCCGACACCCACCGCTTCGCAGGACGCCTTCGAGGAGCAGGACACCGCCGTGAGGGCCTTGGTCCCCGGGACCAGATGATGAGGGCCGGGCTTGCCCTGGGTGATGGACATGGCAGCCCCCTCACCGTTGACCGCAGTGGCACCCACCACCTCGCACCAATCCGCGGTCGGGCACGCAATGGCGTTGAGGAGAGCGAGACCCGGCACCGTACGCGTCGCGGTGACGGTGCCCGCGGCTCGAGTCGGCGTACTGCTGCCACAGGCGGCCAGCATCGCGACCGCGCCGAGGAGGACGGCCGACAGCGTGTGTCGCGCCCGAAGCCGCCCCCGGCTTCGCCCATAGCCAAGAATCGTCGACGGAACGGAACTCACGATGCCGCGAAGCCAACGCCACCGGGACCGGCCTCCGCCCATGATTGTCGGATTCAGGTGGACCTCAGTTGCTGACCTTGATGGTTATCGGAGCGCTGTTGGTGACGTTTCCTGCCTCGTCGGTGGCCACACTCTGAAGCGTGTAGGTGCCGTTGGCGACGCTGGTCGTACTCCAGGAGAGCTTGTAGACACCCTTGGCCAGAGTCGCGGTACCGATCGCGTGTTGCGTATACGGCCCGCCGCTGATGACGAACTGCACGGTCTTCACGGAAATATTGTCGGTAGCCGACGCCTTGAGGGTGGCCGTTCCCGTCAGAGTCTTGCCATTGACAGGTGATGTCACAGCCGTCGCAGGCGGAGTGTTGTCGACGGAGATCGAGATCGACGGGCTGTAGGTCGAGTTGCCGGCTTCGTCCGTCGCGAGGCTCTGCAGGGTGTAGTTCCCATCCGGCACGCTGCCAGTGTTCCAGGTAGCGAGATAGCCGTAGTAAGTGGGGCTGCCCGTGGCGATCACCGACTTACTGTATGCACCTCCGCTGATCACGAACTGCACGCTCTTCACCGAGACGTTGTCCGATGCGCTGGCGTCAAGGACGCTGCCCGTACCCCGGAGGGCCGTGCCAGCCGATGGAATGACGACCGCCGTTGTGGGAGCCGTGTTGTCGACGGTCACGGGCACCGGCGCACTGTACGCCGTACCGCTGGAGGTCCCGGTAACGAGACTCTGGATGGCGTAGGAGCCATTCGGCACGCTCTTGGTGTTCCAGACGTAGATGTACCCGTAGTAGGTCGGCGTCGCCGTGCCGATGACGGACTTGCTATACGTCCCGCCCGTGATCACGTACTGCACCTTGCTCACCCCGTTGGGGGCGGAGGCCAGACGCGTCCAGTGTCGCCGAGCCGGCGAGAGCGGCCCCTGAAACCGGCTTCACCACGGTCGTGCTAGGGCCGGTACCCACCGTCAAGGTGAAGGCCTGGGTCGAGGTGTTGGTGTTGGCGTCGGTCGCCGTGATGGTGATCGGGTAGCTGCCCGCGGTGCCCGAAGGCCGGCGTGCCCGACAGGGTGCCGTTGGTGCCCAGGGTCACGCCCGAGGGCAGGGCCCCGGTCTCGGTGAAGGTGATCGGGGTGTCGCCGGTGGCCGTGACCGAGAAGGTGCCCGGCCGTGTTCTCGGCGAAGGTGGTCGAGGTCGCCGAGGTGAACGACGGGACCGGTGGCCGTCACCGTCAGGGTGAAGGCCTGGGTCGAGGTGTTGCGGTTGGCGTCGGTCGCCGTGATGGTGATCGGGTAGCTCCCGGCGGTGCCGAAGGCCGGCGTGCCCGACAGGGTGCCGTCGGTGCTCAGCGTCACGCCCGAGGGCAGGGCCCCGGTCTCGGTGAAGGTGATCGGGGTGTCGCCCGTGGCCGTGACCGAGAAGGTGCCCGGCCGTGTTCTCGGCGAACGTGGTCGAGGCCGCCGAGGTGAACGACCGGGCCGCCGGCCGTCACCGTCAGGGTGAAGGCCTGGGTGGCGGTGTTCGAGTTGGCGTCGGTCGCCGTGATGGTGATCGGGTAGCTGCCGGCGGTGCCGAAGGCCGGCGTGCCCGACAGGGTGCCGTCGGTGCCCAGGGTCACGCCCGAGGGCAGGGCCCCGGTCTCGGTGAAGGTGATCGGGGTGTCGCCGGTGGCCGTGACCGAGAAGGTGCCCGGCCGCTGTTCTCGGCGAAGGTGGTCGAGGCCGCCGAGGTGAACGACGGGCCACCGGCCGTCACCGTGAGGGTGAAGGCCTGGGTGGAGGTGTTGGAGTTGGCGTCGGTGGCCGTGATGGTGATCGGGTAGCTGCCCGACGGTGCCGAAGGCCGGCGTGCCCGACAGGGTGCCGTCGGTGCCCAGGGTCACGCCCGAGGGCAGAGCTCCCGGTCTCGGTGAAGGTGATCGGGGTGTCACCGGTGGCCGTGACCGCGAAGGTGCCGGCCGTGTTCTCGGCGAACGTCGTCGAGGCGGCCGAGGTGAACGCCGGGCCGCCGGCCGTCACCGTCAGGGTGAAGGCCTGGGTGGAGGTGTTCGAGTTGGCGTCGGTCGCCGTGATGGTGATCGGGTAGCTGCCGGCGGTGCCGAAGGCCGGCGTGCCCGACAGGGTGCCGTCGGTGCCCAGGGTCACGCCCGAAGGCAGGGCCCCGGTCTCGGTGAAGCGTGATCGGGGTGTCACCGGTGGCCGTGACCGAGAAGGTGCCCGGCGCTGTTCTCGGCGAAGCTGGTCGACGTCGCCGAGGTGAAGACCGGCACGGAGGCGCGTCACCGTGAGGGTGAAGGCCTGGGTCGAGTGTTGGTGTTGGCGTCGGTGGCCGTGATGGTGATCGGGTAGCTGCCGGAGGTGCCCGAGGCCGGCGTGCCCGACAGGGTGCCGTCGGTGCCCAGGGTGACACCCGAGGGCAGGGCCCCGGTCTCGGTGAAGGTGATCGGGGTGTCACCGGTGGCCGTGACCGAGAAGGTGCCCGGCGCTGTTCTCGGCGAACGAGATCGACGCTGCCGAGGTGAACGACCGGCGCGCCGGCCGTGACCGTCAGGGTGAAGGCCTGGGTCGAGGTGTTCGAGTTGGCTGTCGGTCGCGGTGATGGTGATCGGGTAGCTGCCGGCGGTGCCCGAGCCGGCGTGCCCGACAGGGTGCCGTCGGTGCCCAGGGTCACGCCCGAGGGCAGAGCCCCGGTCTCGGTGAAGCTGATCGGGGTGTCCCCGTGGCCGTGACCGAGAAGGTGCCGGCCGTGTTCTCGGCGAAGGTGGTCGAGGCCGCCGAGGTGAACGACGGCCCGGTGCCCGTCACCGTCAGGGTGAAGGACTGGGTCGACGTGTTGGTGTTGGCGTCGGTGGCCGTGATGGTGATCGGGTAGCTGCCGGCCGTGCCGAAGGCGGGCGTGCCCGACAGGGTGCCGTCGCTGCCGAGGGTCACCCCGGAGGGCAGGGCCCCGGTCTCGGTGAAGGTGATCGGGGTGTCCCCCGTCGCGGTCACCGAGAAGGTGCCGGCCGTGTTCTCGGCGAAGCTGGTCGAGGTGGCGGAGGTGAAGACCGGCGCGGAGGCGGTCACCGTCAGGGTGAAGGCCTGGGTGGAGGTGTTGGTGTTGGCGTCGGTCGCCGTGATGGTGATCGGGTAGCTCCCGGCCGTACCGAAGGCCGGCGTGCCCGACAGGGTGCCGTCGGTGCCCAGGGTCACCCCGGAGGGCAGGGCCCCGGTCTCCGAGTAGGTGACCGAGCCGGCGCCGGTGGCGGTGACCGAGAAGGTGCCGGCGGTGTTCTCGGCGAAGCTGGTGGACGAGGCAGAGGTGAAGACCGGATTGCCCACGAACAGCGGGGTGGTCGACTCGACGGTGCCCAGGTTCCTGCCCGCCGCCGTCTGGTAGGCGTCGTTGGGGCCGTTGCCGGGCAGCGGCGTGGTGTTCGACTCGTCGATGTAGAGGTTGTAGGCCCCGGGGCTGAGGCCCGACGGCACCTGGAAGGACCCGGTCGGCTTGGCCCACGGTCAGGGTGCAGGGGTTGGGCCCGACGGTGGTGCGACTCGGCACCGGTGCAGGCGTAGGTGTTGGCCGGGATGGTCACCGTCGAGTTGGCCACCGGCACGGCGGTGGCCCGGCGTGGTGCCGATGCAGACCTGCGGGGCGCTCGACCGGGTAGAAGTCCGCGGCACTGTTCTGGAAGTCACCGGTCGGGTTCGGCGTCGGGGGCCCCGTCGGGCGCTGCCCCACCAGTTGGTGCCGCCGGTCACGCGAGACCGTGTCCCCGGGCTGAGCCCCGGCCGCCGACAACGTGGCCGTCGGCGTCTGGGGCACGGGCTGGCCGTTGAAGAAGAGGTCCATGGTCGAGTAGTTGGTCGACCCGTTCTCGTCGTTGCCCGACGAGACGATGACGCCGCAGCTCACGTAGCCGGCGTTGACGTCGGCCTGGTCGGGTGGGCAGGCGGCATCGCCGGTCGGCTGCCGCTGTAGGGCTCGGGGTGTCGGTGTTGCCGCCGGCCGAGTTGGACCCGAGGCAGCCGTAGGCGCAGTTCCCGCCGTTCGACCCAGGAGCTGGGCAGCGTCATGCGGGCCGTCGATCCGTCGCCGAAGGTGGTGGTGCTGGTCGAGGCCAGGATGTTGGTACCTCCCCAGCAGCCGCCCACGGCACCTGGACGTGGCGCTGGTGAGGTCCAGGTTGGACGAGGGCAGATCGCCCAGGGCCGCCGACGGGTTGGAGTCGGTCGGCGTCGGCAGCGGGTTGGCCGTGTTCATGGTCCAGGCGTCGCCCAGGCCGCCGGAGGCGGAGACCCCGACACCGCCGGTGCAGGTCGGGTCGTTCTTGGTCGTCCCGCCGGTCACACCGTTGGTGATGGGCTGGCCGAAGGCCGACTGCGATCCGGCCTGCTCGAGGTCCTGGTTGGTGTCGAACATGGACACGGTCGCACCCGCTGGACGTCCACGTGCACTCGTTCTGCGACCAGAGCGGGATGCTGTCGGTGGCAGCTACCGCCGCTGTTGGTGGCCACCGGGGCCATGGTCACCGGAGCGCTGGCCGCGTTGTTGTTGTTGGTGCCGCAGAGCTGGGCGGTACCGGCCGTCAGGTTGACGTTCTTGATCGCGTAGTTGGTCACGCCCGACGGCGTGGCGCCGGCGGTGAGGCTGGTCAGAGGCAGGGATGCGGTGCTGCCGGGGTTGGTGCCCGTGGGGCCGACCTGGCCGGCGCTGACCTCGATGTCGTCGCAGAACGGCACTCCCTTGATGGCCGAGAAGTAGTTCCCATCGGTCGTGCCGCTTGTTGCCCAACTCGGAGCCGGCTGGGTGACGTTGAGGGTCCAGGTCCCCGAGGTGGCATTGGCTGCCCCGTTGGCGCCACCGGTGGCGAGGAAGGTGGCGTGGTAGGTGCCGTTCTCGACTGGTAGCCGGCGTGTCGGCCACCGGGCAGGTGAGGATGTACTCCTCGCTCGTTCCCGAGCCCGAGGTGCGCTGGGTACATGCCGGGCTGCTCGACGTCGAGGTGGCCTCTGTGGCGTGCGACGGGAGTGTCCCGGTAGTTGAGCGTGATGGAGGCCGGGTAGTTCCCGGGGCTCGCCGAGGCGAAGCCCTGGCTGTAGCAGACCACCGAGAAGCTCGAGGCTGTGCCGTCGGACCAACTGGTCGTGGTTCCGCCCGAGGCCGGCGCCGTACAGGTGGTGGTCGGCCCGGCCACGGTGAGCGTCCAGGTGCCCGAGGTCACCGTGGCCGTGTTGTTGGAGTCACTGGCCACGAAGTTGGCCGTGTAGACCCCATTGTCCGCCGTGACTGCGTTTTCGGTGACGGGACACGTGAGGATGTAGTGCTCGGTCAAGCCGGATCCCGAGGTGCTCTTCGTGCAAGCCGGGGTGCTCGACGTAGAAGTCGATTCCACGATGTCGGAGGGAAGCGTTCCCGTCGAGGTGATCGACGTCGGATACGTGGCCGCCAGTGCTCCAGTGCCGTAGCAGGCGACCGAGAACGAGTTGGCGCTACCACCACTCGACGAGAAGAAGGTCGTGGCCGTTCCCGTCGAGGCCGGGGAGGTACACGCCAGCGTCTCCGGCGCCACCGTCACCGTGAGGGTGCCGGAAGTGAAGGGGACGCCGTTGACAGTCGAGGTGAAGGTCATCGGATAGGAGCCGGCATCCGCAGCGGTGGGAGTGGCGGTCAGCGCGCAGCTGAGGATGTACTCCTCCGTGGCGCCCGAGCCCGAGGTGCTCTGGACGCACGCCGGGCTGCTCGAGGTGGTGGTGGCGAAGGTCTGATTGGCGTCAGCCGGGAGCCCCCCTGAGGCGATGGTGATCGAGCTGGGGTATTGGACCTGGCCCGAGACATGGGTCTCGTTCTCGCATTGAACCGTGTAGGTGTTCGCGTAGCCAGGTGCCATGGAGGTGGTCGTACCGCCCGCTGCGGGGGCGATGCAGGCCTGCGTGGTGTTTGAGACGGTGATCGTGTCGGTGCCCGAAACGGTCGCGGTGCCTCCGTCGGTGCCTGGGTTTGCGACGAAGGTCACCGGGTAGCTACCGAGCTGCGACGTGGTGGGGTTGTCGGTCAGCGGGCAGGTGAGGATGTAGTGCTCGGTGGTGCCGGAGCCGGAGGTGCTCTGGGTGCAGGCAGGGGAACTGGTGGTGCTCGTGGCCTCGACCGCGCCGCTGGGCAGCGTGCCGGAATTGAGGGTGATGGACGCGGGATAGGCCGTCGTCGCGCTCACGCCGCTGACGCCGTAACAGACGATGCTCTGCGAGTTGTTCACACCCGTGTAGAACGTCACGGCCGTGCCGCCCGAGGCGGGGGTGGTACACGTGTAGGTCGCCCCAGCGGCGAAGGCGGGGGTCGTCGTGAGGACCGCCTCCACGGTGACGCCGGCGAAAGTGCCGATGACCAGCACGAGGCCCAGGAGCAGTCGGCCCAGCCGCCTAGAGCCGATCGGGCGCCCCTTCGGGCGCCGCGGTCCATCCGTTGCCCCCGGCAGATCGCCCACGCCAGATTCGTTCGAGAACAGCTCGTCCGAACTCATCACTCCCCCATCCCCAGCTTTCGCTGGTACCGAAATCCCAATCCAGTCCTGAAGACCTCCGCCGATGACAGATGAGCCGGAGCCACCGCCACAAAAGCCAACGCGCACCATTCAGCCACATTCACCGCCCGAATGCATCCCAGAATTGCAGTCGTTGAGGGAATTGGACGCACAGGGTGCCCTCCCTCCCGGCATGGAGCACTGTGCGTGGGCGCCGACCGAACCAGCAATCTCGGTGTGGGCCGAGGTACTCACGGGAACGCCCGTCGCTCCTGTTCGAGCGCGGGCCGTCGGGAGCGGGCCACACGGCTCATCCGAACCTCTCCGACCGGGCCCGATCCCCATCACGAACACCCAACCAGGCGCTTTGGACCTGCATCAGGTTCCCTTTGCTTCGCCCGCCGCCGAGAAATATGGTTTTGCCCGGAGAAGACAGCGTGAGCGAGGGGGGCGGTTGACGCGGGTGCCGGGCGGACCGGTCCCGGTCCAGTGCCCGCGATGGAGGATCCGATGCCGATGGTACGGGACGCGGGGCCCACCCCCGCGGAGAAGGCCTCACCCAAGGCGGGCGGCTGGTCCGAGATGCTCCCGGTCGTCGTACTCCTCGGCGTGATTCAGGTCAGCTTCCTACTGCCGGGAAGCCTCGCCCGCCCGGTGGTCTTCTGGGTGAGCAGCGGATTGCTTCTATCTCTCCCCATCCTGTTCTGGAACAGCTACCCGCGCTCGATCCTCACTCCAGCGTTGATCTACATCGCGTCGGCGTGCTGCCTCAATGTCGCCGCCAGTGAGAACCTTGGTCTAGCCGTCCTGTTCTTCCTCCCGGTCGTGGGGGTGGCCCTGTTTGGAACCCGCGTCCAATCGGGGATCACGATCGTTGCCGTTGTCATCGCGACGATCATCGTCAGTCTGTTCGAGCCCGCCTCGGCCACCGGAATGGTTCGTCGAGTGGGCCTCTACGCCGGGATATCCCTCGTCATCACGATCGCCATCATCGGACTGCGGGAGCCGTTGATTCGCTCAAGAGAGCGAGCGAAGCTACTGCTCAAGGATGCCCAGGCCGTCAACGACATGGCTGGGCGTCTCGCCAAGTTGACCGAGCCATCGCTGATCAAACGCACGGCCGCCGAACTCGCGGCGACGGTTGGGTCGCCACCGGGGAGTGCCTGGCGCCGGGGCGCATTCCTCGGGCTCGAGGACGGACGGATCTCGGTGGACGCGCAGTTCGACCAATTCGAGGATCCCGAGAGCCTCGACGATGTCGGGTGGCCGTTCCCCCATGATCCCCTGGTCGAAGAAGCCATCCGGACTGGGGCGGTTACGTCTGGGCCTGTCGTGGTCCCGAGTGGCTCTGGCGGGCCCCGGCCCTCTCCGGCCTCACCGAGCATGTACGCGACCTGGATGCCCCTCACCGTCAATGAACTGCCATGTGGCCTCCTTGGCGTCGCCAGTCGACGAGGTCCCGTGCCCGAGACGAGCATCGACCAACTGGTCAGTCTCGGACACCTCGTGGAATTGGCTCTCTCCAACTGGCTGGCCCACGAGAGGCTCGAGGAAGTGGCGACACGAGAGGACCGTCGGAGAATCGCCCGCGAGCTGCACGATGGTCTTGCCCAGGAGCTCGCCTTCATCGCCAGCAAGACCACTCCGACCACGCTCGCAGTTGGCGCGCCAGAGGCGGTGCAACAGCTGGCGGACGCTGCTGTGCGCGCCCTCGACGAAGCCAGGCGTGCGATCGTCGTCCTCTCGGAGGCGCCCGAAACTCTGTATGTCTCGATCAGCCAGACTGTCGAGGACCTCACGGCGAGACACGGCATGACCGCTCGGCTGGATCTGGCCAGGGACATCGTGCTGAACGGTTATGCGACGGAGAACCTGCTCAGGATCATCAGAGAAGCAATCACCAACGCGGCTCGACACGGTCATGCTTCGACGGTCACCCTCCGGTTGGCGCAGGCCGACGACATCGTCCGCTTGCTCATTGACGACAACGGCGGGGGCTTCGACGACCATGCATGTCGCAAGACCCCAGGCTACGGCTTGACCTTCATGGAAGAGCGTTGCGCCTCGATTGGCGGGAGCCTGGACGTGAGCTCACGGCCCGGGACGGGGACCCGCATCGAAGTTAGGCTGCCGGCATGACCAAAGGACGGGTTCTCATCGCGGACGACCATCTACGGACGCGGGCCGAGGTCCGAAAAGTTCTGGAGGGTTCAGGTCTCTTCGACGTATGCGCGGATGTACCGGACGCCCAGGCGGCGGTCGAGGCGGCGCAACGCGAGCGACCGGACATCTGCTTGCTGGACATTCGGATGCCGGGGAACGGAATCTCGGCTACGGCCAAGATCAAGGCGGCTCTCCCGGAGGTGGCGATCGTCATGCTGACCGTATCGAGAGCAGATGAAGACCTGTTCGATGCCCTGCGAGCCGGAGCCAAGGGCTACCTGCTGAAGGGAATGGGCGAGGAGGAACTCCCCGGTGCCCTTCAACGGGTCCTGAATGGGGAGGCAATCCTGCCTGGCAATCTCGTGGCGCGGCTGATCGACGAGTTCCGTGATCGGGAGCGCTTCCGGATCAACCTCCCCGGTGATCGTTCGGTTCTGCTGACACCCCGTGAATGGGATGTGCTCGAGTTGATGCGTTCCGGTTCATCCACCTCGGAGATCGCCGCCCGACTGTTCGTCTCACCCACCACCGTTCGATCGCACGTGTCCTCCATCCTTCGGAAGCTAGAGGTCGACAACCGCACGGCGGCTATCAACCTCGTGAATGTCGATCGCTCGTCAGTTGTTGCTAGTGCACTCTGACACGGTCGGTGTCCGTCGCGGTGCTGCGAGTTCAGTGATTGTCTGACCCTGACAGGCCGGACGACTGGACGTATCTCTGCACGTCACCACGTGCACCGACCACGCGCAATGTGCTCCCCTCGCGTGCGAACTGATGACTGAGATCAACGAGAGCCTGCAGGCCAACCTCGTCGAGAGAGACGAGTTCCGAAAGATCGACTACGACTGACAGCTCGGGCGCCGACAGGATCGCCTGGGTGACGGTGTCGGCCATCCGGGCATCGAACTTCCCGACCAAGCGCACGACGAATTCGTCGGCGCCGCGCTCCCGGAGGATGGCCAGGGTCATTGCGGCGGGTGCCCCGCGCCGACGACCAGCTTCAACGGGGACAGGAACCCCTTGTCGGCACTTTCGCCCCGCCTGTCGAGATCGCGTCTCGAACGCTGACCGCCCAGCCCGACGCGACCGCGCCCTTGTGCCTCCACCTCCAGCCTGATGCTGAAACCGGTCTTCACACCCTCCTGCACCGCGGCTCCTTCTCGTCTACCGCAGGTAGGACCGCCGTCCAACGCATAGTGCGAACCCTAACCGGATCGCATGGCTGCGGAGGACCTTGCGCGGGAGGCCGTTGATGAATTTGGACGCTTCTTCCCCTGCTTCGGGACCAGGCTTCCGGCTCAGACGGGAATGGCACCGCTCGGCGCCGCCACGCAACGAGACAATCCACAGCTGTAGCGTGAGATCATGGTGGTGTCACCCTCACGCTGGACTACCCGGTTCATGCTCGTTCGCCGGCTGGGGTCCGCCATCCTCGTCGTTTGCTTGGCTGCGGGCACGTTGCCAATTATCCTGCTCGTTCTCGCTTCGACGCCTGCGGCGGCCGCCGTCCGAGCTCCGCAATGCCCCCCGGACTGCGGCGCGGTGGCCGCCGGGGACCCGCTGCTGGTGCCGTTCATGGTGAAGAACCCCGGTGCGGACTGGCAGGCCTTTCCCGCTGCCGAGAGCCGGTCGTACGTAAATTCGCTCCAGGGAAACCTCAACCGTCTGGCCGGTCCGTCGGTACGCACCAATGTCGCAGTGGCGCGCTGGAATTGGGTAACCGGCAAATACGGCCTGCTGATTACGCTCGTCTCCTCGCCCTCCTTGGCCAGCGTTCGGCTCCACAATCCCATCGGGGACGCCGCCGACTTGTGCTCTTCTGCCGGAGGAGAGCCGACGGGCTCGCCAAGACCGATTCCCGGGATCCGGGGATCGGCATGGGGGCTGTGCTCGTTCCGTCCGGGTTCGTCAACTCCAGTGGCGACCGTGGCTGCCTTCATTCGCGGCAACGTCGCAGCTCTGATCGAAGTCACGTCGAGGTCTACTTCGCCAATCAGCGAGCAAGGCACCATGCTCGCTGCCTACCAACAGTACGCTGCACTCCCGCCGGGTGGAGTACCGGTGTCGAGCGGTGGCGTCGACCTCGGCTGGATAGCCTTCTGGATGGTCCTCCTGGGCGGGGTCGTGGCCGCCTCACTGAGAAGCGCACGCCGGCGCGGGAGCTGGCGAGGACCGTTCGACGCAGCGGCCGAGGCTTTCAGACGCCGGAGGATGGCGCTCGGGATCTCGCTGGTTGCCGTGGTGGGCGCCATGGCTTTCACCATGTTCGACTCGACCGTCATGCGCGGTTTTGGCGAATGGTGGGGAGTCGCGTCCTTTGGTGACTTCTGGCAGAACTGGGCCGACGGGGCGTATTCGACCTTTGCTGGTGGTTACGGGCATCTCTACGTCCTCGACCGGACGCTCGAGACAGCGCCCGCGCTCCAGGTGATCACCGCTCCAATTGCCCGGCTGGCCAGTGGCCTGCCGTTCCCGTATCCGAGTGACGTGCTGTACCCGGCGGCGTTCTGGGTGGCCGGACCGCTGTTCCTCGGCGCGATGGCACTCCCCATCTGCGCCGCAGACCGCTGGCTGAAGGGCATGGACGTCGAAGACGTCCGTCGCAGACTCATCGTCCTCGGCACGATGGGAATCACGCTGCCACCCATCGCGATGAGCGGGCATCCGGAGGGCCTGATCGCCTTGGGAGCGATGCTCTATGGCCTCGTCGCCGCATTCGAGGGTCGCCACCTGGCAACCGGGTGGTGGCTCGGGTTTGCGCTGGCCTTCCAGCCATTTGCATTCCTGGCCGTGCCAATCGCCTTCATCTACTTGAAGCCCAAGCAATGGGCGGCTGCGCTCATTCCCATGGTTCTCGTCCCACTTGCCTTTATCGTCGTTCCCTTGGCCTCAGAGCCGGCGCTGACCGTGCGACAGCTACTGCACCAACAGGTCTACGACGTTTTTGGCTACATCAGTCCTACCTGGAACTTCGACCCTGGAGTGGCGGCCTACGTGCGCGCCGGGGTTGCCATTGTCGCCATCCCAGCGGCGATCGTCCTGGCCCGGTTTCTTCCTCCGAGCCGCCGACAGGGCGCCGCCTTGGTCGTGTGGACCCTGGCGTTGCTCTTCGCATTCCGGGTGTTCGAGCCGGAGTTGTTTCCGTACTTCATGGCGCCTGCCTTGGCCTTGTTCCCCATCAGCGCGTCCCGACTTTCCTGGTGGCGATTGGCAGCCGCCTGTTGCCTATCGGTCTGGCTGACGTACTGGCTGCATGTGGCCATTCGGGCCGAATGGTCGCTCTGGCTGATTCTGGTCACGCAGTTGTGCCTGCTCGGGTGGCTGGCTTTCCCCGGTCGTCAACGCCGATCCTCCAGCGAGCGGTCGCAATCGGCAAGGCCAGGAGCTCGGCGACCCGCTGCGCGAGCACTTGCCTCGCGCTGATCCACGCCACCCGAGATACGTTTGTGGCGATGCGACGACGATTCGGACTCGGCCTACTCTTGGCCTCTGCGGTGCTGTGTGGATGCTCGAATGGAACGACCGTCGGCTCGACTGCTGACACGCACGGCAAACCCAAGACCTCCCTCAACGTGACGCCTTGCAACTATGCCCGAGTTTGGCGCGACAATCCCACTCAGTTCGTTGAGTTTGCGACCCTGGCACGCTTCGCCCGGAGTGCCGCGAGCACAGAGCTCCGTTTCGAGGGCCAGCAACTCACCTCAGCGCTGGGTGCAAAAGACACCAATACAATTTCGGTGGTAATGAACAACGTCGTCACCACCTGCGAACGCCTAGGTCTCGTACGTTCGGTGCCAACCACACTGACGACTTCCAGCTGAGGAGTGGATGGGGCATCTCCCCCGGGCGGACGGGTTGAGACTAGAAGCTCGACGACCTGATCCTCCCTACGGCTGCGGTCCGGGGTCGATCTCCGCCCCGTGGCTCAAAGAGCCCCCGAGAGCTTGAAGGTACCCTGCCCTCCAACGGCGGTGTTCCAGCATCGGGCTGGAATGCAAGCCAAACTGTTGCCTCATGAATCGTCCGGACACTGAGTACGTCGCTGTCGGGGATGCCGACGTTGCCTACCAAGTCCTCGGAGAGGGACCTTCCGACCTCCTCTTCTTCAACGGGCTTGGCAGCAACGTCGAAATGGCGTGGGAGGACCGCGAGATTGCCGACTTCCTCACACGGCTGGCGTCGTTACGCCGCCTGATCTTTCTCGATCGACGAGGCACAGGGGCATCTGACGGCGTGCCTCGTAACGCCATACCAACATGGGAGGAGTGGACGGAGGACATCGAAAGCGTCCTCAACGTGGTTGGGTCCGAGCAGACATCCATTCTTGCGACGGTCGATGCTGGCCCGATCGCGATCCTCTATGCCGCTGCACATCCCGAACGGGTCGATTCCCTGGTGCTGTGCAATACCACTTCCCGATATCTGGTCGCTGACGACTATCCGATCGGTTTCACCCCTGAGGCGCTCGATCTCGTCGTCGAGTTCCTCCGGAACCATTGGGGCACGCCGGAGTTTCTCTCGCTTGCTGGTGCAGCTGGCCCGGAGGACCCAGTTCGCCGCGATGCTCTTGCTCGGCTCTTCCGGTCGTCGGTCACCCCGAGAACCGCGGCCGCACAGTACGACTACCTGCTTCGGAACCTCGACGTTCGCTCGGTGCTCCCGCTCCTCCGGGCGCCCACACTGGTCCTGAGCGCCGACAACCCAAGCTTCCTGCCCATGGCTCACGGGCGCTATGTGGCCGAGCACATTGAGGGATCCAAGTTCGTCGCGCTGCCGGGCGACGACATGTTGATATTCAGCCAGCGGGACCTGATCTTCGACGAAGTGGCCGAGTTCTTGACCGGTACGAGACCAGTAGCCGATATCGACCGAGTGCTGGTGTCGGTACTCTTCACCGATATCGTCGGATCAACCGAACGTGCAGCCTCGCTGGGTGATCAACGGTGGCGGTCCTTGTTGGATCGCCACGATCACATCGTCCGGGAGCAGCTTCGGATCTTCCGGGGCCGGGAGGTCAACACGACGGGGGACGGCTTCGTCGCTTCCTTCGATGGTCCGGCTCGAGCCATCCGTTGTGGCCAGGCAATCATCGACGCCACCCGAGCCCTCGGTATCGAGCTGCGCATGGGTCTTCACACCGGTGAATGCGAGGTGAGGGGCAACGATCTGGGCGGTCTCGCCGTTCACATCGCAGCCCGCGTGGGTTCTCTGGCCTCATCGAGCGAAGTTCTTGTCTCGGGCACCGTCAAGGACCTCGTGGTTGGTTCGGGCATCGAGTTCAGTGACCGAGGTGAGCACGTGCTGAGGGGGGTGCCGGGGAGCTGGAAGCTCTACGCAGTCTCGGGTTGACTGCACCTCCAAACAACTCTTTTACTCAGTCACGGATTGAACGACCGGCATAGCCCGAAGGAGCCACCTCGTCGTTGATGACCCACAACTCCGCAAATTGTGAGGGCGGCTCTCTATCGCCGGCTCGGAGGCGATTATGACCTGCCACCGATGGGGTGAGTGGGACAGTCGGCGATCAATCCCGGCAGAACAACCTATGGCCTGCCGTTTGCTCCAGACCCATGCACTCGCCGGCATCGCACCTCGTTCGAGGGATCAGACCCCGGCATCCAACGCGTCGAGCAGTGTGACCGCCTCGACAGACGTGATCCGATGGCATTATTCAGTTCAAGTGCACTCACCGGTAGGGAATCGAGGTGCTCGGACAAAGGAGAACGATGGAACTGATAGACCGATACTTCGCGGCTTGGAATGCTCACGATCCTGATGCAGTCATGGCGTGTTTCACCGAAGAAGGGACCTTCCAGGACCCCACCACGGGAGGACCCATCACAGGCTCCGCCATCGGCGAGACGGCGAGTGAACTGTTCGTCGGATTTCCCGACGTTTCATTCACCGAGGTCCGCATCGAACGCGGTACGAGCTCTGCGGCGGCCCAGTACCTCATGAGCGGAACCAACACGGGCGCAACGCCCCTGGGCCCGCCGTCCGGGCAGGTAGGTACCCTTCCGGGCGCGGACTTCTTCACGTGGGATCCCGATCGGGAGCTGCTGACCAGCGTTCGTGGCTACTGGGACCTTGGAGGCTTTCTAGTGCCGCGTCATGCAACGTTTGCGCGCTTGACCAGCTCCCGTAGGGCCCGGTCGTGTGCATTGCGGTTCCGCCAGATGATGTAGCGGCGGATCATGGACGCCTGTTCCTTGTGACTGGCGTGGTCGGTGCCGTCGAGGGCGAAGTAGCGAAGGGCCTGGAACTGGGCCTCGATCCGGTTGAGCCAGGACGAGTAGGTCGGGGTGTAGGCGAGCTCGACGTTGTTGGCCTCGGCCCATTCGACGACTCGTTGGTCGTTCTTCGTCGAGAGGTGCGGGCTGAAGTTGTCGAGCACGATGGCGATCCGGACGTCGGGCGGGTGGAGAGTGCGCAGGTAGCGCATGAACGCCAGGAACTCGGTGCGGCCCTTCTTGGTGGTGACATGCCCGTAGAGGCGGTCTCTGGACAGGTCGTAGCCGGCCATCAGGTGTCTCACGCCGTTGGGTCGGGTGTACGTGGCCCGTCTGCGTCGCCGACGGGGAGCATTGGCTCCTTTCCCCGCTGGTCCGGTCTGTGCCCACTGCTTGCCTGGGTGGGGTTGGAGGTTGAGCGGCCCGAACTCGTCGAAGCAGATCACGACGGTCGGGTCTGTTTCCCCAGGCTGGGCGGTGCCGTCGGCGATGGCATAGAGCTCGAGGATCCGGTTCTTCTTGGCCTCGAAGTCGGAGTCGTTGGACTGCTTCCAGGTCTTGATCACTTGAAACGACACGCCCTCCTCTCGGAGCAGGACCCGGAGGCCCTCATGGCTGATGTCGTCGACCACCCCCTCGGCGACCAGGAACTCTGCCAGCTTGGACAAGCTCCAGGTCGAGAAGGGCAGGTTGTGGTCCTGCGGGCGGGACAGCGCCACCTTCTTGATGGCCTGGCGCTCGGGAAGGGTGAATTTCGGAGGGCGGCCACCCGAATACTTCGGGGCCAGCGAGTCGAACCCGTCGGTGTTGAAGTTGTGGATCACCTCACGCACCCGATCCTCGGAGGTGAAGGCGATCTTGGCGATGGCCGGCACATCCATGGCCTGGGCGGACCACAGCACGATCTGGGCTCTTCGCCATCGCACCACCGACCCCGAACCTCGTCGGACGATCCCGAGGAGCTTATTGCCCTCGGCACTGGTTATCTCTCGGACACGCACACGTTCGGCCATCTCCCAAGTCTGCGCGACCTGGGCATTCAGATGGTGGACGCGCCCCCAGGGACGTTGCCGGTCACGGCACTAGCCACCATGGGCTTGCAAATGCATCCGTCCCCGGCTGGGGTCCCAGGGCTCATCGACTTCGGCATCGGAGTCCGGGCCACGAAGGGCGATCCCACGTCACCTGGGTGCTTCACCGTCACGTCGATTGATGTGGCCGGCCAGTCCGCATGGGAGGTCAATGACCTCACCGAGAAGATCGTCACCGAACTGATGGCGCAAGAGGGCTATCTGGGATCGGTCTTCGCCACCGCTGGCGGTCGCCAGTACACGTTCACGGCGTGGCGAGATGTGGAGGCGGTCGCGGGCATACGACTGACCGTCCATCGGGACGCCATGCGAGCCTTCAGCGCTGGAACGCTGGGTACCAGGCTCATGACGAGCGTATGGGCCCCCGTGCGGCTCAATCCTGTCCATGTGTCCCTGAGCGACGGCGAGCGACCGCAACGGGAGGATCCGCTGACCGGACAGTGGTTGTAGACCACCTGAGGCCACAGCCGATAATGAGCGACGTGTGGGTGAGTTCCTAACGGCAGTCAAGCCCCTCAAGCCACATCTTCGCTAGCTTCTCTTCCAGGCGGGTCGGTGGCCGGAGCGACCTTCTGGGCCGACTCCTTTCTGCCTCGACCCGCCACCCTGTTCTTGAGGGCTTTGGCCGGTGTGTTGCGACGACGGGCCGCCCGGATTTTGGGGTCGACCTTGAAGCGGTCGGTGCAGACAGCTCTCCCTTCGGCCTCGGTGATGGCTTCACCGTCTTCGCCTCGCAGTTGGTAAAGCTCTCCCTTGCGCCAGCAGGCGGCGATCCGGGTGATGAGGACGGTCGAGACCGAGCACAGCGCTGAGTTGTGGTGCTTGCCCTCGACCATGACGAGTCGGTAGTAGCGCTGAGCGAGTGTCGGGTCGATGTGGCGAGCGTGATCGGCCGCCATGTAGAGGGCCTGGCGCAGTCCGGCGTCACCGGCCTTGGTGATGCCCTTGTGTGCCGCCACCAGCCCGGACTGGTCGATCTTGGGCACAAGGCCAGTGAAGGAGCGGACGCCGGCCAGGTTGGCGAAGCGGTTGAAGTCGCCGGCGTTGCCCAAGATGGCCGCAGAGAGGACGGGCCCGAGGCCTGGGGCCGAAGCGACGATGCCCGTTGGGTCGGCCTCTTCATAGAGAGTGGCGATCCGCTTGTCCGCGGCTGTGACCTCGCCGTCGAGCTGGCGGAACACCCGGACTTCTGAGGCGATGTCGTCGGCCAACTCGGCGAAGTCGATGCCCCCACCTGACCACAGCTCGAGGGTCTCGCTCGCCATGGCCAACAACTCGTCGGCCTTGTCCTCACGCCAGAGTCCCGCACTCGAGCGGATCAACAACGCGGCGAGCCGACTTCGCCCGAGACGCTTGAGAGCACGTGGATCGGCGTATTTCTCCAGGACGGCCAGCGCGGTCTTCGAGGCAGTTGCCGATCCGAGCGAATCGGCCCACCCCGGACCGAGCAGCTCGACCAGTGCATCGAGGCGGAGACTGGCGGCGCTGCGGCGCTTGACCAGGCTGGAACGGTGGCGAACGGCGCGGCGCAGTGACTGGGCCGGACCGAGATTGTCGATGCCCCGCAGACCCTCTGGGTGTAGCAAGAGCAGACGAGCTAGCACCCTCGAATCCAACCGGTCGGTCTTGGTGTGTTTGTTGTAGTAGTCCCGGAGGTCTGCCGACTGCTCGGGAGGCACCAAGATGACCGTGGCGCCACGTGCTTGGAGCCAGGCCGACAACGGCACCCAGGCGTTGCGGGTGGGCTCGAGGATCACGGTCACCGTCGCACCGTCGGGGATCTTCGCCCACAGGCGCTCGAGGTCAGCCGTCGTCGTGCGGAACCTCCACGACGACCAGATGAACTCACCTCGCTCGTCGGCCAGGCTGGCACGGTGGTCGGCCCGATAGGCGACGTCGATGCCCAACCTCACTTCACTCATGGTGTTGTCCTTTCTCTGCGTGGCTGATCAGTCGGCTCTCCATCGTCGACCGCTGCACGTTCCGCAGGGGTGTGACCATCCAGACATTCGAGAAGCAGGGTCCGATTCCATGATCGGCCGCCGAGTTCCAGAAAAGGGATGCACGTGCGTCGGGAGGCTCGTCTGGTCGACGATCACCGTTGAGGAGTCGAGCTCTCGCCCGTTCCGATCCCTAAACAAGTCAAGCCAGAAGAACCGACCCGACGCACCCTACGAAGGGCTTCCGCCAGGTCGGTGGATGCCCAGAACCAACGCTAAATATCTCTTACCATCGGCTCGGGGCGCTACATCTCCAGAGGTTTGGTTGCTTACGGCTGACTGCCGCCGACCGGCACTTCCGCCAGACCAGGCCTCAGACAAGGCCTGGCCGAACGAATATCCCACTCCCCTCCCCGTCCCGTGACCGGTCGTCGTGACCGCAGGGCGCCCAAGGGCTGAGGTCGTCAAGGCTTGGGAGATGAATATATCTCTCAGCCCAGATACGGCTGAGGTCTGGGTTCGGCCTCTACCGGGAAGTAGGTCGATGTGCCCTTTGAACCAGAGACACCCACACTTTCCGGTGGTCGTTTTTGGCTGTTTTGCGACCTCTTGCGGAAAAATGCGCACAGGGCCGGGCTCCCCGCGCCCTACTCTGGCCTCATGGCGGAGCTCGCCCACTACGCCGGGTCCTTCTGCCTTGCCTCGGGCCAGTGCTTCCGGACGATCTAGGCCGAGGACGGGACGGGGCACGCCCACCCCTGCCCCTACCCGACCGAATGGCATGGGCGGTTCAAGGACGGGGCCGGCAAGTGGTGGACGGTCGAGTCCTGCAATAGCGACCGGGCAGACCTGGACTCGGTCCAGAGGGTCCGCCAGCTCCGTTGGTAGCCGGCCGATGATGGTGGCCATGCCAAGCACCGACGAAAGACTGGACAGAATCGAGGACGTAATCGCGAGCCTGTCAGCAATCATCCAGCTGCGTTCGGGGGCATTCGATGCGGATGTCGACGGGACCGTCAGGGTCCACGGGCGGGAGGTGTATAACTTCGTGCTGGCCGTGCAAGAGGAACGGGACGCTAGGCCGTATGTGAGATCACCTCGGCGGCGAGGGCGTCCTAGAGTTCGAGCTCCAGTTCGTCAATCAGCTTGCGACCGTCCATTTCCCAACCGCCATCGCACGTCCAACATCGCAACGCTCTGTGAAGCTCAGGTCTCGCAGGAGTGGTTACGATCAGCCATCGAACGTCCGAGCTGCCGCAGGTCGGGCACGTCGAGGTCCGGCGGGTCATGCTGCATCCTCCTACTGGCCGAAGAAGGTGATCCCGTCCCGACCATATACGCCCGATAGGCCCCCCGGGCTGGCCGCTAGACCCCCGGATGGCGGAATCTGACGGTCAACGGTGCACGCCCACCACGGCCGACCCGGGGAGACCTCCTATTGCATCGGCAGTATGTGGAGCAGACCTTGAGGCCGAACTCGGCGCACGTGACGGTCGCGGCCTTGAATTTTGCCATGGGCTGCAATAGTCGACCAAGCGTTTGTTTGGTGGTAGACCTCTTATCTAGGCGGACACGTTCCCGCGCGCACCGCCTCGCAGGATGGGCCTCTGCCGATGGAATCCGCCGTCCCCCGGCAGAGGCCGCATCCCCTTCTTCACGGCCCAGTAATGGCGAATTCGTCCATGGCGAGGTCGCATTCCCGGCAGCTGTGTCCCTGACCGCCAGCTGGGCAGGTGGGTGAATGTCCTCCCACGGGCTCGTCAGGACGCCCTCGCAATGCGGACAGGGCACAGCGTCGTCGAGGTCCAGGTCGTCGGTCATGGGATTGAAGGCTTCGGCCAAGGTGCCTACCTATCCGGTGCGAGTTCATATGGCACCCTCGGTGGGGTCGATATCGCTTAATCCGTGACGACCGGGATGGACTTCGCGGCGCCCTTGAGGAAGAGTCCCATCCCAGGGTTGTCTCGCTTAGTAGCTGATGGTTCGCTTTACGGTGCCGGTCGATACGGCTGTTTGGTGGGATTGGTAGGAGCCGTTGACCTGGGCCTCGCTCGAATGTTCCGTTCACGAGCGGTGAGCTGCCGACAAGTGATCGCCGGTCGATAATGAGCGCCGAGCCCGCAATCGGGGCACGCGTGATCTGTGCATGAAAAGCTGAGGCTCATGGAGATTGGCGTCGCGTACCCCCAGAACGAGCTTCACGGCGATCCCACCGCAGTCGGTCGATTTGCCAGAGCGGTCGAGGACCTGGGCTTTGATCACCTTTCTGCCTACGAACACGTGCTGGGTGCCGTTCATGCCGATCGGTCTCCTCCACTACCGGGCCCCTATACCGAGCACGATCCGTTCCATGATCCGTTTGTGATGTTCGCGTACCTGGCTGGCATCACCGACCGGATCTCGATTCACCACCGGAATCCTGGTCCTTCCGCAGCGCCAGACGGCGCTCGTGGCACGGCAGGCCGCCGATGTCGACCTCTTGTCCGGGGGTCGGCTGCGACTCGGTGTCGGAATCGGCTGGAACTACGTTGAGTACGAGGCCCTTGGGCAGGACTTCCATACCCGCGGGGCCCGGCAGGAGGAGCAGATCGAGTTGCTCCGACGCCTGTTCACCGAGCCCGTCGTCAACTTCTCGGGACGCTTTGACCGGGTTGATCGTGCGGCACTCATGCCCAAGCCCGAAGGCTCGATTCCGATTTGGCTTGGCGGATCTGGCGAGAAGGCATTCGATCGAGCTGCCCGGCTCGCTGACGGGTTCATCTTCTTCGGTGGCGGCATCGGGACGACTGACGTCTGGACAAGGCTGCGTGAACGGGTTGCGCGTGCCGGGAGGTCAGTCGACGAGTTCGGCGGCGACTATGTGGCGCTGAGCGGCGGCGACGTGGATGAGCTCACAAGGGAGATCGAGGCGTGGCGCAATGCTGGCGGCACGCACGTGTCGGTCGTCACTATGGGCCTCGGCTTGGATTCGGTCGATGCCCATATCGACTACATCTCTTCCCTCTCAGGGCGTCTCGGTTTGTCGTAACTACCGCCCGGCAGGTAGCGCTCGGCCACCGGCCAATAACCGCCCGGTCCCGGAGTCGTGGGTCACCCCGAGACGAAGGAAATCGGAACGCCGTAGCGTTCACACCAATCCTTGGTGCTGAGCGTCCTGAAGTCCTCTTCAATGACGGCTGCACGGTCCCGAGCATCCTTCAACTTCTTGGTCGCCTCAATGACCCGCTTCTCCCCCTTGGCGTTGTGGACTACTACCGACGGACCGCTACCGGAGTAGTTCTCGAACTGGCTACTGGTCGCACCACGGCCCGATCGCATCATGTCCTGGAAGAAGGTTCCCCAGTTGATCTTGGCCTTTTCAACACCAAATCGGAGTGTGTCCGCTCCCACCGCACCATCTTGACCGTTCCGTGCCGCCTCGGCAATCGGGAGATCATCCTTGCCGACTGTCACCGCAGCGCCGGTCAATGACAAGTGATAACCGCCGCTGACCAGGTTATGGGGTCACTTTTGAGACAGGGCAGCAAGGGCATCGATCAACGGTCTAGCTTCGGCTTGGATCTACCGAGCACCCATCGACCATCCCGCCAGAGGAGGGAGCTGCCATGCATGCCATCACCGTTCGAGACCGCGATGCCGGCGTCGGTGGACTCTCCTTGACCGATGTGCCCTACCCGCACGCCGCCCAGAACGACGTCATCGTACGGGTGCATGCCGCCGGGTTCACCCCCGGCGAGCTGGACTGGTCGGGGACGTGGGTCGACCGCGCCGGGCGCGACCGGACGCCGAGTGTGCCCGGCCATGACCTGTCGGGAGTCGTCGTCGAGCTGGGGTACGGAACCACCGGCCTCAGTGTGGGCCAGCGGGTATTCGGCCTGTGCGACTGGACTCGCAACGGCTCCCTGGCCGAATACTGCGCAGTGGAGGCCCGCAACCTCGCTCCCCTTCCGGCTGACGTCGACCACACCGTGGCCGCGACCGTGCCGATCTCCGGGCTGACGGCATGGCAGGCCCTCATCGACCACGCCGACCTCAAGACGGGCCAGACCGTCCTGATCCACGGCGCCGCAGGCGGTGTCGGTTCGATCGCCGTGCAGCTCGCCCGCGAAGTCGGAGCCGTCGTGATTGGCACTGGACGGGCAACGGACCGCGAAACCGCCCTGGGATTGGGAGTGAATACCTTCTTGGACCTGGAGGCCGACAAGCTGGAGGATGTTGGCGAAGTTGACGTGGTGTTCGACGTGATTGGCGGGGAGATCCTGGACCGCTCGGCTGCGCTGGTGCGCGCCGGCGGCACGCTCGTCACCACCGTCGGCGTACCCACAGTCCAGCCCAAGGACGGCCGCACCATCTTCTTCGTCGTCGAAGCCGACCGGTCCCGGCTCATGGATCTCGCCCAGCGGCTCAGGGACGGACGGCTTACACCGATCGTAGGGGCAGTACGGCCGCTCGCCCAAGCGCCTGCCGCGTTCGCCCCCGACCGGCGCATCCCCGGCAAGACGATCATCCGGATCACCGAAGGCGGATAGCCGGCCGAAGGGTGTGCATTCGTGCCGTTGGATTCTTCTCCTTATAGCCGGTGATAACCGCCGCAGATCCTGTAGTCTGGGGCACCCCCGGTGCAGGCGAGATAGGGTCAGCGAAGGCGAGCGGGAGGTGCCGGGATGACCGGAGAGATCTTTGGGCTGGACGGAATCTTCATCCTCGTCATTGCCATCGTGATGCTTGTGATCCCGATTTGGGCACTGGTCGATTCAATCGCACGACCGTCATCGGCCTTCTCTGCTGCCAACTCGTCGAAGGGGATGTGGGTTGCCTTAATCGTCATTACGTGGCTGCTCACCGGGATCATCGGAACAGTACTGTCCGTTGTGTACTTGGCTTCGATTCGTCCCCGTGTCAGGGCCGTGATGTCTTGACCTGCGGACCTGGACGGCTACGGACCCCAGTGACCACCACAGCGATCAGGCTGGTTACAAATACCGCGATCGACCCAAGAAGCCAGAGCCAAGCTGCCGTGTTTCCTCCCGCCGTGTTCGTATCGCTGGCATGAATACCGATGTCGAAGTTCCAGTTGGCGGACCAGATGAGCACGCAGAAGCTGAGGATCAAGACGGCTTTTAGGACCATGAGGTTGGTCACTCGCCGACGACGTTGAGTCATCGGCGAAGCCTAGATCCGTTGCCGATGCCGGGTGCCCGCTGATCCGTTGTTGTGAGATATCCCCTCGGCACCGGGTGACTCAGCGCTCCTCCGTTCCAGAGATTCTCCGCACGCTCGCGCACCAAGGCCAGCAGTGCCTAGACCGCTTCATTGAGCACTTCGGTGGCAGACCTCAGATGCCGGCGGCATCGGAATGCGGTGCTGAATCCAGCCAATGCCTAGCCCCTTCGGCGACTGCGAATCCAGCCACGATCAACGCGGCACATGAATCGGTCCACCACCAGCCAAGGGTTAGGTTGAGGATCAGAGCGAGAAGTACCCCGGAACTCAGACATCCGTCGAGAAATGACATCGCGGATTCGGCGACGAGAGTCTCACTCTGCATCGCCTGGCCGGTAATCCGTTTCATCCAGGCGAGGCCGAACATGACGATCGCGGTGACCGCCAGCCAAGCAATCCCAAGAGGAGAGTTCATCGGGTGGCTTGTAAGTACTAGACCCCTGACGCTCGCCAGTAGGAGAAACCCACCGAGCAACCAGAAGGCAACGGAGAGCAGCCTCAGCGACCGATGAACACGTCGGTCACCGGGGTCTCGGCGTTGGTCGGAGAGGTTCCGAATGACAATGGTCGAGGCGAAGACTTCGACCACCGAGTCGAGTCCGAAGGCGATAAGAGCTAGTGACCGCGCTTGGATGCCAAGGGCGATCGATATGAACACCTCCAAGAGGTTCCATCCGTTTGTCGCCCACTCCAGCCTGAGGCCGCGGCGCCTCAGCGATTCACGTGGTTGGGGTGGAGTCACTTTCTCGGTAGCCATCAATCACTTTTGGTCAGGAATCGACGCCAGCGGACGAACGGCAGGAGGCAGACCACGACCAGCAGGACCACTTGGAGGGCAATGGACCAGGGTGAGCCGAACACCTTGTCGATCACACTGCCGAACTGCTTGTCAGCCAGTGTTGCCAGGCTCACGTAGATCGAGTAGCTCACCAAACGACCGAAGAAGAAAGCCCAGGTGAGCAATCCGAGGGGCAAGTCGAGGAGACCTGCGGCGAGGAAGAGCTGGGCCGAAGGAAGAGGCGAAATCAACAAAGATGCCGAACAGGGCGAACGCCCCGATGCGCTTACGTTCGATCAGGGTGCGAGCATCCTCCAAGTTATCCCGAAGCCTGGCGGGCAACCGCCCCTTGAAGTGTCTCGCCATTCGGGCCAGCAGGTACCGGCCTGCCATCGCTGCGCCTGCTCCCAGCAACACAAGAGCTACTGGATTCAGGTGCCAGTGAAGTCGAGTAAACACCAGCACTGCCCAAGTGGGTGGTCCGAAGGCCGGGAGCAGGTTGATCCCGAAGACGACAGCGGTGACCGCTAGGTACGCCACAGTCCGACCCTACGGCATTGAAGGGTGGCAAACGCAGGTCGACCCGACGGCGGCTCGGCCTGCCCCATCACCCAGCTCGGTGGGGCGGCTCCCTTCGGAGTCAGGCGACTGATTGACGCTCCCGATGCCGGGCGATCGTCGCTTGCGGGGTCATTTCAGGGTCAAGACGTGGTAGACGACGAACCCAGGCCACACCACGGCTTTCATGAAGGCCAAGAGCACAAGCCAGAAGGTCCCAGAGTGCGTGTGGAGGTAATAGCAGAGTGCCCCAATGAACCCAAGGAGCCAGATGCCCCCGGCCCCACCCTTAGAGGCGGCGCTGCTACCCGTACGTGGCGTCTTCACATCCGTGTCACTCATCGGATTCCCTTTCCATCCTCCACCGGAGCAACGATCGCACCGACGGGTTGCGAACGACAGGGTCAAACGTCACAAGATCTGATCTTGGCTCAGCTCCCCAGAAGCGACGTAGGTGTATGTCGACCGATTCAGAGAGGTAGCCCTGGACACCAATGCCCTGCCCACGACCGGCGCTTTGGGGCCGGCCGAACGCTCGTCCTCGGCCTCGCGGGACTAATGCTCTAACCGCCGCCCGGTGACCAGCCACACGTTCCCCGGCCCTTTCTCCAGGCCGCCGAACTCGGGGATCTCAATGTGGTTCGCCACCTCGTTGGCAACGACAGTGAGCCACTCGTTACCGAGGAGAGCCTGCTTGCTTACGAATGCAAGTCGGCCGTCGGGAGCGAGCGAGCGTCGCAAGTTCGAGAATGCCCCCACCGGGTCGTCGAAGAACATGAGCCCGAACTGACTGACCATCAGGTCGAACATGTCCGACGCGAAGGCGTGGGCCTGGGCGTCGCCGACGATGAACTCGACGTTGTCGATCTGCGCTGTTTGGGCCCGCCCAGACGCGACCTCCGTCAGTGGCACCGAGATGTCGAGACCGACCACCGATGCGCCGACAACTGATGCCGCGAGGGCGAGTGCTCCGCAGCCACAGCCCACATCGAGCAAGGAGCAACGAGGCGTCAGTCGGACCTGTTCAAGTAGCGCCTCGGTGAACGGCGCTCGTTGGCGGTCGTAGCGGTCGGCATGGTCGACGTAATGCACCGACTCGCCGCCTTTCCACGCTTCAGACTGGTACCTGTTCGGTGGCATTTCATTGTCCTCGGGCGGGGAGCGTCTCGACCTTCATCGTGGCACGTCGGTGAGGGCGTGGTCCGGATCGCAATGTTCGGCACCATGCATCTCATACCACCGGGACTGAGGCGCATTATCGCAGTGGCGTGACGCCAGGTACCGGGCAAGGAAGACCCATTAGGGTCGTGGGAACCGGTGGACGCTGAGGCGGGCAAGTGCTTGCATATTGGTACGGCGAGCAATCCGCTCGCCCGTTCCGAACTGGAGGTGAAGCCGATATGGCATTCATCCAAATCATAGAGTTGGAGACGTCGAAGCCCGACGAGATTCGAGCGGCGGCCGATGAGTGGGACAAGGCAACCCAAGGCAAGCGAACGCTCCAACGCAGTGTCATGTGCCAAGACCGTGACAATCCCCGCCGGCATTTCATCGTCGCCTTCTTTGATTCCTACGAGGACGCTATGAAGAACTCCGCTCTTCCAGAGACCGACGCCCTCTCGAAGACAACAATGAGCCTGGCCGATGGCGCTCCGACCTTCTACAACCTCGATGTCATCGAGGAGCGCTCGTAGAGCCTTCCTGAGCATCCCGGTATGTCCCGGCGACGCAAGGCATCAGGGTGTCACCTTTCCCCTGTGTCCTCAACCGGTTAGGAGTGCACCTACCCGGCGCTTTCCTTAAGCCAGCATTTGTCGCATGAGGTCATCCATCCCGAGTTCTTCACTTCCGGTACAGGCTCAGGGCTGCCTGGCGCTGATCCTGCCGCTTCCTGCACCAACAGGTGGCCGCCCAGTACGGCGGTGCCTTACGGTTCACCGACCGGTCTCGTGCCTCCGGCAGTTGTCTGTTGAAAGCAGCCGCATTTCGGCGATCTCAGTTGGGCACTGCGAAGACAGGCCGCGAGAAACTCGAGTGCCCAAGAACCGGCTGGTTGTGTGGGAAGAGCCAATAGAATGTTCGAACCCCAACCTTGTACTTCTTACCGCTGACGAGTCTGGAAATCGTGCACGAATCGGAGACCGAGAAGACTGAGGTCGAGCACTTTCTCGTTGAGCCTGCCCTGTCTTCGGCTACTGCCTGATAATTCCGGATGTCGCTGAAGAGGTTGGCGAGGGATGGTCTCCACGCAACCGTCAAGCTGCGAACGCCTGGGACGACGGTTACGTCGACGGGCGGGCCCGCGGGCTGCGGCGGAGGTGGTGCCCACGCTGCCTCGCTTCCGAAGAAGCACATGGACACGACCGCGAACACTCCAAGGCCGATCCACGCCGAGATCGGCCTGAACAAGCGCGATCGCTTGCACTCCCCGATACCGCGAGCTCTGGGGTTGCTACTAGAACCGCCGATGTAAGAGCGATGCGGAAGGCTGAGCATGATCCGCCTCCTCACGTTTGACTACAGCGACAACTAACACCTTCCGAGATCGGTTGTCAACAGTTCCCGTAGCTCCTGATTTGATGAGATGTAATGAGCATCCGCAGCGCTTGGGGTTCGATGTGGAAGAGGCTGACGTCGTGAGTCTCCGGACAGACCGCCCGTCGGGACGGCCCGTGTGGAACGCCTCATGGGGAGTCGTGCGCTGGGCCCAGACGCGTCAGGCATCGGAAGCACGCTCCCGGCCTTCATGAAGGAAGTGCCCAGTGGGGGAAGAGCATCCCTGCTAGCCAGGCGACCCGCATCGATCAGGGCAAGCCACAGTCGTCGACCCCTCGGACCGTCCAGCAATGGGATCGCACTTTCGGACCAGCTCACGGAGAAACCGTAACAACCTGGTCGGGTGCCCCCGAACACCGGGTATGCGGCGACCGCCAAGGGCTATGAACCGGCCGACTGACCGGTCAGTTCCGAGGACTCAGCCGGTTATCACGTTGTGGACGGTGGCAACCATCGGCTCCTTCAGTCCGACACCCAGCTCGGTGAGGATCGGCATCAGCGTCGGCCCGAATGCGTCAAAGTCCGCCTGGGACTCCCAAATGTCGAAGACCTGGATTGCACCATTCGACTCGAGCGCACAGTGATAAGTACGCCCCTTCGGCTTGCCTGCACCGGCGGCTTCCAGCTTCTTGATTGCACTGTTGTACTTCTCCGGCGTGAAGCCTTCGTGTACGAAATAGATTCCCAATGCCATTGTGCTCCGCCCTTCAGCCTGATCGACGCACGGTTGCGCCTGCCCGTCCGTCTGGACGCGACACCTGGGACCTTATCCTCAACCATGGAGTCTTGTGGGCCTGTTGTCCGCTGTTGCGGCCTCCTATCCCAGAACACCAGCTGGTCGGCAGCTATCGGCTGCCGTCGACCGGCACCACTGGGCGGTCCACCGCACGTCGACTGTCCAGGCGCAAATGGATGGACCTTCGCGATCGGCGCCCTGGCCGGCGCGCTGATTCGCAGGGTCCTCCCGGCCATCGTGACCACGATGGCTGTATACGCAGGGCTCGCCTTTGCGACCGGGGGGTGGCTCCGCATGCGCTACCTGACTCCACTGGCCACCAAAAGAGCCGACATGCGCCGGATGGAGGGGTGCGCAACGGAGCCGTTCAGCTCGCCCGCATCCTCGTCCACATGCGTGCCTCTCGGACTACACCCACTGCGGCGACAACCATTGCCGCCCCCATCAGGGCGACGGTGGCGACGAGCCAAATGTTCCAGGGTGAGCCAGGTGCACCCGCAGGACTGCCATTCAGGAACGATGGCGCCTCCTTGACCATCGACCCCCACCAGACCGCGGTGGCGCCGACCATAATCACCATGGCCGCAGCAACGACGACGCTCAGTGTCACCTCCGCCTTGAGCACCGCCGACCGGAAATGCAACCGCCTCGCCGCGGCAACCGCAACGACCGTCCACATCGTCAAGGTGATTGCGATCAGCATCGCCCAGAGAAAGAACATCGCCCCGTACCAATGGAGACCGCTGTTCCGCTGATGCGCGGTGAGATGGTGAGCCCATATGACCAGTGGAACGGTGGACGCGATCGTCGCCCCTGTGCACGCCAGGGCAAGTAAGAAGTGCCCACGCACCGACGACCAGCCGCCTGATTGCAAGAATCGAACAAAGTCAGGTGCGGCGAGAAGTGCTCCAGCAACCACGAGAACACTGACCACCCCGGCCACCGTCTGCAACACGGTGAAGGCGAGGTCCGGGATGTGGTGGGCGCCCATGGTGTGAGGTAACGCTTCGTCGAAGTGTTCTGAGAATTTCGGCGAAGCTGGCTCCTGCAACCACGAAGGCACTCCATGCGGCAAGCACTATCAGTGCGCCAGCCCTGACGCCATCAACCGGCGGTGCGGAGTCTCCGGTGATGGCCGCCTGCCTGGCCCGCTCTCGCAGCCCGCCGGTTACAAGCCCCAGGCGAACCAGAGGTGGTGGATGACCACCGTATTCGTCGTCGAGCAGGGCGATGAGATCCTCCCCGTAGCGAGCGCGCCACGCGCGGGGATACCAGCGGAGCAGGGCGACATCGCGGGGGACCCCGTGAGCGTCGGCCGCCTTCGATCTGTCGGTTCCCATCACGCCAGCCTCGGGCGTGCTGTCGGGACCAACCGGAGCCGAGCTTGGCCAACTCGGGCCAGCTCGCTCATCTGGCCGACCGCCTCGGCGAGTACCTCTGTACCCGAGGCCGTGATCCGGTATGGGCGGCGACGGTCGTCGGATTCGAGCGACTCGATGAGGCCTCGTTCTTCCAGTCTGGTGATCGCCCCGTAGAGAGCGCCGGGACCGAGCTTCACTCCAGCAAACTCCTCGATGTCCTTGAGGAGGGCGTGCCCGTGCTTGGGGCCTCCGGCAAGGCTTGTGAGGATCAGGATTGGCGGGTCATTGGACCGTCGCCGTGTTTGAGGCCGGTTGCCGGAGGTTTCGGGAAGCTTGGATGCCATAGCCGCATAGTACTACGTATCGTGTAGCTACGCAATACGTAGTAGCTGGACCGCTCCTGAGCACCTGTCTGTCACTTCCCCCTTCCGTCGGTTGAGTGGGGCATACCGGCACGGTGGCAGTAGGGGTCGATGCCGCAATCCAGTACTCCCAAGTAGGCACTTCACAACCCGGCCAGGGAAGGACGGAATCCCTGTACGGCTGAGGCTGGAGCTCGATCCCTCATTTTTGGGCCGTATTGAAGGCGACTAAAGTATGTGCTACAAGTGACACATGACGTCCGTAGGTGTCCGAGAGTTGCGGCAACGAGCCAGCGAGCTTCTCCGGCTGGTCGAAAAGGGTGAGACCATCGAGATCACCGATCGGGGACGTCCCGTTGCCAGGCTCACCCCGCTTCCCGAGGGTACGCCGTTGGAACAACTCCGCTCCGCCGGGGAGATCGACCCAGCCTCGGCTGACCTGAATGATCTCCCCGAGCCCACAACTCTGCCGAGCAGTGGTGAGTCACCATCTGCAGTCCTCCGACGGCTACGCAGCGAGGAACGCTGACCGAGTGGCGGCGTCCTATCTGGACTCCTCCGCCATTGTTAAGCTCGCTATCCGCGAGACCGAGTCGGACGCCCTCCGAAGCCACCTCCGACGGCGACGCCCGCTCGTCTCTAGTGCGCTCGCCCGAACAGAGGTGCTGCGGGCACTCCTCCCCGGCGGCGAACCCGCGCTTGTTGCTGGACGCCGAGTCCTCGAGCGGATCGATCTCGTGCGTATCAATGATCGAGTCCTAACTCTCGCCGGATCTCTCTTGCCGGAGGAGCTTCGATCGCTCGACGCCATCCATTTAGCGACTGCAGGACGCCTTGGTTCCGATTTGGGGGAGATTGTCACCTATGACGATAGGATGGCTGCGGCCGCCCGCTTTATGGGATACAAGATTTCAGCTCCCACCTGAGCGCCGATCCCACGGACCTCAGGGTCTGTGTAGCGCCAGTGACTTTCGCGTATTGCCTTTGGGGCCGCGACGGGGTGCCAACATGACGACCTCCGCCGGGACACGGCTGAGGTCCGGGCGTCGATCTCAGCCCAGAGGGTCAAAGAGTCCCCAAGAGATTGATGGTACCCCTGGCCTCCAACCGCACGAGTGGGACACCCCACGGCGTCGAGACGTTTGTGCGCTCTGTGACTCCCGGGCCGGCCCGGCGTCGACACGGTCCGTCCCCGTCGACTGTGACATTCGCCCCTAGTGGCAAGAGGTTCAAGAGTGCCTCAATTTCGTCATGGCCTTACGACGGCGATCGACCAAACCGGCACACCGCGCACGCCGGTCCCTGTGCGCTGCCGCAGGTGGCATTGCGGCCGCCGGGAGCTTGGCGGTGATGACCTATTCCCTGTGGCGACCGTGGTGTCTGACGTGGGGAGCCACCAGCGATGAGGCCACGAGGGGACTCCCAGGGGATGACTTGTTGGAGGACGCCGACATCGTCTCCACCCGTGCGATTTCGATAGCGGCACCCAGCGCCTCCGTGTGGCCATGGCTGGCCCAGATGGGATCCGGTCGGGGTGGTCTCTACACCTATGACTGGATCGAGAACCTCCTAGGGCTCAACATGCACAGCGTCGACGTGGTCCTCGCGCAATACCAAGGCATCGAAGTGGGCGACGCGCAGAGACTCGGCACGAACGGGCCCGTTCTCCGTGTGGCCATCGTCGAGCGCCGGAGATCCTTGGTACTCCGCTCGGACGACGGCAACTGGGTCTGGGCATTCTGCCTGGTGCCGGATCGTGCGGGGACCCGACTCGTCAGTCGGAACCGCATCGCGACACCTAAGGCCTCAGGCCCAACTCGAATCTTTTACAGATACCTCATGGAACCTGGCAGCCTCGTCATGGAGCGCAAGATGCTTCTGGGCATCAAGGAGCGGGCCGAGAACCTGGCTCGCCAGTCACTCGATGCTGCGGAGCTGCACGAAATGGTGCCATCAATAGAGGCACAGCAGTCAACCGGGCTCCAACGATGGACAACGCCCTGAACGTCCAGAAGCCGCTTCCCCGTGCCGTCGCGGCGCGCGCCGTCGTCGAGTCCACCTTCCAGAGTGCCAAGCTGCTTGCTCGACGGCAAACGCATCTGCCGAAGCGAAATGTGGGTCTGCGTCTGCACTTTGCAGACGGAACGACTGGAACGGTCTTCCGAGAGACGGTCGTCGAGCGGCAACCGCCCGATGACCCTTGTCTTCTCGTGGTCGAGTTCAAGCTGCGGCTCCTCAAGGGTCGCTGGCACGCACTGTTTCTGTGGGAGTGCATTCTGAACACGCCGCTCTTCGTTGGGTTCCCCGGACTCATGTCGAAACTTTGGTTGGATCGCGACGAACTGGACCGCTACCGCGGCTTCTATGAATGGGATGACCCTGTCCAGGCACAGTTCTACGCACGGTCCTTGTGGAGAATTTTGGAGTTGGTTTGTCCGGACAACGCCATCCATTACGCCGTCGTCCCTGGGGTGCGTCGAGACGATGCCCTGAAGGACCCCCAGCTGATGACCGGTGACGAGGATAGTGACGCAAAGAGCGGTTGGTGGCGCTTGGATTCAGCCGAGTTCTAGATGGCGTCGTGACGGTGAGACGAGCACGGACCGGCCGCCCGGCTGAGGCCTTCCGGATTCAGCGGACCATATGCGCCTTGAGCCTCTATGGGGCTGAGGCTTGTAGCTCAACCCCTGCCCAGAAGAGCCAAAGCGACCCTGAGAACTCGAAGGAGCAGCCGCCCCCAATGGCACGTTGCTATCAGCCGAGCGGTCTGAGGCAGTTTCGGTCAGTCCGAACAGGCGCAGAACGTGCCTGATTCGCACCAATATCGGTCGAGATCAGGACAGATTCGACAACTCCGCGTTCGCCAGACGCTCAACCAGGGCGTAGCCGCGGGTGGCGGCGCTCTCGCGGGCCTGCTCGAGGAGCTCCCGAGCTCGATCGCCGTCACCCGGCCCGGTTCGGATACGGAGCATCCGACCCCACAGCATGTTGGTGTACGACTCCGCGAACTTCATCTCGCCACGATGATTGAGCTCGGCTGCCTGTATGAAGTACGACTCGGCCTCATCGAAGTCGGCGACCACAGTGGCGAGCCCGCCGAGAAACGTTGCCACCGGCGGGTGGGGAATGATTCCGTTGTGCGGCACCTGGTCCCGAAACGGAGCCAGCAGCTTAGTCAACGGTTCGCAATGAGCACGCAGCCTCAGCTCGATCGCGACCCTCGCGTAGTTGACCATTCCGTCGAACCATGCGTTGTCGTCAGGCAAGGCGAACGAAGCTGCCGCACCCTCGTCCACCAACTCCCGGGCCGCCATTTCGTTGCCCGCATCGAGGTTCGCCGCAGCTAAAGCGGCCCGAAAGGTGGGCATCGATGGATTCCGTTCAGCAGCGTCGGCGACGAGCGACACCAGCTCTCCCATCCGGCCCTGCTCGTCGCGTGTCCTCATGAGCTGTATTCCGTAATAGGTAAAGGCGTCGGGCTGCCCCCCGGCCATGCCCACCTCGAGCGCTCCGGCGGCGAGCAGCTCAGCCTCTTCAGTATCGCCGTGCAGCAGGGCGAAAGAGGCGGCGTCGTAGCTGGCGATCCACAGGAACAAGGGCTGCCGGAGCCTCTCCGCCATCGCGCGCACAATCGCCAGGCGCTCACTGGCCAGCTCGAACTGGCCGACGCGGACGGCAAGCGCGTAGCCGACATGGGTGGCACGAAGCGGTGCTACGGGATCGTCGAGGTCACTGGCCGCGTCCAATACTTCCGCGACGTCTGCCAGCCCCGAGGTGACCATTGAGGGGACTGCGAGAGCCGTACTGCACCTGCTCACGACATCAACGAAAGTGGCCCGATCCCCCAGGCGACTCGCAATGGTTTTGGCCTCGTCGGCCAAGGCAAGGCGGCGTTCGAGGGGGCTGTGGAGGTTGAGCTCGCTGCACAACGTGGCGAGCAAGCGAGCCCGCTCCGGGCTGTCGGTCTCGGGAAGTGCGTCGAGCGCCGCTTCGATCACATCAATCTTTTCAGCATCGAGCTGCCCCAACGCGCTGACCCAACCTCTGCTGTTGGCCAGTGCCGCCGCCGCCAGGCGATCGGCTGTCACCGAGCTCTTGCGCCCGTCGAGCTGCTTCCAGAAGCGTCTCGCGGAACGCAGCGATGCCAGCCTGGCGCTGGGCAATGCCGAGGCCGATCAACAGGTCGATGCGGGTCAGTGGGTCGACGCCTGCAGTGAGGGCTGCGAGTTCGAGCGCCTGGGAGAAATAGCGGACCGCATCATCGGGAGCGAGCGCACTAAGGGCGGCGTCGCCCGCCTGCCTGGCATAGGAGATGGCCTTGTCCGTGTCAGTGGGCCTGGTGGCGAGAAGGAAGTGTCTGGCCAGCTCTCCGACCAGGTCCTCACTGTTCTCTCCGTAGAGGCGCTCGATCGCCTCACCTACGGCCTTGTGCAGCCGGGTGCGCCTCGTCCCGCCGAGGTCCTCGTAGAGGGTGTGCTGAACCAGGGCGTGGGAGAAGGTGTAGCGCCCGGGTGCGTCGGGGAGTTCGTGTACGACCGCGGCACGCTGGGCTTCGTCGAGCAGGTCGATGAGCTCGTCCTCGTCGACCTTGGTTGTCTCTGCCAAGAGATCGAGGTCGAAGTCGCGTCCGATCACCGCTGCCGTGGACAGGACCTTGGTCGCAGTTTCCCCCAGTCGTGAGACACGGGTGCCGATGACCGTCCGCACGCTGTGGGGAAGGGAGAGCGGTCCCTCGGTGTCTCGGGTCGTCCAGCGCCCGGTGGTGGCGTCCTGGAAGATGTCACCGGACTCCGACAGGTTCCGCAGCACCTCGGCCACGAAGAAGGGGTTGCCGTCGGTCTCCCGGTAGAGCTGGTGGGCTAGTCCCACGCCGGCGTCGTCGAGCTCGTGCCCGGCGGCCGATTCCATGAAGGCGATCACCCCGGTGTCCTCGAGGCCCTTGAGGTCGATGGTCGAGACCCCGGTCGGCTCCCGGTGCAGCGCGGCCAGAGCTTCGTTGAGGGGGTGGGTGGCAGAGAGCTCCCCGTCGCGATAGGTCGCCGAGGATCAGGAGTTTGCTGGCCGAGGAGTTGGCGACGACGTGGCGGAGTAGTTGCAGGCTCGGTTTGTCGGCCCAGTGCAGGTCGTCGAGGAAGAGGACGACCAGACGCTGGCGGCTCGCCTCTTCCAGCAGTCCCACTACGGCGGCATAGAGGAGGTAGCGCTCGGTATCTGGATCGGTGGTCTGGGGCGGGGACAGCTCGCCCAGACGCTGACCGAGAGCGGGCACCATACGGGCCAGCTCCCCGCCATGGCTCGCCACATGGGTTCGGAGCAGCTCTTCGTCGGCGTGAGCCACCAATTGCGAGAGGGCCTCGTGGAACGGACGATACGGTGACCCCACCTCCTCGTCGCAGCGACCGAGGAGCACCGTCATGCCCCCGCCGTGTGCCTGTCGGGCCAGCTCGGACACCAGGGTGGTCTTTCCCTGGCCCGGTTCCCCGGCCAAAAGGATCAGTTCCCGTCCTTCACCGCTGGCCACACGCTTGGCGGCAGTGTCGAGGAGGGCGAGTTCGTTCTCGCGACCGATGACCCCGACGGCGGGAGCATGGGTGAGGCGGGTGGGAAGCGGCACTCTTCCCGATCCAGCGGCGTCGGCGTCGGCAGGGTCCCAACCGACCTGGAGCGTTTCGAGGGGCTCGGGCAGGCCCTTCAGCTCGAGTACTCCGATCGAGGTGAAGGTGTGAGTGCTTCTGCGACCGGCGTTGGCCCGGACCAGGTCGGAGGCCAGGATCTGGCCGCCCTCGGCCCGGGCACAGAGCCGGGCCGCCTCGATGACCGGGTCGCCGAAGTAGTCGTCGGCCTCCCTGCTCGCCTCGCCCGAGCTCAACCCCACCCGGAGCCCGAGTGACCGGTCCGCACCGACGTTGTCGCGATGGACGACCTGTTGCATGGCCACCGCGCAGTTCAGAGCCGCCGACGCGGCGGGGAAGACCACCATGAGGCCGTCCCCGAGGTTCTTCACCTCGGTGCCACCGGAGGTGGCGATGGCCTGCCTGAGGGCCGAGAAATGCTTTTGGCGCACCTCGTCGCCTGCTTCAGGGCTCAGTGAAGAAGCGAGCTCAGTCGAACCCACCAGATCGGTGAAGAGAACCGTGATGTTCTCGGTGGTTGCCACCGGACCCCCTATTCGCCGCCAGTAGGCGAAAGATTAGGCTAAATCAGGAGTTTCTTCACGAGTGTGGCTATCAGCCCAGACAGCAGCGTCTGGCTGCCCTGCTGGTCTCCGGGCGATACCCGCGGGTTCGATATTTCGACGTGACCCGAGCGAAATGAGCAGATACCACGCGGACACCTGGGTGATCCACAACATCGGTTCGGTGGGACACCCTGGTCCAACCGAACACCCCACTCCCCTCCCCCGACCGGTCGTCGCGACCTCAGGACCTGTGCGGCATGAGGTCCTCCGATTCAACCGCGCCCCTATGAAGCCTCATCCTCTATCCGGTTCGGCGAGGGGCCCGCTCAACCGAGAAGGACGACCAATGCGGCCCATAGAGCTTGAAGGATCCCTGTCATCCACGGGCACATCGGGGTCACCCGCACCCGAGCGCTACCGGGCAGTACAGGGCGGTCGAGCGAAGGTCGTGGGTTACGCTGGGGGCGGGGTCAAAACCACAATGTCGACTTGCTGGTCCCGGCCACGTATGGCTACCCGATCGGGGCGGCCCCCTGGGTACTCCGCCTCAATCAACGGGTAAAGCGAAGCTGCAAGCACGACCTCGCCTGGCGACGCGTGGGCCTGAAGGCGAGCACCAACATTCACGGCATCACCCAGCGCAGTGAAGTCCAATACGCTTTCCGATCCCACATTGCCGACGAAAGCGACACCAGCATTGGCAGCGACACCGAGAGGCAGTTCGGAGACCTCCGAGGCCAGTTCGAGAGCGGCAATCGCTGCCTTGCGTCGATAGTCGGGGCCAGCAACACCCTGGACGAAGAGGCCCATCACCTCGTCGCCAATCAGCTTGTCCACAATGCCCTCATTGTGAATCAGCACCTTCGTTGCTATGGCATAGAAGTCGTTCAGACGCTCGGCGAACGTAGTGGCGTCCGACTGCTCGCCCAAAGCTGTCGAAGCTCGCACGTCGGCGAACACAACTCCGATGTCGAGCTCGATGCCACCGCTCGGCAGACGATCGAAGCAATACTGACAGATGTTCGGGCTCTTACGGGAGGGCTTGTGCCCCAGGAGGCCGATCATTCTGCCGCCCACCCCGCCAAAGGGGTTCAGGCAAAGCTTGCAGCGAGGGTCGTGGGGAAGGTGGCGAAAAATCCGTTGCGCGACCTTCAGGGGTTCGTAGCCCTTGACGAGTAGAGCTTCCCAATCGACCGGTTTCGCCACTCCCAAACTATGGCTCCTTGGCGGCAAAGCCGCCAGGACCGAGGAGATCGCCCTCAGAACGGACTGCGAAGGTTCGGTTCATGGACCCGCACCTATCAGAGACCAAGTAGACGAAGTGCTGGAAGAGCGGTGTCCCAGACCACCGCGTCACACTGTCGGAAGCTGTGACCTTGACCGCCGGCGGGGCAGGACGGCGAGTGATCTTCCCAGGGACCCGAGAGGACTCCCTCACAGTGAGGACACGGCACCACGTCGTCGAGGTCTAGGTCGTCGGTCATGGGATCCAAGCCTAGGGCTGGGTGCCACCTATGCGCGGTAGGAGCGGTTTGTCTGCCCCTTGTCGAGGGAATGCTCGATCCGTGACTCCTAAGCATTTCAGAGGGGGCGAATGATGGCCGCATTTCCCAGTTGTCCATTTTGCGGAGCAGTGACCGTCAAGCTAGTTCTGGATGCTGATCACTCCTTGGCCGATTTGGACGCCTTTACCTGCTCGACGTGCTCCAACCGATGGTGCACGCCACGGGAGACGATCCGCATGCTGTGGACCGTGGTGTGACGGCTCAACTTTGGCAAATTTCGAACGCAAAGTTTCGTCTAAGTCCGCAAGGGTAGAGCGTCGTAGGGGCCGACGACCAAAGGAGTCAGCAGTGATAGTGATCGGCATCGTTTTGTTACTGATTGGCTTCATCGCCAAGATCCCAATTCTTTGGAGCCTCGGAATCGTTGTCCTGGTCATCGGGCTTATCCTCCTGCTCCTCGGGACCATGGGACGGGAAATTGGTGGTCGAAAGCACTACTACTAGAACGGCTGATCAGAGTGGGTTTAACCCACCTATTGGCGGGCAGGTAGGAATGGGCACATTCCCAAGTTAGGAGGAGGACAATGGCTGGTGGACTAGTAGCGAGCATTATCGCCTTCGCCGTCGGCGCAGTTCTCGACTTTGCCGTGACGGTGGGGCCTGATCAGCACGGATTCAACATTCACACCGTCGGGGTGATTCTGATGATTGTTGGCGCGGTGGGAGCCGTCATTTCCCTGGTTGCCTGGTTCGCCGGGAGCGGACCCCATCGTCACCGGACGACTGTGGATGACGGGCGGGGCAACGTGGTTCGTAGGGACGACGTGAGCATTTAGCCCCCGGTGGTTTGCCGGGCTCGTACCAGGGATCCTGCCCCCTTGTTGCGAGCCCGGCATTTGGTTCGCGCCTGAGCGTTTGTTGCGCTAGAGGTGGTGGGCGCTCCGCAGCGATGGCTCGCATCCGATGTCGGTCAGCCCGGCCTGGACTCGGTCCAGTGGGATGGGTGGACGTTTGGCCAGCTCAGCTGGTGGGTATGGTCAGCGGCATGGGACCACTCCTCATCCTGCTCGTGATTGCCCTGATCCTGGGCGGGTTGGGCTTCGCGGTCCACGTCCTGTGGATTGTCGCTGTCATCGTTTTCGTCATTTGGCTAGTCGGATTTGTCCTTGGCACAGGGCGTAAATCGAAGACGTAGAGGTCCTCCATTCAGAGGGAAGACGATGACCAATGTAAATGGTGACGAAGACCCGCATGAGCCTGATTTGCGCAGAGAAGGGCTTACTCCCGGCGAGAAGGGCCCCGCGGAGGAGCCTTCTATGGCCGCTTCCGCTCCTGAAGGTGGGCAACCACCTCGCATGGCAGAGCACGGGACCCCGACCCGAATCAGCGCCAGCTGGACGGCTGTCGTCGCCGCCGTCGTCATTCTCATCGTTCTGGTCATCTTCATTGCCGAAAACACTCAGCAATCCACCGTCAACTTTGTGGGATTCCACGGCCATGCCCCAACCGCCGTCGTGCTTCTGATTGCGGCCATCGCTGGTGCCGTGATCGTAATCATCGTGGGGGCAGCTCGTATTCTTCAACTTCGCAAGGTCGCAAGGCACTCGGAATCTCAGGGCAGAACTGCTGATAGGCCAATACCTGAGGGTCGGCGCTGAGGTATGGCGGGCATACCGGTCGAGATGGCATGTGCAGTGGACGATGTCGGGCTTGAGTCCATATCTAGCCACCCGGGTGGTTGCCTTCCCTTGGCCATCATCGCCGAAGTGATGCGATCGACGGATAGCCGCCCTCTGTGACCCACACGGGAACGTGCCGCCCGCCATCGCACCGCTTGATTGCCTTTTCGGAAGCGTCGACCATCCGGGGCGAGTAGACCGGGCCATGGTCTCCAGCGTGGAGGTCAAGGACGTCGATCGAGTCACACCATGCAGGATCGCCGTAGAAGCGGATGCGAAGGCAACCGGGTCGCCGGATAGGGAACCTCGGGTGCCGGTGACTTCTCCAAACGAACGAGCGAAGGAGCAATAGGAACTCCGTGCCTCCGTTGAGCACGCGGATCGACGCATCCCCCGCGTGAGCGGCGCGGAAGACAACCTGCTGGAAGTGGGCGAAGGTCGCCGGGCCCGAACCCACCCAATTCCTGTCGACATCTTGGGGCTCGTTGCGGGTGATGAGGTAACGGAGCCCCTCGGGCGCGGCGCACCCCTCAGGGCCGAGGGTGTGGACATTGGTCAGGGGTATCTCGTTGCCTGCCCCCTCAACGTGGATGGCTTTGAACGGCTCCTCCGCATCCACGGGGCTCGCTCGGTGCGCCGCCCAAACGATAGTGCTACCGGCGGAACGCTAACTACCGTGTGATGCGCGGCCGGTGAGCGGTTCCGGCTTTGTAGCACGAGCCGACCCTCAGGCACCACCGGAGCCAGGCTCTACTCGCGCCGTGTCCCCGGTCAGCGCAGCCAGGACCTCGCCGATCTCCAGCTCCCGGTCGGGCGCTTCAGGGAGGGGCAGATGGGGCTGGATCTGATAGCGATTCCGTCGACCGTCCCGCTCCTTGGTGATGTAGCCGCCATCGGCTAGGTCGCTGACGATGGCGTAGGCGCTGCGCTCGGTGATACCCAGGTCGGCAGCAATGTCGCGCAGCCTCACTTCCGGATCGTGAGCGATACAAAGGAGCGCCCGCCCGTAAGTGCTGAGAAAGGTCCACCGAGGCATGGATGAACCTTAACAGTATTTATCTAGAAATATATTGCTAGTTTTAAATAACTAACGTACACTGGTGGAGCGCCCCGAACGTCCGTCGCCGACGGTTATCTACTTCGGGGGTGCATGAAGGGATTCACCATGCTTTCCGCTTGGTTCTCGTCCGTCCGTCACCATGCCGTCTCGCGCCCCAGCGGTGCGCACTCACAGTCCGGCCCGCGTGCAGGTCGTGCTCGCTCATGGAAGTCCAAGGCAATGCTGGCGAGCACCCCCCTCCTGGCGGTACTCCTCGTCGGCGCTGTGTTCACTGAATCGGCTTCGGCCGCGCAGTCCGTGCAGTTGGGCACAGCAACCCCGTTCGCCGTACTGGCCGGCACTGCGGTCACCGACGTTCCTACCTCGTCAATAACCGGCAATGTCGGTCTGAGTCCGGCGGCCGGTACCGACTATGCCGGACTGACCCAGGCTGAAGTCACCGGCACCATCTACTCGACGGACGGCACCGGTCCCGGCGGGCAACGTCAACAACCCTGCGCTCCTCACCACAGCCAAGAACGACCTAACGACGGCATACGTAGCTGCGGCCGGACAATCTCCGACCTCCACATTTAACGCCGGCGACAACCAGCTCGGCGGCCAGACCCTTGTCGCTGGCGTCTATGCCTTCGGGCACGCGGCTACAGCCAACATTACGGCCGCCAGTCCGCTGGTGCTCAACGGTCAAGGTGACCCCAACGCCGTGTTTGTCTTCCAGGCATCATCGGATCTTGTCGTAGCCTCGAACAGCGTCGTCCAGCTGGAGAACGGTGCCCAGGCCTGCAACGTGTTCTGGCAGGTGAGTAGCTCGGCCACCCTCAATACGGCCAGCACCTTTGTCGGCACTATCATGGCGCTGACCTCGGCGACGCTGGACTCCGGCGCCACCGTGCAGGGGCGGGTCCTGGCTCGGAACGGCGCCGTCAGCCTGGATGCCAACACCATCACTACACCTCCGGCCTGTGCCGTGGCCACCTCGACGCCTACCACCCTGACGCCCACGACCACGCCGGCAGGCACGGGAGGAACGGGAGGAACCACAGGAACCGCAGGAACGAGCTCGACCGGGAGTATCTCCACAACAGGAAGCCTGGGATCCGGGGAGGGAGCCGATGGCACCGGAGCAGCAGCTGGGACCTCGGGAGTTATCCCGGTCGGCTCCCCGCACACTGGTTTCGGGGGGGCCGCTCACTCGCGCAGCGGCGCGCTGATCGGCTTGGGTGCCTTGGCGCTACTCGGTTCGACAGGAATCCTCGCCATCACCGTCAGGCGTCGGCATGACCACTCCGAGGGCGAGACCTTCCCGCGTCGTGATGACGCGGGGCGGTTCGATCCGGTGTCTCCGACGCCCTCGACACCGGTGGACCGTGGCCGCAGTGTTGCTCTTGGCCGGGGTTGCGCTGATGGGCCTGGGTCTGCGTGGAAGCGATCTCCCACTGGCTGGGCCCACGCCGTCCCCGCCCGCCTTGAGGGCCGCCGTTGCCACACCCCCTGTGGCGGCGGCCCTGGCCACCGATCGGTCCGTGCCCCTGCTGCTCAGGATCCCCGCCATCGGCCTGAGCGTCTTTCTAGGTAGCAGTCTCGGGGTCAACATCGACGGCACCGTGCAGGTGCCCACCGGTACTGCGCAGCCGGGGTGGTTTCGCCTGGGTCCGACTCCGGGACAGATCGGGTCCTCGGTCATCCTCGGACACGTTGACAGCTACCGCGGCCCGGGAGTTTTCTTCCAACTGCGCACGCTGGCTACCGGCGACCAGGTGGATGTAGGCCTCGCTGACGGAGTCACGGCTCAGTTCACAGTCAACTCGGTGGCTACGTACTCCAAGCTCAGCTTCCCCGCCGATCGCGTGTATGGATCACATGGATCGAGCGCCCTTCAGCTGGTCACGTGTGGTGGGGTATTTGACCAGCAGACCGGAAGCTATCTGTCCAACATTGTGGTGTACACATCTCTGTCCTCGGTAATCGCGGCAGTTCCGCGCACCGCACCTACCCAGCCATCCGGCTGACTGCTCCTAGAGTTCCGTCGGGTGCTCCGAATCACCAACTTGTCATCCGGTCAGGCGCGCTCGGACTCATAGGATCGGTCCTCTGACGGTCCAACCCGGGGGGTGCGCCGGCGCTCCTTTGAAGCCCATTCCGCCTTCGACGCCTTCGAGCGCCGCTCTTTGGCTGCGGCACTGAACCGATGCTCGGCACCTTGTGGGGTGATGCCTCCCACCGCCTCTCCGATCTCGCGCCAGCTGGCGCCCAATTGTCGGGCCGACTCCGCCGACCGTTGGCTCAGTCGTTCTGCGGAACGGCGTAAGGAGTCTGCGAAGCGCAGCTCGGCGAGAACCGCTTTCGGCCCCTCCGGCATCCCTGCGATGACCTCCTGGCGGCCCATCTCGATGAAGTGGTCCGCCAATGTCTCGATGTCGGGTGTCATCCAACCAGCGTAACTGACTTCCAGTGGGACTTCAACTATGTGTTGACAACCATGTGTTGAGGATCTACACTTCAACACATGGTTGATCCACCGGGCGATGCAATGGCCTCCGACGAACCGTACAAAGCGATGCGAACAAAAGGGTGACCCCCTCCCGAAGCGTCTGGCGTGGCGGCCGAGCCCCGCGCTTCGCCATGAGTTCCTGGCAGCCCTGGTTGCCGTTGTCATCGCCAGCCTGGTTGCTGTGTTCTGCCTCCCGAGCGCACCGACTACGGTCGGCCCTTCGACTTTGCCGGGGTCTGCTGCCCCGACCAGTCAATGGAACCGGGCTGCCACCATTTCGGATGGGGCCCCGACGGCTGCCCCGACCGTCACTACTCCGTCGACTCCGGTCACGGCCGTTGTGCCCTCCGCACCAGCGGCGGTCCCGCCGACGCCGAACCCGTCCATTTCCACCATGGTCGCCCAGGTCGAGGCAGCTGGAATCGTTCCAGGCCCAAGCTGGAGCTGGAGCATGGGTGACACAGCAGCGCTGTGCGCCATCACCTCCAGCCTCGGCATGGCCGCGGGCTGCACGTCTTGGTCCTCAGGAGTTGAGCGCACCGTATTCTCGGGATCACCCTCGCTGGCCCTGGTGGCCCACGAGCTCGGCAATGCGGAGACGGAGCAATCTGCATTGCCCACGCTATTGAACGAGGTCGGCACCGCAGCGGCCGGAACCTCGTGGTCGCCGACCGATGCCGTGGCGTCCTGCCTGGTGGTCCACTTCCTGGGTCTCCAAGACGATGCCGCCGGATCCTGGCAGTGTCCAGCCCAAATGGCCAGCTGGGTCGCTACCCACATCCACGACACAATCGCCACCACTCAGACGACTGCCAACTGCGGGACGTCGTCGGGCACGAGTTCGACGCTGACCTTCACCGCCAGCTCAGGCACGCTCACTGTCACTTCCCCGTCAGGAGGCGCCACACCTCAAGTGGCTTCCGCAGGGACTCCGGTAACGGTGACCGGCGTAGGCACATTCACGGCAAGAGATACGGGCGGCGCCGCCACTCTGGTGGGCGTTTGCGAAGGATGACGTCGTACGAGCCATGCGCCACGCTGGCTCGCAGTAGCCGTCGAGCAGAGCACGAACTCACAGTTGATTGATTGAGGCGCGGACACCCGTCACGTCGCTCCCTGACCGTTGGGACCCTCGCCTCCTTCTGCAGGAGATCCATCAGCCCTTCTGCTCTGACGCCGAGTCAGCCAACCAGGCCGATACGGCCCTCCTCGTTGACGCCTCGATCGCTTCTGATATCCGGCCAAGATGTGCGCAAACCCCCTGGTACCGGGTTTGCGAGGGCCTCGATCCCGGCAGCAGGTGAGAGTCGGTCAGCGGAGTGACTTTTTGGGGCTAAGGAGTTACTGTTCAAAGGAAGCCTTCGAAAGCGAGGGTGAGGATGACGAGGGGCGGAGGCTCCGTGTCATGCCAGTCGTTTCGCACCCTCCCCGCAGGGATCCTTCTGTCGTCGGGCCGGAGGGAACCGAGGCCGATCGTGAGCTTTCGAGCGTCCTGAGTGAGTTCGCTCGCACGATGCTGACTGACTTCCCGATCCAGTCGATACTCGACCATCTGGTGCGACGCATAGTCCACGTCCTGCCGATCAGCGGTGCCGGTGTCACCTTGATCACACCGTCTCTGCACCCCGAGTACGTGGCAGCCTCCAACACCTCAGCGTTGCATTTTGAGGAACTACAGAGTGAACTTTGCGAGGGACCGTGCCTCGCGGCGTATCGCACGGTGTCGCCAGTTCTCGTTCCAGACCTCCACCATGACTCTCAGTTTCCGGTCTTCGCACGAAAAGCCCTTCGCATCGGACTTGCAGCGGTGTTCACTTTCCCGCTGCGTCGGGGCAACCAGTGCCTCGGAGCGCTCGATCTGTATCGGGATGCGCCGGGGGGGCTCACTGCGCTCGACATCTGCTCCGCCCAAACGCTCGCCGATGTCACCGCGGCATACCTGGTCAACGCCCAGGCACGAGCAGACCTTCAGGAGTCCGCGGACCGCTCTCACCAACGATCCGTCCACGACGCGCTCACCGGATTACCCAATCGCATACTTCTCCTCGAGCGGATCCAGCACGCTATTGTCCGCAGCGGCCGGTCAAGGAAGCTCGTGGCGGCACTGTTGGTGAATCTCGACCACTTCAACGAGATCAACGAGGCACACGGGCATCAGGTCGGCGACGAACTGTTGATTGCGGTTGCTCAGCGAGTAGTGAGCCTCCTACGACCCGGGGATACCATGGCGCGTCTCTCGGGGGACGAGTTCGTCATACTGTGCGAAGAACTCGACTGGGAGAAACAGGTTGAAGTCGTAGCTTCTCGCATCGTGGACGCAGTAGGTGAGCCTTTTGTGCTCAATGAGACACGCGTCGCGAGTTCTGCAAGTGTGGGTATCGCTTTTGCCTGTCAGACGAATCATGATCCCGAGCGACTGCTTCATGCCGCCAACATCGCAATGCAACAGGTCAAACGGAGGGGAGGTGCCAATCACCAGGTCGTAGAATCTGCGGGCGCAGCATCGGGCCGAGGACCACATGGACCTTCGAATCGCTCTCAGCAAGGCGGAGGAGCGAGGAGAGTTGCGGTTGGCATACCAGCCCATCGTTAGAACCAATAGTCAGACGCTCAGGGGGGTGGAGGCTCTGTTGCGGTGGGATCATCCGGTCCGCGGGACGATATCGCCGAACTCCGTGATACCGCTCGCCGAACAGTCAGGGCTCATTGTGGAAATCGGTCGATGGGTACTAGAACAGGCCTGCATCGATCGAAAGCTCGGAAGCCATTCCGGCGACGCACTAATGATGTCCGTCAACGTCTCCGCTCATCAGCTGATGTCGGCCGACTTTGTAACCATGGTCACCACCACCCTGTCCGACACAGACACAGATCCTCATTTCGTAGTCTTCGAGATAACTGAGGGAGCGCTGGTACGTGACACTCAGCGAGCCCATATCGTTCTCGACGAGCTAAAGGCATTGGGCGTTCTACTTGCCCTTGACGATTTCGGGACCGGCTACTCATCGCTGAGCTATCTCAAGCAGTTTCCAGTGGATATGGTCAAGATCGATCAGACGTTCGTCAAGGATGTGGCTCGCGACAAATCGAGCCATGCCATCGTGTCCAAGACGATCGAGCTGGCGCACCTGCTCGACCTACATGTGGTGTGCGAAGGCATTGAGACAAAGGAGCAACACCAGGCCCTCGTCGGGCTCAACTCCGACCTCTGCCAAGGGTTCTATTTCGGTCGGCCGATGAATTCCAACCTGCTCGGAAATCTTGTATCGCAGTCATGATGAAGGCCGATCGAGGAGCTGATACTCGGCGATCTGGACGAGACTGGCTTTGCGCGCAGATCAACGGTGATGCCATAGGGGTCGGAGCGCGTAGCCAGGTTCGAGGCTCGGGAGTGTACCGACCAGATTGAGAGAAAGGCGACGAGGCGGCACTGGAGGTACCCCTACCCCCAATCAGGCATAACAAATGGGCATCCCTTAGTCCTAGGGAACGACCCTGGAACGTGGGCGAAAGCCCAGCCGAGGGCTGGGCTCAGTTGATGGTCAGGGGAATCGTGGCCTGTTGTGTCGTCTTGGTCTTGGTCTTCATCCTGCCGCGGAGCGTGGTCACGGTTTCAGTGGCGGACACAGTGATCGAACTCGGACCGGCGGCCAGTTTGCTGCTCGGTGTTCCGGACAGCACCCCGGCCGCGGACAGGTGTAGCCCCCTCGGGAGGGCGACCTTTTTCCACTTTAGAGTGGTGGCGTAGGGACTGGCGCTGGTTCCGAGGTTGACTGCCTGAAGGGTCACTGGCCCGTACGCCGTTCCTCGTGTGGCCGGAGCGAGGTTGGCGATGACGATGGCGAAGTTCAAAGCGATCTCACTCACCGTGTTGTCTTCAAGATTCGTTATCCACACGTGGGTGCCGGCCGACGAGACGGCTTCGGGTTGGTGACCTACACCGATGTTCTGGGCGACTGAGGCAGTGGAGGCATCTAGCTCGGTCACCGTGTCGGCGTCAGAATTGCTCACCCAGACGTGGGTACCGTCGGACGAGATGCCGAGGGGAAAGATTCCCACCCCGAAGGTCCGCACCACTGAGCCTGTTGAGGCATCCAACTCGGTGACCGTGTTGGCGAATTCGTTCATCACCCAGACGTGTGTGCCGTCCGAAGAGATTTGGCTGGGATCATCGCCCACACCGATGGGCTCGATGACGGAGCCGGTCGAGGCGTTCAGCTCGGTCACGGTATTGCTGTCGGCGTTCCCAACCCAGACGTGGGTGCCGTCCGAGGAGATGCTTATGGATCCGTGATCCACACCGATGGTCCGGACAAACGAGCCAGTCGAGGCACTTAATTCAGTCACCGTGCTGCTTTGGGCGTTCATTACCCAGACGTGGGTGCCATCCGATGAGATGGCCTGGGGAAATGTGCCCACGACGATGGTCTGTACGACCGAGCCAGTCGAGGCATCCAGTTCGGTCACCGTGTTGTCGCCGGAATTCGCCACCCACACGTGAGTGCCGTCCGACGAGATCGCGATTGGTTGAACGCCCACGCCGATGGTCTGAACCACCGAGCCAGTCGAGGCATCCAGTTCGGTCACCGTGTTGTCGCTGTAGTTCGCCACCCACACGTTGGTGCCATCCGATGAGACACCGAGGGGAAAGGTGCCCACGCCGATGGTCTGCACGACAGCGGCGGCCGATGCAGGAAGCGCCCCACCGAGAATAGAGGAGGTAAGCGCACCCGCAAACACCAACGACCCCACCAAGGAAGCGCTCAGACCTCTTCTGAACCGAGTCGCCATGGAAGATCCCTTCCGCCATAGGCTGACCTGCCCATACCCGCCTAGCTAACTCTCTGGAACCGCCCTTCTCTACCACCCCCCGCTTCGGGTTTCAACCGATTTTGCGCCCGGGTGGCCAGCTAACCGTTAGGACCTCCGCCCATCGTGATAGGAGTCGAACCGCCCCCGCGCACCCTTCCACCTTTCAAGTACGAAGAAGATGCCCATGGCTTCCACCACCGGGTCTGTGGGCACCTGAACGTGCCGGACACCCCCACTCCCCTCCCGTGCTCGGTCTTCGTGACCTGAGGACCTCCAACGGCCGAGGTCGTCTGGCTTACGAGATGGATGTCTCTCAGCGTACAAACGAGCTGAGGTCTGCCCGTGGATCAGCCCAAGAAGGGCTGAGGTCGTTCCCCGGGAAAGCTGTTCCAAGGGCCCAATCTGGCCTCAGCCGCCACCCACGGCTGAGGTCCGGGGGTCGATCTCAGCCAGAAGTGGGCCGATAGAGCCCCGAGCGCTTGAAGATACCCCCGCCCTCCGCCGGCGCGTCGGGGCGTGTGGAGAACTGGCCATTCAATGGCGGTCGCCGAATAGTGGCGAACCTCACCTTTTGAAGCAGCCCTCCAGGAACGCATCCAGAACTTTCATGTTGCGCCTTACCTCAAGATGTCCCGTTCCGTCCTTGAAGATGTCTAGCGATGGACAGAATGCGTCGGCGCCTCCGCAAAAGAAATGGGGCGAGCCCTTGACGCCTCGTTGTATTCCTTCGCGCCAATCATCCAGAACTGCCTGCTCGTCAGTGGCGTCGAATGAACCAACGCCCTCGGCCCGAACGATGTCCGAGAGGGCATCGGGATCTGAAATATCGACTCCGTTTTCAAAGAGGGCATTTCGGAGGGCAAGGCTCACTGCCTCACCCCGCTTCGTATCCACCGCATAGACGGCGTGAACCCATGCTAGGGCGGGAAGCGTGGTCGCCGGAAAGTGATTCGGATCGAACCCTTGAAAGAGATCGGGGGCAACTTGCGATCGCAGTTCTTGAACGTGACGAGCGGTGGTCTTGGGATCAAGAGGTGCTCTGTTCACGAGTTCTAGAGGCCAGGCCCGGACGTGCAGGACAGCGTCTTCCCGCTTCAACTGAGCCCTGCGCTCGACAACGCAGCGCAGTCCGACATGCGCAAACGGGCACCAGATGTCGGCGAACGCCTCGATGACTTTCACACCCGATGCACCCGGAGGCAGGTGTCGACGGCGAACCGCCGGTGCAACTTCTGCTCCTTCAAACCGAAGAACCTCGTCGCCTCGGTCATCGGGATGACCTGCGGCTGATCGACTCCATACGTTCGCCCATGGGTGACGACGGTCGCCTTTCCGCAGGCGAGAACGTTCTTCACCCAATCGGTGCGTTCGCCATAGGGGATGGCGATCAGAAGGGTGTCATCGTGCTCGACGGCCACGACCGGCGTTTCGTAGGTCCGTCCTGAACGGCGTCCGACGTGACGGACGATAGAGGTGTTGGATTTCTCTGTCCCAGCAGATCGCATGGCGAGTGGCCGTGTCGCTCGCGTCAGTCTGCGCAGGGCTGCCCGGATAGGTCCGTTCATTTCTCCAGAATCACCTCCGGTTGGTTTTTGGGGTAGGGCCGAATGACCCGACCTCACTTGTCGCCAGCTCGGGAGTCCCGGCCGTTGAACCCTGGCACCTCCGTCACCATGCAAAAGCGTGAGACTGCCCCTGAGCCCCGGGAGTGGGAACTGACTCTGACTGGGTGACGGATTGCCGCCACGGTCCCACTGCCCTACCTCTCCATGACCGATCCTCGTGACCTCAAGGCTCCAACGCCTGCGGCCCGGGTGAGGAAGTGACGGAGTGCTGGGCGTCTCCCATAACCGAGTCCCGAACTGTGATGCGGCGTCCCCGGATAACAAGCCAGAGCGCGAACACGAACTCGCCCAGGCCCGTGATCGCGGAGACATCAGAAGTGGCGCCCCGAACGAGCACCCGGACGACGGTGTCGAAGAGATAGCCGAAACCCGCGATGGCGAGCAGGACACCCAGCAGCTTCGGTACATACCCCGATCTGAAGGCAAGATAGGCCAGGACAAGGAGATTCAGACCGAAGACGACGAGCCCGGCGTCCCAGATATTGGTGAAGGTGTTGACGTGCTGGAGCGCTCGGGCGTGGAGGCGGAGCGCTCCGACGAGTTGGGTGAGAGCCACCACGAAAACCGCGGCGTACGCGATCCGGAGCCACGCCGCGAGCTTCGAAAGAGCCTCGCTCACGGGCTTGAACACGCGGTACAGCGCCCATGCGACGACGACATCGAGGACGGCCACCAGGTACAGGCTCAGGATGCCGAACCGGAACATGCCCTCGTGGCCCGCGATGTTCGCGGCTGTCCGTGCGGCATTTCCCGGGACCTCGAGCCCCTTTACGGCGACGAGGTAGCCAAAGGCCGAGAGCACCGACATAGCCAGGAGTCCGACTCCCCCAGTGGTGCTGGCATTGCGGATCGAGTGGTTCGTCTCGGCGCCTCCTTTGAGGACTTCGTCGGGTGGGGACCCGAGATCGTGACCCGTCACCGTGCCGGCGCCGAGGGAGGCGGTTCTCGGTGTCCGTGGGCCGGGTGAGCGTTGCTGTCTTCATGGTCTCTCCGATGGTCTGTACTTACGTTGTAAGTTGATGGTAGGCTTACGGCGTAAGGAAGTCAAGAGCATCGACATGGAGGGAAGCAGATGGCTCCGAAGACCAAGCCCATGGCAAAGGCCCGGATCCCCCTGAGCAGGGAGCGGGTGCTACGGGCTGCCGTCGCATTCGCCGACGAGAGCGGGATCGCAGCGCTCAGCATGCGCAAGCTCGGCGATGCCCTCGGGGTCGAGGCCATGTCGCTCTACAACCACGTGGCCAACAAGGACCAGCTCCTCGACGGCATGGTCGACCTGGTCTTCAGCGAGATCGACCTGCCCGCGGATGAAGCCGACTGGAAGACGGCTATGCGCGAGCGGGCCGAATCCGCTCGCCAGGCGCTGGGGCGCCATCCCTGGGCGATCGCCCTGATGTCGACGCGAACATCACCCGGGCCCGCCACTCTGCGCCACCACGATGCCGTGATCGGGAGCCTCCGTACGGGGGGCTTTTCGATCCCGATGGCCGCCCACGCGTTCTCCGCCCTGGACAGTTACATCTACGGTTTCGCGCTACAAGAGGCCACGTTGCCCTTGGGTGACACCGAGGAGGAGACGGTCGAGGTGGCGCAGATGATGATGGCGCAGGTCCCGGCCGACGAGTATCCCCACCTCACCGAGTTCACCGTCGAGCACATCCTCAAGCCCGGCTACGACTATGGCGAAGAGTTCGCGTTCGGGCTCGATCTGATTCTCGACGGGCTCGGAAGGACCCGCGACTCGACCTGAACGCTGCCTCTCTCCCGTGGGCACACTTGCCCGCCGCTGGAGAAATCGATTCGCCGTGGGCCACTCCCCATCCCTCCAAGGCGACGCCTCTTGACAACCTTACGGCGTAAGTATACGCTACTTACAACGTAAGTCCACGGAATGGGAGTGACCATGAAGACAGCAACGCTGGACCGGTCGATGGAACACGCAACCGTCACGTCCGGGGCGGCCATGGCTCCGACGCCGACCACGACATCAGTAAACAAGACCGCCGTCCTTGTTGGACTGTGCTTCTTCGCTGCCACCTTCACTTTCGCCATCGGTAACGCGCTCATCCGCTCGTACTTTTCGAACGCCGCCGCGCACAACATCACCCTCATCGCCGGCGATTCTCCTTCTTGGCTGTTGCGGACTCGCCGTACTTGCCAATGGTGCGGCGATGCGGCCGATCCTTGCGCCACGTGCACCGATGCGCTCGCGGGCCTACCTCGTCCTGAGGGTGGCGGAGTGCCTCACACTCGTGGCAGTGGGCGTGTACTTCTTGACGAGCCGCGCGCAGTGGAATACGTATGTGCTTGCGATCTACGTGGTATCCGGTGCAGCGGGCCTCGTCCTGTCGTCTGCCTTGCTGACATCGAGGATCGTACCGAGGAACCTCTCCCTACTGGGTGTCATCGGCTATCCGGTCTTCTTGGTGGGAAGCACCTTGGCCATGTTCAACCTGATTGACGTGACACACGGTGCAGGGATGCTTGCGCTTGTCCCCGGCGGCCTCTTCGAGCTGATCCTCCCGATCTGGCTCTTCACCAAGGGGTTCGCTTCCCACCAGATCGGGGATTGATCGAAGCCCTCAGTCCGAGATGCCCTCATCGTTCTTTCCGTCTTCACCCTTAGTCCTTGCCAACCACACCCAATCCACAGAGGAGTCCCTATGTCCACGTCCGCGTCTTACCCTCTCCAGCTGGAGTTCCAGGCCGACCGACACATCACCCGGTGGCGCCCGCTCGTGCAGTGGCTGCTGGCCGTCCCGCACCTGATGATCGCCTGGGCCTTGCGGTCCCTTCGCCAGGCCCTAACCCTGATCAGTCTCTTCACCGTGCTGTTCACCAAGCGCATCCCACGACCGATCTTCGACGCCATCGTCATGACCTACCGCTACGAATGGCGGGCCATGACCTATGCCTTCTTCATGCACGAGGACTATCCTCCGTTCGACTTCGACCTCACCGCTGACGACGACGGGACAGAGATTCACACGTCACTTCGTCTGACCTATCCCGAGCACCTGGACCGGTGGAAGCCGCTGTACAAGTGGTTCCTCGCCATCCCTCAGTACTTCGTACTGGCCGCTCTATTCCTGGCCGCGTGCGTGAGCATCATCGTCGGCTTGTTCGCCGTGCTCGTCACCGGGGAATACCCGGAAGGGATACGAGACTTCCTCGTTAACGTCTGTCGCTATGCCTTGCGGGTCGAGGCCTACGTCGGCTTCCTCACCGATCGCTACCCGCCCTTCACTCTCGCCGCTTGAGCGGAGATCGCTTCCCTCTGAAAGAAGGAACGTACTCGGGTCGCCCAACCCCAAGGTTCAACCCGTGGCCCTCGGGAGGCATGAAAGGACCCATCAAGGTTGTCCTGCGCAGACTGACGCAAGGCACACGGCCCCTCGCCATGCGATCTGCTGGGACGGAGGAAGCCGGCATTTCGATCGTCCGTCACATCGGCCGCTGTTCGGGATGGCCCTACCAAACGCCGGTCGTAGCCGTCGAGCATGACGACACCCTTCTGATCGCCATCCCTATGGCGAACGTACCGATTGGGTGAGGAACGTTCTTGCCGGCAAGAGGCGCCTGTCGTGACCCATGGGCGAACGTTTAGAGTCGATCAACCACACCGACCACCGAGCGTCCAGCAGGGGGCTCGCGCCTGCGCGCAGCTGCTCGTCGGACGGTCAGATCGCGAGCCCCGGGCGGCGGGGGGGCTCAGGCTGCCGCCATTCCCGTCATCGGCGCATTGAGCGGCCTCCTGCCCCCCACTGCATCTGTCGCCGCCGATGGTGTCAAACGCCCACACAGTGCGTGAGAGTCATGCTACAACTGGTGCCCGGTGCTCGGAACGGCGAGGAGATTGAGAACCAGTTTTCGGGCCAACTGGAGTCAGCTCATCGCTGACCGAGAATCGGAAGGCCACGTGACGGACAGGTAAACATTCAGCAAACATCTGGCCGAACGGGGAGATAATCCCTTGATTCGCGCTCATCGCGATTGCACTGGATGGCAGCTACTGCTACACCGAACACTTACGGCGACATTCAAACTAGGACGCGGGGCAAAATTGCGGTCTCTGGGGACCTGTTCGCCCAGTAGGCCAGATCAGCGGTAACGGATCGGTCGTGTACGGAATGAATCAAGAGACTGTAGATGAGTTCTACATCGTGAGCACCGGCCCGAAGTGCCGGAGGAGGACTTGAGGGGCACCATGAGTTCCATTCGACGCAACCTGACCAGACTGGTGGTCCTGGCCCTCGGCTTGGGCCTGGTGACCGCGGTGGTGGCGGCGGCCTCCACCGGTGTGGCCCAAGCCGGCGCCGGCAACCTCCTCACCAACGGGAGCTTCGAGACCACCACGGCCCCGGTCTCCGGGTTCCTACCGGTGCTGGCCGGTGACTCGGCGACCATCCCCGGGTGGACCGTGGTCACCCCGCCGGTCTACGGGGAGAGCGGCGGGAGCGTGGACGTCGTGGCCAGTCCGTACTGGAACGCCGAGGACGGCTCCAACTCGATCGACCTGGCCGGCACCACGGGTACCCCCGGCGGCCTGTACCAGGACGTAGCCACCACCGTTGGGTACCCAGTACTCCCTCACCTACTGGTCGGCCGTCAACGGGGACCAGGCGCCCGGGCAGACCCACGACCTGTCCGTCTCCGTCGGAGGCCAGGTCGTGGCCAAAATCCAGGAGGCCGGGCAGGGCCGACCCCTGGTCTGGGTGCAACACTCGGTGACGGTCACCGCCACTTCCACCATGACGCGGGTCGAGTTCGATGACGTCACCCCGGGTGATACCGACCAGGGACCGGCGCTCGACAACGTCTCGTTCGACGCCGTCCCCGACGCCCCCATCAGCCTCAGCTCGACCCCCATCGCAGCCCAGACCACCGGGGTGAACTTCACCGTGCCGGTGGCCACCTTCACCGACGGCAACTCGGCTGCCCCCCTCACCAACTTCTCGGCGACCATCAACTGGGGTGATGGCACCGCCATCAGCTCCGGAGCCATCACCCAGCCCGGGGGCATCAGCACCACCTTCGCCGTGAGCGGCTCGCACACCTACACGGCCCACGGCACCTACACGGTCGAAGTGACCGTCAACGACATCGGTGGCTCGACGGCCAGCGTCTCGGACCAGGTCCAGGTGGCCGACGGCGTGATCACCTGTACCGGATCGGGGTGCTCGGGGACCGTCACCACCCCCACCCAGTCCAATTCGATCAGTTCGACCTCGACGACCGGGACCATCCTGGTCACCCTGGACCCCGGCCAGGCGATCTCCTGCCATGACCCGTTCCGGCACGCGCCGCAGACCACCACGGTCTTCGACACCAACCTCAACGCCAACATCCTCTCCACGGTGAGCTTCATCAACTCCAGCGCCCCGGGACGGTGGTGGATCCCCTTCGCCGTCTGCTACCAGGCCCAGACCCCCTTCACCGACCTGTTCGGCCGCACCGTGACCACCGGGCTCCTGCCCCTGTGCGCCCTGCCCCACTCGTCGAGGCCCCTGGTCGCCCCTTGCGTGCAGTCGATCACCGAAAAGCCCCTGGGCCCCAACGGGACGGTGGTCGAGAAGGTCATCGTTCCACCGGGCGACCCCCGACACAGCTGAGCCGCGTCGGATGAGCCGGGTTGAACCACCTGGTACCGGCGACCGGGATGAGGGTTGAAGGAGAGTGGTACGCCTGGGTGGCGGCCGGCTCGGCGATGCCACCGGCCGGCAGATCTCGCGTTCCGCCCGGCGGGTTAGGCGCCCCTCGACGACCTAGCTCTGCACGGTGAACGACTGCGCTGATGTGACGCTTTCAGCGTCGGCGAGAGGCGGCGCTTCTAGGGCTGCGGATATTGGCAACGCTGGATTGGGCCCCTACGATTGGCGCTCCGTCTGAGACCATGTCGACGACCTGCCCCAACCCAGCCCCAACTCCGCTGCCCTCGAAGGGAGCATCGCCAAAGCTAAAGAGACCTCCGTCCGCTGCACTGAACCAGTAACCAGCGCCGGTCGGCATTGCCGCCATCGCAACGATTGGTTGGTTGAGGCGGATGGACCCAGTCGAGCCATAGAACTGGGCATCTCCATAGCTGAAGATCCCACCGTCGGAGGCCACGAGCCAGTAACCCGCACCATCGGGCGTGGAGGCCATGCCCACTATGGGCTGGTTGAGGTGCGAACCGCCGTGAGATCCATAGAACTGGGCATCTCCGTAGCTGAAGATCCCACCGTCGGAGGCCACGAGCCAGTAACCCGCACCATCGGGCGTGGAGGCCATGCCCACGATCGGTTGGTTGAGGTGAGAACCGCCATGTGATCCATAGAAGCCAGCATCACCGTAGGCGAAGACCCCGCCATCAGAGGCCACGAACCAGTAGCCCCCGGCATCAGGTGACGCCGCCATTCCTACGATTGGTTGGTTGAGATGCGAACCGCCGTGCGATCCGAAGAAACCAGCGTCTCCATAAGCGAAGATGCCCCCATCGGAAGCCACGAGCCAGTAGCCCCCGTCGTCACCCGTCGCCGCCATGCCTACGATTGGCTGGTTGAGGTGCATGTTCCCAGCGTCGCCGTAATAGCCCGCATCGCCCATCGCTGCCACATTCCCAGAGGAGTCGACCTGGTAGTAGCCGATGGACCCTGCGCCGGAGAGGTTGACCGACCACGCTGGGCCCACCGAGCCTTGGATCGTCACGATGGCCGAACTCCCCCCGAGTGATCCAGGAGAATAGAAGGCGTCCATTGCACAAGCGGAGTCTGGCGGGAGCGTGATGCTGCCAGTTCCACTACCCGCACAGTTGGACGACGGTAGTACTGCGAACTGATCAGCTTGGGGTCCTGAAACGGACAGGCCGGTCGACAGGTCGACCGTGTCAGTGGAACTGCTCTTGTTGAACAGAGTGAAAGAGTTAGGCCCTGCGTAGGTCCCCAGGGTGGTGTCCCCAAAGCTCAGACTGGGGATTCCGGTGCCAGAGAAGCTCGCAGTGTCGTATCCACCGTCAGACTCATTGATCCTCATGTTGGCTGACCTGTCTCCCAGCCCGCCGGGAGTGAAGTAGACCTCCATGAGGCAGAGAGCATTGGCTGGCAGCGTGATCGTGCCCGTGCCGATGCCGACGCAACCAGTCGATGGGACCAGGGTGTAGTCACCCGCGCCCGGGCCCGATTGAAGGACGTCGGTCGAGAGGTCGACGGTTGTGGTCTGGCCGGTAGACAGGTAGAAGCCGGTCATGAGGCCAGAACTGCCCGGGCCCGCAGAAGCGCCGAGTGGAACGTCTCCGAAGCTCATGCCGACATACGGTGGAATCGTATTGTGGGGAGTGGCTGCACCCGAAAGGGCAGAAACACTAGCCCCGATGCTGAGCGCAAGAAGTATGCCGAGCCCGACCCGCCACAGAACAGTTGCATTCATCCTTGATCCTTCCGCCGTTTTTGGAGTGGACCCGGCAACATAGTCGGGTTCATTCGCCCGGTGTGGGATCTTGATTTCGCAGCCCGAAAGACACCGATAGACCAACCTTCGTGGGCGACGAAGTCTCCCGACCAGATCCGAATGCGCGTGCGCAGCCCGTGCAGGGCTGAGGTCGCTCTCCGGGATGGCTGTTTCTAGCCCAACCCGGGCTCGGCACACGTACGGCTGAGCTCCTCCGGATTCAACCGGCCCCTCTGTAGCCTCATCCTCTATGCGGCTGAGGTCCGGAGGTCGAAGTCACCCCAGAAGTGTGTCAAAGGGCTCCCGTGAGCTTGAAGGTACCCCTGCCCCCTACCGGGCACATGGGTGATGGTCGCTGCGACACGCCAACGATCGTGGGAAGCAACCAAGACAGCCGCAAGCTAGCCGAGGTTGTTGACGCACGTACCGCCGTCGTAGTTGCTTTGTGACCCATCGGGGCACACGGTGTCCGACCAGATGACGTGGTTGAGCCTGGTCCCAGCAAGGTTGGCTCCTTGCAGAATGGCATCGGTCAGATTGGCGAAGTTCAGGTCTGCATCGGTCAGATTGGCGGATCCCAGGGTTGCGCCGGTCAGGTTCAGTCCGCGCAGATTGACGCCCCGTAGGTCCTCGCCGAGAAGGTCGGCGCCTACCATGTCGGCGCCGTGGAAGTTGACGGTTGTGAGATCGGGGCCGAGCATGGCTCCAGTCAGTTCGGCACCGGCGAGATTGGTGCCTGTCATTGATACTCCTCCTAGGTCTGCGTACTGGAGGTTGGCATCTCTCAAGTTCGCTCCGTCCAGGTTTGCCGGAGTCCCGTGGGGAATCCCGTTATTGAACATTCTGGCATACGACAGGTCCGCACCTTTAAGTTTCGCCCCGTCGAGGTTCACTCCACTGCAGGTGTAGCTGCACTCGCTGTAGACCGTACCGGTGCGGATGGTGCCGTCCAAATTGTCATTGGATAGATCGGCGAAGGACAAGTCGTCTCCCGACAGGGTGGCGCCCGACAGGTTGGCGTCCGACATGGATACTCCGGCGCAGGCCGACACTTCCGTCGCTTCGTAGGGCGGGCCAACCTCTTCACAATCCGAGGTGGTGGCGTTACTGAGATTCGCGTCAATCAGCGAGGCACCGGTGAGAATTGCGACCGGGCAGGTGGGGCTTTCAGGTGGCGGTTCGAACAGTTGCCAGTAGCAGGTGGCAAAAGACGCCTTTGACAGATCAGCGTGATGCAAGTTGGCCGAGTCAAGGTTCGTACCCAACAGCGTGGTACCTGACAGGTTGGCATAGGAAAGGTTGACCCCCGACAGAGTGGCACCACTGAGGTCGACGCCCGGACAGTCCGTGAATCTAGCGGCGTTGGGATGGGCAACGATGGTGCAACCATCAACGGTCGTATCGGCATACGCGGAAGTTGAGGTCATCCCGATGGTCGTCAACAGGGCGAAGAGCAATGAAATCAGCACGCCGCTGCCAATCAGGCGGCGGCGCCTCGTACCACTCAGTCGGCCCCCCTGATTGATCCAGGATCGCATAGGGACCCCCCTTTGTTGCAGCCCTCCAACGGCGCAGCTCCCGCTCCTTAGCCCAAGGCCACTCTTTGTATTAGACCACTTCTCTCATTAGACCACTTCTCTGTTCGTCTCGCTTGTGGCTTCGGACTGGGGAGAGAGGATGCCCCGATTACCGGGTATGCGGCGATCGCCAAGGGCCAATGACCCGCCAACTGACCGGTCAGGTCCGAAGACTCGGCCGGTTATCACGTTGTGGACGGTGGCACCTACGGCCGACCTCGCGCCACCAATGGCCCCATCGGGCCCCGGTGCAAATACGACTGCTGCATTCGGATTCAACCGGCCCTATGTAGCCTCTCGAACGTTGGTGGATCTCCCGGATGGTGTCGGTCAGATAGGCCTCCTCGACGCACCGTGAGGAGGGTGGCTGGTTGGCCCAGGCGTAGTAACCGCTGCGGGAGACCTTGGTGGCTCGGCACAGGGCGGTGACCGAGTACTGGTCTCGATGGGCGGAGACGAATCGATAGCGGCTTAGCGGTCCGTCTCCCGGGCGAAAAAAGCTGCCGCCTTGAAGAGGATCTCCCGATCCGTCTTTAAGTCGGCGTTCTCCTTGCGCAAGCGTTTCAGCTCGGCCAGTTCCGATTCGGTCAAAGCGTTCGGATTTTGGCCCGGACCTTGGCCTTGTTCTCGGCCTTCATCCAGTTGTTCAGGGTCTGATCGGGAATGCCCAGGTCTGCGGCGATCTGGCGTTGCGATCGATCCCCTCGACGGACCAGCTCACAGGCCTCCCGTCGGAACTCCTCGGGATAGATATGCGGACGACCCACTGCGGGCTCCTTCCTCTGGGGTCTTCCCCAGAATGAAGTGTCCACGAGAGCGGGTCAACTCCAGATTCAGGCATACCGCATTAGGGCACGTAGGTGATGGTCACCTCACCATTTCCGGACTGGACTCCAGACGGGCACGTCGCCATTGAGCACCCGTTGACGAAGAAGCTGGACCCGCCTCCACCGTCGCCGCTATCAAAGATGAATATGGCCGGATTCGACCCCGGAAGCTGCCCCGTGGCATAGCCGCCTCCACCTCCGCCATAGTACCCGCCACCACCGCCCGCAGGGCTGAAAGCAAGGGGTCAATGTCATTCTGGCCATCGTTGCCCCCCAGACCCAGGGTTCCGGGCTGTCCGTCGCCAGCACTTCCCCCTCCTGCCCCCCCAGCACTCTGGCTAGCACCTAGGCCACCGGCGTCACCAAAAATCCCGCCGTGACCCCAGCCGCAAGAAGAGCCACCGTCAGCACCATTGGGGAAGCCACCAGCACCTCCACAAGTCTCCACAGAGCCCGCGAGGTTCGGGGTGTCAGGATTTGGGCCAGACGCGGCCATCCCAGCTCCTCCGCCTCCACCGCCGACAACGACTCGATTGGCAAGTCCGTACGGCGAGACCAGAACGTCGGATGCACCGCCACCGCTGCAACCGCCTTGGCCGCCTTGGGCCGGTCCGCCTCCGTTCCAGCCGCCACGTCCGAAGGTGGTTGACCTCCAACGCGGATGATCAGCACCTGGTCCGGTGTCACAGTGAGGGTCCCGCTGGCCTCGCCCCCCTCGCCTCCGTTCACGTCGCAACCGCCTTGTGCTCCGAAGGCAGCCACCTGGATGCTCGTCACCCCAGCCGGAACGGTGAACTCCTGGATGGAGCCATTCGTGCCATTCGTGCCGTTGTAGTTGAAGGTGTCTGTTACCGTGCGTAGGGATGGGTAACGAAGGAGGGAACGGGCGCACCGCCGAATGTCAGGTGCTTGAGACCCCCCGTTCCGGGCTGCCCCTTCGTCTTCGGAGTGCAGCTCGTCTGAACGGGCACGGTAGAAGTCAGTCCTTCCGCCGCCAGGTAAGTATTCCCCGGATCGTCGGCACCAAATGAACCGGTGAGGACGTCCCCGGGCAAACCTCCCATTCCCCAATCGAACGGGGAAAGCTCGAATGGACCACCCGGTCCAACTCCAGGGCCGGTTGTCCATTGGGTCTCGGCGACCTTCGTCGCCCCCGTCCACCTGATGGTGATGCTGCCGGGACCATCATTAGCTCCGGACTGGTCCTGCGTGCAGTCGGTGGGGACGGTTATGGTGCCCTTGACCTTTCCGCTGGTGATGGTCGGTACCGAGCCGTCACCACAAGTCGAGATTTGCCCAGAAATAGTCGCGCTGCTCGTTCCAGCGGCACCGTCGAGAAGGGGCGGGTTGAACGTGGCCTTCCCGGCAAAGGTGTCGCAGACAAATCCGTACTCACCCGCAGTAGCCACGGTTGGAGTCTTCGCACTAGCCCGTGTTGCAGTCTTGGCTGATGCCGCACCGGCGATTAGCCCGAATGACGCAACCGTCACCGCACTCACCAAGACAAGGAGAAGTCGCGCCTGTCTGTACCAACGGTCTTTTGCCATCGCCGTACCTCCGCCGATTCGCCGCCTGCCGCGAAAATTATTCACGGCAACCGTGCCTGTCAAGTGACATTGGAGTGAGCCGAAAGCGGTCTGCGGTCGACCGGAACGGGAGCGTCTGCACTCCCCGGTGTCTGCCTGCCCCCTAACAATGACAATGGCCCTAGGTGCCCACGGCAAGTGTGAGATCGACCCGGGAGCATCGTCCTGCGTGTCGCACGGCGACCGGACAGCCACCCTGCGAGACGAACCCTAGGCGCGGCAGACTCGGCCCGTTAAAGTGACACCGTACCGCCCACTCCGACGGTGGCGAGTGGGGGGAGAGCTATTCGGGGATCAGCGGGGGGCTACTCGGAGCGGAAGGAGTGGTCTTGCCTAAGCGACAGTTGATGTGGTTGGGTGCGGGGTTGACGGCCGTCGTGGCCCTGGCGGTGGTCCCGATCTCGATGGCGGCAGCCGACCCAGGTGGTAGCCACTGGGGCCAGCACCGCTTGTACGGGGACTTCGCCGGCGGACATGACGGGCACGGCAAGGGGGCCGTCGTGGCGGTCGAGAATGGTGGTCCCTACGGCCCGGTGCTGACCGTCGGGGCGGCGCGGGGGCCGGTTACGTGCCGGCCACCTCGACCTCCCCGGCCAGCTATCTCTACCCGGCAGGGTCCGACCTCTACTTCGCCACTATCGATCCGCTCGGGTACGGCCCGTTCCACCCCTTCCAGCCGGGCTGCACCACCACGGTGGTCACGGTGAGCTTCCCGCAGCCCGGACCGCTGTCGTGCACGGGACCAGAGAACGATCAAATGGCCGACTGGCCCGCATTCACCACGGATGGGCCGCCGGTCGCCGGTCCCGGAGTGGCCCAGGAGCTGCTCGGCGTGGTCTACCGGCCCGATCTACAGACCTGGCAAGTGACCTACGCGGGCCACGCCCTGTACCTGTTCGACCCGGTCCCCAATTCGCTCATGGGGGCTAATTTCTTCGAGTCGGTGAGCCCACTGCCGCCCTGGCACACGGCTTGGTACTTGCTCCACCCAGACGGGACCCCGGCTCCGGGCTCCGCCCCCATGGAGACGGCCACCCCCCAGCCCGGGTCCACGTACACCTCGCCGGTGCTGGCCACCGAGATGCTGCCCAACGTCATTCCTGGCGTCCCACCCGCTCCGCCCGGAGCAGCCGTGGCCGTCTATACGTTCAGCGGTGACGACGACCCTGGGACCAGCGAATGTTATGACGCCTGCGCCCGGTTGTTCTCGCCCGTGTACACCGATGGGCCGGCCACCCCGGTCCCGGGGGTAGCCGGGAGCGGGGTCAACAGGTCGGCGCTCGGTGTCATCCGGCGCTGGGGCGGCTCCCGACAGGTCACCTACAACGGCCACCCGCTCTACCTCTACAGTCAGGAGCAGCCTCTCCCCGGCACCATGGGCCCCAGCACGACCGGGACGGGCGGGAACGGGAACGGCATCCATGCCTTCGGCGGCACCTTCAAACTGGTAACACCGTAAGTAGCCACTCAGGCCGAAGACAGCCACTCGGGCGGAGCGAGGCCGGGACTCCTTAGGAACTGTCTCCAAACTTCGGTTGGGTGGGACACTCTCGCCGAACCGGATATCCCACTCCCCTCCCCGGTCCCGTGACCGGTCGTCGTGACCTCAGGACGCCCATCGGCTGAGGTCGTCATAGCTTGGGAGTTGGACGTCCCTCAGGGCACCTACGGCTGACCTCGCGCCACCAATGGCCCCATCGGGCCTCGGTGCACGTACGACCGCTCCATTCGGATTCAACCGACCCTACGTAGCCTCATCCTCTATACGGCTGAGGCCTGGAGCCTGATCTCACCCTGAAATAGTCCGATGCGTCTGAGAGCCAGAGGTATCCCTGCTGCTAGATCACCAGCCTCAAATGGAGCGGACTGTGATTCGAACCCGCGACCCTCACCTTGGCACGGTGTACACGTTGAGGGCGTGACCAGCCGAGATCTAGCTTGACCTGGAATTTCCTTGCTCATTGTCGATGGACGTCTTGCCTTGTTTTTCGACCTCCTGCGGACAATGCGGACAGTGACGTTGCTCCTCCGCCCTACTCTCGGTTCGTGCCCCAAGCTCGCTCCGAATCCTTCTGCTGCCACTCGGGCCTTTCCGGCTGCTCCAGGCCGAGGACGAGGTCCGGGAGTTCTTCGTTTGTTAAGCCTCAGTGACAAGCGGAACAGACACGGCGTCAAGAGGCAGAGAGCCCTGTCGATTCTGGGTGCAGTATGCAAGGCTTGGTCGACCGATCTGGCAGGCGTAGCAAGGAGTCGAAATGCCAAAATTTGTGCTTATGTTTCACGGAGGAGCGAACCCAGAAGATCCGTCTCAGGAGACCATGGACCGTTGGATGGCTTGGTTCGGTGAGCTCGGCGATGCCGTGGCTGACATGGGCTCACCGTTTGGCTCCTCCGCCACGATCGTGTCAGATGGTACGTCCAGCGAGGGAAGCGGACCGGACCCTGCGACCGGTTACACAGTGATTGAGGCCGCCAATCTTCACGATGCCGTCGTTTTGGCCAAGGGTTGCCCCGGGCTGAGCAGCGGTGGATCGGTCAAGCTGTACGAAGCCATGCAGATGGGCTGAGCGATTGCACCTCTCGCGCCGCCAGCGACCAGCTGGGCAACGGCGAACTGTGCTGCTTCGTTCCGGGTAAGTCCCGGGCTCCTGTGGTTGAACTTGACGGGAATCGAGCCCCCGTAGAAGCCACGCCTCCAGGTCATCATCCTCCGAGATCCCGTGGGCATCGACATAGACCATGCCGCGCATCGTTCTTCCGGTGAAATCCATCTCCCGAGCATGCGGCAGTTGAAGTGCGTTCGCATACGCGTCCGGACCGAGGCGGACCATGATCTCACGGCCGATGACCCGAAGGACATGTTCCCGCCGGACTGAAGCAGAGGCCTCCGAACATCTTCCGCTCGGACACCGATCGGTATCCGACACAGCCGTTCGGCCGTGCTCGTACTGTGGATCCCAAGAAATTCGGTGATCGATGTCGAAGAATGGCATCCCTGTTCGACTCATTGGCGAGAAGTTCACCAACCACAAACCAAAGGAGTGATCGACATGCCCCGATTCATGGGATTCGTGAGGATGGAAGAGGGCGTCGGGACACCGCCACAGGCGTTGTTCGACGCGATGGACGAGTACATCGGTGAGCGGGCCAGCAAGGGGATCTTCCTCGACGGTGGCGGTCTCTACGGGACGGAGGACGCGGTGAACTACGTCGTCCGCCAGGGTGAGGTCACCCGTGTCGACGGGCCATACTCCGAGGCCAAGGAGGTCGTCGGGGGTTGGGCCATTATGGAATACCCCAGTCTCGAGGAGGCCGCCGAGGACCAGCGGTCCTTCGCCGAGCTCCATGCCAAGCATTGGCCCGAGGTCACGGTGATCTCCACGCTGCGCCAGATCTCGACCGGCCCGGAGGCGCCCGACGCCTGACGCCGCATTCGTCCGTGCTCAGCCTGCCAGCGGCGGTAGTGGGCAGAAGGGCGGGAGGTCTGAGCCGGTACCACTACGCTGGCGTGGTGCCGGCTCGGACCCGTCCCGACGACCCCAACGGGGCCGTCTATGCCGTCTGGCGGACCGAGTCCGCCCGGCTCGTCGGAGCCCTCACACGGATGACTCGCGACGTGAGCCTCGCCGAGGACCTGGCCCAGGACGCCCTGGTCGCCGCGCTCGAGCAGTGGCCGGAGACGGGCGTGCCGGACAATCCCGATCGCATGGCTCATGACCGTGGCGAAGCGCCGAGCCATCGACCACTTCCGGCGCACCGAGACCATGCGCCGCAAGCTCGCCGAGCTGGGACATGCCAGCGACAGCCAAGCGGCGGCGGTGCCCGACGTCGAAAGTCAGGTCGACTTCATCGAGGACGACGTCCTCCGCCTCGTATTCCTGTCCTGCAATCCGGCGTTGACGCCCGAGTCACGGGCGGCGCTGACCCTGCGGCTAGTCGGCGGCCTCACCACGGCCGAGATCGCCCGAGGTTTCCTCGTCACCGAGTCCACCATGGGGCAACGGATCTCCCGGGCGAAGAAGACGCTGTCTGAGGCCCACGCCGAGTTCGAGCTGCCGGTGGGAACGGAACGGACCGAGCGGCTCGACGACGTGATGGCGGTCATCTACCTGATCTTCAACGAGGGGTACACGGCCACCACGGGTGAGGACTGGATGCGCCCGGACCTCGTGGACGAGGCGATCCGGCTGGCGCGGATGCTGGTCGACCTCACTCCCGACGAACCCGAAGTGCTCGCTCTGGAGGCCCTCCTCGAGATCCAGGGCTCGCGGATGGCGGCCCGCCTCGACGAGCACGGGATCCCGGTCCTGCTGGAGGAGCAGGACCGTAGCCTCTGGGATCAGGTTCGCGTCCGGCGGGGCCTGGCCGCCCTGGGGCGAGCGGAGGAGTTGGCCGCGACCGGGGCCTCGGTCGGGCGTTACTTCCTGCAGGCCCTGATCGCGGCACAGCACGCGGGCGCGGAGCGCGCCGAGGAGACGGACTGGCACCGGATCGCAGCCCTCTACGACGTCCTGTCCCGCACGGCGCCCGGACCGATTGTTGAAGTCAACCGGGCCGTCGCCCACGGTCGGGCGTTCGGTGCCGACGCCGGTCTCGCCGTCCTGGGAGAGGTACGCGACGACGCGCTCGGCGAGTCACCGTTGGTGCCAAGCGTGCGTGGTGACCTGCTCGAGCGGGCTGGTCGGCACGATCAGGCGATGGCCGCGTTCACCGAGGCGGCGGCACGTTCGGCGAATGCGGGTGAACGCGCCCTACTGGTGCGCCGGGCGGACCAGAACCGGCCGCCTTCCTAATGCTGCGCCGCCGTGTGGTGTGGAGGCTGAAATCGGTGCCTCTACGTGATGCCTAGGGTGCAAGGTTCGGACGAGGCCGGTAGACGTGTCAGCGTTCAAGCAGACGGTCTGAGGGAGGCCAGAGTAGAACTGGAAGCGCAGTACGGGGAGGGGAACGTCTTCGATCTGCACTGCGAAGAGGAAGCCTCACGCCCTCGCTAGAACCCGGCACCGCCGTATCCCCGACGTGCCGGTCCGTCACGGTCGATAAGCGCCGCCGACCCGGTGGTATGGGGCAGGCCTTCAGATTATTGGAGAGCCAAATCTGAGAACGTTCCCGTCGGGATCCACATGAGCACCCTCATGCTGGCCCCATTCAGTGTCCTCAGGCGGGTGGACCTCGGCCCCCGCCGCTCGCCACTCTTCCGCCAACGCGTCGGCATCGTCGACGAAGAGGTAGGCCGAGTGCCCTCGGCCAGACGGGAGGAAGTCCTGCGAAACTCCGAGGTGGATCTCGACGCCGTCACGTTCCGCGAATCCGTAGCCCACGTCCAGATACTTCCGAGTCGCAAATCCAAGTCGCCTGTAGTGATCGAGCGATGCGTTGAGGTCCCGGACGGGAAGGATCGGGGCCACTCGCCTTACGGTTGCCATGCAGGCAAACGGTAACCGATCCCCCTTTGGTGCGCTTTCGAAATCTAGCCCCGATGTGCCGGTCCACCACGCCGATAACCGTCCGAATGCCAACAGCCTGCCGCAGGTAATGGGTCTTCGAGAGATCAAGTGCCAGGTTAGAGGCTGTACAAACCCCAAGACGGCGGCGGCATCGCAATCGTGATAGGCATTCCGGCAACGGCGGGTGCGGGCGGAACCGACACCCTGGAGCGGAGGGTGTTGACACAATGCGTATTGCTTTCAAGCGAACCGTGCGGTCGCCCCTCTTGGTAGTGGCAGTCGCAGCCTCCCTGTTGGCCGTGATGGGGATGGTGATTACTGCCACTCCAGCTACCGCCAAAACCCCTACGCCACCCAAGTACGCCGGAGCGGCACCCGGTTCGGTGACCTGCTCCTTGTTTGCCAAGGTGTCGTTCTCGCCACCGCTCACCAAGTCTGGAGGCGGGACCGACCCATCGGCGGTGAAGGGCACGCTGTCGGGATGCAGCTCGACCAATAGCGCAGTGACCATCACCAAGGGCAAAGTGATCGGTTCGTTCGCCAGCAGTCCTCTGAGCTGTGCGACCACGTCCACCACCGGAGCGTCCGCCTCGCTTACTATCGCGTGGAAAGGCAGTGTCAACGGCGTCGTGGGTGGCATCACCTACGCTGGCAAGGCCACCTTCACAGCGACCACAGTCATCGCGGGCAGTGCCACCGGGTCGTTCTCGGGTGGCGCGACGACGCGCGTTACGGCGCCCTCGAACTTGGCTACCCTCTGCGATGCAAAGAAAGGCATCAAGAAGCTTGCATTGACGGGCACGTTCACAACGGCAGCCTCGCCAACTTTGGCAAACTGGCCCCAGAACCACTACGGCCCCGATGGCACGGGTTTTCAACCCAACGAAACGACGATTGGCGTCAGCAATGTCGGCTCCCTCTCACAGAAATGGAGATACCCGACCTCCTCTCCAGGGGGGCAGGCCCCGCTGATCGAGAATGGCGTTCTCTATACAACCGTGGTCACCGCGAATGGTGAACCTACCTACCTGGAGGCGTTCGACGCCTCAGGAAAGAGCTGCTCCGGCACGCCTGTGACCTGCGCCCCGCTGTGGACCTCGACGGTCTTCACCAACTTCAGAGGCATGACCATCGCCGACGGCGAGGTCTTCATCATGACTTACAATTACGGCCTACTTGCCTTTGATGCCGCCGGCAACAACGGCTGCACGGGCAGTCCCAAGGTGTGTGCGCCGATCTGGGAGGGATCTCCCGCCTTTCTAGGAGAGGGCACACCGGTGGTGGCCAACGGCCTCGTATACATCGCTGGCGTTGGAAATGGCTCACCGCTCAATACGGGAGGGGCGTTCGTTGCGGCCTTCGACGTGAGCGGCACAAACTGCCCAGTCATCGGCGCCGTGAAGACGTGCGCGCCGCTGTGGACAACCACAGGAGGTACTGGCACTCAGTCCGGTAGTGCGCCAGCGGTATCCAATGGCGTTCTCTTCATCAACTCGCAAGGAGCGACACCGTTTCTACAGGCGTTCGACGCCACAGGGTCAGGCAACAGTTGCTCGGGCACCCCGAAGGTATGTGCTCCTCTCTGGACTGGAGCGCTCACTGGCGGTTGGGATTACTCGGCGCCAGCCGTCGCCGATGGGACTGTGTATGTTGGAGGCGGCGTCCTTACGGCCTTCGACGCGAACGGCACAAAGAACTGCTCAGTCAGCGGCGGAGTGAAGACATGCACTCCTATTTGGACTGCGCCCAGCGGTGGTTCAAACGGAGTGCCGGCAGCTGCGAACGGGGTCGTCTACACGGTGGGAGGAGGCGGGATTCTCTCCGCGTTTGATGCGGCCGGCGGCTCAAGCAGTTGCACCGGGCCCGTCACCTCGAAGACGTGTACGCCGCTGTGGGTCTCTCCGGGGGGACGCGGTGGATACGTCACCAGTTCATCACCAGCAGTGGCCAACGGGGTGGTCTACTTCACTTCGGATGACGGAGCAATCTATGCGTATGACGCAGCAGGATCGGTTGACTGCTCTGTCTCCAACTCAATAAAGACTTGTAATCCGCTATGGAGTGCCGCCACCTGGTTTGGATCACCTTCGGTCGCCAACGGGGTCGTTTATGTCGGTCAGGGCGGATCCGTTTACATTTACGCCTATTCCCTGTAAGACATCGAAGGCAGGGTCGACGGGGAAGTCCTACATCAAAGCAAGAAAGCTGACCACGCCCGAAAGTGCCTGGTTCATGGGCAGTCAGCTGAACGCGATCAGCTCCCGCGTCCCAATGTAGATAACGCGACCCCGAGCCGGAGTTCGGGGGCACCCAAATGGGAACTTGATACGGTTCACAATGAGGAACGATCTCGGACGTGAACATGACGACATTCGACCTTGACGACCCGAAACTGCTGTTCAGCGAGAACGTCCTGGAGGATCCGGGTCCGCTCTACGACCAGTTGCGACGCGTTGCACCCGTGTGGCGGATTCCCGGCCAGGACACCTATCTGGTATCTGACCCGAGGTTGATCCGCGAGGCGGTGGGCCGGACTTCGGAGTTCTCATCGAATCTGGTCAGCCTGCTCTATCGAGACGAGGGCGGTGGTCCGATCAACTTCGACATGGCTCCCCTCGGCGATCCCATCCATGTCCTCGCGGTTGCCGATCCTCCTAATCATGCGGCTCACCGCAAGTTGCTTCAACCTCACCTGAGCCCAGAAGCCGTCCGGTCGCTGGAGGGACCCATCAGGCAGTTTGCAGACGAGGGACTCAACCCGCTTCTCGCAGCACACGGCGGCGATGTGGTCGCAGGGTTGACGAACCCACTCCCAGCGCAAGTGGTCTGCCAACTGATCGGTCTACCTGCTGAAGATGCGGAGCGCCTGGTCCAGGCCGTTTGGGATATCGGCCTCTTGCTAGATGGCGTCACCCAATCCGAAGGGATGGTGCGAGCGGCGACGGCTGCCCTCGAACTCACTGAGTACGTCCAGACGCATCTGAACTCCGCAATGACGCAGAACATAGAGACCCGCCAAGTGGATGGGTTGCTTGGAGTGCTCGTTCGGGGCATCGATGGTGGCGTCATCAACGCCGACGACTCACTCGGGATCCTGATGCAGCTCATTGCTGCGGGCACCGAGACCACCAGCAGCCTGATGGCAATGACCATAGAGATCCTGGCTCGTGACCAAACCCTCCAAGACAGTCTGCGTCAACAGCCCGATCTGATCCCAGAAGCGCTGGAAGACGTCCTCCGGAGCAACGGACCCTTTCAGTTCCATTACCGCTACACGAGCGTTGATGCTGTGCTCGGCGGCACGACGATCCCAGCGAACAGCCGCGTTCTCCTGATGTGGGCCGCCGCCAACCGTCCTGCCGGAGACGGATCTGTCGCCCTGGCGGCGGAAGGAGAGGACATGCGTCGCGCACCGCACTATGCGTTCGGTCGCGGCCTGCACTTTTGCATAGGCGCGCCACTCGCCCGACTCGAAGCGAAGGTTGTGACCGAACAGATCCTACGAAGGACATCGCGCATCACGCTGGATGAACGGGAGGAGCCGAGAAGACGACCGAGTATCTCCCTCCGACGGAACGTCAGCTTGTCCGTTCGTCTCCTCCCGAGGGTCTGACGCATCCCACATATCCGTTTGGGGACACCCTTAGGAGGCTCCGACCCGAAGCGCGATCCGGCGTACTTGGTTGGGTTTCCACTCACCTCCAGTACGGGCCGGCCATGCATTTGCGAACCCCACCGAAGACACCGCAGTTGGGCGTTCCGGATACCTCACTCCCCTACTCATCGTGGGCCATTCGTCCTGGCCTCAGGACGACTACGGCTGAGGGTGACGAGACCTTGCGAGTCCAGGCCGCTCAGCCTATGAAGGGCTGAGGTCGGCCCCGGGGTCCTCAGGTGATACCGAGTGCGGAGTAGGTCCAAATACATGGGAAGCAGTGCGTGTTGCGTCGCCCTCGCTGTGCTCGTGGGCCGTCAATAGCTGGTCGGAATTTGAGAATTCAGACCTGGGTGCCAGAGCCGGATCGTCCAATGAGCGTACCGTGGTAGACGAAGAGGTGGGGAGCCACAGACGGCGAGAGCCACAGCGTGCCCGCCTTGATCGCCCACTCGGCTCCGCCCCGAACCCGTGATCGCTTGTCCGACAGAACGGCACGTGATGGAACCGTTACCTTCTCGTCGATGACGGTGAGTCCACAGCTCTCAGCCAGGTGCCTGATCAGCAACGGGCTGTAGAGATTGATATGCCCCAGATCGGTCCATTCGAAATGGCCGGGCGTGGAGCGACTGTATTCCAGCGGCACCTCGATGATCACCCATCGAGCCAGCCGCCGGGCTTCGGCAATGCTGCTCCTCGGGTTCTCCACGTGCTCAACCACGTGGGAGAGGAGAGCGAGGTCGTAAGACTGATCGTCATCGGGCGTACTGGCACCGTCGAAGTGGTTGAACCCCGCGTTGTCAAGCTGCCTGCTCTGCGCAGCCAGGATTCCAGACGTTGAGATGTCGTAGCCAACGTATCTCTCGCAGAAGGTCCGATCAAGGAGTCGCTCACCAATGGCTCCCTCGCCACAACCCAGTTCAACGACGGTCCTGGGAGAGGGCTCACCGGTTGCGGCCCAGACACTCTCGATGTTGGCGACTTTGTCAAGAGCACCGAGATCACGCCACTCACGGCTGCCAGTGCCGCTTGAATAGTACGTATCGTAGTGGTCATACAGCGTTTCGCTAGAGGTCACACTCGAACTGTGAGTAGTCATCGTTTGCCGCCCTTCCACCTCTCTTAACCTTCACCCTCATTTCGTGACTACCAGGGCAGCCTTGGGGAGCAGTGCCCGATTGGCAACGGACAATTCGACCGGCTGGTCAGCCGACAGTCTCGCCCGTCAGAACGCTGACACCATCTTCATGCGCCTTGTCGGAGTCGGGGATGTGCCGACCGGCCTGCACGCCGGTCAAGAGGCCTTCAGGGTCGAGGCCGCAAACCTCGAGGACCCGTTGAGGGAGGTCGGATGCGAATGGCGGGCCCCATGGGACCGCAACCTCGAATACGGGGACTGACGCCACCACGCGCCCAACGTCGATGAATTGACGACGAAGGTGATCACGGCCGCGCCACCCTTCGATCCGCCCATATCGACCCAACTGGAACGATGCCTCCGCTGCGCCCAGTGAGCGACAAGTCACGTGAAGGCTCTCCCGGTCGGGCCGGGGAAGGATGATGGCCGACAGCGGATGCCGCGCCAGGGCGGTCGACGAGGGGGCTATGGCAAGACGCTCATCCTCGGTGACACGGATCGAGGTATCGACTCCGAAGCGGTCGGCCAATGACGCCGACTTCTCCCGAAGTCGGATCTCACGCCCCGATCGAATGCAATAGATTCCGTCACTGTCGGCGAACCCGTCTCCGAATGCCAGCGGCAGCACGTCATCCGTCACCAGGTCCGCGCCGGCGGCGCAGAACATCGCCGCCATGGTGGACTTCCCCTGTCCCGATGCGCCGACAAAGGCTATGGCGCCCTCCCTCAAGACGACCGCACTGCCGTGGAGCACACACTGGCCTCTGAGAGCCAACAGAAATGCCGTTACCGTGCCCGGGACGACGATGGGGATCACCTCGCTGCGCCCGGTCACCGTCGGATGGCAGACGATCTTCCGGAGGCTGTCGTCGATCACGAAATCGGCGATACCGGGCATCCTACCGATGTAGCCGCTGTCTACGCGACAGAACGTGTACCAAGGGAACCCATCAACGGCCAGCTCGGCCACCACCTCCTCAGATGGGCGCTCAAAAGGAGGATCGGCGGGCTCGCCTAGGTCCAGGAACACATCGACAGTACCTAGATCTTGGTTGACCGCCAGGGGGGCGCTCAGGGCGATCTCGGATGTCATCTGAAGACCGGAGCACTCGTAGGTGGCCGTCTTGGCTCTCAGGGACACTGTATTCACAGAAGCGTCCTCATTCGCGTTCACGGTGCACTCCTGGGGAAACGGGCGCTGATGTGGAGCTGAAGGTTCCAGTCACAGGCTGGGCATCGAAGGCGCGGCCGTCACATTCGATCCATGCGTGTGCGACGACACCAGCATCATCAGTCATGCCCAGCCGTAGCACGGGCTTTCGGCGGCGGAAGAAGTACCCCAGCGCCAACGCTTTGCGCAAACAGGTTCCGTCGTAGAGCCAACGGGCCAGCACCCAGCGGACAGCCCAGTGCGCTCGTTGCTCGGCGTCCGAGAGTCCAGACAGATCGTCAGGACCGGCCAACGGTGGTGGGGCCTCGTCGGTGGCCAGCGGCACCTGCACCCAGCGAGCAAGTCTGGGAATGCTCACGAGCGTGAGGCCGACTTCGATTGCCGCCACTACCGCGGTTACCTTGAACGTCGACCATCGATAACGCGTCGACATGGAGCACCACGACCGCATCACTGCGAGCGTGCCCGCCACCGTAGGTGTTCGGACTCGATTCGTGCGGGGAGCCGATATGCGCTGAACCGTCTCCACGACCGCTCTGACATCCCCTCGAGCCTGGTCGGCGGCAACGCCATAGTGCTGGACCAAGGCATCGGCCGCGTGCCTGGGATCGGGGTCCGCGTTGAGAAGGTCGACAATGCGAGCAGCTGAGTGGTCGAGACCCAAATAGGTCCCAGACGGTAAGTGCAACAGTACCGTCTGTCCAGAGACATCGACAGTAGAAATGACGTCTCGCGCCGACCAGGATCCCTTGCGGGATCCTGGTCGGACAAGCGTGCCATGAGGGAGATACCTCAGGATCGAACGCTCAACTCGTCCCCGGCGCTCCCGGGGCCGGCTTCGTGGTATTTCCCTCGGCGGCGCCGGGAAAGTCGAAGTAGATTCCCGGCTTCGCTTGCGTCATGTCAGTGATGTCGCCGAGGACCGTGATCTGCGGTGCCTCATAGTCTTCCTCTGCCATGTGTGCCCCTCTCTCTGGTTGGATGAGTCCATGATACCGGTCGCAATTGCCTCTGAACAGGGGAAATGGGGGGGATGATCCCCCTAGGGGGTGGCGGATTCGGATGGCTGCCGCGCCGCGTCCCGGCTGTGCAGCCATGCGGCTTGCAAGGGCAGCGCCGCGCCGTAGACGGGGAGGGGACCCAGCCATTCAGCTCGGAGCAACTCTGGATCGACCAACTCGACGCTCAGGCCCGATCCGTCCCACGCTGCGGCGAATTGGCGACTCGCCGGACCCCAGAACACACCACCGAACGAGGCCTTGCTGTTCCGTGACAGGATCGACCCGGGCAGGACGTCTGCAAAGAGGGCGCTCATCACCGCGGTTCGATCGCCGCGGCCCAGGGCGCCGCCCCATGCGGCCAGCGCGGCGAGGAACCGCTCGTCGACGAAGGGGGCCGCGAATCGCGAGTTGCTCAGGGCGCAGAGGCGCTCGAGTGAGAGAAGGGTCAGATCAACGGCACGACGCCCGCGGCTGATCACCTGGTAGTCATCCCACCGGAGAGGATCGTCGGCCTGGTCGTCGGCCAGGTTTCTGGCCACCCTGACGAGGGCGGCCGTCCGGAGCCAGGTCTGATAGGGCGGAAGATTGTGCTGCCAACGCCGACGACGAATCACGCGGGGCATGCATCCGAGAGCCAACGTGCGGACATCGGCCTGACTCGGAAGTCGATGCTTCCGAAGGTCGGCCCACAGACGCCCATGGGGCCAGAGTCCGAACGCCTCATCCCCCCCTCCCCGGTGACGAAGACACCGCCCGCCGCCAGTCGCATCATCGGCAGCATCGCATAGGACGGCGGAGGCCAGACCAAGCCGATCCGGTCGAGGACCCTGATCGCCTCGTCACCAAGAAGGTCGAGATCGGTGCCAGGCCAGAGGATCTCCCACTGGTGAATACCAATGGCACGGGCAACTTGTTCCTGCCAGAGTGACTCGTCGCTGGCCTGGTCGTTGTCCCAGCGCGCGGTCACCGCGATCGGCTCGTCGAGGCCCTCCGAGCGGGCAACGTCCATCAGGACAGCGAGCAAGGCCGACGAGTCGCGTCCGCCAGAGAAGGCAACCACGCAGGGGGGCGTAGCCAGCAGGGCGACTGACACCTCTCGCAACACATCGACAGGACGGACCGATGGGTCGGGAGAGAATGGAGGGCCGGCCCCCTGTCCGACGACCAGGCCTGCGGCAACCTCGAGTTCCGTAAGCCCGTCGGGGTTGCCCGGTGGGTTCCAGAGGTCATCGAAGTCGTGCCCAGGCACGCTGGTCGACAACGTCTCAGTCGTAGCGGACGATCAAATCGCGGTCGGCCAGGGTCGACAGGAATGCCT
>CAVQXB010000001.1:0-1831270 GCA_963717885.1 uncultured Acidimicrobiaceae bacterium | reverse complement strand
GAAAGGACCTGGTCAAAACGCTGAGAACCGTACTTTCGCAATGTAGAGGCCAGGGGTTCGAGTCCCTTCACCTCCACCAAAGGCCCAGGTCAGAGGGTTGGAAGTGGATTCCCCAGTAGATCAATTCTGCGACGTGTCTTTACGTGTCTTTATCGGTCACATGTATGGTGAATCGGGACCACGCGGCAACTCATCCAACGTCTTGCCAACGACGCTTCGACGCACGGCGGGAGCAGAGATGCCGCCCTGGTGGGGACCTGACCTGACGCTAGAGAAGGTCGCGTCGCTCAGCCACGCGACGACAAATCGCCCCCCAATCGGGTAGCGGGTCCGCCCCGAAATACAGCTCCGGCATGGTCGCCTCGTAGGTGGCTCGAAGTCGGATGGAGACATCGCTGCTCGAATCGAACGCCGGGCAGGAGCCGAATCCTTCCAGTGGTCGTACTTCGATGTCGTCGCCGTTCCCGAAAAACTCACTATTGATCTCCTCGATGCTGCTCATCACCTCTTCGGTCTGAGCCCGGTCGGAGAGAAGATTCGAGCACGCGGTGGTCTTCAAGGAGCTGATACACGTCGTAGAAGTGCCGACCGCTCCGCCGGTCAATCGACGATACCCGGCTCGGCGGCGAGTTGTTGGGCCAGTGCATGGATGAGGACGAGTTTCTCGAGGAGCGTACGTCCGGGATGAAGCACTGCAACGTCGAAGGGCTCGAGGTCGACGAACTCACTGAGATCGGTCCCGGCGGACTCGAGCACATCACCGAGTAGAGAGCCGATCGGCACACGCTCGTGGGGGTGCGGTCCACCCCGGACACCCATTTCGAGAAGCACGCTCGTTCGGATGAGCGCGGTCGGCTCACGCGTGGCGGGGTAGGCCACCTCGTAAGACCGATGGCGACCGGTCTCGCTCCCACCGACGGCCGATCGCCGAGCCGCCGATACCGCTGGCCGCGCCCTCTCCCATGGCTTTCATGAGCTTGTCGGTCGCTCCGCGTCCTCGCTCCCCGGGCAGAACCAGGACGTCAATGTCCTCTGAGAAGCGTTCCACTATCCGAAAGCCCTTTGAAAGGCTGGTTCCGCCTTTGAATATGAAGTCCCCGCCAAAGTCTCGCCCGAGCACACGGAGGACCTCGCTCACCCAGTAGTCCTTTTCGACGGCAGTCGGACTGATCCCGAGACGCTCGGCGGCCGCGTCGAGCGTTGGTCCGAACTCGCCCTAAGTCCCGGAAGCGAGCCATTGGCTCAGCCGACGAGCGCCAGATCGTGGCGGACTGCCTCGCTACGCGCCGGGCGGATGACATCGACGATCTCGGGTCGGTCGAGCGCAACAAGTAAGCGGCGGAGCCGTTCGCGGACCCGAGGCGGCTCGGTCTCCGAAGCGCGAGCGAGCCGGTCAAGTCGGATCGCACCGCTGTCGACGAGTCGCGCTATCCGATCGACCGCGTCCTCGGTTGGCATCTCGACGAGGCCGCTCCAGTCTCGCAGCACCTCGAGCACCGCCACCTCGGCCGGGCGGAGACGCTCATCACGACGCTTGGTGCTTGCGGCGCGGCTCACGTAGTGGACGGGACCGGGACTCCGAGGCGCTCTTCCCTGGCACAGCGATCGCCTCCTGGCGGGGCACTTGGGTCGAGAGGCCAAGAGCCAGAGCGGCGCTCCTTCCGCTCGGTCCGGTGCCTGTGTCACCGACCACCTCGCCAGCGAGGCGGCCCGGAGGCGGGGGAGCCATGCCGAGTCGGGTCGATGTTCCGCGCCAGTACAGCCCCCGCCGGATACGGCGAAGGTCGCCGGTGCGGACCAACCGCGACAGCGCTTGGGCAACCGCGTCGGGGGAGCCGTCGAAGTCCTCGGGGCGCCAGAAGCGGTCGCACGACGAAAGAACTCGCCTGCGGACCTCCGTCGCCACGCTCGTCCTACTCATGGTCAACACAGTACCGGTTATGTCGGCAAAGCGCTACGCGAAGTTGACTTATCGATCCCAGATCGATGAGCGCTACGTGACCCGTCGTAGTAGGTCGTTCGGTCGAGCTCACCAGCTTCGCCAAAAGCCCAGGTCACAGGTCTGGGCCGACCGGCATTGCTAGGTGTCGAGACGAGGGCAGGTTTCTGCACCATTGTCGGATGTTGGGTGTCGGTCGTTGAAATTCCGCCCCGCATTAGTCGCCGATTTCGGGCGCCTTCTCGCGTACGCACAGGCCGCTGACCAGCATGTTTTGTCGGCAGATTCTGTGTTTAAGGGGACAGAGCCGTTGACTGGCCACCGACCAAGCTATACTGTTACCCCATGGACACAGTACAAGGGGTTAGCTCGTCAGATGACGCTTCGGGGGCAGCGGAGGGCAAACCGGTGTCTCCGATCCAGTTCGGGCTCGATCCCGGCTCGGGCGTGCCGACCTACCTGCAGCTGGTCCACCAGGTCGAGCACGCGCTCCGCCTCGGCTATCTGGTGCCCGGTGATCAACTTCCCCGGGTGCGCGACGTGGTCGCCGAGCTGGCGATCAACCCCAACACGGTGGCGAAGGCCTACAAGGAGCTCGAGAACAAGGGGCTCACGGTGGGACGACCAGGTCAGGGGACCTTCGTCGAGGCCACCCTCAGCCAGGTCACGCTGCCTGATCTCACCGAACTCCGCCGTTCCCTCGTCGCTTGGGTAGCGGCGGCCGACGCCGCCGGGCTCGATGAGGACGGGATCGCGGCGTTGGTCGCCAACGTGCTACGGGATTTTCGTAAGCGTCGCCCGGGAGCCGCCGACCCCCGCGGCGCAGGCCGTCACGAGGCGGAGGGCGTGGCATGAACGTCATCGAAACCCACGCTCTCAGCAAGTCCTACGGCGCGACCAGCGCGCTGCATGACTGCACGCTGGCGATCCCCGAACAGCACGTAGTCGCCCTGGTAGGACCAAACGGTGCCGGCAAGACGACCCTGTTGAACCTCACGGTCGGGCTGGTGCACCCGAGTAGCGGCGAGGTGACGGTGCTCGGCGGGTATCGTGCTGGTTCTCTCGCCGCGGTCGACGAGATCGCCTTCGTGGCACAGGACGCGCCGCTCTACAAGAACCTCTCGGCCGCCGACCTGCTGCATGAGACGCGCAACCTCAATCGCCGCTTCGACCAGGACTACGCCGAGCATCGCCTGGGCGAGCTCGGCATCCCTCTGGACCGCAAGGCGGGGAAGATGTCGGGCGGCCAGCAGGCCCAGCTGGCGTTGACGCTGGCGCTGGCCCGCCGGCCGCGGCTCCTGCTCCTCGATGAGCCGATGTCCACGCTCGACCCGATCGCCCGCCACGACTTCATGGCCACGGTGATGACCGCGGCTGCCGAGGATGGCGTGTCGGTCCTGCTCTCCTCCCACGTGCTTATGGAGCTCGAGCGGGTGGCCGACTACCTCGTACTCGTCTCCCACGGAAGCGTTCAGGTGGCCGGCGAAGTCGAGGACCTTCTCGCCACCCACTGCATGCTCACCGGCCCAGCTTCGGAGTCCGAGCGGTATCGGCAGCAGTGGGATGTCGTACACGAGAGCAGCGCTGCGTCGCAGGTACGCCTGCTGGTCCGCTACGACGGCGCCTCCAATCCGGCGCCACCGGGATGGGAGGGACGTACGGTCACCCTCGAAGAACTCACCATGGCCTACCTGCGCGAGCCCAGCGCCGCGCGTCTCCCCGGCCCGACCCGCCGCCGGGCGGCCGAGCCATCGGAGATGCCGAAATGACCGCGGTGACCATACCGGTCCTGCCGGCGCCGGACGCGCGCCTGCGGCCACTGCCCTGGCGGCGAATGGCCTGGGTCACCTGGCGGCACCACCGCATCGCGCTGAGCGGCGTGATTGCCCTCCTGGGCGCCCTCGCGCTGTGGCTCTACACCGCCGGGCTGCAGCTGCACCACGCCTATGCCGCCGCGGCCGCCTGTCACCCGGCCAGCTCGGCAGCCTGCCTGAACCAAATCATCAGCTTCGAGGGCACGAACTTGGTTCTCAAATACGCCTTGGTCCTCCAGCCCGTGCCTGCGCTCATCGGAGCGTTCATCGGGGCGCCGCTGCTGGCCCGCGAAATGGAGACCGGGACCTTCCGCTACGCCTGGACCCAAGGCTTCGGACGGTGGCGCTGGGCGCTCGCCAAACTGGTGATGGTCGGCGTCGCCGTGACTGTCGTCGCCGGAGCCTTCAGCGTGCTGGTCTCCTGGTACTACCAACCGTACGTCGCCGCCGGCAATCGAGCCCAATTTTCCGTGCCCAGCGTGCTTTCTCCTGGCCTGTTCGATGTGCGCGGGGTCGACTTTGCCGCCTGGACGCTCGCCGCCTTCGCTATCGGCGCCCTGGCTGGCATGCTCATCCGCCGGGTCGTCCCTGCCATCGTTGCCACCCTCGCCGCCTACTGCGGTCTCGCCCTGATAGCCGGAAACCTGCTGCGGCCGCACTACATGGCGGCGCTGGTCGCGAAGAACGCCAACATTCCCGGGTCAGCGTTGATCAACAGCGAGTGGTGGACCAAGGGCGGCAAGTTCGCCTTCGGAGGTCAGGTCCCACTCAACCTCCTCCCCCAGCTGTGCCCTTCGTCTTTCAAGGCTGGCCCCGGCGGCGCAGGAGCAGGTGTCGTCACGGGTTTCTCCAGTCACGGTTCTCTCACCCCGGCGCAGTGTCTCATCGAACACGGCTACACCCACTGGGCCAGCTTCGAGCCGGTCAGCCACTTCTGGCCGTACCAATGGATCGAGGGGGGCTGGTTGCTCGCCCTGTCGGTGCTCCTCATCGCCGTAACCGTCTTGCTCGTCCGCCGTCGAGCAGTATGAACCGCTCCGGGGTGCGCGCAAAGATGCGCAAACGGGGCCACCCGTCCGTCGAGTCTCGTTGATCCTGGTCGTTCTCGTGTTCGTAGGGAGTGCCATAGCCAGGGGGGTCATTGCGTTGAGCGCCGCTGTCTCCCGCCACAGGGAGGCTGACCGGACCGCTCCAGGCGGTGGGTAGTCCTGGGGACGTCGCCCTCCGACCCCTCGGCGGCACGGTCACCGCCGAGACGTCGGGAAGGGGGTTCAGGACCTTTCCTGTCGGTACCGACGGCCGTTTCACGGTGAACTCTTCGTCGGCTCGTGGCCGTTGCACCGAGCCGCCAGTGGTGACGAAATGACCGCATTGACCGCAGCTGTGCGTCCAGCCAAGGACGCGAATCTGCGGCCGCTGCGGTGGCGGCGGATGACGTGGATCACGTGGCGGCATCATCGAGTCGCGCTGGGCGGCGTGGTCGCATTCCTCGGCGCGCTGTCAGCGTGGCTGTGGATCGCCGGGCTGCAGGTGCACCACGCCTATACAGCCGCCGCCGCCTGTCACCCAGCAGGCTCCCCGGCCTGCATGGCGCTCGTCCTCAACTTCCACCTCACCAGCGGCGTACTGAAAACCGGCTTCCCACTACAGCCCGCGCCAGCGCTCATTGGAGCATTCATCGGGGCCCCGATGTTGGCCCGCGAAATAGAGACCGGCACCTTCCGCTATGCCTGGACCCAAGGCTTCGGGCGGTGGCGCTGGACCCTGGCCAAGCTCGTGATCGTCGGAGTGGCAACGGCCGCCATCGCCAGCGCCTTCAGTGTGCTGCTCTCCTGGTACTACCAGCCATACTTCGCCACCAGCAACGGCACCCAGTTGTCCTCTGCCTCCCCGCTCTCGCCCGGGCTGTTCAACCTGCGAGGGGTGGCGTTCGCTGCGTGGACGCTGGCCGCCTTCTCCATCGGTGCCCTGGCCGGCATGCTCACCCGCCGGGTCGTCCCAGCGATCGTCGCCACCCTTGCCAGCTACACCGTTCTCGCCGTGCTGGCGGGAATGGTCATAAGCCACACGGCATGGGCCCGTCTCCAGCCGGCCAGTCACTTCTGGACCCTCCAGTGGATCGAGGGCGGCTGCCTTCTCACGCTTTCAACGCTGCTGGTCACCATCACCGTATGGCTTGTCCATCGCCGCGCCGTGTGAACTGCACGGCCATGGAGCACCGAACGAGCGTGGATGGGTCCGCCGAGCCTGTCACGAATCATTCCCAAAAAGGTTTGTAGAAATTCGTGGGGACGGAGGGGGTCGAACCCTCACTGAAGGCGGTTTAAGCGCCCTGCCTCTGCCAATTGGGCTACGTCCCCGTCTCGCCGGTGGCGGTTGGCCCGGCCCGCCCGACGGTGAGTCCTGACCCCTGACACTAGGGGTTCGCCGCGGCCTCGATCCGGATCGCCGGCGCCCAGGGCTCGGTCCACGATGAGCCCCGCTCAGACGAGGTCGAATCCCAGTCGAGCGGCGGTCTCCTCCCACTCCCGGTCCATCTCCCGGTCCGAGCGGGGTGCCAAGAGACCGTCCTCCACCAGGCGAGCGATGAGGTCGCGGTCCAACCGGGTCATCTCCCCCAGGAGTCGGCGGCCGCTCGCCGTGATCGGCTGTCGATCTCCCCGGACGAACGTGACGTTCTCGAGAGGCACGGCAACCGACGGCGTGGCCAGGTGCTCACGGCAGATTCGGTCCAGGAACCGCTGCGACTCCGTCGACCAGTCCACGATCCGGAGTCGGGAACGAACCCGCTGGTACGCGCTGCCGTGCACAGCCCGCTCGATCCTCCTGCGCAGACGGGACGGGTCCGACGGCGTGGTGGCCACCACCAGCTGACGGGCCAGCGCATTTTCCGTCGCCGACCACACACCAGGCAACCGGAGGAATTCCATGAAGGGGAGATGTGACGCCGCGACCGCCTGTGAGCCCCACAGTCCCCACTCGGCCCGGTCTGCTTCCGACAGCGACCTCCAATAGCGGTACAGACTCACGATCCGGGAGCGAGGCTCACGAATCTGGACCGCCAGGTGCTCGAAGCCCGCGCTCACCAGCGATTGGGCGCTGAAGTGTCCGACCAGGACCCGGTTGTCCCGGCGGAGCGCCCGCAGTTGGCTCACCGAGGCGAACTGCGAACGCGTCACCGTGGGCAACTCCCGGGCGTCGATCCCCCCGATGATCGACTGGTCGAAATAGAGACCCGCGCCCCCGGACCCCACCAACCCGGCCACTGCCGTCGCCACCGACGTGCCACCGGTCTTGGGTATGTGCACCACCCCGAGGCAGCCCAGGGGGACCGACGACGACCCGAGGCGGGCGGACGACGTCGATCGGCGCCGTCGACCAGACGGCACGACGGGCGCAGGATAGCCAGAGACGGTTGAGATGTCGTGGGACCTCCGGTTCGATGCGCCGCTCGCCGGTTCGCATGCCGTTGTGGCCCTCTATCCTGCCCAACTCGTCCCGGGTGGAGGTGGATCCACCCCCACGTCGGCCCAGGTAGGGGCCGCGGCGGGCCGGTCAGGGTGCCAACAACGGGTCCGCCGCGGCGGCGACGGCGTCGAGCTCCTCGGGCGCGGGGTCCGTCGACCTGGTGCACCAGGCCCTCGGTCGGCCGGGCCAGGGCCCGAGGACCTGGGTGGGCCGGAGGCCGGGCTCCCAGGCGGGCCAGGCCCCCGGGGAGCCGGTGCGGGCGAAGGAGGTCCACGCGTCCGGCGCATGGCCGCCGACAGGGCCAGGGCGTCTCGCCCCCCGCCGGAGAACCCCTGGATGGCCGGGTTCTCGCACCGTGCCGAAGACGAAGGGGATCTCGAGGGCGTGGCACGAGCCCAGGTAGCCGTCGAGCATGGGCGACTCCCAGGTGAACAGATAGGAGTAGGTCCCCACCCCGGGCCCGGCGGCGGCGGCGTGGGCGTCGGCCAGCCGGACCGACGGCAGCCGGAAGACGTACTCGGTGGCGATGGCCACCCACAGGTCCCGGGGCGTCACCGGCTCGCCCCGGGCCGAGCGGGCCTCGGTGACCGTGGCGATCACGCCTCCGCACCTCGGGGTCGGGGGTGAGCCGCCGCATCCAGCGGCGCAGTCCCTCGTGGTCGAGGGCGCTCAGGGCCGGGATCGCCGACGGTGAAGAAGGCCATCTCGTCCCGGGTCGTCCCGATCAGCAGCGGCACCTCGGCGGCCGAGCCGGCGGCCACCGCCTCGGCCGGTGCCACCGGCAGCAGCCCGCCGTCGACCACCGGCATCAGCAGCAGGCCGCTGTCGGCCCGCCGGCCGCCCCGTTGGTCGAACTCCTCCACGGCCCGCACCAGGTCGGCGGTCGGCACCGCTCGAAGGCCTGCCGGGTCATCGGCACCCCGAGGTGGCCGGCCAGCTGCTCGGCCGCGTCGGCGGCCTGCTCGGGCGTGTAGGCGTAGGGCCCACCGCTCTCCACGATGGCCCGGTGGAACAGTCCCCGCGGCCGCCGGGACGGCCAGCAGGGCGGCCACGCTCATCCCCCCGGCCGACTCGCCGAACAGGGTGACGTTGCCGGGATCGCCCCCGAACTCGGCGATGTGGTCGCTGCACCCACGCGGAGGGCCGCCACCTGGTCGGCCAGGCCCCAGTTGCCGAAGCCGGACCACTCCCGGCCGTCGAGCCACGTCTGGCCCGGCCCGGCCAGGGCCGGATGGGCCAGGAAGCCGAGGAGACCCAGCCGGTAGTTGATGGTGACCACCACCACGTCGCCCGTCGCGGGCCAGGGTGCCGCCCCGGTAGAGGCCGCCCGAGCCCGATCCCCGACACGAAGGACCCGCCGTGGACCCAGACCATCACCGGCCGCCGGTCGCCGTCGAGGCCCGGGGTCCAGACGTTGAGGCTCAGGCAGTCCTCGGACTGCTCCTCGGGCTCGGCCCCCGAGGGACAGGTCGATCAGGCTCGGGGTCTGGGGGGCGATGGGCCCGAACCGGTCGCGGAGCCGGACCCCGGTCCACGGCTCGGGGGCGTGGCCGGGGGCCGGAACCGGCGCCGGTCCGGCCGGCGAGGCGGCATAGGGGATGCCGGAGAACGTCCAGAGATCCCGGCGGCGGACCCCCTGCACCCGGCCGCCCCGGACCTCGACCACTCCGTCCACGATTCGGCCCTCCAGTTCGACGGCCGAGCTGCCGATACAACCAGCAACTTACCGAGTTGGGACCGACAGTCGGTCGTCGCCGACGTGACCGGCGCCGGCCTGACAGCCCGGTCGGCCAGTACCGATGGAGCGCAGGTGATGGGGCAGCACAGCACGAGCGAAGCGACGGGTGCGGTCACACGTCCGGACGGGAGATCCTTCGCCGATGCCACCGCCGATGGTCGGCACCGACTAGCGTGACACGGAGTGTTCGGAGTGCGAGCAGGGGCGATCGGCGGCCCAGAGCACGGCGCGCCGGCGCGCCGACGGCACCGGGCCGACTCTCCAGATCGGGGCCACCGTCGTCGCCCTCGCCGTGGCTCTGCGCCGTCGGGACGCTGACCTCGGGGCCGGGTCGGGAGTCGGCCCAGGCCGCCGCCGGCCTCGGCGGGCTCGACCCCTCCGTCGACCACGCGCCACCCCACGCACCACGACATCCCCGCCCGGCACCGTCGCCGTCCCAGGCCCAGATCGACTCGGCCGAGGCCCAGGTGGCCACCCTCGAGGCCCAGATCTCCCAGCAGCAGGCGATCCTCGACCAGGCCGACGAGGCATACAACCAGGCCCAGGTCAACCTGACCACCACCCAGACCTCGCTGCAGACCACCACGGCCTCGATCGACGCCACCAAGGCCCGGCTGGCCGCCGAGCGGTCCCACCTCCGGGACGACGCCATCCAGGCCTACATCAACGACACCTCGTCCAGCGCGGTGGCCTCGCTCTTCGCTCGCCCGTCCAGCGCCACCCAGACCCGCGACCTCTACCAGCAGCTGGGCTCGGCCACGTGGCCGCCGACGTGGCCCGGGTCCAGGCCGGCCAGAGGCAGCTGACCGCCACCCAGGCCAAGCTGCTGGCCGAGCAGCAGGCCGAGACGGCCCAGCTGGCCCAAGTCGACCAGGCCCGCCAGGGCGCCGAGGCCGTCAGCGCCCAGTCCGAGGCCACCCTGGCCCAGGTCAAGGGGACCCTGGCCGACCAGATCGCCCAGCAGGCCGCCGCCCAGGCCGCAGCGGCCGCCCAGGCCGCGGCCAGCGGCCACCACCCCGGCCGCCGCCCAGGCCGCCGCGGCCCAGGCCTCCCAGGCCGCCCAGGTGGCCACCACCGTCAGCGGCGGGAGCGCGGCGGCGGTCAGCGCCACCAGGCGGCCAACCAGGCCGCCACGGCGGCCAGCCGGTCGGCGGCCCGGCGGGGCCGGGACCTCACCGTCTCCAGCCAGCGGCGACCGCCCAGGCCGCCGGCCTGGCCGCGGTGCACGGCGCCATGAAGTACCTGGGCGTCCCCTACGTCTGGGGCGGCGCCAGCAGCGCCGGCGTCGACTGCTCGGGCCTCACCATGCTGGCCTGGGCCCAGGCCGGCGTGACCATGGACCACTCGGCCGCCGACCAGTACGCCCAGTTCCCCCACGTGAGCCTCAACGCCCTCCAGCCCGGCGACCTGCTCTTCTACGACCTCGACGGCACCGGCATCGACCACGTGGTGATGTACGTCGGGCCCCACCCTCGACGGTCAGGCCACGCCGTACGGGAGCGGGACCATCATCCAGGCCGCCCACACCGGCACCGTGGTGACCTTCGACCCCTCTGGTACTAGGGGCTGGTCGGTGCCGCCCGGCCCTAGCGACGGCGCCGGGCGCCGGCCCGGTCGGACACCGGATCCGGCGGCCTGCACCCTCGCGGCCGCTCGCGGCCGCATAGGGTCGGGACCTGCTCATGACGCCTCGACTCACCATCGTCGTCCCCGCCTTCAACGAGGCCCACCGCCTGGCCGCGGGCATGAAGCGCTTCGACGCCGCCGTGGCCGACGGGGCCGTCGACCTCGAGCGCACCGAGGTGGTGGTCGTCGACGACGGCAGCACCGACGGCACGGCGGCACGCGCCCGCAGGCTGCTGGCCCCCCTCCCCCACCACCGGGTGATCAGCCTCCCGGCCAACCGGGGCAAGGGCGCCGCCGTCCGGACCGGGGTGGCCCTGGCCCGCGGCGCCGTACACGGCCTTCATGGACGCCGACATGGCCATCGACCCGCGGGCCGTGCCCCTGCTGCTCGACGGCCTGGAGCCACACGACGTCGCCATCGGCTGGCGGGCCCTGGCCGACTCGATGGTGGACAGCACCTACGCCGTCCGCACGGTCATGGGCCGGCTCTTCAACCGGCTGGTCACCACCGGCACCGGGCTCGGGCTGCAGGACACCCAGTGCGGGTTCAAGGCGTTCCGCACCCCGGTCGCCCGGCTCCTGTTCCACCTGGTGCGGATCGACCGCTTCGCCTTCGACGTCGAGGTCCTGGCCCGGGCCCGGCGCCTCGGCCTCGCGATCACCGAGGTCCCGGTCCAGTGGAAGCACGTGGAGGGCAGCACCGTCCACCCCCTCCACGACTCGGTCACCATGCTGACCGACGTCTACCGCTCCCGACTCGGCCTGCTGGCCACGCCCCCGGTGCCGAGCCATCGTGGTGCGGACGGGCCGGTCGGCCGGTGCGGCGCCGGACCCGGCGCCGGCGCCGGTCGACACGATCGCCGAGCGTGGTGGCCGACACCCTGGACGGGTGCGCCGGTGCCGGTGGTGGCCGGCGGACGGTCGGTGATCGCCCTGCTGCCCCTGGTCGAGCCGGCCGACGTGGCCACCGTGCTCGTCGGCCCTCCGGGCCGAGTTCTCGCCCCTCGACGGTCTCCCGGCGGGCCATGAGCCTCGACGGCCTGGTCGCGCTGGGCCCCCTGCCGGACGGCTGCGGGCCGGCGTCGCGACCCGCCGGGGATGGGCTGAGGCCGCCGGCAGTACGATGGCCGAGGTGAGCGCGGACCCAGCCGACCGGACCCGGACCGCCGACCCGGGCGGAGCACACCGCTCGACCAGCGGCCTGCATCGACGCCGAGCGCCGAGGACCAGGCCGAGGCAGGTGCCGCGCCAGGCGCCCGTCGATCGAGGCCGAGCGGCCACGGTGGCCGCGACGAGGTCCGGGTCGACCAGCCTCGCCCCGGCGGCCTCGCTGTCCATCCTGCCGGTGGCCCGGCGCCGGGCCCGAGTCGACCGGGCCGCCCGACCCGAGGCGGTCGGACGTCGACGAGTGGGGGCGCTCCGAGCACATGCGCTCCATCGTGCGCCGCCTCTACGACCCGATGTACCGTACTGGTTCCGGGTCGAGTGGGAGGGGCTGGAGAAGATCCCCCACCACGGCGGGGCCCTGCTCATCGCCAACCACGCCGGCGCCATCCCCTCCGACGCCCCGGCCATCATGCACGGCATCGAGGAGGAGCTCGGGCGGCCGGTCTACGGCCTGGCCGACTACTTCTTCCGCACCCTCCCGGTGGTGGGCACCATGTGGTCGCGGACCGGCGGGGTGCCGGCCCACCCCGACAACGCCTACCGGCTCCTCCACGACCAGCAGCAGCTGGCCCTGGTGTTCCCCGAGGGGACCAAGGCCACCTCCAAGACCTACACCGACCGCTACCGGCTGCGCCGGTTCGGCCGGGGCGGCTTCGTGGAGATCGCCATGCGGGCCGGCGTGCCGATCATCCCCATCGCCGTGGTCGGGCGCCGAGGAGTCGATGCCCATCCTGTTCCGGGTCCCCAGCGTGGCCAAGGCTGCTCAACCTCCCCTACTTCCCGGTCACCGCCAACTCGCTGCTGCTGGGCCCCGTCGGCTACGTCACCTACTTCCCGGCCAAGTTCAAGCTGCGGGTCCTCGACCCGGTCACCTTCGACGTCGAGCCGGGCCAGGAGCGCTACTCGAGGAGCCGGGTCATGGACGAGGCCGAGACGCATCCGGGCCCGGCTGCAGGACGCCCTCCACGACATGCTGCGCGAGCGCCGCAGCGTCTGGTTCGGCTGAGCCGATGGGTCGCCGCGTCCTGATCACCGGGCTGGACACCTTCTGGGGCGGGCGGATGGCCCAGGCCCTCGAGGCCGAGCCCGACGTCGAGATGATCCTGGGGCTCGGCACCAACGAGCCCCGGGTCCCCCTCGAGCGGACCGAGTTCGTCCGGTCCGACCAGAAGTACTCGATCCTCAGCCGGATCGTGCGGGCCACCCAGGTGGACACCATCGTCCACACCTTCCTCGAGACCAACTCGGTCAACGGTGTCCAGCCGGGCCCTCCACGAGATCAACGTCATCGGCACCCTCAACCTGCTGGCCGCGGCCGGGCACCGCCGGGTCGTCGGTCCGCCAGGTGGTGGTCAAGTCCTCGACCCACGTCTACGGGGCGGCCGAGACCGACCCGGCCTGGTTCCGCGAGGAGGACCAGCGCACCGGCCCGGTGCGGACCCGGCTCGAGCGCTCGCTGATCGAGGTGGAGGCGCTGGTCCGGGACTTCGCCGAGGACAACCCCCACCTGGTGGTGTCGGTGCTCCGCTTCGCCAACGTGCTCGGCACCGACATCATCACCCCGATCAGCCACAACCTGCGCCGGCGGCTCCTCCCCTGCATCGCCGGCTTCGACCCGCTGGTCCAGTTCATCGAGGAGGACGACGTGGTCCGGGCCCTCGAGTACGTCACCGGCCACCGGATCCCCGGGGTGTTCAACGTGGCCGGCGCGGGCAAGCTCCCCTGGAGCGAGGTGGCCTCGATCGGCGGGGCCTTCCTGCTGCCCCTGCCCCCGTTCCGGCCCCGGGCCTTCGTCGGCCCCGCTCCGCCGGCTCGGGGCGGTGCAGTTCCCCCCCGAGATGGAGGGCCTGGTCCGCTACGGCCGGGGGGTGGACACCTCCAGGCTGATGGACGGCCGGCTTCGAGTACCGCTACACCAGCGCCGGGGCGGTGGAGAGCTTCGCCCGGGCCAACAACCTGCGCCGGGCCACCGGGTCCGGCGAGCCCGGCCTACCGCTACGAGCAGGACGTCGAGCAGTTCTTCCGCCACTCCCCGGCCGTGGTGCGGGGCATCGACGGGTAGACGCCCGGACGGGCTGCCGGTCGACCCGGCGGGGCCCCGTCGGCGGTCAGCTCCGCTTGAGCCAGGTGGCCCGGAGCTCGGGGCCCCGGACCGTCCACTCCTCGGAGGTCATGGCGTAGCGGACGTGGTCCTCCCACTCGCCGTTGATCTCCAGGAAGCCGATGGCCACCCCCTCGTTGCGGAGGCCGAGCTTCTCGACCACCCGCCGGCTGGCCATGTTGCGGGGGATGATGGCCACCTCGATGCGGTGGAGGCGGAGGGTCTCGAAGGCGAACTGGAGGACCACCACCACCGCCTCGGGGATCAGCCCCGCCCCGGCCATCTCCTCGTCGATCCAGTAGCCGATGGAGCCGTTCTGGAACGGCCCGCGCTGGATGGACGAGAGGGTGATCTCGCCCGCAGAACCGGCCTTCGAAGAAGATCCCGAATCCGAATCCGCTGCCCAGCTGGCGCTCCCGCTCCCGCATGCCGCAGCGGGCGGAGAAGCTGGCGGCGTCCTCGGCGGCCTGCGGGGCGCCCTTCGACCGCGGCTCCCAGGGCACCAGCCAGTCCCGGCACCGGGTCCGGACCGCCAGCCAGGCCTCGTAGTCCCCCTCCACCAGGGTGGCCAGCCGGACCCGCCATCCGGGCAGCTCGAGCGACCGCACCACCGGTGCCGCGCAGACTGGGACTCTTCACCACGTGACGCCTCTCGATCGACCGTTCCCCGACGGACTCTGCCTCCGACGGCCGAGCGCCAGGTGGCCGAGCGCGCCCGGCTCCGGAAGGTGGACCCACCTTCCCCCCAGACGAGCAGCCGCGCAACTCGGATGAGGTCACCCCCGAATCGTAGGCCACAGACCCCCGGGGTACGCCAGCCCGGAACCGTCGCCACCCACCTGACCGGCCGGTCACCCGACGTTCCGCACCAGATTCCGGACCCGGGGGGCCCGAGTCCGCACTGGCCGGCGACCGCGTACCGGCGGCCGACGGCCACTCCTATACTCACCCGGACGATGGTCGGGCAGGGTGAACTGGCGTCATCCGGCAGAAAGCGGCACCCGGTGAGGATCCACCTTGAATCGGCCGACTCGGGCGACGACGGTCACTCCGCCTCCCCTCATCTGGTACCCCTGGCTGGTGATCCTCGCCGCCGTGCTCGTGGCCAACGGTCCCGCCCTCCTCCACCTGGTCACGACCAATCCGCTCGTCCTCAACGCCGCCCTGACGCCGGCCGTACATGGCTCGCTCCCCGGCCTCCCCTACATCGACGGCAACGCCGGCTTCACCACCCAGGCGCTCGGGCACCTGGCCGTCCCTCGACTGGCTGCACGGCCACGTCCCGTGGTGGAACCCGTACGAAGGAGTCGGGTCCCCCTTGGCCGGCGAGATGCAGAGCGGGGCCTTCTTCCCTCTGACCGCCCTGCTGGCCCTCCGCCAGGGAGTACTCCTGGATGCAGCTGTGCCTGGAAGCCGTCGCCGGATGGTCGACCTACTTCCTGATGCGGCGCCTCGACGTCGGCCGTACCCTCTCCACCGCGGCGGGAGTGGCGTTCGGGCTCTGCGGGACCTTCGCCTGGTTGGCCCACGCGCCGATTCGGCCGGCGGCGCTCCTGCCGCTGACCCTGATCGGAGTGGAGCGGGCCATCGGGGCGGCACGGGAAGGACGACGGGGAGGATGGCGCCTCCTGGCCCTGGCCCTGGCCCTCTCGATCCTGGCCGGGTTCCCCGAGACGACCTTCATCGACGGCAATCTTCGCCGTCGGGTGGGCCGCCCTTCGCCTGGCCGGGCCGGGCCGCCCGGTCCGGCGGGCCTGCCTGTCCAAGTTGGCCCTCGGGGCGGTGGTCGGAACGGCGCTGGCCGCCCCGCTGATCGTGGCCTTCGCCGACTACCTTCCCTACGGCTACACCGGAGGTCACTCCGAGGCGGTCGCCCACGCCTCGCTGCCGACGGCGGGACTGAGCCAGCTGGTACTCCCCTACTCCCTCGGACCCATCTTCGGTTTCCGTTCGGCAACGGGGCTGCCCGACGTCATCTCGGGGACCTGGGCGTACGTGGGGGGCTTCCTGATGGTCACCGTGATCGCCGCCGGACTGGTCGGGCTGTTCGGATCGCGCCTACGACCCCTGCGGATCGGCCTCGCCGCCTGGATCGGGCTCTGCCTTCTCCGGACCTTCGGTTTCCCCCCGGTGGTCCATCTCCTGGCCACCGTCCCGGGACTTCGGCTGACCGCCTTCTATCGCTACTCGGACCCGTCATGGGAGTTGGCTGCCGTGGTCCTGGCCGCGCTGGGCCTCGACGACCTGGCTCGGGGACATCGGGCCCGCGCCGAATTGATCGGGTCGGCGGCCGTGGCCGGCGGATTGGCCGTCTGGGCCGCGGTCTCTGCCTTCGGGGTGATGGGGAGGGCGGTCCAGACGTCGGGGCACGCCGGAGGTCACCCGCGCGCCTATCCGATCTTCAGCCTGATCGGAGCACTGGCCTTGTTGGTCGTCCTGGTCGTGGGCGGCTTCCTGGCCGGGGGGCCGGCCGGCCGGTCCGCTGGCGGAGGGAGTGGGTCCCCGGCCGGGCGACGCCTCGGACGGATGGTCATGGCCGGCGCGGTGGGCCTCGAAGCTGTCCTCCTTCTGGGATTCACCTATCTGTCGGCCCCTCCCCCGACGGCGCTACAGACGGGATCCGTGCAGTGGCTCCAGGCCCATCTGGGCAGCTTTCGGTTCGTCACACTCGGACCGATTCAGCCCAACTACGGTTCCTACTACGGCATTGCCCAGGCCAACATCAACGACCTTCCGGTTCCGAAGGCATGGAACCGCTACATCGAAGGACATCTCGATCCGAATGCCCTTCCGGCGGTGTTCTCCGGAGGAGGGCGTATCAACCCCGAGGGCCCGACCCCCGCCCAGGAGTTGGCCGCCAACCTTCCTGCCTACGAAGCCGCCGCGGTCCGATACGTGGTGGAGGCCTCGGACGGCTTGGACGTGCAGGGCCAGCCGTTCCCCGCGGCGGCACCGGCCCGCTCGCGGCCCGGCCCTCGGTTGGTGTACCGGGACGACTTCGCCGAGATCTGGCAGCTCCCCTCGCCCGCACCCTCGTTCTCACTGGCCACGGTGAGTTCGGGTCGCACCAGGAGCACTCCCGTCAACGCCCAGGGCTGCGGCGTCACCTGGTCCGGCTGGGACGACGCATTCGTGCACTGTGCCCAACGAACCGTACTCACCCGGCGGGTGCAGTCCATGCCGGGGTGGACCGCATCGGCCGAGGGCCGGAGGCTGCCGGTATCGGTGGACACCGGGACTCCGGCCGGCCTGTTCCAACAGACCCTGGTTCCGGCCGGGGTGACCCATGTCCGGTTCAGGTTCGTCCCGCCCCACGAGGGGTGGGCACTCGTCCTCGCGGCGCTCGCTGCTCTGACGGTGGTCCTGTCGTTCCTGTGGGACCCCAGCCCGCGACGACCGCGGAAGGGTGGCTGACCGGGAGAAGCCGCAGGTCACACCCCCACTACCGAGCGTCCCGACCAGCGGACGGGGGGTCGGGCCAGTCCGCGGTTCGAGGCCCCGAGGGAGGGAGGACGCCGGCAACCGGGTTGGCGTGCCCGGTGCGAATACGCTAGGCGGACGAGACCGGGAAGAGGAAGGGACTGGACACTGATGCCGATCGACAGGCCGAGGATCGGGATCCTGGTGGTTGCCTACAATGCCGCATCGACCCTGGCCAGAGTGCTCGACCGGATCCCGCCGGGGATCCGGTCCGACATCGAAGAGGTCATCGTCAGCGACGACCACAGCCAGGACTCGACCTATCTCGTAGGCCTGGGCTACCAACAGGTCTCCGACCTCCCGATCACTCTCATCCGGCAGCCGGTCAATCTCGGGTACGGGGGGAACCAGAAGGCCGGCTACGAGCTCGCCATCGAACACGGACTCGACATCATCGTCATGCTCCACGGGGACGGCCAGTACGCACCCGAATCCCTGCCGGACATGGTTGCTCCTCTCGTCGACGGCGACGCCGATGCCGTCTTCGGCTCACGGATCATGATTCCGGGAGCCGCCCGGAAGGGGGGCATGCCCCTCTACAAGTACGTGGGCAACCGGGTCCTCTCCGGATTCGAGAATGCGACACTCGGTACCCAACTATCCGAGTTCCACTCCGGTTACCGCGCCTATTCGGTCTCCGCCCTCAAGCAGATTCCCTTCGACCGGAACTCGGACGGATTCAACTTCGATACCCAGATCATCGTCCAACTCCACGATGCCGGCCTGCGCATCGTGGAGATCCCCATACCCACGTACTACGGAGACGAGATCTGCTACGTGGACGGACCGGGCTATGCCTTCGATGTGGTGAAGGACGTGCTGGCCTACCGCCTGCAGAAGACAGGCTTCGGTGACGGGAGCCGCATCGCCCTCAACGCGGACTATGCCCTGCCGGTCAACCGGGACAGCTCGCACGGCCGAATCATCGCCCTGTTGGGATCGCGTCGGCCCGGCCACGTGCTCGACCTGGGCTGCGGCGGGGGTGCGCTGGCCCAGCGTCTTCGCCTCAAGGGTCACCAGGTCACCGGTGTCGACGTGACGGAACAGAGCGCGGTTCATGAGCACACAGACCGCTTCTTCCGAGCTGACCTCAACGACGGCATACCCGAGGAGGTCCGCTCGGAATACGACATCGTACTGGCCGCGGACATCTTGGAACACCTGCGATCACCTCAACAGCTGATCCAGGAGATTCAGGCCGTGCTCAGCCGAGACGGGGTCGCCGTCTTCTGTGTCCCGAATGTCGCTCACTGGTATCCGCGGCTGCGGACCCTCGCCGGGATCTTCGACTACGACCAGCGCGGCATCCTCGACACCACTCACATCCGGTTCTTCACCCGACGAAGCCTCCTCAAGCTGGTCGGGCGGGCCGGCCTTCGGACCACCCGCATCGAATCGGTGGGCCTCCCCTTCGATGCGCTCGGGATAACGGGCGCCAGGTCCCGCTGGCTGCGCCTGCTCGATCACTTTCTGGTCGCAGTGTGGCCGACCATGTTCGCCTACCAGTTCGTGGTGGAGGCCACTCCCGCCTCCGACCGGCACAAGGTGGAACCGGAGCTTCCCCCGGTGTCAACCGGGTGAAGGGGCGCTCAGATGGACGAGCGTCCTGTCGGCCGCGACATCCTCGCCGCCGCCCTCGGACGGGCCCGCCCATGCGTCGACCTCGGAGATCGATCGATCTCTGAGGGACCTCCGGCGCACCAGGCACCAGAGAAGGATCCCGATACAGGCCGCCAGTGACAGGCAGGTCAGAAGAATTCCCTTCCCGTAGCCGACCGGTCGGAAGGTCAGCTTCACAACGGCATCGCCCGCCGGTATCGCAACTGCCTGCTGATTGAAGTTGGCCCGAAGGACCGGGGAGGGCACACCGTTGACCGTTGCGGTCCACCCACGGTCCCACATCTCCGGAATGACCAGCAGGCCCGAACGCGAGGCATGGGTGGCGATGACGGCGGAGTTGGTCCCTTGCCTGGCCGAGACCACGGTTCCTGAACCTCCCGAACCAGCCGCAGGTCCTACCCCCGACTCGAGGATCGCGTCGGCCCGATAGTCAAAGGACGGACTGCTCAACGCATCGAGCGCGGCCCGATCGTTCGCCACCCTCTTGATGCCGAATACCACCACGGGGCCGGTCTTCGGGCCGGTCCACCGGTAGATCGTGCCGTCCCTCCCGGAGTACTCCCGTCGCCAGCCCGATGAGGTCAGGTCGGCCGTCACCGAGGGTACGGCGGCCGCGGCCGGGGTGAGAGCCACCTCATCCACCCCCAGGCGAGGCAGAAGGTCGTAGCGCACCGTGAGGGCGTCGAAGGTGGTCTGAAAGGCACCGGAGAGCTTGTTGTCGACCACCTGGTCAGGGGACTCGCCGCCGACCACCCGCCACAGGCTGACCGTTCTCGTCGGCGTGGAGCTCTCGTAGCCGCTGGCGCTGTGTAGGCCGAAGACCAGGGCCACGTTCGAGTCCAGCATCGGGGGTTGCCAACCCGAAGCGCTGTCGTTGGCGGGCAACACCTGATCGGGCCACCCGCCCACGCCCGACCCGGATTTGAGCGCCTTGATCAGGGGTGTCTCACTCAGACTGAGCTTCTGCGTACTCGGCAAGAACGGGGGATTGATGTGTCGGCCGTAGAGGCCGAGCTGCCACGCGGTGACCGAGATGATCACGACGGCCAGGACCCGAGAGGCCCACCAGCGCCCCGAGTGCCGGATGCGGGTGGATCGCGAGTGTCTCCCTTGGCGGGGTCGTAGCGAATCCGGGCGGCCGGCCACCGCATCGATGGCGGCGTTGAGCCCGACCGCACCCAGTACGGCCACTCCCATGTCGAACAGGAACAGAAGCCGCGAATAGGGCCTGAAGACGCTCATTCCCGGAACGATCCGAAAGGCCAGCCAACTGACCGGACCCCCGAACGCGACCAGCAGTGAGCCGATCACCAATCCTCTTCCCAGACCCGAGCCCTTCCTCCGAAGACAGAGCCCTACGACCGCCAAGAGAGCGGTGAACGTGCCGACGAAGGCCATGCCCCATTCCATCTTCGGATTGGATATGGGCAGAGCGGGCGGCAGGAGGGTGTACTTGAGATCGACGGGGGAGAGAGTGAAGGCCTTCGTGATCTCCCCGAATGTCAAGGGCTGACGGGAGATGTCCTTCAAGGCATAGGCCGTGGGCACCAGGACGACCCCGGCCAAACCGATTCCCAAGAGCGCGGCACCGGCGCCCCGGACTGCGGCACTGAGCGATCGCAGGCCGTCGCCGGCCCTCCATCTCTTGACCAAGGACGCAAGGGCCAGGCAGGCCCCGTAGGCGCCGGCCGCCACCATGCTGATGTCGGCGAAGAGAAGATGGGTCGACACGAACAACATGGCGATGCAGGCCGCGGCCGGCGGGACCCAGAGCCAGGAGCGAGTGACGGCCTTCCTCATGGTCACCAAGCAGGCGGGGAACCAGGCGAACAGGGGCGCCACGACTTCCAACTGAAGCCAAGCCAGGGTGAACGATCCGAACATCCAGGCCACCGCCCCGAACAAGGCGGCCAGAGGGCTGAGCTCCAGTTCGACCAGTAGCCAATAGGTGAAGACGCCGGCCAGCGCCAGATGGAGGAGGGACAGGAGGTTGTGGGCCGTGGTCGGGCTCACCGTCCGGGCCAAGAGCAATTTCGGAGGGTATCCGAAAGCGCTCGAGCCGTCGGAGAAGATCGGCTGGCCACCGAAGGACTCCGGGTTCCAGAGCGGAATCGTCCCGTCTCTCACCGACTGGGACAGTTCGGCCTGCAACGGAAGCGTCAAGGCAGCCTGGTCCGATTGGGGAAAGAAGGCCTTCCCATTGTTGGTGGCGGCCCACGGATAGACCGCGTTCTCGTAGCCGGGGACCGTCGAATACGACTTGCCTTGAAACAACGGGAAGAACCACACCAGCGCCAGGAGAATGATGATCCCCAGGTACTTGGCATGGGTGGAACGGCGTACGGGGCGGACGTCGGAGGTCGTCGTGCGGTGGGGCGCGGGTTCCGTTGCCACCGCGGTCATCGGCCATCACCGACTGCTGCGTGGGCGGGTGGCACCCGACCGCCGAACGAGCCGGACCGGCCGTGATGGTCCGGGATCAGCGGGAGAGGGGACCCGGACGGACACCGACCCGGCGTCGGTGGCTCGCCGCCCATCGGATCCCTGCCTGTTCTCCAGCGGTTTCTCGCTCCAGGGCAGCTGTTACGAAACAGCGCCATCACTACCCGGTCCCCCCATGAGGTTCCGCACGCGCGAACCTAGGACCCGAATCGGCTTGGAGACCTTCCAGCTGGTTGAACGGCGCATGATCTCAACTTCGTGCTGAGCGGTCTCCAGGGCCCCTTCCAGATGGGTGCCGTGGCGCCGCCAGGCGTCGAGCTCACGCTGCAGGCGATCGCACTCGGAACGGTAGATCTCCAGTCGGGTCCGATCGGCCTGTATCGCCGACATCGCTTGGTGCGGCAAGAGCAGGGGTTTGGCGTCGAACTTGGCAGTAATGGCCGAGCGCGCCTGCTTCCATTCGTTCTCGGAGTGCACCGACGTCGACGAATCCCCTACCCTCCACCGACGCCACAGGGCGGTGATCTCGCCGGTATCGGCCACCCCGCACCAGAGCACGGCCTGCATCAGCACGTCCCAGTCTTCGAGCACCGGGAGTGACTCGTCGAACCGGATCCCCTGTTCGGAGAAGATCGAGCGGGGAGCAGCCCACCCGCACGGCGGTGAGTGGTTCTCCCAGAGGTGGTCGAGGACGTCGAACGGATCAGGCCAGCGACATCGCGGTCGTCCTACCACGTTGTATCCGGGACGATCGCCCCAACGGACCGGTTCCACATCCTGCTCGGCGACCGGGGACCGGAGGACGTGTCCGGGGTGCTTCTCGGCCAGAGCCTTGAACGTCTCGATCCAATGGCCGAATACGACGTCGTCGTCATCGAGGATGGCGACGTACTCGCCCTTGGCCCGCTCGACGCCCACGGTCAGGGGCCGCGTCCTGCCCCCTCCATCCACCGGAATCACCGTGACCCTCCGCCCGAAATCGGAACCGAAGACGTCGGCCAGGTAGCGAAGATGGGTCAGCATGTCGCGTGGCACGTTGTGGGCCAGCAGGAGGATCTCAAAATCCTGGTCCGTCTGGGCCGCCAGCGACAGGAGTGACTCCTGTAGCGTTGCCGGCCGAGTGCCTTGGGTCCGCATCAGCACCGACAGGAACGGCGCCGGTCTGAGGGCCTCTGGCCCACCCGATGACGCCGAGGACCCCAGGGGGGCGTAGGCCCGCACGAACTCGTTGACGATCGCCGCCCCCGAGGACCTCTCTCGCACGGCCATGAGCAGATCATGGAGGGGCGAGCCGTCCTGGAGGACCGCGGCGGACGCCGGAAAGTGCTGATCGCTGATGCGAAGCGGGAAGTCGTTGGAGCCGATCTCCACCCAGCCCGCCTCGCTCGTCATGGTCCGAAGGCGGTCATCGGAGAAGAAGGAGACGTGGGTGTCGTCGAGGAGGCCGGTCTCGGTCATGTCCCACCGCCCCAGCAGGAGCTTGGCCGCCAGGTCGAAATGGGTGACATTGGGTACGGCCACGATCAGCGGGACGCTCCCGTGTCGGGTGCCCAGTCCGCCGAACGCCGTGAGCACCTCGGGCCCGTTGGTTATGTGCTCGAGGGCGTCGATCATGATCAGAGCGGCCAGGGATCGGTCGCCCAGGCGTTTCTCGATCGATGCCACGGTCCGTTCGGGGGAGGCCAGGTCGATCATCTCGGTCTCGAACCCGCGTTCGGAGAGATTGGCCAGGCCCCCGGGATCGACGTCACAGCCGATGTAGGTCATCCCGAGTTCCAGCACCGCCTCGGCGATGGCACCGTATCCGCAACCGACATCGACCACCACGCCACCGGTCCGGACGGCGAACTTCTCGATCAGATCCATCACGTACTGATAGACCGAGTCGTCGGTCAGGGAGAACTGGTAGCGATCAGGCATCGGCATACGAGAACCGGTGTTGGGCGAAATCGGTGCCCATGAACTCCGCCACCTCCCCGTCGGGGTCGAGCGGAGTGGGAAGACGGCCGCGCTCCTGCCGCCCACGGAATTCAGCCGCCGCCTTACGCTGGAGGTCCATCCCCGACTGCTCCATCTCGGTGGCCCATTTCTCGGAGAGGTCGGGACGGGAGTATTTCCAGGCCAAGACCAACGCGGCCTCGGCGGCGTAGTAGTGCTCTGCCTCCCCGACCTGCATGGTCGCCTGATTGGTCAATCGCTTGTCGTGGAAGATCTGGGCGGTGGGCTGGTGCACCACTCGATACCCGGCCAGGCGGGCCCTCCAGCTGAAGTCCACGTCGTCGCAGTAGAGGAAGAACGAATCGGGGTCGAATCCTCCGGTCTTCTCGATGACCTCCCTGCGAACCAGCGCACCCGCGGTCGACGCCCAACTCGTGTCGCCCGAGTCCGGATCGAACGACTTCGGGTGCTCCAGGGGTATCTGCCGTGCCTCGACGATGCCCACCGTACTGTCCGGAGCCAAGAGCATGAGTTCGGACAGGGCGAACGGGCTCAGGTAGGCATCAGGATTCAAGAACAGCACGAAATCCTCGTCCAACAGCGTGAGCAGCCGGTTGTGACCCCGCGCCGACCCCAGGTTCTCGTCGAAGTAGTCGTACGTGACCGACTGTATGCCGTGCGACTCCATCTCCGCCGACAGACTGTGCACCTCGTCGATGGTCATGTTGGGCTTGGGTGACGCGTCGCCAAAGGCCATCGAGACGACCACGTCGGGCAGGTGCTGGTGCAGGACGGCGACCGAGTGGCGCAGCCCGCGCATCAGCCGCTCGATGTCTCCAGGGGCAGGACGGTAGAGGACGGTCTGGATGCGGATGGCGGGTCCTGCCGCAGCCCGGCCCACGGGCTCCTCCGATGCGACCGTCATCTCGCCGCCTCGTCCGGATGCCGTTCCATCCATGCCAGTAGCTCCTCCATGCCGTCCTCGATCGTCCAGGCGGGCTTCCAGCCGAGATCGAGCTCGGCCCGAGCGATGTCGGCGAACGCGGCGCGGACATCTCCGTCCCGGAACTTCCCGCTGATCCTGGGGGTGGGCGCACCCAGTCGCTTGGCCAACATCTCGGCCAGCTCCATCACCGTGGTGGCCCGGCCCGAGCCGATGTCGACCGTCCGCTTGGTGCTGGGCGGCTGGGACAGTGCGGCCACCATGGCATCGACCACGTCATCGATGAACACGAAGTCCCGCACGATCTCCCCGTCCTCGTAGACGTCGATCTCCTCATGGGATCTGGCTTGCCGGGCAAACAGCGTCACGATGCCGGTGTAGGGGTTCCCGAGCGACTGTCCCGGACCGTAGACGTTCTGGAGCCTGAGCACCGAGAGCGCAGAGCCCTTGGCGGCACACCAGGCACCCAGGATGTGCTCCTGGGCCAGCTTGGTCGCCCCGTAGACGCTCGTCGGCAGGGCGGGAGTCCGCTCGGCCGCGCTGGCCAGGGGCCGCAGCTCCCCCGCCAGGCCTGGACCGACCGGATTCCATCGGGCCGCTTCCAGGTCGGCGTGGCTCCTTCCCTCCGGGCTGCAGGGAGACCCCCCGCCCGTCCACTGCCCTTCGCCGTAGACCGCCCGGGAGGAGGCCACGAGGATGTGGCCAGGGACCATCCCGGCGGCCCCCAGGGCGTCGGTCATCCGGGTCGTCCCCACCACGTTCGTCGAGCCGTGCCGGCTCGCCTCGGTGAGGGACTGGCCCGTGCCGGTCTCCGCCGCCAGATGCACGATGCAGTCGGGCTGGACGAATCTCAGAGTCGCATCCCAGCTGGACGGACTGGTGACATCCACCGGCAACAGGGTGACCTCGGGTCGGAGCCGCTCGGGGAGACCGCCGCCATGGTGCACCTGGGGATGGAGCACGTCCATCACGATGACCCGGTCACCCCGGTCGACGAGCCGGGACGACAGCTCGCAACCGATGAAGCCGGCTCCGCCGGTTATGAGGATCGATCGGGATTCAGAGGTCATCAGAGGTTAGAGGGGGGCCGAACCAACGACGCGCGCGCCGGACGACGATGGCATTCTTGGCGATGGAACGACGGCGCATTCCTGGCTGAGGTTAGCACCGGCTCCGGGCGTGACCAGGTACATCGACCCGGCCCTCCGACCGACCGTTCGGGCTCGACGACCCGTGCCTCGCCCGGGCCCGAACCCCATGTGAGCTGGGATCCTTTCGGTCGATGGCGCCACTCAGCCCAGGAGCTCGGCTGCCATCCCGTCCAGGATGTCCGCCTCGGAGACCAGACATTCGTCGAATCCGAACCGGGTCATCACCATGGCCAGTATGAGCGCTCCGCCGACGATGACGTCCTCCCGCCCCGCCACCATGCCGGCTCGGTCCAGGCGGGCATCCCGTACCTCGGCGGCGAGCGTCCGATACCAGTCGTAGACGTCACCGGCGGTCAGGACGGCGTGGTGGACCCTGTCGCGGTCGTAGACCTCCAGCCCGAGGTTCAGCGAGGCCAGCGTGGTCACCGTCCCCGCCAGGCCCACCAGCCGGTGGGCGGCGAGGAAGCGGGGGTGCTCGACGATGGCCTTCTCCAACAACTCGTTGACGAAGGCCTCGGCCTGGCGGAGTTGGTCCGGCGCCGGTGGGTCCGAAGCCAGATACCGCTCGGTGAGCCGCACACATCCCACCTGCAGCGAGACCACCGAAGGATCCGGGTCGTCGCGCCCGGACCCGGTGACCAGCTCCGTGGAACCTCCCCCGATGTCGAGGATCAGGAACGGCCCCTGGTCGTCCTCGAGGTAGGAGACCGCACCGGCCATCGAAAGCCGGCCTTCGTCAGCACCGGTCAGCAGCTCGGGCTCGAGGCCGGTGGTTTCGTGGGCCGCCGAGAGGAACTCGGCGCCGTTCGCCGCGTCCCGAGTGGCCGAGGTGGCCACCAGGCGCCCTCTGGTCACGCCGCACTTGTCCATGATCTGGCGGTACTCCCGCAGGACCGACAGACAGCGAGCGATGGCTTCGGGAGCCAGCTGACCGGTCGAGTCCACGCCGGCACCCAGTCGGGTGATCTGCATCTGACGTTCGAGCGGCGTCCCGTCGGCCTCGACGACGAGGAGTCGGGTCGAGTTGGTGCCGCAGTCGATGGCAGCGACCGGCCCGACTCGATCCATCTGCCCTTGCTACCACGCAGGTAGGGCTCCGACCACCTCGCAGAGGTGGGACCCGGGCAGGCTCAGCCGGCGGCAAGGGGAACCCGGCCGAGGCGAGAGTCGTCTACGACGGGTGCAGCCCGATCCGCTGGGCGGTCCACTCCCCGACCGGATCGTCGGCCCCCGTCAACCACCAGGCCAGGTGGGCGTGGAGGCACTTGACCCCGCGGCGGGTGCCCCCCACGCCCCCCGAAGGACGGGGACCCCGGTGGTCGGGGCCGATGAGGGCGTCCCGCTCGGCGGCGTACCTGGCGTGGGCATCCTCGATGCTCCCCGAGGGCACGGCCGCCTCTGCCTGGCGCACGCCTCCGGTCGACTCGAGTCGGCTGACCTCCTCCCGGAGCGTGGGATCGACCAGCCAGTAGAGGGTGGGCATGGGCGTGCCGTCGAAGAGGAACGGGGCGTTGGCGATCACCGCCGGTCGGCCGTCGTCGGCCCGAACCGCCACCTCGAACTCGCCGGCCGGACGGCGGCCGAGCAGCTCCGTGACCGAATCGATGTCGGCTCGATGACCACCGACCCGGTCCGGCCCGCCACCCGGGCCCCGGCTCACTTCCAGAATTCGAGGGTGTCGGCCACGCGCCCCCAGAACGTGGAGGGGGTGGTGCGCACCGAAGCACTGCCCGACGACGCCGATGCCCGATCCCGGGCGGCCGCACTGGCGATGGCCCCGGCGGTCGACGTCGGGATCGGCTGGGCCTGCCCCGGCTGGGGCGAGAGATCCGGCGCGTCGGCGGGGGCCACCAGCGGTTGATTGCCCGGATCCCCGCTGGTCGGCGAGCCGGGGGTGGTCGCCCCGGTCTTGTTCGACGGCGGCAGGACGTCGTAGAGCGTCTGACCCGGATACACCAACTGGTAGTCCCCCCGGGCCAGCTGGGTGATGGCCACGTTGGAGTCCAGGGCCTGCTTCTGCTGGGTCAGGGCCCGGTTCTCCTGCTGCAACTGGGCCAGTTGGGCGCCGGCGGCCGACAACTGGTGGTGCTGGGAGAGCAACGCCGACAGCGGGAAGCTGGTGGCCAGTACGGCGACGGCGAACACCGCGGCCAGAGCCACCGGGATCCTGCGGCGTCGCGCCTCGGGGGTCGCCGGATTCCGTTGCTTGGCCGGCTTCTTCTTCGCCGGGGTCTTCTGGTTGGCGGCCGGCGACTTCGTCGTCAGCAGTCTGCGCCCGAAGCCGACCGGGGTCGACGTACCGGCCTTGGTCGTGGCCGGCGTGTCCTTACGGCCCGGCCGCGGGATGCCCAGACGGCGGCCACCGGTACTCGTGACGGACGTCGAGGACGGCGGGGTGCGATCGGTGGGACGACGGTTGGCCTCACCGGACTTCTTCGGAGAACGCTGGCGCCAGCGACTCCCGCCCTTGGGCGCCCGGGCCGCCTTCGGGACCGAGCCGGCCGCCTTCGACGGGGTGGCAGATGGCGCCACTCGGCCCACGGGATCGGTGCTCGGAGGGACCGGCACCGACTTCGCCGGGCCGGTGTCGGCCCCCTCGGCCGATGCGGCCTTGGCGGCCGCCGGGTCGGCGCGGGTGCTCTTCGCCGTTGGAGACTGGGGATCCGCCGCCCCGGACCGAGGATGGACCGACTCCGGCTCAGCGACCGACGTGACCAGCCTGGCCCAGAGGACCCGCGGCGACCGGCCGGCCGGAGCCGGCGGGACCTCCGTCCCCTCGGCGGCCTCACCGACCCCCCCACTGGCCGTCGCTCTGCCCTTGGGCTCCCCCTCCGCCGGCTGGGGCGCTCGCACCTTCGACGACACCGTTCGTCGGGCCGATGAGTCCGACCAGGCGGCGGGGGTTGGACGGGCCGGTCCCGAACCGTCCCTGGACTCGGGCGGCAGCTTGAACACCCGGGGCGGCCTGCTCTCCGTCTCCCGTCGGGATCGCGCCGGCAGGGCCAGAGCCGGGATCGGGAGCCGGAGCGACCTGCGGGGCGGGGAGACCCGGTTCGGCCCGGGTCCCTTCGGGTCCTGCGCCTGCTGCTTCTCCTCGACCGGTGCCGGGGTGGTGAGCGGACTCACCGCCACCGGTGCAGCGCCCGCGAGCGCCTCGGCCGCCGGTACGGCGCCCGCGAGCGCCTTGGCCGCCGGCGCACCTGCCGCGAGCGCCTGGGGCGGAGCCGGCGGTCGCGTCGCCCTGCTCGGCCGCGCCGACCGCGACGCCTTGCGCCGGGCCGTCTCCATGGCCCTGGCGGTGATCTCGGCCCGCCGGGCCAGCTCGGCCTCGGTGGCACCGGTCAGACCGGTGGTGGCGTTGAAGGTCCGTGGCGCCGCACCCCTCCCCTTCCGCGAGCGGGCATGGACCCGGCTGCTCACGCCGACGGTCTCCACGAGGACAGCGCTTCGCCGCCCCGGAATGCTGCCGACTCACCCAACTGCTCTTCGATTCGGAGGAGCCGGTTGTACTTGGCCACCCGGTCGGAGCGGGCCGGGGCCCCGGTCTTGATCTGCCCGCAGTTGGTCGCCACGGCCAGGTCGGCGATGGTGGTGTCCTCGGTCTCCCCCGAGCGGTGGGACATCACGCACGGGTAGCCGGACCGGGTGGCCAGCGCCATGGTGCCGAGGGTCTCGGTGAGCGTGCCGATCTGGTTGACCTTGACCAGCACGGCGTTGGCCGTCCCGGCCTCGATCCCCCGCCGGAGGCGCACCTCGTTGGTCACGAACAGGTCGTCCCCCACCAGCTGGACCCTCTCGCTCAGGGCGTCGGTCAACGCCGCCCAGCCGTCCCAGTCGTCCTCGGCCATGCCGTCCTCGATGGAGACGATCGGGTAGCGGTCGACCAGGTCCACCCAGTACTCGACCATCTCCGCCGGCGAGAGGCTCCGCCCCTCCCCCGCCAGCACGTAGCTCCCCTCTTCGTACAGTTCGCTGGTGGCCGGGTCCATGGCGATGGCGATGTCCTGGCCAGGCACCCTTCCGGCACCCTCGATGGCCTCCACCAGGATCTTCACCGCTTCCTCGTTGGAGGGGAGGTCGGGTGCGAACCCCCCTTCGTCCCCCACGGTGGTGGACAGTCCCCGCACCTCGAGCACCCGGGCCAGCGAGTGGTAGGTCTCGACCCCCCACCGGAGGCCCTCGGAGTACGAGGCCGCCCCCACCGGCATGATCATGAACTCCTGCAGGTCGATCGAGTTGTCGGCGTGCATGCCCCCGTTCACCACGTTCATCATCGGCACCGGCAGCACATGGGCGTCGGCGCCACCGACGTAGCGGTAGAGAGGCAGCCCCAACTCCTCGGCGGCCGCCCTGGCCGTGGCCAGCGAGACCCCGAGGATGGCGTTGGCGCCGAGGCGCCCCTTGTTGGGGGTGCCGTCGGCATCGATCAGGGCCAGGTCCACCCCGCGCTGGTCGAGCGCGTCCATCCCGTCGAGGATCTCGGCCATCTCGCCGTTGACGTTGGCCACGGCCCGGAGCACCCCTTTGCCGAGGTAGCGGTCGCCGCCGTCACGCAATTCGGCGGCTTCGAACGAGCCGGTGGAGGCGCCTGAGGGGACGATGGCCCGCCCTGCGGCCCCCGAGTCCAGGTGTACTTCGACCTCCACGGTCGGGTTGCCGCGAGAGTCGAGGACCTCACGGCCGATGACCTGTTCGATGAAGCTCACGGTGGGTACTCACTCCTGTCGACGGTGTCGAAAAAGCTACCATCCGCCACCCTCGAGACCAGGGCATTCGCCCACCCGGGGCCGTCGGTCCGTCGCGTTCAGCCCTTCGCTTCGACCGCGGTGCGGAAGCGGCCGGAGCGGGCCCGGAGAGCCGTCTCCGGGTCGACGCCCAGCATCCGTGCCATGTTGGCCAACGAGAACAGCAGGTCCCCGATGGCCTCGGCCCCGTCGGCCGCGCCCCCCTCCCCGTCGGCCACCGCCGGGTCCGGTCCGTCGGTTCGGGACAGCCGGCCCACCCTCCCGGCCACCCGGCCCGCCTCCTCGGCCAACCCGGGCAGCACCATGCCGACGGCGAGGGCCTTCCGCTGCAGCTTGGCCGCCAGGGCCAGGGCCGGCAGTGCCGCGGGGATCCCCTCGGTCACACTGCTGCGACCCTTCTCGGCCAACTTCAACGTCTCCCAGTTGGTGGCCACGTCCTCGGGGGTCTCCGCCGCCACGTCGCCGAAGACATGGGGATGGCGCGAGACCAACTTGTCGTGCACCCCCCGCGCCACGTCGGCCAGCGTGAACCGCCCGGCCTCGGCCGCCAGTGTGGCGTGGAAGTACACCTGGAACAGCAGGTCGCCGAGCTCCTCCTCCAGGTGGGCCACGGCCCGCTCCTCGAGCTCGGGGGCGACGTCCCCGTGCGTCCCGGAGTCCACCCCGGCCACCGCGTCGATGGCCTCCAGCACCTCGTAGGACTCCTCGAGCAGGTGCCGGGCCAGCGACCCGTGGGTCTGCCGTCGGTCCCAGGGGCAACGCTCTCGGAGGATGCGGACCAGCTCGTCGAGCCGCACCAGCTCGGACGCCACCGGCGCGGCTCAGGATGGGGATCCACAGGGAGGTCAGGTGGTCGGGGGCGAAGGCCCGGTCGAGGTCGTCCCACGCCACCTCCCACACCCGTTCGTCCTCCAGTCCCAGATGGTGGAGGACCACCACCGGCTGGCTGGGACCCTCCTCGACCGAGAGCTTGATGTCCGAAAGGACCGAAGGGCTCCAGCACTGGGCCACCAGCAGCGGACCCCGGTCCCCGGCCGCGTCCACGGCGAAGGACTCGCCGTCGACCACCCGGACGCCGACCGTCACCGGGTCGATCCCCAGGCGGTCGAAGGCCAGGTCGAGGAAGGAGACGGCCGGGTGGACGGCCAGGAGCACGGCGCCGGCCTCCACCGACGGGTGGCGTCGGAGCATGGCCACGGTGGACTCGGCCACGGTCGGTGAGCCAGGGACGGCGTACACGGCCCGGCCGGCCTCCAGGGCGCCGGCCACTACATCCTCGACGATGGCCCGGTACACCTCGTCGAAGGTGCCGGACGACTCGTAGTGGCGGTCGAAGGCGGGGGCGTCCGGATGGAGCACGGCGGCGGGGTGCCGGCGGGTGCGGAAGAACAGGGCGGGGGCCTCGTCCATGAGGCGCCGGGCCTCGGCGGTGACCAGCTCGGGGCCGGCCGGGCCCAGGCCCACGACGTCGATGCGGGGGGTCACGGCCTCAGGGAGTGCCACGGAGAGACACGCCCGGGCGGGCTCAGCCGCCGCTGGTCGAGCGACTCACCAGCGGGGTCTGCCCCGATACCGCGCCCAGTAGGAACCGGGACGGGGGCGATACCGGTGGAACGACCTCCAGCCGCTTCCATGTGCCGTACTGCGGGTTGACCGAGACATCGGACGTCCGGGCGAAGACCACGATCTCCTGGCTCACCCGGTTCACGTTGGCCGTCGACTGCAACAGCTCCCGCCGGGCCACCGCGGCGGCGGCCGACAAGGGCTCGACCGACTGGCTGGTGACCTCGTAGATGATCCACTGACCGGTGCCCGAATCCTGCACCGGGGCGATGGGCTGGCCCGGCGTCACCGACTGCACCTGCAGGGCCTGTTCGACCTGGGCCTCGGTGTAGTTGCACCCCAGCGCGCCGCCGTTGGGGGCCGTCTGGCTGTCGAGGGAGTTGGCCTTGGCCACGCTGGCGAAGCTCTCCCCGCCGTTGATCTGGGCCACCAGCTGGTCGGCGTGGGCCTGGGTGTCGGTGGCGATCACGCTCACGCACGCCGTGGTGAACTGGGCCTGGTTGGCGTTGTAGTACGCCGCCACGGCGGCATCGGACAGGTCGGCCCCCCGAGCCAGGAGCTTCTCGTCCACGGCCTGGTTCCGGACCTGGGACGCCTGGATGGGGGCGGGCAGGGCGGCCAGGAGTTCCTTCCCGGTGATGCTGGCCCCGGTGGCGTCCTGGCAGTACGAGATGGTGCCCGAGGTCGAGGCCTGCTGGACCGCGGCGCTGATCTCCCCGTTGAGGGTCGCCTCGAGGTCCGACGTGGCGCTGGTCAGATCGACCGGCGAGATGGTGATCCCCTTGGCGCTGGCGAACTGCTCCGCCAGCAGGGCACCGACCTGGTTGTTGAGCACCGCGTTGGCGAAGGCCATCGAGTAGGTCCCCGGTCCGCCGGCGCCCTCCCCCGAGGTGGCGGCCAGCTGGGCGCTCTCGAGCTGGAGGAGGCAGCTCCCGGCCGCGGTGGCCTGGAGGGTGCGGAGCTGGCTGTTGAGCGTGGCGGTGGAGATGTCTTCCCCGTTGGCGGTGGCGGCCGGCGGGGTGATGTCACAGGCCGAGATCACGACCCCGACCGCCACGACGAGGAGGGCCACGACGGCCCTGGAGCGATGGCGCTTCACGGCGGCGATGCTATCGGCTGCCGGCCGGGGCCCAGGAGCGGCGGGGTGGTCTCCCTAGCCGGCGGGGACCAACTCGGACAGCAGCGCCACCAGGCCCGGGGCGTAGCCGGCCTCCCCCGTCGGGACCGCCACCGGCATCACCACTCGGTGCTGGTCAGCCTGGTAGGTGGCCCCTGGGGCCAGGCGGCGGAGCCTGACCTCGGCCGAGGCCGGCAGGGTGATCGGCGACAGCCTCACGCTGGCCCGGTCGCCGCTCCGGCCCATGCCGGTGCGGGGCGCGGCCACGGCCACGTCGGTGATCCCGAGGCGGAGGCACTCCACCCGCAGGCGGGCCACGTCCAAGAGGGCGGAGGCCGGGACCGGCAATGGCCCGAAGCGGTCCTCCCACTCGGTGCGGACGTCCTCGATCTGCTCCTCGGTCCGAACCGCCGTCAGGCGCCGGTAGGCCTCGAGGCGCACGTCCTCGGCCTCGACGTAGCTGGCCGGCAGGTGGGCGGCGTCGGGCAGGTCCAACTTGAGCTCCACGGGCTGGGGCCGGGGCTCGCCCTTCAGGTCGGCCACCGCCTCGGACACCATCTGCACGTAGAGGTCGTACCCGATGGCGGCGATGTGGCCGGACTGGTCCCGGCCCAGCAGGTTGCCGGCCCCCCGGATCTGGAGGTCGCGGAGGGCGATCTTGAACCCCGAGCCCAGCTCGGTGTGGTCCCCGATGGTTCGCAGCCGCTCGTAGGCCTGCTCGGAGAGGACCCGGTCCACCGGGTGGAACAGGTAGGCGTAGGCCCGTTGGCCGGCTCGGCCCACCCGACCCCGCAGCTGGTGGAGCTGGCCCAGGCCCAGCAGGTCGGCCCGGTCCACCACCAGGGTGTTGACCGTGGGCATGTCGATGCCCGACTCGATGATCGTGGTGCAGACCAGCACGTCGTAGGCGCCCTCCCAGAAGTCCAGCACCACCTTCTCCAGCGTGCCCTCGTCCATCTGGCCGTGGGCCACCGCCACCCGGGCCTCGGGGGCCATCTCGCTGACCCGCCTGGCCACCGCCTCGATGTCCTGGACCCGGTTGTGGACGTAGAACACCTGACCCTCGCGCAGCAGCTCCCGCCGGATGGCCTCGGACGCCGCGGCCTCCTCGAACTCCCCCACGTGGGTGAGGATCGGGCGGCGGGCCGCCGGCGGGGTGTTGACCATCGAGAGGTCGCGGATCCCGGTCAGCGCCATCTCGAGGGTGCGGGGGATGGGGCTGGCCGTGAGGGTCAGCACGTCCACCCCGTCGGCCATGGCCTTGATCGACTCCTTGTGGCCGACCCCGAACCGCTGCTCCTCGTCCACCACCAGCAGCCCCAGCTTCTTGAAGGTGACGTCCTCCCCCAGCAGGCGGTGGGTCCCCACCACCACGTCCACGGATCCGTCGGCCAGGCCGGCCAGCACCTCTCTGGCCTGGGCGTTGGTGAGGAACCGGCTGAGCAGCTCCACCTTGACCGGGAAGGGTGCGTACCGCTCGGCGAAGGTCTGGAAGTGCTGACTGGCCAGCAGGGTGGTGGGCACCAGCACCGCCGCCTGGTAGCCGTCCTGGACCGCCTTGAACACCGCCCGGATGGCCACCTCGGTCTTGCCGAAGCCCACGTCGCCACAGACCAGCCGGTCCATGGGAAGGGGCCGTTCCATGTCCGCGCTGACGTCCTCGATGGCCCGCAGCTGGTCGGCCGTCTCCACGTAGGGGAACGACGACTCCAGCTCGGCCTGCCAGGGGGTGTCGGGTGCGAAGGCGTGCCCGACCACCTGGAGCCGCCGCCGATACAGGGCCACCAACTCCTCGGCGATCTCGTGCACCGCGGCCCGGGCCTTGGACCGGGCCTTCTGCCACTCCGAGCCGCCGAGCCGGCTCACGGTGGGCGAATCGCCCCCGGCGTAGGGGGTGAGCAGCTCGATCTGGTCGGTGGGCAGATAGAGCTTGTCCGCGCCCCGGTACTCGAGGAGCAGGTAGTCGCGCGTGGCGCCGCCCATGGTCCGGGTCACCATGCCCCCGTAGACAGCCACCCCGTGCTGGCGGTGGACCACGTAGCTCCCCGGGGCCAGGTCGTCGAAGAACCCGTCCACCGGGCGGGCCCGGGTGCGGGCCTGTCGGTGGGGTCGGCGCCGACCGGTCACGTCCGACTCGGTCAGGACGGCCACCCTGGCCCCCGGCAGCACGAAGCCCCGGTCGATGGAGGCCACCACGATGCGGGCCCCCGGTGCGGTCAGGTCGACGATGGCCGGAGCCGACCCGTCCGCCCCGTCGGCCACGACCGGGACCACCAGCTGCTCGCCGCCCAGGATGCCCGAGAGTCGCTCGGCCCCACCGGCCGTGGAGGAGCACAGCACCACGGAGTACCCGTCCCCGACCAGCCCGGCCACCTGGGCGGCCAGCTTGGCCCCGTCCCCGAGGATGGGTTCCCATCCCCGGGACTCCACCAGGGGGACGTCCTGGTTCTCGGCCGTGGGCACCAGGGAGACCACCCCGGCCCCGGTCCCGGTGAGCAACCGGTCGAAGGGAACGTGGAGCCGGGGGGCGTCGTCCCCCTGCTCGAGCCCCCAGGTGGAGGCCAGGGCGTCGGCCAGCGCCGCCTCCTCCTCCAGCAGCTCGCCGGCCCGGTCCCGCACCCGACGCGGCTCCACCAGGACCACCAGCGCGTCGTCGGCCAGGAGGTCGCACACCAGCTCCTCCGAGTCCATCAGCCACGGGAGCCACGACTCCATGCCGTCGAACTGCTCGCCGTCGGCCAGCCGGCTCCACTGGTGGCGGCCCCACGGCTGGGTGGCCACCAGCCGGGCGGCCCGCTCCCGCATGTCCTCGTCGGTCACCAGCTCCCGGCAGCCGAACAGCTCGACCGCCCCCACGTCCTCGATGGAGCGCTGGTCGGCCACGTCGAATCGGGTCAGCCGTTCGACCTCGTCCCCCCACAGATCGATGCGCACCGGTTCGTCGGCGGTCGAAGGGAAGACGTCGACGATCCCGCCCCGCACCGCCAGCTCCCCGCGGTGCTCGACGATCGACTCGCGGCGGTAGCCCTTGGCCACCAGCTCGGAGACCAGCTCCTCCACGTCGATGCGGTCGCCCTTGGCCACGGTCACCGGCCGGGCCGCGGTGCGGAACGGGCCCAGCCGCTGCAGCACCGCCTTGATGGGGGCCACCACGATGTCCGGTCCCTCGGTGACGGCCGGACCCGGGCCACCCCCCTCGCTGCCCCCGCTCAGGTGCCAAAGCAGGCGCAGCCTTCGGCCCATGGTCGAGACGTCGGGGCTGACCCGTTCGAAGGGGAGGGTCTCCCAGGCCGGGAAGACCTCGACCTGCCCCGCCCCGCCCCCGGGGGTGAAGGCCTCGAGGTCGTGGGCCAGCTGCTCGGCCGACGCCCCGGTGGGGGTCACCACCAGGACCGGCCGCCGCGAGCCCAGACGGACCAGGCCGGCCAGCACGAAGGCCTGGGCCGGCGTGGACACGGCCAGCGTGGCGTTGGACGCGCCGACGACCCGCGTCATCGCGGGCTCGTTGCGCAACAGGGCAGGAAGCGAGCGGAGGCTCACCCGTTCAGGGTACCGGCGTGGGGGCGAAGGAGCGGCGGGGGGCCACCTGCCGCGGGCCGCGTCGCCTACCCGGTCGCCAGTCGTCGGCACCTGCTCCGAACACTCGGGCTGCCATCCCTGTCCGACAGGAGCAACCGGGCCCCCGGGGGCCTCCGCTGCCGCCGCGCCCAGCGGCTCCTGGCCCGGGCCGGCCCCCGGCGGCCCTGGACAGCCGCCGGGCCGGTCCGGTCCGGTCAGGCCCTCCCGGAGATGGCGACGCCGGCGCCGGGCGCCGTGCCCGGGGTCGGCGTGGCGGTGGGCGGTCCGGTGCGGGTCATCCCGGGCCGCCGGCGGCGCCGGCGTTCACCCGGCTCATGGCGGCCGCCGGCCCGTCACTGACGATGGCCTCCACGGCGTCGGCGGCCTCCGCGACCGCCGCCTCCAGGACGGCCCGCTCGGCCGCACCGGGTCGTCTGAGGACGTAGTCGGCGCCGGTTTGACGGCCGGGGGGCTTGCCGATGCCCACACGCACCCGCAGGTACCCGTTGGTGTGGAGGTGGCTCTCGATGGACTTGAGGCCGTTGTTCCCGGCGTTGCCCCCGCCCGCCTTGATCTTGACCCGGCCGCTCGGGAGGTCGAGCTCGTCGTGGACCACGATGAGCCGTTCGGCCAGAGCACCCTCAGCTGTCCCGTCGCCGTCCGGCCGGTCGATGCCCGCCCGGCGGACGAGCGGGGCCACCGATCGTCCCGACTCGTTCATGTACGTGGTGGGAACGGCCAGGAGGACCCGGCGGCCCCCGATCCGGGCCTCGCCCACCTGGGCGTGCAGCCCCTTCTCGGAGCGCAGGCGGGTGCCGTGCCGTTCGGCCAGGGCCGCCACCACGTCGGCCCCGGCGTTGTGGCGGGTGTTGGCGTACTCGACGCCCGGGTTTCCCAGCCCCACCACCAAGAGGTCGGCAGGTGTGCCCCTCCGTTGCTCTCTCGGCGCCCCCCGTCTGCGGAGCAGGGCCTAGCCCTCCGAGGACTCGGTGTCGTCGGAGCCGGTGTCGGGAGCCTCGCCGGCCTCGCCGGCGGCCTCTCCGGCCGCTTCGGCGGCGGCCTCGGCCTCGGCGTCGTCGGTGGTCTGCACCCGGGGCGGCTGTCCGGCCACCACGGTGGCCTCGACGTCGGTGTCCAACTCCACGCCGCTCGGGATGGAGAGGTCCGAGACGTGCAGCGAGGCGCCGATGGTGAGCTCCGAGATGTCCAGGTCCACCGACGGCGGGATGTCGGCCGGCTTGGCCTTGATGTGCAGGGTGAACAGCTGCTGGTCGACGATTCCGTCGCCGTGGTGGACCTCGATGGGCTCCCCGACCAGGTTGATCGGGATCTCGGCCGAGATCACCTCGTCCCGGCGCACGATCTGGAAGTCGACGTGGGTCACCACGTTCTTGAACGGGTGGTGCTGGATGTCGCGGGCCAGGGTCAGGAAGTTGTTCTTGCCCACCTCGAGGGAGAGCAGGGTGTTGAGCCCGGCCTCTCCGGACAGGGCGACCTGGAACTCGCGGGCCACCACCGCAACCGGGATGGGATCCGAACCGTGCCCGTACACCACCCCGGGGATCTTCCCCTGGGAGCGCAGCCGGCGGGTCGCGCTCGATCCGGTCGGGCGGCCGGCTTCTGCAGTGAGCGTGACTTCGGGCATGGAGAACTCCTCGGGAGATGCGAATACGAAACGCAGCCGGACAGGCCGCAGGTACCAGCTGATCACCTGCGCCACGAGCCGCTGCTGACGGCCCACCATGCTAGACGAGCCGGCGGTCGTCGGGCCACAGGGCAGCACCGAAGGGTCGATCCCGGAACCGGCCGGCGGAAACCAGCTCCGGGATCGACGCTCTATCTCTATCCACGCGCCCCGCCGTCCAAACCTGTTCCTCGGGAACCCCGGGCGCCGCCCGGCCCCGCACCCCGTCGTCCCTGGTCACCGGTCCGTCCCGGGTGGGTGATACACCCGCCTGGTCCACTGGCCCCATGGCGTTGGTGGCCCCGGAGACCGGACGGACCCGAACGGGTGGGCGCAGCGGTCCGTCCCCTGACCCCGACTTCGCCGAGGCCGAGGGGGCCGGGGCCGTCCTGGCCCGCTTCGTGGCGGCCCTCGAGGCCGAGCGGTACTCGGGGGACGACTCGGTCACCCTGGTCACCTTCTTCACCCGGATGGAGCGCCTGTGCGGGGCGGCCAAGGCCCTGGCCGCCCGACGGGTGGAGGAGGCCCGGAGCCACCTGCGCTCCGGCCACCGCTCCACCGCCGAGCTGCCTGCAGTGGAGGGGTACGTCATGGACGGAATCGGTAGGACGGACGGGCCCCGGCACCCGGACTGCCAGCGGCCCTGGTACCCCATGTTCAGTAGAGCTCGAGCCGACTCACGACCAGAGGAGCATCGACCACCTGTCCGACGTTGGCGTGGCAGTGGTCGCAGATGAGCTGACCGCTGCCCAGTGGCGCACCACAGTTCGGGCAGGAGGTCTGGCCCACGGTGACTTGCGCGCCGACGGCGAAGTCCCAGAACTGGCTGTTCACACCCTCACCCCCGTCCGAGGTGCGAGTCTTGATCAGGAGATGAACTCGCAATGCGGTCTTCCCGTCCTGCATCGGAGATCCGACCAGGTGCAGAACGACGGAGTCCGGGGTGTCGCCGTTGAGGCATCCGCACTGGCGCTGACATTGAGCCATCACCGGGGCGGCAAAGGTGCCCCGCAGGAGATCCATCGTCGCCCGAGGCGTCGGCCGCGAAGAGCATGGGAACGGCGCTTCCCACCGTCGCCGTCAGCACCTCTGGCGTGAGACCACTGGGCACTCCCGTACCTGCAGACAGCTGCTGGACGATGTCGGCCCAATCATCCGGGTTGTCGATGGATACGGAAACGGGTGACAACTTGGCCTGATCGGACACGGTCATGACGGCGGTGGCTCCTCGGACGAGGGAACGGTCGACGCAGTGGGTACCCGATGCCGGTCGTGGATTCGGGAGACTCGACGGGCGTGCCGACCCCCACCACAGACGCCCCACAGTTCGGACAGAAGCGCGACCCGGTGGGTACGGCGGTGCCGCACTGAGTGCAGAAATGGGCCGACCCACCGGCTCCGGGTGCACCGACCGACGGAACCTGCACCGCCGCCGGCCCACTCGCAGGCGGCGCTCCGGGCGCCACAGGTACGCCCATCATCATGCCGGCCACGATGCCCTGTTGCGCTCCGACGTTGCCGTCCGAGACGCCCTGGGCAATTTCCAGGGCGGCCTCGCCACGCACAGCGCTGTCGAACGATCCGGCCACCCCCGTGTAGGCCTTGGCGGCCGCGAATTGCTTGAGTTGCTGGGCGTCAGCGTCAGGAAGATTGACGTTGAGCTCGGCGAACGTCGTCACGGCCAGTCCGTAGGCGGCCAGCTTCTCGTTCGCCTTGGCCATGGCCGCATCCCCGGTGGCGTCCTGGAGCTGACCCATGGCCAGCACACCGTGCTGGCTCACGAGGTCGGGGAGGACGGCGCGGATGGCGGCAAGGACCTGTTCCTCGACCCATGTGGCGATGGCGCCGTTGAAATCCTCCACGCCGTCGGTACCGATGAGCTTGGCCAACAGGACGGAGGGGTCGGTCACACGGAACGCCAACTCTCCGAAGACCCGCAGCGAGACGACCAGCCCGGTCGGGCCATCGGTCAGGTTGTCGACGGGGCCGCCGAATTTCTGATCGGTGATATCCCGCGTGGTTACGAAGTAGAGCTCGGCGTCATAGTACGCATCACCCGTCAGTCGATCGACGAGCCAACCAAGGGTCAGCGAAGCGCCTTCGTCGAGGGGATGGCGGCCTGGCCCGAGGGTGCCGATCACCTTGCCAAGGTTGGTGAACACGGCCACGTAGTCCAGGTCGACGTTGACCAGGGAGTGCTGGATGATCTGCTGGTCCGGCCATTTCCAGGCGATGAGGCTCTTCTCGTTGTCCGGCATCTCGATGAAGAGGCGCTGGATTCCCGAATCCTTGTGTCCTTGGAACAGAGGCATGGCTTAGTGGTCCTTCCTGAGGCGGGCGGTCAAGCCCGTTCACCCTCGATCAGATTGCGGAGTGCGACCGCCGACGAATGACTTATGTGGTTCTGGCTGACGATCTCATCGAGGAGGAGATCGGCCCAAACGGGAAAGGGGAGCGGGTCGGTCACCGGACCACGCTGAAGCGTCAACCTGTCGACGCCGCACGTCAGTGACCCGTGAGTCGACTCCACCCAATAGTCACTGGACCCGATCGTCACCACCATTCGGCGAATCGGGTCCGATGGTCGGTGAAGGTCGTTGACATAGGGGAGGTCCCCGAGCAACCGCCGAACTCGTCCGTTGCCATAGTTGACCTTGATCCTCAGCCCCGGCACCGAGGACAGGCGCTCGACGAGGGCACGGAGTAGTGCGTCCAGGTCCTCCAAATCGAAGCGCAGCATGGCCGCGCTGGTCTCGAGATCGGCGGGAACGGTACCTCCGGTGTCGTTGTCTGTCATGGGGCAGCTTTCACGTGGGCACATACCGGTGCCCCCGAGCTATCGGCGGGCCGGCGCGCAAACTTGAAGCGGGTCGGCTCCCGACTGCCGAACCGTCGGGAGGAGCCTCCTACCGCCTGATCCAGGTGAGCGACGGCCGTTGGAGCGGCCCCGTCCGGCACCCGCCCCGTCCGCACCCCCGGCCGAGGCCGGAGGCCCGACGCAGCCGGAGGCCGCGGGCCGGCGACCGACGTCACCGCGCCGTCGGGCCCCCGTCATCCAGCACCAGTCCCGTGGCCTCGGACAGCTCCCGCAGCGCCACGGCCGGATCGCTCACCTTGATGGTGATCATGCCCATCTCCCGGGCCGGCTTCAGGTTGATCCCGAGGTCGTCGAGGTAGACCACCTCCGACGGGGATGCACCCACCAGCTCACAGGCCAACTCGTAGAAGCGCGGCTCCGGCTTGCGCACCCCGACCACCCTCGACTCCACCACCACGTCGAACAGCTCGAAGATGGCGACCACCTCCGATGGGAGCGGCACGTCCTCCAACGTGAAGTTGTTGGTCAGGCATGCCGTCCGGAACCTCTCGGTACATCGCCGCACCGCCTCCACCATGGCCGGACGGATGTCGCCCCCCAACAGACCGAGCACCTCCCGACCGTCCACCCGGTGCCCGAGGGCCCAGCGCCTCGGCCTCGAACGCCGACGGCGAATCCGTCCATATCCAACTGGCCCCGCTCCAGGCGGGACCATGCGTTGGTGTCGGGATCGGTCGAGTTGACCACTCGGATGAAGCCGTCGGGCAGCCCGGCCTGGCGCTCGTAGCGGGCAAAGGCTTCGAACGGGCTGGACGTGATCACCCCGCCGAAATCGAACATCACCGACCGGATCATCGGGGACCGACCTCTGGGGTCGGCCGCCCCTGCCGCCCCCGCCGCAGCCGGATCAGCCGTCCGCCGCCGTCCGTCGCCGTGCGCCGCCACCCCCCCAGCCGGCACCGTCAGGCCAGGTTCTCCCCGCCGAAGATCTCCGACACCGAGGTGTCCTCGAACACTGCGTCGATGGCGTCCGAGATGAGCTTGGCCACCGACAGGACCTCGAGCTTGTCGAACCGGCGGTCCTGGGGGACGGGCAGGGTGTCGGTGACCACCACCTTGGTCAGGGCCGAGTTCTTGAGCCGGTCCACGGCCGGATCGGACAGCACGGCGTGGGTGGCCATGCACCACACCTCGGCGGCGCCCCGCTCGGCCAGCAGGTCGGCGGCGGCCACGATGGTGCCGGCGGTGTCGATCATGTCGTCGATGAGCACGCACTGACGGCCCTGCACATCGCCGACCACGTGGAGCGCCTCCACCTGGTTGGCCTCGCCGCGGAGCCGCCGCTTGTGCACCACGGCCAGGTCGGCGGTGAGGTGCTGGCTGAACCGCTCGGCCACCTTCACCCGTCCGGCGTCGGGGGCCACCACGACCAGGTCGTCGTTGCGCTGGGTGCGCAGGTAGTCGACCAGCACCGGGGCCGCCGTCAGGTGGTCGAAGGGAACGTTGAAGAAGCCCTGGATCTGCCCGGAGTGGAGGTCGACGCTGACCACCCGGTCGGCCCCGGCCACCGAGAGCATGTCGGCCACCAGCTTGGCGGTGATCGGCTCACGGCCCGAGGCCTTGCGGTCCTGGCGCGAGTAGCCGTAGTAGGGGCAGACCGCGGTGATCCGCTTGGCCGAGGCCCGCTTGGCCGCGTCGATCATGATCAGATGCTCCATCAAGGAGTCGTTGACCGGCCCGCAGTGAGTCTGGATGATGAACACGTCGCTGCCCCGGATGGAGGTGTCGAAGCGGCAGTGGATCTCCCCGTTGGCGAACTCCCGGAGGTTCGCCTCGCCGAGCGTCACCCCCAACTGGGCGGCGACGTCCCGAGCCAGCTCGGGGTGCGAGCGCCCGGACACCAGTTCGAGGCGGCGGCGGGGGGTGAATTCCATACCCACGACGCTACTCCGCCCGATCCCCGTGGTTGCCCACCGATCGTCCGCCGGGCGGCGGATCGGCACCGGTGGGAAGGCCGACCCGACCCACCACCGCACCGGCCGGCACCTCGGTCCCCTCCTCCAGCACGGCGAAAGGCCCGATGCGGGCGTCGGCACCGATGACCGAGCGGCGGCACACGCTGAAGGCCACTCTCGCCCCTTCGCCCACCGCGGTGTCCACCAGGTGGGCCTCCGGCCCGATCTCGGCGTGGGTCCCGATGACGCACGACCCCTGCAGGATCACCCCGGGCAGGAGCACCACGTCGGGCTCGAGCGCCACGTCCACGTCGATGTAGGTCCGCTCCGGGTCCCACATGGTCACGCCCCGGCGCATCCACCGCTCGTTGATCCGGTCCCGAAGCTCGGCCTCGGCCACGGCCAACTGGGCCCGGTCGTTGACCCCGGCCACCTCCATGGTGTCCTCGACCACCACCGAGCCCACCTTGTGGCCCGCCTCGTAGAGCACCCCCACCACGTCGGTCAGGTAGTACTCGCCCTGGGCGTTGGCCGGGCTGAGCCGGCGGAGGGACGGAGCCAGCACGCTCCGACGGAAGCAGTAGATGGAGGTGTTCACCTCGCAGCACCTCGAGCTCCTCGTCGGTGGCGTCGCCGTGCTCGACCACCCGGGCCACCGAGTTGTCCCGTCCCCGCACCATCCGGCCGTATCCGGTGGGGTCGGGCAGCTCGGTGGTGAGCAGGGTGGCGGCGGCGTCCGAGGCCCGGTGCTCGTGGACCAGCGCGGCCAAGGTGGCCGGCCGCAGCAGGGGCGTGTCGCCGGGCAGCACCACCACGTCGCCCTCGTCGCTGCCGACGTCGTCGGGGAGGCCGGTCAGGGCCACCGCCATGGCGTCGCCGGTCCCCCGCTGCTCCACCTGCTCCACGAACTCGATGGACATTCCCGGGGGGGCGTGCTCGATGAGGGTCTTGGTCACCCACTCGGCCCGGTGCCCGACCACCACCACCACCCGGGTCACCGCCACCTGGGCCAGGGCGTCGAGCACGTGGAGGACCATGGGCCGCCCGCACAGGCGGTGGAGGGGCTTGGGCCGGGCCGAGCGCATACGGGTCCCCTCGCCGGCAGCCAGCACCACCGCCGAGAGCTGGCGCCCGGGGGCGGGCGGCCCCGACCGCTGACCGCCCGTACCGGCCAGGCCGGCTGCGTCCCCTCCGAATCCGTCCCCCGAGCCGTCCCACTCGTCGGGTGGCTCCTGGGGGTAGGTCCGGATCACCACCGCCGGGCCCCGCTTCGGATGGCCCCGGAAGGTCGGCCCCCTTCGTCACGCGGTGCACAGGTCATGGGCCTATTCTTCCCACGTCGGCAGCTCCGATGCGACCCGGCCGCCAACCCCGCCCCCACACCAGCGCGAAACACCAGCCCCGCCCCCCGACCATGCCCGTGCTCACCACCACCATCGACCCCCACTCGGACACCTTCCGGGCCAACGCCCGCGCCCTGTCCGAGGCGGTCGACACCGTCGACGAGCAGCTGGCCGCGGCCCGGGCCGGCGGCGGGGAGCGCTACGTGCCAGCGGCACAAGGAGCGGGGGAAGCTCCTGGCCCGCGAGCGCATCGAGCTCCTCCTCGACCGGGACTCGGCCTTCCTCGAGCTGGGCGCCCTGGCCGCCTGGGGCACCGAGTACCAGGTGGGGGCGTCCTCCATCGTGGGCATCGGCGTGGTCGAGGGGGTCGAGTGCCTGATCAGTGCGCACGACCCCACCGTCCGGGGCGGCGCCATGAACCCGTTCTCCTTCCGCAAGGGGGCCCGCGCCTCGGACATCGCCCTGCAGAACCGCCTGCCGGTGATCAACCTGGTGGAGTCGGGCGGGGCCGACCTGCCGGCGCAGGCCGAGCTGTTCATCCCCGGAGGGCGGGCCTTCCGGGACCTGACCCGCAGCTCGGCGGCGGCGGTGCCCACCGTGGCCCTGGTCTTCGGCAACTCCACCGCCGGTGGAGCGTACGTCCCGGGCATGAGCGACTACATCGTCATGATCGACCAGCGCTCGAAGGTCTTCCTGGGCGGACCGCCGCTGGTCAAGATGGCCACCGGCGAGGAGTCGACCGACGAGGAGCTGGGCGGGGCGTCCATGCACGCACGGGTGTCGGGCCTGGCCGACTACCTGGCCACCGACGAGCTCGACGCCATCCGCCTGGGGCGCCAGATCGTGAGCCGCCTCAACCACCGGAAGCTCGGCGCGGGGCCGACCCAGCCGGCCGACGAGCCGGTCCACGACCCGGCCGAGCTGCTCGGCATCGCCTCGGCCGACCCCAAGGTCCCCTTCGATCCGAGCGAGGTGCTGGCCCGGGTGGTGGACGGCTCGAGGTTCGACGAGTTCAAACCGCTCTACGGCACCAGCCTGGTCACCGGGTGGGCCTCCATCCACGGCTACCCGGTGGGGGTCCTGGCCAACCACCGGGGGGTCCTCTTCTCCGAGGAGGCCCACAAGGCCACCCAGTTCATCCAGCTGGCCAACCAGATCGACGTGCCCCTGGTCTTCCTCCAGAACACCACCGGGTACATGGTGGGCAAGGAGTACGAGCAGGCCGGGATCATCAAGCACGGAGCCATGATGATCAACGCCGTGTCCAACTCGTCGGTCCCCCACCTGACCCTCAATATCGGGGCCTCCTACGGGGCCGGCAACTACGGGATGTGCGGGCGGGCCTACGACCCCCGGTTCCTCTTCTCCTGGCCCAACGCACGCTCTGCGGTGATGGGACCGGCCCAGTTGGCCGGGGTGCTGTCCATCGTCGCCCGGCAGTCGGCGGAGTCGAGGGGGGTGCCCTTCGACGAGGAGGCCGACGCCACCATGCGGGCCGATGGTGGAGGCACAGATCGAGGCCGAGTCCCTGCCGCTCTTCCTGTCCGGCCGGCTCTACGACGACGGCATCATCGACCCGCGGGACACCCGCACCGTGCTCGGCATCTGCCTCTCGGTCATCGACAACGAACCCGTAGCGGGCACCCGCGGCTACGGCGTCTTCCGGATGTGAGGCCGACGTGACCCCTCCCTCCCCCGCACCCGCAGACCAACCCGCCGGCCGGCCCACCGGCCGGCCCTCCCCTCCCACCGGGCGCGCCCCCGAGCCCGCAGGTCCTCCCACCGGCAACCTCGTCCCGTCCGGCCCCGCGGCCATCCCGATCCACACCCTGCTGGTGGCCAACCGCGGTGAGATCGCCCGTCGGATCATGCGCACCGCCCGGACCATGGGCATGGCCACGGTGGCCGTCTACTCCGACCCCGACGCCGGCAGCCCCCACGTGCGGGAGGCCGACCTGGCCGTGCGGCTGCCCGGGCGACTCGGCCGCCGACACCTACCTGCGCTCGGCGCTGATCCTGGATGCCGCCTCGCGGGCCGGGGCCGACGCCATCCACCCCGGCTACGGCTTCCTGTCCGAGTCGGGCGACTTCGCCCGGGTGGTGGTCGGGGCCGGATTCCACTGGATCGGACCGCCGCCGGCGGCCATCGACGCCATGGGGTCCAAGGTGGGGTCGAAGGAGCTGATGCGGGCCGCCGGGGTGCCCACGCTGCCCTCGGTGACCGTCGAGGGCGACGAGCTACCCGGCGACGAGGAGGTGGAGGCGCTGGGCTGGCCCCTGCTGGTCAAGGCGTCGGCCGGCGGGGGCGGACGGGGCATGCGCACCGTCGGTGGGCCGGTGAGCCTGCGGGAGGCGGTGGCCAGCGCCCGCCGGGAGGCCGAGGCGGCCTTCGGCGACGGGACGGTGTTCCTCGAGCGGTACGTGCGGGACCCGCGCCACATCGAGGTCCAGGTGCTGGCGGACACCCACGGCCACACCGTGGCCCTGTTCGAACGGGAGTGCAGCATCCAGCGCCGGCACCAGAAGATCATCGAGGAAGCGCCGTCTCCCGGCGGTGACCCCGGCGCTGCGGGCCCGTCTGGCGGACGCGGCCGTGGCCGCCGCCGAGGCCGTGGGCTATGTCAACGCCGGCACGGTGGAGTTCGTCCTCGACGGGCGGGGCGACCCGTACTTCCTCGAGATGAACACCCGACTGCAGGTGGAGCACCCGGTGACCGAGGCCGTGACCGGCCTCGACCTGGTCCGCCTCCAGCTGCTGATCGCCGGGGGCGCCCCCCTGCCCCCCGAGGTGTACGACGCGGTGGAGGACGGTCCGCAGGGGCACGCCATCGAGGCCCGCCTCTACGCCGAGGACCCGGCCCAGGGGTGGCTTCCCTCCACGGGAACCCTCCACCGCTTCGAGGTGGGCGGCTCGGTCCTGGACCAGCTGGACGCCTCGGTGCCCATCGACACCACCATGCAGCTCGACAGCGTGGTCCGGGTGGACAGCGGGGTGGAATCGGGCAGCGTGGTCAGTCCCCACTACGACCCCATGCTGGCCAAGGTCATCGTGCACGCCCCCTCCCGCTCCGAGGCGGCCGCCTCCCTGGCCGCCACGCTGGCCCGGGCCCGCATCCACGGGGTCACCACCAACCGGGACCTCCTCGCCCGCACGCTCCGTCACCCCGCCTTCCTGGCCGGCCAGACCGACACCGGGTTCCTCGACCGCCACGGCCTCAAGGTCCTGGCCACCCCCCTGACCACGCCGGAGGGGGTGCGCAGGCATGCTCTGGTCGCCGCCTTGGCCGGGCAGGCCCGGCGACGGGCCGAGGCCGGCGTGCAGGCCACCATCCCGTCGGGGTTCCGCAACAACGCCTCGGCCCGCCAGGAGGTGGTGTACCGACACGGCGACGAGGTCGTCGCCGTGGGCTACCGGTTCGACCGCAACGGATCGGACCTGGTCGACGTCAGCGTGGACGGCGAGCCATGGGAGGTCGACCACGCGGCGGCCTCGGCGGACACGGTGGTCCTCACCACCGAGGGGGTGACCCGTCGCTACCAGGTCGACCAGGTCGGGCCGGTGGCCTACGTGGACGGTCCCGACGGCGGTTCGGCCCTGGTCGAGGAAGACCGGTTCCCGGTGGCCGCCGACCGCTGCCGCGGCCGGCTCGGCTCTGGCCCCCATGCCCGGGAGCGTGGTGCGGGTGGCGGTGTCGGAGGGCGAGGTGGTCGCCGCCGGCCAACTGGTGGTGGTGCTCGAGGCCATGAAGATGGAGCACGCCGTGCAGGCCACCTCGGCCGGTACGGTGACCGAGGTCACGGTGGCCGAGGGCGACCAGGTGGAGACGGGCCGGGTGCTGGTGGTGGTGGAGGCCGACGACCTCGAGCCCGATCAGAACGGTCCGGGCCGGCCCGACGGTCAGCTCGGACCCGCCGGCCAGAGCGGGCCGTCCCACGGGGTCGGCTGATGGCCGCCCCCTTGCGCGTCGCCAACTGTTCGGGCTTCTACGGCGACCGGCTCTCGGCGGCCCGCGAGATGGTGGAGGGCGGTCCCATCGACGTGCTGACCGGGGACTGGTTGGCCGAGCTGACCATGCTCATCCTGTGGAAGGGCCGGCAACGGGACCCGGGCCGGGGGTGGGCCCACACCTTCCTGACCCAGATGGAAGAGGTCCTGGGCACCTGCATCGACCGGGGCATCAAGGTGGTGACCAACGCCGGGGGCCTGAATCCCTCCGGGCTGGCCGAGCAGGTGAAGGGCCCTGGCCGAACGGCTGGGCCTGTCGGCGCACGTGGCCTACGTCGAGGGCGACGACCTGTTCTCCCGGCTCCCGGAGCTGGCCCGGGACGGCCACCCGCTGGCCCACCTCGACACCGGCCGGCCCCTGGCCGACGCCTCGGGCCAGGTCATCTCGGCCAACGCCTACCTCGGGGGGTGGCCCATCGTGGAGGCCCTGAACGGTGGGGCCGACGTGGTGGTGTGCCCGCGGATCACCGACGCCTCGCTGGTGGTGGGGCCGGCCGCCTGGCACCACGGCTGGGGCCCGACCGAGTGGGACCGGTTGGCCGGGGCGGTGGTGGCCGGACACGTGATCGAGTGCGGACCCCAGGCCACCGGGGGCAACTACGCCTTCTTCACCGAGGTGGACGGGGTGGACTACCCGGGCTTCCCCATCGCCGAGGTGGCGGAGGACGGGTCCTCGGTGATCACCAAGCACGAGGGCACCGGAGGCGAGGTGTCGGTCGGCACGGTGACCGCCCAGCTGCTCTACGAGATCGGCGGGCAGGAGTACCCCAACACCGATGTGGTAGCCCGCTTCGACACCGTCGTCGTCGACCAGCAGGGCCCCGACCGGGTGCGCATCTCCGGGACCCGGGGCCTCCCGGCCCCGCCCGAGGTCAAGGTCTCCCTCAACCTGCTTGGCCGGATGGCGGAACACCGATGACCTTCGTGCTGACCGGCCTGGACATCGAGGAGAAGGCCGCCGTCACCCTGCGCTCGTTGGAGCAGGCCCTGGGCGGTCCGGGGTCGTTCGACCGCTTCGCCGAGTTCGACGCCCAGCTCATCCGTTCGGACAAGTCCGACGCCCCGACCAACGTGGAGGCCACCGCCCAGCTGCGGGTCACGGTGAAGGACCCCGAGGCCGAGCGGGTGGGTCGGGGCTTCTCCAGTGCCGCCACGGAGCTGGCCCTGGCCGGCTACCCGGGCCTGCACCTCACCGCCCCGCCCGGATCCGGCACCGTCTACGGGGTCTTCTGGCCGGCGTTGGTCCCCGCCGGCCTGGTGGTCCCCGAGACCGTCCATGCCGACGGCCGCCGGGTGCCGGTGCCCCATCACGCCTACCTCGAGGCCGAGGGGCCGACGACCGTCGGTCCGCCGCCGGCCCCGGGCCGTGCCCCGGTCGGTGGACCGGGCCACGGCCCCACCCGGCGCCTACCCCTCGGGACCCTGATCGGAGCCCGCTCCGGGGACAAGGGCGGAAACGCCAACGTCGGGCTGTGGGCCCGCTCGGAGACCGCCTGGTCCTGGCTGGACGCCTACCTGACCGTCGACCGGTTCCGGGAGCTCCTGCCCGAGGCGGATCGGCTCGAAGTACGGCGGTACGCCTTCCCCAACCTGTACGCCCTCAACTTCGTGGTGGTGGGTCTGCTCGGTGAGGGCGTAGCCTCGTCCACCAGACCCGATCCACAGGCCAAGGGCCTGGGCGAGTACGTGCGTTCCCGGACGGTGGACATCCCGGTCGCCCTCGTGGCCGACCAGGACTGAGTCGAGCCGTACCACGCACCGTCTTCGCCCCACCGCACCACCGCCCCACCCGCACCACCGCACCACCGGGGGATCACCCGGCCGAGCCACACCGAGGAGGCACACCATGGACTTCATCCAGTCCGACGAGCAACAGATGCTGCGGGAGGCGGTCGCCGCCATCGCCTCCAAGTTCGGCCACGACTACTACGTGAAGAAGGCCCACGCCGACGAGCGCACTGAGGAGCTGTGGGACGCGGTGGCCGGGCCGGGCTTCCTCGGGGTCAACGTGCCCGAGGAGTACGGCGGCGGAGGTGGGGGCATCACCGAGCTGGCCGCCGTGCAGGAGGAGCTGGCCGCGGCCGGGTGCCCGCTGCTGGTCATCGTGGTCTCGCCGGCCATCTGCGCCACCATCATCGCCAAGTTCGGCACCGAGGCCCAAAAACAGCGCTGGCTGCCCGGATTCGCCACCGGCCGGCTGAAGATGGCCTTCGCCATCACCGAGCCCGATGCCGGTTCCAACTCCCACAACCTGTCCCTGACCGCCACCAAGGACGGCGACCTCTACCGGCTCAACGGGTCGAAGTACTACATCTCCGGGGTCGACGAGTGTCAGGCGATCCTGGTGGTGACCCGGTCGGGTGTCGACCCCGACACCGGCCGGGGTCGGCTCTCCCTCTTCGTGGTGGACACCGACACCCCGGGACTGGACAAGCAGGTCCTGCCGGTGGAGATCACCGCGCCGGAGAAGCAGTACACGCTGTTCTTCGACAACGTGCAGGTCGAGGCGGACCGGCTCATCGGCGCCGAGGGTGAGGGCCTGCGCCAGGTGTTCTTCGGCCTCAATCCGGAGCGCATCCTGTCCGCGGCCACCGCCAACGGCATCGCCCGCTACGCCCTGGGGAAGGCCGCCGAGTACGCCAAGGACCGGGAGGTGTGGGGCACCCCCATCGGCCGACACCAGGGCATCGCCCACCCGCTGGCCAAGGCCAAGATCGAGGTCGAGCTGGCCCGATTGATGACCGAGAAGGCCGCCTGGCTGTGCGACCACGCCGGTGACACCCCCGAGGCCGGCGAGGCGGCCAACATGGCCAAGTACTCGGCCGCCGAGGCCACGCTCGGGGCCCTGGACCAGGCCATCCAGACCCACGGGGGCAACGGGATGGCCTCCGAGTACGGCCTGGCCGACCTGTGGGGAATGGCCCGGCTCCTCCGGATCGCCCCGGTGAGCCGCGAGATGATCCTCAACTTCGTGGCCCAGCACTCCCTGGGGCTGCCCCGCTCCTACTGAGCCGCGGAGCCCGGGAGCGGGGCGGAGCACCCCGGCGCCGGGGCGATCCCGACCCCTGGCATTTCGACCACGCTGGGTGGGCGGAATTCGTCGCAATCTGGCGCTGACCTGGGACGCGACACCCTTCCATAGGTGCTGGTCCAGGTGGAATCACGTCTAGGAACGGCGCCGGGCGAGAAATATCCTGCCACTCAGCGTTATGAAACCGACACCTGGGCAGGGGCAGTCACTCACGCATCGATCGACCGGGCACCTCGGCGTGCCCGGCGGCAGCCGCACTCGACGGTTTCGCTATAGAACGCGGCCCGATCGGCCGACAACTAAGGCCTGTGGGAGCGTTCGGGAGGCTTCACCAGGCAGCAAGCGCGACCGGCCTGCGCACCGACGCGGCGACGAGGGCGTCACCCTGATCGAGGTGCTGGTGGCTTTCGTCGTCCTGATGATCGCCCTCATCCCGCTGTCCTACCTCTTCACGACGTCGATCATCGACGCGGGCCAGAGCAAGAACCAGCAGACCGCCCTGTCCATCGCCGAGAAGTGGACCGAGATCCTCTCCAACACCACCCCCCCGGTGAACTGCTACGGGGAGGTCAACGTGGACCACACCACCGTTCCCACCGGGGTCAACGCCCCCACGACGACACCCACCGGCAGCTCGATCGGCGCCGTGCTGGCCAGCCAGACCGTGATCAACGTGGCCTCCACCTCCGGGTTCGCCGCCGCGCCGTCCCAGGCGCTCATCGCCACCACCACCGGGCTGCAGTTGGTGACCTACACCGCCATGACGGGCACCACGTTGACCATCCCCATCAACTCGGGTACGGGCACCATTGTGAACGGCGGCTGCCCGGTGACCCAGCCCACGGTCTCGGAGACCCGGGGCGGGACCGCCTACGCCCTCAGCGCCGAGTACGAGTGGACCACGGTGCAGAACGCCGGGAACGGAACCAAGCCCAACCTCTGCACCTCCGGCACCCCCCAGCTGCTCAGGCTACGGGTCAACGTCTCCTGGGGCCCCAACTCCGACGTCAACGTCGTCCAGGACAGCATCATCCTCAACTATCCCCCTTCGGGCATCCAGACCCTGGGATTCATCGCCCTGCAGATGGCCGGGGACACCACGGCCAACGACAGCCAGGGCAACCCGTGGAGTGAGCGAGTCCAGGCGCCCCCGGTGACCATCACCGGCGTCGGTGCCGGGCTGCAGAATCTCACCATCTACCCGGACAGCTACGGCTGCGCCTTCGCCCAGGTGCTCCCCACCTCCGGCGGATCCACGTACACGGTCTCCGTGGGCAACGCTTCCAGCGGGGTGCCGTCGGGGTCCACCTACGGGAGCCCCTCCTTCGTGGCCAACACGGCCGGCACCGTCACCAACCACGTCCTCCAGCAGCCCCAGTCGGAGCAGCAGACCGGGTTGACCGTCAACGTCGGAGCCATCACCAAGCTCTCGGCCACCAACTTCCCCGCCTACGACCAGGGCAGCGTGGTGAACCTCTCGTATCCCTCGTCCACGGCGGTCGAGGACGGGGTGGCCTGCCCCGGGGTCGGGCAGATCACCTGCATCTCCAGCGGTCAGAACAGCGCCGGCTCAGCCGTGCTCACCTGGTCGAACCATGCCACCTGGTCGAGCGTCACCCTTCCCACCGCGGCCACCCGGATCTCGTCCATCGCCTGCGCCGGCACCGTCGAGTGCGTTGGCGTCGGGTACAAGTTGACCGGGGGCGTCAGCACGCCCGTCATCCTGGACGCCAACCCGGCCACACCGTCGGTGGCCAACACCAACGCTTCGGCGGCCACGCTGACCGGCATCACCTCGCTCACCCAGGTCGCCTGTCCGTCGGCACTCAACTGCGTGGCCATCGGAACGACGGCGACCGGAGCCGCCGTGCTGTCCGACACCATCACCGCCGGGGTCGACTCCTGGTCCGCGGTGACCATTCCGGCCAACATCACCGGGCTCACCTCGCTGGTCTGCTCCCCCTCGGGAACCGGGTGCGCGGCCCTCGGGACCAGTAGCACCCCCGCCAACGGCACCCCGGTCGTGGTCTCCGGCGGCTTCGGCGGGACCTGGTCGGTCGGGACCGCCTCGGGGATCACCCTCACCTCCCTCTCCACGTTGGCCTGCCCGTCGGACAACTCCTGCATGGCCATCGGGGTGGGCAAGGTGGGTGCCGGTGCGACGGGCCCGATCGTCATCTCCGGCGCCGCCGCCACCGGCCTGGGCACCTCCGCCCTGACCTGGACGGCGGACTCGTTCCCCGCCTTCACCACGGTGACATCGCTCGGCACGCTCACCTGCCTGCCGCAGCCGACGGGCGAGTGCGTGCTGAGCGGCATCGGCAAGATCGGGGCCGGCGCTTCGGCGCCCCTACTCATGTACGGGGCGCTCACGCCGTCGGCGACGTTCGCCAACGACACCCTTCCGGCCGCGGGTTCGAACGGGGCCCTCACCTCGGTCTCCCAGGTGGCCTGTCCGACCACGACGGTATGCGTGCTCACCGGTTCGACCGCCACGGCACCTGCCATCGAGACCGGTGCCATGACCGGCACGGCTACTCCTGACACCTGGACGAACGTCGTGGTGCCATCGCTCGGGGCCGGCAACACTCTCTCCCAGCTGGGCCAGCTCACCTGCTGGTCGGGGACGTCCTGTGCCGTCACCGCGGTCGGATCGAACAGCACCTTGCAGCCCTCGGCCTTCCTCTTCGGCAGCAGCGGAGGAGTCGCCACCGCCAACTGGAGCTCGGTGGCACTGCCCCAGGCCAACCCGGCCCTCTATCTGAGCGACGTCGACTGCACCACCTCGGGCGTCCCGACCTACTGCTCGGCCGTCGGGGCCAACGAGTCCAGTGCCATGGAGCTCACCTCGAGCACCGGCCTGACCGGTGCGTGGTCCGATCAGACCCCCGCCGGTCTCACCGGCCTCGCCGTCCAAGGGGTACCGGTGGCCATCAACAACACCGCGCTCCTCCCGTCCACCTGGGCCAACGTGGTCACGGCGGGGTCGGCGGCCAACGTCACCCAGCTTCCCGACCTGTTTCCCTTCCCGAGCGGCTACGGGGTCATCGCCGGTTGCTCCGCCACCGAACTCGGTGCCGGCAGCTTCAACCTCAACCAGGCCGCCACGGTGCCCGGTCAGGGCACCCTGACCCCGCCGGTCGTGGTCCCTCTCGGCCTCCTCACCGTCGAGGCCCTCCACCTGAGCGGCTCCTCGATCGGACTGCCCTACGCCGGGGCCACCTTCCAGCTCACCGCCTCGTCGGGTGGCTGCACGGGGGCGGTCTACACGCTGCAGTCGGCCGGACCCGACGGCCTGAGCCGGACCGAGGTCCCCTACGGCAGCTACACCTTGAAGGTCACCGGCGCCAGCCCGTCGGTCTCCATCCCGATCACCGTCGGCGGGAGCTCGGTCGTGGCCAACGGCACCACCACACTCTTCCCCAACCCGGTCCAAGTGAGTGTCACGTGAGGCCGGCCCCCTTCGCCCGATCTGTCGGTCCGGTCGTCCCGCCGGGGGTGGCCCCTGAGTCGAGGCTCCACCGATTGGTCCGATCGGCCCACGAACGACGGGTCCGCCACGACGACTTCGGCGATGAGGGGTTGTCCCTGGTCGAGCTGCTGGTGGCCTTCGCCTGTCTCATCCTGCTCCTGACCATCGCCGGCACCACGCTCACCGTCTACGTGAACGCAGGCACCAACGTGATCTCGTCCTACCAGGCCACCGACCAGCTCCTCCCGAGCTCGATCATCATCCAGCGCCTCATCCGGAGCGAGGTCGAGCCGGCCCCCAACGTGGCCAACAGCTGCTCGGGTGCCGGCATCCCGTGTCCGCCCTACCTCACCGGAAGCGTGGGCACCTACAGCACCACCTTCTACGCCAATATCGGCGACTCCAACGGACCGGCCAAGATCGTGATGGCCAACTCGACCCCGGTCAAGTGCGCGTCCTGCAAGTTCTACTCGTCGACCTTCACCGTGACCCAGTACCCGGCCTGCCCGAATCCGGCGGCCAACAACGTCCTGGCCGGGTGCACCAGTGCCACCCCGATCTGTCCCTTCACGGTCATCTCCACCAACACCTGCACCTGGTCGACGACCGGCAAGATCCTGGTCGACATCAACGGGGTCGTGAACGGGTCCACCTACCTCACCAACGCCACGCCCCCGACGATCTTCACCTACAACACGCTCGATCCCTACTCGCAGACCTACGTGGCCGGGGCCGGAGGGACCCCGAACGCCATGACGGGCATCCTGCCCACCTTCAACTCCTGTGCCGCGCCCACCTTGACCAACGGCAACCCGAGCAGCTCCAACTGCCCGCCCGACATGATCCAGAGCGTCGGTGTCGACCTGCAGGTCGACGTACCCGGCACGCCCGTCCAGGAGAACGCCTTCCTCGTCTACCGCCTCTCGTCCTCGTCCTATCTCTTCAGCCCTCTGGTCGGTTAGGTCACCCATGTCCACACGCACTGGCTCCAGCAGCACAACCGGGAACAAGTACCTCCGTGAACGGCGCTCCCCGGCCGACACCGGCCAGGCCGCGCTCGTCGTGGTCGTGGCCCTCACCGTCATGCTCACCATCTTCGGCGGCGCCATGATCAACTCGATCGTCAACAACGCCCCCATCCTCACCCAGGCCTCCGTCCAGCGCTACGCCTACCGGGCCCTGGCTTCGGGCCTCAACGCCTATCAGAACGCCATCAACGCCAATCCCTACCTGGCCGCCTGCAACTCGTCCTCCAACTACTCGGTCGGACCGCCGGTCACCGGCAACCCGCAGTGCGCCGGACTCAGCTACCAGACCTGGAGTGTGGTACCGGGTACCGACGTCGGAAACGGCATCATCCCCGAGTACTACAAGTTCGACAACCCCCAGCAGGTCATCGATCCCACCACCAAGGCCATCACCTACCTCGAGGTGCAGGTGGTCGGAGCAGCAGGATTCCCGGGCAAGGACGTCTACTACTCCACGATCGCCAAGTTCACCCCCCAGAACGGCTTCCTGAACGGGGTGTGGTGGTCGAACTACGAATCCTCCGAATTCCCCCAGGGGTCGGCCGCCAACTGCGACTACTTCTACAACCAGGGCCGCAACATCAACGGCAACGGCACGGTGGGAAGCACGCCCTGCCAGGACGTGGTCTTCATCAGTGGCGACGCCCTGTACGGCCCGGTCTACTCCAACGACTCGCTCTACGTCAGCGGCAATCCGACCTTCACCGGCACGGTGAACACCGCCGATCCCCACTGCCTGTTCGTCGACGACGGCGCCAACCAGGACGACACGCCTGCGTGCACGTCGCTGGCCACGTCGATCACCTACACCCACGCCGGAAGTGCCTTCAACCACCCGGTGGAGCCACTGCCCACCGACAACTCGAAGCTGGCGGCCACCGCCCAGCAGGGCGGCTGCTACTACGAGGGGCCCACCACCATCACACTGTCGGTGAGCAACACCGGCGTGGGCCAGATGACCGTCAACAGCCGGGACACCGCCGGCTATCCCGGCATGGACACCGAGAACAACTCGTCGATCGGTGACCAGAACTGCCCGACCAGCTCGGCTCAGGGTCCCCAGCCCCTCCCGACCAACGGGGTCATCTACGTCATCGGGGCCGGAACCGGCCACGCCGGCGCCAATCCCTTCGACACCAACACCGGTGGCGTGTCCCAGATCCAGAGCAACTGCTCGAACTGCTACTACGGGTCGAGCGGATCACCGGACACCGAGGCGGACGCCTTCGTCAACGGCTCGTTGTCGGGGCACCTGACGGTGGCCGCCGCCAACGACGTCATCGTCGACGGGCCGCTCAGCTACAACGACTGCAGCTGGCAGGCCAATCCCTCCGAGAGCATCTGCGGCTACAACAACGCTGTGAACGGAGCGCCCAACGACACGCTGGGCCTCATCGCCAACAACTACGTCGAGGTCAACCGGCCCATCTACAACAACAGTGCCCCCGCCAACGTTCGGGGTACGCCGCTCCCCGACTGCGGTAGCAACGGTGCCCTCGCCCCACCGCTGTGCGATCCGGCCACCACCACCGGGGCCCACGGCGGCCAGAGCCAGGGTCTCACCATCGATGCCACCATCCTGGCCCTCAACCAGTCGTTCGTGGTCAACAACTACGACACCTGCGGCAACGAGGGGGAACTCAACATCTACGGGTCCATCCAACAGGACGCCCGGGGCCCGGTGGGCACCTTCGGGGGCGGGTGCGGCTCCACCGGCTATCTCAAGTACTACCTGTGGGACCCCCGCCTGGCGCTCTACGGCCCCCCCTACTACCTGACCCCGGGTACCCCGTCGTGGGCCCTCGACTCCTCGGCCGAGAGCTACATCGGCAGCCAGCCGAGCTGCCCTCCGGCCCAGGGCACTCCGGTCGACCACCCAGCCGACCTGGCCCATCGCCGGGTCGACGGCGGCCGGCACCGGCGCCTGCACCATCGCCTCCTGACCTGCGGGCCCTCCGCCGTGGCGGCGATGGGGACCGGACCGACAGGGTCACCCGTGCGGTCGGGCCGGTCGTGACGGCGGGTAGCCTTCAGCTCTTATGCCGCTGCAGACCCGAGACGACATCCGCAACGTGGCCATCGTGGCCCACGTCGACCACGGCAAGACCACCCTGGTGGACGCCATGCTGTGGCAGTCGGGGGCGTTCCGGGACAACCAGTCGGTCAACGAGCGGGTCATGGACTCGGGCGACCTGGAGCGGGAGAAGGGCATCACCATCCTGGCCAAGAACACGGCCGTGCTCCACAACGGGGTCAAGATCAACATCATCGACACCCCCGGACACGCCGACTTCGGCGGGGAGGTGGAGCGGGGCCTGACCATGGTCGACGGGGTGCTGCTGCTGGTGGACGCCTCCGAGGGGCCCCTGCCCCAGACCCGGTTCGTGCTCCGCAAGGCCCTGGAGGCCCGGCTCCCGGTGGTGCTGGTGATCAACAAGGTGGACCGGGCCGACGCCCGCATCGACGAGGTCGTCCACGAGGTGGAGGAGCTGTTCCTCGACCTCGACGCCGACGAGCACCAGATCGACTTCCCCATCCTGTTCTCCAACGCCCGGGCCGGATGGGCCGCCACCCAGCAGGGGGTGGAGGGCACCGATCTCGAACCCCTCTTCGCCGCCATCGTGGAGCGGATCCCTCCGCCCCACTTCGACCCCGACGCGCCGCTGCAGGCCATCGTGTCCAATCTCGACGCCTCCCCCTATCTCGGTCGCCTGGCCATCTGCCGGGTCCACAACGGCACCCTGCGCAAGGGATCCACCGTGGCCTGGTGCAAGATCGACGGGACCATCGAGCGCACCAGGATCACCGAGCTCTACGTCACCGACGCCCTCGACCGGGTCGACGCCGCCGAGGCCGGTCCCGGCGAGATCGCCGCGGTGGCCGGCATGGCCGAGATCACCATCGGGGAGACCCTGGCCGATCCCGACGACCCCCGGCCGCTGCCGGTGATCACCGTGGACGAGCCCAGCCTGGCCATGACCATCGGGATCAACACCTCCCCACTGGCCGGGTCCGACGGCTCCAAGGTCACCGCCCGCCAGATCCTCAACCGCCTCGAAGCCGAGCTGGTGGGCAACGTGTCCCTCCGGGTGCTCCCCACCGAGCGGCCGGACACCTGGGAGGTCCAGGGCCGGGGCGAGCTCCAGCTGGCCGTGCTGGTCGAGACCATGCGCCGGGAGGGCTTCGAGCTGACCGTGGGCAAACCCCAGGTGGTGACCCGGGAGATCGACGGGAAGCTCCACGAGCCCATGGAGCGGGTGGCCATCGACGTCCCCGACGAGTATCTGGGGGTGGTCACCCAGCTGATGGCCCTGCGCAAGGGGACCCTGATCGAGATGGTCAACCACGGCACCGGGTGGGTGCGCATGGACTACCGGGTGCCGGCCCGGGGGCTGGTCGGATTCCGCACCGAGTTCATGACCGAGACCAGGGGCACGGGCATGCTCCACCACGTCTTCGACGGCTGGGAGCCGTGGCACGGGGAGCTCAAGACCAAGCGCAACGGCTCCATGGTGGCCGACCGTCGCGGTCTGACCACGGGGTACACCCTGATGAGCCTCCAGGAACGGGGCATCCTGCTGGTGGGCCCGGGCACCGAGGTCTACGAGGGGATGGTGGTCGGGGAGAACGCCCGTGACGAGGAGATGGACGTCAACCCGACCAAGGAGAAGAAGCAGACCAACATCCGATCGGCGTCCGCCGACGAGGCCATCCGGCTGACCCCCCCGCTGCTCCTCTCCCTCGAGCAGGCCCTCGAGTTCATCTCCGACGACGAGTGCGTGGAGGTCACCCCGGAGTCGGTGCGCCTGCGCAAGGTGATCCTGGATCAGGCCACACGCGGGCGCCAGCGCAGCCGGGCCCGCAAGGCGTCGGCCTGAGCGTTCGCCCGGCCGCGCCCTCACCCCGGGGTCGTCACGGCCTTGGCTCACCGGGGGAGAACGGTGACGGTGACCGGCCCGACCTCGCCGCGGCTCCCGTCGTCGGCGACGCCGGGGTGAGGGCGGTCAGGACGCCGACCCACCTCGCCCGGAGAGAACGGGTCGGGTGCGGTCAGATCAACCGTGCCCGCCACGCGCGGCAACGGCCGGGCTCGTTGCGCTGGCCACCGGCGTCCGACTCACCGTGCCGCCGCCGGATGCCATCGGCCGCCGTTGGATGGCGTAGAAGGTGACCTTGACCTCCGGGTCCTGCCCGGCGATCAAGAACCGGAACCGGGTCAGGGACGCTTGCTCGAATCCGGCGTTGTAGCCGAGGGTCGGTGAGACCCGAATCACGTGCAGGTCGGGCCCCGTGGCCGCCACGAAGCGCCAGTCCTGGGTGCCGTCGTAGTCGACACACTCCATGAACACGTTGGGCGGCTTGAACAAGGTCGATTCGAGGGTCCAGGCCGCCCCGAGCGAGAATTGGAACCTGGCGGCAACCAGGTCACCGGGTGGTGCGGTCGGAACCCGGACCCACTGACGTGACCGGGTGGTGACGCTCCCGAGGTACCGGGGCGCCCCGCATCGATCGGCACCCCGCTCGAGGAGCTGCCATGTCCACCCTTGGTGCTCCACCTGTCGGTACCGGCACTCGATGGCCAGCTGGGTCGCGGGCGGCTCGAAGGCCGGATTGCGTCCGTCGATCGACTGGTTCTGTCTCAGGATGAACCGGGGTGCGTGGGGACCGCGTAGGAAGTCGGTGTCGGCCTGGTCGAGCGATGGCGTATAAGCGCTGTAGTCCGCGATCACCGGAAGGGGATCGAACTGCACCTGTGGATAGGCCCACGCCACCGTCTCCTCCCAGGGCGACACGTCGACGGTGTGGCCCTTCACCTTGTCCAGCATCCCTTCGGGAATGGCGTAGGCGGCCCTCAGCAATCGGCGGTTGCGCTGGATGAACGCGCTGGTCCGCCCGGGAGACCCGAGGGTGGCCACCTCCTCGGAGAAGTTCCGGATCGAGCCATCGGGTCGGGCGACCAGTGAGGGGGAGCCGCTGGCCACCAGGACGGTGATGACGGTGAGGAGGAGTGCGCCCGGCACGACGGTCCACGGTCGCAGGCGGGGGACGAACGCCATCAGGATCAGCGGCGCGGCGCTGAAGAAGATGAGGTCATGACCATCGTGGCGGACAAATCCCTCTTTGAAGAGCAGCCAGAGGGTCAGCGCGGTGACAAGTCCGATCCCGATCTTCTGCCGGCGCGGGAGGCCACCGACGGCGGCGACTACGAACACGGCGATCACCACCACGACGACCAAGCCGTACCAGTAGCTGCTGCCCCGGCTGGGATCCTCGGCGGACATGGCCGCCGAATAGCCGCCGATGATGGCCGCCGAACTCCTGGCGAAGGGAACGAGGTTCCCCAAGCCGTTTCCGGTTCCGAACCAGCACAGACAGAAGGCCGACGCCGCTCCGACGGCCGTCGCGGTGGCGGCCCGCAACCGACCACCCTCCAGGCAAGCCACCGTCACGGCCAGGACGGCGAGGATGCCGACGAAGAAACTCACCTTCACCAGGGTGAAGATGGCGAGCACCACCCCCAGTCCGACCCAGATCCACGGGGGGGAGGTTCGTCGACCGACCTGATCAACAGGGCCACGCAGGCGACGAGCACCAGCGCCAGCACGTACTCGGGGCCCATCTGGACGCGCACCGCGACCGTCCCGACGACGTAGGCCACCACCACGGCCGGTACCACCGGTACCGCTCGCCTCAGCGACCAGGTCAACGTGGTGAAGATGCAGATCGACAACGCCAGCACGAAGAGGAAGGCGGACACCGCCGTCCACCGGTAGTCGAGTTGGGGGACATCGAGGAAGCCCAGTGGACCGTAGGTGAAGATGACCTGCGTGCCGAACTCCAGATGGTTCTGAGCCGCCATGGCGATGGAGGTCTGCCAACCGTACAGACCGTGACTATTGAGAAGGTCGTGGGTCGACTCCGGCCACGACAACACCGCAAGCACCACGCCGACCACGAGGTCGGAGACCGCCACCCTGCTCCCCTTGGTCGTGCGTGAGGGTGAGTGACGATGGGGACCGCCGCGCTCGCCGCTGTCGGGTCGGATCGCTCGTGTCGGGATCGATGGTGACGGAACGGCGGTGTCGGTCATGGGCGATTCACGACACGTGACACTATCCAAGCACCTCAGCAGGGGGACGGAGGGGCTCCGAGGGGAGGGCTCGAACCTCCAACATCTGGCTCCAAAGGCCAGCGTTCTGCCAATTGAACTACCTCGGAATGGGCTGTCGTGGCTGTGCCGACGACCGCTCCAGGCTACTCCTGCTCACGCGGACCCCCCGGCTTCGGGGACCGCCGCCGGAGCGGACGATGCCCGCGGACCCGGTCCGGACGACCATCGTGCCACGGCAAACTGCCAGGACCCCGATAGGCTCCCGGCCCGATGCGAGTCCTCGTGGTGGATGACGATCCCGCCGTCAGCGGGGCCCTCAACCGGGCCCTCCGACTGGAGGGATACGAGGTCTCCCTGGCCTCCGACGGGCCCCGGGCCCTGGAGGAGGTGGCCGTCCGCCCTCCCGACGCGATCATCCTCGACATCGGCCTCCCGGTCGTCGACGGCCTCGACGTGTGCCGCCGTCTGCGGGCCGCCGACAACGACACCCCGGTGCTGATGCTGACCGCCCGGGACGCCATCAACGACCGGGTCCAGGGCCTGGACGCCGGGGCCGATGACTACCTGGTCAAGCCGTTCGCCCTCGCCGAGCTACTGGCCCGCCTGCGGGCCCTGCTCCGGCGCCGGCCCGAGGATCCCGGCGAGGAGCTGACCTTCGCCGACCTCCGGCTCGACCCGGTGACCCGGGAGGCCCACCGGGGCGACCGCCCGTTCACCCTGACCCGGATCGAGTTCGACCTCCTCGAGCTCCTCCTGCGCCACCCCCGCCAGGTGCTGACCCGTGAGCTCATCCTCGATCGGGTCTGGGGCTACACCTTCGACTCGGGCACCAACTCGCTGGCCGTCTACGTGGGGTACCTCCGACGCAAGACCGAGGCCGGAGGCGAACCCCGCCTGATCCACACGGCGCGCGGGGTCGGCTACGTCCTTCGCGAGAGCTAGACCGTGACCTCCAGCCCCGGTGGCCGAACATGACCTTCCGGGGGCGCCTGGTGCTGGCCACCACCGCGGCCGTGCTCGTGGTGGTGGTGCTGGGATCGGTGGCGACCTACCTGGTGGCCTACAACTCGTTGATCGGGGCGACGGATGCATCGCTCTCCGGTCAAGCCCAGGCGTACATCAGCAACCCGAGCATCCAGACCATCTTCAACACGTGTGCCACCACCGCCGGCGAGTGCATCCAGGTCGTCTATCCCGACGGGAGCACGGTCAGCGCTGATGGCACCGCGGCCATACCCATCAACGACACCGTGCGGATGGTGGCCGCCAGCCGGGGGCAGGCACCGGCCGTCTACCAGTCGACCACGGTCGGCGGGGTGGATGCCCGTGAGGTGGTGGCGGCCCTGCCGCCGGGCTTCCAATACCACGGCAACGTGTTCGAGGAGATGGGCGACGGTGGCGCGCTCCAGATCAGCACGCCGCTGACCGGAGTCAACCAGGAGCTCCGCCACCTGGCCCTCGCCCTGTGGATCATCGTCATCGGCGGAGTGGCCATCGCCATCGTCCTGGGACTGGCCGTGAGCCGGACCGCCCTGCGCCCCCTCAACAGCCTGACCGAGACGGTCGAGGAGTTGGCCGAGACCACCGACGTCTCCCAGCGGCTCGACCCCGGCGGTCCCGACGAGCTCGGGCGGCTCCGGCGTGCGTTCAACCGGCTCCTGGTGGCCCTCGACACCTCCCGGGAGAGCCAGCGCCAACTGGTGCTGGACGCCTCCCACGAGATGCGGACCCCCCTGACCAGCCTCCGCACCAACATGGAGGTGGCCCGCCGACTCGAGGAGCTGGACCCCGCCGAGCGGGAGGTCCTGATCAGCGACGTGACCACCCAGATGGACGAGCTGGCCGCCCTGGTCGGCGACATGGCCGAGCTGGCCCGAGGGGACCAGCCCCAGCTCACCTCCGGTCCGGTCCGCCTCGACCTGATCGTCCTCGAAGCGGTCGACGTGGCCACCACCCACGGACGCAGCCGGGACGTGACCTTCGACGCCAAGGTGGCTCCCACCTGGGTGTCCGGCACATCGGGGAGGATCGAGCGGGCGGTGGACAATCTGCTCGACAACGCCCTCAAGTGGAGCCCGGACGGAGGGGTCGTCGAGGTGGCCTGCTCCCTCGGGACCCTCATCGTGCGGGACCACGGTCCCGGGGTGGACGAGAGCGACGTCGCCCACATCTTCGACCGCTTCTACCGGGCGCCGGCGGCCCGCAGCCGGCCGGGCTCCGGTCTGGGTCTGGCCATCGTGGCCCAGGTGGCCAGGGACGAGGGCGGGAGCGTCAACGTCTACCAGGCCGAGGGCGGTGGGGCGGTGTTCCGCTTCAGCCTCCCCGAGGTCCCTGCCCCCGCCGACTCCGCGGGCGGGGACGGGGACTGACCTCCCCGGTCGGCGCGAGGCGGGACCCGAGCGGCGCATGGCGCAGAATCCCCTGGTCGGCTAGGGTGCCGGTCGACATGGGATCCCTGATCAAGAAGCGCCGCAAGCGCATGCGCAAGAAGAAGCACAAGAAGATGCTGAAGGCCACCCGTTGGCAACGGAGGGCGGCGGGCAAGTAGGCCCGGCGACCCCCGACCGCCTCGCCTGATCGAGCGGTCGCCCACCACGCTCCTCCTGCTCTGCCCGATGGATGGGTCGCGCCAGGGAAGCCCAGGAACCGAGCCGGCGCTCTCGAGGGTGCCGGGCGGCCCCCCTCCGACGAACCACCCGTCGTCGACCGATCAGTCGGCAGGGACCGTTCGGACCGGGACGACCAGGGCCCGTTCCGCACCCAGTCGAAGGTCGGAGCGTCCTTCGAGGCCCAGCTCGGCCGGCCCCCCTGCCACGAACCAGGTCGATCCGCTGCCGGCCAGCCAGGGCTGCCGCCCCGTCACCCCCTCCAGATGGTCCCGCCAGCGGCCCAGACGGGGGTCCACGCTCACGGCCGGGGTCTCGAGGTCGTTGACACCCGGTGGGGCCGGCCGTCTACCCGGCGGCGCCGCCCGGGCCTCCGGCTCCGGACCCGGAAGCCGGCCCTCGGGGTGCAGCCGGTCCCAGGCGGCGTAGACGGCCCTGGTGTCCATGCCGAACGGCAGCAGGAAGAGGGTGTAGGACCGCTCCTCGTAGGGAAGTGGGCGCGACCTCCTCGCCGATGCCCCGGACCAGGGCCCGGCCCCCGTGCGAGGCAGAAGGGCACGTCGGCCCCGAGGTCGGCGGCCCGATCCGGGTCGGTGATCCCCGACCACCGGAGGATGGCGGCGGCATCGGCCGACCCTCCGCCCAGACCGGCGCCGGGCGGGATCCTCTTGACCAGCTCCACCCGGGCCGTCCGTCCCGCCGCCCGTAGGGCCCGAGCCACCAGGTTGTCCGGTCCGGGATCCACCTGACCCGATCGCCACCGACCCTCACCCCCGACGGGACCGGCACCGTCGGGGGTGAACCGCTCGTCGACGACCAGGTCGTCGCCCTCGCCCACCACCAGGGTGTCGGCCAGGTCCAGGGTGACCATCTCGGCTTCCAGCAGGTGGAATCCGTCGGGACGAGTGCCGGTCACCCGGAGGGACAGGGTGAGCTTGGCCGGCGCCGTCAACCGGACCGACGTCCCCGCCGCTCATCGGCCGCTCCGGTTGGCCGGGTGGGCGGGATGGGTCGGATGGGCCGGCTCCCCCGACGGCCAGGCCGCCAGCCGCTCCCACTCGGCCAGGCCCAGCTCCTCGGCCCGGGCGGTGGGTCGGATGCCGGTGGCCTCGAAGGCCTCCGGTTCGACCAGGCCCTCCAGCGAGCGCCGGAGCATCTTGCGGCGGTGGGCGAATCCTCCCCGCACCACGGAGAACAGCCGGTCGTAGCCGGGGCGCCCGGGACCGTCCCCACCACCCTCGCCCCGGACGGGCCGGTCGGACCGGCGGTCCAGGCGGACCAGCACCGACTCCACCCGGGGCCGGGGGATGAACACCGAGGCCGACACCCGTCCGACCACCGAGGCGGTGGCCCAGTAGGCCACCTTCACCGACACTGCCCCGTAGGCGTCGTCGCCCGCGCCGGGCCGCCAGCCGCTCCCCCACCTCCCGCTGGACCATCACCAGGAGGGACGACACCTGGGGTGCCTCCTCCAGGACCCGGATCACCAGGGGCACGGCCACGTTGTAGGGCAGGTTGGCCACCAGGGCCCAGGGCTCACCGGACGATTCCCCGGACGCCTTCCCCCGACGCCGGCCCGGACGCCGCCGTCGGACTCCCGCCGGCGGGCTCCCCGCCCAGCAGCTCGGCCCAGTCCACGCGTCAGGGCGTCGGCCTCCACCACCCGCACGCCGAGGGGCTCGACCTGGGCCCGCAGGACGGGGACCACGAACCGGTCGATCTCCACCGCGGTGACCGCGGCACCGGCCTCGACCAAGGCCAGCGTGAGCGAGCCGAGGCCGGCCCCGATCTCGACCACCCGCCGGCCCTCGGTGATCCCGGCCAGCCGGACGATCCGGCGCACGGTATTGCCGTCGGCCACGAAGTTCTGGCCCAGCGCCCGGCTGGGGTGCAGGTCGTTGGCCAGGAGCAGCTCGTGGATCTCGGCTCGCCCGTGGGTCACCGGGTCAGTGTCTCACCTTCCCACCGATCCCCAGGGGCCACTCTCCCCAACTACCCGCGGGCCTCCCCCCGCACCGCCCGTCGGCCCAGCGACCCGGGCGGCCGACTCACCAGGTGAGCTGGGCGTCGATGACTCCCTGGGACAGCGGGGCCAGCTCGGCGAAGGTGGCCGTGGCCAGGTCGATCGACCGGGCGGTGTCCGCCTCACGGTCGTTGACCAGGCAGGTCACCGACAGGCCGTTGGCCGGGTTGGTCACCCGGACCACGGTGCCGAAGGGCAGGAACGGGCTGGCACAGGTCCCCGCCGGATGGGCGTAGTAGGTCACCTGGCCGTAGTGGACCGACCCGGTGGCGGCCAGGGCGGGCGCCGTGGTCGTGGTCGGGGGCACGGTGGTGGTCGTGGTGGGGGCCGGGACCGACCGCTGGACCACCTCGGCCTCGGGGACCGAGACCGGAGGGGTGGTGGTGGGCACCGTGGTCGGAGGCACGGTGGTGCTGCTGGTGCTCGGCGCCGCCGCCGGGCCCGAGGCCGGCCCGGAGCCCGACGCGGACTGGGTCTGGGACGCCAGCCTCCAGGGCGGCACGACCCCCCGGGACCCCGACCTCCCTGGTGCGCCGAGCGCCACCCGCCGCCGAGGCCGATGTCGATCCGGAGTCCCCTGCGGAGGAGTGGCCGACGCCCGGGAATCGTTCTGGAGCAGGAGGAGCGGCACGAACAGCAACGCTCCACAGAGGAGGAGCGCGGCGCCGGGCCGGCTCCCCTTTTCGATTGTCGTCCTCAGGACTCCACTCTCCTTATGGGACTGCGTTGTGCCGCACCCTCAGGACCGGGGTCCCGTACTGCTGGACCCAGCTCCGTCGGGTGCAGATCCACCCCCTCCGCGGGGTGGTTTGGGGCCGGCTCCTCCGGCCGACCCTCGCAATGCGTCCGACAACCGCACTGAGAACCTCAATGCAAAACGACCGCTGAAACGGCGGCCGCGGACCCGAGGTTAGACAGGGAGGGGACGAAGAATCAAACCCTCGGGACCCGAGCAGGTCCTTCCGACCGGCGCCCGGGGCCGGGAATTCCCCGTCCGCGGCCGGGTCTCAGCCGGGGAATGCCGCCAGGGCGTTCCGGGTGCTCTCCTCGGCCACCCGTAAAGTCTCAACCCCTTTGACCTGGGCAATTGCCGCGCCGACCAGCGGAACCCTGAGGGTTCGTTGAGGGTTCCCCGGTGGGGCACCGGGGCCAGGAACGGCGAGTCGGTCTCCACCAGGAGCCGGTCCCAGGGGCAGAGGGCGGCCGCCTGGCGGACGTCGTCGGCGTTCTTGAAGGTGACCACGCCGCTGAAGGACAGGGACGCCCCGAGGTCGAGGCAGCGGCGGGCCTCCTCGGGCCCCCCGGTGAAGCAGTGGACGATGGTCCGCTCCGGCACCCCGGCGGCACCGAGGATGTCGAAGGTGTCCTCCCACGCCTCCCGGGTGTGGATGACCAGGGCCAGGCCGTGGCGGTGGGCCAGCTCGATCTGGAGGGCGAACGCCTCCCGCTGGACCGGCCGGGGCGAGTGGTCGTAGTGGTAGTCGAGGCCGCACTCGCCGATCCCCACCACCACCGGCGTCCTCGGCCGACCACCCGGTGCGCGGCCCGGCCCGGGCCCAGCTCCGCCGCCAGGAGGCCGTCCAGGGAGTCCACCCCGTCCACGGCGTCGTGGGGATGGAGGCCGACGGTGGCCCACAGCTCGATCCCCTCGGCCACCGCCGCCGAGGCCGGGCTGCCGCATCGACCGGACCAGCTCCACCGCCTCGGCCGACGACGCCGGCTCCGGTCCCCACGCAGACCATCCGGGTCACCCCGGCCTCCGAGGCCCGGGCCATGGTGGCGGCCAGGCGGGTGGCGTGGGGCCGTACGTCGATCCGGTCACCGGCCATCGTCCTCGGTGAACTCGTCCTGGAGGTGGCAGTGGGAGTCGAACCACTCGACCACGGCGTCGTCGCACCGGACGTCCGCTCAGCCCTTGCGCCGGGGGAAGAGGGGTGCACCCTTCTCCACCGGTCGACCGCCCGGATAGCCGCCCCAGGCCGCGGCGTCGGGCAGCCCGCTGCGCCGCCGGCGACCCCTCCAGTCCGATCCGGGCCCAGATGGTCTCGGCGGTGGCGGGCATGGCCGGGACGATCAGGATGGAGACGATGCGCAGCACCTCGAGGGCGCTCCCGAGCACGGCGTCGACCGCCGGCCCCGGGTCGGCCTTCCACGGCTCGGCCTGCTCCAGCTCGGCGTTGGTCTCGCGGATGAGCCGCCAGGTGGCCTCGAGAGCCAGGTTGGGCTGGCCCGCGTCCCACGCCTCGGTGGCCTCGGCCAGCACGGCGGCGGCCACCCCGGCCAACCGGCTGTCGGCCCGGGGGGCCGGGCCCACCCCGCCGCACTTGGAGCCGACCACCGTGGCCACCCGGGACAGCAGGTTGCCCAGGTTGTTGGCCAGGTCGGTGTTGTAGCGGGCGGTGATGCCCTCGGCGGAGAACTCGCCGTCGCTCCCGAGGGGGATGTCCCGCAGCAGGTGGTACCGGACCGGGTCCACCCCGTACTCCGCGATGAGGTCGGCCGGGGCGATCTGGTTCACGCTGGAGTTGGACATCTTCTCGCCACCCAGCAGCAGCCACCCGTGCACCTGCACGTGGGCCGGCGGGTCGATGCCGGCGGCCATGCACATGGCCGGCCACCACACGCAGTGGAACCGGATGATCTCCTTGCCGATGAGGTGGTGCACCGCCGGCCACCACTGCTCGAACCGCTCGGGGTCCTCGCCGTAGCCGATGGCGGTGAGGTAGTTGATCAGCGCGTCGTACCAGACGTAGAAGACGTGCTCGCTCGTCCCAGGGGACCCGCACCCCCCAGTCGATGGAGGTCCGGGTGATGGAGATGTCCCGGAGGCCCCCCTTGATGAAGCTGAGGGCCTCGTTGCGCTTCGACTCGGGCACCACCGCGTCGGGTTGGCCTCGTACCACTCGATCAGGCGTTCCTCGAAGGCGCTGAGCCGGAAGAAGTAGTTCTCCTCTTCGAGGTGCTCCACCGGGGTGCGGTGGATCGGGCACAGCTGGCCCTCCACCAGCTCGTCCTCGGCGTAGTACTGCTCGCACGAGACGCAGTAGAGGCCCCGGTAGGTGTCCTTGAAGATGAAGCCGTTGTCGTGGATCCGGCCGAGGAACTCCTGGACGGCGCGGTGGTGGCGGGGCTCGGTGGTGCGGATGAAGTCGTCGTTGCTGATGTCGAGCTCGGTCCAGGCCTCCGCGAACCGAGGGGCCAGCTGGTCGGTCCACTCGCCGGGGCGTGACCCCCTGCTCCTCGGCGGCCCGGGCCACCTTCTGGCCGTGCTCGTCGGTCCCGGTGAGGAAGAAGACGTCGTCACCCCGCAGGCGGTGCCAGCGGGCCAGGGCGTCGGCGTTGACCGTGGTGTAGGCGTGGCCCACGTGGGGCGCGTCCTTCACGTAGTAGATCGGGGTGGTGATGTAGTAGCGGGGCACTGCCCGGTAGCGTACCGACCGGGACGACCCCGCCGGCACATGCCGTCACCGGGCCGGGCGCCGACCCGGCCGTGGGCGGGCACCGACCCGAGCGCACCCGATCGTAGGATGCGACCCGTGACCGCTCCCGAGCCCGGACCCGGCGCCCGCCGACGAGCCCCGCCGGTCCGAGGTGGCCCCAGCAGCGGGTGGCGGTCTACGGCATCTGCGAAGACGGCGACGGCCGGGTCCTGTTGGTCCGGGCCGCCCCCCACCTGACCGTGGCCGGGCAGTGGTTCCTGCCCGGCGGGGGCCTCGACCACGGGGAGGACCCGGTCGACGGGCTCCGCCGCGAGTTCCTCGAGGAGACCGGCCTCGACGATCGAGCCGGGGCCCTGCTCGGGGTGCTCTCCGACGTCTTCACCCTGCCCGACGGCGCCAGCCTGCACACCCTCCGGATCATCTACGCCGTGGACGGCTTCGCCGGGACCGTCCGGGACGAGGTGGGCGGGCTCGTCGGACGCCGCCCGCTGGGTCCCGCTCGACGGAGGCGCTGGACCTCCCGCTCCGGCCCTACGTCGTCGGGCCCTCACCGAGCTGCGTCGCTGACCCGGCCTCGGGGAGATCGACCGGACGCACGGTGGGGCCCGGTGGACCTCCGAAAGGTTGATCCGCCCGCGGCTGGTGACTACCAGTTGGCCACGTGGCAGCCGCCGCGTCCGGTCCTCTCGGTGAACCGCTGGTGGTACTCCTCCGCCGGCCAGAAGGTGGTGGCCGGGGTCACCTCGGTGACGATGGGCCGCTTGAACCGGGTCTGGTACTCGTCGAGGGAGGCCCTGGCCGCCGTGGCCTGCGCCTCGTCGTGGACGAACACCGCCGAGCGGTACTGGGTACCGCGGTCGGGGCCCTGCCGGTCGAGGGTGGTCGGGTCGTGGTGCCGCCAGAACTCCTCCAGCAGCTCGTCGAAGGAGACCCGCTCGGGGTCGAAGGTAACGAGTACGGCCTCGGCGTGGCCGGTGGACCCGGTACAGACCTGCTGGTAGCCGGGGTGCTCCACGAACCCGCCCTCGTAGCCGGAGACCGTGTCCACCACCCCGGGGACGGCCCGGAAGAACTCCTCCACCCCCCAGAAGCAGCCGGCGGCAAAGGCCGCCCTGTCCAGTCCTTCGGGGATGTCGTCGGGGGCGATGCCCGGGGCCTGGGTGGTGTCCTTCGGGGTGCGTCCGAACATGGCGGGTCCTCTCTCCTGCTTCGTCGGTACCCCTGCCCTGCAGCCTGTTCAACCCCCCGGTCCGTCACGCCATTCCGGTCCCCCTGGTCCCGCTGTTCCGGCCGTTCCCCCTGTCCCGGCTGGACCGGCTGGCCCGTCGTGGGCCCCGTCACCACCTCGGTCGCCTCGGGCCGCCAGGGCCAGCTCGTAGACCCGGCGCCGGGGCACCCCGAAGGCCGCCGCCACCTCGTCGACTGCTCCGCGGGTGCGCTCGCCCGCCCCCAGGCGCTCGGCCAGGGCGGCCAGGAGCACGTCGTCAGCCGGGGCCGTCGTCCTCGGCGGCCGCTGCTCCTCCGACCACCACCACCACCTCGCCGCGGACCGGCGCTCGAACCGGCCCAGGAGACCGCGTCGGCCAGCGTGCCGCGCCAGAACTCCTCGTGGAGCTTGGTCAGCTCTCGGGCCACCGCCACCGGGCGGGTCGGCCCGCAGACCGCGGCCAGATCGGCCAAGGTGGTGGCCACCCGGCCCGGCGCCTCGAACAGCACCGTGGTCCTGGGTTCGGCGGCCAGGGTGGCCAGGGCGGACCGGCGGTCCCGACCCGAACGTGGCAGGAAGCCCTCGAAGGAGAACCGGTCGGTGGGTAGGCCGCTGCCCACCAGCGCGGCGAGCACGGCCGAGGGGCCGGGCACCACGGTGACGGTGAGGCCGGCGGTGGCCACCGCGCCGACGGTCCGGGACCCCGGATCGGAGACGCCGGGCATACCGGCGTCACTCACCAGGGCCACGGTCCGGCCCTCCCGCACCGCCCCGACCACCTCGTCGATCCGGTCGTCCTCGTTGTGCTGGTGGAGCGACCGCAGGGGGACCCCGGTGATCCCGGCGTGGGTCAGCAGCTTGCGGGAGTGGCGGGTGTCCTCGCAGTAGATCACGTCGGCGGTGCCGAGAGCAGCGGCGGCCCGGGGCGGGAGGTCGCCCAGGTTGCCGATGGGGGTCCCGACCACCACCAGGGCTCCTGAGGATCCGGTTCCCGGAGATCCGGCTCCGGCCCGGCTCGGCTCCTCTGGTGCGTCCGGGCCGCCCGGCCCGATCCGACCACCGGCCTCACCGCCGTCGTCGTCCCCGTTCGCCTCCTCGTCCCCGGGCCAGGACTCCAGCTCCTCGAGGATGTCGGGATCGATGTCCCTCCCGGGGCCGGGTCCCCCGACAGCGGTCATCCGCGCAGCTCGAGGTGGTCCCCGACCCGGAGGCCCCACCGCTCGAAGGCCCCGGCCTGCGCCTCGATCACCGACCGTCCGCCTCGCCGCGGGAGGGTCATCCGGTACGGCCGCAGGGTGGTGATCCCGAGCACGGTGAGGTCGCCGTCGCAGACGGCCACGTCGATGGCGAACTGCATCCCGAAGGTGTGGACCGAACGGGTACGGGGCAGGATCATGGCCCCCTCGTAGCCGCTCCTCCCCAGGAGTCCCCGGGTGCGTTGGGCAAAGGTCTCGGCCACCTCGACCGTGGCCAGCACGTCGCCTTCCCGCAGCAGCCAGCTCACCGGCCGGCCCGTCCGGTCGGCGCCGCCGGGGTCGAGGGCGACCCCGCTCGGTGGCCCGGTGGCCCAGCGACTAGCATTTCCGAACTGTGTCGAAACGAACCAACAAGCGCAAGCTCCGGGCCAAGAAGAAGGCCAACCACGGCAAGAAGCCGAACTGCGGTCGGGGCTGACGCCCCCCGGCGGTCCCAGCGACCGCCGAACGGAGGGCTCCGCCCCCCCCGAGGACCTCTCCGCTGGTCTGCCCCGCGGTCCCGTCGGCCTCCGGGGCCTCTCGAGCGACGCCTGCTCCCCGACCTCCGTGACCCGGTGGGACCGCTCCCGGCCTGGGGTGGCCGGGCCCGACGCCGGGGATTCCCCTACGGGCGCCATGCACTGCCGCGGCCTTCGAGCACCCCGACCAGGGCCGTCGGGCGATCGGTGATGATGCCGTCCACGCCGACCTGGCAGAGGTCCTGCATCTCGGACTCCTCCTCGATGGTCCAGACGTGCACGGCCAGGCCTTGTCGGTGGGCCACGTCCACGAACCGCTCGTCGACCAACGTGGTCTCGCCGAAGCGCGCCGGCACCTGGAGGGCCACGTGTCGCATCGGCGCGGGGGTCTCCCCGGCCTGGACCGCCTGGTAGAACCCGGCCACCGCCACCGTGCCGGCCGAGGTGGGGACCTCGGGGGCGAAGGTGGAGAAGGCATCGGTGGCCGAGTCGAGGAAGGACGCCACGATCACGTCGTCGACCCGACCGAACCGCCGCAGCAAGGCGGCCAGGGACTCCTCGTAGGGGGCGACCACCGGGGCGGTCTGCTTGATGTCGAGGTTGAGAACCACCCCGGGGAACTCCTCCAGCACCTCCTCCAGAAGGGCGATGCCGAACCGATGGTCGGCCGGGGCCCGGCCCCGGAACGGGTACCGGTCGGGCTCGAGGCCGGGCGACACGTCGGCACCCGGGGCCCACCAGTAGGCGTTGTCCATCCGGGCCAGCTCGGCGTAGGTGAGCTCGGCAATGGCCCCGGAGCAGTCGGTGGTGCGGTCGACCGTGGGGTCATGGCCCACCACCAGCCGGCCGTCGGCGGTGGCGTGGACATCCAACTCGATCCCGGTGGCTCCGGCGCCGATGGCGGCGGCGATGGCGTGCAGGGTGGAGGACGGCGCCTCCCATGCTCCTCCCTGATGGGCATAGGCGATGACCCGGCGCTCCCGCCACGCTGACGGCCGGGGCGGATCGGCAGAGGCGGGCATGGAAGAACGGTAGCCTCTGACCCGCCATGCTGGACCACGTCTTCACCCAACTCGTCACCTCCCACCGGCGCGCCTTCGAGGCCGCCTTGCTCCAGCGCCAGGCCGTCGAGGAGCGCTTCCAGGTGGACGTGTTCCTCGGAGACGTCAGCTTCGAGACCTCCTACAGCCTCCCCGGCGAGGAGCGCCCGGCGCGGATCCGGGTCGACACCAGCTTCGACTGGCCCACCTGGAGCCAGACCTCCTACCGCAGCTGGGCCATCGGCGAGGAGCCCGACGAACTGCCCGAGGTGCTGGTCGAGATCGCCTTCCGGGTCCAGGGCCTCGACGGGGTCCCCGAGGTCGGCCCGCTCCTCGGGGTCCTGCCGGACCACCTCGACGTGCTGGGTGACGATCCCCTGGTCCGGGGTTCGACCACCGTGGAGCAGCTCCTGACCGAAGGACACGACGAGGCGGAGTGCGCCATCGAAGTCTCCTACGAGGGCTCCTGCCAGCTGGACGAGGCCATGCTCGACGATCCGACCGGTCTCGACGACGCCCTGGCCCCGCTGGGGCGCGCCGTGGCCTCGGTGCTGGTCCGCATCGGCGACCTCCCTTTCGCCTTCCGACCGCTGAGCCAGCCTCCCGGCTGACCGGGGAGAACGCCGTTCCCGATCGACCGGGCCGGTTGCGGCCACCAGGGCGCCGTGGAAGGATTGGCCCTTCCGAAGGGGCGGGGACGAGCGACGCGGGGAGCACTCGCCGGTGGCCACAAGGCCCGCGATCGAGGGGACGGATATGGACCTGGCAATCCCACTGGACACTCCCGCGGCGCCGCCGATGTACCGGAGCCGGTACGGGGGCCTCTGGATCGATCGGCGCGACGCCCACGAGATCCTGGCCGATCGCCAGGACCGGGGACTGGTGACCGCGGCCGACGCCGAGTCCATCGCCCAGTACATCGACCACGGCTACGTGGTGTTCCCGAAAGCGGTCGATGCCCAGCTGGTCGACGAGTACCTCGACTTCTTCCAGGAGTGCTGGGAGCACCCACCCGACGGCGTCTTCGCCCACTCCGGGGGCCAGGTGCTCCCCATGTCGCCTCTGCTCTACGACAAGGTGGCCAAGGTCAGCAGCCTCCACCACTTCTTCCCCCGGGCCGGTGAGCTGATCTTCCCCCCGCCGGTGCTTCGCTTCCTCACCCAGATCTACGAACGCGAGCCGGCCGTGTTCCAGACCATGTCCATGCGATGGGGCTCGGAGGAGCCGCTCCACATCGACACCGGGCCGCTGGCCCTCACCGAGCCCATGTCGATGGCGGCGTCGTGGGTGGCCCTCGAGGACGTGCAGGAGAACTCCGGCGAGTTCCAGTTCGTCCCGGGCAGCCACCGGCTACCCGAGCTCCTCCACCACGGCACCACCAAGGCCCACCACGGGGACATGCTGGAGTACGGCAAGATCCTGGCCAAGACCAACGAGATGTGCGAGGAAGGCGGGCTCAAGACCGAGCTGTTCATGGCCCGCAAGGGCGACGTCCTCATCTGGCACGCCGACCTGATGCACGGCGGTGCGGTGATCGAGGATCACGACCGGACCCGGTTGAGCCTGGTGGCCCACTACATGCCGTTGGGGGTGATGCCCACCTTCTACGACTTCTCCCACGTCACCGAGCACGCCTACGACGGCGGGGGGAATTGCATCGACGGACGCCAGGCGCGCCAGCTGAAGCAACCACAGCCGGCGGCGAGCTCCGAGCCCCCCGAGACGACGCCGTCCTCCACGTCCTCGGTGGCGTCCACCGTCCAGGCGCTTAAGCAGCACGTCCCCCTGCCGGTCAAGGCCTTCGCCCGCCGCACCGTCGACAAGCTCGCCACGTACGTCAGGTAGCGCCCGGCCCCCGGTTCCGACGGGTCGGGCCCGACGATCGCTCACCACCCGCAGGACCGGACCGGGTCGGGAGCCCCCGGGGATCAGCCGAACAGTCCCGCCGCCACCGCCAGCGCCCGGAGGTCGGCCAAGGGGCGCGCCCCGACGTGGGAGATCACCTCGGCGGCGCACACCCCGCCCAACCGGGCCGAGTCCTCGGGGGACAGCCCGTTGGTGATCCCGTAGAGGAATCCCGCCGCGAAGAGATCCCCGGCCCCGGTGGTGTCGACCACCTTGTCCACCGGGGCGGCCGGCACCGCCACCGGCCCCGATGCCGTCACCACGACCGATCCCTTCGCCCCACGGGTCAGGACGGCCAGTACCCCGGTCTCGCCGACCGCCTCCACGGCCGCGTCGAAGTCGGGCGCTCCGAACAGCATCGTGACCTCGTCCTCGTTGGCGAACAGCAGCTCGAGGTCCCCCTTGAGCAGCTCCAGGAACTCGTCTTTGTGGTGCTGGACGCAGAACGGGTCGGAAACGGTGAGGGCCACCGAGGCGTCGCCGGCATGGGCGATGTCGATGGCCTGGCGCATGGCCGCCTTGGCGGACGGCTGCTCCCACAGGTAGCCCTCGAGGTACACCACCTGGGCCGAGGTCAGGTGGTCGTCGTGCAGGTCGCGGTCCCCGAACTCCGCCGACACCCCGAGGTGGGTGGCCATGGTCCGCTCCGCGTCCTCGGTCATCAGCACCAGGCAGTGACCGGTGACCACCCGACCGGGGACGGCCGGAGTGGGCCTGGGGTCGAAGGCCACCCCGATGGAGCGGATGTCGTGGGTGAAGATCTGGCCGAACTCGTCGTCGGCCACACGCGCCAGGTAGGCGGCACGGCCTCCGAGTGCGGCCACCCCGGCCACCGTGTTGGCCGCCGAGCCTCCCGACGCCTCGGTGGTCGGCCCCATGGTGGCGTAGATGGACTCCGAGCGGGCCTGGTCCACGATGACCATGGTCCCCTTCACCAGGTCCAGCGCCACCAGGTCCTCGTCCTTGGCCGTGGCCAGCACGTCGACCAGGGCGTTGCCCACGGCCACCACGTCGAGCCCCGGAGGGCCCGCCGATTCGGCCGCATCCGAGGGGGCGGTGACGGCCGGTTCGGTGGTTTGGTTCGGTTGGGAGTCGGTCTGCACATCCCGACGGTAGCCTGCCCCACATGAGCGCTCCGACGAACGACCTCGATACGAAGACCGAGACTCCCGCGTACCGCCTGCCCACCTCGGTCCGACCCCGTGCCTACCGCCTGGTCCTGACCCCCGATCTCGACGCTGCCACCTTCGCCGGCGACGTGGAGATCGACATCACCGTGGAGTCGCCCACTGCGTCGATCACCCTCAACGCCGCCGAACTGGACATCACCTTCGCCGAGCTCAACGACAGCGACCCCGACGCCGGCTATGCCCTCGCCCCCACGGCCATCGCCCTCGATCCCGAAGAGGAGCGGGCGACCCTGACCTTCGCCGAGCCACTGCCGACCGGGTCCGGCCGTCCTGCACCTGTCCTTCACCGGCATCCTCAACGACAAGCTGCACGGCTTCTACCGCTCCACCTTCACCGACCAGGACGGCAACCAGCGCACCATCGCCACCACCCAGATGGAGTCCACCGACGCCCGCCGGGCCTTCCCCTGCTGGGACGAGCCCGAGCTGAAGGCCACCTTCGAGGTGACCCTGGTGGTGGACGACTCCCTGGCCGCCTACTCCAACGGCTCGGTGGCGGAGGAGACCCCCGTGCCTGGGGGCAAACGGCGGGTCCGCTTCGCCCCCACCATGGTCATGTCCACCTACCTGGTGGCTTTCATCGTGGGGCCCCTGGAAGCCACCGAGCCCCTCGACGTGGCCGGGGTACCCCTCCGGATCGTCCACACTCCCGGGAAATCCGACCTCACCCCTTTCGCCCTGGCCGTCGGGGCCCACGCCCTCACCTTCTTCACCGAGTACTTCGGCATCCCGTACCCCGCCGACAAGCTGGACCTGGTGGCCATCCCCGACTTCGCCTTCGGCGCCATGGAGAACCTGGGGTGTGTGACCTTCCGGGAGTCGGTGCTGCTGGTGGACCCGGCCCAGGCCGCCCGCGTGGAGCTGGAGCGGGTGGCCGACGTGGTCTGCCACGAGATCGCCCACATGTGGTTCGGGGACCTGGTCACCATGAAGTGGTGGAACGGCATCTGGCTCAACGAGGCCTTCGCCACCTTCATGGAGGTGCTGGCCGTCGACGCCTTCCGGCCCGAGTGGCAGCGGTGGGTGAGCTTCGGCGTGGAGCGGGAGGCGGCCATGGCCGTCGACGGGCTCCACGCCACCCGCCCGGTCGAGTTCCACGTGGGGCGACCCGAGGAGGCCCAGGGCATGTTCGACGTCCTGACCTACCAGAAGGGCGGCAGCGTACTCCGCATGCTCGAGCAGTTCATCGGGCCGGACGTCTTCCGAGAGGGGATCAACGACTACCTGACCACCCACAGCTACGGCAACACCGAGACCTCGGACCTGTGGGACGCCCTGGAGCGCTCGAGCGGCCGAGGCGGTGCGCAGCATCATGGACTCCTGGATCGAGCAGGGTGGCTACCCGCTGGTCCAGGTGGGCGAGGACGGCTCGCTCGGGCAGGTCCCCTTCTCCTACCGGGGCGAGCCCGGCGGCGCCATCGGCTCGAACTGGAAGGTCCCGGTGCTGACCGCGCCCGCTGCAGGCCACCGATCTCGACCCCCTGCCCATTCTGCTGGAGGGTCCGACGTCGGAGCCGGTGGCCGGGGGCGCCGGCCATCTGGTCAACGCCGGTGGCTCGGGCTACTACCGGGTCGCCTACCCCACGGCGATGGTCCGGCAGTTGGCCCGCCGGCTGGGCGACCTGGCCCCCCTGGAGCGGTACAACCTGGTGTCGGACTCCTGGGCTGCGGCCCTCTCCGGGCAGGGGCCGCTGGCCGACCTCCTGGCCCTCGCCCGGGCCTTGGCGGACTCAGGCGAGGGTGATCCGAGCGTGTGGTCGATCGTCCTCGGCGCGCTCGGGTTCTTCGAGCGGGTCGTACCCGACGGCGATCGGCCGGTGCTGGCCCTGGCGGTGCGCGCCCTGCTCGGGCCTCTGGCCGCGGGACCTGGGCTGGGACCCCCGGGACGAAGACGGCGAGCGGACGGCTTCGCTGCGGTCGTCGGTGCTGCGTACCCTCGGCACGATCGGTGACGACCCCGACGTCAAAGCCGAAGCGACCCGACGCTTCGCGCAGGCCGGCACGATGACCCTCCACCCCGACCTCGAGTCGGCCGTACTGGACATCGTGGCCTCCGACGGCGGGGCCGCGGAGTTCGAGGCGTTCCTGGCTCGCTATCGGGCGCCGTCCACACCGCAAGAAGAGATCCGCTACCTCTATGCCCTGGCCTCGTTCTCCGATCCGGTCCTGGCCTCGCGGACCTTCGACCTGGCCCTCACCGAGGTACGCACCCAGAATGCCCCGTTCTTGCTCCAGGCCCTGCTGGCCAACCGCTCGGTCGGGCCGATGATCTGGGGGCGGATCACCGAGGAGTGGGACACCCTCGTGGCCAAGTTCCCCTCCAACATCCTCCCCCGCATGTTGGACGGGGTCCGGGCCCTGTGCAATCCACCCGAGCTGGCCGATCAGGTGACCGCCTTCGTCGAGACCCACCCCCTGGCCGCCGGAGGCAAGACGGTGGAGCAGATCCTGGAGCGTCTCTCGGTCAACGTGGCCTTCGGCCGAGCGCGAAGGTGCCGGTCTGGCGGCAACCCTCGCCGACTCGCTGGATCTCGTCACCTCCTGAACCACCCCGGGTGCCATGAGCGGATGGCGACCGATGGGTCTCTAACCTGAGTACGTGCAGTTGAGCGTCGTGGCCACCGTCTTCGCCGTCATCTTCGTGGCCGAGTTGCCCGACAAGACCATGATCGCCACCCTCATCATGGGCAGCCGGTACCGGCCCCTGCTGGTGTGGATCGGGGCGACGTTGGCCTTCGCCATCCACGCCGCCGTGGCCGTGGCCGTCGGCCAGCTGCTCCAGCTACTGCCCCACAAGTGGATCGAGGCCGTCACCGCCGTCCTGTTCGCCGCCGGCGCCGCCTACCTGCTGTTGGTCCCCGAGAAGCAGGAGGAGGAGAGAGGGCGAGGAGGAGGCCGACACCGCCCGCGAGGGTCTGAAGACGGTCGGGGCGGCCTTTCTGGTCATCTTCATCGGCGAGTTCGGAGACCTGACCCAGATCCTCACCGCCAACTTGGCGGCCAAGTACCACGCGCCGGTCGAGGTGTTCATCGGCGCCTTCGCCGGGCTGGCCACGGTGGCCGCCGTCGGGGCCTTCGGCGGCCGGGCCCTCCTTCGGGTCCTGCCCCTGGTGGTCATTCGCAAGGCCGGCGGGGTCCTGCTGGCCGGGTTCGCCGTCTACACCCTGGTCCAGCTGGTCCGGGGGTAGCCGCCGGGCCCTCTCACCGATGAGGGTGAGCCATGGTGAAGCGAGCCCCACCCCCCGCCCGTCACCACCAGGTACCTACGACCCATCGGGCAAGAACTGTTACGGTACCTTGCCGGGCGAACTGTTCGGTCCGCGGGTCCGGCCCGCCACCCAGTGACTTCAGGTAGGTGCAGATCGTGCGGCAGGGGGAGGTTGTGGAGCCCGACGGGCAAGACAGGAAGGCGCCGGCCCCAACCTCCCGGATGGTCACCGTTCCGTGTTGCTCCTGCTGATCGCTACATTCCTCCTGCTGTGGCTTCTCGTCGCCGCGCATCGGCCGCGACTCGGCTTCGGCAATCTGTCCATCCGCGGCGCATTCGTCTTGGCCTACCTGGCGTTCGAACTGTTGCTGCTGGTCATTACCGAGGTGGTCAGCATCGGTCACCACCTGACCAGCTGGGCCGTGGCGGCGGCGTGGCTTCTCGTCGTGGTCGTGCTCCTCGTCGTGGCGGGACCGCTCATCATCCAGCTGGTCCGGCGGGCGCGCTCCGGATGGCGCCAGCGGGCCACCCCCGGGCCCTTCTCGCTCGATTGCGCGCCGAGGATTGGGTCTGGATCGCCGTCATCGCCCTGATCATGGTGACGTTGATGGTCGAGGGTTCGATCTATCCGCCGGCCAACGGCGACTCCATGGTCTACCACCTCGCTCGGGTGTCCCACTGGATCCAGAACCGTTCCATCGCCCCGTTTTCCACCCACTATCTGGCGCAAGTGGAGCTGTCCCCACTCTCCGAGTACAACCTGGCCCACCTGCATCTGCTCTCGGGCACCGACCGGTTCGACTGGAGTATGCAGTGGTTCGCCGCGTTGGTTTGCATCGTCGGGGCATCTGAGCTGGCTCGACTCTTCGGGGCGTCGCGCCGGACGCAGATCGCCGCCTCGGTGATCTGCGCCACCATTCCGTCGGGAGTCCTGCTGGCCGTGACCACCGAGAATGACTACTTCGCGGCCGCCACCGGGGTGGGGCTGCTGGTCGTTCTGGCCGCCTACTCGTTTCGTGGCCGATGGATCGTCCGCACGATGGCGTTGGGGGTCGCGGCCGGTCTCGCCTATCTGGCCAAGGGCACCATGCCGAGCATGATCGGACCGGTGGCGATCACGCTGTTCGGGTTGGCGATCTACCGGAGTCTGCGGGCGACGAAGGGGCGGATCACCGCACCCAACGTGGTCGGGTGGGTGGCGGTCGCAGGGGCGAGTGTGGCTGCCGTGGTCGGGCCGTTCGTCACCCAGACCTGGTTGCTCTTCGGCTCCGTCATCGGTCCGACCTCGAAGTCCACGATCGGGACGCCGGTATCGTTCGCCAGCTTTGGCGCCAACGTCGTTCGGAGCACGGCCGCCAACTTCGACATCGGCGACGCCATGTCGGGACTCAGCACCTACACCAGCATGGTCGTGCTGGGCATCCTTCGCCACCTCTACCCTCTGTTCGGAGTGTCCGCGCAGGACCCCCGATTCGTCTTCACCCCCGTCACCGACCCCCTCCTCGTCAAGAACTACGCGTTCGACCAGCGCCTATCGGACATCGGCGCCAACCCTTGGCACGTGCTCCTGGCTGTGGCGTCGCTGGTCGTCCTCACCGTCGGCGTGCTCCGCGGCGCCAAGGACCTTCGCGTCCCGCTCGTGGTGGGTCTGGCCCTGTCGGCGGGATTCATCTTCTTCTCGGGGGTGGCCCGCTGGAGCCTGTACGAAGTCCGCTACGCCATGCCCCTCCTGGTTGTGTGGTCGGCGGTCATCGCGGTGGCCCTGGCCAGGCTGCCCCACTGGATCACCCGCCTTGTGCTGCTGGGGCTGGTCGTCGCTTGTCTCCCCCAACTGCTGAACGAAGTGGAACGTCCATTGGTCCCACCCATCGACTACCACGGCTCATTTCTCGCCCCGTACTTCCCGGGCAATCAAACCCGATCGGGCAATCCGAGAGCATCCGACTACCAAACCGTCACGACCATGCTGGCCCAGTCGACATGCCGCCGGGCCTCCATCGGGAACTGGATTCTGGACGAATATCCGTTGTGGGTGGGCCTCCAACACGACCACTGGGGGGGTCTGCTCAATGACTTCGACGTGCACAACCAGACGACCTCGCTGGTGCCGTCCTACCGTCCGTGCGCCTCGATCACGCAGCAAGAACCGGACTACGTGACCCCCAACAACGGTACCGTCAATGCCCAGTTGGGGAACCTGGCCCTGTCGCTCGATCCGGGAGACGCCGGCACCGTCCGGACGCCAGTCCCGAGATTCGACAGCCGCGTGCCGGGCGTCGGACTCTTGCCGGGCGGCGGATGGACCATGGCCGGGTACGGCGACCTGCCCCTCCTGGGGCCTCGGGGTTCCCTGTATGTCTTCAGCCCCGACTCACGACGGGTGGAGATCCAGTTCAATCTGCTCTCGGGGGGTAGGCCACCGACGATCACCGTCTCCGGCCCGGACGGTCCTCCCGTGGTCGCCGACGTCTCGTCGCACACCATCCACGCCGAGATCAGCGTCCACGCCGGCGTCAACCGACTCGGCCTCTCGGTCACCGGCCTGCCCAGGGGGAAGATCCAACTGGTACCGCTCCGGTCGGTCGTGCTGGCGCGAGCCCTGGGCTGACCGGCCCAACCGGTGGCATCCGGCCCTGTCGCCCGTCCCGACGTCGGTGACCTCCACCTCGGCATGGCCCGGTGGCCTGGCCATCTGGTCCACCGAGGCCCCGACACCACGCTGATCGGTGCGTCAGGGGCTGGTCGGTGTCGGTGATGCCTCGACGATGAACTGGTAGCCGAACAGGGTGGGCCAGAGATCCAAGACCAGGCGATCGATCAACCGGATGAACCTGGCCTTGGTGCCTTCCATGCCCAAGGCGTCGAGGGGAAGCCCGACCGACTCGATCCGTCGCACCGTGAACCCCTGCCGCTCGACGAGCTTGCGGATGCTCCGGCGGGTGAAGAACCGGAGGTGGGTCGAGTCGAGGATACCTCGCTGGTCGTAGTCGAACATTCCGAACGTCGAACGGAGCCTGGGGTACCAATGGGCGATGTTGGGCACGCAGAACAGGGCCGTCCCATCGGGCGAGAGCACGTTCCGGACCTGGCCCATCAGGTTCCCGGGGTTGACCAGGTGCTCGAGGACATCGGCAGCCAGCACGATGTCGAATCCCGTGCCCACCTCGGGCGGGATCCCCTCGTTGAGGTCGGCCTTCACGAATGCGCTGGTCCGTTCGGTCACCCCGGCGATCTCCATCACATCGACCCCGGTCACGTGGTGGCCCATCTCCCCGAGTCGTTCGGACAGCAGACCGCTCGAGCACCCCAGGTCGAGGATCTTGCTCGGTGGCTTGGACCTGAGCAGGGTGGAGATACGGCCGTGCGAACTGTCCTCGCTGGGTTTCAGCTGGTACTCCTCGGACAGGGCGATACGGCTCCCGTCGCCGAACCCGGCCTTCTGCAGGCGGTAGGCCACCACGTCCTTGGTCACGTCGGCGGCATATCCCAAGCCGTCCACGTAGCAGATCTCGTCCCCGTAGTAGGTGGGAATGGGGACCTCGGCGATGCGCATGCCGGCATCGTGCAGTTGGATGATGATCTGGGTGTCGAAGTTGAACCCGTCGGAGTTCCGCTCGAAGGGGATCTGCTTGAGGGCGGCGACCGCATAGGCGCGGTACCCGGAGTGGAACTCGGAGAGCTCGGTACCGAGCGTGGCGTTCTCGAAGCGCGAGAGGATCCGGTTCCCGATGTACTTGTAGAGGGGCATGCCGCCCTTGCGGGCCGCGCCCTTGATCATGATGCGGGAGCCGAAGACGGCGTCGGCTTCCCCCCGGATCAGTGGAGCCACGATCTCGGGGAGCGACTCGGGAGCGTACTGGCCGTCACCGTGGAGCATGACCACGATGTCCAGACCGTGCTCGATGGCCAGGTTGTAGCCGGCCTTCTGGTTCCCGCCATAACCCAGATTGGCCGGCTGGCGGATGAGGGTGATTGGCAGGTCGGACTGCTGCTGGTAGCCCAATCCCACCAGGTAGGTCGAGTCGTCACTGTGATCGTCACTCACGATCACCTCTTCGATGTCCGGCCGGATCTCTCCCGGTATGCGGTCGAGCACCTTGGCCAGCGTCGTGGCGGCGTTGTAGGCCACCACGAGCACGCCGATCCGCTTCTTCTCGATCGATCCCATCTGTTTTCCCCTCGGTACGGTGCCCCTGAGCTCCCACATGGTATTCGGCCCACCTCGAAAGGGAAAGCTGTCGGCGGGGTTGGGCTGGCCGGCACGCCCCTCACCTGCCACTTCGACACCCATGGGAGCACTCGGCTGTCGGATCGAGCCCGGTCGTGGAAGGCTGAGCGGATGGATCCCGCCCCCCGGACGCTCGAGGCCGCCGACCATCCCGGACGCACCCGGCGCCGCCAGCAGCTATTCGCCCAGGCCCGCCTGGCACCGGGATTCATGCCGGACGACGAGGGAGAAGCCCTGTACCTGGCGGCGCTGCGCGCCGGGGCCTCCTTCGGGCAGGCCGCCTTCCTGGAGATCGGGGCCTGGTGTGGGAAGTCCACCGTCTACCTGGGCGCCGCGGCCGAGGAGACCGGCGCCGTGGTGTTCAGTCTCGATCATCACCACGGCTCCGAGGAGAACCAGGCCGGATGGGAGCACCACGACGATTCGCTCGTCGACCCTGACACCGGACGCATCGACACCCTCCCCCACTGGCGACGGACCGTGATGAACGCCAACGTCGAGTCCTCGGTGGTCGGAGTGGTCGGAGATTCGTCGACCGTCTCGCTCCACTGGACCACACCGCTGGCGTTCTGTTTCATCGACGGCGGCCACGGCGCCGAACCGGCCTGGGCCGACTTCCGGGGCTGGGCGCCGTGGGTGGCGACGGACGGCTGGTTGGCCATCCACGACGTCTTCCCCGACCCCGCCGATGGCGGTCGGCCGCCCTTCGACATCTGGCGGGCCGCGCTGGATTCGGGGGAGTTCGTCCAGGACGGGGAGTGCGGGTCCCTCCGGGTGCTGCGACGGGTCTGAGTCGACGACCTGGCGTCGGGCCCGGCACCGAGCCGGCGACGTCGCCGGTGTGGGGCCACCGGACGAACTCGTACCCGGCCCGCCCGATCGAGGGGCTGCACCGTCATGCCGGGGTGGAACAGCCTCAGGCGTCGCCATTCGGCGATCTGGGCGTCGCGGCGGACATTGCGGACGTCGGCTGGAATCCCGGTCAGCCTCGACGACCTCGTCGGACTGGTGATTGATCGTGGTCCCGGGTGCTGAACAGACTGTGCCAGCTTCAGATCTGCAGAAGACGCCTTCTTGCCGACCGCCAGCATCTGCAGCCCCTCGCCGCGGATGAGTCGGCCGAAGGGCTGGCCATGGCAAGAGTCGATGCGATCGCCCGTAGAAGTCTGAGCGTTCACACTCCCGACGGACGGCTACGCACCAACACCAACACCGGGACCGGGACCACCAAGGAAGCGGCCTTCGTGAGTTGGCACAGCTAGTTGTCCACGGTGATGGCCACGGTGCGGCTCAGCGCCGTCTTTCCGGCTGAGTCGAATGCCATTGACTGCAGCTCATAAGCACCGTTGGGCACGGTGGTCGTGTTCCAGAGAAGGATCCAACCCTCGAGTGAGGGCTTACCGATGCCAAGCACCTGATGTGACAGCCCTCCGCCCGTGATTCGGAAAAGGATTTTTGTGATCGGCACATTGTCCGTAGCGCCCGCATCGATCGCCTCGGTCCCCGACAAGGTCGCTCCGTTCTTCGGCAGGGCCATGGCGGTGTGGAGATCTGGCTTCACAGGTGGAAGGGCTACCTGGCCCTTCAGGCCCAACGCGTTGGCCAATTCCGATTCGAGATATTGGGCGTACGCATTGGTGACGTGGCCCGCTTCCGCGTACACCTCGAAGTGACCGATGATCGATGTGCAGTACCTACTGCAGAACCAGGGCATGACGTCGACGTACCGGGAACGGGTGACTGAGGCCGCAATCTTTTCGGCGCGTTGATAGGCAGGGAGCGATCCGCTGCTCGGCTGCGAGCATGCCGGAACGTCGTCGAGGTGCTGAGAGAGACACTCCGGACCGAGCTTGGCCAGTCGTGGAATGTTGCCAAGGACCACTTTGCTGGTCTTTGGCGCGGTCACGGCCGAGAGCGAACGCTCCAGGCCCTGCTGCCATTGCTTCGGACTGTCCAGGGGATGGGCTTGCTGAGTGACAATGAGGAGATCGGGGTCCATCCGGTTGATTCGAGCGATGGCGTATCGCCGCCACTGATCACAGGCCGTCCATTCACCGCCGGGCACTCCCCACCCCGGAGGATCGGGTATGGGCAGGAGGTCGACCGGACACCCGGGTTTCGAGAGTAGGACAAATCGCCACTGTGCCCGGATGGCGATGTCGTTGAGAGCCCTGGCCCACATCAAGGCATGGGAGTCACCATAGAGAACCACCACGTGGCTGGCATGAGGATCGCCGAATGAGCAGGCGGGGACTTGGACTTGGCCGTACGACGCATCGCACCCTTCCCAGGTGTTCGGAATGCCGAAATCGAAGAAGGCACTCGTGATCGAAGGCGTGAGGTTCGCTGGCACCGTCTGGATTCGGGGAGCCGCCCTCACCAGGCGACTGATGGTAGCGATTGATGCCGGGGCGGAGCCACTCCCGTCCGCCGTCCCGGCGCCACCCATCTCGGAGTGGGTGCTGATGAGGAGGGTCATCAATCCGATCGTCAGGGCGGAGAGGCAGACTCCGAGGATCACGCTCACCCGCTGATTGCTCGGTCTGATCCTGATGTGGCGGATGGGGGTTTCGACGAACCTGAACGTGACCATGGTGAGTGCCATCGCCAGTCCGATGAGAAGTACGTTCTCACCCAATGGCAGGCTGGTCTCACCTACCCGTTCAGCGGCAATGATGAGGATGGGCCAGTGCCAGAGATAGAGCGAGTACGAGCGGCGTCCTAGCCATTGAAGAGGACGGAGACCGAGCACGGCTTCTGCGCCGAGGTGGGGGACGACCGTTCCCCCGGCAATGATCAAGGCCGCACCCACGACCGGGATGGCCACCATCGAGCCCGGATAGGCCGTCTGGCCATCGAAAACGAGGGCGGCGACAACGATGGCAGCGAGCCCGACCCAACTGCCCACGGCCGCAATCCGACGGGGCGCCTGCAGGAGCCAAGGGGACGCCACCGCCACCAGCCCTCCGAGCGCCAATTCCCAGGCTCGGGTGAATGGCGAGAAGTAGGCCACGGTGGGACGGGCCGCCGTCTGCACGATCGAGAGCCAGTACGAGGTCCCGATGATCAGGGCCAGGAGCACGGTCAGGCGGGAACGCAGCGAGATGCGAACAGCCAACCGGCCGACGACAAGAATGATTGTCGGATAGAGGATGTAGAACTGTTCCTCGACCGAGAGTGACCAGTAATTCTGGAGGGGCGAGGGGGGTAATGACGAGGTGAAGTAGTTGGTTCCTTGAGACGCGAAATGGAAGTTGACCAAGAAGGCCGCCGCCCAGCGCCCGTCGTTGGCTACGGAATCTCCGATCAATGAGCCGAGGGCCCAATAGCTGGCAACGGCAGTCACCACAATGACCAGGGTTGCGGCCGGAAGAATGCGGCGACAACGCCGGGCATAGAAGTTGAGAATCGAAGTCCGCCCGGACTCCTCACGCTCTCGGAGAAGCAGGCCGGTGATGACGAAGCCCGAGATCACGAAGAAGACATCGACTCCGACAAAACCCCCGGTTACGCCGGGGACTCCAGCGTGGTAGAACACGACCAGTAGCACGGCGATCGCCCTCAGGCCCTCCACGTCGGGCCGAAATCGTCGATCCGATGCCGGGCGGCGCGATTCATCGACCGAGCCAATGGGGTGACCCTCGATGCTGGCCGCGCCGGAGGGCCGAGCCTCTTGCAAGTCAACGTGGTGTCTGTTCATGGCCCCCCGGGTTGACGCAGTCGAACGGTGCACAATAGATCGCCAAGAGCGAGCCGACTAGGGTGCTCTGGCCGGGCTGGGCGCCAGTAGTCCATGGATGACAGCATGTCTGCGATTCTGGTCCGAACCGAGGCGGGCCATCCCAAAATCCTTCCCATCAGGCTTGGTCGCCATCACGATGGCTGGCCTGCGTCGGTGCTGAGCTATGACAACCGACTCGGCGGGGCTTCGGTTACACCCAGCGTCGAGAAGCGCGGTGCGCGGTGTTGCAGGTTCTGTCCGCAATCTCGGCGATCGATGGGATCCTGTCCGTCGTGCCTGTGATCGAAGCACTTGGATCGACCTTTCACGCTGCGATGTCGGGCCGACCTTGACCGCGCCCCTTCAGTGATACGTTCGATGTAGCACCGCTCCATGAGTAGCACAGACCCTATACGGAATGGGCGTCGCTCTTCCTCCCTACTCACTGGTGAGGGTGCGCATGACCGGGCGTACGGTAGGTGCGGAGACCGTTGACACCAGGGCGATGGCCGAACCAGGGATGACGACTCGACGAACCAACACCCGCCCTCCCAAGATTCCGCTGACGCCCATCCTCCGCCGATTCACGCACTCGACCCAGCAGTGGGGTCGGTGGCACGGCCCTCCTCATGGGATGCTGCCAATTCCCCAAGGGCCGTCCATCGACACGGATCACTGATCCAGGCGTCGCGGCGGTGAAGAGGTCGGGCCACGGGAGGGAATGGCGTGGGGGGTGGGGGTAGGGCCTTTGGTCAGTTGCGCAGCAGCACCGGTACCCATGGGCTGCTGCTCCGCAGGCCGCCGGGCGAGGAAGCGACGGCTTGAAGCCAGTAGGTCCCGTTGGGTTCACGTCTGGTGTCCCATCCCGCCAGCCACCCAACGTTGGAGGTCACGGCCGAACCGATCAGGAACCTCGTCCCCCCGGCCCCCCGTGCGAAGAATTTCACGCCGGTCACACCAAACGGGTCCGACGCACCCGCGTCGAGGAAGACCACGCCGTGGAGAACGTCGCCAGGGCGGGGCCTCCCCACCAGGACGACGGGCGGGGTCGTGTTCTTGGGCAGCTGCTGCCGTTGGTACCAGTGCACCTGGTCGGTCGAGAACAGGGAGAGGTGTTCGGACCGTGCGTATGCCGTCATGAGCCGGATGAAGCTCACGCTCTCGAAGCCCGCACCGAGCTGGTTCCCTACCAGCCCATCTGGTGCCTGCCTGATTCTCGCGGTGATGACAGCTCCGGTCACCTCGTAGCCACGGTAGCCACTCCCGTGCCTCAGGCCGTTCACGGTTCCAACCAGTACCTGCACGAGCACCAGGGCACCGATGGCCGTCCGCATGGCCAGGAGGTGCGGAGAGGTCCCCGTGGCGGCCGTCCCATCGGTCCGTCTCCGGTCGATGACGACCAGCAAGCACCCGAGGAGTATCAACAGGTCGAACGCCACATAGAGCGAGAAGCTGGCGTTGCTGATGCCGTTCACCGTGCGCGCCGCGGCCGCCCCAGCGGCGAACAACAGGCCCACCCAGATCATCGAAACCCCGAGTGGTCGCGCGCTGGCTTCGTCGACCCTGAATCCATACAGAACGAGCGACCAGATGGCGGCGGCGAAGACGGCGACGCCGAACGCCAGCACGGCGTACTGCGCACCGTGGGGTGAATCCGGTAGAGGAACCGAGACGATGTCACCCACGGCAAAGAAGAAGTACTGCAAGGCCTCGACCGGATGGGCCAGGGCGTAGGACACCCCGCTCCCTTGAGACCCACTCCAACCATAGAAGTACAGGCCGCCGGTAAGGAGCGCCGCACCGGACCAGGCCAAGATCATTCGTCCCGGTCGCCTCCTCTGCAACAGAATCGTCAGCCCGGCGATCCATACGAAGAGTCCCTGGAGCGACGAGAAGCTGGCGACGACGGCGGCTCCGACCGCGATACTCCAGGCAACCCACGAGAGAGCCTGTCTGTCGAGCAGGTAGAGCATTGCGGCAAGACACAGGATGATCAGGTACCAACCGAGGGCGTATCCATAGAGCGCGCCCCCCACTGTCCAACCGTGAGTAGGAGGAAGGCGACCGGGCAGTACCAGAGCCAGGGAGTGGAAGAAGACCGGCGCCGGTGCGCCAGCACGAAGAGGGCCAGGGCCACCACGAGGAAGGTGGCGCTGAGGTATTCCTCGACAAGGACGTTGTAGTGGAAGAACTGCGCCAGGAGCAGAGTGATGAGGTTCTGGGAGAATACCCGGTTCTCGCCGTGCGGAGCCCACAGGTCGCCGAAGCTCAACGTTCTCGTCGACCATTCGTGGATCAATTTGACGTCGAACCACTGATCGGCTCGGAGCATGTCCACTCCGTTGGCGGAGATCAGCCCGATGTAGAGCGCCACCGGGATGAGAAAGCCGAAGACGGTGAGGAGGATCCGGACCTTCTCCGCGGACCCGGACGGGCCAGCCCCCATTTCCTTCTCCTCCGGCACTTCGTCCATCGCCTCGAGTCCTATCGAGTGAAGATCACTGCGAGCGCGTTGGCTCTGCCGACCCAAACTGAGCGATTCTCGCTCTCGGCCTCCACCATCCCGTCGATCTATGTACCTGCAACCTCTGCGCGTCCCCCATCCGCTTCGATGCAGCAAAGTGGCACCACAACGACGACCTCTTTACGCGGGTGCTCCGGGTGGCCGTTCAACGAGGCGACTGGTCTCGGGATCCCCCAGAGCACACTGGTGGCAGACGTCAGAGGCCGAGGATCCTTGGATCTCACTACGATGCCGAAGCAAGGGGCCTGCAATCGTTGACATCGTTGCTCCTCAACTGCTTCCTTGAGCACTGAACCCCGAGACGTTCGGCCCGTTTCTTGTCGTCAGTGTCGCGGACAGCGCTCTGTCCCAACACAGTCTTGGGGGTCCTCCACCCTAGCCAAACTTGGGCCCTCCTGGGACCGATTCCTGTCGGTGCCCGCTCCCTCCTCGGAGTCGATGGCCTCGGCGGTCTCATCCACGAATGCAGGCTGGTTGCGTGACGTGGATGGAGTGCTGGCACCCACCGGCGGCGGGATCAGAGTGGACCGCGGGTGCCCGGGGCGCGGACGGCCGGCTCGACGGGCGAGTCCGGAGCGGGCTCGGTGAGGTCGAGATGGCTGGGCAGCCCCTCCCCCCGAAAGATCCCCGAGGCCGGTGTGGTTCGGCTGAGGGCGTCGGCGGCCAGGATCATGGCTCCCGCCGTGTACGACGACCGCTCGAGGGGCGGGTAGGTGGCCTCCTCGGGATAGACCATGCCGGTCCAGTAGGAGCCGTCCTCGTTGCGCAGGTCCTGGACCCAGGTCAGAAGCTCGAGGGCCGCGTCGTCCCGTCCCAGCGCGTCGAGGGCCAGGACGCACTCGGCGGTCTCGGCGGCGGTGACCCACTCCCCGGTGGAGACGCATCGCACGCCCCGACCTTCCATCACGAACCTCGACCAGTGCTCCTCCATACGACGGTGGGCGGCCTCGCCGGTGAGCGCGCCGCCCAGAATCGGGTAGTACCAGTCCATGGCGAACTCCTCTTTGGGAGCGAAGGCCTCGGGCCGGTGGGCCACGGCGTGGGCCAGGCGCCCGGCGGCCAGCTCCCAGTCGGGTCGCTCCTGCCCCAGGCGCTCGGCACAGGCGATGGCGCAGCGGAGACTGTGGTAGATCGAGGACGATCCGGTGAGCAGGGCGTACTCCTCGAGGAATCCGCACGGGTCGAGGGACCAGTGGATCGACCCGTCCGGCCGCTGCCAGCGGAGAACGAAGTCCACACCCGCCTCCACGGCCGGCCACAGCTGCTCCAGCCCGTCGAGCTCGCTGGTGGACACGTAGCGGTGCCACGCCCCGGTGGCCAGGTAGGCGCAGACGTTGGTGTCGAGCCTCGAGTCCTCGATGCCGGTGGCCAGGTAGTAGTTGAACCAGCTGCCGTCGGGGAGTTGGGTGTCGACCAGCCAGCGGTAGGCCCGGTCGGCCTCGTCGTCCAAGCCGGCCGCGGTGAGGGCCATGGCCGCCTCGACGTGGTTCCACGGATCACAGTGCCCGCCGGGGTACCACTCGATCATGCCGTCGGGACGCTGGAGGGAGGCGATGGACCGGGCGGTGTCCACCACCTGGGCGGCGGTCAGCACCCCGGGGACCTCCGGAATCGACCTCACGCCACGGCTTCCCGGTCGCGGGCGGGCTGGACCCGGGATGCGGCCCCGGGCCCGGACGCCGTTCCGGGGCGGGCCGCGGACCCGAGACCCTCCCCGTCGGCGGGCACCGGACGCCCCGCCCGCTCCGGCCCTACCACGGTCGAGGCGGCGGACGGCTTCTCCAGGTAGACCACCAGGCTCTTCCCCACCAGGGGGTTGAGCACCCGGTCGGCGTACCGGGTGGCCTTCGGGGCCTTCTCGATGTCCCACACCAGCAGGCGGTGGTAGGTGGCAACGGCCGGGTGGTCGTCGTTGGTCGGCCCGACCAGGCACCGCAGCCACCAGTAGGGGGCATGGAGACCGTGGGCATGGTGGCTCCCGGTGGCCCGCAACCCGGTGGACTCGAGGCGGCCCCGTAGCTGGCTGTGCCGGTAGATGCGGACGTGGCCGCCGGGCACGTTGTGGTACTCGTCGGACAGCGCCCAGTTCACGAACTCCGGGCCACAGCGGGGCACGGTGACGGCCATGGTCCCGCCGGGCCGGAGCACCCGGGCCAGCTCGGCCATGGCCAGCTCGTCGTCGGGGATGTGTTCCAGGACCTCGGAGGCGATGACCCGGTCGAAGGTTCCGTTCTCGAACGGAAGGGCCAGGGCGTTGCCCTGCACCGAACCCACCCGGGCGGTGTCGAGGTCCAGCTCTCCGTCGACGACCATTGCACCGAAGGTGTCGAGGACCTTACGGACCTCATCGGCCCCGGCGTCGAAGGCCACCACCTCGGCACCCAACCGGGCCGCCTGGTAGGCGTGGCGGCCGAATCCGCACCCGAGGTCGAGCAGGCGGTCACCGGCTCGCACGCCGAGTCGGGCGTAGTCGACGGTCAGCATGGTGCGGCCTCCGTGGGCTCGGCCTGGTCGCCGGCCGGGTCAGGGCGGCCTCGGGGTCCGGGGCAGGGACCGCCGAGGGGGCCAGGTCGTCGAGTAGGGCCCGGTACTGGGCGGAGGTGCCGGCCGCGGTGACCTGCCAGGTGAACCGGCCGAGCACCCGTTGGCGTCCGGCGGCGCCGAGGCGGCGGCGGAGGTCGGCGTCATCGAGCAGCCGACCGATGGCCGCGGCCAGGGCGCCAGGGTCGTCGGGGGGCACGAGCAGGCCGGTGTCGCCGTCGGTGCCCACCACCTCGGGTAGAGCACCTCCCGTGGTGGCCACCAGGGGCACGCCGCAGGCCATGGCCTCGATGGCCGGGAGGGAGAACCCCTCGTAGAGGGAGGGCACCACGGCCACCTCGGCCTGGGCGTAGTTGCGGGCCAGCTCTTCGTCCGTGATCCCCGACACACAGCGCACGATGGGGGCCAGATCGAGCCGCTCGATGGCCTTGGACACCCGGCCGTCGGGCCGGGGCTTGCCGATGACCACCAGCTCGATGTCCCGTTCGGTACGCAGTTTGGCCGCCGCCTCCAAGAGCGGGACCAGACCCTTCATGGGCACGTCGGACGAGGAGGTGACCATGATCCGACCGGGGACCGGCTCCACGTCGTCCTGGGGTCGGAACACGGTGTGGTCCACGCCCACCGGCACCACCGTCATCCGGTCGAGGTCCACGCCCATCTGGGCGGCGATGTCCACCTTGGACGACTCGGACACCGTGACCACCCGGGGCAGGGCCCGCGCCACCTTGACCTGCATCCGGAGGAATCCGAACCAGCGGCGCTGGGTGAACTGCTGCCAGGGGTTGGTGGCGTGGCTGAGGGCCAGCTGGCGGTCGACGGTGATCGGGTGGTGCAGGGTGGTCAACAGCGGCCAGCCGTCGTCGATCATCCCGAGGATCCCGTTGCCCAGGCACTGGTTGTCGTGGACCAGGTCGAACTCCCCCCGGCGGGCGGCGAGCAGCCGGCGGACCCGGATACTGAACGTCCACGGCTCGGGAAAGCCGGCCGTGCACATGACCCCGAACTCCAGGGCCGCCACCGACGAGGGGTTGGAGTTCCGGAACTCCCGGGGCCGGGGGATCCGGAACGGATCGGGCTCCCGGTAGAGGTCGAGACTGGGCACCGGCGTGAAGCCGACCCCCTCGTCCACCTCGGGCCAGGGCTGGCCGGCGAAGACCTCCACCGAGTGGCCCAGCTCGGTCAACTCCCGGCTCAGGTGCCGGGTGTAGACGCCCTGGCCGCCGCAGCGGGGATTGCCCCGGTAGACGAGGAAGGCGATGCGCAGCCCGCCCGGCGCCGGGAGGCCGGGGGGCGATGCGCTCGGGCGTCGGCGGTGGATACTTGGGACCCTTGACCTTGTGCCTTCTCAGCCCGAAGCTAGGCATGGACGTCCAGGGCGGGCAGGCACATAGAAGTCAAATACTCACCCGGCCAGGTACTTCGGCGCAAACCCGCCGGTAACTTGCCACCAGGGCCAGGCAGGGTGGGAGTTCGGCCGTCGGCCGGTCTCCGACGAGTGCTGGCCCGGTCCCGCCGAGCCGGGGCGGACCAAGAACGCGTGTTTCTGGCTGTGTTACCGTCGCCGACGCCGCCAGGTCCGTCGAGCCAGGTTCCGCCACCCAACTCCGGGCCTGGTGGCAGTTTCGACGGGCGGGGCGCCCTCCGACGGAGGCTGCGGGACGACACACACCGCAACGACAACACGCCGGCACCTCGATGACCCCCTCCGAGGTGCCGGGCGTGGTCGTCTCGGTTCCGCCGCCCGCCGGACAGTCTGGAACACCGACGCGCCGAATGCAATCCATAGTTGCTACCGGTGGCCCGACCCCGGCGGGACCCGGTCGATGCCCCTGGCGCCGGCCGAGCCTCGCCCTGGTCAGCTGCCGGTACCCAACCCGAGCTGGATGGCCTTGACCAGCAGCATCAGCACCGCCACGACCAGATAGCCCCGCAGCAGGTACATCGACAGCAGCCGGCCCCGCGACCAGGTGGGACGCTCCAGCAGGTTGAGGGCGGGCATCCGCCAGGTGGCCCGCTTGGCCATCGGCGTCACCGGCAGGGGCGGCTTCCGCCTCAGGCTGCGGGCATAGACCACCCCGCCGACCGCCCACGTCACCACCAGCAGCGCCCCGAGCACCACCGCCACCTTGTTCACGTCGATCGAGCTGAACACGGTGGTCACCATCAGGACCAGCGACATCACCAACAGGATGGAGACGATGGCGGTGGCGACCACGTTGAGCCAGGGCCGGTTGACCCAGGGTCCCAGACCTCCTTGTCGTTGCAGAGCATGCAGCAGGAACACCGTGGCGCTGGGCAGCAGCACGCCGGCCAGCGCCTGGACGCTGGTGGTGATCAGCCCGAGGGGCGCGCCCGGGAGATGATCACGATGCCGGCGGCCAGCACCACCATGCCGTGAAGGCGCCGTAGAAGAACTTGGCGTCGCGCCAGCTCCGGTGCAGCGAGTGGTGGGCGCCGAAGGCGTCGCCGAAGGCGTAGGACGTGGCCAGGGTCACCGACGCCGCGCCGATGATCGAGGCGTTCAACAGGATGATGGCGAAGATGGCGCCGGCGGCACGGCCCACGTAGTGCTGGAGTCCGCTGGCCACCCCGCCGGCGTTGGTGAAGTGCCCGGCCAGCGGGGTGCCCGGAGAAGGCCGAGGCCACCACGGCCATCAGCATCGAGGCGGCGAAGCACGGTGATGAGCGAGCCGATCACCGTGTCGGCCCGCTCGTAGTTGATCCATCGGGGGGTGATCCGCTTGTCGACGATGTTGGACTGCTGGAAGAACAGCTGCCAGGGGGCCACCGTGGTGCCCACGATGGCGATGATCAGGAGCACCGAGGTCGAGGTGAACCCGCCCTGCACCCCGGGCGTCACGAAACGCTGGAAGAACGGGCCGGCGGCCGGATGGCTCAGGAAGGCCAGGGGGACGACCAGGAAGTTCACGATGATGAAGACGAACATGAACCGCTCCCAACGGCGGAAGCTGCCGGTGGCGGTCATGGCGATGAGCAGGGCGGCGGCGATGGGCACCGAGATGTACTGGCTGATCCCGAAGTAGTGGAGGGCCAGGCTGACCCCGATGAACTCGGTGGCGATGGTCAGGAAGTTGAGGATGAACAGGTCCCCGACCGAGAACGCCCCCCAGAACCTGCCGAACCGCTCGTTGATCAGCCGGGCGTGGCCCACGCCGGTCACCGCGCCCAGCCGGACCACCATCTCCTGGTTGACCACCAGGACCGGGATGAGCAGGGGCAGGGTCCACAGCAGGGTCAGGCCGAAGTTCTGGCCGGCCTGGCTGTAGGTGGAGACCCCACCGGCGTCGTTGTCGCCCACCATCACGATGAGGCCGGGGCCCATGATGGCCAGCAGGGTGAGCAGGCGGGCCCGCCACGACCGCCGGCTGTCCAGGTCGTGCTGCCGGATGGTCCCGAAGGCGCCCTGGATGTCGCCGAGGTGGGCCTCGTCGAGCACGGCGGAGGGTCTCACGCGGAGCCTTCACGGTCGGTCATGGTTCACCTCCTCTACGGCGGTACCTGTTGGGAGTCGGCCGGCCCCGCGGCGCGGCGGAGACGAGGGACGGTCGCCGGGATGGCGGACGGCGGACGGGACGGGGATCGGACGGGAGCGTCGGGCGGGACCCGAGCGCCCCCTACGGCATGGGGATCAGCACCGGGGGCCCGCCCGGGCATCCCGGTCCGGTGGGGACGACCGGTCGCGGACCTCCGGGGCGGTCGCCGGCACGGGCTCCGTCGGCCCGACGCGAGCGGCCGCGGGGCTCTAGGGCCCTTCGGACGCTCGCCGGCCACGTTCAGTGGACGGACTGGGGTTTTCGCTGTCGGAACACCGGTCAGTCCTCCACCGCCGTCCGGCCGAAGTCGCGGCGCCAGCCGGTCGGCAGCAGCAGTTCCAGGACGTCGTCGACCGTGACCACGCCCAGGATCTGGCCGTGCTCGGCGTCCATCACCGGCGCGACGATGATGTTGAAGTCGGACATGGTCCGGACGATGGCCCCGAGGTCCCAGTCGGGGTGCACGTGGACCGGCTCGGCCTCGACGATCGACTCGAAGCGGCCGAGGGGTCGGCCTGGACCAGTCGGACGGTGGAGGCCGACCCCACCAGGTGTCCCTCGCCGTCGACGGCGAAGACCACGTTGAGCGCCTCGGGCGGAGCGGTGCTGGCCCGGACGGCGTCGAGGACCTCGGCGATGGCGCAGGCAGGCCGGCAGGCAAGGAAGTCCGGGCTCATCAAGCCCCCGGCCGTCTCGGGGTTGTAGCTGAGGAGGGAGCGGACCTTGCGCTGCTGGGGCTCGGGCAGCAGGTTGAGGATGGGCAGGCGACGCTCCTGGTCGACCTCGGTGATCAGGTCGGCGGCATCGTCGGGGGCCATGGAGGACAGCAGCCGGGCGGCCTCCTCGTCGGAGCGGCTGCGGACGAACTCCAGCTGGTGCTCGGTGTCGAGCTCCTCGAAGACGTCGGCCTCCAGCTCGCGGTCGGCTCCCACCGCCTCGATGATCTCCTCGCCCTCGTCGTGGGAGGCCGCCTCCACCAGGTCGGCGATCTGGGCCGGGTGGAGCTTGGCCAGCTTCCGGTACGGGATGCGGAGCCGCGAGGTGGGCACGTGGGCCACGAACGGCTCGATGCTGGCCCAGTCCACCATGGTCCCGGGCTTGGTGCGGCGCCGGTAGCGGCCCGGGAGCAGGCGGCGCAACACCGGCCGGCTGGACGGGTCGACGGCCACCACCTCCCAGGTCCCGTTGACCTTGGCCAGCTCGATCTCGTTGGCCCGGATCAGCCGGCCGCCGACGAAGTTGATCAGGTGATGGGCCAGCAGGTCCCGGGCCAGCAGCAGCTCGCCCGGCCGGCGCTCGAACCGGCGGAGGTCCACCCGCCGCCCCTCGAACAGGACCCGGCCGGGCTCGAAGGCGGCCACCTTGCGGATGGGGACGAACAGGTCGCGCCCGCCGATGTCGACCACCAGTCCCGACCACCGGGGGGTGGGGGGCTTCGCCGGCCCGGACGATCAGGTCCTGGACCCGGCCCAGGCGGTCCCCGGCGGCGTCGACCAGCGGGCGCTTGATCACGCTCGACAGGTGGAGGATCTCCAGTCCCGTGGCCGGTGTCCGTGGTCTGCGTGCTCATGACGACTCACAGCGTAGACGGGCTTCCCGCGGCCCCGGCACTGCACATCGGGCCGACCGCCGTCGGCGGCGCTCCGACCGGGCCCAGGTCTGGGCCATCCCCCCGCATCGAGGCCGATCCGATCGCCCGGCCATCCCCGGCGGGGACCCCGGGGTAATCTCGGTACCATGGACCTGAGCTATCCCGCCGAGACCGAGCCGTTCCGCGCCGAGATCCGCCAGTGGCTGGCCGACAACCTGCCCGACGGGTGGGGCACGCCCGGGCTTCTCGATGACCAAGGACGAGAAGAAGGCCTTCAACCAGGAGTGGACGAAGAAGCTCTTCGACGGCGGGTGGATCTGCGCCTCGTGGCCCAAGGAGTACGGCGGCAAGGGCCTCTCCCTGATGGAGTCGGTGGTCCTCAACGAGGAGTTCGCCCGGGCCGAGGCGCCCCTGCGGGCCGACTTCTTCGGCGACACCCTGGTCGGTCCGACCATCCTGCAGTGGGCCACCGAGGAGCAGAAGCAGCAGTTCATCCCCGGCATCCTCAACGGCACCATCGCCTGGTGCCAGGGCTTCTCCGAGCCCGACGCCGGCAGCGACCTGGCCTCGCTCAAGACCCGGGCCGAGCTCGACGGCGACGAGTGGGTCATCAACGGCCAGAAGGTGTGGACCACCCAGGCCCAGTTCGCCGACTACATCTTCCTCCTGGCCCGCACCGATCCCGACGCCCCCAAGCACGCCGGCATCTCCTACCTGCTGGTGCCCATGAAGCAGGACGGGCATCGAGGTGCGGCCCATCGCCCAGGTGGACGGCAGCGCCGACTTCAACGAGATCTTCTTCACCAACGCCCGCTGCCCGAGGGAGAACGTGGTGGGCGGGGTCAACAACGGCTGGAAGGTGGCCATGACCACCCTGGGCTTCGAGCGGGGCATCCTCGGCCACCACCGGGCACCGGCGCTTCCGGCGCGAGCTCGACCAGATCATCGCCGAGGCCCAGAAGAACGGGAAGGCCGCGATCCCCTGATCCGCCAGCGGCTGGCCACGGCGTGGACCAAGGTCAAGATCATGGAGATCAACGGCTACCGCTCGCTGACCGACGCCCTCAACGGCACCCACCACATGGCCGCCCTCGGCGCCTGCAACAAGATGTTCTGGTCGGAGCACCACCAAGAGACCATGGAGCTGGCCATCGACATCCTGGGCCTCGACGGCCAGATCCTCACCGGCGACCCGGCCGACGTGGTCGACGTGCGGGTCAAGCGGGGCCGGGACGACTACCCGGTCAGCGACCTCCAGGCCTCGTTCTTCTTCAGTCGGTCCGAGACCATCTGGGGCGGGACGGCCGAGATCCAGCGGAACATCGTGGGTGAGCGGGTGCTCGGCCTGCCCAAGGAGCCCAAGGCGATGACGGCCGCCTGAGCCGGCGCGCACGACCCTCCGAGTGCGTCACGTGTCGGTCGAGGCCGAGGCGGCCTCGACCGACACCCGGACCCGGTGCTCCGGCGACGGACCAGGAGTTGGCCCGCGGCACCGGGAGTACGGGAGGTCGAGCCCCGCCATCGGCGGCCCACGGCCCACCTATGCGGCTCAGGCCACGCGCGACTCGACCTCTGCACCGCCTGGGACTCGATCACTGCCCGCCGCGTCGTCCGACCCGGTCCGCCGCAGCCCGGCCTGGTGGCGCCACATGAGCAGGCCGCCGCCATCACCGTGGCCACCGCACCGCACAGCAGGGCGACCCGGGGATCGGTCCACTGGGCGATGGCCCCGACCAGCGGCGCCCCGATGGGCGTGGTGCCGAGGAAGGCCATGGCGTAGAGGGCCATCACCCGGCCCCGCATGGCCGGGTCCGAGGTCAGCTGCAAGGTGGCGTTGGCGGTGGCGATGAACCCGATCGACGCCGCCCCCATCACGCACGATGGCGATGGCCGCGGTGAGCAGTGTCGGGGCCAGGGCCACCGCGGCCAGCAGGCCGCCGAACACCAGGGCCAGCACCTGCAGGAGCCGGGGCGTGGGCCGGGCCCGGTGGGCGGCGATCAGCCCGCCGGCCACCGCGCCGATGCCCATGCACGAGGTGAGGAGGGAGTAGGTGCCGGCCCCGCCGTGGAAGGTGACCTTGGCCAACAGGGCCAGGGTCACGGTGAAGTTGTAGGCGAAGATGCCGATCAGGGCGATGGCCAGCAGCGTGTTGCGCAGCGCGGGGGTGCGCCAGACGTAGCGGAAGCCCTCCCGGATCTGTCCCTTGGCCCGTTCCACCGGCGCCGTCGGGTGGAGCTCGGCCGCCCGCATCATGGACAGCCCGACGATCACCGCCAGGTACGAGGCGGCGTTGACGAAGAAGCAGACACCGAGCCCGAAGAGGGTGATGACCACGCCGCCGATGGCCGGGCCCACCACCCGTGAGGCGTTCATCACCACGGTGTTGAGGCTCACGGCGTTGGGGAGATCGTCACGCCCCACCATCTCCATGACGAAGGTCTGGCGGGCCGGGTTGTCGAAGACGTTGACCACGCCGAGCAGGGCCGGCCAACAGGTAGACCTGCCACAGCTGCACGGTGTCGGTCACCACCAGGATGCCCGAGGACCAGGGCCAGCAGGCCCCCGGCCGTCTGGGTGGCATAGAGCAGAACGCGCTTGTTCATCCGGTCGGCCACCAGCCCGCCGAACGGCCCGAACAGCAGCATGGGCAGGAACTGGAGGCCCGACCACGATGCCGAGGGCCACCCCGCTCCCGGTCAGGTGGAGGACCAGCCAGGCCTGGGCCACCGTCTGCATCCAGGTGCCCGACACCGAGATGAGCTGGGCGGTGAAGTACAGCCGGTAGTTGCGGATCCGCAAGCGAGCTGAAGGTCTGGTGGACGGCGGCCCGCACCGCGGTCATGGCTCGTCCTCCTCGACCAGCAGCCGCTCGAGCAGCACGGTCAGCTCGCCCAGCCCCTGGCGCTCCTCGGGGGCCAGCCGGTGCAGCTGCTCGGCCAGGAAGGCGTTCTTCAGCGACCGGCTGCGCTCGCAGCACCTCGTGGCCCGAGCGGGTGAGGGTCACCCGGGCCACCCGCCGATCGGCCGGGTCCACCACCCGGGTGACGTGCCCCATCGCTTCCAGGGCCGCCACGATCCGGGTCATCGACGGGGGCTGGACCGACTCGCGGGAGGCCAGGGCCCCGAGGGTCGGCGACCCCAGCTGTCCGATGCTGGCCAGGGCCGAGGCCTGGGACTGGGTCAGCCCCCCGGCGGACTGCTGGCGCAGGCGCCGGTGCAGCCGGGTCACGGCCAACCGCAGGCGGGAGGCCAGTTCCGCCTCCTCGGCATCGTTCGGACCGACCGGCGCCGGTCCCGGGCCGGCCCCCTCCGACAGGCCATTCGAGGCGGGGGAGCTGGGGGCGATGGTCACGGCCCCAGTATAGTTAGTTCGGCTAACTAATGCAACGGCCCGCGGCGCTCGAGGCCGGTCAGCCCGAGCGCCGTGGGCCCTCGGCGACGGCCACCGCACCGGCGGTGGCGGCCGCGGCCGCGGCGACCGTGGCCGCTCCGGCCCGGGCCCGGCGGCCCAGCTGCACCACGGTCGGGAGGATCTGGGGCTGGAGCCACTCCCCACCGGGCACCGAGATGTGGATCCCGTCGGTGGTGCGGGTGGTGATCCCGTCGACCACCGACTGGTACTGGCCGGAGGGGTCGAGCATCCGGCCGACATCGACCAGGGTCACCTGGCTGCCCCGATGCCGCGCCACTCCCTCCAGGACGTCGTTGAAGGCCACCGCGCGGCCGAGGGTCGTTCTCACTGAACGGCGTGCCGTCGGCGGCCTCTTGGGACGGGTCGACGAACGGCATGGTGAACAGGATCACCCGGGAGCCGCCGGCCGTGAAGATGTTCGACCGCGGCGTTGACCTCGGCGGTCAGGTGGGCGTCCCACGCCGGGTCCCCCACGTGGACCCACTGGCCGTCGTAGAGGTGGTCGCTGACCTCCCACCGGCCCACCAGGATGCCCACCACGTCCGGGTGGAATTCGGCCTCCCACCCGGACCAGGTGGCCCACCAGTCGAGGCACCCCGGAGTGGCGGGCGACACCACACCGGACAGGTCGACCGGCACCGAGTCGAGGTCGCACCCGAGGGCGCCTTCGTCGACGAAGTCGACCCCGTAGCGCTGGTCGGCGTCGACCCCCAGTCCCATGCCCATGGTCAGCGCCACCGAGTCCCCCACCAGTAGGAACCGGATCGGCGTGGCCGGGGACGACACCGAGGCCGCCGACAGGTGGGGCACCGGCCGGGCCGGACGCGTCGAGCTGGGGCGCGGCGCCGGCCGAGGCCGGCGGGATCACCGTGGCCACCACCAGGGCCGCCGACGGTGGCCAGGGCGGCGGCCCCGGTGACGGCCATTCCCTGCTTCCCCTCGAACAGCCGACCGGTGCGGATGGGCTCCTCCACCAGGTAGAAGGAGGCGATGGCCACGGTGAAGGTGGCCACCAGACGGACGGCCAGCAGGGGCGCCGCCGAGCAGACCGGTGTGGGCGTGGTCGATGACCAGGAACAGCGGCCAGTGGTAGAGGTAGAGGCCGTAGGAGATCCGGCCCACGAACACCAACGGGGCGGTCGAGAGCACCCGGGCCAGGGCCGTGGCCGGGCACCGGTACCACGGTGACGATCAGCGGCGCCGGCCGCCACCGCCACCAGCAGGAAGCCCCCGCGGTAGAGGAACGGATCGGTGCCCCCAGGGCGTGCCAGGCCCACACCAGGAAGGCCGCGCCGACCAGACCGGGGAGGGCCCACAGCCGACGCCGGCGGTCGGTGGCCGTCCACCCGGCCGGGAGGATCGAGAAGTCCTGGCCCCGGTGGGCGCCCACCGCGCCCGAGGAACGACCCGACCAGCAGCGCCTGGGCCCGGGTCTCGGTGCCGTAGTAGAGGCGGTCCGACCGAGACGCCGACGCCGAAGAGGACCACCATAGCGGCGGCCGAGGCCAGCGCGCCGATCGCCGGCGGTCACGGCCAGCTTGGCCCTCCCCCACCGCCGGGCCACGAAGAGGGCGATCAGAGGCCAGAGCAGGTAGTACTGCTCCTCGACGGCCAGCGACCAGGTGTGCAGGAACGGGGAGGGGGCCGCGGCCTGGGCGAAGTAGCCCTGGTCGGAGACGATGAAGTGCCAGTTGGCCACGTAGAGCAGCGTGGACACCGCGTCGTCGCGCACCGCGGCGAGGTCGATGGTGTCCCGGAAGAAATAGGCGTAGACCGCCACCCCCATCACCATCAGGAACAAGGCCGGAAGGAGGCGCCGGGCCCGCTGCGCCCAGAACCGGCCGAGGCGGATCGTGTCGGAGGAGGCCAACTCGCGACAGAGCAGCGACGTGATCAGGAAGCCCGAGAGGACGAAGAAGACGTCGACCCCGAGGAGCCCGCCACCCATCCAGGAGACTCCGAAGTGGTAGAGGAGCACCGCCAGCACGGCCAGGGCGCGGATGCCGTCCAGCGGCGAGAAGCGCCGAAGCGATCCGTCCGCCGACCCCGGCGCCTGGCGGGGGGAGGCGACGGCCGGGGATCGGCCGGGGTCGCCCACCGAGGGCCGGCGCGGGCTCAACAGGTCCGTGGCGCGACCCTGGTCATCGACCATGCCAGACCACGGTGATCACGGTTGCGCCTCCCCTGCCCCGACCAGCCGTCGAGCGTGCCGTCCACGGGTCGCGGGGGCGGTGCCCCCTGGTCACCCGTCTCCCGACCTCGGGTAACCAGCCTATTGCACCCGGCGGGTTAGCCCCGCCGGGACGGCACGACAACGGTCAGAGGCTGGGGACGTAGCCTCCGCGGCCCAGGGACTGGCTCTCGAACGGGTCCACCGACTCGTCGACGCCGCCCCGGACCTCGGTGACCCAGGCCAGCCGGTCACGCAGGATCCGGTCCACCCCGCCCTGCAGGGTGGAGGCGCTCACCGCACAGGAGCTGCAGGCTCCCTGCAGCTGCACCTCGACCACGCCGGTGGCCACGTCGGCGAAGACCAGGGCCAGGTCACCCCCGTCGGCCTGAACGGCCGGGCGCATGAGCTCGATCAGGCTGTTGAGCTCGGACAGCCGCTCGCCCCGCTCGGCGTCGGTGATCTCGGCGGCCGCCGTTCCCGGTCAGCCGCTGCCGGGCCGTTCCCGGTCGCCATCGGTCTGCTCCTGCTCGGCTTCCACTGCTCGTCCTCTCCTCGGCACCGCGGCTCCCCCGTGTCGGTGCCGTTCCACGTGCGTGAGATCTGGCCCCCAGTCTGCCGTGCCGGCGCCGCCGTTCCCGTACACGGGCGCCCACCGAGGCCAACCGTGACCTGCCCGCCCGGCCTCGTTGACCGCTTCCCGGAACGGCGGAGGTTACGATGCGATTGTGCCCTTGGAGCGATCCGCCACCGACCCGGGGCCGATCGGACTGATCCTGCCGACCTTCGCGCAGGACACCCTCGCCTCCTGGGCCGAGCCCCTCGGCCACCGGATCGCACCGGGCGCCCAGCCGGCCGCCGACCTGGCCGCCATCTGCCAGGGCCGCCGAGGAGGCCGGGGCCGAGCCCTGTGGGCCTGTGACCACCTCTTCTGGCACGGACCCTCCCTCGAGTGCCTGGTGGCCCTCACCGTCGCCGCCACCGCCACCGATCGGGCCACCCTGGGCATCGTGCGTCATCCAGCTCCCCCTGCGCCAGGCCCCGGCCGTGGCCAAGCAGGCCGCCTCCCTCCAGGCCCTTTCCGGCGGCCGGCTGGTGCTCGGGGTCGGGTGTGGGCAGCCACGCCGGGGAGTACGACCAGTCCGGGGTCGACTACCACCGGCGGGGTCGCCTGCTCGACGCCGGCATCGTCGAGCTGCGGCGCTCGTGGGCGACCGGTGCGGGTTTCGACCGGGGGGACGTCACCGGGGACGGGCCGGACCGCTACCGGCAGCTCCCCGCTCCTCCGCCGGTTCCGGTCTGGGTCGGCGGCTCCTCGGAGGCCGCCCTGCAGCGGGCGGCCACCCTGGCCGACGGCTGGATGCCGCTCTTCCTCAGCACCGACCGACTATGCCGCGCGCCGTCGAACGGCTGGCCAAGGAGCTCGACGCGGGCCGGCCGGCCGGCCGGATGCGGTGCACCCGTCCATCGTCCTGTTCGTTCGCATCGACGACGACCGGACCGTCGGCCACCGACGGGGCACCGGCGTGGATGGCCTCCTTCTACGGCATCCCGGCCCGGGCCTTCGACCGTCACCTCGTCAGCGGCACGGCGGCGGAGGTGGCCGGCGTCGTGGCCGCAGTTCCGCCAGGCCGGGGCCGAACACGTGGCGGTGTACGTCACCGCCGACCGACCGCTGGACCAGTTCGAGCGCCTGATGGCCGCGTTGCCGGCCGGCGCACCGGCATCACGGCTCGAGGATAAGAAGGTCACCATGGAGCACAGTCCGCACACATCGTGGGCACCGGCATCACCCCGATGCACCGGAGGGATCTCACCGCGGTGGCCATGGCCCACCAGGTGGTGGCCGAGGCCCTGGCCGAGGCCGAGGTCGATCCGGCCGGGTGAACCTGGTGGTGTTCGGCAACGCCACGGCCGGGCGGCTGCTGGACCAGGGGTGCATCCGGGGCCAGACCTTCCTCAAGCAGGCCGGTCTGCGCAACGCCGGCATCGTCAACGTCGACAACTCCTGTGCCGGCGGCTCCTCGGCGCTGCACCTGGCCACGCTGGCCACGCTGGGCGGCTCCGGCACGGTGCTGGCCGTCGGGGTGGAGAAGATGTGGACCGGCGACCGGGCCCAGACCCTCGGCCGGCATCGAGGACGGGGTGCCCCTGGCCGACCGGCTCCTCATGCACGAGCGAGCTCGAGAACCCGTCGGGCTCGGTGCTCATGGCCCTCAACGCCTCGTGGACCGTCGACATGATGGAGGAGCGGGGTGCCACCGTCGAACAGTTCGCCGCCACCACGGTCAAGGCCCGCCGCCACGGCGCCCTCAACCCCAACGCCCAGTTCCGGTCCGAGGTGACCCTGGAGGAGGTGCTCGCCTCCCCCTCCATCGTCTGGCCGCTGACCCGGTTGATGTGCTCCTCGTTCACCGACGGGGCCGCCGCCGTGGTCCTCACGGCGACACCCTCGCCCGGGGCCCCGAGGATCCGGTCCACCACGGTCCGATCGGGTAACGGCGATCTCGACTACCACGAGCGGACTGGCCGAGACGGGCTCGGCCGCCTGGGACGACGCCGGCATCGACCCCTCCGACGTGGACGTGGTCGAGCTGCACGACGCCACCAGCCCCGAGGAGCTCTACGCCCTCGAGTCCCTGGGGTTCTTCAAGCCCGGCGATGCCGGACCGGCCACGGTGGCCGGTGACACCACCCTCGGGGGCAGCGGGGTCACCGTCAACACCAGCGGGGGCCTGGTGGCCCGGGGCCACCCCCTGGGGGCCACCGGCATCGCCCAGGTGGTCGAGCTGACCGCCCAGCTCCGCGACGAGGCCGGTCCGCGCCAGGTCGACGGGGCCCGACTGGCCGTGGCGGCCAATACCGGGGGCATGATCGGGACCGAACGAGGGCGGGCCGACGCCGCCTTCATCGGGATCCACGTCCTCGAGGCCGGCTGAGCATGCCGAACGCACCGGCCCCGAAGGCCGCCCGCGGGGGCATGGTCACCGGGTGGGGCATCGCCGTGCCCGACAAGGTGGTGACCAACGACGACCTGTCGGTGACCATGGACACCAGCGACGCCTGGATCCGCGAGCGCACCGGCATCCGCGAACGCCGGATCGGGGGCACCACCTCCCAGCTGGCCATCGACGCCGGGCTGCCTGCCCTGGAGAAGGCCGGGCGACGGCCCGACGAGATCGACAGCGTGATCCTGGCCACCACCACCCCGGACCAGATCATCCCGGGCACCTCGCCCACCGTCCAGGACGGCATCGGGGTCCAGGGCGGCGCCTTCGATGTCAACGCCGCCTGCTCGGGGTTCGTCTACGCCCTCACCGTGGCCCACGGGCTGCTGGCCCTCGGGGCGGAGCGCCTGCTGGTCATCGGCTCGGAGACCCTCAGCCGGGTCACCGACTGGGACGACCGGTCGGTGGCGGTGCTGGTGGGCGACGGGGCCGGTGCGGTGGTGCTCGAGGCGGTGGACGGCCCGGGGCAGCTCCTGTCCTGGAACCTGGGGTCCGACGGCTCGCTCCGGCACCTGCTCAAGTGCGACCACGGCGGCTTCCTCTACATGGACGGGAAGGAGATCTTCCGCAAGGCGGTGCGGGTGGTGGTGGAGTCCTCCGAGCGGGCCATCGCCGAGGCCGGGCTGGCCGTGGAGGACATCGACCTGATCGTCCCCCACCAGGCCAACCTCCGGATCATCACCGCCGCCTGCCAGCGGCTCGGCATCCCCGAGGAGAAGGCGGTGGTGGTCATCGACCGCTACGGCAACACCTCGTCCGCCTCGATCCCCCTGGCCCTGGCCGACGCCCTCGAGACCGGCCGGCTGGTCCCGGGCCACCATGTCCTGCTCACCGGCTTCGGTGGCGGCATGACCTGGGCCAGCGCCGTCCTGCGCTGGGGAGGATGAGGGTCACCGTGGCGCCGGCGCGGTGCCCGCGGTCGACTGCGCCGTGACGCCTGCTCCGCCCGGTCCGGCCCGGATCTTCGACCTGTCCGGCCGGGTGGCCGTGGTCACCGGGGGCGGGACCGGCATCGGCCAGGCGACGTCGCTGATACTCGCCGAGCACGGTGCCGACATCGTGGTGGCCAGCCGCCGGGTCGAGAACCTGGAGGAGACGGCAGCCGCCGTCCGGAACCTCGGGCGCCGGGCGCTGGTGCACCGGACCGACGTCCGGGACCCCGACGACTGCCGGCAGCTGATCCAGGCCGCCGTGGACGGCCTCGGCCGCATCGACATCCTCGTGAACAACGCCGGCGGCAGCAAGGACTTCCCCCTCGACCAGTGGACGGCCAAGGAGTTCGACAACTCCATCGCCCTCAACCTCCGCAGCGTCTTCGAGCTGTCCAAGGCGGCCGCCGCCCACATGGTGCGGCAGGGCGGCGGGAGCATCGTCAACATCTCCTCGGTGGCGAGCGAGGCGGCCATGCCCGGGCTGGCCCCCTACGGCATGGCCAAGGCCGGGGTGAACAATCTCACCCGGACCATGGCCGCCGAATACGGACCCCACGGGATCCGGGTGAACTGCGTCTGCGTCGGCTTCGTCAAGTCGGACGGCTTCGCCCGGGCCATGGAGTCGATCGGGCGGGATGCCGACGAGGTCGCCTCGAGTTCGAACGCCATCCACCGGGTCGGGACGCCGGCCGAGGTCGGCTATCCCATTCTCTTCCTGGTGTCCGAAGCCGCCAGCTACATCTCGGGCGAGACCCTCCACGTCAACGGAGGGCCCCCGGTCACCGGACCCTGGTGATCCACCGCCGCGGTCCGGCGTCCGGCCCGGCGGGGCTCAGTTGCTGGCGAGAACGTGCACGCTGGCCAACGCGGCGTCCCCGGAGATGATGCCGCCGGTGTTCACCGCGGCGGCGAGCCGGGCCCCCTCCACCTGGCGGGACCCGCACCGGCCGCGGAGTTGCTGGACGATCTCGAAGATCTGGCACATGCCGGTCGCCCCGAGCGGATGGCCCCGGGCCACCAGGCCGCCGCTGGGGTTCACGCACACCTGGCTCCCACCGGGGCTCGTCGATCCGTCGGCGGTGGCCCGCCCGGCCGCCCCCACCGCGAAGAACCCCAGCGACTCGACGGCGTAGAGCTCCTCGGCGCTGGTGGCATCGTGGACCTCGACGACGTCGATCTCCTTCGGCCCGACGCCTGCGGCCTTCCACGCTTCCTCGGCGACCATGGCCAGACGGTCGTGGTAGCTCAGCTGTCCGGCCCCGGAACGGACCGTGCTGGCCAGCACCCGCGGCGCATTGGGCACCGGTCCGGACACGAGGACCGCGGCGGCGGCCCCGTCGGTGAACGAGGAGCACATCAACCGGGTGAGTGGTCCGGCCACGGTGGGGGCGCCCAGCACCTCGTCGAGGGTCACCTCCGACTGGAACTGGGCCAGCGGATTCGATGCCCCGAGCCGGCGGCTCTTCACCGTGGTGGCGGCGATCTCCTCCCGGGTGGTCCCCCGTTCCGCCAGTTGGTGGCGGGTCCACTCGGCGTTCTGCTCCATGAAGATGCTTCGGCCCCCGAACTGCGCCTCGAGCGGCCGGCGCTCGTCGGAGGGGAGCGCGTCGGCGATGCCGGCCAGGGTCGAGACCCGATCGCCCACCCACATCTTCTCCACCCCGACGACCAGGACCGGGGACTCACCGGCCAGGGCGGCCAGGACGCCCATGTGGAGGGCCGAGGAACCACCGGCACAGGAGTTGTCGACGTTGACCACACCGGCACTCTCGAGGTCGATCCCCCGAAGCCAGGTCTGCCCCCGGATGCATCCCTGATCGGCCAGCCGGCCCCCCATGGCGTTGCCCACCACCACCAGGCCGATCTCCGATGAGGTCACACCGGCGTCGACGAGGGCCTCACGCGCCGCCTGCACGGCCATGGACTGCGGATCGAGATCCCGGCGGTCCATCGACGTCATGCCCACACCGACGATGCTTGCGTCCTGTGTCACGGTCCCCTCCTTGCGGTGGCACGACGGAGCACCGGGCGCTGGCGTCCCGCAATCCCTCGCGATCCCCTGCCGCCTCCGACCACCGCGCCTCGCGGCACCGTGGCTTCAGACGGGATCACGTTACTACCCGCTCCCACCACGGGAAAGTGCCGGGCCGGGCGGCGGTCAGGCCGGCGCGTCGGACGGCGAGGGGGTCGCCGGGGCCGAGGGCGACGGTGCGGTGCCGGTCGGCTCCGCTCCCGGATCGGTCGGTCCGGTGTCGGCCGACTCGGCCGGCGTCCCCGGCGGCGTCACTCCCCCGGCCCCCGTGCCCTCCCCCTCGACCTCCGAGAGGGGTCCCGCCGTGCCCCTGGCGGTCGAGGGGGCCGAGGCGGCCGCCGCACCGGGTGCGGCCGATGGGACCAGGGTGGCCGGGGACCCGACTCCCGCGGGCTGTGGGCGCTTGAACAGCGAACGCACGGAGAGCCGTTCCACCGGTTTGTGCCCCTCGAGCCGGTCCTTCCACTCCAGTGCCGGCCTCTCGATCAGCAACCACGAGAGCGCGGTCATCGTCAGGGTGAGCACCACGGCGACGGTGACCCGGACCCACTCGGCCCAGCCCCCTCCGTAGTACCGGATGGCGAAGAAGATCGGGAGGTGCCACAGGTAGAAGGCGTACGAGACGGTACCGAGGATGACGAAGCCCCGGAGGCTGAAGAACCACGAACCCCTCCACGCTCCGTCCAGCAGGGCCAGGATGACGAAGGCACAGGCCAGGTCGATGGCGTCGATGCCGCCGAAGAACAGGAACGGGGCCGTGGTGTCGACCAGGGGGAGGCAGATCACCAGGAAGAGCAGGGCCAGGGTCCCGCACAGGGCGATGTACCGCTTCGGCTCACGCCCTCTGATCCACAGGTGGGCAACCAGGCAACCGAGCAGGATCCCGTCGGAGCGGGTGTCGGTCCGGATGAAGTCCGCGTACCAGGAGTCGACGCCGTGGTACATCAGCGCTCGGTGTACGGAGATGGCCACGATGAGCGACACCAGTACGATGACGACGGTCCTCAGCCGGGCCCGGATGCTCAGGAAGAAGATCGTCACCCAGGGCCAGATCAGGTAGAACTGCTCCTCCAGGGCCAGCGACCACAGGTGCTGAAGTCCGGGGGCGATGGTCCCGCCGAGGGCGCTGGAGTTGAAGGCCAATTTCCAATTCGAGTAGTAGAACATCACCGACGACAGCGACGTCCACTCCTCGTGGTAGGAGACCCCCGACGCATAGGCGAACACCGCCTGGGCCACCAGCACGGCGATGAGCGGAGGGAGGAGCCGGATGGCCCTCCGCCGGTAGAACCAGGCCGTGTTCACCTTGTTGTACCGGGCCTGCTCGCGGAGCATCAGGGCAGTGATCAGGAAGCCGCTCAACACGAAGAAGGAGTCGAGCGACACCGTTCCGCCCGGTACCACGGCCAGACGCGGGATGGGGAGTATCACCTCGAGATGGGACACGAAGACGATGATCACGGTGGCGCCGCGCAGGCCATCGAGACCGGGCACCCGACCCACACTTCGAGCTTGGACCAGATCGGGCGGCTTCGGCGGCGCCCCCCGGGGGGTTGCGGTCGGGTTCGATGGCAACTCCACTCAGGCCCTCCCCTCTCCGATCTCGCCGACGGCTCTGGGGCCGACGTTCGATCGTGCCCCGGTCGATCGGCGAAGATAGTACTCCCTGGTGGAGCCAGGGTCGCCGGCGCCGCGCCCCGAGCCGGCCCGCCCGATGAACGGAGGGGCGCGACCTCCTAGGGTCGGAAGGCCCGCAGGTTGCCGTCCTGGTTCCCGAGGTACAGGGTGGTCTGGCTGAAGGTGGGCGGCCCCCAGAACCAGTAGGGCTCGCCGTAGCCGTCCCCCGTGTCCTCGCTCGACTGCGGCTCGGGATAGGTGAACAGCGTGGCCCCGGTGGCGCTGGACAGCACCTCGAGGGTCGAGGCCGCCCCCACCGCCACCAGACCGGGGGCCTCGCTCACCGCCCCGAGGACCGGGCCGGGAACCGTGACCTGCCAGACCACGCCTCCGGTGGCCGGATCGAGTGCGGCCACCGTGCCCAGGCACGCCGACCCGCTGGCTTGGAGGCCGGCCACCACGACTGGCGCACCGGCACCGCTCCAGGCCGACGAGGAGATGGTGTTGAGGTCCTCGCACGCCTTGCTGGTCAGCGAGTGGTTGTCCTCGACGACGTGGGTCCACACCGGCCCGGCACCGAGGTCGTTCCGGTCGAAGGCGTAGTACACCCCGTCTTTGGCCTCTCCGCCGACCATCTCGTGCGTCGACCCCCCGATGCCGGCGGTGAAGAGGGTGGGGGTGGCCCCGAAGTCCGCGTCGGTGACCAGGCGGTTGGCCGGTGTCTGCCAGTGAGACTCGACGGCCAGCGTGGTGGCGTCGAGCCTGAAGATGGAGTTCTGCTCCGGCGAGTTGCAGTCGTCGTTGCCGGTGGTGACATAGAGGGCGTTGGCCGCGACGTCGACGGTCGGAGACGACCAGATGCCGCCCCCTACGCAGCCGTGCCGCTCGGGGGAGAACACCCCCTGGATGTCCCCGGTGGCCGCATCGACGCGGAACACCTTGCCGTAGACCACCCCGGGGCAGTCGTTCCACGAGGCCACGCCCTCGTAGATGCTCCCGTTCAGCAGGGCCGGTGAGCTCCACAGCACGTTCTCGGGGGGCGTCCCGAGCTGGGTGTGCCAGAGCACCGACCCGGTGGAGGCGTCGAGAGCGTAGAGCCGACCACCCCCTCCACCCACCCACAGCTCGGAGTGGCCGTCGACCTTCCCCACCGTCGCCGAGCTGGTGACCCCCAGGTTGCCGAGAGGGAAGGGACAGGAGCCTGGTTTGGGCGCGAGGCCCAACGAGGTGGACCACCGGGACTTGCCCTCGGTGGTGGTGGCGTGCTCGAACCCGTTCCAGTCACCCCAGTACACGGAGTTCCCGGCCACGATGGGCTGCGCCGAGATGGTCGCACCCCCGCGGACGTCCCAGGCCTGGACGAGGGAGCCGGCGTTGGCCGGGTCGATCGACGAGTGGGCGGTGAACCCGGTCCGGGCCGAGTCGCCGTGATAGGTGGCCAGCGGTCCAGCGGTGCTGTCGGCACTGCTGCTGCAGCCCGACATCAGCCCGCCGGTGAGGATCACCAGGGCGGCCAGCGCCGTCGAGCGGAGCGACGTCGTCCGGGGGCCCCGATGCAGTGGTTTCCGCCTAGATGGCATGGGGGCTGGGCTTCCCGGGACGACCGCCGAACTGATGCAAGCCGACCGGGGACCGCCCCCTGCCTGCGATGCGGCCAGATAAGTCGATCACCCGATGGTTGTCAACCGGCTGAGCCACCCGGCGGGCGGTCCGCGGGCCGCCCGCCGCTGCGCCGTTCACCACCCAGGTGCCCGTTCGCCGGTGTCCGTGCCGGTCGGCCCCGACGGCTACCATGCAGTGTGCCAACCGGAGCAGCCCCCCAACCCGGCCCGGACCTCGCCACGTCGATCGGACCCCGGTCATCGGCGGTGTACGTGACCGACGACCGACCCCTGGAGCAGTTCGAGCGCCTGATGTCCGCGGTGGCCGCCACCGGCATCACGGCTCGAGGATAAGAGGTTCCCATGGAGCGAAGTGCACACATCGTGGGGACCGGGATCACCCCGATGCACCGGAGGGATCTCGGCGCGGTGGCCATGGCCCACCAGGTGGTGGCCGAGGCCCTGGCCGGGGCCGGGGTGGATCCGGCCCGGGTGGACCTGGTGGTGTTCGGCAACGCCACGGCCGGGCGGCTGCTGGACCAGGGGTGCATCCGGGGCCAGACCTTCCTCAAGCAGGCCGGTCTGCGCAACGCCGGCATCGTCAACGTCGACAACTCCTGTGCCGGCGGCTCCTCGGCGCTGCACCTGGCCACGCTGGCCACGCTGGGGGGCTCGGGCACGGTGTTGGCCGTCGGGGTGGAGAAGATGTGGACCGGCGACCGGGCCCAGACCCTCGGCGGCATCGAGGACGGGGTGCCCCTGGCCGACCGGCTCCTCATGCACGAGCGACTGGAGAACCCGTCGGGCTCGGTGCTCATGGCCCTCAACGCCTCGTGGACCGTGGACATGATGGAGGAGCGGGGTGCCACCGTCGAACAGTTCGCCGCCACCACGGTCAAGGCCCGCCGCCACGGCGCCCTCAACCCCCACGCCCAGTTCCGGTCCGAGGTGACCCTGGAGGAGGTGCTCACCTCCCCCTCCATCGTCTGGCCGCTGACCCGGTTGATGTGCTCCTCGTTCACCGACGGGGCCGCCGCCGTGGTCCTCACGGCGACACCCTCGCCCGGGGCCCCGAGGATCCGGTCCACCACGGTGCGATCGGGTAACGGCGATCTCGACTACCACGAGCGACTGGCCGAGACGGGCTCGGCCGCCTGGGACGACGCCGGCATCGACCCCTCCGACGTGGACGTGGTCGAGCTGCACGACGCCACCAGCCCCGAGGAGCTCTACGCCCTCGAGTCCCTGGGGTTCTTCAAGCCCGGCGATGCCGGACCGGCCACGGTGGCCGGTGACACCACCCTCGGGGGGAGCGGGGTCACCGTCAACACCAGCGGGGGCCTGGTGGCCCGGGGCCACCCCCTGGGGGCGACCGGCATCGCCCAGGTGGTGGAGCTGACCGCCCAGCTCCGCGACGAGGCCGGTCCGCGCCAGGTCGACGGGGCCCGCCTGGCCGTGGCGGCCAACACCGGGGGCATGATCGGGACCGAACGAGGGCGGGCCGACGCCGCCTTCATCGGGATCCACGTCCTCGAGGCCGGCTGAGCATGCCGAACGCACCGGCCCCGAAGGCCGCCCGGGGGGGCGTGGTCACCGGGTGGGGCATCGCCGTGCCCGACAAGGTGGTGACCAACGACGACCTGTCGGTGACCATGGACACCAGCGACGCCTGGATCCGCGAGCGCACCGGCATCCGCGAACGCCGGATCGGGGGCACCACCTCCCAGCTGGCCATCGACGCCGGGCTCCTGGCCCTGGAGAAGGCCGGGCGACGGCCCGACGAGATCGACAGCGTGATCCTGGCCACCACCACCCCGGACCAGGTCATCCCGGGCACCTCGCCCACCGTCCAGGACGGCATCGGGGTCCAGGGCGGCGCCTTCGATGTCAACGCCGCCTGCTCGGGGTTCGTCTACGCCCTCACCGTGGCCCACGGGCTGCTGGCCCTCGGGGCGGAGCGCCTGCTGGTCATCGGCTCGGAGACCCTCAGCCGGGTCACCGACTGGGACGACCGGTCGGTGGCGGTGCTGGTGGGCGACGGGGCCGGTGCGGTGGTGCTCGAGGCGGTGGACGGCCCGGGGCAGCTCCTGTCCTGGAACCTGGGGTCCGACGGCTCGCTCCGGCACCTGCTCAAGTGCGACCACGGCGGCTTCCTCTACATGGACGGGAAGGAGATCTTCCGCAAGGCGGTGCGGGTGGTGGTGGAGTCCTCCGAGCGGGCCATCGCCGAGGCCGGGCTGGCCGTGGAGGACATCGACCTGATCGTCCCCCACCAGGCCAACCTCCGGATCATCACCGCCGCCTGCCAGCGGCTCGGCATCCCCGAGGAGAAGGCGGTGGTGGTCATCGACCGCTACGGCAACACCTCGTCCGCCTCGATCCCCCTGGCCCTGGCCGACGCCCTCGAGACCGGCCGGCTGGTCCCGGGCCACCATGTCCTGCTCACCGGCTTCGGTGGCGGCATGACCTGGGCCAGCGCCGTCCTGCGCTGGGGAGGATGAGGGCCACCGTGGCGCCGGCGCTGGTGATTCTCGCCGCCGGCCAGGCTCGGCGTTACGGCGGCTGCAAGCCGTTGGCGCCGATCGGCCCCAACGGCGAGGCGGTGATCGACCTGCTGGCCAGTGACGCCGTGGCCTCGGGGTTCGGTCGCCTGGTGCTGGTCCTCCACCCCGAGACCGGCCCGGCCGTCCGCTACCACGTCGAGCAGTGTTGGCCGGCGGGGGTGGAGGTGGCCTTCGCCGAGCAGCGTCTCCCCCTCGGCACCGTCCACGCCGTCCTGGCCGCCCGGGACGGGCTGGACGGCCAGCAGGCCTTTGCCGTGTCCAACGCCGATGACGTCTACAGCCAGGCGGCCATGACCGCCCTCGCCCGCCAACTCGACTCGGGACTCGGTGAGCACACCCTGGTGGCCTACGCCCTGGGGTCGACCATCGCCACCGACGATCCCGTCACCCGAGGCATCTGCCAGGTGGACGACCGCGGGTACCTGGTGGCGTTGACGGAGCGACGACTGGTGACGCGAAAGCAACAAGGAGCCAGCTTCAGCTCCGAGGACGGGCTCGAGCCGGCGACCCTCCCTCCGGCCTCCCCCACCTCGGTCAATCTGTGGGGCTTCCAACCGGCCATCTGGGACGTGCTGGAGACGGCCATGAAGGCGTCGGGGTTGGATGAGGACGCCATGCTGGCCGCCGCGGCCGCGGGGGCAGAGGTGGGCAAGGCCGAGGTGCTGCTCCCCGACGTGGTGGCCAGGATGGTGACCGACGGGGCCGGACTGCGGGTACGGGTGGTCACCACCGAGGCGAGGATGGTGGGTGTCACCCACGCCGCCGACCTGCCCGTGGTGAGTGCGGAACTGGCCCGACAGGTGGCGTGGGGGATCCGGCCCAGCCGGCCGTGGACCGACCTGGTCCGGCCCGGTGCGGCCCGGTGAACGTGGTGCGGCCGGAGGGACGGCCCGATCCGGTCCGCCGGATGCCCCGGCCGGTCAGTGATCCAGACTCTGGCACAGGGTCGGCTGTGGCGTGGTGTCCGTGATGTTGGTCACCGAAAGGCCGGGCGGTCGTCCGGGGGACTGCGCGTGCTCGGTATCGACCGTGATCGGCTCGTCCGTGGTGAGGTCGCCGGCCAGGTAGGCCGTTCCGTCCATGGACACCAGCACCGTGTGCTTGGCGGGATCGGTGATCACCTGCACCACGTGGGTGGTCCCCGGCGGCACATAGGGCGTGAGTCCGTACACCTTGTGACCGGGGCTGGACAAGGTGAACACCACCCTGACCAACCGCCGGGAACGGGTCTCCACGGCGTTGACCGAGACGGAGTTGGCCCCGGCGCTGACCAGGCCGAAACCAGGGGAGACCGGACCGGGCTGCTGGAAGGTCACCCGGAAGGTGTGCTGGAACCGGTGTCCCCGCTCCACCGGCATCCAGGTCGAGCGCGGAAAGGCCTGGCTGGGCACCGTCGAGTAGTTCTCGCCGTTGGAGATGTAGAGACCGTCGCAGTCGCCGATGATCATCAGTGTGTCGGCCGGCGCGTACGGCGGCAGGCGGTCCCCTTTGACGACGTTGGATTGGATGGTGTCGCCGGTCAGGTCGCTGACCGCCTTCTGCACCTCCACGTAGTGGAGGACCTGAGTGGCGTTCCACTGTTCGTTGGGGGTGACGGCCATGCCCACGTTGGCCGCCATGCTGAAGATCGCGATCAGCGCCGTCACCGCGACGACACCGACTCGGGCCCGGCGACTCCGTCCCTCCATCCGCCTCCAGACATCGGCCAGGGCGACGGCGCCGGCCAGCACCAGAAACGGTACGAAGTCGGCCAGATAGCGCGGCGCGATGTAGCCCCACAGCATCAGGGCGGCGCAGGCGACACCCGACGCCAGCAGCAGCAGACGGGTCAACGCCACCCGGCCCACCGGGCGGGGGCGGAACGCGGTGACCATGCCCCAGATGCCCAGGAGGAAGAGGAGGGGCATCGACGACGGCAGACTGGCGGTGCGATACCGCTTGTCGAAGAGCACCCCGGCCAAGGTGGGGTTGCGGGATGCCGGCAGGGTGATGAACGGGAACACCGAGGTGAAACGCAGACCGTCCAACCGCAGGTAGGCCAACAGGTCGGTGGGGGCGAAGGCCGTTCCCACCTCGGAGTTGTGGTTGGCGGCCAGGAACCGGCGCCGGTACACGTTGATCCGGCTGTAGACCTGGTCGGTGATGGGGAGGCCGAACGCCGTGCCGAACTTGGCGTAGTTGACGGCGCAGGCGATCAGCAGGGGCACGACTCCCACGGCCAGCATCGGCACCCACCACCGTCGGTTCTCCGGTCCGCCCCGTCCCAGCGCGAACCAGCCCGCGATGAGCACGGCCGCCGCCACACAGGCGTAGCCGGTGGTGACCCGATCCAGATTGGCCGCCACCACCAGCACACCGCTGGCCACCACCCGGCCCCACGTCGGGCGTTCGAGCACACCGAGCAGGGCGAAGATGCTCCCGACGGTCAGGCAGATGCTCCAGGCCAGGTCCTCGTTGTACACGTACGGGGTCGCGGCCAGGATCAGGAACACAGAGCCCCCGAGGATCGTGGCCGTCAGGAGACCGAACGACGCGGCCTCGGCCTTCCCCATCACGGCGTCCCCCCGGATGAGGAACCGCACCCGCCAGAGGAGCAGCGACACGAAGAGCCCGGTCAGCAGCCATGCCACCAGCACGAACGGCGCAGTCAGTCGACCGTCGAGGCTACCGGTGACCAGCAGGATCGGCATCCGGACCAGGGAGGGGAACAGACCGAAGTACGTGTACTGCCGCCCGTCGTGGATGAAGGCCTCGACACCCAGCCGCCCGTTGGCGATCCACAGGTGCCCGTGGAACATGGCCCGCGCCTGGAGGTCGTAGAAGTTCGTCTGCGAGATGGCCTGGCGCAGTGGGCTCGGGGACTCCCAGGGTCCCCAGAGGATCCACACGAAGGGAACCGCGGCGACGGCGACGGCGACGAGCATGGCGGTGGTGAACCGCCGCCGGCTGGGGTCAGTCGACCGCGGACCTTCACCCCCTCCGACCTCGGGTACGGGTCCGGTCTCACGGTCGACGCCCTCGGTGAGGACGCCACCACGGGAATCGATCACTGCAGCCCTCGCGCAACCATTGGTGGCCTCCCCATCCGGAGCGAGTGTAGCCAGGGGATACCTACGGAAACACCGCGTCCCCCGTGCCGAAGGCGCTCCGGAGGACCGGTTCTCGCCGCCGGAACGCCGTTGCCGGACCCCTAGGGCGGCGGTAGCCTCGCCGTCTATGTCCCGGCCGCGACGACCTGGCGTCGGCGATGGGTCGGGGACGGCCACGGTCGTCCCGTCGACCTCGGTCGAGGACGCCACGACCACGACGGACCCAGGCCCCGGCCGGACCCCGGATGCGGACGCCATGCCGAAACCGGTCGTGTCCACCTGGCACCGGCGGTGGGTCTTCGAGGTGGCCTACGGCGTGATGGTGCTGGCCGCGGTGTCGTTGATCCTCTCGATCGTCGGCCGTCGATCCGGATGGCCGATCGGTCAGGCCTTCAACAACGAACTCATCCTGGTCCAGCTGTACGCCGCCCACTTCCGTCATCTCGATCTGTTCCCTGTCTGGTCCAGCAGCGACGCCCTCGGGTTGGGCACCCCCGTCCTGCTCTTCTACCAGAAGGCCTTCTTCTACGTCTCGGGCCTCCTGCTCATCCTCTTCGGCGGAGCCATGAAGCCGGCCCTGGTGGTGACCGTCGGCCTGTACCTGGCGGTGGGCGCGTACGGGATGCGCCGGGCACTGGCCTTGGTCACCCAGAGCCGGCTGCTGCTGACGGTCGGCTCCATCGGGTTCCTCTTCACCAACTATGTGTTCACCGACTGGTTGGTGCGGGGCGACCTGCCCGAGTTCTCCGCCATGATGCTGGTCCCCTGGCTGCTCTACTGGTGCCTCGAACTGGTGATGAACCGGCGGGTCTCGTTGGTGCTCATCCCGGTGATCCCGCTCCTGGTCGACGCCCACAGCGCCATCGGGCTCCTGTCGGTGATCACGCTCCTGGTGGCCGCGGGCACGTTCCTGGCCGTGGCCGGCCTGGCCGGGCTGCGGTCGATCGCCCCCCGGCTGGTGGTGGTGGCCGCCGGCTGCGCCGTGCTGCTGGCGCCGACGCTGCTGGCCGAGCTCCGGTTCGCCCGCTACTACGACCCGGCCAGCAAGGTCACCCACCACAACACGGTGTCGCAGGAGTTCGTCGACTTCTGGTCCTACTTCTACAACAGCTCGTACCACTGGCTGGTCAACACCGCCCACCTGAACCTGCAGATCGACTTCTCCCTGTGGATTCCCGTACTGGCCACCGTGGTGGCGGCCCTGGTGTACCGGATCGCCCGTCGGCCCCGGGACCGAGGGGTCCCGTTCTGGGGCCACCTCGACACCGCACCACGGGCGTTCCTCCTGGTCAGCCTCATGATCTACCTGCTCCTGCAGTGGCGCCTGTTCCTCGGCGTGTATCGGTTCGTGGCCCCGCTCGAGGTCATCGACTATCCCTACCGGATGTTGGCGTTCATCGTCCCGATCCTCGTCGTCGTCGTGGTCGCCATCGCCGACGGCCTCCGGCGCAACCACCCCCACGGCCTCCTCCTCCCGGTGGTAGCGGTGGCCTGGCTCCTGTCGCTGGTCCTCCTGTCCCCCGTCACCTCCACCTGGAAGACCACCTACGGGCTACTGGCCGCCACCGGCCAGTTCCCGAGCGCCTCAGTGGCCGCGCCTCCGCCGTTCGTCGACTACCGGACCTATCGGGGGTTCTTCAGCTTCAACGGCATCCTGTACGACGAGTACCTGCCCAAGGTCCTGACCGTCCAGGGCCACGAGCTCTACGACGACGGACCTCTCTACACCGAGCTCCACCACCGCTCCGACGGGGCGGCGTCGCTGAGCCGTACCCGTTGCACCGTGACGGTGCCCACCAAGACGCCCCTCGAGTCCCTGCAGCTCAGGTTCGGAGTGGACTGTGACGGACCCACCCGGCTGGCGCTTCCCGTCACCTACAACCCCTTCTCGACCGTCTTCACCGTCGACGCGGCCGGACGCTTGCACCCGATTCCCTACTTCCATTCACCGACCGACCCCCGGATCATCATCGCGGTGGCCCGGCCGGGCCCCGAGAAGATCGTGGTGCACCTCCCGACCCTGTGGGGGGTGCTGTCCTGACCGCGACCCGCCCGCGGCCACCCCGGGCCGCCGGATCCCGCTCCCCGGTTGTGGCCCCACCGGGGAAGGGAACGCTAGCTTGTCACCGATGAGGGAACTCGTGAAGCGTCTGTGGACCCTCGCCCGCACCCCCGAGGGCCTCAAGGTGATCCGCTACACCGCGGTGTCCCTCATCTCCGCGTTGACCTCACTGGTGGTCCTGACCTTCGTGTACGGCGTACTCCGGCTGTGGACCGAGGTGGTCAGCGTGCTGTTCTCCAACATCGTGGCGGGGTTCCCCTCCTACTTCCTGAACCGGCGATGGGTCTGGAAGAAGGGCGGCCGCTCCCACCTGTGGCGCGAGATCCTGCCGTTCTGGGTGATGTCGATCACCGGAATCGGGTTCGCCCTGTACACCGCCTCGCTGGCCCACAACTTCGCCGACGCCCACCACCTGCACCACCTGGCCCGGACCGGGCTGGTGGTCGGGGCCAACATCGCGGCCTTCGGGATCCTCTGGTTGCTCAAGTTCATCATCCTCAACCGGCTCTTCGCCCAGATCGCCGAGGCCGAGGTGGGCGCAGAGGCCTGAGGACGTGGTGGTGGCGGCCGTCGGGCCCCGGTCCGGCGATCGTCAATTTTGACGACGTGCACGATCTCGGGGACGGGGTACAATCACCACGGGCGCTCGCAGGGAGTGGTCTATTGACCCGCCATCGCGCTGATAACGGGACAGTTGAGGGGGATCATGGCCGCCACGGCGTGGATCACCATGGGGTACGGGCGCGACCGGGTCCGTCGTCGCACCGGCTTCGCCCGCCCGGCCCTGGAAGGGTACCTGCGGGGAGATACCCCGTGGGCATACGGATCGACGGTGGTACGAATGCAAAGCGGCCCGGCATGACCACCGAGGTCCGACCCGACGCGCACACTCCGGTCATCGACATGGACCGGCTGGAGGAGGATCTCGGCGCGCTGCGGGCCAAGTACCAGTCGGCCGAGCCGTACCCGCACATCGTGCTGGACAACTTCCTCGAGCCGACTGCGGCCCGGGCCGCCATGGAGGAATTCCCGCCCCTCGATCCCGCCGAGTGGAACAACTACCTCCACACCAACGAGCGGAAGTTCAGCCATACCGATCCGGACACCTGGGGCCCCACCCTCCGGGAGATCCTCGAACAGCTCAATTCACCCCGCTTCGTCGAGTTCGTCTCGGGTCTGATCGGGGTGGACGACCTGCTGGCCGACCCGTCGCTCGAGGGCGGGGGCCTCCACCAGTCGACCCGGGGTGGGTTCCTGAACATCCACGCCGACTTCACGGTGCACCCCCGCAATCGGAAGTGGCAACGCCGGGCCAATATCCTCCTGTACCTCAACGACGAGTGGAAGCCGGAATACGGTGGGGAGCTCGAGCTGTGGAGTGCGGACATGAAGCAGTGCGTCGAGCGGGTCAGCCCCGTGGCCAACCGGGTGCTGATCTTCTCCACGGACGTCAACTCCTTCCACGGGCACCCTGAGCCGCTGCGCTGCCCCGAGGGAGTCGCCCGACGGTCGATGGCGCTCTACTACTTCAGCATCGAGGACGATCCCGATGTCCGCTCCACCGAGTACCGGGCCCGACCGGGCGACGGTGCCCATTCGATCGTGATCTACGCCGACACCATGATGCTCCGGGCCTACGACTGGGCCAAGCGGCACCTGGGTGTCTCCGACCAGACCGCCAGCAAGATCCTCGGTTACGGCGATCGGATTCGGCGTCGAGGATCCAAGAACTAGCGGTGGGCACCGCCACTCTGGCACGGGAGCCCGACTCCCAGCGCGAACCCGAGACGATCCCCGGTCCCGAGGTGACGCCGCCGCGCTCCCCGGCCGAGGCGAGCCGTCGCCGCTTCGTCATCGCCGTCACCGTCGGGACGGCCGTGGCGCTGGTGCCCATGCTCTGGTTGCTGTGGGACATGTGGTCGGGCACGGTCAACCCGCTGCGCGGGGTGGCCTACGACAACTTCTACGACCTCCAGGCTCGGGCCATGTTCCACGGCCATCTGTACCTGCCGAGCGGGAAGATGGGCATCGAGGCCTTCGTCCAGGGCGGGCGCGACTACACCTACTTCGGCGTGTTCCCCTCCCTGCTCCGGATGCCCGTCCTGCTGGTGACCAGCAGCGCCGATGGGAAGATGACCGCGCCGTCGATCCTGTTGGCCTGGATGCTGACCGCGCTGTTCAGCTCGCTGATGATCTGGCGCCTGCGCCTCCTGATGCGGGGCCAGTCGCTGGTCGGTCGGGCCGAGGCCGCGGCCTACGGGGTGCTGATGGCCACCATCATGGGCGGCTCTGTGGTCCTCTACCTCACGGCCACGCCCTTCATCTACAGCGAGGACTTCGCGCTGGAGCATCCCTCTCACCGTCGGGAGCATGTTCGCCCTGCTCGGGGTCCTCGAGCATCCGACGAGGGGCCGGGTCGTCGCCAGCGGGGTGCTGATACTGGCGGCCAACCTCAACCGGACGCCCACCGGCTACGCCTGCTCCATCGCGGCGTTCCTGGTGGCGGCCTGGTTCGCGTCGGGACGCGGCGGACGATCGGAACGACGGTGGGCGCTCCCCCTGGCGGCCATCGGTCTGGTGACCTTCGCCGCCAGCTGTCTGTTCACCTACGCCAAGTTCGGGATCCCCATCGGGCTGCCCATGGCCGACCAGGTCTGGGCCACGGTCAACGCCCACCGCCGGTACTTCCTGGCCGCCAACGGCGGCAAGGCCTTCAGCTTCTCGTTCCTGCCCAGCACGCTGTGGGCCTACCTCGACCCCGCCGGCATCCGGTACACGGCCCTGTTTCCCTTCGTCAACCCGCCCGCCAGGCCGGCGGCCTGGCTGGCCGGCGCGGTCATGGACCAGAGCTACCCGACCGCCAGCCTCACCGACACCTCCCCGCTGCTCGTCCTCCTCGGCCTGTGGGGGGCGATCACCACCTTCCGGCCCCGCCCGGTGGGGCAGGTGCGGCTGGCCCGGATCCTGCTGCTCTCGACGGCGGCCGGCGCCGGCGGCGTGCTGCTGTGGGGGTACATCTCCCAGCGGTACCTCGCCGACCTCATGCCGTTCATCATCATCGCCGGCGCCATCGGCCTCATAGACGTCTGGCGGCGCCTGGAAGGACGACCGAGACGCACCCGGGGGCGGGTGTTGGCCGTTCTGACCGTCCTGGGCGCCTACTGCATCGCCGCCAATCTGGCCATCGCCGTCTTCCCGGTGGCCCAGTGGACCCCGACCCAGGTCTCCCGGTACGTGAACGCCCAACGGCTGCTCAGCGTGAACCCGCTGTCGGAGAGCGTGCGCCGCGGGGCCACCCTCCCCTACTGGGCACCGGCGGGTCAGCTGTTCGACGTGAACCACTGCTCGGGGCTGTATATCTCGACCGGCAACGACATGAAGGACGTCCCGGGCCAACAGATAGAGCACTACACGTGGGTGCCGGTCGAGCAGGATCCGAGCTTCACCCAGACGGTCGGGTTCACGTTCAACCGGCCGGAGTCGTTCCTCAAGGGTCCGGTCACCCTGGTGCGAGACGGAGCCAGCAGCCTGGTACTGCGACCTGACGGACCGGGTCATGTGCGGATCGTGCTGGAGAACTCGGGAACCTCCATCAACTGGCCGCCCGCGGTCAGCTGGAGGATTCCGATCAAGTACGTCCACACCCAGTACCAGTTCGTGATGACCGCGGATCCCAACCTGAACTCCATGACCATCACCTGGTACGGCTCGAAGATGCTCAATCACTACCTGGGTGCCCGCGGGCCGGCCGTGATCCAGGCCACCCCGCCCTCCTCGGGGACCACGACCCCGGTCGTGACCGTGGCGAGCGTTCCCACTCTGGCCAACACCACGAACCTGTGTCGGAGCCTGCAGGGCAGCCTCTGACGTCGGTGGCGATACCACCCGATGGCGTCCGCAGGTCCCGCGTCCGAGGCGGCGCCGGTCACCGGCTCGACCGGACGGTTCTCCTGCGTCGTCGATCGCCCGGTGCGCTTCCACGTCGAGGCTCTGCGCTGGTTCGCGTCGCTGACCGAGGTCGCCGGGGTCGACCCCGGCGACCTGGTCGTCCACGTCATCGGGACGGACCAGTCGGTCCCGCTCGACCACCTGAGGAGCCGCGGGGTCACGGTGCACGGGGTAGAGCCCTTCGATCCGCGGTCACCCCACTGCAACAAGATCGCCGGCGCCCTGCGCCTGGCGGCCCACCCGGTCGAGGGCATGGCCGTGCTCTGCGACACCGACATCGTCATCCTCGAGGATCCCCGGGGACTGGTCGTGCCGGCCGGCTCCGTAGGGGCCAAGCCGGTCGACGCGCCGGTCCCCCCTCTGGACGTGCTGGTGGACGTGTTCTCTGCGGCCGGCCTCGAGCTCCCCTCGACCGCACCGCTGCCCTGGGGCCCGGGGGAGACGGTCCGGGGCAACAGCAACGGCGGGCTCTATCTGGTCCCGGGACCGCTCCTCCCCCGGCTGACGGCGGCGTGGGCGCGGTGGGCCCGGTGGCTCCTCGACCGGACCGAGCTCCTGGATCGTTGGGTGGTACACGTGGACCAGGTCTCGTTGTCCCTGGCTTCGGCGGAGGAGGGGATCGGTTGGGTGCCGCTCGATGTCCGATGGAACACCCCGACCCATGACCGGTCCAGGATCCCGGCCGACGCTGCGGCCCCGGCGATCCTCCACTACCACCAGGAGGTCGACGGGGAGGGCCGGATCCGGTCCACCGGCGTCGGTGCCATCGACACCCGGATCGAGGTGGCCAACCGGGCTCTGGAGGCGGTCTGGTCACAGGCCCTCCCCGGCACCAGCCTCCGGGAATGGCGGGACGCCTCCCAGCCCCAGCCGCCCACGGACGAGGGGGAGCCCCTGGCGGTGCTGGGCCGGCTGCTCGACCTCCTGCGTCCGGCCTCGGTGCTCGAGGTCGGACTGGGCGGGCCGGACGCGGTCGGCGACCGTCCTCTCGACCGGTACACCGGGATCGACGAGTCCGCCGAGGTCGTGGATCGGGCCGGGCGCCGTCGCCCCCCCGGCGAGCTCCTGGTCGGCACCGTCGCCCAGCATCCGGTCCGGGCGGACGTCACCATCTGCCTCGGGGAGCTCCTCCGGCAACCCGAGGCCACCGACTACCGGAGCCTGCTCGGATCGCTGTGGGCGTCCGCCGACGTCGGCCTGGTGGTGGCGGGCTTCGAAGCGGCCCCCGCCCTCGGCGTCCCGGGCCGCCACTTCCACGAGCCGCTGTCGGCCACGCTGGCGCGGATCGCCCCCGATGCCGAGGTCTATCCGCTGGGGGACGAGCAGGGGGTCCCCGTCCTCGCCGTGCTCCGTTCCCCGGCCGAACGGCATCCCCGCGACTACACCGCGTCCAGTGTCGCGCCCCTGATCGGCCGCCACCCGGACCCGGCCCTGTTGATCGCTCTCCGCCTCCATGCCCGCCGCACCACCGGCTTCTACCCCGACCACGCCCCGCGACTGTGGGAGTACCCGGTGGTGGCGGGAGTGGTGATGGACGAGCTCCCCGAGGGGAGTCGCCTCGTCGACGTGGGCGCCGGCGTCACCCCTCTGCCCCCGTTCCTCGCGGACCACGGGTACGTGGTCGACACCGTCGACCCGTCGTCCAACGTCCGGGTGTGGGACAGCCAGAACGACTGGAACGAATGGGGTTATCTCGACTACGGCGCCGCCGGGCTGGCCCACCGGTCCTGGAACCGCACCCTGGATGGGCTGCCGGAACGCCCGCCCTTCGACGGCGTGTACTCGGTGAGCGTGATCGAGCACCTCCCCGCCGCGGACCGGAGGAGACTGCTGGACGACATGGCCGCCCGGACCCGTGACGGCGGTCTCGTCGTCCTCACCATCGATCTGGTGCGGGGCAGCTCAGTCCTGTGGAACCGCAATCTCGGCGTCCAGGTCGAGGACCCTGCCGTCCACGGGACCCTGGCCGACGTGGTCGACGAGACCGCCGCGGTCGGACTCCGCCTGTTCCGCCAGGAGACGGTTCGGTCGTGGGGTGAGGTGGACGTCGACATCGGCCTGCTGGCCTTGCGGAAGGCCTCTGCGCCGGTCCCGGCCGGCCGCCGGCCCGGTCCCGGCCGGTGGCGCTCCCTACTCCACCGCCGGCGGCCCTGATCCGGGCGAGCTGGGAGCCACGTCGGACCCGACCACCATGGGCAAGGGCTCCCCGTCGGTGACCGGAGGCGCCGGCGGTGCCTCCGGCACAGGACCGGCCGTGCGGTCCCACCAGCTGATCCGGCCCTTGAGCCTCAGGACCGGACGCTCGAGCCCGAAGTAGCTGGCCGAGGCGATGGCCACGGTCACCGCCAGGACCAGCCCGGCCAGCTGCCAGTAGGGAATGGACCCGACGTGCCAACCCACCCACTCCTCGACCTGGCTGATCAGGTCCAGGTGCCAGAGGTAGATGCCGTAGGAGATGACCCCCAGGCTGGCCATGGGCCACGACCGCAACAGCCTCCGGATCAGCGATCGGTCCTGCGGTCCGAAGACCGCGGGGAGCAGGAGCAAGAAGGCGAACAGCCCGTAGAGCGCCTGTCGCTCGAGGTTCACCCGGGGGAGGACGAAGTACAGGATCGAGTGGTCGGTAACCACGTGGGACACCGCAACGAAGGCCAGCGCCGCCCCGAGCCAACTGGCCCAGGGCATCAGGCGGTGCTGGAGCCAGGACGGTTCGACGCCGCGCTCGGCAAACCAGACACTGGCCACCGCCAGCAGCATGCCCAGCGCGAACATGTCGAGATAGGCCGGGAGCCAGTCGATCATCAGGGAGGCCAGAGGGGGGTTGGTGGTGCAGTGGGGGCTGCAGATGGACACGAACTTCCCGTCCTTCACGGTGAGGAGGGGGAGGTGCAGGACCCAGTAGCGGAACACCAGGCTGATGAGGTACAGGACGGCCAGACCGGCGAGTTCGCGCACCAGCTGGTTCTTGGGTGACGATCGGCGGAGCCCGATCAGCGCGGCATAGAACGGGAGGAAGAGATAGAAGCTCATCTCTGTGCACAGGGACCACGCTTGGGTGATGCCGTTGAACACCTGACTGGGAAAGTAGATCTGCAGGAAGAAGTAGTGGGCCGCGAAGCCCTGCCAGCCGGCACCGACCGAGACGACGTGGACGACGTAGGTCAAGATGGTGAGCGCCAGCCAGTAGGCGGGGACGATGCGCAGGAGTCGGCGCTCCCAGAACTTCCTCCGGTTGGGGGGAGTGCGGCCGGACAGGTGGGAGACGGCGAAGGGTCGGTAGAGGAGGAACCCGGAGATCAGGAAGAACACCGAGACCCCGATCTCGAGGCGGCTGGTGTAGGCACCCAGGTTCGAGCGGGTGGTGAACCCGGAGACCCACGCCGTGTGGAGCAGCAGCACCGACACGGCGGCGATGGCCCGCAGTCCGTCGAAACACCCGAAGTGGCGGGGCTGGCGAGGGGCCAGGTCCGCCGCGACGTCGGCGGGCGTCGCGGCCACCGCAAGGAGCTCGGCGTCTCCGCCAGCCTGATGGGTGTCGTGGTCCACTTGAGAGATCCTCTACTGGTGATGGGCGGTGTCGGCGTGGAGCTCTGGGTCGCCAGCGGAGGTCGATGCAGCCCCGCCCCCAAGTCTGGCATGTCCGCCCCCGAGACGTCCGGGGGATCCGTCCCGGAGCACCGTCCCGCCCCCGGATCAGGACCAATCCGATACCGATGCCGGCGCGCCGGTGACTACAGTGCCCCGATGCCCTCGATGCCCTCGATGCCCCGGAACCGGCGACAGCCGGCCCACCCATGAGCAAGTATTCTGCACCGGCGGCAGCCGGCTGTCACCGGCGGCCATACGGGGGCTGCGTGCGGCCGAGGGGGGACGACGTCGAATGACCGCTGGCCGCTATCTCGAGGGTCTGCTGTTGATGGCGGTGGCGCTGGTCCCGATCGGCGCCGCCGCCCGCGTCTGGCGACGCCGTCTCCTGCCTGGATGGTCCGGGCCCGAGACCGTGCTGGCCGAGATCGTGATGGCCGCCGCGGTCGTCCTCGTGGTCGCCGAGGGACTCGGATCGGTCTGGCTGTTACGACTGTGGGCGCTGGTTCCCGTGCTCGCCGTGGTGGGCACGGTGGCATGGAGCGTCGGCCGCCGGGACGGTGGGGCGGCGCCCGGCGGCGAGTCCGGGGCCGCCGAAGAGGGGGGCTACCGTCCCCCGGCCGTCTCCCGACCGGCGTCGATGGCCGCGGTGGTGGCCGTGAGCGTCATGGCCGCCGATTGGTTCAACCGAACCATGGATTCCCTCCACCACGGGATGACCAGTACCGACACCCTCTGGTACCACCTGCCCTTCGCCGCCCGGTTCGCCCAGCAGGGGACCATCGTGCCCCTTCACTACGTCGACTCGGAAGCCGTGACCGTGTTCTTTCCGGCGTCGTCCGAACTGGTTCACGCCCTGGGTATCGAGTTCTTGGGCAGCGATCTGCTCTCCCCCCTGGTCAACCTGGGCTGGGCTGCCCTGGCCCTCCTGGCCGCCTGGTGCATCGGTCGGCCGTTCGGCGTGGCCCCTGCATCCCTCATCGGCGTGGTCGTGCTGCTGGTCACGCCGGGGCTGGTGGCCACCCAACCCGGGGGTGGCTACGACGACATCGTCGGCCTCGCCCTGGTCCTGGCCTCCGCGGCACTCCTCGTCACGGCGAGCAGCCGGGGCGACCCGACCCGACCCGTGGGGCAGGCCGTGGCCGCACTGGCTGCCGGCCTGGCCCTCGGGACGAAGTTCACGTTCGTGGCCCCGGTGGCCGCCCTCACGGTGGGGATCTGGGTCCTGGCCGGGCGGGGCCGGCGCTGGGCCGAGGGCGGGACGTGGCTCCTGCTGGTGGTCGTCACCGGCGGGTTCTGGTACTTGCGCAACCTGTTCACCGTGGGCAATCCCCTTCCGTCCCTGCACGTGGCCATCGGTCCGTTGGCCCTGCCCAGCCCGACCACGAAGACCCCCACGTCGACGGTCAGCCACTTCCTGCTCAACGCCGGCGCCTGGCACCGCTACCTCCTGCCCGGACTACGGCTGTCGTTCGGACCGGTGTGGTGGGCTGTGCTGGGGCTCGCCGGAGCAGGGCTGGTCCTCGGGGTGGTGGCCGGACCGTTGCGAATGACCCGCATGCTGGCCGTGGTGGGCGTCGTCACCGGTGCCGCGTTCCTGGTCACCCCGCAGTACCTGACCATCCTCGGGGCCCCCATCTTCTTCGTCGACAACGTGCGCTACAGCGATGCTGCCCTGGTGCTGGGACTGGCGCTCCTCCCGCTGGCCCCGGTCTTCACCCGCCGCGGCAGGTGGCGCTGGTTGCTCGGGGGTGAGCTCGTCGTCATCGGAGTGACCCAGCTGGACGGGACCATCTGGCCCATCGACGTGCTCGCCCAGCGGTTCGGCTACCCGATCGGGGGGATCGACTCGCTGATCGGGCTGGTGTGCGGGGTGATGGTGCTGGTGCTCGGCACCATCCTGGTGCTGGTGCGGCACTCCGGTCGCGGGTGGTCCCGACCCCGCCGGCCCGTCGTGCTCGTGGCGCTGGCGGTGCTGGTGGCGGTGCTGGCTGTCCCCGGGATCGCCCTCCAGCGGTTCTACCTCGACCACCGGTACGCTGGGCCCTCCACCCCCCTGCCGCTTCTGGCCCGGCACACTCAGCAACGCCCGGGTGGCGGTGGCCGGGGGCTTCGGACAGCTCCAGTACGAATTCTACGGTCGTGACCTGAGCAACTACGTGCAGTACGTCGGCGAGACCGAACCCCACCACGGATTCGCCCTCATCGACAGCTGTCCACGCTGGCGTCAGGCCATCAACGAGGGCCACTACGACTACGTGGTGACCGCCACCGGTCTGGTCGCCAACCGCTCCGACCTCGTCGACCACCCCCCTCAGTACACCGTGTGGACGCGGACCGATCCGGCCGCCCAGTTGGTACGACGCCAGGTCACCACGGTCCGGGACGCGAAGGTGTACGTGGGCTACTGGCTCTTCCGCATCCGGGGGCCCCTCGACCCCCGGTCGTGCCCGGGCGCCGGTTCCGGTGCGTCGACCGACGGGGCGGGCTAGCCGACAGACAGCCCGCCCGCTCCGACCCTGGTCATAGCGCTGGGAACCGGAGAGGAAGCCCGGCCTCGGCGGCTCGGCGACCGATAGCGGTGAGCGTGCCCACCGGCTACGCTCCGTCGTGGGTCGTCGGAAGCGGCGCCAAGGGCACCGTGGGTCACGGTCGTGCACATCAAGGGGGATGTGATGGGGAACAGCGTCACCGTCGACATCGCCCTGCCGGTGCTCAACGAGGCCCAGAGCCTCGAGGCCAGCGTCACTCAGCTCCTCACCGAACTCCCCTCCCGCTGTCCTTACGAGTGGTCGATCTGCATCGTGGACAACGGCAGCACCGACAGCTCGTGGGCCATCGCCGGCCGGCTGGCCGAGCAGGAGGAGCGGGTACGGGCGATCCGCCTCGACCACCGAGGCCGGGGTGGTGCGCTCAAAGCGGCCTGGTCCTCCAGTGATGCCGACATCTTGGCCTACATGGACATCGACCTCTCCACCGACCTGGGCGCCCTGGACCCCCTGTTGCGCTGCATCGCCCACGGCGACGCCGACGTCTCCATCGGCTCGCGGCTGGCTCGCCGATCCGAGGTGACCCGGAGTGCCCGCCGCGAGGTGATCTCCCATGTCTACAACGCCATCGCCCGGGCGGCGCTCCGCTACCGGGTGCGGGACGCGCAGTGCGGCTTCAAGGCGGTGAGTGCCGAGGTGGCCCGCACGGTCGTCCCGCTGGTCGAGGACGACGGCTGGTTCTTCGACACCGAGCTGTTGGTCCTGGCTTGGCGCCGGGGGATGCGAATCCACGAGGTTCCGGTGCGGTGGGTCGAGGACGACGACTCGAGGGTCCGCATCGTCAACACCGCCCTCGACGATCTCCGCGGCATCTGGCGTCTGATGCGCGATGAGGACACCGCCCGTCGCCGACCGGCCGACCGTCCCGGTCCGCCCGAGGACACGCGGGTGACCGTCCCCTCGGCACCCTCCGTGCCTCCAGGGCGGGACGATGCTGCCGGGTTCGGACGCCCGACCACGTCCCCCCGGCGGTCGGAGCGGACCGAGCCGGAGGTCGACGGTGGACTCTGAGGCGATCCCCACGACCCCCACGACCATCCCTCCCACCCACGAGGTCTTCGAGCTCAACGCCGCCGGCTACGAGGAGGCGGTAGACCGCTCCATCTCCTTCACCCGGCGGGACGCATCGTTCTTCGCCCGTCGCAAGGTGACCCTGCTCCGGCAGCTGGCGAGGGAGCACGGTGTGCGGCTCGACCAGGCCCGGCTCCTCGACGTGGGCTGCGGAGCGGGGACCATGGACCGGCACCTGGCCGGAGAGGTGGCTGCGCTGCATGGCATCGACGTGTCCGAAGAGATGCTGGCCGTGGCCCGTCGCCAGGTGCCGGCAGGCACGTTCGACCACTACGACGGCTCCTCGCTGCCCTTCGCGGCCGACGGGTTCGACGTGGTCATCGCCATCTGCGTCCTCCACCATGTCCCGCCGCCCGGGCAGGCCCACTTCCTGGCCGAGCTCCGGCGGGTGACGAGGCCGGGCGGCATCATCGCCATCTTCGAACACAATCCGGCCAATCCCCTCACCCGTCGCGCCGTCCGCGACTGCGAACTGGACGTGGGGGTGGAACTGCTGACCGCCGGCCAGGTGTCGCGAGCATTGATCGGAGCGGGCGCCACGTCCGTGACGCACCAATACTTCCTCTTCACGCCCTTCGGCGGCCGCCTGGGTCCGGCCATCGACCGGGTGTTTCGCCGGCTTCCCCTCGGAGGCCAGTTCGCGGTGACGGCCGAGGGGAGCTGACGCCAATCCGGTCAGGGGCCCGGGCGACCGGCGAACACACTGAGGTGGTGGAGCTGGGCGAAGCGGATCTGGCGCCGGATGTATGGCGCCGGGGCGAACACGTCGAGGTAGTACTGGACGAGGGCGTCGGGCGAGTGGTCGATGTTCTTCATCACTTGCACCGAGCGGACCTGATACGTGTAGTTGAAGCGGGCCTTGTCGATGCCGTACGGCAGACCCACCGCCACCTGGGTCACGATCGCGAGGCCCAGGACCCAGCGGGCCAGGGCCAGCCCTCGACCCTCCAGCAACGTCTCGATCCGTCGCCACCGGGATCTCCGGACCGCGGTCAGCTTGGCCGAGCAGGGCCGCTCGAGCAGGGCCAGGAGGATGCCGATGGGGATGAGCAGGTCATAGGTCGTGTAACGGGACTGGCTTGCTGCCGCATAGCCGAAGATGATCCGGCCGCCAGTCAAGGTGCAGACGAACAGCAAGCCAAAACAGAGCACGGCCACCCCGATCGGGCTCCCACCCTCTGCGTTCCGGCGGATTCCGTACACGATGATGGTGTAGATGGCCAACACGAAGATGACTGCCCCGAGGAGGAGGATGGCGTCGTTTCCCTCTCCCCGGGGTCTCTGCAGGACCCCCACCACGTCCCCCACGGCGAAGAGGTAGAACTTGGCGGCCTGGATCGGATGGTGCCAGAGGTAGCCGTGCAGCGGGGCGCCGGCATTGGCATCGAAGTGGTGGAAGTACAACGCCACCGAAGCCGACCCGGCCACCGACCCAGGCCACCACGAACCGCAGTGGGCGGCGCCGATGGTAGAGGAGCACCAGGCCGGCCGGCCAGATGAGGAGACCCTGGAGGGACGAGAAGCTACCCACCACGCCGGCCAGCACGGCACCGATCAGGGCCAACCAGGTCAGGTTGATCCGGTCGACCAAGGCCACCGCCGCGGCCAGGGACACCAGAACCAGGAACCAGGCCATCTGGAACCCCCAGAGGGTGTTCCCGTACTGCACCACCGAGAACGAGAGGATCGCCACCGGGCAGTAGTAGAGCCACGGCGTGGTCGGCGACCGTCGCTTGTGGGACCAGATCAGCAGGGCCGTGGACGCCACCAGCATCGCCGCCGCCAAATACTCCTCCACCTGCACGTTGAAGCCGGTGGTGTGGCCCAGGAGCACCACCAGGAGGTTGGGGAAGAAGATCCGGTTCTCGTTGTGCTGGGCCCAGAGTGAGCTCCAGTCGAAGAGGTGGGTGTAGGAGTGTCCGATGACCGTGAGGTCGGACAGCTGATCGCTGACCAACACGTTGAGACTGTATCGACGCAACAGCCAGAAGTAGCCCAGCACCGGGAGCACGAACCCGACCACGGTGAGCACGTTGACCAGCCGCGGGTCCAGCCTGTCGATCCACCTCGCCGGTCCCGGTGGGCTCTCGACCTCCGGCTCCCGGAGCGGCGAGACCGCCGTGTCCGTCCGGCCCGTCACGGCCGCTCGCCCACCACGTCGGCACGGCGGTGCCCCCGCGTCCGGCCCGTTCTGCGCCCCATCCCCATGACCACCACGTCCCGCAGGGCGAGAAGGCTACCCACCACGGTGACCTTGGAATCGCCCCGGTCGATCCACCGCTCCAAAGGGACTTCGTAGAACGAGTCGATGGGGATCCCCGGCTGGTCGGCACTGCCGTCCAGGATTCGCTGGCACAAGAGGACATCGAACGACCAGGGGGACCGGAACGGCGTCCGGAGGGCGTCGACGAGGGTCGGGTTCACCCGGAACACCTTGGCACCGCACTGGGTGTCGTAGACCGCCACGTCGAGGGCCCACGAGGCGAAGGTGGCGAACACCCGCCCGGTGTAGTGACGGAACGAGCTCCGCTCGATCCGGCTGCCGAGGCGGGCGATCCGGGACCCGAAGACCGCCACCAGCTCGGGGCGGTCCCTCAGGGTGTGCAACAGCCGCAAGAACTCGCGGCCCGAGGTGGCCAGGTCGGCGTCGAGGTACCCGACCATGGTCGCCCTCCGGTCGATGGCCCGCTGGAGGCCCTGCCGGAGCGCCTCGGCCTTGCCCCGGTTGCGGGGGAGGCTCAGCACGTCCACGGCAGGAGACGCCTGCTTCAGGCGGGCCAGCACGTCGGCCGTACCGTCGGTCGACCCGTCGTTCACGAAGAGTAGCTGGACCTCGCCCGAACCCACCAGGTGGAGGAAGGCCTCCTCGTCCAGGCGCCGGGCCTCGTTGAAGCAGGGAACGACCACGACGGGGAGGAGTGCCGGTGAGGGCAGTGGGGTGCTCACGTCGGGGACGGACCCGGTGTGGTCCGGTCCGGGTGGACCCCCCGCATCCGCCGCCGCCGGATCGAGGCCACCACCAACAGCGCCACCAGGAAGCCCACGCTGGCCAGCGCCAGCAGGATCCCCTCCGTCAGCGCCCGGGGCCAGTAGTGCACGTCGATGGTGTGGTCACCGGCGGGGACGCGGGCCTGCAGCATCATGCCGGCATAGGGCTCGAGGGTGAGCGGCCGACCGTCGATGGAGGCGTGCCAGCCGGGAACGTCGGTGAGATGGAGCCGGAGGGCCAGCGGCGTCCCCGACGATGTCGACAGCGTCCAGCGGGACGGACTCGGGTGGCTCACGCGAACCGGCGTGCCGGTCACCTCGTCGGGGGGGAGGGCATCGTGGCGCAACGGCGTCACCGTGGCCTCTCCGGCGCCCGGGATGCGGTACAGCTCCTCGTCGGCGAGGCGGCGGACGAACACGCTCCCGGTCGGTCCGGGGTTCCCGGCGGCTTCGAGCACGAAGCCCACGCCGTACTCCCGAGCCACGGCCGCCGTGTGTATCGCCGGACAGAACAGATTGAGCTCGGCGTCGCCGCTCGGGGTCCCGGTGTGGGCCGGCCAGGCGGAGAAGTACGTCTTGGGGATGATCGGGTCGTAGATACCCAGCTCGTGGACGCCATAGACCCCGTTGTCGTTGGGGGCGATCCCGAGCAGGCAGGTGCGGGTTCCGAACGCCACCGTCGACGAACCCACCGCCGACTGGTAGGCGGCGATGGCCGGGGTGGACGGGAAGGTCTGCGAGCCGGACTGGATCATCGTGGCGCCCGCGCTGACCAGGAACGCCGTCTGGGAGGCCAGGAGGACGAGCCCGGCGACGGTGCCCGACCGGCGGAGCAGCCAGGACCGGGCCTCCCCGGGTGCTTTCGACGAGGAGGAGCGACCACCGACCCGGCTGACCCAGAGGAGGAACCCAGCCGACGCCAGGCCCACCCCGGTCTCGACCACGGGCCAGATGAAGCTGTGGTCCCGGACCGGCACTTCATCCGGTTTCAGGTGACCGCGGCCGAAGAGCCACAACCCGAGCAGGCCCAGCGAGGCCAGACCGAAGCCCACGCCCAGCCAACGGGCGGCGTCGCGGGCCCGCCCGGCCCGCACGACGAGGTCGAGGCCGAACCCGCTCAGCACGGCCAGGGCCAGGGTCATCGGCATCAGCGCCCGCACCAGGTCGACATGGTCGAGCAGCGGGACCTTTCCGGCTATCGACACCACGGGACCGACGAACACCAGACAGAGACAGAGGGCGGTCACCAGGGCGAACCCCTGGACCTCACGGCGACGCCGGTTGAGCACGACGGACATTCCCGCCAGCACCAGTGCGCCCACCCCGACGTACATCGCCGTCTCGGTGTAGAACGCCGAATCGCCGAACACGACCACCCGCCCGTTGTGCACCAGGGGAAGCCCGTCGATTCCTTGGAAGCCGAGGTAGAGGAGCGTGTGCGGCGAGAGCACGACGCCGTTGGGCACCCCGCTCCGCACCGACGCCCCGGTCAACTCCAGACTGGGCAGGGCCACCGGCGCGGCCAGAGCCACGCCGGCGGCGGCGGCCACGACCAGCTCGACCGCAGGCCCCAGGATGCGGCCTGAACCACCCAGCCAGCGGGCCCGCGTCAGCAACAGGTAGCCGAAGAACACACCGACGGCGAGCATCAACAGGGCGAATCCCTCCGGTCCGCCACTGCTCAACGAGAGCGCGATGCACACCGCCAGGGCCACCGTCCACCGGGCCCGGTGGCGCCCCCGCAGGAGGAGCAGGCCCAAGGCCACGATCCACCCGGCCCAGCTCATCACCCCCGGGAAGGGAAACCCCAACCAGGCGGCGAACGGTCCGCTGAGCTCGAAGACCGTGCCCACGGCGGCGCTCGCCACCACCCCCATGCCGAGCACCCGTCCCAGGACGTAGGCACCGGTGCCGGCCACCACGAGGTCCACCGCCACCCCCACGGTGAAGGCGTAGCGCACCGGGGACAGGTAGCCGACCAGGGCCGGCAGGCTGAGGGGGGCCGACTGCCAGTTGAAGCCCAGCGGCATCCCCAACCCGCCGTAGGGATTCCACAACGGGAGATGGCCTTGGTGCACCTGATGCCAGACCATGGTCCACCACGGGATCAACGAATCGATCAGATCGCCGTACTCGAGGCTGTGGATCGGGACACCGGGCTGCTTGGTGAGTCCGATCCGCGACAGGAGATCGAACGGGCCGAGCACCCGTCCGTGCACCGCCAAGGGGACCAACAGCGCCAGCCCCGCCCCCACCACCCAGGCCAGGCCGGCCGCATCATGCCAACCGCGGGCCCGGCCGCGACGGCGCACCGGACTCTGGTGGACCGAGGGTTCGGGCTCCGTCAGCGGTGGCGCTGCAGAGATACCATCCTGCCCTGCCGACAGGACATCACTGGGCATCCGAGAACAGTAACACCAGGCCCTCGCGATCCGTCGGTGGCCCGAGGGCTCCGACCGGGCCGCTCCGCCCTCGATGCGGGGGCCGAGGACCGATGCCCCGGACGGCCGACCCGTCATCAAAATGGGGGAGACCGGAACGTGGTGATCCCGCCCGTTTCGCCCCGCCGTAGTAGCGTCGCGGCCGGTGCCGCGGAGTACCGCCAGGGGGGTCGAACCGCATGATCGTGAGCCGTATGTCCGCAGACCCGACGACCGCCGGAGCCGGGCGGCGCGATGCCTTGGGTCGCACCGGCCGGGCGGGCGGCCGGTCGCGGTGACTCCTCGCTGAGGTGGTCGTGAGGAGTTCCGCTGATGCCACTGTCGCCGCGGCGGGGACCGAGCCGGGGACCGAGCCGCGGACCGACCCGCTGACCACTCCGGGGAGCGACCCGACCGAGACCCCTCCGGTCTCCGGGGAGCTCCCGCCCCATCCGGTCCAGCGTTTCCGGACCGTGGCGCTGGTGGCGGCGTCCGCCGCCCTCCTCCCCTACCTCTGGGTGCTGTGGGACCTCTGGAGCGGCACGGTCGACCCGTTGCGGTCCGACGAGCCACCGACCCAACCGGGCTCAGTGATCTACGACGTCCAGGCGCGGGCCATGATGCACGGTCACTTCGCCCTGCCCCGGGGGAGCATCGGCATCGAGGCGTTCATCCACGACGGGCGTACCTACACCTACTTCGGGATCTTCCCCTCTCTGCTCCGGATGCCGGTCCTCCTGTTCACCCACTCCCTGGACGGCCGCCTCACCGGCCTCTCCCTCCTGCTCTCCTGGCTGGTGACCGCCCTGTTCGCCACGTTGCTCCTGTGGCGGATCCGGGTCATGGTCCGGGGCGGTGCCGCCCTCGGATGGTCGGAGGCCCTCTCCTACGGCGTCCTGGTCTTCTCCGTGCTGGCCGGCTCGGTGCTCGTCTCACTGGCCTCGATGCCCAACGTCTACACCGAGGACGAGGCCTGGGGCGTAGCCCTCACCTGCGGCAGCCTCTTCGCCCTCCTCGGGGTGGTCGAGCGACCGTCGTGGGGCCGAGTGACCGCCACCGGGGTGCTGGTGCTGCTCACCAACCTCAACCGCGGCACCACCGGCTATGCCTGCATCCTGGCCACCATGCTGGTGGCCGGCTGGTTGGCCCTGGGCCGGGATGGTGCCGAGCGGAGGCGTTGGGCGGGGCCCGTGGCGCTGGCCGGGCTGGTGGCCGTGGTGGTGGGATGCGTCATCGATCTGGCCAAGTTCAACGTGCTCTTCGGCTTCCCCTCCTCGGAGCAGCTCCTCTACCAGGCCTACGGCTTCGCCCACATCAACGGTGGCCGGCATTTCAGTCTCCACTTCCTCCCGAGTACCGTGCAGGCCTACTTCTCCCCCACCGACCTCCGGCTCACCTCGGTCTTCCCGTACGTGGGCCTGCCCGGTCTTCCCGTGCCGCTGGTGGCCCATACGCCACTGTTCAACCGGGGGGGCACCGCCAGCGTCACCGCGTCGATGCCGCTGCTGTCCGGACTCGGGCTGTGGGGCTTGATCACGACCTTCGGGCGGCGCCGGCCCCCGATGGTGCGCTCGTTCCGCCCCCTGCTCCTGGCCGCCGCGGCCAGCGGGGCCGCCATGTTGATCTACGGGACGATCTACGAACGCTTCCTGGCCGACTTCCTGCCCCTCCTGATCTTGTCGAGCGCCATCGGGATGGTCGACATCTGGCGACGGCTGGACGGCCGGAACCGGTCGGTTCGAAGGGTGGTCCCCGGCGTCATCGGGATCGTGGCACTCTTCGGATTCGTGGCCAACATGGGCATCGCCATCACACCGCTGGACAGCTGGACCCAGACCCAGTCCTCCAACTACCTCCGGGTGGTGAAGGCCATCAGCGACGTGACCGGACATCCCCTCTCGGGCCACCTACGTCGGGGCGGCTCGCTCCCCATCGACGCTCCCATCGGCGAGCTCTTCGTGACCGGCGACTGTCAGGCTCTGTCCATCTCCGACGGCGACGGTCCGGCCTTCCCCTATCCCCACTACATCTGGCGGCCCGTCGAGACGGCCCCGCACACGCCGCTGTGCCGGGCGCTGCTGGCTGAGCGCGACCGCGCCGCATCCCCATGAACGTGTGCGATCCGACCGGGAGGACAACGCGGGATCGGCCTGGCCCCCTCAGCGGCAACTGTCGTCGAGCGTCGAGGCGATGTGGCGGGCGATCCACTCCTGGCCGGCGGCCGCAGGGTGAACACCGTCCCCGCGGATCAGGGGGGCCGGGAGGGGGCCGCCCCGCAGCTGGGCGGCGGCGATGGCCCGGTGATTGGCCTGGACGGCGGCGTTCCAGTCGATGATGTGGACCCTGGACGGATCGGCCGCTCGGTCCTGGTCGATCAGGCGGTTGAACTCCTGTGCCGTGGCCCCTCTTGGTCGGCGGTAGGCGTCGATGAAGTCGTTGAGGGTGAAGAGCACCTCACAGTGAACCGGCGATACCACCGACAAGAGCTTGTTCCAATCGGACTGCCAGTTCCGGTTGCCCTCCAACACGTCGTTGGTTCCGAGATTGATGACCACGCTGGTGGGCGGGCCCGTCGGGCCATGGATCATCTGCGACGCCGGTCCCGTCATGCTGCGTATGTTCCGACCTTCGATGGCCTGGATGTTGTAGCTCCATGTATGGTCCAACGAACGCTCAATCGAGGGCTTCGACAGGTACGTCAGCGAGTCGCCTACGATTCCCACAGTAGGGTGGGGCGCCGGTGTGGTACCTCCGCAGCTGACCAGAAGAAGAGCGGTCGTCGCTAGGGATGCCGATCGAAGGGCTCGCGGACTTATCACCCGGTCAATCTAACGAACGTTCACCGACGCGCACGACCCCAGACGAGCCGAGCCACCCGCCCTGGCCCGAGGCGGCGCCTGCCGACGACCCAAGCCCGACCAGTCCCAACAGGCCACCGCCATGACCTCCGGACATCTCAAAGAGGAAGCCGACGAGACGGCTCCGGCCAACCAATTCGTTCCGTCCGGTGGCACGAGTGGGACCCCGCCAGAAGATCGTCCGTTTCGACCCGACGTCCTAGGACTGCGAGCTGTGGCAGTCATGCTCGTCGTCATCGTCCATGCGCGACTTTCAGTCTTCCCGGGGGGGTTTGTCGGGGTGGACGTGTTCTTCGTCATTTCGGGATTCGTCATCACCGGAGTCCTGCTCCGGGAACAAGGAGCAACGGGTCGCACCGATGTCTTGGTCTTCTATGGCCGCCGCGCTCGACGCATCATTCCCGCCGCCATCGCGGTACTCGTCATCTCCATGGTGGCCGAGCGGCTTCTCATCGGAAGGAGCTCAGCGGAATTCGCGGCAGGTCAGGCCAAATGGGCCTCACTGTTCCTCGGTGATTTTCCGCATGGTGAAAACATCCTGCGGCCGACGCTTTCTCCGTTCGGCGCCTATTGGTCCCTCGCCGTCGAGGAGCAGTTCTACCTGCTCTACCCCATCTTCTTCGTCGCGGCCGCACTCAGCTTGCGACGAATTCCCTTCCGACTCAAGATGAGTCTCCTGCTGATAGTGGTAGCCGCTTCATCCTTCGTTTGGTCGGTGATCTCGTCGCGAGGCACCGGGTTTCTCGTGGCCTACATTTCGCCGCTCACCCACGCTTGGGAGTTGGCGCTCGGCGGACTGCTGGCCATCATCGCCGGTAAGAGTCGTGGGCTTCCCCTCCGACTGGCTACGGTCATGAGCTGGTCGGGCCTCGCCATGGTCCTTGCCGCAGCGTGCTTCTTCAAGAGTCCGCTCGACTATCCGGGGTATCGAGCCGCCCTCCCGGCACTGGGGGCGGGGCTCATCATCGCCGGGGGTACGGCGGCCCCCCGATGGGGCGCGGAACTCCTGTTGAAGCAATGGCCGTTCAAATGGCTCGGGTTGTTCTCGTTCTCCATCTATCTGTGGCACTATCCAGTCCTCATCATTGCCGGGCAGCATTGGCCGAACACGACCCAGCCGGTCAATCTCCTGTTGGCGTTGGTGGCCATCGTGCTCGCCGCCGGTACGTACTTCGCCATCGAAAATCCCCTGCGCCACTCCGTCGTGCTGACGCGAATCCCTGTCATGAGCGTGATCGGGGGCTTCGTCCTGATCGCCACCGGGCTCGTTCTCATCGAGGTCATCGGTTTCGGTTGACGGAGCCATCGACGTCAGGCTCCTAGCGGTGGTTGGTGGCCAGTGCCTGCTTGAGCAATCTCTCGACATCGGGAATCATCCGTCTCGTGGCCCCGAACAGCAGGTGATTGGTGTCGGCGTACAGCAGGTGGCCGCCCAGCGCCAACGGACAGCCCGTCTGGTCGCAAAGCACTGCATCGGGGGAGAACACCGGGACCGGCGGTCGGGCCCCGGCCAGAGCTCGACGGTCGGCGGCCACCAGTGATTGTGCGGTGGAGAGCGCTGCCGCACGCGAGGGCTCACAGGCGGCGATGGAGCCTCGATCGGACACACATTCAGCGGGCTGGTAAGGAAGCGTGGGGTTGTCGAGGATCACGGCCGGGGTCGCCCCCAAGGACCTGGTCTCCCCCAGCCATTGCCGAAGGGCGCCTTGCCACGCCGCTGTCTGTTGACGGGCCGTCAACGGTGATCCGTTCCCGTCGACAATCAATCCCAGATACTGGCCTTCATGCTGGGTGAGGACCACCACTTTCGGCTTCAGCTCGGCCAACAGTCGCAGGCCGCGCTGGCGGGCGGCCAGACACTGGCTTTCGTCCACCGGGCCGTTGGGAAGCGGTCTCACCCTCACGGGGATGAAGGGGCAACCAGGCACGAAGTAGCCAGCCAGTCGCACGTGCAGGGTCGTGGCGACCTCGCTGGTGGCGTTGAACCATGTGGCCGCATGGGAGTCGCCGACGAGAGCGACGACGGTCGGGCTGTGGAGGTCACCTCCGGCGCAGTACCGGAGGCCTTCCTCGGTCACGCCGGAGGCACAGACCGGGAAGAAGTTCTTGAAGGCCGCGCTCTGGGCCTGAGCGAACGAGGACGGGGTACGGGTGGTGGCGACGTACCAGGTCCCTCCGGCAAACCCCAAGGCCACCAGGGTGATCACCGCACCCGCGACATAGGTCCTCCTGGGCGATCGCCGCAGGGCGGGGTCGAGGCGAAACGGATTTTCCACCAGCCGGAAAGCCAGAGAAGCCACCACCAGGGACGCAGCCGCGGCCATCGCCCGGGTCGGGACTCCGTCGTTGTTGGTGATCAGCACCGTGATGACGATGAACGGCCAGTGCCACAGATACCAGGAGTAGGAGAGCCGGCCGGTCCAGCGCATGGGCCGGAGGCCCAAGAGGCGCGCCACAGGCGTGGCCGGAGCTACGTGCGAGGGTTCCCCGGAGAAGATGATCAGGGCGGTTCCGATCACCGGAACCGCGGCATGGATACCGGGATAAGGCGTCATGTCGGTGAAGCGGACGGTGGCGTAGACGACACCCAGGCAGCCCACTGCGGCCGCCAGCGCCTTCACCCTGGGAGTCGTCGCCGCGACGCTGATCGAGGCCAACAGGCCACCCACCGCGAATTCCCAGGCTCGGGTGGGAAGGCTGAAGAAGGCCCACACGCTGCCGCTGTCGGTCCATCGCACGTTCAGGACGAACGAGGCTCCGATGACCAAGGCGAACATCCATGGGGCCGTCCGGGCTCGAACTCGTCTCGATGATCGGTTCACCACGGCGATGACCACCACCAGTAGTGGCCACACCAGGTAGAACTGCTCCTCGACGCCCAGCGACCACGTGTGGAGATACGGGCTCTTGTTGATGCTCGAGGCAAAGTAGTTCTGAGCGTGGAGGCCGAATAGGATATTGGACACATAGAGCGATGACGCCGCGGCCTCCTTTGAGATCTCCAGCATGTCGAAGGGCGGATAGGCCAGTGAACCTGCCACCAGGACCACGACGACCATCAGCGCCAGACCCGGGACGAGTCGCCTGATCCTCCGGGCCCAGAATTGCCGGAAATCGATCCTCCCGCGATCACTCACTTCCGCCAGCAGATTGGCGGTGATGAGGTAGCCGGAGATCACAAAGAAGATATCGACACCGACGAAACCACCGGAGAATCCGGGTATTCCGGCGTGGTAGGCCACGATGGCAACCACGGCCACCGCCCGCAGCCCTTCGATGTCGCCACGGAATCGACGCCCCGATGACGAGCCCCCGACGTGCCGTGGGGTCTCGACCAGCTCGGTCTCACTCACGGTCGGTTCACCCGGTCCACTCAGGTGGTGAGGCTGTCGGTCGGCCGACGGCCCGACCTCCGTCGGCGGTCGGGACTCGACGCCCTCCGGGCGAGACCCAGCCTCTCCTCGGTGGACCGCCGTCCCTCATCCAGACCCCCACGTGGCTCAAGGGTCGGGCTGGTCGGAGCCTTCGCTGCGCATCGGGAGCCGGCCTGGACGCCCCGCCGGGCAGGCCCTCGAACGGTCCGAGCCGGTGGGCCGCCGCCGTACGCGCCAGCTCGCGAGTGCGTTGTGCCGATTCTGAGAAGTCCAGGTTCGCGACCACCTCCGAATCGGAGGCCTGCCGGATGTGAAGGGTCGTGGACGCGGCCCGTTCCTGCGCCACCTGCACGGCTCGAGCACCCGCCAGACCGTGGGTGATGCCGCTCGTGATCTGCACGATGACGAGGACCGTCATGAGTACGCCGACCACCTGGGCGTACCGGCCGCCGATCCAGAGTCTGGTCCCTCGCCGCACCCCTGGGGCGCTCGGATCTCGGGCATCCCTTCCGTATGCCGCCCGCATGCGCTGGGGGGCGGAGAGCAGACAGAAGTACACACCCACCGGGACCATCAGCTCGTACATCGTGTAGCCGGACGAGCTCGCCGCCCAGTAGCCAAGCGGGGCCCGGCCTCGAGCCACCAGTGCGGCGAAGAGCAGCCCGAAACAGATCAGGGCCACGCCGACCGGCCCACCGCTCTCGGTGTCCCGGGGGATCCCGAAGACCGCCGCCGCACTCAACGCCACGACGACGATGGCGATACCTGCGATCAGGACGGCGCCGTTCGTCCCGCCGAACTTCACCGGAACACCCAGCACATCGCCCACCGTGAACACGGCGAAGAGCGCCGGCGAGACGGCGTGACGGGTGAGCGTGCTGGGGAACCTCGATCCAGCCGTGAAGCTGAAATGGTAGAAGTAGAGGCCTGCGGTCACGATGGCCGCCGCCGACCATGTGGCCAGGGCGCGTCGGTCTCGGTTCCGGCACCACAACAGGACTAGACCTGTCGGCCAGAGGAGCAGTCCCTGCACCGAGGAGAAGGACCCGACCACCGCGGCACCGATGCCCAGCGCCAATGCCAGCCATGTGAGTTCGATCCGATCCAGCGTCATGACCGTCACAGCCATGGCCAGAAATACCAGGTACCAGGCCAGCTGGAACCCCCACAGGGTGGCGCCGTACTGGACGATCGACAGCGAGAGAATGGCCACCGGGCAGTAGTACAGCCAAGGGACGGCCGGCGACCGGCGTTTATGGGTCCAGATGAGACAGAAGACTGCGGCCACCAGCATGCCGCCACTGATGAACTCTTCCAACTTCACATTGAAGTGCCCGACATCGGCAAGCAGCAGGACGATCAGGTTCGGAAAGAGCAGGCGATCCTCATTGTGCTGAGACCACAGCGAATTCCAATCGAGTGCATGGACGTATGATTGCTTGATCAGGGCGATATCACTCCACTGGTCTTGATAGATGTCGTTCACGCCATACCGAACGATCAACCAGAAGTATCCAAGGACGGGGAGGCCAAACCCGAGCACCGTCGCCACCAGGATCAACTTCGGGTTCAGCCGGGCCCGGGAGGGTGCCGTCGGACGCGTGACATCGACGTCGGCCCCATCGCTGGAGCCGGGGATGGCCGCTGACTGGTCGTCGTCAGGCCCGCTCATCGGGCTCTCCCCTTCCACGGTTGCCGATCGCTGGCGTCGAGGCTGCTCCCACCCCCCTCGACACCGGAGCGAGCCGTGCCAGAATGCAGCGCGAATGGTAGCGGGTGGGGGGAGACCCCCGACGGCGGCCCCGTGCGTCCGGCGGTCGCCCGCTTCCCTTAGAGTTCCCCTACCGCCATTGTCCGCGCCCCGCCACCGTGCCGGGCCAGGAGAGCCAAATGCAAGTCGATCGCAAGGCAACCAGGGGCGTTGCGAGCCCACCGGATCATCCCACTGCCGTCCAGTTCGGTCGATGGCTGGCGGGCATCGCCGCGTGCGGTCTGGCGCTCCGTCTCACGATCATCGCCGTCTCCCGGGGCGAACGGGTGAATGGCGATGGTTTCGAATGGAGCAAGCAGGGCAATCTCAACGCTGCCGGGCACTGGTTCGTGAGCGCCTTCACCCTTCGACCGGACGCACTTCGTCCCCCCGGTTGGGCCCTCGTCCTCACCGTCTGGGCCTTTTTGGGCCAGCACTCCTGGATTCATCAACAGGTCCTCTCGTGCCTCATCGGCACGGCCACGGTGGTGGTGGTCGGCCTCATCGGCCGACGGCTGGCCGGCGGACGGGCCGGTCTGGTGGCGGCGGGCATCGCCGCGGTCTATCCCGGCCTGTGGGTCTACGAACGACCGCTGCTCTCCGAGGTTCTCCTGCTGCTCGAGGTGGCTCTGATGATCCTGTTGGCCTACCGCTTCCGCGACGGGCCGTCCGGGCCAGGCGTCGTGTTGTTGGGCGGGATGTGCGGATTGCTGGCTCTGACCCGCTCGGAGCAGATCTTGGTCCTCCCCCTGCTGGTCTTCCCCCTGGTCGTGGGGGCGGCGAAGGCCGACCGGCGTCGGCTGGTGGCGTGGCTCGGGCTGGCCACCGCCACCACGCTGGTCGTCATCGCCCCGTGGACCATCTTCAATCTGGGAAGGTTTCAGCGACCGGTCCTGTTGTCGAACGGTTTCGGCGCCGCGGCGGCCACCGGAAACTGCCCGCTCGCCTACTACGGCCCCGAGACCGGCTACGGGGATCTGCGATGCCTCCCGCTCTTCGCCAGAGGGGACCAGTCGGTGCAGGACTCGGAGGACGCCCACACGGCACTGACCTACGCGGAACATCACCTGAGCCGCCTTCCGGTCGTACTGGTGGCTCGGGAGGGCCGCACCTTCGGGTTCTGGAACCCCTTCCAGCAGGCCACCATCGACGCGCAGTGGATGGGCACCTGGGTGGGGGTCACCCGCCTGGGTCTGGTCGTCTACTGGCTCCTGTTGGTACCGGCGGTGGTCGGCGGTGTGGTCCTGCGGCGGCGCCGGGTGGCCGTCTTCCCGCTGCTGTCCTTCGTGGCCATCGCCGCCCTGGCCGTCCTCCCCACCATCGGCGACGTCCGCTACCGGGCCACCGCAGAGATCCCCCTCATCCTCCTGGCCTCGGTGGCGGTCGACGCGGCCCTGCGTCGCCGCCGACCCCGGGATGCCGGACTCGGGGTGGCCCCGGCTCCTCCCGAGGTTCAGGCCCCGGCGGCGTCGCAGGCAGGACCTGCAGCCTGACCAGGGCTCCATCCCCCCCGAGATAGGTCGGAAAGGATGCGGGGAGACCGGATGTGAGTAAAATGCCCGGACATCGCGCCAACCCCCACGGGGGTGGCAGAGGGTTGGTCAGGGGTGCCAGATGTCACAGGTCGATCCAGTCACCGAAGAGGGTGACCGCCATCGCCGGGAGGGGGGTGGGGACCACGAGATCGAGCTGCTGATCCCTGACGGCGACATCGATGATCCCGAGCTGTCGATCGTCATACCCGCCTTCAACGAAGAGCTCACCATCGCCGAGTTCGTCGAATGGTGCCAGCAGGGCCTCCGGCTGGCCCAGGTCCGGGGTGAAGTACTGATCGTCGACAGCTCCACCGACCGCACGCCCGAACTCGCTCTGGCCGGTGGCGCCCGGGTCCTTCGCACCCCGAAGCGGGGACTGGGGAGGGCCTACAGCGACGCCGGTCCCTACATCCGGGGTCAGTACGTCCTGATGGGCGACGCCGACTGCACCTACGACTTCAGACAGCTCGGCCCGTTCGTGGAGCGACTCCGCGAGGGCTACGAGTTCGCCATGGGCTCGCGGTGGCTCGGGACCATCGAGGAGGGGTCCATGCCCCCACTGCACCGGTACGTGGGCACACCCGTCACCACCTGGATCCTCAACCGGCTCTACGGGAGCCGGTTCACCGACATCCACTGCGGGATGCGGTGCATCAGTCGCGACGCCTTACAGCGGATGGGGCTGGCCTCCCAGTCGTGGGAGTACGCATCGGAGATGGTGCTGAAGTCGGTGCTCATGGAGCTGAGCACGACCGAGGTGCCAGTGACCTTCTACCGGGACCGCAACGGTCGCATGTCCCACCACAAGCGAGCTGGCTGGTACTCCCCTTTCGTAGCCGCCTGGATCAACCTGCGGACCATGTTCGTGTTCCGGGCCCAATTCTTCCTCTACAAGCCCGGGTTGATCCTCCTCATCCTGGGCCTGGTGCTCACGCTGCCCCTCAGCTTCGGCTCCATCTCGGTGGGGTCCTACACCTTCAGCCTGTACTGGCAGCTCTTGGGCGTGACGCTGGCCGTCCTCGGTCTGCAGAGTGTCTACTCCGGCGTCCTGGCCCAGGTCCTGTCCGACTACTCGGGTGAAGCGCGACGCCGGTGGAAGGCCCGTTTCCGTTACACCAGGACGGTGCTGGGCGGTTTTGCGGTGTTCGCGGTGGGCCTCCTCCTCCTCGGGGCGCTGGCGATCAACTACCTGGTCAGTGGGCACAGATTGCCGGGCCCCGGGTCCACCGTCGACCATCTCGCCGTGACCGGGCTCCTCTTCGTCATCGTGGGATTCACCACCTTCTGCTTCACCCTGCTGCTCCACGCCACCGGCGTCCGGTACGGGCGGAGAACCGGCCCGGGCGACGCCCGTGGTTGAGCCGGGCCGGGCGTCATCCTCCGCCGCGGCGGCCAGCTTCACGTCGGCGTTCATCGCCGAGGCCACGGCGGTACTCCAGGGAGTGGACCCGTCGACCGTGGAGGCCTGCGCCGCCGGCCTGGCCGAGGTGCGGAACCGGGGCGGGCGGCTGTTCGTGCTGGGCGTCGGCGGCTCCGCCGGCCACGCGTCACACGCCGTGAACGATTTCCGGAAGCTGTGCGCACTGGAGGCCTACGCCCCCACCGACAACGTGTCGGAGCTGACGGCACGCGTCAACGACGAGGGCTGGGAGTCCGTCTTCTCCCAGTGGCTCCGCACCTCCCGTCTGGAGCGCCGTGACGGGCTACTGGTCCTGTCCGTCGGGGGTGGGGATCGGGAGCGCGGGGTGTCGGCCAACCTGGTGGAAGCCATGGAGCTCGCCGTCGAACGCGGCGCGTCCATCTATGCCGTCGTGGGAAGGGACGGCGGGTTCGCCGCCCGGGTGTCCGACGCCTGCGTGGTCCTCCCGCCCCTGTATCCCGAGCACGTGACACCTCTGACCGAGGGACTCTGCGCCGTGGTCTGGCACCTGCTGGTCAGTCATCCGCTCCTGGCCCGCGAGGCCACCCGGTGGGAGTCCCTCTCGTGAGCGCCCCCGGAGCCTCCCCGTCCCGGGTCTGCGTGGTCGGAGGGGCCGGCTTCATCGGGAGCCACTTCGTCGACCGCCTGCTGGGCCTGGCCACGACACAGTCGGTCACCGTGTTCGACAACTTCTCCTCGGGGCACCGCTGGCATCTGGATGCCCACCGTGACGACCGCCGCCTCCGCGTCGTGGAGGCCGACGCCCTCGACCTTTCGTCGCTGACCGGGGCGATGGCCGGCTGCGACCTGGTCATCCACCTGGCGTCGAACCCGGACATCGCCGCGGCCGTCACCGAGCCGGCCATCGACTTCGATGCGGGCACCTTGCTCACCCACCACGTGGTGGAAGCCATGCGTCGCTCGGGGGTGGGTCGGATCGTGTACGCCTCGGGCAGCGGCGTCTACGGGGATCTGGGGGAGCTGGAGGTCGACGAGGACCACGGCCCCCTGGTCCCGATCTCGACGTACGGGGCCAGCAAGCTCGCCGGTGAGGCGCTCATCTCCGCCTACTGCCACATGTTCGGCGATGACCGGCTGTGTGTTCCGCTTCGGAAACGTGGTCGGTCCCCGGCAGACGCACGGCGTGGGCTTCGACTTCACCCGGCGGCTGCTCGAGGATCCGACGCGTCTCGAGATCCTCGGGGACGGGAAGCAGAGCAAGTCCTACGTGCACGTCTCGGACGTCATCGACGCCGTGCTCTTGGCCGAGGCCCGGGGACCACGCCCCCTGGCCACCTACAACGTGGCCACCGGCGACTACATCACGGTGACCGAGATCGCCGAGCTGGCCGTCGACGCCGTCGGACGGGCCCCGGGCGGCACCCTCTTCGAGTTCACCGGGGGCGACCGGGGGTGGCGGGGGGACATACCCGTGGTGCGGCTGGACACAGCCCGCATCCGCAGCCTGGGCTGGTCCAACGCCCTCTCCACCTCGGACGCCCTCCGAGCCTCGCTGCGTTCGATGGTGACCGACCTGCGCGCCGGTCGGATGCAGTGACCCGAGCCCGACCGGCGGTGTTCCTCGACCGGGACGGCGTCCTCAATCGGCCGGTCATCCGCAACGGATGCCCCTTCCCTCCTGCCTCCCTCGAACAGTTCGAGCTCTATCCCGACGCGCCGTCGGCCTGCGACCGTCTGCGGCGGAAGGGCTTCGCCCTGGTGGTGGTGACCAATCAGCCGGAAGTGGCCCGGGGCACCCTCGATGTCAGCCTGGTCGAGGCCATCCACGACCAGCTCCGCCGAGCCCTGCCGCTCGACGGCGTCTACACCTGCCTCCACGACGACGCCGACCACTGCGGGTGCCGCAAGCCCGCACCGGGGTTGCTGGTCGCCGCGGCCGCCGATCTGGGCCTCGATCTCGCGGGTAGCTTCATGGTCGGTGACCGATGGCGGGACGTGGAGGCCGGCCGGCGGGCGGGGTGCCGGACCGTCCACATCGACCGCGGCTACCAGGAACAGGCCCCCGAACAGCCGGATTCCTCAGCACCGGACCTCACAGAAGCGGTACGGTGGATCGCGGAACAGGCCGCGGTTCGGGGGGACGATGGGTGATGCAGCTAGGGGACCTGGGCATCAGGATATTTGCAGACGGAGCCAACCTCGACGACATCCTCGAGCTGGCCCACAACCCGTCCATCGACGGATTCACCACCAACCCGACCCTCATGCGCAAGGCGGGAGTCGAGGACTACGAAGGATTCGCCCGGAAGGTATTGGACCACATCACCGACCGCACGGTCTGCTTCGAGGTCTTCTCGGACGACTTCGGCGAGATGCGTCGCCAGGCCCATCGGATCGCCTCGTGGGCGTCCAACGTCTGCGTGAAGATCCCGGTCACCAACACCCACGGGGTCAGCTCGGCCCCCCTGGTGTCCGAGCTGACCGCCGAGGGCCTGCGACTCAACGTCACCGCCCTCCTCACCTTGGACCAGGTGCGGAGCATCGCCGCCTCCCTGGAGAACGGGCCCGGGGCCATCGTGTCCCTGTTCGCCGGCAGGATCGCCGATACGGGCCGCGACGCGGTGGCCGTGGCCGCAGAGGCGGTGGAGATCCTGGCCTCGGACCCCGGACTCGAACTGCTCTGGGCTAGCCCACGGGAGATCGTGAACGTGATCCAGGCCGCCTCGGTGGGCTGTCACATCATCACCCTGACCGCCGACCTGCTCCCCAAGCTGGCCGGTCTGGGCCGGGATCTCGAGGAGGTCTCGCTCGAGACCGTCCAGATGTTCCATCGGGACGCCTCCGCCTCGGGCTACCTGCTGTGACCCTGGGGAGGGCCCGCCCGTGACGACCGCCGGAAAGCCAGACGTCACCGACGACTGGGACCGCCACTGGTCCACCTTCGGGGACGCCGTGGCCGGCAATCCGGGCACCTCCTACCGAACCCGGCTGATCCTCGACGCCCTGGGGCCGATCCCCGACGGTACCGTCCTCCTCGAGATCGGTTGTGGTCAGGGCGAGTTCGCCCTGCAGCTGGCGGGCCGGTACCCCCAGGCCGACGTGCGGGGTATCGACATCAGCGCCGAAGGCGTCAAACGGGCCGGGCAGGCGGCGGCGCGCTCGGGCCTGACCGCCCGGTTCGCCCAGCGGGACCTCACCGTCCCGGGCCACCTGTCGGACGACGAGCGGGGCCGGGCCGATCTCGCCATCTGCTCCGAAGTACTCGAGCACGTCGATGACCCCGGGACGTTCCTGGCCCATGTCCGGGAGTACCTGGCCCCCGGTGGGCTGCTGGTGGTCACGGTCCCCGGCGGACCCCGGTCGGCTTTCGACCGTCATATCGGTCACCGCCGCCACTTCAGCGCCGCCCGCCTGCGTCGCCTGCTGACCACGAGCGGTTTCACGCCGGTGGTCGTGCGCCGGAGCGGCTTCCCGTTCTTCAATCTCTACCGCCTGGTCGTCATGGCCCGGGGCAAGAAGCTGATCGCCGACGTCGAGGAGCACACCGGGACCACGTTGGACCGGGGCGCATCGGGGGCCGCCCTCCGGTTCTTCGACCACGCCTTCCGGTTCAACCTGGCGTCGTCCCCCTTCGGGTGGCAGCTGGTCGCCGAGGCCCGCCTCCCCGCCCGGGCCCCACGGTGATCATCACCCGGACACCGCTCCGCATCTCACTGGGTGGCGGCGGAACCGATCTCCCCTCCTACTACCGCCGCTTCGGCGGCTTCGTCCTGTCCGCGGCGATCGACCGGTACGTCTATGTGGCCATCAACCGCACCTTCACCGACGACTACTTCCTGAAGTACTCGGCCATCGAGCGGGTGCAGCGGATCGAGGACATCGACCATCCCATCATCAGGGAGGCGCTCCGGCTGCATCCCATCGGGCCCTCCATCGAGTTGGTCAGTGTGGCCGACATCCCAGCCGGCACCGGCCTGGGCTCCTCGGGCACGTTCACGGTCGGGCTGCTCAAGAGCATCTACGCCTACATACGCCAGAACGTGACGGCAGAGCAGATTGCCGGCGAGGCCTGCCGCATCGAGATGGAACTGCTGGGCCGGCCGGTGGGCAAGCAGGACCAGTACGCGGCGGCCTACGGCGGGCTCGAGTGCCTGACCTTTCCCTCCGGCCCCTCGGACGATCAGGTGGCCGTGGAGCCCTTGGCCATCAGCACGCACACGCTCCACGACCTCCAGGAACACCTGTGCATGTTCTTCACCGGGTACTCCCGGAGCGCCGACACCATCCTCGAGGAGCAGCGGAGCCAGTCCACCGACGGCGATGCGACGATGATCGAGAGCCTCCATCACGTGAAGTCGCTGGGGCTGGCCTCTCGGGACGCACTGGTCCGGGGCGACACCACCACCTTCGCCGCCCTGATGAACGAACACTGGGAGGCGAAGAAGCGGCGGTCGCTCTCGATGTCGAACACGGCCATCGACGCCTGGTATACGGTCGGCATGGAGAACGGGGCCCTGGGCGGCAAACTGGTGGGAGCCGGATCCGGGGGTTTCCTCCTCTTCTACGCCAAGGACACCGACCGGCTTCGGGATGCTCTCGCCGCCGAGGGATTGACCGAGGTGCGCTTCCAGTTCGACCACGACGGGGCCGTCGTCGTGGTCCGCGACTGAGATGCAGTGTGCCATCCTGGCCGGAGGTCGCGGGCTCCGGATGCGACCGGACACGGATCGGCTGCCCAAATGCCTGCTGCCGGTGGCCGATCGCCCGTTCGCCGACTGGCAGTTGGAGTGGCTGGCCCGGGAGGGCGTCGACGAGGTGGTGTACTGCATCGGCTATCGGGGGGACTTGGTCCGTGAACACGTCGGCGACGGCCGTCGTTTCGGCCTGACCGTCGACTACGTGGATGAGGGTGATCACCCCCTCGGTACCGCCGGGGCCCTGCGCCTGGCCGCAGAGGCCGGGGCCCTCGACCCGGCGTTCTGGGTGCTCTACGGCGACTCCTTCCTCTCGGTGTCCTTGGCCGCCGTCGAGGGCCAGTACGTTCAGCAGGGTGCCCCGGTGCTCATGACGGTCTATCGGGACCTCGACCACCTCGACGCGCCCAACGCCGTGTTCGGCCAGGGCATGGTGACGAACTACGAGAAGGGTCTGTCCAGTCCGCCTGCCGACATGGTCTATGTCGACTACGGCCTTTCCCGTTGGCTCCGTTGGGTGGTGGAGGACAGGGTCCCGGCGCGCACACCGGTGGATCTGGCCGAACTCTTCACCGACCTCAGCCGGGCCGGTCTCCTCTCGGGCTACGAAGTGGCCGATCGCTTCCACGAGATCGGGTCACCCGCAGGGCGGCAGGAACTCGACACCTGGCTCCGAAACAACCATGCGGTTGGCGCCGAGCCGACCGATCCGCGGCCAACCTAGGGTGCCCAGGGTGACTTGGCCCAAGGAACGACCACCGTTGACCGAGGAGCAGTCAGCCATCATGGCCGACTGGATAAACGAATTCCTCACCAATGTGAAGCCTTCCCGGTTCGCCTGGCTCACCGGATTCGACCATCGCTTCACGGCGCGCTCCTTTGCTCCGGAGTGCCGTACGCTCGAAATCGGGGCCGGCACCGGAACCCATCTCCCCTACGAGCCCAGCGGCGAGTACGTCGCCCTCGAATCCTCGGAGGAGCTGGCCCGACAGATCCCGCCCAGGGATGGACTCACCGTCGTAGTGGGCGACTGCGAGAAGCGCATGTCTTGGGAGGCCGACTCGTTCGACCGGATCCTGGCCATCCATCTTCTCGAACACCTCTACGATCTGCCGGCTGCCTTGGACGAGGTGGCTCGGTTGCTCGGCCCACCGGCGTGTTCTCGGTGGTCATCCCGTGCGAGCAGGGCCTGCTCTACTCGCTCGGGCGCCATTTCACCACCAAGCGGATCTTCGAGAGGCGCTACCACACGGACTACGAGTGGATGATTCGACAGGATCACTGCAACTCGGCCCGGGAGGTTCTGGACGAGCTGTCCCATCGGTTCGAAGTGCGGCGGCGGTCCTATTTCCCGCTCGTCGTTCCGAGCCCGGACCTCAACCTGATGATCGGGCTGGAGTTGGTTCTTCGCCCGCGGCCGATTCAAAGCGAATAGTCGTGCACGAACACTTTGAGGATCAGCCACACCAACATGATCAGGACGCCTAGGAGAATCCAACGGGTGGACCTCGGACGGAGTCGGGGTTCACGCAGGATTCCCGCAGTGACCAGCCCCAACATGGTCAAGGGGATGAAGTATCGACCTTCAGCCTGCGTGTAGGGGAGTCCCAGGGGTGTCCCGTAGACGTACAGGCTGGTCTCGATGATCAACACCCCGATGGCAATCAAGGCAATGGGAAGCAGTGCCAGGAGCCGGGTCCCTTGTTCCACGATGCGCTTCGCACCCCATTGCAACTGGAATGCGTACGCCAACACGAGGGTTCCGACGATCACGATGCCCACCGGGGCATAGACATTGTCGGTCCGGTAGTAGCCGATCGAGAAGAAGAACCCCGGAATCCACCTGTTCTCACCGGTTCCCTCGAAGAAGGTCCTCGCCAGCACCTTGAGGTAGCCAACGGGATGGTCGACGATGGAGCGGGACTGGACGGGGGCGTTGAGCCCGTACAGCGGAAAGGGAGCGCCGACGTCGTGGCGAACGACGAGGTACCACAAACCCGCGCAGCCGAGGACCAGTCCGAAGCCGGTCCACCGCAAGAGCCGAGGTCGGGGGAACCGATCCAAGATCGTCGACGGCACCATGAGGATGAGCGGGGCGAAGATGAACAGGGTGGGCTTGGTCAGGCACAGGGCGACCAGGGTGGCCAGCAGCCCCAGTGCCGTCGTCCAGCTGGCCTCGGGAGAGAGACGACATCGAAGGGTCAACGCCACACTGAGCGCCGCCAACGAGATGGTCATGGGATCTGCCGAGAAGCTGGAGGCCAGCAACAGGGTGGTCGGGAGGAGGCCCAGGACGAAGAGCACCTGCTTACCCACAGGCGTCAGTCGCATGGCCAGATAGAAGATGGCGATGAACCCCAGAAGCGTTGCCAACCGCCCTCCGAAGAACACCACCGGCAGTGACGCTCCGACGCTGCGGAGAACGACCACCGCGACCAGCGAGAAGGCGTAGGAGATCGGGCTGTTGGCCGAGGCCGTGCCCACCGATGTGAAGGGGGCTCGCGAACAGTCCGTCGGTTGCCGCCAGTACCCGGAGAAGGCGAACGGCGACTTCCTGGAAGCCTCGGACGAGAAGCGGGAGAGGTACTGGCTGACGCACTGGGGGATAGCTCCGCCCGGCTCGCCCCGATGGACAGCGACGACGACGTCGCCCTGGGAGAGCGTCCAAACCCGATCGAAATGCACGGTCTCGTCCAAGCCCTGACCGGGCGGCTGCGCGAACACCAGGAACGTTCCGACCACGAACGCCAGTACCGCGAAGACCGTCGGGAGCTGGCGCGAATTTGTCGCCAACCGGATGCCGCGCGGACCCAGGGTCTCGGACTCAGGGGCACCCGGAGCCAGGACCGAAGTCGTTCCCGCCCGTGAGCGGGCGGTCACGGTCTGACTGACAGCCGACAGGTGCCGGGGAAGGGCCCAATGGATCTTCGCCGGTCCGCCCGAATCATCGAGCTCATAGCGCCCCATCCAGCCGGCCACCCTTCGTGGTCACTCTGTATGATCACCGGAACTTGAGCAGGCTAGCTTCGTCGAGGTATCGGTGCAGGGTTTCCAGAATCAACACGCCCCTCAGTAGACACGCCATGTGTTTCGCCGGGACTTTCATAGTAATCTCTCGCATCGCCCTCCGGTGGTTCCGGTAGGCAGGGGGGACGGGATGCAGCTCAGGGACAGGACGGTCGTGGTCACCGGGGCCGGGGGGTTCATCGGCAGCGCCCTGGTCGAGTGCCTGGTGTCCCGCGGGGCGCAGGTCCGGGCCATGCTGCGCTACACCTCGCGGGCCCAACAGGGCTGCCTCGGCTACCTTTCCGACGAGACCATGGATGCCGTCGAGGTCACCCTCGGTGATGTCCGTGACTTCGATGCCGTCCGGGAGATCACCCGCGGCGCTCGACGCCATCTTCCACCTGGCCGCCCTGATCGGGATCCCCTACTCCTACGAGCACCCCCAGGAGGTCATCGACACCAACATCATGGGGACCTCGAACATCCTGCTGGCGGCCAAGGAGATCCAGGCCCAACGGGTCGTGCTCACCTCCACCAGCGAGGTCTACGGTTCGGCCCTCCACATCCCGATCGACGAGCAGCATCCGCTCCAGGCCCAGTCGCCCTACAGCGCCACGAAGATCGCCTCCGACGCCCTGGGCACCAGCTTCCACCGCTCGTTCGACATGCCCGTCACCATCGTCAGGCCGTTCAACGCCTACGGGCCCCGCCAGTCGGCGCGGGCAGTGATCCCGACCATCATCAGCCAGGCCTTGAGCGGCGGGGACCTGAGCCTCGGTACCGTCGAGACCAGACGGGACTTCACCTTCGTGGAGGACACGGCGCGTGGGTTCGTGGCCGTGGCCGAGGCCGAGGCCACGCTGGGCGAGGTTGTCAACCTGGGCTCGGGGCGGGACGTCAGCATCCGGGACGTCGTGGCCACCGTGGCCGGATTGGTGGGCCGGACCCTCGAGATCGGCGAGGACGAGGCCAGGAAGCGCCCCGAGCGGAGCGAGGTCTCCCGGCTCCTGGCCGACAGCACCAAGGCCCTCGAGTTGGCCGGGTGGCAGGCCGAGGTCACCCTGGAGGAAGGCCTTCGTCGGACCATCCAGTGGATCGAGGCCCACCTCCACGAGTACCGACCCCGGGAGTATGCCGTATGAAGTGCGTGTTGCTGGCCGGCGGGTTGGGGGTGCGCCTTCGGCCGCTGACCTACACCATCCCCAAACCCCTGTTGCCGGTGGGCGAACGACCGATCCTGGAGGAGATCGTCTGCCGGCTCCGCTCGGCCGACCTCGTCGACCTGATCATGGCGGTGGGCTACCGGGCCGAGCTGATCGAGACGTACTTCCGGGACGGCTCCCATCTCGGGGTCCACATCGAGTACGCGCATGAACACCAGCCCTTGGGGACGGCGGGTCCCTTGGCCCTGGTCCGCTCCCAGTGCGCCCCCGGGACCAGGGGCGGAGACTCGCTGCTGGTGATGAACGGGGACATCCTCACCGAACTCGACATGACGGCCCTGGTCGACTTCCACGACCGTCACGCCAATGACATCACCGTCGTCACCCGGGAGTTCCAGCTGCGCCATCCCTATGGAGTCATCCAGATGGAGGACGACCGCATCGTCGGTATCGTGGAGAAGCCGGCCGTGACCGACACCATCAACGCCGGTATCTACGTCTTCCGGTGGTCGGCCCTGGACCTCGTGCCCGAGGGACGGGCCTTCGAGATGCCCGACCTGTTGAACGCGGCGGCGCGGGCCGGCCTCACCGTCAGGGCCTACCCGTTCGACGGGCCCTGGTTGGCCATCGACCGGATGGAGCAGCTCGAGGACGCCACCCGCAAGGCCGGGGTCGTCGAGTCATGAAGCTGTCGATCATCGTCCCGGTCCGCAACGAGCGCGACACCATCGTCACGCTGCTCGAACGGGTTCGGGCCGTCGACTGCGGCCTCCAGAAGGAGATCGTGGTGGTCGACGGCGCCTCCACCGACGGGACGCGCCAGGCGCTGCTCGGACTGGCCCACTGGCCCGACCTGGTGTTGGTCCTGGAGGACGAGGCCCGCGGGAAGGGACGGGCCGTCCGGACCGGGTTCGGACGGGCGACCGGCGACATCATCATGGTGCAGGATGCCGACCTCGAGCTGGATCCGGCCCAGATCCCCCGGCTGGTCACCACTCTCGTCGAGGACGGGGCCCAGGTGGTCTTCGGTTCCCGCTTCAAGGACCGCGGCCGGGGCACGACCCGGTGGACGAGCTACGCCGGCAACCTCTCGCTGACCTGGGCCACCAATCTGGCCTTCTTCACACGCCTGACCGATGTCCTGACCTGCTACAAGGTCATCCGCGCCGAGGTGGTGCGGTCGCTGGCGCTGCGGTGCGACGGCTTCGACTTCGACGCCGAGATCACCTGCCGGCTCCTCCGCGACGGCTACGAGATCGTCGAGCTACCCGTGACCTACGACCCGCGGGGCGTGGACCAGGGCAAGAAGCTCACCTCACGGGTGGGGTGGAGCGTCCTCTGGGCCATCCTGAGGGTGCGGCTGTCCCGGGGGGAGCCCGTCGTGACGGGCAGCAGTCCCGTGGTGGTACCCCCCGACGGAGCCGCGCCGGTCGTGTCCGGCGGTGAACCCGTGGTGCTGCCCACCGATGGGGCGGCCACCGGCCCTCGTTAGGCCAACACCTCCGACGAGCTGGCTGCCGCGGCCCGGTCGGCCCGCACGATCCGGAAGGCCAGGAATCCGGCGATCACGAAGGACGCCAGGGCGATGACCGCGGCGATGGCCCCCCGCTTGCGGTAGTGACCGCGCGGTGGATGACCGTGTGGCCCGATCGCCTCGTGGCCCGGGATGTAGCTCGGCAGCGCATGGATCGCCACCGTGAAGTACTCGATGGCGACATAGGTCGCCAACCCCCCCAGGATGACCAGCAGTATGACTCCTAACCATTTCATGGATGGAGACACTATCCAACTCCATGCCGGCCTGCTGGGTCACCGGGACGGCGACCCGGCATCCGAGCGGACGAGGCCCTGCCGTCGCCGGTGGGCACGGCCGGGGCTACTCGCCGAGGAACCAGCGCGACACCTGGGAGGCCCTGGCCCGCTGGCCCTGCACCGTGTCGTGCACACGACGCAGGGCCCGGCGTCGCTCGTCGAGCCGACTGGCCAACACCAGGCCGCAGAGCACCAGCGACATCCCGATCAGCGCCATGGGTGTGAGGTCGATGCCGGTGAAGGGGAGTTGGGCTGGGGCGGCGGTCTTCACGGCCGCCTGGGGCCCGTTGGCGGTGAAGGTCGCACCGCCCGGCGGCGACGGTGGGGTGCCGCCGTCGTTGGGCGGCTGGGCCGGGACACTGTGGGTCGGGGTGGTGGGCGGGATCGTGGGCGGGCACACGATGACCAGCCGGTGACCGACCTTGTAGCGCCAGGTTTGGCCGCCGACACTCACGTCGGCCTGCAGCAGGACGCCGGCGTCACCTTGGACCGTGCCGCAGACCGTCGACGGATAGATCACGGTCAGGAGGCCCGACGTCCCGGTGGCCACGCCCAACTCCGGGTCCCCGGGGAGCAAGGGCTCGTTGACGGACAGCTTCCACACGCATCCCGGCGGCCCGTGCTTGCAGGGGGGCGTGGGGATCTGGAGGGTCACCTCGTGCAGCGACTGGATGAACCTGATGATCACGAACTTGCTCGGCTGCGGGGCGGCACCGGCTACGCCCATGCCGGAGAGCGTCACGCCCACCGCGATCGAGATCGCGGCCAACGCTGCCCTCCGCCGACTGGTTACCCTGCCATGCTCCCGCATTAACGTCCCTTGTTCGACACCTGCCCCAACGTCGTCCGCGTTCCCCGATCCGTTCGCCGCACCCGATGCGGCCCGATGGGTGTTCGGCGCCCCGCACAATCCGGATTGGAAGAATCCCTACTGCGGACCCTGGAATGCTACCCCGGGTAGCAACAACCTGGCAGTTCCTGCCACGGTGGCGGGTACGATGGCGACTCTCCGTCCCCTGGGCGCCAATTTCATCACGTGAAGTGGCAAATTCAGCCACGTTCCGCAGTCGATCAGTTCAGACGGAACTTCACACGGTGCCCTCGGCCCGGTGCAGTGCGGCCACCACACGGTCCACGGCATCGGCCGGCGGCAGGCCCGGCTCGATGGCCAGATCCGGTGCCACCGGCACTTCATAGGGGTCGTCCACCCCGGTGAACGACCCGATCTCCCCCGCCGAGGCTTTGGCGTAGAGACCCTTCGGGTCGCGGGAGGAGCACAGGTCCACCGGCGCCGCCAGGTACACCTCCACGAAGGTCAGGCCGGCCCGCTCGTGGAGGCGGCGGGCCGCCAGGCGCGACTCGGCGTACGGGCTGATCAGGGCCACCACCGCCACCGTCCCGGCGTCGGCGAAGAGCAGCGCCACCTCGGCGGCCCGCCGGGCGTTCTCCATCCGGGACTCCCGGCTGAATCCCAGATCGGCGTTGAGCCCGGTCCGTAGATTGTCCCCGTCCAGCCGGTAGGCGCTCCGGCCCTCGTCCACCAGTCGGCGCTCGACCCCTGCGGCCACCGTGGACTTCCCCGAGCCGGAGAGCCCGGTCAGCCACACGGTGGCGCCCCGCCGGGTCGAGCACCGGGTCCGCTGGTCCCGGCGGACCTGGGAGGCGTGCCAGGTGATGTTGGAGGAGGTCATCTCGTCCCGGTCTCAGTCCGGGCCGTGCAGCATCCCGGCTCCGACCGTGACGTTGGTGTCCTCGGCGGCCAGGATGAACGAGCCGGTCTGCCGGTTGCGGCGGTAGCTGTCGTAGAAGAGGGGCTGGGTCACCCGGAGGCTCACCCGGCCCACGTCGTTGAGGGCCAGTGTGGTGGCGGCCTCGTCCCGGTGGAGCGTGTTGACGTCCAGCCGGTAGTGGACGTCACGGACCACGGCCCTCACCCACCGGGTGGTGTGCTTCAAGGCCAGGAAGTCCCCGGGCTTGAGGGGCCGCTCGGTCATCCAGGCCACCATGGCGTCGAGGTCCTGGCCCACCGTGGGCTGGTTCATCGGCCGGCAGATCAGGTCGCCCCTCGACACGTCCACGTCGTCCGCCAGCCGGATGGTGACCGACATGGGCGGGAACGCCTCGTCCACGGGGCCGTGGTAGGTGTCGATGCCGGCCACCGTGGTGGGCAGGCCCGAGGGCAGCACCATCACCTCGTCCCCGGGCCGGAACACCCCGCCGGCCACCCGGCCGGCGTAGCCCCGGTAGTCGGGCAGGCTGGTGGCCTGGGGACGGATCACCCACTGCACCGGCAGGCGCGGGTCGATCAGGTTCCGGTCCGAGGAGATGTAGACCTGCTCGAGGTGGTGGAGGAGGGAGGCCCCCTCGTACCAGGGCATGTTGACCGACCGCTGGACCACGTTGTCGCCCTGGAGGGCGGAGATGGGGATGAAGCTCAGATCAGAGACGTCCAGGCGGCTGGCGAAGGCGGCGAACTCCTCGCGGATCGACTCGAACACCTCGCGGTCGTAGGCCACCAGGTCCATCTTGTTGACGCACAGCAGCAGGTGCGGCACCCGGAGCAGGGACGCCAGGAAGGCGTGCCGACGGGTCTGCTCCACGATGCCCTTGCGGGCGTCCACCAGCACGATGGTCAGGTCGGCCGTGGAGTTCCCGGTCACCATGTTGCGGGTGTACTGGATGTGCCCGGGGGTGTCGGCGATGATGAACTTGCGGGCCGGGGTGGCGAAGTAGCGATAGGCCACGTCGATGGTGATCCCCTGTTCGCGCTCGGCCCTCAGGCCGTCGGTCAGGAGGGCCAGGTCGGTGTACTCGTCGCCCCGCTGGCGGCTGACCCGCTCCACCGACTCCAGCTGGTCCTCGAAGATGGCCTTGGAGTCGTAGAGCAGCCGCCCGATGAGGGTGCTCTTGCCGTCGTCGACCGATCCCGCCGTGGCCAGGCGCAGGAGCTCCATCAGAAGTATCCCTCGCGCTTGCGGTCCTCCATGGAGGCCTCGCTGACCCGGTCGTCGGCCCGGGTGGCCCCCCGCTCGGTGAGGCGGGAGGCGGCCACCTCGGCCACGATGTCCTCGGCCGACGCCGCCGGCGACTCCACCGCTCCGGTCACGGTCATGTCGCCCACCGTGCGGTAGCGCACCGAGACCTCGAACAGCTCCTCGTCCTCCCGGGGGGTGACATAGGGGCCGACGGCCAGCAGCATCCCGTCCCGCCGGAACACCCGGCGGCGGTGGGAGTAGTAGATGGTGGGCAGCGGGATCTCCTCGGTGGCGACGTACTGCCAGATGTCCAGCTCCGTCCAGTCCGAGAGGGGGAAGACCCGGATGTGCTCCCCTGACCGGTGGCGTCCGTTGTAGAGGGACCACAGCTCGGGGCGCTGGTTCTTCGGGTCCCACTGGCCGAACTCGTCCCGGAAGGAGAAGACCCGCTCCTTGGCCCGGGACTTCTCCTCGTCCCGGCGGGCCCCCCCGAACACGGCGTCGTACCGGTGCTCGGTGATGGCGTCGAGCAGGGTGCGGGTCTGGAGGCGGTTGCGGGAGGGGTCCGGGCCGGCCTCCTCGGTGGCCCGACCGGCGTCGATCGACTGCTGGACCGAAGCCACCACCAGGTGGACCCCGAGGCGCTCGGCGTACTCGTCGCGGAACTCGATGACCTCGGGGAAGTTGTGGCCGGTGTCGATGTGCATGACCGGGAACGGGATCCGACCGGGCCAGAAGGCCTTCTGGGCCAGGTGGAGCATGACCACGGAGTCCTTGCCGCCCGAGAACAGCAGCACCGGGCGCTCGAATTCGGCGGCCACCTCCCGGATGATGTGGATGGACTGGGCCTCGATGCTCTCCAGCTGGGTCAGCTGGTACTGCCCCGTGCCCCCGACGCCCCGACCCCGATCCATGGAGGACGAATCTAGTCGCTGGCCCCACCCGAGGGAACTGGTCGTAGACTGATCGACCTGCGGTGAAGGCCGCCCGGCGGTGCCCCGGGCCTGCCGCCCGAGCTCGGGGGAGACGACGATGGGGCCCAACGGAGGAGGACGCGGGATGCCCCGTGGCGATGCGGGGAACCACGAGCAGGACGCTCTCGACCACCCGGGGAGCCGGCCCGCACCGCCCACGCGCCCGGCCACCGTCGCCGACGCCGGCGCCGCCGCCCGCCTCCACGCCGGGCAGATCGAGCAGGGCTTCCTCTCCCTGCTCGGGCCGCGGTTCCTCGGTCGCCTCTACCGGAGGATCTGCCTCGACCCCGACTCGTTCCTGATCGTGGCCACCGAGGGGCGGCCCGGGCAGCCCGACACCGTGGTGGGCTTCGTGGCCGGCTCCACCGACGTGCCCGGCCTCTACCGCTCGTTCCTGTGGCGAGATGGCGTGGTGGCCGCGGTCCCCACCCTGGGCCACCTGGTCACCCACTGGCGGCGGGTGCTCGAGACCCTCCGGCACGGATCCGGCGGAGGAGCCGGCGCCGGGCGGGGTGCCGAGCTGCTGGCCATCGCCGTCGACCGGTCGTCACAGGGGCGCGGCACGGGGCGAACCCTGGTGGCGGCGTTCCTCGACGAGCTCGGCCGCCGGAGCGTCGACGCCGCCCATGTGGTGGTGGGAGCCGAGAACCCGGGCGCCGTGGGGCTCTACCAGGGGAGCGGGTTCGCCACCGTGGAACGGTTCGAGCTCCACCCCGGCACCGAATCCCTGCTCATGCAGTGGGACCGGCCGGCGGGGGCCCTCCCGCCACCCGACCGGCGCGCCGCGCCATGAGCGGGGCCCTGATCGTGGCGGTGGCCTTGGCCGCCACCCTGGTGGCGACACCACTGGTGATGGCGCTGGCCGGCCGCCTGGGCGTGGTCGACCGGCCCGGGGCCCTCAAGCCCCAACAGACGCCGGTCCCCTATCTGGGCGGCGTGGCGGTCTTCGCCGGGGTGGTGGTGGGAGCCGCCGCCGGGCGGCCCTCGGTGCTGGTCCCCCTGGCCCTGGCCCTGGTCATCGGAGTGGCCGACGACCGGTTCGACCTGGCCCCGGCCCTCCGCCTGGTCGGCCAGCTGGCCATCGGGGCGGCGGTGGCGGTCACCGTCCCGGTCCACCTCGAAGGGGCGCTGGGGGCGGTGTCCATCGTGGCGGTGGCCGTCCTGGTGGTCAACGGGGTCAACCTCATCGACGGGCTCGACCTGCTGGCCACCGGGGTGGTGGCCGTGTCGGCCGCGGGCTTTGCCGTGGTGGTCCACGCTGCCGGACGTCAGCTGGCCCTGGCCCTGGCCGCCGCCCTGGTGGGCTTCGCCGCCTACAACCGCCCACCGGCCCGGGTGTACCTCGGGGACGGTGGCGCCTACCTGCTCGGGACGGCCCTCACCGTGCTGCTGGCCGCGGCGTGGGCGCCCGGGGTGACGCCCGCACGCGGCGTGGCGGCCCTGGCCCTGGTCGCGGTGCCGGCCGCCGAGGTGGCCTTCGCCGTCCTGCGCCGGGCCCGGGGCCGGCGGTCGCTCCTGGCCGGTGACCGGGGCCACCCCTACGATCGGCTGGTGGACCGGGGGTGGCCGGTGTTGGCGGCCAGCGGCGCCTACATCGCCGTCGCTGCCGTGCTGGCCGGCGGGGTGGTGGCCGCCGTCCGCCGGGAGTCGATGACCGCCGCGGTGGTGGTCGACCTGACCGCGGCCCTCGTGCTGGTGGCCGGAGCGCTGGCCACCGGCGCCCTCTCCCCCGACCAGGAGGCAGCCGCGTGAGCAGGATCTATCTCTCCCCGCCCGAGGTGGGCGAGACCGAGCGACGGATGCTGCTCGAGGCCTTCGACTCCAACTGGATCGCACCGGTGGGGCCCGACCTCGACGCCTTCGAGCAGGAGATGGCCCGCCGATCGGGGACCGCGCACGCGGTGGGGCTGTCCAGCGGGACCGCCGCCCTCCACCTGGCCCTGCTGCTGCTCGGCGTGGGTCCGGGCGACGAGGTGCTGGTGCCGTCGTTCACCTTCGTGGCCACGGCCAGCGCGGTGACGTACCTCGGGGCCACCCCGGTCTTCGTGGACTGCTCGCCCGACAACTGGACCGTCGACCCCGCTCTGGTGGCCGAGGCGCTGGAGGACCGGGCCCGGTCCGGCCGCCCCCCCCGGGCCCTCGTCACCGTGGACCTCTACGGACAGACCGCCGACTACGACGCCCTCGGGTCGCTGTGCGATCGGTACGGGATCCCCCTGGTGGAGGACGCCGCCGAAGCCCTCGGGGCCACCTACCGGGGACGTCCGGCCGGCTCGTTCGGGCGGTTCGGCGTGTTCTCCTTCAACGGCAACAAGATCATCACGACCAGTGGCGGGGGCATGCTGGTCTCCGACCGAGCCGATCTGGTCGACCGGGCCCGCTTCCTGGCCACCCAGGCCCGCGACCCGTTCCCCCACTACGAGCACTCGGTCCTCGGGTTCAACTACCGTCTGAGCAACCTGCTGGCCGCCCTCGGCCGGGCCCAGCTGCTCGGCCTGGACAGCCGGATCGACCGCCGCCGGGCCATCGACGCCCGGTACCGGGACGCCCTGGCCGACGCGCCGGGCATCGAGTTCATGCCGGTGGCCGGGTACGGCGAGCCCAACTGGTGGCTCACCTGCATGACCGTCGACCCCGGGGCCTTCGGCGCCGACCGGGAGCAGATCCGGTTGGCCCTCGAGGCCGAGGACATCGAGTCCCGGCCGACGTGGAAGCCGCTCCACCTACAGCCGGTGTTCGAAGGAGCACCTACCGTGGGCGGGACGGTTTGCGCCACGGTGTTCGAGCGGGGACTGTGCCTGCCCACCGGATCGGCCCTCTCCCCCGCCGATCAGGCCCGCGTGGTGGAGATCGTCCGCTCGGTCCCGGGATGAGGGCGCGTTCCCGTCGGCCCGGGCCGTCGGGCCCGCTTCTTGCGTCCGGGCCTTGCCTCTGCCGTATCATCAGGGCCGTGACCGCGCCGGGGGCGACGTCGACAGGGGGAAGCGCCGCATGACCAACCAGCCGAAGGCCCTGGCCTTCTACCTGCCTCAGTTCCATCCCATCCCCGAGAACGACGAGTGGTGGGGCACGGGGTTCACCGAGTGGACGAGTGTCAACCGGGCCCGGCCGCTCTACCCGGGGCACTACCAGCCCCACGTACCCGCCGATCTCGGCTACTACGACCTCCGCCTCCCCGAGGTCCGCCAGGCCCAAGCCGACCTGGCGGCGGCGCACGGGGTGTCGGGCTTCGTCTACTACCACTACTGGTTCCACGGGAAGCGGCTGCTCGAGCGGCCCTTCGACGAGGTGCTGGCCTCGGGATCGCCCGACTTCCCCTTCGCCCTGTGCTGGGCCAACGAGGAGTGGACCCGCAACTGGGACGCCAGCACCGGCACGGTGCTGATGCCCCAGGAGTACAGCGAGGCCGACGACCTGGCCCACATCCGCTGGCTGGCCACCGCCTTCGCCGACGACCGCTACATCAAGATCGGCGGCCGTCCGCTCATGCTGATCTACCGGGCCCAGCAGCTGCCCGACCCGAAGCGGACCTTCGACCTGTGGAGGGAAGAGGCCCAGAGACTGGGGATCCCCGACCTCTACCTGTGCTGGGTGGAGAGCCATGGTCCACCTCCCGGGGGGCCCAAGGCCTTCGGGCTCGACGCCAGCGTCGGCTTCATGCCCTTCTCCGGTGGGCGGGTCTTCGAGCCCGTGGAGGGCACCCGCGGCCACCGGATCCTGGACTACCAGTCGGCCTTCCTGGCCGAACTGTCCCAACCCGAGGTCTCGTGGCGGCGATTCCCGTCGGTCATGGTCGGGTGGGACAACACGGCCCGGCGACCCTACGGGGCCACCATCTTCGAGGGCGCGAGCCCCGAGGAGTACCAGCGCTGGCTCGGCTTGGCCGTCGAATCGATGTCCGAGGTGCCCGACGAGGAGAAGTACCTGTTCATCGTGGCGTGGAACGAGTGGGCCGAGGGCAACCACCTCGAGCCCGACCAACGCTACGGCCGCGGCTTCCTCGAGGCCACCCGGGCCGTGCTGCTGCGACCGGATGGCTCCGCCGCCCTCCGTCCCGGCGAGGTCCGCAAGACCGAGACCAACCGGGACGTGCCTCCCGAGGAGGCCTACGACTACGTCTACCCGTTCGAGCCCGACAGCGCGGTGGGTCACGCCGCCGGGCTGGTCCGCACCCTGGTCGACGAGCCCGATGCCACCGTCGTCGACCTGGGGGCGGGGACCGCCGTGGTCAGTCACGCCTTGCGCCAGCACGGTCTCTCGTACCACGGGCTCGAGCTCCACCCGGTGGCGGTGGAGCTGATGCAACAGGCCGGCATCGACGCCACCCGGTGCGACCTCACCGACCTCGACGCCGTCCAGTCCACGTTGGACGACCTGGGTGAGGTGGGCGCTCTGATGATCCTGGACGTCATCGAGCACCTGGTCCAGCCCCAACAGCTCCTGGCCACCCTCTCGGCCTGGTCCTTGAAGCACCACGAGGTCCCGCTGGTGGTCTCGGTGCCCAACGTGGCCCACTTCGACCTCGGCCTGCGCCTGCTGTGCGGGAAGTGGCTGCCCACGGAGACCGGCATGCTGGACAGCACCCACCTGAGGTTCTTCACCCAGGAGACCCTGGCGCGCATGCTCGACCGCTGCGGCTGGCGGGTGGTGGCCCGTGACGACTTCGAGGCCATCCGCACCGACCAGTTCGACGAGGACCTGAACGACCATCTCCCACTGGAGATGGTGGGCGCCCTTCGCACCGTGGCCGGGGCACTCAACCCCGACGCCGCCGTGCAACAGTTCGTCTGGGCCCTGAAGCCCTTCCCGGTGGCCAAGCCGCCCGAGAGCTTCCTCGAGGCGGTGGGTCGGGAGGACGACGATGCCGAGCCCATGCCCGAAGCCGCGGAGCTGGACATCCGACGGTACCTGAGCACCATCGGCCTGCTGGCCAGCGAGCAGAGCCGCCGGGTGACCCCGGTGGTGCCCCAGCGGGTCGCGCCGGCTCCCCTCGTGCCCGAGCCACCCCCGCCCGACGATCTGCCGCGGTGGAAGCAGTGGGCGTTGGACATCGTGTACCACTCCCCCCGGACGTCGGCGGCGTTCCAGAGGCTCTACAGGCGGCTGCGTTGAGTTACCGGTGACCGCCAGACCCGCCGGGCCCTGGGTCGTGGTGGTGGGGATGCACCGGAGCGGCACCTCGGCAGTCACCGGGGCCCTCGGTGGTCTGGGCCTGCAGATGCCCCGACCCGGCGATCGCATCCCCTGGGACGAGAGCAATCCCGACCACTGGGAGAGCCTGTCTGTCAGCCGCCACGACGACGACCTCCTCCGCGCCCTCGGGGGGAGCTGGGACGGGCCGCCGGACCTCGACCGCCACTGGGTGCACACCGCCGCCGTCCTGGACGGGACCCGCACCGCGTCCGTACTGGCCGACGCCTATCCCGAGGCCGGCCCCGCCGCGGTGAAGGACCCGCGGCTCTGCCTGATCCTGCCCCTCTGGAGGGCCGTCCTGCCCGGGACGCTCACCGCCCTGTTGGTATGGCGGTCGCCGCTGGCCGTGGCCCGCTCCCTGCATCGCCGCGACGGTCTGTCCCTGGCCTGCGGGCTGGCCCTCTGGGAGCGCTACAACCGGTCGGCCCTGGCCGGACTGGCCGGTGTCGCCACCTACGTGACCGACTACGAGTCGGTGGTCGCCGACCCGGCGGCCTCGGTCTCCGCCTGGGCCGAGTGGCTGGGCTCCACCGAGGCGTTCGCCGGAGAGCGGGCCAGATGGGACACCGAGGCCGCCGCCGCCGTCATCGCACCCGAGCTCCTTCACCAGACCGCCCCGCACGGGAGCGAAGACCCCCTGCTGCTCTCGGAGGGCCAACAGCAGCTGCACGACACGCTCGCCGAGCTGGGTGGCGGCCACCGGCCCCTCGGGCGGTGCGAGCTCGGCGACGAGACGCCCTGGGCCACCGACCTGCTGGCCACCCGGCGGGAGGTCGGCCTGGTGACCCGCCGGGCCGAGGACGTCCGGCAGGAGTTCTACGCCATGCGGCAGCGATGGGCCGAGACCTGGCACGACCTGGCCCGGACCGGCGACGAGCGGGACGCGGCCCGGTCGGAGCGGGACGAGACCCGCAGCGACCTGGAGAGGGCCCTGGCCGACCTGGCCTCGGCCGAGGAGAAGCTGCACCAGCTCTACGAGTCGACCAGCTGGAAGGCGACCCGGGCGCTGCGATCGTCAGCGGCCAAGCTCGAGCAGTGGGGCCACCGTTCGTCCGGGCCCGGTCCGGTGCGCTGATGGCGGTGGCGGGGTGGGCCCGCACGGCGTTCCTGGCCCTCCCCGACTCGCTGCAGACCCGGGTCCGGCACCGGACCGGCCACCTCGCCCCGTGGGAGGACGGGCGGCCACCGGAGGCCCCGCCGGCCCCAGCCGGGATGACCGTCGGCCCACCCGACTTCGTCGGGGTGGGGGTGTCCAAGTGCGGCACGTCATGGTGGTTCAGTCTCATCCTGGCCCACCCCGACGTGCACGGCCCGGTGAAGAAGGAGCTGCTCTTCTTCAACCGGATGTTCTTCCGGCAGTTCCGGGACCGCGACTGCCCCGACCAGGACCTGGCCGCCTACCACCGGTGGTTCCCGCGTCCGGCCGGAGCCCTCACCGGCGAGTGGACCCCGTCGTACCTCTTCTCCTATCGGCTGCCGCCCGTCCTCCAGCGGGCCGCTCCCGGGGCCAAGTTGCTGGTGCTGGTGCGCGACCCGGTCGAGCGGTACCGATCCGACATCTCCCGCCGCATGCCCCGACGGCGGTTGCGCAATGTGCGGTACCGGGGTCTGGCCCGGGGCTTCTACGCGGCCGAGCTGGCCCCCTGGGAGGAGGCCTACGACCGCCGGGAGATGCTGGTCCTCCAGTACGAGGCGTGCACCCGCGACCCGGCCGCCCAGCTGGCCGCCACCTACCGGTTCCTCGGACTGGACGACGCCTTCCAGCCCGCCCGGCTCCACGCCTCCGTGAACGCCACGGTGTCCAAGCGTGCCGTCGACCCCGGCTTCGAGCGCATGCTCGTCGAGCTCTACGAGCCGGACGTGGTGGCCCTGGCCCGGCGCCATCCCGAGATCGACCTGCGCCTGTGGCCCCACTTCGCCCACCTGGCCGGCCGGTAGCGGGGCGGTGGCCGTGGCCGGCGCCCACCCCGTGCCCGACGCGGTCGGCGGACGTGCGCCACGGGCAGGGATGTGCCGATGCGGGTCCTGACCGTCGCCAACCATCTCGGGGCATGGGGCGGGATGGAGCGGAGCCAGCTCACCATGTGCCGGGCCCTGGCCCGGCGGGGCCATCGGATCGACATGGTCTACACCACCCCCGGCGACCTCCTCGAGGACTGGCAGGAGGTGGCCGACACCCTCACCCCCGTCTCGGGCACCCTGCCCCGCACCCGGGCCCCGTTCACCACCTCCTACCGTGTGCTGGACGCGGCCCAGGACATCCGACAACTCCAGCCGGACGTCGTCTTCGTCTACCGCTACCTGGATCTGCCCTTCGCCGCCGCCGTGGGCCGCTTGACCCGCGCCCCGGTGGTCCTCCGCCTCTGCCATCCGCCGCCCGGGCGCCTGCCGTTCGTGATCCGCCGCAGCCTGCCCAACGTGGCCATGACGCTGGCCGTCTCCTTCGACACCGCCCTGCGTTGGAGGGGCACCGCCGCTGCCCGCCGACAGCGTGGTGGTCGTCCACACCGGCATCGACATGGCCACCTACGCGCCCGCAGCCCCCTCGACCCGACGGGCGACCCGGCAGGCCATCGGGGCCGATCCCGACGCCTTCGTGGTGCTCTACGCCGGGCGCATCAGCCCGGAGAAGGGTCTCGACGTGCTGATGGAGGCGGGCCGCCTGCTCAGCACCCGTCTCCCCCATGCCCTCCTGGTCGTGGCCGGAGGCCCGACCGTCGGCACCGATCCGGACGAGAGCCGCCGCTACCTGGCCGAGCTCCGGGCCCGGTCCGGCCCGATCGAGGCTCGGTGGCTCGGCCGGCACCGCGACATCGTGCCGCTGATCGCCGCCGCGGATGTGGCGGTGGCCCCGAGCCTGTGGGACGAGCCGTTCTCCCGCTCGGTGATCGAGTCGCTGGCCTGCGGCGTGCCGGTGGTGGCCTCCGACACCGGGGGCAACCCCGAGATCCTGGTCGACTGGCTGGCCCGGTTCATGGTGCCCCGGAAGGACCCCGGAGCCCTGGCCGGAGCCATCGGCGACCTCGAGGGGTGGCGGCGGGCCGACCCCTCGCTCGGGGACCGCTGCCGCCAGGCGGTCCTGGACCGGCTGGCCCTGCGGCGCGCGAGGTGGACACCGTCGAGGCCGCCCTGGCGTCGGTGGCCCGCCACCGCGAGGCGGACCCGCTGATGACCTACCTCTGACCGGACGGTCGCAGACGGGACGGAGACCCGGACGGCTCCCCGGTCGTGGTGCGCTCCTGCATCGGCTCCACCGGGAACCGGATGCCCAGACCGGCCCCGGGCCCCGTCCCAGAGCCCCCAGGTCATGACCCCCACCCGTTGCAGCCTCCCACCCCGCTCCCGGAGGACCGCCCGGGCGAACAGCTTGGACACGCTGCTCGGGTAGCGGCCCAGTCGGCGCTTCACGTGGAGGTGGACGTAGAGCATGTTGCGGGCCTCGTAGTAGTACTTCCACAGGGGCACGCCCTCGCCGTGGCGGATGGCGGCGTGGACCACGATGGCGCCGTCCACCACCTGGCGCGGATAGCCCGCCTCCGGGATCCGCCACTGGAGGTACTCGGTGTCCTCGGCCCACCAGAACAGCTCGCCCATGGGCAGCCCGACCGTCAGGATGATCTCGCGGGACACCACGAAGCCGCACCACGACGGCCACACGTCGAGCGAGCCGTCCGGCTGGCGGGACTTCGGGAAGACGAAGGCCTGGCCCGGGAGGGTCCGGGCCACGGACCAGAGCCGCTCGAGGCAGTCGGGCTCCGGGCACATGTCGTCGTCGAGGACCCAGGCGTGGCCGAACCCCGACCCGAGGAACTCGGCGAGCGCCCGGGAGTAGCCGCCGGCCGGCCCGGTGTTGGTCTCCGACCGCACCACCCGCACCGGCGGCATGCCCGTCGAGTCGGGAACCGCCTCGACCGGCGGGCCGGCTGGCGTTGTCGACCACCAGGACGGCGTCGGGTGGGGTGGTCTGGCCGGCCATCGCCTCGAGGCAGCGGGCCAGGGACGCCGGCGCGTTGTGGGTCAGCACCACCGCCATGATGCGCCCGTCCACCTCCACCATGTCGACTCGCTCCCCGATGCTCAGGGCCGGTGGGCCAGCACGAACCAGCCGGTCTCGTCCCGGGCCGCATCGACCACCAGTCCCGCACGGGCGAACCAGGGCTCCAGCTCGCTCCACACATAACGGTGCTCGACGGGGGCACTGAGCCGGTCGAAGGTGTCGAGGACCAGGCTGCGCAGGGGCTTGCCCCGGTAGGCGTCCATGGGCAGGGCCGACAGCGGGGAGGCCCCCCGCCGGTCACCGTAGGCCCCCGGGACCACCACGCCGTAGTACAGGAGTGCGGCGATGGGAGCGCTCACCACCTTCAAGAGCCGGTGGGGTAGGCGCACGGTGACCGTGCGCAGGGCCGCCGCCGCCCCCAGGGCCACGGAGCGCAGACCCGGCGCGTCGGGACGGCTGTAGAGATAGAGGAGGATCTGGCCCCCCGGGGCCAGGTACTCGAGCAGCCTCTCGAAACCGGCCCGCGGGTCGTCCAGGTGGTGGAGGACGCCCAGACTGGCGATGAAGTCGAAGGAGGCCGGGACGAACGGCGCGTGGCGGAGATCGGACCGCACCACGATCACCGAGGAGAAGTCGCCCAGGTTCCGGGCGGCGGCCTCGACCGCCGAGGACCCGTCCAGCGCGGCGACGGCCCCGAGGTGCTCGGCCAGGAACCGGGTATAGCGACCTTTGCCGCACCCGGCGTCGAGTCCCACCTTCCCGTGCAGGGACGGCAGGTCGACGTCACGGAAGTAGACGTCGGCAAAGCCCTCGTCCTCGGTGCGCACGTCGTCGAAGTTGTTCCACTCGAAGCCGAAGCTGGCAAAGGTGGCGCTGGTGGTCCCCTCCGGGACCGACCCACGGGAGCAGTCGAGGTACCCGCCTTCCATCGGCCAGCGGTGGCCCGACGGGCACTCCACGGCCCGGTCGTCCCCGTCCGGCTTCACGGTCTCCCCGCACAGCGGGCACCGCAGCCGGTCGATGATCTGTTCCGGGATCACCCGGCTCCCCCGCGTCGACCCACGCTCACTCCCCTACGCTCCGCGACCGCCGTCACCCGCACACTAGTGCGCCCGCCCCTCAGTCCCGGCGGAATCCCGGCCAGAGGGAGAGGTCGAGCTCCGGCGCCAGGCGGGCCAGGTCGGCGACATCGTCGGCGTAGAGGTCGACCAGCCGGGCGCGGGTGTCGGCTTCGAGCTCGGCCAACCGCTCGTGGCCCACCGGGGTGGGCCGGGGCCCGGTGGCCGGCCGGTGGGTGTCGTCGAGGCCCAGGAACCGATAGGTGGCGGCGAGCTGGCCGTCGCGGTCGCGCCGGCACCGCTCGTACTGGAGGACCAGCACCCGGGAGGCCGGGACGTGGTCGAGCAGCTGGCGCAGGTGGGCCCCGTAGAAGCCTCCCGCCACCGACCCGGCGATGGCCGTCCCGGCCTGGGACACCCGGCGCTCGGCCGTCCCGGCCAGGGCCAGGCGGAGCCGCTCCACCGGGTCCCGCACCATGAGCAGGACCCGGGCCTCCGGGGCGGCCGACTCCAGCAGGGGCGCCACCCACGGGAGCGACGAGTAGGTGGGGCTCCACTCCCCGGTGACCGTCCCCGGACGGCGTGGGAACCACCCGTGGTACCCGGCCACCTGCTCGGGACCGAACGCCTCGGTCCCGAAATGGGAGAGGTAGTGGCGGGCCGGAGGGAGGTCGGCACGCGCCGAGACCCCCGGATGGTCGGCGATCAGGCGGTGCCACCACCCGGCCCCGGACGCCGTGGCTCCGACGCCCACGTACCCGGGCGGACCGACGGTCTCCCCCGGCCCCGGGGGCGGCGGGGTCAGGTCGGCTCCCTCCTCGGTCGGGTGGTACCGGCCCAGCCGGTGGCGGAGGTCGGCCCGCTGCTCCAGGGGGAGCCAGCGGTGCACCCGGACCGGCAGCCGGTGCAGGCCCTCGGCCACTGCCGGTCGCCAGCCCGTGGGGGTCTGCTGGGGTCGGGGGTCGACCGTCATGCCCGGCTCACTCGCCGTCCCGCTCGTCGGCCTGCTCACCCACGGTTCACCGTCGCGCTGGGCCACAGCGAGCGGTCGAGATGGGGAAAGAGCGAGTACAGGTCGTCGAGGTCGTCGGCGTACAGACGGGCCAGGCGGCCGCGGGCCTCGGGGTCGAGGGCCCGCTTGGTGCCGGTGGCGTTGACCTCGGTCCGCAGGGAGTGGGGCCGGTGGGACTCGTCGAGGCCGAGGAACCGGTAGGTGGCGGCCAGCTGGTCGGCGGGGTCCCGGCTGCACGCCTCGTACTGGAGGACCAGCATCCGCCGGCGATCGATGTGGCGGAGAAAGCGGCGGAGGGACCGTCCGTAGAAGCCCTGGCGCATGGCGTCCGCCACGGTCGACTCGTCGGCCAGGGCCCCCTGGCTGAGCCGGAAGGACAGGCCGGACCGGAAGCGCTCCACCGGGTCGCGCAGGATCACCAGCAGCCGGGCCTCGGGTGCCGCCCGGGCCAGCAGGGGGGCCACCCACGGGTAGGCCAGGTAGTCGGGTGTCCACTCGCCGGTGATGGTCCCTGGACGCCGGGGGAACCAGCCGTGGTAGCGCTCGACCTCGGCCGGCCCGAATGGTTCGGTGCCGAAGTGGGAGAGGTAGTGGCGCTCCTTGTGGAGGTCGGGCCGGGCCGTGACCCCGGGATGGTCGGCGATCAGCTCGTACCACCAGGACGTCCCGGCCTTTTGCACCCCGATACCGACGAAGTCGGGGGGCCCTACCGTCTCTCCCGGGCCGAGGGGCGGCGGGGTGTAGTCGAAGCCCTCCTCCCACGGGGCGTAGATCCCGGCCCGGTGGAGCAACGCGGTCCTGGTCCTCGGGGACAGCCTCCGGAAGGCCGCCCGGGCCACGCGGGGTGGGCGCATGCGTCACCATGCCACAGCGTCCCCCGGCCCGACAACCACCGCCACCTGCGGCGCTGGTTATCATGACCTCTGGTGAGGGGGAGGTGCATCACGTGACGAGCTTCGACTGCCGCGGGATGGGGCCGGGACGGGCCGGGGCATGACCTCCCTCCTGAGCGTGGTCATGCCCACCCACGACCGCCGGGACCACTTGGAGCGAGCCGCTCGGTCCGTGCTCGACCAGCGCGGTGCCGAGATCGAGCTGGTCGTCGTGGATGACGCCTCGTCGGACGGCACCCCGGCGGTGACCGGCCGGCTGGCCGAGGACTCCCGGGTGCGCGTGGTCCGCAACGACCGGGCCATTGGGCCGGGCGCGGCCCGCAACAAGGGCATCGGCGTGGCCCGCGGCGATCTGCTCGGCTTCTGCGACGATGACGACGCCTGGCTGCCCGGGGCGGCCGGCACCCTGGTCGGGTACCTCGAGTCCCATGCCGACCTCGGGGTGGTCACCTCCTGGCACCGGGTGGTCCATGACGGCACCGGCCGGAGGGTCGACTACCGCGGGCCGCTGGTCTTCGGAGCCGACGACCTGCTGTGGTTCAACGTGGTAGCCCTCCCCTTCGGCATCATCCGACGCTCGCACTTCGCCGACGACCTGTGCTTCGACGAGAAGCTCCTGCCCGGCGAGGACTGGGACCTGTGGCTCCGCTGCGCCCAGCTGCGGCCCATCGCCGCCGTTCCCCAGGTCCTCTACGAGTATCACCAGCACCGTGGGCAGCGAGTCACCAAAGAGGGCTTCGCCGACCTCGACGGCCACCGGGCCTTTGTCGACAAGCACATCGCGGCGATGAGCCCGGCCTGCCTCACCTACCACCGGGCGACCCTGGCCCACGAGGCGGAGGGACGGGCCGCCATGGGCCGCGAACTGCTCGCTTCGGCCCGCACCGGCCCACTCGCCGCCGGGTTGGCCGGCGCCGTGCTCGCCACCGCCGGCACGGCCAGCTCCCTCGGCATCCGCCGCGGCGACCCCGGACTGGCCTCCCGGGCCACCGTCCGGCTGTTGACCCTCGGGGACCGGTCGGGGCACCGTCGTGGAGCCGACCGATGACCCGCAGCCACCGGCCCATCCTTATTTTGGGCCTTCCCCGCTCCGGCACCACGTGGACCATGCGCGTCCTGAGCGCGGGGCCGGGAACCACCCCCGTCGGCGAGCCGGACAACGAGGACAAGTCTCCCGCCGCCATCCACGCCAAGCACCAGGTGGGCCGCTATCCGGTCCTGGGCCCCGAGGAGGACTGCCCGCCCTACCGCAGGCTGTGGGAGTGGATCATGGACGGGGCCCCCGAGGACGGCCGGGCCCGTCTGGCCCGGCACCTGCTCGGTCCCGGAGCCGTGAACCGGATCCACGAGGGACGGCCCGGCCCGGTGACCTGGCTGGCCGGCATGGTGGCCCGGAGCCCGAGGGCGGCGCCCCGGCCCGCCGGAGGCCCTCGTCTGGTGGTCAAGTCGATCCACGCCCAGCTGGCCGCGGAGTGGCTGGCCAACGCCATCGACGTGGAGGTGTTGATCCTGCTCCGGCATCCGGCCAACGTGCTGGCCAGCTGGCTGGAGGTCAACCTGAAGGACGCCCGCAACTCGACCCTCGAGTACCGGCCCGAGATCCGGGCCCGGTACCTCGAGCCCTGGGGCGTACCGCTGCCCGGTCCGGACCCCGTCGAGCGGATCAGCTGGCGCATCGGGCTGCTCGTGGCGGCGCTCGAGGACGCGCTGACCCGCCACCCCGAGTGGCATGTTCGCCACCACGAGGAGCTGTGCACCGACCCGGTGTCCGAGTTCCAGCGGCTCTACGCCGAACTGGGTCTCGCGTGGGCGGACGGGTCGGCCGAGTTCCTGGAGGATCACAACACCCCGGGCACGGGGTTCATGGTGAAGCGGGTGGCGTCCGAGCTGTCCGACTCCTGGCGCCGGCGCCTGGACGACGAGCAGTTGGCCACCCTGCGACGAGTGCTGGCCTGGTTCCCCATCGCCTCCTGGACCGACCAGGACTTCGACCGCGAGCTGGACACCGGATCGGCCTAGGCCGCTCGACCGGCGCGGCGACCCCGGCCCGGAAGTCTACGAGCCGGCCGGCCGGCGGAAGTGGGCCACGAACCCCGCCCGGCCGAGCGGGTGGATCCCGGCCACCTCCAGCCCCGATCGCGCCGCCAGGTTGGCGAAGCCGTCGGCGCGATAGCCGTGGACCCCCACGCCCCGGACGCCGTAGCGGACCTTCCGGAGGAGGAGCCGGAGCCCGGGGGCCGGGAAGGACCCCACGACGTTGGGCGCGGCCCGGCCCATCCGGGTCAGCAGGGCCACCGGGTCGGCCACGTAGTCGAACACCCCGAGGGCCACGGCCAGGTCATAGCGGTCCTGCTCGTCGATGGTCTCCCAGCCCCGCTGCTCCACCTCGACGAGGCCGGGGAACACGGCGGCCTGCTCCTTGGCCATGGCCACCATGGCCTCGGCCGGGTCGATGCCGGTCACCCGGATGCCCTGGGCGGCCAGAGGGGCGAACAACGGGCCGCTCCCGCAGCCCACGTCGAGGACCCGGGTGGCCCGGAGCGAACCGGCGATGTCCACGGCCAGCTCCAGGCGGTCGAACAGCGGGCCGCGTCCGAGCACACGGGCCACCGGCTCACTGGAGTAGAAGGCGGCGAACCGGCCGGCCCGCCGCTGGAAGTACGTCTGGAACTCACGCTCGGGCATGACCACACGCCTCACTGCCGTAGCGATCCAGCACCTGGGTGAACAACGAACTGACCCTCCCCCGTCCCAACAGCTGCTTGGCCACCGGCACCGACCGGATGGAGCCGGTGCCGGGCAGCGTGGCCCCGAAATCGTACGAATGGTAGTAGAGGACCGCGGTTCCGTCAGCCGAACCCACCGCCGAGCGGGTGACGGCCGCCGGGAGGAGGCGCTGGTAGCTGCCACCTCCGAACGGGTACCCGAACCGGGTCAGCACCGGGAGCTCCCGGACCGGCGACGCCGCCCCGAGGGCTCGGGTGTCGGACACGTACTCGAACCCGGCCTCGGCCAGCAGGTCCCGGTACCGGGACAGGCCCAGCTGTTCGGGCACATCGAACCGGGGGGAGCGGAACCCCACCACGGCCCGGCCGAACCGGTCCTCCAGCATCTCGCGGCCGCGGCGCAGCCAGGAGACGAGCGCGCCGGGATCCTCGGGTAGGTGGCCGTGGTCGGGACCGTGACTGGCGATCTCGTGTCCCCGCCGGGCCAGCGTCTCGAGCTCGCCCGCCCACGCCTCGGCGTACTTCCCCACCACGAAGAGGGTCACCGTCGGTCCGGCCGCGCCGGCTGGCTGCTCCGGCACGCTCGCCAGGAGCTCGGCGAGGCCGGCCAGGCCGCTCGTCGCCCCCTCGGGCCGCGGGACGTGCACACCGAGCTCGGCCATACCGTCGTACCAGTCCTCCACGTCGACGGTCAGGCAGACCCGGGCGCTCACGCCGGCTCCGGCACGCTGCCGTACACCGCCACCAGGCGCTCGAGGACCCGGTCCTCGGAGAAGCGGGAGGCCACCCGGGCCCGACAGGCCTCGCCGAGCTCGGTACGCCGCGCCGGGTCGCCGAGCAGTTCCTCGACCAGCGCCGTCAGCGCCGTCAGGTCGCCCCGGGGGACCAGCAGGCCGATGTCCGGGTCGATCACCTCGCGCATGCCCCGGATGTCGTAGCCCGCCACCGGTCGCCCCATCGCCGCCGCCTCCATGGCCACCCTCGGGATGCCCTCGCGGTAGGACGGCAGGACCACCAGGTCGGCCGAGGCCAGGTAGGGGCGGACGTCGTCCACCGCCCCGACGAACCTCACGGCACCGGAGGCCGACGCCTCGTCCACCTCCGCCTCGGTCAGCGCGTCGCTCTGGTCGTGCTCGAAGGGTCCGACGTGGACGAAGTCGGCCTTCCCGGAGAGGGCCGACGCCAGGGCCAGGAAGTCGGCGCACCCCTTCTCCCGCACCAGCCGGCTCACCATCACCACCAGGGGCCGGTCGCGATGAGAGCTCCGGCGCCACCGGCCTCGGTGAACCGCTCCATCACGATGCCGTTCCCGACGTAGGTCAGCTTGCCGGCGGCGCAGATCCGGACCTTCGGGAGCACCTGCTCGTCCTCGCGTGCTCTGCACCAGCACCCGGTCGGCCCACGCGCAGCACCACCGCTCGAAGCACCACCCCAGCACGTTGGCCCTCCGGCCGTTCCCGGCGAAATAGAGCGATCCGTGGATGGTGTAGATGGCCGGGCTCCCGGCCAGGCGGGCGGCCGGCAGGCCGAGGAACGAGGCCTTGGGCGTGTGGGTCTGGACGAAGTCGAACCGCTCCCGGCGCAGGTACGCCACAGACGGACGAACGAGACCAGGTCGGAGAGAGCGAACTCCCGCCGGATGGGCACCACCTCGACCCGTACTCCCTCGGGCGGGTCGTCGTAGGCGTCACCGCTGACCACCGTCCACTCGCACCCCGTCGAGGGAGCGGAGTTGGTTGGCCAGCAGCAGCCGCGCCGTGAGCGACGTGGTGACCACCCGACAGCCGCGGCGCCGCGGGGCGGTCGTCTTCTGCCCTCGCTGCCATGGCCACCCCCACTCGACTGACACCCCTCCCCGCGGACCGGCGCACTCCGGCCCGAGCCCGTCGGGCCACCCCGGCCGGAGCATCACCCTACAACCCGGACCAGGGCCCCAGGTCTTGGACACGGTAGGTTCCCGTCACCCACGGCCACCACCCGGGCACCGTCCGTCCTGGTCGAGGTCGAACACCCGGGACCTCGCCGTCCGAGGGGCCGCGTCCAGCCCGGCCTATCCGTCCCCCAACGCCGGCTCCCAGCGGTCCAGCCAGGCCTGGAGGGCCAGCACGGCCCACAGCTCGTGGGCCAGGTCGCGCCGGCCCTCGAGGTGCTGGTGCCAGGCCCGCCGGATCGGGCCGGGATCGAGCAGCCCCTGGCCGGCCAGCCGGCCTCGCCGAGCAGCTCCTCGGCCCACGGCCGGAGCGGACCGCGCAGCATGGCGCCGATGGGGAAGCCGAATCCCATCTTCGGCCGGTCGACCAGCTCCGGCGGGCACGTGGCGGTAGAGCACCTGGCGCAGCAGCCACTTGGTGACGCCGTCGTGCAGCTTCACCGACAGGGGCAGCCGCCAGGCCAGCTCGAACACGCGCCCGGTCGAGGAACGGCACCCGGGTCTCGAGCGACGTGGCCATGGCCGCCCGGTCGACCTTGGTCAGGATGTCGTCGGGCAGGTAGCCGACCAGGTCGAGCCACAGCATCTGCTCGGTGATGCCGTCGAGCGCCGGCCACTCCGCCGGGCCGGGAGGCCATCGACACCGTCGGGCCCGGCGCCGAGCACCATCGACTCGGCGTCGTCCCAGTACGAGACCAGCGCGAGGTAGGCGTCCTCCGGGCCCGAGGCGGCCAGCACCTTGCCCAGCTTGGCCACCTTGGTCGACGGGTTCCGGACCTGCATGCGAGCCGGCAGGAGCGTCGTGCGCCCGGGCCGCGCCGTCGACCAGGCCGGGCGGGATGCGGCCGAGCGCCGGCGCCGGCCGCCCGGCGGACCGGCTCGGGCAGCGACGACGCCCGGCGCCACAGCCGCTCGAGCCAGGCGTGGCGGTTGTAGCCGGCGAACAGCTCGTCGCCGCCGTCGCCGGACAGGGCCACCGTCACCTCGCGGCCGGGCCAGCCGGCTGACCAGGTGCATGGGGATCTGCGAGACGTCGCCGAACGGCTCGTCCCAGATGTCCGGCAGCGCGGGGATGACCTCGGTGGCCTCGCGCGTCGGTGACCATCGAGCGGGGTGTGGTCGGTCCCGAGGTGGGCGGCCACCGCGGCGGCCTCGGCCGACTCGTCGAAGGCCCGGTCGGCGAAGCCCGACGGTGAAGGTCCGCACCGGCCGGCGGCGCTGTGCTGCTGCATCAGGGCCACGACCAGCTCGGAGTCGACCCCCCCGGACAGGAACGCGCCGACGGGCACGTCGGCCACCATCCGGGCGGCCACCGACGTCGGACAGCACCGCCTCGAGCCGGTCGGCCAGCTCGTCGGGAGGGCCCGTCAACGGCCGACCACGGGCGTCCTCGATGGCCTGCCGGGCCGACCAGTAGGCCCGGCGGGGCGGGCGCCGCCCGGGCCGGCGTCCGTGCCCGAAGGTCACGAGTTGGCCGGGCAGCAGCTTGGCCACCCCGCGGTAGATGGTGTGCGGCGCGGGGACGCAGTTGTGGCGGAGGAACAGGGCCACCGCGTCGCGGTCGATGTCGGCGGCGAACCCGGGGAGCAGTCCGGAGGGCCTTCAGCTCGGAGGCGAAGGCCAGCGCGCCGCCCACCCAGCCGTAGTAGAGCGGCTTCTCGCCGAACCGGTCACGGACCAGGTGGAGCTGACGGTCGCTGGCGGTCCCACAGGGCCAGGGCGAACATGCCCTCGCAGGCATCGAGGGCCTGGATCAGGCCCCACTGCTCGACGGCGCGCCACCAGCACCTCGGTGTCGGACCCGCCCCGGAAGGCACGGCCCTCGGCGGCCAGCCGCCGCCGCAGGGCCGCGATGGTTGTAGATCTCGCCGTTGTAGGTGACCACCCAGCGGCCGTCGGGCGAGCGCATGGGCTGGCCGCCCTCTGGGCCCAGCCCCACCACCGACAGCCGGCGGTGCCCGAAGGCAGATCCCCGACCCAGGTGTCGGCCCAGAACCCCACGGCATCGGGCCCGCGGTGGGCGAGCGTCGCCGCCATGGCCTCGGTCAGATCGGCCCGAGAGTCGGCGCCGCCCGTCGCCGACGGGTCGAACAGCCCGGCGATCCCGCACATGGGCTCAGCTCCCCCGTCAACCGGCCGGGCCGGATACGTCCGAGGGACGGGTCGGTTCGTGGACGAGGTCGAACTCCCCCACCTGGCGGACGTAGCGGGGGTGCTCGCCCATCCGTCCCCGGGCACCGTCCCACAGCCCGTGGACGATGGCCGCCCGTTCGGCCCGGCCGGTGGCCTTCTGCAGCTGCCGCGCCGAGTAGGCCAGGTGCCAGGCGTACCAGCTCGGCCGTCCGTGGCGGCGGGCCAGGGCGAAGCGAGTTCCGGGCGTGGTAGTAGGAACGCCACGCCTCGGCATCGTCGGTGGGCCGCCGCCGGCGCAGGGCGTCGTCCCGTCCGCTGTTGGTCTGCTGGTCGGCCACCCGGCCGGCGGCCACCGCATCGACCAGCACCTCGAACCCGGCCCGCGCACCCGGCAGAAGAAGTCGAAGTCCTCGAGGCCGAAGAACCACTCGGGGTCGGGGAGGACCCCGGCCTCGACCACCGCCCGGGCCACCAGGGTGGCCCCCCAGCAGGCCACGTCCACCGGGCGCAGACCGTCGGGGACGCCGGCCGGGGGGACCACGTTGACGGTGTGGGCGCCACGACCGACGAAGCCCGCCCGTAGGCCACCACCGCGCCGACCGGCCGAGGCCCGACCACCCCGGCGGGCCGACCCGGTCCACCAGTTCGCGCCACCCGAGGCGACGGGAGCGCGAACAGGCCGACGTCGTCCTCGCAGAGGTAGGCCCACCGGGTGTCGGGGTCCTCGAACGCCGCCACCATTCCGGCCCGGAACCCGCCGGCAGGACCGGTGTTCCGGTCGAGCCGGACCATCCGGACCCGCGACTCGAGGGCGGGGTCGTCGAGCCCGCCGTCGCCGTTCACCACCACCACGACCCGTCCGGGGGGAAGCCCTCCGCTTCGACCAGGGACCGCACCACGTCACCGGCCAGACGGGGCCGCCGGTAGGTGAGGACCACCGCCGTCACGTCCCGGCGGCGCCGGGACCGGGGGCGCTTCGGGCGTGCTTCGCCTCTCCCCCGTGGTCACCGCACCCTCACGGCGCTAGGCTAACCGCAGGAATGGCGGCGGCCATGCCGATGCCTCGTGGCGTCGCCTGTGGTTGGCACAGTGGAGTACTCGCCGTGCGGTGGGCGCGGGGTACCGGACCAGGAGGGCGCCGGTGGGAGTCGGACACACGGACGTTCCTCGAGGCATCTGCCGTCTCCGGGCCCATCGGCGGAGAGCCGCACTCGGGCCTCGGACATGATCAGCGTCATCGTTCCGGTGCGCAACGGCCATGCCCTGGCTGGAGGACCAGATCCGGGCCCTGGTGGAGCAGGAGTACGCCGGCGAGTGGGAGCTGATCATCTGCGACAACGGCTCGACCGACGACAGCGCCGGCGGTGGCCGCCGGCTGGGCCGAGCGGCACCAGCGGATCCGGTGCCTCGACGCCGCCACCATCCATGGAGCTCCGGCGGCCCGCAACGCCGGGGTCAGGGCGGCCCGCGGCGACCTGCTGGTCTTCTGCGATGCCGACGACGTCGTGCAGCCCGGCTGGCTGGCCAGCTGTGCCCGGGCCCTGACCGAGGTGGACGTGGTGGCCGGCGTGTTCGACTTCTGGTCGCTCAACGGACTCGATGCCTCGCCGCCCAAACCGGCCTCCATGCGGCAGCTCGGCTTCCTGCCTGCGGGCCTCGGGGCCAACCTGGCCGTGCGCCGCGAGGCCTTCGAGTCGGTGGGCGGATTCGCCGAGGAGCTGCTCATCGGCGAGGACATCGACCTGTGCTGGCGGCTGCAGCTGGAGGGCTACCGTTTCGTGATCGAGTTCGGAGCGGTCGTGGCCAAGCGGGAGCGCCCCGGCTTCCAGGAGGTCTTCCGCCAGGCGGCGGCCTACGGGCGCAGCGGCCCCGCTCTGTACCGACGGCACCGCAGGACCGGGGCCAAACGCAATCTCGGCGGAGCGGCCAAGTCGTGGCTGTGGCTGCTGGTGCTCTCGCCCCGCCTGGCCCGGGACGGAGGCCAGCGGATCGAGTGGGCCCGAGCCGCGGGGATGCGCACCGGGAGACTCGCCGGCTCGCTCCGCGAGCGGGTGTTCTTCCCCTGAGTCCCCCGGTTGGGCCACTCCGGGTTCGCCGCCGACTACTCACCGCGGCGAGCTCAGTTGACCTCCCAGTCCGCGCCCACGAAGACCGGCGACATGACCATGACACCTTCGGGTGGGTTCCAGGACTCCGGTCCCATCAGGTCGAAGGACATCACCGGCCGCCACGGCAGCAGCGGCTTCCCCTTGCCGCCCGCATGTCCCGACATGGCCGGCCACAGCGAATAGTGGCCCTTGGCCAGCGGCACGTGATGCAGGCGGCAGGAAACCTCGAAGTCGCCGGCCGGGAACGACCCGCTGTAGCGCACGATGAACATGGGGAAGGCGGTGCCCTGGGACACCCCCAAGAAGAAGTTGGCGTCGAGCGGCTCGGGCGATCGGAGGGTCAGGCGGACGTCGAGATCGGTCTCGGAGCGGATCTGGCCCCCGTCGGATGCCGCGATCTCGCACTTGAGCACCTGGACCACCCCCTCGGTGGAGGTGACCAGGGCGGCGTTCTGTTCCACGGCGGCCCGGTACTTGGCCACGACGTCCCGGGTGGGTCCGGCCGCCTGCACCACCGCGTCGGCCAGCCACACCGCCTTGGAGCACGACGCCTCGACCGAGGCCAGGTCGTGGGAGACGTAGAGGAGGGTGGTGCCCTGGCGCACGATCTCGCCGATCCGCTTGAGGCACTTCTGCTGGAAGTTGGCGTCGCCCACCGAGAGCACCTCGTCCACCAGGAGAACGTCCGGCTCGAGGAATGCGGCAACGGTGAAGCCCAGTCGCATCTGCATGCCCAAGGAGTAGAACTTGACCTGCCGGTTGATGGCGTCGGAGAGCCCGGCGAACTCGACGATCTCGTCGAACCGGTCCCGGATGGTCTGGCGGCCCATCCCCATCACCGCGCCGTACAGGTAGATGTTCTCCCTGCCGGTCAGTTCCGGGTGGATGCCGCTGGTCACGCTCAGCAGGGCCCCGATCCGGCCCTCGACATCGCACCGCCCGGCCGACTGGTAGGTCATCTGACTGATGATCTTGAGCAGGGTGGTCTTGCCCGAGCCGTTGATCCCGATCAGGCCCAGGGTCCCGCCCGGCGGCACCTCCAGGGTGACGTCCTTCAGGACCCAGCGGTACTCGTGACGGCTCCCGGTGCCGATGGACTTCCCGAACCGCTTCAACTGGTCGTAGAACTTGGGCACCGTCTTGTCGGCCCGGAACTTCTTCCACACCTGCTCGACCTGGATCGACCCGTCAGGCAATGTCGGCAAAGTTCACCTCCAGCCTCTTGAAGATCCGGTACCCCACCAGGAGGTAGGCGAGGGCCCCGAGCGTGGCGATGACGATCAGGTTCCACTCCGGGGCCTGGCCGAGCAGCATGGTGTTGCGGGCGTTGGCGATGATCGGGCCCAGGGGATTGAAGAAGCCGTAGACCATCTGGAGGTTGATGGTGATCCCCCCCACCCAGTGGGCGTGGTGGTGGACGTGACCGGCCACCACCGTGGTGTAGTGGACCAGGCGGCCGCCGGTGAGGTGGTAGGAGGTGGGGATGTTGGAGAAGGGCCAGATGACCGGGGTGGCGAACAACCCCAGTGAGGTGATGATGGGCAGCACCTGCATCAGGTCGCGCATCTGGATGATGATGCTGGAGATGGCCATGGCCACCCCGGCGGCGAAGACCACCTCGATGACCATGAACAGCGGGACCCAGAGGGTGGCCAGCCGCGGTGCACGCCCGAAGATCACGAACAGCAGGGCCAGCGGGATCCACGACAGCATGGTGTTGAGGGCGTTGACGCACATGGTCTCCAGCGGGAAGCACTCCCGGGGGAACTGGGTCTTGGCCAGCAACGCCTTGTTGGTCAGCAGGGACTGGCCCCCGTTGCCCAGGGCCGAGGCGAAGAAGCTCCAGCACAGGATGCCGACGAAGGCGTAGAGCGCGTAGGGCAGGCCCTGGCTCCCGAAGGACTTCACCCGGGAGAAGACGAGCACGAAGATCACCAGCGTGGCCACCGGGCTGAGGACGGCCCACAGGATACCCAACGAGGCCTGCTTGTACTGGGCCCGGAAGTCCCGCTCGGCCAGGGTGTAGATGATCTCCCGGTGCGCCCACAGGTTCCGGATCGAGTCGAGGTAGCTGGACCCGGTGGTGGTAGATGATGTCGTCGGGCGGCTCGGCCGGCACGGCAGAGACATCGGGCTCGATCAGGACGTCGCCCCACGTCGAATCTACGACAGCCATCGTCCGACACTACCCCCCTGGCCCGGAGAACGGACCCCAGCAGATCCTACATCGACCCGACGACAGTATCGCGATCTCGCCGGAGGAAGCCACGTCCCTGGCGCCCGCCCACCGCTATCATCGCCGCGTGCCGGAGCCTGGGGACCCGTCTGCGGCGGCACCGGTGCCGATCCCGGTGCTCCTGGCCATCAAGGGCCTGGGCCACGGTGGAGCCGAGCGGCTGCTGGTCGACAGCGTGGCGACCGGCGACCACCGGGCCTTCCGACTACGAGGTGGCCTTCGTCCTGTCCGGCTCCGACGCCCTGGCCGGTGAGCTCCGGGCCGCGCGGGACACCCGTCCACGACCTCGGCGCCGCCCGGAGCCTCGACCTCCGATGGCTGGCCGTCGTTCCGCCGGCTCCTGGTCGAGGGCCGCTACGCCATCGTGCACTTCCATCTTCCCTACACCGCCGCCCTGGGTCGCCTGGTGGTGCTGACCCTCCCGCGCCACCGGCGACCGGTGACGGTCTACACCGAGCACAGCCTGTGGAACAAGGTCTCCCCACTGGTCAAGCTGCTCAACCGGGCCACGGTCACTCGGGACGGCGCCCTGTTGGCGGTGTCCGGTGCCGCCGAGCAGGCCCTCCCCCCGCCCTTCGGCCTCGGGCCCGGATGGTCGTGCACGGTATCGATCCTCGGCCCGTCCCGGCGCCATGGTGGCGCGCCGGGCACGAGGTGCGGCGCCAGGTGCGGGCCGAGACTGGGGGTGCCCAGCGGAGACCTCCTGGCCGTCACCGTGGCCAACCTTCGGTCGGAGAAGGGGTACGACGTGCTGTTGGAGACGGCCCACCGGGCGGGACTGCGCCACGCTACCGGTGCGCTTCGTGGCGGCCGGGCAGGGGGACCAGGCCGAGATGCTGGCCGACCGGCACCGGTCCCTCGGTCTCGGCGAGCGGTTCCGCTTCCTCGGCCACCGGCGCGATGCCCTGGCCCTGCTGACCGCGGCGGACATCGTGGTCCTCCCCTCCCACCAGGAGGGCCTGCCCGTCGTCCTCATGGAAGCCACCAGCGTGGGCGCAACCATCGTGGCCACCACGGTGGGGGGCGTTCCCCAGGTGATCAGCGACGGGGTCAACGGTCTGCTGGTACCTCCCGGACGATCCCGAGGCGATGGTCGACGCCCTGGAGCGGCTGAGCAACGATCCGGACCTCCGCCGCCGGCTGGGAGAGGCGGCTGCCGCCGGCAGCGTCACCTTCGACGTGGCCCGGGCCAGCGGTGAGATCGAGCAGATCTACCGGGAGCTGCTGGCCCGTCCGGGGTGAGGTCCGCCGGCGCCGCGGTACGGGTCGGCGCCCGCCGGCGGGGCGGTCACCTGGAGCTGGCCACCTCGCGGGCCAGCCGGGCCACCGCCCCTTCGACCACCTCGGAGCGGAACCGCTCCTCGAACAGGTCGTGGGCGGCGTCGGTCACCGATCGCCGCAGCTGGGGCTCGGTCAGCAGGCGGGCGCAGGCCTCGGCCAACGCCGGGGCGTCCTCGCCGACCAGCAGGTGGACCCCGTCCTCACCACCGATGCCCTCGGCTCCGACCGGCGTGGACACGACCGGGATCCGATGGGCGAAGGCCTCCAGGATCTTGACCCGGGTCCCGCTGCCGTAGCGCACCGGCACCACCACCAGGTCGGCCCGGGCCAGCTCGGCGGCCATGTCGGGGACCCGACCCACCACCGAGACGCGGGGTGGGTCCTCGAGGTCCTCCAGCTCGGGCCCGTGCTCCCCCACCAGTCGCACGGCCACGTCCGGCGACCCGCTCCCGCAGCCCGGGGCGCCACGTCGCGGGCCAGCCACCGGGCCGCATCGATGTTGGGCGGGTAGCGGAGCAGTCCCTGGAACAGGACGGTGGGAGGGTGGCCGACCGGCACCCGACCCGACCGGGTGGTCGACCGACCGGTAGCCGTTGGGGATCACCGCCACCCGCTCGACGCCGCGGTCACGGGCCCGCTCGGCGTCGAGGTCGCTGCAGACCACCACCGCCGAGGCCCGTTGGCCGGCGCGGCGGTGCAGCCGTTGCCACCGGCGGACCTCCTCGTGGGCCACCAGCGCGCTCCCGGTCCGACGGGCCCGCCCGGCCCACGACGCCGGCGCGGGACGGGGCACGGCCAGGCGACCCAGGATCTTCTGGTCCTCGAGGTCGTCGAGATCGAGGACCGTGGGGGCCAGGATCGGTTCACCGGCCAGCACCCAGGGACGGGCCCCGAAGAACCAGACCAGGTCGTAGCGGCCCGAGGCGAACCGGGCCAGGGCCCGGCGGACGGTCGGACCGTCCTGCCAGGGCAGGCCGAGCGGCATCCGGGGTCGGGGCAGGCTGGGGGCCAGTCGGACCCCGCTGGGCGGCCGGTTGTCGAAGCCCACCCACGACACCCGGTCCAGTCCGAGCGAGGGATCGGGCTGGTCGAGGTCGGTGCGGAACCTGGACACGACCGAGAAGAGTTCGACCGGTCCGCACCGCCGGAGCCCGCGCAGGACCATGGACAGCCGGAGCCGCGGGCCGCGGTCCTCCGGCCACGGGTAGTCGCCGGCAATCACCAAGGTCCTCATCGACACCCCTCCGCCCACCGCACCTCACTCCGTCCCCGGGACCGTCCGGACCCGGACCCCCGCGACCCCGGGTGCACCTGGCCACGGAATCAGGTGCCGGGCGGAATCAGCCGATGGTAGCGGAGGGGCCTCCGGGCCCGCCTGGTACCATGACCCCGCGCCGCGGGGCCGGGCGCGGCAGGGGGGCCGCCATGACCGCATGACCGACCGCATGACCGACGGATTGCCAGCCATCGACGTGCCCCTGGTGCTCCACGTGATCCCGACCGCCCGGGCCCGGGGCGCCCAGCGCGAGGCACGGGCGCTGGCCGACCACCTCGACCTCCCCGGTGTCCGGCACCACCGGGTGCTCAGCCTGTTCGCCGGTCCAGACGAGGTCGAGGTGGATCGTTCACTCGAGCAGCCCGGGGGCGACGCCCCGGCGGTCGGGTTCGACGGCCGACTGGTCCTCCGGTTGCGGGGCACGCTGGGCCGACATGGATCCCGACGTGGTGGTGGCCCACGGCAGCGAGCCCCTCAAGTACCTGGTCCCGGCCATGGCCGGCCGCCGCCGTCCCCTGGCCTACTACGCCATCGGGACCTACTCCGGTTCCGACCGGGGGCTCTCAACTGCGGCTGTGGCGCACCCTGCTCGGACGGGCCGATGTGATCGCGGCCGAGGGACAGGAGGTGCGCGACGAGTGCATCGACCTTCTCGGGGTTCCGCCCGAGGGTGGTCCTGACCCCCAACGGTCGGGATCCCGATGTGTACCACCCCCGTCGACGGCCGCAGCCCGCTGGCCGACGCAGCCACCCCACGTGCTCTTCGTGGGCGCCCTCACCTCGGGCAAACGACCCGATCGTTTCATCGAAGTGGTGGCGGCGTTGCGGGCCCGCGGCCTGGACCTCCGGGCCGACCGTGATCGGGGACGGCCCTTTGCGTGACGCCCTGGCCCTGCCGGCTGAGAAGGCCGGGGTCGAGTTGCTGGGCTCGCGGTCGGACGTGGCCGAGCAGATGCGCCGGGCGGACCTCATGGTGTTCCCCAGCCGACCGGAGGGCGAGGGCATGCCCGGCGTGCTGATCGAGGCCGGCCTGTCCGGCCTGCCGGTGGTGGCCACCGCCGTGCCCGGGGTCCGCTCGATCGTGCAGGACGACCTGACCGGCTTGGTGGTGCCCGGCGATGATCTCGAGACCCTGGTGGCCGCCACCGCCAGTCTGGTCGAGGACGGGGCACTGCGGATCCGGCTGGGGCGTGCCGCCCGGCTGCGGGGGGTGGAGCACTTCAGCCTGGATGCGGTGGGCCTGGCCTGGATGGGCCTGCTGTCGCCGCTGCTGGACCGGGCCGCCCGGAGGCGACGGCCCGGGCGCCGGATCCGGGCGTAGCCCCCCACCCCGTGACGGTCACCGCCCTCCGGGTGGCGAGCCCTGGGTCGTTGCGGCCGGCACCGGGGTGCCCGGGTACGGACCGAGACGGGTGGGACCCGGGGATCAGCCGCCGGCCGGGGCGGTCGAGACCCGCCGGCGGGCGCGCTCCGCTCGGCGGCGGCGCGGAGCTGGAGCCTGGCCCTTCGGCGCAGCTCCCATTCGTAGCGGGGGGGGCGGTGCTTGGGAGCCCTCGGTACGGAGAGCAGGACCAGGAGGAACGGAAGCATCATGGTCCGCTCCCGCTCGATCAGGCCCAGGTTGCCGAGGGCGGCGAACGTGTAGAGGAAGGTCCCCGTGTAGACCAGACAAAGCATCACGTAGGGCCGGGCGAAGGACGCCCGCGGCACCATGCGGAGATTGCGGTACGACATGACGATGAGGACCAGCACCACCGTGTTCTCGCCGGCCGCAACCAGCTCACCGAGGCCGTGGAAGTTGTAGGGCAGCGGATTGAACAGGACCTCGTAGATGTCGCGGGGAAAGGTGATCAGATTGGTGGAGTACGGGACACCGCTGCTCCCGAACCCGAGGCCCTGTCCCTGGTTGTTGGCGTTGGTCTGCTGGAGCGACAGGGATCCGCCGGCCCCGCCGTGCAGGTAGTGGAAGGTCACGCCCACCGCGATGGCCAGAAGTCCTCCGAGGAACACCAGGGAGATCAGGCGACGCACCCCACCGAGCTGACGCCTGGTGGCGGCGGTGGGGACCATCATGGCCACGGCGAACCCGGCCAGGATCAGCAACAGTTCGTTGGGCCGGACGTAGGCGGAGATGAACACGCCGGGCACCACCAGCACGAAACCCCCGGGCTTGCGGGCCAGGAACTTGGCCGCCCCATAGGCGGTGAGCCCGAGGCCGAACATCATGATCGACTCCTTCGAGACGTCCGCAGTCCAGAAGATCAGCGACGGGAGGAAGAAGAGCATCTTGGCGTAGCGGCGGTGGTCGGCACCCGGGAAGGTCAGCGAGAAGGCCCGGAAGAAGAAGATGGCGCCGATGAAGGAGAGCCAGCTGAAGACCAAGAACGTGGCCGTCAGGTTCACTCCGACGATGGCCATCACGATGCCGGTGGCGATGCTGACCGAACCGTCGTTTACGATCTGGCGGACGTTGGCTCCGGCGGTGGTGAAGTTGAAGTGCCGGAAATTCGGGGCCAACGCCGCCCCCGTGTGGGTGTAGCGATTCCAGTCGGCGATCCCGTTGTAGACGTGGTCCACCACGTAGATCTGGGTCGGTGCCGCCAGCAGATGGAGGATCAGGCTGGCGGTCAGGATCCTCACCAGCCAGGGGTTCGCTTCGGCAAACGCCACCCGGTGGATGACCATACGTCCCAGGCCGAACAAGGCCGCCGCCACCACCAGGGCGACGATCGGCTCCGTGGCGATCTGGGCCGCGAGCAGCATGGCGTGGGCGGGCCCGGCCCGATCAGTAGTCGGACGGGGAGGCGCCGCCGGCATGCGGGCCGGCGCCCGGACCGAGGGCCAGCACCACCTCCCGCTCCGGCTCCGGCTCCGGCTCGGCAGGGACCGGTACGACACGGCGCGGCACGGTGAGCCGGACGTCCTTCTGGTTGATGCGCACGTTGGTCAGCACCACCCCGAGCACCGGCGCGTCGATCCGACGGAGCAGGTCGCCGGCCCGCCGGGCATCACCGAAGGTGGTGACGCCGCATTCACCCACCACCACCACCACGTCGACGGCGCGGGCCAGGGCCTCGGCGTGGTGCACGGCCAGCAGGGGCGGCACCTCCACGATGACCACGTCACACAGCGTCCGGGTGGCGTCGAGCACCGCCCGACCCCGGGTCACCAGCTCCCCGCTGTTGGCGATGAACGGCCCGAGGGGCAGGCGCGAGACGAATTCCAGTCGGGACGGCTGCATCTGCGCCTCGACGTCCTCGCGGCGGATCACCGAGCGCCGCCCGTCAGCCACCCGGACGCTGGCACCGGCCTCGATGTCCCCGGTGGAGACGACGATCACCCGCTGCCCGGCCTCGCCGTAGATGGCGGCAAGGTTGGCCGCCACGTGGGGACGGGACGGTTCGGTGCCGGCGGACACCACCATCACCACCTTCCTGTCGCCCGCCACGGCCACCGGCACGGACGGCCCCGACCGGGGGCGCGGTCGAGCAGCACCCCTTGGCCGTACTCGTAGCCGAACGGATCGGTCGGGGCCGATTGCGGCGCAAGACCCTCGAACAGCACGGACATCCTGAGCATCCGATAGGCCTCGGCCCCCGGCGACTCCGGCTCGCGCACCACGTCGACCGGAATCGGCTGGCTCCCGGCCGACTGTCCGGCCTTGACCGGTAACGCCGGGATCTCCACCACCACCGGGAAACCGAAGTTGGATTCGGCCCGGGCCGCGGTGCGGAGCCGCTTGTCGAGCAGCTCCCGGAGCAGGACGATGCCGGCCCCGACGAGAGCGCCGATGACCAGGCCGGCCAGGAGCCGCACCTTCCGGCTGGAGGTGATGTTGGTCGACGCTGCCGAGCGCGTGGCGAACTCGGCCGGCTGCTGCAGCACAAATCCGGTGCTCACCGGACCGGGCGAGCCCGACGACCCGGTGTCCGAGGACGAGTTGGACGAATTCGATTTGGCCGCTGCGGCTGCGGCTGCCGCCGCGGCGACCGATGCCGCCCGGGCCTGGGCCGCCTGTTCTATGACGTAGTTGAGCTCGTAGGCGTAGTAGTTGGCCAGGGCGATGGCCGCGGTCTCGGTCGATCCGTAGCCGGTCAGGAGCACCTCGGTGGCAGAGTTCCTCTTGAGCGGGGTCGTGCTCTCCGTGGTCTGCTTGAGGGAGGTGGTGCCCGGAGCCACCAGCGTGGCCGTCAGGTAGCGGAAGTACTCATAGGGGTAGACGCTGGGATGCAGCGCCTGCATGGTGCCCCTCTCGACGGTGTTGCTCGTGGCATAGAAGTAGATCTGGCTGCTGGTGACGCCCCCGACGAGCGGGCTTCCCTTGCCGGTGGGGATGGAGCCGACCAGTGCGCTGGCCTGCCAGGGCAGCGTCTTCAGCGCCTTGGCTGGCTTGCTCACCGGCAGCAGGACGGCGATGACCGCCCCCACGAGTGCCAGGGCGAGCAGCAGACGCCAGCTACGTCGGAGCGCACCTGTATAGTCGATTGGCTCCATCGCGACTCCCACTCCCTGCCCAACGTAGACGTGTGATCATACACCGCGGCCCGCTGCACTGGACAACAGCAATATTGTCTCATGCTGGACGCCAGCCGCGTCGTCGGCACTCCGATCCCCAATATTGGGGATGGTCGCAGGAGGGCTGGGTCGGTAACCTCACACCAGTTTCTCGGGGTCCGGGGCGGCTCCGTTTTGTCGGTCGACTGCGGCTGCAGCGGCTCGCTCGGGGGGATGACACAATGGACGGGTCAGTGGCATGCGGCGAACCGGCGGGAGGAGGTCCGGGGGTCCGTCGGCCAGGTGGCGGTCGCCACCGATAGGGGATCGCACACGACTAGGGGGGAGATTCGGACACCGGCGCCGGGTGGCGGGAACCATCGGCTCTGGACGGCATGCAGTTCGAAAGTAAATTCGCTTGGGTGGAGAGCGGTCGGGACTTTTGGCCAAGTGGGGGCTGTACTAGGTGAACGGATCTGATCCGACAGAAGGGATCGACAGCGGAGCCCGGGGAGGAGCGCCCCGCCCGTCGGCCGATCCCCATAAGAACAGCGTCTCCGTCCGGGCCAGCCGGGTCCGTTCCCGGCTTGGTGTTCACGCTGCTCGATGCCATCTGCATCGTTACCGGCTACAGCGTGGCCGAGGTCATCTACTTCCGGGACAAGGCTCCGGGACTCTACTGGCAGCACCTGGCCACCTTCCTCCTGGTGGCCCTGGTGGTCACGCTGGTGGCCAATCATGTCTTCGGTCTCTACGGACGGATGTGGCGGCACGCCGGCGTGGAGGAGGCCCGCCAGCTGATCGTCTCGGCCGCCGTCGTGGTGTGCGTCCTCGTCGCCCTCTATCCGCTCGGCAAGCGGTACCGGTTCGAGCACGTTCCGGTGACGGTCATCGTCGTGGGCTGCATGTTCGCCACCATGGGGATGGGCGTTCTGCGCTTCCACTCCCGATTGTTCGCCTGGCAACGCGGTGCTCGGCGGGTGGGCCTTCGGGTGGCGGTGATCGGCAGTCGGGACGCCGGTGCCGCCGCCATCCGGGAGATGCTGCGCAGCCCCGGGGCCGGCCTGGTCCCGGTGGCGGTGTTCGACGACGACGACCGGGCCCACGGTCTCTCCATGGTCGGCGTACCCGTGGTCGGCTCGATCGACGACATCCCCGAGGCCGCCTCGCGGTACACCCTGCAGCAGGTCCTCCTGGCCATCCCCAATCCCGCCCCCGAGATGGTCGAGCGGGTGCTGCAGGCCTGCGAGACGGCCGGGCTGACCATGAAGGTCCTGCCCGGGGTGAGCCACCTGGTCGACGGGAGCCGCACCACCCCGTCCCTGCGCCAGGCCCGTGAGCCCCGGATCGAGGACCTGCTCGGGCGCAAGCCGGTGCCGATCGACCTGGCCACGGTGCGGCGCACGCTCGAGGGCCGCCGGGTGCTGGTCACCGGAGCCGGGGGCTCCATCGGGTCGGAGATCTGCCGCCAGGTGGCCGAGCTGGCCCCGGACCTCCTGGTCCTGTTGGACCACGACGAGACCCACCTCCACGACACCGCGGCCACCGTCCCCATCCACTGCGAGCAGGCACTGGTCGACATCACCAACCGCGCCGCCTTGGTGGACGCATTCAACCGGTACCGCCCCGAGGTGGTCTTCCATGCCGCCGCCCACAAGCACGTACCGGTCCTCGAACGCCATCCGGTCGAGGCCTCGACCACCAACGTCTTCGGCACCCTCAACGTGGTGGCCGCGGCCAACGGGGTCGGGGTCCAACGGTTCGTCCAGATCTCCACGGACAAGGCCGTGCGCCCTTCCAGCGTGATGGGAGCCTCCAAGCGGATCGCCGAGCAGATCGTGCTGTCCCGGGCCCCCGAGGGCGCTTCGTACTGCACGGTGCGGTTCGGCAATGTGCTGGGCAGCCGCGGCAGTGTGATCCCCACGTTTGCCCGTCAGATCGCCAGCGGCGGACCCGTCACGGTGACCGACGAGCGGATGACCCGGTTCTTCATGAGCGTGGAGGAGGCGGTCCAGCTGGTGCTGGAGTCGTCGGTGCTCTCCGACGGCGGCGGCGAGGTGTTCATGCTGGAGATGGGCCAGCCGGTCCGGATCCTGGATCTGGCCGAGCGGATGATCCGGCTGTCCGGCTACCAGGTCAATACCGACATCCCGATCGAGATCGTCGGCATGCGGCCCGGGGAGAAGCTGGACGAGGAGCTGCGCACGCCGGAAGAGGCCATCCTCACCACCTACCATCCCTACATCAACCAACTGATTCCCATGACCGCACCCGAGGAGGAGTTCGCCGACGGGCTCGAACGGCTGCGGGAGGCCACGGCCCGACGCCAGACCGACGAGGTGCGGGAGCTGCTGTTCTCGGTGGGGTCACTTCGCCGTACCGGGGCCGCCCCCGACCCGGCCGCCGCGCCGGTCGAAGGCGCCGAGGGCGGGAACGGGCGGGCGCCGGCCGTCGATCAGGCCCGCTCCGAGCGGCTCAATGGCGCCGGAGCCCACGTCTCGGGCGACCCGGCCCGAGGGAGCAACGGCACCTCGACCAGCACCCATCAGGTGCCGGCATGATCCGCCGCCCGGGCCCCACCGGGTGAGCCCGGCGGCGGGCCGGACCGGCTCGTCGTGGTCGGCCAGGGCTACGTGGGGCTGCCCCTGGCCCTCCGCAGTGTGGAGGCCGGGTTCGACGTGGTCGGCTTCGACCTCGACGGCAGCCGGATCAAACAGCTGGCCGCCGGCACCTCCTACGTCGAGGACATCACCGACGAGCGTCTGGCCGCGGCCCTGGCCACCGGCCGGTACGAGCCCACCGACGATCCCGAGCGGATGGCCGGGTTCGACGTGGCCGTCATCGACGTGCCCACCCCCCTGGCCGAGGGTGTGCCCAACCTCTCCTACATCGAAGAGGCGGCCCGGTCCCTCTCCCGCCACCTGCGGCCCGGGGGGACCGTGGTGCTCGAGTCGACCAGTTATCCCGGTACCACCGAGGAGCTGGTCGGACCGATCCTGGAGGAGGGCTCCGGGCTGGTGGCCGGGGCGGACTTCCACCTCGGCTACAGCCCGGAACGCATCGATCCGGGCAATCCGGACTGGCGCCTCGAGAACACCCCGAAGGTGGTATCGGGCATCGATGCCCCCTCGCTGGAGGCAGTACAGGGCTTCTACGACCGGATCGTGGACCGGACGGTGCCTGTATCGGGGACCCGCGAGGCCGAGCTGACCAAGCTGCTCGAGAACACCTTCCGCCACGTGAACATCGCCCTGGTCAACGAGCTGGCCATGTTCGCCGCCGAGCTGGACATCGACGTATGGGAGGCCATCGACGCCGCCACCACCAAGCCGTTCGGCTACCTGCGCTTCACCCCCGGGCCGGGCGTGGGAGGCCACTGCCTCCCCATCGACCCCAGCTACCTGTCGTGGAAGGTACGCCGCACGCTGGGCCAGCCGTTCCGGTTCGTCGAGCTGGCCAACGACGTGAACGAGCACATGCCCGACTATGTGGTGCGCCGCCTCCTCTTGGCCCTCAACCGGCAGGCCCGGACGGTCAACGGCTCCAGGATCCTCCTGCTCGGGCTGGCCTACAAGCGGAACACCGGTGACGCCCGCGAGGCCCCCGGCACGGTGATCGCCCAAGCCCTGGCCTCGCTCGGCGCCGAGGTACGCGTGGTCGATCCCCACCTCTCGGGGGAGGCGGTGCCGTACCCCCTGGTGGAGCTCACCGCCGAGGAGCTCCGCGCCGCCCACGGCGTGGTGATGGTGACCGACCACGACGCGTTCGACTACGACCTGGTCCGGGAGCACGCCCCCTACGTGCTGGACACCCGGAATCGATTGAGCGGTCCCAACGTCGAACGGCTGTAGTCTCCGCCGGTGCACCCAGTGAGCCGGCCACCCGACGGGATCGCGCCAGGCGTGGGGGGTCGGACGGAGGACCCGGGCGTCGCCGCTGGAGCCGGACGCCCGTGAGGGTGGTGGTCACCGGAGGGGCCGGGTTCATCGGCGCCAACCTGTGCCGTGACCTGGCCGCCCGTCCCGAGATCACCGAGGTGGTGGCCCTCGACGACCTGTCCACCGGTGACCGGTCGAACCTGGCCGGGGTCGACGGGGTCGAGCTGGTCGAGGGGACCATCCTCGATGCCGCGCTCCTGGACCGGGTGATCGGCGACAGCGCCGCGGTCGTCCACCTGGCCGCCCGCCCCTCGGTGCCGCGCTCCCTGACCGATCCCATGGCCAGCCACGAGACCAACGCCACCGGCACCATGGAGGTCCTCGAGGCGGCTCGCGCCGGGCCGGGGGACCCCAGGTGGTCGTGGCCTCCTCCTCCTCGGTGTACGGCGCCAACCCGGCCCTGCCCAAGCGGGAGGACATGGCCACCCTTCCGGTCAGCCCCTATGCCGCCGGCAAGCTGGCCGCCGAGGCCGCCACCCTCGCCTACGGGCACTCCTTCGGGCTCCCGGTCCTGGCCTTCCGGTTCTTCAACGTCTTCGGTCCCCTCCAGGCCGCCGACCACGCCTATGCCGCCGTGGTTCCCACCTTCGTGGCCGCCGCCCTCCGGGACGAGCCCATCCCGGTCCACGGCGACGGGCTCCAGACCCGGGACTTCACCTACGTGGGGAGCGTGACCGCGGTCCTGACCGACGCCGTGCTGCGGAGGGTGACCTCCCCGGGACCGGTCAACCTGGCCTTCGGGACCCGGGTCTCCCTCCTCGACCTGATCGCCCTGCTCGAGGGCATCGTCGGCCAGCCGCTCCTCCGGGTGCACTCCGGGCCCCGGGCCGGCGACGTGCGCGACTCCCAGGCGGACACCACCCGGCTCCACCAGCTGTTCCCCGACGTCGAGCCGGTGGGTCTGGAACCGGGGCTGAAGGCCACCGTGGCCTGGTTCCGGGGGGAGAACTGAGCCCGCTCGGGCCGGGGTCGGCCTCCGAGGAGTCGCCCCCCGGCGGGGACGGCCCGGCGCCCGCCGGGGGGCCGTCCCCGGTCGGGACCGGTCCCCGGGAGCGCCGAATCCTGACGGCCGGGGCCATCCTGGTCGCCGTCTCGGTCCTCGGAGCCGTGATCATCGCCCTCCATCCCGCCGAGAACCCCCTCGACCGATGGGGATTCACCACCGTCGGCCGGACCCCCGACTCGGGGGGCTTGGTCCGGATCGTCAAACTGGGGGATCCGCTGGTGCTGGTGCTCGGCACCCTCCTCGCTACGGTGTTGGTCCTCCGTCGGGACCGGCTCCGGGCCCTGGCCTGCCTGACCGGACCGCCGCTGGCTGCCGTGTTGGTCGAGCTGGCGGCCAAGCCCCTCGTCGGACGGCACTTCGAAGGCGTGCTCAGCTACCCGTCCGGCAACGTCACCAATGTGGCCGCGGTGTCGACGGCCCTGGTCCTGGCGGCCCCGCCGCGGTTCCGGGCCCTGGTCGTGGTCCTCGGGGCCGCCGCCACCACGGCCATGACGGTGGCCGTGATCGGTCTCCGGTGGCACCTGCCCACCGATGCACTGGCCGGGGCGGCGCTGGGAGTCGGTGTGGTCCTCCTGGTCGACGGTGTGGTCCACCTGTCCGAGTTCGGGAGATGGCTGCCCCGGTTTCTCCGGTCATCGACCCCTACCCCCACCCGGACCGAGTCCGACGGCGCTCCCGACACGTCCGACGCTTCATCATCAAAGATGATGAAATCTCGCTTGCCCACAGGGCGACCGAGGCCGTAGATTGTGGTGAGCAGGGGTGTCACCGCGGGGCCAGGCCTTGTGCCGTTGAGACGAACGGGCGGTGAACCGGGGGAACATGTCGATCCACAGAGGCAGTGCGACAGCACCAGGGAGCGCCGGAGCCGAGCCCGTCGGCCCGGAGGCGAGGACGGTCGCGCACGTCGACCTGCGGCCATCGGTCAACGGCAACGGATCGCTCGAGGCGGTCGCCCAGGCCTCGCCGGAGTGGAGTGCCCTTCTCGTCCGTGCGCTGCAGAACATCGAGCACACGGTGCGGGCGGACGACCGGGTCTGCCCCTACGGGGTCTCCAGGATAGCCATCGCCTTCGGGCCCGATGCCGACGCCGTGACCCCGAAGGTCCTGGGTGAGCGGCTGGCCCGAGCCGTGGGCCAGGGGCTGGTGAACGAGGGCCCGGCCCCCGAGTGCCACCCGGCGGCCACCTCGCGGCACCATCCCGGCGCCGCCGTCAACGGCACCGCCTCCCGCCGGCCCCGGATCGGGGCCATCCCCTCCACCACCGTGGTGACCGTGGAACGGCTGATCTCCGGGGGTGTCCCGGCAACCGGCGCGGTGTTGCCGCTGGCCCTGCGTCCGGCATCTACCGGGGGCCCCGACCCACGTCTCCGTCACCGGACCATCATCCGCTACTCCACCCGGAGGCTGGCGGGGTACGGCACCCGGCACGACGACCACCGTCCCAACCAGGACCGGGCCGTGGGCGCCATCCTGGTGGTGGACCCCGACCCCACCGCGGCCGGCCCGCCCGGCCTGGCCGCCATGGCCACCACCACCCTGGCCGAGCGGCTGGGCTACCGGACCGGGGTGGTCTCGCTGGCCGGCGACGCCAGCGTGGTGACCGAGATCGACGGGGTGCCTCTCGACCTGGTGGTCCTGATGGTGCCGGCCGAGCCGGCCGGGGCCCACTCGTCCTGGGCCTCGAGCACCTGGTCGGTCCCGGCCCAGCTGGTCGCGGCCTACCGCTCCCTCGGGATCGAGGTCCTGGCCGTGAGCTCCGGGGCCGGGGCCGGGGCCCTGGCCGGATGCCTGGAGCAGGGCGCCTACGTCCTCTTCGATCTCAACGCGCTGGCCGGCGAACTGCTCGAGCTCAGCCGGACCGGATCGCTGGGCACCGAGAGGACCATGGGCCGCCACAGCAACCGACCTGCCGCCGCCGCTCCAGAGCCTCCTCCTCCTCACCTCCAGCGAGCGGCGGGTGCTCTACTACCTGACCGCCGGCCGATCGGCCCAGGAGATCGCCGACGAGCTGGTGGTGTCACTGGCCACGGTCCGATCGCACATCCGCTCGGTCCTCCGAAAGCTCGGAGTCCGCTCCCAGCTGGCCGCAGTGGCGGTGGCCAACAGCCGTGGCCTGATGGTGGCCGACTCGGCGCACGCCTCGTAGCCGACTCCAGGCCCGCCGCCGGCGGCGGGACTCAGGCGGAGCGGGGAGGAGGCAGGCCCCGGAGCCTCCTCCACCGGCGCCGGACCTCCACCTTGCGCCGCCCGGCGAACGCCCACACCTGGCGCCCGGCCCGGGTCGACCACGGCAGGGGCTCCACGGTGAGGCCGGCCACCCCGGCGGCCCGGATCTCCTCGGCCATCCGCAGGTAGACGTGGCGCCGGTAGTGCCGGATGTCCGACAGCAGGTCGTCCGGGCCGTTCACGAAGGCCCGCACGTCGCAGACCGAGGCGTTGGGCAGCCCGGACACCGCCTCGTCGAGCGCCGCGTTCATGACCACGTGGTGCAGATGGCGCTGGGGCTCCTTCGGCTGCTCGAGCGCCACCTCGGCCCCGTTCAGCACGATGAGCCTCGCCCCGTCCGGCAGGGATCCTGCCAACCAGCGGATGTTCTCCTGGAACCGGTCGACGGTCACCCCGCCCAGGAACTCGAACTCATCGGAGAACCACTCGAGGAAGGCTCGGTCCATCCCCTCCCGTCCGAACCGGTACTCGAGGGCACGGCCAGGCCTCCGGCTGGGTGGCGTCCACGTTGAACTGATGCCACGGGACCACCAGGCCCAGCCCGGCGGTGACGGTAGAGGCCCTGGGTGTAGTCGGTGAGCACGCTGTAGACCAGCACGTCGTAGTCCGGGTCCACCACGGCCGGCGAGGAGAACACGCCCTGGTCCAGGAAGGGGATCCGGTCCGACCACCGCCCGTTGCTCGTCGGTGATGCCGGCGGCCGACTGGCGGAGGGTCTCGGTGTGGCCCACGTAGATGAACGCCCCGGTGGGCCCGGTGTGGGAGAACTCGGTGGCGATGTCGCCGCCCAGGAACTGCTCGACGGTGGTCAGGTCGCACCCTCCCACCATCAGGACCCGGTGGGGCTGGGTGGGCAACGGGCCGCCGCTACCCGGCCGGACGGACCCGGAGTCTGCCGGCGAGGCGTCGGCCCGGTCGTCCGCCGCATCGCCGGGCTCGTCGAACAGGGCTTCGTCCCAGGTGATCCAGTCCACGGCCCGGTCGGGGACGTTGCCGGCGACGCCGCCACCTCGCCGACCACGGACAACGCCGGGCGGCCGAGATGGTCGTAGAGCCACTGCTCGACTCCCATGTTGAGGATCCGGCACGAGAACAGGAAATCGCTGAGCTCGCCGCCATCCGGCGTCAGCGAGTAGAACCCGCAGATCCCGTAGTCCCCGTACCGGTCCCGTGACCCGGATGTAGCCCGAGCGGCGGCCGGGTGTCGGCCACCAGGGCGTCGAACGCCTCCCGGTCCGGCCGGCGTTTGGTGAAGTTGAGCTGGTTGGTGCGGTTGACCAACTCGAACAGCCGGTCCGCCTCGGCGGCGGCGTCGGTGCCCACCCCGACCCGGATGTCGCAGGACCGGAGGAACTCCTCGTTGGAGCCCGGCGCCGCCTCCCGGTCGACGAGCTTGCGCTCCAGCACCCGGTACTGCCGCAGCCGGGTCAGCCGCCCGTCGTCCTTGCCCGCCAGTTCGGGCAGGTACAGCATCCGGTCGATGATCTCGGGACCGGCCACCTGGATCCCGGGAACCGCGTGGCGCACCTCCTCCCGGTTGAGGGGCAGGTCGTCGACGAACAGCACCTCCTCGGCCCGAAGCTGGGCGTCCGCCACGATCTGGGCCACCCTTGCCCCCTTGGGGGACCAATCGATCCGGGCGAAGACCAGCTCGTCCCACAGTCCGATGCGCTCCAGCTCCGCCCGGGCCTGGTCGGGGTCGTTCTTGGAGCACACCGAGTTCACGATCCCCCGCCGGTTGAGGGACCGCACCAGGTCGACCCGGGAGGGGTCGCATGGCCACCGGCCCCTCGCTGAGGGTGCCCACCCACAGCGTCTCGTCGAGGTCCCAGACCACCAGCTTGACCGGACGCGGCAGGTCCGACCGCCCCCGGGTCCTCGGGACGCCCCCTCCGACCGGTCCCGTCGATCACCATCCGGGCCGACCACCCGGCCGTCCCGTCCCGGAACTGCTGCTCGGCCCCCGACGTGCTGACAACGCATACCCCACGGCTTCTCGATCCTGTGCGGCCTGGGTGACCCCGGACCGGCTGGGTACGGATACCGAGCCGGGACCGGCGGCCCAACGGGCAGCCGGGACAGCCTACCGGAGAAGGTAGGATCGCAGCCGTGGACGGGGGGTCTCCATCGGCGGCCGTCGAGACGTCGCTCCAGCGTAAGGGGGCACTTGTCCGGACCCGGCGGCGGTTCCGGCGCCGGGTCGAGCGCCCTGCGCAGTCGGGTGGAGATGGTCGACCGACCCGACCTACCGCCGGATGGCGGAGGAGTGCGCCCTGCCCGGGGGCGAGCCGGCGGGTCTACTGCTACCACGTGCGCAAGACCGCCGGGACCAGCCTGTTCCTGAGCTTCCTGGCCCTGGGTGGCGAGGACCCGATGGACGTGTGGCGCCGGATGACCGTGTCGCGGCTGCAGCGCACGACCAGCGGCGGGCGGCCTTCGCCTCCAACGACCGACGGGTGCTGGCCGAGGGGGCCTATCTGTTCGGCCGGTCCCACCGCCCCTTCGCCGACCAGCCCTTGCCCGACGGGACGTTCACCGTCACCATCCTGCGGGACCCGGTGACCGGGTCCACTCGTACTACGACTACCTGGCGGCCGGCGACGACGCCCGGTCTGCCCGGACGGGTGGCCGACCGTGAGCGCCGGCTGGCCGAGGGTGGCTTCGACTCCTTCCTCGACCGGGTCCCCGCCGACGGACTTGCTGACCCAGCTGGCCATGTTCTCCGACCGCCTCGACGTGGCCGAGGCCGTCGACCGGATCGCCGGGTGCTCCAGTGTGTTCTTCACCGAGGACTTCGCCGACGGGCTGGCCCGGCTGGCCGAACGGCTCGACCTTCCGCTCGTGCCCCTAGCGGGCGCGGGTCACCACCGGCCGGTCCACGCTGACCGACGGACAGCGGGATCGTCTGGCCGCCCGCCTGGAGCCCGAGTACGAGCTGCTCCGCCGCCTCGACCAGGCCGGGATCGCCTCCAGGGGATCGGTCGGCGGGGCGTGACCGGGCCGGCCTCGGGGCTCCCGACTCCGGGCCGTCAGCAGCTCCGATCGAGGATCAGAGCCTTCAGCAGCGCCCCCCACTCGTAGACCACGTCGAAGGGCAGCCGGGTCCGGGGGTCGTCCACCGGAACCATCTCCAGCTGGATCGCGGTGCACCGCTTGAACAGCATGCGGGCCCGGGTGGCCTGGGAACGCTCCGATACCACGATGATCCGGTGCCAGTGGCGCTGGGCGGCCAGGCGAGCCACGTACTCGGCCTCACCGCGGGTGTCGAGGGGATCGGCCCGGAAGCAGATGAGCTGCACACCCGGGGCACCGCGGGGGGGCAGGGCACCGCCTTCTGGCCGCCGAGGGAGATCACCGCCACCGGGGCGTAGCCCTGGCGGGCCAGTTGGATGGCGGACTTCTCCCGCAGCTGTCCGGTGTCCCCGCCCAGGGCCACCACCGCATCGGCCTTGGTGGGCAGATCGGTGGGCGGCCACACGAACAGGCGGGGCGTACCCACCACCGCCACCACGATCCGACCGCCACCAGGCCAGGAGGGTCAGGACCACCGGGCGCCGGAAGCGGGACGGCTGGGGGCTCATGGTCGGAGGCTACCGGTCCATGACGCCGGCAATCGGGCAGAGGGGGCCGCGACGGAGGTGGATGGGTAGGCTGTCAGCTGGGAGAATCCATGGACCGAACCCGACGACTGAGCTTCAGCCTGGCCCTCAACGGGCTCCTGGTGGTCGTCCAGATCGGGTTCGGCCTGGTGGCCCACTCCACCGGCCTGCTGGCCGATGCCGGCCACAACCTGGCCGACGTGGGCGCCCTGGTCCTCTCGCTGGTGGCGGTTCGGCTGGTCCTTCGGCCTCCGAGCTCCGCCCGCTCCTTCGGCAACCACCGGGCCACCATCCTGGCCGCCCTGGCCAACGCCGCCCTGATCGGCGTGGTCACCGTGCTCATCGTCATCGACAGCATCCACCGGCTGGCCCATCCCGAGCCGGTCCGGGCCGGCCTGGTGGTGGTGGTGGCGTCGTTGGCCCTGGTGGTCAACGGGCTGGCCGCCCTGGTGCTCCGCGACGGGACCCGCGACCTCAACATGCGATCGGCCGTGGTGCACATGGCCGGCGACGCCCTGGCCTCGCTGGCCGTGGTGCTGGCCGGCGGTGGTCCTGCTCTTCGTACCCTTCGGCCACCTGGCTCGACCCGGTCTCGGCCCTGGTGGTGGCGGCGATCATCGTCTACCAGGCGGTCCGGATCTTCCGGGGCAGCATCGCCGTGCTCCTCGAGTCGACCCCGGCGGACCTGGACCTGGCCCGGCTCACCGGCACCATGACCGGGGTACCCGGGGTCGGCGAGGTCCATGACCTCCACGTCTGGAGCCTCTCCAGTGAGATCCGGGTGCTCTCGGCCCACCTGGTCCTGACCGGCCATCCCACCCTCGAGGAGGCCCAGGCGGTCGGCGACAAGGTCAAGGCGGCCATCGCCGGACCGTTCGCCATCTCCCACTCCACCCTGGAGCTCGAGTGCGAGCGGTGCAACGACGACGACGATCCGTGCCGGATGGAGGCGCCGGGCGCGGCCCCGCTGGCCGACATCCACCGGCACTGAGCACCCGGTCCCGCCGCCGGGCGGTCGCCGCCCTGCGCCGCCACCGGTCGACCCTCCCCGGACGCGACGCAGCCCCGAGTAACCGAACGGCCGAAACCGCCCGAGCTCCTCGGGGCCACGTTCACGGTTGGCCCGGCCTCACCGACGCCCGAGCCGTGTCGGACGACCCTGCGCCAGGCACCGAACCGCTGCGCTCGAGAGCACCTCGACCCGTCCCCGGACCACCATGCCGGTCACCTACGGTCCCGTCGGCCCTCCTGTGGGTGGCCTTCCGAGGAGCCTTGCGGCCCTCCCGTCCGAACCTCCCCCGGTGTCCGCCGGAGCTTCGGCTTCCCAACAAGAGTCATGCTGAACGACCCCGTGACCAGGGTCAATAGCGCCTCGCGAAATCCCTACCTTTTCCTCCACATTTCTTCGGCTGTCCCCAGGTTCCCCGGAGATGTCCACTGCTCATTCCCCAAGCCACGGAAAAGGCGCTAGCGTTTCCACCCGATGCAAAGGGGTGGGGGCAGGGGGAGGACGGCAGCGCCTATCAGCTGCTTGCTCCGGGGGAGACCCCCGGGGGGAGGGGGCAGGTCGACGCGCCCGGACCGGCGGTGACAGTGGCCAGCCCAGGGCCGGGTCGGCCCGGGGGATCCCAACGGCTCCGCCCCGCCCACCGCCACGACCCGTGGCGCCGACTCGTCGCCTGCCCCGGTCGGCCACCCAGGGGAAGGCGACCCTGGCGCCCCGTCGTCGGTGGCCCCGATCCCGCCATCGGCCGCCGCCGCCGAGTCGGCCGCCCAGGCCACCGTCCCGGCCTCGTCGGATCCGGAGCCGTCGGAGCCGGAGGCGCCGATCCGGGCCGCCGGTCCACCGGCAGGACCCGACTCGACCCCCCGGCGTGGCCCGGGCCGGAAGATCGCCGTGGCCGTCGGCGCCGTGGCGATCGTGGTGGTTCTGCTGGCGGCCGTGAGCCCTGGCTCGGGGCCCAGGCCACCCCGTCCCGTTCCCACCCCCACCGCACCGGGGTGCACCGGTCCTCGTTGGCCTTCACCGCCCCGGCCGACGCCCCGCAGCCTGCACCCACGGCCGATCCGTCGGCGCCCGGGCAGCTGGTCCACTCGGGCGAGAACCGGTCCGACCCCTTCCTCTACCTCACCGGCGGCCGCTACTACCTCTACACCAGCGGCACCACCGTCATCCCGTTCCTCAACGTGCCGGTGCCTCCACCACCGACTTCATCCACTGGACCGCGCCCGATCGACGCCATGCGACCCTTCCCCGTGGGCGGCCGAGCCCTTCACCTGGGCCCCCGACGTCCACCAGTTCGGGTCCGACTACGTGCTGTACTTCACCGGCTACCTCAAGGCCCTCGACGAGCAGTGCATCGGCGTGGCCACCGGCGCCACCCGGCGGGACCGTTCACCGCCGCAGCCCCATCCGTTCATCTGCCAGTCGGGGCTGTCCGGCTCCATCGACCCCCGGGTCTTCACCGACAGCGACGGCACCAACTGGATGCTGTGGAAGTCCGACCAGAACGCCCACGGCCAGCACCACCCCGACCACCTTGTGGTCCCAGCGGCTCGGGCCCGACGGCCTCGGCCTGCGTCGGGCTCGCCGTCGGCCCTCATGAGCCCGGACGAGCCGTGGCAGGGGACGGTCATCGAGGCCCCCGACATGGTCGAGGTCAACGGCGTCTACTGGCTGGCCTACTCGGCCAACTGGTTCAACCAGCCGGCCTACGGCATCGGGGTGGCCTGGTGCGCCGGCCCGTCGGGTCCGTGCGCCGACGTCTCGAGCCAGCCGCTGCTGAGCTCCAACGCCCAGGGCCAGGGCCCCGGGGAGCCCTCGTTCTACCAGGACGCCACCGGGGTCTGGATGCTCTACACGCCGGTCATGTCCCTCCCCGGCGACCCGCCCCGGCCGGTCTACATCACCCGGGTCGGCTTCACCCCGGCCGGTGCCTACCTGGCCGCCGGCGGCCCACCGACACGCCGGCCCAGCCGCCGCTCGACCGCACGTTCCGGCCCGTAGCGGGCCGGCCACCGCCGCCGAGGGCCTGAGGGTCCTCAGCCCCGTAGGCGCTCCAGCTCGGCCCGCACCGCCTTGCCGTCGGCCTGGCCCCGGGTGGCCTCCATCACCTCGCCGGTGAGGAAGCCGGCCAGCTCTCCGGTCCGCCTCGTCGCCGTCGCAGAAGCGGCCCCACTCGTCGGGGTGGGCGGCCACCACCTCGGCCACCGCCGCCACCAGCGAGTCCTCCGGACATGGCCTCGAACCCCTTGGCCGCGGCGATGGCCGCCGGGTCGCCCCCGTCGGGCCAGCATCTCGGCCAGCACCGCCTTGGCCTGGGTGGCGGTCAGGCTGCCGTCCGCCTCCATGGTCAACAGCGCGACGTAGGCCTCCTCGTCGAGGCTCCCGGGCCGCGTCGGCGTCGGTGGCCGCCTCGTTGGCCGTGCGGGCCAGGGCCAGGCCCGAGGCCACCCCGGCGGCCACCGCCGCCACCACCAGCTGGTCGAGAGTCGAGGTCGACCACCGTGGCCACCTGGTCGACCTGGGCCTCGGTGGCGCCGCCCCCTCGCCGAGCAGCTCCACCAGGCGGGCCCGCCGGGCCGCCGGCATGAGGCCCATGGTGTCGGCCACGGCCCGGATCCACTCGGCGTCGGGGACCAGGGGCACCAGGTCGGGCTCGAGGAAGTAGCGGTAGTCGTAGGCGTCCTCCTTGGACCGGAGGGTCTGGGTGCGGCCGGCGTCCTCGTCCCAGTGCCGGGTCTGCTGGACCACCCGCTCCCCCGGCCTCGAGCAGGGCGATCTGGCGGTCCGCCTCGTAACTCGATGGCCCGGCCCAGGGAGCGGACCGAGTTGAGGTTCTTGATCTCGCACCGGGTCCCGAAGGGCTCGTCCGGGCGAGCGCCGGACCGACACGTTGGCGTCGACCCGCATCGACCCCTCCTCCATCTTGCCGTCCGACGCCCCCGAGGCCACCAGCACGGCCCGCAGCTCGGTGGCGTAGGCCCGGGCCTGGGCCGAGGACCGCATGTCCGGGGCGCTCACGATCTCGACCAGCGGCACGCCCGAGCGGTTGTAGTCGACCAGCGAGTAGTCGGCCCCGTGGATGCGTCCCGAGGCGCCGGCGTGGGTGGTCTTGCCGGTGTCCTCCTCCATGTGGGCCCGCTCGATCCCCACCCGGGACCCGTCGGGCAGGTCGAGGTGGCCGTCCACGTTGATCGGCTCGTCGTACTGGCTGATCTGGTAGTCCTTGGCCTGGTCGGGGTAGAAGTAGTTCTTCCGGTGGAAGGTCGACGGCCGGATCTCGCAGTGGAGGGCGGTGCCGATGGCCATGGCCAGCTCCACCGCCCGCTGGTTGAGGACCGGCAGCGAGCCGGGCAGGCCCAGGCAGACCGGGCACACGTTGGTGTTGGGCTCGTCCCCGAACACGTTGGGGCAGCCGCAGAACAGCTTGGTGGCCGTCTTCAGCTCGCAGTGGACCTCGAGGCCGATCACCATCTCCCACCCCGGCTTCACGATCGGGCCCCCGTGGCCAGGACCGGCGGCTCGAGCGCGGGGGCCGCCGCCTCGACCACCGCCGCCACCTTGAACAGGGTGCCCTCGGACAGGGCCGGGCCGAGCAGCTGCACCCCGACCGGCAGGCCGTCGTCGCCCGGTGCCGAAGGGGACGCTGATGGCCGGGTGGCCGGCCAGGTTGGTCGGGATGGTGCAGACGTCGGACAGGTACATGGTGAGCGGGTCGCCGGTCTTGGCCCCGAGGGGGAAGGCGGTGGTCGGGGCGGTCGGGCCGAGCAGGACGTCGCAGCGCCGGTAGGCGGCGTCGAACCCCTCGATGATCCGGGTGCGGACCCGGAGGGCCTGGTTGTAGTAGGCGTCCATGTAGCCCGGCCGACAGCACGTAGGTGCCGAGCATGATCCGGCGCTTGACCTCGGCGCCGAACCCGGCCGAGCGGGTGGCGGTGTTCATGGCCACGGTGTCCTCGGCGTCGACCCGCAGCCCGTAGCGGACGCCGTCGTAGCGGGCCAGGTTGGACGACGCCTCGCCCGGGGGCGATCAGGTAGTAGGCCGACAGCCCGAGGGCCACCTCGGGGACCGAGACCTCCTCCACCCGGGCCCCGGCCGCGGCGCAGGCCTCGGCGGCCTGGCGGACCCGGGCCACCACGTCGGGGGCGGCACCGTCGAGGAAGCTCGGTCAGCACGCCGACGGTCAGGCCGGCCACGCCGTCGTCGAGGACCGAGAGCACCCGCGGGGTGGGGCGGTTGAGCGAGGTGGAGTCGGCCGGGTCGTGGCCGCCGATCACGTCGAAGAGCAGGGCGGCGTCGGCCACGGTGGTGGCGAACGGCCCGATCTGGTCGAGCGAGCTGGCGAAGGCCACCAGGCCGTAGCGGGACACCGTGCCGTAGGTGGGCTTCATCCCGACCACGCCGCACAGGGCGGCCGGCTGGCGGATCGAGCCGCCGGTGTCCGAGCCGAGGGCCAGGGGGACGAACCCGGCGGCCACCGCGGCGGCCGATCCGCCCGACGACCCGCCCGGCACCCGGTCCGGTGTCGTGGGGGTTGCGGGTGGGTCCGAAGGCCGAGGTCTCGGTGGAGGAGCCCATGGCGAACTCGTCCATGTTGGTCTTGCCCACCACCACCGCGCCGGCCCGCTCCAGCCGGGTCACCACCGTGGCGTCGTAGGGGGGCAGCCAGCCCTCGAGGATGCGGGACGAGCAGGTGGTGGGCACGCCCCGGGTGCACAGGTTGTCCTTCAGGGCCACCGGCACCCCGGCCAGCGGGCCCGGGTCGTCGCCGTCGGCCACCACTGCGGTCCACCTCGGCGGCCCGGGCGCGGGCCTGGTCGGCCAGGACCAGGTTGAAGGCGTGGATCTCCCCGTCGCCGGCCTCGATGGCGGCCAGGTGCTCCTCCACCACGTCGACGGCCGAGCGGCCCCCCGACCGGACGGCGTTGGCCAGGACGAGCGAGGGCCGGGGGGCGCTCACGGGGCCTCCCCGAGGATGCGGGGCACCCGGAACCGGTGGTCCTCCACCGAGGGGGCCTGGGCCAGCACCTCGTCCCGGTCGAGGCAGGGGTGGACCTCGTCGGGCCGGAGCACGTTGGTCACGGCCATGGCGTGGGCGGTGGGCGCCACGCCGGCCAGGTCGAGCGAGGCGACGTCGGCGGCGTGGTCGAGCACCTGGGCCAGCTGGTCGGTGAACAGGTCCAGCTCCTCCTCGGTCAGCTCCAGCCGGGCCAGGGCGGCCACGTGGGCCACGTCGGCACGGGTGATCCGCTCGGGTGTGCTCATCGGATCGGTGCCGGCCATCAGCCGGCGGGAGCGCCCGGGCCGCCCAGCACCTGCCGGCGAACTCGACCACCGCTGCCTCGATCAGGGGCGGCGTCCCAGTCGAGGGTGGCCACGTGGTAGCTGTTCTCGAGGTAGACCCGCTCGACGGGGCCGCCGCACTCGATCGCTCCAGGACGTCGCCGGACGACCGGGTCGACCACGTGGTCCTCCCGGCTGGAGAGCAGCAGGGTCGGGCAGTGGATCTCGCCCGAGGCCGGCCCGACACGGCGTCGAGCCCCCTCGAACAGGGAGAGGACCGCGGCCAGCGGGGTGCCGGGGTAGGCGGACTCCACCATGCCCTCCTTCTTGATGTCCGAGCCGATGCCGTCGATCACCTCGGTCCCGGCCTCGAGCAGGGCCGCGATGCCCTGGCCGGGACTCCTCGTCGGGCGGCTGGATCATCGGGTTGACCACGGCGATGCCGGCGATCTCGGGGTGCTGCTCGGCCAGCCAGCAGGTCAGCGTGCCGCCCATCGACAGTCCGGCCACCACCACCTCGTTCGCAGCGGGCGGCCAGGGCCTGGTAGTCGGCCTCGGCGGCCCGCGGACCAGTCCTCCCACCGGGTGGGCACCATGTCCTCGACTGCCGTCCCGTGCCCGGGGAGCAGGGGCAGCTCGACGGTGAAGCCGGCGGCGGCCAGCGCCTCGGCCAGCGGGCGCATGGACTGGGGGTTGCCGGTGAACCCGTGCAGGACGAGCACGCCGTTGGACCCGCCGGGGGCGGACCACGGCTCGGCACCGGGGATGATCGGAGCGGTCACGGAACCGGATGCTACCGGCCGCACCGGACGCGGGACCGCCACCCCGTCGGCCGACCCCGGACCTCGTTCCCGGCTCGCCTCCGGGGACCGGTCGGGGCCGGGTTAGTGTGGTCGCCCAGACCAGCACCCACGGGCAAGGAGCAGCACACCGATGGCCACCTATCAGTTCCTGAGCGACGAATGGCTGGACGAGGCCCGGTCCATCCGGGCGGAGTTCGACGGCAAGGGCGGCCACCATCGAGCACTCCATCCGGATGAACCTGGTCATCGGCGAGGTCCCCTTCGGCGAGGGCTCGGTGCAGGCCCACGTGGACACCTCCACGGGCGAGCTGGTCCTCGACACCGGCCACATCGACCCGGTCGACCTCAAGGTCTCCCTCGACTACGACGTGGCCAAGGCCATCCTGGTCGAGGGCAACCCCCAGGCCGGCATCCAGGCCTTCATGTCCGGCAAGATCAAGGTCGAGGGGGACATCGCCAAGCTGATGGCCCTCCAGACGGCCACACCCGATCCCGCCGCCGCCGAGATCGCCGCCCGCATCCTGGCCATCACCGAGTAGCCGCCGGACCGGCCCGGTCGCCCGGTCAGGCCCGCATGGACGTCGGACCGGGCCGGTGCGCCGGTCCGGGCGCGGGGTGTTGCGCACGAAGAACCCGCACACCCCGGCCAGCACGGCGGCCACGGCGCCCACCGCGTAGGCCCGGTGGAACGAGGCCAGGGAGCCCGACCCCGCCGTGGCCCGACGCCTGGACGGTGACCATGACCTGGATGCCGGCCACGATCCCGATCTGGGTGATCAGCTGCTGGGCCGCGCTCATCACCCCGAGCTCGTCGGCGGCCACCTCGTTGGAGGCCGACGCCACCGTGGACGGGGTGGCCAGCCCGTTGCCGACGCCCGGACAGGGCCAGGGCCACCAGGATGACCGCCAGGGACGGGCTGGGCCCGAGCTGGGTGAAGACCACCATGGACACCGTGAGGACGAGGGCCCCGGCCACCACCAGCGAGCCGCTCCCCCACCTTGACGGCGGCGTAGCCGGCGACCGGGGCGATCAGCGAGAACATCAGCGGGCGGGCGGTCGACACCAGCCCGGCCCGGGTCTCGCTGTAGCCGTAGATCCGCTCCATCAGGATGGGGAAGAGGAAGAACCCGCCCATGTAGGCGAAGTTGACGAAGGCCCGGGCCCCCAGGGGGAAGACGAAGTTGCGCAGCCGGAAGTAGCGCAGCGGGATGAGCGGGCGGGGGGCCCGGCGCTCGTGGAGCACGAAGACCACCGCCGGCGGCCAGGCTGAGGGCGAACAGGGCCAGGGTGGCCGGGGCGGTGAACCCCCACGACGGGGCCACGTTGAGGGCCAGCAGCCCGGCGGTCACCGACAGCGCCAGGGTCCCCGACCCAGTCCAGTCGAGCTGGCTCCACGGGCTGGTGCTCCGCGTCCCGGGGCGGCGCGTCGGGCACCGCCGGCTCGCTGCGGGGGCCGAGACGGGCCGGCGGCGCCGGGCCTCGGCTCCACCGGCCGGTCGTGGGCGGGCAGCACGACCACGGCCAGCACGGCGGCCACGGCCATCAGGGGCAGCTCGCCCCAGAACAGGGCCCGCCACCCGAAGTACTGGATGATCGGGGCGCCGATGGTCACCCCGAGCACCGGCCCGCCCGCCCCGACCAGGGCCCACCAGCCCATGGCCTTCACCCGGTCCTCGTGGGAGAAGGCCTGGAGGACCAGGGCCATCGAGGCCGCCCCGGTGGCCGCCCCCTGGACCCCGTCGAACAGCCGGGCGGCGATCAGCACCCCGGCGGTCGGGGCCGAGGCGGTGAGCACCACGCTGACGGCGGCCCCCGACAGGCCCCACAGGTAGAGCCGGCGGTAGCCCCGCAGGTCGCCGAGCTTGCCCAGGACCGGCGCGGCCACCCCGAAGGCCAGCAGGGGGCCGGTGGACGTCCAGGTCAGCGTGGACACCGAGGTGTGGAGCTGGTGGGCCACCTGGGGCAGGGCCACCACGAAGACGGTGAAGGTGATGTTGACCGACAGCAGGCCGGCCAGCACGGTCCACAGCACCCACCACTGGTAGCGGTCCGACCGGGCCAGGCGGTGGTGGATCCGGTGGCGGAACAGGATCGGCCACGGGACCACGATGCCGCCCTCGGCACCCGGCCCCGGTGCCGCTCAGCAGGGCCTCGGCCGACCGCACCTCGTCGGCGTCGAAGGCCTGGTCCCCGCCGGGACGGTCGGGCCCCCGGACCCGGGACACCCCTCAGCCCCCGAGCCGGTGCATCTCCGCCTGCAGCTCGGCCACCGTCCAGCGGTCGTCCTTCTCGATGGACTCGGTCATGGTCCAGGGCTGGAACAGGCGGATCTGGCCACCCTGGACGAAGAACACCCGGCCGGTGGCCGGGCAGGCCTCGGTGGCCAGGTAGGCCACCAGGGGCGAGACGTTGGCCGGGTCCCAGCTGTCGAACACCGCGGCGTCGGCCGGGGCCTGGACGATGTCGGACAGGCCCGGGGTCTGCTCGGTCATCCGGGTGCGGGCGGCCGGGGCGATGGCGTTGACCCGGACCCCGTAGCGGACCAGCTCGTCGGCGGCGATGATGGTGAAGGCGGCGATGCCGGCCTTGGCCGCGCCGTAGTTGGACTGGCCCGGGTTGCCGAGCAGGCCCGAGGTCGACGAGGTGTTGATCACCGACGCCTTGACCTCCTGGCCGGCCTTGGTCTGCTCCCGCCAGTAGGCGGCGGCGTGACGGGTGGGGACGAAGTGGCCCTTCAGGTGGACGTGGATGACCGAGTCCCAGTCGTCCTCGGACATGTTGACCAGCACCCGGTCCCGCAGGATGCCGGCGTTGTTGACCAGCACGTGGAGGTCGCCGAAGGCCTCGACGGCCGTGTCGATCAGGCGCTTGCCGCCCTCCCAGTCGGAGACGTCGTCGGCGTTGGCCACCGCCTCGCCCCCGGCCGCCGTGATCTCGTCGACCACCTGCTGGGCCGGCGACCGGTCGTCGCCCGAGCCGTCGACCGCGCCGCCGAGGTCGTTGACCACCACCTTGGCCCCCTCGGAGGCGAACAGCAGGGCGTGCTCCCGCCCGATGCCGCGGCCGGCCCCGGTGATGATGGCGATCCGTCCGTCCAGTGCTCCCATGTGGTCGGTCCCCCTGTCGTGCCGATCGTCAGCGGCGGTGGCCGCCCGCCGGGAGCGGGCTCCCGCCGGTGCCCGCCCACGTTGGCAGGGGCCCCGCCGCCCGGTCAAACCGGCACGGCCGCCCGTCGGCCGGGCCGCGCCGCCACCGGGACCGGCCGGTCGACCACGCTGGCCCAGCCCGGCGTCCGACCACCGCCGCCACCATCCGCCGCACCCGGCCCCGGTCCCCGGCCACCAGGACGTACTCGGTGTTGCGGAGGTGGGAGACCGCGCCCACCTTGCGCCCGGCCGGGTTGTGGATGCCGATCCGGGCCCCCACGTAGCGGGCCGAGTCGAAGGCCAGCACCTCGACGTGGCCCCGGGCCGCGCACAGCTCGTGCAGCTCGTCGAAGGTCAGCCACGACTCGTTGTTGTAGGAGAGCACCACCACCTCGGCCCGCACGCCGGCGATGACCCGGCCCAGGGCCGCCGGCATGGTCCGGCGGCCGTTGAAGGCGCTCCGGCGGCCCGGGTCGCGCAGGTCGTCCCGCTTGCAGGCCACCCCGTAGTGGGCGGGGGCGTCCCAGGCCACGATGGTCTCCCACACGTGGTAGTTGGAGTCGTAGCGGTGCTGGTTGTAGGGAGGGTCGAGATAGGCCAGGTCCACCTCGCCGAGCTCGGCCGACCCGGCCAGGGCGCAGGCGTCCCCCCGGACGGCCCGGCCCGGCCCGGCCAGCAGCTCCGGGCACCCGCAGCACCAGCGGCTGGTGGGCCCGGGGCGCCCACTGCTTGAGGTAGGCCATCTGCAGGCCGGTGGTGGAGTCGACCCGGTCGGCCGCCTCCAGCAGGCTGGTGACCAGCACCGGCCACAGGTCGGTGCCGGCGTAGTCGGCCTCGATCAGCGTCGCGCACGGCGTCGATGCGGGCGCCGTTCTCGGGCCGGAAGTACCGGGACGCCTCACAGAAGGTGGCGGTCACGTACCCCGGCCGGCCCTCGACGCGCGTTGAGCCGGTCGACCGCCTCGGCCAGCCCGGCCCGGAGACCGGGGTCGGCCACCGGGATCGGTGGCCACGTAGCAGCGGGCCAGCACGTGGGCCACCCGGGCGCTGTCCACCGCGGTCACCGTGCATGCCCAGGCCCTTCCAGGCCTGGGCCACCCGGGTGGTCCCGCAGAACAGGTCGAGGCCGGTGCGGGCCCCGGAGGCCCGGGCCAGCACGGTGAGGGCCGGCACCAGGCGGCGCTTGGACCCCAGGTACTTGATCACGCGGTGGCGCCGGACGTGGGCAGGCGGGCTCGGGGCTCCCGGACCGGTGTCGTCACCGGCGCCCGAAGCGGCGGAACCACCAGTCGGGGTCGCGGGCGTGGGCGTGGAAGTGGTCGGGGATCTGGCGCATCACCCGGTCGAAGGACCACACGCCCGGCCCCCAGCTGCTCGTCGGCCACCCGGCCCAGCTGGGCCAGCATGTGCTCCACCTCGGCCTCGGGGGGCTCGTTGCCGTGCTGCTTCCACACCACCATGGGCACGTCGCACACCTCGCAGGCCGCCACCCAGCAGATGTCGTCCTCGTGGAACCACTCGGTGATCCGGGCCGCCTCGCACAGCTCGCATCCGGGCGGCGGCCCCGGTCACAGCGTGTAGAGGTTGACGGTGGTGCCCGGGCTGGACCGAGGCCCCCGCCGCCGGGTCCGTCGAGAGCACCGTGGTGGCCCCGGGCGGTCCGTAGGGCCCGGACACCTTGAGGCCCAGGGCGGTGAGGGCGGTGGTGGCGGCGGCCACCGACTGGCCGTCCACGTTGGGGATGATCACCGGCTGGGGGCCGAGGGAGATGTCGACCGTGACCTTGGAGCCGAAGGGCTGGGGCCCGGCCGCGGCGTCCGGCGTGGTGCCGATGACCTGGCCGGTGGGGACCGTCGGGCTGTACTCGTTGTTCTGGGACGGGCACGAAGCCCGCCGCGGTCAGGGCGGCGGCGGCCGTGGCGTAGGTAGATCCCCGACCCGGTCACGGCCGGGACGGCCACCGGGGCGTGGCCCTTGGAGGTGACTGATGGTCACCGTCGAGCCGTAGGGGGCGGTCCCGGTGGGCACGGGCCGAGGACGGCCCCGGCCACCACCGTCGAGCTGTACTGCTGGGCGCGTGGCCGGGCACACCCCGACCAGGTGCACCGCCTCAGCGCCGGACGGCGTCGGCGCAGGAGGTGAATGAGGTGAGGGGCGGGATGGCCACCGGCGGCGGACCGGTCGAGACCACCACGCCGATGGTCGAGCCCTCCTTGGCCGTGTCCGGCCGGCCGGCCGATCGGGGCGCCGGCCGCTGGCTCAGGATCAGCCCGGCGCCAGGGTGATGCTGGCGCGGTGGCCGGTGGTGCGCACGGTGAACTTGTCCGGCTCGGACCGCTCGGTCGGCCTGGGGCACCGTCTTGCCCACCAGGGCCGGCACCGGGTGGCTGGGGGTGAACAGCCTGGCCTGGGCGGCCAGGGCCACGCCGCCGGCGACCAGGGCCGCCACCGCCACCGCCAGGACGGCGATCCAGGGCCAGCGCCGCCGACGCCGGAACTTGGCCCCGGTGGAGGCCGACGGCCGGCCCGTCTTGGGCCGCTTGGCCTTCCGGCCCGGGCCGCGTCGGCCGGCCAGGCCGTCGGCCGCCACCGGTACGCCCGAGCTCGGTGGCATCGGGACCCTGTCCGTCGAGGACCGGGCGGCCGACCGGGCGGACCATGACCCGGTCCAGGTCGCCGACCTCGTCGGCCGGGACCGCGTCCACGACGGGGATGCGGCAGCGGCTCGGGCAGGGCGGCGGCCAGCTCCCCCAGCCGGAGGGAGAACTGGGCGGCGTCGTAGCGCTCGGACGGTTCGGGGGCGGCCGCCCACACCAGCACGTCGTTGAGCGGGCCCAGGGCGTCGTGCTCGGGCAGGAGGGCCCCCACCCGGGCCATCAGGGTGGCCACGGTGGTGTCGCCGATGAACGGCGTCTCGCCGGTGACCCCCTCGTAGAGCACCAGGGCCAGGGCGTAGACGTCGGCCTTGCCGTCGAGCACCCACCCCTCGACCTGCTCGGGGGCGGCGTAGCGGGCCGTGCCCAGGATGGCCCCGTCCGGCTCGGTCCACGACGCCTCGGCCAGGGCCCGGGCCAGTCCGAAGTCGGCGATCCGCAGGCGGCCGTCGGCGTCGAAGAGCAGGTTGGCCGGCTTGATGTCCCGGTGGACCAGGCCCCGGCGGTGGGCGTAGTCGAGGCCGGCGGCGCGGCCTCGAGCCCGATCCGGACCGCCTGCTCCGGCGAGAGCAGGGCGCCGGTGTCGTAGACCTGGCGGAGGCTGCCGCCGGCCAGGTACTCGAGCACCAGGTAGGGCTCGCCGTCCTCCTCGCCCCAGTCGTAGACCTGGAGGATGTTGGGGTGGTTGAGGGCGGCCACGGCCCGGGCCTCGGCCCGGAAGCGCTTGAGGAAGGCGGCGTCGCCGGCCAGCGCCGGGTGGAGGACCTTGATGGCCACCCGGCGGTGCAGCGAGACGTCGTCGGCCAGGTAGACGTGCGCGGACGCACCGGTGCCCAGGGCGGTGACCAGTCGGTAGCGGTCGCCGAGGACACGCCCGATGGAGTCGGTGATACTCGGCATGATTCTCGGTTCAGGCTACCGAGCGGCAGGGTCGGAAGCGGTGGAGGGTCGGCCACCGCATCGGCGGACTGGGTGACCAGCCGAGGTGGATGGCCACAGGGCCGACGGGGCCGCACCGTACGCCAGGGTCGGCGCCGACCATGTCCTGGCCGGCGAGCGGCGCGGCTCAGCCGGGCAGCTCGCCGCGCTCGAGCAGCGCGTCGAAGTCCGCCCCCGCCACCACCGGCACCCCCAGCTGTTCGGCCTTGGCCACCTTGGAGGCTCCGGGTGACTCGCCCACCACCAGGGCGAAGGTCTTCTTCGACACCGTGCCCGGCGACTTGCCCCCCCGGGCCAGGATGGCCGCCTCGGCCTCCTCCCGGGTCAAGCCCTCGAGGGTGCCGCTGACCACGACCGACTGCCCGGCCAGGGTCTGGGGCAGGCCCGGCACGGACGCCGGCGTCCCGCCCCGGCTCCACCAGGGTGACCCCGGCGGCCCGGCAGGCGCTCGACCACCGACCGGTTGACGTCGGAGGCCAACCAGCGGGCCACGCTGGCGGCGATGACCGGGCCCACCCCGTCCACCGCGGCCAGGCTCGCCTCGTCGGCCGCCATGATGGCGTCGATGTCCCCGAGGGCCCGGGCCAGCGCGATGGATCCGACCTGGCCGAGGTGGCGGATGCCCAGGCCGATCAGGACCCGGTGCAACGGGCGGGCCCGCGACTCGTCGATGGCGCCGAGCAGGTTGGCGATCGACACCGCGGCGAAGCCCTCCAGCCCGTCGAAGGTCTCCGGGGTGAACGAGTAGAGGTCGGCCACGTCGTTGAGCAGGCCGCTGGTCCACGAAGAGCTGGACCCGCTGCTCGCCGAGCCCCTCGATGTCCATGGCCGACCGCGAGGCGAAGTGGGCGATGCGCTGGACCCGCTGGCCCGGGCAGTCGAGGTTGGTGCAGAAGGTGTCGCTCTCGCTCGGGGAGGCGGACCAGGGGGGCACCGCAGCTCGGGCAGACGGTCGGGAACGTCCACAGGCCTTCTTTCGCCGCTTGCCCTTGACCAGCACCGGCCCGACCACCTCGGGGATCACGTCGCCGGCCTTGCGCACCACCACCGTGTCGCCCGGGCCGCACGTCCTTCGCCCGCACCTGGTCCTCGTTGTGCAGGGTGGCCAGGGAGACGGTGGAGCCGCCCACGAACACCGGGTCCAGCACGGCGAAGGGTGTGGCCTTGCCGGTCCGCCCGATGGACACCGCGATCCGGAGCAGGGTCGTGGTCCGCTCCTCGGGGGGGAACTTGTAGGCGATGGCCCAGCGGGGCGCTCGCGACGTGGCCCCGAGCCGGCGTTGGAGCCCGAGGTCGTCCACCTTGACCACCACCCCGTCGATCTCGTAGTCGAGCTCGTGGCGGTCGGCCTCCCAGCGCCGGCAGAACTCCAGGACCGCCGCCAGCCCGTGGACCAGGGACCGCTCGGGATTGACCGGGAACCCGGCCCGGTCCAGCCAGGCCAGGGTGTCGGCGTGGGTGGCGGCCAGCTCGCCGGGCAGGGCCGGTCGGTCGGAGTCGTCTGCGGCGTCCCCGGGATCGGACGCCAGCCGCAACTCCCCCACCTGGTAGGCCCAGAACGAGAGGGCCCGGCTGGCGGTGATCGGTCGAGTCCTTCTGACGGAGCGAGCCGGCCGCCGAGTTTCGCGGGTTCACGAACAGCCGGTCCCCGGCCTCGGCCTGCCGCCGATTGAGCTCCTCGAACGCGGCTGACCGGCATGTACACCTCGCCCCGCACCTCGACGAGGGCCGGCGGAGGGCCGACGGCCTGGTCCAGTGCGGAGGGGATGTCGCCGATGGTGGCCACGTTGGCGGTGACGTCCTCCCCGGTGCGCCCGTCCCCGCGGGTGGCCGCCTGCACGAACTGCCCGTCCCGGTAGGTGAGGGAGATGGCCAGCCCGTCGATCTTCAGCTCGCAGACGAAGGCGGTGTCCTCGGGGATCTGCTTGGCCAGCCGGTCGGCCCAGGCCTGGAGCTCGTCGGGGCTGAAGGCGTTGTCCAGGCTCATCATCGGCACCCGGTGGACCACCGGGGCGAACAGGGTCGAGGGGGCCGCCCCCACCGTCGAGGTGGGTGACTCCGGCACCACCAGGTCGGGGTGCTCGGCCTCGATGGCCCGCAGCTCCCGCACCAGGGCGTCGTACTCGGCGTCGGCGATCTCCGGGGCGTCGAGGCGGTGGTAGCGGTCGTTGTGGTGGGCGATGAGGGCGCGCAGCTCCTCGGCCCGGGCCACCGGGTCCCGGCCGTCCCTGCCCTTCGCTGCAGTCCCGTCCCTTCCCTCGCCGTCGGGGCCGGCGGCGGCGGGCCTCGGTCCTTCGGTCTCGGGCTCACCGGGCGATGCCCGAACCAACGACCTCGTCGGGGCGGAGCCGGTCGTAGAGGGCCACGGTCTGGCCCGGGGCGATCCGCCGCTGGGGGGTGGAGAAGCGCACCGACCAGGTCCACCTTCGGCGCGCGCCACCGTCGGCGGCCACCGGCCGTCCGTGGGCGCTGCACTGGGCGACAGCACGCCCGACCGGGACCGCGCCCCGCCGCCGTGGGGTCGCCGTCCACCCAGGTCACCGTGTGCAGCACCACCTCGCCGGCGCAGGCCGCCTCGGGCGGGCCGAGCATCACCCGCCGGGCCGGGACGTCCACCGCGGTCACGAACCGCCGGCGGCCGTCCCCGCTGTGCCCCATCCCCCGCCGCTGACCCGACCGTCACCAGCTCCACGGCGTCGACCGCTCCGAGGTCCTCCCCGGTCCGATGGTCGACCAGCCGACCCGCGTGCAGCGTGCACCCGATCGCCCAGGAAGCCCGCCCGGCCCTGGTCGGAGCGGATGAAGCAGACGTCCTGGCTGTCGGGCTTGGCCGCCGTGCGCAGGCCCCGGCGCGCGGGCCTCGGCCCGGACCTCGGCCTTGGTCATCTCCCCCACCGGGAACAGGGTCCGGGCCAGCTGGTCCTGGCCCAGCATGGCCAACACGTAGGACTGGTCCTTGTCCGGGTCGGCCCCCCGGCACAGCCGGAACCGCCCCCCGGGCGTCTCGGTCCGGCGGGCGTGGTGGCCGGTGGCCACCGCATCGAAGCCCAGGTCGCCGGCCCGCTCGAGCAGCCGGTCGAACTTGAGGTGGCGGTTGCACTCGATGCACGGGTTGGGGGTCCGCCCCTCGGCGTGGCCCCGGACGTAGGGGTCGACCACCCGCTCCTCGAACTCGGCGGCGAAGTTGAAGACGTGGTGGACCAGGCCCAGCTGGTCGGCCACCCGCCGGGCGTCCTCCACGTCGGCCACCGAGCAGCATCCCGAGTCCGACGTCCCGCCCCACAGCTTGAGGGTGGCCCCCACCACCTGGTCCGGGCCGTAGCCGGTCGGCCAGCAGGGCAGCGGCCACCGAGGAGTCGACGCCACCGGACATGGCCACCAGCACACGCATGGGCTCAGTCTCGCAGCTGGGCGACCGCGCCCGGCACGACGGCCAGGGCCCGGTCGATGTCCGCGTCGGTGGTGGTCGCACCCGAGGGAGAACCGGATGCCGCTGGCCGCCTCGGCCGGCCGAGGCCCATCGACGCCAGCACGTGGCTGGCCTCGACGGCGCCGCTGGAGCAGGCCGCCCCGGCCGAGACCGCCAGCCCGGCCTGGTCGAGCAGGAGCACCAGGGCCTCGCGCCTCGACGCCGGCGAACCGGAGGTGGCAGGATGCCGGCCACCGTGCTCACCTCGCACCGGTCTCGACCGTCCCGGCGACCGAGGCCAGGAGACCGTCGCCCAGCCGGTCCCGCAGGGCCGCCACCCGGGCCACGGTCGTCGCCTGGCCGCGCCGACCGGTGGCAGCCAGGGCGGCGGCCATGGCCACGATCCCGGCCACGTTGTGGGTGCCGCTCCGGCGCTCGCGCTCCTGGCCCCCGCCGTGGATGACCGGGGCACCAGGCCGCGTCCCGGGGCGGACCACCAGCGCGCCCACCCCCTTGGGGCCCCCGAACTTGTGGGCGCTGACCGACACCAGGTCGGCCCCCGCGGTCAGCGGCGCCGATCGTCGAGCCAGGGCACGGCCTGGACGGCGTCGGTGTGGAGCACGGCGTCCGGGTGACCCGGCCCGGACGACCGCGGCCACCTGCGTCGAGGGGCTGCACCGTGCCGATCTCGTTGTTGACCGCCATCACCGACACCAGCCCCACCTCGGGCGTGCACGCCTCGGCCAGGGCGTCGAGGTCGATGAGCCCGTCCTTGTCCGTCCGGCACCTCGCGCAGTTCGGCCCCGGTCCGCCGGGCCAGGGCCCGGCAGGTCGTCCAGCACCGCGTGGTGCTCCATGGCCGCGCACACCAGGCGCCGGAGGCGGCGGTGCGCCGGCGGCGACGCGGCCTCCCAGCCGCCGACCACGGCCAGGTTGTCGGCCTCGGTCCCGCCCGAGGTGAAGACCACCTCACCGAGGTCGGCGCCGAGCAGCGCGGCGAGCTGCTCGCGGGCGTCGTCGACGGCCCGGCGGGCCCGGCGCGACTCGTGGTGGCCGCCCGAGGGGTTGCCGAACTCGCCGGCGAGGTAGGGCAGCATGGCCTCGACCGCCTCGGGGCGCATGGGGGTGGTGGCGGCGTGGTCGAGGTAGGCCCGACCGGTCCGCGCCGTCGACGGTGCCATCAGGCCACCCACACCGACTTGACGTTGCAGAACTCGTGGAGGCCCGAAGCTGGACAGCTCCCGGCCGATCCCCGAGCTCTTGATCCCGCCGAAGGGCAGCTGCGGGCATGGACACCACCATGCCGTTGACGAAGACCTGGCCGGCCTGGAGCTCGGCGACGAACCGCTGCTGCTCGTCGGGATCGCGTGGTCCACACGCTCGAGCCCAGCCCGAACTCGGTCCCGTTGGCCAGGGCCAGCGCCTCGTCGGCGTCGGCCGCCGTGTAGAGCAGGGCCACCGGCCCGAAGACCTCCTCGGTGGCCACCCGCATGGCCGGGGTGATGCCGGTGATCACCGTGGGCCGGTAGAAGAAGCCGGGCTGGTCGGGACCGCCCGGGCCCGACCACCCGCTCGCCGCCGCACAGGATGGTGGCGCCGTGGCGCCGGGCGTCCTCCACCTGGGCGGCGATGGTGTCGCGGGCCGCCGCGGTGACCAGCGGGCCGACCTCGGTGGCCGGGTCGAAGGGATCGCCCACCGACAGGGCGTCCATGCCGGCCACGAACCCCTCGGTGAAGGCCTCGGCCACCGTCCTGGTGGACGATGAACCGCTTGGCGGCGATGCACGACTGGCCGGCGTTCTGGACCCGGGCCTGGACGCCCACCGGCGATGGCCCGGTCGAGGTCGGCCGACGGCAGCACGATGAAGGGGTCGCTGCCGCCCAGCTCGAGCACGATCTTCTTCCCCACCGCGCCGGCCTGGGCCGCCACCGCCCGCCCGGCGCCGACGCTGCCGGTCAGGGTGACCGCGGCCACCCGGGGGTCGGCGATGATGGCCGGCACCTGGTCGGTGCCGATCAGCAGGGTCTGGAAGACCCCGTCGGGCGCGCCGGCCCGCCGGAGCAGGTCCTCCAGCAGCAGCGCGGTGCGGGGCACGCTCGGGGCGTGCTTGAGCAGGCCCACGTTGCCCACCATCAGGGCCGGGGCGAGGAACCGGACCACCTGCCACAGGGGGAAGTTCCACGGCATGATGGCCAGGACCGCGCCCGAGGGGCTGGTAGGTGATCAGCCCCAGGGAGGCGTCGACCGGCACCTCCTGGTCGGTGAGCATGGCCTCGGCGTGCTCGGCGAACCACCGGAACCCGCTGGCGCACTTGGCCACCTCCCCCTTGGCCTGGGCGAAGGGCTTGCCCATCTCGGTGGTGACCACGTGGGCGATGTCGGGCAGCTCCCCCTCCAGCAGCTCGGCCGCGGTGACCAGCAGTCGGGCCCGCTCCTCGAAGGTGCTCCTGGCCCACAGGGGCGCGGCCGCGGCCGCGGCGGCCAGCCGGTGCTCGACGCCGGCGGCGTCGTAGGGCTCGAAGGACTGCAGCAGCTCGCCGGTGGCCGGGATTGACGGTGGCGATGGGGGGACCGGCGTCGACGGGGCTCATCGCGTCCAGTATCGCCTCAGCGGTCCGGTCCCGACGTCCGGGCAGGCGCTCGGCGGCCGGGGAGTCAGCCCGGCGGACCAGGCCGGGGATCAGGCTGCGCTGCAGCTTGCCGGTGGCGGTCCGGGGCAGGGCGTCGAGCACCACGTACTGCTTGGGTCGCTTGTAGGCGGCCAGGTGGCCCGGCGGCGTGGGCCGCGCACAGCGCCGCCACCGACGCCGGCCGGCGGCCTCCGGCGTCCGGCCGCCGAGCACCACGGCGGCGCAGACCCGCTGGCCCCAGCGGTCGTCGGCCATGCCGAACACGGCCATCTCGGCCACGCCGGCCACCCCGGCCAGGGCCGCCTCCACCTCGGCCGGGTAGACGTTGACCCCGCCGGTGATGATCAGGTCGTCGCGCCGGCCGTCGATGAACAGGTACCCCTCGTCGTCGAGCCGGCCGAGGTCACCCACGCGTGAAGGAGCCGTCCCGCCAGGCTGGCCTCGGTCTTGTCGTCGTCCCGCCAGTAGCGGAACCGGGCGAAGTCGGGCGGACGGCACCAGATGGTCCCGTCGTCGTCCACCGACAGGGTCCGGCCCGGCCGGGCCCGCCCCACCGTGCCCGGCCGGGCCATCCACTCCGTCGGGCGAGCACACGGTGAACTGGCCCTCGGTCGAGCCGTAGAACTCCCAGAGCACCCCGGGGCCCACCCGCTCCATGGCCGACCGCTTGAGGGCGGGGGGGCAGGGCGAGCCGGCGTGGACCAGCAGGCGCAGGCGGTCGAAGCGGGTCGGCCGGTCCCCGCCACCGCGGCCAGCAGCCGGCCCAGGGCCGAGCCGGGGCCATGAAGGTGGTGGTCGGCACGGGGCCCGTGCCCGCACCGGCCAGGACGGCGCGGGCCACCTCGGCGTCGAACCGGCTGAGCACGCACGCAGGTGCCGCCCCGCAGCAGCGTGCCCCCGGCGAACCGGATGGACACCGAGTGGTACATCGGGGAGCAGACCAGGTGGACGTCGTCGGGGCCGAACGACCACAGGTCGGCCTCGTCGGCGAAGGCCGCCGCGGCCTGGTCGGCGCTCCAGATCCCCGACCACACCCCCTTCGACCGTCCGGTGGTCCCCGAGGTGTAGTGCATGGGCCGGGCCAGCGGGACGGGGGCCAGCTCGACCGCCGGTCGCCGTGGTCCAGCGCGGCCAGGCCCTCCCGGTCGGTGACGACCAGCGCCGGCCGGGCATCGGCCACCAGGAGGTCCCGCTCCTCCTCCAGCAGGGTGGCGTTGAGCAGCACCGGCACCACGCCGATCCGGAGCGCGCCCAGCACCGCGCAGAGCAGCGCGGCCGACGAAGGCAGGCTGAAGGCGATCCGGTCCCCCGGTCCGAGGCCCGACGCCAGCAACGCACCCGGCGGCCCGGCGCTGGGCCGGCTCGGCCTCGGCCGCCGTCACCACCTCGACGGTCGGCCGGATCGGTCACGGGAGCTCCTCGGTGGGTAGGAGCTCGACGGGCGCGGACGGAGGGCGACCGGGTCCCCGAGGGAGGTGAAGACGGCCGGCCGGAAGGCGGCGATGGCCAGCCATGGCCGCCAGCAGGGCCGCCGCGCCGGCCACGGTCACCGTGCGCACGCCGGTGTGGTTGGCGATCACGCCCTGCACGACCGCTCCGATCGGGTAGACGATCCCGAGACCCATCATGTAGATGGACAGGACCCGGCCCCGCACCTCGGCCGGGGCCCGCAGCTGGACCACCGTGTTCAGCCCCGAGAGGACGGCGATGTAGCCGGCCCCCACCGCCAGGAAGGCCACCGCCGAGAGCCACAGGGTCGGGGCCAGTCCGTAGAGCGTGAGGAGCACCGGCAGGACGAACAGGGCGGCCTTGAGCATGGCCCGCCGGCCCACCCGCTCGGCCAGGGTCGGCAGGACCAGCGCACCGCCCACGGCGCCGACCCCCTGGGCGGTGACCAGGATGGCCGTGCCCACCCGGGTGCTCACCCCGCCGCGGTCGAGCACCGCGGACATGGCCGGCACCAGCGCGATGAACGGGCGAGGCGAGCAGGGCCACGACGGCGATGAGCTCGATGGCGGCGCGACACCCCGGCTCGCCGGCGGCCGCCCGGGCTCCGGCCACCAGCCGGGCCGCCATCCCGATCGGCTCCCGGGACCCCACCGGCTGGCGGCAACCTGACCATGACCAGGGCCACGACCACGGCCGCGAACGACGCGGCGTTGATGCCGAAGACCAGGCCGTAGTTGTGGGAGAGGAGGGCCAGACCGGCCAGCGCCGGGCCGACCACCCGGCCCAGGTTGAACTGGGCCGACGAAAGGGAGACCGCGCCGAGCAGATCCTCTTCGGGCACCAGGTCGGGCACCATGGCCTGGAAGGCCGGGAAGCCGATGGCCCCCGAGGCCCCGCCCAGGAAGGCCAGCAACACCAGCACGGCCGGCGGGTCGTGTCCGGTGGCGGCCAGCACGGCCAGGATGGTGGCGAAGCCCATCTCGGCCATGGTCGTGACGATGAGCCACCGCCGGCGGTCGAGGCGGTCGGCGAGGGCGCCGCCCAGGGGGGCCAGCAGACCGATGGGGATGAAGGCCGGCCGCGGCCACCAGGCCGGTCCAGGCCGGCTGGCCGGTGCGGGCGAAGACCAGCACGCCGAGGGCCACCGTCTGCATCCACGAGCCGACGTTGGAGACCAGGGCCGCCGACCAGATGAGTGCGAAGTTCCGCGAACGGAGCGGGCGAAGGGACGCCAGGGTCACCTGGCGACACTAACGGCAGGGCCGGCGCATCGGGACCGGGTGCGCCACCCGGGGTCCGCTCGTGAGCGGTGCTCGTGAGCGGGTGCCCGTCACCCCGACTCGCGAGCCGTGCCCGTCAACCTCGACGCGTCGACCGTGCCCGTCGAGCCTACTCGTCGACCTTCGCCCTGTGGCGTGGCCGCAAGGCGAACCACCAGATGCTGGCCATGGTGACGAGCACGCCGATTCCGGCAGCCGGCTTGGCGATCTTGCGGGAGCGCGCTGACATGCATCCAACGTTACCGGGCTTTGTCACGGGCCGGAGCCAGCCGGCCCCCTTCCGTGGGGTCCAGGGCCGTGGCGGCCCGAGACCATCGATCTCACCCGACTCGGTCACCAGGTGCACCGCCCACGCCGGGTGACCGGCTCCCCACGACACAGCCATGGGTGGGCTCCCGCCAACACGACGGTGGACCAGGACGCACGTTGCCGGTGGATCACCAGGGGGCCTCTGCCTATAGTGACGCGATGGAGTCCGGGCGGGCAGCGAACCTCAGGTTCTCCACGTGCTGGCTCCTCTCGGCGCTGGTGCTCTTCGCCCTGATGGTCGCCTGGAGTTTCGCCACTCCCCTGGGGGCCGCCTCCGACGAACCGACCCAGATCGTCAAGGCGGCCGCCGTGGCCCGGGGCGAATTCCTGGGCCAGCCGACGGGCCACCAGCTCGAGACCCGGGTGGGCCACGAGGGCCGGGCGGTGATGACCGTCCTGGTTCCTGCCGCCTACGCCCAAGATGCCGACCTGGCCCTCTGTTACCGCCATCATCCGAAGAGGTCTGCGGCATGCGCACCGGCCGCGGGGACCTCGGACCGTCTGGTGGCCACCACGACCTACGTCGGGAGGTACCCGCCCCTCTACTACCTGATCACCGGACTTCCGTCGCGCTACCTTCACTCCGGCGGGGGAATCTATTTCATGAGGACCCTGTCGGCGCTGGCGTCGGCGCTGCTCCTGGGACTAGCCCTCACCATCGCCGCCACGTTGTCCCGGTCGCGCATCCTGATCGGGGGCATCGCTCTGGCTGCGACCCCGATGGTGATCTTCCTGGGCAGCGTGATCAATCCGAGCGGATTGGAGGTCTCGGCCAGTATCGCCGCATGGACGACCGGCCTCGTGCTCGTCTTGGAACGCGCCTCAGCACCTCCGACACGACTGCTGGTGGCCTTTGCTGTCAGCGGCTGCATCCTCGAATCGACCCGGGGCCTATCACCGCTGTGGCTCCTGCTCATCGCCGTCACCCTCGTGGCACTGGAGCCGCGCCGGTGCTGGGAGCTGATCCGCCAGCGGGCCGTACAGATCGCCGCCGCTTGCGTCGTGGTGACCGGCATCGTCGCCACCGCCTACATCGTGCTGGCCCAAGCGTCGGCCATCACACCCTCGGGCATCCCCCTACCGGCTCACTCCACCATTCTCTCGGTCGCCGATCTCTTCGGCTCTCATTCGACCGGCTATGTCACGCAGATCATCGGTGACTTCGGATGGTTGGACACCCCGGCCCCGTTCCTGGCCGTGTTCCTGATCGGTGCCGCCATCATCGGACTGCTGTGGCTCTCGTTCGCCACGTCACGGCGCGGTCATGCGGCCGTTCTGGTCGGAGTTCTGGTCGCCGCCCTGATCGTGCCCATGGCCATCGACATCAAGAACGCGCTGCAGATCCACAACGACGTCTGGCAGTCCCGTTACACGCTCCCCCTCTATCTCGGCGTTCCACTGGTGGCGGCCGCCATTTCGGGACGCCGCAAGACGATTCAGTCATCCCACATCCGCATCATGATCGTCGGCACGGCCAGCACCGTCGCCTTCTGCCAGTTCATCTGCTTCTTCTCTGCCCTCCACCGGTATACGGCGGGACTGCACGGCGGCCTCGACCCCCTGGCCCGGGGCCGGGGCATCTGGGCGCCCCCGATCCCGGCAGTGGTACTCCTCGTCTTCGCCGCGCTGGCCACCGGCCTCTACGGGTGGTGGATCGTCCGACTGGATCGTTCTCGCTCCCCGGCACCGTCAGAGACAGCCGAATCGCCTACGAGCCCGGTCCCGACTCCACGACCGGCCGCCACGCTGACCGGCAGCTGAAACCGTCGCACCGCCCGCCGGGGCGGTGCGGATCGGGCCCCGTCGGACGAGGCGGCGGTCAGCTCTCCGCGGCCGCGCCGGGGCCGTCGGCCGGGGCCACGTCGACCTCCACCCCGAGGGTGGGGACTATCCGGTCGAGCCACGACGGCATCCACCAGTTGGCCCTGCCCAAGAGCTCCATGACCGACGGGACCAGGACCATCCGGACCAGGGTGGCATCGATGAAGATGGCGGCGGCCAGTCCGAGGCCGAACACCTTGAGCACGTGGAGCGGGTCGCCGATCACGAACGACCCGAACACGCAGATCATGATGGCGGCGGCGGCGGTGATGACCCGGGCCGTCTTGGCCAGTCCGTCGGCCACCGCGGTGGAGTTGTCGCCGGTCCGCCGCCACTCCTCCCGTATCCGCGACAGCAGGAACACCTCGTAGTCCATGGACAGCCCGAACAGGATGGTGAACATCATCAGCGGGATCCACGGGTCGATCGGGCCGGTGGCCCCGATGCCGATCAGACCGCCCAGCCATCCCCATTGGAAGACGGCCACGATGACCCCGTAGGCGGCCCCCACCGACAGCAGGTTGACCACCACCGCCTTCACCGGGATGGCCAGCGACCGGAACACCGCCATCAACAGGAGGAAGGACAGCAGCAACACGGTCCCGATGACCCACACCAGCCGGGACGACAGGTAGGACGAGGCATCCACCGAGCCCGCCGTCTCACCCCCCACATAGCCGACCACCCCGGTTCCGGCGGTGGCGGCCGGGATGACGTCGTCACGCAGAGTGTGGACGATGGCCTCGGTCTTGGCCGACTGCGGCGTCGTGGTCGGGTAGGCGATGATCACCGCATCGTGGCCGGAGGCGCTGAACTGGGCCGGCGTGGCGAAGGCCACGCCGGGGGTGGCCGCCACCTTGCCCTGCAGCGTCTCGACCGCGGACCGCTGCCCCTCGGGCACGGAGGCGGCGATGATCAGCGGCCCGTTGAACCCGGGCCCGAAGCCGGTGGCCAGGGCGTCGAAGGCCTGCCGGGTGGTGCTCGACGGCGGGTCGTTGCCGGAATCGGTGAAGGCCAGCCGCATCGAGAAGAAGGGCAGGATCAGGAGGACCAGCACCGCCAGAGCCGCCGTCCCGGCCACCACCGGGTGGCGCTGCACGGTCCGGCTCCACCGGTACCAGAAGCCGCGCTCGGACGGTTCGGCGGCGCTCTGGAGGAGGCCGGGGACGTGCAGCTTGTCGATGGCCCGGCCCGAGAAGCCGAGCATGGCCGGCAGGAGGGTGGTGGCGGCCAGCATGACCAGGACCACAGCGGAGATGGCCCCGACGGCCAGGCCGCGCATGAACGGCAGCTGCAGGATGAACAGGCCCAGCAGGGAGAGGATCACCGTCGTGCCGGCGAACACCACCGATCGGCCCGAGGTGGCCAACGAGACGGCGGCGGCCTGACGGGGGTCGCGGCCCTCGGCCAGGCCCTGTCGGTAGCGGGTCACGATGAACAGGGCGTAGTCGATGCCCACCCCGAGCCCGATCATGGCCATGATCTCGGGGGCGAAGGTGGGTGTGGTGATGACATGGGACAGCAGGTCGAGCACGGCGAAGGCGATGGCGATGCCGAACAGGGCGGTCATGATGGGGAGGCCCATGGCCACCACCGAGCCGAAGGCCAGGAGCATGATGATGATGGCGGCCAGGATGCCGATGCCCTCGCTGGACCCGGGCTTGGCCCCGGCCACCAGGCTGATGGCCTGCCCGCCCAGGGCCACGTGGTAGCCGGGCGCGGCGAAGGACTGGGCCGTGGTCACTACCTGGTTGATGGCGGCCTGGGGGAGGTCGCCGGCCTGCTGGTCGAAGACCACCTGTACGTAGGCGATGTGGCCGTCGGCGGAGATCTGGTGGGCCCCGGCGGCGGTGAACGGACTGACCACTTCTGACACATGGGCCAATGGGGTGAGGGCGGCCACCATCTTGGCCGTCTGGTTCTGCACCGACGCCGCGGTGACCGGTCCGGTCGTGGAGATGACCACTTGGTTGGGGCTCCCCTTCTGGTTGGGGAAGGCCCGGTCCAGGATCTGCTGCACCGGCTGCTTGCCCCCGGTGAGATTGTTGGAGAAGTTGCTGCCGGCCGCCTGGGCCACGACGTTGCTCCCCACCAGCGCCACCAGCCACAGGATGAGCACCCACCACCGATGGTCGTGGCACCAGCCGGCAATCCGGGCCAGCGCACTCTCCTCGGCCGACTGGGACGGGGACCGTTCCTCCGGCGGTTCCGGGGGCGACAGCGTGGTAGTGGCCATGGGTGGAAACTAATGCAGGCCGCGGGGCTGCCCGACACTCACCCCTGGTCGGGCACCCGCCGGCGCACCACCAGGGGGTCCTGACCGGACGGCACGATTCCATCGGAGCCGCCGGCGGCGACCACCAGCTCGAGCACATAGCGCGCCACCCACCCGGGTGAATTGAAGGCTCCGTCCCGATGGGCCTGCAGGAACCGCCCGACCGCCGGGAAGTCCCCGGCCGGGGTCGACCGGATGAGCGCCTGCATGTCGGTGTCGACCATCCCCGGGGAGACGGCGTAGGCGGCCAGGCCGCTCCCCCGCTCCTCACGGGCCACGACCTCGGAGACCATCTCGACCGCGGCCTTCGACGCCCCGTAGGCCGCCCACCCCTCGTAGGGCCGGGTGGCCGCCCCGGACGACACGTTGACCAGCACGCCGCCGCCGGGCCGGGCCCGCACGTGTCGGGCGAAGGTGGCCGATCCGTGCAGCACCCCGAGCACGTTGACCTCCAGCTGGCTGCGGAGGGCCGCCGGGTCGGCGTCGACCAGCGGACCGATGGGGTCCAGCCGGCCGGCGTTGTTGACCCACAGGTCGATCCGGCCGAACCGCCCGACCACCTCGGCAGCGAACCGCTCGACGGCGTCGGCGTCGGTGACGTCCACGGATGCGGTGAGCGACTCGGCCGCCTCGGGAGGATCGGGCCGGGTGCGGGCACAAAGGCCCAGCCGGACCCCCTGGGCGGCCATCGCCCCGGCCATCCCGGCCCCCAGACCCCGGCTGGCCCCGGTGATCACGGCGACCAGGTCTGCGGGACGAAGGTCGGACGGGGCTGGGCTCACCCGTCGGTGGAGACGAAGACGTTCTTCACGTCGCTGTAGGAGGCCAGCGCCTCGAGGCCGAGCTCCCGCCCGAAGCCCGACTGCTTCATCCCGCCGAAGCTGGTCTGCACCCGCACCGAGCTGTGCGAGTTGACCGAGAGGTTGCCGGACTGGACGGCCCGGGCCATCCGCAGGGCCCGGGCCCCGTCGCGGGTCCAGATCGAGCCGGACAGCCCGTAGGGGGTGTCGTTGGCCAACCGGACGGCGTCCTCCTCGTCCTCGAAGGGGATGACCGCCACCACCGGTCCGAAGATCTCCTCGCGGGCCATGCGCCAGCCGGGATCGGCCGGGGCCACCACCGTGGGCGGGAACCAGAAGCCGGGGCCGTCGGGGACGGCTCCGGCGGCGAAGGCCTCCACCGCCCCGCCTCCCGGTGCACCCATCCCCGGGGCCAGGAAGCCCTCGACCACCCGTCGGTGGGCCGCGGTGACCAGGGGTCCCATCTTGACGGCGGGGTCGGTCGGGATCGCCGACCGTCCACCTGGCCACGCGCGTCGGCCAGCAGCTCGAGGAAGCCGGTCGAGGACGCGCGCGCTGGACCAGCACCCGGCTGCGGGCGCAGCAGTCCTGGCCGGCATTGGCGAAGACGCCGCCCGGGGTGGCCGCCGCCGCCCGCTCGAGATCGGCGTCGGCGAAGATCACCGAGGCCGACTTCCCGCCCAGCTCCAGGGTGACCCGCTTGATGGTGCCCGAGGCCCGGCGACATCACCTCCCGGCCCACCTCGGTCGATCCGGTGAAGGCCACCTTGGCCACGTCGGGGTGCTCGACCAGCCGGGTCCCCACCACCGACCCCTGGCCCACCACCACCTGGAGCACGCCCTCGGGGATGCCGGCCTCGAGGGCCAGCTCGGCCAGCCGCAGCGCGAGTCAGCGGGGTGATCTCGGCCGGCTTGACCACGATGGTGTTGCCGGTGGCCAGGGCCGGGCCCACCTTCCAGGAGGTGATGGCCATGGGGAAGTTCCACGGGACGATGGCCGCCACCACGCCGAGCGGCTCGTGGAAGGTCATGTCCACGCCGCCGGCCACCGGCACCGTTGCCCCCCGGTGCTTGTCCACCGCACCCGGCGTAGAAATAGAGCACCTCGGCCACCATGCCCACCTCGTCGCGGCTGTCGCCGATGGCCTTGCCCACGTTGGCCGTCTCCAGCTGGGCCAGCTCCTCGCCGTGCTCCTCGACCTCGGCGGCGAACCGGCGCAGCAACCGGGCCCGGTCGGCCGGGGCGACGGCCCGCCAGGCCGGTCCGGCGGCCAGCGACCGGGCCACCGCCTCGTCCGCCTCGCTCCACCCCGCCGAGGGGCAGCTCGGCGATGGCCGCTTCGGTGGCCGGGTTGACCACGGTGGTGGTGTCACTCATACGCGCTCCTCGGTGGCGATCTCCTGCTTGCGGGCGGCGGCCTCGCCCACCAGGGCCTCGAACAGACGGTTGTCGCCGGTCTCCTCGGGATGCCACTGGACGCCGACCACGAACCGGTACCCGGGCAGCTCCACGGCCTCGACCACCCCGTCCTCGCTCCGGGCGGTGACCACCAGGCCCGCGCCCAACCGACCGAGGGCCTGGTGGTGGCTGCACAGGACCTCGGCCCGGGCCCCGAGCAGGCGGCGCACCGCGCTCCCCTCCTCGGTGGCCACGGCGACCGGTCCGAAGGCGCCGGGCCGGGGCTGGTGAGCGGTGGTCCGCAGGCGGTCGGGGAGCTGCTGGACCAAGTCGCCTCCCAGGTGCACGTTGAGCACCTGCATCCCCCGGCAGATGGCCAGGAGGGGCAGGTCCCGCTCTAGGGCCGCGCCCAGCAGGCCCAGTTCGAGCTCGTCGCGTTCGCCGCTGGTGCCGCCGTTGCGCGGGTCGGGATCGGCGCCGTAGCGGGCGGCGTCGACGTCCCCGCCGCCGATGAGGACCAGGCCGTCGAGGACCGAGGCCACCCGCTCGTAGCGGCCGGCGTCGACCGGTCCTCCCCCTCTCCCCGGACGGGAGGGAGCAGCAGGGCCTCGCCCCCCGACTCCTCGACCACGTCGAGGTAGGCCCCGGGCACCAGGGCGGCGTCGCGCTCCCACGACCACCACGAGGTGGTCTGGCGGTACATGGTGACCCCGATGAGCGGTCGGGCACCGGCGGGAGGCTTGGGCTCGGACGGCACGGACTGCAGTATCCCACCGCCGTCACCGCCCGCCGGTAAGGTGCGCAGCCGAGGGCCCGCGCCCGGCGTCAGCCTCCCGCACCCTCCCGACGACAGCACCGAGGACGGGCACCAGGTCCGAGAGGAGACGGCGATGGCACGACTGGACGGCAAGGTTGCCGTGATCACCGGGGCCGGCAGCGGCATCGGCCGGGTGGCCGCCTCGCTCTTCGCCGCCGAGGGGGCCCGGGTGGTGGTGGCCGACGTGGCCGCCGACCAGGCCGAGGCGGCGGCCGCCGAGATCGTCGCGGCGGGCGGGACCGCCACCGCGGTGACCGTCGACGTGTCCGACGAGGCCCAGGTGGCCGCCATGGTGGACCGGGCGGTCACCACCTACGGCGGCCTTCACGTCTTGTTCAACAATGCCGGGATCTTCCCCGACGACGACGGCGGGATCCTCGACACCCCGCCGGAGACCTGGCAGAAGGTGATGGAGGTCAACCTGAAGGGCGTGTGGCTGGGCTGCCGGGCGGCGGTGCCGGCCATGCTCGACTCGGGCGGCGGTTCCATCGTGAACGTGGCCTCGTTCGTGGCCCTGGTGGGCGCGGCCACCGCCCAGATCGCCTACACCGCCTCCAAGGGCGGGGTGCTGGCCATGACCCGGGAGTTGGCCGTGGAGTACGCCCGGCGGGGGATCCGGGCCAACTCCATCTGCCCGGGACCCATCGAGACCCCACTGCTGGCCGAGCTCCTCGCCGACCCCGAGCGCCGCCAGCGCCGCCTGGTGCACATTCCCATCGGTCGGTTCGGTCGGCCCGAGGAGATCGCCAAGGCGGCTCTGTTCCTGGCCTCCGACGACTCCTCGTTCGTCACCGGGTCGGCCCTGGTGGTCGACGGAGGCATCACCGCCGCCTACGTGACCCCCGAGTAGGGCTGGACGCCGGCGCGGCTCTGGGCCAGAGTGCATGCGATGCTGACCCTCGAGACGCTCCCCCATCAGATCCAGTCGGGCGACATCGACACCGTGGTGGTGGCCTTCCCCGACCTCCAGGGCCGACCGGTCGGCAAGCGGGTCACCGGCTCGTTCTTCCTGGACCACGTGATCCATCACGGGATCGAGGTGTGCGACTACCTGATGGCGTGCGACGTCGACATGGAGCCGCTGCCCGGCTACCGGTTCGCCAACTGGGAGACCGGCTACGGCGACCTCAACGCCGTCATCGACCCCCAGACGGTCCGGCCCCTGCCGTGGCTGCCGGGAAGCGCCCTGGTGCTCTGCGACCTCCTGACCATGGACGGCGAGCCGGTGCGAGGTCTCGCCCCGCCAGATCCTGCGCCGCCAGCTGGAGCGGGCCGCCAGCCACGGCCTCGAGGTCAAGTGCGCCACCGAGCTGGAGTTCTACCTCTTCCTCGACTCCTTCGCCGAGGCCGCCGGCAAGCACTGGCAGGACCTGGTCCCCCACGCCGACACCATCGAGGACTACCAGCTGCTCCAGACGTCCCGCGAGGAGTACATCATCGGGAAGATCCGCAACCAGATGGTCGAAGCCGGGATCCCCATCGAGTTCTCCAAGGGGGAGGCGGGCATCGGCCAGCACGAGATCAACATCACCTACGGGGGCGCCCTCGAAGTGGCCGACCGCCATCTGGTGTTCAAGAACGGGGTGAAGGAGATCGCCTCGGGATTCGGGCGGGCCGCCACGTTCATGGCCAAGTGGTCGATGGACACCGCCGGCTCCTCGTGCCATATCCACACCAGCCTGTGGGACGCCGAGAACGACACCGCCCTGATGGCGCCGGCCGAGGGCGAGGACTCCCGCGTCGGGGTACTCGGCCATCGGTGCCCGGTTCGTGGCCGGCCAGCTCTTCGCCGCCGACCAGCTGGCCTGGTGCTTCGCCCCCTACGTGAACTCCTACCGGCGGTACGTGCCCGACTCGTGGGCCCCGACCGCCCGGGTGTGGGGCGAGGACAACCGCACCTGCGGGTTCCGGGCCGTGGGCCAGCGGTGCCGGTCGGCGGGTGGAGAGCCGGATCCCGGGGGCCGACGTGAACCCGTACCTGGCCCTGGCCGCGGCCATCGCCGGTGGACTGTGGGGCATCGAGCACGAGCTGGAGCTGGAGCCGGCCTTCGCCGGCAACGCCTACAGGACCCCTGGGCTCCCACGCATCCCGACCACCCTTGGCCGAGGCCATCGACCGGCTGGACGACAGTGAGGTGGCCGCCGAGGCCTTCGGAGCCGACGTCCACCATCACCTGCTCAACACGGCCCGGCAGGAGTGGGCGGCGGCCAACCGGGTGGTCACCGACTGGGAGTTGGCCCGCAACTTCGAGCGGATCTAGGACGACCCGTCGACCCCGTCGGCGGTTCCGACGCGTGCCCTGATGGCTCAGCGCGGTGGGTGTGCGACGTACATCCAGTTCCAAAACCCGCTGTCGGGGTCCTTGTTGGGGAACTCCGTTGGTCTGATGGGTGGATCGCCGGCGATCCACCCCTCCAACGAGTAGACGCAGAGTCCGACCTCACCGAGAGTGTCCAACACGTTCGTGGTGCCGTACAGCCTCTCGACACTCTCTCCGCTGTATTCGAACACGACGGTGGGCTTGTGCTCGTCAAGGGTGCGTAGAGCGCCCCGGAGCACGGCCAGTTCGGCCCCCTCGACATCGATCTTCACGAAGTCGATCGGCCCGCGGCCCTCCAACTCGTCATCGAGGCGCCGGGAGGAGACTCGTATCGTGCGGATCTGCCCGTCCCAGTCCGAGATCCGGGTGTCTCCGACCAGACGGCGGATGTTCTCGGGATCACGGAGGGCGCTGATGCAGGGGTCGTCCTTGACCACGAAGAAATCGACCTCCCCGCCCTGGTCGGACAGGGCCAGCTCGTGGACCTCGACATCGGGAAACCGTGACCGCAGCTCGGCGGCCTGGAACGGAATGGGCTCAAAGGCATGGTGATGCCCGTCGGGGGCGAGAACTCGCATGAACCTGAGGATCTCACCCGTCGCCGCGCCGATGTCCACGCAGTTGGAATCGGGGCGCAGTGCCCGTCTCATCGTCTCCACGGTGAGCACGTCGTACCGTCGGTTGGCACGCTGGAGCGCCGAGGGCCTCCCGTGGCGGAGTTGCCACATCCATTCCAGGGATCTCGGTACCACTCCCCTCCGGGTCCACGCGAAGTCCTCGCCCCCCGTGTGGTCGCCGGCCGGGGGTTGGTCACGGCACCAGGCCACGAGCTGGTCGTAGTCAGCCTCCGCCGGATTCGAAGCGGCGCGTCGAACGTCGTCCAGTAGGCCCATCGGCATCGGACAGTAGCACCTGCAGATCTCTGAACACCCGGTCGACGCGGTTGGCCCGCCGAGGTCCGGTCCGCCGTTCCACCAGGAGATCCTGGCGTCGACGGAACCCCGTCGCTCGGTTCGACAGCCCCGGCCCGAACGGTTCGTGAAGCGTCGGGGGTCGAGGACCGGGACCCGACCCCGAGGGGCCGATGCCGGCTGACCTCGGTCCGTGGCCGTGGAGTCCCGGACCGAGAGGTCCGATGCCGATCGGGTGCCGACGGCGACGGTCAGGCCGGCGACGCACCGGGGGCCGACCGCGGTGCCCGCCAGGGAGAGTCCCCCAGGCGGCCGACCGGTCCCACCGGTCACCGGAACGCCTGACCCCGTGGACTCCAGGGGCTGGACCACCGAGTGGACCGGCCCCGTCAGCGACCCCACCAGGACACACCGTGGGCGAAGCGGCTGGGCCATGCTGTGCCGATGCTACATTTTGGGCGCAATGAAGCGGCCGGGGACGGGGGGACTGGAGTGGGGTCGTCACGCGGGAATCCAGTGACCGTCCGGTGAGGACGCTCGCCGTGGTGGAGTTCTTCCCGTGGCCGGCCACCAACGGCGGGTTGATGCGCGTCGCCAACTCGGTCGAGGCACTGGCCGAACTGGGCGAGTTGGACCTGTTCGTCTTCCACGACCGACGCAAGCCCGAACCGGTGGTCCCTCGCCGGTGTCCCCGTCTCACAGGCTCGTGACCACGGCGTACCCCGTGGCGGGGTGGCTGCGGTGGCGGGCCCGGTGGATGCTCGAGCGAGGTGTCCCGACCCAGATCGCCAGCCGTGCCGCCGACCCCGGGCCTCGCACCGACTTCGCCAGCCTGGTCGAGTATCGCTACGACCTGGTGTGGTTCGGTTCGGCTCGAGCCTACGAGTGGCTCGGGCGGCCCCACCTGGACCCGACGGTCGTCGACTTCATCGATCTCGAGGACGTGAAGGAGTACCAGCGCGCCGCGATGATCCGGAGGGCGCCGGCGACCAGCATGCGTGAGCGACTCCGTCGATCCGCCTCGGCCAGGGAGGCCGAGGTCAACGCCGGGGACTGGACCCGGATCCAGAGGTCGATCGCCGGCGAGGTGGACCGGGTGTTGCTCTGCTCCGATGTCGACGTGGAACGGATCGCCGTCCCCAACGCCGAAGTGGTGGTCAACTCCTACCAGAAGCCCTTCCGTCCGGTGGGTCGGGAGCGGAAGGGTGATCCGCCGGTGATCCTGCTCCCGGCGACCTTCGACTACGAACCGAACGTCGACGGGGCGAAGTGGCTGGCCAAGGAGATCGCTCCGCTGATCCGCCGACAGCTGCCGGGAGCACGGATCAGGCTCGTCGGCCACTCCACCCCACCGGTCGAGGCCCTCCACGACCCGCCCGACATCACCGTGGTGGGTCGGGTGCCCGACATGACGGCCGAACTGGCCCGGGCCGATGTCGTGGTGGTCCCGGTCCGATTCGGCAGCGGGACCCGTCTCAAGATCCTCGAGGCGTTCGCCCACCGGGTGCCGGTCGTCTCCACCACCATCGGGGCAGAGGGACTCGACGTCGAGCACCGGGAGCACCTGCTGATCGCCGACCGGCCCGAGGAGTTCGCCGACGCCATCTACCGGCTCCGCTCGTCCCCGACGCTGCATCGTCGGGTCGTCGACTCGGCCGAGCGGAGGTACACCGAGCACTACGCGTCCAGCGCCGCCAGGACCAGGGTCAAAGAGATTGCCCGGGACGTGGCCGGCCCCGGGATGGCCGTCCGGCCCGCCGTTCGGGCGCGGCCCTCGAGGACGGCTCCGACGCTGCAGGTCATCGCGCACTATCTCCCGCAGTTCCACCCCATCCCCGAGAACGACGAGTGGTGGGGACCGGGGTTCACGGAATGGACCAACGTCACCAAGGCCCGTCCGCTCTTCTGGGGGCACATCCAGCCCCATCTTCCAGCTGACCTCGGCTTCTACGACCTCCGGGTGCCGGAGGTCCGAGAGGCCCAGGCGGAGCTGGCCCGGCAGCACGGGGTGACCGGCTTTTGCTACTGGCACTATTGGTTCGCAGGGCGAAGGCTGCTCGAGCGACCCTTCGAGGACACCTTGGAGTCCGGATCGCCCGACTTCCCCTTCTGCCTGGCCTGGGCCAACCAGACCTGGTCGGGCATCTGGCACGGGGCACCCAACCGGATCCTGGTCGAGCAGACCTATCCGGGGGTCCGGGACGAGAGCAGGCACTTCGCCTACCTGCGGAAGGCGTTCGAGGACGACCGGTACATCCGGATCGACGGGCGACCGCTGCTGTTCATCTACAAGCCGGCCGATCTGCCGGAGCCGGCCGAGTTCGTCGAGCGATGGCAGAAGATGGCCCGCGAGGCCGGATTCGATGGCCTCTACCTGGTGGCCGGGCTCGGGGAGTCCGCCTATCCGACCCACCACGAGGACGGGTTCGATGCGGCCGTTTGGTACCAGTTCCCCTTCGGCGAGGACCGAGGCTCGCGCCTGCGGGAGCGGATGATGGCCCGCGGACTGATGCGCGGACCGAAGCGATACCCGTACAGTGAGACCCTTCCGGAGCCTCCCACCGACCTGGCCGGACCGGTCTTCCCGTGTGTGTACCCGAACTGGGACAACACGCCCCGTTCGGGACGGGGCGGGGTTCTGGCCCTCGAGCCCACCCCCGAACGCTTCGGGGCCCAGGTCCGACGAGCCCTGGAACTCGTCGCCGACCTCGAGGTCGACCAGCAGATCCTGATGATCAAGTCGTGGAACGAGTGGGCGGAGGGCAACTACCTCGAGCCGGACCGCCAGTACGGACACGCCCGGCTCGAGGCGCTGGCCTCGGAGGTTGCCCGGGCCAAGGGCCGCCGCTGGCCGCAGGGGTAGGCGCCCGACCGGTCAACCAACCGGGGTCCCGGCCACGAAGTACCGGTATGGAGCACACCGCCGAAGCGCTCGCCCGGACCCCCGGGCCGACCCCGGGAGGAAGTCGCGCCGCCTGTGACCGGGCCATGCGCGGCCTGGCCCGGGTGCTCACCCGGACCTTCTTCCGGGAGGTGGAGGTGGAGCACGGTGAGCGGCTCGACACGGTCCGCCCCACGGTGGTGGTAGCCGACCACCGCAACGGGCTGGTCGACGGACTGCTGTTGATGGCCGCCCTTCCCCGCTACCCCCGCTTCCTCGGGAAGTCCACTCTCTTCCGCAATCCCCTCCTCTGGCCCTTCCTCCGGGTGGGCGGGGTGGTGCCGGTCCATCGTGCCCAGGACGGCGGGTCCCCGGAGGGCAACCGCCGCGCCTTCGCCCGCTGTCACCGACTGCTGGCCGGCGGGGGCATGGTGGCGATCTTCCCCGAAGGAATCAGTCACGACTTGCCCACCCTGCAGCCACTTCGCACCGGGGCGGCGCGAATCGCCCTCGAGGCCGCCGATGACCGGGTGGTCGACGTCGAGACGGTGACCGTGACCCTCGTCTACGACGACAAACAGCGGTTCCGCTCCAGAGCCTTGGTCCGGGTGGGGGTGCCGGCGCCGGTGCAACCCCGGGTCGAGGCATACCGCCACGACCCGGCCCGAGCCGTGCGAGCCCTCACCGTGGAGCTGACCGAGCGGCTGCGCCGGGACGGCACGGAGTACGACTCGTGGGCCGACGCCGCCGAACTGGCCGGCCTGGCCGAGGTCATGGTCCGGCCGGCCACCGTGCTGCCTGGGGAGGTGACCCTGGAGGACCGAAGGTCGGTCGTCGAGGCCCTGGCCGAGGCACGGCTCGCCCCCGAGGGCAGGGACGCTCTGACGCGGGCGCGGACCGCCATGACCGCCTACCAGCGCCGTCTCGATCTCCTGGGCCTCACCGACGCCCAGGTGGCCGCGGAGTACGGGTCGGGGCGCCTCCGATGGGATCTGGCCCGGGCGCTGGTCAAGGTGGCCGCCGCCCTTCCGTTCGCCGCCGCCGGGGTGGTCATCCACGCCGTCCCCTACGGCCTCGTCGACCTGGCCGGCCGCGTCCCGGACAACGTCGGGATGCGGGCCACCATCAAGCTGCTGGGCTCCTTCTTCGTCTACACCACCCTGTACCTGGCCATCGGCGTGGTGGTGGGGTCCCGGTTCGGAGCCGGATGGGGGCTGCTGGCCGCGGCCGGTGCGCCCACGTGCGGCTACCTGGCCGTCCGCGTGGCCGAGCGGATCCGTCGGGTGGGGGGTGCCGTGGCGGGCTATCGGGCCGTTCGGGCCGGTGGGCCCCACCTGTCGGCACTACGGTCGCAGCGGGTAGCAGTGGTCGAGGCCGGTCGCGCCGTGGTGGCCGGCACCGCCCCTCCCCGGTCCTTGACGAACCGGTAGGGCCCTGCCACCATGGAGAGCAACATGTCCAGCACCTCGATCTCGGAACTCCTTCTTACCTGACGGCGAGCGCCACATCGCGTTCGCCCGCAACCTCCTGAGCCGGAACGGCCAGGGGGTTTTTTGTTGGCCGGGAACGGCCACCCCGGAGCCCGACCATCAGCACCACCGCCAGACACGACACCACGCAGCAAGGGAGCAGCGCCGTGAGTAGCCCAACCGACCACCCGCCGACCACCGTCGCCCGTGGGGACGTGCCGTCCGCGCCGCTGGCCATGCCGTGCGACGTCTCCCCGATGCCCTTCCATCTCTACCGTCCCTACCGTCCGCTGACCCTCCCCGATCGGACGTGGCCCGATCGGGACATCACCCGGGCCCCGCGTTGGGCCAGCGTCGACCTGCGTGACGGGAACCAGGCCCTGGTCGACCCTATGGACCCGGAACGGAAGCTGCGCCTGTTCGAGACGTTGGTGGCCATCGGCTTCAAGGAGATCGAGGTGGGCTTCCCGTCGGCCTCCCAGACCGACTTCGACTTCCAACGTCAGATCATCGACGAGGGCCGGATTCCCGACGACGTGACCATCCAGGTCCTGGTCCAGTGCCGCCAGGAGCTGATCGAGCGGACCTTCGAGTCCTTGGTCGGCGCACCGCGGGCCATCGTCCACTTCTACAACTCGACCTCCGAGCTCCAGCGCCGGGTGGTCTTCGGCCTGAGCCGGACCGGCATCACCGAGATCGCGGTGAACGCCGCCCAGCTGTGCAAGAAGTACGAGTCCACGCTGCCGGGCACCGACGTTCGTTACGAGTACTCCCCGGAGAGCTTCACCGGCACCGAACCGGAGTTCGCGGTGGAGATCTGCGAGGCGGTGATGGAGGTGATCCAGCCCACGCCGGAGCGGCCCATCATCATCAACCTGCCCAACACGGTCGAGATGTACGGGCCCAACGTCTATGCCGACGTGATCGAGTGGTTCGGTCGGACCATCAGGCACCGGGACTCGATCGTCCTCAGCCTTCACCCCCACAACGACCGGGGCACCGCCGTGGCCGCCGCCGAGCTGGCCGTCCTGGCCGGGGCCGACCGGGTGGAGGGGACCCTGTTCGGCAATGGGGAGCGGACCGGCAACGTGGACGTGGTGACCCTGGCCATGAACCTCTTCTCCCAGGGCATCGACCCGGCTCTCGACTTCGGGGACATCGACCGGGTCCGGCGGGTGGCCGAGTACGCCACCAGGATGCCCGTGCATCCCCGCCATCCGTACGCCGGGGACCTGGTCTACACCGCCTTCTCCGGCTCGCACCAGGACGCCATCAAGAAGGGGTTCGCCGCCCTGGGCGACGAGTACGACCGATGGGAGGTCCCCTACCTGCCCATCGACCCGAGCCACACCGGCCGGACCTATGAGGCGATCATTCAGGTCAACAGCCAGTCCGGCAAGGGTGGGGTGGCCTATGTGATGGACACCGAGCACGGGCTCGACCTCCCCCGCCGGCTCCAGGTGGAGTTCTCCAAGGAGGTCCAGGCGGTCACCGAGGACAGCGGCACCGTCATCCGGGCCGGGGAGATGTGGGATGTCTTCTCCCGCACGTACCTGCCCGACGACGCCGGGATGCGCCTCATCGGGAGCGAGGTGACCACCGGCGGTCAACGGACCACGGTCACCGCCCAGCTGCTGGTCGATGGCGAGCCCCGCACCGTGATGGGCCAGGGCAACGGACCAATCGATGCCCTCCTCGGGGCGCTGCGAGCCGACCTCGGAGTCGACTTCGAGGTCAAGGACTACAACCAGCACGCCCTGACCGCCGGCAGCGGGGCCTCGGCCGTCGCCTACCTGGAGGCGGAAGGCCCGGACGGGTCGACCTGGTGGGGCGTGGGAATGGACTCGAGCATCCTCGAGGCCTCGCTCCACGCCGTGGTCAGCGCGGCCAATCGGGACCTCGAGCGACGAGGGTCCACCCCCGGCTGAGCAGCACGTCGGGGTCCTCGGGTTACCATGCAGGCTGCGCCCGGACCCCTCGGTCGGGGCGCGTTCGAGTCCAGGGGGGAGCGATCCAGGTGGCCACACCGATCAGTGTCGACCAGACCACCGGTGCGGCCGGCGGGGCAGGAGGGAACGGCACGCTCAGCGCCCGCCGCGCCGGCGGGTGGACCAACGCCATCGCCCGCCGGGATGACTTCATCGACCAGAAGCTGGCCGGGCTGCCCGAAGACGCTCTGGTGGTCAACGTGGGTTGCGGCGTGGTCCGGCGATTCGAGTCGTCCTGCCCGGGCCGCTTCCTCGCTACGGACCTCCGGGTCCTGCCCAACGTGGACTTCGCCTCCGACGCCTCGTCCCTGCCGCTGGCCGACGGGTCGGTGGACATGGTGCTCTCCCTGGAGCTGGTCGAGCACGTGCCCGAACCGGCCGCCGTGCTCCGGGAGTTCGCCCGGGTGCTGAAGCCCGGGGGCACGGTGATCCTCTCCGTGCCCTCGACCGTCCCCCGCCACGACGAGCACGACTACTGGCGCTTCACGGCCCAGGGCCTCGAGAAGTTGGGCGCAGCCAGCTTCGAGCACGGTGAGGTGATCGTGTTCGGGGGGACCTTCGAGGCCCTCGGCTACCTGGCCGAGTACTACGCCGCCCTGACCTTCCACGTACTGCACTTCAAAGGCCGCCGGGTCCGCCAGATCTTCCCCACCGTGGGCTACTGGCTGGATCGCCGCAGCGCCTGGTCCTCGTCGCGGACGGCCCTCCACACGCTGGCCTTCGACCTGCTGTTCGTGGGCACGACTCCGGACTGACCCGGACCGTCAGATCGTCCCGTCGGCGACCGCCTTCTCGATCCAGGGGATCACTTCCTCCAAGATGCTCTCGAGGTCGGTAGTGGCCTCGAAGCCCAGGATCCGCTTGGCCTTGTCGGTCGCCGGAACCCGGCGGTTGACATCGTGCTCGAAGGGTGGATCGGACACCCAGTTGAACGGAGTATCGGGCCCTTTGATGAACGACCAGATGGCCCTGGCCAATTCGAGCACCGTGGTCGATTGATTGGTCGACAGGTTGAAGTCCTCGTTGACCGCGTCCGGATGCTCCATCGCCGCAACGATGCCTTGGGCGAGGTCGGCACCGTAGGTGTAGTGCCGGATCTGTGATCCATCGCCCAGGATGTGTAGCGGATCTTGTCCCTTGAGGACCTTTTGGACCAGATCGGGAACGACGTGGCTCATGGCCAAGCTCACGTTCCCGCTCAGGATCTCCACGTCTCCGAGCGCCCGTCGCTCGCCGATCCCGACACAGTTGAACGGACGCACGATGGTATAGGGAAGGCCGTACTGGTCCAGGGCCGCCTGGGCGAAGTACTCCACGGCGAGCTTTTGGAAGCCGTAGGAGGAGACGGGTGGGGGGATCTCGTGCTCCTGGCCCTCGTAGGACGGCCACGAGTCAGCCGACTCGAAGACCATGGACGAGCTGAGGTAGGTCACCTTCTGGAGGCCGCCACTCCGGTGGGCGGCGATGGCCGCATCGCACGATGCCGCGGTGATCCGCTCGTTCGTGGCCAACAGATCGTAGGCATACGTGTGGAAGTACGAGATGCCCCCGATGAGAGCCGCTCCGGCGATGAAGTGGTCGCATTCGGACAGCTCGGCGGTCAGTAGCTCCACGTCGCGGGCATCGGCCTCGATGAATCGGTAGGAGGGATGGTCGTCGTAGGACCGCCTCACGGGACCGTACTTCGAGTAGTTGTCGATTCCGACGACCGAGTGACCTCGATCGAGCAGTTCCTTCACGACGTAGCCACCGATGAAGCCGGCAGACCCAGTTACCAGTACCTTGCTCATCATGATCCCTTCCGGTCAGCTGCGGCTCGGATCTCCTCGATCGGAAGACGAGGTCCGAATGCGAATCTCCACCACCGAAGGTAGTGGGGCAGCCAGGACATCAGCTTGAAGTTCGACATGCCCTGGTGACGTTCGAGCCAGATGGTGGGGAGCTCGGCGACGGGCATGCGGGCGCGCCTGGCCTTGGCCACCAGCTCGATGCCGATCTCGAACCCGGCCTCCGAAGAGATCCCCACGGTCCGGATGAAGTCTACGTCATAGGCCTTGAACGAGTTGGTGGCGTCGCGGGTGCCCACGTGGGCCAGTGCCCACAGCGAGAGTCCCGCCATGCGCGAGAGCAAGCTCTTCAGAAAGGGCCCTCCGACCTGCTGGCCGCCTCTCGAATACCGAGAGGCGGCGGCTACGACAACGCCGCGTTCGACGAGGCGGACCAATTGGTCGATCTGTTGAGGATCGTCACAGCCGTCGGCCATGGTGACCACCACCACGTCCGCCTCGGCGCGGTCGGCTCCGTACCGGATGGCCCGGGCCGGGCCGGGGGCCACGTCATTCACCAGGAGCCTCACCCGTGGATCCGACGCCGCGAACTTCTCGACGTAGGGATTGGTGGTGTCGTCCGGCGAGTCGACGACGACCACGATCTCCGAGGGCAGCTGTACCGCTTCGAGCAGCCGTACCAAGACCTCCTCGATACCCACCCCCTCGTTGTAGGCAGGGACCACCACCGACACACGCGGCTTCATATGACCACTCCGTCGCCTCGAAGGTTCCAGATGTCCACGACCGGTTGCTCGATGGGCAGATCCGCATAGACCGCGTGCGGCGCTCCGATCACGATCAGGTCGGCCCGTTCCAGCACCTGTTCCAGAGGGGTCAGACCTTCGTCGACGGCGACGAAGGGATCCGTGGTCAACACACCCGCCGCCCGGACCTTGAGCACCCGTTTCAGCTTGTAGGAGAGGCTGGAGCGGTTGTCGTCCGACTCTCCCTTGAAGGCCATGCCGAGGATTCCGACCACGGTCGAGTCCAGGTCGTACTTCAATGCCAGCCTCGACACGAGATAGAGGGGCAGCCCTTCGTTGATCTGCATACTGGCTTGACCGAGCGCAAAGTTGTTGTTGTTGAACGCCGCCAACTGCATGGTGTCCTTCAACAGGCATGGGCCGGCCGCAAAGCCGGGGCCGGGGAGGTCCGCAGCCCTGGGATAGTCCTCGATCACCGCTTGCCGGATCCGCTCGTAGTCCAGCCCGAAGTCATTGGCCATCATGTAGAGCTGGTTGGCCGCGGCGAACTTGATGTACCGGTAGGAGTTGGTGAACAGCTTGGCCAGCTCCGCCTCCTCGGGCTCCACACGGACGATGGTCGTGGTGAGGTGGCTGAAGAGCGAGGCGGCTCGCTCGTAGGCACGATCGGTACGAGCGGCCACGATCTGGGGAAGGGTGTGGAGCTCCTCCATCGCCCGGCCCTCAGCGATCCGCTCGGGGCAGAAGGCCACGTCGATGGACCGTCCCAGCCGATCGATCAGGCGCTCCACCAGCCTGGTCACCCCCGGGAACACCGTGCTGCGCAGAATGAGGAGCTGACCGTCGGTGAGGTGGTCCGCCACCGCCTCGATGGCGCTCACCACCGCATGGGGGTCGGGGTTGAGGTGCTCGTCGACCGGGGTCCCGACCACGACCACCAAGTGCTCGCACGCCCCCACCACCTGTGGCTCGCTGGTGGCGGTCAGGGTGCCCGCCGCCAGGGTCCGGGACAGCACCTCGGGCGCACCGGGCTCCCGGTGGGGCATCTTTCCCGACCGAACCCGGTCGACGGCGACCAGGTTGGTGTCGTAGAGCGACACCCGCATCCCGGCGTCCGCAAACGCCAACCCGAGCGGCAGGCCCACATGGCCGCACCCACCCAGAATGGTTATGTCGCCTGTCCAGAGCGCCCCCACGCCAGGCAAACTACCGGACGTTCCCAGGAGAAACAACAGAAACCTCGGCCCGTGGCGTCTCGGCCCCCCGTGGCACCTGACTCATCACAATTGGGGCCGTGACCCTACGTCTGGGCAGCCGGTTCGAGCGGTCCAGCGGCCTCAGAACCGGTTGAGCCGCCGGAAGATGCCCTTGGTCTGCTTGTAGAGGGTCACGAACTCGGAGAACAGCACCTCGTACTCGGCGGCGGTGGCCGGGTCGGGGGTGAAGGTGCGGCGGATCTCCACCATGGCCGGGATCTCCTCCGGACCGGACCCGTCCCAGGGCCAGCAGGGTGATCAGGGCGGCGCCCCGAACGTTGGCCAGCACCGGGTCGGCCACCTGGCGGATCTCGCGTCCGAGCACGTCGGCGTGGATCTGGGCCCACTGGTCGGAGTTGGCCCCGCCTCCGATGAAGGCCAGCGAGTCCAGCCGCCGGCCGGCGAACTTCTCCACCGCCTCGAGCAGCCACCTCGAGTTGAAGGCCACCCCTTCGAAGACGGCCCGCACCATCTGGGCCCGGGTGGTGGACAGCGAGAGGTTGTGGAAGCCGCCCCGGACGGTGTGGTCGTCCACCGGCGATCGCTCACCGTTGAGCCACGGGCGTGAACAGCACCCGGCCGCTGCCGGGCTCCACCGAGTCGACCATGGCGTTCATGGCGTCGAAGTCCGCGGCGAGCCCCAGGTTGTCGCGCAGGAAGGTCAGGCAGGCCCCGGCGGTCTCGTGCTCGTCGACGATCAGGTAGCGGCCGGCCAGCGCGGCCGGGATGGAGGCCACGTTGCTGGTCGGGGCGGTCTTCTTGAACGGGACGTGGCCGGAGATCCACGACGAGGTGCCGATGTAGAGATGGGCGGCGAAGTCGGCCACCGCCCCCGAGCCGAACACCGCCGAGTGCACGTCGCCCGAGCCCACGGCCACCGGCAGGCCGGCCGGGATGCCCAGGTCGGCGGCCGGCGCCGCCAGCAGGTGGCCCATGATGGTCCCCGGTGGCACCAGCTCGGGCAGCTTGGCCCGGTCCAGCCCGGTCAGCTCGAGCAGCTTCTCGTCGTAGGTCACCCGGTCGATGGTCCCGGTTGTCGGTGACCCAGTGGGCGGCGATGGAGTCGAACGAGGCCGAGGTGATGCCGGTGAGCTTGAGGTTGAGGTAGTCGCAGGGCTCGAGGAAGGTGGCGGTGGCCCGGTAGACGTCGGGGAAGGCGTCCCGGATGAACAGGATGTGGGCGACCGGGTCCTTGCCCGAGAGCCCCGGGGCCCCGCCGGTCACCTGCACCCATCGGACGATCTTGCGCGGGTCGTACCCGAGGACGTTGACCGGCCCGCCGGCCACCTTGCGGATGGCCTTGTTCCCCCGCGAGTCCATCCAGATGACCGCGGGCATCAGGGGCTCCCCGTCGGCGCCCACCGCCACCGTGCCCGACCACTGGGCCGTGCAGCCCACCCCGACGAAGGCATCGGGCGGGACGCCGGCCGCCCCGACGGCCCGGCGGGAGGCCGCGGTGATGGCCGACCACCACTCGGCCGGGTCCTGTTCGGCCCCGCCCCCCTCGAGGAGATGGAGGGCCACCGGCTCGGTGGCGTGGGCCACGATCCGGCCGTTGGCGGCCACCACCGCCACCTTGGGCCCGCCGGTGCCGAGGTCGACGGCCAGCACGAACTGCTCGTCGGCGGGCGGGCTCACCGTCTCCCGCTCATCTCGTGCTCACCGGGGCCATGGCGCGACGCTCACGCCTTGACCACCCAGGCGGTGGCCTCCCGGACCGTGTCGCCGGCCTCGAGTCGCAGGGCGGTGCCCGGGCCGGCACCCTCGGGCCGGGAGGCGGAGACCGTGCGGGCCAGCACCTCGCGGGCGATCGAGTCGACCATCGGCTCGAGGTCGTCCAGGCCCACCAGGTGGAGGTGGATCCAGTCCGAGACCTCGAGGCCGGTGGCCTTGCGCAGGTCCTGGACGTGGCGGATGACCTCGCGGGCCAGTCCCCGGAGGCGCAGGTCGTCGTCGAGGGCCAGGTCGAGGGCGACCACCTCGGCGCCGTCCCGGGACACGGCGAAGCCGGACTGGGCCTGCACCCGGAGCTCGACCTCGTCGCCCACCAGCTCGACCGGGCCGTCCTCGAGCTCGCACCACCACCGGCCGACCGGCGGCCAGCTCGGCGGCCGCGGCCACGCCGTCCACCGAGCGCATGGCCGAGCGCAGCGCCTGGACCCGGCGCCCAGCCGGGGACCGAGCAGCCGGTAGTTGGGCACCAGCTCGTAGGCCAGCACGTCGCCGAGCTCGTCGGTCACCTCCACCCGGTCGACGTTGAGCTCGTCCTCGACCACACCGGCCGGCGGGGTCGGGACTGCCCGGAGGGAGGTAGACCAGGGCCCGGGCCAGGGGCTGGCGCACCTTGACCCCGGCCTCGGCCCGGGCCGCCCGCCCCAGCGAGGAGAGGCGGCGGGCCAGGGCCATCCCCTCGTCCAGGGCCGGGTCGAGCGCGGTCGGCTCGACGCCCGGGCCAGTCGGCCAGGTGCACCGAGTCGTCCTCGGCCGCGCCGGTCAGGTCGCGCCACATCCGGTCGGCCACGAACGGGGTCATCGGGGCCAGCAGCCGGGCCAGGGTCACCAGCACCTCGTGCAACGTGGCCTGGGCGCCCAGCGAGTCGGCCGGGTCGGCATCGGGATCGGTCCGCCAGAACCGGCGGCGGCTGCGGCGGACGTACCAGTTGGAGACGTCGTCGACCAGCTCGGCGATGGCGGTGGCCGCCGGGAAGGGCTCGTAGCCGTCGAGGGACTCGGTGGTGGTGGCCACCGTGGCGCCCAGGCGCGACCGCATCCACCGGTCGAGGACCGAGCGATCGGCGGGAGCGGGGATGTCGGGGTCGGCCGGGCTCGAACTCGTTGAGGGAGGCGTAGGTGGTGAAGAACGACCACGTGTTCCAGAGGGTGAGCAGGGTGTCCCGCATGGAGGCGTCGATGACCTCGAAGCTGACCCGGGTCGGCGTCCACGGGCGATCCCTGGGAGAACATCCACCAGCGCAGCGGGTCCGCCCCCCGGGTGGCGAGGATCTCCCACGGGTCGATCACGTTCCCGATGCTCTTGGACATCTTCTTGCCGTCGGCGTCAACGATGTGGCCCAGGCAGAGCACGTTGCGGTAGGGGGTGGCCTGACGCACCAGGGTGTTGACGGCCAGCAGGGAGTAGAACCAGCCGCGGGTCTGGTCGATGGCCTCGCAGATGAAGTCGGCCGGGTAGACGAACTGGTCGCTCCGAACCCGGCAGCGCCGGGATAGCCCCACTGGGCCGACGGCATGGAGCCCGAGTCGAACCAGGCGTCGATCACCGGCTCCACCCGGCGCATGACCGAGTGGCCCGGCTCGCACTCCGCGCAGGGGATGGTCACCTCGTCGATGGCCGGGCGGTGGGGGTCGACGTCGGAGACGTCCCGGCCGGCCAGTTCGGAGAGCTCGGCCCGCGAGCCCACGCACCGGACGTGCCCCTCGTCGCACCGCCAGACCGGGAGCGGCGTCCCCCAGAAGCGGTCCCGGGACAGGGCCCAGTCCACGTTGTTGGCCAGCCACTCCCCCATCCGTCCGTCCCGGATGTGCTCGGGGTGCCAGCCGATGGTCTGGTTCTGGGCCACCAGGTCGGCCTTCCGCTCCGAGGTCCGGACGTACCAGCTGGGCTTGCCCCAGTAGATGAGGGCGGTTCCGCAGCGCCAGCAGTGGGGGTAGGGGTGGAGGTAGGGGGCCCGCTTCACCAGCCGCCCGGCCGCCTCCAGCCGGTCGTTGACGGCGGTGTTGGTGTCCCGGACGCTCTGGCCCTCCAGCCACCGCACGGCCCGGGTGAACCGCCCGTCGGGCCCGACCGGGTTGAGGGTGGGCAGGTCGTTCTGGCGACCCACCTGGCGGTCCACCTCGCCGAAGGCCGGGGCCAGGTGGACGATGCCCGTCCCCTCGTCGGCCTCGACGAACTCGCCGTCCACCACCCGCCAGCCGTGCCGGCCCGCCGGGCCGGGGTCCGGGTCCAGGTCGCCGAAGGGACGCTCGTAGTGCAGGCCGACCAGGTCCCGTCCCGGCATGCGGCCCCCGATGACCGCCCCCGGGCCGAAGACCGACTCGACCAGGTCCACGGCCACGATGTCGCCCCCACCGCCCGGCGCGCCGGAGGTCCCCGGAGGGCCCTCGGCCCCGACCACCAGGGCGTACTCGAGGTCGGGCCCGACGGCGGCACCGGTGTTGGACAGGAGGGTCCAGGGTGTGGTGGTCCACGCCACCAGCGAGAGCCCCGACAGGGTGTCCCGGCCCAGCGCCCGCCGCAGCCGGTCGGCCGCCTCGCCCTCGTCGGTGAGCGGGAGGCGCACGTAGGCCGACTCGTCCTCCACCGGCCGGTAGACGTCGGGCTGGCCCAGCTCGTGGCTGGACAGCGCGGTACCGCACCGGGGACAGTACGGCACCACCTTGATGTCCTCGTAGAGAAGGCCCTGGTCCCAGAGGCTCTTCAGGTTCCACCACACCGACTCGACGTACTCGGGCGAGAACGTCCAGTAGGCGGCGTCGATGTCGACCCAGAAGCCGATCCGCTCGGTGAGGGACTTCCACTCGTCGACGTAGTTGCGGACCGACTCCCGGCACAGACGGGTGAACTCGGCGATGCCCACCTGCTCCTCGATCTGGCTCTTGTCGGTGATGCCCAGCTGGCGTCTCCACCTCGACCTCGACGGGCAGGCCGTGGGTGTCCCACCCGGCCCGTCGGGGAACGGCGTAATCCCCGCATGGTGCGGTAGCGGCAGAACAGGTCCTTGTAGACCCGGGCCCACACGTGGTGGAGCCCGGGGCGGCCGTTGGCCGTCGGGGGGCCCTCGTAGAACACCCAGGGCTCGGCGCCCTGACGGAGTTCGACCGAGCGTTCGAAGACGCGGTGCTCGGTCCATCGGGCCAGCTCGTCGGCCTCGAGGGCGGTGAAATCGGCTTCGGTGGGCACCGGGCGGAACAACGGGGCGTCCCTTCGGGTCGGGTCGGGCAGGGGCTGGCGGATCGGGGAGGGCACTACCGCCGGGTGGAGGAGATACTACGGGCGCCGAGGGTCCACAATTGACCCGTGCCCGAACTTCCCGAGGTCGAAGCCCTCACCGCCGGCCTGATGCGCCGCATGGCCGCACGACGCATCGAGCGGTGCCGGTTGGCCTCGTTCTCGGCCCTGAAGACCGTCGAGCCTCCGCTGGAGGAGCTCGTGGGCCGGACCATCACCCGGGTGGAGCGGCGGGGCAAGTTCGTCTGCATCGACGCCGACGACCTGTGGCTGGTGGTCCACCTGGCCCGGGGAGGCTGGGTCCGCTGGTTCGAGACCCTCCCGGCCACCGCCCTCAAACCGGGCCGCAGCCCGATCGCCCTCCGGGTGGGCCTGGACGACGGGGCCGGCTTCGACGTCACCGAGATGGGCAGCGAGAAGCGGCTGGCCCTCTGGGTGGTGCACGCCCCCGTCGAAGTCGCACCCTTGGCCGAGCTGGGTGTCGACCCTCTGGAGCCCGAGTTCACCGTCGACCGACTGGCCGGACTGCTCGAGGAGACACCGGCCACCGTCAAGATCGCCTTGACCACCCAGTCCCTGATCGCCGGGGTGGGCAACGCCTACTCGGACGAGGCCCTGCACCGGGCCCGGCTCTCGCCGTACAAGCGGGCCGACCGTCTCGACCGGGACGAAGTGGTCCGGCTGCACGACGCACTGCGTCGGCGTGCTGGCCGAGGCGGTGGCGCGCGCCGAGGGAGCGGAGCTCACCGAGCTGAAGGGCGACAAGAAGCGGGCCATGGCGGTCCACGGCCGCGCCGGCCAGCGCTGTCCGACCTGTGGGGACACCGTCCGGGAGGTGTCGTTCGCCACGAAGTCCCTGCAGTACTGCCCCACCTGCCAGACCGGCGGGAAGGTGCTGGCCGACCGACGGCTGTCCAGGCTGCTCAAGTAGCGGGGCAGAATTGGACCCATGTCCGAGCCGTTCGCCCTCGAGGGTCGCCACGTCCACCTGCTCCCGATGGGGCCCGAGCACGTCGACGGCCTGCTGGCCGCGGCCACCGGGGACCGCACCACGTTCGGGTACACCCCCGTGCCCTGGGACCGGTCCGGCATGGCCACGTACGTGGACCGGGCGCTGGCCAGGCGGGCGGCCGGGGAGCACTACCCCTTCGTCACCTGGAGCGTGGAGTCCCAGCGCATCGTGGGCTCCACCCGGTTCTACGACCTGGCCACCTGGGACTGGTCCAACCTGTTCCCCGGCTCCGAGGCCCTGCAACGGAACGGCCGTCCCGATGTGGCCGCCATCGGGTACACCTGGCTCGACCCCTCGGCCCAGCGGAGCCCGGTCAACACCGAGGCCAAGTTGCTGATGATGACCCACGCCTTCGAGCAGTGGGAGGTCCGGGTGGTACGGCTCCAGACCGACGCCCGGAACGTCCGCTCCCGCCGGGCCATCGAGCGCCTGGGCTGCGCACTCGACGGGGTGATCCGGGCCGAACGGCCCGCCGCCGACGGCGGTGTTCGGGACACGGCCGTCTACTCCATGCTGGACCGGGAGTGGCCACCCCACCGGCGACGCCTGGTCGAGCGCCTCGGCGGCTAGCCGCCCCGGGGCGCCCCGACCTCGTCCCCGCCCCCCGGGCCGGCCGGTCCGACCCCCGAACGCCTACGCCGGAACCGGAAATCCTCCCTAAAGCGACCGCACCGTCCCGTCGATACCCACCCGAGGAGGTAGGGGCGGTCCGCTCGGGTCTTCGGCATGCCATGACCTAGCCGGCGCGGATCCATCGGGGCATGATCACGCACCACTGGACGACGGTTGCCATCGCCACCTGGGCCGCCCTGGCCGTGGTGGCGACCCTGGTGGCCCGGAGCGGCCTGCGGCACGATGCCGCCCGGCTGGCCGCCGTGCGCGCCGCGGTGGTGCTGGCCTCCTCGGTGGCGATGGCCGCCGGGGTCTGGACCGGAGCCGGATCGGCCTCGCCCGCCGCGCTCGGCCCGTCCCCCTCGTCGAGCCCGCCCGGTCCGTCCCACCGGGACTCGGTCGCCAGCCGACCCATCGTGGGCATGGCCGCCACCCCCGACGGCCACGGCTACTGGGAGGTGGCCTCCGACGGCGGGGTGTTCAGCTTCGGCGACGCCGCCTTCTACGGGTCCACCGGCAACATCCACCTCAACCAGCCCATCGTGGACATGGCCGCCACCCCCGACGGCCACGGCTACTGGCTGGTGGCCTCCGACGGCGGGATCTTCAGCTTCGGCGACGCCGCCTTCTACGGGTCCACCGGCAACATCCACCTCAACCGGCCCATCGTGGGCATGGCCTCCTCCGCTGACGGGCAGGGGTACTGGCTGGTGGCCTCCGACGGCGGGATCTTCAGCTTCGGCGACGCCGCCTTCTACGGGTCCACCGGCAACATCCACCTCAACCAGCCCATCGTGGGCATGGCCGCCTCCTCCTCCGGACACGGCTACTGGCTGGTGGCCTCCGACGGCGGGATCTTCAGCTTCGGCGACGCCGCCTTCTACGGGTCCACCGGCAACATCCACCTCAACCAGCCCATCGTGGGCATGGCCGGCACCGTCGACGGCCGGGGCTACTGGATGGTGGCCTCGGACGGCGGGATCTTCAGCTTCGGCGACGCCACCTTCTTCGGCTCGATGGGAGGGACGCCGCTGAGCGCCCGGATGGTCACCATGGCCGTGCACCGGCTGGGCACCGGCTACTGGACCGTGGCCAGTGACGGAGGGCTGTTCAGCTTCGGCGGGGCACCGTTCCTCGGGTCCCTGGTCAACCCGGTGGCTCCCTCCGACCTGGCCCTGGGCAACCCGCCGGCCGACGTCCCCCCGAATCCGAACTTCCTCAACTGGTGCTACCCGCACAACACCAGCGCCACCTGCATGGCCAACGTCATCCAGGCCACCACCAACGCCCGCGCCGCCGAGGGGCTCGGCCCGATGGCCCTCCCCACCACCTTCAACTCCCTGACCCCGGCCCAGCAGACGTTCGTGATCACCGACATCGAGCGGGTGGACCGAGGGCTCCCTCCCTTCGTCGGTCTGGTCGACACCTTCAGCAGCGACGCCCAGGTCGGCGCTCAGGCCAATGCCGACCCCAGTCCGTCCGTGGTCCCCGCGGGCCTGCACCTGGTGGCCTGGGGCAGCAACTGGGCCGAGAACGGGAACCCGCTGGGCTCCAACTACTACTGGATGTACGACGACGGCGTGGGCAGCGGCAACATCGACTGCACCGCCGCCGGCCAGCCGGGATGCTGGGGGCACCGCGAGAACATCCTCTCGCTGTCCGACTACCAGCAGCAGTACGGGGGCACGCTCCTGATGGGGGCGGCCGAGGTCTACGGCTCCACCGGAAACGGATGGGAGTCGGACGCCGAGCTGCTGGTGCTGGCGACGGGGCCGGTGCCGGCGCTCAGCTACACCTGGGCCCAGGCCGTCGCGGCGGGGGCGGGGTAGCCCCGGAGTCCGCCGGCTCGGTGCCACCCCCGCGCCTGGAGCGGCGCCACCGCACCGCGGCGGTCACGTCGGCATCCCCACGAACCACCGGCGCGGGGCCGCCCCACCGAGGACCGCCCGGCACCGCCCGGGCCCCGACCGGGACGGACCGACGCCACCTCTGACAGAATCCCTCCCATGTACATTTCGGCCAAGGTGGACTACGCGGTGCGGGCGCTGTGCACCCTGGCCGACGCCGACGGGAAGCCGGTCACCGCGGAGACCCTGGCCCAGTCCCAGGGTCTCCCGGCCAAGTTCCTCGAGAGCATCCTGAACGACATGCGGCGGGCCGGGCTGCTGCTCAGCCAACGCGGGGCCGACGGCGGCTACCGGTTGGCCCGCCCCGCTGCCTCCATCACCGTCGCCGAGGTCATCCGCCCTCTCGACGGCCCCCTGGCCGAGGTGCGCGGTCTGCGGCCCGAGGCCGCGGTCTACGAGGGATCGGCGGAACGGCTCCAGGATGTGTGGGTGGCGGTGCGCGCCAGCCTGCGATCCGTGCTGGAGCAGGTCACCATCGCCGACATCGTGTCGAGGTCCCTCCCCGCATCGGTCCAGAAGCTGACCACCGACCCCGAGGCGTGGCAGTCCCACTGACCTCGGGAGCGTGACCAGAGGGCGATCCGGCGCCGCTCGGGGACCCGGACGATCGTCCCCGGTTCGAGCGGCCCGGGGCGACCTCTACGATCTGTCCATGCACCCGGGCCCGGACCGCCCCTCCACCACCACCGAGACGGTCGGTCCCGAACCGGTCGTGGCCGGCGACCCCGTCGGCGGCGTCGGCACCCGAAGGGACGGCGACGCCCTGGCCCGGACCGACCGGATCATCCTGGCCATCGTGTGCCTGGCCCAGTTCATGGTGGTGCTGGACATCTCCATCGTCAATGTGGCGCTGCCCTCCATCCAGCGGGATCTCGGGTTCAGCGCCGCCAACCTCCAGTGGGTGGTCACCGCCTACTCGCTGACCTTCGGCGGCCTGCTGCTCCTCGGGGGCCGGCTGGCCGACCTGTTCGGTCGGCGGAGGATCTTCCTGCTCGGGCTGGTGCTGTTCACCGGGGCCAGCCTGCTCGGGGGATTCGCCGGCAACCAGGCCACGCTGATCGCGGCCCGAGCCCTGCAGGGCGTGGGCGCGGCAGTCCTCTCCCCGGCCACCCTGACCATCCTCACGGTCACCTTCACCGACCAGCGGGCCCGGGCCAAGGCCCTCGGCGTGTGGAGCGCGGTGGCCGCCGGCGGTGGCGCGGCCGGCGCCCTGTTCGGTGGGTTCCTGACCCAGTACCTGTCGTGGCGCTGGATCCTCTTCGTCAACGTCCCCATCGGCGTGTCCCTCTTCCTCGTGGCCCGGCGGTATCTGGCCGAGTCCAAGGCCGAGGGACCCAGGCAACGCCTGGACGTGGCCGGATCGGTCACCGTCACCGCCGGCCTGATGATGCTGGTGTACACCATCGTCCACACCGACCAGGTGGCGTGGACGTCGCGCTCCACGGTGACCACGGGCGCCATCGCCGCCGTGCTGCTGGGCGTCTTCGCCTACATCGAGACCAGGGTGGCCACCAGCCCGCTGGTACCACTCCGGCTGTTCCGGTCCCGGGCAGTCACCGGGGCCAACCTGGTGATGTTCTGCTTCGGCGCCGCCATGTTCGCCATGTGGTTCTTCCTCTCCCTCTACCTGCAGCAGGTCCTCGGCTACGACCCGGTCGTCACCGGACTCACCTTCCTGCCCCAGACGGCGGCCATCGCCGTCGGCGCCACCATCGCCGGCCGGTTGGCCCCGAGGCTCGGGCCCCGCAACGTGCTCATGGCCGGTGCCCTGTGCACCGCGCTGGGCCTCTACTGGCTGTCGTTCATCCGGGCCGGGGACACCTACTGGACCGGGGCCTGCGGCGGCGGGATCCTGGCCACCTTCGGCATGGGGCTGGCCTTCACCCCCATCGCCCTGTCCGCCACCGGCGGGGTGGCGCCCCGAGGAGGCCGGACTGGCCTCGGGCCTGGTCAACTGCAGCCGGCAGATCGGCGCCTCGCTGGGCCTGGCCATCCTCTCCACCGTGGCCGCCACCCGCATCGCCACCCTGCTGGGCGACCGGCCGGCCAGCGCCGAGGCCCGACGGATCGCCATGACCGCCGGCTACTCGCGGGGCTTCCTGATCGCCTCGGGACTGGCCCTGGCCGGTGGCCTGCTGGCTTTCGTCATCCCGGCCCGGATCCGGCCGGCGGAGACCGTCACCGTCACCATCCACGCCGACGGGACCACCGAGGGCCCGGAGACGGGGTCGGTCGGGTAGCGCGGTCAACCGGTGGGCCGCGCCCGGCCCGCTCGACCCCGGACGTCATGCGGGTCGGTCGGCCGTCACCGGCCCGGGTGGGTCCGACGGCGCCGCCTCGACCGGCGCGTCATGGCCGTCGACCCGGCCGGCCCGTCGGGGCCGCGGAACGACCGGGGCCAGAGGTGGCGGGTCAGCACCACGTTGGCCTCGGCGGCGTAGACGGTGATCATGGCGCCGAGGGCGATCCACCAGATCAGCCCGAGGACGGTGGCGAAGGTCCCGTACAGGGTGGACAGGTGGCGCAGCTGGTGGTTGACCAGCAGGGCCCCGGCGAACTGCAGCAACGTCCACCCCGCACCGCCGATGACGGCCCCGGGCCACACGGCCCGCTGACCGTCGCGGGATGTGCACCACGATGGCGAAGCCGCCCCAGTACATGAGCACGTTGACCACCAGCGACAGCACGAAGCCGACCCAGGGGAGAAGCCCCCCAGCCGGCCGAAGGCCCCGAGGCCGGCCAGTGCCCCGCCGGCGACGAATCCCACCCCGAGGACGACCAGGAAACCGGCGGCCCGGGGGATCCAGTGCCAGAAGTCGGGCAGGTCGTCCCGGTGGATGTCCCAGACCGTGGCCATCATCACCTGGGAGGTCCGGCTCAGCTTCATGGCTCCGTAGAGCAGCCAGAGGATGGCCACCGCCAGGACCACCACGTTCGACGTCGACAGCTGGTGGACGTTGCTGCTGGAGGTCGGATCCGATCACGGGGAACTGGCGCAGGGCGGAGTTGATGATCTCGTCCTGGAGTGCCTGGTGACCGTGCGAGGAACACCCCGACCAGGGTGAGCAGTACCAGCAGCATGGGGAAGACGGCCAGGAAGGCGGCGTGGGAGATCTGGGCGGCCAGCCGGCCGGCCCGGTCGTCGGAGTACTTGCGGACGACCGCGCTCGGGCACGGCGGTCGCCCGGCCGCCGCTGCTGCCAGCGCGTCGAAGCCGTCGGCCGGCCGCCGTGACGCCGCCGGTCAGCCGGCTCCACCGGCGTCTGGCCGCCGGCGGCCAGCCTCCGGCGCTCACCCGCCGACAAGGTGGTCCCGGCCGTGCCGTTCGAACTCGGACCGCAGCGCACGGCGGTCGGCCGTCGTCCATGGGGAGGTACGTCGAAGGTCGGCGCCCTGGCGCCGGAAGACGGGGTCGTCCCCCCGCCACCAGCCGTCGGCCCGCAGCGGCTCCTTGGTCACCTTGCCGCTGGCCGTCTGGGGCAGGGCCCCGGTCGACCCGCACGAACGACGGGACCCACTTGGTGCCGAGGTCGGGCTGGGCGGCCAGGAAGGACGGCGAACGCCGCGGGATCGAAGGCCCGTCCGGGCAGCAGCTCGACGGCCGCCATCACCTGGTCCCCGGACCGGGGGTCGGGCACCGAGTAGACGGCCACGGTGGCGGCCGGGTCGAAGCGCACCAGGACCCGCTCGATCGGCCCGGCGGTCAGGTTCTCCGAGTCGACCCGCATCCAGTCGCCCCTGCGGCCGGCGAAGTAGAAGTAGCCGGCCTCGTCGCGGTAGGCCAGGTCACCGGTCCAGTACCAGCCGTGGCGGATCCGGGCCGCGGTGGCCTCCTCGTCGGCGTAGTAGCCCTCGAAGCGGCCCGGCCCGGAGCGGTTGACGATCTCCCCGACGGCCTCGCCGCCGTTGGCCAGCCGCCCGGCCGCGTCGAACTCGGCCGGCGGGCACTCGATCCAGCGTGGCCGGGTCGACGACCGCCACGTCCTCGAACGGGCGGCCCAGCGACCCCACCGGGGTGTCCGGCGTCCGGCTGATGGCCACCCCGCCCTCGCTGGAGCCGTAGCCCTCGGTCAGCACGCAACCGAACCGCTGCTCGAAGGCGGCGAGGTCGGCCACCGAGGCCTCGGTGCCGAAGCCCCGGCGGAGGGTGGTGGTGGCGTCGTCGGGCCGACGCCGGCGTGGCCAGGACGTAGGCCAGGGCCTTGCCCACGTAGGTGAAGGTGGTGGCGCCGTAGCGGCGGATGTCGGCCCCGAAGCCCGAGGCGCTGAACCGGCGGGCCAGGGCCACCGTGGCCCCGACCACCAGGGACGGCCCCCACAGCACCATCAGGGCGTTGCCGTGGAACAGGGGCATGGTGCAGTAGGCCACGTCGCCGCGGTCGAAGCCGTAGGCCTCGGCCGACCGCACGGCGATGGCGGCCAGGCGACCCTGGGTGCAGCGCACCGCCTTGGGCGCCCCGGTGGTGCCCGAGGTGAACAGCAGCAGATAGAGGTCCTCGGGCCGCGGCCCGGCCGCCGCCACCACCTGATCGGAGGTCGGCCCCCCGGTGGGCCTCCAGCAGGTCGGCGTACTCGGGGTGGTCGACGCGGAGGACCCGGTCCGCGGGGCACGCCGAGGTCGAGCCCGTCGAGCAGCGCGGCCCCTTCGGCGTCGGTGACCACCAGCCCGGCAGTCGGTGCGCCGCACGTCGCCGGCCAGCGCCTCGCCCCGGCGGGTGGGATTGATCCCCACCACCACCGCGCCGGCCAGGGCGGCGGCGCCCAGCCAGAAGAGGTACTCGGGGACGTTGCCGAGGAGCACCCCGATGTGGAGGGGGTCGGCCGCCGCCGACCGTCGGCGAGGAGCTTGGCCCGTTCGGCGCTGGCCGCCACCACCTGGCTCCAGCTCCACTGCTGGTCCTCGAAGCGCAGTCCGACGTGCTGGTCGTCGGCCCGGGCCACCAGGAGCTCGGCGATGCTGGGATCGACCGGTCCGGGGACTCCGGTCATCGGGCCACCTCCACCACCAGGCTCTGGAGCGCTCGGCCGATGCGACCCTCCCGGTCCCACAGCTCCGACTCGGCTGAGCCGATTCCCGGGGGGCCGAAGCGGGTGCGGGCATCCAGGCACACCCACTCCCCCGTCGGCGGCCGGTGCAACGACACGGTGAGGTCGGGATTGATGAACGTAGCTCGAGCCACCGAACGCGAGCTCGGCGCTCACGCCGTTCCCGAAGTCGGCCGCCGCCGCCGCCCGCTGCCATGGGGAGGGCTCCTCGCCGAGCACCACCGGGCACCGCAGGCGGATCCACACCGTGGCCGGCCCGGGACGGTCGGATCCACCCCCGACGAAGCGCATCTCGACGGCCTGGCTGTGGAAGGCACGGTACTCGCCCGGCCGACGACGGCCGGGACGTCCCGGCCTCGGGGGGCGGGGGGGCGTCGTCCTCGGGAACGGTGGGCTGCACCCGGGGCCCTCCGTGGGCGGCCCGGATGCGCAAGGCCCGCGACCGGGCCACCTCCGTCCCGTCGGCCTCGACCACGGTGTCGACGAGCTGGACCCGCCGGCCCGGCCTGGCCAGCGCACTCGTGACCCGCAGCGGCGCCAGTGGGACCGGTCGCAGGAGCTCCAGCGTGATGCGGACCAGCGCCAGGTCCCCGCCTTCCTCCACGGACTCGACATCCCGCGCCACCAGGGCGGCGACCGGGCCACCGTGGAGGGCCGTCGGGGACCAGGGCCCCCGGCGAGTAGCCGGTCGGCACCAGGCGGTCACCGTCGGGCACGAACAAGGCCGCGACTTCCTCGGTCGTCGACGGGGCGGTCACCCCATCGACGCTAGTGGTGCGACCGACGAGCCGGCCGCGCCTACCATCGGGTCACATCGTGCACATCGATGCACCCGGCGACGGCCAACGGTCGGCCCACCGAGCAACAGGGAGAACCATGGGATCAGGTAAGGCAGCCATCGACATCGACGCCCCCGCGGACGCAGGTCTGGGCGGTGGTCGGCGACTTCGGGGGCATCGGCGCATGGATGCCCGGCATCGAGTCGTGCCGGGTCGAGGGCGACGACCGCATCATCGAGATGATGGGGATGACCATCACCGAGCACCTGGTGGCCAGGGACGATGCCGGCACGGTCGCTGACCTACGCCATCGCCGACGGCGTGCCGGTCGAGAGCCATCGAGGCCACCATCACCGTGACGCCCACTGGCGCCGTCGTCCCACGTCACCTGGGACGTCGAGGCCACACCCGACGAGATGGCCGACCTGATGGCCGGCGTCTACCAGCAGGCCCTGGAGGCGCTCAAGGCCCACGTCGAGGGATGAGCGACGCCGCCGCCCGGTCGACCGGCCCCCGGGGTCGGCGATCGTATCGCGGTGCGAAGCCGCGTTCGACGGCCCCGGTGGAGGAGGTCTGGCCCCTCATCGGCGAGGCCGGCCGTTGGAAGGAGTGGTCGTTCCTCGACCGGACCGAGCTGCTCCGGCCGGGTGCGTCCGATCCCGACGGGGTCGGCGCCCTCCGGCGGTTCACCAGCCGTGGCATCGGGTCCACCGAGGAGGTGGTGGCCTGGGAGCCTCCCCACCATCTGGGGTACACCATCGTGAAGGGATTCCCGGTCCGCCACTACCGGGCCGACGTGCGCCTGCGGCCCGAGGGCAGCGGCACCCTCATCACCTGGTCTGGCACGTTCGACGAGAAGATCCCGGGCACCGGGAGGATCCTGGAGTCGGTGCTGAGCCGGATGATGGGACGATTCGCCACCGGGGCGGCCCGCTACGCCGACCAGCAGCATCGCACCGGGGGTTGAGGAGCGGCCGGGCGGCGGCCCGACCGATCAGGGGTTCGGGCCGACCAGCCGGAGCCGGTAGACGATGAAGCAGGGGACGCCCACCACCGGGCCCAGGGCCTCGGGAAAGCGTTCGAGGGCCTCGGCCGAGGGCTGCACCTCGACCACCCGCTCGACGGCGAAGCCGGCGTCGGCGAAGTCGTCGACCACGGCCGACAGGGGTCGCCGCCAGAATCGCTGGGTGACCTCGACGCCGCCTTTGTTCCAGGTGTCACTGACCAGCTCGGTGTCGAAGTAGCCGCCCCGCTGGCCGGGTAGGGGCGGCGCGAACGGGTGGTCGAGCGAGACCACCACCCAACCCCCGGCCCGCAGACGGCGGCGAAGGAGGCGAGGGCCACGCTCCAGTCGGCCAGGTAGTGGAGGACGAGGGAGCACGTGATCCCGTCGACGCTCGCCGGCTCAGGTCCAAGGGCCGGGCCAGGTCCGCCACCTCGACTTCGCCCGGTCCCCGCAGCGGCGGCGGGCCTCGGCCACCATGGCCGGGCTGGCGTCGATGCCCAGCACCTCGGCACCCTCTGCCCGCAGCCACTCGCACTGGGCGCCCGAGCCACAGCCGGCCTCGACCACCGTGGCCCCGGCCAGGGGCCTCGGCACCAGCGAGCGAAGCGCCGGCCGCTCGAGCCACCCGTTGAACGGGCCGTCGTCGGTGGTGGCCGACCACACCGGGGCCAGCCGGTCGTAGGCCGCCCGGGTCCAGCGCGCCAGCCGGGCCGGGTCCACCGCTGGGTCCCCGTCCACCCCGGTCTTCCTACCACGGGCCGACCGCATCACGGCCGGGCGCTCCGGTCAGCCCGCCGCTCCGGTCAGCCGGCCGCCCGCTGCAGCCGGCGGGCCCGGGCCTCCACCTCGTGGCGGGAGCGTTCGAGGTCCACGGTGAGGCACCGCCCGGACGCCACCACCGGCACCCCGGCCACCCACACGTCGGTGACCAGGCGGCTGGAGGCCGACCACACCAGGTGGTCGATCATCTGGCCGTCCTCCAGCAGCGGCACGAACGCCGGGTCGTCGGTCCGCACCGCGATCATGTCGGCGCGGGCCCCCGGCGCCAGCACCCCGAGGTCGGAGCGGCCGAGGGCCCGCGCCGGCTCCCCGGGTGGCCAGGTCCAGGGCGGCGGCGGCCGACAGGGCGGCCGCGTCCCGCTCGCGGATCCGGGCCAGCATGGCGGCCAATCGCATCTCCTCCCACAGATCGAGGTCGTTGTTCGATGCCGGGCCGTCCGTGGCCAGACCCACCCGGATGCCCTGGGCCAGCAACGCCACCAGGGGGGCCACCCCGGAGGCCAGCTTGGCGTTGCTCTGCGGGCAGTGGGCCACGGCCACGTCGAACTGGCGGTAGAGGTCGATGTCGGCATCGGAGAGCCAGATGCTGTGGGCGGCCAGCACGCGACCGCCGAACACCCCGGCCCGGGCCAGCACCGCCGGCATCGAGTCCCCGTGCTCCTGGGCGAACAGGCGGCACTCCTCCTCGGTCTCGGCCAGATGGATGTGGAACAGGGCGTCGAGGTCGCAGGCCGCCTCGGCGATATGGACCAGGCCGGCCATCGGCACGGTGTAGGCGGCGTGCGGGGCGAAGCCCACCTCGATGCGGTCGTGGTCGCCGTGGCGTCGACGGTGGAAGTCCGCGATCTCACGGGTCCGTCCGATCCACCAGTGGTCGGCCGGAGCGTCCCCGGGCAGCTGCAGCACCCCCGGGGTGACGAGCGCACGGGAGCCGGCGTCGATCACGGCGTCGGCGAGGGCGTCCTCGTGGAAGTAGGCCTCGCAGGTGGTGGTGACCCCGAAACGCAACAGCTCGGCGGCGGCCAGGCTCATTCCCCAGTAGACGTCCTCCTCGGTCAGGTGGGCCTCCTGGGGCCAGAGGACCTCACGGAGCCAGCGGGACAGGGGCAGGTTCTCCCCCGACCCTCGGAACAGGGTCATGGGCGAGTGGCAGTGGACGTTGACCAGACCGGGAAGGAGGGCCCCGTGCACCCGGACCTCCTCCCCGTGGCCCGTGGACCGGTCGCCGGTCTGCGCCACCACCGGGCCCACGTGGGTCACGGTGTCGCCCCTCACCTCGACCACACCGGGCCGAAGCACCTCGCCCGGATGCACACAGGCCACCACGGCATCGGCCACGTAGCGGACCGGGACCGGGCCCCCCGGGCCCGGCTCGGACCGGCCAGAAGGGGACGTCACCGCTCGGGCGAAGGGGTGGACGGCGCTGCGTCCACGGCACCGCCGGCCGCCTCCTCGTCCTCGATGGCGGTCAGCTCCTCGATGCGGGGCACGTGGCGGCCACCCTCGAACGGGGTGGCCACGAAGACGTCGAGGATGTCGAGGGCCAGCTCGGTGGCCACCACCCGGGCCCCCAGGGAGAGCACGTTGGCGTCGTTGTGCTGTCGGGCCAGGCGGGCGGTGTACTCGTCGTGGCAGAGGGCGGCCCGCGCCCCGCGGACCTTGTTGGCCGCGATGGCCTCCCCCTGGCCACTTCCCCCGACCACCACCCCGGCGTCACCGAGGCCGCGGACCACCCGTCGGGCCACGTCGGCGCAGATCGGGGGGTAGTCCACCGGCTCCTCCGAGAACGTCCCGACGTCCACCACCTGGTGGCCGGCCGACTCGAGGTGCCGGGCCAGCGCCGACTTGAGCACGAAGCCGGCGTGGTCGGAGCCGATCACCAGGCGCATTTCGACACTGTACCGGTCGGGCCCCCGGCGCCCCGGGCCTCAGGGGGTCCTCCCAGGTCCGCCCGGTCGGACCGGGCCGACCGGTGGGTCACTGGATCGCCGCCGGTCCTGCCGCGGCCACGCGCAGGGCGGCTTCGTCGAAGCCCGTGGCCAACAGGCGGAAGGCCCGGTCCACTTCGGCGGGAAGATCCTGGCGGTCGTCGGCGGCCCAGCCGGTGAAGGCGGCCGTGGCCGCACCGAGCGGCGGCCCGCGCCACCGTCTGGGGAGCGAGGTCGTCGGGCTCCCCGCCGATCCTGGCCGAGCCACGAAGCCGCCACCACCTGGCACCACTCGGCGTAGCGGACGGCCGAGTGGGCCACCAGGGTCGGAACCGAGCTGATCAGGCCGATCCGGATGCGCAGCTCGTCGAGCTCGCCGGCGCCGAATCGGTTGGTGGCCACCACCGCGCGGCGGAGGACGTCCATCATCGGTCGGTCGGGCGGGGCCGCCTCCGAATTCGTGGTGGAGCCGCACCAGCTCGGCGTCGAACTCCCCCCACACCACGTCCCGCTTGGACTCGTAGTAGCGGAAGAAGGTCCGTCGGCTCACCCCGACGGCGGCGGCGATCTCGTCCACGGTTGTCTCGTCGTACCCCTGGCGTCTGAACAGGTCGAGGGCGGCCCGGGCCACGTCCTCGCGGGAGGTGCTGGGCCGTCTGCCCCGGGCCGGTCCGGGACCGCGGTCATCGGCTTCCAGGCGCGGCCCTTCCATCAGGCTTCCATTTTGACATCGAGTGCTATAAATTGGAACGACCACCCGATCCGGCCAGTGCCGGCCGCTCCCGGAGGCCCCATGACCGTCACCACCACCGACTCGACCGCCGCACCCGACGAACCCGAGGCCCCGGCCAGCCAGGCGCCCCGGACCGGCCGCCCGGGACCGGCTGGTCGAGGAGGACCTGCTGGTCGAGGACGTTTCCATCGACGGCATGTGCGGCGTCTACTGAGCCGGTCGGCCGCCACCGCCGTGCCGCCCCTGGCCCCGCACCCGGAAGGGGTGACGTTCGACGGGTCTCGGCCCTGGACCCTCCACCCGCAGGTCTCGCTGCGGCCGGAGTCCTTCGGGGCGCTGGCGTACCACTTCGGCACCCGGCGCCTGTCGTTCCTCAAGAGCCGCACGCTGCTCGTCGTGGTGGAGTCGCTGGCCGACCAGCCCACCGGCCACGACGCCTGCCGTGCCGCCGGTGTCACCCACGAGGAGATGGACCGCTACGAACGGGCCCTGGCCGCCCTGGCCGAGTCCGGGATGATCTGCGAACGGGAGGCGTCGTGACCCTGATCGAGGAGCCCGCCAGCCTCGGAGCCCACGTCCGCCCCGGCGGTGGTACGCCTGGTCGACCGGTTCGAGCGGGGACTGGACGCACCGATCTGCCTGACCTGGGAGCTGACCTACGCCTGCAACCTGGCCTGCGTCCACTGCCTGTCCAGCTCCGGTCGCCGAGACCCCGACGAGTTGACCACGGCGGAGTGCAGGTCGGTGATCGACGAGTTCGAGCGCATGCAGATCTTCTACGTCAACATCGGCGGCGGCGAGCCCACCGTCCGCTCCGACTTCTGGGAGCTGGTCGAGTACGCCACCGAGCACCACGTGGGGGTCAAGTTCTCGACCAACGGATCCCGCATCAGCCGACGCCGTGGCGGAGCGGCTGGCGCCGAAGCGACTACGTGGACGTGCAGATCTCGCTCGACGGGGCCACCGCCGCCGTGAACGACGCCGTGCGCGGGGCCGGCTCCTTCGACACGGCGGTCGCGGCCATGGACCGGCTGGCCGGGGCGGGCTTCGTCGGCTTCAAGCTCTCGGTGGTGGCCACCCGGCAGAACGTCGACCAGCTGGACGCCTTCAAGGCCCTGGCCGACCGCTACCGGGCCCAGCTCCGCCTGACCCGCCTGCGCCCCTCGGGCCGCGGCGCCGATGTGTGGGACGAGCTGCACCCCACCGCGGCGCAGCAGCGCCAGCTCTACGAGTGGCTGCTGGCCCACGGCGAGGACGTGCTCACCGGCGACTCCTTCTTCCATCTGGCCGGGTACGGCGAGTCGTTGCCCGGACTCAACCTGTGCGGCGCCGGACGGGTGGTCTGCCTGGTCGACCCGGTGGGCGACGTCTACGCCTGCCCCTTCGCCATCCACGAGCAGTTCCTGGCCGGCAACGTCCGGTCCGCCGGGCGGTTTCGCCCAGGTCTGGCGCCACTCCGACCTGTTCACCGAACTCCGCCGGCCGCAGAGCGCCGGGGCGTGTGGCTCCTGTGGCCACTACGACGCCTGCCGCGGTGGGTGCATGGCGGCCAAGTTCTTCACCGGTCTCCCGCTCGACGGGCCGGACCCCGAGTGCGTGCTCGGCCACGGGGAGCTCGCCCTGGCCGGGCGGGGCGAGGAGCTACCACCCAAGCCATCGCTCGACCACTCCAGGAGGGGCGGCCGGGTGCCGGTGGCGATGCGGCCGGCCCGCCGGAGAGCAGGGGTCACGACACCGTCCGACCCGACCACCCCCGGGACACCGCCCCGTCCGCCCGACCGCCCGTGCGACGAGAGCCCCCTGGCCCCTCACGGCCGGAGCGGCTGATCCGACGGTCCGCAGCACCCGTGCGCCAGCCCGTAACCGTCCCCGTTGGGCGCCTGGCCACGTCGACCTGGCCCGATCTGGAGGATGCGGCCCGAACGGGCTGCACGGTGGTGATCCCCGTCGGTTCCACCGAGCAGCACGGGCCCCACCTCCCGGTCACCACGGACACCGACATCGCGGTGGCCATCGTCGAGGCGGCGGCCTCCCGGGACGGGAGCCTGCTGGTGGCCCCGCCGGTGGCCTACGGCGCCAGCGGGGAGCACCAGGACTTCCCCGGCACCCTGTCCATCGGGCAGGACGCCACCTAGCTCCTCCTCCTCGAGTTGGGCCGCTCGGCGGCCGTCGACTTCTCCGGCGTGGTGATGGTCTCGGCCCACGGGGGCAACGCCGCGCCCCTGGCGCGGGCCATGAAGCAGCTGGCCGAGGAGGGGCACCCGGTGCTGGCGTGGTCACCGTCGTGGCCGGGTGACCTCCACGCCGGCCGCACCGAGTCCTCGGTCATGCTGGCCATCGACCCGTCCCGGGTGCGTCGGTCCCGGGCCGAGCCCGGCAACGGTCGGCCCGCCGCCGAGCTGTTGCCTCTGCTCCGTGCCGGGGGAGTCCGGGCCGTCAGCGCCAACGGAGTGCTCGGGCGACCCCGCCGGGGCCAACGCCGACGAGGGCCGCCAGCTGCTGGACCAGGCCGCGGACGAGCTGCTCGTGGCGGCGGTGGCGGCGCACCGATCCGCGAGCGCGGTCGGAGGCACACCGGTGAGCGTCCGGGTGGCGGTGGTGACCGGTGCCGCCCGCGGCATCGGAGCGGCCGCGGTGCAGGGCCTGGCCGCCGCCGGGTGGGCGGTGGTGGCTGTGGACCGAAGCTCGGACGACCCCCGGATCCCCTATCCGATGGGAACCCCGGCCGAGCTCGACGCTGTGGTGGCCTCGGCCCTGACCGCGGCCCCGCGGCAACCGGGTCCGACCGCGTTCGGCCATCCGATCGTGGCCCGGATGGCCGACACCACCGATCCCGAGTCGCTCGGAGCGGCGGTGGCCGAGGCCGAGGAGCGGTTCGGGGGACTCGACGCCATGGTGGCCGTGGCCGGGGTCATCGCCGGCGGGGTCCCCCTCTGGGAGATGCCCGCCGACCAGCTCGACGCGGTGCTCCGGGTGGATCTCGGGGGTCCGATCAACGCCGCCCGGGTGGGCATCCCCGCCCTGCTCCGCCGGCCCGAACCAAGGTCCGGGCGGTTCTTGGCCGTCGCCTCGGCCGCGGCCACCCGGGGGCTCCCCATGCTGTCGGCCTACGGCGCGGCCAAGGCCGGGGTGGCCGGCCTGGTCCGGGGACTCGCCGTCGAGCTGGCCGACTCCGGCGTGACCGCCAACGCCATCTCGCCCGGCTCGACGGCCACCGCCATGCTGGCCGAGAGCGCCCGCCTCTACGGCCTGGCCGACACCCGCTCCTTCGTCGGTCAGCAGCCGGTGGGGCGGCTGCTGACCCCCGAGGAGGTGGCAGCGGCCCTGGTGTGGCTGGCCGGTACCGGGTCCGGGGCCCTCACCGGAGCGGTCATCCCGGTCGACGGCGGCCTCTCGCTGTGAACGGGCCCCGCTGACCGGCAGCGCCTCCGCGCCAGGGAGCATCGAGGTGACCGAGACCCAGCAGGTGATCCCGCTGCCCGATGGGTTCGGGCTGGTGCTCGACCGATCGGTCCGGACCTTCCGCCACGGGACGGTCCTGGTGGGGGGGCACCCCGGCCGGCTGATCGCACTGAGCAGGACCGGGGCCGACGCCCTCGGTCGGTGGATCGACGGCGGTCGCCCCTCCCCGGACCTGCGCCGGCTCGGGCGCCGACTGGTCGATGCCGGAATGGCCCACCCCATCGCCCCGGACGCAGCACCGGGCCGACCGGGGGTCACCGTGGTGGTCCCGGCCCGGGATCGCCCCGAGTCGCTCGAGCGGTGCCTCGGGTCGTTGGCCGGGGCGGAGCCGGTGATCGTGGTCGACGACGGCTCGCTGGACCCTGCCGCCGTGGCCGGGGTATGCACCCGCCACGGCGCCACGGTGATCCGGCGGACCGTGAACGGCGGACCCGGCGCGGCCCGAAACGACGCCCTGGCGTCGGTCGCCACCGAACTGGTGGCGTTCGTCGACAGCGACTGCGAGGTGAGCCCGGGGTGGTTGGACGGCATGGTCGGTCTGTTCGCCGATCCGAAGCTGGCGGCGGTGGCCCCCCGGGTCCGCCCCCGCCCCGGGACCCGGGGGGCCCGGCGCACGGCGCTGGCCCGTTACTCCGAGGGCCGCTCGGCCCTCGACATGGGCTCCGAACGCGGCGAGGTGGGACCGGGCCGGGCGGTGGCCTACGTGCCCTCGGCGGCCCTGCTGGCCCGCCTCGCCGCCCTCGAGGGCGGGTTCGACCGGCGGCTGCGGGTCGGCGAGGACGTGGACCTGGTGTGGCGCCTGCTCGATCGAGGGTGGCGGGTGCGCTACGAGCCCTCGGTGACCGTGGCCCACGACGAACCGTCCACCTGGAGTGGCCTGCTCGGGCGCCGGCTCCGCTACGGCACCTCGGCCGGCCCCTTGGCCCTCCGCCATCCCGGACGGCTCGCACCGGTCGAACTGCGGGCGTGGCCCACCGCAGTGGCGGCGGCCCTCGTCGCCGGCCACCCGGCAGTGGCGCTGGTCCTGCTGGGAGGTTCGTCGGCCGCCACCGCCGGGCCGCTCCGGCGCCACGGGGTGCCCCTCGCCACCGCGGCTCGATGGAGCGCGCTCGGGCGCGGCATGGACCCTGGTCGGGATGGGGCGGGCGCTCACCGTGCTGGGCGGACCGGCGCTGTTGATCGGAGGTCTCCGGAGCCGGCGGCGGGCCGCCACAGTCGCCGCCCTGGTGGCGGCCCCCCCGTTGGTCGAGTGGTGGCGACGCCGTCCCGCGCTCGATCCGGTGCGGTGGACGGTGGCGGCCGTCGCCGACGACGCGGCCTACGGCGTCGGGGTCTGGTTGGGCTGCTTCCGGGCCCGCTCGTTCCGGCCGCTCCTCCCCGCCGTCCGGATCGGCGGAGCCGGCCGCAGCCGCGGTCCGGGCCCGGTGCCCTCGGCAGCGGGGGAACCACCCGCCGTGGGCGCCGCCGCGGGATGACATCGATCGCGGCCCCGGGGATGTGACAATGCAGGACGATCGATCGACCGAGTGGGCGGGTCCCCGCCCAGCTGCCCCGAACGGAGAAGTGGCGGGAGCCTCCCATGAACGCCGACCGAGCCCCGAGTCACCCAGTCGGTCCCGCCGAGCACGTGATCCCCGGCGGGACCGCACCGATCGCGACGTACGCCGCGATCCCGGCGACGCACCCGTCGGGGGAGGTCGGCACCGACCTGCTCGACCCGGTCCCGACCGGTGAACCCCGTGTCGGGGGCACGGTGGCGCCGGAGCAGTGGATCCGCATCGAAGGCGTCGCCGGGTCGTGGACGGCTTCCCCGTCCCCCAACTCCGCTACTTCCTCTCTCCGGCCGGCCGAGGCTCGGCCCCGCCCGGTCGCCGTGCGGAGGTGGGCCCGGTGGCGGCTTCCCGGGGTCTACGCCGCGGTGGCGGTGCTGCTGGGCACAGGTCTGGCCGTGGCCTTCGGAACGCACGATCAGCTCCGCCGCACCGACGACCGGCTGCGAGCGGAGCAGACCCTCCTGCACCGGACGCTCGTGCGATCCCATCGGGCCGAGGCCGAACTGGGAACGGTGAGCGGGCAGGCCACCGACGCCGCCCGGACCCTGGCCGCCGAGACCTCCCAGCTGGCCACGGCCGAGGCCCGGTTGGCCTCCACCGAGGCCAACGTGTTCACCAACGGGGTGAGCATCAACAACCTCGACGCCTGCATGTCCGGCGTGGAGCAGGCTCTCAACCTGATCTCGCTGGCCGACCAACCAGGCGCCGCCCGGGCGTTGGACGGCGTCGCCGCGTCGTGCCGGGCGGCGGAGCCCGAAGGATGACCGGCCGCTCGTACCGGGATCCGAACCGGGCCGCATCCCGGAGGGCCCGAGATCGTCGGCGTTGGTGGTACCACGCCGCCGCCCTGACCCTGCTGGCCACGGGGGTCGGGTCGGTGGCCGGCTACGACGCCGCCACGGTGTCGGCCGTGCACCAGGCCCAGCACGCCCTGGTCTCGACCCGGATGGTGCTCGGGTCGAGGCGCGGCTCGCTGAGCGTCCTCGACGACCAGGTGGCCACGACGGTGGCCGCCCGTGACGCCCGGGTCGAGGCCCAGGCCCGGACGCTGGGCGAGATCGACACCACCGCCCAGGACCTCGACACCGAGACCCGCGCCCGTTTCTACCAGGGCCTCGACATCGGCACCCTCAGGACCTGTCTGTCGGGGGTGGCCCAAGCGGTGTCCGCCATCGCCGCCTCCGACCTGCCCGCCGCGGTGGGGGCCATCGACGGGGCGTCCTCGTCGTGCCTGTCCCTGGACGGGTCCACGGCCGGGCTCGTCTACCCCTACGACTTCCCCGATCCCTTCGTCCTTCCCGTGGATGGCACCTACTACGCCTTCGCCACCAATTCGGCGGCAGGAAATATCCAGATCGTCGAGTCCACCGACCTCACCCACTGGTCCACCGTGGGGAACGCGCTGCCCCATATCGCAGCGTGGGCCGCCCCCCATGCCACCTGGGCCCCGTCGGTCCTCCAGCGCGGCAGCACCTTCGTCCTCTACTACTCCGCCGTCTATGCCCCCACCGGCGAGCAGTGCATCTCCGAGGCGGTGGCCACCCAACCCCAGGGTCCCTATGTGGACGACTCGACCATCCCTCTCGTCTGCCAGACCGCGATCGGCGGCTCGATCGATCCCACGCCGTTCGTCGACGCCAACGGCACCCCCTACCTCGTCTGGAAGTCCCAGGGCACCGACCGCCAGCCTCCGGTCCTGTGGTCCCAGCAGCTGACGGCGGACGGCACCGGCCTGGTGCCGGAGGCCTCCACTCCCCTGCTTGCCCCGAGCGAGCCCTGGCAGGGCGGCGTGGTGGAGGGGCCGAGCATGGTGCTCGTCGGCGGTCAGTACCTCCTCTTCTACTCGGCCAACGACTGGAAGACAGCGGACTACGCCATAGGGATGGCCAGCTGTGCCGGCCCCCTCGGACCGTGCCACGAGTCGACGGGCCAGCCACTGCTGGCCTCCCAGCCCGCGCTCAGCGGGCCCGGCGGACCGTCGGTCTTCGCCGACGGTCAGGGTCATCTGTGGATGGCGTTCCACGCCTGGCTGCCCGGGAAGGTCGGGTTCCCGAACAGCCGGCTCCTGTTCGTACGCCCGCTCACCGTCACCGGAGGCGTGGTGGCCGTCGGACCCTGAGGCTCCGCCGGCCGCTCGACCGGCCGGCCGGCAGGTGCTTCTTCGTGGGCCGAGGTGACCATCAGCGGACAGGCCGTCGGTGTGAAGCTCTACTCGGATCAGGCCGCCACGGGCGATCTGGCCGGGACCTCCTGGATCACCGACAGCCAGTTCCTCACCGGCAACACCACCGCGCTCCAGGACAACGGCGCCCACTACACCGACCACCAGGCTGGGACCGGCTGGGGCCGACGGAGCAGTAACACGGCCGGTCCCGAAGGGAGGGGTCAGGCCGAACGATCCGGTCCCTCCCATCGGCAATCTGGGGAACGGACCTTGGGTGGGCCACTCCGTTCCCGCTGGTCAGACCCTCATTCTCTGTCCGATCAAAGCAAGATAAGAACAACACCTTCGCCCCCTCATCAATAATAATGATATGGCCTATCTTCTCGTGATTTAGATTCACATTGTCGCAGGTCAGCTGCTTGTCCCTGGGGCGCCACTGATCACAGAGCCGCACCCGCTATACTCACTCAAACACGTAACTGCTGGGCCGGTTCTTCAGCGCAATAAAGGGGCCCGACCGAGCGTCACCGTCCATCCACGACGAGGCGCTGCCCAGCAGGGATCGAGTTTCCCGACTCGGTTCCACGCGTGCTCGTGGCCCGATGTGCCACCGCACACCGACCACGTATCCGGGGCAACGACGAAACGAGTGGTGTCTCCACGACGCAATCCTGGGCATAACCAAACCGGCCGCACACCCTACGGCGTGAAGCCAGGACGGACGTAGCCTTCCCGCTCGCCGTCCGGGGACCGAATGCAATGGCCGGAGCCCGCCAACACCGAGCAGAGGAAGGCGCCCGCGCGCGCCCTACGAAGGGAGGTGCCATGCGGACCCGCATTGCACTCGTGGCGATCATCCCGGTCGCCGTCATCACCGTCAGTACCCTGACGCAGGCTGCCTCCGTGCCGTCGGCGCGGGCTTCATCGTCAGCATCATCGACAGCATCGGCGACCTCCACCACCCCGGTGGCGTTGCCTCCATCGGCGCTGGCCGCCTACCACGGCCCGCGTCCCATCAGCACAGTCCTGGCCGGATCCAGTCTGTTGGTTCATCTCAACCCGGCCCTCGAGCACGAGGCTGTTCTGCATCAGGCCCTGCTACAGAACGGCGCAGCCGCGGCCACTCCGGCGGCCACTCGAGCGGCTCCGGCTGCCGCTCCCACGCCCGCGCCCACCCCACCGGCCGGTCCGGTCGACACGGTCACGCCCGAGCAACGGGGGGCGTGGGAGCGGGTGGCCATGTGTGAGGAAGGCGGCAACTGGGCTTCCGACGGCGGTCAGTTCAGTGGCGGTCTCGGCATCAGCCGCGCCAACTGGATCGCCTACGGTGGCGGCGAGTTCGCCCCCGAGGGCGCCATGGCCACCGAGGACCAGCAGATCATGGTGGCCGAGCGCATCCAATCGGCCGCGCCCGACCAGAACGGCTGCCACGGCTGGTAGCCGCCGCCGGTGCGGGGCCGACCTCGGTCCCGCACCGTGTCACCGCACGATCATCCCGCACCGGACGCGCTGCGAGGACCGAACATGCGCGCCTACCGAGGGAACGGTGGCCCAGGAGTTTCGATTCGGGCCTCTCCGACATGCGGCGGGGTGGCGTCGGCTGACCGTGTCACCGGGCCGGAAGGCACCGCTCTCCGTCTGAGCGGGTTGGCCGATCTCGGCTGAGACGGGTGTGGACGTGCCCGAGCCGTGCGGAGGCGGAAACTCGGCACGCCAACGTGGACAGGCCCTCCTCACGCCGACCTTGGGCCGCGCCGAGCAGGGGGATTGCGGCCAGGGTTGTCGGTTCGACGTCGTCGGACGGAACCGTGACAGCCGCCACCGCCACCTTCGGGACTGCTCCGAGGGGAGCCCCCGGTACCGCTCCGCCGTCCGCAGCGCGGTGCTCGACGGCGGTCCTACCTCTGGGGGTCGCCGACCCGACGACCGCCACCGGATTCCGGCCACGGCGTCGGGTCGGCTCCCCGCAGAGTGCTACTCAGATCTTGCGGACCTGGCTTGCCTGCAGGCCCTTTTGGCCCTGCTTCGTCTCGAACTCCACACGTTGGCCCTCCGCGAGATCACGGAAGCCCTCCATCTGGATCTCCGACTGGTGGACGAAGAGGTCATCCCCGCCGCCGTCAGGCGTGATAAATCCAAAGCCCTTTTCGGCGTTGAACCACTTGACTGCACCTACACCCATAACTGTCACTCCTTGAACATCACGCACCAAAAAAGCGGGGATCCATTGTGAAGCCCTACATGTGCCGGCCCGCGTGATTGGGTCGACGACTCCTTCACACTAGGCGTAACGAGGGGTGCAGTGCTCGGAATGGCCCCCGGCCAGCCCCGGAGCGGCCACCGTGCGGGATCGGACACCGAAACGGAAGCCGGGACAGGGTGACGGTGGCGAGCCTCGGATCCGTCAGGCCTCCGGAGCGGATCGGGCGCCACCAACGGCCGCATCGGCCACCGGCAGTTCCCGCTCGGACCCCCGTTGCCGCCAGCTCAGCGCCTCGTGCCGCCGGATCGGCTCGAACAGTTCGGCGAGGACCACGGCCGAGAAGCTGATGAAGAAGAGGGGCTCCACCAGCGTGCCGAGCCGGTCGGTGAGGTAGACCAAGCCGAGCAGTGGGTACCCGAGCACCAGCGCTTTGACCACCACGCCGTAGACGCGGGCCTCGGGTGTCCCATCATGGCGGGTGCGCCGGAAGGCGATGACCGCTGCGACGGTCAGCGTGGCGAACTCGGCGATGCCCGAGACCACGTGTACGTAGTGATGGATGGGAAGTTGCAGGTGCCACTCCAGCTGGCGGCAGGTCTCGCTCAGGCCTTCGGAGCAGGCGTAGGGATAGCGACCTCCGACCGCCCCGGCCACCGCGAAGGCCACCAGCCATTTCCACTCCCGCCGGATCCCGTTCCGCGCCGTCGAGCCCCGGAGCAGCAACGCCGCCAGAAGCAGCAGGCCGGCGACCAGGTCGGCATCGGACATGAGGTCGGCATGGGGACGGCCGGTGGCCTCGAGGTCGGAGAAGAAGCCGTTGGCCGACGGCATGAGGCCGGGAACGAACGGAACCACGACCCACCAGTTGTAGGCCAGCACGCCCGCCACTCCCAGCACCTTGGCCGTTCGCAGGCGGGTGGCGTCGTGCTCATCGACCGAAGACGGCCGCAACCCGGACGGAAACGTCAACAACTGCACGAACCGAACAACCGGGTAGTGGCCTCGATGATTCCCGCGTGCGGTGAACCGGGGCCACGCTCCGATAAAATCCCTGGTCATCACCTTGACCGCCGGCGCGAACGTCCGCGCCGGCGGACCCGAGGGCCAGGCCGGCTCAACCGGCCGGCCGCACCTCCTCGAGTACCACCGCTCGGCGGGGGCACTCCGCCGCCGCCCGGGTGGCCAGCGCCACCAAGGCCGGCTCGACCGGGGTCCCGTCGACGATGGGGTACCCCCACTCGTCCAGGGTGATCCGCTCGGGAAGCAGTTCGGCACAGAAGCCGTAGGCGTCACAGGCCACCGGGTCCACCCGCAGCCGGAGCGACTGCGGTCGTCGGGGGCTCATGACGCCCGTCGGCCCGTGGGGCCGGATCCGGCGCCCGCGGCGGCCGGGAACCGGAGCACGGTGGCCGCGGTGTGCCCGGCACACGGTCGACCCTCGGCGTGGGCCCGCGCGTCGTCGGCGAAGACCGACAGGGCGCTGCGCACCAGGCGCACGACCCCGTCGGGGTGTCGGCACGCTCCCCTCCCCTCCACCGTGGCCGACCGCTGCAGGATGCGGTCGATCAGCCCGGCATCGGCCCGTCCGGCCCACAGCTGCTCGAGGTCCCCGGCGATGGCCGGCAGCCCGAACACACATGGTCCGCACTGGCCCGCGCTCTCGCCGGCCATGTAGCGGGCAACCCGGGCCGTCTCGGCGATCCCGCACGAGCCCACCGGCAGGGCGACGAGGATGCCCACCCCCTGGGTGGCGCCCGCGGCGGCCATCGGGCCGGGGGCCCAGGGCGTGGCCAGGCGGTCCGGGCCCAGCCAGGCGCCGCCGTACCCACCGACCAGCACCCCGGACAGCGCGGTCGTCGGCCCCGGCCCGGGCGAGGATGTCCGACGACCGGCGTGCCCAGCTCGACCTCCAGTACACCGGGGAAGCGGACGGCGCCGGACACCGTGATCAGGGTGGAGCCCGGTGCCTCAGGGCGTCCCCAGCCGGCGGAACCACGACGCGCCGTGGCGGGCGATGAGGGCCAGCTGGGCCAGCGTCTCGGCATTGTGGACGATGACCGGGCGGCGGCCCACCCGGAGGGGAACCGACTTGTCGATCCGCAGGCTCGGGAGCGCCGGTCGCTCGTTGAGCCACGAGACGAGGGCCGACTCCTCACCGGCGACGTACCGGCCCGGGGGCCGGACCACCGTGCTCCGGAATCGGGAAGGCCCGGCCCCGGCCCGCTCCTCGATGGCAGCCTGGACGCCGGAAGTCGTAGGGCCGTTGTGCGCGGCCACGCAGATCACGATCTCGGTGGCACCCACCACGCCGGCGGCCACCTCGGCGCCGTCCAGGACGAGGTGCGGTGAGCGGATGAGCAGGACCCGGTCCTTGGCGCTGGCCGGCTCCCCTTCCATGGCGTTGACCACCAGCCACGGCCGGCGGGCCGTTGCTCGGACCGCGTCCCACTTGGCGACGGCCGGGAAGCCGGCTCCTCCGCGCCCGAGCAGCCCGGACTCGGCGACCTCCCGCATCATGCCCGCCCGCCAGCGAGGATCGTCGCGCACCGGGAGGTCCAGGCGTCCATGGGTGGCCAGGTGGAAGGCCAGGTCGGGGCGGCGCCGCGGCACCGCTCGGGCCGGCCAGCAACCGGTCGGGGACTTCCAGGGCAACGGTGCTCATGGTCGGTCCCTCTCGAGGAGTCGGGTGGCGGTCGCTGCTGCCCTCGGGGTGCCGTGGGCGGTCGGCGCCGGTCGGGAAGAGCGGGGAGCCGGGTCGGCGACAGCACCCAGCGGGCGAGAGGCCCGGGGGCCGGGAGGGACCGCCCGGGTCGTCGCGCCCGCCCACCGGGCCAACTCCCGGTTGCGGCGGTGATCGGCGATCCGCCAGACCAGAGCCCCAACGACCGTCACCGTGCACAGGGCGGCCACCGAGTCCATCCACACGGCTGCGGCGTCGGTGCCCATGCCCAGGGAGTGCGCCATGGCCACCGGCCAGCTCCCGTAGGCCAGCCAGTGGATGCCCCGCCAGGTGCGCGGGCTGATGCGCTGCCGGAGGGCGCTCGATACCCCTACCGCCACCATGAGGTCGACGCCCACGGTCCCGAGGCCGGTCCAGAGAGGTCGGTAGGGGGAGGCGAAGGGGATGACGACCGCGGCCCAGCCGACGTTCACGTAGGTGTCGACGCACCGCGGTGAGCACGTGGCAGGCCAGGAACACCATGGCCAGCAGCGAGACCCGCTTGTGGAGATCGGCCCGGGCGAAGGCCGGCCAGGACCGGGACGCGGTGCGCCCGGCGGTGAGGATCCCGAGGGCCATGGTCCCGGTCAGCAGGACCAGGGCCACGACCCCGGTGGCCCGCATGGTGTACCAGATGGTGGTGGAGGTGGCGGCCAGCATCACCGTACCGAGCCTTCCCGGTCGGCGGGGCCTCCGGGCCAGTCGCCGCAGAGGACGACGTTGCCATCGGCGTCCACGAGCCGGGCCGACACACCGCGGGCGTCGAGATTGCCGACGGCGTCCTCGCCCCAGACCACCGCGGCGGTGCTCAGGGCGTTGGCCTCCACGCACGAGGGTGCGGCCACCGTCACCAGCGACCACACCGTCGGCGCCGCGTCCCCGGTCCACGGGTCCACGATGTGGTGAACCCGGCGACCGTTGCGGAGCCAGGTCCGGGCCGTGGTGCCCGAGGTGGCGAGACCGCCGTCCACGATGCTCACCACCTGGTCGACCAGGGCCAGGGGCGTGGTGCGACTCGGCGGCGATGCCGACGGCCCACCCGTCCGGCCGGTGCGTGGCCGTCGACGGCCACGTCGCCCCCCAGGTTGACGAGCACGCCGCACCGGAGGGCCTCGGACAGGAGCCGGCGGCCCGGTCGGCGGCGAACGCCTTGGCCGTGGCGCCGAGGTCGACGTGGACACCGATCGGGATGGAGACGGTCCGGGCCTCGGGATCGAGCCCGATCCGCCACCAGCCGGGAGCCGGGCGGGGGTCGGACCCGTTCATCGGGTTGCCGCCGGTCGATCTCGTCGAAGTCCCGGTCGTAGCCCAGTTCGATCAGGGCCGAGCCGATGGTTGGATCGACGATGCCGGCGGTGTCCTCAGCCACCCGACAGGCCACCTCGAGGGCCTCGAACAGCAATGGGCTGATCGGAACCGGGCCCCCGGCACCGTGCGCTTCGACCAGTCGGAGCTCGGAGTCGGAGCGGAACCGGCTGCAGGCCCGGTCGAGGGACCCGAGCTGATCGGACAGCAGTCTCAGGGCCTGATCGGCCAGTCGGCCGTCCGTCACGGCCACCGAGGCCGTGGTGCCGATGGCCCGCATCGAGCGGGCGGCGATCGGACGCACCGGTGCGACTTCCCCGATGGGCACGGCCTCGGCCTGGGAGGCGGTCACGACTGCCCCGACACGGTGGCCGCCGAGCTGCTCGACGACTTCGGAGCGGTGGTGGTCGTGGTGGCCGGCGTGGTGGTGGTCGTGGTGGGGCTGGCGCCGGCCGAGGTGCCGGCGGCCGTGGTCGACGACGACGTTCCGGTGGACGACTGCCCGGAGACGGTGATGGGTGAGGCGCCGGTGGTGGAGGAAGCGGCAGCTGTCGGGTTCGTCGTCGCAGTCGACACCGACGACGAGTGGGCCGTGGCTCCCGAGGCCACCACCACGCCGAGGCCGGCGGCTGCAGCCGAGGCGGCGACGCCGATGGCGACGGTGGTCCGGCGCACCCGGGTCATGGCCCGGTCGCGGGCGTGCGCGGCGGCGTGGGGTGAGGGCAGGCGCAGTCGGGGTGGTGCCATGGCTGACCTTTCGGGCAGGACGGTGGGCAGTGCCACCGAGCGTCGGTTCGTCTACCGGTGCCATCACACCGGTCCGGGTCGAGAGTCAGCTTCAATCCGGCTGTGCGCTCCCTGTGAATCGGTACCGGCCCGATGAATCGGGCCGCCGGCCCGGGATCGGTGCGGCCACCGTTTCGGCTCGGGGCGTAACCGGTCGATCCGACCGGTCCACAGCGTCTTCCTGTTCCGGGGCCCACCCTCCACACAGCGGGCTCACAGGCGACTCACACCCGCGGCCCAAGGCCCGGTGGGATGCTGGAGGAATCCGAAGCCGCACCGCCGTGCGCCGACATCCCACAGAACGAGAGGACGAGACCGGTGGAGCCCACCCGCAGTCAACGCATCCTGGTGGTCGACGACGAGCCCTCCATCGTCGACGCGGTGGCCACATCCCTCCGCTACGAGGGATTCGCCGTCGAGGAAGCGGTCAACGGCCGGCTGGCCTTGTCGGCGGCCCAGGACAATCCCCCCGACCTCATCGTGCTGGACGTGATGCTCCCCGACCTCGACGGCCTCGAGGTCACCCGCCGCCTGCGGGCCGACGGCGTACGGGTCCCCATCCTCTTCCTCACCGCCCGCGACGCCGTCGAGGATCGGGTGGCCGGCCTCACCGTGGGCGGGGACGACTATGTGACCAAGCCCTTCGCCCTGGCTGAGATCGTGGCCCGGGTCCATGCCATCCTGCGCCGCACCGGGAGCGAGGACGAGGACGAGGGGACCCTCCGCTTCGCCGACATCGAGATGGACGAGAACGCCCACGAGGTGACCCGGGCCGGGCAGCCCATATCGCTCACGGCCACCGAGTTCAACCTGCTGCGGTTCTTCCTCCTCAATCCGCGGCACGTGCTGTCCAAGGCCCAGATCCTCGACAACGTGTGGCACTACGACTTCGGCGGGGACGGGAACGTCGTCGAGACGTACGTCAGCTATCTGCGCAAGAAGCTGGAGGCGTTCGGCCCCCCGGTCATCCACACGGTCCGGCTGGTCGGCTACGCCCTGCGCGAGCCGGCGGCCGGCTGAGACCGTCAAACCAGTACGCCCGTGTCCCTCCGTACCCGCCTGCTGATCGCCATCGGGGTCATCGCGCTCGTGGCCCTGGCGATCGCCGATGTGGCCACCTACAAGTCGCTCCAGTCGTTCCTCGACCAGCGAGCCGACCAGCAACTGGACCAGTCCCACGGCTTCTACGAGAACATCGTCAACCGCGGCGGCACCATCAACGGCACCCTCGGCTGTGCCGGGACACCCGGATTCCCGATTCCCGGCGGACCCGGCGCCGGGACGGCTGGGACCGGAACTGCAGGGCCAGATGGCGGTTCCCAGCCACCGGCCAGCGACGGTGACGAACACGGTAGCAATGCCATCCAGGTCGAGGCGGTTCAGGTCCGCCATCCCGGTGGCGGACTGGTCAACGCCCAGAGCTGCCCAGCCATCGTGGCCGGCAAGAAGTACACCCCGGACATCCCTGCCACCATCACCGGCTTCACCACCGCCCCGGACGGGAGTCAGGTGGCCCACTTCAACGCCCCGTCCACCGAGACCGGGGGTCCCGAGTTCCGGGTTCGGGCTTCGACTCTCCACGACGGGAACCTGCTCGTCGTGGCCCAGCCTCTCGGTGACATCGGCAGCACGCTCCACCAGCTGCTCCTGATCGAGTTGGCCGTGACCGGCGGCGCGGTGATCCTGGCCCTCATCGGCGGCTTCTGGCTGGTGCGCATCGGCCTGCGCCCGCTCCGAGACATGGAGACGGCCGCCGAGGCCATCGCCGCCGGAAATCTCACCGAGCGGGTCCCCGGCGAGAACGAGAAGACCGAGGTGGGCAGGCTGGCCCGCACCCTGAACGTGATGCTGGCTCGGATCGAGTCGGCCTTCGGGGCCCGGCTGGCCTCCGAGCGTCGCCTGCGCGCTTCGGAGGCCCGGCTGCGACGCTTCGTAGCCGACGCCTCCCATGAGCTGCGGACCCCGATCGCCGCCGTCTCTGCCTACGCCGAGCTCTTCGGTCGGGGGGCCTCGGAGCAGAAGGCCGACCTCGAGCGTCTGATGGGAGGAATCCGCACCGAGACGGCCCGCATGGAGCAGCTGGTGGCCGATCTGTTGCTTCTGGCCCGGCTCGACGAGGGCCGGCCGATGGAGCGGCGATCCGTCGATCTGGTGGCGCTGTGCGCCGAAGCAGTCCACACGGCCTCCACCGTCGGTCCCGACTGGCCGGTCACCTTCCACGCCACGCAGCCCATCGAGGTCGAGGGCGACGCCACCAGCCTGCGCCAGGTCGTCGACAACCTGTTGGGGAACGTACGGGCCCATACCCCACCGGGAACCAACGTCCGGGTCTCGGTGGAGCCCGAGGGCGAGGGAGCGGTGATCACCGTGGCCGACAACGGACCGGGGATGGAACCCGAGGAGGCGGCCCACATCTTCGAGCGCTTCTACCGCTCCGACCCCAGTCGATCCAGGGCCCATGGCGGGGCGGGGCTGGGCCTGTCCATCGTGAGCGCCATCGTGGCCAACCACGGGGGCACCGTCTCCGCCCAGGGCCGGTTGCGGCGAGGGAACCACCTTCACTGTCCACCTCCCCTCGGCACCGCCACTCGGGGTCGAGCCGGCCGGAGGGAGGATCGGGCCTGCCCGAGGACTCGGGCCGAACCGGACAGCTCGAACGTCGATCTGGACCCGGCGGCCGGAGCATGACACCGCGACCCGCCCAGCTGCGGATGGATTCTCAAGAAACCCACAGGTGGCTCCCAACGGCGTCCGATGCCGGCCCGCCAGAGTGACCCCCATGAGCATCGCCCACCTCTCCAGCCCCAGGGCTGCTCACCTTCCGATCGACGATCCGCCGGTTCCGGCCGACGTGGAGATCGTCGTGCCCGTCTACAACGAGGCCGAGCAGCTGGGTGCCAGCATCACCGCCCTGCGCTCCTACCTCGACTCCTCGTTCCCCCTCGCCACGACGGTCACCATCGCCGACAACGCCAGCACCGACGACACCTGGCGGATCGCCACCGACTGGCCGACGAGCTCCCCGGCGTGACGGCTCTCCACCTCGACCAGAAGGGACGGGGCCGCGCCCTGCGGGCCGCCTGGTCGACCAGTACGGCCACGGTGGTGGCCTACATGGACGTCGACCTGGCCACCGGCCTCGATGCCCTGCTCCCGCTGGTGGCCCCCCTGCTCTCCGGCCACAGCGACCTGGCCATCGGCACCCGGCTGGCCCCCGGCGCCCACGTGGTCCGGGGCGCCCGTCGCGAGTTCATCTCCCGGGCCTACAACCTCCTCCTACGCTCGACGCTCGCGCAGCACCTGCACCGACGCCCAGTGCGGATTCAAGGCCCTGCGGCGCCAGGCGGCGGCCGAGCTGCTCCCGCTGGTCGAGGACGAGGAGTGGTTCTTCGACACCGAGGTGCTCGTCACCGCCCAACGCATCGGGCTCCGCATCCACGAGGTCCCGGTCGACTGGGTGGACGACCCGACTCCCGGGTCGAGGTCGTCCGCTACCGCCCTGGCCGACCTCCGCGGGGTGTGGCGGATGCTCGGCTATCGGGTCGCCGGCACGGACGGTCCGCCGCCCGACCAGGCCCACGCCATCCGCCGACGATCCCGAGCTCCGGCCGACCGGACACCGACCGGGCTGAGTCTGGTACCCGTCGGTCCTGGCGGCGGCGACCCCGCCGACGGGTCCCCTGCAGCGGACGGGAAGAGCCGGTCGGACCGACGCCGACGATCTTCGCCGACGAGCTCCTGCGCTTCGCCGGAGTCGGGCGCGCTCAGCACGCTGGCCTACGCGGCCCTGTTCGCCGCGCTCGAGCCCGGCCTCGGCAGCTACCTGGCCAACGCCGTGGCCATCGTCCTGTGCAGCCTCGGCAACACCGCCGCCCACCGGGGCATGGCCGGCACGGCCCGTCGCGCCCTGGACCGGCCCCGTCGCCTGGCGGTCGCCGCCGGCCTGCTCGGGGTCAGCCTGGCCTCCACCACGGTCGCCCTGGCCGCGGTGCAGGCTCTCGGCGTCGACTTCGCTGCTTCCGGAGTTGGCGGCGGTAGTCACCGCCAACGCCGTGGCCGCCGTCGTCCGGTTCGCCATCCTCCGCACCTGGGTCTTCCGTCCCCGTTTCGCTTCGGACCCGAGCCACCGCCCGCGGTGGCACGCCTACTCCAGGACACCCCGATGAACGAGATCGATCCTCACGACCGAAACCGGGCCGGCCGCGACCGGCGTGATCGCCGACGACGCCCCTGCCGCGACCACCGGTCCCGACACCGTCGACCACGCCGTCGGGCCGACGCCCACGGGTTGGCAGGCGCCCGTCCCCACCGCTCCGGTCCCCGGGCACCCGGACGCCGGGCGCAGTCCGAACCGTGACCCGGCCGCCCGACACCGTCCAGTCGTCGGTCGCGGGAGCCGCACCGCCGCACCGATCCGCCCACCCCGGCTCCCCCCACCGGCCGGCTGGCCCGGCTGGTCCGGGGCCGGCCCCAGGACCCGGCCTGGGTCCGGCCGGCCCTGGTGGCCCTGCTGGTGGGCACCGGGTTCCTCTACCTGTGGGGGCTCGGGCGCGTCGGGTTGGGCCAACAGCTTCTACTCGGCCGCCGTCCAGGCCGGCACGAAGAGCTGGAAGGCCTTCTTCTTCGGCTCGTCCGACGCCTCCAACTTCATCACCGTCGACAAGCCGCCCGGCCTCCCTGTGGGTGATGGAGATCTCGGCCCGGATCTTCGGGGTCAACTCCTGGAGCATCCTGGTGCCCCAGGCCCTCGAGGGCGTGGCCACGGTCGGCGCTCGCTCTTCGTCACCGTGCGCCGCTGGTTCACCCCGGGCGCCGCCCTGCTGGCCGGGGCGGTGGTGGCCCTCACCCCGGTGGCCACCCTGATGTTCCGCTTCAACAACCCCGACGCCCTGCTCACCCTGCTGCTCACCGTGGCGGCCTACGCCACCGTCCGGGCCGTCGAGGACGGCCGCAGCCGGTGGATGGTGCTGGCCGGCGCCCTCGTCGGGCTTCGGGTTCATCACCAAGATGCTCCAGGCCATCATCCTCATCCCGGTCCTGGCCCTGGTCTACCTGCTGGCCGGGCCCGCCCAAGCTGGGGCGCCGGATGGTCCAGGTCGTCTACGCCGGCGTGGCCATGGTGGTGGCCGGCGGCTGGTGGGTGGCGGCCGTCCAGCTCACCCCGGCCGCCGACCGCCCCTACATCGGCGGCTCCACCGACAACAACCTCCTCAACCTGATCTTCGGCTACAACGGCTTCGGTCGGCTCACCGGCAACGAGACCGGGCAGCGTCGGCGGCGGGCTCGGAGGCGGCGGGACCGGCAGCATGTGGGGCCCGGTCGGCTGGAACCGGCTGTTCCTCCGCGAGATGGGCGGCCAGATCTCGTGGCTGATCCCCGGCGCCCTCATCGGGCTGGTGGCCGTGCTGTGGATGACCCGCCGCGCCCCCCGGACCGACCGGGTCCGGGCCGGCGTTCCTGGTCTTCGGCGGCTGGCTGCTGCTGACCGGGGCCACGCTCAGCTTCGCCCAGGGCATCATCCACCCCTACTACACGGTCGCCCTGGCCCCGGCCATCGGCGCCCTGGTGGGCATGGGGGCATCCACGCTGTGGCGCCGCCGGCAGGAGGTCTTCCCCCGGGTGGCCCTGGCCCTGGCCATCGTGGCCTCCGTCGCCTGGGCCTTCGTCATCCTCGGGCTGGAGCCCGGACTGGTACCCGGCCCTGCGGTGGGTCGATCGTGGCCGTCGGGGCGGTCGCCGCCCTGGGCATCGCCCTGGTGCCCAGGGCCCGGGGCGTCCTCGCCGCCGGCCTGGCCGGCTTCGGGATCGCCTCGATCATCGCCGCCCCGGCGGCCTACTCGCTGACCACGGCGGCCACCCCCCACTGCGGGGCCATCCCCTCGGCCGGTCCGGCCATCCAGGGTGGCGGTGGCTTCGGCGGCCCCGGTGGCCGGCGGCTTCGGTGGCGCCAGGCGGCCTGGGCCGCAACGGCGATCACCCTGCCGCCCGGGTTCACCCTGCCCAACGGGAAGACGCTGCCCAAGGGCCTGCACATCCCGGCAGCTTCTTCCGGCACGGTGCCTTGGCGGCGGGCGGCCGGCTTCGCCGGTGGACAGGCGCCCGGCGGATCCGGGGGTGGGCGGCTCTCGGCGGGTGCCGGTGGACAGGCTCCCGGCGGATTCGGCGGCGGGCGGGTCCCGGGCATTCGGTGGTGGACGAGGCGGCGGCGTGGGTCGGCCGGGGGCGCCGCCGGGGGGCTGCTCAACGGCTCCACCCCGGCAAGCAGCTGACCGCCCTGCTCAGCGCCGACGCCTCGCGGTATCACCTGGGTGGCCGCCGCCACCGGGTCCAACTCGGCCTCGGGCTACCAGCTGGCCACGCGGCGATCCGGTCATGGCCATCGGCGGGTTCAACGGCACCGATCCCGCTCCGACCCTGGCCCAGTTCGAGACCGTACGTGCGAGGGCAAGATCCACTACTACATCGGCGGGGGTAGGGGCCTCGGGGGCGGGGCTTCGGCACCTCGGGTGCTTCGGACTCGTCACAGATCGCCTCGTGGGTGGAGGCGCACTTCACCGCCACGACCGTCGACGGGGTGACGCTCTACGACCTGACCGCGCCGACGAGCTGACCGGAGCGCGCCGGCCACACCGACCCTCCCCCCGGGTCCTCTCTTCGGAAGGGTGTTCGTCGGCAAACCGGATGACGCGCCGGCGATGGGCCGGAACCTCCACGTCGCCCAGCGTGTCACGGACACCCGACGGTGGAGGCCGCCACGACGCCTGGCGGCGCCGGGATCGATTCGCCCAACCCCGGCTGCCAGACTGGCCCGATGACCGCCGAACCGAACCAGACCACCGATCCCACCTCCGGCGAACGGGCCCGGGCCATCGTGGCCATGATGACCGAGGACGAGAAGCTGTGGTGCCTGGACGGCGACGCCCCGTTCTGGGCCGGCCTCGCCTACCTGGCCGAGCAGGGCTACCACAAGAGCCCGTTCCGGGCCGCCCGGGTGGAGCGGTCGGGACTGCCCGGGATTCGCCTTCTCCGACGGCCCGCGGGGCGTGGTGGTCGACCAGGCCACCTGCTTCCCGGTGAGCATGGCCCGGGGCGCCACCTGGGACATCGAGCTCGAGGAGCGGATCGGCGAGGCCATCGGGCCGCGAGCTGCGGGCCGTCGGGGCCGACCTCTACGGCGGGGTGTGCGTCAACGTCCTGCGCCATCCGGCCTGGGGCCGGGCCCAGGAGACCTACGGCGAGGATCCCCACCACGTCGGCGAGATGGGTGCCGCCCTCACCCGGGGGGTGCAGCGCCACGCCATGGCCTGCGTCAAGCACTTCGCCTGCAACTCGATGGAGAACGCCCGCTTCACCGTGGACATCACCGTCGACGAGGCGGCCCTGCACGAGGTGTACCTGCCCCACTTCAAGCGCATCGTCGACGAGGGCGTGGCCGTGGTCATGAGCGCCTACAACAGCGTCAACGGCGAGTGGTGCGGGGAGAACCGGGCGCTGCTCACCGACGTCCTGCGGGACGAGTGGGGATTCGAGGGGTTCGTCATCAGCGACTGGATCCTCGGCTTGCGCGACGCGGCCCGCTCGCTCCACGCCGGGCTCGATGTGGAGATGCCCTACCGGATGATCCGGGCCGAGCACCTCGGGCCGGCCCTCGACCAGGGGACAGCGTCCTGGGCCGAGGTCGACCGAGCCGTCGAGCGCGTCGTCGCCACCCGGCTGCGCTTCGACGACGTCCTCAGCTGGCCGGCCCCGGACCGGGACGTGCTGGCCCGCCCGGCCCACCGGGCCCTGGCCCGAGAGGCGGCGGCCAAGTCGGTGGTCCTGCTCCGGAACGAACCGGTGGACGGGGTGCCGGTCCTGCCGTTGGAGCTCGACCGCCGGCTCGTCGGTGGCGCTGCTCGGGACGCTGGCCACCGCCGTCAACCTGGGCGACGGCGGGTCCAGCGACGTGTGGGCCCCCGAGGTGGTGACCGTGGCCGACGGCCTGCGGCCGGCGCTGCCCGGGTCGAGCTGGTTGGTCGACGACGGTGCCGATCCGGAGGGCGCCGCGGCCCGGGCCGGCTCAGCCGACCTGGCCGTGGTGGTGGTCGGCTACACCCGGGCGGACGAGGGGGAGTTCATCGGCGAGTTCGCCACCGGCCACCTGACCGACCTGTTCCCCGGTGAGGACGATCCCGCCTGGTCGAGCGGTTCACGCGCCGAGATCGCCGACGGAGCGGACCATCCAACCCCCCGACCACGTGGAGGGGCCGGCGGGAGGCGTAGGATTCGCCGTCGGCGGCGACCGTCGGTCCCTGCACCTCCACGACCACGACGTGGCCCTGATCCGGGCGGTGGCGGCGGCCAACCCGCGGACGGTGGTGGCGCTGGTGGCCGGCAGCGCCGTGGTGATCTCGGAGTGGGACCGATCGGTCCCGGCCATGGTCCAGTCGTGGTACTCGGGGATGGAGGGCGGTCACGGCCTGGCCGACGTGCTGCTCGGGTCGGGTGGACGCCGGCGGCAGGCTCCCTTTCAGCGTGCCCTCGGACCGAAGCCGACCTGCCCGCCTTCGACGCCGACGCACGGCTTCACCTACGACTCGTGGCACGGCTACTGGTACCTGGCCCGCAACGGGACGCCGCCGGCCTATCCGTTCGGGTTCGGCCTCAGCTACACCACCTTCGCTCCAGTCGGCCGGGACGGAAAGGGCGGAGGGGGACCCGGACGGAAAGCCGGCTCCGTCCGGGTCACGGCCGACGGTCGCCAACATCGGAGAGCCGCCCCGGCACCGACGTCGTCCAGGTCTACGGCCGGCGGCTCGACTCGGGCCGTCCGGAGCGACTCGTCGGCTTCCGCCGCCTCGAGATCGGTGCCGGCCGAAGCGCCCGATGCGATCTCGAGATCCCGGCGGACGCCTTCGCCGAGCGGGACGCCGAACGCCACTCGATGGTGGTTCGGCCAGCCACGTACGAGCTGCGAGTGGCCCGCAACGCCACCGACCCTGGCATCACCTCCCAGTTCGGGCTGGGCTAGGCCGGGTTCGGCCCGCCCGTTCCGGGTGCGCCATGATGGGCCCGGAGGTGGCGCCCAGCCTCCGCCCGATGCCAGACAAGGAGGCCGCCGTGGCGATCAACGTGACGCCGATACCCGGCCTGGACCCCGAGATCAACGACATCCGCCGCCGCACGGCGGACTTCATCAACGCCGAGATCCTGCCCAACGAGGACGTCCTGTGGCGCTCGCGGCGGGGCGCCGACCTGAGCGAGGAGCGACCGCGAGGCCGGTCGCCGCCAGAGCATCGAGCTCCGCGAGGAGATCAAGGCCAAGGTCAACGAGGCCGGACTGTGGGCCCCCCACCTGCCCAAGGAGTACGGCGGCATGGGGCTCGACTTCCTGGCCCTGGCCTACATGTACGAGATCCTGGCCTACGCGGTGGGCGCCGCCACCCTGTTCGGCATCGCCGCCCCCAATTCGGGCAACGCCAGTGTGCTGGTCAAGTACGGCACCGAGGAGCAGAAGCGCAAGTGGCTCCTCCCCCTCATCGACGGGACCATGGAGTCGGGATTCTCCATGACCGAGCCGGACAACGCCGGGTCGGATCCCCGTTCCATCCAGACCGAGGCGGTCCGCGACGGCGACGACTGGGTCATCAACGGCCACAAGTGGTTCACCTCCAACGGCATCGACGCCGACTTCTTCATCGTGATGTGCCGGGCCAACGACCCCACCGGCGAGCTGGGGGCGCCGGGCCGGATGACCCAGATCATCGTGCCGACCGCCACCCAGGGCGTGAACATCATCCGGGGCATCGGGATCTTCGGGCACTCCACCTCCGACCACTGCGAGATCCAGTACGAGAACGTCCGGGTGCCGATCGAGAACACGCTCGGCCTGGTCGGCCAGGGCCATCAGGCCGCCCAGGACCGCCTGGGGGCCGGTCGGGTGTACCACTGCATGAACTCGGTGGGCCAGATGTGGCGGGCCTTCGACCTGATGGTCGAGCGCACCCTGACCCGCCAGGTCCACGGCGGCCTGCTCAAGGACAAGCAGTTCATCCAGGGATTCATCGCCGAGTCCTACATGGACGTGCAGTCGGCCCGGCTGATGACCATCAACGCCGCCGAGAAGGTGGCCAACGGCGACCCCGACGTGCGCACCGCCATCTCGGCCATCAAGGTCTTCGTGCCCGCCGCCTACCACCGGGTGGTCGACCGGGCCATCCAGGTGTGGGGCGGGGCCGGGGTGAGCAACGACCTGCCCCTGGCCCAGATGTACCTGACCGCCCGGGTGCTCCGCCTGGCCGACGGTCCCGACGAGGTGCACAAGATCCTCATGGCCAAGAACATCCTCCACCGCTACGAGGAGCGGCGACAGCTGGAACTTCGGGAACTGACGGCCCGGGCACGCCGGCCCGGATCGTGCCAGGCTGGGCGGCACGACGGACGGTGCCGAGCCGGTGCGGCACCGGCAGGTGCGATCGCCGGCAGCCACGAGTCGTACCCGGCACGCAAAGGAGCGCACCATGCCCACCCGCACCATCGTACGAGCCCGGAACCCCGTCGTGGGTCGACCTGGCCAGCCCCGACCTCGCCGCCTCGGCCGCCTTCTACTCGTCCCTGTTCGGCTGGGAGGCCGAGGACCAGGGTGCCGAGGCCGGGCACTACCACATGTTCGAGAAGGGCGGCGTGCCGGTGGCCGGTGCCGGCCCCATCATGATGGAGGGCCAGCCGCCGGCCTGGACCACCTACGTCTCGGTCGCCGACGCCGACGAGTCCATCGCCAAGGTCAAGGCCGCCGGCGGCACGGTCTTCGTCGAGCCGATGGACGTGCTCGACGTCGGGCGGATGGCCGTGTTCGCCGACCCCACCGGCGCGGCGGCCGCCGTCTGGCAGCCCCGGCGGCACATCGGCGCCGGGCTGGTCAACGAGCCCGGCGCCCTGGCCTGGAACGAGCTCAACACCCGGGACACCGCCGGCGGCCAAGGCCTTCTACGCCGAGGTGTTCGGCTGGGAGGCCGAGACCGGCGAGATGGGCGGCATGGAGTACACCGAGTGGAAGCTGGACGGCGAGGACGATCGGCGGCATGATGACCATGCCCGACCGAGGTGCCCGCCGAGGTGCCGGCCCACTGGCTGGCCTACTTCGGCACCGCCGACTGCGACGCCACGGTGGCCGCGGCCACCGGGCTCGGGGCCACCCTGTTCGCCGGGCCCATCGACATACCCGCCGGCCGGTTCGCCGTCCTGGCCGACCCCGCCGGCGCCATCTTCGGCGTCATCGCCCTGGCGCCGGCCTGACCGCGACCGGCTCCGGTACCGTCTGTACCTGACGTGGAACCGTCGCCGATCAAGCAGCAGCGCAACCTGGTCACCGAGCTGCCCGGGCCCCGATCGGTCGAGCTCGAGCAGCGCCGGCGCCGGCCGCGGTGGCCCCGGGGTGTCAGCTCGCGTTCCCCGTCTACATGCCGAGGCGTCGGGGGCGATCCTGGTCGACGTCGACGGCAACTCCCTCATCGACCTGGGCTCGGGCATCGCCGTGGTCAGCGTGGGCCACGCCGCGCCCGCGGTGGTCGACGCCGTCCGGGCCCAGGTGGCCCGGTTCACCCACACCTGCTTCATGGTCACCCCCTACGAGCAGTACGTGGCGGTGTGCGAGGCGCTCAACCAGCGGACGCCGGGCGACCACGACAAGCGGACCGCGCTGTTCAACTCCGGCGCCGAGGCCGTCGAGAACGCCGTCAAGATCGCCCGCCACGTCACCGGCCGCCAGGCGGTGGTGGTCTTCGACCACGCCTACCACGGCCGCACCAACCTGACCATGGCCCTGACCGCCAAGAACATGCCCTACCGCGACGGGTTCGGGCCCTTCGCCCCCGAGGTCTACCGGGTGCCGATGTCGTACCCGCTACGGGATCCCGAGGGGATGACCGGCGAGGAGGCCGCGGCCCGGGCCATCGAGCAGATCGAGCGGCAGGTCGGGGCGGACAACGTGGCCTGCGTGCTGATCGAGCCGATCCAGGGCGAAGGCGGCTTCGTGGTCCCGGCGCCCGGGCTTCCTCCCGGCCCTCGCCGACGTGGGCCCGGGACGCCGGGGCCCTGTTCGTGGCCGACGAGATCCAGACCGGCTTCTGCCGCACCGGCGACTGGTTCGCCTGCGAGCACGAGGCGGTGGTGCCCGACCTGATCACCACGGCCAAGGCCCTGGCCGGCGGGATGCCGCTGGCCGCCGTCACCGGGCGGGCCGAGCTGATGGACGGCGTCCACGTCGGCGGGCTGGGCGGCACCTACGGCGGCAACCCGGTGGCCTGTGCCGGCCGCCCTGGCCGCCATCGAGACCATGGAGGACGAGGACCTGGCCGGGGCGGCCCGGCCGCATCGGTGCGAGCGGTCGGCGACCTGCCTGGCCAGCCTGCAGCAGGACCACCCGGCGCATCGGCGACGTCCGGGGCCGCGGGGCCATGATGGCCATGGAGCTGGTCGCGACCCGGGACCCTCGAGCCCGACGCCGACGCCGCCCGGCGCATCGTCCAGGCCTGCCACCGGGCCGGGGTGGTGGTCCTCTCGTGCGGGAGCTACGGCAACGTGATCCGCCTGCTCCCGCCGCTGGTCATCGACGGAGTCCCTGCTGGCCGACGGGCTCGAGCGTCCTGGCCGGCGCGGTCGACCGAGGTGCTGTCGGCACCGGCGGCCTGACTGCCCTGGGCGACGCCCCTGCCCTCCGGGAGTCGAGGCGCTCGACGGTCAGCGGGGAGGGCGGGGCAGCGCGGCCTGGGCCGAGGCCAGGCCGGCGTCGAGCAGCTGGATCTCGTGGACGGCGTCGCGGGTCAGGTCGCTCGACCCGCTGCCCGTTGGCGTCACTGGCCGAGGCCACCGCCGCCCGCTGGACGTCAGCGGCGGCCCGCATCACCTCGTGGACCTGGGTGCGGACCTCCATCGGCACCGGGCCGGCCGGCTCGACCCGGAGCACCTTGTCGAGGTCGACGGCCGCGGCCTGCAGCCGGCGGCACAGCGAGGGCAGCTCCGCGGTGGGCGCCCCGACCTCGGCGGCCGCCCGCACCGCGGCCTCGGCCTGGTCCACCGTGCGCCACATCTCCTTGCGGGCCCGCCGCGGCGCCCACTGCCGACCTCCTCGGCGGAGGTCGGTCGCTCCCCGGTCGCCGGCGCGACGGCGGCGGCCTCCCACAGGGCCGTGGCCCCGATCACCGCGCCGTGGGAGTGGAAGGCCCGCCACTTGCGCCGGGCCAACCGCCAGACCAGGAAGCCGGTGACGGACCAGGCCGGCCAGCATCAGGGCGAGGAACATGGCCGTCCCGGCCAGCAGCGGCACCCAGATCGAAGCACTCACGGCCCCAGTGTAGGGCCAGACCCGGCCCGGCGGGCGTCCGCCGCCGGGCCCCGGGCCGCGCCGGCGACCTGGTCAGCCAGGCCGGCCTCGAGGAGCAGCGGCCCGCATCCGTTCGAGCGCCGCCGGCGGGACGCCGGAGGCCGTCGGCCCACCCCTCGGCCCCGCCGAACCGTCGGTGCGAGCTCGTCGAGGAAGCGCTCCATGGTGGCGGCCTCCACGCTGAACCGCGAGGGCGGCACCGGGCCATGCGGGCCTCGAAGGCCGGGTCCGAGCCGGTACCGGCCCGAGGATCAGCTCCATCCGGTCCGCGGTGATCAGGTAGTCGGCCACGATGACCTCGGGGTCCACGCCCAGGATGTCGAGCACCAGGGCGGCCAGCACCCCGGTCCGGTCCTTGCCCGCCGCGCAGTGGAAGACCAGGGGGTAGTTGGCCGGCTCGCCGAGAAGGGCCAGGGCCTCGGCCAGGGCCGGCGCCGCCCACCTCGAGATACCACAGGTACCGGGCCGACAGGTCGTCGTCCGCCGGGCGCGGCCACGGCCTCCCCTCGCCGGCCTCGGTGGCCTCACCGCCGGCGTCCCCGATCACCGACAGATGCTGGTAGGCGACGGGCTCGGGCCCGAGCGGGCCCCGTCCGGTCCGCTCCAGCTCACGCGGGGTGCGCAGGTCGACGACGGTGGCCAGTCCCATGGCCCGCAGGATGGTCGACGTCCGCCGGCGTGAGCTCGTGGAGGGTGTCGCTCCGGAACAGCGTCCCCCAGCGGGTCACGCCGCCCTCGGCGCCCGGATAGCCGCCGAGGTCACGGAAGTTGAAGGCCCCGTCCAGCGGGACCAGGCGATCGGGGTGCTCCACCCCCACATCATGGCCGACGGCGCCGGAGGGCGATCGACCCGCGCTGGCCGTCCGCCGGATCGGCGAGAATGTCGGCGCCGACACCGGTCGGACGGTGCCGTCGACGGACGACCGTCGGTCACCGCCCCCGGGTCGCCCCGATCCGACGCCGTCCCCCGATCCGACGATTGAGGAGTCCCCGCAATGAAGCGCCTTGCCACCTGGTGCGTCCGCCACCGCGTCATCGTGCTGCTGGGCTGGCTCGCCGCCCTGGTCCTGGCCTGCGGGCTGTCCGCAGTCCGTCGGCACGGCGTACTCCAACAGCTTCTCCCTGCCCAACACCGAGTCGACCCAGGCGCTCGACCTGCTCCAGGCGGCCGCCCCGGCCGTGGCCGGCGACCGCGAGCAGATCGTCTTCCACACCACCGACGGGAGCCAGGTGACCGATCCCGTCGGTGCAGGTCGACGGTCAACGCCATGCTGGCCAAGGTCAAGGCCCTCCCCCACGTCACCACCATCGCCAGCCCGTTCGACCCGGCTGGGGGCCAACCAGGTCAGCGCCGACGGCAGGACCGGCTTCGCCACCGTCACCTTCGACGTGCTGGCCCAGAACATCTCCACCACCCAGGCCAAGCACTTCGTGGCCACGGCCCAGACCGCCGTCGGGCCCAACCTGCAGGTGGCGGTGGCCGGCCAGGTGGCCGAAGCGGCCGACCGGCTGTCCTTCGGCGGCACCGGGCTCGGGATCATCCTGGCCGGCATCGTCCTGCTGCTGGTCTTCGGCTCGGTCTTCGCCATGGCCCTGCCCCTGCTGTCGGCGCTGGCCTCCCTCGGGCACGGCCATCGGCGTGATCGGCCTGCTCGAGCCATGTGCTCAAGATGCCCCAGTTCTCGACCGAGCTGGTCCTGCTCATCGGGCTCGGGGTGGGCGTCGACTACGCCCTGTTCATCGTGACCCGCCACCGGCAGGGCCTCATCGCCGGCAACGACGTCGAGTCGTCCATCGTCAACGCCGTCAACACCTCGGGCCGGGCGGTCCTGTTCGCCGGGATCATCGTGTGCATCGCCCTGCTCGGGATGTTCGCCCTCGGGGTCTCCTTCCTCTACGGGCTGGCCATCGCCGCCGCCATCGGCGTGCCGTTCACCATGATCGCCGCCCTCACCCTGCTGCCCGCCCTGCTCGGGTTCATCGGGCCGCGGGTGCTGAGCCGGAAGCAGAAGAGGAACCTGGCCGACAACGGCCCCCGGGTGGTCGGCGCCGGCACCAAGGGGTTCTGGCCCAAGTGGGCCGACTTCATCCAGCGGCGGCCGGTGCTCCCGGCCGTGGTGGCCCTGCTGGTCGTCGTGTTCCTGGCCCTGCCGTTCTTCTCCCTCCGCCTCGGCTCCTCCGACCAGGGCAACGACCCGGTCGGCACCACCACCCGGCAGGCCTACGACCTGCTGGCCCACGGCTTCGGCCCCGGCTTCAACGGCCCGCTGCTGCTGGTGACCGCAGAACTCGGGGCCGGCCGACACCGCCGGCCCTCCAGCACCTGGCCGACGCGGTGGAGACCCAGCCCGGCGTGGCCAAGGTGGTGGCGCCGGTGCTCCCTGCCCACCAAGGACGGCAAGCAGGTGGCCCTGATCACCGTCTACCCGACGTCCTCCCCGCAGGCCGCCGCCACCACCGACCTCATCGACCACCTCCGCCAGGCCACCATCCCCGCCGCGGTGGCCGGCACCGGGGTCGACCGTCTACGTGGGCGGGAACACCGCCATCTTCGTCGACTTCGCCCGGGTGCTCTCGTCCAAGCTCCCGCTGTTCATCGGCCTGGTGGTGGTGCTCTCGTTCCTGCTGCTGGCCATCGTCTTCCGGAGCCTCGTCATCCCGCTGACCGCCGCGGTCATGAACCTGCTCTCCATCGGGGCCGCCTTCGGCATCCTGGTGGCGGTGTTCCAGTGGGGCTGGCTGGGCTCGGTGTTCCAGGTGAGCAAGACCGGGCCCGATCGAGGCGTTCCTCCCGGTGATGCTGTTCGCCATCCTGTTCGGGCTGTCCATGGACTACGAGGTCTTCCTCATCAGCCGGATCCAGGAGGAGTGGCTCAAGTCCGGCGACAACCGCACGGCGGTGCGCAACGGGCTGGCCGCCACCGGCAAGACCATCACCGCCGCCGCCCTGATCATGATCCTGGTGTTCGGCTCGTTCATCCTCGGCGGCATCCGGGTCATCAAGGAGTTCGGCCTGGGGCTGGCCGGCGGGATCTTCGTGGACGCCGTCTTCATCCGGATGGCCGTGGTGCCCGCGCTGATGTTCCTGTTCGGCAAGGCCAACTGGTGGTTCCCGAGGCTGGCTCGACCGGATCCTGCCCCGCCTGTCGGTCGATCCCGAACTGCCCCCGACCGAGGGCGCCGGGCCCGCGACAGTCCTGGTGGTCCGGCCGAACCGGCCGCAGCCCGAACCCGTACCGGTCTGAGGTAGCGTCGTCCCTCGAGGACGGCAGCATCGAGCATCGGGGGATGCACATGTCCGACTTCGTCATGACCATCGGGGGGGACACCGTCCCGGCCGCCGAATCGTTCGGCGTGATCAACCCGGCCAACGGCGAGGTCTTCGCCCACGCCCCGGAGTGCACCCGCGACCAGCTCGACGCGGCCTTCGACGCCGCCTCCAAGGCCCAGCGGGACTGGAAGTCCGACGAGGACGGCCGCCGGGCCACGCTCCTGAACGATGGCCGACGTGCTGCTGGCCTCGGCGGCGAGCTCGCCCCGATCCTCACCGCCGAACAGGGCAAGCCCCTGGCCGACGCCAACATCGAGGTGTTCGCCGCCGCCATCTGGTGCCAGTACTTCGCCAACCTCGAGACCCCGCCCCAGGTCATCCAGGACGACGCCGAGGCCCAGGTCGAGGTGGTCCGGCGGCCGGTCGGCGTGGTGGCCGCCATCACCCCGTGGAACTTCCCGCTCACCCTGGCCTTCTGGAAGATCGCCCCGGCCCTGCTGGCCGGCAACACCCTGGTGCTGAAGCCGTCGCCCTTCACCCCGCTGACCACCCTCAAGGCGGTCGAGCTGCTGCGAGGACGTGGTGCCCCCCGGGCGTGCTCAACGTGGTCAGCGGCGGCGACGAGCTCGGCGCCTGGATGACCGGCCACCCGGTTCCCCGCAAGGTCAGCTTCACCGGCTCCATCGAGACCGGGCAAGAAGGTGGCCATGTCGGCCGCGCCCGACCTCAAGCGGGTCACCCTCGAGCTCGGGGGCAACGACCCGGCCATCGTGCTGGACGACGCCGACCCGGCCGTGGTGAGCAAGGCCATCTTCGCCGGGGCCTTCAACAACAACGGCCAGGTGTGCTCGGCCATCAAGCGGGTCTACGTCCCCGAGTCGCTCTACGACGAGGTGGTCGAGGGCCTGGCCGACCAGGCCGGCCGGATCAAGGTGGGCGACGGCACCGAGCCCGACTACCAAGCTCGGGCCCATCAACAACGCCCCGCAGTTCGAGCGGGTGAAGGAGCTGGTGGGCGACGCCCTCGCCCACGGGGCCGGGCCGCCGTCGGCGGGAAGGCCATGGACCGGCCCGGCTACTTCTTCGAGCCCACCATCCTCACCGGCCTCACCGACGGGACCCGGATCGTCGACGAGGAGCAGTTCGGCCCGGCCCTGCCGGTCATCTCCTACCGCGACGTCGACGACGTGGTGGAGCGGGCCAACGCCACCCACTTCGGCCTGTCCGGCTCGGTGTGGGGCGCCGACACCGACCGGGCCGCCGGCGGTGGCCGGCCAGCTCGAGTGCGGCACGGCCTGGGTCAACACCCACCTGGCCCTCGCCCCCCAGCAGCCCTTCGGCGGCTTCAAGTGGAGCGGGGTGGGCGTCGAGAACGGCCCCTGGGGCCTGGCCGAGTTCAGCGAGATCCAGGCGGTCTACCGCTCGAAGAGCGCCGACGGCCTCAACCTCAACACCGGCAGCCTGGTCTCCTAGCCGGTCGGTACGACCCGCCACTCGAGCCCGCCCGACGACGAGTGGATCGTCGGATGCGGACGAAGGCCGAGCGGGTGGTTCGCCCCGGCTCGGCGGGGCGGATCCGCGGTCGCTGCCATCGTCGTGGCGGTGGGCGGTCTGGGAGTCGCGCCGGTCGTCGCATCGGTGGCGGACGCCACCGGGCCGGCCGGGGCCTCCTCGGCACCCGCCGCCCACACCCCGGCCCCGGGCTGCGGGAGACGACCGGTCCCCGGTCCCCGCGCCACGGCCGCCGTCACCGGGGACCTGGTCCAGGCTCTCCGTGTCGGGGCCCTGACCCGCAGCTACCGGCTGGCCGTTCCCGCCCGTTACCGGTCCTCAGTTGCCACCCCCCTGATCCTCCTGTTCCACGGGAGCGGGTCGAACGCCGTGCAGACGTCGGTCTACACCCAGATGCCCAAACGGGCCGCACGGGACGGGTACCTGGTGGCCACGCCGGACGCGCGTGGGCGGGGAGTGGCAGCTCTCCGCGCCCGGAGCCGCCACCGACGACCTGGCCTTCGTGTCGGCCCTCATCACCGACCTCTCGGCGCGGTACTGCGTCGACCGGTACCGGATCTACGCCGCCGGCATCTCCCTCGGGCTCCGAGTTCGCCGCCATCGTGGCCTGCACCCCCGCCGACCACATCGCCGCGGTCGGGCTGGTGGCGGCCGAGTTCCTGCTCCGGCCGTGCGCCGGGCCCATCCCGGTGATCGCCTTCCACGGCACCGCCGACCCCATCGTGGCCTACCGTTCCGGGCGGCACCGGCGCCGCCCTGCCCGGGGTCCCGGTGATCGGGGTCGAGCAGAACCTGGCCCACTGGGCCCGGCTCGACCGGCTGCGCGCTCCGGGCCCACCTCCTGCGGGTGGGAACCCATGGTGGTCCGCCGCACCTGGACCGGGCTGCGGCGGCGGGAGCGCGGTGGTGCTCTACTCGGTGCTCGGAGGCGGGCCACACCTGGCCCGGCTCCCCGATCACCCTGTCGGCGGCCGCGTTCGGCCCCACCACCAGCCAGATCGATGCCACCGGGCTCATGCTGGCCTTCTTCGCCCGGCATCGGCTCGATCGCCGTTGCCGGCCTCGCCCGGGCCGTGCACGCACACGGCGCCATCTCATTCGATAGTCTAACTATGTGACTCTCAAAGCAATTGGACCGGGCACGGGCCACGGCGGCCCCGGCGAGCGCCGACCCTGGGCCGCACCGCGGCCTGGCTGGCCAAGCAGGTGGAGATCGGCCTGGGCACCGCCGACCTGTCCCTGCCCCAGTACCGGGTCCTCAGCATGCTGGACGGGACCTCGGCCCTCTCCTCGGACCTGGCCGAGCGGCTGGCCGTGCGGCCGCCGACGGTCACCGCGGTGGTCGACGGCCTGGTCGCCCGGGGCCTGGTCGAGCGGCGCACGGTCGAGGCCGACCGCCGCCGGGTGGACCACGTACTCACCGACCACGGACGCCAGGCTGCTCGACACCGCCGACGCCGCGGTCAACGCCCGCCTGTGCGAGATCGCCGGGCACCTGGACAGTGAGGCCGACGCCGACCGGGCCTTCGACGGGCTGACCCTCTGGCGGCGGGCCCTCGTCGCCTACCGGCTGGCCCGGATCGCGGCCCGATGAGCCTGACCCGCGTCTCCGGCCGCGCGCCGACGGGCCCGACGAGACCGGCACCCGAGTTCGTCCCCATCGCCGAGGAGGCCCGGAACGAGGCACCCCGCGCCACCATCGACCCGGACCGGTCGCTCACCTGGCTCCGACGGGTCATGCCCATCATGGGGGCCCACAAGGGGATCTTCATCACCTCGCTGGTGGCCTCGTTCGTCGGGCTCGTCCTGCAGGTCCTGGTGCCCAACCTGTTGAACAACGCCATCGACCAACTCGATCCCAGCCACACCGTCCCCCTCGAGCCACTACGTCTGGTGATCGTCGGGATCGGGCTGGTGGGTGGCGTGGCCGGCTACATCTCCCGCCTGTTCCTGTTCGAGACGGCCTACGACATCGAGTACGACCTGCGGAACATCATCTACGAGCACCTGACCAAGATGTCGTTCTCCTTCTACGACCGGGTGCAGTCCGGCCAGCTCATCTCGCGGGCCAACTCGGACATCCGCTCGGTCCAGATGTACATGACCTTCGCCCCGTCGATCCTGGTCCAGTGCTCCATCGCCGTGGTGGCCTTCGGCTTCATGCTCTCCATCGACGTGCCCCTGGCCTTCATCGCCATGGCCACCATGCCCTTCGTCTACCTGGCCGGCGTGAAGATGCGGAAGTCGATGTTCCCGGTGTCGTGGATCATCCAGTCCCGGCTGGCCGACGTGGCCACCATCGTCGACGAGAACGTCAACGGGGTCCGGGTGGTCAAGTCCTTCGCCGCCGAGCAGCAGCAGCTCCGGGCCCTGTCCGGGGCGGCCGACAAGCTGCGGTGGAGCTACATCAAAGACGCCGACCTCCGGGCCCGCTTCTCCCCCCTGGTCCAGAACCTGCCCCAGGTGGGGCTGGCCCTGGTCCTGCTGTTCGGCGGGTACATGGTCATCCACGGCGGCATGGCCATCGGGGACATCCTGGCCTTCAACGCCTACCTGCTGATGCTCCAGGCCCCGTTCATGATGCTGGGCATGCTGATCATGATGGGCCAGCGGGCGGCGGCCTCGGCCGACCGCATCTACGAGATCATCGACGAGCAGCCCACCGTCACCGACGCGCCCGATGCCATCGATCTGGTCGACTGCCGGGGGGACGTGCGGTTCAGCCACGTCGACTTCGCCTACGCGGCCGACGCCGAGCAGCTGGTGCTGGCCGACTTCGACCTGCACATCGCCCCGGGAGAGACGGTGGCCCTGGTCGGCCGGACCGGGGCCGGCAAGTCGACGGTGGCCCGCCTGTTGACCCGCTTCTACGACGTCAAGCACGGATCGGTCCACATCGACGGACACGACGTCCGGGACCTGACCCTGGCCAGCCTCCGGGCCAACGTCGGGGTGGTGCTCGACGAGCCCTTCCTGTTCTCCGTGTCGATCCGCGACAACATCGCCTACGGCAAGCCGACCGCCGACCTCGACGAGATCGTGGCCGCGGCCAAGGCGGCCGGCGCCCACGAGTTCATCAGCCACCTGGCCGACGGGTACGACACGGTGGTGGGCGAGCGGGGCTACACCCTCTCCGGCGGCCAGCGCCAGCGGATCGCCATCGCCCGGACCCTGCTGGTCAATCCCGCCCATCATGGTGCTCGACGACGCCACCAGCGCCATCGACGTCCAGGTCGAGCAGCGGATCCACGCCGGACTGCGGGTCCAGATGGAGGGCCGCACCACCCTGATCATCGCCCACCGGCTGTCCACCATCTCGCTGGCCGACCGGGTGGTCCTGCTCGATCAGCACAAGGTCGTGGCCGACGGCACCCACGCCGAGCTGCTCGAGACCACCCCCCTCTACGCCGAGGTGCTGGCCCAGGCGGGCGAGTTCGAACGGGAGGCCGACGCCGAAGCAGGCCGAAGAGGAGGCCGGGCAGAGCGGCACCGACGACGGCTCCGAGCCGAGCCCGACGGCCAGCCGCTGCGGGACCTGCTCGACTCGGTGCGCGGCGGAGGTCGGTCATGATGTTCGGTGGTGGCGGCGGCGGCGGGCTTCGGCGGCCCCGGAGGCGCGGCGGCCTCGGCCGCCTCCGGCCTGCCGTTCGCCGGCATCCCCTCACGAGCTCCAGGACGGGGTGGACAAGCTGCTGGCCACCGAGCCCGAGTATGCCGAGCCCGGACATCGTCTTCAGCCAGAACGGCTCCGAGGCCGAGCTCAAGCGGCTGAGCCTGTGGCGGCTGCTGACCAAGTACCCCGGGATGCTGGCCCTGGCCGGGCTCCTGGTGGTGGTGGTCGCCGTGGCCTCCCAGGTCGGGCCCAAGCTCACCGAGTACGCCATCAACAACGGGATGACCCCAGGGCCACTTCAACTTCGCCGTGGTGGTGGGCGCGGCCATCGCCTACCTGGTCGTTCGTCGTCGTCACCTCGCTGGCCCAGCGGTTCCAGGTCCAGGTCACCGGCCGCCTGGCCGCCTGGGTGATGAACGACCTCCGGGTCAAGGTCTTCGCCCACCTCCAGCGCCTCTCGCTCGGCTTCTTCACCGAGGAGAAGGCCGGCGTGGTCATGAGCCGGATGACCAGCGACATCGAGAACCTCCAGCAGCTCCTGCAGGACGGCCTCTCCCAGCTGGCCATCCAGGCGCTGACCATGGTGGTCATCACCGCCATCCTGTTCACCACCAACGTCCGGCTGGCCCTCATCACCGTCGTGCTGATCATGCCGGCCCTGGTCGCGGCCTCGGTGTGGTTCAAGCGGGCCTCGGAGCGCGGCTACGACCGGGTGCGCGACGGCATCGCCAACGTGCTGGCCGACCTGTCCGAGAGCCTGCACGGCGTGCGCATCGTGACCGCCCACAACCGGCAGCGCCACAACGTGATCCACCATCGCAACGTGGTCGGCGACTATCGGGACGCCAACAACTACACCGCCCGGGTCAACGCCATCTACGGCCCCGGCACCCAGCTGCTGGGCGTGCTCGGCCAGGCCGTCCTGCTGGCCATCGGCGGCTCCATGGTGGTCAACCACACCCTGTCCATCGGCGCCCTGGTGGCCTTCTTCCTCTACCTCAACCGGTTCTTCCAGCCCATCCAGCTGCTGGTCCAGCAGTACAACACCTACCAGCAGGGCCAGGCCTCGGTGACCAAGCTCCGGGCCCTGGTCGACACCGAGCCCGAGGTCGCGCGAGGCGCCCGACGCCGTCGAGCTCCCCCCCATCGAGGGCGAGATCGTCTTCGACCACCTGTCCTTCGGCTACGACCCCGACCGTCCGGTCATCGAGGACGTGAACCTCGAGCATCGCCCCCGGCGAGACGGTGGCCTTCGTCGGGCCCACCGGAGCCGGCAAGTCCACCCTGGCCAAGCTGGTCACCCGCTTCTACGACCCCACCGCCGGCCGGGTGCTCATCGACGGCTACGACCTCCGGGACGTGACCATGCACTCGCTGCGCAGCCAGCTCGGCGTGGTGCCCCAGGAGCCCTTCCTGTTCGCCGGGACCATCGGGGACAACATCGCCTTCGCCCGGCCCACCGCCACCGACGCCGAGATCCACGAGGCGGTGGACAAGGTCGGCCTGACCGACGTGATCGAGCGGATGCCCGAACGGCCTCGACACCGTGGTCCACGAGCGGGGCCAGACCCTCTCCTCGGGCGAGCGCCAGCTCATCGCCCTGGCCCGGGCCTTCCTGGCCCATCCCCGGGTGCTGGTGCTCGACGAGGCCACCTCCAACCTCGACCTGCAGTCGGAGACCAAGATCGAGTCGGCCCTCGACGTCCTGCTCGAGAACCGCACCGCCATCCTCATCGCCCACCGGCTGTCGACGGCCATGCGGGCCGACCGCGATCGTGGTGGTCGACCTGGGCGGATCATCGAGGTCGGCACCCACGACGAGCTGGTGGCCGCCGGCGGCCGCTACGCCGAGATGTACGCCACCTGGGTGCGCCAGTCCGACCGGTCGGAACACGACCCGAGCGGGGCACCTGCGGCCTGAGGGCCGGACCGGTCCGGCTACTCCACGATGGACAGGGCGACGCTGGGCTCGCCGTCCAGGGTGTGCCGACGCCAGGCCCGGGGGCCGGTAAGGTCGGGATGACGCGCCCGTGGATCCCGCCGCCGAGTCCGATGCGGTCCACGCCCCATGATCGGAGGCCGCTCGCCATGCACATCGGTGCCGTGCTGCCCCAGACCGAGATCGGGCCCGATGTCGGTGCCGTGCGCGCCTACGGCCAGGGCGTGGAGGCGCTGGGCTTCCACCACGTGGTGGCCTACGACCACGTGGTGGGAGCCGACCCTGCCGTGCACGCCGGCTGGGACGGTCCCTACGACATCGACACCCAGTTCCACGAGCCGCTTCGTGCTGTTCGGCTACCTGGCCGCCTGCACCTCGCTGGAGCTGGTCACCGGCATCCCCATCCTCCCCCAGCGCCCCACCGCCCTGGTGGCCAAGCAGGCCGCCGAGGTCGATCTGCTCACCGGGGGCCGATTCCGGCTGGGCGTGGGCCTCGGCTGGAACGCCGTGGAGTACGCCGCCCTGGGTCAGGACTTCTCCACCCGGGGCCGACGCGTCGAGGAGCAGGTCGCGCTGCTCCGCTCGCTGTGGACCACCCGGTCGGTGACCATGGCCGGCCGGTTCGACCAGGTGACCGGCGTCGGGATCGCCCCCCTCCCGATCCAGCGGCCCATCCCCGTCTGGTTCGGCGGGGCCACGCCGGCGGCGTTCCGCCGGGCCGGCCGACTGGCCGACGGATGGCTACCCATGGTGCAGCCCGGGCCCCGACTCGACGAAGCCCTCGCCGAGGTGGCCGCGCGGCGCGGCAGAAGCGGGACGCGACCCGTCCGACATCGGCATGGAGGGCCGGCTCGACTGGCGCGGCGATCTCGACGAGTTGGTCCGCCGGATCGGGGCGTGGCAGGAGGCCGGGGCCTCGCATCTCTCCATCAACACCATGCACGCCGATTTGGCCACGGTGGACGACCACCTGGCCGTACTGGGACGGATCGCCGGGGCCTTGGGCCTCGGTCCCCACTGAGGGTACGCCCGGAGCGCTCCCGGCCGGGTGGTGTCAGCACGACCGCGTCCCAGCGGGCCGGCGCCCTTGTCCTCCGGGCCGGGATGGGTGCACCCCCGAGCCCTCCGACCCGGATGCGTCACCCAAGCGACCGGGGCCGCGGCCACTCCGCCGAGGCGCCCGTTCGGAACAGGGCCCCAGGGGTGGGACGGCTCCCCATCCGACCGGATCGGGTCAGACCCTCGGCCGACCCTCAGGCCACCTGCAGGCCACCCTCAGGCCACCGCGGGGACCGTCGCCAGCCCCGCCTCAAGGCGTGCGTCGGTCACCGCCTCGTCGACCATCTGCCCGCTCAGGTACGAGTCGTAGGCAGCCATGTCGAAGTGGCCGTGGCCGCAGAGGGCGGTGAGGATCACCTTCTCCTCGCCGGACTCCTTGCAGGCCACCGCTTCCCGGACGGCGGCGGCGATGGCGTGGGTCGGCTCGGGCGCGGGCAGGATGCCCTCGGTGCGCACGAACTGCATGGCCGCGCCGAAGCACTCCAGCTGCGGGATGGCGACGGCCTCCATCATGCCCAGCTCGTAGAGGTGGGAGATCAGGGGCGCCATTCCGTGGTAGCGGAGACCCCCGGCGTGGATGGGGTCGGGGATGAAGTCATGCCCCAGGGTGTGCATCTTCATCAAGGGGGTCATACCGGCGGTGTCGCCGAAGTCGTAGGCGTAGATGCCGCGGGTCAACGACGGGCAGGACGCCGGCTCGACGGCCCTGATCACCGGGTCCATCCGCCCGGCCAGCTTCTCCCGCATGAACGGGAAGGCGAGCCCGCCGAAGTTCGAGCCGCCGCCGGTGCACCCGACCAGGAGGTCCGGGGCCGTCTCGCCGGCCTTGGCCAGCTGGAGGAGGGCCTCCTCCCCGATGATGGTCTGGTGCATCAGGACGTGGTTGAGCACGCTGCCCAGGGCGTAGCGGGTCCCGGGATCAGGGGCGGCCACCTCCACCGCCTCGGAGATGGCGATGCCGAGTGAGCCGGGGCTGTCCGGGTCGGCCGCGAGGACGGACCGGCCGGCCGCGGTGAGGGGACTGGGCGAGCGGTGGACCTTGCCCCCGAAGGCCTCCATCAGCAGACGGCGGTACGGCTTCTGGTCGAAGGACGCCGCCACCTGCCAGATCTCGCACTCCAGTCCGTAGAGGGCGCAGGCGAAGGCCAGGGCCGTACCCCACTGGCCGGCGCCGGTCTCGGTGGTGAGCCGCTTCACCCCGGCCTTGGCGTTGTAGTACGCCTGGGGCACCGCGGTGTTGGGCTTGTGCGACCCGGCCGGCGAGACCCCTTCGTACTTGTAGTAGATCCGGGCCGGGGTGCCCGAGTGCCTGTTCCAGCCGGTGGGCACGGAACAGGGGAGACGGTCGCCACTGCCGGTAGACGTCCAGCACCGACCCGGGGATGTCGACGTACCGGTCCTGGCTGACCTCCTGGAGGATCAGGTCCATGGGGAACAGCGGTGCAAAGTCGTCGGGGCCGGCGGGCTGGAGGGTCCCTGGGTGGAGAGCGGGGGGCGGCGCCGAGGGCAGGTCCGGCACGATGTTGTACCAGGCCGTGGGCATCTCGCTCTCGTCGAGCACGAATTTGTGCTGCCGCACGGTCTCGTCGATGGTGGTCATGGGGCCCTCCTTGGTTCGGACCCGAAGTTACACACCTGGCGTGGGGCCGGCCACGGGGAGGGTGGGCCGGCCCCTCGAACCGGTCTCCTGCTGTGCGAGCGCGAACCGGCCGTCGGAGCTGGGCCTGCCGGCCGACCTGATCAGCCATGTGACCGGGACCGGGACCACCCGGCCGACGCTCAGTCGAACCGGGGGTAGCGCTCCACCCATGGATCGGCCTGCTCCAGCTGGGATGCCACCCGTATCAGCTGGGACTCCTGCCACGGTCCGGCCACGATCTGCACGCCGACCGGGAGTCCCGAGGGCGCCAGGTAGAGGGGCAGACTGACCGCGGGCTGGCCGGTGATGTTGAAGACGGCGGTGAAAGCGGCCATGGCCACGATCTCCATCGGGGGCATGCCAGTGTCGGCCCCGGCGTGGACGGTCTCGAGGAGACCGACCTCGGGGGGCTCGATGGCCATGGTGGGGGTGACCAGGAGGTCGAACTCGTGGTCGAAGCGGGCGGTGATGGTCCGGGTCATGAGCTTCAGCTCGGTGAGGGACCGGACGAAGGTCACGCTGTCCACCTCCTGGGCCGCCATCCGGGCCGCTCGGTTGTGCGGCTCGACCCGATCCCAGTCGATGCCCTCCAGTTCGCCCGCACTCGAGTTCACCACGTGGAGGAACGGACCGAGACCGGCCGGGTCGAAGAGGTCGGCCTCGAGCCGGACCACCCGGTGGCCGGCGGCCTCCAGGAGCCGGCCGGCGTGCTCGACGGCGGCGACCGGGCCGTCGCCCACTGGGAGCCCGAGGGCCGACACGGTGCACAGGGCCACCCGAAGCCGGCCCGGATCCGCCCCGACTTCGTGCGCGAAGGGCCGCTCGGGACGTGGGGCGTTCCACCAGGCGTGGGGATCGGGGGCACTGATGGCGTCCAGGACCGAGGCGCTGTCAGCCACCGTCCGGGCCAGGGCTCCGTCGGTCGTCATCCCCTGCCATCCGGGGAAGAGGGAGGACACACGGCCCCGACTGGGCTTGAGGCCCACGAGCCCGCAGCACGACGCCGGGATCCGGATGGAGCCCCCGCCGTCGCTGGCGTGGGCCACGGCGAACATGCCCGAGGCCACGGCCGATCCGGCACCCCCACTGGAGCCGCCCGGCGTGTGGCCGGTGTCCCACGGGTTGCGGGTGGCGCCGAACCGGCTGTTCTCGGTCACGGTGACCGATCCGAACTCGGGGGTGTTGGTCCGCCCGGTCAGGATGAACCCGGCCCGGCGGAAGGCGTCGGCCACCGGCTCGGAGACCTTCGCCGGCCCGGGAGCGGCTCCCATCGAGCCGTAGGTCACCGGCTGGCCCGCCACCGGGAGTAGGTCCTTGATGGGCAGGGGAACGCCGGCGAAGGGAGGCAGGTCGTCGGACCCTGCAGCGATGCGATCGCCCAGCGCGGCGGCCTCGGTCCGGGCCTCGTCGTCGTTGCGCCATATCACCGCATTGAGCTCCGGATTGCGAGCGTCCATGCGGGCCAGCGTGGCGTCCAGCACCTCGAGGGGGCTGACATCGAGGTTACGGATGGCGGCTGCGACGTCAAGAGCCGATGCGAGTTCGTCCATCGGGCCAGGCTAGGTGTTCGATCCCACTGAGGCACGAACCGCTCCGCCGCGGCCGAGCAACCGGTCCGGGCCCGGCGGCAGCTTGACCCGGTCGTCGGAGGGGGGTGGGGCCCCGCCACCGGACCATGGCTCACCTGGGCCAGAGCCGCCCCCGGAGCCCCGAGGCCCTCGCCACCGGTCGTTCGATGGCGTACCGCAGGGCGTCGCGGTCGCCCACGAGGGTCAGCCGGTCGCGGGCCCTGGTCACCGCGGTATACAGCAGCTCGCGGGTGAGGATGCGCGAACCGACCTCGGGCAGGGACACCACGGCGTGAGGGAACTCCGAGCCCTGGCTCTTGTGAATGGTCATGGCCCACCACGCCTCGACGTCCTGGAGGCGGGACGGCGCCACTAGGCGGACCGAGCCACCGTCGTCGAAGGCCACCTCGGCGCCACGGGGCCCGTCCACCACCACGCCGACATCACCGTTTGCCACCCGATTGAGCGGGTCGTTCCGGGTCACGATGACCGGCCGGCCCACGTGCCAGCGGCGGGTCCGGCTGAGCTCGGGCACCGCGGCCGTCACCGCCGATTCGATCCGATCGCTCCAGTCGTAGAGACCCCCGCTCCCCCACCGGGTGGCGGTCAGTACCTTGCTGCGATGGGCCGCGGCCAGAGCGCCGTGCGAGTCCCCCGACAGGGCAGCCCGGGCCATGGCCACCGAGTCGTGGAGGATCTCCTCCTCTGCCGAAACCAGACCGTCCGGGTCGTGGTCCGTCACCCACACCAGTGAGGGGTCGCCCGCCTCGAGCAACCCCAGTGCCACCTCGGTCTCGCCGGACCGGACGGCCTCGGCCAGCTCGGCGATGGCCGACCCCTCGGCGAACCGGTGCATGCGCCTCAGGACCGTCACGGATTCGGACAGCACCCCGCCGGCCGGCGGCTCCGGTTCGGCGGCCGGGCCCACCACGTCGCCCATCACGGTCCCCGCTTCGATGCTGGCCAGTTGGAACGGATCGCCCACGAGGACCAGCCGGGCCTCGGGTCGCATGGCATCGAGGAGCTTGGCCATCAGGGGGAGGGCAACCATGGAGGTCTCGTCCACGACCACCAGATCGTGGGGGAGGGGGTTCCGTCGGTCGTGCCGGAACCGGGTTCCCGGGCGCCAACCCAGCAGCCGGTGCACCGTGGTAGCCCCGGTCCCCGACCAGGCCCCGGGGCCCTCGTCAGGGTCGGGGCCTCCGCCCACCTCCACGACCTCGGCCGAAACGGCGGCCCGCATCCGGGCGGCGGCCTTACCGGTCGGGGCGGCCAGAGCCACCTCCAACCGCTTCCCCTCCTCGGCCGCCAGGCGGTGGGCGGCCACCAGGATCCGCGCGATGGTGTGGGTCTTCCCGGTCCCCGGGCCCCCGGCCAGGATGGAGACCCCGTTGGTCAACGCCCGCGCCGCGCCGAGGCGTTGCAGGTCGGGCGCGTCCGGGTCGTCCGGTCCGAACAGGGCATCGAGAACCAGCTCCAACGACGCCGCGGGTGCGGTCGCAGCCCCTCCCGCATCTGGGGAGCGGCACGCCCGGGCCTCCAGGTCGTCGGCCACCGCCACCTCGTAGTGCCAGTAGCGCTGGAGGTAGAGCCGTCCGGCGTCCAGCACCAGCGGTCTGATCCTCGACCCGAAGGCCGCCGGCTGCGGGACCCGGTCGTCGACGGCCACCGACACCAGGGACGAGGCCGCGAGTTCGTCGATCCAGGACCCGACCGCGGGCCAGGCGACCTCCGGCGGCCGGTCGGCCAGGTCCTCATCGATCGGCACCAGGTCCGCAACCGCACCGAGCTCGGCACAGACGTGGCCGAAGCGCGGGGCCCGGGCGGCCAGTGCCAGCCCCAGCGCCACGCCGGGGCTCACGCCGGGATCCAGCCGGGCCAGCGACGTGGCCAGCTGGACCTCGTACGCGTCGAAGATGCCCGCGTGCACATAGGGGCCGAGTGCCTCCACCGAGGGAGGGACCACCACCTGCAGCCGCCGTGGCGTCCGACCCCTCACCGTTCCTGCTCCACCTGGAGGCGTCCATCCAGGAGATCGCTCAAGGACTCCACGCAGACCACCGGCAGATCCCAGCGGAACACACCACGGGGATGCCCGTCGGTTACCGCCACGTCGGCACCGCTCATTCCCCGCAGGAACAGGTAGGCGACACCACCCGCCGCCGCACCGGCGTCGCGGCCGGGCAGCCGCCAGCGGAGGTAACGGTGAAGGGCCACGGCGTAGAGGGCCGCCTGCAACGGGTAGTCGTGCGCAGCCATGGCGTCGGCCATCGGCCCCATCCGGTACTCGTCGCTCCCCGGCAGGTGGCCCCGGGGGGTCAGCTGGTTGGTCTTGTAGTCCGCCACCACGTACCGTTCGGTACCCGACGGGTCGGGCAGCCGGAAGACGAGATCGATCGAACCGGTCAGGTGCCCGGCCAGTTCGATGTCGATGGCGCCGGCGGCGAGGCGCGACGCCCACCCGGTACAGCGCGTCATCGGGACCCAGATGGTCGACCAGGAGGTGACCGACGTCGCGCAGCGAGGGGTGCCTTCCCGATCCGCCGAGACGAAGGTCGAAGGTGAGCTCGTTGAGGCGGTCCCCACGGCCCACCTGGCGGAGACTGAGGCCCGGCCAGGCCGACCCGAGCGGTGTGCCGAGAGCGGCCACGATGCCGTCAGCCAACAGCCGCCGGCCGTCCACCCCCTCCGGGGCACCGCTCAGCGGGGTCAGGTCGACGGCGCGCCAGGCCAGTTGCCGCTCGACCTCGTCCACCACCTGGTCGTGGAGGTCGGCGGCGGTGAAGTCGACGGTCTCCAGCACGGAGTGGACCATCGTGCCGAAGGTCGTGCCGGCCGGGAGCCACGCCAACGGGCTGATGGGCCCGTCGAGTCGGCCGGACGGGATCCCCTCCGGCCGGGGCCCGGCTCCCTCCTCGACCGCCCACCGGCGCTCGTCCCCGGCCCCGGCGTCGGTGTCCGAAGGGTCGGAGGGATCGATCCCGTCGGCTGCCGCGTACTGGCTGATGGCCGAGAAGGACCAGCGGTGCCGCGACCGGTCGGGCCGCACCTCGAAGGGGTGCGTGCCGAGGTCGGGGCGGTCTCCGGCGTCCTCGCCCGAGGTCCACGGCCGGTCCGGGACCGTGCCTCGGCCGATCGTCACCACCTCGAATTCTCCGGGATGTCTGCGCCTGAAGGAGTCGAACCTCGACTCGATGGAGTCGGAGTCCGGGATTCGAACCGACTTGGCCGCGAACTGCTCGGGGTCGATGGCTCCCAGGCTGTCGCGGGCGAACAGCACGCGGGCCAGAGCGGTCTTCCCGGCCGACCCGGCATTGGCCCACCAGACCGCCGTGTGGTGCCGGGCGCGGGTCAGAGCCACGTAGAGGAGCCGTAGGCGCTCACCGGTCATCTCCCCTTCGGCCCCGCGCTTGCGCTCCTCGGCCTCTCCCTTGGTGGGCCAGCCCGATCCACCGGTCACGTCGAAGGTCCGTGTCCCGGAGTCGGGGTCGATCGTGATCACGTCGGGCGATCGGCCGTTCCTCCACAGGGAAGGTACGCAGACCACCGGGAACTCCTGGCCCTTGGCCATCCACACCGTCATGATCTGCACGGCCTGGTCCTCCGACTCCACCCGTCTCGCCGTCACGTCCCCGTCCACCTCGTCGTCGACCTCGTTCTCGGGTACGCGCCCAACAGTCCGAGCAGTCCGGCCACGCTGGCCCGGCCCGACGGGGTCGACGCGCTGCACAGTTCGGCCAGGTGGTCGAGATCGGTCAGGTTCCGATCGCCGTTGGCGGCGCCCAGCACCCGGGCCACCACTCCAGTACCGCTCCAGACCCGGGCCAGCACGTCGGCGACCGTGTGGGTGGCCAGCTGCTCCGACCACACGGCCAGGTGCTCCTGCAGCTCGGCCAGTTGGGCATCGGTGGCTTGGTCCACCTTCTCGGCGGTCCAACCTCCGAACCATGACAGTGCGAACAGCCGGGCTCGTCGCGGGTCCGACGGTCGGTCCATGGCATGGAGGAGCCAACCGAGCTGTTCGGCGGCCGGCGAGCGGAGGACGCTGTCGGCGCTCGAGACCACGGCGGGAATGGCTTGGCAGTGCAGCTCCCTCTGGACCAGGGCGGCCTGCTTGCCGGTGAGCACCAGCACGGCAATGTCGGACGGCCGGAGCGGCCGGGGCGTGGGGTCGTCACGGGACGTCGGGATGGCGGCCGCGTCCAGGAGCTGTCGTACGTGGGCGACGAGATCCCGGTTGACAGCCTCCTCGGCCTCATCGGTGTAGACGCCACCGCCTTTGGCGGTGGGTTTGATGTCCGGACCGACGGCCAGTCGCAGCGAGAGGGCCGGGAAGGCCTCCCCCTCCTGCCGGACCATCCGACGGCTGCGGTTGTCCTCGGTGGGGTCGACCGCCACGAACGGGATGCCGGTGCTGCCGAACGTCACTCCGTCGAACAGCAGTTCCTGGCACCGGAGCAGGGCCCCGTCCGAGCGCCAGTTGGTACCCAGTGACCGTCGCTCGGTACCCGACTCGGGCCCCACGGCTTCCAGGTAGGTCTGGATGTCGGCGCCGCGGAAGCTGTAGATCGCCTGCTTGGGATCGCCCACCAACACCAGCGTTCCCGAGGCCCCCGGCTCGGCGAAGAGGCGGCGGAAGATGGCCCACTGGGTGGCATCGGTGTCCTGGAACTCGTCGATCAGGGCCACGTTGTAGCGGCTCCGCAACGAGTCGACGAGGCTGTCCGATCCGGGTCCGACCAGTGACTGGGACAGCTGGACCAGTACGTCGTCGAAGCCAATGGTCCCGTCGCGACGGCGGCGGTCGACCACCAGCTCACGGCTCCGCTCCACCAACGCGGCCAGCTCCACGGCCGCGTCGTCCGCCCCACGCTGGCCGGGCGCGGGAGCGATCAACATCCCGGGGCGACCAACGGCCACCTTGGCCGCCGACGTGACCTTGTCCAGCGTGGGCAGTTCCACGGCGACGGCCCGTCCCACGGTGGCCGCCGCCAGGGCGTCCGCCGACGCATCAGCCACCACGTCGTCGGCATCGTCCACCAGGCGGGCATCGGGATCGATCAACGCCGAAGAACCAAGGGATGCCCGGACCTGGCTGGCGAACCCGTGAATGGTGATGATGGTGGCGGCGTCGAAGTCGGCGATGGCCCGGCGGACACGCTCCAGGCGTGCCTCCACGTCGGTCGAGACCAGGAAGTCGAGGAGCTCGTTCGACGCGGTCGGACCGGCCTCAGAGGCCAGATGGGCCTGGAGGTGGGTGGCCGCTTCCACCAACTGGTCACGAACCCGCCCCCGCAGCTCATGGGTGGCGGCCCGGGTGAAGGTCACGATCAGGAGCTCGGCGGTGGTGGATCTTCCCTCGGCGATGAAGCGGGTGGCCAAGGCGGCGAGGGCGAACGTCTTGCCGGTTCCGGCGCTGGCCTCGATGGCCAGGGTCCCCGACGGAAGGTCGCCGAGCAGCTCGAACCGGCGGTCACCGACGGTCACGACTCCGGCCCTTCTCGTCGGACGAGCTCGCTGGTACGCCCGATCTCGTCCCACAGATAGGAGGCGAACCGAGACACCCGCGGCCCCGAGCCCGGAGGGTCGCCGGGCCTGGCCTCCAGCGCCATGATCCCCGGATAGGTAGCCGAGTCGAAGACCAACCGGACCGACTCGTCGTCTCCGTCGCCGAATCCACGATTGTCCGACCACGCCGTCCGGGCATTGCCGTCATGGGCCAGTTCGTAGGAGACGGTCGGGAACAGCGGCACTGGCTCGACCCAGCCCCGTCTGAGGCAGTCCACCGCCACGGCCAACCCCCGGCGAGCCTCCTCCTGCTGCCGTTGGGGATCCACCCGGGACACCAGCTCACCGTGGTCGACCGCCTCCTTGCCCGAGGCGGCCTGGCCGATGAGGACCGACCGCCACTCCCGAGAAGGGTCGGAACCCGAGACCATGAGGAGGTCGAGCCACGCCGCCACCCTGTGCCTCGGGCGGACCTTGGAGAATTGGATGCGGGCGGGTCCGGGGCGCTCGCCATCCGGACGGGCCGCCACCGTCCCGACCACCCGGGTTCCGTCGGCGAGGTCGACCTCCACGTCGAGCGCGGCGGCAGGAGCCGAACCGATCCCGTACCAGACGGTCCTGGCCATCAGTTCCTCGACGATGGCATCCAGCTGGACCACCATGTCCCACTCGAGCAGGCCCGGCGGCAGGGTGCCGGAGGCCCGCTCCACCCGGGCCCAGTCGGCGGAGTTGCCGCCGGCCAGTCGAACCTTCAGCAGCCGATCGCCGGCACGGTACCGTTCGAGGGGCGAGACGGCGACGGGCAGAACGGTGGAGAGCTGCTCGGTGGGCCGGGGGAGGTGGGCTTCGAGCCGACGGGTCAGGAAGTAGGACGCCGGGTTGACGAAGAAGGCCCGGAGATCGTCGAGGTCGACCACGTCGGGGCGGTCCGGTGGCGGGGGAAGCGGCCCGGACAGGAACGGGGCACTGACCCGGGAACGCAGACGGCGCGCCCTCGCTCCCTCCATGCCGGCAGCGTCGAAGCCCCAGGTCCGGCCCTCCACCAGCCCGTCGGGGACGAAGCACCGCTCGTCGAACCCCTGGCGGGGGTGGTCGATCTCCAAGTGCCGCTCGACGTCACCCCTCTCCTCGGCTTGCGCCAGCGCGCACGCCGCTTCGAACAGCTCGGCGGTGACCACCGCCCGGGGCACGTCCTGATTGGTCCGCACGTCGTGCCCGTCCCGGAGCACGACCAGATGGTCGCCTGCGGCCAACACCGCCTCGAGGAGAGCGGCCCGATCCTCGACGCGGGGGTCGCGGTCACCGAGGTGGGGATCCAAGGCCATCAGGTCGTCGGCGGACGCCACCGTCGACCCGAACGCCGACTGGTCCATACCGAGGAGGCACACCACCCGGAAGGGGATCCATCGGAGCGGCGTCATCGAAGTGACGGTGATCCCGCCCCGGAAGAAGTCGGGGCGACCCGACATCCCGTCCACCCTTCCCTCGATCATCCGACGGAGATCGAGGAAGGTGAGCGCGGTGACGGCGGCGGCGCCATCCATCTCGGGCGGAGTCGAGCAGGTCGGCGAAGAGCCGGTGCAGTGCTTCGATCTGCCACCCGCTGTCGCCATCGGCGGCGAAGAGGGCGTCGCACACGCGGCGGAGCACCCGGACCCATTCGACGAGCGGACGCGGCGTCGTCGCCTCCACGGAGAAGTCGGCCAGGTGCCACACCACCTCGGCCAGCCCTCCCGCCGTATCCACATCGCCGCCCTCGACGCCGTAGGGAGCGACCTCCCCGACCGCCATGGCCAGGTCGGCGTCGAACACTGCCGTCCCCACGAGGATTCGGTCGAGTGCGGCCTGCCACGTGTTGGCCGCCACGGCCGCCGGCACCCCGAAGGACTCCCGGTGTTCCGGATCCAGGCCCCACCGCACATTGGTCTCTCGCGCCCACTCGGTGATCGTGGCCAGATCGTCGTCGTCGAACCCGTAGCGCTCCCGGATCGGACCGAGGGAGAGGAAGTCGACCACGGCCACGGCCTCGAATCGTCCGCCCACCAGGGCCAGCAGACTGGCGAGGGCGCCGAGGACGGGGTTGGTGCTCCTGATCGACTGGTCGGCGACCCGGTACCGGAGTGAAGGCGCGCCGAGGACGCTCCGGCCCTCCGACCACCTAGGGTCCTCCCCCGCCGACGCGCCCCACACCGCCTCGACCAGCGGAGCGAAGCGGTCGAGGGACGGACAGAGCACCACGATGTCGTCCTCGGTGAGGTCCGAGCCCGGCTCGGCCAGGAGGTGGAGCAGGGCGTCGCGGAGCACCTCCACCTGCCGGGTGGGCCCGTAACAGGAGTGGAACTGGATCGAACGGTCCGACCGATCCAGGGCCATCCGCTCCGATGTCCGATCGGCCCGGATGTCGTGCTGCAGCCGGGCCAGCAGGGTCGTCGGCCGGTCGCCCTCCGGCGCGGGAAGGGCCCTCAGGTCCCGGCCTGCCTCGGCGACCAGCAGGGCCGTCTCGCGATAGAGACGGCCCCAACTCTGCAACAGCGGCTGGCGGACCAGCTCCGTCCCCAGGTCGTCTCCCCGGGGACGGATGTTGCTGTCGAACAGTCGAGGCGGATCCCTGGTCAGGCGACTGATGTCGATCCGGGACGGCCCGAGAAGGTAAAGGTGGACCTCCCGCTGGTCGGCCACTGCCTTGGCCAGATCGAGAAACTCCGCACCCGGCAACACCGTGAATCCGAACAGGAAGAGCCGGTCGGGTAGTTCGAGATGGAGGAGACCGCTTCGCACGTCGCCGATCCGTGCGGCCAGCTCCTCAGGAGGACTGGGCCGGCCGATCCGGGATCGGATGGCCCTCCAGAGCCGAGGCTGCCAGTAGGAATGGTCGGTGATGGGTTGGAGCGATCCGTCAACGGACTCGCCCTGCGCCCACCGTCGGACCATCTCGGGTCGATGGAGGTGGTAGCGGTCGAATCGGTCGGCGATGCGCCGCACCTTGGCATAGCGCGAGGCCCCGGTGGCCACCTCCAACGCCCCGGTCAGCGGGGATCCCGGCTGCTCCCGTCCCACCACGTCGAAGATCGACCAGACCATCCGGTCGATACTCCACGGGTCGTCCGTCCCTGGGGGACGACAGGCGGCGAGTACTGCCGCCCGCAGGTCGCCGGGGTAGGCCCTCCGGATGTTGGCGGCGATGCCGTCCCCCGATCCCGGTCGGCTGGCCCCGAGGTGCCTGGCCAGTTCGAGCGTCAGCCAACGACGCATGCCTTCCGACGGGACCGCCAACCACTCCTCGCCCATGGGTTCGGCGGGATGGTCCCCGAGTTCCCCGGCCAACCTGGCGGCGAGCGTCTGGGCCGAGCCCGCCGACGTGAGATGCATCATCGACCAGGCACCCTAGCCATGGGGTGTATCACCGAGCCCCGGGGCAAGGCAGGAGGCGGGCTCACCCTCGACGACGGGCCCCGCCGATGACCCAGACGACGGCCGGACAAGGTGATTGCGGAATCAACAGTTGCCTCAGCAACCGGCTGAGGTGGCATCGACCCGATGCCGTGGACCAGGTGCTATCAAGGGCACGTACAGCACCTCGATCCGAGTACGACGAGCCCGAAGGGGAACCCATGGGACACCTGCTGGCAACCACGTACTACAGCTCAGGCGGCGGAGGCGCGGCGTTGGGCTTCTCAATCGTGTTGGGCATCGCCAACTACGTGCTCACGTCGCTGGGCCTCTATGGGACGTTCGTCAAGGCCGGCCAACCAGGTTGGGCCGGATTCGTTCCCGTGTACAACTTCATCGTCCTTCTGAGGGTGGCCGGACGTCCAAAGAACTGGGGCTGGTTCTTGCTGATGCTCATCGTCCCCTACCTCGGCTGGCTGGCGTTCTACATCATCTACATCATCGTCGCCAATGACGTGGCAAAGAGCTTCGGACACGGTCCGGGCTTCACCGTGGGACTGGTCATCCCCTACGTGGCGATCGTCTTCTACTTCATTCTGTGGCTCGGCTCGAGCACCTATCGCGGACCAGCCGCCGCCATGGCAGGCGCCGGCTACCCCCCGTCGGGTGGTTACTACCCGCCGCAACCCGGGTACCCGCCAGCCGGTTCGCCCTATCCCCCAGCCGGACAACCCGGCTACCCTGCCGGCCCACCCAGCCCGGCTACCCCCGGCCGGTCAGGCCCCTCCGCCGCCGATGCCCGGCTACCCTCCGGCCGGTCAGGCCCCACCTCCGCCCGCCCAGCCCGGCTACCCCCCGGCCGGACAGGCCCCTCCGCCGCCGATGCCGCCCACCCAACCGCCCGAGAGCCAGGACCCTCCGCAGCAGTAGGGCATCCAGCTCGGACCAGTCCTGTCCCTCGGACCGGTCGTCGTCTCCCGGCTGCGACCGAGGAACCCGGCGGGCTCAGCCCTGTGTCGCGGTACCCACCAAACCGGCCGGAGCCGACTCGAGTGCGGCCAAGATGGCCTCGGCCAGAGCCCGGGCCGAGGCCGGGTCGAGCTCCATGGCCACCCGGGCCCCGGCCCCGCGGGACGGGTTGATCAGGTCGATGTTGAGGGTGTGCTCGGCGCGGGCGTGGACCGGGTGGTCGAAGTAGACGGTGGCGTCGGTGACCGGCGAACCAGCCCTCGGCCCCCTTGCCGCTGCCCTCGATCGGTCAACGTGGTCGTCTGGTAGGTGCACATGGCGATCTCCGTTCGGTTGCCGGGCGGCTTCGCGGTGGTCGACGGGTCGCTCAGCGGCTGGCCAGGTGCCGTCCGAAGAACTCCCAGATCCTCTGCCAGCCGTCGTTGGCCGCCTCGGGGCGGTAGCTGGGCCGGTCGGTGGCGAAGAAGGCGTGGCCGGCGCCCTCGTAGGTGTGGAACTCGAACTCCTTGCCCGCCTCGGTCAGGAGCTGCTCGAGCTCGGCGACCTCGGCCGGGGACGGGATACTGGTCCTCGGCGCCGAACAGGCCGAGGAGGGGGCACGACAGATCCGGGGCCAGGTGGGCCAGCGGACGACACCTTGAGGGGCAGGCCCTCGGGCGGAGGGCCGATGACGAAGGCGCCGTAGCAGTCGACGGCGGCGTCGAGGTCGAGGCTGCAGGCGGCCAGGAACGACTGCCGGCCGCCCGAGCAGTACCCGATGGTGGCCACCTTGCCGTTGGACGAGCCGAAGGACCGGAGGTAGGCGGCGGCGCCCCCGACGTCGCCCACCAAGCGCTCGTCGGGCACCCCGCCCCGGGCCCGGGCCGCGGCGGCGGCGTCGTCGGGGCTGGCCCCGGGAGCCTCGCGGCAGTAGAGGTTGGGGCAGATGGCCAGGTAGCCGTGGGCGGCGAACCTGCGGGTGATCTCCTTGGTGCTCTCGTCGTACCCGGGCATGTGGTGGATCACCACCACCCCGCCGGTGGGGCGGGGTCGAGCGGCTGGGCCAGGTAGGCCTCGATGGCATCCCGCCGTGACCGGCTGATCTGCACCGTCTCGGCTCGCATGGCATCGCTCATCGGATCGCTCCTGTCTCCTGGTCTGGGGATGATGGTTGGCGGGTGGCGGGCGGATTGCGAGCCTTGGACGCACCGGTGAGGCGGCTCCGGGTCGAGCTGGTCCCGGACCTCTTGCAGCCGGATCGACTTGGCCGCCCGCTCGTCCCGGAACCGACCGATGCGGGCCAGGGTGTCGTCCAGCCGGTCCAGCAGCTTCTCGTTGGCGGCGATGGCCTCGTCGAGCAGCTCGCGTCGGTGCTCGGGCGAGGAGCCGCCCCACCGGTACTCCGACCGGAGCCGGTCGAGGACGTCGATGTCCTCGGTGTCGAGCACCACCCGGACCTCGGCCAGCGAGAATCCCAGCAGTTCCTGGAGGTCCCTGATCCGGGTGACCCGGGCCATGTCCGTCGGCGAGTAGAGGCGCTCCCCGCGCCCCCGGTAGGCGCTCGGGACGATCAGGCCCTGCTCCTCCCAGTAGCGGAGGGTCCGGGGTGTGAGGCCGGTCAGCTTGGCCACCTCGCCGATCCGGAGGATCATGGGCGCCGGTTCCGTGGTGGCGTTCCTCGCGATCATCCGGCGTCCACCTGGGCGATGGCCGCCCCGGACAGGTCGTCGGGGCTGCCCGCCGGGACCAGCTCCGCATCCCGGCCCGGGCCCGGCCCGTCCTCTGTGGTCCCGCTGCCGCTCCGAGCCCCGGCGCGGACTGGCCGGATCGGCCGGACTCCGGCTCGGTAGTAGACGTAGTGGCCCCCGCGCATCCACGAGGCGGCGGCCGCCAGCAGGCTGGCCACGATGGCGAAGTCGAGGGCGGCGTGCAGACCGGCCCGGAAGGGGGCGCTGATCAGCCCGGGGAAGAAGCTGCGCCCGGTCAGGGCGTGCTGCTGGGCGGCGGGGAGCTGGCCGAGCGGGTGGGCCCCGATCAGGTGCTGGACCGGGTCGTAGCCGAGGAAGGCGGCGAACAGGGTGGAGACCGGCGACAGGTGGGCGGCTTCGCCGGGCGACGGCCGGCGGGCACGCCGTGGGCCACCAGTCCCGTGCAGCAGGTTGCCCGGGAGGGTCGACGACAGGCCGACGATCATCAGGGTGAAGAAGATCCCGATGGAGAGCACCTGGGCCGAGTTCTGGAACGTCGTGTTCATCCCCGAACCGGCCCCCCGGTGCTGGGGCGGGAGGCTGTTCATGACGCCGGCCCGGTTGGGTGAGCCGAAGGAGGCCATGGTCAGTCCGGTGAAGAACAGGACGACGGCGAAGACCCAGTAGGGGAAGTCGACCGGCAGGAACTCGAGCAGGGCGAGGCACACCGCGGTGGCCGAGCATGCCCCCGGTGGCGAACGGCCGGGCCCCGTAGCGGTCCGACAGGATGCCGGACACCGGACCGGCGATGAGGAAGCCCGAGCGTCAGCGGGAGCATGGCGATGCCGGCCCACAGCGGGGTGACGCTGAAGGTCGTAGCCGTGCAGCGGCAGCCAGATCCCCTGCAGCCAGATGATCAGCATGAACATCAGCCCGCCCCGGCTGAGGGCGGCCAGGAAGCTGGCCAGCACCCCGCTGGTGAAGGCCCGGATCTTGAACAGCTGGAGCCGGAACATGGGCTGGTCGACCTTGGTCTCGATGATGCAGAAGGCCGACCAGCAGGCCGACGCCGAGCGACGAGCGAGCCGATCACGGTGGGGCTGGTCCACCCCATGGTGTGGTGGCCGTAGGGCTCGATGCCGTAGGTGATCCCGACCATGACCAGGATGAGCCCGAGGGCGAAGGTGATGTTGCCCGGCCAGTCGATGCGGGCCGGCCGGCGTGGGCTGGTCTCCCTGAGCTTGAGATAGCCGACGACCGTGGCGAACAGGCCGATGGGCACCGACACCAGGAAGATGAGCCGCCAGTTGATCGGGGCCAGGATCCCGCCCAGCACCAGTCCGATGAAGGAGCCGCTGAAGGCGGCGGCCTGGTTCACCCCGAGGGCCATCCCCCGCTGGTTGCTGGGGAAGACGTCGGTGAGGATGGCCGACGAGTTGGCCATGAGCATGGCCGCCCCCACGCCCTGGAAGATGCGCATGGTGATCAGCCAGATCGCCGGCTGCGTGACCGGTCATCCACGTGATGCTCAACAGGAGGGAGAAGAAGGTGAAGACGGCGAAGCCCAGGTTGTAGGTGCGGACCCGGCCGTAGATGTCGCCCATCCGACCCAGGCTGACCACCAGGACGCTGGTGACCACCAGGAAGCCCAGGATCATCCAGAGGAGGTAGAAGGTGTTGCCCGGCTGGAGGGGATCGAGACCGATGCCCCGGAAGATGTCGGGCAGGGCGATGAGCACGATGGAACCGTCGATGGTGGCCATCAGCATGCCCAGCGTCGAGATGAACAGGGCCATCCACTTGTAGTTGGCCGGTAGATCGGCGGACGTACCATCGGCCCGCTTGGTCCGTTCGACCCGGCTCGCCTTCATTCCGTCCAGTACGGTCATGGCTCCCAGAGAGGCTCTTCGGACTTCCTCGTACGTCAATCTACCTTAACGTGAACGTAAGACGTCCGAGCCCCGACCCCGGGCTGGTCATGGTGGGGTCGGTCTGTGCGGTCGGTTGTGCGGTCGCCTCACCGGGCCTTGCCGGCAGCCGGACCGCTGCCTACAATGAGTTCTATGACAGAACTCACAGCGGATCCCGCCGCCGTCGTCCCGGGGACGCCGACCCGGACCCCTGGATCGCTCCACCGGGCCGGCGAGTTCGTGGCGGCGGCCGGGCTCGTGGTCGACTCGGTGGCCGCCGATCGGGTGCTCGGCCACATGGATCTCGATGCGCGGCACCACACCCCGTGGGGGATCGTCCACGGTGGCGTCTACACCACGGCCGTCGAGAGCGCCGCCAGCATCGGGGCCAGCACCGCCGTGGCGGACCGCGACCAGGTGGCGGTGGGGCTCACCAACACCACCCACTTCCTGCGTTCGATCATCTCCGGTCGCGTGCGGGTCGAGGCCACGGCCCTCAACCAGGGCCGGACCCAGCAGCTGTGGCAGGTCGACGTGACCGACGACTCGGGCCGGCGGGTGGCCCACGGCGAGGTCCGTCTGCAGAATCTCACTCCCCCTGGACCCTGAGTGCGCCTCCGCCGCGGAGCTGTCACAACGACCCGCCGGCCGGCGTCAGATGAGTATGAGCACCGATACTGATGTGATCGTGATCGGGGCGGGGCTGGCCGGATTGACTGCCGCCGCCACCGCCGTTCGATCCGGAAGCCGGGTGACCGTTCTCGAGGCCCACGCCGCCGGAGGCCGGGCCCGGACCGTCGACCGGGACGGGTTCACCCTCAACATGGGGGCCCACGCCCTGTTCCGGGGAGGCGTGGGCATGCGGGTCCTGACCAGCCTCGGGGTCCGCCCCGACGGCATCGCGCCGCCCCTGTCCCGTTACCGGGCGCTCAGCGGTGGCCGCCTGCACCTCTTCCCCACCGGACCCTCGTCCCTGGTGCGCACCGGTATCCTCGGCACCCGGTCCAAGGCTCCAGTTGGCCCGGATACTGGGCACGCTCCCCCGGCTTCGACCCGGGCGGCTTGGCCACACACCGGTGGCCGGGTGGCTGGCCGACCAGCACCTCCGACCCGACACCGAGGCGGTGGTCCGGGCGCTGCTCCGCCTCAGCACCTACACCGACGACGTCGACCGGTTCAGTGCCGACGCCGCCCTGTCGCAGCTCAAGGCGGCGGTAAGGTCCGGCGTCCTCTACCTGAACGGCGGCTGGTCGTCGCTCACCACCGCCCTCGCTGCGCCGCTCGACCTCCGCTCCGGCATAGAGGTCCACGGCGTGGACCACCGGGCCGGAGCCGTGGAGGTCCGCACCTCGCAGGGCACCCTGATGGCCGGCCGGGCCATCGTCGCCACCGGTGCCCCCGCTGCCGTGCGTCGGGTCCTCCCGGTGGAGCCCGACTGGGGCGACCTCGGGCCGCCGGTCACCGCAGCCTGTCTGGACCTCGGGGTGGCCCGGCCACCCGAACCCGGCTACGTCCTCTCCCTCGACGCCCCCTGCTACGTGACCGTGCAGTCGCCGCCCGCCCGCCAGGCACCCGAGGGCTGCGCCGTGGTGGCGGCCATCCGATACGGCGCCCGGGCCGCGGAGGTCGATCGACCCCAGCTGGAGGCCATGGTGGCGAGCGCCGGGATCCGAGCCGGACGACGTGAGGGTCCGCCGCTTCCTGGCCCGCATGACCGTGTGCGGATCTCTGCCGGTGGCCTCAGCCGGTGGCCTGGCCGGCCGGCCCGGCATCGAGGACACGGGCGTGCCGGGAGTCACCATGGCCGGTGACTGGGTGGGCCCGGTGGGGATGCTCGCCGACGCCTCGCTGGCCAGCGGGCACGCCGCCGGTCGGCTGGCCGGGCTGTCCCGTCCGAGATCCTCCATAGTGGTGGGATGATCACCGTCCCGACCGGCAGCTCTCCGCTGGCACCGGACGACCTCTTCGAGGCGGAGCGGCCCCGGCTCATCGGGCTGGCCTACCGCATGCTGGGCACGGTGGCCGACGCCGAGGACGTGGTCCAGGACGCCTGGTTCCGCTGGCACGCTCGGCGGGACGGGCAGGTCGACCGTCCCGAGGCCTGGCTCACCACGGTCACCACCCGGATCGCCCTCGACCACCTGCGGACAGCACGACGGAGGCGCGAGGCCTATGTCGGCCCGTGGCTACCCGAACCCCTGGTGGCCGAGGCCGGGCCGGCCGAGGCCGCCGAGCTGGCCGAGTCGCTCCGACTCGGGTTCCTCACGGTGCTGGACCAGCTCGAGCCGGTGGAGCGGGCCGTGTTCCTCCTGGCCGACGTGTTCGCCGTGCCCTTCGCCGAGATCGCCGTGACCATCGGGAAGTCCGAGGCCGCCTGCCGCCAGATCGCCAGCCGGGCCCGCCGCCGGGTGAGGCCGGGAACCGGCCCCGAACGGTCGGCCATACCCGGGTCGGTCGGGAGCGGGCCCGCGCCGGCCTCAGCGGGCCGCGCCCGGACAGAACGGAAGGCAGCCGACCGGGCCGTGGTCGACCGGCTGATGATGGCAGTGGCCCTCGGGGACGTCGAGGTGGCCTTGCGGTGCCTGGCCCCCGGGGTGGTCTGCGTCTCCGACGGCGGAGCCTCGACCCGGGCCGCGAGACGCCCGGTGGTCGGTGCCGACCGGGTGGTCCGCTTCCTGGTCAACCTGAGCCGCCGCTATGCCGGCCGGCTCACGGCCCGCCCGGCGTCGATCAACGGCGACGTCGGCTCCGTCGTATCCGTGGACGGGACCGTCGACATGGTGACGGCGTTCGAAGTGGTGGACGACCGGGTGGTGACCATCCGGATGGTCCGCAACCCGGACAAGCTGACCCACGTGGACGGTCCTCCGCTGGTCCGCTAGCCGTTTTCGATGCTCCGGTGGGCGCGACGACCCCGCCCCCCGGACCGAGATCCGGACGCCGAGGCCGTCGGACGCCGGGCCGATTGGGGGATCCTGTCCGGGCCCGCTTCCTCCCCCGATGGTGGGAGAGGCCGGGGGCCCCGGTGGGTCACCGGGGCCGGGGCCGCGTCCCGGGACGCCTGGGTGATCCGACAAGACGCGGTCGGCGGCCCTCGGTGGCTTAACGTCTGGACCAGTGAACCACCGTACCGTCCTCCCCCGTCGCACCCGGAGACCTGGTGGCGCCGGCCTGGCCGCCGTGGCCGGCCTGGTGGCGGCGGGGATCAGCCTCACCGGGTGCGGCTCGTCCCTGGCCGGCCATCGTCGGCACCACGTCGACCACCCAGGATCCGGCGGGCGCCGGCTCGGGGACCCCCACCACCGCTCCGCCACTCGCCGGCGAAGTGGCCGTGGCCTTCCCGGTGGTCGGCTGCACCACCAGCTTCGGCGTGACGCTCCCCGACTCAAGGCTGGAAGCCCAGCGTCCTCCTGGCCCCGATCCCGACCGCCTTGGTGGGCAAAGTCGAGTTCTACACCGACGGGGTCCACACCCTGCTCGGACCCAGCGGGTGGACCTGCGCCCAGTGGACGCCCTCGTCCGGGCGCCACCGGACTGGTGGTCTATCCGTCCAACACGCCCCTCCCGGCATCCGACGTTCCGGCCCAGGCCGGGCACCGAGGGCATCTTCGCCACCTTCGACACCACCGGCCGCTCCTCCGGGGTCGCCGCGGTCTGCCCGTTCTTCACCGTCCCGCAGTGGCAGCAGCAGGAGGCCGACTGCAGCGGATCGCCCCCGAGCGGCGAGCAGAGCGCCATGCCCACCCCCGACGTGGCCTCGGTCACCGACCCGAGTGGTGTGACCGGCACACTCGAGGGCTCCGGTGGGAGCCACCCGGTGACCGGTGTGGTCATCTTCCCTCAGGTGGTGCCGGCCGTGACCAACGGCTCGCCGGTGGACATCGCCGAGGAGTCGTGCTCGCTGGTCGACGCGACCCTCTGTCCCACGGTGCTCTCCGACTTCGAGGTGCGCGAGTTCCCGGTCCCGACCTCACGGGGGTGACCGGCAGCCGGCACCATCGCCATGTCTCCTGTTCCCGACCCCTTAACTCACTCCCCGAGAGAGCGCTGCACACGCTCCGCACTGTCTTCTGTGCAGATTCAGGACGGCGCATCCGTGATCGGCCGGTATAGGTTCGGCCGTGACCTCCACCGAATGCCACGTTCGGCGAGGGTCCTCGTCGACAGAGGGGCACTCGGTCGAGCCAGCGTTCGGGACGACAGAGCGGGATGCCGTGAGGCGTGCCCGCGGGTCCAACTGGAGGCAGGCCATGGATGAACCAGGAATCGTTCGGATCCGACGACGGGAGCTCTGACCGGGATGGGCGAGGACGGCGCCGATCCCGTTGGGGACCCGATGCCGGCAGATCGCCGTCCGAGCCGGCGGGGGCCGCCTGACCCTCCACGAGCGCGGCGTGGCCGCGATCGCCACCACCGACGTGGGGGCCCACCAGCGAGCGCGCCCGCGAGCACCCGGCTCCAGCGGCTGGCCATGGTGCTGGCCCCGGTCGCCCTGCTGCTCGTCCTGCGGGACGTACTCGATCCCGGAGCATCCCTCCCGATGCCCCACTTCCCGCCGCTCTCCAGCCCATGCTGCCGGCCATCGCCCTGATCACCGTCCTGGTCCTGGTCATGGTGGTCCCGCTGCTGGGCGCCGGCCGCTCGCCCCACATCCTCTACCGGCCCGACGAGCTGACCATGAGCTTCGACGACGTGCGGGGCTCGGAGGGCCTGGTCGAGGAGGTCACCAAGACCCTCAACCTGTTCCTCGCCCACCGCACCTTCGCCGAGCAGATGGGCGGCTCCCCCCGCAAGGCCATCCTGTTCGAGGGCCCGCCCGGGCACCGGCAAGACCTACATGGCCAAGGCCATGGCCGCCGAGGCCGGCGTGCCGTTCCTGTTCGTCTCGTCGTCGGCCTTCCAGTCCATGTTCTACGGCCAGACCAACCGCAAGATCCGCTCCTACTTCAAGGCCCTGCGCAAGCACGCCCGGCGGGAGGGCGGCGCCATCGGGTTCATCGAGGAGCTCGATGCCATCGGCGGCGCCCGGGGCAGCGGGCCAGCGCCACGGCGAGGGCATCCCCGGGGTGGTCAACGAGCTGCTGATCCAGCTGCAGTCCTTCGAGCAGACCCCGCATCGTCCCTGCGGGTCAAGGGCTGGTTCATCGACGGCGATCAACTCCTGGCTGCCGGCCCACCGCCGCCTGCGACAAGCCGACGTCACGTCCCGGCCAACATCCTGGTCATCGGGGCCACCAACCGGGCCAGCCGACCTCGACCCGGCCCTGCTGCGGCCCGGGTCGGTTCGACCGCAACATCTACTTCGGCCTGCCCGAGCCGGTCGGGACGGCGGGACATCATCGACTACTACCTGGGCAAGAAGGCCCACGAGGCCGAACTCGACGACCCGGCCAGGCGGGAGACCCTGGCCGCCCTCACCGCCGGCTACTCGCCGGTGATGATCGAGCACCTGCATGGACGAGTCGCTGGTGTGGGCCCTCCGCCGGGGCGCCGACCCGCTTCTCGTGGAACGACCTCCAGCACGCCAAGATGACCGAGGAGATCGGGCTGGCCCAGCCGGTCGAGTACACCGAGGCCGAGCGCCGGACCATCGCCACCCACGAGGCCGGCCACGCCACGGTGGCCTGGCTGGTGGGCAAGGGCCGCAAGCTCGAGGTGCTCACCATCATCAAGCGCAAGGACGCGCTCGGGCCTGCTCAGCCACTCCGAGGAGGAGGAGCGCTTCACCAAGACCAAGTCCGAGGTCCGGGCGCTCATCGACATCGCCTTCGGCGGCATGGTGGCCGAGGAGCTGTTCTTCGGCGAGGCCTCGACCGGCGTGGCCAGCGACCTCCAGGCCGCCACCCAGAACGCCTGCCAGATGGTCGGGCAGCTGGGCATGGGCACCACGCTGATCTCGTCGGCGGCCATGGAGTACCCGGCCGGGGGCATCGTCTCCAAGGTGCTGGCCAACGACGACGGCCGGGCCGAGGTCGAGGCACCTCCTGGCCGCGTCCAAGGCCTCGGTGACCCGGATGCTCGAGGAGCACCGGAACGTGGTGGAGGCCCTCCGGGACGCCCTGCTCGGACCGCGAGGAGCTGATCGGGGACGACATCCTCGAGGTGATCCGGAACACGCCGCCGGCCGATCTCGGAGCCGCATCCGTGGGTCGCCGTCGAGCCACCGACGGGTCCCTCTTGCCCTGACGGTCCGGCGTCCTGACCCCTCGACGCCCTGACCCTCTTGCCCTGACCCCGGCACCGGTCCGGCCCCGCGAGGCCGGGCAGCCGGTTCAGCCGTGCTCGGCGCAGTTGCTGCAGCGCCCGCGGAACACCACCTCGACGGAGTCGACGGTCATCCCGTAGCGCTGGACCGGCGGCAGGGACGAGGCCGGGCACCCCCCGGGGCTCGACGTCGAAGGTCAGCCCGCATCCCTCGCACACCAGGTGGTGGTGGTCGGGGCCCACCTTCGGGTCGTACCGGGCGGTGCCGTCGGACAGGCGGATCTCGCTGATCTCCCCCATGGACACCAGCTCGTTGAGCGTGTTGTAGACGGTGGCCAGGCTGACCTCGGGCACCACCCGCCGGGCCCCGGCCAGCACCTGCTCGGCGCTCAGATGGACGTGCTCACCGTGCAGGGCGGTGATCACGGCCCGCCGCTGGGGGGTGATCCGCCAGCCGCGGGACTCGAGCCGTTCGGGCAAGGCCCCGACGCGTCCACCACGTCAGCCACGCCGCTCCTTGACGCCCTGGGCGATGCGCTCGCCGAACTCGGGGTCGGCGGCACGGAAGTGGGCGATGCTCCGCTCCACGATCCCGTCACCGACCGGACCGGCCGACACCGCCCCCAGCCCGCCGGCGATGTTGTCCACCAGCCGGGCCTGCGCGTCGGCCGGCTGCAGGCGGTAGAGGTCGCCGGCCTGGGTGAAGTCGTCGGTGTCCCGGGTGTCCCACTCGTAGGTGCCGGTGGCGCCGGACAGCTCGAGCGGGGCGGCATAGGGCTGGCCGGTCTCGACCGGACCGTCGAAGCTGTTGGGCTCGTAGTTCTTGGCCCGGCCGCCGTTGCCGTGCCCGGCCATGAGGCCGTCCCGGCCGTAGTTGTGGGCCTCGGTGGCGTGGGGGGCGTTGACCGGCAGCTGGGTGTGGTTGATGCCCAGGCGGTAGCGGTGGGCGTCGCCGTAGGCGAACAGCCGGCCCTGGAGCATCTTGTCCGGCGAGGGGCCGATGCCGGGGACGAAGTTGCCCGGATCGAACCCCGACTGCTCCACGTCGCCGAAGTAGTTGTCCGGCGTTGCGGTCGAGGGTGAGCCGGCCCACCTCGTGGAGCGGATACTCCTTCTGGGACCACACCTTGGTCAGGTCGAACGGGTTCACCGGGGAGGCGGCGGCCTGCTCGGGGTCATGACCTGCACGCTCATCGTCCAGGACGGGAACTCGCCCCGGTCGATGGCGTCCACCAGGTCCAGCTGGTGGCTGTCCGGATTGAGCCCGGCCAGCTCGGCCGCCTCCGACGAATCGAGGTTCTGATGCCCTGGTCGGTCTTGAAGTGGACCTTGACCCAGACGGCGTCCCCGGCCGCGTTCACCCACTGGTAGGTGTGGGAGCTGAACCCGTCCATGTGCCGGTACGTGGCGGGAATGCCCCGGTCGCCGAAGAGCCAGGTGAACATGTGGGTGGCCTCGGGCGAGTGGGAGAAGAAGTCCCAGACGTTGTCGGGCTCCTGGTGGTTGGTGTACGGATCGGGCTTCTGGGAGTGGATGAAGTCGGGGAACTTGAGCGGGTCGCGGATGAAGAAGATCGGGGTGTTGTTGCCCACCAGGTCGTAGTTGCCGTCCTCGGTGTAGAACTTCACCGCGAAGCCCCGAGGGTCGCGCACCGCGTCGGCCGATCCCCGGCCGCCGGCCACGGTGGAGAACCGGAGGAAGGTCTCGGTCTCCTTCCCCACCTCGCTGAGGAAGCGCGGCCCGGGTCCAGGCGGTCACGTCCTGGGTCACCACGAAGGTGCCGTAGGCCGCCGAGCCGTTGGCGTGCACCACCCGCTCGGGGATGCGCTCACGGTTGAAGCGGGCCAGCTTCTCCAGCAGGTGCTGGTCCTGGAGGAGCACCGGCCCGTCCGGGCCCGCCGTCTGGCTGTGCTGGTTGTCGACGACCGGCGCCCCGGACTCGGTGGTCAGTACGGGCTTGGACATTGGGGAACCTCCATGGTGGCGTGATGGGCACTCTACATCGAACTTTTCCAAGCTTAGAATGTTTCTAATCACGAGTCAACGTCGCCCACCCGGATCTCCGGCGCGGCGGGGTGTGGCCGACCCGACGTACCAACGCTGCCCGGGCGGCAGGCCGACCAAACACGGCCGGCTACCACCCGCCTCCCCCGCTTGGCCGGGAGACCCGTGGCCCGCAGCACACCACTCCGGGTGGTCACACTGCGCAGACAAGCTCACGTCGATGTCGATCGAGGTGTACGCCGCGTCGCGCTCGAGCCCACCGGCCGAGCCGGCCGGGCAGGACCTGCGACCGAGCGATATGGGGCCCGTCGGGGCCCGGTCAGGCCGAGTGGGCCGGGGGCAGGATCTCGTCGGCCGGGCGGTTCTTCGACCCCGGGCCGGCCAGGGCCCGGACCGACCGGGCCTCGAGCAGGTCGCCACACGACGAACAGGTCGGGACGACCGTGGCCTCGTGCTGGCATGCCTTGTGCTCGATGACCACCGGGGGACCCTCCGCCGCCTCCCACCGGTCACCCCACTGGCGGAGCGCAGTCAGGACCAGCCAGAGGTCCCGGCCCTTGTCGGTGAGGCGGTAGTCGTAGCGGACCGGGTGCTCCTGGTAGGGAACCCGGACCAGCACGCCCCGCTCCACGAGGTGCTCGAGCCGGTCGGTGAGGATGTTGCGGGAGATCCCGAGGCGCTGGTGGAAGTCGTCGAACCGGGTCACACCGAGGAAGCAGTCCCGGACGATGAGCATGGTCCACCACTCGCCCACCACCTCGAGGGTCTGGGCCACCGAACAGTTCATGGCTTCGAAGCTCTTCCGACGCATGCCTCCACTGTACTGGGTTGCATGGTGCAATGCACTGGGTCCTCGCCTGTCCCCTGCTCGGCGGTCGCCAGTCTTCGCGGGCCGGGCGCAGGCCGTCCCACTCCTACCAGAGGGAGTTCCAGTCCTCGGGGTCCAGCCACCCCACCGGTCCCCCCTCGGTCGGTCGCGGCACCCGCAGGGTCTCGCTGTCGATCCAGGTGGGCTGGTCGAATCCGGCGCGCCTCCAGTGACGGAGTGGCACCGACTTCCAGTCCCGGCTCTTCATCCCCCCATCCGAGTAGCCCGGGCGGACCAGCAGATCGGTGGGCGAACCGGCTACCACGACGCAGCGCCTCGACTTCCCGTCGTGCTCGGGATGGTCCGGATCGGCCGAGTCGAACGGCACCCAGGCGAAGACCACAGCCGAGCTCCAGGGGTCCTGGCGGTCGAACTCGTCCTCCTCGGCCGGGGTGAGGGACGCCCGACGGGTAAGCCGCGGCGCCACGCTTGCCTCGCGGCCCGCCGACGTGGGCTCGGTTCCGGCCCCGGCGGTGCCGCCGGCCGTGCTCGACCGCTCCTTCCGGGCCCGACGGACCTGCTCGCCGGCCTTCCGGGCCGACTCCATCTTGCGCCGGCGCTCTTCGGCATCCTTCTGCTTCTTCAGCCGCCGCGCCTCCCGTTGCTCGGGGGTCGTGGCCCGCTCGACCGGGCCAGCGGGCCGGACCCTTCGGCGCTCCCTCCTCCTGCGCAGCCCAGTCGGTCAGGCCGAACCGCTCGTCGCTGGTGGCCAAGTGGAAGCACAGGTCGGAGGCCGGCATGTCGCCGTCGGCCACCGACGCCAGCATCACCCCGATCGTGATGTCGGAGAACGAGCCTCGGACCTCCTCGACGGCCACGAGCAGCTGTTCCCGGGTGGGATCGTCGGAGTGCTCCCCGAGCGCCTCGATGGTCCGGCTCAGGCAGGCGTCGGCCAGGACCGCCGCCAGGTAGGGCAGGGCCGCCCGGTACTGCGGTCGCGTCACCACCCCGACGGGATCGCGATGCTTGCGCAGGGCGTTGAGGCGCGTTGGTCACCGCTTTGGGCGACTGGAACGACGGCTCGTTGGTGCGGCCCAGGGCGGCCTTCATCTCGTCCCGACCCACCCGGGCCACGGCCGTCCTCACCAGGGTGGCCCGGTCCCGGTCGGTGATCTCTGCCTCCATCGGCACTCCATCTCCCCTGTCTCGCTAGCGGCTCCCCGCAGCCATCCGGCCGGGTGGCCGGACCCCCGTGGTCTCACCCGGCCTGCGGTTCGGATGCGCTCCGGCCGGGAGGTCGGGACGGGCCCGTCGCCCGTCGGCCACCGGCGGGTGCTCATCATCGCAGAGTGAGCTGGCCCCCCGGACCGGGCCGTCCGGGCGATACTGGCCGGATGGCTTCACGCCGCGGGCCCGTCGGGAGCCCCGAGACCGACGCACCAGCGGGGAGGACCGAGCCACGAGGGGGGTCCGATGCCTCGACCGCCCCGGTCCGCCAGGGAGGCTTCGGCCCGTTCATCACCTTCGTCGAGTACGAGCGACCGGGAGGTCTGGTGGCCCGCTGGGACTCGCGCCGACAGCGCAAGCGGGGCCGCCCCACCGACGGCGCCGACCACACCTGGTGGGCCCCCCGGGCCAGGGGCTGGTGGATCGCCGCCCTGTTCGCGGTGGGCTCGGGCCTCTTCGCCCTGGGGGCCACCCCGGGCTACGCCAGCCTGGTCGGGGCCCGGGCCGACTCGATCACCTTCTTCGTGGGCTCGATCTTCTTCACCGCGGCCGCGTTCCTCCAGTACCGCGAGTCGGTGGACGCCGGATCGGACGACCCGCCCCGCGGATGGCGGAAGGTCTTCGCCTACCGGCCCCGGCAGATCGACTGGTGGGCGTGCGCCATCCAGCTCGTCGGCACCCTCTACTTCAATGTCAGCACCGGCAACGCGGTCCGGATCGACCTCACCGCCCAGGCCGCCCGACAGCACGTGTGGCGACCCGACGCCGTCGGCTCCATCTGCTTCCTCGTGGCCAGCGGCCTGGCCTGGTTCGAGGTGTGCCACGGCTGGGCGGCCTGGTCACCGGCCAGCCTGGCCTGGTGGATCACCGGTCTCAACCTGGTGGGCTCCGTCGCCTTCGGCGCCTCGGCGGTGGCGGCGTTCGTCGTCCCGTCGACCGGCCAGATCTGGGACGCCCAGCTCTCCAACTTCGGGCACCTTCGTCGGAGCGCTGTGCTTCCTGGCCGGCGCCCTGCTGCTGATGCCGGAGCGGACGGCGGGCCCGGAACCGCCGGTGGTCCCGGCTCCGGCGCTCCGGGTGGGCGCGGCCGGCTGAACGGACGGGGCCAGGCGGGGCCCACCGGTGGCGAGGAGGGACGGCCAGGCGGCGACCCGGGGAGCAGCCACCCGGGATGACGGACAGACAGCGAAGCCGTAGGCTGGCGGCCCCCGTGCCCGGTCAGACCCGGAGGGGCGATGGCCCACCGAATCGGTCGTGCAGCACGGTACGGGCGGCGTAGACCCCGCACATCCCGTGCACGCCGGCGCCGGGGGCCGTCGAAGCGGAGCACAGGTAGACCCCCTCGAGGGGCGTCCGATAGGGGTTCCACCGGAGGGTGGGGCGGAACACCGTCTGGACCAGGGTCGAGGCTCCACCGGCGATGTCCCCGCCCACGTAGTTGGGGTTGTGCTCCTCCTGCTCGGCCGCGGTCCGGACCGTTCGGGCCAGCACCAGCTCCGAGAAGCCGGGGGCGAACCGCTCGATCTGGGCCTCGATGGCGCCGTGCATGTCCACGGTGGAGCCCGATGGCACGTGGCAGTAGCCCCACAGGGTCTGGTGCCCCTCGGGGGCCCGGGTGGGGTCGGCCACCCCGGCCTGCACCACGATGCAGTACGGCCGCTCGGGGTGCCGGCCCGCGTTCACCTCGGCCTCGCTGGACGCCACCTCGTCGAACGTGCCACCGAGGTGCACCGTGCCGGCCCGCCGGCAGACCTCGGCACTCCAGGGCACCGGTCCCGAGAGGGCCCAGTCCACCTTGCAGACGCCCGGGCCGTAGCGGAAGCGGCGGAGCGCCCGCCCGTAACCGGAGGGCAGGTCGGGCCCGGCCATCGAGACCAGCTCCCGGGGCGACGTGTCCAACACCACCGCACCGGACGAGGGCAGCTCGCCGAGGGAGCGGACCCACTGGCCGGTGACCACGCTGCCGCCCAGCCGCTCCAGTTCGGCGATCATGGCCTCGGAGATGCCCGAGCTCCCGTACTCGACCACCGGCCAGCCGGCGGCGTGGGCGGTCAGAGTGAGGAAGAGCCCGAAGGCGCTGGTCAGCGGCGCGGTGAGCCTCGCCATGGAGTGGGCCGAGACCCCGGCCAGCAGGGCCTTGGCCCGCTCGGTCTCGAACCGGGAGACCAGGCGCGAGATCGGCAGCAGTCCGGGAAGGCCGAACCGGGCCAGCGACAGCGGTCGACGCGGCACCGATCGCAGGGGGGCCAGGACGGCGTCGCTGATCGGTCCGGCCGCTTCGACCAGCGGGCCGAGGAGCCTCCGGTAGGCCCTCCCGTCCGCGCCGAGCAGCTCCGCCGTGGACTCGACCGAGGACAGGGCGGCGGCGGCCGCCCCACCGTCCAGCGGGTGGGCGAAGGGGACCTCGGGCTGACGCAACCTGGCCCGCAGCCCCTCGAAGGCCGGCTGACGGAAGAACGGGGAAGTGAGCACCATCGGATGGGCGGTCGAACAGACGTCGTGGCGGAAGCCGGGTAACGTCAGCTCCTCGGTCCGGCACCCTCCCCCCACCGCATCCGCCCCTTCGACGACGCTCACGGACAGGCCGGCACTGGCCAGCGTCACCGCGGCGGCCAGGCCGTTCGGACCCGAGCCCACCACCACCACGTCGAACTCGGACGTCACGCCGCCCACCGTGCTTGCCGGGCCGGTGCCTGCCGGTTACCCACTCCCATCCCGGCCTCCCGCCGTCGCCACCGCTCCATCACGCCGTCCACAGTGCCCCGGGGGTCCGCTCCCCGGCCAATCGGCGAGATCCGGGCGGGCGGCCGGGGGGAGACGGAGTTCCGGTCGTGGTGCATCCTTCCAGCCTGACCGATGGAGCGATCCGAGAGGGACGGCTCCCCGTGGACCGGCTGGGCCGGCCCACCTCGGGTGAGGCACTCGGCCCGAGGTGCGGGCCGTCTTGTCGGATCGGACCCTCCGAGCAGGGGCTTTCCGGACTCCGTCACCCGTTCCTCCGCAGACCGGCTCCTCCGGGACCCGTCGCCCCGGCCCACTGATACACCCTCCTGGTTCGATGGGTCCATGGCGGTTGCGACCCCCCGGACCAGGGCCTCCAAGGCCGGGACCCCCGGGACCGAACGGTGGAGCGGCGAGGCCCGGCCGGTGGCCGAGGCCGTCGAGTCCATCACCTCGTTCGTGGGCTCCGCCGATCCCGGTCGGTTCTCGGCGGCCGACGCCGCCTCGCTGGTGACCCTCATGGAGGAGGGGAAGCGGAAGTTCGAGGCCGGCATCACCCTGTTCGCCACCCGGGCCGCCCTGGGCCGGGCCCACCACCTGAGCGGGCACGCCACCCCCGAGGAGTGGCTCGCCGCCGTCACCGGGTCCTCCAAGGGGGAGGCGAAGGACGTGTTGAAGGTGGGCGAGGCCCTGGCCTCCCAGCCCGGGGTGGAGGACGCCCTGCGCGGCGGGAGGCTCACCTCCCAGCGGGCCAAGCTGGTCACCGAGGCCCTCAAGGTCAACCCGGGCCGGGAGGAGGACCTCTTGGAGGGGGCCGAGGGGGACACCGTCGGCCAGCTGAAGGAGCGGTGTCAGAGGGCCAAGGCCGAGGGACGCTCGAAGGAGCAGGCCGAGGCCCACCGGAGGCGCCTGCACGAGAACCGCCGGTGCTGGACCTTCACCGACCGGGACGGGGCCTTCGGGATCACCGCCCTGTTCGCCCCCGAGGCCGGGGGGCGCCTGAAGGCGGCCCTCGACGTCCAGTGCGACCGGTTCTTCGACCAGGCCCGGAGGGAGGGGCGGATGGAACCCCCCGACGCCTACCGGGCCGACGCCCTGTTGGCCCTCGTCACCGGCACGGGCATCCTCCCGGCCGGGAACGGGAAGCAGCCGGGCCGACAGGTCGGGGTCGGGAACCGGGACCGGGACCGGAACGGGGACGGGAACCGGGACGGGGACGGCCCTTCGGTGGGCCGCCCCCCCGGGCCCAGGGCCCACGTCCAGGTGCGGGTCGACTACGAGTCCCTCGTGCGGGGCTGGGTGGCGGAGGGCGAGGTCTGCGAGATCCCCGGCATCGGTCCCGTCTCGGTCGAGTGGGCCAGAAGCCTCCTCGGTGACGCCCTCCTCGACCTGTTCATCACCGACGGGGTGGACGTGAGGACCGTGGTCCGGCCCCGGCGCAAGATCGCCACCCCCCTGCTCACGGCCATCCTGGAGCGGGACCGGTGCTGTGTGGTCCCGGGCTGCGGCAAGCGCAAGGGCCTCGAGAAGGACCACTGGCGGCGTCCGGTCCGAGACGACGGGGAGGCCTCCTACGAGAACCTGGTCCTGCTCTGCTCCCACCACCACTCCCTCCGGACCCACCGGGGGTGGGTCCTCACCCACGAGGACGGCCGGTGGCGCTTCGATCCACCCGGGCCCCCCGAGGCCCGAGGGGCCCCCGAGCGCCGGCGGGGAGCCAAAGCCGCCCCGGCCGCCCCCCTCCCGGAGTCAGGAACCACCCCGCCCCTGTTCACCGACCGGGAGTGAGGTGGATCGTCCGGCCCGCAGTCGGACTGCACAGGACGGGCGGGCCCTCCGGGGTACTCGCCCGGGCCGAGGGGGCGACATCGCCCGTAGCTGCCGCCAGGCGTCCCACCGACGTCGTCAAGTCTTCCCCGCACCCGACCGATGCTTGAGGGACCACCGGCGGAAGATGCCGGGCCGTTTCGGTGTTGTACCGATGCGGAGGAGGTCGTGAAGATGAGGAAGAGAGAGCAGGAGACAGTGAGCAGCACCGACGAAGTGGAAGGCACCACCGGCAGCAGGGCTTCGGAGGGCCAGGTCCAAGAGCAGGACAGAGTTGAAGGTCGTGGGCCCACTCCCGGCGATGTCCTGCGCACGCTGCCGAGCGAGGCGCAACAGCGCGGGACCCGGTTCATCTCGGCGCAGGCCATGCAGGCCAAGCTGTTCTCGGTGTACGACGCCGCGGCCGCCGCGGAAGATGCGCTGGCCCTGGTCCAGCAACAACTCACGCTGACCCTCAATCGCAGCTACTACGACGCCGACGAGGTCGAGAGTATGGCCTCCCAGCTGGATGCCCTGCTGGCCTTGGACACCCTCGACCTGGAGTTCGACGACCTCGACGGGGTGGACGATCTCGACGAAAGGGACCTGGTCTCGGAGGACTGACCCCGGGAGGACCTTCGTCGGCCGGCGTCGACCGCCGTCATTCCGACCGCAGGAGGAGTGCCGTGGGTGTGCGGGCGGCGATCCGGCCCGGCACTGCGGCCACCACGTTGGCCAGCACCAGTGCACCGAGGGCGACGAGAAGGACCGTCGTCACCGGGACGGTGGGCGTGGGTATGACGTCGATCTCGTTGGCGAACAGCAGCCAGAGCGAACGCCCGGCGATGATGCCGAGGGGCACACCGACCACGGTGCCGATGCCGACCGCGACACTGGACTGCCAGGCCACCGTGGCGGCCAGCTGCCGGTGGGTGAATCCGAGGGTCTTGAAGATGGCCAATTCGCGTCGTCTTCGCCGCACCGAGGCCAGCAGCGTGAGGGCGAGGGCGGTGACTGCCCCGGCAGCCAGCGCCGCCCCGAGGATGGCCGGGGTACTCCCCATCGACCGGTAATTGACGATCTCAGCGGGCCGCTGCACGGTGTTGACGGTGACGCCGTCGTCGAACTGAGTCGACGTCATCCGGGCGAAGCGTTGGAGTGTCCGGAGCGATGAGGCCGGGTCGGCGCCAGGACGAAGCCGAAGCAGTATCCCCTGCGGGCCGGCCTGGTCCGGCGGTCCGTAGCCCAGCAGGTCCGGCTGGGGCAGGAGGCTGGTGGGGATCAGGGCGCCCAGGCCCATCTCGGTGTGTTGGTTCCCTCCGTTGTCGATGGTCGGCATGGTGGCGGTGCCCACCACCTGCAGGTGCGCCGGGGGGCCACCCAGGACCTGGACGGTCACCGCATCGCCCACCCTCTTGTGCAGCTGGCTCAACGTCTGTCCTCCCAGCACCACCTGGCCGTCGGCCTGTACGGCGTGGCCCGAGAGCAGTGGGGGCGCCACCGCCGCGTCGGGTCGACTGGCGATCACCGGGACGACCTGGCCGTCGATGCGGACACTGACGAAGTAGACGCCGGTCCAAGCCGCGATCGAGTGGTCGCCCTCGAGAAGGGGTGACATCTGGCGCGCCGGGATATCGGCCCCCTCGCTGGCCGTCAGCTCGTAGGTCCAGTTCCACCCGTACAGGGCGGGGTGCGAGACCAGCGTCGCCAGGCTGGACCCGAAGGTGACCGTGGTCACGACCACGATGACGGCCAGGGTGGCGCCGAGGATGGCCGAGCGCACGGGCACCGCATCCCGACCGGCTCCGGGCTCGACGGCGAAGCGGATACCGGTCACCGCCGACTCCGTGAGGCCCGATGACATGGCCATGCCGGTGAGGGCCGACCGTTGCCGGTCGGACCGGCGCCGGCCACCGGCCCGGTGAGGAGCCAGTCGGTAGGCGACAGACACGCTGACGGCGGTCAGGACCGCCATCAGGGTCAGGGCTCCGAGCCCGAGCACGGTCCAGTCCACCGCGATCCCGGGGGACGGGTCGACGAGCCGCACCGGACCGAGTGGGGCGAGGGGTGAGAGCCCGACGGCGATCCCGCAGGCCAGGAGGGTCCCGAGCGCCACCGACCCCAGGATCCCCACCAGACCGCCGATCACCGTCATCGTCGGGTCCGCCCCCAAGGCCCGCAGGGTGCCTTCCTCCTCCGCACCGAGTCGGAGTTGGCGGCCGATGATCTGGGCCCCGATCAGCAGCGCGGCCAGGGCGCAGACGACTCCGAACACCCCGAGGGCGATCGATTCGGGTTTGATGGCCCGTTGGGCCTTGGCTTCGGTAGCCAGGGCCGGATTGGCCTGGAGTGACGGAGCGCCGGCCGGCAGGGCCCGGCTCAGCTCGTCCCGCACGGCTACCGCCTTGGTGGGCCCACCCTCCACCTTCACGCCGAGCTCGGTGAAGTAGGCGCAGCAGCCCAGCAACCGGTCGGTCGTCCCGGGACCGAAGACCGTCAGGTTGGCGTTGGCCGACACGTCGGCGTCGTCCTCGACCACCTGGGAGGGCTGGATGATGATTCCCACCAGTCGCACCCTGATTCGCCGGACCGGTGGGACCGCGGCGGTGCCGAATCCACCCAGATAGGTCTGTGGGTTGGTGTAGAGACCGAAGGTGGCGGTATCTCCCACACGGAGGTGGAACTGGTGGGCCGTGGCCGCGGTCATCGCCATCTCGTCCACGCTGTGGAGGCCGGGCATGCGTCCCTGGATGACGAAGAGCCGATCGAGCTTGTAGCCGAATCCGCTGACGCTCCCCACACTCTCCCCTCCCTGGGCCGGCAGTCCGGGAATCCTGACCGGCACGCCGTTCCGCCCCAGGAGCAGTGTGTTGAGACCGACGGCCACCTCGATCTCGCTGACGCGGGGTTGGTGAGCGATGGTCCGCAGCAGTGACGGGTCGTAGCCCGCTCCCAACAGCCCGCCGCCGGGTTGATAGAACGAGATCGGGCCCTGGAGCTCGGCTCCGTGGACACTCTGTACCAAGGCTGGGAAGGACGACTGGGTGCGCCGGGCGGCGCCGATCGCGCCCATGCCCAGACCGCCGACCAACCCGACGAGGAGCATCAACGAGAGGTATCCCCCCCACCGCCGACCGAATGTGGCGCGCAGGCGGTACCAGCCGACCCGGACGGCGCTACGGTTCACCGGAGCCCACCGGCCATGGTCGGTCGGATCTGTTCCGTGCCTCCTGCGGAGGTCGATGTGGAGCCGCCCATCCCACTGCAGTCTGATCCATCCACCACCCGCGGGGGAAGGGAGTCAGCCCGACACGCCGGTGGGTGCTACCACCACCGAGGACCAGGCCACCTTTGGTGCTCGTCAGGGCCCGGCAGGAAGCCTGTCGCAAGCCCCTCGACGGTCCGTCAGCCGACCCGTGACCCCGGTCCGTCTCCGCGCTGTCACCGCGCTGTCACCGGGCTGTCACCGGGGCCAGTCGGGAGGGCCCGTCAGGGGGACCGGTCAGCGGGCCGCCTACCAGGGGCGACTACGGTTGTCCGCCATGGGGACGGTCCGCGTGGTGCTCGCCGAGGACAACGCCCTCCTGCGCCAGGGGGTGGAGAAGCTCATCGGCCAGCAGGATGGGCTGGAGTTGGTGGGGACGGCCGACGACCTCCCCGCCCTGCTCGACCTGGTCGAGCGGGTCGGACCCGACGTGGTGGTCACCGACATCCGGATGCCCCCGACCGGGACTGACGAAGGCATCCAGGCCGCCGCCCACCTGCGACGAGCACCATCCCGACATCGGCGTGGTCGTGCTCAGCCAGTACGCCAATCCCGAGTACGCACTGGCCCTGCTGTCCGACGGGTCGGCCCGCCGCGCCTACCTGCTGAAGGAGACCATCGCCGGCGTCGACGAGCTGGCCCGGGCCATCCAGACCGTCGCCGAGGGTGGCTCCGTGGTCGACCCGGCGGTGGTCGACGCCCTGGTCGGGGCATCCGCACCCCGTCGTCCGTCCGATCTGGATCGTCTCACCGTCGCGGGAGATGGAGACGTTGTCCGAGATGGCCCGGGGCAAGAACAACGCCGCCATCGCCGCCAGCCTGTTCCTCTCCGAACGGGCGGTGGAGAAGCACACCAACGCCATCTTCTCCAAGCTCGGACTGACCGAGGAGGAGGACGTCAACCGCCGGGTGAAGGCGGTCCTCATCTACCTGGCCTCACCGTCGAGCGAGACCAACGGGTCGACCGGGCCGGTTCGGCCGACCGGGTAGCCACACCCACGGTGGGTGCTAGCTCCCTGTCTGGGGACCACCGCCCGTGGAGAGAATTGACCGTGATGGACGCGCTCCCGGTGTTGGTCGTCGACGACCAGGCTCCATTCCGTATGGCGGCCAAGGCGGTCGTGCGCCGCATGGAGGGCTTCGACGTGGTCGGCGAGGCCACCAACGGGGAGGAGGCCGTCGCCATGGCCGCCGAGCTCCGTCCGGCCCTCGTGCTCATGGACATCAACATGCCGGGTATGAACGGGGTGGAGGCGACCCGCAGGATCGTGGCCGCCGAGCCGGGACGGTGGTCATCCTGTGCTCCACCTACAACCCTCAGGACCTGCCTCCGGACGCCTCCACCAGTGGCGCCCTGGCCTACGTCAACAAGGAGGAGTTCGGCCCCTCCGAGCTGACCCGCATCTGGAGCGAGCGGGAGACCATCGAGTTCCTGCCCACCTGACCGGGGGCCGATCTCGCCTCAGGTGATCGGCGAGGGAGCCTCCCCTCACGTGATCGGGATGGAGCCCCGCACCGTGGAACCGGCGCCCGGCGTCGAGTCCCAACGAACCGAGCCTCCGATGGCCCCCAGCCGGTCGCTCATGTTCATGAAGCCGTGGCCGGCTTGGGCCACCCGGGCATCGAATCCCGGGCCCGTCGTCGGTGACGGTGAAGAGCAATCCCCCTTCCTCCTCCCACACCCGCACCTCCACGTGGGAGTCGGGGGCGTGCTTGGCCGCGTTCTGCAGGGCCTCGAGGCAGCAGAAGTACACCGCCGCCTCGATGTCCGGCGAGAACCGCCCGATGCCGTCGACCGCGTGGCCACGTCCAGCGGGCTCCTCGAGGCCACGGCCCGGAGGGCCTCGGGCAGTCCGTTGTCCATGAGCAGCGGCGGGTAGATGCCGTGGGCCAGATCGCGCAGCTCCTGCACGGTGGCCTTGACCTCGACCGGCGATCTCGTCCAGCGCCTCGGCCGCCGCGGCCTCGGGGTCCTCGGTCACCAGGTCCTTGACCAGGCGGACGTTGACGGCCAGGGCCACCAGGTGCTGCTGGGCCCCGTCGTGGAGGTCCCGCTCGACCCGGCGCCGCTCGGCATCGGCCGCCGCCACGATCCGGGTCCGGGAGGCCCGCAGCTCGGCGGCCTGGCGCCGGACCTCGTCGAGGGTCGACTGGAGGGCCGAGTCCAGGTCGGACGTTGTGGAGGGCCAGGCCGACCTGCCGGGAGAGCTCGGTCAGGACCAGGTCCTCCTGCTCGGTGAAGGGTGGCTCGGTGGTGGGCGCTCCACCACCACCAGGCCCAGCAGCTCGCCGCCGTAGGTGATCGGGCACACCCGGAGCTGGGCCGTGGTCCCGTCCGGCGATCACCGCCGGCAGCCACACCGACGTCCAGGCGTTCCCCGACACCCCGGCCCGGGCCACCACCGGCTGCTCCTGCGGTCCGATGTGCAGGGTGCCCGGGCCCGCGGTCGGGGATCGACGCGCTCCGCTCGAGCACCTCGCTGGACCCGGTGAAGACCTCGGCGCTGGTCAGCACCATCGACTTGTGCAACGACTCGGTCAGCTGGAGCAGGAGCTCGTCCATGGCCACGGCCCGGGTCAGCCGGGTGCTGAAGGTCTTGACCACGTCGTCGGGGACGTCGTCGGTGCCGTAGACCAGCCGCTGGGCGAACATGCTGCACCCGCTGATGGGAGACCGACGCCCCGAGGGCCACGATGGCGGCGGCCAGGATCGAGAGGCCCAGCACCTGCCGGTCCCCCGAGCTCGGGCTCGTGGCCGAATCCCAGGATGACCAGCACGTAGACGGCGAGAACCACCGCCGACAACCCGGTCACCGTCAACAGCCAGACCAAGCACCCGGTCCGACTGCCCGAGCAGCCGGGGGAAGGTGGCGGCGGCCACGCCGGCCGGGCACCAGCACCGTCCCGCCGGCGGCGATGGCCCACGGGTGGACCGGCCACCGGACCAGCAGGTAGAGGCCCACCACCACCAGGCCGAACTCGATGGCGGCCACGGCACCGGCGGCGATCCATCTGCAGCCGTTGGCGGTCGATGCCCGGGGCCGAGCGGTACCGACGGGCCGCTCCCGACCAGGCCCACCGCCACGGCCACCAGCCAGCCCACCACCGCAGCCGGGATCGGTCATCCGGCCCGGTCCGAACCAGGCCCACAGACCGAAGGCCACCGCGGCGGCGTAGGACACCCCACCACCGACCACCCGGGTCCGCGGAGATCAGCCGCCGTCGGGCACGGCCAGGAGGAAGTGGACGCCCACCGCCATCAGCAGCGCGGGCACCAGCGTGGCTACGAATCGCGCCCCGTGGCCGGTGCTGCCAGACGTGGTCTCGCCCATCTCGGCGGCGGCGAGGACCACCGCGCCCGAGCAGAGCGGCCAGTGAAACCAGGCGACCCAGGCGCTGTCAGACTCGGGCCGGACCAGGAGGCACACTCCGGCCAGCGGCCCATCCCAGCGTGAGCTCGAAGCGGATGGCGTCGGCGGCCTTACCCCGGCCACACCGACGCCGCCTTGGCCAAGCCGAACACCGCCACGGCCAGCGCCGGCACCACCAGCAGCACGCCGGCGGACAGCTCGGGCCTTGTCCGCTCGCTCGTCGGTCATCGGCCCGGACCGGGCCCGGGACGGGTGCAGACCCGACGGCGCCCCGGCGGCCGGAGCCGGTCCCCCGGTCGTCGGCGACCCCTCCACAGGAGGAGCGGACGTGTCCCTTCCGTCCGACGACCAGCCTCCGAGCCGCCCGTCTCCGAGCCGCCCGTCTCCGACCCGCCCGTTCCGGCCCTGGACGAGGCGGACGCCGCAGGAGTAGTGGTCATCGGACCTCGGGTGCACGCCCCGGCCGGCTTCCGATCCGGTGCGCTCCACCATCTGCCCGTCACGCATGTAGATCAGGTGCTCGGCCGCCTGGGCCACGTCGTTGTCGTGGGTGACGAGCACGATGGTCTGGCCGCCGTGGTGGAGCCGGGACAGCAGCTCGACGATCTCGTGGCCGCTGTCGGAGTCGAGGGCCCCGGTGGGCTCGTCGGCCAGCAGCAGGGTGGGCTGGTTGGCCAGGGCGCGGGCGATGGCCAACCGCTGGCGCTGGCCGCCGGAGAGCGAACCCGGGTACGGCCTTGGCCTTGTCGCCCACGCCCGAGGAGGTCGAGGAGGTCCCGGGCCCGGCTCTCGGCCGGCTTGCGCTTGGTGCCGGCGATGATGGCCGGCAGGGCGACGTTCTCCAGCGCCGTCATGCTCTCCAGCAGGTTGAAGAACTGGAAGACGATGCCGATGTGCTTCCGCCGGATCAGGGACAGTTCGTCCTCGGTGCGTCCGGTGACCAGCTCCCCGCCCACCCGGATGGTGCCCTCATCGGCCACGTCCAGTCCGGCCACCAGGTTGAGCAGCGTCGACTTCCCGCACCCCGACGGGCCCATCAGGGCCACGAAGTCACCCGCCGGCACCCGCAGATTGGCTCCCCGGAGGGCCCGGACCGGTGCGTTCTCGGCCTCGAAGGTCTTGCGTACCCCTTCGACCACCAGCACGTCCCCGTCGCCGGCCGGGCCGACCTCCTCCCCTGCTCCGCCGGCCTCGGTTGTCAGATCCACGTCGAGTGTGCTCATAGCGCTGCTCCTCCAGGACTGTGATCGGGTCCGCCGGGTCCGTCGGGTCCGTCGCCGGGTCCGCGGCCGGCGGACACCGTGACCGGGACCTGGCCGGCCGGTAGGACGTCGGCGGGTAGGCCCGACCTGACGATCGGAACCTGGCGGGCGATCCGCCAGGCCCGCACGGGGGTGTCCCTTCCTTTGACCAGCTGTTCGGGCAAGAGCGTCGCCTCCACCGGCTCCGCCAGGGCATCCATCGTGGCCTGACTGACCACAGTCTCCCCCGATTCGGCCAGCTGCTGCAGACGTTGGGAGAGATTGACCGTGTCCCCGACCAGGGTGTACTCCAGGCGCTCCTCGGTCCCGAGCAGCGCCGCGGCCGCCTGACCGGTGGACAGGCCCAGACCCAGGCCGAACGGAGGGAGGCCGTCACGCTCCCAGACCGCGTTGACCTCGGCTTGGAGGCGGTGGGCATCGGCGGCGGCGGCCAGCGCACGTTGCGCATGGTCGGGCTGGGAGAACGGCGCGCCGAAGACGGCCATCACCGCGTCGCCCACGAACTGCATGATGGTCCCGTCCTGCCCCAGGATGGCCCGGTTCATGGCGGCCCGGTGGGTGTTGAGCTGCCCGGCCAGCTGGCTGGGATCGGCGTGCTCGGCGATGGTCGAGTAGGAGCGGATGTCGCTCATCAGCACCGTGACCTCGACCACCTCGGTCTTGCCGATGTCACGGCCGTCCCGGCGCAGCTTCTCCGCCAGTCCCCCGGGGAGCAGGCGGGACAGGGACTCGCCCTGCTCCTCCCGGTCCACGATGCACTGGTGGAGGAGCCGCAGACGGCGGATGGCTCCCTCGGTTCCCGCCGAGACCTCTTGGGCCAGTTTGACGAACAGCGCCTCCACCTGGGCGTCGACCGACTCGGGGGTGGCGCGCTGGGTGGCGGCGATGGCCTTGATGGGCTTGCCTTCGGCCACCGAGCCCAGCAGGGCCTCCTCGGCCTCGGTCAGGCCACCGTGGGTGGTGACCGGGCGGACCAGGGCGTCCACGATGGAAGGGTCGAGCGCAGTGCCGCCCGTAGCCACGGCCCGTACCGCATCGACCAGCTGGTTGCCCTCGGCGATGTGGTCCTTCAGCAGATAGCCGTAGCCGGCCGATCCTTCGGCCACCAGTGAGACGGCGTACTCGGGATCGTCGTACTGGGACAGGATGACCACCCCGGTGCCCGGGCACCGCTGGCGGACCTCGCGGGCGGCCTCGATGCCCTCCCGCTGGAAGGTCGGGGGCATGCGGATATCGGTGACCAGGACGTGGGGCTGGGTGGCCATCACCCCCTCCACCAGGCCGTCGTAGTCCTCCGCCACGCCCACCACCCGGAGATCGTCCTGTCGTTCGAGCAGGGTGCGCACCCCTTCGCGCACGATCACGTTGTCGTCCGCCAGGAACACGTCGATGGTGGCACGCGGTGCGGGATCCTCGGTGTCCATCATGGTTCAGTTATCGCACGGCGGCGAGCCGGGCGACAGGGCGTGACCACGTCAAGCGGTGGTGGTGCCAGCCACACCCCGCCTGGCAGGCGATCACGGTGGCGGCCGGCCCGTGGCGGGGTCAGGATGGCTGCATGCGAACCGAGAGCTCCGTGACCTCACTGTCGTGGATCCCCTCCGAAGCGGTACGCGGCGGAACCCGTGTGGCGTTCGACAAGGGATTCACCCACTATGACGACCCGCCGCCCGACGTCATCGACGACATCGAGGCGCTGAGAAAGGCCGACCGGTTCCGGTTCGCCAACGTGCTGTCGGCCTTCGTGGAGTCCGACCCGTCCGGCGCCGTCACCGGCTACGGCTACACCGGCGGCGGGTTGATGGGTTCGACGACCGTAGCGGTGGGAGGGCTCAACAAGGAGTTCGAAGCGGTGGCCCTCCCACTCATCCAGCAGCCACCGGAGGTCGGCGACGGCTGGGTTCGCTTCGTGCAGACGGCCGGGGGGCGCACCGGTCTCCCGGCCCCCCGCCGCGTCCGGCGGAAGCCCTTCATCCAGTGGCAGGCACCCCTGGTGTGGTCCACCTTGAGCCTGACCCTGCATGTCGACGGCCCACCCTCGTTCGAGGTCATCGGGGCCAGCCGCTTCCCGCGTCACTGGTTCTACGACGGCCAGGGAGCCCTGTCGGCCAAGTCCGGCCTGACGGACTTCAAGGACTGGTACCGCAAGTCGTTCGGCAAGCACACCCCCTGGGGCGACCAGGACTCACCGGCGCTGGTCACCGCGGTGGAGACCGCCCTCGAGCGGGCCCTCTCGGTGCAGATGATGGACAAGGGGTCCAAGCCCCAGCTTCCGGAGCCTCTCGGCCGGGGACGCCCTGGTCCGGGAAGGGGAGGCGGGGACCGACGTCTTCCTCGTCCTCGACGGCGTGATCCGGGTGGAGAAGGGCGGCGACCGGCTGGCCGAGTACGGCCCCGGGGCGGTGCTGGGCGAGCGGTCCGGCATCGAGGGGGGCACGCGGACCTCGACCCTCGTGGCGGTGACCGGCTCCCGGGTGGCCGTGGTGGCACACAGCGTCATGGACCGGGGGCAGCTGCACGAGCTGGCCAAGGGCCACCGGAGCGAGAAGCCGCAGGCGTAACGGGTGCGGGCCCATCTCCTGGGTGTCCGCGGCTCGGTCCCCACACCCGGACTCGCCTTCGTCCGGTACGGGGGCAACACCTCGTGTGTGGCCCTGGCCCGCGACGGCAGGGCGCCGGACCTGGTGCTCGACGCCGGCACCGGCATCCAGGCCCTCACCGAGACCCTCCACGGCCGCCCCTTCGACGGCAGCCTCCTCCTCTCCCACCTCCACTGGGACCACGTGGAGGGCCTCCCGTTCTGCGCCGCCATCGACCGCCACGAGGCCCGATGCCATCTCTACCTGCCCGCCCAGCCCGATGGCACGGACGCGGAGGCCACCCTGGCCCGGATGATGTCCCCGCCCAATTTCCCCATCGGCCCCGACGGCCTGCTCGGCTCCTGGAGCTTCTCGTCGCTGGAGCCGGGTACCCGGGACCTGGAGGGGTTCACGGTCACAGCGGGCGAGATCGCCCACAAGGGGGGGACCACCTACGGCTACCGGGTCGCCGACGGCAGCTCGGTAGTGGCCTACCTCCCCGACCACTGCCCCACCAACTACGGCCCGGGACCGGACGGGTGGGGGGACGTCCCGCCCTCCGTCGAGGACCTCGTCGGCGGAGCCGACGTCCTGATCCACGACGCCCAACTCACCGCGGAGCAGCTCCCCGAGGGCGCCGCCTTCGGCCACGCGGCCATGGAGTACGCCGTGGCCCTCGGGGCACGCTCCGGGGTCTCGACGGTGGTGCTCTTCCACCACAGCCCCCGGCGCACCGACGAACAGCTCGACGCCATCGCCGAGCGGTTCCGGGGCTGCACCCACCCGGCGGTGGTGGTGGCCGTCGAGGGGCAGGTGATCGAGTGCTGAGGCGCCGCTACCTCATGACCATGTGGGAAGGGGGCGGCAACGTCCCGCCCGAGTTGGGCGTGGCCCGACGCCTGGTCGACCGCGGCCACACGGTGCACGTCCTCGGCGATCCCACCATCCGGACGGGAGCGGAATCGGTGGGCTGCACCTTCTCCCCGTGGACCCGGGCTCCCCACCGCATGTCGTACGACCCGATGGAGGATCCCATCAAGGACTGGGAGACCTCGAACCCGCTCGTCTTGCTTCAGCGGGTGCGCGACCGGTTCATCGCCGGCCCCGCCGCCCGGTTCGCCGCCGACACGGCGGAAGCCATCGCCGCGGTGCGTCCCGATGCACTCGTCGCCGACGCCTTCCTCTTCGGTTCGGTCATCGCCGCCCAAGCAGCCGACCTCCCGGTGGTCCTCCTGGTGGCCAACATCTGGATCATGCCGAGCCGAGGGACCCCGCCGATGGGACCCGGCTTCGCGCCGGCCAGGACGGTGCTGGGCCGAGGTCGGGACGCGGCCCTGCTGGCCGTGGTCAACCACCTGTTCGGCAAGGGACTCCCGGCCCTCAACGCCGCCCGGGCCGAGTACGGGCTGGCCCCGCTGTCGTCGTTCTACGACCAGGGGCTGTCCGCCGACCGGATCCTGGTCCTGACCAGTCCCGAGTTCGACTACGCCGCCCCCACCGTCCCCGCCAACGTCAGCTACGTGGGACCGATACTCGACGACCCCGGGTGGACCGAGGCCTGGACGGCCCCGTGGTCCGAGGGAGACGACCGACCCCTCGTACTGGTGGGTTTCAGCACCACCTACCAGGACCAGGGACCCGTCCTGCGGAAGGTGGTCGAAGCACTCTCCACGCTGCCGGTGCGGGCCGTCGTCACCCTGGGCCAGATGCTGGAGGCCGTCGAGGTGGCTCCGGCCGACAACGTGGTCGTGGTGGGCTCGGTCCCCCACCAGTCGGTCCTTCCCGAGGTGTCCCTGGTCATCTCCCACTGCGGTCACGGAACCACCATGAAGGCCCTGGCCGCCGGGGTCCCCCTGGTGTGCATCCCCATGGGCCGGGACCAGAACGACACCGCCGCCCGAGTGGTCCATGCCGGTGCCGGGGTCCGGCTCCGCCCGGGCACGTCAGCGGCCAGGATCCGTCAGGCGGTTCGTAGAGTGCTCGGGGACCGCCGGTTCCGGGAGGCGGCCGAGCGCATGGCCACGGCCATCCGCGGAGGCCGGTTGACCGCCGACCTGGTCACCGAGATCGAGGCCACCGTCGCCTCCGGCGGAGTGGCGCCACCGGCTGAACCGACCCCACCGGATGAACCGACCCCACCGGCTGAACCGACCCCACCGGCTGAACCGACGCCACCGAGGGCGTCATCCTCGCCACCGCGGCCCCCGGCCGCCTGACCGGCCCGGAGGAGGTTCGCTTCCATCGGTCGACGTCGCCGTAGGCGGGGAAGGCCGGATCCGGACCCGGCGGTCAGGACCTCGACCCGTCCGGACGCGCGCCCGGCCGGCCGCGCCGGCGACGGTCAGCGGGCCAGCTCTTTGACCTTGGCGATGAGGTCCACGGGCCGCTGGTCCCCGACCGGGATCGGCGTGACCTGCAGGTGGGTGACACCGGCGGCTCCGTAGGCGGCGATGCGCTCGGCCACATAGGCCTCGGGGCCGCACAAGGAGGTGGCCTCGAGCAGCGCGTCGGGCACCAAGGCCTCGGCCTCCTTCTTCTTGCCGTCCAGGTACAGCTCCTGGATCAGCTCGGCCTCCCGCTCGAAGCCGTAGCGGCGGACCACGTCGTTGTAGAAGTTCCTCCCCTTGGCCCCCATGCCGCCCACGTAGAGGGCCACATGCGGCCGGGAGAGCTCACGCAACGCCACCACCTCGTCGCCCTCGCCGATGGCCAGCAGGCCGCCGGTGGTGATCTGGAGCGGCCCGAGCGAGGGATCCCGCCTTGCCGCGCCGGCGTCCAGGGACGGCCCCCAGATCTCCCGCGCCTTCTCCGGCATGAACATCATGGGGATCCAGCCGTCGGCCACCTCCGCCGTCATCGCCACGTTCTTCTCGCCGAGGGCCGCCACCCAGATGGGGATGGACGGCCGGACCGGGTGGGCGATGATCTTGAGGGCCTTGCCCAGTCCCGTTCCCTGGTCGGGCGGGAGCGGCATCGTGTAGTGGGTACCCTCGTGGACCAGGGGGGCCTCACGCTTCCAGACCTGACGGCAGACATCGATGATCTCGCGGGTGCGCCCGATGGGAGCGTTGAACGGGACCCCGTGGAATCCCTCGATGACCTGTGGTCCCGAAGACCCCAGCCCGAGGTGGAACCGCCCTTCGGACAGGGTGTCGACACCCGCCGCGGTCATGGCGATCAGGGTGGGGGTGCGGGTGAAGATGGGCAGGATGGCCGAGCCGATCTCCACCCGTTCGGTGAGGGCGGCGATGTATCCCATCAGGCTGGGCCCGTCCAGGCCGTAGGCCTCGGCCACCCACACCAGGTCCAACCCGGCCTTCTCGAACTCGGACACCTCGGCGGCGGCCTGGCGGAATCCAGCGGAGTAGCTCAGGAACGTGCTGATCTTCATGGTTCTCCCCGTCGGCTCGTGCGCCTCGTACCGTGCGCGTTCCCAGACACTACGACGGTGGGCCCGGTGCAGCGCCGACCGGCCCCTCCGGGACCCGGTGCGCGCCGGGACCGGCCGGTCCGCCGAGCGGTGCGGTCCGGCGGGACCGGAGGGGTCAGTTCCAGTCCCGCACGCTCATCGACTGGCTGGCGGTGGCCAGCAGCGAGCCCTGCTGCGACCACAGGTAGGCCACCCCCTGGCCGTACCCGTCCACCAGGGCCTGGATACGGATGTCACACAGCACCCACTCGGTGGGCTCCAGATGGACCATCCGGATCGTGTTGTCGAGGCTCCGGGACATCACCCGCCGGCCGAGCGGCTGGGACACCCCGCCGGTCACGTAGTCGCCGATGATGGCCAAGGTGGCGGCCGACGGCTCGAGGTGGCCGGGCACCCGGGCCCACAGGGCGCTCCGGGGATCGCCGGGTCCGGACCCGATCTCCTCGTAGGAACGACCCTGGGCCAGGCGGACGTCGATCCGGTCGAAGATGGAGGTGGTGTTGAAGTCGGGGAGACGACGGGGTGGGCACTCGTCTGGCGGGGGCACATCCGGCGGGGTGACCCAGACGCCACCACCGTCGAGCGACCCCGGTGAGCCCAGGGCGGCATTGACGGTGAGGATCTCGGTGTCCCCGACGTAGCCCACGGCCCGGGCCTGGGTCACCCGGCGGCCCTCGGCGGCCAGCGTCACCGTGAGGTCGAGCTGGCTTTGGGTGGGAGCGTACGACAGGTACTGGGCCGTCGACCACACCGTCGGCCGACCCGAGGCGGCCTCCAGGGCCACCAGCGCCGCGCCGAGGCCACACCCCCCGAAGAGGAAGTTCCCGGGCGTGCACAGCTCGGGCACCACGGCGAGTCGCCAGTGGAGGTCGTCCCCGGCCGGCTCCATGCCGAGGAAGTGCCGGGCGTCGGTCACCACCCCACCGCCGGGCCGGTCATCGCCGACCCGTGACCGGGCCGCGACCGCCGGCCGACCCCCGGTCCCCACCTCCGGCCGACGGTGCGGGACGGTCTCGACGGGGCCGGCGCTACGGGCTCGGCGCACCGGGCCCGGCTCAACTGCGGGGTCGGCTCAACTGCGGGGCACCTTGGACCAGGGCAGCTCCTTGTCCACCCGGACGTCTCCGGGGAGGCCGAGGATCCGCTCGCCCAGGATGTTGCGCTGGATCTCGGACGTGCCGCCCTCGATCGAGTTGGCCCGGGACCGCAGGAACAGCTTGCGCGAGGAGCCGGCCGGGCCCACCAGCCCGAGCGCCTCGGACCGCCGCATGGTGTAGTCGTAGCCGACGAGCCCGTCGGCTCCCAGCAGGTCGATGCACAGTTCGTAGACCCGCTTGTTGACCTCGGCGAACATCAGCTTGGCGATGGAGCCCTCAGGTCCGGGGTTACCGGCCTTGCGGTTCTGGCCGGCCCTCATGTTGGTGAGCCGGAGGGCTTCGGACTCGATCCACAGCTGTACCAGTCGGTCCCGGTCCACCGGGTTCTGCCGGTGACCGTCGCTCCGCCAGATGCGCACGGCCTCGGCGATGGATCCCGATCCGGCCCCGGGTGCCGAGGAGCTGCCCCCGATGGTGGTCCGCTCGTTGGACAGGGTGGTCATGGCCACCCGCCACCCCTCGCCGACATCGCCCACCCGGTCGGCGTCGGGCACCCGGACCTCGGTGAGGTACACCTCGTTGAACTCGGCCTCGCCGGTCATCTGGCGCAACGGCCGCACCTCGACGCCGGAGGCGTGCATGTCCAGGGCGAAGTAGGTCAGTCCCTTGTGCTTGGGGAGGTCGGGGTCGGTCCGGGCCACCAGCATGCCCCGGTCGGCGACGTGGGCCAGGGTGTTCCACACCTTCTGCCCGGTGATCACCCACTCGTCGCCGTCCCGGACCGCCCGGGTGGCCAGGCCGGCGAGGTCGGAGCCGGAGCCCGGCTCGCTGAACAGCTGGCACCACGACTCCTCGCCGGTGAAGGTCCGGCACAGGAGGCGCTCCCGGAGCTCGTCCGACCCGTGGGTGACCACGGTGGGACCGGCCATGGTGAGTCCGAAGAACTCGCGGGCACCGGGAGGCGTGGCTCCGGCCTGTCCCAGTCGCCGGTCCACCTCCCGCTGCAGATTGGGCGGGAGGCCCAGCCCCCCGAAGCCCTCCGGGAAGGAGACCCAGGCCAGTCCCAGCTCGAACTGTCGGGCCCGGAACACCTCGCGTGGCGTGGTCCTCGGGTCGAGCTCGTCGAGCAGCTGGCTGGTCCGATCCAGCACCAGGGTCGCGTCATCTGCCATGTCCCAGAACATACTGCCCCGCTCGGATCCGACCGGGTCCGGATCAGGGTTGGAGCCGCTCGATGCGCCAGCCCTCCGGCCCGGGTGTGTAGCGGAGCCGGTCGTGGAGCCGGTCGTCGCGGTTCTGCCAGAACTCGAAGGCCTGGGGCCGGACCCGCAGGCCTCCCCACCAGGGTGGACGGGGCACCGGCCGGTCGCCGAACTCGGCCTCGAGGGCCCGGACCCTGGCGTCGAGTAGCTCCCGGCTGTCCACCGCGGCGCTCTGCCGGGAGGCGTGGGCCCCGATCTGGCCGCCGCGGGGACGGGTGGCGAAGTAGGCGTCGGACTCCTCGTCGCTGGTCCGCTCGACCGATCCCTCGATGCGCACCTGGCGGCCCAGCGGCGGCCAGTAGAGCAACAGCGCCGCCTGCGGCCGGTCGGCCAGCTCCCGTCCCTTCCGGCTGGAGTAATTGGTGTGGAAGACGAACCCGTCCTCGTCCCACTGCTTCAGCAGCACCATCCGCACCGAGGGCCGGCCGTCGGGACCGACCGAGGCCACGGCCATGGCTTCGGGGCTGTCCGTCACCTCGGTGGCGTCGGCGAACCACCTTCCGAACTGCAACAGGGGGTCGGGGTCGACGCCGCTCTCGACCAGGGGCTCCCACTGCGAACTCACCCGATGCACCCTACCGACTCCGGTCCCTGCAGCCGCGGCTCGGGGCCCGAGGATAGATTCACCGGTTGTGACCGGCACCATCGACCTCGAGGCCGAACGGGCCGCCACCCCGGGCTGCGCCACGGTCAACCACCTCAACAATGCCGGTGCCGCCCTGCCCACGGAGGCCACTCTCGAAGCCCAGACCGCGTACCTCCGGTTCGAGGCCGACCGGGGCGGGTACGAGGCGGCCGTGGCGGTCGGCGACCGGCTGGCCGCGGTCCGGTCCTCGGCGGCCCGTCTGCTGCGGGCCGGCTCCGACGAAGTGGTCGTCACCGGCTCGGACACCCAGGCCTGGACCAAGGCCGTCTGGGGACTCCTCCTGGGAGGGGGGATCCTGGAGGGCCGACACCTCCTGGTCGACCGGATGGCCTATGACAGCCACTACCTGGGTCTGCTCCAGGTCTGCGAGGTGGCCGGCGCCACGATCGGGGTGGTGCCGAGCCTGGGGGACGGCACGCTGGACCTCGGTGCCCTGTCCGACCGCCTCGAGGCCGGTGCCGGTCAGGTGGCGCTGGTGGCGCTCACCCATGTCGGGACCCACCGCGGTCTGGTCAATCCGGTGGAGGAGGCCGGGGCCCTGTGCCGCCGGGTCGGCGTGCCCTACTTCCTCGACGCCTGCCAGAGCGTGGGCCAACTGCCCGTCGACGTGCAAGCCATCGGCTGCGACGTGGCCACCGCCACCGGTCGGAAGTGGCTGCGCGGCCCCCGCGGCACCGGCCTGTTGTTCGTCCGCTCGGACTTCGCCGAGCGCCTTCGTCCCCCGGGCCTCGGGTGGAGCGCGGCGCTGTGGGAGGACGCCGGCCACTACCGCCTCCGACCCGGCGCCGAGCGATTCGTCGAGTTCGAGATCCCGGTGGGCGCCCACCTGGCATTCGGGGTGGCCATCGAGCACACCCTGGCGCTGGGTGTGGAGTCCATCGCCTCGAGGGTGGGATCCCTGGCCGCGCGGCTGCGCGCCGATCTCGCCTCTCTCCCCGGCGTGGAGGTCCACGACGGCGGCACCCGGCGCTCGGGGATCGTGACCTTCACGGTGGAAGGACACCCGCCGGCCGCGGTGGCCGCCCGGGCCTCGGCGGCCGGGATCAACGTGTCCGTCAGCGACGCCCCCTGGGCCCGGCTGGACATGGTGGCCCCCCATCCGACGAGCAAGGTGCGGGCGTCGCCGCACTACTACAACTCCGACGATGAGCTGGCCCGGCTGGTGGAGTTGGTGGCCGGCCTCGGCCGGTGACGGCGGGCCGATGAGGGCGGCCTGGGGCCGCAGTGGCCGGCGGAATACCTCAGCAGCGCCCTGCGGTTCCGCTCAGGCCAGCAGGGCCGCCACGTCCTCCGCGGACTGCTCCCCGGACCGGACCGCCCCTTCCATGTAGCCGTTCCACACCGGTGAGCACTCGGCCCCGGCCCAGTGCAGACGGCCCACCGGTTCGGTGAGGGCGAACCCGAAGTCCCCCCACACCCCGGGGGTGAAGTGGGCACCGTAACAGCCCCGGCTGAACTCCTCGGCCGTCCAGTCCCGCTCGAGGTACTCCAGGGGGCGGGCGGCCTTCGGACCGAAGTACCGGACGAAACAGTCGATGGCCGCCTGCCGGCGGTCCTCGAGTGAAAGGCGCGACGCCGCGCCGGCCGTCGTTGGCCTCCATGAACCCCATGAGCACCCCGGGGCGGCCTCCGGGCGGCGAGTTGTCGAAGGTCACCTTGATGGGCCCTTCGTCCGAGGCCGCCTGACCGGTCAGTCCCTCATGCCTCCAGAACGGCTCGTCGTAGACGGCGTACAGCTTGATCACCGAGCCGGCCGGGAGTCGCTGGGTGAGCTGGTCCCGCCAGGGCGGGAGGATCGGCTGGTACTCCAGGCGGCCGGCCAAGGTGGGCGGCAGGGTGACGATGGCCCGCTCGGCCTCGAACTCCTCTCCATCGCGGGTGACGGCTGTGACGCCGCCTTCCCCTTGCTCGATCCGACGTACCGGCCGGTCCAGCCGGACCCGGCCGTCGAGCGCCTCGGCCATGGTCTCGCTGATCCGGATGGACCCTCCGACGACACGGTCCTGCTGGGCGCCCCGGTCCGTGCTCAGCAAGCCCTCGAAGTCGGTGCCCGAGTGGGTGTAGAACAGGGCGTGGAGGGCCGAGAGGTTCCCGCTCTCCGCCGAGAAGACCGCCTCGCAGGCCACCCGGAAGTACGCCCTGCCGGTCTCGGTGCGGAGGTGGCGGCGTATCCACGTCTCGAAGGTCTGGTTGTCGAGCGCCTCGGCCCCGGGTGCGGTCCACGGCCGGTCCAGCGGCACCTTGCCGGCCAGCCGCTGGAAGCGGGTGAGTCCCTGGAGCAGGTCGGCCAGTACGAACGGGTTCAGCTTGGGCACCGCGCCCCGCTTCGAGGCCATCCGGCTCCGCCGGCCCCCGAGCTGGACGACGTGCTTGCCGGTGTTGAAGGTGGGGAACGTCTCCAACCCCAACTCCTCGACCAGGGCGTACATGCGGGTCTGGGTGGGGCCGAGCCACTGGCCGCCCAGCTCGAGCGGGGTCCCGTCCTCGGTGTGGCCGCCCTCGGTGCGGCCCCCGACCCGCGACCGGGCCTCGAGCACCACCACGTCGACCCCGGCCGCATCCAGTCGGCGCGCCGCGGCCAGCCCCGAGAGCCCGGCTCCGATCACCAGTACCTGGGAAGTGCTCACGGGTGCAGCTCCTTGTCGATGTCGGCAGCCCGGTCGATCCCCGCCGCCCGGTCGATGGCCTTCCACGCCCGGCGGACCCACACCGGCCGGTTGTCGGGCAGGTGGGCCGCCGCCACGTCGCTCAGCCACCGCCGTTCGAGCCGGTCGGCCTCCTCGAAGGCCGACGACGAGGGCGGCGGCTCGGCGATCCACCGTGCCTCGATCCGATCGCGAGCGTATCGGTAGCGGGGCATCAGAGTGGCCTGCGCGGTCAGGGTCGTCCGGTGAAGCAGCTCGTGCCGCCACCACAGCCCTGCCGGGTCGAAGGCGTTGGTGGGATCCGGACCCAGGTCCACCGGCTCGTCCACCGCCACCGGCTTGAACAGCGAGGTGCAGGGAGCCGAGGTGGCGGTGGCCCAGTGGCGGATCCCGTGGCGGAGGTCGGACACCCACGAAGCGGTGGTCTGGCTGGAGGCCGCCAACCCACCGGCGTGGACGCAGGGTGCCCCCAGCCCGCCGTGGATGGGCGACCAGCGGGGAGCCGTGGTGGACCCGTGGCCCCGCAACGCCTCCATCAGGTCGGCCGGCCCACCGGCCCGCCGGGCCAGCGCCTCGGTCCCGGCCCGGCGGGTCGAGGCGGCCGACACCCAGGTCCGGACCGCTCGGCTGTGGGCCCGGGCGAACGCCGGGATGGTGAGGCCGTTGGAGATGCTGCGCCCGGGTCCGGTGACCACCTCGGTGGCCCACTGGGATCCCGAGGTCTCCAGTACGAAGGCGCCGCCCGGATCGGCCACCAGGAAGCTGTTGTCGTAGGTGAATCGGCTCCGCTCGTAGCTGCAGGGACCGCCCTGGCCGTGCCGCTCGAGGAGTTCGACCATGACCGAGACCGCCTCCTCGGCGGTATCGGCCCGCTCCAGGGCCAACCGGAGGAGGTCCATCCCCAGCAGCGCCTTCTCCCCCGGCTCCGACCTGGTGAAGACGGCCTCGTTCCCGATGACCACCCCGTGCTCGTTGGCCCCCATCTCGGCTCCCCACATCCACCACGGCCGGGACAGGAGCACGGCGTGGGTGTGGGCCACCTGGGGTACGTCGATCCACGTGCACGCCGCTCGGGCGCCGGCGGCGTGGTCGGCGGCAGCCACCCACTCGAGGGGCTGGGCCTCGTTGGGATCCCGGTCGCTGTTCTTGGCGAAGAGCACCCCGTCGTCGGTGACCGTCACCATCGAGTCACACATGGGGTCCCCTCCTCCCGGGTCGCACTGGTCCGGTACCCGGACCGCAGCCGCGCTGGCACGTCACCCGACCGGCTGGGCCGCCACTGAGTGCCGGACAGTCCCGTCAAGTTACCCCCACAGGGAAACGACCTCCTGACCAGTCGGGTCGACCCCACCCTCCGGCCGGGTGCCGAGCGAGCCCCGACGACACCTGGCCGGGCCATCTGCTCAGCTCGGGGGGGCAGCCGGCCGGGCTCCGGTCTCGGGCAGGCCGCCGCCAGGTCGAATCAGCCTGGGTCGAGCCCTACGGCCCCTCCCCGGACCAGCCATCGGTACCGGTGATCCCGAAGACGAGGAGGCCGGCGAAGGGCCGATCCCGGTACTGGGGATACTTCGCCTCGAGCATGGATTCGAGGCGATCCCGCGTCGCCGCCTGCGCTTCGATGCGCTCGAGCCACGCCCGGACCCACCACAGTCGGCTCCAGTCGACCCGGTCCCAGTGATCGCACAGGAGGACGGCCCTGGCGTCGGCGTCGAGGTTGCGGGAGCGCTGCAGCACCGACGCGGACTTGGGCTTCACCGTGTCGGTGGGCACGGCGACGACGGCGCCGTCCACGACGAAGCAGACCGGGACCACGTCCACCCCTCGCCGGCCGTGAACCGTCCCGAGGACACCGTGCTCGGCACGGACCAACATCTCCTCGCAGCGATCCCGGTCGAGCCTCACCTTCCCGGTCTACTCCCCGGGCTCCGGTCGGCGCCGGGTGGTGTACGCCCATGGCCGTATCCCACTCGGCAGCTACTGACCGAACCAACGCTTGCGGCGCGACGACCCGAACTCCAGCTTCTCGGTCGGCCAGCGCCTCGGACGGCGGGTTGTACCGGGCGGTCGGTGCCGCTCCGGCGAGGAAGTTGACGTCGACCCGGCCCACCCCTTCTGGCCCCATCTCGATGTAGCAGATGGCCTGCCCCTCGTAAGGGGCCGGCGACGGACCCCCGGTCAGGCGGGCCACGACGACGTCGGCCACGGTCCGGGCCTCGCCCTCGGCGATGATCCCGGCTCGGGGAACCGGGGCACTGGTGATGTCCCCCACGGCGAACACATCGGGGAAACGGGTGGCGAAGGTGGCCGGATCCACGGGGATCCAACCGTCCTCGGTGAGACCCGAGTCGACCACCACCGCCGGAGCACGGTGGACCGGTATGCCCAGGAACAGGTCGTAGTTCAACTGTCGCCCGTCGGCCAGATGGGCCACACGAGCCCCGGGATCGAGTCGCTCGACCACCGCGGAAGGCCAGAACTCGATGCCCTTGCCGGCGAGCATGGAGACGATGGCCGCCGACGTGTCCTGCGAGATCGGGATCGGTGAGCCCAGCGAGCTCAACAGGTGGATCGACGTGGCGTCGCGCACTCCTCGGCGCAGCAGGAAGTCGTGCAGCAGGAAGGCCGCCTCGTACGGGGCCGGAGGGCACTTGAAGAACGGGCCCAGCACACTGATCACGGCCACACCGGACTCGAAGGTCGGGAGGACCTCTGACACCCGATCCGCTCCAGCCGGCGAGTAGAACTCGTAGCCGCCCTCGAGGAGCCCGGGTGTGGCCGCTGGGTCGAGGTCGGCACCGAGGGCCACCACCAGGATGTCCGCGTCGTAGGTGGCCCGATCGGTGACGACGTGACGGGACGTGGGGTCGATCGAGACCACCGTCTCCTGACGGAACTCCACACTCGGCTTGGCGATGTCGCGATAGTGGATCTGGACCTGGTCGAGTCGCTGACGCCCAAACATCACGTCGAGCTTGGAGAAACCGAAGACGAACGACTCGCTTTGGTCGATCAGGGTGATACGCACCTGATCGCCCAACCCCTCGTCGAGGCGGGACGACAGCTCGAGGCCGCCGAAACCGGCGCCCAGAATGACCACGTGGGTTGACATGGCTTCAGACTACGACACCGCTCCGCTCACCTGCCTCGCTTGGAAGGGCACCCCACCAGATGATCGTCGACCAGCCCGACCGCCTGCAGGTAGGAGTAGACGATGGTCGATCCGACGAAGGTGAAGCCACGTCGTTTGAGATCCTGGCCCACCCGGTCGGACAGATCGGTCGTCGAGGGCAGGTCGGACATCGTACGGGGCCGGTTGACGATCGGCGTGCCGTCGACCCACTCCCACAGGTAGTCGGCGAAACTGCCGTGCTCCTCGGCGGTCCGGAGGAAGGCCTGGGCGTTGGTCACCGTGCCGCGGACCTTGAGCCGGTTGCGGACGATGCCGGGGTCGTCCAACAGGGCCAGGATCTTTGGCTCCCCGTACCGGGCGACCGTGGCTGGATCGAACCCGTCGAGGGCCGTCCGGTAGTTCTGGCGCTTGTTCAAGATGGTCGACCATGACAGGCCGGCCTGGGCCCCCTCGAGGATCAGCATCTCGAACAGATGAGAGTCGTCTTTCGAGGGAACCCCCCACTCCTCATCGTGGTATCGCCGCATGGCGTCGGACCCCTCCGCCCAGTCGCACCGTCGGCCGCTCTCCATCCGAGCGACCCTACCGTGCCTCGGTCGGGTCTAACCCGGTCCTCGCACCGCCAGCCAGCTGGTGCCTGGGAGGGTGGAGTCCAGCCGATGGGGTACCCCCCGCGGCACCAGCAGCCACTCCCCCGTCGACAGGCGCACCGGAGTCCCGTCGACGCCCAGCTCCGCACCCCCGGCCAGCACCACCACCCACTCGTCGTGGTCTTGTCGGTACTCGACGGCCGAGTCGAGGGCGCCACTGAGGATCTGCTCCACCGAAAACCCGACCGCGGCCACCAGGGGCTCGGTGGACTCTCCCCGCTGCGGAGCGGCCTCTGGGCCCTGGAGTCGTCCCCGCTCGAACCCGGCCATGCCTCCACCGTAGGCCTTGGGGGGGTCCCACGGGCCCGAGTGGCGGCACCCGGCGCCAAGCGCCGGGATCTCGGGTTCCACCCCCATCACGTGGCTCCGGACGAGTGGTCACCCACAGGTCCGACGAGCGCCTCGTCTCGCAGCTTGACCTCGCCGGAGGACGCCGGTGCGATGATGGGCCATGCACTCGACGCTCCTCACCGTGCACACCGACGGGCGGACGGTGGTCGACCTGAGCGGGCCGGTCCGAGAGTTCTGCGTCGGACGGGGCGACGGGCTGGTCAACGTGTTCGCTCCCCACGCCACTGCGGGGCTGGCGCTGATGGAGGTGGGGGCCGGGTCCGAACGGGATCTCGAGGCGACCCTCCACCGGCTGCTGCCGCGGGACGACCGGTACGGACACCGCCATGGCGCCGTCGGCCATGGGGCCGACCACGTCCTGCCCGCCCTGGTCAGCCCTTCGCTCTCCGTGCCCGTGCTCGACGGACGCCCCCAGCTCGGCACCTGGCAGAGCGTGGTGCTGGTCGACACCAACAGCGACAATCCGGTGCGGCAGGTACGGCTCAGCTTCCTCACCGGATAGGTCTGCACGGCCTGCACCGGACCTCCCCCGACGACCACCGGTGTCCGGCCTCCGCCTGAGCGGGGTGGGGTCAGGCCGTCAGCGCGGCGGCCAGCGTCTGGGCCTCGTCCAGCGCCGCCGCCAGCGACTCCAGCACCGTCCCGGTGGGCCGTCCCTCGGAGAACTCGGCTGCCGTGGCGTACACCACGGTCGGCACCGTCCACCCCTTGAGACTGGCCACCACGGCCCGTCCGCCGGTGTCGAGAGCCAGGAAGTGCCCGGCTGATGCGGCGGTGCCCGCCCACACCACCGCCGTCCGGCTCAGGGCGTCAGGGGCGAACCGGTCGAGGAAGGCCTTGATGGACCCGTTGTAGGTGGCCCGGTAGATCGGTGTCGCCAATACCAACACCGGAGCCGCCGAGGCCACCGCCACGGCATCGTCCAACGCCTGGTCGGATCGGCGTCCGAGGAGCGCGTCGGCGGGCAGGTCGGAAAGGTCGATGAGCCGTCCCCCGCCCCCGAGCTCGAGAGCTGCGGCGGCCAGGGCCCGGGTCTTGGAGGCCGCCGAGTCACCGGCACTCACCGCCACCACCGGCCACCGTGGTCCGCCGTTCACGACAGGCCGACCGGGGCGCTGGAGGCGAGGCAACCGACGATGGTCGGACCGAGGCCATCCCGGTCCCTGCGGTGCACCGCCGTCGGCCGGAACCAGTAGAGGCGGGTGCTCACCGAGGGCTCCTTCGCAGCTTGTCCTGGGCCCCGGAAGGCCCCACCCCGGGGTCGAGCGCACGGTGCCGGTCCCCCGCAACCTTAAGCCTCCAAACCCGACCGATCCAATCATGTTTCAGGCCGGGTCATGACGGTCCTCCCGGTGGCCCGTCCCGGCCGGCGGGGACACCGCCAATGAACGGTCCGCCCGCACCGGCGGCGCTCTCCGATGCGGAACGATCAGTGACGGCCCGCACTGCCCGCACGGTGGGTGGGCCGGTCCGGTTCGGAGCGAGGGCGGGACGGGTGGAACCGCCGGTCCCGGTGGGACCCTAGAGTCATCGGAGAGCCCGACCATGACCCGCTTCTCCATGAATCCGAAGATCAGTGTGAGCGTGGTCTATGTGGCGGCCATGTTCATGAGCATCATGGACGTGACCATCGTCAACGTGGCGCTGCCGGCCATCGGCCGTCAGTTCCACGAGTCGACGGCGGCGCTCGACTCGGTGGCCGTCGGATACCTGGTGAGCCTGGCGGTGTTCATCCCCGCCGCCGGGTGGCTGGGCGACCGCTTCGGGTCCAAGCGGATCCTGCTGCTGGCCGTGGGCATCTTCACCGGTGCCTCGGTCTTGTGCGGCCTGGCCGACAGCCTCTCCCAACTGGTCCTGTTCCGGGTCATCCAGGGGGTGGGGGGCGGAATGATGATACCGGTGGGCATGGCCATGCTCTTCCGGGCCTTTCCTCCCGCCGAGCGGGTGCGGGCCTCGAGCATCCTGGTGGTCCCGACGGCACTCGCCCCTGCGCTCGGACCGGTCCTCGGGGGCCTGCTGGTCACCGAGATCTCGTGGCGGTGGGTCTTCTTCGTCAACCTCCCCTTCGGGATCGTCGCCATCCTCTTCGGGCTGCTGTTCCTGGCCGAGCATCGCGAGCCCCGTCCGGGCGCCTTCGACCTCCCCGGCTTCCTGCTCTCGGGGATCGGCTTCGCCCTCGTGATGTTCGGAGTGAGCGAGGGTCCCGTCCGCGGATGGGGCACGGCGACCATCCTGGGCAGCATCGCCCTCGGGGCGGTGCTGCTCGGCGCCATGGTGTGGGTGGAGCTGCGGACACCCAAGCCCATCCTCAAGCTCCGGCTGTTCGGGAACCGGCTGTTCCGGTCGACCAGCCTGGTCCTGATGGTGGGCATGGCGGCGTTCCTGGGCGTCCTCTTCGTGGTCCCGCTCTTCTTCCAGATCGGCCTGGGCCTGTCCGCCCTGCAGTCGGGGCTCAACACCTTCCCCGAGGCCATCGGGGTGATGTTCGGTGCGCAGCTGGCCAGCCGGCTGTTCTACCCCCGGTTCGGTCCCCGGCGGCTGGTGGCCTGCGGACTGGTCGGGGTGGCGTTGGTCATGACCCTCATGACCCAGGTGGGCTTCGACACCGACCTCTGGTGGATGCGGGTACTCATGTTCGCCATGGGGTTGACCATGGCCCAGGTGTTCGTCTCCTGCCAAGCCGCCGCCTTCGCCACGATCTCCCTCCCCGACACAGGATCGGCGTCGTCCCTGTTCAACAGCGGACGCCAGCTGGGCAGCGCTCTCGGGGTGGCCATACTGGCCACCGTGCTGGCCGCGGTGGGAACGACCCATCTGGTGGCCGGGCACACCCTGCCCAACCTGGCTGCCTACCACGCCGCCTTCCTCACCGCGGCGGGGATCGCCTTGGTGGCTGCCGCGGTGGCCCTGACCATCGAGGATGCCGATGCCGCCAGCACCATGGTGCGCCGGGTGCCCACGAGAGTGCCGGTCCGGGCACCATCGACGCCGGAGCCGGAACCTCAGGGCGCGGCCTGAGCGGAGTCCGGCTCCCATCGAGGGGCCGGCGTCGATGCGGTAGGTTCTCCCATGGCCCGGGTGGTCCTGCTCGACATCGACGGCGTGCTCACGGTCTCGTGGGACGCCCTTCCCGGCGCGGCAGACACCATCCGATGGCTCGACGACCACCGCGTCGACGTCTGCCTGGTGACCAACACCTCATCGTCCACCCGACGGGAGATCGCCGAGCGCCTGGCCGGCGCCGGTCTGCCTGTCGAACCGTCCCGCGTCCTCACCGCCGTCGGGGCGGCGGCCCGCTATCTGAGCGACACCACCCCCGGGGTCGGCTGCCTGGTGGTCAACGAGGGTGACCTGAGTGAGGACCTGGAAGGTGTGGAACAGGTCGACGCCGAGCGGGCCGGGGTGGTGCTCCTCGGCGGGGCCGGTCCCAGCCTCGGCTACCCAGCACTGAATCAGGCCTTCCGGCTGGCCCTTGACGGGGTGCCCTTGGTCGCCCTCCATCGGAACACCCACTTCGAGACCTCGGCGGGGCCGGCTCTGGACATGGGGGCCTTCCTGATCGGGCTGGAAGAGGCCTCGGGCATGTCGGCCACAGTGGTGGGCAAGCCGGCCCCGGCCTTCTTCCGAGCGGCCCTCGACCGCTTGGGCGCCCGGCCCGGTGAGGCGATAATGGTGGGCGACGACATCGGGTCCGACGTCCTCGGGGCCCAGGCCCTGGGCATCACGGGCGTCTTGGTCCGTACCGGCAAGTTCCGGCCCGCCGACGAAGATCGGGCCGACGGTCGGCCCGACCATGTGATCGACGACATCGGATCGCTTCCCGAGCTGTTGGATTCGCTGGACGCACCCGGTGGGTGAGCGTGGGCCTACCCGTGGTGCCGGCGGCGGAGTCGGGGGTCGACGAGTGCGGGGGGTGACCATCCGGCGTCCTCCCGATTTATGTTGGTCCCCGGGGGAACGATCTGGTCGATCCGGTCCAGCACCGATCCCTCGAGGCGCACCTCGGGCGCCGACAGCTGGGTCTCGAGCTGCTCCATGGTGCGAGGCCCGATGATGGCCGCGCTGACCGCGGGGTGCTCCAGCACGAAGGCCAGGGCCATCTCCACCATGGTGATGCCGGCCTCCTCGGACACCGCGTCCAGCTCGGTGACGATCTCCAGTTTGCGCTGGTTGTCCGGGATGCTGAGGTCGTACCGGCCGGGCACCCGCTCCGCCCGGCGGCTGGTGTTGTCCTTGCCCGCTCCGAACCGGCCCGACAGCCAGCCCCCGGCCAACGGGCTCCACGGGATGACCCCCATGCCGTAGGCCTGGGCCACCGGCAGCACGTCGGCCTCGATACCCCGGACCAGAATGGAGTACGGGGGCTGCTCGGTCCGGAAGCGTTCCCGGCCTCGGCGTTCGGCCACCCACTGGGCCTCGACGATCCGCTCGGCAGGGAAGGTGGAACTGCCGAACGACCGGATCTTGCCCGCGTGGACCAGGTCGCTCAGGGCCCCGAGGGTCTCGTCGACGTCGACCGTCTCGTCCGGTCGGTGGATCTGGTAGAGATCGATGTACTCGGTGCCCAGCCGACGCAGACTGTTCTCGCACTCGGCGATGACCCAGCGGCGGGAGTTGCCCTGCTGGTTGGGATCCTCCCCCATCGGTGCGTGGACCTTGGTGGCCAGCACCACCCGGGAGCGGTCCACCGTGGCCAGAGCCTCGCCCACGATGATCTCGGACTCGCCCGCCGAGTAGACGTCGGCGGTGTCGATGAAGTTGATGCCGGCATCGAGGGCCCGGTGGATGATGCGGATCGAGTCCTCGTGGTCGGGATTGCCCCATGAGCCGAGCATCATGGCCCCGAGGCAGAGCTGGCTGACCTTGATACCGGTCCTCCCCAGCGTGCGCATCTTCATGAGGTCGACCCTACCGGGGTGGAGACAAGCCGTGGCGGGCCCTCAGGAGGACGGCTTGGCCAGCGAGTACCGCTGAAAGAACTGCCACATCGCCTCGTTGGCGTCGACCAGGACGATCCCCGCGCCCCACGCCGGCGAGGATCCAGGTGCTCTTGGGGCCGGTGTTGAGGGTGCTGCCCGGCCAGACGTGCCCGGAGCCGGTGAACCGCCAGAGGGCCACCTCGGAGCCGGCCCGGCAGTGCTGGTACGTCACGGGGGTGGCCGTCTCGCCCCCCGAGATGGATCCGGCGGTGCCGACGATGGTGGGCCCGGTCACCGGGTGGGGACGGCAACCGTCGGCCTTCACCCACTGGCGGATCCCCTCCATCACCGACAGCCGGAGCTTGGGATCCGGGTTGGGGACCCCGGACCACTTGGCGATGGGGTCGTCGACGCTGTGGAATTCGAGCGTGGGCACCGGCCGGGTCGGGTGGATGACAGGGAGCTCGACCTGGCCCGACACCGAGGAGATGGCGGCCACATGATCGGAGGCCTCCGACGCCATGGCGTAGGCCATCATGCCGCCGTTCGAGATCCCGGTCATGTAGACCCGGTTGAGGTCGGTCGGGGTCCGGCGGGCGATGTCGGCGATGACCCGTTCGAGAAACCCGACGTCGTCGACGTGCCGCGTCACGGGCAGCCCGCAGCACTGGCCCGCGTTCCAGCCGTACTGGGCCTGCTTGGCCACCGGATCGGGGGTCAGGACCTTGGAGATGCGGGTACCGTCGGGGTACGCCACCAGGTAGCCGTCCTGGTCGGCGGAGCTGTCCATGTCCGACTGGACCTCCTCCAACAGACCGTTCTGGGTGGCGCCGTGCAGGTTGAGGACCAGCGGCAGCGGCCGGCCCGAGGCCGCGGCCGGGGGCACGTGGAGCCGGTAGTCCCGGTGCAGACCGCCGAAGGTGAGTGTGAACGTGTAGGCCCCGTCCATCGGGGCCAGCGCCGAGGGGGCCGGACCGGCCGCGGCCACCCGCGGGGTCCCAGCGGCCAGTCCGACGAGCGACGCAGCCAGTAGGCCGACGGCGACGGCGCGGCCTGCTGCGGTTCGCCCGGTGGCGGTGGCGTTCCGGACCGAGACGGGCTACACCCTTCCCTATCAGCCCGGTGTGGTCTGACGCGTCCCGGCGCTCTGGGTGGGCATCTTCTGGTGCTTCTTGATCGCCGGTCCGGTGCTTCCGCCGATCTCGAGCGTGTTGCATCGAGGTGCACTCGTTGCTGATCGGCGGCGAGGTCGTCGAGGGTGAGACCACCGGAAGCCTTTGAGCCTTGGTGACCGGGCTGCCGAGCGTGGGCAGGGTGCCGGTCAGGTCGCTGGTGGTCCCCCGGCGCCAGGCCGAGATGTTGGGCGCGGTCACCCCGAACCGGGCCTCCAGGAACCGGAGTTGGGAGGTGTGGTCGAAGGTGTCGTGGCAGACCCAGCCGCCGACGCTGAACGGGGAGACCACCAGCATCGGGACCCGGAAGCCCAGGCCGATCGGCCCCGCCACCCCCTTGGCGTCGCTGGGCAGGGGGCTGCCGGTGAGGTACTCACCGGCGGTTCCCGGAGGTGCCACCGGCGGCGCCACGTGGTCGAAGAAGCCATCGTTCTCGTCCCAACTGATGAACAGCACCGTCTTGGCCCAGACGGCGGGATTCGACACCAGCGTGTTCGATGACCTGCTGGATGTACCACTCGCCCAGCTGCGGGGGAGCCGGTGGGTGTTGGTCGTAGCCGATGGGTGGGATGATCCAGGACACCGACGGCAGCTGGCCGGCCGCCACGTCCTGGGCGAAGTTATCGGGGCCGTTGGGACTGCCGTAGCCGCCGGCCACATTCGGGCCCGTAGAAGGTGAAGGCCTCCTGATAGAGCGAGCTGGCCGGATTCTCGTACTGCGAGAAGTACTGGAGGGGGTTGCTGTTGAACAACATGGAGTTGTTGCTGGAGACGTCGTAGTTGCTCCCGCTAGGGTTGTAGACCCGCCACGACACGCTGGCTGCGTCGAGGACCTCGGGCATTGTCTCCCACGACGTCGTGAACTTCTTGGAGGCGCTGGAGTTGGTCACGAGGACGGGGCCGCCGGCCACTCCGTCGGGATCGTTGGTCCCGGACATATGGAAGAGGCGGTTGGGGTGGGTCGGGCCCATCACCGAACAGTGGTACTTGTCGCAGATGGTGAACTTGTTGGCCAGGTCGTACATGAAGGGGATGTCACCCTTCTGGTAGTAGCCCATGGTCAACGGGCCGACGGTTGGGCCCTCGTTCGTCGGAGAGACGTGGGTGGACACGAAGCTGTCCATGGCTCCGCCGTTCCAGCACTGATGTTGGGGCAGCCAACTGTGAGTGAGGTCGGTCGTGCACTCGGCAATGGAGTTCTTGACGTTCAGTCGGTACGGCAGCAGCGTCGGTGACTGCACCGCCCGGCCACGACTGGGCGAAGACTCCGCGGTTGCCCGACCGGGTCGTCGAAGCCGCGCACGCCGCTCATGGTCCCGAAGAAGTGATCGAACGAGCGGTTCTCCATCATGAGGAAGACCACGTGCTCCACGGCCCCGAGATCGGTGCCCGCCGCCTTCACCTTCGACGCCCGTCGGACCGTCTCGGCGCCAGAGGACTGCAGGCCCCCTACGGCGGCAAGCCCGACGGCAGCGGCTCCGCCGATCCCTCCGGCCAGTACCTGCCTCCTGCTCAAACGTGGATCGGTCATGCTTCCCCCTGAACTGCTCGACGTCACCGGACGCGGCCTCATGGATACCCTCCCGAGGCCCTCCCCGTACGGAACCTTCTACCATCAAATGGGCCTTCGTGCGCTGATGGCCACCCTAGGTGCCCGTTCTGCCCCGGGCCGAATCCACCGCGTTCGGTAGCATCGGGCCTCCAGCGGCCTCGTGTCGCACGGTCCTGTGGGGTGATCAGTACGAAGACACGAGCAGCAGTCTGTTGGGGCGTCGGCCGGGCCTGGAGTGTCGAGGAGATCGACCTGGACCCTCCCCGGGACGGCGAGGTGCTGGTCCGGGTGGCAGCGGCCGGTCTGTGCCACTCCGACGACCACATCGTCACCGGCGACTCACCGATGCCTTTGCCCATGGTCGGGGGGCACGAAGGCGCCGGGGTCGTGGAAGCGGTGGGACCTGGGGTGAGCACCCTGCTCCCCGGCGACCATGTGGTCCTGGCCTTCCTTCCCTCGTGCGGACGGTGCGTACCCTGCTCCACCGGTCACCAGAACCTCTGCGACCTCGGAGCGCTGATCGGCTACGGCCGACAGGCCGACGGGACGTCGCGCCATCACGCCGGCGATCGTGACCTCCAGATCATGTGCCTGCTGGGCGTGTTCGCCCACCACACCGTGGTGAACGAGGCCAGTTGTGTCAGGATCGACCCGGCCTACTCCCTCCGCACCGCGTGCCTGGTGGGGTGCGGCGCCGTCACCGGCTGGGGGTCGGCCGTCTACGCCGCCGGCGTCCGCCCCGGCGACACGGTGGTGGTGGTCGGGGTCGGCGGCATCGGGGCCTCGGCGGTCCAGGGGGCCCGGCTGGCGGGAGCCGAGACCATCGTGGCCGTCGACCCGGTGGCCTACAAACGGGAACGGGCGGTCGGCTTCGGAGCCGACGCCGCGTTCGCCTCGATGGAGGACGCCCGCGCCCCGGTCGAGGAGTTGACCCGGGGCCGCATGGCCGGAAAGGTCATCATGGCCATGGGCGTCGGACGGGGCGACCTGATGGACCAGGCCCTGGGACTCACGGCCAAGCTCGGTCGGGTGGTGGTGACCAACATCCATCCGCACGCCGAGAACCAGGTGTCGATGAACCTGGGCAACTTGACGGCCATGGAGAAGCAGGTGGTGGGCTCGTTGTTCGGATCGGCCAATCCCCGGGCCGACATCCCCAAGCTGCTGGAGCTCGACGCCAAGGGCCAGTTCGACCTCGGATCCCTCATAACCCGCTCGTACCCGTTGGAGGGGGTCAACGACGGGTACGACGACATGAAGTGCGGCGTCAATGTCCGGGGGATCCTGACCTTGGACGAGGACCTGGCTGGAGGCTGAGCCATCCCCTCCCGGGCCCGGCGGCCGATGGGACGGCCCTCCGGCACGCCTGGGTTCGGACCGCCCTCTCGTGCTCGGGGTTCTGCACCGGGGATGGACCGTCTCCGACCGGGGAGCCGGGAACCGACTCCTTTGCAGCCCGGTCCGGTTGGGGCCAGACTGCGTCCATGGAGCCGCTCGCCATCCACCACGTGGCCATCAACGTGTCCGACGTCCCCGAATCGGTGGCCTTCTACACCGACGTCCTCGGTGGCTCCCTCCGCCCCGACCGACCCGACTTCGGGATCGGCGGCGCGTGGATCGACCTCGGGGGGCAGCAGCTCCACCTGCTCGCGGCACCGGTGCCACGCAACCTGGGCCAGCACTTCGCCATCCGGGTGGGCGACCTCGACGCAGTGGTGGCCGAGCTCCGAACCAGGGGCGTGGACATCGCCGACCCGGTCGACTCGGGAGCCAACCGGCAAACGTTCCTCAACGACCCGTCCGGCAACGCGGTGGAGCTCCACGAGGTCGGGACCACTCGGTGACGAGTCGACCGGGGGCGACCGCCCGGCCGCGCCCGGTCCTGGCCGCCGGAGCGGGGACCAGGGGAGCAACGTGCGCGTCGGTGTGATCGGCACCGGCTTCGGCGGGCGGGTGGTGTCCGGGGCCTTCGAGGCCAACGGATGCCAGGTAACCGGCGTGGTGACGCCGAGGAACGAGGAGGCGGTGCGGGCACTGTGCCGCTCCGAGGTCGACCTGATCTCGATCCACTCCCCTCCATTCCTGCACCGGGACCACGTGACCATGGCCCTCGACGCCGGTCGCGCCGTGCTCTGCGACAAGCCGTTCGGGCGGTCGCTCGAAGACGCCGAGGCCATGGCGGCGCACGCCGGGGAGGCCGGCTCGGTCAACCTGGTCAACTTCGAGTTCCGTCACCAGCCCGCCCGCCGGACCATGCACGAGCTGCTGGCTTCGGGTGCCATCGGGCGGCCCGAGCACCTGGCTTACACCGCCTTCACCTCGGGATCACGCGTGCCGCTCCGTCGCGCCGGTTGGCTGTTCGACCGCCGCCTCGGCGGTGGGTGGATCGGGGCCTTCGGTTCTCACGCCATCGACCTGGTCCGCTGGCTCATGGGCGAGGCCACCGGAGCCGGCGCGGCCACGTGGATCACCATCGGGGAACGGCCCGATGCCCACGGAGCGATGGTCCGATGCGACGCCGAGGATGCCTTCACCGGATGGATCCGGCTGGCATCGGGAGCGACCGCCACCGTGGACTCGTCGTTCGCCGCCGGGACCACCACGCCGGCGCGCATCGTGGTGACCGGGTCCGAGGGCGCGCTCGAGAACGTGGCCGACGTGCGGGTGGTGCTGCGGAGAGCCGGGGAAGCGCCCGAGGAGTTCACCTTCGACCGACCCGAGGGCGACTCCCACAACCAGGCCATGGTGACCTGGGCCGGCCTGGTGCGCGACGCGGTGACCAAGGGGGACCAGGTTGCGCCGTCGTTCGTCGACGGCGTGGCCTGCATGCGGGTGATGGAGCAGTGGCGCGCGGAGCCGCCCGTGCCGATCGGGACGGCTGCCGTCGGGTCCTGAGGTCCTCCGTCAGGAGGACGCGAGTCGCGACCGCTCGAGTCGCACCCGGCCGGCCACCTCGCCGCGGGCCTGGCGCCTCATCTCCGAGAACGCCGAGCGGGGCACCCCGGCAAGGACTCTGGCGGTCTCCATCGACTCGCTGGCCAACGTGGCGTCGTCCTCCAGCACCCGGTCCAGAAGCCCGGCCGCCACCGCCTCGAGGGGAGGGAACGTGGTCCCGCTCACGATCGACTCGAAGTAGGGCATCGGCATCCGGTACCGGGCCAACTCGACGGTGGCGCCCGAGATGGCCACCCCCATACTGGCCTCGTTGAAGCCCAGCTTGTACGGGCCGTCGACCCCCAGGCGGCGATCGGCGACCAGCAGCAGGGCGGCCCCGGCCGCCATGGCATGACCGGTGCAGGCCACGACCACCGGGCACTCCAGCTCGAAGAGTCGCAACGTCAGGTCGATCAGCCGCAGTCGAAGCTGCTCCCTGGCCTCGGTGCTGGCCCTTACCTCGGCCAGGTCGAACCCGGCCGACAGGACCCCGGTCCGCCCGGTGATCACGACGGCGGACGCGGCGTCCCGACGAGCATGATCCAGATGTTCCTGGAGCTCGGCGATTACCGCCGAACCCAACACGTTCACCTTGCCGTCGTCCAGCGAGATCAGGGCCACCCCATCCTCGGTGGTGTACGTACTGGCCATCGGCTACTCACCGTCCTCCGGATACCGTTCGGCGCTGGGCGACGTGCGCCGCGGTGCGCCGACTCTACTGGGCCCACCGCGAACCGGTAGCGTCCTCGCCCTGCTCCCCGCGCCGTCGGCCGGGACCACCGAAGCACTGATCCGGTTGCGTCGGGCCACGATGTCGACCCGGTGGTGGGGTCGACCGGCCAACGCCGACTGCCTCACAGGGTCTCACCTCGGCTCGCGGGCCAAGGCGTATCCGTAGTATGCAGGTTTGTGGCACACCGGAACCGACAGTGGGACTGAGCGGAGGGATGGAGTCGTGATCGTAGTGACCGGAATCTACGACGTGGCCGAGGAGGATCGCCAGGCCTTCCTCGAGTCCAAGGGCCCTCAGGCGTCTCAGACGCTCGCCGAGCCCGGCTGTCGTGAGTACGCCTTCTCGGCCGACGCAACCCGTCCGGGACGGGTCAGGCTCATCGAGCTGTGGAGCTCGAGGGACGACCTCGATGCCCACCTGGCCGGGATGAAGGCGTCCCCTCCACCACCGTCACCGGTGGACGTCCTGTCCACCGAGTTCAACGTGTTCGAGGTATCCCCGACCGAGGCGCCCTGGGGATGAGCGTGGCCGATCGTCCTACCCCGGTCCGGTGGCCCCTCCGCTCGGTGGCCCCGGAGCTCGAGCAGCAATGGCTGAAGGCCGGCTACTGGGACGACCTGACCATCGGAGCGCACCTCGGCCGGGCGCTGGCCGATCATCCCGGCCAGGTGGCCAGGTTCCACTCCGATGTGCGCCCATGGGAGGGCACCTTCACGGACCTTCACCGACGCGCTCTGACCGTGGCCGCGTCCCTCCGGCAGCGAGGTGTCGGCCCGGGGGATCCGGTGGCGTTCCAACTGCCCAACTGGGTGGAGGCCGCCGTGACCTTCTACGCCACCGCCTTCCTGGGTGCCGTCGTGGTCCCGATTGTCCACTTCTACGGGCCGAAGGAAGTGGCCTATATCCTGCGGCGGACGGGGGTCGAGACCTTCATCACGGCAGCGTCGTTCGGCCGCATGGACTACCTCGCCGCGCTCGGGCCGGTGAGGGAGGCCGCCGACCAGCTCCGCACCGTGGCCGTGGTCGGTGACACCGACGGCCCCCTGCCGCAGGGGGTCGTTCCCTTCGACGATCTCGAGTCCGGCACCGACAGGTTGGATGGACCGGTGGACGTCGACCCCTCCACACCGGCCATCATCGCCTACACCTCCGGTACCACCGCCGACCCCAAAGGCGTCATCCACTCGCACCGGACCATCGGCTCGGAGGTGCGCCAGCTCGGGGACATGGATGCCAGCGGCGGTCGACCGTCGCTGGTGGGAGCACCTGTCGGCCACGCCATCGGCATGCTCGGGGGCGTCCTGATCCCAGTGCTCCGTGGCGATCCGGTCAACCTCATCGATGTGTGGGACCCGGCGCGGATCCTCGCGCTCATGTCGGAGTACCAGCTGACCTGCGGATCCGGCGCGACCTTCTTCCTGACCAGCCTGCTGGACCATCCCGATCGGACCGACGAGCACCTCGCCCTGATGTCATCGGTCGGGCTCGGTGGCTCGGCGGTGCCCACCGCCACCGCCGAGCGCGCCTCGGCCGAAGGGATCTCCATCGTTCGCATGTACGGGTCGACCGAGCACCCATCGATCACCGGGGCCCGCCACGACGAGCCCGAGCATCTCCGCCTGTCGACTGACGGCCGGCCGATGGCCGGAGTGGAGATCCGGCTCGTCGACGACGACGGGGCACCCGTCGCTCCGGGCGAAGCCGGCGAGATCTGGTCACGGGGCCCCGACTGCTGCGTGGGCTACACCGACCCGGCCCTGACCGATGCCTACTTCGATTCGGAGGGCTGGTACCGCACCGAGGACATCGGGATCCTGGACGACCAGGGCTACCTCTCGATCACCGATCGCAAGAAGGACGTGATCATCCGGGGCGGCGAGAACGTCAGCGCCGCCGAAGTCGAGGAGGTCCTGGCCACCATGGACGGCGTCGCCGAGACAGCAGTGGTCGCCGCCCCCGACCAGCGCCTGGGCGAGCGGGTCTGCGCCTTCTTCCGCATGCTCCCCGGGAGCGGTCTGCCCGACCTCGGCACCGTGCAGGACAACATGCGGAGCGCCGGGCTGGCCCGCCAGAAGTGGCCGGAGCAGGTCCGGTTCGTCGACGACTTCCCCCGCACGCCGTCGGGGAAGATCAAGAAGACCGTGCTCCGGCAGCAGCTGGCCGACGAGATGGGTCCGGGCTAGGCAAAACCGACCGGACCGCAGCCGCACCGGTTGCCGGGGTGCACCCCGTCCGAGGGCGTGGGGTCTGCTCAGAGGGTGCGGCTACGCCTCCGGACCAGCAGGCAGAGCCCCAAGGTCACCAGAGTGAGGCCCAGGTACACGAGGGGTTCGAGGTCGGCTCCGGTGAAGGGCAGGGAGGTCAGGGTGGCGTTGGTCTTGGCCGGCGCGGTGGCGACGGTGGTCGGGGTCACGCTGGCCGCCGCTACCGCGGGTGCCACTGCCGCCGACGCGGGTTCCGGCGCGTCAGAGGGCGGGGTCCCCGAACTGCCGGCCGCGGTCGGCGGCCCGCCGGCGGGGGGGACGTAGGTCGGTGCCGAAGGGGGGGTCGGGGTCGGCGTGGTGCAGTCGTTGATGGTGTGCTGCCATCCCCGCTTGGCGACCCAGGGACCGTTCTCGGAAGGACCCACATAGGCGTCAGCCTGGATGACCCCGCAGAAATTGGGTGGGTAGTCCAGGGTCAGCGTCCCCTGAGTGCCGAAGACGGTGGCCACGTCGACCGAGAGCTTGGGCTCGTTCAGGAAGAACTTCCACACGCAGGCGGGCGGGCTGACCGCTGGGCTGGCGGCTGGACCGGTGGCCGGGTCGGCGGGCGGGCTGACCGCTGGGCTGGCGGCCGCGCTGGTGGCCGGGTCGGCGGCCGGGCTGACCGCTGGGCTGGCGGCCGCGCTGGTGGCCGGGTCGGCGGCCGGACTGGCAGCTGGACTGACGGCCGGGTCGGCGGGTGGGTCGACCGGGCAGGGTGGATCGGGAATTTGGAGCGTGGCCTGTTGTGCGATGTCGTCGAAACTGATGATCGCCGAACTCGGGCCGCTGGCACCCCACGCGGTGCCGACTGCCGCTGCGGCCACGACGGTCACCGCAATGACCGTAGCCATGAGAATCCGCTTCACTACCGCTCCTTGGATGCAGGGGAATCACTCGAGAGCTGCCCCGGATGGCAAACTACCAGGTGTGACTCACCCATGGTGGTGACGGTCACACCACCAGTGACCCACAGACCGGGGTCATCGCTGACTCCGATCCGGTCCCCGGAGGTTGACGTCCCCACACTCGGGCTGCTCATAGTCGAATCATTCCACTGTTAGTAGGACGCGACGTGGGATACCCCACTCCAGCCCACCGACACGGGCAAGCCTGAAGAATCCCCTGACCAGCGCTTTTAGGAAATCTTGTCCGTGCCGGCGCAGGGCCGTAACCAAGATTTCACCTCGGGGTCACATCTGGTTGGCCGGGGAGCCCCTGTGACCATCGGCCGCGGGAGGGCCCAGAGGCGGCCGCCCGACTGCTACTCGTACTGGAGCACGCCCCGGATGTTCTTGCCCGCCAGCATGTCGGCGTAGCCCAGGTTGACGTCCTCGAGCTTGTAGGTCCGGGTGACCATGCCGTCGAGGTCCAGCTGACCCTGTTCGTACAGGCGGAGCAGGTGGGGGATGTCGTAGCGGATGTTGGCCGAGCCGAAGATCGTGCCCGACCACCTGCTTCTCCAAGAGGGTCAGCCAGGTGAGTGACAAGGTGACGTCGGTCTCGGACATGGGGTGGATGTTGGTGACGACCACCCGACCGCCCTTGGCGGTCAGCTGCATGATGGTCTCCATCAGCCGGCCGTCGCCGACCCCCATGGTGCAGATGACCTTGTCGGCGTTCTTCCCCCAGGTCACCTCGTTGACCAGGCCGAGCGCCTCGTCGATGGATTCGGCGGTATGGGTGGCGCCGAACTTCGTCGCCATCTCCCGCTTGAACGGCACCGGGTCGATGGCGAATATACGCTCGGCTCCGGCCAGCCGTGCCCCCTGGATGGCCGAGGCCCCGATGCCGCCGATCCCGATGACCACCACGTCGTCGCCGGGACGCACCTCGGCGGCGTAGACCGACGAGCCCCACCCCGTGGTCACGCCACAACCGATCAGGCAGGCCCGGTCCAGAGGGTAGTGGTCGAGGATCTTGACGCAGGAGGCCTGATTGACCACGGTGTGCTTGGCGAAGGTGCCCAGGCACACCATGGTGCCCAGATCCGCCCCGTTGGCGGCGTGGTGACGGTGGGTCCCGTCGATCTGGGAGCCCATCATGAGCAGGGCACCCACATCACAGAGGTTGGAGTGGCCCCGGGCGCACGACGGGCAGTGACCGCAGGCCGGGACGAACCCGAAGACGACGTGGTCACCGGGGTTGAGGCCCTCCACGCCGGGGCCTACCTCCTCGACGACGCCGGCGCCCTCGTGGCCACCGATGATCGGGTAGATGCCGCCCAGGTCGCCGGTCCGCAGGTGCTCGTCGCTGTGGCACATACCCGAAGCGGCGATCCTGACCAGCACCTCACCGGCCTTGGGTGGATCGAGCTCGATGGTCTCGACTTTCCAGTCGCCGCCCATCTCCCAGAGGATCGCTGCTTCAGTCTGCATGTTGGTCCCTTCGCTCGCTCTTCCTGTGCCTGTCGGCGGTGGCCATGGCACACTGCCGCACCGGGATCCGGCGGGGCCAATCGGCTCGGCCCATCCCCCACGTCATCTGCCACCGCCACCATTGTGCGCCGGTGCTGCTCCGTACTACAAGGAGCCTATGCCCTGAACCGCCGATTCGGCCCCGAAGCTGCTCCCCACCCGATCAGGGGTTGGGGGGCAGCTGCACACCGCACTGGCTGTGGAAGTTCCAGCCGTCGTGGGAGATGGCACAGGCCTTGCCGAATCCGTGCACGTAGTCGACGCCTTTGCTGGTGGTGATGTAGATGGCGATGGGGATGGTGAGGATCATCGCCAGGATGCCCAGAAGTTTGAAGAGCCGTTTCATGGATCTTTTGCCTTGACTCCCTCGTCGCTCACGGCCCACCGGTGCGGTGGCTCGTGGTCGACAGGTCCGTTTGCTGACGCAACAGCTGGTTTCAAGGTATCCGATGAGGGGTCCAAAACCGCGGCTTTCGAGGTCGGGCGGCTCTTCGTCACCGCGAGACCCCGACGCTCGCACCGGGCCGGTGAGCGACCCGTGGACAGTACCGAAGACCTGGTCCGGCTCCCCACCGGTCGGCGCCGATCCTTACGATCGGTGCTCCACGTCGGACGGACCCGTCGACACCCAGACGTCAGCGTCACCCTCCCTCATCCGTCGCTGGGCCACTCGGAGATCACGCTCCCGCTGCCATCGGGCATCGAAGGCATCCCGGGACACGGCCGGGTGCGAGCGCGACGACCGACCACCGTAGGGCGGCTGGGACGGGTAGCCGAGGTCGTACTCGTCCGGCTCGTCATCGAGCCTCCTACGTTCTTTGGCCTCGAGCAGCCGCCGGATCCCGGCGCGTGCAGTCAGGAAGAGCAGCACCACGAGGATGGTGGCCAGCTTGGCCAGGCCGACCATGAGGTAGGCGACGGTGATGACGGCCCACTTGACGACCTTGGTCACCACATGGACGAGTGTGATCACGGCCGACGCCGCGGGAGCACGGGACCGCGGCGTCGTGGCGCGGGCCGCAGAGCGTGGACAACGAGCCGACCGCTCCGTCCGGACATGGTGCAACGATAGGCCAGGACCTCGCCGAATCGGCGGCTTTTGCGGCGCCGGACTACCGCTCCGTTCGTACCGGACCCCTCCTCAAGGCCTGGTGCCGCCACTCCCGGCCACAAGACCTGCAACGGAGCGTCCACCCACCACCGCCCGCATCCGATCCCCGGATGACCAGCGTCGGCTGTTCCACCGATCCGCAGGTCGGACAGCTCCCCGTCGTCAGTGCGGTAGTCATGAGCCGGCCTCCACGTCGCTCGCTCTCCATTTCGCCCACCGGATCTCAGCGAGCCGGGGACACTACATCTGCCGAGGCTCGCCGTACTTCTCGTTGTCGCAGGCAGGGAAGATCCCGGCCACCTCGCGCGCCGCCGAGCGGATGGCGTCCTCCCGACACATCCCGGCCACCTCGACGGTCAGGACGAGGGAGTCGGTGCCCCCACGAAACCTGATCAACCGATTGGCCGAGCGGCAGGCGGATTCCAGGAACCGTTCGGTCCGTTCGTCCAGCGACCGGGGAATGGCGATGTCTACCTCGTACCGCATGGCCACGACCGTAGCGAACGTATGTTCGTATGTCCAGGGGCACACCAGCTTCTTTCGGGCCCGGGAGCCCTGGGCCCGGGATCAGCGCAGGATCCGGTCGCCTGTCTCGCTGTAGATCTCTGCGTGGAAGTCGGCGAGCAGTTGAGCCTGCTCCCTGCAGGCGAAGTCGGGACTGCCGGGTACTGAGCCGACCTGCGCATCATGGCCGGGGCATCCCGGGCAGACCACATCCCACTGTGCCTCGCCGATCCTCCGTGGCTTTGCCTTGTGTTGGGTCACAAGGCCACGGTACGTGAGGAAGCTTGGAATCTTGCCAACTGCACGTAATCACAGAGTGAAATTCGCGTGAGGGGCCTACCGGCGCGGCGTCGCTCTAGACGCCGAGGATGACCGCCGGGAGGTCACAGAACGTTCACGCTCCCGTATCGTTGAGGTCACCAGCCGAGTCCTAGTCTTGCCGGCACTCATGCGACTCTTCGGCCCGAAGCGACAGGCACCACCTGCCGGTGCTCCGGTGGAGCTCGCTTCGGTGCGGCGCGGTTCGATGAGGCCCATGGCGCTCGCCGTCGGAACGGTGGCCGTGGCGGCGACCTTGTCCCTGGCCCTCGTCACAGGGGCCGGTGCGAGTCCGATGCCGACGGACACCAATCCCGGCACCCCGGGAGCGGCAGCCGGAGCGGGCCCTTGTTGTGGGGTCTCACCCGATGTCGTCGCTGCCGCCACCGACACGACCACGTCGACTGCAACGTCGACCACCACCGGTTCAACGACTCCGTCGACCACGACGACGTCGACCACGACGCCATCCCCCGACCAGACATCGACCAGCACCACGACTCCCTGTACCACCGGCACCTCGACGACCACGACAACGACCGCGCCGACCGCCAGCACCAGCACCAGCACCACCTCGACCACTACCACCACCTCATCGACCTCGACCTCGACCTCGACCTCGACCTCGACCTCGATCCCGGCCCAGGTCGTCCTGGACACCTCGACCACGACCACGACCACGACCGCGGGCGACCCGACCACGACCACGACCACTCGTCGTCGAGCACCACCTCCACCACCGGCGGTACCTCGACCACGACCACGACGTCTCCCTGCTCGACCACGACCACCGTCCCTCCAGTCGTGTCGGCGTCGACTTCCTCGGGATCTCCCACGCCGTCGACCGACGGTTCGACACCGGCGCTGGCCTTCACCGGAAGTGGGCCTTACGCTCCGGTTCTGACAGCCGTCGGGCTTCTCCTCGTGGCCACCGGCCTGGGCCTCAGACAGCGCCTGGTCCGGCGCAGGAGAAGCAGCGGCTGAGCCGAAGGGAGTGTGGACGGCCATCCACCGAGGAGGTCGGGTGCGGCGGCCGCCACCACACCGGCACCTATCGGGGATCGACCGGAGTCAGGTCGACGAAACGCCTACGAACGGAGGGGTTCATGTTCCACACCATCGTCGTCGGATCGGACGATTCGAACACGGCCCGCCAGGCGGTGGTCACCGCGGCCGATATCGCCAGGATGTCGGGAGGCCGTCTCGTCATTGTCACGGCATTCGATCCGAGATCGGTCCGGGTGCAGGACCTGCCTCCGGACCTACGTCTGTCCACAACAGTCCACCCGGCCGATGTCCTCCTGGCCTCCCTTGCCCAGATCGGACACGAGCGCGGCGTCGCCGTCTCCGTCGAAGCGGTAACCGGGGCACCGGCAGACGGGGTGGTGAAGGTGGCCGAACAGGTCGGCGCCGACCTCATCGTCGTCGGCAACAAAGGGATGAGAGGCACTCGTCGGGTGCTGGGAAGTGTCCCCAACTCGATCGCTCATTCGGCACCCTGTTCGGTGATGATCGTCGACACCGAGGGTGCCGACTGACCCTCGACCCCATCTCCGCCGGGATGGGCTCGGCGCTGGGATACTCTCGGCGACGGCATGGTCGAGATCCGCGCACTTCTCCCCACGGACTGGAAGGTGGTCCGCGAGGTCCGGCTGCGCTCGTTGCGGGAGTCGCCGCAGGCCTTCACCTCGACCTACGCACGCGAAAGGGCGTTCGACGAATCGACCTGGCGTGACCGGGCCACAACCTGCCGCTGGTTCGCGGCGGTCGAAGACGGCCGCGCCGTCGGGGTGGCCGGAGGTGTGGACGGCTGGTCCGGCGACCCCCGACGGCGCGAGCTGGTCGGCATGTGGGTCGAGCCGGCCCACCGGGGCAGAGGGATCTCCCGTGAGCTGCTCGGCGCCGTCGTCGACTGGGCCCGCTCGGTTGGGGCCACCGTCCTCTCCCTCGGGGTCCGCTCGAGCAACCCGGACGCACGTGCGGCCTACCTCCGCATGGGTTTGCTGCCGGCAGGAACGACCGCGATGGTGGGTGACGATCCGAACGAATCCATCGAGATCATGGAGTTGGACCTGGCACCGCCTGAGGGCGCCGATAGCTCTCCAGGCTGAGCTGGCGGGCCGCCCTGGCCGGCACCCACCGGCGAGGACCCGAGTGGGGCCACACCGTGGGTACAAGGCTCCGCCGGCTGCTCACGCCACCACGGGTAGTCCGGGGGAGGTCGACGAGGTGGGGTCGGGAAGCGGGATCGCTCCCGGGGGAGACTCCACGGACCGCCGCACGCCCCACGAACCGAGGTGCAACGTCAACCCTCCGATGGTGAGCTGGATCGGAAGGTGGGAACCCCCCGCCGCCAGGTAGCAGACGACCGGACCGGAATCGCTGCCGGTGTTGGTGTAGGTGATGGCGACGGCCCGCACGCCGTCGATGGTCCGGACACCTCCCTTGCGATAGGCCCGGGCATGGAAGACGTCCTCGACCAGGCTGGCCATGGTGAGATCTGCGGCGGCGGGAGCGTAGACAGGGCTGGACTTCGGGATCTCGACCCACCGACCCGCGACCTGGGTGGCCAACACCGTGTCCAGTCCGACGGTGCTGGTCCAGAAGGGGGCGTCGGCATCGACAAAGACGCTGCCGGCCACATCGAGCGTGGTGGCCGACGGCAGGGCTGCGGACCCAGCGCTCCCCGATGTCATGCTGACCACCTGGCTCCCCGACGAACCGTCGGTGTAGTTGGTCTCGGTGAGCAGGGCCTTCCCCGGGCCGGGCACCGTGGTCATTCCTTCCCCGGTGGCGCTCACCGATCCGGCCTCGATCATGGCGGCCCGTGCTTCGGCGACGAGGGACCCCGCCGACTTCGAACCAGTGGGCGACGAGGAGGCCAGAGCGGGGCTCGAGACCCCGAGGAACACCGACCGCGGCGGAGCAGGCGGCGATCACCACGGTGCTCCGGCGCGCCGTGGCGTACGGGTGTCCCGCGTCGTTGGTCATGCCGTGGTCTCCCTCGTCGTCGATCGCTCGTCGGGCCCCGCCTGGCCCCATGAGCGCGGCGAGGCCAGACCGTCACCTAGGAGGTCGACATCCACGATTCCGTACTTGAGCCCGGACTTCCACGGCGCGGCAGCGGCGGACCGGCCCGGTCGGGCACGACGTCAATCAGTCGAATCGGACCCGGTGGTCCACGCGGGCGGTCTCGCCACCCTCGTCGTTTCAACCGTGGCCGCCACCTCCCGGCAGGGGGCGCTGAACCGCGCCGCCGTGAGAGCCACCCTCACTGCGTTCCCCGGCTCGCCGACGGACCGGGGGACTGGCCCGTATCCCGAAGTCCCTACGCGTTCACCGCAGTCGGGCGGTCAACCGCCGGCAAGCGGGACGGTGACGACCAAAAGGTTGCCTCTCCTGTGCCTTTCCGCCGGTGAGGACCCGGCTGGCGCCTCCGGGGGCCGGTGGCCGCGGCCGTACGGACGGGCCGCAGAGTATCGACACGATGCTCGCTCCCGCTGGTCGGTGGGGCGATCATTCCTCCTTGGACAGACGCTGGACCAGCTGGCGGGATACCCCCAGGTCCCGGGCGATCTCGCCCAAGGACCTCCCCGACGCCACCGAGGCCTCGATGAACATCCGGCGCATCTCGTGGCGTCGATTCTCGTAGTTCACGAGTGCCTCGGCCGCGGACTGGCGCAGGTCCGAGGCCCGCTCACCGACGGCGTCGACGCACTCGGGAATGGGGACACCCGCCTCGAGCTTGCGGATCATCTTGCCACCGACGCGCTCACCGTGGACGAGCTGGGCCCGAAGCTCCCGGGAGGCCTCCATGGTGCGCCGCACGGCTGAGATGCAGGCGTCACGCTCGGTTTCCACAGCCCATTGTTACCTCAGACCACGGCCAGGACCGCGCATCCGTCCTACCCGGGCATGACGGTCCGGACGAACTGTCTGTGGCCGCCCTGACAGGCCGTGCCACCGGGCGGGCGTGGAGGGATCTCGCCGTTCCCACGGTGGGGGCGTGGGGGTGGCCGAAGGGGAGCCATGCAGGCGATCGCTCATCACCGTTAGCCTTGGTCTCGCCTCCACGGCACCTGCCTCCCCTGCCCCTCGTAGGCGGGGTCGTGGGGGCACCGAACCGGGCATAACCTCCGGTCACCCGGTACGGGAACGGAGGTTTTCGGCAGACGATGCCGCACCCACCGCCCCACTGCGCCTTGTTCGGGCTCAGCCGACCCTCGGTCCGATCACGTCGGAGGAGGAGCTGTAGGTCCGAGAGACCGTCAGTGGCCGATCGAGCCGCATGGTTTCACAAACTGTTCAACCGTCGTTGACGTAGCGATTGCCTTCCGGTTGGTAGAACGTCCGGAGGCTGGTGTGATGATCCCCATCGCGCATCGGCCGCCAACTGGGTCGAAGCGCCACTGCCGTCGGGTTGTCCACTGCCCTTCGGCAGGAGGCGCTCCCCAAGGGTCAACCCTCTTCGACCGACTGAGCCTGGCGAGACTGAGGAACTGTGGGTCCAAACACAGCGTTGACGACGTGGATCGGGAACATGACGCCGTCCATCTCGAGCCTCATGGCCGTGGCGGCCTCCGCCACCGATGCCCTGTCCGCCGGGACCCCGGCCATGAGGTCGAGCGCGGATCAGATCCGTGCGACCGTGGCGGAGGGGCGTCGGCGATTCGATGCCGACCGCGGACCGGACCTCGAGTTCGGCACGCGCCTCGAAGGTATCCATGAACGATTCGAGTTCATGGCGCGGTCCCTGGAAGCCGACCCCGAGGAGTTCGGCGAGGGCTATCTACCCGCCGTCGCCCACCAGCTTCGACTGCTGATTGTCGATCTCACCAAGTTCATCGCCGATCTCGAGCGAGCCATGCGTGGTCCCGGGGCGAGGTGAGCCGCAGGTTCCCGGCACCGATCTCGCCCCTGTGCTCAAATCGTCTCCGGTCCGATGGCTGTCGGGGCCGGAATAGGAGGCGCAGGATGCCGGAACAGAAGGTGGGGAAGGTACGGAGTCCTGTGGCGGTGATTCTCCTGTCGCTCATCACGCTCGGGATCTACGCCCTCTACTGGCAGTACTCGAGCTTCAAGGAACTGAAGGAGTACTCGGGTGAAGGCATAGGCGGCGGCCTCGGGCTCCTGTTCGCCTTCCTCCTCGGCATCGTCAACGCATTCCTTCTCCCGGCCGAGGTGGGCCACCTCTACGGCCGCGAGGGCCGCGAGGAGCCCGTTTCGGGACTCACCGGATTCTGGGTGTTCCTTCCCCTGGTCGGCGGCATCATCTGGGTGGTTAAGGTGCAGGGGCGGTTGAACGCATTCTGGGGAGCGCACCGTCCGGCCGCTTGACTCCGGCCCGAACCGTTTCGCGCCCTGCGGATCCCGGGTCACGCTCGATTCGATGGTCAGGGATGACCACCCAGATGGGAACAGGCCGTTCGGAGGCTGCCGGCCCGCAGGTCGGCTCCAGAAGGACAGGAGGCGGGATGAGTGACGGTCGCGCTTGAGCGGGATGGAGGCGTCTCGTTGGCAGTCATCGACGACGGTAAGGCCAATGCCCTGAGTTTCGAGGTGATCGCCGGCCTGAGATCGGCTCTGGGCGCCGCGGTCGATGCCGACAATCCCCTGGTCATCGTGGGGCGAGACGGATACTTTTCCGCCGGCTTCGATCTGAACGTCATGAGGAGCGGCGATCGCGATCTGGTGTCGTCCCTGGCCGGCCAGGGGACGATGCTGTTTCGGGAGATGTTCGCCGCACCGGTACCCGTTCTCGCCGCCTGCACGGGCCATGCTCTCGCCGCAGGGGCGCTGCTGCTGTTGGCTGCCGACTACAGGATCGGGCGGCCCGGCACCTACCAGATCGGACTCAACGAGACCCGGATCGGAATCGCCCTTCCGCAGTTCGCCATCGACATGGCCCGATTTCGGCTGAGCACCAGTCATCTGGTCGCGGCGACCGTGCTCGCCACCGTGGTGCAGCCTGACCAGGCGTGCGATTTCGGCTATCTCGACTGCCTGGCGGAGGACCCACGGTCAGCAGCGCAGTCGTCGGCCGAGGAGCTGGCTTCGGCAGGCCTCAAGGCTCTCACCAGGACGAAGCGGCGCATGAACGCCGACATCGTTCGACAACTGGGCCCGTGACCTCGGGTCCTCATCGCACGGGCCCTGCCGATCCCGGGCGCGCTCCCCTGGAGCCTTCCGGGCCCAGATTGGCGATCACCTGGGGGAGGTCGACCGACGTCCTGATACCGGGCGATGCCTCACAGACGAACGGCACCGCATTGACCGCCCGGTTGGCGGTATACCCCGGCGTGGTCTCCGCCATGTGCTCGAGAGGTATGGCCAGCCGGATCTCGACGTCCAGCGGGCAGTCCCCGTCGACGACCAGCCGCCAACCTCCCCGGCCGAGTTCCCAGTCGGCGTCGATCTCCGCCGTGCAGTACCAAGTGGCGCTGAAGGACAGCAGCACCTCGCCGCGGCGGAGGCCGGACACGGTCATCCGCTGTGCTGCCACCGTGCCGGCAGGGACCTTGCCGGCGGCGATCTCGACGTCCCGAGTTGCCACCGCCACCTCGCCGGTGGACTCGACCGACTCCAGGGGCAGCCCCAGGGCTTCGCCCATCAGACGCAGGGAGGGGCCGAAGGAGTGCGCCCCGTGGGCCCAGCGGCCGGGGTCGAAGCTGGCTCGGTCCCGGCCGTAGCCCATGAGGTCGAAGAGCAGTTCCGGCGAGTTCCGGCTCGACAGGTCGGCGAACTCCTCGATTCGCAGGCGGTCCAGCCGGCGCTGGATGGAGGTCAGTACGAGAGGCACGGCCTCGGTGATGAATCCCGGGCTGCTGCCGGTGCTGTGGATGGACGAGGAGCCCAGCGCACACGCCGCCTCGACGCGCTCGCGCTCGCCCGGGTCCATGCTCCCGGGGTGATGGAACTCTCCGGAGGTGGTCACCACGTTCGTGCCCGAGCCGAGCAGCGCGCAGATGACATCCAAGTCGTAGCCCTGTTGCATGTAGACCACGCAGTCGGCGTCGAGGGCCAGCACCGAGTCGAGGCCGCGGGTGGCGGTCACCCCGGTCCGCCCGAGCCCGCACAGGTCGCCGGCGTCGCGACCCTCCTTGTCCGCCGAGTTGACGTGGAGGCCGACCAGTTCCAGTTGGGGATGCTCGATGACGGCGCGCAGCGAGCGCGATCCGATGTTTCCGGTGGCCCACTGGACCACCCGGTAGTCAGGCGACGACGTCACGGACACCTCCATGGCTCAGGACTCGTACCGATCGGACTCGACCAGGCCGGCCTTGTACAGCACGTTGGCGGCCAGACGCATGTGGGCAGCATCCACCAGCTTGCCGTCCCGCCCGATGGCCCCCACCCCCTCGGCCTCGGACTTCCGGTAGATCTCGATCGAATGCTCGGCTTCGGCGATCTCCGCCTCGGTGGGTGCGAACACTGCGTTGGCTATCGGAACCTGGCCGGGGTGAATGGCCCACTTGCCGTCATAACCCAACAGACTGGCGTGCTCGGCAGCCCGCCAGTAGCCGTCGGGGTCCTGGTAGGCAGGGTAGGGAGCATCGATGGCGTCGATGCCGGCGCCCCGGGCGGCCGCCAGGATCTGGACCCGGGCAAAGTGCCAGAAGTCACCGGGGTACTCACCCATCGGATCGAAATTGCCGTCCACCCGGGCGTGCAGGGAAGCGGACAGATCTCCGGCCCCGAAGATGATGGCCTCGAGCCGATCGCTGGCCCGGGCGATCTCGGCGGCGTTGGACAGTCCTTCGGCCTCCTCGATGAGCACCTCCAACCCGATCCGCTTGCGCAGGCCGAGCTTCGCCTCGAGCTGGGTCAGAAGGACGTCGAACCACCAGACATCCCGGGCCGAGCGCGCCTTCGGGATAATGAGCACGTCGAGGGCCTCGCCAGCGCCGGTGACGATCTCGACCACATCGCCGTAGCACCAGGGGGTCTCGAGGCCGTTGACCCGCACGGCCCGGACGACCCGACCCCAGTCCTGGTTGGTGAGGGCGTTGACGGCGATGGCCCGCGCCGACTCCTTGACCACCGGGGCGCAGGCGTCCTCGAGGTCGAGGAAGACGAGATCGGCACCGGAGCTCGGGGCCTTTTCGCACATACGCTCACTGCTGGCTGGAGTGGCCAGCTCTGATCGTCGGGCTCGGGGTGTGTGCAAGGTGTGCCTCCGTCGTGGGGTGGTCAGATGACCCCGGCCGCCCGCAGGGCGGCCATTCGTTCGGGACCGAGACCGAGCAGTCCGCCGTAGACGGCTTCGTTCTCGGCGCCCAGCGCTTGCCCGAGGTGGGAGATCCCGCCCGGAGTCCCGGTCAACTGCGCCACTGGCGCCTGCACCCGCATCGGCCCGAGGTCCGGGTCGTCGACCGGGGTGAAGGTCCCCCGGGCCATCAGATGCTCGTCGGCCAGAAGGTGCTCGGCGTCGTAGATCGGCGCCGCAGCCACCTCGGCCTCGAGGAACACCTTCATCGCCTCATCCAACGAGCGCCGTCGCACCCAGTCGGCGACCAGCGCGTCGACCTCCAGCCCCCGTTCCTGTCGGCGGACCGGGTCCACATAGTCCGGATTCTCGGCCAGATCGGACCGACCGATGGAGCGGTAGACGCGCACCACGATGTTGGAGGATGCGCTGGAGATGGCCAGCCACTTGTCGTCGGCGGTCAGATAGGCGTTACGGGGTGCGCTGGCCGGGAGGCGGTTGCCGACCCGGCCCGGGCTGATGCCCAGCTGGTCGAAGGAGAGGGTCGACGATTCGATCAGGCGGGCCAGGGGTTCGATGAGGTTGACGTCAACCAGTTGGCCGTCGCCCCCGCTCACGTCCCGATGGTAAAGGGCCATCATTACGGCCCAGGTGGCGGCCTGGGCCGCCACCCCGTCGGCCAGCATGAACGGAGGCAGGGTGGGTGGTCCGTCGGTCTGCCCGGTCACCTGGGCGAACCCGCTCATGGCCTCGGCCAGGGTGCCGAAGCCCGGTCGGTCGCTCCAGGGCCCCCCTCGGCCGTAGCCACTGATGTGGAGCATCACCAGTGTCGGGTGGCGGGCGTGGACCGACTCGTAGTCGAGGCCCCAGCGGGTGAGAGCGCTGGGCCGGTTCCCGACGACGAGCACATCGGTCATCTCGAGGAGCTGGTGGAAGAGGTCCTGTCCTTCGGGCTGACGAAGATCGAGAGTGACGCATCGCTTGTTCCGACTGACGCTCTTCCACACCAGTCCGATTCCTCCCTTGCGGTCCCCCCATGTGCGGAGCGGGTCGCCGGCCCCGGGCTGCTCCACTTTGATGACCTCGGCGCCGAATTCGCCCAGCGTCGTGGCCACCATCGGACCGGCCACCAGCGTGGCCGCGTCGATCACTCGGAGCCCGGCCAACGGGCCCCGCATCTCAGCCATGAGCGGCACACTCGGGCCGTGCGAGCCCGAGGTTCTCGCGCAGCGTGGAGCCCAGGTAGCGGTCACGGAAGACCCCGCGACGCTGTAGCTCGGGGACGACCAGGCGTACCACGTCCTCGTAGGCGCCGGGCGAGTGGGTGGCCGCGACCACGAAGCCGTCACAGGCATCCGTGGTGAACCACTCCTCCATCTGATCTGCCACCTCGGGGCCGGTGCCGACGAAGCGCGGCCCCTGGAGGAGCGTGGCCCGGTGGCCGGCCAGATCCGCCAACGTGACGGTGTCACCGCCGATGTGGGTACGGAGATTCTGCACGAGCCCCCGGATGCCGGACACGGATTCGATGAGCTCGTCGGTGATGGGCGCATCGAGCTCGAGGTCCGAGAAGTCGTAGTTCATCAGCTCGGAGAGGAGCGTCAGCGAAGCCATCGGATCGACGAAGTCGTGGAGGAACATCTGCTCGCGCTCCTGGGCGTGGGCGGTCGACTCCCCCACCACGGTGTAGGCCATGGGCAGCATCTTCACCGAGTCGGGATCGCGTCCGTCCTCACCGATGCGCTCCTTTTGGTCCTTGTAGTGGCGGCGCGCCCCCTCGAGGCTCGGATCGCCGGTGAAGATGACCTCGGCCCAGCGGGCGGCGAAGTCCCGGCCCCTCCCCGACGAGCCGGCCTGGAGCAGGACCGGTCGGCCCTGGGGCGAACGGGGGACGGTCAACGGGCCGCGCACCGAGAACCACTCTCCCTCGTAGTCCAGCTCGTGCACCTTGGTGGCATCGGCGAAGACGCCGTTCACCCGGTCCAGCACCAGTGCGTCGTCCTCCCAGGTGTCCCAGAGCCCCGTGGCGGCCTCGAGGAACTCGTCGGCCCGGTCGTAGCGCTCATCGTGACCCAGGACCTGCTTGACGCCGAAATTCTGGGCCTCGCTGTCGTTGACCGAGGTCACCACGTTCCAGGCCGCCCGACCTCCGGTGAGGTGGTCGAGGGTGGCGAAGGTCCGGGCCACGTGGAACGGTGAGTAGTACGTCGTCGAGTAGGTGGCGCCGAGCCCGATCGAGCGGGTGGCGCCGGCCAGGACGCCGAGGACGATGCTGAGGTCGAGTTTGACCGGCCGGGCGCCGTGGCGGACCGCCTCGGCCACCGATCCGCCGTAGATACCGGGCATGGCCAGTCGGTCGTCGAAGAACATCATGTCGAAGCAGCCCTCTTCGAGCGTCCGGCCCAGTTTCTCGTAGTAGCCCGCGGTGAGGAACCCGTGCTCGGTGGCGGGATGACGCCACGAACCTGCGTAGACCGTGGCGTTCCCGGCCTGCATGAAACCCACCAGTGACATCTGTTTCACGACCGCACCATCACCTTCGTTGACCTTGGGACGCATTAAAATATACAATGTGATATGTCAGATTTCAAATCCATAGGGGGAACCGTGCGATCCCGCGCCGCGCGCGAGCTCCGCGACCGCATCCTCACCGGGCAGTTCGAGCCCGGGGAGCGGCTCGACCTGGACGACATCACCGAGGAGTTCGGCACGAGCCGCACTCCGGTGCGTGAGGCGCTCCTCGAGCTCTCCTACGAGGGCCTGGTAGCCGTAACCCCCCGCAGCGGGATCACCGTCATCGGGATAACGCCGGAGGACGCCGTCGACAACTTCGCCGTCCTGGCGGCGTTGGCCGGCAAGGCCGCCGAGTGGGCCACCGCCCGGATCACCCCGCCCCAGCTGGCGGAGCTGCACGAGCTGGCTCACTCCATCGACGGCTCCCCCGATGTCGTGGGCGCCAACCGGCGATTCCACCGGGCTGTCAACCTGGCGTCGGGCTCGCCGCGGCTCCTGACCTACCTCCGCCAGGCGGTACGGGTGGTCCCTTCGAGCTACTTCGAGCTCTTCCCCGAACAGGAGCGCCGGAGCCGTGCCGACCATGCCGCCTTGCTCGACGCCATCGCCCGGGGCGACGGGACCGCGGCCCGGACGATCGCCGAAGGACACGTCCTCGACGCCGGCGCCGCGCTCGGGGAGTGGTTGCTGGCCCGCAGCGAGCCGATCTCGGTGCCGGCCGGCCCGTAGCCCCACCCTTCGTGAGATCCCCCGGAACCGGTCTCCCCGGTCGGGCGCGGTCATCGTCCGCGCCGCTCAGCGCTCAGCGCTCGGCGGCCACGGCCCGGCGGGCGCGCCGGCGGAACCCTTCGAGCTTCTCGTCCGGCGTCCGCACCCGGGTGCTGCGGGACATGATCGACACGTCGTGGCCCGTGGCCCGCCGACGGAGGGCGCCCACCGTCGCCTCCTCCTTCGGGACGTGCACGAAGGGATCGAACGAGTACCACCGCATGGCGTTCTCGTGGGTCATCTTCCGTATCTCGTGGTCCGGGACGTCGAACTCGGCGAACACGGCGTTGAGCTCCTCGGGGGCGGTCGGCCACATGGAGTCGCTGTGCGGGTAGTCCGCCTCCCAAGCCATGTTGTCGATGCCGATCCTGTGTCGGAGCTCGACGCCCACCGGGTCGCTGATGAAGCAGGTGAGGAAGTGCTCCCGGAACACATCGGACGGGAGCCGGCCGCCGAAGTCCTGGAGCGTCCACGCGTGGTGCATCTCGAAGGTCCGGTCGACACGGTCCAGGAAGTACGGGATCCACCCGGTGCCCCCCTCGGAGAGGGCCACGCGGAGATCGGGGAAGTTCTTCAGGACCCGCGACCACAACAGGTCGGCCGCGGCCGACTGGATGTTCATGGGCTGCAGCGTGATCATCACGTCCGGCGGCGAGTCGACAGCCGGGATCGACAGGCGACCCGACGACCCGAGATGGATCGAGAGGACGGTCCCGGTGTCACAGCAGGCCCGCCAGACCGGGTCCCAGTACTCGTCGTGGAAGCTGGGATAGCCCAGCGCGGCGGGATTCTCCGTGAAGCTCAGGGAATGGCACCCTTTGGCGGATGTCCTCCGGATCTCGGCGGCGGTCTGATCGGGATCCCAGATGACCGGGACCGCCATCGGGATGAACCGGCCCGGTTGGGCGCCGCACCACTCGTCGATATGCCAGTCGTTGTAGGCCCGCACCAGGGCCAGCGACAGATCGGGGTCCTCCGAGGCGAAGACTCGGGCGGTGAAGGTCGGGAACGACGGAAAGTTCATCGAGGCCAGGACGCCCCCGGCATCCATGTCCTTGACCCGTTCGTTCACCTCGTAGCACCCGGGACGGACTTCGTCGAGGCTCTGCGGTTCCAGTCCGTACTCCTCCTTCGGGCGACCGGCCACGGCGTTCAGCGCCGCGGTCTCCATGACGACCTCCCCGAACGTCCAGACGTCCGAGCCCTCGTCGTTTCGGACGAGCTTGGGCGCCCGGTCCTGGTACTTGGCGTCGAGGTGGTGGACGAAGAGGTCCGGGGGCTCGATTATGTGGTCATCCACGCTGATGAGAATTAGATCGTTGGTATCGAGCATGTCGTCTCCGAGAATGGGGTTTTCGCTGGTGCAGAAGATACCTTACTGCCCGCCCCCGCGACCGCTGCCCGGCACTCCGTCGGGCTCAGGTGTTACGGCCCCCGTTGACGCCGATCACCTGTCCGGTCACATAGCTGGCTCCCTCCGAAACGAGGAACGAACAGGCGTGGGCGATGTCCTCGGGCGTGCCGGCGCGCCGCACCGGCGTCCGCTCGGCGGTCTCGTCCACCGTCCCGCCGAGGAGGCCCCGCTGCTCGGATCCGCGCAGCATCGGAGTGTCGACGAAGCCGGGGGGGATGGTGTTGACGGTGATGCCGTGGGGACCGAGCTCCAGGGCCAGCGCCTTGGTGAACCCGATCAGACCGGCCTTGGACGTGACGTAGTGGATCATGTAGGGCTGACCGGACTGCGCGCTGGACGACGAGATGTTGACGATCCGTCCCCAACCGGCCTCGATCATGTCGGGTACGACCGCCTGGCAGAAGTAGAACGGGCCGTTGAGATTGACCTCCATGATCCGATTCCACTTCTCGTCGGTGATGTCGAGGAAGGCCTTGAAACCGGGAATCCCCGCGTTGTTGACCAGCACCAGCGGCGGGCCCACCTCGGTTCGCACCCGGTCCGCCGCCGCGTTCACCTGGGCCCGGTCGGACACGTCGACACCGCCCAGGGCCACCGCCTCCAGACCCTGCTCGACGATCTCGGCGGCGACCTTCTCGGCCGCTTGCTGGTCGAGGTCCAGCACGACCGCACGGCAGCCGTCATGGGCCAGACGGGTGGCAATGGCCCGTCCGATACCCGAGCCGGCGCCGGTCACGATGGCCACGGGCCGAGCGCTCATCCGATGGCCTCCTCGGCTGCGATCGTCCTCCCAATGATGGGCATCCATGCCTCCCTTCGACTCCTGCGCCGTCCCCGCTCGACCCCGGAACCGACCCGCCGGCTCGCTCCCGGGCCCATCCTATGAAGATCCGGTTCTCTGGTCAAAAGAATCTGATTCCCGCCCCGATTCGATCGGGTCGATCGCCGGCCGACGGCCGGCGGCGTCAGAGTGGTTCGTACTCGATGGTCAATGAACGGCTCGTGGGTAGCGACTGGCAGGTCAGGACCCACCCCTCCCCCACCTCGTCCGGGGTCAGGGCATCGTTGACCCGCATGGTCACCGAGCCCTCCTGTACCAGCGCCATGCAGGTGGCGCAGTTCCCGGCCTCGCAGGAGTACGGCGCCGGCACGTTGGCCCGGCGGGCCGTCTCGAGGACGGTGTCCCCGGGGCGGTAGGCGATCTCATGCTTCTTCCCGCGAAGGATCAGTGCGATCGCCTCGGGAAAATCGGCCTGCTGCGAGTCGGCCAACGGTACCGGTGCCGGCGCATCTGCCGTCACGAACCGCTCGATGGCGATGGACCCCGGTTCGACACCCAGTCCGAGGAGGGATCGCTCGACCAGGTCCATGAACGGACCGGGGCCGCAGACGTAGAAGTCGGCATCGAGACAGCCGCCGACGAACGCCTCGACGGCCGACTCGTCGAGGAAGCCGCCTTCAGGGTCGAGGTGGTGCCGTACCTCGAACCGCGCCGGATACCGCGCCTGCAGAGCTTCGAGGGGGCCGTCGAAGATCACCGAGTTCGAATCCCGGTTGGCGTACAGCAGGCGCACCGGCCGGTGCGACGCCGCCAACACGCTCTTGGCGATGGACATCACCGGCGTGATGCCGCTGCCTCCGCAGAAGCAGATGATGGGTCGCTCCCCCCGGCGGACACAGAAGTTCCCCGAAGGCCGGGTGACCTCGAGGAGATCGCCCTCGGACACCTGGTCGACCAGCCAATTGGAGACGACTCCGCCCGGCACTCGTTTGACGGTGACGGTCAGGTCGTCGTCGGTCTCGGGCGCGCTCGACATGGAGTAGCAGCGGGTGTGCTCCGTCGTCCCCGATGTGCACCCGGAACGTGCAGAATTGGCCTGGCCGGTACCGGAAGGCCTCGCGGAGGTCCTCAGGCACCGTCCACGACGAACGACCGGGTGTCCTCGGTCTCCTGCACCACCTGCTTCACCCGGAGGGGGTGGAAGCCGTGGCGGCGCAGGACCTCGGCTGCGCTCGGTCACGCCGGCCGACCTGGCCCGGGAGAACTGATCCTGCCCTCACCGGAGGCATCCTAGCACCGGATGAGAATCTCATTCTCGCCCGCCCATCGAGTATCTCCCCTCATGACCGGACCCGCGACGTCATCGAGGGACGCGACCGTGGAGCCCGGTCCCGTTTCCGGCCCTTTGCTACGGTAATTCGCTCACGCCCGACGGAAACTGGATGGCGCTGGGCGGACAACGTCGCTATCCCGTCCCAAGGAGCCGACATGGCACGACCACGCACACCGCAGCCCCCCACCCATCTGGTCAGTGCCCGCATGCTGGACGTCGACCGGCGGGACGGGTGGTCGAGCCGGGCAACCTCCTCGTCGACGATGGGCGCATCGTCGCAGTCTCGCCCGTCGTCGGTGCCGGCCGAGGCGGTCGCGATCGACCTCGGGGATGCCACCTTGCTTCCGGGACTGATGGACATGGAGGTCAACCTGTTGATGGGCGGCCCCAACCATGCCAGTCCCGCTGGTCCCGGTGCAGGAGGACCCCGCCCTGAGGACGCTGCGGGGCGCCGCCAACGCTCGCCGGACCCTCCGCGCCGGATTCACCACCGTGCGCAATCTCGGGCTGTTCGTCCAGACCGGCGGTCTCCTGCTCGACGTGGCCCTGATGAAGGCCATCGACATGGGCTGGTTCGAAGGACCGCGGATCGTCCCGGCCGGGCATGCCATCAGCCCCGACCGGGGGCCATCTCGACCCCACCATGTTCCAGGCCTTCGCCCCCCACGTCCTGCCCCTCACCGTGGAGGAGGGGATCGCCAACGGGGTCTCCGAGGTGCGCAAGGCCGTCCGCTACCAGATCAAGTACGGGGCCAAGGTCATCAAGGTCAGCGCATCGGGCGGGGTGATGTCCCACACCGGCCCCGCCGGCGCCCGCCAGTACTCCACCGAGGAGCTGGAGGCCATCGTCGACGAGGCCCACCGGGCCGGTCTGAAGGTGGCGGCGCATTGCCACGGGGACGAGGCCATCCGGGTGGCCGTCGAGTCGTGGCATCGACTGCATCGAGCACGGTTCGCTGATGAGCGACGAGACGCTCGATCTGTTCATCGGGCGCGACACCTTCCTCGTGGCCACCACCTACCTGGCCGACGGCATGGACGTGTCCCACGCCGCCCCCGAGCTTCAGGCCAAAGCGTCCGAGGTATTCCCCCTGGCCAGACAGACCATCACCAAAGCCATCCAACGCGGCGCCCGCATCGCGTGCGGAACCGATGCCCCGGCCATCCCCCATGGCCGGAACGCCAAGGAGCTCGTCGCCTTGGTCGACCGGGGCATGACCCCACTGCAGGCCATTCGCTCCGCCACCACGGTGGCCGCCGAGCTGATCGACGTCGAGGACCGGGGACGCCTGGAGGAGGGCCTCCTGGCTGACATCGTCGCCGTGCCTGGCGACCCCCTCACCGACATCACGGTCACCGAATCGGTGTGCTTCGTCATGAAGGGCGGCCAGATCTACCGACATGAGCAACCCACCTGATACCACTGCGGCCTCACCACCAGGTGTACGCATCCGAAAGCAGAAGAGGAGCACCGATGGCAACGTTCGTCCTAGTCCACGGTGGTGGCCATGGCGGATGGTGCTACCGGGACGTGGCCCGGATCCTCCGGTCGTCCGGACACGCCGTCCACACGCCCACCCTGACCGGACTCGGTGAACGATCACACCTGCTGAGCCCCGCTGTCGATCTCGACGTCCATATCCACGACATCACCCAGGTGATGCGGTACGAAGACCTGACGGACGTGCTCCTCGTGGGCCACAGCTACGGAGGCATGGTCATCACCGGCGCGGCCGACCGAGCCGTCGAACGAGTGGGCGCCCTGGTCTATCTCGACGCGGCAAACCCGGTCAACGGCCAGTCGCTGGTCGACGTGGCCGGGCCAGTCATCCAGATGACGCGTCCACTCGGCCAGGTGGTCGAGGGGACCGAACTCGTCCTGCTCCCGGCGCCGGGCGCCAGCGCCTTCTACGGCGTGACCGACCCCGACGACGATGGCCTGGATGGATGAGCGTCTGACCGGCCATCCGTGGAAGTGCTTCGAGCAGCCCCTCGAGCTGACCCACGAGGAGCCCCTGTGGGCGATCCCGCAATACCACGTCGTATGCACCTCCACCCTGGCGACTCGAGACCTCGGCCTCATGGACCGGGCCCGCGCCGAGGGACGCCTCTGGGACATCGATACGGGACACGACCTCATGATCACCGAACCACGCCGGGTGGCCGACGCCCTGCTGGAGATCGCCGCCCGCTGACCGGATCAGCCGAGCGAGGCCCGGTCGCGCCGGGTGGTGCCGTCAGGCTCCCGCTACGAACGGGTAGATGCGGGTGAAGTCGGCACCCGGCTCTGAGGTGGCGAACCGCTCCCACACGGATCCGGTCACCGCCCCTATCGAGGAGGCGCCACCCCACTCCCCGACCTCGTGCAGGTAGAGCCGCAGGTCCTTGGCCATCAGCGAGTTGGTGAAGCCGGAGTCGAAACGCCCGGTCAGCACGTGGTTCGGGAACTTGTCACTCGTGGCTGCGCTCCTGCCGCTCGATGTGTCGAGCACCTCCAGCATGGTGGCCATGTCGAGCCCGACGGATCGCCCGAAGGCGATTGCCTCGCTCGTCGCCGCCAGCGCCGTCGCCGACAGGAAGTTGTTGGCCAACTTGACCGCCTGGGCCATCCCGGGCCGATCGCCGACCCGGTGGCGCCGGTCGCTCAGCCCGGCCAGCACCGGTTCCACCCGGAGGCAGGCGGCGTCGGAACCGGCATACATCACCGTCAGCGTGCGGGCCCGGGCCCCGGCCACGCCCCCCGACACCGGCGCATCGATGTAGGCCAGACCGGCCTCCGCCACTCGGTCGGCCGTGGTGGAGGCCGACCCGACGCCGACCGTCGAGGTATCCACCACGTGCGTGGCGAGACGGTCGACGGTGCCGAGAATCTGACGGGAGACCTCTTCGGAAGCCTGCCCGTCGGGAAGACTGAGGACGATGACCTGGGCCCTCCTTGCTACGTCGGCCACGCTGGGCACAGCGGTCGACCCCGACGGGGCCCGCTCCGGTCCGGCCACGTCGTGGGCCACCACGGAATGGCCCGCCTGCACCAGGTTCGACGCCGACCGCGCCGCCCATGTTGCCGAGCCCGATGAACCCTACGTTCTGCCCGGTCACGACCGCTCACCCCGTTGTTCCCGGACGGTCCGGATCTCCCGCCGGGCGGCCAGCGCCGCCGGTGCGCCGCAGTACGCCGCGATCTGGAACAGCAGCTCGTCGAGCTCTTCGTCGGTGACACCGGTCCGGTCCGTGGCCCCGGCGTGCAGGCCGAACTCCTCCATGCGACCGAGTGCGGCGGTCATGGCGAGGACCAGGAGGCCTCGATCGCGGGACGACAGCGGTCCAGGCACGCGCCCACACCCCCCAGGCCATCGACGTCAGGTAGTCCTGGAACCCGCCGGCTGCCGGATCGGGATCTGCGACCATCCCGTCGACGTAGGCATCACCCAGCATGGCCCGGCGCACGGCGCGGGCCGCTCGAAGTTGCTCGGACTCGTCCATGGTCCTCCTCTCGCCGCAGGGTGTCACCGGGTGCCCGGGTGTGGGCGCCGCCGAAACGCCGGAACACCCCTGGTCACCGTCAGATCGTTCCGGTCAGCGACGCGATGTACTCGCGGGTGCGCCACGCCGAGGCCAGTTTCTCCTCGCGGGTGCCACCGATGGGGACCACCCGCAAGGACACATCGGTGGCCCCCGAGTCGGCGAACGATCGGAGACGCTTCTCGACGGCGGCCTCACCACCCGCCGCCAGGATGTCGCCCACGCTACGTGCGTCGCCCCGATCGAGGAGCTTCTGGTAGTTCGGGGACACCTCCGACTCCGACAGCACCCGGTTGGCTCGCTCCACGGCGACCTCGACTTCGTCGTCGCGGCACAGACACACCGGGACCCCGGCCACGATGCGGGGAGGTGGGCGGCCGACACCCTCCGCCGCGGCCGAGATGGTCGGGGCGATGTGCGAACCGATCGCCCTCTCGTCGGCCAACCACAGGATGGTGCCGTCGGTCCTCTCCCCCGCCAGGCGCAACATCATCGGCCCCAGGGCGGCGATCATCACCGAAGTCGGGCCGGCGTCGGTGATGTCGAGAGGATTGTGTACCCGGAACATCTCGTTCTCGACGTCGACCGGGCCGGGTCCGGCCAGCGCCTGGTCGAGCACGTCGAGATAGGCGCGCATGGTGGGTACTGGTCGCTCGTAGGGCAGCCCGAGCATCTCGTCGATCACCCAGTGGTGGGACACTCCGAGCCCCAGGGTCAGGCGCCCCCCGCAGACGGTCTGTGTGGACAGGACCTGCTGGGCGAGGGCGATGGGGTGGCGCGGCTGGACCGGCACCACCGCCGTGCCGATCTCGACCCGCGTGGTCTGCGACCCGATGAGGGTGGCCGCGGTCAACGCGTCGAAGTCGTCGGGAATCTGCGGGATCCAGAGTGTCGCCAGTCCGGCTCCCTCGGCCCACTGTGCGTCAGCCAGCAGCCGTTCGACCTTGGTGCCGTAACGGCCCCGTTCGGGGCCCACCATCACGCCGATCCGCACGGTGACCTTCCTTTCCTTGCCGGGTCCCGCGTCGCCTGGCGACCGACGACTGGCCTCAGACCGCTGGCTCGACGATCACGTCAATGGCGGCGGCGCCGCTGTCGGGCACCCTGGCCTGGCGCCACACCTCGATCGGGAAGGAGATGTTGACCAGCGAGTAGCACAGCAGCAACAGCTGGTCGGCTTCCGGCGGCAGCGAGTGGAACTCGAGCTGGTCAAGGTAGGCCAAGGCGTCCGCCAACCGGGGGAACGCCGCGTCGTAGAAGGTCTGCATCTCGTCCATCGAGCTCGACAGCCTCTTGGCGTACCGTTCGGCCTCCGTACGGAGACACCAGTCCGAGAACGGAACGAGGTCGACGAACTCGGGGGGCAATGAGGTGGTCATGGGGTCTCCTCGGTCAGGATACGGCCGACACGTCGGCCGGCGAATCGCTCTTCTGGTGGGCGGCAACGTACTTCCGGGCCGTCTTGTGGAGATGGCGGAGCAGGATCTCCTGGTCGTTGAGCGGGAATTGCGTGACCGCCCTCGACTCGATCATCGACTGGGTCGCCTCCAACGTGTTCCCGTCCTGCAGTCCGTACTCCTTGAACGTGACCGCGGCCAGCTCCTGGCGCAGTCGCTCGGTGGCGTTCTTCGGCGGGACGAAGTAGAGGGTTCCCTCGAAGATGTGGGTGTTGTACGACGTCGGCCAGTAGTGGTAGGTCAGGTACCACCCCGGGGCCCAGACCAGCAGCATGAAGTTGGGGAAGAAGACGAAGGAGTCCACGCCCCACGCCGAGTTCCGGGCCGGGTTGAGTCCTTCGGGCAGGTCGTCGAGTCCGTCGATGTCCGGGCGGTGCCAGGGACCGAAGAGGCCGCTTTGCAGCACCCGCTCGATCGGCTTGACCATGCTCGGGTCCTTGGGCGGGGACATGCCCCCCCATGACGAGACCATGCCGTGGGGGCCGTCGATCCCATAGGAGAGGGCCTCGAATCCGTAGCCCTGCAGCTTGCGCGACTCCTCGTCGGTGGCTTGCTTGGCGTGGAGGACAGGGGCATGGTAGAACTCCGCGAACGCGTCGATGAAGAGCTTCCAGTTGCTACCGACATTGGCCCGGTACTTGTAGACCTGGGTCATCTCCCCGAACGGGTAACCCTCGATGCCGGCTCCGAGGCCCCCGAGGTACTCCTTGACCGACGTGGTGTTGTCGGGATCGAGGTTGACGAAGATGAATCCCTCCCACACCTCGGTCTGAACGGGCACCAGGCCGAAGTCGGACTTGTCGAGGTCGAAGAACTCCGATTCCTGCTGGACGAAGGTCAGCGAGCCGTCGAGGTCGTAACGCCACCCGTGGTACTTGCAGGTGAACTGCCGGCAGGTCCCGCTGGTCTCCTCCCGGGGGTAGTCGTTCCACACCAGCTTGTTGCCGCGGTGCCGGCAGATGTTGTGGAATCCCCGCACCCCGCCCTCCTTGTCCCGAACGATGATCACCGAGGTCCCGGCGCACTGGAGCTCCTTGGTGAAGTACCGGCCGGTCCGGGGTATCTGCTCCACCCGGCCGACGTTGAGCCACGTCTTCGTGAAGATCGCCTCCCGCTCGAGCTCGTAGAACTCGGGCGAGATCGAATCGGAGTAGTCGACGGAACCCGTTCCGAGCTCCGGATAGTGCTCTGTCCAGCTTCCCTCGACTGGCTTGGGGAAGTGCGCCATGTGGTTGTCCTCCTGTCGGGCCGTCGGCCTACGATATCATGAATCTTTCAAAAAGAGAATTACGTTCTCACTCCAGGTCGGCGTCGAGCTGCACGCCGAAGGAGCGGAAGGCCATGGCCAGGGCGTCGTAGGCCCCGACGGTGAAGACCAGGTCCATCAGCTGCTCGACCTCGAGTTCGGTGGCGAGCACCTCCCAGGTGTCATCGGCCACCCTGGCGTCGGCCAGCAGTTCGTCCACGGAGCCGACCATGGCCCGGTCGACCGCCGACCAGCCGGTGGCGTCCGGCCCGTCGGCGATCCGGGCGACCTCGTCGGGCGTGATGCCGGCGTCACCGGCCAGCACGACGTGCTGTTTCCATTCGTAGGCCGCCCGGCGGACCGCCGCCACTCGGAGCACCAGCAGCTCTCGTTGCCGCGGTGACAGCGTCGAACCGAACAGGATGTGGCCGTTGAAGGTGTGGAAGGCGCGAGCCAGCTGTGGATGCTGGGCCAGTGTCCCCAGTGCGTTCAACCCTTTCGGACGACCTGGTTCCCGTACCGGGAAGGGGTGACGGGGGTTCGCCGGTCGGAGGGCAGCGAGTGCCTCCCGCATCTCGGGTGGCCACTCCTTCGGCGGTAGGGGCGGGATGCGCTCTCGGTCAGCTGAGACGTCCACTCCGACCCCCTTCCGTCTCGAGGTGATCCCAGCGTCGACCATCGGGTGCGACGCCGTCGATGCGGTGACCGGTCACTGGATGACTTCGTCGCCGGCCAATGTGCAACGGTGCATGTCACGGGGCGAGGCGGCATCGTAGGGCAGGGCGCGGTGCAGTACCCCTCGATTGTCCCAAATGACCATGTCACCCACCTCCCAGTGGTGGCGGTAGACCCGCTCGGCGGCCGTCGACGTCTCCAGTAGTTCGGCCAGCAGAGCCCGCCCTTCGTCGAGGTCCATGCCGGCGACGTGGTCGGCGGTGGCCCCGATGACGAGCGACCGACGGCCGGACCGGTGCTTCCACACCAGTGGATGCTCCTTGGCCGGTCGGGTCCGCCACATCGCCAGCTCCTTCTCCGAGGGACGGTCATTCGACAGCCGCTGCGCGGCCTCGAAGGTGTGTACCACTCGCATCGATCGGGCCCGTTCCCGCATTTCGGGTTCGAGGCTTTCGTAGGCTTCGTAGGAGCTGGCGAACTCGGTCTCGCCCCCTGATACGGCGACCTCGTGCGCGCTGAGCACCGTGGCCATGATCGGGACGTCGTCGGTGCATCCGTCGATATGCCAGTCGAAGGTACCGCGTAGGTAGGCGGCGGCAGGATTCCTCGACGGGTCGAGCGTGACTCGGAAGATCTCCGGTGGATCGCTGTGGGCAAACACTTCGACCTTGCCGAGCAGTTTGCTGAAGGCCACCTGTGTGGCGTCGTCGATGTGGAGGTCCTTGAAGACGAGGACCCCGTGGGCCTCGAGTTCGTCGAGACACCATCCGGGCACCCGGTCGTCGCCCAGCAGCTGCTCGCGGTCCACACCGACCACGGCGGCCCCGACACTCTCGCCCAGCCTCTGGACCGTCAGTACCGTCATGCGACCCCTTTCATCCGTCCTTCGCCGACGGGCTGCGATCCGAGTGGGATCCCCGACCCCGTCAAGGCATCGACCCGACGCGCCCCTACTCCAGCTGCAGAGCGCAATTCTCGCCATAGTAGAAGATTACTTCCGGGTTCTCAACTGGATTGCCAAGCAGAGTCCGGGTTGTCCGGACCCGCCCGCCGGGCCGGACGCCACCGACCGGTCGGGCGTCAGGATGCGGTCGGAATCGGGCCGTCACCGATGATCGCCTCCGCCGGTGTGTCCCAGTGGTCGAGGAACACGACCTCGCGAAGTGGGCGGCGACGCACCGGCCCGTGATTCCCCCGGGGCCAGCCCACGACGATGTGACCGGCGAGCATCCAGTCATCGGGCACACCGACAGCCTCCCGGAGCAACCGTTCGCCTCCGTACGACGCCCAGCTGGTGAGACACGCCCCGACCCCCAAGGCGCGCGCCGCCAGCAGGAAGTTCTGCATCGCCGGGAAGATCGATCCCCCGAGGAGGAGCTCCGATGCCGTCGGGAAGCGCATCTGGGTGAACAGGACCGAGGTGAACTCACCGGCCCGGTCGTGAAGCTCGTACGTGGCCCGGTCGGTGCGTGCCCTGCGACTGTCGTCGTCATCGGCGGGACGAGTCATCCCATAGACCGGCTCGATCACCTCCAGCGCACGAGCCGCCGCATCCGCCACGGTGGCGCGCAGTTCAGGGGACCGGAGGACGACGAATCTCCATCTCTGCGCGTTCGCGCCAGAAGGCGCCCACGTCGCAGCCTGGAGGCACCTGGTCAAGGTCATGTCGTCCACCGGCTCATCGGTGAACCGACGCATCGTCCGGGCCGTCGACATCACGGCCCACACGTCGGTGGTTGGTCCAGTCATGCACGCTCCTTCGCTCACGAACCTTCGCCCGGTGGAGGGCTACCAGGCCCTCGAGGGCCGCGCCACGGCGTCACCGGTCACCGTCGCTGTCTCAGGCATCCCCCTGTCGAAATCCTCCGCCATCGAACCCGCCACCAGTATGGGGCGGCCGACACAACTCGGTTGACCGGGGCCCACTTCGCCCAGACCGCAGCCACCACTCACGGTATTTCTCCCACATTGTTGTGCGCGCAATCAATCAGGTCCGGATCGTCCCTGGGCACGTGACGGACGCGATTCTTGGCCCCCAGAGATGCGGATGCTACGAGGGTGCGTCGTCCGGACGGCACCGTACGTCGACGGACTCGGCACGAACCCAGCGGTGCCCAATCGAGATCGCGCTCGATGCGACAGTGCCCGCGGCATCAGATGAGTCCTCGGAACGGCTTCCGAGCTCAGTTAGCCTTGGTCACAGCCCGAAGCGTTGGACGGCGCGTTGCGGAGCCGATTGGTGGGATTTGCCGAAGAACGGAGCTGTGGGAATGTCCATGAAGAGCCGGGCAGGAAGGAGGCTTCCCCCGCTCCGACGACTTCTCGAGCAGCGAGACGGCCTCGCGGCCGAGGTCGCATCCCTCAACGGCGAGGTGGCATCCCTCAACGGCGAGGTCGGGTCCCTCACCAGCGAGGTGGCATCCCTCAACGGCGAGGTCGGGTCCCTCACCAGCGAGGTGGCATCCCTCAACGGCGAGGTCGGGTCCCTCACCAGCGAGGTGGCATCCCTCAACGGCGAGGTGGCGCCGATGCGCGAACTTCCCTGGCCTCCAGGGCACTACTACTCACCTCTCCCATCGCTCGATGCGGTGAGGCAGCGCCGGAAGCAGATCTTTGACCGAGATGACGACCTTCTCGAGGTCGACGTTGCGGACAAGGCACAGAGAGAGCTGGTGCGGACCCTGGCGCCGTTCGCCAACGAAGCGACGTTTCCCGAGGTGGCCTCGGAAGGCTACCGGTACTATTTCCAGAACGACTTCTTCGGTCACGGCGACGCCGTTGCCCTCCACTCGATACTCCGATGGCTGCGGCCGAAGCGGATCATCGAGATCGGATCCGGCCACTCCTCCGCGCTGATTCTCGATACCAACGAACGCAACCTCAATGGCGAGATGCTCTGCACCTTCATCGAGCCTTATCCCGAACGGCTCAACTCACTACTTCGGTGCGGCGACCGAACCCGTGCCGAGATAATCGCCTCACCACTGCAGGACGTCACGAAGGACGTGATCGGCAGTCTGGAGGCGGGTGACGTCCTGTTCATCGACTCGTCCCACGTCTCCAAGGTCGGCAGCGATGTCAACCTGCTCATCTTCGAGGTGCTGCCGAGGCTTCCGGCGGGCGTCCTCGTCCACTTCCACGACATCTTCTATCCCTTCGACTACCCCGAGCCGTGGGTGCTCGAGGGGAGAGGATGGAACGAGGCGTACATCCTTCGCTCATATCTGCAGGCGAACGCCGGGTATCGGATCCGACTCTGGAACCACTACCTGGCAACGTTTCATCGCCCCGAGGTCGCGCAACAGTGGCCGAAGTGGGACCGCAATCCCGGAGGGAGCATCTGGCTCGAACGGGTCTGACGGGCCCTCGGGAATGGAGGATGAGCCCTCACCCAACTCGGTCCGGCGAGCAGGTCCGCCACGCCTTGTCAGGACCCCAATGGCCGTGCCGACCGGGGTGCGCCAGCATGATTGCCGATTTGAGAGAACTTCGTTATCGTCGTCCGACATGGCGACCCCACCGCAACCGGGCACAGGACCGGGCCGCAGTTCCAGGGATCGATGCTCCCCATCGGACCGGTCCGGCCTGCCCGTGCCCCGGGCCGCCGCCACGAGGAGGGCCAGGCATGGGTGAGCTCCCCGTCGCCGACGTGATCGAACTCGAGCAGCTACTGGCCCGGTACGCCCTCGGCATGACCAAGGACGATGTCGACGCGGTGGTCGACATCTTCACCCCGGACGGCACCTACAGCGCGTTCGGGGACACCTACCGTCTCGCCGACTTCCCGACGCTCGTCGCCGCCGCACCGAAGGGCCTGTTCCTGGTGGGCCCCCCGGTCCTGGATCTCGACGGCGACGCCGGCACCGGCCAGCAGCCGCTCTGCTTCGTCGACCAGACCAACCATGACATGCGGATCGGGTACTACACCGACACCTACCGGCGTACCGCAGAAGGGTGGCGCCTCCACACCCGGACCATGACCTTCCTGCGCAAGAGCGGGGCCCGGGACTCGGGTCGGGCCCACGACCCCAGCCGCCCCCAGCCCACGGTCTCATGACCCGGGCGGTGGTCCCGGTCATCGACCTCGACGGATTCCGGACGTCCCTCGACGCCTGGCTCGACGACCACCGGGACGAGCTCGCCGTCGAGTACCGGGGAAGCGGAACGCTCGACGAACAGATGGCCCAGGTGGCCAAAGTCAAACGGCTGACGTTCGACGCCGGCTGGATGCGCTTCGGGTGGCCCGAACGCGTCGGTGGCCTGGCCGGATCGACGCTGATGCGCGCCTACCTCGGCGAGGCACTGACGGCCCGGGACCTCATCGCGCCGGGCTTGTACTCGATGACCGAGGTTCTGGCCCCCACCATGATCGACTACGCCCCGCCCGAGCTGGCCGCCACTATGGTCCCTCTGTTGCTGCGGGGGGAGGAGACCTGGTGCCAGGGATTCTCCGAACCTGGTACCGGCAGCAACCTGGGCTCGCTGTCCTGCCGGGCGGTGCGGACCGATGAGGGCTGGCGAGTCACGGGACAGAAGGTATGGACCAGCTTGGCCCAGTACGCGCAGCGCTGCGTCCTCCTCACCCGGACGGGCTCCCCGGAGTCCGCCCACAAGGGCATCACCGCGATCTTCGCCGACATGGACGCCCCCGGCATCACCGTGCGCCCGATCGGGACCATGCACGGGAGCGAGGAGTTCGCCGAGGTGTTCTTCGACGACGTCCACGTCCCCTTCGACCGCACGCTCGGCCAGGTGGGGGACGGGTGGGCCGTGGCCATGGACCTCCTTCCCTACGAACGGAGCACGTCGCTATGGCACCGTGCCGCTTTCCTCCACCGACGGCTGGGGGAGCTCGTGGCCATCGCCCCGCCCGGTTCGCTCGATCCGGTCAGGCTGGGCGAGGTCATCCAGCTCCTCGGCTCCTTCCGGGCCAGATCGCGGGCCACGCAGCACCGGATGGCGAACGGCGAGCACCTCGGCGCCGAGACCTCGATCGACAAGGTCCTCCTGGCCACGACCGAGCAGGCGGTGTTCGACCTGGTCGCCGAGGTGCTGGCCCCCGAGGTGACGGTGGGTGACGACCCGGACAGTGGCCGATGGCGCACCGAGTACCTCTACTCCCGTGCCGCATCGATCTACGGGGGAAGCTCCGAGATCCAGCGGAACATCATCGCTCGTCGCCTGCTCGATCTGGGAGACGACCGCTGATGGACGACGGGGACCTCGAGCTGTTCGAACGGACCCTGCGCCACGCCACCGACCGGCACACCGGCGGTGCCCTCGACGCCGCGCTCGACGAGTCGGGATGGCACGAGGCCCTCGCCACCGATCCACGGGCGGCCATCTCGGTGCTCTTCGAGCTCCAGGGGGCCGGCAACTCCACCTCCTCCGCCCTCGGACATGTCGTGACCCACGCCCTCGGCATCCCGAGATCGCCCGGGACCGGGGTCGTGCTGCCGGCCGTCGGCCGCGCCGACCCACCGGGCACCGTTCACGACCATGGCCTCCGGGTGCACGGGCTGGCGCCCGGCATCCTGGCCGACCTGGAGTCCGCCCTCGTCGTATCCACGGCCGGCGACGACATCGTCACGTTCACGGTGCCCACGGCGTCCCTTGCCCTCCGCCGTCGTGGAGGGCATCGATCCGAGTCTGGCCCTGCTGGAGGTGACCGCCGACGGCATCGGCACCGAGGGTCGAGCCGCGGGCGGGCTGCGACTGGGCCCGGGCCCTGGCCCTCGGGCGCCTGGCCATCGCCCACGAGCTGATCGGTGCATCCCGGACCATGCTCGAGCTGGCCCGTGAGCACGCCCTGGCTCGGATCCAGTTCGGGCGACCGATCAGCTCGTTCCAGGCGGTGAGGCACCGGCTGGCCGATACCCTCGTAGCCGTCGAGATGGCCGGCGCTCTAGTTGACGCCGCGTGGCTCGACGGCTCGCCCGAGACGGCCGCCATGGCCAAGGCGACGGGGGGACGTCAGGCCCGAACGGCGGCCCGCCACTGCCAACAGGTCCTGGCCGGGATCGGCTTCACCACGGAGCACGCCCTGCACCGCTACGTCCGCCGGACGCTGGCGCTCGACGGGCTGTTCGGTACCGCCGCGACCCTCACCAAGGCTCTCGGCACCGAGGCCATCTCCCGGGCGGCATTACCGGTCATGACGCCCCTCTGACCGCGCCGAGGGGCAAGAGCCCGCCATTCGTCTCCGCCATCAGGCGCCCGGGCCATCGGCCGAGTAGCCCAGACGCAGCCGCCCAGTCGGAGGTTCACCGGGTGGAGGCAGGGGTTCGGCCTGGACCCGACGGAGGACCCGTCGGGCGGAGGCCCGGCCTTTCGGAACGCCGACAGGTTCGCCGGTTCGCTCCCGGGCGGTCGCAGAACACCGTTCCTGCCAGACAGGATCTCAATTCTGCAGGTCGGAGAAAGTCCTACCCCGCATCCTCTGCGCCCACACCGTGGAGGATGAGATCCCAGAGCTCCTCGGCCGGATCGGCGCCCTCGGGCCGGATGGAGGTGCCCGCGATCGTCGCGGAGAACGTGTTGAACATGACCGCCTCGAGGACCATCCCCGCAATCGTGCTCCGCCGCAGTCCCGGCCGGAGGGAGCCGGTGGCGGCGGCGTCATCGAACACCTCGCTGAACAGGGTGACGAGCGGCGCGAACGCCAGGGCCGCTTCGGTGGATGGCTGGTGAGCAGCTGTTGCGCGAAGTCCGCCATCATCCACGCGTTCGGGATCCGTTCCAGGCTCTCGCCGCTCTGGGGTGGCCGACAGAGACGGTGGTACTCCACCACGAAGCGACGGAGCCGCTGCCAGGGCGTCCTCTTCGTCGGCGATGCGCTCGCGGAGGAACTCGGTGGTCGAGCGCACGGACTCCTCGAACAGCGCCAGGAGCAGCTCGTGCTTGCCCCCGAAGTACTGGTAGAAGAGGCGGAGCGACTGCCCCGACCGCTCGACGACCTCCTGCACGGTGAAGTCCTTCCCGGGCTCCCCTTCCTTCATCAGCTCCAACGCAGCGTCCAGGAACCGCTGCAGGCGGCTCTCCGCCCGGGCCCTGGCCGAGTCGAGCGACCTGGCGACGGCCAACTCCCGACGGCTGACGCCATGGTCGATCTTTGGCCGCCTCGGCCGCCGATTCGTTCTTCGTCATCGGACGGACCCTACTCCCGGATGTGGAAATGCGCCTATCTCCATCGCGGAATACCTCATCTCCTCACGTTGAGAATACAGTTCCGGGGGGCCGGCCACCGGGTTTCCCTACCCGTCAGGACCGATCCTCCCCGGGTGCGAGGAGGCGATCGAGGTTCGCCCGGAGCTCGGAGGAGGTGAAGGATCGGTCCTCGGCGGCGAGGGCGAAGTCCAGGGTGGCCACCACGGCCCGCTCGAGGTGCAGATTGAGGATGCGCTTGGTGTCCTCCACCGCCTGGCGGGGGAGCTTTGCGATCCGGTGGGCGCAGGCCACCGCCTGCTCCAGCACCTCGTCGTCGGCACACACGTGGTTCACCAGCCCCATCTCCGCGGCCCGACGGGCCGGGATCCGGTCGCCGGTCAGCGTGTACTCCTTGGCCAGCTGGAGACTGGTGAGAAGCGGCCAGGTCACCGGGTCCCCCGTCCGCCGCGACCAGGCCGATCATGACGTGCGGGTCGGCCAGGTGGGCGCTCTCGGCCATGTACACGATGTCGGAGAGCGCCACCAGGCTGCACCCCAGCCCGACCGCCGGACCGTTCACCGCCGCCACGATCGGCACCCGGCACCGCACCATGCCGGTGACGATCTGCTTGCCGTGGGTCAAGCGTCTCGCGTCGTCGATCCGGCATCGCTTGCTCAGCTCGTCGAGGTACGCGAAGTCACCACCCGCCGAGAAGGCTCGGCCGTTCCCGGTCAGCACGATGGCCCGGGCGTCGTCGTCCGCATCGATCTGTGGGAATACCTCGGCCAGCCCGCGATGCAGCCCGTGGTTGGTGGCGTTGAGCTGTTCCGGGCGGTTCAGTCGGACCAACCGGATGGGCCCGTCCGCCTCGACGACCAGTTCCGGGGTGAGTTCGTAGGCGTCACGATGCCGGCAACCCCAGGATCCGCCCCGCCACCAGATTGCGCTGGATCTGTGACGTGCCGCCCATGACACTCTGGGCCCGGCTGTACAGGTACACCTTGAGCCAGGTCTCGTCGCCGTCGGCCGGAGCTCACTCCCCCCAGTGCCAGAGCGGCGTGCCCGACGGTCTGTTCGGTGCAGGTCATCAGGAGCTTGTCCACCGAGCCCTCGGGCCCGTGGGAGACGCCGGCCAAGCGTTCCGAGAGCCGTCGGTACACGTGCATGCGCAGCATCTCCGACTCGACGATAGCCCAGCCGAGGTCGCGACCTGCTCGGCGCGGTAGGCCGAGGGTCCGTTCTGCACCTTCGCCACCAGCTCTCTCACCAGCTTCTCGTACCGACCGGCGAAGCCCAACGGTGCGGCTCCCGCTCGTGGCTGACCACCGTCATGGCCAGCGGCCAACCCTCCCCCGGCTCGCCGATCATGTTCGAGGCCGGCACCCGGGCCCCGTCGAAGAGCACCTCTCCGAACTCCTTGGTGATCCCGTTGATCATGGGCAGCGGTCGTTGTTGGATCCCGGGTTGGCGCATGGGTACGGCGAAGTGCCGAGATGCCCTGGTGCTTGGCGACGTCGTGGTCGGTGCGGGCCAGGACCAGACACCAGTCCGCGTCGTCGGAGTAGCTGGTCCAGACCTTGTGACCAGACAGTACGTACTCGTCACCGTCTCGATCGGCACGGGTGCGCAGCGAGGCCAGGTCCGAGCCGGCGTCGGGCTCGCTGAATCCCTGGCACCACCGGTCACGTCCGTTCACGATGCCCGGCAGGAAGCGCTGTCTGACCTCCTCGCTCCCGTGTTCGAGGATCCCTTCCACCAGGTACCCGAGACTCGGGCGGGGCGGCGCTCCGGCTGCCGCCAGTTCCTCGTCGACGATCACGTCGTAGACGCTCGCCAGGCCCTGCCCGCCGATCTCCTTGGGCCAGGTCGCGCCGAAGAAGCCGCCTCCGTAGAGTGCCTGGTGCCATGCCGCCTGACCGGCCCAGTAGGCGTCGTCGGTCGACGAGGCGGGCAGGTCGGGGTCGTTGTCCGCCAGCCACGCCCGGAGCCGAACCCGGAACTCGGCCTCCTCGGGCGAGTCACCGAAGTCCATCGTGTCCTCCGATCCCGTGGTACCCCAGCACCCGGTCGAGGCTCACCCCGCACCCTCCGAGCAGCTCGCTCGAGACCAGAGCGCGACGCAGGTGGACATGGGCCAGGCACTCCCAGGTATTGCCGATACCCCCGTGCACCTGGATCGAGGTCTCGCACACCGTCCGCGGCCGCACGGGCGCAGTAGGCCTTCGCCACCGCGGCCGCCCCCAGGGCGTCGTCGGCCGGCAGGGCGTCGACGGCCCATGCCGCGTGCCGGGCCGACGCTGCGAGACCCCTCCGTCAGGACGTAGGCGTCCGCCAGCAGATGTTGCACGGCTTGGAACGAGCCGATGGACCGGCCGAACTGGCGCCGGGCCGAGGCGTACTCCACGGCCAGGTCCACCGCGCCGCCGCATGATCCCGACCAAGTCGGCGCACGCCATGGCCAGTGCCAGTGCGCTCCACCTCGACAGGTCGTCGGTCGGTCAGCGACCCGGACTGGGGTCCACCCAGCCCCGCCACCGGTGTCGAATGAGACGGCCGCCGACGGCCGGGTCAGATCAGTGTGCACCTCCGTGGCGCCGTCAGCGGGACCCGAGCCAACCGGTACCCGGAGCCGGCGGGCACCAGAGCAGCGCGGCTGCCGCGCCCAGTGGCGTCCACCGCCAAGGCGCCGGCCGGTGACATGCCCCCGACGGCGACCGGAGCCGAGGCGCGAGGGCCGAGAGAACGACGGTCTCCGGTGCGGTGGACGCGGGTGCTGCCGGCCAGGCGCCGCAATTCCGCCGCCAGGATGGGGCCGACGAACGGCACGTCCGCCAGACCCCGTCCGAGCTCCTCGGCCACGATGGCCGCCTCGACCCCTGAGGCGAGCGGCGCACCGCCCTCCTCGGAGTCCCGGATTTCACGCCAGCCCGATGCGTCGGACGGCCGCCGCCTCCAGCTTCTCCGCCCGCTCACGGTCACCGAGCTGGCCGACCGTATGGGGACCGAGCCGGTCGACCACCTGGACGACGGAGTGGCGGAGCGCCTCTTGTTCCGGGGACAGCCGGACGTCCATCAGCTGTCACCCTGTGGCGCAACCAGCTTCGGAGTCCACTCGTCACGGAGCGTACGGCGCAACGCCTTCCCCGAGGGGAGCCGGGGGATGGACTCCACGATGACGACGTGACGGAGATGCTTGTAGGTGGCCAGCGACCCCGCCACGAGTTGGCGGAGCTCGTCCTCGGTGACCGGGCTGCTCCGGATCGAGCTGCACGGCGGCGACCGGCACCTCGCCGGCCATCTCGTCCTCCAGGCCGAACACCGCACAGTCGAGAACGGCGGGATGGCCGTGGAGCACTCCCTCGATCTCGGCCGGGGCCACCTGGAAGCCGTTGACCTTGATCATCTCCTTCGAGCGGTCGGTCAGGTGGACCCATCCCTCGGCCTCCAGCCACCCGACGTCCCCGGTGCGGTACCACTCCCCGGCGAAGGCCTCGGCCGTCGCCTCCTCGGGCAGGTAGCCGACCATCACCGAGGGGCTGTGGACCTGGATCTCCCCGATCTCGCCGGGCGGGAGCACCACGCCGGAGTCGAGGTCGGCCACACGGAGCGCCACCCCGGGGGGCGCCAGCCCGGCGGAGTCGAGCCGCCAGGCCGCCGGGTCGGCCGACCGGATTGACGGCGATGACCGGCAGTTCGCTGGCGCCGTAGGCCGGCAAGCCAGCGCACCCCGGTGCGTTCGGTGACCACCGCGGCCACCCGCCCGCTCACCGGCGTCGCCCCCCACATGATGTAGCGAAGGGACGACAGATCGAACTTCTCGAGGTGGGGATGGTTGGCCATGGCCAGCGCGATGGGCGCCACGGCCATCTCGAGAGTCATCCGCTCCTCCTCGATTCGGTGCAGCACCTCGTCGAGATCGAAGCGGGGATGCAACCGCACCGTGGCGCCGGCCTGGGCCGCGGCCAGCAGGTTCAATAGCCCGAGGATGTGCGACGGCGGCGTGGCCACCTGGAACCGGTCGTCGGGACCGAGGCCGAGCGTCTGGCACCCAGTGCGCGGTGGCACAGCCCATCGACCGATGGGTGTGGCGAACCGCCTTCGGGAGACCGGTCGTCCCCGAACTGAACACCAGCACCGCCTCGCGGGTCGCTCGTCGGCGACCGGCGCCTCGCCGGTGAAGACTCGGCCGGCGGCGTACCGCCACCGGTCGGCTGGTCGAGATCGGTGACCCGACCCTCCCCCATCAGCTCGAGCGAGCAGCGCCGTGGACGGACCGTCGCACACCGCGTGGACCGGACCAGTGAGCTCCAGCGCGTGCCCCACCTCCACCGCCTTCCACGCCGGGCTGAGCAGCACGGCGGCCGCGCCGGCCTTGCTGATGCCGTGGACGGCCACCACGAACTCCGGGCGGTTCGAGGTCATCAACGCCACCCGGTCGCCGGGCCACCCCTCGGGCCGCCAGTCCGGCGGCCGAAGGCGCTGCTGCTCCTCGTCGAGCTCGCGGAACGACCAGGCACCGGTCTGCCTGCCCGGATCGCGTCGCGGTCGCCGAAACGTGCCTGCAGCCTGCTCGAGGGCATGGTGCATCAGAGCCGCGGCCATTGGAAACATTCTTCTCGCTCGTGAGATCGCCGTCAACACGGGGAGGATGTAGTGTTCTCAGGCATGGCCGAGCCGGTGCGCGATCCCACCGCCACCCAGCCCACCGATCCCGATGTGCGCCTGGAGATCATCGAGACCGTCCGGCGCTTCGTGGCCAAGCGAGGTCATCCCGCTCGCCTCCGAGATGGAGCATGCCGACCGCTTCCCCGCCGAGATCGTGGGGCAGATGCGCGATCTCGGGCTCTTCGGGGTGACCATCCCCGAGGCGTACGGCGGCCTCGGCCTCGACCTGCTCACCTACATCGGGGTCATCGAGGAGCTCGCCTACGGCTGGATGAGCCTGACCGGCATCATCAACACCCACACCATGGCCGCCACCCTGATCATGGCCCACGGCACCGAGGAGCAGAGGCAGCGCTGGCTGCCCGTGCTGGCCTCCGGGGAACGGCGCGGGGCGCTGTCCCTCTCCGAGCCCGATGCCGGCAGCGACACCCGCAACATCTCCTGTCGGGCCACCCGTGACGGAGACGAGTACGTCGTCAACGGCACGAAGGCCTGGGTCACCAACGGCGAACGGTCGGGACTCGTCGCCCTGGCCGCCCGGACCGACGAGGGCATCTCCGCATTCATCGTGGAGAAGGATCCGGGGCCCCGATTCGAGGGCATCTCGGTGAGCAAGAACGTCGGCAAGCTCGGCTACCGGGGCGTGGAGACCGTCGAGATGGCCTACGTCGGACCACCGGATCCCGGCCGGCAACCTCATCGGCGAAGCGGGCCGGGGGCTCCCCCAGATCCTCGGTGTACTGGAGATCGGACGCATCAATATCGCCGCCCGGGCCGTCGGCGTCGCCCGGGCCGCCTTCGATGCCGCCCTGAGCTATGCGCAGCAGCGGCAGACCTTCGGCAAGCCCATCGGCGAGCACCAGGCCATCCAGCTCAAGCTGGCCGACATGGCCACCCGGCTGCAGGCGGCCCGGCTCCTCACCAGGGATGCGGCCGAGCGCAAGATGGCCGGGCTGCGCTGTGACGTGGAGGCCGGCATGGCCAAGCTGTTCGCCAGCGAGACCGCCCTCGAACTGGCCACCGAATCCATGCGGATCCACGGTGGCGTCGGCTACACCACCGATCTTCCCGTCGAGCGCTACTACCGCGACGCGCCCCTCATGGTCATCGGTGAGGGCACCAACGAGATCCAGCGTCTGGTCATCGCCCGCGGGCTCCTGGCCAGGGCGCGGGCCACCTAGCTGTCGGAACCCTCCCCGGCCTCCGCCGGACAGCTCCTTGATCACCTCGGCCGTGTGCTCGCCGAGGAGCGGGACACCCACATCGGGGTCTGTCGGTCACATCGGAGAAGCTGATCGGGCCGTTGACGGTGCGGAGCGCGCCGCCCTCGACCTCGACGAAGCCGTCGTTGGCACCATCTGCGGATCCTCGACCACCTCGGCCGGCGACTGGGCCACCGCCCACCAGACTCCCTCCCGGTCGAATCGCTCCGCCCATTCCGCCAGCGGCCGGTCGGCGATGATCTCGTCCAGGAGGGCGATGACCTCGGTCCGGTTGCGTGCGGATGGCGGAGGCGCTGGCGAAGCGTTCGTCCTCGAGCAGGTCGGGACGACCCAGCGCCCGGCAGACGGCCCCGATGTGCCGTCCCGCCTCGAGCCCGGTGAAGAAGAACCATCGGCCGTCGGCGGCCCGATAGGGATTCATCAGTGGCGACTGGTTGCGGTGACGGGGCTCGGCACCGGCCACCTTCCCCAGCGCCATCTGCAGGCCGAGGTCCCATCCGAGCACGTAGGCCCCCGTCCGCAGCAGGGACACCTCGACCACCCGACCGGCACCGGTCTGGCGCTGCTCGAGGACCGCGCCGAGGATGCCGGCGAGCGCCGCGAGGCCGGTGATGTGGTCGCCGATCCCGCCCCGGGCGTTGAGTGGGCTGCCGTCGGCATCGGCCATCTGCACCGCCAGGCCGGATCGAGCCCAGAAGGCACCGATGTCATAGGTGGGGCGGTTCCGCTCCTCGCCCTGGAGGCCATAGCCGCTGATACTGCAGTAGACCAGGCGGGGATGGCGGTCCACCGTGGCCCGGGGCTCGAGATCGAGCTTGTCCAGGGCGTCGGGCCGCAGGTTGCTCACGAAAACGTCCGCCGTGGCCAGGAGGTCCTCCAGGTGCTGCCGGTCCCCGGCCTCGCGGAGGTTGAGCACCACGCTGCGCTTTCCGCGATTGTCGAGGGCGAAGGCGGGGTTCGGAAGGTCGCCGGCGATCCCGATGGAGCCGAACACATTGCGCATCGGATCCCCGGCAGGAGACTCGATCTTGATGACCTCCGCACCCCAGTCGGCGAGCAACGCCGCAGCCGATGGGGCGGCGACCCACACCCCCAGTTCGACGACCCGCAGCCCGGCCAGGGAGGAGAGGCCGTAGGCCTCGTCGGCGGTCACGCCGGTGCCTCCGAACGGCGTTGGGCGCGCTCTCGCAGCGTGTCCTTCACGACCTTGCCCGTGGCATTGAGGGGAAGTCGGTCGACCAACTCCACGACTCTGGGGACCTTGTAGTTGGCCATTCTGTCCCGGCTCCACTCGATGATGCCGGCGGCGGTCACCGAAGCGCCCGGTCGAAGGACGGCGAACGCCATGCCCACCTCGCCGAGGCGCGGGTCAGGCACGCCGATCACCGCCACCTGTTGGACGTCCGGGTGGGCCAGGAGCACGTTCTCGATCTCGGCCGGATAGGCGTTGAAGCCCCCGACGATGAACATGTCCTTCGAGCGTCCCACGATGCGCAGGCGCCCGGAGGGGTCGAGGACGCCGAGATCGCCCGTGCGCAGCCACCCATCGGCGGAGAGCGCCTGCTCGGTGGCCTCGGGATCGTCCAGGTAGTGGGACATGATGCTGCCGCCCCGGAGCAGGACCTCGCCGGGCGTTCCGGACGGGAGATCGTGATCCTGATCGTCGACGATCCGCAGCTCGAAACCCGGTCGGGGCCGTCCCACGGTCGTGGCGATGGTCTCGACGTCGTCGTCGGGCGAGGTGGCCACCGCCGTGCCACCCTCGGTCAGCCCGTAGCCGGTGATGATGGTGGAGAACGGGAGCTCGTCGTCCAGCCGTCGGATGAGCTCCACGGGGATGTCGGCGGCGCCGGTCACAGCCACCCGGAGGGTCGACAGGTCGTGGTCAAGGCGGCGCGGATGGTCGAGGATTCCCTGATAGAGCGTCGGCGGACCCGGGAGCACGGTGACTCCCTCCTCGGCCACCAGGCGGAGCACCCGATCGACGTCGAACACGGCCTCGGGGATCATGGTGGCGCCGGCGCACACCGCGGCGAGGATTCCCGCCTTCAATCCGAACATGTGGAAGTACGGATTGACCATCAGGTAGCGGTCGTCGGACCGGAGGCCGGTCATCGCCACCCAGTCCGTGGCCACCAGCAGCGTTCGGCCGTGGGTCTGGACCACCCCTTTGGCGACCCCCGTGGTCCCCGACGTGAACAGGATGTCCGAGGGATCGTCGATGCCGACGGCCCTGCCCCGACGCTCGACCTCGTTCGTCGTCGCCTCGGTGCCGCCGGCCATGAACGTGTCCCACGACTGCGAGCCTCCCGTTACCGGGCCGTGGGCCACGATGACGGTGGCGAGGTCCGGGAGCTCGGTCCCGGTGGCCTTCAGCATCGCCACGTAGTCCGTGCCCAGAAAGTCGGTGACCGTCACCAGGGCCCTGGCTCGGCTCCGCACCAGGATGTCAGCGGCCTCGCGCCCTTTGAACCGGGTGTTGATAGGCACCAGCACCGCCCCCGCCTCGAACAGGCCCAGCACCGCCACGATCCACTCGACACTGTTGAAGGCCCAGATGGCCACCCGGTCACCCGGCTCGATCCCACCTGCCGCCAGGGCGGCACCGAACAGGCGGGCCCGGTCCACCAGCTCGGAGTAGGAGATGCGGGTGTCACCATCGACGACCGCCGGCCGCTCTCCGAATCGATCGGCCGTGGCGGCGACCATCGCGGGGATGGTTCGCGGCCCGCCGGCGCGGGTCGGGGTCATCCCCGGAGGACGGCGTCTTCCAGCTGCATGAGGCGGGCCAGGTTGCCTCCCATGATCTTGCGCACTGCCTCCTCCGGGAGGCCGGCCAGCTCGTTGACGTAGCTGGCCGGATGCTCGAGGCCCTCGGGATGGGGGTAGTCCGAGCCGAACAGGACGTGGTCGACGCCTATGAGATCGGCCAGAGCCCCGAGGTCCTCCTCCCAGAACGGACTGATGTAGATGTTGCGCTTGATCACATCGACAGGGTTCTCTGCGAATTCCTGAGGCATCTTCTTGTAGACGTCTGCCATGCTGCCGAGGAGAGGCTCTACCCAGCTGCTCCCGTTCTCGATCACGGCGATCTTCAACTCCGGGAATCGGGACAGCGCGCCGTGGCACACCAGGGCGGAGACGGCGTCGGTGACCGGCCGCCAGGCCGACAGCATCCGGAACGCCTGAGGCTGGAAGGGCAGCATCTCCGTATCGCTGCCCAGCCAGTCGTTGGTATAGCGCTCGTATCCGCTGTCGGAGGAGTGCATGGCGACCAGCACGTCATTCTCCACCACCTTCTCCCAGAACGGGTCGAACTCCGGGAGGCCGAAGGAGCGGGGCCCGCGGTAGCCGGGAACCGGCGCGGGCCTGATGAGGACGACCTTCGCCCCGCGCTCCAACACCCACTCGAGCTCGTCGATGGCCCGCTCCACGATGGGAAGGGTGATGACCGGCGTGCTGAAGATCCGGTTCTCGTAGTTGAACTGCCACGTCTCGAAGAGCCACTCGTTCAGTGCGTGCACGACGGCGTGGATGGCCTCGGGGTCGTCCCGCAGGCGCTCCTCCACCAGACTGGCCAGCGTCGGGAACATGAGGGCGCGGTCGATCCCCTGTTCGTCCATCAACTGGATGCGGGGCTCCGGCTCCCGGAACGCCGGGATCGACCGAATCGGCTCGCCGAAGATCTGCCGGAAACTCTTCCCCTCGGGATTTCCTCTCCGGTAGTAGTCCTCCTGTGCGCCCGGACGAGCCACGACGTCGAAGGTCGGGTTGGGTATGTACTCGCTGATCTGACCTCTCACCACGATCTTGGTCCGGCCGCGGACGTCCACGTAGTCGATCATCCCGCGGTAACGGTCCGGGAGGAACTTGGTCAACGAGTCGCGGGTCTCGTAGAGGTGGTTGTCGGCATCGAAGACCGGGATGTCAAGCGCTGGCACGGCCATGCTGCCCTCCATTTCGCGGGGAGAATGGTGTTGTTCCCCCAGGAGAGTACCGTTGTTGCCGTCCCTCCGCCACTCACCGGTGCCGAGGGGCCCGGTGTGACGAGGGTGGTGCTCGGCGGACACCGGCCCCCATCACGAACGGCCAGGCCCGCTCTGATGGCGCCCTCAGCGGGCGAGAACCAACTTCTTGATCTAAAGTAGGGTCATTCCGCGGCTCGACCGAGGGCGGAGCCAGGCACGGGGGATCGCGTGGGAGAGCAAAGGCGTCTGTTCGTCGGTGGCGTGTGGGCAACTCCCAGCACCGCCGAGAGCATCGAGGTGGTCTCGCCGCACACCGAGGAGATCATCGCCACGTCGGCGGCCGCCGGACCCGACGATGTGGACCGGGCCGTCACGGCCGCTCGGGCCGCCTTCGACGAGGGTCCGTGGCCCCGGCTGGATCCCGCGGAGCGGATCGGCGTCGTCCGTCGCCTGGCGGCGCTCTACGACACGAGGCGCCGGGAGATGGCCGAACTGATCACCGCAGAGATGGGTGCGCCGATCTCGTTCTCGAAGTTCGCCCAAGCGACGCTGCCGATGATGCTGATGACCGCGTTCGCCGACATCGCCGAGCATCGTTCGTGGGAGGAACGGCGTCCCGGCCTGTTCGGTGACGACATCATCGTTCGCCAGGAGCCCACCGGGGTCGTGGCCGCCATCGTGCCGTGGAACATGCCCCAGTTTCTCATCGCCGGGAAGCTGGTGCCGGCCCTCCTCGCCGGGTGCCCGGTGATCATCAAACCGGCCCTCGAGACGCCGCTCGACGCCCTCCTCCTGGCCGAGTTGGTCGACGAGCTCGGTCTGCCACCGGGGGTGGTGAGCGTGCTCCCTGGCGGTCGAGAGCTCGGCGAGTACCTGGTCGGCCACCCTGGTGTCGACAAGGTCTCGTTCACCGGTTCCACCACTGCCGGTCGCCAGGTGGCCGGAGTGTGTGGCGCGTTGCTGAAGCGGGCCAGCCTCGAGCTGGGCGGCAAGTCGGCGGCCATCGTGCTCGACGATGCCGATCCGGACGCCGTCGCCGCCGGTGTCCGGGTGGCGGGACTCATGAACAGCGGACAGGCGTGCGTCGCCCAGACCCGAGTCCTCGTCCCGACGACTCGTTACGGGGAGTTCGTCGACGCCATGGCATCGATGGTGCAGTCGATTCCCGTGGGCGACCCCGGAGAACGTGGCACCGAGATCGGGCCGCTGGCCGCGCGCCGCCAGCAGGAGCGGGTACGCGGATTCATCGAGGACGGGCAGCGAGAGGGGGCCCGACTGGTCGTGGGTGGCACGGACCTTCCCCATGGGATCGAGCGGGGTTGGTACGTACGTCCCACCCTCTTCGCCGACGTCGACAACCGCATGAGGATCGCACGCGAGGAGATCTTCGGACCCGTCCTTTCGGTCATCCCGTACGGGAACGACGAGGAGGCAGTGCGGATCGCCGACGATTCCGAGTACGGACTCTCGGGTTCGGTCTGGACGTCCGACATCGACCGGGGCCTGGCCGTTGCCCGGAAGGTCCGGACAGGGTCCTTCGGCGTCAACCAGCCCTACAGCATGGACCCCGCGGCCCCGTTCGGAGGCATGAAGGCGAGCGGGATCGGTCGGGAGCTCGGCCGCGAGGGCCTCGACGGCTATCTGGAGCTGAAGGCGATCTCCGTGGCACCCACGCCGTGACCGGCGGCGCCGGGAGGTCGCCGCTTCCCGTCCTTGTTCCGACCCCGCTAGCCTCAAGAGGACCGACATGACAACCACCGAACCCGATGTGTACTACGACCCGTACGACTTCGCCATCGATACGGACCCGTATCCGATCTGGCGGCGTCTGCGGGAGGAACGCCCGCTGTACTACAACGAGAAGTACGAGTTCTACGCCCTGAGCCGCTTCGAGGACGTCGAGCGCGGCCTGATCGACTGGAAGTCGTACAGCTCGGCCAAGGGCAGCCTGCTCGAGCTGATCAAGAGCGACTTCGAGATCCCGCCCGGATCGATCATCTTCGAGGATCCGCCCGGCCACAACCTGCACCGTGGTCTGCTGTCCCGTGTCTTCACCCCTCGCAAGATGAACGCCATCGAGCCCAAGATTCGTGAGTTCTGTGCCCGCAGCCTCGACCCGCTGGCGGGATCGGGTGGCTTCGACTTCATCGCCGACCTCGGCGCCCAGATGCCGATGCGGACCATCGGGATGCTGCTCGGCATCCCCGAGCAGGACCAGGAGGCCATCCGGGACCGGATCGACTCGGGCCTCCGCCTCGAGGATGGGACCATGCCGGAGGCGCTGGACTTCGATTCCGCCGCCCAGGCCAGCAGCTTCGAGGCCTACATCGACTGGCGGGCGGAGCACCCCTCGGACGACCTGATGACCGAGCTGCTCCAGGCGGAGTTCGAGGACGAGACCGGGACGACTCGCCGTCTCACCCGCCCCGAGGTCATCAATGTGGTCAACCTCCTCGCCGCCGCGGGCAACGAGACCACCACCCGTCTCATCGGCTGGACCGGAAAGGTGCTCGCCGAACACCCCGACGAGCTGGCCAAACTGGTAGCGGACCGCGAGCTGGTACCGAACGCCATCGAGGAGCTCCTCCGCTTCGAGTCCCCATCGCCCGTCCAGGCCCGGTACGTGACCCGCGACGTCGAACATCAGGGACAGGTCGTGCCGGAGGGAAGCGCCATCCTCCTGCTCAACGGGTCGGGAAACCGCGACGATCGACGGTTCCCCGACGGGGATCGCTTCGACGTCACCAGGAAGATCGACCATCACCTGGCCTTCGGGTACGGTCTGCACTTCTGCCTCGGTGCGGCATTGGCCCGGCTGGAAGGTCGGGTGGCTCTCGACGAGGTGCTGCGACGCTTCCCCTCGTGGGAGGTGGACTGGGACCACGCCGAGCAGGCCCGGACCTCGACGGTTCGGGGCTGGGAGCGGCTGCCGGTCATCGTCCACTGACCCGGAATTGGCAAGGGCCCGATCGAGAAGGGGACGGTTGCGGTGAAGACAGTAGTGGTAGGTGCATCGAGCGGACTGGGCCGCTGTATCGCCGTCGGCCTCGGGGCACGAGGGGCCCAGGTGGCCCTACTGGCGCGTCGGGGGGACCGGCTGACCGAAGCGGCGAAGGAGGCGGGCCCCGGCGCCGTGCCGATCACCTGCGACGTGACCGACGAGGAGTCGGCTCGGGCCGGGATCGACAAGGCCGCCGGGGAGCTGGGAGGGATCGATGCGCTGGTCTACGCCACCGGCATCGGGCCGCTGGCCCGACTGGCCGACGTCTCGGCCGAGATGTGGCGGCGGTTGTTCGATACCAATGTCATCGGGGCGTCGCTGATCACCGCGGCGGCCCTGCCCCATCTGACGGCCTCCAGCGGCACGGCCGCCTACTTGTCGTCGATCAGCGCCTCACTCACCCCACCGTGGCCGGGTCTGGGTGGCTATGCGGTGAGCAAAGCGGCGCTCGACAAATTGGTGGATGCATGGCGCGCCGAGCATCCCGGCGTCGGCTTCACCCGGGTCACCGTGGGTGACTGCGCCGGTGGCGAGGGCGACTCGATGACCCAGTTCAACGCCGACTGGGACCCCGAGCTGGCCACCGAGATGGCCCCGATCTGGGTGGCCCGGCAGTACATCGCCGGAGCCCTGCTCGACGTCGACGAACTCGTCACCGTCGTCGACCACATCCTCCACCTCGGCTCCAGTGCCTGCATCCCGTTCGTGGCCGTGACCCCCCGACCCCCGGGCTGAGGGCCACAGACGGGTACCCGGGGTCAGAGCTCAGGCGACGAGGACCATCTTCTCGCGGCCGCCCGGGCCGGACGTCGGCTGACCGGAGGATCAGTCGGCCACTTCGATGACCATGGCCGAGCCCATCCCGCCGCCGGCGCACATCGACACCACGCCGATTCCGCCGCCTCGACGCCGGAGCTCGTAGACCATCGTGGCCAGCATCCGGGCGCCGGTGGCGGCCACCGGGTGGCCGAGGCTGCAACCGCTGCCCGAGACGTTGACGATGTCCTCGTCGAGACCGAGCGCCCGGCATGTGGCCACGGGAACCGAGGCGAAGGCCTCGTTGATCTCGAACAGCTGGACACTGCCGAGGGAGAGTCCGGCGCGGTCCAGCGCGGCCGGAATGGCATCGATCGGGGCCATACCGGTCCTGGCCGGCTCGACCCCCACCGACGCCCACGACCGGATGGTGGCCAGCGCCTCGAGGCCCCGCTCCTCGGCGAGGCTCGACGAGGCCACGGTTAGCGCAGCGGCGGCGTCGTTGGCGCCCGCCGCATTGCCCGCGGTGATCGAGAAGCCGGGGATCTCGGGGTGCAGCACGTTCAACGAGGCCAGCTTCTCGGCCGTGGTGGTTCGCCGGGGGTGCTCGTCGACCTCCCACTCCACCGTCTCGCCGTCCTTGCGGGTGACCTTCATCGGCACGATCTCATCGAGGAAGCGCCCCTGGTCGATGGCCTCGATGGCACGTCGATGCGATCGGAGGGCCCAGGCGTCCATGGCTTCGCGGGAGAGGCCGGCCTCGACCGCGGTGTTCCACCCGACGGTGATGGACATGTCGAGCGTCGGAGCGTCCGGCGTCTCCGGATGGGTGGGAGGCATCCATCGCTCGACGACGTCCTCGGTGCCGGGCGTGCGGTACCGGCTGGTCGGAGAGGTCGACGCCGAGTTGGTCCCGCCGGCGATCATGGCATCGGCCATGCCGGCACGAACGTTGGCCGCCGCGACCTGGACGGCGGCGAGCCCGGCCGCACAGTGCCGGTTCACCGCCATTCCGGGGGCCCGGACCATCCCCTGGGTGATGGCGGCGTACCTGGCGATGACACCCCCGCCGTAGAGACCCTCGCCGAGTACCACGTCATCGATGTCCGATGCGTCGAGCGATGATCGGCGGAGGGCTTCGGCCACGACCACCTCGGCGAGGTCGAACGCCGTGGTCTCGGTCAGGGTTCCTCGGAATGCGGTTCCGATCGCCGTTCGGCATGCGGACAGGATCACGGCGTCAGTCATCGGGCCTCCATCTGTTCTCTCTTCGCTCTGCTTCGACTCGATCGAGCCATCCCCCAGCCCAGCTGACACCGCAGGGACACGGACGCTCGACCGGCGACCTCCCTGCCAGGTGGGACGGACCACCGGCCTCCTCCCGTCCCGCCGGCGAGATGACAGCGGTCCGCGGTGGCTCGTGCGGCCGGCTCCCCGGGGTCACGGCGCCCGGGGGATGTATCGATGTGAGAAGAACCCTAGCAAATATGCAGAACGCCCTTGTCCCGCCGTCAGATGGAGACCAGGGCCCCCCTCCCGCCTGCAGACGTTGCTGGCCATTTGGAGCAGTAGGTTGCGGGACACCGTGAAAACGGTATTCTTTTCTCTCAATAACACCAATATCATCGGGTCGGCACATGGGCCGTCCGGGGGAGAGCCATGGAAGAGAGCTTCGACGTCGATCCGGAAGCCAACATGCTCATCGACGGAAAACTCGTCGAAGCGCGGTCGGGCAAGACCTTCGAGAACCTCAATCCGGCCACCGAGCAAGTGCTCGGCCAGGTTGCCGACGCCGCTGCCGCAGACATGCAGCGAGCCATTGGTGCAGCTCGCCGGGCATTCGACGAGACCGGCTGGTCGACCGACCGCGCCCTGCGTCAGCACTGCCTCGGCCAGCTGCAGGACGCCCTCGAGGCGGAGCAGGAGCAGCTTCGGGAACAGCTGATCCTCGAGGTGGGCTGTCCTCGGATGCTGACGTTGGGGCCGCAGCTGAACGCCCCCTTGAGCGACTCCCTCCGCTATCCGATCAAGCTCATCGACGAGTTCGAGTGGGAGACCCGACTCCCCGACGCCGCTGACTTCAGGGGCGGGACCAACTCCCGCCTCGTGGTCAAGGAACCAGTCGGCGTCGTCGGTGCCATCACGCCGTGGAACTTCCCCTTCGAGGTCACCCTGGCCAAACTGGGCCAGGCCCTGGCCACGGGGAACACCGTCGTCCTGAAGCCGGCCCCCGACACGCCGTGGAACGCCACCTTCATCGGACGACTCATCGCCGAACGCACCGACTTTCCTGCCGGAGTGGTCAACGTCGTCACGTCTTCGGACCACCTGGTCGGCGAGGAGTTGACCCTCTCGCCGCAGGTCGATCTCATCTCGTTCACCGGCTCCACCGCGGTGGGTAAGCGGATCATGGCCAAGGGTGCGGACACCATGAAGAGGCTCTTCCTCGAGCTGGGAGGCAAGTCGGCCTCCATCGTGCTCGACGACGCCGACTTCGACTCGGCCCTGATGGTGGGCCTAGCCGTGTGTGCGCACGCCGGTCAGGGGTGTGCCATCCCGACCCGGATGCTCCTGCCCCGCTCGCGCTACGACGAGGGGGTCGAACGGCTCAAGGGCTATCTGGCCATGGTGCCCTACGGTGACCCGCAACGGGACGACGTGATGATGGGTCCCCTGATCAGCGCCAAACAACGGGACCGGGTTCTGGGCTACATCGAGACCGGGGTCCGGGAAGGCGCCACCTTGGCGCTGGGCGGCGGTCGCCCAGCGGATCAGCCCCGGGGGTTCTTCGTCGAGCCCACGATGTTCAGCGACGTCGACAACTCGATGACGATCGCCCAGGAGGAGATCTTCGGACCGGTCCTCGTGGTCATACCGTTCGACGGCGACGATGATGCGGTGCGCATCGCCAACCAGAGCTCCTACGGTCTGAGCGGCGCCGTCTTCTCTGCGTCGATGGAGCGCTCCATGTCGGTGGCCCGACGGGTGCGCACCGGCACCATGGGCGTAAACGGGGGCGTCTGGTACGGAGCCGATGTCCCATTCGGAGGATTCAAGGACAGCGGCATAGGCCGACAGAACGGCCTCGCCGGGTTCGACCAGTACCTCGAGGTGAAATCTCTGGCGTGGCCGAGTGCTTGAACTGACCAGTCCGGCCGCGTTCATGTCCTGGCCCACTCCCCCCCCGGTGGGTCAGCCGAGGCGGTGGTGGGGCGTCGACCACCGGCACCCCGCCACCGGCCTCCCTGCCCGACAGGAGCCGACCGCTCGGTGAACACCCGCCTGGGCCACATCCATTCGAACACTGCCCATCGACGATCCCAGGGTTGGGTCGATCCTTGCTGCTGAATCTGAGCTCTGACCAAGAGTTCTTCCGCGACACCACGGCGAGGTTCCTCCGGGAACAGGCGCCGGTCGCCGAGGTTCGCCGGCTCCGCGACGACCCCGCCGGGTTCGGGGCCAAGTACTGGCAAGCGGGTGCCGAGCTGGGGTGGACCTCACTGTTGGTCACCGAGCAGTGCGGTGGCGGCTCGATCAGCGGCGACGGACTCGTCGACCTCACCCTGGTGGCCCACGAATTCGGGCGACACGCCGCACCAGGTCCGCTGGTGCCCACCAACATCGTCGCCGCGGCCCTGAGCGAATGCCCCGACGGCAGTCGGGCCGGTGTGCTTGCCGGACTCTTGGCCGGGACTTCGATCGCGTCGTGGTGCTACCACGAGCCCCGGCCGGACGACCGGCTGGGGGACGTCACGCTGGAGGTCCGGTTCGAGGGAGCTGAGATCGTCCTCCGAGGCACCAAGAGACCGGTCGAGTCGGCCAAGCAGGCGACCCACCTCCTGGTCACCGGTCGTACGGGTGACGGGCTGACCCAGGTCCTCGTGCCCACCGAAACTCCCGGAGTGGTGATCCGTCCGTTGCAATCGGTGGAGGTCACCCGCCGGTTCTCCGAGGTCGCCTTCCGTGAGGTGCGGGTGCCCATCGACGCCGTCCTGGGGGAGGTCGGCGGGGCCGACGCCCAGGTAGCGCGCCAACTCCAGCTGGCCCTGGTCGTCACCAATGCGGAGTCGGTTGGCGCCATGCAGGCCGCCTTGGACATGACCGTCGAGTGGGCGTTCGACCGCTACTCGTTCGGCCGACCCCTCGCCTCCTACCAGGAGCTGAAGCACCGATTCGCCGACATGAAGACCTGGCTCGAGGCCAGCCACGGCGTGAGTGACGCCGCGGCGCGGGCCGTGGCCTCGCGTTCACCGGCGGCCGGCGAGCTGGTCAGTGCGGCGAAGGCCTTCATCGGCGACTACGGCTCAGAGCTCATCCAGGACTGCGTGCAGATCCACGGCGGCATCGGTGTCACTTTCGAGCACGACCTGCACCTGTACCTCCGCCGACACACCATGAACCGGGCGCTGTACGGTACGCCGGCCGAGCACCGCCAGCGCATCGCCGACATCGTCGAGCAGGGGGAGCCGGTCAGATGACCGCACCGGACGGGGAGGACGTCGACACCTTCCGTCAGCGCGCCCGTTCGTGGATCAGGACCAACCTCGCACCGGCCGAATCAGGGTCTCTGCAGGGGATTCTCCGCAACGACCGCACCGACGAGGAAGAGCTCGCCGCCGTCGCCCGCGACCGCCAGGTGCAGCGCATGCTGTTCGACGCCGGCCTGGCCGGCATCTGCTTCCCGACAGCCTACGGAGGGCAGGGATTGAGTCCCGCTCACCAAAAGGCGTTGAACGAGGAGCTGGTCGGGTTCGAGTATCCAACCCGGATCCAGTCGCCGACCATCTCCCCCTGCGCCGCGGTCCTGCTCGATTTCGGTACGGAGGAGCAGAAGCTCCGGCACATACCAGCCATCCTCAGGGGCGACGAGCTCTGGATGCAGTTCCTCTCCGAGCCCAGCGGTGGTTCGGACGTCGCCGGTGCTCTGACCACGGCCGTGGCCGATGGCGACGAGTGGGTGGTGAACGGATCGAAGGTGTGGACCACGGGGGCGTGGTGGTCGGACTGGGGGCTCTGCCTGGCCCGCACCAACTGGGACGTTCCGAAGCACAGGGGGCTCTCTGTGTTCATGCTCCCGATCCACCAGTCCGGCATCGAGATCCACCGGATCGAGCTGCTGAACGGTTCCAAGGAGTTCTGCCAGGAGTTCATGACCGACGTCGTCGTGCCGGACTCCGACCGCGTCGGCGATGTCGACGATGGCTGGACGGTAGGCGTGCGATGGATGTTCCACGAGCGGATGCTCCACAACTCCCCCTACGTCACCATCCCGACGAGCGACGCCCACGGCGGCATCGGCGCAGAGTCGGTGCTGAAGATCGCCCGCAGCCGGGATCGACTCGACGACCCCCGCGTGCGGGATCTCGTCGGAGAGGCCCGCGTGCTCGAGGTGGTCGGCGAGGAGTTGCAGCACCGTCTGGCCGAAGGGCTCAGTTCCGGCGCAATGGCTGATCAATCAGCCGCGATCGGTCGCCTGTTCTCCGGCGTCGTGTCCGCCCGTACCACCACCATCGGGTTCGAGGTGGCCGGAGCCGATGGAGCAGTGTGGGCAGAGGAGGATGGTGCCATCGTCGACTGCGGAACCGATTTTCTGATGCGCCAGGTGTCGTGCATCGGGGGCGGCACCACGGAGATGGCCCGCAACGTGATCAGCGAGCGGGTACTCGGGATGCCGCGTGACCGCACTTTCGACCGCGACGTGGCGTTCCGGGACGTACCGAGGGGCGCCGTGCCATGATGCTGCCCGCACCGCCCCCTCGAGCCGGTCGCGGCCGGCACGGAGCGGAGGGGCCATGAACAGATCGTCCCAGGTCAAACCCAATGGAGTTGATGAATGAGTCCAATCATGCAAGGTGTCCGCGTGCTCGAGGTGGCCGAGCACACCTTCGTTCCCGCCGCTTCGGCCCTGTTGTCGGACTGGGGCGCCGAGGTCATCAAGATCGAGCACGTCGAGCGCGGCGACGCCATGCGAGGTCTGGCGGCGACGGGAATGGCCCTGGTCCCCAACGACGTCCACGTTCTGCTCGAACACTCCAACCGGGGGAAGAAGAGCCTGGCTCTCGACCTGACCTCTCCCGACGGCCTCGACATCCTCTACCAGCTCGCCGCCAGTTCCGACGTCTTCCTCACCAACAAGCTCCCCAGCGTCCGCCAGAAGCTGCACATCGACGTCGAAGACATCCGGACGCACAATCGGGACATCATCTACGTCCGCGGGACCGGCCAGGGCGACCGGGGCGCGGATGCCGACAAGGGTTCGTACGACGCCCTGGCGTTCTGGGCGCGCTCCGGCGTGGCCGTGGGCGCTCAGCGTCCCGAATACGACCTCGTCCCGGTTCCACCGGCGCCCGGCTTCGGAGACTCGATCGGGGCCATGACCATCGCCGGTGGGATCATGGGCGCGCTGTTCCACCGCGAGCGGACGGGCGAGACGTCGATCGTCGACGTATCGCTGTTGGGAGTGGGTCTGTGGGCCATGGGCCAGGCCCTGGCGCTCTCCCTCCTGCTGGACAAGCCGTGGGCGCCCCCTGCGGCCGACAGCATGGGGGCCAACCCTCTGTCCCGGACCTATCGGACCCAGGACGGACGGGTGCTCTGGTTCACCTGCCTGCAGGCGGGGAAGTACTGGCCGACCCTCTGCCAGGCCATCGGCCGGCCAGAGCTGGCCACCGATCCCCGTTTTGCTGACCATCGGACTCTCCTGACGAACAGCGTCGCCGCCACCCAGCTGCTGGACGAGGTGTTCGCCAGTGCCACCCTCGACGAGTGGCGTGGGCGTCTTGCCTCGTTCGACGGTCAGTGGGCCGTCGTGCAGGACACCCTCGAAGCAGCCGCCGACCCTCAGACCGTGGCCAATGGGTATGTCCAGGAATGCCAGACATCGGCGGGAGTGCCGTTCAAGCTGGCGGCAGCCCCCGTGCAGTTCGACGGAGAGCCGGCCACCCCTCACCGGGCTCCGGAGTTGAACGAGCACGGCGATGCCATCCTCGAAGAGCTCGGATTCGACTGGGATGCCATCGTGGACCTCAAGGTCCGTGGTGTCGTCGCCTGATCACGGCACAATGAGCTGGACACGACACAGGCGCCTGAACACGACACAACATGGCCTGAACCACAATCAAACCGACTTCACAGGAGAAGATGTTCATGACTCTGTTCGATGCATTCCGTTACGACGGCAAGAGGGCGGTGGTCGTGGGCGGGGCGACCGGGATGGGCGCAGCGGCGGCCGAGCTGCTGCAGTCCGCCGGGGCCGAGGTGGTGGTCATGGACTACGCCGAGATCACCCTGCCCGGGGCCACCGCGGTGCACGTCAATCTGGCCGAACGTGAGTCGATCGACGCTGCCGTCGACCAGTGCGGAGGTCCCGTCGACGCACTGTTCTCATGCGCCGGGGTGGCCGACGGCACCCCCGGCATCGAAAAGATCAACTTCATCGGCCATCGCCACATGATCGATCGCCTCCTGGCGGACGACCTGATGCCCCGGGGGTCGGCCATCGGATTCATCTCGTCCGCGGCCGGACTGGGGTGGGAGGCCAACCTGCCCAGGATCAGGTCGTACCTGGAGACCCCTGACTTCGACAGTGCCGTGGCGTGGATCGCCGAGAACGGCGGCGCCGACTACATGTCGACCAAGCAAGCGATATGCGCCTACGTGGCCAGCCAAGCCTTCCCTCTCTTGAAGCGCGGGATCCGGATCAACGCCATCTGTCCGGGGCCGACCGACACCCCGCTGGCGCAGGCCAACAAGGAGATGTGGCTCGGCTTCGGCGCCGACTACCGCGCTGAGGTGGGTGTGGAAGCGTCCACCCCGTTGGAGCAGGCCTATCCGCTGGTGTTCCTGTGCAGCGCAGCGGCGGCGGCGATCAACGGGATCACGCTCGTCACCGACACCGGCTACTTCGCCGCCGGCGTGACCGAGGCGTTCCCGGCCGCCACCGACGTCGCCCTGTTCCTCCTCGGCCGTCTGGGATGAATGACCCGAGGCGCAATTGGCGTCGCAACTTCCATGTGCACGGCTGACTGAGCATCGCTCTTGCCCACCACCGACCGTACCGCCGAGCCACAGTGACCGAATTCGGGGCGGTGGCCGAGCCGGTCGGGCTACGACCCGAGACCGACGAAGTTCGACGGGGCGCGGGATGACGGGTGCCCGACCGGTCATGGGCCGTTGGTTCGAGGAGCTTGCGCCGGGTCTCCTCATCGACCACGCCGTCACCCGCACCATTACCGAGTCCGACAACACCCTGTTCTCGGTCATGACCATGAACCCGCAACCGCTGCACCTCGACGAGTCGTTCGCCGAGGGCACCGAGTTCGGGACCCGGTTGGTCAACAGCCTGTTCACCCTGTCGTTGTTGATCGGCCTCACGGTCTACGAGACCACACACGGCACGACGGTGGCGAATCTCGGCTTCGAGGAGATCTCCTTTCCCACACCCGTCTTCCCCGGGGACTCGATCCGGGCTCAGACCGAGGTGCTCTCAGCTCGTCGGTCGTCCTCGCGACCCTCGCAGGGCATCGTCGTCTTCGAGCACCGGGCGTTCAACCAGCGCCACCAGATCGTGGCCCGCTGTAATCGATCCGCCCTCATGTGGTGCCGGCCCGAGTGATCGTGCGCTGGCGGAGCATGTTGTTCGTCCCTGGCGACCGGCCAGACCTCGCCGCCAAGTCGGCCCGCTCGCGACCGGACGTCGTCGTGCTCGACCTCGAGGATGCGGTACCGGCCCGGAGCAAGGTGTCGGCCCGGGAGACGGTCCGCGAGGCATCCCGGGGTCTTGTCGGCATGGTCCCCCTGTGCGTGAGGGTCAATCCCCCGGCGACCCCATGGTTCCGTGACGACGTGGCGTCCTTACCCGACGGTCTGGCCGCGGTCGTGGTGCCGAAGCTCGAGTCCGGCGCGCGAGCTGAGCGAGGCAGCCGAGGTGCTCGTCGGGAGGCCCGTCGTGGCCGGGCTCGAAACCGTGCTGGGCGTGGCCGATGCCCGCGAACTGCTGGGTCCGCCCGTGGTGGCCTGCTACTTCGGTGCCGAGGACTACATCGCCGACCTGGGCGGCGTGCGCACCCCTGGAAACGGCGAGGTGGCCTACCCGAGGTCGGTGGTGCCGATGGCGGCCCGACTCGCCGGTGTACCCGCACTGGACATGGTGACCCTCGACTTCACCGACGACGATCGGTTCCTCAACGAGGCGCGCGAGGCCCGGGCCCAGGGATACGCCGGCAAACTGTGCGTCCACCCCGGCCAGGTGACGCTGGCAAATCAGGCCTTCCTCCCCACTGGCCAAGAGGTCGAGTGGGCCCGTCGCCTCCTGGCGGCGTTCGGTGAGGCAGGCGGCTCTACCATCGCCTTCGAGGGCCTGATGGTGGACGAAGTCGTAGCCGCCCGGGCCAGGGCCCTGTTGGACGGGGCAGAGGACGGGTGACGGACCCGAGGGCGCCACTCTGGACGCCGCCCAGGGACGTGCGCAGGTCGACGGTCGTGGGTCGCTACCTGTCGTGGCTACGTGTCGAACGCGGCCTCGAATTCGAAACGTACGAGGATCTCTGGAGCTGGTCCGTCGACGACCTGGAGGGGTTCTGGTCCTCCGTCTGGTCGTTCTTCGACGTCAGCTCCTCTCGACCGTACGACGAGGTGCTGTCGGGCTCGGCCATGCCCGGAACGACGTGGTTCCGCGGCACCCGACTGAACTACGCGGAGCGGGCATTGGCCACGACCGGGGACGGCGTCGCCGTGGTGGCCCGGTCGCAGTCACGCCCCGAGCGGCAACTCAGCTGGGACGAGCTGCGCTCCCTGGTCGGACGGTGCCGTGTCGGGCTGAGCAGACTCGGCGTGCGACGGGGTGACCGCGTTGTGGCCTACCTGCCGAACGGACCGGAGGCGCTCGTGGCCTTCCTGGCAACCGCCAGCCTGGGGGCAGTGTGGGCATCGTGCCCGCCCGAGTTCGGCGCCCGAGGCGTGATCGACCGATTCGGCCAACTCGAACCCACCGTGCTCCTCTTGACACGAGGGTACCGCTACGGTGACAAGGTGGTAGACCGGACCAGCGAGGTCTCCACCATCATCGACGCACTCCCCACGGTCCGGGCGGTGGTGGACGTCGACCACGGTTGGGACGAACTCCTGTCCGGTCCGGGGGACCTGGCATTCGAGCAGGTGCCCTTCGATCACCCCCTCTACGTCCTGTTCTCGTCGGGCACCACCGGGCCGCCCAAGGCCATCGTCCACGGGCACGGCGGCATCCTGCTCGAACACCTCAAGGCCTTGGGCCTGCACCACGACCTCGGGCCCGGGGACCGGTTCTTCTGGTTCTCCACCACCGGCTGGATGATGTGGAACCTCCTGGTATCGGGCCTGTGCGTGGGGGCCACGATCGTACTGTTCGACGGCGATCCCGGGTGGCCCGACCTCGGAGTCCTGTGGACCATGGCGGCGGAGACCGGCGTCACCGTGTTCGGTGTCAGTGCTCCGTTCATCCTGTCGTGCAGGAACGCCGACCTCACCCTCGACGCCTGCGGCGACCTCTCGGGCGTCCGATCCGTCGGCTCCACAGGAGCGCCGCTGCCCGCCGAGGGATTCGAGTGGGTGTACGGTCAACTCCCCCGGGTGTGGCTGACGTCGGTGAGCGGCGGGACCGACGTGTGCACCGCCTTCGTCGGAGGAAGCCCCCTCGTTCCTGTGGTCGCCGGAGAGATCGGGTGCCGCTACCTCGGAGCCGGGGTCGAGGCCTTCGACGAGAACGGCCGGCCCCTCGTCGGAGAGCAGGGCGAACTGGTGGTGACGCGACCGCTCCCGTCCATGCCGGTCCGGTTCTGGGGTGACGAGGACGGTAGTGGCTACCGGGAGGCCTACTTCTCGCGGTTCCCCGGAGTGTGGTGCCACGGCGACTGGATCACGATCACCGAGCGAGGATCCTGCATCATCACCGGCCGGTCCGATGCCACCTTGAACCGGGGAGGCGTGCGTCTGGGTACCAGCGAATTCTACGCGGTGGTCGAGGCCATACCCGGAATCTGCGACAGCCTGGTGGTCCACCTCGAGGACGACGAGGGAGGAGCCGGTCGACTGATCTTGTTCATCGTCCTCGAGGATCGGCCTCTCGACGACGAACTGACCGGCCGGATCGCAGCCGAGCTCCGTTCCACCCTGTCCCCGCGACACGTCCCCGACGAGATCCTGGCCGTTCCGGCCATCCCGAGAACCCACTCCGGCAAGAAGCTCGAAGTGCCGATAAAGCGGATCCTCCTCGGCGCCCCACCCTCCAGCGTCCTGACCACGGGATCGCTCGCCGACCCGTCGGCCCTCGATGCCTTCGTTGCAGCCGGCGCCCGCCCTCGGTAGGCCTTGCCACGGACGGGTGGCGTCGAGGACGACCGGCAGCACCGCCGGAGACGCCGGGTCCTGGCAATCAGCTGGTTCCCGATGGACGATCCTGGGCGACCTTGGGACCCGACCGGCCACCATCACGGCGTACTCGCCCTCCTGGCGTTCACTGCGTCCGACCTGGCTTCCCTTCGGCTCGCTCAACCGCTGACGCGGGTGGGCGATGGCACTGGCTGGCTCCACGGTCGACGGGACTCGAGTGGTCATGGGCCGTCTTCGTCGTCGGGACGGTGGTGGCCCGACGGAACCAGGGGTGGGGCGTACTTCGGACCGATCGAGCGAGGTCTCTACGTAGCCCTCATCGGTCGGCTGGCCATACCGGAGCCGCGCTTGTAACCCAATCGTAAGAAAGAAATCCACCGAGGCGACGAGACCGTGACCCTCTGCTCGGCAGCAATCGAGCGGAAGGGGCCGAGAGTGCCGTCCCCGGTGTCCGTTGTCTGCCTGCTCCTCAGACCGTCGAGAGGTCCCGCCGAGCAGCACGCTCCCGTGGGAGCTGGGAGCGGCCCTCCCCCAGTGCCGGCAGCTCGGGAACCACCACGGTCGAACGGGCCGCCCAGCCTCGAGTGAGAGGCGACAGCTTGGGGGGCGACACGGAATCCGATCTGATCGCCTCTCCCAGGGCGAGGAGACCGGTACTCCAGATGACCGGCTCTAGCGGACGCAGCAACTCATAGGCCGTCCCAGGTGAGGGGCCAGAACGTGCACTCGAGTAGTACCGCCTCGGAACCGCCCGACCATGTCTGTGGACCTTCATCCGGGACCCCTGTCGAGGCCGCCTCCCAATCGCCCTTTCTGATCCAGCATGTTACCCGGATCATGTTCGGATGAAACCGCGGATGTCGACGCACCCGTGTTGTTCAGCGCATCGGTCGTCCGGTGTCGGATGACCCCGGTGGCGCAATGGTGGACAGCCCGAACGAAGAGACCACTCGGCCCTTTGATCCCTCGGCTCTGCCGTCCGGACCGGTGAGGAGGCAGCCCCGGCCAAACGCCTTCGACCGGCATCACGTGCGGGCGACCTGCCGTTGACAGCTTCGACCGACCGGCTAAGGTCCCGGGCAGTTTCTCAGATCGCGATTTGACAACCTGTTGCTGAAGGCCAAGGGTGGGGGCAACCACAGATGAGTGTCCTCGGCGTGCTCGAGCATGGGGTTGCGACGATCGCTTTCATCGTGGAACGGGGGTTGGGCCACATGGCCCACGACTAGCAACCGATCGTGAAAATCCTCGGCGAGAAGTGGGACGTGGCCACGTGTCGCGTCGCCGCTCTCCTGCCTGCCAACCTGCCTGCCAACCTGCCTACCAACCTGCCTACCAACCTGCCTACCTGCCTTCAAGGAGTTCGTAAATGAAGCGAATCATCACGCTCACCGTCGCCGTGGTGGTGGCCCTCGGCCTTGCCTCGGTCGCAGCGATGTCCCAGGCCGCCACGACCAGCTTTCCAGCGACCGCCGCCACCTACATCTACTCTGGTGCCCCGACGAGCAACTATGACGGAGCCTCGGTAATTGCCGGGTCGCACGTGACCTATCGGGCGTTGATCAGTTTTGATACGTCGAGCATCCCAATTGGCACCACCATCAACAGCGCATCACTGACCATCGACCCCAAGATGTCCAACGGGGGCAGCTTTCAGATCCATCCCGAGGTGTCGTTCGACTCACCGTCGGTCATCTGGGACAATCAACCGGCGTGGCAGTCGACCGTGATCGGAAGCTCGGCCAACAGCGGAACGAACAATCCCATGACGATCAACATCCCGAGTGGCTCCTACTACCTCAACTTCGGGGGAATCACCTCGTTGGCCGTCACGTTCTCAACTCCTGGAGTGATCGGTAGGTTCGCCGGCATGGGGACGGGCAACGCCCCAACGCTGAACATCGACGTCTCCGGAGACGGTGGTGCAACAACTACGACGACATCGTCGTCCACGACAACGTCGTCCACGACAACCTCGCCACCGACAACATCGCCGCCGACAACGAACCCGACTACTACCACGACGGGACCGTCCACGACCACGACGATCGCCTCGGGGGCGGGTAACTCTCTCTGTGGCACGATGACCGGCCCCCCGACGACCAGCAAGGTCATGGTCATCGCGGAAGAGAATCGTGACGCCAGCTCGATCATCGGCTCCTCGTCTGCTCCGTACATCAACTCAGTGGCGAATGAGTGTGGCCTTGCCACCAACTACAGCGCCATCAACCATCCATCGCTGCCGAACTACATGGCACTGACATCGGGCTTACCGTACGGAGCCCCGTGGACCAGCGACTGCGACGCCGGTGGAGCCTGCCTGACCGGGAACAACAGCATCTTCCAGCAGGTCCCGAACTCCAAGGGCTACGCGGAGTCAATGTCCAGCAACTGTCAGTTCAACTCCAGCGGCGAGTATGCCACCAAGCACAATCCCTTCCCGTACTACACCCAGGTGGCTGCAGCTTGTGCCACCAATGATGTGCCGCTGGGAACCACGACCTCAGGTGCGCTGGCCACCGACGTGGCGAATGGGACACTCCCTACCTACAGCTTCGTGACCCCGAACCTGCAAGACGACATGCACGACGGCAGCATCAAGCAGGGTGACGACTGGCTGGCGTCCTGGCTTCCGCAGATCACGGCCGGACCCGACTATCAGTCGGGCGACCTGACCATCATCATCACCTGGGACGAGAACGCCGGTAGTGCCGGCAACCAGGTCGCCACCATCGTCATCTCCCCCTACACGCCAGCAGGAACCCAGTCCGCGGTCCCGTTCACCCACTACTCCACGCTGAAGGCCGCGGAGGATGTGGCCGGAGTTCCCGAGCTGAACAACGCTGCTTCGGCAAACGACCTGCGGACGGCCTTCGGGTTCTAGGGCCGGCTTGGGTTACGGATCCATGACGTTCGCTCAAGCTGCGGGTCCAATCCGTCGAAAACTTCAGGTAGATGCCCCGTCAGCCGGCTTGTCCGTGGCCTTGGCCTTGGCGCCGGTCCGGGGCACCTAATCGAAGGGCGGCTACCGCACCGGCGGGTGACTCCGGAGACGGTGGTGCCCGCCAGCCGGGGGAGCCCCGCTGGCGGGGGAGGCATCCCGCCCTACTGCGGCCCGAGGCCGTCGAGGGACAACGCCCGCCAAGCCAACCCCGCATTACCACCCGCAGCCCGGGTGGGCCACTGCTCGCTTTGCGGTGCAGGGGCAGGGTGCGAGCGACCTCGGGGTCAAGTGAGTAGCCTGGACCGTGGAATGACCGAGCGGACTTCATGGACCAACGTCCCCGAGGACACGGTGCTGGCCCAGGCCGAATCGAAGGCCCGGCGAGAGCTTTCCCCCACCGACGGCTCCATCGCCACCTCAGGAGAGCACGCCAGCATCTATTGCGCTACTTGCGAGCGTTGGATCGACGCCTATGACGAAATCCCTCCGGAGATAGTCATCCAGCGTCACCGCCTTCTCGTCCACTGAGGTCGCTGCCAACCCCAGGAGGTCAGGTCACCGGGCGACAAGGTCTGATGATCTGACTGTCGACCTCGCCGGTGCTCGGTCGATGCCCTGTGGGACGAGTTCGCGACCTTTGCCCCGGGTGCGTATTGCGGACGATGACCGCCTCCAGGGTGTCACGAGCCGACGAGCTCCGTCGCCGGAGACCTGACCGTTCGACGACGGCAAGTGGTTCGGCTATCTGGGTACCGAAGCTTCCGCCCCCATCACGTCACAAAACACGAACCCGTCCCGGACAAGGATCCCACCGGTCACGACGTCAATCGGCCTCCCGAATCCCGGCCCGTCCCAGACGAACGTGTGGAACTCACCGCGCTCACCGCACGGATCCACGTCGGGAGGCAGATCGGCGAGTAGTTGGTCATCGAACGTCCGGCCGGCGAAGGATGCCGGCAGTTTCGCGGGATCGACGCACGTCAGGACGGCGTGAACACCGCTGTCGATCATCTCGTGGGCAAGGAGGGTGGTCGGACGGCCCCAGAGAGGGAAGATCGGGCGAACTCCCGTGCCGGCCAAGGCCCTCTCCCGATACGAGCGCACGTCTTGGAGGAACAGGTCACCGAAGACCATGGCCTCGACGCCGCCCTCGGTCGCCACTCCTATCGCCTCGGCCATCCGGCTCTCGTAGACCTCGTTGGAGCATGGAGACGGGATCTCGACGACGTGCAGCGGAAGACGGAGCCGGTCGGCCTGGGCTTCGAGCAGAGAACGCCGGACCGCATGCATCGCCACCCGGTCGACGGCGGCGTTCACCGTGACGAGTAGCCCCGTCACTCTCACGTCAGGGTCGTCGCGGACCGTCTCCAGGGCATAGCTGCTGTCCTTCCCGCTACTCCAACTCATCCAGGCCCGCGTCGCCACGGGTACATCCGAGCACGGTTGCCGGGACGGGGCAACCCTCCCCTCCTGGTGCTCTGGCGCTCAGGCCTCCACGGGGTGGGCGGCAGGCAATGTCTTCAGGAAGGACTGCTCGCTCGCGTATCTGGCCACGATTCGGCCGTTCACCGAGGTGGGCATGTACCGGGCAACGAGGTCCCTGAGGCCGACCAGGACAGGTGTGGAGCAGGTGGCGAGGACCCCGATTCGTCTCGACTCCCGGACGACTCGCTGAACTCGGGCGAGTCGTAAGGACTCGTACTGCTCGAGGGCCACCTCAGGGTCGTCGGATCGACCCAGACACTCGGCAATGACGACCGCGTCTTCGATGCCCTGACACGCCCCCTGGCCGAGGTCTGGCGTCATGGGATGGGCCGCGTCGCCGAGAAGCGCCACGCGGCCGGTCCTCAGGGTGGTGGGGACGGAGTCGTAGAAATCGGCGATGACCAGCCGATTCTCGTCCATCCGGTCGATCAATTCACAGATGTGCTCGTGCCAATGCGCGAACTCGCTCAGGAGAAACGCTTTCCGCCCTGCCGGAGACATACCGGCGTTCGCTCCCTCTGGAAGGGCGACATCGGCCGCCCAATAGGTGAGGCCACCTCTCATCGCACTGACGATGAACTGCTTGCCCTCTCCCGCGGTTAGGCAAGTCTCGGTCACCAGGTCTGCCACCCCCTCCATCACGGCGCGCCAGGACGTTCGCCCACGGAACTTCGGGGTCGGATTGTTGACGCTGGACCGCGCAATGGTGTGGATGCCGTCACAGGCCAGGATCACCGGCGCTCGGAGGTGCGTGCGATCTTCGAGTTCCACCACCCCACCGTTCTCGTCGCTGAAGATGAGACGGGCCGGGGCTTTCATGACTATCGGCACATGGGATGCGGCCTCTAGCAGCACGCGCTGGAGCTCGGCGCGATGGACGATCAGCGTTCGACGGCCCATGCGCTCGTGCAGCCGACTTTGATCCAGGCGAACGATGAGTTCGCCCGAGGGCTTACGAATGACCCCCTCTGGCTCCTCGATGCCAATCTCAGCGATCTGCTCGGATAAGCCGATCCGGTCGAGGGCCACCAATGCGTTGGGCCACAGCGAGAGCGCGGTCCCTGCTTGGGAGTGTGCGGTCGCCCGCTCGACCACCTTCACCCTGATGCCCGCCCGATCGAGAGCTATGGCCGCAGCCAATCCGGCGATGCCGGCCCCCACGATCACAGCATCGGCCCTGTCCGTGGATTCCAAATCCGCTCCTTCCGCCCTGTTCATCGTAGGTGGAGGTCCGGGCCGAAGCGTTCCCGAGTGGCGCGGGTCTGGCGTTGACCGCCGGGAGGGTGGCGATGTGGCAGAGATCAGCCGATCCAGCCAATGGAGCCATCGGACCTTCAGGAGGCGCTCGCCGGACTGGGGCTCGCTCCTCCCGCTTTTGGTGCGTCCAACTCGAAGTCCACTTCCGGCCACCTGTCCGGTGAGGACGTTGAACCGGTTCCAGGGCGTCGATGGCCACGATATCGAACCTGGGCCGCCTGTTCCCGACCAGGGCCCGTCGTCGGTCGATCAGCCGGCCGGCAGCGGCTCCCAGGGCTGGACGCTGACCCAGCACGTGGCCGGCGGGGGCTGGCCCACGCCCTGTTTGCACAGCGAGGACGGCGGCGAGTTGATGTGCAGCTTGACGACCTGGTACTCGGTCGGTCCGTAGCGCTTGTTCGGGCCGTAGCTGAGCACGGGAGACCAGGTCCCGGGATAGCTTCTGATCCTGGACATCGCGGTGACGAAGGTGCGCCGGTTGAGGCCGGGCCCGGCGGCTATGGCGGCGGTGGCGAAGAGATGGATGGCCTGGCACCATCCGACGATGGGTCCCTGCTCCTCGATGAAGTCGTTCATGTTCCCGGGTGGCACCTGGGGATAGACCTTGTGCCAAACCGTCCAGCACTGACGCACGGCCGTGTTGTAACCGCCTTGGCTCTGAGGTCGATCGTCATCGATTCCGCCCAGGGTCTCGGTGGTCACGCCCTCCTGGCCGTCGAGGGCCTTGGCGTAGGGGATGGGGATGAGCCCGAGCGATGAGAGGATGCTCCCCTCGTAGTCGCTGAGGAGGAGTCGGGGGAAGTACTGCTGCGTCGTTTCAGCTTGCAGCACCGGGAAGAACACGTTGAAGGGCATCAGTGGGATGACCGAGGTGACTCCGGCACTGCGGAGCTGCTGGATGACCAAGGGGGACTGGGTACCGGTGGTCGCGGTGTCATTGGGGTCAGCATCGATCGTCTTCACGATCGGATCGACGCCGGCGCTGCGGAGATCGGGCAACAGATAGGCGTTGAGGGCGACCTGGTCGGAGGCCCGACTGCCAGCGATGATTCCCACTTTGATCGTGCCACCGATGAGATGGGCGCTCAGTCCCCAGTTGACCACGGCCTGCAGGATGGTCGCCTGGTCCGGACCGGTCCACCAAAGATAGGGCGAACCCTCCTTGGTCCAGTTGGTGACCGTCGACCACGCTCCGATGAAGGGGGTATGGCCTTCCTGGGTCACGCAGAGCTGGTTGTCCCCGGTCCAGGCGCCGAGGCCGTCCAACACGGCGAAGACCGCCGGTGATCCCTGGGTCCAGGTCTTGCACAGGGACCGCATCTGGGTCTCGTTCGTCGGGTCGTAGCTGCTGATGATGGGCACGATCTTCCGGCCACGGATACCCCCGCCGTCGTTGATCGTCCTCACGAAGAGCTGGATGGCCTTGGTCTGCTCCCCGTACTCAGCGTCCTCGGCGAAACCCTCCCGGCCGGCTAGTGAGTTGAGTGCCACCACGGGAAAGACCACGGCGATGCTGTTCTTGGTCACCCCCCGGCTGGAGGTACTGGCCGAACTCACCGGTGACAGCGAGGCACCCGTCGCCCCGGCCGAGGGGGTCATCGTCGGACTGGCGGCCAGCGCAACGGCCACGCTCACAGCCACCAGTATTCGGATCCGAGCGGATCCGAGATGCCGTCCCGCTAGTTGCCATGATCGCTCCATCGGATTCCCGCCCGTCGATGCGTCCATGCCGGACTGCCGACGAAACCGGCCGAGCAGAAAAATACCCTTCACAGAACCCACCCGCTCTCCCCATGGCCTGAGCCGCTGATCGCCCAACCTAGCCAGTCAACCGGCCACCCGCTCTGCACCAGCCCGGACCGGGAATCCACGCGACCAAGCACCCCGGGCTCCGCCCAGCATCGCCGGTCAAGCAGGCGAACCAACCCCACCGTCGAGCCCTCCGACCGGCTCCGCCAAGTTCTGCCTCCCGGGACGGATCTTCGCCGAGCGGCTAGCCCACGTGTCCGGCGGCATCGAGGATGCGACCGTGATCCCGCAAGGGGAGGGACGCCGAACGTCTACCCGCCTCCATGTCGGCACATCGACGGCGATCCGGACCCCATGCGAGGGAGTGGCGCGAGCATGCAGGCATCTGTGCTGACGGCAACCCGGCCACGGGTACATTGGACCCGAGAGTTCACAGACCCGCAGGAGATGGCTCATGGCAAGTACGACCCTGGACGAGAGTCCACTCGAGTTCGACCCGTTCTCTGCGGAGTACTTCAACGGTCCGTACGACCTGTACCGTCGGCTCCGAGATGAGGCTCCGGTCCTGTTCAATGACAAGTACGGCTTCTGGGCCCTCTTCCGCTACGAGGACGTCTGTACGGCCCACAAGGACTGGTCGACCTTTTCCAGTTCCCACGGCGTGGACCTGTCGTCGCTCAATACAGACCCCGAGCTCGTCAAGATGTACCGCTCCATGATCATGATGGACCCACCGGAACACGACCGCCTCCGGTCCCTGGTGAGTCGGGTGTTCACCCCGAGGGCCGTGAGCGCCCTCGAGCCGATGGTTCGAGACGTCATCACGTCGGCCATCGCTCCGTTCGACGACGCCGACTCGTTCGATGCCGTGGCCGACTTCAGTGCCCTCTTCCCGGTCGAGATCATCTCGCGGATGCTCGGGGTCCCCGAGGGGGAGCGCCAGCAGATCCGCCACTGGCTGGACATCGGCCTGCACCGAGAGCCCGGGCAGATGGACCCCACCCCCGAAGGCCAGCAGGCCATGCTGGAGACCGGCCTCTACTGGTACGAGCTGGCCCGGGAGAAGCGTAAGCATCCCGGTGACGACATGGTCACCCGGCTCACCCAGGTCGAGGTGGACCGCGGCGCCGGCCAGACGACCCACCTCGAGGACGACGAGATCGCCGGCTTCGCCACCCTCCTGGGAGGTGCTGGAGCGGAGACTGTGACCAAGCTCATCGGCAACGCCGTCTACTTGTTCCACAAGTTCCCCGACCAGTACCGGAAGGTCATCGACGACCCGAGCGTCATCCCGGGAGCGGTCGAGGAGATCCTGCGCTACTACCCGCCCTCCCAGTACCAGGGGCGGTTCAGCGTCAAAGATTCGGTGATCGGCGGAGTCACCATTCCGGCCGGCTTCCCGACCATCCTCGTCACCGGGTCGGCCACCCGGGACGAGCGTTTCTTCGACCGGCCCGACGACTTCGTCATCGACCGACCGCCCAGTCTGTCGATCGGGTTCGGCTACGGCATCCACAGCTGCCTGGGTGCCGCCCTGGCCCGCATGGAGAGCCGCATCGCCGTCGAGGAGTTGGCCAAGCGCTGGCCCGACTTTGCCGTGGACGAGGATCGGCTCGAGCGGGTGCAGATGTCCAACGTGGCCGGGTACTCACACGTCCCGGTGAAGCGAAGTGCGTAATGGATCCGTATGCCACCTCCTCTCCCCCGTGCCGATGACGGTCGGGCCGGACGGTCAGCGGTGAGCCAGGTCGAGAGCGCATGGCCGAAGTATCCCGGCTACACGATCGACATCGTGCCGCTGCCAGGGATCGGTCGGGCCTCCGTCGGTGGGGCGCTCGTCGCCGAGAGTAGGCGCTGTGTGCTCGTCCGTGAGTCCGACCACCGCGATCAGCTGTACTTCCCGCTCGAAGACATCGACCAGTCCATGCTCAACGAAACCGACCACCACACGATCTGCCCCTTCAAAGGAGAGGCGAGCTACTTCACACTGTGGGCAAAGGGAGCACAGCTCGAGAATGCACTGTGGTGGTATCCGAAACCGATGGACGAGGTCGCCGGCCTGGCCGGCTATGGCGCCTTCTACACCGATCAGGTCGACATCACCGGCTCCATCCCGTTGGACGGCACCGACGAGGCCACCGTCGCCTTCCCCATGTGGGGAACGGCCGAGGATCTCGTCGAGCTCATGGATGCCGTTCCACTCGGCGATCGAGCCTTCTCCGCGCCGCCCTTTCCCAACCCCCCGCTCGGCACCTACGTCTCGATGGACTGGCACAAGCAGCGGCGCAACGTGGTCGAGGGAGGACAGCTACTCGGTACGGCCATCGTCGCCGCCTCCAAAAGTCGGCCGGAACAGCGGGTGACCTCTGCTCACATGGCGTTCCTCAAGGCCGCATCCTTCGATTCCCCGCTTCATCTTGCTGTCGAGCCCCAACGACAGGGATCCACGCTGTCCGTATTTGGTGTCGCAGTATCGCAGGAGACCATGTTGCGGGCGACCGGACTGGTCATGTCGGATGCCGGAAGCGACGATCTGATTCGACATGTGGCACCCATGCCCGACGTTCCTCCGCCATCCGAGTGTCCACGCTACGACTTCGGCGTGCTGGGTCGGGAGATCCGCGTAGTCGAGGACGCCTACGGGAAGCGGGACGGCCCGGTTGGGCCGCCCGAGATCTACCTGTGGACCAGGTTCGCCACAGCCCCAGCCACCCAGGCACTACACCAGGCCCTGCTGGCCCAGGCCACCACGCACTACTCGATCGGGGCGGCGCTGCGACCCCACGAGGGCATCTCCGAGGGCGACGCACATCGGACGGTCTCCATGGGGCCGATCAATGCCACGATCGCCTTTCACGACGACGTCGACGTCAGCGAGTGGCTGCTGACCGAGACCCGCTCCATCTGGGCCGGGCGCGGATCCACCCAGTCGCAGGTCCGGGTGTTCGCCGCCGACGGGCGACTCCTGGCCTCCAAGACAGTGCAGGCCATGGTGCGATCCTTCGACCGAACGCCCGATCGGCTGCAGTCGGACTACTCGACAGTCATGTGAGACCACTCAGGATTCCCTCGATCCGTCAGGCGCACCAGCAACTGCGGACCGTCGGATATTGCTTGTCCGAGCGATGATTCAGGGCGAGACTGGCCGTCAATCACTCATCGCCAAACTGCCGGCTTCCGTCAATGTGTCTTTCCATGTCATCGGTCCGTGTCCACAACTTCTCCGTATGGCTCGACGGCTTCAACGCGGGTGAGAGACAGACCCTCGAGTACGTCATGTCATCGGTGCCAAGCCGACTCCTCCGATTGCACTACACGACGGTCTTAGGGGGATGGAGGCGAGGGGTAGTCCGGCTTGGTTGCATTTCGGTCAGCCCTGCAACTGTTCGGACCGGCAGGAGGCCAAGACCGAGGCCTAGTACTGCGCCCAGGACAATGATCAGGTCCGGTATGGCCGTGCTCCATGCGACCACGCCATAGAGAGTCGACATCAAGCTCGCGCCGATGCCGAGGAGAAGACCGCCCAGGGTATTGGCAACGACGTGCCTCGCTTTGGTGTGCCTCATCCTCTCCCGCTGGTCGTTCGTTCGGACACTGACGGGCCTGGTCCATTTCGAGAAGCCGAACACAAGGAGCATGACCAGTCCAACGATGATCAAGATCAGCGCCAACCACCAGAATGGGTTGCGACCAGGGGGGTCCATCACTCTGACCGATATCGTTCCCGTGCAACTCACTCCCCCACCGCTGGTCACGGTGAAGCCGACCTCGTACCTGCCGGGAAGGGTGACCGGCTCAATAGAACTAGGGGTGAACGAGTTGGCGAATGAAGTACCGCCCTGGCCGCTGTTGAAGGTGCCGATCAGCCCATGGAGATGGCCGGTCACAAGTTCACCCAAGGCGAAGAGCCATGAGGCGTTGTGCACGGTGAGTCGCCAGGTGCCCTCCGTCATCGGCGCAGAGGTCTGCCCGGTCCAGGTGACAGGGTCTGCCCAGTACAACCGGAATGGATCCGCATTCGTCCCACCGGGCCCAGGGATGATGACCTTGTCCACCGAGGGGTTCTGACTACCGGTCGAGGAGATGGAGCCAGCGCAACCCTGGCTGGTAGCGGCATTGGCGGGAGCCGCCAGTGGTCCCCCCAGCAATACGGTGACTGCCGCTACGAGGGCAAGCACTCGTACCTTCATCTCCGAGTTATCGACCGCTTTCCCGTACTCCTGAAGGGTCGAGAATGGGGTCTCTCCCCTGGTTCGAGTTGATTGCGGTCCAGCACCTTGGAGCCCCACCACCCCGGCGTTTGCGGGCACTGATTGAGCTCGAGGAAAGTAGCTGAACTACACTGGAGGCAGCTGACCGTCCCCTGGCATCCTGCCTCTGCACCTTCGGCGGAGAGCAGGTCGACATGGAGTCCGAGTTTGACCGATCGGTCGAGGTCGCGAGAACCCAGATGACCGAGGACGGAGACGGTCTTGTGCTTGCTGAACCGACGGGAATTGTCCGACCAACCCTGGGGTGCCACCGGGCTGGGCAATCGGATTGCGGAATGATCGCGAGACCGGGATGAGTAGACCCGAGCACGACTCCTGCCCCCGATGCGACAGTGCGGAGATTGCTACGCATTTCGATAGGTCCCGGGCACCGGCCGCCCCTCAGTGGCAAGGTCGATGCTCAGCGTGCCAGTTCACCTGGTCGGAATCCTGACCAAGCTCGATCAGCTCGGGCCAGCAGAGCCAGTTGCGTCGGGCCGTTTGTCCTCCGGTTCGGGTGGACTCAGCCGGCTCGGGCATCTTCCCGTTCGTCTCTCTCCCGTAGACGAACGGAAATCCGTTCTTCGGCGCAGGTCGTTGGCCTAGGTGAGCGTCATGGACCGGGTCACAGCCACCCAGCTGGCTCGGCGTAGAAGGAGCCACTCAGGCATCAAGCTGGTCGGGTGCTTGGTCGTAAGGACCAGATGCGCCGGCCGCGCTTCGACCGGTGGCCCTGGGATCAGTTGGCTGGACCGCGGTACCCAAGAAGGTGTGCGCATAGTCGGAGGAAACGCTCAGCGGCAGCCTCTCGGAGTCCTTTCGAGCTAGCTGCTGGACGTTGTCTCTGCGGACCTTGAAGTAGCCGCCAATCAGGCGGGTGAGAACCACTCCGAGGACAGCCAGTCCGATTCCGTAGCCGATGACAGTCTTCACCGTGCCCACGGTGCCCCCTTTGCTCTGACACATCCTACGTGCGGCTGGAAGTCTGAGCGAGAGGAGCGACCTGTGTTGCACCTCTTACGTTGTGGTCGCTCTGGTTGCCGAGGCCGCACGCGTCTTCCCACTGAGGCATAATCGCCCCACGAGCTGGGCGAACTGGCCACGGCTAGAGCTTGGACCGCTCTATTCCGGGGAGGTTCTCAATCCGTATGGACCAGGAGGGCGTGACGCTCCAGCGCAACTTGAGGTTCGATGTCAAGATAACAGTCGACCCACCTCTCACACGTTGCGCAGTACACGCTCAGACTGGCTCCAGATTGCGCAATCGCCCCGTCCATCGGCGAAAGGTCGGGGGTTTCAATTGGCGAAGGCCGTGCGAAATACAGTGAGGATGAGCGAACGGCGCTCGTGTTGCGCTTCCCATTGTGTCGGTCCATGATGCCACGCTCCTGCCCCACCCCTCCTCTTTAGAACGACACCGTAGGGCCCTGACTTGAGTGCTTTCTCAAGTGACGGCCTCAAAGGCGACAGTCCGCTAACCGAGATCTGGAGGAGCTTACGGGGACCACGACGTAATCCGGCAGGGCACGAGCGTCTTTTCGTCGAGGTGGTAGCTCGCGCACACTCGGTGGTACCCGTCTGCGACCCACAGGGGATCGCCCTGAATCAAGAGTACGGGCGAAAGCTTCGTGCCGAACTTCACTTTTTCAAGGTCCCGTGCTACCTCGGAGTCTTCCGCCTTCAAGAGTGGCAGCTCGGCAGCTCTCAAGATGTCCTTGGCAGCAAAATGGGCAAGAGTGTCCTGCTTCTCCAGAGCCTTCACCAGCTTCGACGCAGCGTCCGCTCCCACAACGAGGGATAGGTACGAGACAGCTGACGGATAGTCCTCGTCCTCTGGCTTGTCCTTCCAGTGCGCGGCTGCCATGGTCGTGGTCTCCTTCCGGCCGGTCGGTTCTCAGTAGTGCCTTTCACTGACCCATCGCAGTTGGGTTGTACCTGGACGTCTGGCTCGGAGGCCCCGGCTCCTCCATCGGCGGAGGCTTTGCCGATCTGCGACCTTCCTCGGCCTTCGACCTTTCGGACGCACTCCGCTAACGCATGGCGCTCGGGGACCCGGTCAGACGTCGTCCGTCGTCGTCTAGAGAGCCTTCTTCACTTTCCTGCCCGCCTGCTTCAGATTGCCCGTCGCCTTGTTGCCTTTTCCCTTGGCCTCAAGCGATCGATCGTTGGTGGCCTTGCCCACCTTCTCCTTGACGGTTCCCTTTGCGACCGCGGCCTTGTCCTTTGCTACTCCCATGTCCGAATCTCCTTCGATGTGGCGTGACGGAGTTATGCCCGATCAGACACCGTCACAAACGGTGGTTCGTGGTCACTCCTTCTGCCACTCCGGTCGGCGGAACCGGATACAGAACCAGACCGTCCGATGGGTGGTGTGCCGTGGATCACCACACCAGATCCCTGGTCAACGGCGAGGCCGGTAGCGGTGAGGGGCCGTTGCGAGCACCCCGAGTATGGCCCCTTCGCGCATGGCTCACTTTCATCCTGCGGGACCCGGCATACCCCGACGAAACGATCGCTTAACCCTCGGCGCCGGGACTCATACCGCATCCTCAGACAGATGTCAGAGTCTCCGAAGGCGTGCGTCGAAGAAGGAGTAAAGGCCAAAGAAGAGGAGTCCCAACGCCACAGAGCCAATCACAATCACTCCGTAAGAACGATGAACCAGCGCTTTCAGGGCCTGATCGAGGCCCTTGACCTGCGATGGGTTACCAGTCGCTGCCGTACTGATCAGATAGACCCCGACCAATGCGAGGAGAAATCCTCGAGCTAAGTCACCCAGTGATCCGAGCGTCCGAACCGTCCTCCGCCAACCCCGACTCAACCGCTCCAGAGCCAAGCTCTTCGAATATCTATGAATGATGCCCCACAGCCCCAATCCGACCCCAGCAGTGACCAGGGCTGCCCCTCCAACTCCTACGATCTCCTTGCCCGCTGGCCATCTCAGCACCCTCACCACCAACGGCTCGGGATTTGAGGATGCCCCACCACTGGTCGACTGTCCTGTGGCCAGCTCGATGGCTCGGGCAAGAAGGCCGAAGTAGATGACGGCGATGGCGAGAGAGCCGATGCGCTTCACCGCACCCTCTCGGCTCGTCGCGGCGTTGAAGAGGCGCCAAATGGCGTAGGAACCGAGACCGAAAGCTAGGACAATCAGCAAGGCCGGTCCGCCGATCCGGTGACCGACCTCTTCCAAGGCTCCGGTACTGTTGGCCTGAGCCGGAGCCCTACCGTGTCGGGCGATATCAAAGGACAAGTACGCCAGGATCACATAGATGACGCCTCGGGTGCCGATTCCGATTCGGGCCATCGTCTGAATCCAGCCACGGCTTCTCGTCGCTACGCCCGGAGGCCTTTCGGTGGAAATCGTCGCAGTTGACATCAGAGGACCCGGATCTCGGCACCCGAGGCGGGTCTTGGAGTACACCAACGATTGCTGCAAGAAGTGCATCGGAAGCTGTCGAGTTCGGCCAGGGAGCCCTGGGCAGGCAGGACAACCTTGACGCTCGTGGCGCCGCAAAACGGGCAACGGGATACATCAAGCACTGTTATTCCTCCTCTGTGAAGATCACCTCCAACGAAGAAGAGCCGGAGCCTGGTGGCCCCGGCTCTCCTGGTTCTGCCCCGTCAGCCGAACGTTCAGATGTACGTATCGTCCCGTCGGACGACATTGCCACGACCGTCATCCACGGTCGTTCGATGTCGACGGGGGCCACCTCCTGCGAAGAGTGCGAAGAGCGAAAGCACTGCTCCCACGGCTCCGACGATCATCAGGATCACCCCAACGTTGTGGATGTTGAATCCGTGCTGATCTGGCCCCACCGTCACGGCAAAGTCGAGAATTGCGCCCACGGCGAAGGCGATGATGCTTGCTACCAATCCACCAGCCATAGTCCTGCCCTCCTACTTGGAAATGTTGCGGTGCCTACATGCCCACAAACGGGTGGGTCTAACCGAACTCTGACCAGCGGCTCTCAGTAGTAGTGCCTTCGACCACCGATCTCCCGGCCGGCGGCTCCGAGAAGCAGAAGAACCAAGCCGATCACTGCCACTACGATCCCGACCGACCACAGAATGGCGATTTTGGCGATGAAACCAATCAACATCAGGGCTACCCCGAGGATGATCATTGTTGCTCCTTGTTAGGTGAGTATGGCGAGCGTTCATCTACCCAGGGCCATTCGGCGCCAAACACCCGCAGGAGGGGAAAGCCCGCTACCACCCTTCATTGGGTTCTTTCGGCGCGGAGGCGCTCATGCCAGGCTGCTCGCACGACCCCCGGTGGGGCGACCGTCACCCCGAGGAGACTCCGTTCGGCCGGGCCCTCCCGATTCGCCCTGGCCTTCGGGACAAATCCCGCGCATCCCGCCCAACGCTGGTGTTGACGGCACCCGGTAAAGGCTCAGCCCAGAGCACATGGAGGCTCCTCCGCAGCAGCCGCTTAGCTTGCGACACCTGAAGGCCGGGCCACTTCAGTCCCTTTGTGCCAGAGGGATTCCACGTCGGCCGCATCGAGTGGCCTGGAGAAGAGATAGCCCTGTCCCACGTTGACGCCTTCAGCTTTGAGGCGTCGCCGTTGCTCTTCGCTCTCTACTCCCTCGGCGACGGTCGTGAGGCCGAGAACCTTCCCCAGTTGGACCAGGGTGTGCACGATCGCTGCCGACTCCTTCGTCTCCGCCATCCCGGATACGAATGATTGGTCGATTTTCAGAACATCGATGGGGAACTGGCGCAGATAGGACAGCGAGGAGTAACCGGTCCCGAAATCGTCGATTGCCAGGCGCACGCCGAGAGTCTTCAGCAGGTTCAGTCGAGCCAATGTGGCCTCTACGTCGTTCATCAATGTACTCTCCGTCAGTTCGAGGATCAGCATGCCGGGATCGAAGCCGGTCGCCGATAGCGCTCCGTGGACATCGTCGATGATCCGGTCTCGTTCAAGCTGAACCGCCGACACATTGACGGACATCGCCTTGGCGTGGCCCACCCGGTGCCACTCCAGGCCCTGTCGGCAGGCCTCGTGGAGCACCCACTCCCCCACCGGCACAATCTGACCACTCGATTCGAGAGCAGGAATGAACTCACTGGGCTGGATCAGGCCTCGCTCCGGATGCCGCCAGCGCAGGAGTGCCTCCACCCCATTGAAGACCCCCGTCGTCAAGTCGATGGTTGGTTGATACTGCAGGAAGAACTGACCGTCTTCCAGGGCATGCTGCAGGTCCACCTCAATGGCCCGTTGGTCATTGATCTCTTCGTGCATCGTGGGTACAAAGAGCACCGAGCAGTCCTTGCCCGCTGCCTTTGCTCGGTAGAGGGCGATGTCTGCATCACGAAGTAGTTCCCCAGCTTCCGTTCGATCCCCCTCGGCGATCCCTACGCTTGCCGTTACCCGGAGCGGTACGTCACTGGCCGAGATCTCGAATGGCGCAGCGAGCACGTCACGGAGGCGCTCAGCGACCATTTCCGGACCGGCGGCGAGAGAAGCATCCTCAACGAGCACGACGAACTCGTCACCCCCGAGCCGCCCCACCGTGTCCCCGTCTCTGAGCGCCGTGGCCAGTCTCGCCGCCACTCCCGCCAGTAGTTGATCGCCCGCCTCGTGCCCCAGGGTGTCGTTGATGTCCTTGAAATTGTCGAGATCGATGAAGAGGGCTGCCGTAGGGAGGTGCTGGCGTCTGGCTCGTGCGTGCATCTGCTCTATCCGGTTGAGAATCAAGTTTCGGTTGGGGAGCCCGGTGAGAGAGTCGTGGAGGGCGGCGTGGGCCAAGCGGTCTTCGGCGTCCTTTCGACGGGTGATGTCGCGGATGTTGGCGACGATCCCGTTGACGTCGGGATCATCGGTCAGATTGGTCAAGGCCGCCTCGAACCATAGGTAAGTGCCGGCCAGTGAAAGCAGTCGTATCTCCTGGTGGACGGTGGAGTCCGGCGAGATCGTCGCCTCCAGGGCAACCCGTAGCCCCGGGAGGTCGTCTGGATGGATCAGGGCCGCCCCATGTACCTCTTGGGCCTGGGCGATGGGATAGCCGAGCACGGCCTCGAATGCCGGGCTTGCGTATTGGATTGACCCCTCGGGGGAAACGACCATGACGATGTCGCTGGAGCGGTTGACGAGAGCCGAGAAGCGTCGCTCGGAACGGCGCAGCTCGTTGGCCAGTCCCTCCTGATCTGCGGCTGCGCTTCCTAGAAGCTCGATGACGACCAGTGCGCCCAGAAGCCCTAGGCCGGCCACCCCTTGGACAATCGGCTCCCGAATCAGGGAAGGGGCGAAATGGACGACGATGGCCAGCTGACCAAGGGCCATGACGATCGTGGTCCAAATGAGACATGGCCAGGTTACCGTCGAGTCGAACGTCTGCAGGGCGGTGGCGGCCCCAAAGATGAAGCCGATAGACAAGATAGGACCCCAGCCGGTGCAGTAGGCGACGACGCCTATGACCGCCATGCTGGCCCCGATGTTGGCATTTCTCTGCCACGGCCGACGAGATTCGGCCCAGAGGGACGAGTGTACGAGTCGGACAAACGCCGCTCCGATGATGATCGACACGTACAACCAGTACGGCTCCGGGGCAATGAGATGGAGCCATCTCAGAATGCAAAAAGCGGCCGCGACCAGAGGGAGGATCAACAGGGTCGGATCAGCCAGCTCGCTTTGAAGCCGTCTCAGAAAGGTCCCGCCAGACGGCAGCCTATTCTCCGACGACGAGTCCACCTTGTATATATCGGCAGGTGGATGCCCGTCTTAAGGGACGATAGGAGTCGCCACAGGCGAACACCCAGTTCTAGATCTTCGGGCGGCCGAGGTGGTCCGGCTCGTCCTAGAGGGCGATGCGTCCGCACACCGGTTGCAGAGACCACGGGGGTTGAAGCACAGGAACTCGGGTACCTAATGGGCCATGGACAGCTACGAAGTCGTGATCAGAGGTCGACTCTCCGACGCCCTCATCCGTGGCACCGGCACCGACCTGATCGACTGCGAGGCTGGTCTGTCCCGGCTCGTGGCCTCCGACTTCGACCAGCTCCGGCTCCACACGCTTTTCGAGCTGTTTCGTGATCTGAACATCGAGCTGGTCTCGGTCAACCTCTTGACAGCGGACCCGGCCACCGGCTGACCCCAGAGCCCCGATCCAGGCCAAGGGAGTCTTTGACCGGACGACTACGCCGATGCCTTCTGCTTCCGTCGCGAAATTGCTCGAATCATCCACGCCGAGGAGCCGGACAGATCACACCGAAGGGAGGGCCCGGACGTGGAAGAACTGCCTCCGTTCGACGATGGTGTTGCCTACGACGATGTCGCCTACTCCATCGGACGGGCGGAGATCGCCGTCGGGTCCCGTCCCGCCAACACCCAGCCGACGATCAGCGGCGACGACGGGCATGGCGATCACGATGAGGAACAGGTTGTTCCAGGGGATGTGATCGATGATGTCCGACAGGCCACCTTCCAGCGAGTTCGAGTGGAACCATCCGGCCAGCCCGACGTAGGCGGCCACCGTCCCGAGCAGCGCGCCCAGGAAGGCCAGGCCGCCGGCGGTGACCGCCGTCAGGGTGCGCCGGGTGCGCGAGCTGGCGCCGGTGGCCGTCAGCGTGCGCAACTCGCTCGCCGTCTCGCTGCGGATGAGGCCGATGCTCATGGCCAGGATGCCGAGGGCGAGCGCGATGGCGAACACGGTGGCCCAGTTCACGATCTCGTGCGAGGTCGGGGCGTCGTTCTTCGACTCGATGCTCAGGTTGTTGGTGGCCGCCAGTGCCTGGGCGTTGGTGATCTGGGCGGAGGTGATCGGGCTGTTCGCTTGGATGATCCAGCCGTCGAGGCTGCTCTGGCTGGCGAGGTGCAGCCGGCGCAACGCACTCTCGGTGATCACCGTGTTCGGTGCGTCCGTGCCCGTGGGCAGCTGGCTCTCTTCTTGGACGACCGGGTGGGCGATGCACGCGCCGGGCGAGCAGGTGTTCGTGTTTCCCGGTCCGGGACCCCCGCCGCCACCCGGGCCGCCCGAGCCGGGACCGACCAGTTGGCCGCCGCCCTTTCCGCCCCCTCCTCCGTAGGTCAGCTGCACCCCTGAGCCCGAGAGGCCGGGGCGCGAGCTGAGGACGTCGACATTGGAGGGAATGGACGACGGGTTGATGCCGTAGGCCCGCAGCAGACGCCGGCGTCGCCACGTAGATCTGTCCGTCCCACTGCCGACCCGAGGCGCTGGGGTTCTGCAGGCCGACCGAGGGCGCGGGATTGTCGAGTTCCACGACGTCGGTGGCGCCGACGGCGGATGCGATGGAGTGGACGCTGGCCTCCTGCGACTCGAGGTCCTGCGGCGTCGGCCCGCTGGGATTGGGGTTGTTGCCGTTCTGGCCGTTCGGGCTCCAGACGGCGAGCTCGTTCGACGCCAGGTTCGGGCCGACGTAGTCGTAGACGTTGCTGTAGCGGGCGATGGCGACGGCGCAGATGACCACCGCGATGAGGACTCCGACGCTGATGGCCGAGAGGGCCGAACCGGACCGGGCCCGGTACCGCGACAGGTCGCGCAGGGCCAGGCGGATGGCGATGGGTGCCCTCCGCCCGACTCGTGCCAGCAGGGCCAGGAAGAACGGCGCCATGAGGATGATCCCCGCGATCAGCGCGACGAACCCGGGTATCAGCCAGATCACGCCGCCGCTCCCGGCGGCGCCCGAAGCGGAGAACATGAAGAACCCGATGACGAGCGCGATCACGCCGGGAACGAACGAGCGGTGGATCTGGCGCGGCGGCGCGGGGCGTCCGGCCAGGGCGCTGACGACCGGGACGCGGGTGATGGCGCGGGCGGGGTGGCCGGCGGCGAAGAAGGTGGCGACGACCGCCAGCACCATCGCCACCACGATCACGGTCCACGGCAGGGCGAACATCGGGATGAGGTGGTGCGCGCTCTGCTCGTTGTGCGGGCGGTAGGCCAGCCAGGCCACCAGACCCAGCGCGAAGCCCAGCAAGGGCACCGACGGCGCCGACGATGACGCCGTTGGCCCGCAGCACGAGCCGGACGTTGCGGTCCGTCGCCCCCATGGACTCGAGCATCCCGAGGGCGCGCAGTCGGCGCTGCGCCAGCACCGTGAAGCCGCCGACCGACACCAGTGCGATCAGCAGCATGCCGACGGTCGCCAACGCCAGCACGATGGTCTCGGGATTGATCGGGTTGGTGTTGCCATTCTGCGCCGGCGTCGAGACGTTGGACCCGATACGGCCCGGGTCCACGCCGGGTGCGTCGAAGAGGACGTCCACCTGGGTCGGGTGCGTCACCTGCCCCGGGGGAACCAGCGCGAACTCGTCGAGCAGGCTCTGGGGGTTCTGCACGATGCCGACGACCGTCTTGCCGCCTTGGGACCAGGTGTCGCCCACCTGCAGGTTGAGCTCGGACGCCAGCCCAGGGGTGAGGGCGATCTGGTTCGGCCCGGTCGGGTAGTGCCCGGAGAGCAGCTGGAGCATCGGCCCGCCGTAGGGGCCGTGCGGGTCCTGGGACCGAAGTTGGTAGGTCTGGGTGCTGCCGGGGACGTGGAGCGTCTCGTTCTCGATGACCTGGACCGTGCCGAAGCGGTGCTCCAGCGCGGCGATCTGGGCGTCCACCGAGTGCAGATCGGAACTCTGCTTCCCGGAGTTCGTGAAGGTGGCCAGGTCGTCGGCCGTGCCGAACCCGGCGTTGGCCGGCGGCGGGGTGTTGACGGCGACGGCCGCACCGACCACGACGGCGGCCACGGCGACGATGACGAGGAGCAGGATGAGCAGCTGTTGGCGCCACTCGCGCTTGAAGAGGCGCCAGGCCCAGCGGATCATGGCCCGGCGGGCCGGGACGCCGCCGGTGGTCGGTTCGGGCGCCGATCCGGTGACCGGTCGTTCGAGAACGCCGACGCTCATTGGTTCGGGAGGTTGGCGAGGATCGCTTCGGGGCTCTCGACCGGGAGCGTCTGGTCGACGATCCGTGCCGTCGCGAAGGAAGATCACACGGTCGGCCCACGAGGCGAGCTGGGCGTCGTGGGTCACCACGACGGCGGCCATGCCCCGGTGGCAGGCCGCCAGGATCAGGCGCATGACGGCCTCGGCGTTGGTGGAGTCGAGCGCGCCGGAGGGCTCGTCGGCCAGGAGCAGCTGCCGCTCCCCGACCACGGCGCGGGCGATGGCGACCCGCTGGCGCTCGCCACCCGACAGCTGGTCCGGGTAGTGCGACGCCCGGTCCTTCAGCCCGAAGTCCTCGAGCGACTCGAGCGCCGCCGCCTGGGCCTTGCGGGCCGCGACGCCGTCGAGCTCGAGCGGCAGGGACACGTTCTCCACCGCACTCAGCCCGGCGAGCAGGTTGTAGTCCTGGAAGACATAGCCGATGGACTGGCGGCGCAGCTGGGCCTTGCCGTTGCGCGACAGCGAGGACAGCGCTCGGCCGCCGACGTAGACCTCCCCGCTGGTGGGGTCCTCGAGGCTGCCGGCGATGGTCAACAGCGTGCTCTTGCCCGAACCGCTGGCGCCCATGACGGCCACCAGAGACCCGGCGTCGACCGAGAGATCGACGCGCTGGAGGGCGTGCACCTCTGCCGCCCCTTCGCCGTAGATCTTGGAGATGTCGCGTAGTTCGAGGTAGCTCATTCGGGGGCTCCTACCTTGCGCCGGGCTTTCGGGAGGGGGAACGACTGGGGTGCCGGCGCATTGCCGCCTGCAGCTGCTCGCTTCAGACGGCCGTCGGCCATATCCAGCCACCTGATCAGCGAGTCGAGCCGGAAGAGCTCGGCGTCGACGACCAGGGCGAAATTGAGGTCGAACCGGGACTCGTCCTCCTTCAGCCGCGTCCACTGCTGCATGAGCTCGACGAGGTAGCGCCGGTGCACCTGCACCAAATCGTGGACGTCGACACCCGGCAGCTCCAGCGCGACCAGGACCTTGATCACCAGTTCGTCCCGGGGCGGCGAGGAGAAGTCGGGCGGCGTGCGCAGCCACTTGGTCAACTCCGCCTCACCCTCCTCGGTGATGTGGAAGCCCTTCTGCGGGCCCTCGTCGGCCGAGTCCTCGGACTCGACGAGCCCGTCCCGCTCGAGGCGCTGGAGGGTCGTGTACACCTGCCCGACGTTGAGCGGCCACACCTCGCCGGTCCGGGCCTCGAACTCCTGTCGCAGCTGAAGGCCGTACTTGGGACCTTCGCTGAGCAGCGCCAACAAGGCGTGACGGACACTCACCGGGTTCCCCAGGTTGTTAGCATACTTAGTATCGTACTAGATAGCCCAACGGGTGTCTAGCCCCTAGCGATGCTTCTCGCTCCAGAACACCGAAGGCGGTCGATCGACCTGACACGTGGACGGGAGGGGCTCGGGGGTTGACGAGGCGATGGGGCTGGTGTCCGACGAGAGGTTCTGGACTCCACTGGCCGCTGTGGTCTGCGTTTCATGCCGATTCTCAGGGCGATGCTTCGCCCGAGGTAGACGGTTGTGCCTCTCCAGACTGACGAACGCAGCCCGCCGTTTGCCTGGACTACTCGGCCCCGTCGAGACAGTCACTTCCGTTCCCTACTCCGACCGACGACGCAAGCGGCCACTGATCCAGATCACAATGTTGACGAGAAGAAGGATCACGCCCACAACCACGATCAACAGACCGAATCCGGCGACGATGTTGCCGAGTAGAGGGGCCGGAGAGTTGTCGTGGATGTCTTGCCATTTTGGATGGACCCCGGCGACGGCAACGAGTCCGCCACATACGATGACTATGAGGCCGAAGGTGGCCACTACTAGGTCTTCCTCCATGGCCCCTTTAGGATCGTTCCGGGCTTTGGCCCTCCATGCCCGCCACTGGCTTCGACTCTCTTCTCGCCGCAACTGCCGTTCTCTCTGTCGATCGGCCCGCCTCATGGGGGCACAGGTTAGTGAAGAGCCAACCGGTGGAGCCCTTGTTTTTGCTCGGTGGTGTGTGGTGTTGTCCCATTACCCACCGGATCCAGTCAGATGCGAAAGTTGGCATGGGTCCTGTTCGACTGAGGCCGGCAGTGGTGGGGTGTCCTCCTTGGCCTGAACTGCTGCCCGACGCAGCGGTGTGCAACAGGGATCGCAGCGGTGATGGCCCCTGCAGCCCGACTCCCCCACCGCCGGTAATCCAGGGGTGGATTGCCAGTCTTGAAGCTCCCCTTTGATCTAGACATGGCGGTCGAGAGGCCGAGCCCAGGGGACCTCAACCGAGACAGGCGAGGCCGTTTTCGAGGTGACTAAAGGCATGTTGGGTCCTCGTGGTCAAGGGTTGGGCGTTATGCGCCGATGAAAATGGAGAGGGGCCGTAGGGCGCATGAGGAGATACCATGGACCACGACCCCAAGACCTGCATGATCTGCTTGCGCAGCGACCGAGTCAGGTTTGACTCAGAGAGTGGCCACCACTTCGTGCCGCATTACTGCGAGGCCACCTACCCCCTGTTCAAGCTCTATCCGATCGTTCCAGAGTCAGTCTGATGCAGCCCGTAACGGCAATATGGGCGCCACCTGGTGACGATCACCCGGCGAATACAACTGGGGTCATCAGTTACAGGCTGTTCACTGACAAGCAGCTCATCAGCGAACGGACTCGCCTCAGAGCCCGACTCGAAGATCTCACGATGAACCCGGGGAGTTCGCCAGCCGTCGGTCAGGTACTTGTCAACATGGAACGGGATCTGGAGCGCATGACGGATGAGGTGGGGCGACGATCCATAGCGCGGCACCCGTCGTTGGGTGGGCGCATCCTACGGAGCTTCTGGTCAACGGCCCACGTACCCGACGCTGGTTAGGTTGGTGGGTGCAACGGTGTTACTGAGATCTCACGGGGCATAGTTGCCGGTCGTCACGCCAGCTCCTTTGCATGGGCACTGGCCCACTGCAAAACGGCGGCGGCTGTTCGTTGCTCGAAGATGACACCCAGGTGGCCGGCGTTCGGAATCTCGACGAACGTGTGAGGTCTGCTCGGTCGTGTCGAACTCTTCGCCACCAGCCGGTCTCTGGCCCCGATGATCACCAGGATCGGTGGGCGTGGCCCAGAGATGGCTTCCACGCTCCTCAGATGGGCGCTGTTGGTTCCCATCTCCCTCATAACCCGCAGCGGGCCGAAGCGTGACAGCGAGTGGCCCTGATGCGGCGTGCCGATGGTCACGAGTGCATCGATCGGGGCTCCAAGTGCTCCTGCGTGCTCGGCGACCAGACCTCCCATCGAATGCCCGACGACCACGATGGCGTCATGGACCTGGTGCATCTCGTCGATCAAGTTGACCAGGCGTCCCGCCGACGTGGCGATGGGTCCGAAGGCCAGTCGCTCATTGAAGTACTTGGTACGCCAGCCCTGCTCACGGGCACACCGCCGGATTGGAGTCATCGGCCACTCATAACCCGGAGCCGCTAACCCTCCTACGAAAACGAGCGCCCTGCTCACTGAGCCGGCCTCCGACGGGTGGGCGACATCCCTTCACTCACCAGGTTCTGCCCCAAGCTCCTGCCCCCACGCCATGCCCCGCGGCTCCGTCTGCGATCACTGCCCTGTCAAGATGCTGACATAGGAATCGCCACCTTTTCCATAGTCACATTTGATGGTCGCCGTGGCCCGTAACTCCACCGGCGATTCAACCCGGGCGTGCGTGCGGAAATGTCGACTCCGGCATCGAGCACAGGAGCGCTGTATTTTTTCAAGGCTGTCGAAAGATCATGAATTCGCGGGCCTGATCGAGCTGAGCTGGTGGAAGGTTCAATACGATTTCGACGTCGGCGGACGAATCAAAGCTGCCCAGGTGTTCTCTCATTGTGACGATCTGTTCGGCCAGCGTTTGGTCGATTCCAGGTAGGGATGCAAGAACCAGAGCAGGCACGTGATTGACGTCGACTAGTCCGCCATCATCGAATCGTCTTGACAGATCAGGGCGGCCAATCCCCAACTCTGACGCAAGCTTGGGGTTTGTCTCAAGCATCCGCAATGAGCGCTCTCGGGCACGAATGCGAGATTTGGCGTCCTCGATCGTCGGATGGTCCAGAGGCACGAAGTGGGCATACCAGCCGACCCACATCGAAAAGAGCAGTCCGGCAGCCCCAAGGACACCACCGATCGGTTGTACATGATTACCAGGGCTTGGGGCGAGCGCGGCAGCGAGCACAGCAACGCTGATCCCAGCTCCGGCAAGCGAGATGATCCACAAGTAGCTCTTGCGCCAGACGGGATGTAGTGAAGGGCCCGGATTCGGTGTGGCCTTCCGCCATAGCTCCTCAGTCCGCACCGGGTTCATGCTACCGACGACCGGCCCGAACAGCTGGGACATGCCAAAACTTTGCCGTTCAACCTGTCCCAGTGACCGACTCGGTTCCCACGATCTCGGGCACCCCTCCGGTCAGGTAAGGGCACCGGACATTTGAGTGACAGAACGCGAACGTGCGGTCACCGATTCCTGAATTCCTAGCGGATAGTGACCAGGCAAAAGGGCGACACCAGGGCGTAATATTTACGCGGTCGATCCCCGTCCGAAGAGCCATTGGACCGTCCGAAGAGTAGAGGCGTATGGTCAATCACCGGTGGTCCCCAAAGAGGCCGGGCCACCGATTGGCGACGCCACGTGGCCGACCAGACTTTGTCCGGCAGGCGAAAGGGATGTAATAACGAACTGTCGAGACTCCAAGTCGGATGTCCCGTCCACGGCGCCCCGACGACGTTCAGGTGCGGATCAACGATCATCGCAATATCGTCGGCAGAGTCAGAAGCGGGTGTGACCCAACCAGTGGAGGTGCCCAGATGGCCGAAGTCCCGCCAGCAGAGGAAATTCTGCTGACCCACTTCATCGTCTCGGAGGACGTCGAGCGCTCCTCGCGCTTCTACACCGAAGTACTGGGGGGCAAGGTGGTCTTCCGAGGAACCGACACAGGACCGGTCAATGTCAAACTGTCGAACAGTTGGATCGTCATCAATGTGGGCGGAGGCCCGACCGACGACAAGCCTGCGGTCACCCTGGAGACGCCGCGCGATACCGATCGAGTCAGCAGCTTCCTCAATATCCGGGTCAAAGACATCGAGGCCGTATATGCCAAATGGAGTGCCCGGGGCGCTCAATTTCTGACGCGGCCGAAGCAGCACCAGTATGAGATCCGTTGCTACCTCCGCGATCCCGATGGTCATCTGATCGAAGTGGGCCAAACGACGGACCCAGAGGGGGACTGGTCGCCCGCTGAGTGGCCGTCGACCACTTCCGGGTAGGGGTTCCGACTTAACGCTGAAATCACCGGCGGTTTCCGGTCCCTAGATCTAGGGTCGCTGCTTTGGAGATGCCGTTAGGACTTCGCTTCCTTTCTGAATGCGCTTACATATCGCCGCGGCAGCCTGGCTGGCGGACATATTGGTGTTGTCGATCACGTGGCCCTCGTATTCACCCAGATCCGAAAGCATGTTCCACAGGAGGCGAATCGGTTCCGAGTCGGCTAAGGGAGGATGACCAGGGACCTTTGCGACCCGTGGCCTATTTTGAGCTCGTTCGAGGCACTTCTCAATGTCGGGTCGGAGAACGACGTAGTGAAGTCGAATCGGGTGCCCGTTGAGTTCATCTCGAACGATATCGAGATACCAAGGGCCGAAAATGCCTTCGATCACCGTAAAGTACCCGCCTTCAACCAAACGAACAGCCATAGCGATAGATGACCGGATGATGGCTCGGTTCTGCGGATCGGACTCCGGCTCCCACTGTCGTATGAATCCATTAACGATCGTGGTGTAGGCCCAATCAGAGTGGATGCAGGCAGACGGGTTGTATTCCGCGGCTACCAATCGGCCAACGGTGGACTTCCCTGCTCCGGGCGGGCCGGTCAGGATGACGAGGGTTCCTTCATCCACACATCGCACCCTAGCGACATCGTGGCCGCCTGGAACGAGCGGGGTTCGATACCCGTCCTCATCAGGCGCTGCCCCGATCGCCGGAACTGCGGCCACAATTAGCGCGGGGACTTGTGCTTCCAGATAGCTTCTACTCCCAGAGAGTTGCCAGCCAAAAGACGCGGCCGTCGCTATCTTCACGAGGTGCCGAAAAGACATGCCAGATTTCCCTGCAATTACTCACGTGGCGCTAACGGTTACGAGCCTCGAACGAAGTGTGCCTTGGTACAAGGCTCTGTTCGGCTCGGACCCGATCCTTGACGAGGACACAGGTCCTTTCAAGCGTGTCGCTTGGCTTACGAGCGACACTATCGTCGGTCTAACTCAGTTCCCTGATTTGAACAGCACCCAGCCGTTCAACGAGCGTCGGGTGGGTCTCGATCATCTGGCTTTCGGTTGTGCCGACCGCGATGAGCTAAAAGCATGGGAAATCCGCCTGAACGAGCTCGGCATCCCCAACGGTGGCGTCGTGGACGCATCTTCCTACTCGGCATTGTCATTTCGAGACCCCGACAACATTGCGCTCGAGTTCTTCGCGCCTCGGGGCTAGGACGGCCCGAGTATCCGACTGCTATCCGACGCTGCACTTCCACCCTACCGCTGGCTGGGGGTCGCGTTATCGACCATGGCTAAACGGCAGCCGCGAGCCCCAGCAGCACCTCATCACAGGCTTCCGCGCGAGAACGGCCCCCAAACACTTCGACCTGGTGAGCGGAATGCTCGTCTAATTGATGGTCAGCGGAATCGTGGCCTGCACCGTGGTCTCGTTCTTCACCTTCTTCTTCCCACTGACAGTGGTGACCTTTTCGGTCACCTGCACAGTAACGGAGTTGGGCCCGGCCGGCAGTTTGGCACTGGGGGTTCCTGATAGCACTCCAGCCGAGGAGAGCTTCAGCCCTTTCGGAAGGCTGACCTTCTTCCATTTCAGGGTCGTCACGTAGGGGCTGGTGCTGGTCGCAATGTTAGTTGCCTGGAGCGTCACCGGAACGTAGGGAGTTCCTCGGATCGCCGACGCCAGTATCGGAACAATGATGACCGGCGCAGTTCCCTGGACAGCATAGAAGAGTGCATTACCTCCATCATCACTGGCCGCACAGAATGAGTCGGACACACAGGATATAGCGGTGAACGAATTGCCCGGATCGGCTGGTACGGAACTCCACGACGTGCCGTCGTACGTCAGTGCATTTCCGTTGTCGTCGACGGCCATGCAGAACGAGGCTGAGGGGCACGAGATGCCGGTCAGTTCAGAGGAGGAAATTGGATTGGCTGACGACCAGGTGTTCCCGTCGAACAGGAAAGCTTCCCCGATGCCATTGACATCAACACACATCGAAGGACTTCCACAAGAGACCGAGGACGGAGGGAGGGCGCCGTCACTGTTGATCAGGCTTGGATCCATGCCCTGATAGCTGTTCCAAGTCCCGTTACTGTAACGAAAGGCGTTGCCGAATTCATCGACTGCCATACAGAAAGTGCTTGTCGGACAGGACACCGAGGACCAAGGCCCATCGTTGGGACCTGGAATCTGATTGTCCAGATCGGTCCAAGTGTTGCCGTCATAGGAGTAGGCACCACCCAGGAAGTTGTCGACCGCCATGCAGAAGTTTGTCGTTGGACACGAGACGGACGCGAGGGATCCTGTGTAGATTTCGGCGGGAGCGGGCGAATGCCAGCCGGATCCGTCGTATTTGACGAAGTCGCCAGCATCATCGACTCCGACGCAGAAGGAGCTTGTCGCACAAGAGACCGACGTCAATCCGGCATCGCTGTCCACGACATTGCCAATCGCCCAGGATTGCCCGGTCCACACACCCGCGCCGCCTTGCTCACTCAGGTCGGACGCCGTGATGGTGTCGACACCGGCGCAGAACGAAACGGTCGCACAGGAGACCGATGTGGGTTGTCCGACGGAATCCAGAGAAATAGGAGAACCCCAGGTTCCCGCTGCACCGGCGGTTGAACCGCTCGCGATGCTCACACCGCTCAACGCTAGGAGCATGGCCACGAGTGCGCCCATACGACGTACCCAACGTCGGTGACTTCGGATTCGAACCTTCATCTCACCACCTACTTCCTGACGCAATGCGAGCTTCGCATGATGTGTAGGAGGCCGGGCGAGGCTAGATAAACCGATGTCAACCACATCGCCGCCGGACCGCCATTGGGTCTGCTCAAGTCCTGATCAAAGCTGTCAGTCGCGATCAGAATTCTCGGTTGTCGTAACATGGTTGGTCGATCTTGACAAGCACCACGACGGGCCGTTGGCTACAGACGGATCTTCTACGCGGTGGACCTGCCACCCGAAGTGATCGGTGGTGCCGCTCACCGGCGTCCCTTCGGCCTGCTTCACCCGGATGCGAATCAGAGACCCGACCAGGTCGAGAGTGTTCGACGAACTGACGACCGAGCACCGGTACACGCCGGGCAGATCATCCGGGCACAATTCACCGTGGACACCGGCGTACAGATCTACTTCTGCGACCCGAAGAGCCCGCGAAAAGGGAAAGCAATGAGAACACCAACGAACTCCTCCGCCAGTTATTGCCGAAGTCGGCTGATCTCTCCCCGTGCACCCAGCAGGAGCTTCTCCCTCACCCCCTTGTTGCAGTCAGAGCACCGCGGTGTCACCTCCTGGGACCGGTGTGCAGTCGCTCACCATCGTCACGCCATCAGCGACCATCAGCGGCTCGAGCCTCGGCACCTACACCTACGTCGCCATTGCCTCAGTGTCCCCCAATTCTGGACCGCCTGCGGGCGGCACACCAATCACCATCACTGGATCAGGACTGTCGAACACGGAGGCGGTGTATTTCGGGGACCAAGCGGCGACAAACGTGACCATCGTGTCCGCTACGGAGATCACAGCGACGACGCCGCCGGGCAGCGGAAGTGTTGCCCCGTCGATCGTCACCTCGGACGGGGGTGAGTCGGCACCGGCCACCGTGCTGTTCACCTACGCCGGCGGTCAAGCCGGCTCCGCACGCAACGGGGCGGCCGGCGTGTCCGAAGGAGGCATGCAGACGACGATGGCCAAAGGACAGTCCACGGTAGCGACCGAAGTTTGCATCAGGAAGACAACCACACCACCGACCCCCGCCACCGAACACCTCCTAACATTCGGCAACTGGACCTTGTGGACGTCGTGGACCTGGTATGGGTGGATGAACTGAGGGCCAGTGCGGATCAGCTCACTAGATTCACTGCTGTCTCGCGTTACAACCCAACAAAGGTCCACAACGTCCAGAAGGTCCCCGTTCACAGACGAATCCCCTGTTCGAGGTCCTGTCTCCACGGTGGAGTTCCCTCCCCCGACGTTGTTGCGAGGTCACTTCCCGATCGATCAGGCGCCACCTCATGCTGCACCTGGACGTCCTGCCCTACGATCTCGAGCCCATCCACGATTATTCGGCCGTTTAGTTTTTTCAGTTGTCCGCCCGACATGGTGACCGAAGGAGATCAAGGGTACGAGCCACCGTGTAGCAAAGACACTCCAGCGCTGCCGCTCCACCTTCACGCTGAGCGTTCACCGTCTCCTCATCGGTTGACAGATCTGTAAAACACGTGAAGGATTCCGAAGGGGCAGGCAACGGCTGGTGCACCAATGCCTGAGCGGAGGTACGGCGGTGAGCGGGACACGACCCTATGGTCTGCAGCGAAAGCTGCGGCACGCACTCGGACCTGCAGCGACCCTGGTCGTCCTAGGTGGATTGTTGTATTCCCTGCCTTCGGCAGCAGCGACGCAATCTGTTCAGGCGCGAGCCGCAGCCCAGGCAAGTGCTGTGGTTGCACCCGCATCGCCCGATGGTACGTGCGGGATCTGCGTACTCTCCCCCAACCGAACGTCCCTACAGCTGTCTGGCGCAGTCAACGTGACCTCCAACGCCAATGTGATCGAGAACTCCAACAGCAAGCCGGCATTGGTGGAGAACGGATCATCGAGTCTCACAGCACCTTCAGTTGGAGTCGTCGGAACCGTGAAGTTGGAAGGAACGGGGAAGGTCAGCTCCGTGACCACGGGCATCACTCCGATCGCCGATCCGTACTCGGGCCTGCCTGTGCCAACGATTCCTGCCCCATTGACAGTTCCTTCGGTCAGCCTGTCCGGAACCAACTCCAAGACTCTAACTCCTGGCGTGTACGGAACCATTTCAGCAACTGGCAGCGCTGCCCTGACGCTCTCGCCCGGAACATACGTGGTGACCAAGGGCGTATCGATCCAGAGTAAGGCGAAACTCAGTGCTGTGGGCGTGAGCATCTACTTGGCCTGCTCTAGCTACCCGACCCCTTGTAGGTCGGGTCAAGCCGGGGCTGGCGTTCTCGTCCAGAACCAAACCTCGGTCGACCTCGCCCCTTCCACCAGCAGTTGTTCAAGTCCGGTGTCAATCTTCTCGGATCGCAACAACACCGCCACCGTCGATCTCGATGTCAATCCGACCGACGTGTTCAGCGGACTCGTCTACGCCAAATCTGCGAAGGTATCGATCAACCTTGCCTCGGGTACCAGCCAAATCAATTCGACGATTGTGTCAGGGCAGGCGGACTTCTTAGGCAATGGATCGCTCACCATCAGCGGTTCTACGCCTCCGGCCGCCTCAAGTGTGGTCTTGTCGGGCACGCCAGGACCGAATGACGTAGGAACAACCGAGACCGTGACCGCCGCACTGACCTGCAATGGTCAGCCTCTTGGCAATCAGCAAGTTAACTTCACCGTAAAGGGCGTCAATCCGACCACGGGTACGGGAACAACGAATGGGTCTGGCAGCGCACAGTTCACCTATACCGGCAAGAACGCAGGAGCCGACACCGTTCAGGCGGCCTTCGGCAGTGCCCAGTCCAATACACTTTCTGTCGGTTGGTCATCGGCTACGCAGCTCTCCGAAGCCGCAACCACTAGCGTGCAAGGCAGCTTCTTTGCCGAACCTTCTGGCGCCCAAACTTTCCTCGCTGGTCCGGGTTCGACAGTGGCCTTTGCCCAGACGTTCCCCACCGTCGACTTCAATCCACCAACTAAGACCATCGTCGGTGAACCCTCTTCCGGACCCAGTCCGTCAACAAGACCGTTCACGGATGTCAGCACCGATATCAACGGTGACTACGCAGGTACCGTTGTGGCTCAGGGGAACGGGCTGCAAGCGGGCGTCGGCAGTCTGAACAGCTTTGACGCTGTTTTTAATTCGAGCTTCGTCGTTAGCAAGCCGGGTGATGTGACGTTCAACGTGACATCTGAAGACGGCTTCTTGTTCGGGGTCGGTAACGGCGCGGGCCGGGTTAACGGAACTTACGTGAATGCGCCGGCATCAAACACCTCGCCCTTCAACTCGTACCCCCTGGTCGCCGCTGATGACGCGCCGGGCTCCGGACCACCTACCACCTACCCAGTTACGGTCCACTTTCCGACGGCGGGGACTTATTCGTATGAACTCGACTACTTCTCATCGAGTGGACAACAGCTTTCTTTCACCCTCGGTTTGGGATCATTCACCAGCCAGACCTCTCCGCTCAGCATCTACGTGGGGTACGCCGATAGCACCCGCCCGGCGGCCAGCATCTTCCCTTTCCCATGGCAAGGATCACCCGGAGTGACCTTCGTTGGAACTGGTCCATTCGACGCAGGCGCAATCCGATTCGACAACAACTCAACCAGTCCTATCCCGCTCGACAGCGTGACGGTCAACATCGGCGGCGATGTGCTGGATATCTGGCCGCACAGCTCGCTGGTGGTACCGGCAGGCCAAATACTCATCCTTACTCAGGACAACGGCTACAACTTTGACACCTCGGATATCGGACCGAGCGGAGCCAATTGGGCGGCCAACTGCACCGCCGACGGCGTCATCCCTCAGATCACCGTAACCAGCGGCGGCGTGGCAACAACCTATGCGGACACGAAGCAGATCCTCAATACTCAGGGCTACGACACGGGGGCATGCTCCTCGCCCGGAGCCTCGCCTCAGCCATACATTTACAACGAGTCAGAGGCCTGGGTGAACATCGCCGGTGGCGGCACGCAGATCAATACTCCACTACCCCCCACCATTTCACTTCTGCTCTCCCCTGCTCAGACTGGGCCTGACATCGTGGGACAATCCCAGTCGTTCAAGGTCGCCGCTATGGACAGCTCGGGCAATCCCGTCGCCGGCCTCCCGGTCACGCTGAATGTGAATGGCAGTGCGACCGGCACGGCGGACAATCAGATCCTGCACGCAACCACCGACTCCACAGGCAGTGCGAGTTTCTCGTACACCGGTGTTGGCGCTGAGACCGACAGCATCAGTGCATCGGCCTTTGTCCTAGGCCTTCAGATGGTGTCTAACTCCTCGAACGTTCAATGGAATATCCCCGTTCCCAATGGGCCGCCCACGGGCGGGACTCCCCAAGAAGCGCCGCCTGCGATTGCCATTACCTCACCCCCATCAGGCGCAGTTCTGAGCCAACCAACCTCGGTTCAAGCCACGATCACACCTCCAGTCTCCGAAACCATCGACTCATGGCAGGTCATCTATCAATCGACTGCGGGATCGAGTACGACCATTCCGTTGGCATCCGGTACCGGGCCTCCGCCCGCGACCCTGGCCACCTTCGACCCAACGCTCGTGGCCAACGGCAGCTATGTGATCTCCCTGGAAGCAACCGCCAGCGGCGGGGGAACCCAAACAACTTCATTGCCAATCACCGTGCTGGATAACTCGAAACTGGGCCGCTACACGACCACCTATCAGGACCTGTCGGTCCCCTTGAATGGAACTCAGATTGGCGTCCAACGAAACTATGACAGTACGGAGAAGAGTGTCGGAGACTTTGGAGTGGGTTGGAATCTGGGACTGGGTGACTTCCGGGTCTCGTCCAATGGCGCCCTTGGTGCCGGAGGCTGGTCGGCAGCCCCGAGTCAGTGCACGCTCTTCGGCTGCACCTACGGTTTCAATTCGAGCGCCAACCACTCGGTGACCGTGACCGAGCCAGGTGGAGCGGAGGAGGTCTTCAACTACACACCCTCGGGCGGATTCGGCCCGTTCTTCTTCGTGGGCACGAGTGGATTCACCCCACAGCTTGGTACAAAACCGCTGGGTACACTATCTGTCTACAACGACCCTGGACCTGTCTACGACTTTGCCGGAAATCTCGACGGGGGAATCACCGGTCCTATCTACGATCCCACCGAGTTCGTCTTCACGGCCAATAACGGAACTCAGTACCTACTCTCCAGCTCTAGCGGCCTTCTCGATCAACTCTCACCTAACGGTAACTGCCTCGACATTGGAGCTAGCGGGGTCACTGCCTACACCGGAGTGACAGCGACCAACATCGGCGGATGCACAGGAGGGGCCAAGGGTCAAGATCAATTGTCCTTCGCTCGCGACGTCGAAGGGCGAATCACAAGCATCACGGAGCCCGATGGGACAACCAAGTTCAGCTACTCATACGACTCTGCAGGTGACCTCGTCAGTGTGACCTATCCGTCGGGTGGCCAGGATGCGTACACCTACGACTCCAACCACGACTTGCTGTCATCCAGCGGACCCGGCCAACCGGCGCAAAAGGAGACCTATGACGCATCGGGACGTTTGACCTCCATCGTCGACGGCGATGGCAACACCGTGAATGTCACCAACAACGCAGCCGGGAACACCCAGTCGTTCTTGTCACCCGATGGCAGGCTTGCCACGATTGATACTTACGACACCCGTGGCGACCTAATCTCTCAGCAACTGGTGGCTGGCAGCCAGACTCGAACTACTAGTTGGACCTATGACGCAAACGGGGATGTAACCTCAAAAACCGATCCGCTAGGCAATGTCACTGCAAACACGTACAGCTCTCAAGGCGATATCACCAGTGTTACCGACGGGCTTGGGAACAAGAGCACCCTCGCATACAACAACCTCGGAGAACGCATTAGCGAGACGGACGCGCTCGGAGACACGACCACCGCCGCCTACAACACCCAAGGAGAACTAATTGCGTTTGGCCAGCCGTCCGGATCGGTCACCAATCTCACGTACGGCGGTGGGGGAAATGTCGCGACCGTGACTGACCCCTTGAACCACCAAAGTAAGCTCACTTACGACACAAACAACAATTTGACTGGCTTCATCACGCCAAACGGGAATGCCACAACCCTCACCTACACGTCCAACGGTCAATTGGGCTCCACTACTGATGCGCTCGGCCACGTGACCTCCTACGCCTATAACGCTGACGGAGACCGAACTTCTGCGACCGACCCACTAGGCCGTACCACAAAGGACACTTACAATTCGCTCGGGCTAGTGGCTACAAGCACCGACGCCGACGGTCATGTAACCACGTACACGTACGACGCCGCCGGCAACCTGGTCCAGATTACCGATGCGGCTGGCGGAACGGTGAAGCTGACATACGACTCGAACAACAACCTGGCTTCTCTGACTGATCCCGATGGTCGGACCCGCACATTCTCGTATGACCCCTTTGGTGATATGACAAGCGAGATCGACCCAGCAACCGGTACAACCGTCTTCACCTACGATGCTGACGGTCGCCTACTGACCAGCACCGACGCGAGGGGCGATCGTGTCACATACGGCTACGACGCAGCAGGGAACCTGATAGGCAAGACGAGTGCAGCAGGTACCTTCACCTATAGCTACGACGCCGACAACCGGATGACCAAGATGGTCGACGCGACTGGAACCACCACTTATGCCTATGACACAGATGGCCAAGTCACTCAAGCCAGTACTCCTCAGGGAACTCTGACCTACACTTACGACGCTGCTTCCAGACGAACGTCCATGAAGATCAACGGCTCGTCGTCGCTTGGCTACACATATGACCCGGATGGCAACCTGACCGGGCTCACCGACCCAGGAGGCAAGACCACCAACTTCGGTTATGACGCCGACGAGCACCTCACATCCGTGGCCGACCCCAATGGACAGACTTCGGTCGATAGCTACGACGCGGCAGGACAGATCAGTGCAATTTCCAGCACGGGTACTGGATCGACACCACTGCGTAGTTTCACCTATGGACGAGATGCAAATGGCAACGTGACAGCGATGAGTGCGACAACCGGTTCCGCAGCCCCAGTTGACAGTGTCTATAGCTACGACGCACTCAACCGACTGACATCGGCTACCACGGCTGGAAAGTCCACCAGTTACTCATACGATCCAGGCGGGAACATAACTAGCGTAACCGGCGCCCAAAACATCGCCTACACATACAATCTCACTACCGGACTGCTTAGTTCAGTCGGTTCCCAGACGGTGACGCACGACGCGGCCGGTGAGGTAACAAGCGTCGGCACAGCTAGCTTTGCTTGGGACGCCTTGGGCGATATGACCTCATCCACATCTGGCGGGAATGCCACCAACTACACCTACAACGGGAATGGACTACGAGTCGGTGCCAGCGGCGCATCGACGGCCAGCTACCTCTGGGATTCGGTGCAGTCTGCCCAACAATCCTCGATGTCGCCCCCAGCGGTGCCGAATCCTCAGGTAAGCCCGACCGTCCCTTCGCTGATGTCATCGGCCACGTCAGGCCCTTCCATTCCAGCCCTTACCAGCGACGGAACAAATCTTTATCTCAACGGACCTGCAGGAACGCTGGGCCAAGAACCGGTGGCCGGAGGTGCAGGTACTTACTACGTACCCGATGCGCTCGGATCGGTATCCGGTGTCACGAATCCGAGTGGGGCTCTAGCTGCCAGCAATGACTATCAGCCATACGGGACTCCAGTTAACTCAAACGGATCTCCCCCAGCCATTGGGTTTACAGGTCAATTGCAGGATCCGGCCACTTCCTTGGTCTATCTTCACGCCCGCGAGTTCGACCCAGTCATCAGCCAGTTCCTATCGCCGGATGCTGTCCAGCCCAATGGGCCTGGAACCACTGGGTACAACCAACTGAGCTATGCCGGTAATAATCCGACGACATTTACTGATCCCTCTGGCAAGGTGATATACGAGTCGATCTACGACGAAGAGAATGACATCTTGATTATCCAGGAGATCCAGCCGCCTCCAGCCATCATTCAGGCCCTTGAAGAGGAGGAGGCGTCTGGGGCCCATACCGCCACGATTCCAGCCAATGCATCCGCCCGGCTCTTGGAAGAGCTAGCCGATTTCTACTCCTTCTTCGGAAAGCGATTTACCTCTTCAACCTTCTGACAGCGAACTTCGGTTGATGAGTGTCGCCAAGTCCGAGCGGCGTTTGGCGCACCTACAGTTTTGCCCTCAGGTCCAGACGGGCAAGCTATCCAGCGTTCACCTTCAAGTCGTCTGCGATTTAAGTCGTCTGCAATCCATCGTGGACCTTATGGACGTCGGGACCTCCTTCGGTGCTCTGAACTCCAACTCCCGGTCGCTGACGCAGGATAGCAATTCGCCAAGACGCGACCCGCGAAGGTCCATCTCGTCCAAGGTCCACCTCCCCTGACAGATGTCCAGCTCAGAGCATCGTAACTGGAGGGACCAAGGCCTCTCAAACCTTAGCCGAGGTCACTTTCGCTGGATCAGACGCCAACTCATGCTCCCTGACACCTCGCGACCCACGATCTCGAATCCGTCCACGATGCTGCCGTTCAGTTTCTTCAACTGTCCCCCAAGCATCGTGACCGACGATCGGCTGCCATCCGCCTCAACATCGAGCAGAGGCCCGATCACCGCTAACAGCCTTGCTGCCTTGACCTCGGCATCGGCGAACTCTCTCAGCCATGTCCGAACAACGTCTTGAGTCCGACTATCGGCTGAATCTGTTATGTCCGTGGGCCCGAGGGCATCCTCATCGGACTCGCACAAGAACTCGACTGAGCCTGCGTCAGGTAGCCACCGACCCATTGTTCAGGGGCACCTGATTATCCGTGGTGGCTATGCCTCGATCTCAACTGCGTGGACTCCAACGTCGAGAACAGGCGGACCCCCATCTCGTGTCATCGGCGCAATCGCTATCTGTGCGTTCGGTTCAGTATCGAAAACGAGGATGCAGGTGCCAGTGCCAGCACCGTCATTCATCCACATACCCTTTTGGAACCCGGGAAGCGCCCTTGCCTCCGGGATCACATAGTCATTCAGAATCGAGTGTCGATGCTCAACGTCGGACTCGGGATCAACCTTGACTCGGATGACGACGGCGTGTGCCATCTCACGCACCTCCGGCGATAGGGAATCTCCGTCTGACTATAGGACTGGCAGCCCTGTACCCGACGGGCTATCGAAGAGGCGGCTCCGCTCACATTGAAGCAGTGCGCCCGTACCCGGCAGCGATAGGAGACAGTAGGCGATCAGGTGAACCAGTGGCTGATAACGATCAGGCCGTAAGTCATTAGCAGCAACAAGAAGAACGCCACGGGAACCCCAACCAGAACGAGGCTCGTAATGCCGATTGTCCTCGGGGCACTTCGACGATCTCGGTGAGTCCTTCCAGCGTTACCTACCCCGTTCGCCATACCGCCGTCGGCGGTGGGCCCAGGTCTTGCCCCCGCCCACGCCAGAGCGGCCGTAATCACCAGAAGGGGCAAAGCGACTCCCCCCAGCCAGGCCATCCTCGATCCATAGACTCCGTGCGTCCAAATGACACCGAACAGGATCACCTCAATCGCCGCCACGAGGGTAACGGCAGAGCACAGCGTGAAGACGGTGTTTCGTTTTGTCCATTGTCCCCGTGATCTGGTCCCGATGGCGGCCATGCATCCAAGCCTCACAGAGAGCAAGCTACGCCGCCAGTGTTGGGTGCCCGGCCCGATCCATCCCGCCGTCCACCCGGCGGTCTGGGACCAGCAGGGAGCGGCCCAGGCTGTCATCCAGATGAAGTCTGGGGAAACTTCACGTACAGGTGCCACTGTCCCTCGGGACCTTCGGCCCGTAGAGCAGGGCACACCAGTTCCTGGCCAACCCGCTCGGCCGCTCGCAGGAGGGACAGGTACCGGGGGCCTTCCTCTCGGGGCACCGTGCCAAGGCGCACCGGACTGGCGTCGTGCGTTCCACCGTAGGTCCAGACCTCCACCGAATCCCCATCCCCCCTGAGCGTCACCTTGGCCGTCGACAGGAGTCGAGAGGTGAAAATACCATCAGTCTGTGAACCCACAAGACCTTGAGCACCAGCATCGAGGATGACCTCAACGGAGTCGGTGTCGGTCTGAATGTAGAAGGACGGCAGCTCGGTACCGGTGAATTCGGTTTCAGTAGTCGAGCCCTCTCGAAACATGCCCACGATCCCAGCGATGAATCTGCCGCTTCCGGCGAGGACGTCCGCGGTCATGCGGACCCGAGAGGCGTAGCTCGGTGGGTTGCGTGCGTGATCGATGATCCACGGTCGAGCAGGGCCGACTGGCACGGGCAGTCCGCACCGTGCCCAGATTTCGTCGATCATCTGATCCACTTCTTCCACCGAACGTCCAGACGCCTGGCGGCGCAACTCTTCTTGTGCCCTTGTCTTGCGCCGTGACTTGTCGATGGACGTCCGCAGGGTCTCCCCCAAGCTGGAGGACATGCGTGACTCCTGACGCACGTGGGCAACAGTGCCAGGACATGTGCAGCCTCCTGGCCAATCTGATGAAGCCCCCGAGGCGGTCATCGGGCACTCGGCATGGCATGGACACGTGCACAGTGCCCCGCCCGCATCCCAGTCCAGCCGTAGGCTGCCGTCCGAGGCGTCACTGATTGAGGGGATGAGGTGGCGGCACATGGCGTGCAGACCTCCCGGGCACTCCGCGTCCAGATCTTCGCTGTCCGGCTGCTCCGCCATAGTGTTCCGACTCTACGACGGCCGCCCGGCTCCATGCCCCGACAATGTCCCACCGACCCAGCGATAGGGGCAGCCTCAGACAGCGGAAACCAGCGGCCAACCGATGGCATGAGGACTGCTGCAACGACGAAGGTAGTTACGCCCGGCCAGGGAATGCGACGCCGACGCGTCAACGCGAGCAAAATGAGGATCACGACGCCACGGAGCACACCCAGCCAAAGAGCAACGCTTCCTCGCCCACTGTTGGAAGGGACCCAGTCCAGCTGTTCAGTGCCTGACGGTGATCGAAAGCGGACCGGTGACTACCTTCAGTGGCTTCGACGAGTCCGCCAGTTGGAGGGTGAAAGTAGAGGTCTCCAGCCCAGTTGGCGTGCCAGAAATCACTCCTGTTGTCGAGTCGAGCGTGAGGCCCTGAGGTAGCGAGCCGTGACGCAACGTCCATGTATACGGTGGAATACCTCCAGCCGCCGACACGATCTCCTCGTAGGGCCGGCCGACGTGACCGTTCGGGAGGCGGTGGGTTTGGATGACGAGACGCGAGACCTGACCCTCAATAACGTGCTCGAATGCCGTCGCAATCTGGACGGCTCCTTCGTCGTTGGGGTCGTCACCACCGAAGTTGGGACACTCAATGTCGAGCCATGAGCAGGCGTCGACGACGTCAACCGGAGCCTTTCCCCATTGTGAGGCAACCTGCCTGAGGTCGGTGACCGAGAAGGCTCCTTGGACGTTGGCCGTTTTGCTAGGCCCGTACAGATAATCGAGTTCGTTGTTCAAGGTGACGACTTCTGGGATCGTCGCCAACGCCTGCTGGCGGAGCGAACCGCCGGAAAGCCAGAGGCCGAGAACGGGATCGAAGTAGGACATGCCGAAAATGCGGACACGGGGAGCCGTTGTATGGAGCCCGGTCAGGATCGTCTCCAAATTCTTTTCCATCGTGGCCTCGGCTTGAGGAGAACACTGGGGATCAGTGCTCAGAGCACAGCCCTCGACATCATTGCCGCCGATGTCGATCGTGACGAAGATCACCTTCCGTCGTTCGCTGTGCAGAAACTGCACCGCCTCGGCGTACTGACCGTCTCGGAGCATCGAAGACGTCGTCTCCCCGGAAACGGCGAGGTTGACAAGCTGCAGACCCGGGTAGCTCGATTGGTACTTCTGAAGAAGAAGGTTCGGATACGAGTTGGGACCATCCCACACCGGGACGGAATCGCCGAGGGCGAGGTAGTAGGGACCCGAATCCGACTGTGAGTTGCCTCCTCGGTTGAGGATGTCGTTCCGTCCGACGGCCGTGCAAACGGACGGCGAAGCGCAGGAAACGCCTGTAAGTGAATCGAGAGCAGGAACGGCGATGCTCTGGGTGGACCACGTTGTTCCCGCGTCGATTGTGCCAACGATGGCGGCGCTGCCATTGACGATCGATTGGCCCGCCGCGGTGCAGACAAAGGCCGTCGGGCAGGAAACACCGCCACCAGGTGAGAAATCGATACCGGAGGGAACGCTCTGCGGGGACCAATCTTGACCACCGTCGCTCGTCCCGATGATGAGGCTACCGATGCTCGATCTTCCGACGGCGGTGCAGCTGGAACTCGAGGGACACGAAACCGCACTCAGGTCGACCACGTTCGGCGGCACGCTTTGCGCATGCCATGTCGCTCCACTGCTCGTGGTCGCTACGACGGTACTTCCGTCAACAGCCGTGCAATCAGAGGCGGTCGGACACGAGACGCCAAACAGTGCCTCAATCCCCGAGGGAAGGGGATCGTCCGTCCACGTCAGTCCACCATCCGTGGTCGTGGTGCTGACCCCTCCATAGGAATCGGTGTTTCCGACAGCAGTACAATCGAAACTGTTCGGGCAGGAGACAGCATTCAACTCGAAGGATCCCATGGGGGCCGCTTGACGACTCCATGTCGAGCCCCCATTGGTGGTGGTCACGATGGCCGGTGAGTAATCGGGGTTTCCACCCGAGTAACCCACTGCAATGCAGTCGACCGTCGATGCGCAAGAGATGGCATTCAATTGCGATACTCCCAACGGGATGGCCTGGTCGTCCCACTTTGAGCCTCCGTCAGTGGTGGCAATGATGAGGGCACTCGGCGAACCTGACGAGTCGGACCAGCCGACGGCAAAGCAGTCCATTGTTGATGGACACGAATCGCCGATCAGATCTTGTGCTTCAGAGGGAACAACCTGGCTCTGCCACGTTTGAGATTCCGTGCGGGCCGCTGCCGATCCCGCCGGGAATGACACCAAGGTGAGCCCCAGAATCAGGCCGAGCACACCAGTTACTCTTGCAATCAAGACAGCAGCAGCCTTAAGCCTGATTCGGCGGTATTGGAGCGAGACGCCCCGGAGAAGGCGCCGCATGGTTGCAAGAACTGGCGCTATCGCCCACGTCTTCGGCACCATGGTGCAGCCCCCCTTACAATCAATCCACTATACAACTGGGGCTGTGCAATGTCCCTGCGGAGGCTTCACGGCAGATCGAGTGGTCGAAACCGTTCACAGTGTGTGACTTCAAGAGAACGACGTAGCGGCTGTGGCGCTCGACCAGGGAATGTTGGTTTATTCCAGGTCATAACGTGTGCCGTTAATAACGCTACCCGTTATTGTTGCTGATGTGATCCGCTCGTTCCGAGACAAGGAGACCGAGCGGATCTGGAAGAGACAACGAGTCCGGCGACTCGACGACGGCACACAGAGAATTGTCCTCCGGAAGCTGCTGATCCTCGATGCTGCTGAGGTTCTCGGCGACCTGAGGGTTCCCCCGGGCAATCGACTTGAGAAGCTAAAGGGCGACCGTGCCGGCTCGTACAGCATCCGGGTGAACCAGCAGTGGCGAATCTGCTTCAACTGGTCCGACACGGGCGCCAAAGATGTCGAGCTCGTCGAGTACCACTGAAAGGAGAACCCGTGACCTCAGCCACGACCATGCCCCCGATCCATCCAGGCGAGGTGTTGATGGAGGACTACCTCGAGCCCCTGGGCATCACGCAGCATCGCCTGGCCATCGCCATCGGAGTTCCGCCGCGGCGCATTAACGAGATCGTCCACGGTAAGCGCAGGATTACTGCAGACACTGCGCTACGCATGGCGCGCTACTTCGGCACGTCTGAGCGATTCTGGATGAATCTCCAAGGGCGCTACGACCTCGAGGTAGAGCGGGACCGTCTGGTTGACACGCTCGACGAGATCACACCGCTCAAGAGCGCCTGATCGGCGCGAGCACCCCTTGCGGCTGAGCAGTCCCAACGGGGTTCGAACCCGTGTCTCCACCTTGAGAGGGCGATCGGGACCATTCATGGGGATCGGTTGCTCTGCTCCAGTCCTGTCCTGTTGGGGCGACCGTCCATCTGGTCCGCCCAAATCATCTTGAGTTTCGTGGATTGCAGTAGCAAACCCACTAGCAGGCAGGGTGCGCCGAGATCACGGAGAACCCCTGGCCCAATTAGGACCACTAGTGGTTACAATGGGACCAGTGATCAGAGTTGAGCTTGAACGCATTGAGGCACTCGAGCTTCTTGGGATGACGTTGGCCCATCTCAACGATGCCGAGGCGAAAGCCGAGACGTCACCTCGGGTGCCACTGCTGATGGCAATCCGGGACAAGCTCGCTCTCGGGCTGAGGGAGGAACTGTGAGTTACAGCGAAGTCGAGGCTTCAGCGGCGACAGCCGCTATGGACAAATATCGAGGTGGCGAAAGTGGCGAGGCCGGTGCCGCTCTCGTCGTAGTGGGTCTCAGCGCAGCCCGGGCCTCCAGGGAATCACAGTTCCGTGACGACATGATTCGAGTCGCCCATCGGGCTGGGGTGTCGATCCGTCAGCTCGCCGACGTCTCGGGCCTCGGTCGCAAGGCCGTCACGGCGATCGTTTCGTCCAACGCCAACGTGCAGGATTGACCGGGTACCTCGCTGATGACAAACGTCCGAAGTGCCCATGGTGGCCAGTAACTTGGCAGAGCTCAATCTGGCCATCGACTCTGCCAGTCGCCACGACCCTACTGAGCAGTCCCAACGGGGTTCGAACCCGTGTCTCCACCTTGAGAGGGTGGTGTCCTAGGCCTCTAGACGATGGGACCCTGTCCGGATCGCTCCAAACGGAACGAACCAGTCGACCACTCCTTGCGAAGCGGCCCTGTGGCGATGCCCCTGGTGGGGAGCAAATGCTTGCGCTCGGGGGGGAGGGCTCGAACCTCCAACCTCATGAACCAGAATCATGCGCGCTGCCAGTTGCGCCACCCCCGAATGGGCGAACCGTCAATTTAGCCGACCCGGGCTGATCCGGGGACGGTCTCGCTGCGGAGGCGTGGCCGGACCGCCGCCGCTCCCCGAGGACCCCCCTCGTCCCGCCCGGGCCTCACTACCATCAGACGGTGATGAGCCCGAACCGAACGGTGACCACCAGGCACGGAGTCCCTGGGTGACCCCCGCCATCCGGCTGGTGGCCCTGGACATGGCCGGGACTACCGTGTCCGACGACGGGGCCGTCGAGGAGGCCTTCCAAGGGGCCTTGGACGCCGTGGAACTGACGGCCGGCGATCTCCGCCACGAGCCCGCCGAGTATGTCCGCCGCACCATGGGCCACTCCAAGATCGCCGTGTTCACCGAGCTGCTGGGTGGGGACCGGCACCTGGCCGAGAGAGCCAACCTCGCCTTCGAGACCGCGTTCGACCAGGCCGTCGACCGGGGCGAGGTGGCCCCGATGCCCGGGGCCGAGTTGGTGCTGACCGCCCTACGCCGCGCCGGCATGAGGATCTGCCTGACCACCGGCTTCTCCCCCTCCACCCGGGACCACATCGTAGAGGCCCTCGGCTGGGAGGGTGCCATCGATCTGGCCCTCTCCCCAGCGGACGCAGGACGGGGCCGGCCCTGGCCCGACATGATCCTCACCGCCGTGCTCCGACTGCGCATCGACGACGTGGCCGAGGTGGCCGTGGTGGGGGACACCGCGAGCGACCTCCAAGCCGGGACCCGGTCAGGGGCCTCGTACGTGATCGGCGTCCTGAGCGGGGCCCACTCCAGGCAAGAGCTAGCCCTCTCGCCCCACACTCACATCGTCGACTCGGTGGCCGACCTCCCCGCGCTCTTGCTCGGGAGCGCATGAGACGCCACCCGCTCACCTCACACCTGCCAGGATCCCCGCCACGATCCCGCCCGGTAGTCGTCGCGCCCGACACGGCCGTCCGGTCCCGGACTGATCCGGATGCCGGGTTCACCCGACATTGACCCCGGCTCCCGGGCCGGCTCACCGCCATTCGTCGCGCGCCGACACCGCACCTCGCTCCGCCCTCGACCATGAAGGGTTGGATCGGACACCGACCCCCCGGGCCCGACATCCACCGGCCTCAGGCGGGGCTGCCCGCCTCAAAGGGATCGAAGACCTCCGGACGGAAGCCCGGCAGCACCTGCTCGTAGGAGCACAGCCGCGGGTCGTCGGCCCGGAGGGTACGGGGGTCGAGGCTGGTATCGGTGTAGCCGAACAGGACCGGGTCGTAGCCAGCCTCACGAGCCAGGATCGCCACATTGGTGAAGCGGGCGTCGAGCCACTACCGGGTGGCCGACGGCCGAGAGGCAGTCCCCCCGCCACTGGTCGACGGTGATGAAGAGGACGTTCCGACCCACCTCTCAACCCCCCGACGACCCGAAGGAGGTGTGCAGCGAGCTCAACCGGTCGAACCCGATGATCCGGCCCACCGCCACCCCGACGGTCTCCTTGGCGTAGTACGGGATGGTCGAGGCCCCCGTGATGGGCGAGTGCTGGGCCGGGGTCGGGTAGGGGTGCAGTCCGACGTCAGTGGCGATGGCCAGGCTGCGCGCCTCGTGGAACGGGTCGGTCACGATGAGGACCGTACTGTCCCCCCGGGCCAGGAGGACCGGCGCCGCCTGGGCGAGGTTCTCCCACGAGTCGCTCCCCCCGGACTCCAAGATGTCCGAAGCGGGGATCCCCCGCGCCATCAGGTACCGGGCCGAAGCCTCCGCCTCGGTGTACCGGTCGCCCCGCTCCTTGGAGCCGGTCACCATGACGGTGTCGGCGTAGCGACCCCTCCACAACACCACCGCCTGGTCGAGGCGCGCCGCCAGGTCGGGGGAAGGCACCCCGTTGTACTGGGCCGCCCCCATGACCACGATGGCGCCGGCCGGGCGCGGCTCGTAGCGGCGGCCGGTCAGCCAGACCTGCACCGCAGTGACCGCCAGGTACACCGCCAGTACCGCCAGTACCACGGCCACCACCCGGAGGGCCAGGCGGAGCGGGCGGGCTCTGGTCGCCGTGGCCGTCCGGGCCACGGGACTCAGTACACCGCCGTCTGCGCCGGCCATCGGTGGGCGGTCATGCGCCCCGGCGCCCCGCCCGACGGACCGCCGAGCGCAGTCGGTCGAGGGTCCGCTCGGGACCCATCACCTCCATGGCCTCGAACAGCGGGGGGCCGACCCGGCGGCCGGTGAGGGCCACCCGGATGGGCGCCTGGGCCTTGCCCAGCTTCCGCCCCGCCCCCTCGGCCACGGCCTGGGTGGCGGCGTGGAGCTCGTCCCTGGTCCACCGGTCGACCAGGGCCTCGTAGGCCTCGATGGCGGCCACCAGGATCGGGACCGCCCCGGGATCGCCGGCCACGGCCGTGGCCCAGGCGTCCTCGTCGATGTCCGGCTGGTCGAGGAAGACGAAGTCGACCATGCCCGGCACCTCGCCGAGGGTGGCCACCCGTTCCTGGACCAGCGGGGCCAGGCGGGCGAACACCTCAGGGTCGAAGTTGGCGTCCGGCCACGGCGCACGCTCCCCGGTGAGCCACGGCCGGCATGCCTCGATGAACGCCTCGGTGGTCATGGCCCGGATGTACTCGCCGTTCATGTGGGTCAGCTTGGCCACGTCGAAGAAGGCCGGCGAGTGGTTGACGTCCTCCAGGTGGAACCAGGCGATCATCTGGGCCGTGTCGAACACCTCCTCCCCGCCGGGGGGGCTCCAGCCCAACAGGGCCAGGTAGTTCACGAACGCCTCGGGCAGGTAGCCCTGGTCGCGGTAGGCCTCCACGGCCACCGGGTCCCGCCGCTTGGACAGCTTCTTGCGCTGCTCGTTGACCAGCAGGGGCAGGTGGGCGAAGACCGGCAGCCCGGGGTGTCGGCCACGCCGGTCCCGGTCGAGCCGTCGGTCCGCCACCCGAGGGACCGGAGCGCCTCCCAGACCAGGACCCCTCGGGGCGTGGTGGGGAGGAGGTCCTCCCCCCGGATCACGTGGGTGATGGCCATGTCGATGTCGTCCACCACGTTGGCCAGGACGAAAAGCGGCGCACCGCTGGCCTTCACCGCCACGAAGTCGTCCATGGTGGCGCAGGGGAACTCGACGGGACCGCGGATCACGTCGTGGACGATGGTCACACCGTCGTCGGGGGTGCGGAACCGCAGGGCCCGGCCGTCGGCCCGGGCCAGGCCGCGGTCGCGGCAGTAGCCGTCGTAGCCCGGAGTCTGGATGCCGGCCGCCTGGTTGCGGGCATCGATCACCTCGCGGGTGCAGTCGCAGGCGTAGAGGAAGCCGCCCGACCACAGGGCGTCGATGGCCTGGTGGTAGCGGTCGGTCCGCAGGGACTGGCGGTACGGTCCCTCGTCGGGGTCCATCGACAGCCAGTGCAGCGCCGAGATGATCCCGTCCACCCACTCCTCGCGGCCGCGCTCCTCGTCGGTGTCCTCGATGCGGAGCACGAACGTGCCTCCGGACTGGCGGGCCACCAGCCAGTTGAACAGTGCCGCCCGAGCGCTGCCGACGTGGAAGTAGCCCGTGGGCGACGGCGCGAAGCGGACCCTCGGTGCGTCCCCGGGCACTCCGGGTTTACTCGTCCTCGACGATGGTGATGGCACCGGTGGGGCAGCCGTTGGCCGCCTGGCGCACCTTCTCCCGCAGCTCCTCGCCGGGATGCTCGTTCAGCACGTAGAGGAAGCCGTCGTCTCGCACCTCGAACACCTCGGGGGCGATGCCCATGCAGACGGCGTTGCTGGCGCACTCGTCGTAGTCGACAACGATCTTCACGTGATGCCTCCGGATGCTCGGCGAACCAGGCCCGAGTGTATCGGCCAGCCGAGCGCCCGCCGGGACAGTGCCGGGTCACCGGTCGGGTGCCCCCGGGCCCCGGCCCGGCCGGGTAATACTCGGGCCATGGTGTCGACACCCTGCCCACCCCGCACCCCTACTCGGCCCGCCGGAACGGCCCGGGGCCGGCTGCCGTTGTCCCTGATCGCGGCCCTTGCCGTCCTGTTGGCCGCCTGCTCGTCGGGGAGCAGCTCCCCGACCACCACCACAACGACCGGCCCGTCGACCACCGTCGGGGCGAGCAGCCTACCGGCCATCCACCACGTGTTCGTCATCGTCCTCGAGAACGAGGGATACGCCAACACGTTCGGCAACCCCTCCGCCGACCCCTATCTGGCCTCCACCCTGCCGGCCTCCGGGGCGCTGCTGACCGACTACTACGGCATCGGCCACAACTCCAACGACAACTACATCGCCCTGCTCTCCGGCCAGGCCCCCAACCCCTCCAACCAGGCCGACTGCCCGATCTTCGCCGACTTCCCGTCCACGGCCACCGTGGCACCCGACGGTCAGATCTCCGACTCGGGCTGCGTCTTCCCCACCTCGGTCTCCACCTTGGCCAACCAGCTGGACCAAGCCCACCTGAGCTGGAAGGGCTACATGGAGGACATGGGCAACGTCCCCTCACGGGAGTCGGCGGTCTGCGGCCATCCGGCCGTCGGCGCCCCGGACCTGACCGAGCAGGCCGTGCCCGGCGACGGCTACGCCACCCGGCACGACCCCTTCGTCTACTTCCACTCGATCATCGACGACACCGCGCTGTGCGACACCCATGTCGTTCCCCTCGGCTCGTCCACCGGCGCCCTCCCCGCCGGCACCCCGGCGGGCGTCACCGGCCTGGCCACCGACCTCAAGTCCGTCTCCACCACGCCCAACTTCAGCTTCATCACCCCCAACCTCTGCAACGACGGCCACGACGCCCCCTGCGTCAACCAGTCGGCCAGCACTTCGGCGCTGACCAACGTCGACGCGTTCCTGCAGACCTGGGTCCCCATGATCACCGGCTCCCCGGCGTTCAAGAAGGACGGCCTGCTCGAGGTGACCTTCGACGAGGCCGACACCGACGGGGGCAATCCGGCCGACGCCACCGCCTGCTGCAACGAGGTGCCCGGACCGGCATCGGCCCAGCCCGGCATCTTCGGGCCGGGTGGGGGCCGCACCGGAACCGTCCTCGTCTCCCCTTTCATCAAGGGCGGCACCACCAGCTCGGTGCCCTACAACCACTTCTCGACCCTGGCCACCGTCGAGGACATCTTCGGGCTGTCCAAGCTGGGGCAGGCCAGGACGGTCAGCGCCACCTTCGGCCAGGACGTGTTCACCAAGCAGGGCTGATGCCGGGCCGAGCGAGGGGCGCGACCCGTCACATGGGTTCGCCGACCCAGACCGCGCCAGTGGCCGATGGTCCATCACTCCGGTAGGGCGATCCCAGCCATCACTCCGGTAGGGCGATCCCGGTCCGCACTCAGGTAGGGCGATCCCAGTCCGGTCGGCGACGCGAGAGCCTGCCCGCGGCCACCGCCACCGACACCAGCAAAACGGCGGCGATGAGCAGCCCGAGGGGCCGGCTCACCCGGAGCTCGGTGACCGCACCGACCAGGGCACCCAGGAACATGGCCACCACCGAGAGACCCCGGCGACCGATCCGCGAGTTGGTCCCCCCGCCCAACCGGCTGTCGAAGGCCGTGCCGGTGATGGTGAGGGTGAGCACCGTGGTGGTCAGGTCGGGAACGGCCAACTTCCGGGCCGTGCCGTTCTGCAGACCGGAGCCCAGTCCGAGCAGCGTCACCAGGACGTACCGGCTCGAGCCGGCGCCTGGATCGGACACGGTCCAGGCGATGACCACCGCCACCGCCGTGAGCGCCGCCTGGACCATCGTGGTGAGAGCCAGGATCCGGCCCCGCCGTGGACCGAGGTGGACGACCAGGCGGCCACTGAGCAGCGCACCGAGGGCGAAGGCCCCGAGCGCCAGGACCGAGGCGGCCAGGGAGAACCCCTGGGCCCCGGCCAGGGCGAAGCCCAGGAAGACCACATTGCCGGTCATGTTGGCCACGAAGACATGTCCCAGTTCCAGGTAGCTGAAGGCATCCACCAGACCGGTTACCACGGTCAGGACCAGGAGCATGGGGTAGAGGGGGCCGTGCCGGTCCCCTTCCGGTGGGACGATGGTGTGCCAGAGGTCGCTCGCGGTGCCCAGCATCGGTGCCCTCCTTGCGGGTCGGAGATGGTCGACCGTCACCTAAGCACTGCTGGTCGGGCCGGCGCCACGACCGCCGGCATCCCACGGCAGCTCCACCGTGCGGGAGATCTCGACCGACTCGAGCAGCTGGCGGTCGTGGGAGACCAGCAACAGGGTGCCCCCGAACCCGGCCAGCGCCTGCTCCAACTGCTCGATGGCGGGGAGGTCGAGATGGTTGGTCGGCTCGTCGAGCACCAGGAAATTGACCCCGAGGGCCTGGAAGACGGCCAGCTCGGCCCGGGTCCGCTCCCCCGGGGAGAGGGTGGCGTACGAGCGGGTGACCTGCTCCGCGCCCAACCCGAACTTGGCCAGCACGGAGCGCGCCTCGGATCGGCCGGACCCGCAACGGTCCATGACCGAACGGACCAGGTCGGCCCGCTCGGTGCCCGGCCCGGCGCCGTCGGTCCTGGCCCAGCTCCCCGACCACCACGCTGGGTCCGAGCCATTGCTGACCATGCGGTCAGGGGCAGGGCACCGAGGAGCGCCCCCACCAGCGAGGTCTTCCCCGCCCCGTTGGCCCCGGTTAGGGCCACCCGCTCGCCCCAGTCGATCTCCATGTCGAACGGCCCCATCCGGAACGACCCCCGTTCGATGACCGCCCCGGTCAGGCGGGCCACGACCGCCCCGGCCCGCGAGGCCTCCTCGATGGAGAAGCGGAGGTCCCACCCCTCCCAGGGCTTCTCCACGGCCTCGAGCGCGTCACGGGCCCGGTCGGTCTGGCGGGCCTTGGCCGCCAGCTTCTCGGTCCGGTTGATCCGGAAGTCGCGCTGGGCCTTGTCGTGGTCCCGGGGCCGGCGGCTCTCCTTGCGGACCCCGGTGGTGGCCCACCGGCGCTGGCGCTCGGCGCGGTCCTCCAGCTGGGTCCGCCTCCTCTCGTAGACCTCGTACGCCTCGGCGGCGTGCCGCCGGGCGTTGGCCCGCTCGGCCTGGTAGCCGCTCCACCCGCCGCCGTACTCACGGCCCGAACGGCGGTGGGGGTCCAGCTCGAGCACGGTGCCCACCGTCCGGGCCAGGAAGTCCCGGTCGTGGGAGACGATGACCATCCCGCCCCTTCGGGAGCGCACCCGGGACTCCAGCCGGACCAGGCCCTCGAAGTCGAGGTCGTTGGTCGGCTCGTCGAGCAGGGTCACGTCGAAGTCGGACAGTTCGACGGCAGCCAGGGCCACCTTGGCCCGCTGGCCCCCCGACAGGGTCGACACCGCCTGGGAGGCCAGCCCCGCCGCCAGGCCGAGGGCGTCGATGACCGCGTCGATGCCGCGCATCCACATCGGCCACCCCCAGGCCGGTGAAGCGCTCCAGGGCCACCTCGTACCGTCGCTCCGCCGCCGGGCCTCCGCCCGACAGACCGGCGGCCGCCGCCGCCAGCTCGACTTCCGCCTCGCGGCTCCCGGTCCGCCGGGACAACCAGTCCCGCACCGACTCCCCCTCCGCCGCCTCGTGCTCCTGGGCCAGGTAGCCCACCGTGGCCGTGGGCGGGTCCAGCGTCACTGTGCCGGCGTCGGGCCGGATGGTCCCGGCCAGGATCTGGAGGAGGGTGGACTTGCCCACCCCGTTGGGGCCGATGACCCCGACACAGCTCTCCGGTCCGACGGTCAGCGAGATGTCGTCGAGGACTGCGGCGCCGCCCCGGTCATGGGCGAGGTGGCGCGCCACCAGGGTGGCCGGGGGCGATGAGGAAGCGGGCGGTGGGGCGGTGTGGTGCGCGGGCAACAGGGGACCTCTCGGGCCGATGGGCGGGGGTGGACACGGGAGCTCCGGTTCTCAGCGCACGCAGGAATGGTAGCCCCGTGACCGTCGATAGGCTCCGGCCGGTGGCCCCGACGACCGACCCCGGCAGCACGCCCGTTCGACGCCGCCGTGCTGTCGTTGGCCTCGTGGCGGTCGTCCTGGCGATCGGCACGGCGGCCGCGGTCCTCGTCCGCTCCACCGGGCCCTCCCCGCACCCGACGCCGCCGGTCCCGGCCCCTTCCGCCGCCACGGCCCCCTCGACGACTCTCCCGGCTCCCCGGCCGCCCTATGCCGTCGGCACCCTCACCCTGACGGTGTCCGAACCGGCCACCGCCACGGTGGGCGCCCGCTCCTTCACCACCTTCGTGCGCTATCCGGCGCTGGCCGGCACCGGGTCGTCCGGTGGCCCGGCCCCACCCCTCCGGGCCTCGGCGCCCTTCCCGTTGGTGGTGTTCTCCGGTGGCTACGCCGTGAGCCCGGAGGGGTACTCGATCCTCCTCGATGCCTGGGCCGCCGCCGGTTTCGTGGTGGCCGACCCGGTGGAGCCCTTCACCACCCCGTCCTCACCTCAGGGGCTCGACGAGGGCGACATCGTCCACCACCCCGGCGACGTCGCCGCCGTCATCACCGCCCTGGTGGGGGCCGACCAGGGGGCCGCCGGGCCCGCGGGCCCCACGCTGGCCGGTGTGATCGACACCGGAAGGATCGCGGCCATCGGCCACTCCGACGGAGGGGACGTGACCCTGGCCAGCGTGGCCGACCCGTGCTGTCGCGACCCTCGCATCCGGGCCGCGGTGGTCCTCTCCGGGGCGGAGGACACCGTGTTCGGGGGCACCTACTTCTCGGCGGTTCCCGCCGTCCCCCTGCTGGTCGTGCAGGGCACCGACGACGCCGTCAACCCGGTCGGCTGCAGCGTCCAGCTCTACGACCAGGCGCCCCCGCCGAAGTACTACCTCTCCCTCACCGGGCAGACCCACCAGGGTCCCTACCTCGCGGCGGGACCGGCATTGACCACGGTGGAGCGGGTGACCATCGATTTCCTCGACGGTGAGTTGGCCGACTCGGCGCCCAGCCTCGCCGCCCTCCCCACCGACGGCACGGTCCCCGGCCTGTCCAGCCTGACCTCCGCGTCGTCGGCCGGACTCCCGACCGGCTCCTGTCCGGGGGCACCCCCGGGCTGACCGCGGGAACCCGACGACGTCACCCGCCGGCCAACCGCGACGCCATCCGGGGCTCCTGCGCCTGCAGCCAGGCCAGTCGCTCCTCCCGATGGGGGAGCAACGACGCAAAGTCGGCGTCGACGGCCACCGGGTGGCGCGCCTCCACCATCCCTCGCATGAACGAGATGGCCCCCCGTTCCACTTCGACCATCGCTGCGGCCAGGCCTTCCCGCTGCGGGCCGAGGAGCCCGTACCCGTCGGCCACGGCGCGCACACAGATGTAGAACCGGTCGCCGTCGTCCCGGTCAGGGAGGGCCGGCGGGGGCATCGCCGGCCAGACCGAGGCCACCGTGGCCACGTCGTAGAGTCGATCGGCCCTGACCAGGAACTCGAAGTCGATCAGCGCCACGGGTGTGGTCTCCCGGAAGACCACGTTTCCGAATCCGAGGTCGCCGTGGCAGACGACGGTTCCCTCCAGGGCGGCCGGCGGTGGACAGAGGGGCACCCAGCCGGCGTGTGACCACGACGCGGTGGCGTCATGAAAGGCCCGCAGCAGCCGACCAACCGCGGCCAGGGTCGAGGGCGAGCGGAGCCAGTGGGGACGGTCCACCGGGTAGGCACGACCTTCCACCCAGCTCAGGATGTCACGGTCCGATGTCCGGCCAAGGAGACGGGGCGCACCGGCGAACCCCACCCGCTCGAGGTGGGCCAACAGGGCGTTCACCACGTCGGAGTTGGCGGAGCGGGGTCGATGCAGGCGGTCGCCGTCCCGCTGGACGAGACCGCGGTTCCGGTGACCGCCGGACTGTGGTTCCACCCGCCCATTGTGCCGGACCGGGGCTCAGGGCTTCTCGCTCCCGACCACCCACATGGAGAAGAACTGGGAGCCGCCGCCGTAGGCCTGGCCCAGGGCCAGCCTGGCCCCGTCCACCTGGTGCTCGCCGGCCTGGCCCCGGACCTGCATGGCCACCTCGAGGAAGCGGAGCATCCCCGACGCCCCGATGGGGTTGGACGACAGCACCCCGCCCGAGGCGTTCCAGGGGATGTCCCCGTCGAAGGCGGTGGCCCCGGACTCGGTCAGCTTCCACCCGTCGCCGAGGTCGCAGAACCCCAGGTTCTCGAGCCACATCGGCTCGTACCAGCTGAACGGCACGTAGACCTCGGCGCAGTCGAACTGCTCCCTGGGGTCGGTGATCCCGGCCTGGGCGTAGACGTCGGCCGAGCAGTCCCGGCCCGCCCGGGGGTTGACCTGGTCGCGCCCGGCGAACATGGTCGGCTCCGACCGCATGGCCGTCCCGTGGATCCAGGCCGGCGGGAAACGCCCCGAGATGGCGCGCTCGCCGGCCAGCACCATGGCCGCGGCCCCGTCCGAGGACGGGCAGGCCTCGAGGTAGCGCAGCGGGTCCCACAGCATCATGGAGTCCTCGACCATCTTCATGTCGATGTCGGCCAGGTGCAGGTGGGCGTAGGGGTTGCGCATGGCGTTCTGCCGGTCCTTGACCGCCACCATCCGCCCGATGTGCTCGGGGGCGCCCGACCGGCGCATGTAGGCCCGGATGTGGGGGGCGAAGTACCCGCCCGCCCCGGCCAGCAGGGGTGCGGCGAAGGGCTGGGGCACCGAGAGGGCCCACATGGCGTCGGAGTCGGACTGCTTCTCGTAGGCCACGGTCAGCACCCGCTGATGGATGCCCGACTTGATCAGGTGGGCGGCGACCAGGGCCGTGGAGCCGCCCACCGACCCGGCGGTGTGGACCCGGAACATGGGCTTGCCCACCGCGCCGAGGGCGGGGGCCAGGTAGATCTCGGGCATCATGTTGCCCTCGAACATGTCGGGGGCCTTGCCGATGACGACGGCGTCGATGTCCGACCAGGTCAGGTCGGCGTCGGCCAGGGCCACCTTGGCCGCCTCCCGGACCAGGCCGGCGATGGACACGTCGTCCCGCTTGGCCTTGTGGTGGGTCTGGCCCACCCCGATGACGGCACAGCGCTCGGGCATCACGCACCCTCCAGGACGCAGACGAGGTTCTGTTGCAGGCAGGGGCCCGAGGTGGCGTGGGCCACCGCCCGTCGGGCCTGACCCGACCGGACCCGCTCGGCGGCCTCGCCGATCCGGATGAGGCCGGCCGACATCAGCGGGTTGGCGGCCAGTGGGCCGCCCGACGGATTGATGGTCACCGACTGGTCGAGGCCGAGGGCCTCCCGGACGATGATCTCCTGGTGGGCGAAGGGGGCGTGGATCTCGGCCAGGTCGACCGGCCCGTCGGCCACCCCGGCCACCTCGGCGGCCCTGGCCGTGGACGGCGAGGTGGTGAGGTCCCGGGCCCCCAGCGAGTGGGTCTCCATCCGGTGGTCGAACCCGGTGATCCACACCGGCCGGCCGCCCAGCTGCTCGGCCTTGTCACCGGCGGCCAGCACGATGGCGGCGGCCCCGTCGGTGATCGGGCGGCAGGGTGTGGCGGCGCAGCGGGGAGACCACGTACTCCTCCCCCAGCAGCTGCTCCACCGGGTACGTCCTTCGCCACCTGGGCCTTGGGATTGGCCAGGGCGTCCCGCCGGCTCCGGGCGGCGATGGCGGCGAACTCGGCCTCGGTCCCCTTGCCCGCGTCGATCAGGGCCCGGGCCTGCAGGGCGGCCAGGCTGACCGGGTCGGGCCACAGTGGGGCCAGGTAGTAGGGGTCGAGCTGCAGGGCCAGGATCTCGCTCAGGTTGCCGAGCGAGGAGCGGCCGAAGCTGTACACCAGGGCGGCGTCGATCTCCCCCTCCTGCAGCAGCACCCACGCCTCGTAGAGGGCCCAGGCCCCGTCCATCTCGACATGGCTCTCGGACCGGGGCGGCCAGACCCCCACGGCGTCGAGGGCCATCACGAAGCTGAACGGCCCGCCGATGAGGTAGTCGGTCGAGCCCGAGCAGATGAAGTCCACGTCGTCCTTGGTGATGCCGATGTTGCCGAACACCTCGGCCACCACCGGCATGAGCATCTCGACCTCGTTGTGCTCGTCGTCGCGCCTCACGTTGGGCATCTGGGCGAACGAGGCGATCGACACCGGGCGGGGGTTCCGGGTCGTGCCGCTCACAGGTACTCCTTGTAGGTGTCGTAGTCGGCGTCGGGCTCGCCGTTGGGCCGGAAGTACTTGACCGAGGCCAGCGACGGTGCCAGCTCCTCGGGCTCCACCCACACCGCCTCCACCCGCATGCCCATGCGGATCTCGTCGGTGGGGATCTCCTGGAGGAGGCCCATGAACGAGAGGTTGGCCCCGTCCAGCAGGATCTGGGCACAGATGTAGGGGATCTCGATGGACTGGCCGGCGAAGGGCACGTTCACCACGCAGTAGGTGGTGACGGTGCCGGCGTTGGACAGCTCCACGTCCTCGGTGGTGGGCACCCCGTCGGTGGGGCACGAGCCCCGCGAGGGCACGTAGACCTGGCCGCACACCGGGCACCGCTGGCCCAGGAACTTCCCCTGTTCCAGGCCCCGGAGGAACTTGGACTGGGCGATGCCCGGGGTGAAGTCGAAGTCCAGCCGGATGGGCGTGGCCAGGGTGGTCACCGGGCCCCGGTCCCCCGACGGGTCGGTCGCCTGGTCGCCCATCAGCCCGCCCCTCCCTCGGGCACGAACGCCTCGATGTCGGCCATGGCCCCGATGCGCTCGGCGGCGGGCCGGAACTTGACCGTGACCCGGTCCCCCGACCTGAGCCGGTCGGGCCCGCCGGTGTCGACCACGTGGAGCAGAGCGGTGTCGGCGCCGTCCAGCCGGATCAGGGCCCAGGCGAACGGCCGGTCCAGCGGGTGCTTGGGCTGCGGCTCGGACACCCAGGCCCACGACTCGACGAGCACCGCCCGGTCCGACCTCGACCAGCTCGCCGGTGTCGTCGCCGGTGGTCGGGTCGTACTCGGTGGGGGGCACGATGACCGATCCCCCGGCTCCGACCACCCCGAGCAGCTTCCCGTCCCGCAGTCCGGTCAGGAAGGCGCCGATGACCGGTCCCACCGAACGTGCATACGGGTACTCGAGCCGGTGCGCGGCGTGCAGGACTTCGCTCTCAGACATCCCCGAACCTCCCCCCTGGCTTGTGGTCGAACGTACGGCCCGAAAAGTAGAACACATTTCACTTTGGTGCCAGCAGGCCAGGTCGGCGCCGGGTACGGCCCCGCCGATCGGCCGGCGGCGGCGCTACCGTGCATCCCATGAGCGAGACCCCCGCCCGACGTCCCAACATCCTGCTGATCGTCTCCGACCAGGAGCGCCAGCGGTCGTGGCTCCCGGCCGGGGTCTCCCTGCCGTGGCGGGACCGGCTCCGGGCCGAGGGCCTCGAGTTCACCAGCTACTTCACCCACTCCTCACCGTGCTCCCCGAGCCGGGCCAGCCTGTTCACCGGCAGGTACCTCGAGGGCCACGGGGTGCTCGACAACGTGATCATGCCCGAGCACGAGGAACTGCCCACCTCCACCCCCACCATCGGCTCCCTGCTGGACGGGGCCGGCTACCGCTCGTCCTACATCGGGAAGTGGCACCTCTCCCACTCCCCCACCCCCGACATGGAGGCCTACGGCTTCGCCGACTGGGACGGCAACGACCGCCACTTCATGGGCTGGGCCGGCACCGGGGTCCACTTCGATCCGATCATCGCCGGGAACGCCGCCCACTGGCTCTCCGGGAACGCCCGGCCGACCGGGGGTCCGGGCGGCGGGACGGGGCCCGGAGGAGCAGCGTCGGACGGGGCCGAGCCCTGGTTCCTCACCGTGGCCCTGGTCAATCCCCACGACGTGATGTGGTTCCCGGTGGACCAGCCCGGCTACCGGGAGGGCCACCCCGACGACGTGGCCGCCATCCGCCAGGTGCTGGAGTCCGCCGCCTGGAAGGACGACGACCCACTCCCCGTCTATTCCGACCCCTACCCCGAGTTGGTCGACCGGCTGCCGGCCAACTTCGATGACGACCTGCACACCAAGCCCGAGGCGCACCGGCAGTGGCGGTGGGACCAACAGCACGGGCTGTGGGGGTACATCGACCCGTCCGACAAGGCGGCCTGGCTCCGTCACCTCGACTACTACGTCCACCTCCACCAGCTGGCCGACCGGAGCCTGGGCACCGTGCTCTCGGCCCTCGAGGCCACGGGGGCCTGGGACGACACGGTGATCATCTTCACCTCCGACCACGGCGACATGTGCGGGTCGCACGGGCTCCGCTCCAAGGGGCCCTTCGTCTACGACGAGATCATGCGGGTCCCCCTCTACGTCAAGGTCCCCGGGGTGACCACGCCCGGGTCGACAACCTCGGCCCTCGGCTCCCACGTCGATCTGGCCGCCACCATCTGCGCCCTGGCCGGGGTGGACCCGGCCGCCTCCGGGCCGACGGTCCAGGGGACGGACCTGACCCCCGTGCTGGCCGACCCCGCCGCCTCGGTACGCGATCACATCCTGTTCGCCCAGGACTCGGCGCAGACCACCGAGCTCAACAAGGTGCGCTACGCCCTGCGCGGCTTCTACGACGGCACCACCAAGTACGCCCGCTACTACGGGGTCGGCGGGGGGAAGCCCTCCACCGGCCTGTGGGGCAAGTCGCCGGGCACCAAGCTGTTCGACGTGGACTGCTGCTTCGACGACAACGACCACGAATGGTACGACCACGGGGCTGATCCCCATGAGATGGTCAACCTGGCCAACGACCGCGCCCGCCGCACCGAGCTGCGCGACGTCTACGAGCGGATGCGGGCCTACGAGCGGGAGTCCTTCGTCACCTTCGGTTAGGCCCGGCCCCACCGGACCCAGGGCCTCCCTGTCGGTCCCGGGTGTCCGCCCTCCGTCTCAGGCCTGGCCCAGGTGGGGTGCGCTGCGGCTCAGGTGCGGTCGGGCGACCGCCGGGGGTCAGGCCCGGGCGGCCAGCTCCTCGGTGAGTCCTCGACACCCCGCCTCCACCAGATCGAGGCACGCCTCGAACTCGGCCTCGTCTCCGTAGTAGGGATCGGGCACGTCGACCGCCCCGCCCGACCGGGGATCGAAGGAGCGCAGCATCACCAGACGGTCGAGATGGCGGTCGTCCCCGGCCCGACCCCGGGCCAGGCTGGCCAGGGTCTGTTGGTGGCCACGGTCCATACACACCATCAGGTCGGTGGCATCGAACCAGGCCGTCTCGAAGGAGCGGGCCAGATGGCCGTGGTCGTCGTAACCGCGCCGGACCAGAGCCTCCCGGGCCCGGGGGTCCATGGGCTCCCCGGCATGCCAGTTGCTGGTGCCCGCACTCGACACCACGAGGCGGTCGGACAGCGTCTTGCCGTCGGGGAGGGTGGCCGCGGCGGACAGGTGCCGCAGCACCACGTCGGCCATCGGGGACCGGCAGATGTTGCCGGTGCAGACGAAGCACACCCGAAGGAGACCTTCAGGGTCCGGACGATCGGGCCCGAGGGCGCTGCTCGGTTCGGTCACCGGTCCATTCTGCCCGCGTGGCCTTCGCCTACCCTGCCACCGCGGTTCCGGGTGACGGTACGCTGCCCCCACGACCCGGGCCGCCCTCCGCTGGCCCGCATGCACGCCCTGGGAGGATTCGGATGGCCGACGAGCAGACGCCACAACAGATGGGACACGGAGTCAACCAGCGTGACCTCATCAAGATGAGTCCCCAAGAGATCGACGCCTTCCTCCACGAGCGACGGCCGATGACCATGTGCACGCTCAACCACGACGGCTCCATCCACGCCGTGGCCATGTGGTACGGATTCCTCGACGGGACGATCGCCGTCGAGACCAAGGCCAAGGCCCAAAAGGCGGTGAACCTGCGACGCGACCCTAGGCTGACCTGCATGTTCGAGGACGGCGACTACTACGAGGAGCTCCGGGGCGTGGAGCTGGTGGGCACGGCGGAGATCGTCGAGGACCCCGAGAAGATCTGGGAGCTGGGGGTCGACCTCTTCGAGCGGTACTACGGGGCCTACTCCGAGGAGCTCAAGCCATTCGTGGAGACCATGCTGAACAAGCGCATCGTGGCCAAGCTCAACGTCGAGCGCACCGTCTCGTGGGACCACCGCAAACTGGGCCTTCCTTCTACCCGTCCCTCCTGAAGCCGGGGGGCGACCGGCTCCTCCGGCGCCCTCAACCGATCGGAGCCCTCATGCCCTACCACCCGCTGAACCCGGACGAACTGGTGGACCTGCTCGGGGGCGACCCGCCCCACACCGGCAAGCTGGCCACGGTGCGGGCCGACGGCCGTCCCCACGTCGCCCCCATCTGGTTCGTCCTCGATCCCTCGGCCGCGGGCGACTCGCCCATCGGCGACATCGTCTTCAACACCGGGGCCGAGACAGTGAAGGGGAAGGCGTTGCGACGCGATCCCCGGGTCTGCCTGTGTGTCGATGACGAACGTCCGCCCTACTCCTTCGCCGCCATCGAGGGTGTGGCCACCATCAGCGAGGACCTGGACGAGGTGGCCCACTGGGCCGCCGTCATCGGTGGCCGCTACATGGGCCGGGACCGGGCCGAGGAGTACGGTCGCCGTAACGGCGGCCCCGGCGAACTTCTGGTGCGCCTCCGCCCCACCCACATCGTCTCCGCCGCCGACCTGGCCGACTGATCCGGGCCGCGGACGGGCCCGCGGGTCTGCTAGCACTGACGCCGGACGACAAAGGGGACCAGCATGATTCTCGATCGCTTCCAGATGACCGACAAGGTGGCCATCGTCACCGGGGCCGGCCGCGGGATCGGGGCGGCGACGGCGATCGGCCTGGCCCAGGCCGGTGCCGACGTGGTCATCTCGGCCAGGACCGCCGAGCAGCTCGACGCCGTGGCCCGGCAGGTCGAGGAGGCCGGACGCCGAGCGGTTGCCGTGCCGGCCAACCTGAACGACCTCGACGCGGTGGCGGCCCTGGTCGAGCGGGCCCGGGACGCCTTCGGGCGGCTCGACCTGGTGGTCAACAACGTGGGGGGCACGATGCCCCAGGCGTTCATGGACACGTCGGCCAGGACCATGGAGGATGCCTTCCACTTCAACGTGGCCACCGCCCACGCCCTCCTCCACGCCGGCCGTGCCCCTGATGCTCGAGGACGGCGGTGGCTCGGCCGTCAACATCTCCTCGGCCATGGGTCGCCTGGCCGGCCGCGGCTTCGTGGCCTACGGCACGGCCAAGGCGGCCCTGGCCCACTACACCCGACTGGCGGCCATGGACCTCGCCCCGCGCATCCGGGTCAACGCCATCGCCGTGGGCTCGGTGGCCACTTCGGCCCTCGACATCGTCATGCAGGTCGACGAGATGCGGGTGGCCATGGAGGAGGCCACCCCGCTCGGCCGCATCGGCGACCCCGAGGACATCGCGGCCGCCATCGTCTACCTGGCCTCAGACGCCGGCTCGTACGTCACCGGCAAGATCCTCGAGGTCGACGGGGGCATCGAGGCCCCCACCCTGGACATGGGCCTCCCGGACGTTTGAGCCGTCCATCCCGCAGGCCACCGCACCGACCTGACAAGGAGCAACCCATGAGCACGACCTACCGAGTGGTCGCCTGGTCCACCGGCAACGTCGGACGCCACGCCATCGCCGGCATCGACGCCCGACCCGACCTCGAGCTGGTCGGGCTGTGGGTGTCCAACCCCGACAAGGTGGGCAAGGACGCCGGTGTGCTGGCCGGCCTCGACCGCACCCTGGGGGTGGCCGCCACCGACGACGTCGACGCCCTCCTGGCCCTGAAGCCCGATGTGGTGGTGCACACGGCCATGGCCGACCACCGGCTGATGGAGGCGCTGGAGGACCTGCAGCGCCTCCTCCGGGCCGGGGTCAACGTGGTCTCGAGCGGGCCCGTCTTCCTCCAGTACCCCTACGGGGTGGTCGACGACTCCATGATCACGCCGTTGCAGGAGGCCGCCGTGGCCGGCAGGCGTGTCCCTCTTCGTCAACGGGGTGGACCCCGGATTCGCCAACGACGCCCTCCCCCTGGTCCTGTCCGGTGTGAGCGAGCGGATCGAGGAGGTCCGGGTGGCCGAGGTACTCAACTACGCCACCTACAACCAGCCCATGGTCATCTTCGACATCATGGGGTTCGGGCGACCCCTCGACGAGGTGCCCATGATCCTCCAGCCCGGGGTCATGACCATGGCCTGGGGCAGCGTGGTGCGCCAGCTGGCCGCCGGCCTCGAGGTGGAGCTGGACGGCGTGGAGGAGTGGTACGAGCGGCTCCCGGCCACCGAGACCTTCGAGGTCGACTCGGGCACCATCGAGAAGGGCACCGCTGCCGCCCTCCACTTCGAGCTACGCGGGATGCGGAACGGCAAGGCGGTCATCGTGCTCGAGCACGTCACCCGGCTGCACGACGACCTGGCCCCCGGAGTGGCCCCAGCCGGCCGGTCACGGCTGCTACCGGGTGACCATCACCGGCGAGCCCAACTACACCCTCGACCTCCAGCTGCTCGGCACGGACGGCGACCACAACACCGCCGGGCTCAAGGCCACGGCCATGCGCCTGGTCAACGCCATCCCCGCCGTGGTGGAGGGGGCTCCGGGCCTCCTCACCGCACTCGACCTGCCCCCGGTCTACGGGCGCGGCCTGGTGGCCTGAGCCCACCGTCGCGGTCCCACCGGCCACGGATGGACCCGGGCCGGCGGACAGTAGGGTCCCGGGCATGATCACCGCCCCAGGAGCCGTCTCATGAGCATGCCGGGCCACGGGATGGGCGGGGGCGGCGGCGGTCAGTTCGGGTCGGTGATGCGCTCCATGCGGCGGGACGACTCGGTCACCCAGCAGCAGGTGACCAAGGGCACCGCCCGGCGGATGATCCAGTTCGCCCTGCCCGTACCGGAAGATCCTGGCCTGGTTCCTGGTGCTGGTCATCGTCGACGCCATCCTCGGCGTCATCAACCCGCTGCTGTTCCGCTCGATCATCAACAATCTGACCGGGCCGGCGCAGGACCGCACCAAGTCGCCTGATCATCTCCCTGTCGCTGCTGGCCGCCGCGGTGGCCCTCGCCGGCACCGGGCTGTCGATCGGCATCCGCTGGGTCTCGGCCAAGGTGGGCGAGGGGCTCATCTATCGACATGCGCTCCAAGGTCTTCGAGCACATCCAGAAGATGCCCATCGCCTTCTTCACCCGGACCCAGACCGGCGCCCTGATCAGCCGGCTCAACAACGACGTCATCGGCGCCCAGCAGGCCTTCACCGACACCCTCTCGTCGGTCGTCTCCAACCTGATCAGCGTGACCCTGGTCCTGGTGGTCATGTTCGTCCTGTCCTGGCAGATCACCTTGATCAGCCTCGATCATCCTGCCCATCTTCGTGCTCCCGGCCAAGCGGGTGGGACGCAGGCTGTCGGCGATCACCCGGGAGTCCTACGGCCTCAACGCCCAGATGAACAACACCATGACCGAGCGCTTCAACGTCTCGGGGGCCCTGCTGGTCAAGCTGTTCGGCCGGCCGACCCAGGAGCGCGACGAGTTCGAGCAGAAGGCCGGGCGGGTCCGCGACATCGGGGTGACCCAGGCCATGTACGCCCGGTTCTTCATCGCCGCCCTGACCCTCACCGCCGCCCTGGCCACCGCCGTGGTCTACGGCTGGGGCGGCGTCCAGGCCGTCGACGGCGCCCTGACCGTCGGCACGGTGGTGGCGCTGGCCGCCTACCTCACCCGGCTCTACGGCCCCCTGACCGCCCTGTCCAACGTGCAGATCGACGTGATGACCGCCCTGGTCTCCTTCGACCGGGTCTTCGAGGTCCTCGACCTGCCCCCGATGATCCAGGACGCAGCCCGACGCCCGCCCGGTCCCGCCGGGCCCGGCCCGGATCGAGTTCGACCACGTCGACTTCCGCTACCCGGCCGCCGAGGAGGTCTCCCTGGCCTCGCTCGAGTCGGTGGCCGTGCTCGACACCACCGTCTCCCAGCAGGTCCTGTTCGACGTGACCTTCACCGCCGAGCCCGGGCCAGCTGGTGGCCCTGGTCGGGCCCGTCGGGGGCGGGCAAGACCACCGTCAGCCAGCTGCTCCCCCGCCTCTACGACGTGCGGTCGGGCGCCATCCGGATCAACGGGCTCGACGTGCGGGACGCCACCTCGGCGTCGTTGACCGCCACCATCGGCGTGGTGACCCAGGACGCCCACCTGTTCCACGACACCATCCGGGGCAACCTGCTCTACGCCAAGCCCGACGCCACCGACGGCGAGCTCGACGCCGCCCTGGCCGGCGCGCCAGATCGCCACCATGGTCGCCGCCCTCCCCGACGGCCTCGACACCGTGGTCGGCGACCGGGGCTACCGGCTGTCGGGCGGCGAGAAGCAGCGCATCGCCATCGCCCGGATCCTGCTCAAGGCGCCCGAGGTGGTCGTGCTGGACGAGGCCACCGCCCACCTCGACTCCGAGTCGGAGGCCGCCGTGCAGCAGGCCCTGGCCACCGCCCTCGAGGGCCGCACCTCGCTGGTCATCGCCCACCGGCTGTCCACGGTGCGGGAGGCCGACATGATCCTGGTCCTCGACCATGGCCGCATCGTCGAGCGCGGCCGTCACGACGAGCTGCTGGCCGCCGGAGGGCCAGTACGCCGAGCTCTACCGCATCCAGTTCGAGCGGCAGGAGCCGGCCGGGTCCGCTGGGTCACGCGGGTCCGGCGGGTCGGGCGGGCTGCGACGTGGCGACGGGACCGCCGGCCAGGATCCCGCCGCCTGAGCAGGTCCCGGCCGATGACGGCCGAGCGGAGGGGGCTCGTCCTGCGGGCCGCGGCTCAGCAGTCGGGTTGCAGCCCAACCGGTGTGACCGAGCTGGCCAAGCGTCAGATCTTCCGACGCGGGGCACACGCGCCTGCAGCTGCCGGATTCCGTCGCGAGAGGGGCTCAGGCCGCCTCACCCACGCAGAGTGAGGGCTCCCCCTTGTCGTGGGTGTCCCCCTGGTCCACCACGCGGTCGGAGGACCACTCCTGCCGGAGGGCCGTGGTGGCCTGCTCCGCCCATTCGGGCACGCGGCGGTCGCCGGCCGCCCGGGTCACGTCGCTGCTCGCTTCTCATTCGTTGCTCGTCCATGGTTCCTTCTTTCGGTGCTGCTCGCAATTCGGATGCTGCTCGTAGTTCGGGTGCCGAATGGCTTCGGGGCCCGCTCGGTGCTTCGGTGCTGCTCGGTGATTCGGGTGCTGCTCGTGCCGCACTCGGTGCTGCTCGTGGGGAGGGTCCGGTGACCGATTGGCATCGGGCGGTGGGTGCCGGTGGCCGCCCGATCGTCGGAGTGGGCCTCCATCGCACCCCATCTCGACGGGGGGCGACGTCATTGCGGCGGGGCAGGCGTGCGGTCGGGACTGCGGGGGTTCGCAGGAGACGGCGGTGCAAAACAAGAAAACAAAAGGAGCCGCTCCGTAAGAAGCGACTCCTCGACGGTTCCAGACCTTGTCAGTGTCTGTTCAATCCGTCGAGAGTGCCTCCCGAACTGCCTTGGCACTGGATACGAGAGCATCCTTGCTGCATGCCGTGGAGATCCCGGCAATGGATACGGCCATGGACGGGGGTCCCGAGTCGACCACTCTGATCGTCGTCGACCTTCTGCCCCTGCTCTGACGGATTGCCCATGTCCCTCACGCTCCCCAGTGTAGCGGACCTACCACCGCTAGCGAGTGTCATTTCCGTCACAAATTCGTAAAGAACGGCGTTTCGTGCAATCGACTGCACGGTCTCGTACTTCGTCCGTGCGCCCCGACCGGGCCTTCCAACTCCGGAGCCCCGGAACGGCGGCCGTTACCGTTGCCGGGTGGCCCGGTTCGTCGTCGACATCACCCCGCTGCGGCGCTACCGGCACTTCCGGCGCCTGTGGGCCGGCCAGGTGGTCTCGGGGATGGGCTCCCAGTTGACCCTGGTGGCGGTGTCGTTCCAGGCCTACGCGCTGACCCACTCCACGCTGGTGGTCGGCCTGATCGGCCTGGCCCAGCTGGTGCCGCTGCTGGCCGGCGCCCTGTGGGGCGGCACGCTGGCCGACGCCATGGACCGGAGGAGGGTGCTGGTCCTGACCCAGGTGGCCATGGCCGCCGCCGTCGGCGGCCTGGTGGCCAACGCCTCGCCGGCCCACCCGGCGGTGTGGCCCCTGTTCGTCTGCATCGGGCGCCGGCGCCGGGCTCCAGGGGGTCGACTGGCCGGCCCGTCGGGCGGCGCTGCCCATGCTGGTCGACGAGCAGCGACGTGACCGCGGCCATCGCCCTGCAGACCACCATCCAGCAGCTGGCCCTGGTGGCCGGGCCGGCGCTGGCCGGCGTGCTCATCGCCACCATCGGGCTGAGCGCGGTCTACGGCATCGACGTGGCCACCTACGGCGTGGCCCTGGTGGCCGCCCTCCTCCTCCCGGCCCTGGTGCCGATCGGGCGGGGGCACGCCCATGGGACTCCGGTCGATGACCGAGGGGTTCCGCCACCTCCGCGGCCAGAAGCTGCTGTCGGCCACCTACTGGATCGACCTCAACGCCATGATCTTCGGGATGCCCCGGGCCGTCTTCCCCGCGCTCGGCACCGGCCTGTTCGGCGGCGGGGCCGGCGTGGTCGGGTCTGCTCTACGCCGCTCCCGGGGCCGGGGTCCCTGGTCGGCTCGCTGTTCACCGGGTGGTGCAGCCGGGTCCGCCACCAGGGACGGGCCATCGCCGCCTGCGTGACCGTCTGGGGCGTGACCATCGCCCTGTTCGGCGTCGATCCCGGTGCTGTGGATCGGCCTGACCCTGCTGGCCCTGGCCGGCGCGGCCGACGTGGTCTCGGCCGTGTTCCGCCAGGCCGTCCAGCAGCGGGCCGTGCCCGAGCACCTCCAGGGACGGCTGTCGGGGACGTTCTTCGCCGTGGTGGCCGGCGGGCCCCGCCTGGGCGACGCCGAGACCGGGGTGGCCGCCGCCATCGGTGGCCCGCAGTTCGCCGTGTGGTCGGGTGGGCTGGCCTGCGTGGCCGGCGTGGGCGTCCTGCTGTGGCGGGTGCCCGAGCTGTGGCGGGACGACGGCGGCGGGCAGCCGCTCTCGGAGGAGGCCGAGGCCGAGGCCATCGCCGAGGTCACCTCGGAGCTCGGCGAGGGCGAGCCCCTCTGACCGCGCGCTCCGCTGGTCCGTCCCCGTCGTCTCTGGGCCCCCCACTACGAGCCCGGCGCGCAGCGCAACGCACCGGTGGGGTCAGAGACACTCGGGGCCGAGTTAAGTGGAGCCTCATTCCACTTGTGGTACGGTAACCGGAGCGTCTACTCCGCAACACGCGCCGTCGGACCGAGACCTCCTCGAGGCCACCCGGCCGGCGGCGCCGGGTCTGGTCATCGTGCGGTCGTCCCGGAGCAACGAGTGGACCAACCCACCGCCGTCCCCTTCCGACGTCGTCCCGGTCCAGACACCCATCCCGGCCCAGTCACCGACCTTCCCGGTCGAGACACCTCCGACCGCTCCACCCGAACCACGGACAGGATCCCATGACCCCACCGCTCGAACGAGCCAACTACAAAGCCACCTTCGTCGTGCTCCTGCTGGCCGTTACCGCCTACTCCCTGCTGCAGTCCCTGGTGACCCCGGTCCTCCCCACGTTCCAGCACGACCTGCACACCTCCCAGGGCACCGTGACCTGGCTGCTGACCGTCTTCCTGCTGTCGGCGTCCATCTTCACGCCCATCCTGGGCCGGGTGGGGGACATGGTGGGCAAGGAGCGGATGCTGGTCGTCACGCTTCTGGCCCTGGCCACCGGCATCGGTCATCGCCGGGCTGGCCCAGTCGATCGGCGTGCTCATCGTGGCCCGGGCCATCCAGGGCATCGGCGGTGCGGTTCTCCCCCTGGCCTTCGGCATCATCCGGGACGAGTTCCCGGCCTCGAAGGTGGCCACCGGCGTGGGAATCGTGGCGGCCATGGCCGCGGTGGGGGGCGGGGCGGGCATCGTCCTGGCCGGCCCGATCGTGATCCATCTCGACTACCACTGGCTGTTCTGGATCCCGTTGATCATCTCGCTCACCGCCGCGGTGTGCGCCCACTTCTTCGTCCCCGAGTCGCCGGTCCGCACCCCCGGCAGGCTCAGCTGGCTGGGCGCCGTCCTGCTCTCGGGTTGGCTGGTGGCCCTGCTGGTCGGCGTGAGCGAGGCGCCCACGTGGGGTTGGGGCTCGCCGGGGGTCCTCGGGTCTGTTCGCCGCTGGCCCTGGTCATCGGCGTGGTCTGGGTCGTGGTGGAGCTACCGCTCCCGCGAGCCGCTGGTCGACATGCGGATGATGCGGCTCCCGGCGGTGTGGACCAACAACCTGGTGGCCCTGCTCCTCGGCAGTGGGCATGTACTCGGCCATCGGCTTCCTCCCCGAGTTCCTCCAGACCCCGAGGTCGTCCGGCTACGGATTCGGGGCCAGCATCATCCAGTCGGGCCTCTACCTTCTGCCCCTGACCGTGGCCATGTTCGTGGTGGGCATGCTGTCCGGCCGGATCGCCGCAGCCATCGGCTCGAAGTCGGCAGTGGTCATCGGGTCGGTCTTCTCGTTGGCCGGCTATCTCGTCCTGGCCTTCGCCCACACCCACCCGTGGGAGATCTACCTGTCCAGCGCCCTCCTGGGCGTGGGGATCGGCCTCGCCTTCTCCGCCATGTCCAACCTCATCGTCCAGGCCGTCCCACCGGCGCAGACCGGCGTGGCCAGCGGGATGAACGCCAACATCCGGACCATCGGGGGAGCCATCGGAGCCGGCGTCATGTCCAGCATCGTGACCTCCACCCTGCTCCACAGCGGCCTGCCCGCCGAGACCGGCTACCGGGACGGCTTCGCCTTCCTGGCCGCAGTGACCGCCGTGGCCATCGTGGCCGCCCTCCTCATCCCGACCTCGGCCAAGATTCCGGCCGGCGAGGACCAGGAGCACCAGCTCCACATCGAACACGCCGAGCTGGCACTGGTGCCCGGTGGCACCATTGCGGAAGGATGACCACCACGCCGACCACCGTACGTCTCACTCCCAACGGCCCCGCGGCCGGTACCACGGATCCTGTTCCCGGCATCCCTGCACTGCGTCGCGACGCCGCACGTAACCGGGACAAGATCCTCGCCGCCGCCCGAGCCGCCTTCGACGAAGTGGGCGTCGACGTCGGGGTGGAGGTCATCGCCCAACGGGCGGGGGTCGGTGTCGGTACCCTGTACCGGCGCTTTCCGACCAAGGAGCTGCTCATCGAGGCAGTGGTCTCCGAAGTGCTCGAGGCCGTGCTGTCGGCCGCCACCACCGCACTCGAGAACGAGTCCCCCGCCGACGGGTTCGTCGAGTACCTGCGCGCCGTCGGATGGCTCCAGTTCGAGCATGTCGGCTGCCTGACCCGGCTGTGGAACGACAACCCTGGGGACGTACGCCACCAGATCGAGACGGCCAGCCGTGCCCTGTTGGCCCGGGCCCAGCAGGCCGGGACGGTCCGCGCCGGACCTGGTCTACGAGGACGTCGTCGTGCTGTTCTGGTCGCTGCGGGGGGTCATCGAGGCCACGGCCACCGTCTCGGCCGACGCCTGGCTCCGGCACCTCGACCTCTTGGTCACCTCCTTGGCGCCCGACGGGACGCCCCTCCGGCACCCGCCGCTCACCGCCGAGCAGGTCCGGCAGGCCAAGGCGGCGGTGGCCCTGCGGGAGGCGCTCCGGCCCACGTAGTCCCCGGGCCGACCTCGACGGCGGACGCGGGCCCGGCCGGATTGCCCTTCGACAATCGCTTCGACTCATGGCACGATGTCCGGTGCGAGGGCCGGATCGCAGGAGAACGATCGATGGACCACGTGGCGCATCGGATTCCGGGACCAGGCGGCACCGGTCGGCGGGGGCGAGTCCGACCCGGGATCTCCCTTGGCGGAGCAGTGGTGCTGGCGTTGGGCGTCCTGGTGGCGCCCATCCTCTTGGCGACGTCGGGCGTCTCGGCCGCGGCACCGCACGCCTCGACCACCGTGACCGCACCGAACACCATGTACGTCCTCAACGACACCGGAGCGTCGCTCTCGTCGTTCGCGCCGGGAGCCACCGGGAACGCCGCCCCGACCAGCACGGTCTCCGGGCCGACCTCCACGCTGAACGGCCCGTTCTACATGGCCATGGATCAGGCCGGAAACGTCTGGGTGGCGAACAACGGAAGTAGTACCGTCATCGAATTCACCCAGGCCGAGCTGGCGACCGGCGGCAGCCCGAACCCCGCCGTGGTCATCACGGCGAACGCCACGCCCAGCCTCGATCACCCCACGTCCCTGGCCTTCGACCGGTCCGGTGACCTCTGGGTCGTCAACGCAGGAGTTACCCAGAGCCTCGTCGAGTTCACGCCGAGCCAACTGGCCGCATCGGGATCCCCGACCCCGGCGGTGACCATCACCGGATCTGGCCTGAGCGGACCGGGGTCCGTCGCCATCGACGCATCCGGCAACGCCTGGGTCGGCAACGACACCAGCAACACGATCGTGAGCTTCGCCCGTGGACAGCTCAACACCAGCGGGACGCCGACGCCGGTGGTGACACTGGCCGCCACGGCGGGCAGCCTCAACCAACCGGATTCCCTGGCCTTCGACCGCTCGGGCAGACTGTGGGTGGCCAATGACGTGACACCCGGGAGCGTCGTCGCGTTCACGCCGGCCCAGCTGGCTTCGAGCGGCGCACCGGTGCCGAACGTCACGCTCACGACCGACGGCACCAGCATCCACAATCCGGACGGCCTCACGTTCGATCCGTTCGGGAACCTCTGGGTGGCCAACTTCCTGGGTAACTCGGTGGCCGAGTTCTCACCGGCCCAGCAAGCCGCCTCCGGCTCGCCCACCCCCGTCTCCAGCCTGGCCGGAGCCAACACCAACCTGTCCGGACCGGACAACGTCCTGTTCGTCCCTTCGACGGGCTACACCCTGGCGGCGTCGGACGGCGGGATCTTCAACTACGGCGGCTCGGGCTTCTTCGGCTCGACGGGCAGCCTCCATCTGAACAGCCCCATCGTGGGCATGGCCGAGTCGCCGGACGGCCTCGGCTACTGGCTGGTGGCCGGCGACGGCGGGGTCTTCAGCTTCGGGGACGCGTTGTTCCACGGCTCCGCCGGCTCGATCAAGCTCAACAAGCCCATCGTGGGGATGGCCGCCACCCCGGACGGCGGGGGCTACTGGCTGGTGGCCAGCGACGGCGGCATCTTCACCTACGGCGACGCGCAGTTCTTCGGCGGACACGGTGGCTCGCCGCTCAATCAGCCCATCGTGGGGATGGCCGCCACCCCGGACGGTGGGGGCTACTGGCTGGTGGCCAGCGACGGTGGCATCTTCACCTACGGCGACGCCGTCTTCAGCGGCTCCCATGGGGGGTCACCGCTGAACAAGCCGATCGTGGGGATGGCCCCGACGCAGGACGGCGGGGGTTACTGGCTGGTGGCCAGCGACGGCGGCATCTTCAACTACGGCAACGCCACGTTCTACGGTTCCGCCGGAAGCATCAAACTGAACAAGCCGATCGTGGGCATGGCCCCGACGCCGGACGGCGGTGGGTACTGGCTGGTGGCGACCGATGGCGGCGTGTTCACCTACGGGAACGCCCCGTTCTTCGGCTCAGCCGGCTCGATCGTCCTCAACAAACCCATCGTGGGGATGGCCGGGCCCTACGGCTGAGGCCGGCTCAGGGTCTCCGGGACTGAGGACGCCCTCGGCCCGGCACCGACCTCGGTGTCGGTCGATCCGCTAGACGTCGGCCAGATGGCGCAGCTGCAGGGAGAGCGCGATCTCCAACGACGCCGTAGAGGATCAACCAGATCCCCATGATGACGGCCAGGACCCCGAGGGTCACATGGGGCCAGACGAGTGTCACCACGCCGGCGGCGAAGGCCAGCACCCCCATGCCGATCCGGAAGCCCCGGGCCCCAGATCCGTGGTCGCTGTAGGCGGTGAAGAACTCGATGATCCCGCCCACCACCCAGAACAGCCCGATGAGGAAGGCCAGGGTGGTGACCGTCTCCTCGGTATGGCGCAGGAAGAGGATGCCGATGATCACCGACAGCAGTCCGAGAATGGCCAGCATCCACCGGGTGCCCCCGGTGTCCTCGTGGTCGGCGATGGCCATCACGATCCGGAACAGGCCGGCCACGAAGAGCCAGATGCCGAGCAGGATGGCGAAGGCGTAGATGGTGTCCTTGGGCCGCACGACCACCAGCACCCCCAAGATGAGGGTCACGATCCCGAAGAACAGGACCCACCCCCACGACTTCCCCACGAGGCGGAGGATGTCCCGCTCCTCCGGTGTGACGCTCCGATCCCCCTGGGCTCGACATGGCAACCTCCCCGATGGGTGACGGCACTGATCCGACCCGCCGCCGCTGGTGGAGAGCCTAGGGCCGCCTGGACGAGGGGACGCGGACCGGTACTCGGCGCGGCGTTGGCCGCGCACCCGCCCTCGGCGGCCGGGCAGATCGGCCGGACGGCTCGGAGGGGCGCCCGACTGCCGTGGGACCGGGTCGACCGGGTCCCGGGTCAGTGGATCTGGTGCCGGCCCGCTCCACCAGCTCCTCGCTCACCGACCACAGCAGGGCGGCGGCCGCCTCGTCCCGGGCCGCCGGCGAGGGGGTCCGGGGCCGGCACTTGACGAAGTACTGCCCGGTGACGTCGGCCACCTCCGGGGAGGAGGCCAGGTACACCGAGGTCCGGGCGCCCTTCTCCGGCGTCAGGATGAAGGGCTTGATGACCTTGACCCCGAAGGCCAGGAAGCCCGTGGCATCGTCGTCGCGGGCGAACCCGGAGGCCACCGTGCCCGGGTGGAGCGAGTTGGCGGTGACCCCGGTCGCCGGACAGCCGGCGGGCCAGCTCGTTGGTGAACAGGATGTTGGCCAGCTTCGAGCGGCTGTAGGCCTGCATGCCCCGGTAGTGGCCGGCGTGCACTGGAGGTCGTCGAAGTCCAGGCCGCGGCGGGCCCCCTGGTGGGCGGTGGAGGCCACGTTGACCACCCGGGCCGGGGCCGACGCGACCAGCCGGTCGGTCAGCAGCTGGGTCAGGAGGAACGGGCCCGAGGTGGTTGATGGCGAAGGTGGCCTCGAACCCGTCCACGGTCTCGGTGCGCTCGGACAGGACCAGCCCGGCGTTGTTGACCAGCACGTCGATCCGTCGGACAGCGGTCGAGGATCTGCTCGGCCCCCCGGCGGACCGAGGCCAGGTCGGCCAGGTCGAACACCACCAGGTCCACCCGGTCCGATCCGCTGGCCCGGCGGATGTCGGCCAACGGCCTGCCCGGCCCCGGTCCTCGTGGCGGGCGGTGATCACCGTGTCGGCACCGGCGCGCGGCCAGGGCGGTGGCGGTGGCCTTGCCCACCCCGGAGTTGGCCCCGGTGATCACCACGGTCCGGCCCTCCATGGATGGCGGTCGTCGGGGATGCTGCGCTCATGGGGACACCTCGGTGTCGGTCCGTCCCCCGTGCTCGGGGGCCGACGCGGGACGCTCTGGGCTGGCGCCGCCGGGGGCGGGAGGGCGCGCCCGTCCCGGCGGTCGGGTGGCCGTCGACCGCCCTGGCCGCTCCGGCGGCTCGCCCGGGTCCCGAGGCCCGGGGGTCGCCGCGGCCGGGCCCGCCGGCCCATGGCGATGAACAGGTCGGGCGCACCGCCACGAAGGTCGACCCAGACGACGGCCTGGAGCACGGTGGGCTGGTCGGCGTAGCCCAGCAGGCTGTGGAACACGTCGCCGAGGGAGCTGTCCTCGCTGAGGAACGCGCTGGTGTTCCAGAGCGGGTGCCCGAGGAACGGGAGCCAGCCCAGCTGCTGCATGTTCTCGACCGCGTCGGCCAGCAGGCCGGCGGCGAACACCATCAGCACCACGCCGATGACCCGGAAGAACAGGCCCAGGTTGAGGCGCCGGCCCGAGCCTGAAGATGACGTAGGCCACCGCCAGGGCCACGACCAGGCCGACGCCGGCGCCGAGCAGCAGCCCCCGCCGTGGGACGGGGTGGCGGCCTGGTTCGACGAGGCGAAGACGATGGCCAGGGTGAAGACCATGGTCTCGAGCCCCTCCCGCCCGACGGCCTGGAAGGCCAGCAGGCCCAGCCCGAAGCGGGCCTTGCCGTTGAGGGCCTCCTCCGACCGGCGCTGGAGGTCGGCGGACATGGTCCGGCTGTGGGCCTGCATCCAGAAGGTCATGTAGGTCAGCACGGCGGCCGCCAGCAGGTAGGTGACCGTCTCGAACACCGTCTGGACCGTCGAGCCGTCGTACTGCTTGATGACCAGGTAGGCGGCGACGCCGCCGCCGACCACCAGGACCATGGCCGCGGCCACGCCGAGGAAGACGTCCCGGAAGTGGCGGCGCTGGCCGATCTTGTCCAGGTAGGCCAGCAGGATGGCCACGATCATGCTGGCCTCGACCCCCTCCCGCAGGAAGATGACGAAGGTCGGGATCATCGAGGTGCCCCTGCAAGGTCGCGCATAGTTCAAATATTAGGTAAGCCTAATTCAGAGCGTGTGTCAACCCTGTGTCGACCATCGGGCACGGACTCGGGCCGGCGCTCAGACGGCCAGGACCACCACCGAGCCCAGCGCCACCAGCCGGTCGTCGGCCCCGACGTCGTGGATGGCCACCCGGACCAGGTCGGCCGGGTCGGGCCCCCGAGCACCCGGCACCGGGCCTCGACCGGCCCGACCTGGACCGGTCGCAGGTAGTGGAGCACGGTGTCGGCCGCGGCCAGCTGCCGACCGCGGCACCGGGTCGGGCCCGCCGTCGGCCCGGCGCGGCGCCGGCCACGGCCCGGCAGGCGGCCACGTCGGCCAGCATGGCCACCGCCCCCCCGTGGAGGATGCCCCACGGGTTGCGGAGGTGGTCGGCCAGCTCCAGCCGGGTGGTCGGCCCGACCCCGGGCTCGATGCGGAAGAACTCCTCGGGCGGCGGGGCGTCCGGCGACGGGCCGGGGCATGGGCACCACGGCCGGTCGCTCGAAGGCCGACGTCCATGCTCCCCCGGGTCGAGCACGGCGAAGGTGACGGTGGACGCGGCCACCGACGGCGTCGCCCGGTCCCTCGTCCACCACGTCCAGGCCGGCCACCACCGAGTTGCGCCCACGCCGCAGCACCCGCCCGTGCACCCGGAGCGGGCCGAGGTGGTCGAGCCGGGTCACCGTGGCCATCAGGCTGGTGGTGACGATCCACCGGGGCAGGACCGAGAGGCCGGACAGGAAGCCCCCGACCGAGTCGATGTTGGTGAGCAGGGCGCCGGTGCGCAGTCCCGCCGCCCGCGCCCCGCTGGTGGCCGTCGACCGGCATCCGGCCCCCGAACTCGGAGAACCCCTCGGCGCCGTCGGCCGGCGGGATCTCCCAGCGCTCCAGCCGGAAGTAGTCGCTGATGTAGTGGCGGGCGTCGGCCGGACCGGTCGGCTCGGCCTCGCTCACCGGTCCGCGCGGTCCGGGCCGACCGCCGGAGTCCACCCCGTCCGGGCCGACCGCCGGCGAGCGGGCCAGCGCGAAGGCGTCGGCCGCCATCCCCCGGGCGTTGACCACCGTGGTCAGCCGGTCGTCGGCACCCGAGTCGAGCAGCTCGACCACGGCGCTCCCGGTCGCCGAGCCGGAGCACCGGCGCGCCGGACCCGGCCACCGCGTCCAGGACCGTGGCCCGGGTCACGATGGGACCGACCCGGCCGAGGGTCAGGTAGGCCACCTGCAGGTCGGTCACCACCACGGACGCCGCTGGCCGAGCCCGGTGGCCGCGCCCAGCGCCTCGGCCGCGGCCACCTCGCCCAGCAGGGCCATGACCCCGCCCTGCACGGCCCCGATCGAGTTGTGCAGGTAGGGGCGCACGGGCAGCGAGACCCGGCCCCCGGCGGCGTCCGGCGACCGAGATCCCCAGGCCGTCCACCACCGACCGGTCCAGCCCGGCCGCCGTCGATGTCGCAGCGCGGCGGGCAGGTCGACGGGCAGGTCCCGGCTGGCGGTCCGGTTCCCGCCCGGGAGGACGGCGAAGGTCGATGGTGGCCCAGGCCACCGGGAGCCGACGCCCCGTCGGGCGTCCGGGCACCTCGGTCCCGTCCTCGGCGCACGTTGACGACCAGCGCCTCGATGACCATGGTGGTCCGGCCCCGGCGCACCAGCTCGGCCCGGGCCTCGACCTACGGGCCCGACGGCCGGCCGGACCAGCTGGAGGGTGAGGTCGGCGGTGGCCATCCAGTCCGGCTGCAGGACCCGCACGCCCGACGAGCCCGCCGACCACGTCGACCAGGGTGGCCAGCACCCCGGCCCGCGCCCCGCCGTCGGCCCCGGCGACGAACGGGGTCGACCCGGGTCCGGACCACGGCGCGTGGTGTCGGAGAGCACCTCGGTCCGGATGCCCAGGTCGCCGAGGAAGTGGCCGGGCGGCGGGTAGCCGCCGACGGCCACTCAGCGTTCCTGTTCGGTGGGGCGGATCAGCACCTCGTTGACGGCCACGTGGCGGGGCCGGGTGACGGTGAAGACGATCGACTCGGCGATGTCCTCGGCCTGCATGATCTCGGTCTGGCCGAAGTGTGGCGCCGATGGTCTCCAGGACCTCGGGCCGGTTGTGGCTGGCCAGCTCGGTCGCGCACCGCGCCGGGCTCGATGAGGGTCACCCGGACGTGGCGGCGGGTCACCTCCTGGCGGAGGGACTCGGAGAAGGCCCCCACCCCGAACTTGGTGGCGTTGTAGACGCCGCTTCCCTGCCGGGCGACCCGGCCGGCCACCGAGCTGACGTTGACCAGGTCGGCCACCCGGCGGGGCTCCTGCTCGGCCGCCTGCGAGCAGGTGCGGGAGGGCGGCGTGGGTGGTGTAGAGCAGGCCGAGCAGGTTGAGCTCGACCATCCGCCGCCACTCCTCCACCGGGGCGTCGACGATCGGGCCGAGCAGCATCACCCCGGCGTTGTTGACCACGGTGTCGAGCCGGCCGAACTCGGTCACGGTGGCCTCCACCATGGCCCGGGCCGCCGCCTCGTCGGTGATGTCGGTCTCGATCACCAGCACGTCGGCTGTCGTTGCCGATCCGCTCGACCACCTGCTCGAGGCGGTCCCGGCGCCGGGCGGCGATGGCCACGGTGGCCCCTTCGGCGGCCAGGGCCACGGCGGTGGCCTCCCCGATCCCGCTGGATGCTCCGGTGACCAGGGCCACCGTTCCCTCGAGGCGACGCGCCATGACTTCCCCGTTCTGCTCGGTGATGGCCGCAGTGTACCGATGGGGTCGCGGACGCGGACCGGTCCGGCGTCCAGGGAGGGACGGCTCGGCGCCGGTGGTCGGCGGTGTGGAACTACTAGGCCGCTGAGTCTGCCTGGTCGACTGGCCGGCGGCTGGCTCTGCCCGTTGGCCTTCTCCTTGCGGGGCGTGGTGCGGCGGGTCCGGCGCCGCTGCCGGGTGGAGGTGTCGTAGGGGCGCTGGGTGGAGGCCGGGCTCTCGTGAAGCGCGCACCACTCGGTGCTGTTGTAGCGGGACAGCTTCACCGTGCAGTCCTCGGCGACGCACACCCGGCCGGTGGCGTACACCTCGGGCGGCGTGCTCCCCGCCAGCCCGTCGGCCAGGAACGAGCCTGTCCTCTGCCATTCGCCTATCCACCATGGCGGTCCTACCCCTTTGTGATCGCGGACATCGACTACGGGGATCTTCGGCAGGTTGGGACGGGAACTGTAACGGTCCACCGCGCCGTCCCGAGGGCCGGTTCGGCCGGCCCGGTCCGCCATTGGTAGCGTCCTTCCCCATGTCCCCCGTCGATGTCTCCTTGTCCATCGAAGCGCACGCCGACCAGGTCTGGGAGGTGGTGGGCGATCCCGTTGGCATGAGGGGGCTCACGGCCGAGTGCGTGGACATGGAGTGGGTCGGAGCGTCGACCGGCCCGGCCCTGGGGGCCCGGTTCCGCGGCCGCAACCGGTCCGGCTGGCGTCGTTGGAGCACGAGCTGCACGATCGTCCGCTACGAGCCCGGTTCGGAGATCGCCTGGGACGTGGCCTTCGGGCCCCTACCGGTGGCCCGGTGGTCCTACCGGGTGGAGCCGGGTCTCGAGGAGGGGGTCACCGTGGTAACCGAGCGGTTCGAGGACCACCGGGGCGCGCTGCTCCGTGCCACCGCCCCCCTCGTTCGGGGCACCGGCAACGCCGACGCCTTGAATCGGGCCAACATGGAAGCCACCCTGGTCCAGGTCAAGCAGCGGGCCGAGTAGTGACCCGACGTCGACCCGGAGTCGGGACCGGTCGATGACCGATCCGCCGTCGCAGGCTGCGCCGATCGCCGGACCACCCCGCACCGACCGGCCGTGGTGGCAGTCGGCGGTCTTCTACCAGATCTACCCCCGCTCCTTCGCCGACTCCGACGGGGACGGGGTCGGCGACCTGGGCGGCATCCGCGCCCACCTGGCCGACCTGGCCTGGCTGGGGGTCGACGCCCTGTGGATCTCGCCGTTCTACCGGTCCCCCATGGTCGACTTCGGCTACGACGTGAGCGACTACTGCGACGTCGACCCGCTCTTCGGCACCCTCGAGGAGTTCGACCGGCTGGTGGCCGAGGCCCACGCCCTCGGGCTCAAGGTGATCATCGACTGGGTCCCCAACCACACCTCCGACCAGCACCCGTGGTTCGTCGACGCCGCGTCGGGACGGGACAGCGCCCACCGGGACTGGTACGTGTGGCGGGACGCCCGCCCCGGACGGCTCCCCGCCCAACAACTGGGTGGCCGCCTTCGACCTCTCCGCGCCGGCCTGGACCTTCGACGAGCCGTCCGGCCAGTGGTACCTGCACCTGTTCGAGTCGGCCCAGCCCGACCTCAACTGGGACCAGCCCGCGGTGGTCGAGGCCATGCACGACGTGCTCCGCTTCTGGCTGGACCGGGGCGTCGACGGGTTCCGGGCCGACGTCATCCACTGCATCGGCAAGGACCCCGACCTGCCCGACGACCCGCCCGCCGGTGGCCGGCATCCCCCACAGCGCCCTCAACGACGTGCCGGTGACCCACGAGCGGCTCCGGGCCATCCGCGAGCTGATCGACGGCTATCCCGGGGACCGGGTCATCGTGGGCGAGGTCTACCTGCTGTCCACCGAGGCCGTGGCCACCTACTACGGGGACGGGCGACGAGCTCCACCTGGCCTTCAACTTCCCGCCCCTCTACGCCCGCTGGCAGCAGGGCCCGTGGACCGAGTGCATCGAGCAGACCGTGGCCGCCCTGGCTCCCCGGGACGCCTGGCCCACCTGGGTGCTCTCCAACCACGACAACCCCCGCCACCGGACCCGCTACGACCGGGCCGCGGCCCGGCTCGGCGAGGAGCCGGACGGTCGACCGGCCCGCCGGAGCGAGGCCCGGGCCCGGGCCGCCGCCGTGCTGCTCCTGACCCTGCGGGGCACCCCCTTCCTGTACCAGGGGGAGGAGCTCGGGCCTGCTCGACGCGGAGATCCCGCCCGACCGGCGGGTCGACCCCGGCGGACGGGACGGCTGCCGGGCCCCGGTCCCGTGGGACGGGACGCCCCGACCACGGCTGGCCCACCGCCGACGGGGCCGAGGCGTGGCTGCCCTTCCCGCCCGACGCGCGAGCACCGGAACCGGCGCCGACCTCGAGGAGGACCCCTCGTCGATCCTCCACCTCTACCGCCGCCTGCTCGCCCTCCGCCACGGCGATCCGAGGCGCTCTCGCTCGGCGGCTTCGACGCTCCTCGACGCTGGGCGAGGGCGTGCTCGGCTACCGGCGGACCGCGGCGGCGAGTCGTGGGTGGTGGCCATCAACATCACCGGCGAGGCCGGTGGCGCTGACCGGGTCCGACGGGTCGGGACTGGCCGGTCGGCCGGTGGCTCTGGCCACCGAGCTGGCGGCGGAGGGGCGCCCCTTCACCGGGAGCCTGCCGGCCGACGGAGCGGTGGTGCTGGCGCCGGGAGCGCCCGGGACGCAGTCGCTACTCCCCGTCGCCGCGCCTGCCGTCGTGGTAGACCGGCAGACTCCGGCGCTTCACGGCGCGGACGACCGGGCAGCAGGCCGGCTCCGGCAGATCCGGCTCCCCGGGGAGTACCCGATCCGTCCTACAGCCAGGTCTCGCGCCAGTAGTCGGGAGCGCCCTCGTCGCCCAGGGACATGGAGTGGTCGTCCTCGTGGCCGCTGCGCCTGATGCAGCACACCAGGGTCCCGATCCACGGTCCCCGGTCGATGCAGTGCACGGCGCCGCAGCGGCTCCACTGAGGCTCGGCGGGCAACTCCAGGTCCTCGAGATCGAAATCGGCATCCGACCACTCGCTGAACCTGCGCACATGAAACGGGTCGATCGTCACAGTTTTCCTGCCCCTTTTGTTTCGTAACCCTCTACTCCTGTGATCGGAATGAGCACGCTCGGAAGCTGTAGCGGGAATTGGAAAATGCGAGCCGGGGACGATGACGACCGGGCCGGCCCAGCGGCCGGGGTCCCCCAGTTCGGCCGGACCGACCGGTCATCATGGGAGGAGTGGAACAGCCGCCGCTCGCCGTGCGAGCCACCAGGTGTCCGCAGGCCGTGCCCCATGGGCCGCCTCCCCCGGGGCCGCCGACCGGATCGCCCACTGGGCCGACTGCGGCCCACATCACCGCCGGGATCGGAATCACCGGCGAGGCGAGTCCCCGGCCGATCCGTCCGGTCGATGGGGCGCCGGTGCAAGGGAGCACGCCGGTGCGCCGGCCCATCCGATCGTGGGGGCCGCGCTGGACAGCAGATCGACACCCCCGGCCCAACCGCCGCCAGCCGATCGTCACCGCCTGTCCGATTGTTCAGAGTGTCACCGTGCCCGGAACGGGCGGTCGGCTGAAATCCCTGTTCGCAAGCCGAGAACATTCCGACCAGAGTTGGTGGAAATGTTCAAATTTCTAACAAGAAGGCGCTACGATACCGGGATGAACGGCGAGCCGACCAAGGGTATCGAGGACATCGTGCGGCGCAATGTGGCCGCCCTGAGGTCCAAGGCCAACCTGACCCAGCAGGCCCTGGCCGACGAGATGCTGCTGCGGGGGATCGCCTGGACCCGTGAGACGGTGGCCCAGGTGGAGACGACCAACCGCCGGCTCGGGTTCACCGAGGCCATCGTGGTGGCGGCCTGCCTCGACGTACCGGTGGCCCGCCTGACCGCCACCGGCGCCCCATCGGTGGCGGTGGGCGAGAGCGAGTGGACGGCGGCCTACCTGGGCGCGGCCATCGCCGGCACCACCGGGGACATCTTCCCGCCCGAGAGCTACGCCTCCCCTGCCGCCCCGCGAGCGACGGCGCCCGCCCCGTCCAGCCCCGGTCGGAGCCGCCGTTCCCCCGGCGCGGACGGACCGCTGCCCAGCGAACTGATCGAGGTTCCGGCCCGCCACGCCCCTCCGGGCGAGCTTCCCGACCGACGCCGCGGCGACCGCCGGGTCTCCGACCCCGACGACCCGCGAGCAGCCGGGTCGCCGGGAGACCGACGCCCCGCCGGCGACGCCCCAGAAGACGGCCGAGCGCATCGAACGACGGCTGCGCCTCCGGGTGACCGCCGGCGATGTCGACGCCACCGCCCAGCGCCTCTGGTCCCGCAGCCTCGAGGCCGAGCGGGAGCGACGGGTGACCGACCGCGTGGCGCTGACCGGCGGCTCGCTCAAGACCATCCGCGGCCACGTCTCCCGCGACCTCGACCGCGAGATCGCCTACGAGATGGAGCGGGATCCCGAACGGGTCGCGGCCGGCCGGTGCCGCCCGCCGGGCGAGATGAGCCCGGACGAGGCGGCCTGGGAGGCCACCCGCCTCAACATCATCCTGGCCAACAAGGGCTACAACGACAGCGACGTCACCCGGTGGTGGAACTTCACCCGGCACCGCGAGCTCGACGACCGGACCATCGCCGAGGCGTGGAAGGACGGCGAGTACGGGGCGGTGAGCCGTCTGGTGGAGTCGCTGCCCGACAAGCACGGCGTGACCGACGGCTACTACGTCGACGAGTAGGCCGATGCCCGATGGGTGCCGAGCCGACCGGTCCGTCCATGGCATCTGCCAGCGGACGCCATGGACCGGGTCCGACCCGCTTCGCTGACCGACGACGAACATCGTCCGCACCGCACACGTGGCCCTGCTCGTGACGACGGTTCGGCCGGGCCGAGCAGCGGTTGACCCGGGCGCGGTGGAGATGGACGGCCAACTGGGCCGGCGGACACCAAGCGAGTACCTTCGGCCCCGATGAGCAGATCACGGCGTACTGATCACCGAGTTCCACAAGACACCCATCGAGACGCGGTGGCGGCCGACGTCGACCGCCACCGCGATGTGTTCACGTCGTCCCTCGATGAGCACACCGGGTCACCGGGCCGGCCTGACGTCCCGGTGAGCGCCGTAGCGCCCGTTGACTGAGCTCGACCCCGATCCGGTGGTGGCTGGCACCCGGATCCTCGCCCACCGTCACCCTCGTCGGCCGGCCGCTGGCGACCCCGGGACCGCGATCACCTCCGACAGCCGGTGGTGGTGGCACCCACCACCGATGAGGGCGTCGTCGGTGGTGGCCGCGACGGGCTGGTGCGCCTTCGCCGTCTACCTGGTGGTCCAGGCCCGGCTCGGTTCGGCTCTCATCTGGAACGACTCGAAGATCTATGCGTCCATGGCCCGTCGACCGATCTGGTCCCTCGCCCTGTTGGCCGGTCCCCGGCCCCCGCTCACCCCGCTGTTGATCAAAGCGGCGGGCGGCCCGTCCGCAGTGGTCACCACCCAGGCGGTGATTGCCGCCCTGTGCTGGGGAGGGCTGGCCTGGACCGTGGGCCGGCTGGTGGACCCGGGTTGGCGCAGGGTCACCGCCGTGTTCGTGATCCTCGGGTTCGCCACCACCCTGCCCGTGGCGATGTGGAACCGGTCGGAGCTGTCCGAGTCACTCTCCATGAGCCTGTTGGCCCTGGTCTTCGCCGGTTTCATCTGGGTCTCGCGCCGGCCAACCTGGCCCCGGGTGGGGGCCACCGCCGCCGCCAGCCTGGCCTTCGCCGCCACCCGGGACGCCCAGGTCTGGACGGTGGGGATGCTGGCCCTCGCCGCCGGCGTCTATGCCCTCGCCCGACTACCGGTCAGACGGAGCACGGCGGTTCGGGCCGGGGTGCTGTCCGTATGCCTCCTCGGGGTGGTGGCCGTGTGTGAGTGGGGCACCCTCGCCTCGCACCGGACCACGTCCGACACCGCCGACGTCCTCTATCGTGCGGGTGTTCCCCTTCCCCGACAGGGTGGCCTGGTTCGCCGCCCACGGCATGCCCGAGGGACCCCGGATCGACCAGCTGGCCCGCGAAACACCGGCATCCCTCGGCGACGCCAAGGTGGTGGGCATCCCCGCAGAGGACAAGGCCTTCGACCCCCTCGAGCGGTGGATACGCACCGATGCCGGCCACACCTACCTCCTCTGGCTGGTGACCCACCCCGGCTACGTCCTGGGCGAGCCCCTGCAACGGCCCGAACGGGCCTTCAACTTCGCTCAGGGCCAGCTCGCCTTCTACGCCCCGGCCCACGCCCTGTCCTCGCCGCTGACCGACGTGCTGTGGCCACCCCTGCTGGGGCTGCTGGTCCTCTCGGCCCTGGCGCTGTACCTCGGGATCGTCTCCGAAGCCTGGAGATTCCGGCCCTGGTGCATGGTGGCCGTCCTGACGCTGGTCGGGGTGGCCGCCATGCTGGTGGCCTGGCACGGCGACGGCCAGGAGGTCACCCGGCACACCGTCGAGGGGTTCGCCCAGGTCCGCCTGGGGGTCTGGATCCTGCTCACCCTGGGACTGCTCGGGTCGCCAGATCCCGGCCCGGAGGGACCCGCCGGGGGGACGGAGCCGTCCCGGCCGGCGACGGCAGCATCCGGGTCGTCGACCGGCCCCGGGGCGATCGGTCCTTCAGGGACGGAGCAGCCGCCGGGCCCGTGACGACCAGGTGGCCGGGGCGGGGCGGCGCTTGGTGAAGAACAGCACGATGGAGGTGAAGCGCCACTCGCCGATGGCCAGTACCACGTGCGGGGTGTGCAGCGGGTCCTCGGGCAAGTGGACCGGGTCGTCCACGTACCGCTGGTCCGGAGCGGTGAAGTCGATCGGCTCCACCAGCTCCAGTTCGGGGGAGGCGGCCACGAGCCAGTGGTGGAGGTCCTCGGGGGTGAAGTACTCGCCGTGCTGGCCACCCTCCATGACGAACTCGGTGGCCACGCACGCCACCCCTCCGGGCTTCAGCACCCGCGCCATCTCGCGGATGGACTGGGCCGCCTTGTCGTGACCCCCGAAGTGCTCGATCGAGCTGAGCGAGTACACCACGTCGAAGCTCGCCGCGGTGAACGGCAGGGCGAGGCCGTCGGCGGGGAGTCCGGCCAGGTGGTCACGACGGTAGGGGAACGGCGCGAACCGGCCGGGATCGGTGAGGAAGGCCGGATCGGCTTCGGTGGCGATGCTGCCGGCGAAGGCCCCGCCGTAGAGGTCGGTGCCCACGGTCAGTCGCGTCCGGTTGGCCAGGTAGTAGAGGACGCACTCGTGGCCGGCGCCCACCCCGAGGGCCGTGGCGTCGGGTCCCAGTGCCCCCAGCCGCTCCAGTCCGTATACGCACTGGACCCACTCGAAGACCTTTCGGTGCAGCCACCCCTCGTCCTGGGGCAGCGCCAGCAGGCGGCCGACCGCCCGCCAATCGGGGTCGTCCCAAGCATCGGTCTGGCACAGGCAGTTGAGAGGACGGTCGCCCACCCGCCGATGTTACCCAGGGCCGCCGAGCGGACCGGGGAACCCGGTGCTCGGCCGAGGGTTCGTCCGATGCCGAGCGGTGGGCGCTACCCGATCCCGACGATGGGCCGGTTGAGATGCGAGCCGCCCTCCGAGCCGTCGAAGGTGGCGTTTCCGAAGGCGAAGATCCCGCCGTCGGTGGCCACCAGCCAGTAGCCCGACCCGCTCGGGGTCGCCTTGATGCCGACGATCGGGGCGTTGAGGTGCACGGCACCGGTGGACCCGAAGTAGCCGGCGTCGCCGAAGGCGAAGATCCCACCGTCGGAGGCCACCAGCCAGTAACCCCCGGAATCCGGGCTGTCCATGCCGACGATCGGGGCGTTGAGGTGCATGGAGCCGGTGGAGCCGAAGAAACCCGCCGTGCCGAAGGCGAAGATGCCACCGTCGGAGGCCACCAGCCAGTAGCCCGCCCCGCTCGGGGTCGGCGTCATACCGACGATGGGCCTGTTCAGATGCTTGGCTCCCATCGAGCCGTGGTAGCCGGCGTCACCGAAGGCGAAGATCCCGCCGTCGGAGGCCACCAGCCAGTAGCCGAGCCCATCCGGAGTGGCGGCCATGCCCACGATCGGAGCATTGAGGTGCTTGGAGCCCATGGACCCGTAGAAGGTGGCGTCGCCGAAGGCGAAGATCCCGCCGTCGGAGGCCACCAGCCAGTAGCCGTTGCCGTCCGCCGTGCCCGCCATGCCCACGATCGGAGCATTGAGGTGCATGGAGCCGGTGGAGCCGAAGAAGCCGTTGTGGCCGAACGAGAAGATCCCCCCGTCGGTGCCCACCATCCAGTATCCGGAGGGCTCGGGTCGCACCGGGGTAGTAGGCGCCGAGGCCGGTCCGACCCCGGCGGCGTTGACGGCCGCCACGGTGAAGGTGTAGGGCACGTTATTGGTGAGCCCGGTAACCGTGGCGTGGTCGACGTTCCCCACCCAGATCTGGGCCCCAGTTTCCACCACGGTGATCACGTAACCGGTGATCGGGCTGTTCCCGTTGGGTGGAGCCACCCAGTGCACCGTGGCCGAGGCGTTCCCGCCGGATGCGGTCACGCCGGTCGGGGCGGCGGGGACACTTCGGTTGATCATCAGCAAGGTGGTGGCCGAGACCCCGGGGGCCGAGACCCCGACCGAGTAGGTGCCAGCCGTCCCGTTGGCGGTGAACGTACTCGCCGTCGCCACCCCGCTGGCGTCGGTGGCCACGGTCTCGGTCGCGCTGTGCGTCGACTGGAAGGTCCCGCTGGCACCGGTTACCGGAGCGGAGAAGGTCACCGAGGTGGAGACAGGGTTGCCGAACTGGTCCCGCACCGTGGCCGACAGGGACGTGGTGAACGCGGTGTTGACGTCGGCGGTCTGCCCGCCCCCGCTGGCGGCAATGCCGGGGGTCCCGGGGGTGATGGTATAGGCCGTGCTGGTGGCGGCCGAGTCCTGCGAGGTGCTCACCGAGAAGGTGTAGGCGGAACCGGCGACGGTGGGATTGGTGACCCCGGTGATGGTCACCGTCACCACTCCCGCCGGAACCGCGGCCGACGGGGTGATGGTCACGCTCGGCGACGTGACGGTGACGGCGGAAAGGGCGATCGGCCCACCCGTCGAGCTCACCGCGTAGGCGCCCGGCGAGGACGGCAGGGTGGTACCCGCCGGAGCGGTCAGGCTGATGGAGTCAGGCGGCAACGCCAGCGGCGACAACGGGGTCATCGTGGTGAAGCTGACGGTGTAGATCGAACCCAAACCGGCGCTGCTCGGCACGGGGGAGACCGTCACTCCGCCCACCACTCCGGCCGCGAACGCCGGCGTGCTGATGCCGGCGATCGACCCGAGCGACAACACGGCCACCGCCGCCACCATCCAACGCTTGAAGCCCCGAGCGGTCACGGCACCGGCTCCGATGTGTCCACGCATGATCCCACCTGCCCCTTCGATCCCCTCGCGCTCATTATGGACAGGGGCGAGTCAAGGGTCAATCGTCTTGCCGATCGTCATCCATTTGACCGTCCTAGGTAGCGGAGCCACCACTGTATGCGGTGATATAGACAGGATGAGGAGCCGGGGGCGGTCAGACTCCCCGGACGCCCCCTCCGTCGTCCGAGGCGGTGTATTTGTGGCTTTTCGCCACTTCATCATCGCCTCCTAGCAAGGAATTCCAGGCCACGAGGTCTGACCGAAACCCAACCTGTGCAGCGAACACGGAATGGGCGATCGATCCGTTTGCCCAGGTAGATGTGACCTCTTTCCGGGATGACCAATAGTCATGAGACCCAGTCACTTGACCTTGTCGGCTCAATACTTTGGCGCCCGACTGCATGGATCATGAACAAAGATATGCCGATCCGTGTCCCTTCAACCAATGGTAGAGACTCGCTCTCCGTAGTGCTGTGAGCACGCGGTGAGGTGCGGCCAACGGAACAGTCAGATGCGCGGGTGGTCCACATGGGTCTTTCCTTTGCCGCGGCAGGTGGCTTGGGATAGCTTCCGCTACCAAAGTTCATGAACGGGGCGCCATGACAGTAAGAAGGAGGACCTGGCTCTCGCTGGGTCTGGTCGGTCTCATCATTTCTGGAGTGCTGGTCGCGCTCATGGGCCGGGCATCGGCGGACACTCCCCTGCCGACCAGTCAGTACGCAGGTTTCGCTCCGACCCTGGCCCGCGCTCCCTACGTCACCGATCTCACCCAAACCTCGGCGTACATCAATTGGGCCACCACCTCCAAGGTCCCCGGGTCGGTACAAGTGGCCCCTGCCCCCGGTGGCAGTTGCCCGGCATCGACCCTCACCTGGTCGCCGTCGGCGGCGGCGGCCGGAACGACGCTTCCCGGGCCCGTCAATCCCACCTCGTCCCTGGTGACCAAGACCCTGAGCACCTGGCAGTTCACCGTGGTGGCTACCTCGGAGTACCAGGCGTCGGTACAGATCAGTGCTCTGACTCCGGGCACCGAGTACTGCTACGCCGTCTTCTCCACCGACTCGGCGGGCTCCACCGACCTGCTGCCCACCGGCCAGCCCGACCAGCTCTTCACCACCCTCTCGCCGGCAACGACGACGGCGACCACTCCGGTCAGCTTCGACGTGGTGGACGACACCGGTGAGAACTTCGCCAACACCACGTCGACCACCGGCCTGCCCTTCGGCAACGGTTTCAATCCTGACGAGTCGTCGCTCTACAGCCAGATCGGCTCGTCCGGGGCCCAATTCCTCATCGACGCCGGGGACACGGCCTACACGGGAGGGACCGAGACCAACTTCGGTGACCTCCAACAGACCAGCAGTGCAGTCGCTCCCGAGGTGAGCAACTTCTTCGGTCCGAACTACTACCCCCTGGCCAAGGGCATACCGACCTTCGCCGCCGCCGGGGACCACAACCAGGATCCCACGACCTTGAAGGTGTGGCCCACCCCCACCTCCGCGGCCAACTCCGGTGGAACGTACGCCTTCGACAGCTACGCCACCTCGGGCGTCGACGGAATAACGACGTCGGCTCCGGACGACTGGTACGCATTCTCCACGGGCAACGTGCGGATCTACGTCATCGACGGCGCCTGGGGTGAGAGCGCCACCAGCGGGAAGCTGGGCGACACCACCGGCGCACTCTGCGGTGGAGCCGGGTCGACTGCACCGGTCACGGAGTGCCAGCCGTACCAGGCCGACGCCGACGAGCACTGGCAGGCCACCTCACCGGAGTACCAGTGGCTGGCCGCCGACCTCGCCGCCCACCCGGGCGGCATCAAGATCGCCGTCTTCCACTTCCCCCTGCGCTCGGACAGCCCCTCGCAGCCCTCGGACCCGTACCTCCAGAACAGCCCGGCCAACCCCAACGCCTCGACCAGCCTCGAGGCGCCTCTGTCCGAGAACGGGGTCTACCTGGCCTTCAACGGCCACGCCCACACCTACCAGCGCTTCAATCCCTCGGGGCCCAACCAACTCATCAGTTACGTCACCGGGGGTGGAGGCGGGGTGCCCGGGCCCGTCGACCCCGGAACGACCGCCGGTACGGAGTGCCAGACCCTCCAGAGCGAGACGACCAGTATGTATGCCATCGGATGGTCGCCCAACACCAGCGATCCCGCTCTCGGCACCGGCTCGATCTGCAGCACCGGCAACGCGTTGCCTGCTCCTCTGTCCGCAGCGGACGTCTACAACTACCTCAACGTGGCGGTCAGCGGGAACTCGGTGACGGTAACCCCGTACAACGCCGCTGGCACCGCCTTCGATGTGCAGACCTACATGTTCAATCCCACGGCCACCCTCGCCACACCCAACCCGGTCACCGCCACGGCCACCGGTACCACATCGGTCCAGGTGACCTGGTCGCCGTCCAGCGGTGTCGATCATTTCCTCATCGATCGCAACGGTGTTCCGTTGACCACCCTCCCCGGCACCACGACCTCGTACACCGACAGCTCGGCCCAGCCCTCCACCGACTACAGCTACACGGTCACTGCGGTGGCGGCTGACGGCACACGCTCTTGGCCCGGTACCTCCAACACCGTTGCAACCTTCTCTCCGCCGGTCCAGTCTCTCCCGTCCGGATCGTCGTCGCCGATCCAGAACGACTGCATGAGCCAGTTGCCGTCCGGGTCCGTCGTGGCCGCGGCGGCGCTCGACGACGGCTCCGGCTACTACGAGGTGGACGCGCAGGGTGACGTGGCCAACTTCGGGGCCGCCATCTGTTACGGAGCCATGACCGGGACTCCACTGACCCGGCCCGTGGTGGGCATGGCCGTCGATCCGGCCACCGGCGGCTACTGGCTGGTGGCCTCCGACGGCGGCGTGTTCTCCTTCAACGCTCCCTTCCGACGGCTCGACGGGAGGCACCAATCTCAACAAGCCGATCGTGGGGATTGGCGCCACCCCGGACGGAGCCGGCTACTGGCTGGTGGCCTCCGACGGCGGCGTGTTCTCCTTCAACGCCCCTTTCTACGGCGGCACCGGCCTGATCAAGCTCAACAAGCCGGTGGTCGGGATGGCCGTGGACCGGGTCACCGGCGGTTACTGGCTGGTGGCCTCCGACGGCGGCGTGTTCAACTTCAATGCCCCGTTCGACGGAGCCACCGGCGGGATGAGGCTCAACCGGCCCATCGTGGGCATCGACGCCGTCTCCGACGGGAGCGGCTATCGGTTGGTGGCCTCGGACGGCGGCGTCTTCACCGGGTTCAACATCCCCTTCTACGGGGGCACCGGCCTGATCAGGCTCAACCGGCCCATCGTGACCACCGTCAACGACAACGACGGGGACGGCTACTGGCTCGTGGGGTCGGACGGCGGTGTGTTCTCCTTCAACGCGCCGTTCTTCGGCTCCGCCGCCGGCTGAGCGGTCGGCCGCCACGGAGCGACCCGGCCCTGCTGCTCGGGTCGGGCTACCGTCCGCACCGAGCGTCCAGCCAATTGACCGGCGATGCGTCGAATCACCCACTATTGGATTCGGCTGAGAACCCGTCAATCGCCTTCGCCGGTTCCGACCGCGCCCTCACCCGAACAGATCTCACCCTCTGTATATGGGATCACACGGAACGTGAACATGCCGGTCCATGACCCTCCGTCAAGACGCTGTATGTAGTCATAAGACTACTCCTTGCGGTCATTTTCAATACTGAGTAACGAACACAACGTGGTCCAATCATCGGCAAATGGTTCTGCCGAGCCGAATCCCAATTCGGAACTGAACCTCCAGTTGAGGTGCACTCCGCGGGACCTGCATGTGAACTTTTGTAGCAAATTTCATTTCGCGATAACTTTGCCGAGTCCAGGCGATGAACGGGGCAAAAATGAGAAAACGGGCGTCGGTCGGAATGGCCGTTGTGGTGGTTCTGTTGGTCGGGGTGGTCTCATCGGTCGTGCTGATGAGAACAGCGTCGGCGGACAGTCCGGTGACGGTCGCGCCCTACACCGGATACAACCCGACTCTGACCCGGGCTCCCTACGTGACGGATCTCACCCAGTCGTCCGCCTCGGTCAACTGGGCCACCTCGTCGGCGACCCCCGGATCCGTGCTCGCCACACCGACCCTGAGCGGCTCCGCCTGCCCGGCCTCAGTGACCGTCTGGTCAACGTCGGCCGCTTCTGCACCCACGTCGTTGCCGGGACCAGTCAATGCGGTGAACCCTGTACCTTCGCCCAGCCTGACCAGTCGCCAATTCACCGTCAACGCGGTGTCGGAGTACCAGAACTCAGTCACCCTTTCGGGGTTGTCACCGGGGACCCAGTACTGCTACGCCGTGTTCTCGGGCAACGGCCCCGGTGCGGTCGACCTGCTGCCACCCACCGAACCGGTCCAGTTCTTCACGACACTCAATCCGGCCAGTGCGCAGGCGTCGACGCCGGTGTCCTTCGACGTCATCGACGACACCGGCGAGAACTACTACTACACGAACCGGACCCAAACCACCGACGTACCCTTCCCCAACGGCTTCAATCCTGACCAGGCAGCGCTCGATCGCCAGATCGGTGGGTCGGGTGCCGACTTCCTCCTCTCCGCGGGAGACATCGCCTACAGCGGGACCACACAATCGACCTTCGGCGACCTCCAACAGACCGGCACCCAGCCCGAGGTGAGCAACATATTCGGGCCGAACTACTACCCACAGACCGGTGGTATGCCGATCTTCGCCGGCCCCGGCGACCACGGCCAGAACATCAACCCGTTGAAGGTGTTTCCGACCTCGAACACGGCCGCCGCGTCGGGCGGGACGTACGCCTACGACAGCTACACCGGGACCGATGGAATCACCGGTGCGTCCCCGGACACCTGGTACGCGTTCTCCACCGGCAACGTCCGGGTCTACGTGCTCGACGGTGCCTGGTCGGATTCGGTGGCCAACAAACTCGGGGCCACGACCGGCGGCCTGTGCGGGGCCCCGGGCTCGATCCAGGCTGTCTACTGCGAGCCCTACCAGGCCGACGCCGACGAACACTGGACCACCGGCTCCCCCGAGTACCAGTGGCTACAGCGGGACCTCGCCGAGCATCCCGGCGGCATCAAGTTCGCCGTCTTCCACTACCCTCTGCGCTCGGACAACGCTTCACAGCCATCTGACGTCTACCTGCAGAACAGCCCGGCCAATCCCCGTGCTTCGACCAGCCTCGAGGCCCTGCTGGCGGCCAACGGGGTCCAGCTGGCATTCAACGGGCATGCCCACACGTATCAGCGGATCGTGCCGAACGGGCCCGGCCAACTCACTAATTACGTCACCGGTGGCGGCGGCGGCGTCCTGGAGCCCGTCCTCGGAGGGGTGACGTGCACCAACCTGACCCACGGCGCCTCGGCCGAATACAAGGACATCTACGCCATCGGCTGGAACCCCACCGCCAATGTCGGCTCGTCCTGCAGCACCAAGAACAACGTCCCGGCACCAACGTCGGCTGCCGATGTGTACAACTTCCTCAAGGTCACGGTGAACGGCAACAGCGTCACCGTCACGCCCTACAACGCGGCGGGCGCCACCTTTGACGTGCAGACCTACACCTATCCGGCGACCGCCGGACCGTCCACGCCGGCCAGCGTCACGGCTGCGGCCACCTCCACGTCGTCGGTGACCGTCAATTGGGCCGCTTCCAGCGAGCCCGGCGGGACCATCGCCTCGTACCGGGTCTACCGCAACGGATCGGCCCTGGCTACGGTAGGAGCGACCACGACCACCTTCACCGACACCGGGGCGCAGCCCGGCACGACCTACACCTACTCGGTGGCGGCCGTCGACACGGCCGGGCGGGCTTCGTGGCCCGGCGTGGCCAACCAGGTCACGACACCGACGCCAGTCCTGGCCGGGGCCGGCTCCGGCCAGCCGGGTTGCTCGACCCATCTGGCTTCCGGATCGGTGGTCGCGGCGGCGGCAACCGATGACGGGTCCGGCTACTACGAAGTCGACAAGTACGGAGATGTGGCCGCCTTCGGGGGCGCCGTCTGCTACGGCGGAATGACCGGTACACCCCTCAACCGGCCCATCGTGGGCATGACGGCCGATCCGGCGACCGGCGGCTACTGGCTGGTGGCCGCCGATGGCGGGGTGTTCTCGTTCAACGCCCCGTTCCGGGGCTCTACCGGCAACATCCGGCTGAACAAGGCCATCGTGGGGATGGGTGCCACCCCCGACGGAGCCGGCTACTGGCTGGTGGCCGCCGATGGCGGGGTGTTCTCGTTCAACGCCCCGTTCCACGGTGGTACCGGTCTGATGAAGCTCAACAAGCCCATCGTCGGGATGGCCGTCGACCGCTCCACTGGAGGGTACTGGTTAGTGGCCTCGGACGGTGGCGTGTTCAACTTCCACGCCCCCTTTGACGGTGCCACCGGCAGTATGAAATTGAACCAGCCGATCGTGGGCATCGACGCCGTCTCCAACGGGAGCGGCTACCGATTGGTAGCCGCAGACGGCGGGGTCTTCACCGGATTCAATATGCCCTTCTATGGGGGCACCGGCCTCATGCGACTGAACCGACCCATCGTGACCACCATCAACGACAACAATGGGGACGGCTACTGGCTCGTGGCCTCGGACGGTGGCGTGTTCTCGTTCCACGCGCCGTTCTACGGCTCCGCCGCGGGCTGATCGACCGGCCACAGCTCGGAGCCGCGGCCCGGTTCTCGGGGCCGACCACCCGTTCCGGTCGGGCGGGCTGTCAGAGTCTCATCGGTGCTTCCACACGACCGCGAACGCCGTGCCCGACGAGGTCAGAGCCGAGACCTCGGCCTTGATCTGCTTCCCATTGCCGCTAGTCATGGTGATCCGGCTGTTGGGTAGGGCCGAGATCGGGAACCCGTCCGCCCGGGCCCCACTGAAGCCGATCGCACCGAAGTCGGCCAGTGGTGCCACTTTGCAGGAGGCCCGGCAGCTGCTCGGAGCCTCGGCAATCCATTCGGCCGAGGCGTCGTGTGGACGGATCGACGGTGTCTGGACGCTGGAGTACGACCACCGACCGGCGTCGTAGAGTTGGAGAAGGTAGCCGGAGCCGTCGACCGAGACCGAGGCGCTGATGGTGTTGCCGGGAGCAACCGGATAGGTCCGTGGCGAGAGGACCACCGGAGGCGCGGGGTACATTTCGAACCAGGCGTAGTAGACCGGACCGCCTGGGGCCTTGCGTGTGCCCTTGGCGCAGTCGGAATCAGTCCCGATCTGTTCGACACTGGGATCGGACGCCGCGTAGCCGTCCAACCCGATCCAGAAGGCGGCCAGCTGAGTCTTGTTGGTGGCACAGTTCGCCGCCGGCTGGCCCCATGAGCCGGACACGCTGGAGAAGGTGGCTCCGGTCACGGCATAGCCGGACCAGTTGGTCGAGGACTGGGCGCCGCTCTGACCCGCCCCGGAGCCGGGGGTGGGCGCTGGCGCCGGAATCAGGGGCGCGGCGGACGCCGGCGAAGCGGCATCGACTGGCGGCGAAGCGGCACGGGCGACGGAGAGGGGAACCAGCATCAGTGCTGAGCCGAGCACCGCCACGCCCGCACAGACCCGCGCTGCCGTCGTGGCCGAACCGAATTTCATCCCTGTCACTGTCCTGTCTGGGCCGAGGCGCCGGGAAATTCGATAGGGCCTGGCTGTTTGGTCCGACTGGTGCCGACCCTGGTTGTCCGGTCGCCGCCCCGGTTGGAGCCGCTCACCCGGTTGCCGCCCCTGCCGGCGCCGGCCCCTTGGCTACCACCCCGACCCGTCTTGGCGCCACTTCCTTTGGCGCCACCCTGACCGGTGCCCCCGCCACCGCCTTTGGCGCCACCCCGACCGGCGCCACCCTGACCGGTGCCGCCGCCACCGCCTTTGGCGCCACCCCGACCGGTGCCGCCACCGCTTCCTTGTATCCCCACCCCGACCGGTGCCCTTCTTCTTGCCCTTGTTCGGTCCGGTGCCTTGGTTGCCACCCCTGTGAGTCCCCGTGCCCCGATTGTCGGCCGGAGGGGTAGTGGCGGTTGGAGGCGTCGTGGCGGCCGGTGATGCGGTCGACGTCACCGGGGCCGCCCCGGCGGCAGGGGAGGTGACCGTGGTCGCGGCCGGGACAGTCGGGCCTCCGGCAGACAGAGCCCGACCGCCGGCCGGGACGCCCGAACCCTCAGCGGTCGGAGTGGTCGGAGTGGTCAGTGTCGTCGGAGTGGTCAGTGTCGTCGGGTTGGTGAGCGTGGTTGGGGTGGTGTCCGTGGGGCCATGAGCCTGAGCACTCCCCACCGCGACCCGGTTGGGGTGCGTGGGAGTGGTTGGGGCCGGGGCCGCCAGCGCCGGCACACGCCCCCGGCGGGCCGCAACCGAGGCAGCCGCGGAGGGCGTGGAACTGGGTCGGACGCTGGTGGTGTCCTGGTCGAACATGTGGTCCACCATCCGGGCCGCCGGAGCCGGAAATCCCGTTGCCGCGGCCAGGCCGGTGCTCCCGGTCAGCACGGTGGCGGCCAGTGCCGCAGCCACGATGGCGGACCTCCCGCGGCGGCGCTGGAACCGGGACGACCGGGCCACCTCGGATCGGAACAGGGTGCGCGCCCCCTGCTCCCAGCTGAGCTCGTGGGGTTGGGCGGGAGCCGCGGCCACGGTGAGCAGGTCGGTGAGTCCGGGGGAAGCCACCAGGGGAAGTTCCACGATGGTCCTGTGGTCCTGGTTGTCGGAACCGGGCACGGCCTTGTGATCGGTCTCGGTACTCATACCGCCACCCCTACGCGTTCTTCATCTCGGGAAGCGGCGTCGTGGGGCGGACGCCGGCCAGGTCGAGGGTGGCCGGCACCCCTTGGCCCTCGGTGGCGAGAAGCCCTTCGAGCCGGCGCAGCCCGCGATGACAGAGGACTCGTACCGAGCCAGGCGTCCGTCCCATGATCTCGGCTGTCACCGGGACGCTCAGTCCGGCCACGATGCGCAGCATGACCACCTCTGCCTGATCCGGTGGCAGCTGGGCGATAAGGGCCAGCGAACGCTCAGTGGCCGAGTGATCGTCCGCCTCCGATTCGACGTTGTTGCTGGCCGGTAGAACGGCCAGGTTGGCCACGTCGATGGAGAGCGGGCGGCTCTCGCCGGCGCGGTACCAGTCCGTGAGCCGATTGCGGGCCGCGGTGAAGAGCCAGGCCCTAAACCTGGTCGCGTCGCCCTCGAAGGTGGGCAACGCCTTCAGGATGCGGAACCACGTGTCGGCAGCCAGATCCTCGGCAGCCGGTGCCGCCTTGACCCGCAGATACCGCAAGAGGCTGGGCTGGAACTCTCGCCAGATGGTGGCGAACGCCTCTTCGTCGCCGCGTTGTGCGGCCCGCAGGCTCCCCCGGAAATCGACCAGCAACCGGACCCCCCTACCGTCGTTCTTCGACACGCCAGCGCCGTCCCCTGCAAGTCCTACACCCGCGCCGGCCGGCCGTCCACCGCCGAGAATGGCGGCCACGCCCCTGAGCTGGTCCGATGGCCGGGTGTAACGGAATTGGTTCACTAGTCGTTTTAGCTCTTGGGGGAATGGGCCCTGAGTTCCTTCCGGCCGCGGTTGGACGAAGTCGGCCATTGCCGGCAGCGCCAGCGTCGGACCCCGGGTTCCCTGGGCCGCGTGCGGCGGAGCAGGGACAGGCCGGAGACCACCACCGGCGGAACGTCCGCATCACCGTTACAAGCCCATTCCCGACCTTGCCAGCTCAAATCTCAACCCCGCGTCGCCCCCACACGCCACCGCCACCGCGTCGACCCATGGGACAAGCCACTGTTCCACTGACACCCACCCCTACCGCAATGTGACGGCGTCCGCGTGCCGGCCATCGTCCGGAGCCGTCGCAACAAGCAGGCCCGACTCCGACCTCGCCGGGAGGCGATGGCGACCCAGACCAATTTTTCGCACTCGACCCGAGGTGACTCGGCCTCTCAGTTCCCTACCAGCGAGGGCCGGAGACGTGTGTGGTCACTAGCTGTGACTGCGGCGTAGCGCACAGCGCGAAGATGTGAGCGGCGCTCCGTTACTGGTCAGAATGGGACCGTGGGACGGAGCGAGGGGCGCAACGGGTGAGGTACGGGCGACGCTCCATACAGCGCTGGCTGGCCGAAGCATGGCCCATCGTCAGGTCCCTGATGGAGGCCGAGGACCGACTCATCTCGACCTCCGAGTCCCCGGCGGTGGTGGTTCTGGCGGCGTGCGATCAACTGAACGCCGCCATCCATCACGCGCAGACGTGGCTCGAGGCGCGGCGCTGTCCCGACGACAACTTCGGCATCAACTTCCGGGAGCTGATCTCGGCCTGTCGGGGTTTGAGCGCCATCATGCAGACGGTGACCCGGGAGGCTCCAGAGGGACGATGGGTCGGTCACCCTGAGCTGGCCGAGCGGATCGGCGAGAACTTCATGGATCGCATCCAGCAGGCGTCGAGGGCACGGCTCTACCTTCAGCAGTGGAGCACCTGACACCACGAGGCAGCCGGGGCCCCCGGCCCTGTTCCGCGGCTGGGTGAGGCGCGGGTCACCCGCTGTCCCATCACGACCGGCCCGGAGCAATCGAACCCGGCACCAGTCACCCGAGCCCCACCCGGCGCAGGTCAGAGCCCATTCCTGCGATCGGTCATCCGCCGACCTCGATCGGTCCGAACAGGTCACGTTGGCCAGTTGTCCCGACTCGTCGTGAAGCCGGCCACCGCATGTGAGGGGGCAGGCGGCAGCTGGCCTGCGCAGGCATGTGCCGCATTTCCGTCAGTGAAAGGTGATTCCCTTGATCGAGCAATTCCTCCCACCACGTCAACACGGTCGTACGGTTGTGGTGCTGATGGCCTCCTTGGTCGCAGTGCTGTTCGGCCTGTCGCTCCAAAGTGCCCCCTCCGGCGCCTCGACACCCACCGCCGCCCATGCGGCACAGGATCCCGCCCCCAACGGCGACAGCGGGACCACCATCGATCCGCTCCAGTACAACTGTGGCAACGGCGCGCCCAGCTGTGGACAGGTGGGCGAGTCCAACGGCTACTACAACGGCACCAATGTGGACCTCCTCTACAGCGAGGACTACTACTGTGACCCGGCCGTCACGCCTGCAGCGACAGCAACCGGTTGTGAGGTCGGGGCCGGACCGTCCTCCCCCAACCCCTCCGGCCTGTCCGCCAACGGGACCATGTTGGGCAACACCAAGCATGCGGACACGCTCTACATACCGATCCCGCTGTTTGCCAACCCGCCGGCAACGCAGTGCGTCGGGACGGCAACCTGCATCGACCATCCGCCTACGATCAGTCTGTCTCGGATCGCGTCGGCCCTGCCCGGAAACCCGTCGCCCTCGAGCGTGGCCAACGTGCCGATCCCGGCTCACGACCATGTCGTCGGCACTCGGAACAGCGGTCTCCCGGAGTGGTGGAATGTCGAGGTCGTCGCCACGACGAGCCCGGCTACCTTTGCCACGCTCACCAGCGTGAGTGCCATCGATGCGGCAGTGACCGGTGGAACAGCCATCACCGCGCCGACCAACGCGTTCCTGTTCTTCCAGGTGCTGCCCGGGACCCTCTCGGCCTCGATGGCGGCCGACCTGACCGCCACGGCGCCCCCGGGCCCGGCCTTGCCGGCCGCGCCGCCTGCGCCCCCGGCCAGCCAGGTGGAGTCGGGTACCACCTTCAACAACCTGATGAACGACTGCGGGGCGACCGCTCCCAACTGCCAGAACGTGGGGATCAGCCACGACTGGATCCAAGGCCAGGACGTCGAGGCCCTCTACACCGAGCCGTTCTACTGCGGTACGACCTCGATCACCGTCCACTCCTCGTCCGGGTGCGAGGCCGGAGCCAACCCGACCTCGGTCCCGCCGGACGTGGGGGACACGACGGTGCCCACTCCGGCCAACTCGTACCCGACTCCGGCGAACGGGACCATCGACCCGCTGTACATACCGGTACCGCTGTATGCCTCTCCGCCGGTGGCCTACAGCCAGTGCTCCAGTGCGATCACGTGCATCGACCACCCGGCGACCATCGACTTGTCGCCGTTGGCGTCGACGCTCGGAGCTCCCGCCTCGTCCCTTTACAACGTGCCGCTGCCGGCCCATGACCACCTACTGACCACCCGCAACGGCGACCAGCCCGAGTGGTGGAACGTGATCGTCATCCCGGTGACCTCCCCGGCCGGCCTGGCCTCGGTCGAGAAGGCCAAGGACTACGCCACGGTGCGGACCCTGGAGACCACCGCCGGGAGCGGAGTGGGGGTGGCCGGTGCCCCCGAGGTCCCGACGAACGCCTACCTCTGGTTCCAGACGCTCCCCGGCGCCAGCACACCAACGCCCGGCCCGGTGCAGACCAACTGCATGACCCATCTGCCCGCCGGCACGGTGGTCGGATCGGCCGCGCTGGATGACGGAACCGGCTATTACGAGACCGACGCCCAGGGCGATGTGGCCGCATTCGGTGCCGCCACCTGTTACGGCGCCATGACCGGCCAGCACCTCAACCAGCCCATCGTCGGGATGGCCGTCGACCGGACCACCGGGGGCTACTGGCTGGTCGCCAAGGACGGAGGGGTGTTCTCCTTCAACGCTCCGTTCTACGGCTCGGCCGGAGGCTCCCCGCTCAACAGGCCCGTGGTGGGAGTCACGCCCACCCTCAACGGCACCGGGTACTACCTGGTGGCCTCCGACGGCGGGGTGTTCACCTACGGCAGCGCCACCTTCGCCGGATCGACCGGCAACATGCACCTCAACAAGCCGGTCGTGGGCATGGGCCTCGACCGGGCCACCGGGGGCTACTGGCTGGTGGCCTCCGACGGCGGGGTGTTCTCCTTCAACGCACCCTTCATGGGTTCCACCGGGAGCATGACCCTCAACAAGCCGGTGGTGGGCATCGCCCCGCTCTCGGACGGGAGCGGGTACCGGCTGGTGGCGTCCGACGGCGGGGTGTTCGACTTCAACGCCCCGTTCTACGGGTCGACCGGCAACCTGAAGCTGAACGCACCGGTGATCGCCGGTCTCAACAACAACTCCTACGACGGGTACTGGCTGACCGCCTCCGACGGTGGGGTGTTCACCTTCGGGCCCCCCAACGAAGGGATGCCGTTCTTCGGATCAGCTGCCTAGCCCGAGGGGCAGGCGCTCGCAGGGGAGGGAGTTGTCCCTCCTCTGCGGCGTCCCTGCACCCGGCCTGCCCTATGTCTCAATCACCAGATCTGTACGGAGGATCGGATGATAACCAGCACCAAACCGCCACTCATCCACCGGGAACCGCACGATCAACATCGGCGATCCCGGACCGCCACCCTTCTCTCCCGCCGGTCGCTCCGGTACGCCCTGGGTCTCCTCTGGATCCTCGACGGGGCCCTCCAGCTCCAGTCGTTCATGTTCACCAAGGGCTTCGCTCACATGGTCATCGCCCCGGCAGCTGCGGGCCAACCCTCGTTCGTGGCCGGACCGGTCCACTGGAATGCCGATCTGATCGCCCATCAACCGGCTCTCTTCAACGCCGCCTTCGCCGGCATCCAGCTGGCCCTGGGCGTAGGTCTGCTGCTCCCCCGCTACTGCCGACCCGCCCTGGTGGGCTCGATGCTCTGGTCGGCCGGCGTCTGGTACCTCGGTGAGGGCCTCGGGGGCGTGGCCAGCGGTCACGTCACGGCCCTGATGGGCGCCCCCGGGGCCGCTGCCCTGTACATCGTGGTGGCCCTGGCTGCGTGGCCAGCGGGCGGGGGCTACCGGGACGGCCGATCAGGTTCGAACCCCGTGGCTCCTCCGTTCTGGGTCGGTCGGGTCTGGGCACTCCTGTGGATCGGCTTTGCCCTCCTCAATCTGCTTCCCGCCAACAGCGCGGGCTCGACCGTCGGCGGCGAACTGGCCGGCAATGCCTCCTCGGTACCGACGTGGCTCGGGCATCTCGACCATTGGCTGGCGAACGGAGCCCAGGACCTCGGACGGGGCACCGGGGTGTTGCTGGTCGGAGCCGAGTTGGCCATCGGGTTGCTCGTCCTGGTCGGGGGACGGTTCCGGTCCCCCGCCACCTGGGCCGGGATCGCCCTGACCGGGCTGTACTGGGCGGCCGGCCAGAGCTTCGGCCAGCTGTTCAGCGGTCAGGCCACCGACCCCAGCACCGGTCCCCTGCTCATGCTCATCGGGCTGGCCGCGTTGGGCGCGGCGCCTCGGAATGCCAAACGTGCCGCCGGTCTGGCTCCGCCCATCGACGCCGGCGCGGAAGCTGCCCCATTTTCATCCGGGTCGGCCCCGGCTGTCTGACTCCCGTCCGCTCCGGGTTCAGCCCACCCGAGCCGACGCAACCGTCCCTCCCTGGCCATCGACCACGGTCACGGCGCGCACCGACGCGGCGGGGACCGGGAGGTCAGCGATCCAGGATCCGTACCCGTCGGCCAGGGAGAACGTCCCGACTTCCTGGCGGGTCCGATCGGCCAGGACGATCGAACAGGTCACCGTCCCGTTGGCCGGCGCGTCGTGGAGTGTCATCACCAACCAGCCCTCCTTACCCGTCGACACCAGTACGACCGTGCCCTCGGTCCCCCGGGTCGAGTGAAGGGGCGCACTGAGGAACGCCGTCGCCGGAGCGCCTCCCTGCGACGACGCCACCACCTCCCCCACCCCGGCACCGAGGGCCACGGCCACCACCACGGCGGCGGCGGCGGCCAGCCGCCGGGCCGGTTGACGGGCCGGGGCCTTCGACTCCGCCCGGACCCGGGCCATGGTGCGGTCGACGAAGCCCTCCGGGGGCGTGGCCTCGGGGACCAGGGCCGTCAACGCATCGGCCGCGGCCGAGTACTTCTCGATCTCCGCCGTACACGCCGAGCACGTCCCGAGGTGGGACAGGACCCGGGCCCGGTCCTTGCCGGTGAGCGCCCCGACGGCCAGGGCAGCCAGATCGTCACGTCGTGCTTCACACTCGGCATCCGATGCAGTCGGTTCCATCTACCCCTCCTCCCCGTCCAGGATGCTGCGTAGCCGGGACAGCCCGAGACGGATCCGGCTCTTGGCCGTTCCCACCGGGATGTCCTCGACATCGGCGATTTCGGTGGCGCTCTGGCCGTAGAACGCCGATCGCACGAGGGCCCGACGCTGTTCGGCCGGAACGTCCCTCAACGCCGCTCGGACCCGGTCCATGGAATCCACGTGTTCGGCCTGCGCGTCAGGACCCGTTCCGGCGTCGGCGGCGACGAACCAGACGGCGTCGTCCGGATCGATCGGTGTGGCCCGCCGGAGGCGGAGGGTGTCGATGGCCAGGTTCCGGGTAATGGTGGCGAGCCACGACGTGGCCGACGCCCGGCGGGGATCGAAGACGGCGGCATGGCGCCACGCCCGGACGAACGCCTCCTGGGCGACGTCCTCCGCCGTGGCGCGGTCCGCGGTGATGGCCAGAGCGATGCCGAAGACTCGCCGTTCGTGGCGCTGGACGAATACCTCGGCCGCCCGGTCGTCACCCGCGGACATCCCCGCCACGAGGGCGTCGTCCGAAGCGTCCAGGATCCCGCTCCACCGGCGACGGCGGCGGACTCGCCGGTCATTGGGGCCGTTCTCCATCCTCAACAAGCATGACGCCACCGGGTCGGTGGTGCTCACGACCGCTGACGCCACGACTCGAGCTGCTTCCGTAGGTAGGCGTCGAGGGAGAACCGTCCGGTGCCCAGGATCACGATGACCAGGGCCAGGGCGGCCAGGGCGAGATTGATCTCGTATCCGGACCCAGCGGCGTTGGACACGATCCCGTTGCGCCAGGTCACCGTTACCGTGGCGATGACCATGTCCCCGACCAGGCCCAGCGGCGGCCAAGCGGCCGAGGAAACCCACGCCGACGGCCACGCCACCGAAGAACTCGATGATCCCGCTCAACACGGCGAAGAACGTCCCCGGGTGGAGGTGGGCGACGTTGGCGAAGAAGATGGCGTGGCCGTGGATCCCGGCCTGACCGAAGGCCCCGAACAGAGTCCCGGCACCGTGATAGATGAAGATCCAGGCCAGGGCGATCCGGACCACCAGCAGGGCGATGTCCCGGGCGAGGGGTGCCTCCCCGGTGGCGCGGACCTGGGCGGTGGCCTGCCGGGCCCGCACGGCCAGGTCGGTCATGACGGTCCGTCCATCGAATTGCGCATCCCGAAGGGCTGGGTCAGCTGGGCGAGGATCACACGCACCACCCCCGCACCTCTGGCCGACTGCTCGACGGGAACGATGCGTCCGGCGATCCCAGTCTCGATCGGGCTCCCACCCGTGGGGAAGGCGGCACAACCGGCCAGTCGGTCCCAACAGACCAGTACGAAACCGAAGTTGACCACGCCTCGGGCGTCCAGGGGCGAGCGCGCGTGGTGCAGGCGGTGATAGGCCGGACTCACCAGGATCCGGCCCAGCGGCCCGAAGCTCCACCGGAGGTTGGCATGGGGCAGGGTGACCAGACAGCCGTAGACGATGATGGCGGCAGCGGGAACCGCGCCGCTCGCTCCCAGGACCAGGGCGGGAAGCAGAGCGCCGAGATAGGTGGCGTGGACCAGCGGATGGGTCCGGAAGGTGGTCAACACGCTCATGTCCTCCTGGCTGTGGTGGAGGGCGTGGAGCCTCCAGAGGGAGGCTGACCGGTGGTTGGCCAGGTGCGCCGCCCAATTCATGGCATCCAGACCGATGAGGATCACCGCGATCACCACTGCCTGGGGCACGAGGGGAAGTCGGCTCACCATGAGAAACCGGGCATGCCGGGTCATCTCCACGGCGAAGCCCGTCTCCACCAACGTGAGGGCAGGCACGACCGCTACGGCGAAGAGGGCCAGATAGACGGCGTCCACCACGTGGGCCCGGGCCAGAAGAGGACGGGGTACGGCCGGCCAGCGGCGCTCGGCCACCAGCAGCACGGCCACCGCAGCGACCAGCGCCGGGCCGACGCTGCGTCCCCGAGCCGTGGCCAGGGCCGACGACAGGTCACCCGCTCGGAGCAACGTGCTCGTCCCGACCAATCCCAGCCAGCTGGCGCCCGCGGCCACGGCCAGCACCCCGAACCAGGCCCGAGCGGGCCGGACCCTCCCCCGTGCCCCTTGGCGGGGGGCGACGGGTGGGGGGATGAGCGGCGCCGGAGCCGGCTTGGGATCGACGATGGTCACGACTCAGTACGCAGCACCCGAACTGGCCACGGTGCTCGGGGTGGTGTTCCCGGTGCTCGAGTGGACGGCAACCGGGACGGCACGTGGGTTGGCGGGGTTGATCACCCACCACTTGCCCCAGGTGTCCTTGATGTTCCCGGTGGCCTGGCCGGCCTTGTGGTCGCCGATGAAGCGGTACAGGGGCACGCCCTTGTAGGTCACCTGGTGGGCACCCCCCGACCGGGTGATGGTCCCGAGTCCGGTGACGCCGTTATGGCCCACCGGGCTCTTCTGGCCGGAGGCCAGGACCACGGGCGGCCAGATCTTGGCGCACTCCCCTGCGCACACGCTCTTGTTCTTGGGGTCCGCCGCCAGGCGGTAGACGACGGTTCCGTTGCCGAGCACCAGGATCTTTCCCCAGGTCTTGTTCTGGGCGGTGGTGACGGTGGTCGGCGAGGAAGCGGCCCCCGAGGTACCGGGCAGCCCAGCCGCTCCGACCACAGCCAACGCCCCTACCAGGGCCAATCCCCTGAGTACGGCCGCCGCGCGGCCGATCCTCGATCGAGCCGGCTGCTTCATCGATGTCGTTGCCATGGTTCTCCTGTTCAACGTGGTTTCGCTCGTATCGGTCCGTGTCCTGTCCCCCACGGTCCATACGGGCTCCGGGCCCGATCGGATCACCGCCGGCCCCTCCGGGCGCCGGAACAGTGGGATGCTGCTGGATCAGTAGGCCACCCCGCCACCGGTGGGAGGTGCGGTGGTCGGTGGCGCGGTGGCGGGGGGTCCGCTGGACCCGGCAGCCGGGGCGGTCGGAGTCGGCGCCATCGGGGTCACCGGCTTGACCGAGCCCGAAGTTCTCCGCCTGTCTCGTTGTCCCTACGGGAGGAAGCGAGAAATGGATCAATGCGGGGAGGGAAGCTGGTGCGAACCCTCACCGCAACCTCATGGAAGACTCGAGCGTGACGGCATCGAACTCGACGAGGTGACGACACCGGTGGAAGCGATGACCGCGGACTCGGACTCACGACGGGGCTGGACGACCGATGGGGTTCGGCTGTTCGCCGCGGTCCTGGTCGGTTTCCAGGTGGTGCAGGGCCTGTCCGATCCGATCCCGACGGGCAATCGACTCTTCACCGAGTCCTACTACCTGGTGACCTACAACCACGGGTTCATCCGGCGCGGGCTGCTGGGTGAAGTGATCCACCTGGTGGTCGGCGTGCCGTCCAGGGGGCAGGTCGATGTCGTGGCCGACCTGGTGGTCGTCTTGGCCATCGGGGCGGTGCTGGTTCTGATGGAACTGCTGATCCGCCGGGCCACGCCCGACTCCTGGGCCATGGCCCTGCTCCTGGCGGCGAGTCCGTTCACCATCGACTTCTTCCTGGTCGACCGCCGACCCGACCTGTTGGCCCTGGTCCTGCTGGTGGCTCTCGGGCTGGTCGTGTCCCGAGGAACACGAGGTCGAATGGCCGCGTCTGGCCGGTATCGGTCTCGGGCTGGCCGCCATGGTCCTGGTCCATGAGGACGTGATCCTGATCGTGGTCCCCTGGGCCGTGGTTCTGGTCACCATGGCCTTCATCGATGCGGAGCCGTACGGCACCGAGATCTCCCTCGGTGCGAGCGGCACCCCGAGTGCAGAGCCGGGCCCAGCGCGCCGGCCGAGACTCGGTGTCGCCCTCGGTGTCGTCGCCGGGCCCGCGGTCGTGGCCACCTTGGCCGTGTTGGCATTCGGCCTCCCCTCGTCGGGGAGAGTGGCGGGCCTCGAGTCCGATGTGGCGAGGCTCCACCTCACCGGCAACACCGTCTTCACCTATCTGCCCAACTCGATCGGCACATCGGTCCGGCTGGTCGGCTCCATCCCCCCCACGGCCAAGGCCTGGACTCTGCTCCTCGGGGCGATCCTGATCGCCATCCAGTTGGGCTGGATCCTGGCGTGGATACGACCGAGGCTCGGAACCGTGATCGTCGGGCACCGACGCCGGGGGATCGGTGCCGGCCTGGCCGTCGTAGTCGTCGTTCCCACGGTCATCTTGTTCGCCACCGGCTTCGACTGGGTCCGGTGGTTCGCCGACTGCGGTGCCGCCTGGCTCATCGTCCAGGGATTCGCACCGTTGCTCCCTGGCTCGAGGGAGCCGGCAGGCGTGCCCGACGGTGCCGGCCAGTACATCCGGAAGAGCCGCGCCGCGCCGGTCGAGGGCATCCCCCTGTCAAAGTGGCTGCCCGCCCTGGCCGTCTATCTGGCCGCCGTCCCGCCGCTGGACGTCCTGTACATCACCGGCCAGATCCGGCACTTCCTCTTCTTCGTCTGATGTCGGTCGGGCGGGCCGGCCGCGGTGCTCTGCACCGACCGATCGCCCGTCGGGTCAGGACTTCGCGGCCCGCTCCCGAGCCACGGCCAGGACGAACTCGTTGAACCTCTCCCCGAACGAGCGCACCACGGCGTTCTCACTCCCGGCCCACCGTCCCTCGGCCTCCATGATGGTGCCGAGGTTGGCCACGGCGTCCTCGAGGCGATCGATCCGCTGCTGGGTGTTCATGCCCGGACTCTCCCTCCGGGCCGGATCGGGTGTCAACCTTCCACGAACTGAGCCTGGTGGGCGGCCATCGGGGATCGGACCACTCTGCGTGGGACTCCAGACCCGACTCGGTCGTCGGTGAGGCCGAGCCTGTAACGTGAGTATCTGGTAGCACGTATGGCGGTGGGCCAGAGCGAGCCCCGTGAACGACCCGAGGGGTCCTGGATGGCGACGGATCGTCCGAGATTGAGTCGAGATGAACTCCGAACCTTGTTCGTCGAGGCCGGACTGGCCATCCTTCGTGAGGACGGCCTCGGCACCAGTGGCGACTCACTGACGTTCAAGCGCGCTCGAGAGCGGGTGGAGGCGGACACCGGGATCCACATCACCAACGCCTCACTGATCGGCCGAGTGTGGGAGAACCAGTTCGACTATCAGACTGACGTGCTGGCGATCGCAGCCTCTGACGACAGTGCCTCCGAGATCGACGACACCCTCAGGGTGGTGTCCCCGGTCCTGCTCGGCATGGACCCTAGCTCCGAAGAGTCCCGCCGGTTCACGATGCAGGAGATCTGCCGAGTATCCGCAGCCGCCAACACGAAGGCTCTCCGGGAGTCGACCGACTGGCTGCTGTGGATCGGGATCTGGGCGGTCACGGCTGTGGGAGCAGCCCCCGAGCGACGAACCAGGATCGACGATGCGCTGAAGCTGTCCTATCTGGAGGTCACCCGACGAATGGAGGACTTCTATCGTGCCGGTCTGGCCTTCATCGGCTATCGGGTCCGAGCCGGTCTGACGGTGCGCCAGTTCACCATCGCCGTCGCAGCACTGGCCGAGGGCTGCGTCCTGCGGGACCGCGTCGACGCCAAACACATGAACGGTATCAAGCGGCCCACCGGACCCCGAGGCGAGGTCCAGGAGTGGACCCTGTTCGGATTGGCCCTCGAGGCACTGTCGAATGCTTTCTTCGAGCTCGACCCCGACTGGTCGAGCCCGGAGATGGACGCCAGGTCGGTCACGGCCGCACCGAATCGCTGAGCCGGGCCCAGGCAGCCGACCTGCCATACTCCGGTGATGGTAGCTCCTTCAGATGTCATCTTCATGCGAGGCCTGGACGTCTTCGGGGGCGTGGTGGGCCGAGTGGAGGATGGGGCTTGGTCGGCGTCAACTCCATGTGAGGGCTGGACGGCGCTGGATGTGCTCGGACACCTCGGTTCGGCGATCCAGTTCGGAGTGGCGGTCCTGCAAGGAGAACCGTTCGGACGGCCCACCGCCGATCGTCCGGCCGACTTCGTCGCCGACGAACCGAAGGCCTACTGGTCGGCCATCGCTGCCAGGGCCCGGAGTGCACTCGAGCGGGTCGACCTGAGGACCGAGGTGGATACGCCGATGGGAAAGCGCACGGTGGCGGAGGGACTGGCATTTCCCGCCATCGATCTGTTCGTACACGCATGGGACATCGGTCGGGCAACGGACATCGTGGTCGAGGTACCTGATGATGTCATCGAGTTCAGCCACGCGTACATCGATCCGATGCCATCAGAGGTCGTTCGGGGCCCAAGCGGGGCATTCGGTCCCGAGGTCGAACCGCCGGACGACGCCACGCCAACCGAGGCCTTCATCGGTTGGACCGGCCGCAACCCTCGCTGACGATTCCGTGGCACCGGTGACATCGGCCACCGCGATTCACGGTCCCGGACGGGGACGGAGTGGTCACGTCGTCCCAGGACCACTCAGTCGGCGCACGAGTCGACCGATTCTTTCGGGAGCGGCAATGGCCTCCTCCACCCCGGGCCCCAGGGCCTCGAGCTGCGTCCGGTAGGCGTCGACTGCTCGCCGCTTGGCTTCCTCGTTGCGAGGCGTCCCCGCGTCCGCTCCCGGGTGAACCGTGAACCCCCTCCCGTGGAGGCGGCTGACCGCCTCATCCCGCTGCTCCGGGAAGGCCGTGGCGTAAGGGAGCTCCTCGTACACGAGCCACTCGACATCGCGGCGCACGCTAGCAACCTCGAGGCAGGCAAGGGCCGCCGTCCGGTGATCGGGGTGCAGGATCCCAAGCGGAATCAGCCAGGCGTCGACGTCCAGCTGCTGGACCATGACGTCCACGTCAGCGGCTATCTGTTGGACCAGCGCATCAGACTCCGGCCCCGTGTACCCATGGCCCGATGTGCGGTACTGACCATCCCAGTGCGCAAGGTGCCGGGTGGCGGCACCCAGGATCTCGGCCGCCCGCAGATCCTCGTGCCTACGGATCCCGACCACGTCATCGCCCGGTTGGAACGCACCGCAGGTGATGTCCCAACTCGGGAGCGGGTCGACACGACCGGGACCACCGGCGAACACCGTCGCCAGGGACGAACTCGGGTGAGCTGCCAGGAAACTCCCACAGCTCAGCGCCAGGTCGTCCAGATGGGGGGACACTGCACCCAGTCGTCGGGGAGCCACGCCTACCACGGTAGTGCGCGCCAGGAATCGTGAGAGCCGTGACCTTTCACACGTGCGACGAGCCGTGCGACGAGCCCCTTACCGGAGCCGGGTGGCAGATGCCGCCTCCCGGATCGTGAGCGTTTGGCGACGGGCCGCCCATAGGTCCAAGATGAGCCGATGGCCACATCGGGCGTTTCGGGACTCGTGCTCACGCCGGGAGCCAGTGCCGGGCGTGGGCATCCCTCCCTGGTGGCCATCGATCAGGCCGTCACCCCTCACGGGATCGTGGTCGAGCGAGTTGAGTTCCCGGGCCGGGCGGCCGGGAAGCGGCGGCCCGATCCGCCCGACGTGTGCATCCAGACCATCGCGGCGGCCACGTCCGATCTGGCCGAGCAACTTGGCGTAACAACCCACCGAGTTGCTGTGGGTGGCCGTTCCATGGGCGGTCGGATGTGCTCTATGGCTGCCGCCCGAGGGCTCGATGTCGCGGCCTTGGTCCTGGTCAGCTATCCCCTGCACCCTCCCAGATCGCCCGACCGGCTCCGGACCGAACACTTTCCCGGGCTGCACGTCCCCTGCCTCTTCGTCTCCGGCCGCAAGGATGCGTTCGGATCCCCGACCGAGCTCGAAGATCGGGTGGCGGCCATCCCAGGCCCCGTGACCCTTGTCTTCGTGGACGGCGACCACTCCCTCCGGAGACGAGACTCGGAGGTGGCTGAGATCGTCGCCACGTGGCTCTCAGGCCTGCCATGAACCAACCGTCTCGCCGGGCGCCGTGAGGGAGCCGAACCTCCGGGCATCCCGCCGATGAAGGCCAGCAACCTGGGCTTGCCGTCGAAGAAGTGCCCAATGCCGGTGGAACCGATGGAGCTGGCCGCGTCCACGAGAGGTAGCACAAGCAACCTGATGGGGATGGCGTGCCAACCTCGAGCACGCAGGTCTTCGGGCCCGCCGACGGCGGGCCGGCACGGACCAGGAACGACGGACCCGAGCTGACCGGGTGGCTAGCTTGAAAGGCCATCCGGGTCAGCCCTCACTGTGACCCGGGTTGGTCGGCTCCCCCATCACCAATGATCCAAAGGCGACGGGCCGAAGCGCGGCGGAAACGCCATGGCGGCTTCTTGGGCGATCGACTGACAACCATCGCACTCTGGATCGAGTCCGATGACGATATGTGCGCCCCCCACAGAAGATGCGCCACTCACAGAAGGCAGCGGCAGTGAGGTGCCCACGCTGCCGCAAATCTCACAGGCGAACGGATACTCCATCGGCACGCTATTCGAGACTAGACCGCTCACAAGGCCCGGTCGACCGTCTACGGGCTCGTTGCGATGCCGCTGATAAGGACCTGAGTCCGACCGTTGGACCGGGGCGATAGAGCATAGCAACTCTGCATACGGGCGCAGTATTCATGGGTTGTCCCGCGTTGGATCGCCTGCTACAACGGAACATGGCGGCGCGCGCTCACCGGAGCGCGCGTTCTGCCTCTGGGACGAAGTGTTCCCCGCCAGCTGAGATCCGCCCTCGCTGGTGGGGGCACTTCCTTGGCCCGGGTCCTTCCTAGGGCGAGGGCGGGGGCTCCTCTGCGGGTGGGGGCAGTGCAGCCACCTGCTGACGAAACTCTTCGCCGGTGAACTTGCAAGGAATAAGGCAGCGCTTGTGACACATCTGGCATCGATGGACAGAACGCAGACGCTGGACCTCCGGCCGCTCCTTATCAGGCGGGTTCACCGTAGATCCATCGACGGCCCTTGGAACGACCTTGAGGCCGTTGACGGTGGTCCATCACCCGGGCCACCGTGGAGGAATGAACACACAACAGCGAATTGACCGGCTCGAGGACGCTGTCGCCGACCTGGGCAGCATCATGGAAGCCGATGGGCTCTGGACAACCAGCGGCAATCCCACGGTCAGGATTTTCGGAGCCAAGTTCCACCAGTTCATGGCCGCCGTGGCAAAGGAGCGGTCATAACGCACCCTCCGTGGCACCCGTGGCCACCGCTTCGGGCTACCCCTCTGTCCGGGTGCGGCGCGCTCGCAGCACAGCCGGGACTACCGTTGGCATGCGATGGTGAGTATCCGAGTCGCCTGGGCAGTAGTCGACAGCTCTGCTTCTGTACAACCTTGATCGACTCCGTTCCCGGTGATTCGTCGCGCCGGAGACGGACTCCGTCCACAGCCAGCGTCCACAGCCAGCGTCCACAGCCAGCGTCCACAGCCCTTGGCCAACGGGCCGGCCCTTCTGTCCCCCGGCATCGCGGCTCAGCCATCGGCCCTGACCTTCACGCGATCGTCACGGTTGTTGCAGCCAGATCCTCCGGGGGTGGTGTTACCGTCGAACTGCTGCCACGGCCGTCGAGTGGGTTCCCCCAACCCTGCTCCGGCCCCGGCAGCACTGTTTTTCGTCCGACGGCAACTGTGCCGTGAAATGTTGACGACAGTTTGAGCCGTCTGTTGCCACTTTGTCGGAGGCTTCGGCGATCGATTCCTGGAGCGCCCCGTCCGTCGGACGAGGTGTTCCCCGTCAGGTGAACTCCGACGTCATCGGCGGGAACCTCGTCCACCGAGCGACTCACCCAGAAGCACACGCCCAAGTCTCGCCGGAATCGGCGGTCTCCAAACCAGTCTGACCCGGTGACAGGTACTGTCGCGTACTACAACTTTCGATTGCGCACGGTGATCTTGGTTGGCGAACTGACTCCATTGCCACTGGCATTGAAGGCTTGCGAGAAGAGAAGGTAGTGGCCGTTGGGGACCGTCGTCGTGTTCCAGCTCAATATCCACCCGGACGACGTCGACGTCGCGGCGCCGATTACCTGGCCGAAGTACTGACCACCGAAGAGGAGGAACTGGACGCTCGTTGCATTTGTTGCAGATGCGTCCAAGGACGTTGTTTTCGACAGCCTTGCGCCCTGGGACGGGACGACGATGCTCGTGGTCGGTGGGTTGTTGACGAACAGGGGAGCCGAAGCGCTGTTCGTCACGGGCAGCCCTTCGAGGTCGCTACTGACTTGAACGCTGACGTTCTCAGGCCCCGCGACCGTGGGTGGCACGGTAAAACCTCCAGATATTGCCGGTGGGGAGAAGGTACCCCCGTTGTAGGTTGCCGGAATAACCTGAATGTTCGACGGAACCGAGACCTTGGTTCCCTTGGGATCGATGAGGTTGACGGTCACGGTTGGCCCTGAACTGGCCCCGCCCCCGAGACCAGCCTGAAGCGCCGCCAGCGTGGACACCCACCAGAAGGTGGTCGCCCCAGGGGCGTCACTGGCTGAGATGCTCTGATGGGGAACGGCTGTCGAAGCCGACAGGACCAGCGTCGGACTCGGAGGGAGCAGGGGGTATCCCGAGTACTCGAACACCGCGCTTCCGGCCGCGACGGGCTTGAAGGTCGTCAGATCAATCATCGCAACAGCGCAACCGATCAGTCCCGAGTTGAATTCTTCCTGTGTCGGAGGACAGGAGGCGTTGGGATCGAGAGGCTGGAACGTCGGTACCGTCCAGTCCAGATTGAGGGTCCCCGACAGGCTTGAGATGGGGAAGGCCTCCGACGCAAGATCGATCTCCTTCAGCGCCGCCAGCAAGGCATTGAGAGCTCCCAGCGAGACGACTTGGCCCGTGAGAAGGGGCTTGGCCGCGGGATCGATCGCGAGCAAGAGACTCGTTCCTACAACGAGATAGGGATGCAGCGAAGGCAAACCGGTGCAGTTGATCGCGATCTTGCTGCCGTTCGACACACCGGTCACGAGCGGGAGCGGGCTTCCGTTGAAAGTGCATTGGGGCCCAGTGCTCGCTGCCCTGGGCGACACAGTCGCGGCGTGAGCCGCGTCGGCTGGGCCGTCGAGCGCCATCGCGGCGATCGAAAGAAGCAGAACAGACATAGCCAGAAGGACCTTGACGGAACGGACGAACATCGAGCAAACCCCCTGATAACCGCCTTTTCGGCACAGCTAAACGCTCGAATACCCACTGGCCAGCGCGTTCAAACGTTTAATTGAGCTCCGCATCGGAGGGTCGGTCGCCGACCGGCATCAGAGGAGCGCGCTGTGCCCGCAACTGTGAGGTCGACCCGAGCGCTGCCGCCACTGCTCTCCGAGCAGATAGGGCGAGTCACTTCGCCCAATGGCCCACCACGCCGAATGCCCCCACAACGTCACCGGGGGGCAAAGGCGGTCCGAAGGGGGGCACTCGAGGCGGCCGCACGGAGGCGGGAGTCGCTAGGCCGAGAGAGGTGGGCGCCTTCGGATGTCCCGTCAGGATCCTCGCTCATGCAGCACTACTAATTTTGTCCTCCAGCGGGCAGAAGTCAAGCCCACAACAGTACTACGCGGCCCGGCGCGGCCACCTGGTCAGGTTCGATGCGACTGGAACCAAACACGGTGCCCGCGATGCCCAAACTGTGCACTCCATTGTGGACGGGGGTGACTGCCTCGCCGGTAGCGTCGTCCCCAGCCATTGGTGAAGTCAAGGTCTTGGCTGGCGATGGACTCCTCCCGCTCCTCCAGGACAACGAGCTTGACGGCTGGGCACTTCCGTGATCACGACTCGAGCTTGAGTAGCCCTCGCTTGCGGACGAATATCCCTTCGATCGCCGTCTGCAAGTTCGAAGTACCCAGACCCGACAGCTCCGTGAAGAGCGGTTGAGACATAGGAAGTCATACAGGCCCGGCCTTCGAGAACGGACCACCCTTTGGCACCCGTCGGGTCTCCATGACCGGCATGGGCAGCGAGACAATGCGACGTGCCAGGCGGGACGTGTGGTTGCGGCCGTCAGTTGCTTGTTACAACTTATTCGGCTCTGGGCTACCTTTCCGTGGTCGTGGGCGGAGGTGGTCCCCTCCGACGGCCGAACCAGGGCGGACCGAGCGCCGCCACCCGCACGAGCCGGTGTCACAGAATGTTCACCCGATAATTGGCGCTGCCGCGGATTCGCCCGCCCCCAGCGTTGGTAGAAAGTAGCGAGGTCGGACTCCCCAACATCCTCCGACCTGACGGGTAGAGCTCCGCCGCCGGCGTTGATCCCACTTCGCCGGGCTCCGGGAGTGGTGGAGGGACACTGAGGGCTGGGAACTGCGAACGGCCACCATCATCACCACCGAAGCGGGTCCGGACATGCCGATCCACAATCGCCAGCCGGTGGTCCTGGAGCCGAGCCAGTGGGATCAGTGGCTCGATCCAAAGGTGACTGATCCGAAGATGTTGCAGCCACTTCTGGTGCCCACCGTGGAGGGCACATTGATCCACCATCCGGTCAGCAGAGACGTTGGTAACGTTCGAAACAATGGACCTGAGCTGTTGGAGGCCATCTCCTTGGAGGACGAGCCGTTTCAGGCGTCCTTTCAACTCCTGGGCGTTGAGACCGATTCGCAACGCTGCCGGCGCTGAAGATCAACGGAGTCAGTCGACCGCCTCGAGGCCACCCGTGGCCAGCCTGGGACTGATGATGGAAGTCCGACGCGTTGTGGATGACCCGCGACCATCGAACTGTCCCGAGTGCTCCACAAGTTCATGGCGCGGTCGCGAACGACACCTCTGATCGTCTTCGCAGGTCGGCGATAGAGCAATCCAGCCCCATCCCTCGAGTCGCTTCCTCGAGTCGCTTCCTCGAGTCGCTTCACGCCGTCAGGGGATCGGCATTTTCAGTCTCCCTCGTGGAAGGCCACCGCCGAGTGCTCCTCCGCTATCCAGATTGAGCCCCTCCGGGCGCCAAGTTCGCTCCTGTCGAAAATACGGAGTACTTGCAGGGATGACACTCGCCCATGAAAGTGGCATTATTAGGGTAGTGCGCGACAGAGCTGCCAATCCGACCAACCTCCGGGATGAGGGCCGTTTCCTGGCCGAGGGACATCGCACCTCGGAGCGTGTCTCACGCGACGTGGCGATTGTCGTCTACGACGGTTTTGCCCCATTCGAGCTCGGTGTGGCCTGTGAGATATTCGGCGAGGACGAGTGGGTGACGCCGGGCGACCCCTGGTACCGGCTCTTCATCTGTGGGGATCGTTCAGGACCCGTGAGCGCTTCGGGTGGCTTCCAAATCCTCGTTCCGCATGGGCTCGAGATCCTCCCGAAATGGATACGGTCATCGTCTCTCCGACATACCTTCCCGATGAGGTCCCGGAGAGCGTGTTCGAGGCCTTGCGGTTAGCCCACTCGCGTGGATGCCGCATTGTTTCGCTGTGCAGCGGGGCGTTCGTCCTGGCTGCGGCTGGTCTCCTCGACGGGCGCCGTGCCGCGACACATTGGACAGAATGCGACGAGCTGGCCCGTCGCTACCCGCAGGTGTCGGTCGACTCGGGGGTTCTCTATGTCGACGAGGGCGACATCCTCACGTCGGCCGGGAGTGCCGCTGGCATTGACCTCTGCCTTCACGTCGTTCGCCAGGACTACGGGAGTGAGGTCGCTACTCAACTTGCCCGACAGCTGGTTGTTCCGCCCCAACGGGATGGGGGCCAAGCCCAGTTCATCGAACACCCACTCCCCGTTTTGGACAGCTCCAATCTGTTCGCGGAAACGATTGCATGGCTTCAGGAGCATCTCAATGAGCCGGTGACCGTCGAGGATCTTGCCAGCCGGTCTGCCATGAGTCCCCGGACTTTTGCCCGCCGATTCCTCGCTGCCACTGGAACTACCCCGTACCAATGGTTGTTGCGCCAGCGCATTCAGCTTGCTCAGCGACTGCTCGAAGTCAGCCACCTGTCGATCGAGGCCGTTGCTGAGCAGAGCGGCTTCTGCACCGCGGGCAACCTCCGTAAGCATTTCGGCAGAATGGTCCACACCAGCCCCCAGGCCTATCGGAACGCCTTCCAGGACCGAACTACCGCCTGACGCGCCCCAACCTGACTGGCGCCGAGCTCGTCCTTGGCGTCGAGGACCCGCGCCTGTGTCCCCCTCACCGTCGATCGTTGGCGCCCCGCCTACGCCCCGCTCCCCTGCGCCCGCCCTGCAGTACGGGCCCTGGTTAGGTGAGGCCCGTACCGCTAGGGGCGAGTGTTCCCCTACGCCGAGGGGAAGTACCCGGAAATTGGGAGTCCTCCGAACCGCCGAACAGTTCGAGGCATCGCGCTCTGCCAGGTCATGCAGTTCGGAGCGGCATGTGGTTACGGATGGGTAACTTCGTAACACCCCCAAGTCCGGCCGCTGATCGAAGGGTGACTGATCCGGGTCGCGGACCAAGGAACCGAACAAAGCACGGCCAGCCAGCAGACAAATAGGGGGCGCTCGTCGGCCCTCGGAGAGTGACCAGTGCTGGAACCGGTAGGCCGGAGGTCAGGCACATGCAGTGACTGGCCGCCAGTTGGTCAGATCGCCACGGTGTCCGATGCCTGCCCGACGGCGCCCCTTGCCGATCCTGTCACCGAGTCGGCCCGGGAGCGCTCTGGAAGCCGAGGTCGGTCTAGGTCGACACAATCCCCCGCGCCTCTTTGGCATACCGAGCCGCCAACTGGCGAGAGAACCCGAAGATCCGCCCGAGATTGCCAATCGTCATGCCTTGGGCGAGCCCTTCGGCGAAAATTCGCAGGCGCATCTGATGGCGAGCGGCCTCGACGGCCTTGAGTGCATCGTTCATGGCTTGCCGTGTCTCTGCCGGCTTGGTCGCAGTCAGTGCGGCCGAAACGTCTGCTCCATCTTTCGCCATCTTGAGTGCACGACGCAGAGTGACCTCGGTCGATCTCGTGGCTGCTCGCAGGTCGGCCAAGGCCGCCTGCAGATCTTCGATCAGCTGGATGGTGTCGCGTTCGTACCTAGGCATCGGCAATTCCTATCAGTCAGCGGGCCTCATTTGGCAGATGCCTCTTACTAGCCCGGTCCGCGTGGGGCGAGATATCCAAAGCAACCCGGAGTCGCGTCGGTCTTTTTTCCGTTCATTTGCGTGGTGGGTCATATTTCCGCGCCTACCGGGCTCACGTACACCTCCGCCGACGGGGCGCCCCTGTCCGGTGGTTCCAGGCAGGCGGAGTGAGCTCTGGGGCCGAAACCGTGGCTACGGTGGGACACATGCCTTCGCCCATATTGCTGTGCACCGACGGATCACAAGAAGCGGTGGGGGCGCTCTCTGCTGCCCTCGACCTGCTCGGACGCGATCAACAGCTCGTACTCGTCACCGTTATGGATGCACCCGATGAGGCCTCTCTCACCGGTTCTGGGCACGCTGGAGGGGAACTGTCGCTCAAGGAGTACGACGAACAGACGGCACAAGCAAGGGTGGGCGCTGGTTCAGCGATCGAGAACGCTCGGAGCGCGCTGGGAATCGATGGAACTGAGGTTCGCATTCTGCAGGGAGACCCTGGCACCGCGATCTGTCAACTCGCCACGGAACTGTCCGCTCGGGCGGTCGTCGTAGGTTCCCGGGGACGGGGGGGACTGAAGCGAGCGTTGCTTGGCTCCGTGTCAGATCACGTCGTCCGAAATGCACCGTGCAGTGTCATCGTGACCAGACGCTAGCCACCGCCGGCTGCAACAGACGGGCGCCGTACACTCGCGTTCAGATTTAGTCGATGGGCTAGTACCCGCAGTCCGGATTGGAGGGGGAAGTGATTCATGACAACGTCTTTGATCGGACCGGGGTCACTGCCCGGTCAATTGCATGATCTGTCGGCAACGAGCGATGAGCGACGGAAGTCTGGAAGGTTGGCTCGTAAACGGGCTCAGCGGGGCACGCTCGGGTACTGGCAGGAGGATGAGCGCGGGCACGACGCGCTGACGACGATCCTGGCCCAGAATCAGATCCGAATCCCCGAGCTCGTTCCCATCCGGCACCAGCGAATGGCGGTCTCCCCTTGGAATTACTACCGGGGTGCAGCGGCGGTCATGGCTGGCGACCTCGCCTCCCAACCCAACAGCGGGTTGGAGGTGCAGCTATGTGGAGATGCCCACGTACTCAACTTCGGATTGTGGGCGACACCAGAGCGGAATCTGATGTTTGACTTACGCGATTTCGACGAAACGTTACCCGGCCCGTTTGAATGGGATATCAAGCGTCTTGCCGCCAGCCTGGTGGTCGTGGCACGGGAGAACTCGGCCAAGCAGGCGGGGGCCGATGCTGCAGTCAATGCGGCGATCGAGGCGTATCGGCAGCGCATGCGCAGATACACTACGATGCCCGAACTCGACATCTGGTACGACGGCATGCACGTCGACAGTCTGATCAGCTACTTCGAGCCCGCCGATCGTGGGCGGGTCTCGGTCCACATCGAGAAGAAGCAAGAGCACCGTACGAGCCGTGGCGCATTCGCCAAGCTCATGACCATGGCCCACGGACGACCCCGCATCACCGAGGAGCCACCGATCCGTGTGGCGATCGATGACGACGAACAGGCCGATCTCGTTGACCACCTCCTCGCTGAGTACCGACTGACACTCCAAGAGGATCGGCGGACGCTGTTCGATCGTTTCACGGAGGTCGATGTGGTACGCCAGGTCGTCGGGGTCGGCAGCGTCGGGATGCAGGTCTATCTGGTGCTCATGGAAGGACGTACCGGAGCTGATCCGTTGTTCTTGCAGGTCAAACAAGCTGGACCGTCGGTGTACGAGACTCACACCCAGCGCCAGCCGCCACGACAACCACGGCGCACGGGTGGTCAACGGCAAACGACTGGTCCAGAGCGCCACCGACATCTTCGTCGGTTGGGGCTCCCTGCACGGGAAGGACTACTACGTGCGGCAGTTTCGCGACATGAAGATCATCCCGACCACGGAGCTAATCGCTCCTCGACTCGTCGAATTCGCCACCGCGTGCGGAGAGACTCTTGCCCGGGCCCACGCACGCACCGGCGACCCAGTGGCCATCGATGGCTACATCGGGAAGGGTGTGAAGTTCGCCGCATCGATCAGCCAGTTCGCCCGCCTGTACGCCGACCAGAACGAGCGAGACCACGCTCAGCTGGTGAGAGCCATCGCCAACGGAGCCGTCGAAGCCCTACCGGGTTGAGTGCCGACCAGTCGCCCAATAGCTCCCAACGTCCCACTCGTCCTCGACCCATCATTCGGTTGGGGACGGGGTCGAGACTGCAGGTCAAAGCATGGAGAATTCCCAGGGGGGAGCGTTCAGAACGTCCCCTATCCTCGGGGTTCCAAAGAAATTTTACATTTCTGCTCAAGTTCTCGTCCCGAGATGCCGATAGGAAACTGGTGGGTTGTGGGGCACGGGCGAGAACTGCCTACATCGGCCAACCACAGCCCTGATCCCGCCTGTCCGGACGTTCTTCCCATTCCTGCCGAGGAGAGGTTTGGAAACCGACGCCCATCACCCGGCGTCTGACCCACTCAAAGACCGAATGTTCGGAGGTAGCCGTCCTCGTTCCCGATGATGAGCTTGCCACCCGAGATGGTCGGCGGGGGCCAGAAGAAATGGTGCTGTCCCTGGCCGTTGTCGGTATCGGGACCTGCCGGCTCGTGGTAGGTGAAGAGTGCAGCACCGGTACTGCTGGACAAGACTTGAAGGAGCGGTCCTGCGCCCACGGCCACCAAGCCCCGGACCTGAGTGACCGCACCTTGGACAACTCCTCCGACTGGAACTTGCCAGATCGGCCTTCCAGTTGCAGCGTCGAGGGCTGTGACGGTACCGATGCAGGACGACCCATTGAGCGCGATTCCGGCAACGATGACGGGGTTACCCTGACCTGCCCACGTCGATGACGAGATGGTATTCCGATCCTCGCATGCGACGCTGTTGAGCGCGGCATCGTCCTCTGCCTGGTACGACCAGACAGGACCCGCCGCAAGGTTGCCCCGATCGAAGACGTAGTAGAAGCCGTTCTTGTTCTCGGCTCCCACGAGCTCGCGGTTGACGCCGCCGATCGTGGCGGTGAACAGCATCGGCGTGGCCCCGAAGTCGAGATCGAATCCAGCCTGGTTGGGGGGAAGCTGCCAGCGTGATTCAAGTGCGAGTGAGTTCGAGTTGAGTCTTACGACTCCTTGCTCATCGGGTGACAAGCAGGGCTTGGATGGGTCGGACTTGAGGTACGTCGGGCCGGTTCCCACGTAGATCGCGTCGGTGCTCGGGTCCGGCGCCACCGAAGACCAGATGCCGACACCGACGCACTTGCTTGGCAGGGAGGGGGTGAACGTGGCTTGGATCGATCCTGTCGCCGCGTCCAGACGAACAAGATTGCCGTTGACGTCCGGACAGTCGTTCCACGAGGCCACGCCCTCATAGATGCTCCCGTCGAATAAGGCAGGAGACGACCAGAGGACGTGCAGCGGCGAGCTACCAAGCAATGTCTTCCAGATCACCGCACCAGTCGAGGCATCGAGTGCATACATGTTGCCGTTGCCCCCACCCACCCAGAGGGCCTTCTTTCCGTCGATCTCCCCGACGGTTGCCGAGCTCACGACACCGATCGGTCCGGCTTGCTTGAAGGGACAAGCCGACGGTCTCGGTGCGATGCCAATCGATGTCGACCACAGGGGCTTTCCCCCCGTGGTCGTTGCGTGTTCGATCCCGTTCCAGTCGCCCCAGTAGACGACCCCGCCATTCACGATGGCCTGCGCCGAAATGGCGGCGGTCTCCTTTTGCTCCACTGTTCGGTCAGGCGTGCTGCGTTGGCAGCCGTGATATCCGAGTCAGTCGAGTATCCGGTGCGAGAGTTGTCGGCGTGGTAGGTGGCAAACGGACCCGAGGCCGATGGGCTCGACGAACTGCAGGCAGCCAAGCTGACTGCGACGACCAGCAGGGTGCCGACGACTGTCCACGGCCATACAAGAGGGCCACTTCCGTGCGGCCCCGCCCACCGACCACGGGTTATGTATGGCTTCATGCGGCTATTAGGTAACCCTAAAGTGCGAACCGTTGTCAAACAAGTGGCGGGCTTCGTCTTCGGATCTGCCGCGGACTAGCTACTCCAGGTCGGATGCGGCCTTTGCCGACGAGAGGCGGAATCTCATCGGCAGAGGCCCATCCTGCGAGGCGGTGTGTGCGGGAAACGCTCCGCCTGGTGATTGTCTAGCAGGGCCTTGCACGACCGTGCCGAGCTTGCAGACGAATGCAAAATGCCTCGCTCGCCAGCATCAACGCTTCACTTTGGGAACAGGCTGTGCCCATTGCATCACCGGGATGGTCTTGGAGTTGCAGTCATGCCGCTCGCCGTTCTCGTCACGGCAAAGTGAATGGCCCGTGAGCACATGGATGTACCGACCGCCCTGTGCGGCCGTCCTCACCCCCACGCCAATCTTGATATACGCCACTGGCCGGTGGCAGGAGGCGCAGACCCTTGATATCAGTGTCGTCATCTTGCATCCAACGTAATCTGTCGGGCCGATCGTCCGCACGCGAGGGTCCGAGGTCTCGGTCCGCTGGCAGAACCGGGGCCGGCTCCCTTCGCCAAGTTCCCTTCTCCTCCCGTGGCATCTCGATCACTGGCCATGGCAAGGCTCGACCTCGGCCGCTGGGTGGCCCCGTCCGCGAACCGGCATTTGGCAGAGTGGAGGAACAACGGACCCCTACGCCACTCGCGGTCCTCGGTTCGAGTGGGCGCAGAAGCGGCGGCGGCGCCAGGCCCAGCCCAGGTCCGCTCCGAGCTCCCGCCTGCGACGGTCAGGGATGCGCCTTTGGTCAACCTTGGGCCACGATGAGCCAGCAGGTCCAGTCCGGACCACGAGCCCGGCGAGGCCAACGCCGTTAGGGACAGGGATAGGGTGCTTCCGTGGACGTTCTAGCTGATCGCTACGAACTGAGAGAGCAGATCGGTGCAGGGGCCATGGCCACCGTGTGGCGGGCCTGGGACGTTCGTCTTCACCGATACGTGGCGGTCAAGCTCCTGGCTCGGGTCCTTGGAACGGATCCGGGTTTCATTGCGCGATTCGAGCGAGAAGCCCGGCATGCGGCAAGCCTCAACCATCCCAACATCGTCACAATTTTCGATTTCGGAACTGATGCCGGGCTGTCCTACCTCATAATGGAGCTTGTTGAGGGTGAGTCGCTCGCGGACTTGCTCCGGCGGGTCGGCCGGTTGGAGGCCTCGAGGACGATTGCCATATGCTCCGGGATTCTCGATGGTCTCGAGATTGCTCATCAAAACGACATTGTCCACCGGGACATCAAGCCTTCGAACATTCTCCTGGGACCCAATCTCGTCAAGGTCGCCGACTTCGGCATCGCTCGGGCATCCGGTGAAGTCACCTCACTGACAGACACGGGTGTACTCATCGGCACTGTCAGCTATCTCTCACCTGAACAGTGTGCCGGTGCCAGTGCGACAACGCGATCCGATATCTATGCCGTCGGTTGCCTGGCGTACCAATGCCTGACCGGCAGCCCGCCGTTCACTGGTGAAAGTGCCGCCTCGGTGATGTACCAGCACCAATTCTTCCGACCGGTACCTGTAGTCGAGCGACGGCCGAATGTACCTGAGTCGCTCTCACTCGCAATCGACCGGGCCCTTGCCAAAGATCCTCTGCAGCGTTTTTCCGATGCCAAGGAAATGCAGCTGGCAATTTGCGGCTCATCCGAGCCACACGGGTCTACCGCCCTCGTGGGCCTTCATGGACCCGATACTGATCAAACACTGCGGATCGACGGGACCAGCCAGATTCCGAGGCGCCTCGCTGCTGCCAGTCGAGAGGGCCGCAATGGGAAGAGAACCATGGCCGTCGTGGCGCTCGTGGCGGCCCTCCTGGCCGCCGGGGGAGTGGCCGCGGGCCTCGTGGCCAGCCACCGTGATCAGACGCCCGCAGCGTCTGTGCGCAAGCAGTCAGGACGCGTGATCAGTCCAGCCACCACATCCGCAACTTCCACCCCCCCTGTTCCCGGTACGACTGCACCTGCTGCATCAGTAAACCCCACACTTACGGTGAACGAATGCCCGTCCTCGTACGGTCTCCAGCAGACGCCGACGTCTCGCATTCCAAGCACCATCGCGGCGTTCCTGCCGGCGTCCGAGGCTGACCGGTTGGCGTTTTACAGTGATTCGACGCGGTCGGTCGACCCAGTCCTTGCCCCGGTGGGATGGGACTGTTCGGTGAGTGTCGGGGCCGACGGTTCGACGATTGTCTCGGTGTTCCCGTCTGGGCAACCCGATCCCAAAGTCTTGGGCGGCACCTTGCCTGCCACCACACAAGGAGTCATCGCCTATTCGCCTTCAGCATGCCAGGGCTGTGTTGCAGATCTCGTATGCCCCGTCTTCTCCAATTCCGAGACTCAGCTTGGCTACTCTGGTCAGTCCTGCGATTCTGAGCCACCGGCTGAGCAGGTCACTTTCCTGGCCGGCTCGTCCACCTCCGACCACGGAACTGTCGCGCTCAAGGATCCGCCGGGAGTTCAAGGTACCGTCCAGATGTCAGGTGGAGACTATGAGGCCATCGGCGTTATGCGGTATACCGATCAACAGAACGAGGGTCAGGCGGCCGCAGAATCCTGTGTGCTTCAACAGGACGAATCGGCTCTTTGCGCAGCGATCACCAATGACTTCTTAGATCGTGCCTGGGGATTCGACTCGTAGCCGCGATGCTCTGTACCGAATCCAGGGCCATCACTCGCTCCGGTGTGCGACGGTCCACCCCGTCCTCAACTAACCGCACCTCTAACTAGCCACACCTCACTCGGCCAGAAAGCGCAGCGCTGGGGCACCGGCAGGTGTCGTCGCAGGTGAGGCGCCCGCGCTCCGATCCGCTGTCGAGAATCTGCCGCAGCTGGGGCACCAGGCTTGGGGCGACCATTACCCGAAAGCAGTTCGTACTGGACCACGGACACTACGGTGTGGAGACGTACGGTATTCCCCTTGCATCGAAGTTCAACTTGACCAGAGCTAACGGCCGGCTGAGGGCAGCCGGTCCGCTGGGATTGTAAGCCAACCACCACTGACCATTTTGGTCGGCGAATGCATCCTGCTCACCGGGGGCGTACCCCTGTTGGTTTGCGTCCACTAAGAAGGTCAACCTGGACTCGTCGCATCCGCCTTTTGGGCCAGCACAGGGAACAGCGGCGATCCGGTAGGTCGGGTCGGTCGGACCAAACCATCCCCCTGAGAAGATCAACCACCAACGGCGGTTCGGGCCTTGAACAAAGTTGGGGGCCTCGATCATGCCCTCCTCCCACGGCAAGTCGGAGGCGAGAATCGCGTACCGCGGTCCGGCCAGTTCGCCGTTACGACCAATTCTCTGGGTGTAGAAAGTCGTGGACCGGCCGACCGAATTGGCGTTGGTCTTGTCCACTACCCACCACTGGTCTCCAACTTCAAACGGCGACGGATCAATGTCACCCCCGATCAGGGCATCACAGGGTGCCCGTACCGGATCCACCACGAATGGTCCGGCAGGACTCGGCGCGGTGGCGCGGTAGATGCAAACGACAAAGTGGTTTGGTCCATATTCTCCGTCACCAGTCGACCCCCAGAGTGTCCATACCCCGTTGATTTCAGCGACCTCCGGTGCCCATGTATACGCCCCGGTGGACCAGGACGGGAGGGCAGGCAGGACGTTGCCAGCATACGTCCAGGGACCGGTGACCTTCTCGGACACGTACTCCGGAACCGTGCCGACGCTCCAGTCATTAGTGGCGTACAGCCGGTACAAGTGGGCGACCTGATCCCATACGATGGATGGGTCTGCGTGGTCGATCCCTGGATTGACGATGAGTCCTGGAGCAAGTCTCGACGCCCTCGGCGCATTTCGGGCGGAATCGGCGGCAGTCACTGGCGGGATTTCGACCATGAGAGCCACGACCACGACAATGGCTATGACGAGGGCCAGGGAAGTCACAAGCAAAATCCGCTTCGGTGCAGCAACTGAGTCGGATACCGCAGGACTCGGATCATCCTCGGTAAGATTCCGGGCGGACGATGGACTTTTCGGAGCAGTTGGTGTCGACGGGGTAGCCGGCGAACCGGACGGCACGATTTCGAATGGGCCATGCCGAACGGGGACCGTCGCATACGAGGCGGCCGGATGTGTAGGCGCGCTCAACAGCCGCGCCGCTGCGGGCACCTTCTCCGGTCCGAGCAGCTCAAAAACGCTGCTGACGTCCTCCCTGTTTTTGCCCCTCATCATCCCGCGCAGACGATAACGTCAGCGCCGAGGAAAATCGTCCTGCAATTATGGGGGTGTCGGGTCCGAGAACCGGCGGCAGATGCAGACCCTGATTGGGTGGTTCGGCGGTGGCGGGCCGTGGGGACTCAAGTGCCGGTGGTGACGCTCAGTGGCCGACTGATCACCCCATCAGAATTGCGATGGCGTCGAACTTCAATTTCCTAGGTGGCAGCTACGAGCGATGACCGCCCTAGCGGGCGCAGGGCAGTCCCAAGCGACGGAAGTATCGACTCGACTGTCCACACGCCTGGAGGTGCCGGTAGCGGGTAGTTGGGGCGATCGGCAGACGCAAGTCGATCGACACGGCGGTTCGACCACCGCTGATCGAGTGGATCAGCACCGACCAGTACCTCCAACCGATTTCGGTCGTCTTGAGATTCCCCACTCGTTCAGCGCTTCCCTTTTGGCGCAGCGGTCCCGCCGTTCAGGGCGATCGCTGCCCGGAGCAGAGCCGTCAATGCCACCTCATCGATTTCGTCGGTCTCACCAAAGTCGATGGCGCGCCGCGTATTGCCTTCCAAGCTCGAATTAAAGAGACCCGTCGGATCCGCGAGCGACGCGCCCTTGAAGAACGTCAGCTTCACGACCTTCTTGTACGTCTCACCCGTACATATCGGCCCGTTGTGAGACCAGGTCGGAACACCATGTGGATTCGACGGCTTTCGCCACTTCAACTCTTCGATCACTCCAGGAGAGGCATCGTTGATCAGGGCGCGAAGACGCGACAGCTTTGAACCGCGCCAATCGCCGAGCTCCTTGATCATCTCGTCGATCTCAAGGGAGTCGTCATTGTTCGCTGTGCTCGTAGTGACCACCTCGCTGCCCTAGTTGGATCGAATTGAACTATAGGCTCACCCGGAAAGCATCGGCCACCTCCCCGCCCGTGATCGCGTTGACACGATCGATCACCTGCCGGGCCCACCCTGTGGCGTTCGTGGGAAAGTTGAACCCCTTCGACTCGTCAAGCGGCAAATCGCGTGAGGAGCCCCCCTTCCCAAATGGGGGTCAGTTCGGGATGCGATAGCGCAGATTCACGACACCGTTGCCGAATCGGTGCTCCTCCAGCAGGTCCAACTGGACGCGGGCGTCGCCGGCGAATGCGGGCTTGCCTTGACCGACGAGCACCGGATAGACGAAGAGCTGGCACTCGTCGACCAGCCCGGCATTGAAGGCCTGCGCCGCGAGGGTCGAACCCCCGATGGTCAAATCGCTCGCGGCGGACGCCTTCATCCTCCGGACCGAATCGGGGTCGAAGCGGCGCTCAGGTCGCGTCCTTGTGGTCGAGACTGCGTGCAGCGTCGTGGAGTAGACGATCTTGTCGGCCGCTTGCCAGATCTGCGCGAAATCGGCCATGAGCTCCGACTGGGCAGCGAGGGTGGGGTCGATCTCCCAGAGGGCCATCGTCTCGTACATGCGCCGTCCATAGAGGTAGCGCGCCGACCGGGCGAACCAGGTCAGTGATGAAGGAAAAGACCTCGTCGGAGGGCTCGGTCCAGTCGAACCTGCCATGCACGTCCTCGACGTAGCCGTCGAGGGACACATTCGCCACGTAGATCAACCTGGCCATGCCGGTCCCCATTCGCTCTTTCTTTGACGGGCCCGGGAGCAATTGTAAATGAGGTGACGTATCCATGCCTGTTGTCGGCCTCGAATCGAAAGGGGTGTGGGCTCGTGCAATCCCAAGCTCTCTTGCAGGTCTGCCGGGCCACTGGTGGCGTCCGCTGACCGCGTCTCGTATGTTTCCCGGGCAATTCAGCGGAGCGCGTGCCAGTCCTCCTCCCCCTCCCTGACACTGGCCACTCAGGTCCGCCCAGTCACGCTCTCAACCGTGCCATATGTCGTTGATTTTGTCCGATGCCTGAGTACCCGGGGGCCGTGGCACCTGCCACCGTCTGTGTTAGGCCGGTCGCAGGTGAAAACCGCCCCCGCCCTTGCCCGACCTTTAGCGATCCCAAGGTCCGGCCGAAGGGACGTATGGCGAAGCCCGGAGAAACCCTCGCTGCTGGTGACGTCCTTACAGGAGGAGGACGTACTTCAGGGGGTCCAGTCGACCAGTACGTCAGGGGGCGGGCTTTCGGGTGGAGCGCCCAGGTCGACGCCGGTCACATCCTTGACTTGGCCACGGAACCAGACGCTGAACTCGTCCTCGGAAGTGGCGAGTTCCGTGAACGCCTTCTCGATGTCGGGAGCCTCGAACCAAACCAACATGAAGCTCCCCATCGGGGTCTCCTGCAGAGCCCAAGTCTCCCGGGTCAGTCCCGACCTTGCCGCCTGAGCGTCGAACCCCTTGCGGCGTTCCCCCATGGACGCGGCCGCGAAGTCCCTGCCTTCTTGTTCTTTGCCGGGAAGGATCGGAAACACGCCATTGAACACTGCCATCGGGTTCATCTCCTTGTTCGTCCGCCGTAGCACCCGAGACGGTATCAGCGGGCTCTGAAGAGTGCCCAAAATCCCACCGGACGCGGACAAGGACGGGGCCGAAGCCCCGTCCTCGTCCGATCGGCCAAACGTGGCCGAGCCTGTTCGAGTGCTGCCTACTACTGCAGGGCGGAAGTGCCGCTACCCAGCGCGATGGTCGAAATGCCGCCAACGCTGGTGGCCTCAGTGGTCAGGGTCGCCTCGTCCTGTGCCGTCGGCACGAAGGTCGTCGACGAGGCACCGTTGTCCGTGCCACTGAACGCCCCGCTGATCGAGCCAGGAGTCGAACCCGGGATCGTGAAGGATCCGTAGGTATCCGCGCCGATGACATCCAAGCCGCCCACCGTCGAATTGATGGTGATGGCCGTCTTCTTGTCGCTGAACTTCTGACCAACCGGAGCCGTCCACTTGACCTTCAGCGTACCGGTCAGGGTCCCTCCGGGGGACGGGTCGTTACCCAAGATGCTGGCTGCGCTGTAGAAGGTAGCGGGTGATTCGGTCGCATTCGTAGAGACCAACTTGCCCGACGCCACGCCGGTGAAGGTTCCACTCACTGCCGAAGAGGTGCAGGACAGATTCACGCCACTGATGGCGATCTTCTGACCCTTGTTCTTCGTCGGGGCGACATAGCCACCCGGTGTCGCGACACCGATCGGTGTCTTGAAAGTGATCGTCCCCCCGCTGGTGGTGCACGACGCGTTCACACCGTCTGTGGTGTCAGTGACCCCGCCTGCCGAAGCCGTACCCGCCGTGGCGGCGAGAATGCCGAGTGGAAGGGCCGCCGCTCCGGCGACCAAGAGCAATTTGCGCAGCATGTGTTTTCCTTTCCCCATGTCTCCACGGGATCTGAGATCCGGAAGCAAGCCGCCTCACGAGACTTCCGCGTCGAGGCATCCCCCCGGGATTGACAGGGGGACGATAGTGCACGACGAGCTGCCATGTGTCGTCAGCCAGAATCTCCAACCGTGTGCCCATTGGCTGCGTGCTCGCGAAACGGGATCCGTCGAGCGTTTCACGGTCGCTGCCTGCCCAGATGCAGCCCGATCGGCCCGGATCGGGTGCTTCAGATTGAGCGGCGTCACGAAGGTACTGGAAGCAAGGCGCCTGCCCACCGGCTCCGATCCCACCGGTCAGCATGTTCCCCCAACCGGTTGGACCGCGACCGATTGGCTCGCGCCAGGCACTCGGGGTGGAAGGTCACTCGATCGGACGGCGAAACGGCCCCTGGAGTTCCCAGGGGCGCTTCGTCTGCATGGATCTCTCTTGATGGTTCCGTTCAAGCGCCGCCACGGCGCCGAACGACTGACCAGACTGACCGACAGGTGTCCTGAACCGAACGGTGTCCCCGAACAGTGACCATGGCCTTCAGGTCCACCGCTTCGCAGCTGGTCCCCAATAGCTTCGGGAGCACTGGGAGATTTGGTCTGACCTGTGGTCATGAGGCGCCCAAGGACGTCGTCGGCCGAGTTCTTCCAGCGGACATTGACAACGCCACGCCCCGTCACCGAGGTTGGGCGATTGGTCCAGTTTGCAGCGACAAGCTGGGCCACGCGTCTCTCCGATGAAGGATGGCCATGCCATCCCACGGTTGCTCTTGAGCGCGATCAGCGCGGGATCCCAACCGTCGCATAGAACGGGACGGCCACGCTGGCAACCGGTGTCCGTGCACTCACATCACGTTTCGCTGAAGGACTGGGCCACCCCGGATGATGGTCACGAGTGCCTCTAATCACCGGCTCGGCGGCGGCTAATGGCCAGGACTGGATACCCTGAGGCCGTGGATCTTCCGGAGTTGTTGGTCGCTGATGGGTCCGAATGGCGTCGCTGGTTGGCTGGCCACCACTCCAAGTCACAAGGGGTGTGGCTCGTCCTGGCCAAGAAGGGCACGACGCATCCGACAACCCTCTCCTATGACGAGGCACTCCAAGAGGCCATCTGCTTTGGCTGGATCGATGGGCAGCTCGGGCGTCGTGACAACACGACCTTCCGGAGACGATTCACACCTCGAAATGCTCGGAGCACCTGGTCTCAACGGAACGTCGCCATCGCCGTGAGGTTGAGCGCATCGGGCCGAATGCATCGGTCAGGGGAAAACGAGGTTCGACAGGCGATGGCTGATGGTCGTTGGACAGCCGCCTACGCCGGGCAAGCGAGCGCAGACGTTCCAGAGGATCTGACGAATGCCCTCAAAGCCAACCCCAGTGCTCATGCAATGTTTCAGAAGCTCTCAAGTGCGAACAGGTACTCGATCCTCCACCGAATCGGAAACGCCAAGAAGTTGGAGACGCGAGCTAAGCGAATCGAGCAGTTTGTGGAGATGCTGGCTCGAGGAGAAACCATCCACCCGCAGGGTCCACGATCACCTGAGTAGTCGTCAGCGCCAAGGAGGCGGGGTCCTGAGGGCAACGGAGCTGATTGAAGGCATGAGCGGTGGTCGGTGGGTGAAAAGTTGGAATCAACCGGTAGGAAGGAATCCCGTGTATTCCCGGCTTCGCCATTCCGCAACCTTAAGCCCCCTCCCTGCCGCCATGCCCTTTGCGTTCGGGTGGAGCCCGCCCGCCGCCCCGTTGCCGAACTCCAAGGGCGGCAGGGAGCGAGCTTGGTGTCAAATGCAGCACCATAGGGATTGTGTTGCTTTGCTTGCTGGAGGGTTTGCGATCGGCCAGCCCAACCAGCGGCGATCCATCCAGCCTGAAAATTGCCCTGTCCTTTCCAGTAGCGTCAATCGCATCCCTCTAGTCATCACATCAGGAAGACCGCCAGGCCCATCTCCAAACACCACCTCGGAGGCTACGTCTCCCGAAGGGGCTCTAGCCTTTAGTCACCTGCCCAGCACCCCAAAATCACATCGCTTACGGTGACGGCCACATCCCCCGAGCTGGTGGGGGGCTGACCGAACTGAGCGGGAAGGCCGGCGGAGTTGACCAGCAGCACCTTCCAGTCCTTTCGTACGACAACTGACCCATCAGTCGTCTGGAACGCTCCCTGACCCAGTTGCTGAAGGGTGCGGGTCCTTCCCATCTGGGTGGCCAGCGTCTGGAAATAGGCATAGGTCTGCGCCCAACTGGAGAGTTCCTTCACCGAGACCACCATCGAACCCGTGGGATAGCCGTACGTGCATGAGTAGAGGTGACCGATCCAAGTCGGCATGGAGACCGTCGCCTTCTCCCCCAATGCTGCATCGAACTTCTGTAATGCCTCGTTCGTACAGACCATTCGTGAGATTTCCGAGGGGTTCTGACCGGCCGGAAGTGGTGCCGACGTCGTCTGGGTTGTGGTTGCTCCGGTGGTGCAGCCGGCAACGAGGAGTGCAGAGCTGATGGCCACAATCAGCGTGGGCAGCCGAGATCCGCGCCGAAGGCCGGGCACCCCAGGAAACGAGCATGGAGGCTTGACGTCTCGCCTCCGGTCAACTGGGGCGCCGCCGGGATCTCACCGGCCCGCCTTTCGTGCTCTTGCGTTCGAGGGCATTGAGCGCCCGGCGAAGGACGGCAGCTTCCGAGGACGACAGGGTTTCGGCAAATCGGAGAAGAGCAGCGTCGGTGTCGCGGTCCACGGCAAGAGCCTCATGCATCAGGACGGCGGTGTGGGCACCTGGGGTTCCAACGCTGGTGAACTGGATGGTGCGTCCGTCCATCCGGCGGTGCACCAATCCCTTGTGGACCAGACGGTCGAGGACCGTAGCCACCGTCGTGTAGGCATACTCAGGAAGCACATCGGCCACGTCGCGCACGCTCAGCTCGCTGTCCGGCCTCCTCCAGAGGATCTCCATGACTCGCCGCTCGAGGTCGCCAAGCCGCGCCACGCCACAGCTGCAGTCGTCACAGCCGCAGGGATCGCAGGAGCACATCGGGTTGTCACATGTCGTGGTCGCACTCACGAACGCGAACACTCTCTTTCGACGTGGGCCGGGTCAAGGCAGGTCGAACCTCGGTTGTTGCTCTGCATTGTCACAGCATCAAGATCAGCATGTAGCCCATGGTCACGCACATGGCGATATGGCAGGCCCCCTCCAGGCGGGGCGCGAGCCACGGTCGGGCACTCGATGTGCCCGCACCATTAGCCGTGGCTTCGTGTTCTCCGGAGCGGTCGGCAATCCGACCCCCACCGAAGCAAACGCCGGTGCCGTCTGCATTCTGAGCGGCGCGAGACGGAGACAAGTGTCCGATCCTGTCCAGCTCCCAGATCGCCGAGGCGAAGAGCGAGACAATGAAGGCCAGGGGCAAGAGTACGAAGTCCGTCGTCGCACCGCTGGCTGCTCCCATGGCCATACTGCCCCCCGAATCCACCGCGGCCGGGACGGCGGCCAGGTACATGTAGAGCATGGCCAGTGACATCACCAGGTGGATGAGGCGGCGGGAGAGCCGATGCACATTCTGGTCATAGTGCGAGCCCGGTGCTCGGATCCCTGACGAACTGGTAGCAGCGCCAGACGAACCATGCGGCGAGGACGGAGAACACGACCTCCCACACCCCGACGGGGAGGGGATTGAGATCCGAAACCAGCATGCCGGCCATGGCCGTCCCCATCAGAATGTGGGAAACCTCCACGTCCCGGTGGGTCGGGCGCGACCATCTCCGGGCCGCCACCAGACGACCGGCGCTGTAGGCGGCGACGGCGATCATCACCGCGGCGAAGATGTCGTTCAACCAACCCGGATTGGTCATGTCACGCTCCTTCGGGACTCAGCGCTGGTTCGGTGACGACGGGATCAGGTACAGCGGGATCGGGGCGTGGGGATAGCCTCCAATAGGAGACGGCCAGCAGGATCAGGAGGGGACCGGAGTTCACGTCGGTGGCCCCGTTGGTGAAGAGCGCTCCGAAGTTCTCGCCCACCACCCAGAAGGTCAGACCGATCACAGCAGCCAACGCCACCGTGGCATTGGCCAACGAACCCGGCAGATAGGTACCAAGGGCCACCACGAGCAGCAGAATGGCCAGCACCACGGTGACGGCCAGACCTTTGTGATCGACAAGGCTGGCCACATGGTGGTCGATCCACGCCACCCACCCTGGCTCGCCATTGGCCTCGGTCGTGATCAGGTTGTGGAGACCTCGCGACGAGCGGTTGGCACCGAGCACGGCGAAGTAGGAGAGGGAGCCCCACAGCACCAGCCAGAGCCCCTTGGCGATGGGCGCACCGACCGCCCGCGCGGCGATGAAGGAGGCCTTCGGGCCAGGCCGATCGCTCGGCCACAGCAGCACGGCCAACAGCGCGTAGATCATCACCGCTCCGGGCGCCCCGTTGACGGGATTGGCCGTCCCGTTGAAGACGCCCCCCATCCCCTCGCCGACCCACCACACCCCGACCGCCCACGCGATGGACACGGCCAGTCCGATCTTCACCGTTGGGCGCCACGCGATGGCGATGGCGATGGCGGTCTGGGCCACAGCAAAAAAGGCGTCGGTGAGCACGGCGTGGTGCCCGATCGTCGCTCCTGACCAGGCGATAGGTCGAGCGATGACCGAGGGATTGCCTTGCGACATGCCGGAGATCATCTGCAGGCCGAAACTCTTGGTGAAGAAGAACGATTGCAGTTGCAAGATGCCATCGATGAGCCAGATGGTGGCCAGCACCAACTGCAGAGTTCTCCGACCATCTGGTCTGGCCAATCCCTGAAACCCGGCCGTACTCCACGACAGAACTCGAAACAGCGAGCGTTCCCGACCCTCCGCTGAATGTCGTCTCGCTCGTCACTCAGATCCCCTTTTCGGGCTGGAGCACGCCAGCTATCCTGCTTCAACTACCTCCCGTAGTAGTAGGAAGTATGCCGATTCCATCCGCGTCGGTCAAGCGCCGTTGGCTTCAAGATTTGAATAGGAAGTTGAACCCGATTTGGACCCGACGTTCGTCTCGGAATCCCGTTCCCTTTCTCACGCCGTGGGCATATCCACACGCCCCGAGGTGCCCGGTATGTGGCGACCTTCCGCAGGGGTTCCTTGGGACAGCCGCTGCATGATCTGGGCCTAGAACGGACGTTTTGAGGATCTTCGGATTTCAGCGGGGAGCCCTCGTTCCCGAAATCACCCAGAATTAGGCGAAGGCGCTTCAAGCTTGAGGTGTGAGCCAAAAAGCAAGAAGCACCTTCGTCCTTGTCCACCCTACTGAGATCCTCCAGGCACTCGTGGGTCTGAAGGACGTTCGCGTCCTTCGTTACGAGCGCCGCGGTCCCCGTGTCGGCCTGATGGTCGAACAGACTCCGGGCATCGTGCACTGTCCGGCCTGTGATCGGGTGGCCCAGGTCAAAGAACGGCCGGTGGTGCACTACGTGGACCTCCCCGTCTACGGCACACCGATGTCGCTGGCCTGGAGGAAGCACCGCATGCGCTGCGTGGACGCAGGCTGCACCAAGAAGAGTTGGGTGCTGGAGGACCATCGCATCGCCGCCAAGAACTGCCTGCTCACCACCCGAGCGGCCAAGTGGGCGACTGTCCAGGTCGGCGGGGGTCGGACGGTCTCGGAGGTGGCCGCTGAGCTCACGTGCGACTGGCACACCGTCAACGACGCCGTGACCACCTATGGGGCCGCCCTGCTCGCAGCCGACCGCAAACGGCTGAACAGGACCAGCGCCATCGGACTGGACGAGACCTCGTTCGTCAGAGTGGGTGAGTACCGCCAGACCAGCTTCGTCACCACGGTGGCCGACGTGGAGAACCACCAGATCATCGACATCCTCCCGACCAGGAAGTACACCGACGTGGCCGGTTGGATCGACGGTCAGCCCGAGGCTTGGAAGGAGCGGATCCGTTTCGGCGCCCTCGACATGTCAGCCACCTACGCGGCGGTGTACTCGGTCATGTTGCCCAAGGCCCACCAGGTGGTCGACCCCTTCCACCTCATCGCCCTGGCCAACCGCTGCCTCGACGCCGTCCGCCGTCGGGTCCAGACCGAACAGACTGGGCATCGGGGTCGCAGGGACGATCCCCTCTACCGGGTCCGTCGGGTGCTCCTCATGGGTGAGGAGAAGCTCGACGCCGAGGCCACCGACCGGCTGGCCTCCCTCCTCCAACTGGGCGATCCCAATGCCGAGGTGGCGGTGGCCTATCGAATCAAAGAACGGCTCCGTGACTTCTATCGGACGAACGACCCCGACGAGGCCAGCCGGATCCTCGAAGAGCTGAAGATTCACTGTCTCAAGCGGGCCATGCCCCCAGAGGTTCGAAAGCTGGGACGGACCATCAGGATGTGGTTCGACAAGATCTGCAACTACCACCTGGCCAAGGTGACCAACGGACCCACCGAGTCGCTCAACAACCTGATCAAACGGATCAAGCGGATCGGCTTCGGCTTCCGCAACTTCGAGAACTACCGGATCCGGGCCCTGCTCTACGCGGGCAGACCGAACTGGAGGGTCCTCGGCTCGATCGTGGTTCGATAAGGGGTGGACCCCGCCAGAATCCGAAGATCCCGTTTTGATCGGACCCATCAGCTCCTCGCGACATCACAACAGTGCCCACGGCTGGAATCGAACCAGCGACACCTCATTTAGGAAACGAGTGCTCTATCCCCTGAGCTACGTGGGCCGAGGTTCATCAACGATCACCGACGACAATCCGCACTACGGTGCGCTCCAACCATACGCCTCCCGAACCCAGCAGGGCGATGGAGCCGACCGACCCTTGAGCCACTGGAGTCCCGGGGTCGGGGCCGCACCGCCCCTGACCCGAACGCCCCGCCACTCCCCTGGCCACCATGATGTTGGTGCCTGTGCTGCGGTTAGCCTGCTTCAGCGGAGCACGATCATCCGCCTGTCTCGCTGTCGGCACGACCAGCCCCGAACGGGTCGTAGGCTCGCCTCAGAGGATCACCGGCCCCGAAAGAGACGTGAGACCAGCATGAGCCCTACCGACGAATGGTCCCCTGATGAGCCCTCCGGCTCCGAGCCCTTCGAACAGGGTGACGAGGCCTTCGACGAGAAGACCGAACTCGATGCCAGTTTCCTCGAGGCCGTGGAGTTGGACCCCTCCCTCGACCCGACCCTCCAGGTCGATGAGCGTGAGCTGGAGGAGGCCGACGCGGTACTCGACGACCCCGAATCCATTGCCACGCTGGATGGGGGTATCGACGATCCGGACGGGGTCGGCGCGCCCGTCGTCAGCGGACGTACCGATGATGAAGAGGGCTGGGACCTAGACGCACCGATCACCCCCGGCGACGCTGATGCCGACGTGGACTCGGACTGAAGGGCGTCACCGACGCCAGCGACGAGGCGACGAGGCGACGACTGGAGTGCCATCGCGTGGTCCCGGCGAATTCGACCCTGGGCCCGTCGACGGTCGACCGAGGTCAGATCTTCCGCAACTTGTGGGTGTGGAGGGTCGACTCGATAACGGCGTGGGACGGGCCGGGGGCCAACTCTCGTAGCCGGGACCGGCGGACGACGAGACCGTCCAGGACGATGGAGAGGTACCGTCTCCAGAGGTCCGGCGCCACCGAACTGGTGTAGGCGGCCACTGAGCTGACCATGAGTTCGATGATGGGGATGTCGGTGGCGAGCAAGTCCGGGCGGAGGTGGCCGTCCCGCTGGGCCCGCTCCACCAGATGGGTGACCGGAGGGACGATCTTGCGGCGGGCGAGGGACACCCGGTCCCGACCGGATCCACCGTGCAGGATGACGTCGCGCAGTCCGAGATCCTTGGCCTGCATCTCCGTGGCCCCCTCGAGGAACCAGACCAGCCCGTCCCACGAGTTCTCCTTGGCCTCCGCCTCCTCGGCCAGGGCGACCACTTCGTGGACGGCCTTCTCGAACAGGGCCTCGACCAGGTCCTCCTTGGAAGGGAAGCGCCGGTACACCGTGCCGACACCGAGCCCGGCCTTCTGGGCCACGTCGTCGAGAGTGGCGTCGAGGCCGCGCTCCGCGAACACCTCTCCAGCCGCCTCCAGGATCCGCTCCCGGTTGCGGGCCGCGTCGGCCCGCAGGGGCCGGCACGAATCAGGCTCGGTGTCCTTCATGTCGATGATCCTTCCACCTACCAGGCCCTCGATCGGGAATATCTGCGCGTAAGCGGAGTTGATACCTCCATATATCTGGGTAGGCTAGGTCCGGCTAAGCGGAATTAACACCTCCATTTAGCAGGACGGAGGTAACCATGACCACAGACCTTGGAACCCCCCGGCGCCGAGACGATGACCGACGGCGAGGCCAACCACTCCATGCGCTGGTGGATCCTGGCCGTGCTGGGCGTGGCCCAGTTGATGGTGATCCTCGACAACACCATCGTGAACATCGCCCTCCCCACCGCGCAGCACGATCTGGGCTTCTCCAACGCTGACCGGCAGTGGATCGTGACCGCCTACTCTCTGGCCTTCGGCAGCCTCCTTCTCCTCGGTGGGCGGATCGGCGACATCATCGGCCGCAAGCGAGCGCTCATCATCGGTCTGGTGGGCTTCGCCGTGGCCTCGGCCATCGGCGGGGCGGCGGTCGACTTTCCCATGCTGGTCATCGCCCGAACCGTCCAAGGCGCCTTCGGCGCCCTGCTGGCGCCGTCCGTCCTCGCCCTTCTCACCACCACCTTCAACGACCCCGGCGAGCGGGGGAAGGCCTTCGGCATCTATGGCGGAATCGCCGGTGCCGGCGGGGCGCTGGGTCTGCTGCTCGGTGGCATCCTGACCTCGTACGCCTCGTGGCGCTGGACCCTCTTCGTCAACCTGGCCTTCGCCGCCATCGCCACCGTCGGCGCCCTCCTGTGGCTGAAGAACGACAAGGCAGCCGACCACGACCCGCTGGACCTGCCCGGTCTGGCCCTGGTCACCGGCGGCCTGTTCTCGCTGGTCTTCGGCTTCTCCCATGCCGAGACCACCGCATGGAGCAATCCCTTCACCATCGGGTTCCTGGTCCTCGGTGTGCTGCTTCTGGCCGTTTTCGCGCTCCTCGAGCTGCGGACCAAGTTCCCGCTACTGCCTCCCCACGTCGTCCTCAGTCGGACCCGCGGGGGATCGATGCTGGCCATGCTCTTCGCCAGCATCGGGATCTTCGGGGTGTTCCTGTTCCTCACCTACTACCTGCAGGGGACGTTGGGCTACAGCCCGGTGAAGACCGGGGTTGGCCTTCCTGCCCATGGTGGCTGCGCTGGCCACCATGGCCCAAGTGTCCAACCGCTTCTTCCTGCCCAGGTTCGGGCCGAAGCCCATCGTGCCCATCGGGCTCCTGATGGCGGCGGTGGCCCTCTACGGGCTGCACTGGTCAGCCTGCACGGCTCCTACGTCACCCACGTCCTTCCCTACATCGTCCTGCTGGGCTTCGGCTTCGGGCTCAGTCTGGCCCCCTCCTTCAGCACCGGCACCCTGGGCCTGGCACCCCACGACGCCGGCGTCGGATCGGCCACCCTGAACACCAGCCAACAGGTCGGTGGTTCCATCGGCACCGCCCTGCTCAACACGCTGGCCGCCGGGGCCGCCTCCGCCTACCTGGTGGGCCGGGCCGTCACGCCCGAGAACCTGAGGACCGCGGCCCTGCACAGCTACACCACGGCATTCCTGTGGTCATCGGGGATCTTCGTGGCCGGGGCCGTGGTCGCCGGGCTGGTCCTGCGCCGCGGCAATCTCCGCGAGCTCGAGCACCCCCGACCCGTCACAACCTCGTCCGACTCTGACCGTGGCTGCCAGGCCCGGTCGGACGGTGTCAGCGCGTTCGGGTCAGGGACCAGCACGCACCGGGTTCCCGAGTAGATGGTCGGCATGCACTTGTTGCAGTGGATGCACAGCCCGTCGTCCGTGGCGCCCGCTCCCACCGAGCGACCAGGTCGGGCTCCCGCAGCAGCGCCCGGGCCATGGCCACGAAGGAGAACCCCTCGGCCAGCGCGGCCTCCACGGTGTCCAGCCGGTTGATGCCGCCGAGCAGGATCAGCGGCAGCGAGAGGGCGTCGAGGAACTGGCGGGCATAGGGAAGGAAGTAGGCCTCCTCGAAGGGGTACTCCTGGAGGAACCGTCGAGCCCACCACCCGGAATCCGGCCCGCAGCGGGCGCGGGCAGCGTGGCGGCGAACTCCACCCGGGGGGCCTCGCCCCGGAACAGGAACATCGGGTTGGACAGCGAGCTCCCACCGGTGAGCTCGAGGGCGTCGAGGGCGCCATCGGCCTCCAGCATTCGCCCGAACTCGATGCTCTCCTCGAGCCAGAACCCGCCGTCCACCCCGTCGGCCATGTTGAGCTTGGCCGTGACCGCGGCCCGGTCCCCCACCGCGTCCCTCACCGCCTCGACCACCTGGAGCGGGAAGCGGGCCCGGTTGGCCAGGCTCCCGCCCCACCGATCGTTCCGGCGATTGAGCCTGGGGCTCAGGAACGCGCTCAGCAGGTAGTTGTGCCCGAGGTGGATCTCGATGCAGTCGAACCCGGCCTCGACGGCCAGCTGCCGCGCCCTGGCGGTACTCCTCGGTGATCCGGGCGATGTCCTGGTCGGTGGCGGCCCGGGTCATCCCCCCGCTCGGGTTGATCCGCCGGCTGGGAGCCAGCGACGGGGCTGCCGTTGGAGCGGGCGTTGGCCACCGGCCCGGCGTGCCCGATCTGGGCCGAGGCCGCCGCCCCGGCGGCGTGCACGGATTCGGTGACCCGCTGCAGCGCCGGTCGACGTCGTCGTCGCTCAGGAGCACGCAGTGGCGGTCGGTCCGGCCCTCGGGCGACACGGCCAGGTACGCCACGGTGGTCATGGCCACGCCGCCGGCGGCCATCCGCTGGTGGAAGGCCACCAGGTCGTCGGTCACCTGCCCCCTTGGGCGTGGCCCCTTCGAAGGTGGCCGACTTGATGATCCGGTTCTTCAGGGTGAGCGGCCCGAGGCGGGCCGGTGCGAAGACCGCCGGGCGCCTGGCCGTCCTCCACCCGACGCATTCCGCCCCTCGACCTGCTCGCCGCGGCGTTGCTCGCGGCTCACCTACGGCCTCGTCTCCGAAGGCTCTCCCGACACGCCGGCCTCCGCCAGGGCGGCCATGACCGCGTGGGCCAGATCCGGATGGCACACCACCAGGTCGGGCAGCCACGGGTCGGGCTGGGAGTAGCGCAGCGGCGAACCGTCCAGTCGGGTGGCGTGGAGTCCCATGGCCAGTGCCACCGCCACCGGAGCAGCCGAGTCCCACTCGTACTGGCCCCCGGCGTGGACGTAGACCTCGGCCTCGCCGCGGATCACGGCGGCGATCTTCGCTCCGGCCGATCCCATGGGCACGGTCTCGGCACCCAACCGCTCGGCCACCGACTGGGACGAACTGCGGGCGGCCGGGTCCGGCTCACCACCATGCGGGGGACGGCACGGGGCGGGGCCAGCGGCGGCGGGCTCCCCGTGCCCAGGACGACGCCGAGGGCGGGCAGGGCCACGGCCCCCACCACCGGACGTCCGTCGACGGCCAGGGCCACGTGCACCGCCCAGTCCTCCCGGCCCTCGGAGTACTCGCGGGTGCCGTCCAGGGGGTCGACGATCCACACCCGCCCGGACTGCGGACCGAGCTCCTCGGACTGGTCTGCCTCCTCCGAACGGACCCGGTCCCCGGGGAAGCGTCCGGCCAGCCGGGCCATGAGCAGACGGTGCGATCGACGGTCGCCCTCCGCGCCCAGCTCCTTGCCGCGTCAGGGAGCCCGACCGCAGGTCGACCAGTACACCTGCCGGCCTCGCCGGCCAGCTCGGCCGCCGCCCGGTGCTCGGCGCCCAGCTCCTCGGTCTCCTCCTCCACGCATCCCCCTCTCGTCAGCCTGGACCGTCGGATCCGTGCCGGGCGGTCCGCCCGGGCCGCACCCGGCGGGGCACCAGTCTGCCCGACAACGGGACCGGTCCGCCCGGTGGCTACGCTCCCCCTCCATGACCGACGCCCCTGGCTCGCCCGACTCCCCCGGCCTGTCCGGACCTCCCGCTTCCGCCATGACCGTCGCCGAGCTCCAGCAGATGCTGGACGGGTCCTTCCCGGGACGAGCCTTCCCTACGTCCGTCGAGTCCATCACCACCAACCACCGCCCGCCTGCGCCAGACCATCGGCTCGAACCACAGCCGCCCCGGCGGAACGGTCTCCGGCCCGACCCTGATGGCGCTGGCCGACTTCGCCGCCTGGATGGTCATCGTGGGCCAGATCGGACCGGTGGCACTGTCGGTGACCACCAGCCTCCACATCGACTTCCTGCGCAAGCCGGACCTGGTCGACGTGGTGGCCGAGGCCACCCTGCTCAAGTTGGGCCGGCGCCTGGGCGTGGCCGAGGTGGCCCTTGTACTCGGTGGGCCACGACGAGATGGTGGCCAAGGCCCAGGTCACCTACTCGATCCCCCCTCGCTAGAACTCGGACCGGCGGTCTGGCGCGTCATTGCGCTGCCCGGGCGTCCGTGGAAGCATCACAGGACAGCCTTCCAAGGGGGGAACCGAGCATGCATGACCTCGTCATTCGAGGAGGAACGGTCGTCGACGGGACCGGCGCACCGGCCCGGGTCGCCGACATCACCGTGAACCGGGGCCGGATCTGCCGGCGTCGGCTCCTTCGCCGGCGAGGCGGCCAACCGCACCGTCGACGCCGACGGCCTGCTGGTCACCCCGGGCTGGGTGGACATCCACACCCACTACGACGGCCAGGCCACCTGGGACGAGGTGCTGGCCCCGAGCAGCTGGCACGGCGTCACCACCATCGTCACCGGCAACTGCGGGGTGGGTTTCGCCCCGGCCCGCCCTGATCGGCATGATTGGCTGATCGGGCTGATGGAAGGCGTGGAGGACATCCCCGGTACGGCGCTGTCCGAGGGGATGCACTGGGAGTGGGAGACCTTCCCCGAATATCTCGACGCCCTCGAGCAGAGGAAGTGGACGATGGACGTGGGCACCCAGATCGCCCATGGGGCGGTCCGCTCCTACGTGATGGGAGAACGCGGGGCACGCAACGAGGAGGCCACGGCCGAGGACATCGCCGCCATGAAAGTGTTGGTCAAAGAGGCCATCAGCGCCGGGGCCCTCGGGTTCTCGACGTCGCGCACCATCGCCCACATCGCCATCGACGGGGAGCCGGTACCCGGCACCTTCGCCGCCGAGGACGAGCTGTTCGGCATCGGAAGTGCCCTCGGTGAGCTCGGCACCGGCGTCTTCGAACTGGCGCCCATGGGGTCGGCCGGTGAGGACATCGTGGGACCCAGGAAGGAGGTCGACTGGATGCGCCGGCTGTCGGCCGCCATCCACCGGCCGGTCACCTTCGCCCTGCTGCAGGTGGACGCGGCACCGGGCCTCTGGCGAGAGCTGATGGACGAGTCGCTGCGGGCCGTGGACGAGGGCGCCGACCTGTGGCCCCAGGTGGCCGGCCGGGCCACCGGGTTGCTCTCCGGCCACTTCACCACCTACAGCCTGTTCGACCTGATCCCCGCCTACCGGGAGCTCAAGGCCAAGGGGCTTCCGCCCGAGGCGTTCGTGAAGACCCTGCGGACACCGGAGTTCCGGGAGGCCATCGTGGGCTGGGAGGCCCCGTCCGAGGACGTCGCCCGGATGGAGCAGGCCTATCGCACCACCTTCGCCCTGGGCAGCCCCCCCGAATACGAGCCAGGGCCGGAGCGGTCGTTGGCCGGCATCGGTGCCACCACCGGACGCACTCCCTTGGCCGTGGCCTACGACGCCATGCTCGAGAACGACGGCCAGGGGCTGCTGTACGTGCCCATTCTCAACTACTCCGACGGGGACCTCGGACCGGCCCGCGAGATGCTGCTCCATCCCCGGGCTGCGGCCGGCCTGGCCGACGGCGGGGCCCATTGTGGCGTCATCTGCGACGCCGGGCAGCCCACCTTCATGCTGACCCACTGGACCCGCGACCGCGCCCGGGGCGAGCGGCTCCCGCTCGAGTGGGTGGTGAAGAAGCAGACCCACGACACCGCACGCCTCTACGGCCTCACCGACCGGGGCACCATCGAGATCGGGGCCATGGCCGACCTGAACCTGATCGACTACGACAATCTGCAACTGGGCGATCCCACCGTGGTCGACGACCTCCCGGCCCAGGGTCGGCGCATCCTCCAGGACGCCACCGGCTACGTGGAGACCATCAAGTCCGGGGTGACCACCTTCGCCCACGGCGAGGAGACCGGCGCCCGGCCCGGGACCCTGCTGCGAGGCGCCCGCTGACCCACGCTCCGCGACGCGCCTTCCGGCCACAGGGCCGGAGTGGGGCCATTCGAGGAGAGCTGGATCCGTGTCAGATCCACCACCATCCGACCTCTGAACCACCAGCACGCCGCCCTCCGATGAGGTCCGGGCCGCGGCCGGTCAGAGTCGGCGAGACGGGGACGGAATCGGCCTCGACAGCCGCTCCGTCATCACCTGCAATTGTCTCGGCGGCGAATTCCAGCTGCATCTGCTGGTAGACGCGGTGCTCGACGAAGAAGGCCAGGGTGGGGACGAAGCCGGCCGCCACCACCAGCACGATCCGCCCCAGCCTCCAGTGGGCCCGCCGGGCCAGGTCGGCTGCGGTGACCAGATACACGATGTAGAGGTACCCGTGGATCGGAGCCACGATCTCGGCTTCCCGCTTCACGTCGGCGCCGAACGCCTGGGCGATGACAATGAGGGTCAACAGGATCAGGGCGGTGCCGACAACGAAGGCCATCACCCGGTAGCGGATCAGCGCGCCGTGCATCTCGTCCTCGCCGCCGACCGGGGGCTGATCACCGCTTGCCGGCGGCGGACTCAGCGTCGGCGGCGTTGAGATCGGCCAGGTACCGGTTGTAAGCCGCCAACCGGGCGGCTTCCTCGGCGGTCTGCTCGGCGAACCGCTCCCCGCGGACCGGCGAGCCCTCATCGACGGCGGACCGGGCCGCGATGGCCACGTTCTTCTTCCGCCCGCCGGTGAGCGCCCAACCAGGCGGCCGATGGCCAGCGTCCGAGCCCGGCTCAGAGCCCGAGGGCAGGGCCCGCCGGGTCACTGCCGTGGTCTGATCGTGGATGAGCTGCCACCACATGTAGACGGCGTAGCCGGCGAACAGGGGCCACTCGAAGGTGTAGGCCCAGCTCAACGTGTTGCCGCCGAGTGCCCGGGACAACTGCCACCAGGTGAGCCAGGCGAAGGCCGGGAGGAGGACGAGCAAGGTGAGGTGCATGCCCATGCACCGGGGTGTCAAGTAGCGGCCCACGCCTCCATCGTACCGTCGAGCCATCCCTGCTCCCATTCGGGTGCGGGGCACTCCCGGTGTCCGTAGGGGGCGCAAGGTGCCGGGCAAGGCGACCGGGTGCGGTTCGGACCGGGTGCGATTCGGGGAGGTCGGACCCAAGCTGCCGGGCCGAACGGCGGGGAGGGCGCGGTCGTCGTCGCCCCAAGCGATCGCCAGCGGGCTGGGAAAATCGCCCGGTCCGCCTCGTCACAGCGGTGGCCCCGGTGACGACCATCACGGGAGCTCCCCGCCTCCGAGCCTAAGCTGCCCTTACCACTTGCTGAGTGGCATGACCGTCTTGGCCCCCACTCACGGATCCCTGGAGGTCGCGTATGCCGCGGAAATTCGCTGCAGAACTGTTGGGAACAGGAGTGCTGGTCTTCTTCGCCTGCGGCGTAGCCACCCTGTCGTTCGGTAAGGGGTTCACCTTCGCCGGGATCGCCCTCAACCTGTCCGCAGGGATCGTGGCCACCGCGCTCGCCTTCGGTCTGGTCCTGTTGGCCCTGGTCTACGTGCTTGGCCCGATCTCGGGGTGTCACGTGAATCCCGCAGTGACGGTCGGGGCCCTGGTGTCAGGCCGGATCGACCCCGTGGAGGCTGTGGGTTACATCGTTGCCCAGTGCGTGGGAGCGATCCTCGGAGCGCTCCTCTTGTGGTGGGTCTTCAGCTTCTCACCGTTCTACAACCGGACGATCACCGGTCTCGGAGCCGACGGATACGGAAAGGCGTCTCACATCCACATCACCGCGGGTGGCGCGTTCTTGACGGAAGTGATCATGACGGCGATCTTCGTGTTCGTGATCCTCGGTGTGACCAGCAAGATCGCCAATGCTCTGACCGCCGGCCTGGTGATCGGGCTGACACTTACGTTCATCCACCTGATCGGAATCCCCATTGACGGGACGTCGGTCAATCCGGCGCGAAGCCTCGGCCCAGCGCTGGTGGTGGGAGGAACCGCCCTCAGCCAACTCTGGGTGTTCATCTTGGCCCCACTCGTCGGCGGTCTGGTGGCAGCCGGACTTCACTGGGTGATCTACCCACGTGAGGCTCCCGACGAGGTCGAGACCTTGGACCCCGCCGCCACTACCTGATCCCACTTCTGGCTGACTTCGCTTGTCTGCGCCCAACGGGTACCCCGGACCCTCGGTTCTTCCTGGGCCGTCTACGACCGTCGCTCGCTTTCGGAGCAGTCCGGTGCGGCCCTCTCTGCCCTCATCATCCTCACTGCGCTACCGGCCTTCCCGGTGCTTCCGTCCGCTGCGACCCCCTTACCAGCTCCTGCGACCCTCCCAACCAGGAGGCACCCGCAGGGGCGGCCCGACGGCTAGACAGGGGGGTGCGACGGGCCGCCGAAGCTGTCACAGCCCCGCCCTACCGTGCCCACCATGACCAATTACACCACCCAACCCCCCACCCTCTTCCATCCCGACGTCGAGGTCCGGGTGAGCAAAAGGAGGAAGAAGACCGCCGGCGCCCACTGGGAAGGCGACCGCATCGTCGTGGTGGTGCCGACCCACCTGCGGGGCACCGACCGCGATGTGATGGTCGAGAGCCTCACCCGCCGCCTCATGCGGCACCGACCCCACCTGCACGCATCCGACGAGGCGCTGCTCCAGCGGGCCCGGTCCCTCGGCCGGCGCTACCTCGAGGGTGTCGAGCCCTCCTCCATCCGATGGTCCACCAACCAGAGCAAACGGTGGGGCTCCTGCACCCACCAGACCCGCGAGATCCGCATCTCCGATCGGCTCCGGGTGGCTCCCGACTGGGTTCTCGACGCCGTCATCGTCCACGAGCTCGCCCACCTGCTCGAGCCCAACCACTCCCCCCGGTTCCGGTCGCTGGAGGACCGCTACCCCCGACAGCACGAGGCCGAGGTGTTCCTCGAGGGCTACTCGCTCGGGCTGCACATGGCCGACGGTGGCCGAGCCGGCCCGGGCGCAATGCCTGATCCAGAGGACGGGCCTCTCGCCTCGTCCATCGATGCCGGCTCGATCGATGCCGGCTCGATCGACGACGACCTGGACGACGTCAAACCGACCTCCGACGCTGCCGCCTGCTGATACGGCACTCCCCGATCGATCCGGCTGGCTTCGGTCGAATCGCTCGATTTACCTCGTCCAGGCCCCTGACCGCCGGAGCGTGGTGGGCCGGGAGGCCGTGCGGACTCCGGATCGAGGCGGCATGGGAACGGGCCAGGAGCACTCCGACATTTGTTTCATATAAAATCGACTTGATTAGTCGACTTTTGCTGTCTACAGTGTCGGCATGGCGTTTGCCTACCTCGATCCGGCGGCAGTCCCTCCGCAACGTCCCCCAATCGCTCCGAGGGACTGCCGGCCGGACCGGGGGTCCCCCCTCCCCCGTCACCGGTGCGACGGACTGCCGGCCGGATCGAGGGCACTCGCCCCGACCACCTCGAGCGCCCGCCGGAGGGTCGACCTGCTGCCCATCGCCGAGGGATTCGCCGTGTCGGCCCCGGCCATCAGCGAGCTCCAGGCGACCACTGAGCGCTCGTGGGTCCTGTTGGCGGTAACCGACCTGTTCGAAGCGTGGGCCATCGGCTGGCCCCCGGGCGGTCGCATCGAGCTCCACGATCACGGCCCGTCCAGCGGCGTCGTGGTGGTGGCCTCCGGCTCCCTCACCGAGACCACGGTGCGCACCACCGAGCAGGGCGTGGCCCTGATCGGCACCCGCCAGGTGACCGCCGGTGAGCACCGCCGCTTCGGGCCCCACTACGTGCACGACCTGATCAACGACGGTGACGGGCAGGCCATCAGCGTCCACGTCTACGGACCCCGTCTGACCACCATGAGCTACTACGAGCTGTCCCCGACCGGCCGGCTCGACCGGGTGCGCACGGAGGACATCCCCCCGGTCGGGCCCTTCGACGTCACCAGCGACCACGATCCGTCGTGAGGGATCCGTCGTGCGAAACCGTTGTGAAGGGATGATGGGCCGATGAGCCCGTCGGCCGACGACCTGGTGGCCCGGGCCCGTCGGCGGATCCAGACGGACCGAGCCCTGCGGATTGGCCGAGGTGGTGGCAGCCGGCGGACTGGTGGTCGACATCCGCCCCGCCGCCCAGCGCTCCCGCGAGGGTGCGCTGCCCGGGGCCCTGGTGGTGGAGCGCAACGTGCTCGAGTGGCGGCTCGACCCGACCGGCCCCCACCGGCTGCCCGAGGCCACCGGCTTCGACCGCCCGGTGGTGGTGGTCTGCTCGGAGGGCTACGCCTCCTCGCTCGCCGCCGAGTCCCTGGCCGACCTCGGCTACCGCGCCGGTGAGCGACCTTGTCGGCGGGTATCGGGCCTGGTCGGCCTGGCGCACAACCCAGGACTGAGCTCTCGCCGAGGTTCGCCGACAGCGACACCGCGCCGCCGCCGGCGGCGACGGACCGGCACCGAGACCGGATTCTGGGCTACAACAAGGGCGTGGCCTATGTCCTGGCAGCCAGCGCCGCCTTCGTCAACGCCCTGACCTCGGTCCTCCAGCGGATCGGGGTGGAGACGGCGCCGGAGTCGACCACCATGCGGCTCTCCCTGATGCGGCACGCCATCAAGCGGGGCATCTGGCTCATCGGCTTCGCCCTCATGCTGGTGGTCTTCGGGCTGCAGGCCACCGCCCTGCGCTTCGGTGAGCTGAGTGTGGTCCAGCCGGTTCTCACCACCGAGCTGCTCTTCCTGCTGCTCATCCTCGGGGTCTGGTTCCGCTACCGCCTGGGCTGGAAGGAGTGGCTCGGATCCCTGATCATCGTGGCCGGACTCGGGGGCTTCTTCCTCGTCGCCGCCCCGAAGGGTGGCAACGCCATCCCGAGCAACCACCAGTGGTTGGTGGCGACGGTCATCCTGTTGGCCGCCATCGCCGGATTCGTCGTGGCCGCCCTCCGTGGCCCCCGGTGGTGGCGGGCGGCGTCCTTCGGAGCCGCCACCGCAGTGACCGCCGCCTACACCGCCGCCCTGACCAAGGCCATCACCACCTACACCACCGCAGGGATGGGGACACGTGCTCACCCACTTCCAGCCCTACATGCTGGCCGTCTGCGGACTGGGCACGGTCTTCCTCCTCCAGAACGCCCTGCACGCCGGGCCCATCACCGCCTCGCGGACCACCTTGGTCACCATCAACCCCCTGGTCAGCATCGTCCTCGGGATCACCCTGTTCCACGACAAGCTCCGGGCGGGCGGATGGGTCCCGCTCGAGGTGGCGGCCCTGGGCGTGCTGGTGGCCGGCGTGGTCATCCTGGCCCGGTCCCCCCTCGTGGCGGGGACCCACGAGGCCGGTGACCTTGGACGAGATGTTGGGCAGTGCCCGGCACCGAGCTTCGGTCGGTGGCGGGTCGGCCGACGCGCCAGTGGAATCCGTGGAGACGGCCCACTCGGTCGAAGCAGTTGCCTCAGTCGAAACGGTTCCCTCAGTCGGGACCGGCCCCACCGCCTGATCGGGCGCAGCGTCGGTGGGTGTCGGCACGCCCGACCGGCCGGCAGGCCGTCGGCGGGCACGCCGAGTGGTCGAGCCTCAGTTCGTCAGTCTCGTCAGGACCGGAGGGCCGGTCCGTGCCACCGCCACTGGCGGAGCATCGCACCGACCGAGCCAGCCGGTGCTCCGAGCCCAATCCATGGCCCCGCCCAGACCCAGTGCCTCGTCCCCGAGCTGGTCGCGCACCGAGCGGAACAGGGCGGCGGTGACCCGGGCGTCGCCCAGGGCGCAGTGATGTTGGGCCCAGCTCAGCCCGAAGTGCGAGCAGCAGTCGGCCAGGGTGGCCCGACCTCGCATGCCCAGGTGCTGTTGGGCCAACGTCAGTGTGTCGACGGTGGCCAGCGGACCCGGGACCAGCGCCCTCACCCCCGATCCTGCGGCTCTCGGCCCGCAGAAAGGCCAGATCGAACTGGTCCACGTTGTGACCCACCACCACCCGGCCCGACAGCAGCGCGGCCAGGTAGGGCCGGATCCTGGCGAAGGTCGGAGCGCCGGCCACCATCGATGGCGTTATGCCGTGGACATGGGTGGGACCCGGGTCGCACTCCGGGTCGACCAGGGTGCCGAATGTGCCCATCTCCCGTCCTTCGGCATCGAGCACCACCACGCCGATCTCCACGATCCGCTCCTCCTCGGGGACGAAGCCGGTGGTCTCCACGTCGACCACCGCGAATCCGGATCGGCGCTCGACAAGGTGCTCCACGCCGTCCACCGTAGATCCGCGGTGCGACCCGACGGCGTGAAGCCCGCCTCAGGGACCCGATATCGCTCCAGCCTGGTCGATCCTCCCGGTCGGGACCCGATGTGACACCCGCCTGCTTGGATACTGTTCATGGCGGCGGCGACCTCCGAAACCATCAACCCGAGCCCCAGTGACGCCCGCGAACTCCTCACTTCCCGCGACGGACTGGCGTCGTTCATGGCCACCTTCGCTCCCGACCGCTTCTCCGTTGCCGACGCGGCCTCCCTGGTCGGGGTATTCGAGGAGATCGTGCGGTTCGGGACAGCCGGGAAGACACTTGCGGCCACCCGGGCCACCTCAGGCAACGTCCACCTCCTCTCCGGGCACCGCACACCCGACGAGTGGCTGTCGGCGATCACCGGGTCCACCAAGGGGGAGGCCAAGAGCCTGTTGAAGGTCGGCGAGGCCCTGGCCTCCCAGCCCACGGTGGAGGATGCCCTCCGGGGCGGGAAGCTCACCTCGGAGCAGGTCAAGTTGGTGACCGATGCGGTCAAGGTCAACCCCACCTCGGAAGACGAACTGGTCGAACGAGCCGAGCGGGAGAGTGTCCACCAACTGAAGGACCGCTGCCTTCGGGCCAAGTCCGAAGGTCGCTCTCCCGAGGACGCCGTCCGCCACGCCAGGGCCCTCCATGCCAAGCGCCGGTGCTGGACGTTCACCGACTCCGACGGAGCCTTCGGCCTGAGGGCCTTGTTCTCGCCGGAGGCCGGGGCCCGGCTGAAGGCGGACCTCGAGCTGCAGACCGAGCGGTTCTTCCACCAAGCCCGGCGGGAAGGTCGGATGGAGGACGTCGGCGCCTACAGGGCTGACGCTCTCCAGGCGCTGGTCACCGGGGTAGGTCTGCTGCCTGGTGATTCATCGAGGAAGCAGCCGGGTGCCCGGTCCGAGGCGGCCGATGCTCGAGGGAACACTGCGGCAGGACAGACCGACTGCCGTGCCCCCGAGCCCCGGGCCCACGTCTCTGTCCGGGTGAACTACGAGTCCCTCATCCGCGGCGCGGTGGAAGGGGACGAGGTATGCGAGATTCCCGGCGTCGGCCCGGTTTCGGTGCCATGGGCAACCGAGCTCCTCGGTCATGCCCTGCTCGATCTGTTCGTAACCAAGGGAGTCGACGTCCTGACCGTGGTCCATCCACGGCGGTCCATCCCCACCCCTCTTCTGGCCGCCATCAACGAGCGGGACCAATGTTGTGTGGTGCCGGGGTGTGGAAAGCGACTTGGGCTCGAGAAGGACCACTGGCAGGTCGACTACGCCGACGGCGGTGTCGCCTCCTACGAGAACCTCGCTCGGCTCTGCCAGCACCATCACGACCTGAGGACATACCAGCACTGGGTGCTCTCCCATGACGACGGGCAGTGGCAGTTCGACCCACCGGACCACCCCAGGGTCCCGCGGGCCTCCAAGCGGAAGCGGAGGCGCCCACGCCCGGGTGGCACGCCACCGGCATCAGGGCCGAGCCCACCACTGTTCTGACCGGGCGCGCCGCACCCTCTGGGGAGGGCGTCGCCCGTGGTCAGCCCAAGCTCCGCCCGTGACTCCCGATTGCCCCCGCTCGTCCCCTGTTCCCCTTCGACCGGTGGGCGGCACTCTCGGACCGCGTTGGCGACCACCGTGGGGCGCCGCCAGGGCGGGCCTGTTGACGCCAGCACCCCGACCATCGGACCCTGATGGTGGGACCCCTCAGACGCCGGCTCCGACCAGCTCCTTCAGCTCCCGGGCGACATCCTCTTCGTGCTTGGCCTCGTCCTCGCGGGCCCGCTTCGGGCTCCACCGGCCCCGGTTGAGCCAGATGGTCGGGATGAACACGACCATGCCCCCGACGCACACCCAGAACCAGTGCTGCCACTGCTTGGGCGACTTGGCCAGACCGTTCTGGAGATCGGTGAGGGCGGCCTGATTCGTCGACAGGTAGTTGAGCTCCTTCTGGTACGGCACCACCAGGGTGGTCAGCTGGGTGTTGTACTTGACCAGCGAGCGCGGTGTTCTTCGGCCCGATCAGCAGCGCCACGCGAGCCAGGTTGGCCGCGCTCTTGTCGGCAGCCAGGGCGGCCACGGCCGAGGCGTTCTGGGGCTCGTTGAGCACCCCGAGGAAGGCCGCGTGCTCCTGGGCGAACGTCCACCGACGCCGGATGGGCGGCCAGGAACGTCTGGGCGCTGTAGGGCGTCCCGGGAATGGTCTGGGTGGCGACCGGCTGGTTGTCCACGATCGGGCTGACCGAGGTGATGACCAGCGGCAGGAAGATGAACGAGATGCCCACCACCAGTCGCAGGATCCACCCCCACAGGGCCAGGCCGGTGCCCACCAGGGCCGGGTTCTTGGCCTCCACCATCTCGGTGTAGCCGGCCATCCACGGTGCGTAGCAGAGCGAGAGGAAGGCGGCCAGGACCACCTCGATGCCCACCAGCGTGTAGAAGCTGGTGTGGGGGTGGGTGGTCTGGTTGAGGAAGACGATCAGGGTGACGATGGCCCCGACGGCGCCGACCAGCATGAACGGCTTGCGCACCTTCAGCAGGTCGGAGAGCACGCCGAACACGATGAGGGCCACGGCGTCGGCCGCCCAGAACCACTCGTTCAGATGGTTGGCCTGGGCCACGGTGAAGTTGAGGCCGTTGGGGTTCACGAAGACCGTCGAGTAGTAGATGGTGAAGAAGCCCGAGGCGGCGTAGTACACCAGCAGGAAGACGGCGATGCCGAAGGCCGAGCCGACCAGGTCCCACTTGAGGATCTGCTGCCACGGCCGGGTGGTGGCCAACAGCACCTCCTCGGTCGAGAGGCCCCGGGCCTTGGCCTCGACCAGGGCCTGGTCCTGGGCCGAGACCATCAGCTGGTCGCGGAGCTTGGCCGAGAGGTCCTTCATCAGGAAGAGGCAGATCACGAAGACCACCATGGACGTCACCCCGGAGATGACGAACTGGCTCTTCCACCCGGTGATCGGGAGCGTTCTTCAGGAAGTGGTCGAGGGTGTTGGCGGCCACGATGCTGGTGATCAGGCTGCCGGCCACCGGGCCCACGGTCCAGAAGCCCATGGCCGAGGCCCGGCCCACCTGGGGGCTGAAGTCCCGGACCATGGCCGGCGTGGCCACCAGGATGGCCCCCTCCACCAGGCCCAGGGCGCAGATGACCATGGCGAAGCCCCACTTACCCGAGGCCAGCGGCACCCCGACGGCCACCAGCAGACCGATGATCAGCAGGCCGTAGATGATGACGTTGGCCCGACCCAGCTTGTCGGTCTTGCTGGCCGGCAGCGAGGCGAAGGCGCCGATCAGGTTGGAGATGATCACGATCCACACGTAGAAGCTGAACGACATGTGGTAGTTCTGCAGGATGTTGGGGGTGACCCCGGTCTGCGTGTAGTACGTGTAGTAGAGGACGATGGTGGCCAGGACGGCCAGGGCCAGGTAGCCGGTCCGCTTGCCGTTGGCCGGGTACTCGTCGATCTCGTGGACGAACAGGAACCGGAACAGCGGCTCCGTGGGCGGAGGCTCCCTCGCCCCCGGTTGCCGACTGTCCGGCCACTGCGCTCTCCGTGCTCATGCCGTCTCCCCCTGGTCTTCGGGCGCCCGATCCTCGCCGGATCGCCCAATCGACCGTAGCGCAACCATGGGGTCGGACCGGAAGGATCACCGCGGGCCGGTGCCCGCCCCGGGCCACGGACCGGGTCGGCGCCGCGGCCGGTCAGGCGTCGAGGACGGCGGCCGCCACCAGCTCCTCGAGGTACGCGGGTGTCCCACCACGAGATCTGGAGCTGCTTGGCCCGCCGGAAGTAGAGCTGGATGTCGAACTCGACGGTGAAGCCGATGCCGCCGAAGATCTGCTGGGCGGTGGCGGTCACGTCCCGGAAGGTCTGGCAGGCGAAGAGCTTGGCCATCGGGGCCAGCTTGGCCACGCTCCGGCCCTCCGACCGGGCCCAGGCCGCCTCGTGGACCAGCACCTCGGCCCCGTCCACGGCGGTGGCGGCGTCGGCCAGGTAGTGGGCCAGCGCCTGGAAGGCCCCGAGCGGCTTGTCGAACTGCTGGCGGTCCTTGGCGTACTGCACGGTGATCTCCAGGGCGTACTGGGCCCCGCCCACGGCCTGGGCCGCGGCCAGGATGATCCCGTCGTGCATGACCGCGTCCCAGGTCGCCCAGCCGCGGCCCGCCGGCGCCGATGCGGTCGGCGTGCCGTCACCCGGACCTGGTCGAGGTCCACCCGGTACTGGGCGTCCGAGGCGATGGACATCTGCTGGGTCAGGGTCACGCCCGGGGCGGCGGGGTCCACCAGGAACAGGTCGACGGCGTCGGCCGCCGTCGCCGGTCCGGGCCAGGACCACCAGCGCGGTGGCCGCCTGGGCGAAGGCCACGTGGCGCTTGGTGCCGGTGAGGACGAACCCGTCGCCGTCGGGCACCGCCCGGACCTGGACGCCCTTGGGCCCGAAGCCGTTCTCGGGCTCGAGCCACGCCGGGGTCAGGATGGCCTCGCCGGTGACGATGCGGGGCAGCCACTCCTCCTTCTGCTCCCGGCTCCCGGCCCGGGCCAGGGCCCCGCCGCGAGAGGACGGAGCTCACGAAGTGGGGCGAGGGGGCCAGCGAGCGCCCGAACTCCTCGTAGACCACCACGCTCTCGACGGCCGACATGCCCGAGCCGCCGAACTCCTCGGGCAGCTGCAGGCCGATCAGGTCGAGGTGGGCCAGCTGCTTCCACAGCTCGGGCGAGTAGCCGATGGGGTCGTCCTCGAGCTCCCGGACCACGCTGAGCGGGCTGGTGGCGGCGCACACGCCCCGCACCGTCTCGCGCAGCATCTCCTGTTCCGGGCTGAATTGCAGGTCCAACATGGTCAGCTCTCCTGTTCGGGTTCTTCGAGTCGTGGCGGGCAGACGCGGTCGGCAGGGTCCGGGCGCGGAGTCGGGCCCGTCGGCGGGCGGGCACGGGCGCTCACGGCTGCCACCGGTCGCCCTTGCGGGCCCAGGGGTTGTCGTCGTCGGTCACCGGGCAGCGCCACCCGGGCCGTGCAGGTGGTCTTGGTGTCGCCGTCCACCGACACCGAGATGTCGATGGCCACCCAGCCGCACCCGGCCTCGTCCACCCCGGTGTCGGTCACCGTGCCCCGGAACACCATGGTGTCGCCGGGGAAGATGGAGCCGAGCATCCGGAACGTCACCCGCTGGAGGCGGCCGTAGGGCCCGGTCCAGTCGGTGATGAACCGCTCGAACCAGGCGGCCAGGTTGGGGGTGTTGAGGAAGATGTCACGGGTGCCGTTGCGGTGGACGGCGAAGTCCTTGTCGTGGTGCATGGGCCGCCAGTCCCGGGCGGCCAGGGCCCCGAGCACCACGGTGGTGGCGGTGACCGGGTAGGCCAGCTCGGGGAGCTCGTCGCCGACCGAGACCGTGCCGTGCAGCCGGCGGGTGAGGGTGGCGCTCATGACCGGTCCCCCGGCCCGCGCCCGTCGAGCCGTCGGCGCCCTCGGTGGCCCGGCGGTAGCCGAAGCCGGTGTAGCTCTCCACCGCCACCAGCTCGCCGCGCTGGTTGCGGTACTCCACGTCGATGACCCAGAACCGGCCGGTGCCCAGCCGGGTGGTCTTCTCGTCGCTCACCGACCGCAGGATCTGGCGGGTGACCAGCCGGTCGCCGGGCCGGACCGGCTCGTGGAAGACGATGGTGTTGTCGCTCATCACCGCCTCGGGGAGGCCGAGGCCCTCCTTCAGGTCGAAGTGGACCTGGAGGGGCAGTCGCCTGGGTGGTCCGGTCCGGGGCCCAGTGGTGGGGCCGGAACCACACCGACACCATGGTCGGCGGGGCGATCGGCCCCCCGGTCACCTCCTCGGCCACCGCCTCGTCCCAGAACAGCGGGTTGCCGTTCTCCACCGACGAGCAGGTGGTCCACACGTACCCCTGCTCGACGGGGAACTCGCCCCGCTCCTCGTACTGCTCGACCCCGATCAGGCCGGCGATGTCGGCTTCCCCGATGGCGCTCACGCCACCACCCCCTTGTCTCGTAGTTCGGCGATCCGCTCGGCGGTCAGGCCGGCCGCCAGCAGGAGACGGTCGGTGTCGGAGCGGCTCGGGATCGCCCGCCACCACCGGCTCGGGGGGCCGGCGCCATGCCGGCCAGCACCGGCCCCACCTGGCGGAACCGCGGCCGGAGCGCTGCCGTCCGTCGGTGCCGTCGACCGCCTCCACGATGGCGTGGCGGGCGCCGAACTGCTCGTCGTCCACCAGCTCCTCGACGGACAGCACCGGGGTGACACAGGTGTCGGCCCCGGCCAGCTCGGCCACCCAGGCGTCGCGGTCCCGGGTGGCGAACGCGGCCCGGAAGTCGGCCCGGATGTCGTCCTGGACCCCGTCGTCGAGCTGGTGGCCGATCCACTGCGGACACCCGAGGAGCCGGCACAGGTTGGCGAAGAACTTGGGCTCGATGGCCCCGACGGCCAGCCAGCCGCCGTCGGCGGCCCGGTAGGTGTCGTAGCAGGCGTACCGGCCGGTGATGATGTTGTGGCCCGGCCCCACCGGGGCCCCGGTGGCCAGGTGCTCGTCCACGGCCAGGGAGGTCAGCCACAGCACGCCGTCGGCGATGGACACGTCGAGGTGGGTGCCCGGACCCTGCTCGCCCCGGCCGATGAGGGCGGCCATCACGGCCAGGGCCGCCTGCAGTCCGCCGCCGGCGGCGTCGGCGATGGTGGCCCCGGGCACCGGCGGGCCCGCCGTCGGCCCGGGGCTCGGTGGTGGCCAGGTAGCCCCCCACGGCCAGGTAGTTGATGTCGTGTCCGGCCCAGCCGGCGTGGGGGCCGTACTGGCCGTACCCGGTGGTCGAGCACAGGATGACCCGCGGGTTGACCGCCTGCAGGTCGGCGAAGCCGATGCCCAGGCGGTCGACCACCCCGGGCCGGAAGCTCTCCACCACCACGTCGGCCGTGGCCACCAGGGCCAGGAAGGCGGCCCGCCCGTCGGGGTCCTTCAGGTCGATGGCGGTGTGCTGGAGGTACCGGGCGCCGCTGTAGGCGTAGAACGGCGGGCGGATGGGCTCGGCGCCCCGACCGGGCACCGCCCCCACCTTGACCACCGTGGCGCCGTAGTCGGCCAGGATCCGGGTGCACCGGGCGGCCGGGCCCACCGTGGCCAGGTCGAGCACGGTGACGCCGCGCAGCGGTCCGCCGGGGCCTCCGGTGGCGCAGGGCCCGAGCCGGCGGTCGACGACGACCGCGGTCGGCCGTCGGGGGACGGCGCGACGGCAGGGCGGTGGGCGTTTCGGTCACGGGTTCGGAGTCGACGTCGGGTTCGGTTCGGGAGGGCCGGATCAGAAGTTCTTGGGCAGGCCGAGCTTGCGGCGGGCGATGATGTTCTTCTGGATCTCCGAGGCGCCGCCGCCGATGGTGTCGATCACCGTGTACCGGTAGGTCGACTCCGACCGGCCCGCCATGGGGGCGTCCTCGTCCCGCACCCGGAGCTGGGCGCCCGGGCCGCCGATGTCCATCGAGGCGTTGGCCAGCCGCCGGGAGTACTCGGTGGTGAACAGCTTGTACTCCGAGGCCTCCGAGGTCGGCGGGGCGCCGCCCTGCGACGAGGCGAACACGAACTTGAGGCCGAGCACCCGGGCCACCTCGGCCTCGGTGTGCAGCTGGGCGATCTGCGACCGGACCACGGCGTCGTCCTTCAGCGGCTCGCCGTCCCGGGTGGCGCCCTTCACGTACTCGGTCAGCAGGTCCAGCCGCTGGGCGATGGGCGAGTAGGTGAACAGGGTGAACCGCTCGAGGTCGAGCGCCTCGGAGATGTACTGGAAGCCCTTGTTGAGCTCGCCGACCACGTAGTCGTCGGGCACGAACACGTCGTCGAGGTAGACCTCGTTGGTCCGCTCGTCCCCCATGGTCCAGATGCCCTTGACGGTGATGTTGGGGTGGTCCATCGGCACCAGGAACAGGGTGATCCCGTGGTGCTTGGGGCCTCGGGGTCGGTGCGGGCCCCCACCCAGTACCAGTCGGCGAAGTGGGCCGAGGTGGTCCAGGTCTTCTGACCGTTGAGGCGCCAGCCCCCGTCCACCTTGGTGGCCTTCAGCTGCATGGAGGCGGCGTCCGACCCGGCGTTGGGCTCGGAGTAGCCCACGGCGAACTCCACCTCGTTGCGCAGGATCTTGGGGCAGGAACTCCTGCTTGAGCTGCTCGCTGCCGTGGCTGATGATGGTCTTGCCGATGATGCCGACGCCCTTGCCGATCTGCGGTCCGCCCCGGGCGGCCAGGGCCTCGTTCAGCAGGTACTCGTAGATGCCCTCGCCGTCCTTGCCCCCGTACTCCTCGGGCCAGGTGATGCCCAGCCACCCCTGCTCGCCCACCTTGGCCATGAACTGGCGGCCGCAGGGGGGTGTCGACGATCTGGGCCATGTTCTCGCGGGTGACGTCGAAGACCTCGGGATCGTCGTTGGCGTCGAGGAACTCCTCGACCTCCTTGACGAATTCGAGCTGCTCGGGAGTGAACTCGAAATCCATGGTGGGCCTCCATCGTCCGGGTGCGGCGGGCGCCGCGGTGGTTTCCTGACTGACCGTCAGATACTGTGGACATCATAGGATGAGCGGGCAGCCGGGGCCAGCAGTCCCCTCGGCCGGCGCCGGATGCCCGGAGGAACCGGGCCCGGCGGGATGGTGGCCGAGTCACCGGCAGCCTGGGCACGATCGCATCGACCGCATCGCCGCATCGACCGCATTCACCGCATTCACGCCGTCAGCCGGACGAAGGGACCACCACAGCAGATGAGAGGCATCGTCAGCATCGCCGGGTACGTCCCCTATCGGCGCCTGCAGCGGTCGGCCGTGGCCCAGCTGTTCGGCTCCGGGGGCGGCAAGGGGACCCGCTCGGTGGCCTCCCACGACGAGGACACCACCACCATGGGGGTGGAGGCGGCCCGCCTGGCCCTCCGGTCCGTCCCGGCGCCGGCCCCCGACGCCACTCTGGTTCGCCACCGCCACCCCGGCCTACCTGGACAAGACCAACGCCACCACCATCCACGCCGCCCTCCGCCAGCCGAGCCACGTGGCCGCCTTCGACTTCGGCGGGGCGCTCCGGTCGGGTGCCGGTGCCCTGCGCACCGCCCTGGGCGCCGACCGGCACCGGCACCACCCTGGTGGTGCTGGCCGACCTGCGCGACGGCCTCCCCACCTCGGCCGACGAGGCCTCGGGCGGGGACGGGGCCGCCGCCGTCCTGGTCGGGGACGACGGGCCGGGCACGCCCGGTGATCGCCGAGTACCTGGGCGGGGCCTCGGTCAGCGACGAGTTCCTCGACCGCTGGCGGACGGCGGGCGACCGCCGGTCCAAGGTGTGGGAGGAGCGCTTCGGCGAGACCCGCTACGTCCCCCTCGGGCACCGAGGCGTGGGAGTCGGCACTGAAGGCGGTCGGGCTGACCGCCGAGCAGGTGGACCGGGTGGCGGTCACCGGCATGCACGGCCGGGCGGTCAAGGCCCTGGCCCGCAAGCTCGGGCTGCGGGACGGTGCCCTGGCCGACGACCTCACCGCCACGGTGGGCCAGACCGGTGCCGCCCACCCGGGCCTGGTGCTGGCCTCCATGGTCGAGCAGGCCGAGCCCGGGCAGGTCCTGGCCGTGGTGGCGCTGGCCGACGGGGCCGACGTCCTGGTGTTCCGCACCACCGGAGCGCTCGAGGCGTGGTCGGCCCCTGAGCCGGTGGCCGACCAGATCGCCGCCGCCGCCGACCTCCCCTACGGCAAGTTCCTCAGCTGGCGGGGCATGGTCACCCCCGAGCCGCCCCGGCGCCCCGAGCCCCAGCGGGTCTCGTCCTCGGCGGCCTGGCGCAACGAGGAGTGGAAGTTCGGGTTCGTGGGCTCGAAGGACCGCACCAGCGAGGCGGTCCACCTGCCCCCGTCCCGGGTCTCGATGAAGGGCGGGGCGGTCGACGACATGGACCCGGTGGACCGGGCCGACACCGAGGCCACCATCGCCACCTACACCATCGACCGCCTGGCCTACTCGCCCAGCCCCCCGATCGTCTTCGCCGTGCTCGACTTCGACGGCGGCGGCCGGTTCCCGGTCGAGCTGACCGACGTCGACCCCGACACCGTCGACATCGGGGACCGGGTGGCCATGACCTTCCGGCAGGCTGTTCACCGCCGACGGCATCCACGACTACTTCTGGAAGGCCAAGCCGGTCCGGACCGGCGACGGCCGCTGGCGGCACGGCCGGTCGAGCCGGACTCCCCGAACGGACGGACGGCCGGGCCCACGGGACCGATCGAGCGCACCGTCGGGCCGGTCCGATCGGGGCCAATAGGATGCCGAGCACAAGGAGACAGGCAATGGGATCGCATGGGATCAAGGACCGGGTGGCGATCGTCGGCATGGGGTGCACCCGGTTCGCCGAGCACTGGGACAAGAGCCTCGACGACCTGATCATCGAGGCGTCGCGAGGACACCTTCGCCTCGGCCGGCGTGACCAAGGACGACGTCGACGCCTACTGGTTCGGCACCGCCCAGTCCGGCATGAGCGGGATCACCCTGGCCCGCCCGCTGCAGCTGGAGGGCAAGCCGGTGACCCGGGTGGAGAACTACTGCACCACCGGGTCCGAGGCCCTGCGGGCCGCGGCCTACGCCGTGGCCTCGGGGGCCTACGACGTGGCCATGGCCGTGGGGGCCGAGAAGGTCAAGGACTCCGGGCTACCAGGGCCTCAACGCCTTCCCCATCCCCGGCGACGGCACCGCCCGCACCCTGACCGCGGCGGCCATGTTCTCCATGGTGGCCCCGGCCTACGGCAAGAAGTACGGGGTGGGCGAGGACGAGCTGACCGAGGTGCTGGCCCGGATCTCGTGGAAGAACCACCAGAACGGGGCCCAGAACCCGCGGGCCCAGTTCCGCAAGGAGGTCTCCACCGAGACCATCTGCGCCTCGCCGCGGGTGGCCGGGCGGCTCGGGGTGTTCGACTGCGCCGGGCGTGGCCGACGGGGCGGCGGCGGCCATCGTGGTCCGGGCCGAGGACGCCCACCGCTACACCGACAAGCCGCTCTACATCAAGGCGCTGTCCTTCTCGGCCGGCAGCGGCTCGGGCCTCATCGACCCCGAGTACGACTACACCTGGTTCCCCGAGTGCGCCCGCGCCGCCGAGGACGCCTACCGCCAGGCCGGGATCACCGACCCCCGTCGGCAGCTGGCCATGGCCGAGGTGCACGACTGCTTCACCCCGACCGAGCTGGTGCTGATGGAGGACCTCGGCTTCGCCGAGCGGGGCACGGCGTGGAAGGAGGTGCTGGCCGGCACCTTCGACCGCAACGGCGAGCTCCCGGTCAACCCCGACGGCGGGCTCAAGAGCTTCGGGCACCCGGTGGGGGCGTCGGGGCTGCGGATGTTCTTCGAGACCTGGCTCCAGCTCCGGGGCGAGGCCACCCCCGAGCGCCAGATCCACACCGACCGGACCCTCGCCCTCACCCACAACCTCGGGCGGCTACCCCGGCGAGATGGTCTCGTTCGTCTCGGTGGTCGGTACCGACCTCGGCTGAAGCCCACCTGACCGGGGGCGTGAGACCAGCGGAGTCTCTCTAGGGACCGACGGACCCGGGCCCGACGGGCCGGACCAGCCCGACGAGGGCGGGGGGAGCGGAGCCGGGGAATGCTGCGGGCGGCCGATGGGCCGTTCTATGCCCGGATCGGGGCCTCGGCCTCACGCTCGTCGAGGAAGCGCCCACCAGGCGTCGGCGCCGCGCCGGGCGGCCCCGGCCACCTCGGCGGGGTCGGCGCCCAGGAGGGCCAGGGCGTCGAGGGCCCAGTCGCCGTGGTCGGCCTCCATGCCGGCATGGACGTCCCAGAACTCCGTGCCGGCGGCGTCCATCCCGTACCAGCGGCGCAGTCCGTCACCCTTGGTGGTGGCGATGGCCGCCGCCTGGGTCTCGTAGGCGGCCAGGCCGGCCAGGCGGCCACGGGGCCGTCGGCCACGAGGTCGGCGTAGGTGGCCACCAGAGCCTGGGCGGCCGGGCCCGGCGGTCGGAGGCCGCGGGCCTCGAGGGCGGCGGCGAAGCGGTCGAAGAGGGCCAGGTGCGGCTCGGGCCGACCCAGCTCGTCGTCGAGGTTCTGGCCCACCGTGGCGGCCGCCTCCACCTCGCCCTGGCTTCGCAGCCGCTCCACCACCGCGGTCAGGACCACGGGCAGGGCCGCCTCGAAGGCCCGGTAGTTGACGGCGTACTCGGCCAGCTCTCCCGGGGCCAGTTCGCCGGCCTGCCACCGTAGGTAGAAGGGGTGGCTCAGCAGCTCCCTGCCGTCGACCGCGGCGGGCCATGGCCTCGGCCAACGGGTGGTCGAAGTTGTTCCCGGTCGGATCGGCCGGCGGAGGAGGAGTCGGGCTGCACGCGGTCAGTGGTCATGGCCGCATCCTATCCAGCCGGGAAACGGCCCGGCTCGACCACCGGTGCCACCTGGTGCCACGCCGTGCCACGCCGGTGCCATCTCCCATCGGACGCTCTCCGGATGCTCCTTCGGCCGCTCCTCTGGCGGTCCGTCGACCGTCGGCGAGGCGGCTCCGCCCGACCGGACACCCCGGTGCCGACCTGGTGCGGGGTCAGCGCTGAGACCGCTCAGCGAGCGGCGAGTGCCTGATTGGAGGGATGGGCGTACCGGCCGCTGACCCGAACCGGGAGTTCAGCGACACCGGACGGCAGGGTGCCGACCGCCGTGGCCGACGGCCCGATGGCGTCCGGAAGGCCCTCTCCGACCTCCGGATGCAGGTAGTGCAGCTTGCGCTCCCGCTCCTCCGCCATCTGGCGCATACGTACCAGCAGGGCCACGTATGCAGTGAGAACCAACCCCGACACCAGGGTGAGGAACCACGCCGCCGCGGCTCCCGGGGATGAAGCCGAGAAGCGCCGTGGTGACGAAGACTCCACCGAGCACCACCAGCGTGTCCCTCCGGCGACGGCGAGCCAGGTTGCGGGGCGGACATCGGGTGCACCGGGGTACCGACCGGACCGGCGGCGTGCGGCCGATGTCCGGCAGAGCTCCCCGACCCGTCACCGGCGATCCGACCCGACCGACATCAGTGCCGGCTGGATCCGGAGCCGGCGGGACCTCCCGGACCTCCCCCAGGAAGGCCAGGGCCGGGCGAGGCAGCTGATCCGCCCCGACCACGGAGAGCTTCGGAGGCCCACCTGGGGTGCCGTCGCTTCCCTGTACCGCGACGCCTGAGCCATCGACGGCCCGGAGGCGGTAGGCCGGTGTCGCCAGGGGCTGGGGAGCAGAGTGTTCGAGCACCCGAAGCTGACGGTGGAAGTGGGAGATGGAGTTGATTCCGCCCACGGTGCGGGAGCGACGCCTCAACAGATTGGGCCCCAGGATGACGAGCCACGCCACCAAGATGATGATCACGAGGATCACTGGCATCAACTCCTCGAAGGTACTGCCTCGCAAAAAATTGTAACGATGGGCAATTCGACAGTGGTGGATGGTGACGGCCATAGAGCCTGGTTGGAACGGTCCCCTGCGTCGGTTCTTCCCACCGTGACCTCGCTCGGTGGTCCGGGCCGAGTGATCCGATCACCGCCGGCGCCGTCCGCTCGTCATCGACCGTCACCAACCCGCCCGCTCCGAGGGCGCAGCGGTAGGGTCGCCCCGGTGCCCGCCTTCTGGATCCTTATGGCTACGGCAGCGGTGGCCGCCGGCGTGGACTGGGTGGCCGTCGCCGGTGATCACCGCCGTCTGGAGTACGTGGCCAAACCGGCCGTGTTGAGCGCGCTGATCGTTGCGGCCGCGGTCATCCCGGCCGACCGGACCGATCTCGTCGACCGCCGGTGGTGGTTCGTGGCCGCGTTGGTCTGGTGCCTGCTCGGCGACGTCTTGTTGATGCTGCCGGCCAATCTGTTCATCCCGGGACTGGCCGCCTTCCTGGTCGGCCACGGGCTGTTCATCGTGGGACTGTTGCAGCCCCCTTCGCCCCCCGGGGTCCCACCGTTCTCGTTCTCGCCCTCGGGCCTTGCCGTGGCCTCGGTGGTGGTCGTGGCCGCAGAGGCACTACCCGGGACGGTGCTGATCCGATCACTGTCGGCCGGGGGGGAGCAGGCCCTCATTCCGCCTGTCTGTGCCTATATGGCAGCCATCGCCACCATGGTGGTGCTGGCGGTGAACGTGGGCATCCCGGCCGCCGCGGTCGGCGCCGCCCTGTTCCTCGTGTCGGACACGCTGCTGGCCTGGAACCGGTTCATCCGACCACTCCGCTTCGGACCGGTCGGGGTGCATGTCACCTACCATCTCGCCCAAGGGCTGTTGGTGGTCTCCCTGCTCCGTTGAGATCTCCTCGGCGATTCCGAGTTGGACATCGCCTCCGGTGCCATCGGACCTGCGGTCGCCCTCCGGGCGGTGGTCTGTCGACGATGGGCGCAACGTCCTGGCGGCGCGTAAGTTCGGAGAAACCGGCCTCGCCCCTCGGTGGCGCATGAGCCCGTGACGTGGACAACCCTGGCCCGATCAACGCCTGCGCCTCGAGCGACACCTCCTCGATGGCGTCCCCGAAGTGGTCCGCCCGGATCTCGGTATCCTGACCGTTCGTCGGTTCCATGAGCGTGTCCGACCCCTGGACCGCTTCTGGTGGGTCGCCTGCGCAAGGCGGAGGCGGCCGGCGTATTCCGGGACCGGCTGCACCACAATGGATCCCTGCCCAACGGAGGAGAGCCGACCATGAGCCCCCAACGACCGACCGATGTCGCCGCCATCGAGCGGTGGGACCGACTCCTCGACGGGAAGGTCGCCGTGGTGACCGGTGGCGGTGAGGGTATCGGGGCCGCCATCTCCCTGCTGTTCGCCCGACACGGGGCGACGGTGGAGATCGCCGACGTCGACGCCGACCGCGCCGATCGCTCCCGCCGCGCCATAGCGGAGATCGGCGGGGCGGCCCGGGCCCATGTGGTCGACGTCACCGATGCTGCCGGCGTGGCGCGCCTGGCCAGCGACGTCCTGGGCGAGCACGGCCACATCGATGTGCTGGTCAACAACGTCGGCGACTACCGGCCCCTCGTCCGCTTCGAGGAGTCGACACCGGAGTCGTGGCAAGCCATGTACGACATCAACCTCCTTCACGTCTTCGCAGTGACCCGGGCGTTCCTCGACTCGATGACCGCCCGGCGGAAGGGGTCGATCATCACCATCCACTCGGTGGAGGGAATGCGGGGCTACCCCGGGGACCCGGTCTACGCCGCCATGAAGGCTGCCGCGGCCCACTTCACCACCAGCCTCGCCGTGAGCGTGGGACGCCGCGGCATCCGGGTCAACGGCATCGCGCCCGACCTGACCCAGACCCCACAGGTGGACTACCTCGGCGGCTCCGAGGCCCACGACGAACTGTGGGCATCGTGGGCGCCGGTGGGGCGGGCTGGGCTGGCCCGAGGACCAGGCGCGGGTGGCTCTCTTCCTGGCCTCGGACCTGTCGGGCTTCGTCACCGGGCACAACATCCCGGTCGACGGCGGGACCAAGGCCGGAGGAGGCTGGTTCTACTCCCCCACCGCCCGCCGGTTCGTCAACCGCCCCACCACCCTCTGAGCTCAGGCCGCCCGGCGGCCCGACTTCCCGGAGCCGCTACCGGCGACCGCCGCCCGGTCCCCCCTGACAACGGCGGCCACTGCCCAGCCACGGCCCGTCACGGCCCTTTGGGGGAGACCGACCGGGCCGACCACCTACCGCCTCGGCGTTCGACGGTGACCTCCGCGCCGAAGGCGTCGGACACCGTCCTGCTGGTGAGCACGTCCTCCACCCGTCCGGCCACCACCAGACGCGCCCCCCGCATCAGGGCGGCGTGGCTCACACCGGGCGGGATCTCCTCCAAGTGGTGGGTCACGAGCACCAACGGGCGGGACGGTCGGGTCCGCGGCCAGTGCGGCGAGACGCTCGAGGAGTCGCTCCCGGGCGCCGAGGTCGAGGCCCGCGGCCGGCTCGTCCATCAACAGCAGCTCGGGGACTGGACATCAGCGCCCGTGCCACCAGTACTTGTTGCCGCTCTCCTTCGGACAACAGCCCGAACGCCCGTCCAGCGAAGCTCGGGTCGCCCAGACCGGCGTCGCTCAGCAGGGCGCCGGCCTCGGCGCGGTCCTCGGCGCTGTACTCGTTCCACCAGGTCTCGAGGGCTGCGTAGCGCCCGGTCAGCACTACGTCGAGGGCCGGCAGCTCAGGACGTAACGTCCGGCTGACCGACGCGCTGACCACCGCGATCCGTTGTCGCAGCTCCCGCATGTCGACCCGTCCCAGCCGCTCACCGAGGATCTCCACCGTTCCCGAGGTGGGCCACAGGGCGGAGCCGACCACCTTCAACAGGGTCGTCTTTCCCGATCCGTTGGGACCGAGAAGGGCCCAGCGCTCTCCGGAGCGCACCTCCCAACTGACGTCGTCGAGGAGGGGCGTGGCATGGCGCACGACATCCACGTGCTCCAGTCGCACCACCATCGTGCCCGGCCCGGACGAATGGATGGGGTCGGTCATCGAAGGAACCTTAGGGCACGAAGGTCGGCAGGCTCCTCACGCCGAGCTGTACCACGACCCACATCACCATGACGCGCAGCTCGGTGCCGAGAGCTCGAGCCGTCGATCAGAGACCCAGGTCGCGGAGGAGGTCCCGGGTCACACCGTTGGTCGTCCGATAGACCTTCAGACGGGCCACCCGCCGCGCGTAGGAACCCGGGCCGCGGCTGGCCGCCTGAACGTTCCCCAGGTCTCGCGCCGCCCGGTAGAGCTGGCTCCTGAGCGAATGCCGTGCCATGCCCAAATTCTAGGGCCTGGGCGAGCAGCTTTCCCGACACCACACGAGATGCGCCGGGCCGCGGCGTGCCGGTGGGTTGGGTCGGGCAGCTCAGGAGTCGTGACGGGTGAGGTTGCAGGTGATGCACTCGAGATCGCCGGCGAGACGGAGGAGACCGTCGGCCACTGTCGGCAGTACCCTCCCGCAGACGGCGCATCTCCCACCCTGACGCTCGTACTGGGCGGGGATGTGGTCCATCACCCGGTCGAAGAGTTTGCCCACGATGGCGGTCTCCGTGTCCGGGTCGAGCGTCGTCTTGGCGGTGCCGTTGGTCACCTCCTCATAGTCGACAGGTTGGTCACCGAACTTGATCCCTCCGGGTATCTCCCTGCTCATCGACGTGATCGGCAGCACTGGGCCCTCGGTCACGTCTGGGTCCGGATCGGGCGACAGGGCTCCGTCGTCGGATCGCGCCGAGGTTTGAGCCTGGTCCCGGCGGGACAACCCAGCCATGGCTCAACAGCGCCGGAAACCGACCACACTCCCGCACCCGACGGTGGCACGAAGCCCAGCACCTGAGGCTGACCAGGGAGATCGAAGAGCCAGAGGCGGATGATGACGGAAGGGCCCTGCTGCCGGACGAGCAGCCCGGGATCTGGTCGACCGCCACGGACGAGTGGTCCGGGCTCCGGACGGCGGGCTCTGACGGATGGCCAGTGAGGACCTGGACGGCGTGCCCCGGCCGGATTCCGTGTCCCGTCGGGCGGAGGGGAGGCCGCCGGCCGAGGGATCGAGCGACGACCCCCAACGGCAGGCCAGGGTCATCCTCGAAGAATCCGAGGCCAGGATGGCCGCCGGGGCCGCCAGGTCGGAGGACGGTCCAGGACTCGGGACCAGGCTGTGCGGCGCGACCTTGATGCGAGGCGACGACGCGGAAGGGGCCTGCACCCTGGTCGAGGGTCATCCCGGCCGTCACATGGGCATCCCCGCCGCTCTCACCCCGGACGGCGTGAGCTCCCCGCCCCGGCTCGAGCGGGTGGAGCTTCGAGTCACACTCGACGATCGAGGCGGGTCGCCTCCCCTTTGCACCACTGCGTCGACCCGGGTGCGGCCGGCCAGACGATGGAGGAACCTGCTGAGCCAGAGGTGGGACGTCGACACAGAGCCTCTGAGGCAGCCTGCGCCGGTCGGGCCGTCGAGTCTCGGGGCGTCACGAGCCATGGGGGCCAAGGCCCAGACCATCGGCGTGTCCGGGCCACTCGAGCTGGGACGACCCGAGCGGCTCGGTACCGGTGGTCGGGCGACCGGACCACCGATGTCACCGAATGTTCACCCGGACGTTGAGGTCTCGTTGATTCCCGTTACTCAGCGCTGGTACAACAGAGGTAGGTCGGACTTCCCTTACATCCTCCGACCACCATGGGTAGAGCTCCGCTGCCGGCACCGAACCCAGGCCGGCGGCGGCGGCTCCCCAAGTCGCCCGGAGCCCACGTTCCGATTGGACCACTCGATCGGTCCGCCTCCAGCGGGTCCCGGCCGGGACGCCCCGAGGTCCAACCGGGAGCTGTCGGAATCTACCCGTGCCTGGGATTGGCTCCGTTATCAGGAGCACGTTGGGAACCTTCCGACGAACCCAGCGTCACGACGAGCAGCAATACGACGCCGATACGCTTCCAGACGCTGAAGCGGTCCCGCACGACCGCCACGACCCGGAACCCGTCCCCATTGATCTCCGGTAGCGCCCGCTTCGAGCGCCTTTGCTGGTTCTCCCCCCGAACAGGCCAGGCCAGCCACCCCTATAGGTGACGGTATGAAGCTCATTCAATCGGCCGGATGGGTGATGCCGGTCGGAGCCTGCTGACGATGCGTTCGGTGCTGAACCACCCCTGGGCGGACTCGTGGGTGAAGGGCCGTGCGGCGGGTCCGTCGGGAAGAGCGGAAAGCTCCCGATCCTGGTTAGCCCGGCTGCCCGGGGGACTGCTGGAAGACGGGTTGCTCGTGTTGTGCCGGCAGCTGTGCGGACTGCTGTTCCGGATAGTCGGACTGCCGGTAACGGGCCGCTGTGAGTGTTGCGCCGGCGACGCGGCCGGCTGTTCGATAGGCGTTCTGCAGTACGGGCTGCTGAGTAGGCGGTGCGCCCGCGGCTCTCCGGGCTGCTGTTCCGGATAGGCGATCCCATTTCCGGGCTGCTGAGCTGCGATGGCGCGGCTCGGCGGACCGCTGTTCCGCATAGGCGATCACACTGACGGGCTGCTGTTCCGCGAGGTGTGTCGGCCGCTGTGGCCGGCGGATAGCCGGACTGCTGTCCGGCCTGCTCGTTTGGCCGGGGCGGGACGATCCCGGAACCGGGCCCGGGAGGCCGGAAGTCGGGGTGCCGTTCCGGTGGATACCACTTGCCGTCTGATGCGAGCCACCAGTCGGCTCCTTGCTGCACGTCGGTCACTGGGCCGCCTCCTCTCCGTGAATGGGCGCCCCCGTCAGTCTTCCGCACCGCGTTGGACGAGTCAGGTGAAAACTCTGTGTCATGCGCCCGTGACCGTTTCGGCACACGCCGGAGGGTGATCCGGGCCTGCCGGGAGTCGGGCGCACAGTTCGCGAAAGGTTTACCGTTCAATCGGGTTGGGACGGCATGGCGGGCGCAGCACAGTCGGGCGCTACTGTCGCATTCGGGCTCGACTTGTCGGAGGTCGACATGAATCAGCAGATGTTCCGTTGTCCCCGGTGCGGGTCGAGGGAGACTCCAACACTCGTCATTCGGGGTTCGGGGCTCAGGAATACCGGGATTACCCACAGGTGCCGGGAGTGCGACCTGGAATGGTCGGACGCCTGCGTCGACCAGCGGGCCTCGTAGCTTCAGGCGACGATCTGCCGATTTCGCCCTCATGCCGCAAGGTTGTGGGTCGCGCCCACCCCGAGGTCCTACCCCCTGTCCAAACACCGGCACTCGCAAAGCACGGAGACCTCGTGGGGCGCGCTGCTAGCACTGCTCTGTGGTACACGACGGGAGGCTGGGACAGGTCCGATGCGCTGGTGATGCAGGTCCAACTGGTTGGATCACCCGACGATGCGGACAAGATGCTGCACGAGATCCTGGTGCCCAAGGCCCAAGCCCAGCCGGGCTTCCAATCGGGAACATGGCTCCATGATGGGACCGGAAAGGGAATGGCCTTGATCGTGTTCGCCACCGGAGAGGAAGCCGAAGCAGCGAAGGCAGCCCTGACGCCGCCCGTTGGTCCGAAGCGGGTGTCCGCGAACGTCTGGATCGTGGCCGCCGAGGCCTGAGCGCCTGCTGCTGAGGCCCCGACGCAGGGGTCCGGTGCCGTAGCAGCCCCCATCGAAGAGGTCCGGGACATTGTCCGGCCACTCCGGGACGGACGGCTCGGGCCTCGTCTGGTGGTGGTGAAGCTGCCCGTTCCCGGGTCGGCCGAGAGAAAACCCGGGCAGCCGCCGGCTGCCCGTGATTCTCAGTGGATCCGCTACCGCAGTACGAGTCTGCCCTCGGGCGCAAATCAGGTGCAGTCGCCTGCCGCGGTGTTCGCGCAACGTTCACCTTGCGTACCCCCGGAGGTCGTGCGGACCAACCATTCCGCCCCTTGGCATTTGGACCGGGGCACCGATGGGAGCCCTGACCTACACGTTGAACGGAACGCCGCAGGCATCGGTGGCGATTGGTGACAATCGATCAGACCGTCCAGTGCGAGCTAACCACCCTGATCAAACGATCACTGTGACTGGACCAGACTCGGAAGAGATAATCCAGCGAGCGCTTGATGGCTGTTACGGCCAGGGCGTCCTACCTTCTGAGTCTGGCGCGAGTTCAAGGGCCAAGCCCTGACAGTCCTCTTGTCAGTCGAGAGGGTGCTCGGTTGCAAATGTTCCAACGATGCGGAAGGCCGTAGTCTGAGAATCCAATGATGACAAACAGGCGGGTACGGAGGCAGTTGCTTCCCGATGAGGTCGTCGTGGCCACAGCCATGTGCTCCGGGAAGTCCAACAGGTACTACGCCGTACTGACAACCAGTCGATACCTTGTTCGAGCAGGACCGCCTGACGCGCAGGAACACTGGGAAGGTTGTGCTGGCTGTCCCGTTGGAGCGGATCAAGTCGGTCAACCTGCACAAGTTCCGAGGTCAACCGGCCTTCCTTCAGATCTTCGTGTATCTCACAGTAACCCTCCCTGACGGCGAGAGCGTGGTGGTGGACGCGTGGGCCTACACGGTGCCTCGTCTTCAACGGCTTGGCCGTGCGCTGCATGGAGACCTGGCGAACCGATCAGGCGGATCGAGCACTGCCGCGGATGGTCGATGGACTTGGGACCATTCTGCCGACGGAGCGGGTGGTCCCGAAAGCGGTCAGGTTGGCGACCCCATCGACCGGCAGTGAGTCCCTCCCCTTGGACGGTCACTCCGACCACGGTCAGGCAATCCCCATGACCATCACCTGAACCAGCCGGACATAGATTGGTCCAGGTGATGCCCGAGGTGCCGTTGACTGGCAGGTGGTAAGCGCCGCAAATCCGGTGGTCAGAGGCAGTCTCGACGTATCAGAAGAGGTTCACGGCCTTTGGATTAGGCACCCTCGCTTTCCAAACACCGGGCACCTACTCGCGAGGCTTACCCGGCTCGATCAGCCCGCTCTCGTATGCGAAAATGACAGCTTGCATCCGGTCGCGCAGCCCCAACTTGGTAAGCACATTCGAAATGTGAGTCTTGATTGTGCCCTCCCCGACGAAAAGGTGGGACGCCAGTTCTGAGTTGCTTTTTCCGCTGGCCAGTAGCCGCAGGATCTCGGTCTCTCTCTCCGTCAGACGCTGAAGCTCGACTTCGTTGCTCTTGCGTGCCGGTCGCTGAATGAATTCTTCGATCACCTTACGGGTCACCGACGGTGCGAGAAGTGCATCGCCGACAGCAACAACGCGCACCGCATGCACGAGCTCCTCGGGCGGAGAATTCTTGAGCAGGAATCCGCTTGCACCGGCGCGAAGCCCTTCGAAGACGTAGTCCTCACGCTCGAAAGTGGTCAGAATGATGATCCGACTTGGGATGCTCTGATCCCGAGCGATGCGGCCAGTGGCCTCCAAACCGTCCATTTTCGGCATTTGAACATCCATGAGGATGATGTCTGGTCGTACCGAACGGGCCATTGCGATCGCCTGCTCGCCATCGCTTGTTTCCCCGACGACGTCGATGTCGCCTTCGCTTTCGAGGATCATCTTGAAGCCCGTTCTGATCAACGCCTGATCGTCGACTAAGACGACCTTGATACTCACGCGGCATCACTGTTCAGTGGAAAGGCTGCATGCACTGCAAACCCGCCCTCTGGCCGAGGACCGGCACGCAGCTGGCCGCCGTGGAGTGCAGCCCGTTCGCGCATTCCGATCAATCCAAGGCCACCCTGACCGGAAACGCATTCCGTATCCCGTCCCGGTCCGTCGTCGAGAACATCCAGATCAAGCTCTGTGATCCCGTATCCGAGTCGGATGCTGGCCGTTTTGGCTTTGGAATGCTTGCGGGTGTTGGTCAACGCCTCTTGAATGATTCGATAGGCAGACACTTCGAGAATCGGAGGAAGAACCCGCACTTCGCCTCTGATCGTCAGGTCCACGGTCAGCTCTGCCTGCCGCGCTTCGGCGATCAGATCGCCGAGCTGGGCGAGGCACGGCTGCGGAACAAGCTCGTCGGTCTCGTCGGCGCCGCGAAGGAACCCGAGGAGGCGATGTAGCTCGGCAACAGCCCTTCGACTGGAGCCTTCGATCGCGCTCAGTGCCTCGGCCGCACGAGCCGGCTGGCGATCCAATACGCTGCGGGCTCCGGCCGCCTGCACGCCGATCACGCTCACGTGGTGGGCGACAACATCGTGCAGTTCGCGGGCGATCCGGACACGTTCCGCGAAGACCGCCTGACGGGCATTCTCTTCGCGCTCGATCTGCAGCTCGACGGTTTGATCAGCCAGCTTGCGTTGACGATCGCGCAAAGTCCATATGGCGGCACCAAGTACCAAGGGGAGGGCGACGACGACCATGTTATAGAAGAGATTGAACGTTCGAGCGAGCGGAGGTCCATTCGCGTAGCTGGCGAAGTACAGCTCGCGTACGAGCTCGGCCACGATCGCGCTGTAACAGAGGGCCAGGATTGGTATCCGAAGACGTCGGTTGCCGAAAACGGCGACGCTGTAGAGCATTACCCAGAGAGCGAACAGAGTGATGTTTGCCTCGGGTACGTGAACGACGATCCGAGCGACCAAGAAGGCGGCAACCACGACGAAGGCGACCGAGAATGGAAATCGTCGTCGCCATGCCAACGGGAGAGTGATGGCCAGCATCGAGACCACGACTGCGGCCGTCCATCCATGACTAAACGCTTTGTCAGTCGCCGGAAGCCCTCCATACGTGGCGGCGAGCGAGACGAACGCCAAAACGGCGAGGACGAACGCCAAAGCAGTGTCAACTACCAGTGGGTGGCGCTTGCCTGACGCCTGAACCACTTTGGCCAAGTCGAGCGCGGTTCTCATGGGTCGACCGTAACCGAGAAGGATCTCCTCCTCATCCCCCATCCGATAGAGATCAGCCGGCCGATCTCTATCCTGCGGCTGACCAGCCAACCTGTCTCAATGGCGACGCTACAGCGATCCCATCGGCGCACGATGGAGTTATCGCCACACCGAACGGATTTGCGAGTCTGGAGGATTCGAAATGAGCATCATGTTGATTATCGCTATTGCTTTCGTCGTGATTGGGATCGGAGCCAAGGTGCGCCGAGGCACTTTTTTCCGGTGGAGCAACAAGGCGGACGCCCCGAATGCCCAGGGCCGATGGACGGGACGCCGATGACGTCCGCTGAGGTCGCACCGCTCGAAGCTCTGGGCCAACGTGGCGTAGGGATGACTGCAGTCCACCTTCGGGACGTCCACAAGTCCTTCGGATCTGTCGAAGCGGTCCGGGGCGTCAACCTAACCATCCGCTCCGGAGAGGTTATGGCGTTCCTTGGCCCCAACGGCGCGGGGAAGACGTCGACCATCGACCTCATCTTGGGCTTGTCCCAACCCACGTCCGGTGAGGTCGACGTGTATGGCATGACGCCACGCCGTGCTATCACCAAGGGCTTGGTCTCTGCGGTCATGCAGACCGGTGGGTTGCTCAAGGACCTCACGGTGGCGGAAACGGTTCAATACACGTCCAAGCTGTTCGCCACCAGTCGTCCGGCCGCCGAGGTGATGGAGCGGGCAGGCATCACCCGCATCGCTGATCGCTTGGTCGGGAAATGCTCAGGAGGAGAGCAACAGCGCCTCCGCTTTGCCATGGCACTGTTGCCGGATCCCGAGCTGCTCCTCCTCGACGAGCCAACCCAGGGAATGGATGTCGAAGGCAGGCGTGACTTCTGGCAAGCGATTCGCGCCGACGCTGCCCTCGGGCGCACGATCGTCTTCGCCACCCACTACCTCGAAGAGGCAGATGCCTACGCCGACCGGATCGTCCTCATCAGCAAGGGCCGGATCGTTGCCAACGGAACAGCTTCTGAGGTGAAGGCCCTGGCATCCGGTAGGACTATCCGGGCGACCCTGTCACGGCCAGTCGAGGTGTTCTTGCGCTCCATTCCAGGAGTCGACAACGTCGAGATCCGCGGGGAATCCGTCCTCATTCATTCCAACGATACCGATGGCGTGGCCAGACGACTCTTGACCGAGACGACGGCCCACGATCTCGAGATCACGTCGCGAGGGCTCGAGGATGCCTTTATCGCCCTGACCAGTGACACTCCGGACTACCCCTCCAATGATCAGAAGGCGGCACAATGACCCCCCAATCGAGCTTGGCCGACGCCTTGGAGCGGACCGCCCCCCCAATGGGCGGCTTCAATCTCACGATCTTGCGGCTGGAGGTGCGTCGACTCTTGCGCAACCGTCGGACCATGATCCTCGCCATCGTCCTCCCAGTCACCTTCTTTCTGGGATTCGGACGCAATAGCGACTACGTGCACCAGACCGTGGGACGGGGCAATCTGACAGCATTCGAGATGATCAGCATCGCGCTCTTCGGTGCCGTGTTCGCTACGGCAACCGGTGGTGCGATGGTCTCCATCGAACGGACACTTGGATGGAGTAGGCAACTTCGCGTGACGCCCCTCTCGCCTACGGCATACATCGTGATCAAGATGTTGACCTCGCTGTGCCTGGCGGCCGGTGCCATTGGGGCCGTTTACCTGATCGGAGCCGCCACGAACCAGGCGTCGATGTCGGCGTACCTGTGGATCGTCACCGGGATCTGCGTATGGATCGGATCGCTCTTGTTCTCCGCCCTTGGGCTGTTCATCGGTTATGTGCTGCCCTCTGAGAACGTCACGCAGATCATTTCGCTCGTCCTGATGCTGTGTTGTTTTGCCGGTGGCCTCTTCATTCCCGTCAGCCAGTTTCCGCCCAACTACGCCAACTTGGCGAAGTTCACGCCCTTGTACGGGCTCAACGAGCTGGTGCATTACCCACTAGTCGGCGGTCACTTCGACTGGGTCTGGGTGGCGAACCTGGCTGTTTGGTTGACGGCATTCGTACTTGGTGCTGCCTGGCAATTGCGCCGAGACACCGCCAGGGTTTGACGGATTTCACCACCCGAATGTGATGACTAAGGCATCGGGGAGCGCCGACGCCCCAGACACCCAACGACGGCCGCCTCCCTCCCTCGCCCAAACCCCCCCGGCCTTCCCCGTTCGGGTGGTGGCCGCCCGCCGCCCTCTGGGCCCCGACCCGCTGGGCCTCGTCCCCGGGCCTGTGGGTGCCGGTGCGCGGGAGTTTTGGCCCGCTTTGATGCGCGTCTCCCTCTCTCCCCCCAAGTAAAAGGATGCGCCGGAAGGACGGGACCGCCTCCGCTGCGCAGAGCCCGGATAGGCAGGTGGACCCGGGAGCCCATATTTGGACGGGCCGGGATAGCAGAGAGCATGCCGTTGGGTGTCCCGCCTTCCCGGCGTTGTGGGATAGGGGTCTTCCTCGTTCACGCCTTGATTCGGTAGGGTCTGACACACTGACCCGGTGACCGATCCGCTCGCCAAAGCTGAGCAGCACCGGTTGCTAAGGCGAGGACGTCTGTTTGAAGCCGCCACGCTCGGATGGAATGTGGTGGGCGTCTTCGTGCTTGCGGTGGCAGCCATCGAGGCACGCTCTGTGGCACTGGCAGGATTCGGATTCGACAGCCTCATCGAGATTGGTGCCTCGACGGTCGTGCTCTGGGAACTTGCCGACGTTGCGCAGGAGCGCCGACACCGGGCAATGCGCCTGATCGGGTTCGCATTCGTGGGCTTGGCGGTCTACCTGGCCATTCAGAGCACCGTCGTCCTTGTGCTTGGTTTCCACCCCCGACATAGCCCGCTCGGAATCGCCTGGACGGGAGTCACGGCCGCGGTGATGTTCGCTCTGGCGGCGGGCAAGGTGAAGACCGGAACGGCGCTTGGGAACCCCGTGCTCAGCACAGAGGGCCGTATCACCATGATCGACGGAATCCTGGCGACGGCAGTTCTGTTGGGGCTGATTCTCAACGCCATCCTGGGGTGGTGGTGGGCTGATCCCCTCGCCGGATACGTACTCCTCTACTACGCCGTCCGGGAGGCTCGGGAGGCGCTGACCCACTGATCCTGGAGGACGGCGGCCGTGGCCGAAGTAGAGAGTGGGCCACCTCTCCGGGTTGTCAGGGGACTGATGGAACATCGGCGTACGGTTGACGAATGACCCTCACGATCTTCGGAGTCGTCGTTCTCACCTTCATGATGCTGATGTACGCCCTGGAGCAGAAAGGGCACGTGTTCATCCTGGCGTTCGCCCTTGGCTGTGCATTGTCGAGCACCTACGGTTTCCTGTCTGGGGCTTGGCCGTTCGGCTGTGTTGAGGCCGTCTGGACGGTGATCGCCATTCACCGCTATTGGGGTGCGACACACGAGGGGACCCCTGCGTAGTTGCATCAGAGGTGTGACATAAGTGGCGGTCAGCCACGGTCAATAACCGCCCCGCTCCCGGTGTTCGGAGACAAGCCCTCGACCTAATCGCTTCGCCGCTTCTGTCCAATCTTCACGGCGTTGACGACCAGCCTCACGACCAGACCCAGGATGATCAGGTCCAAAATCATCTGGATGAGGACGATGGCACGTCCCGCCTGGGTCTTGGCCGAGATGTCTCCAAAGCCAACCGTGGTGAACACTGTTGCAGAGAAATAGAGACTGTCAAGCTTGGTCTGGCTGGTCCCGAAGGTTGCTGGGTTGTCGTGATTCATGACGAAATACAGGGCAGCGAAGAAGACGAGGTAGGCCGGGACGATGAATGCCAGGGCTTCAACCGCTCGAAGTGTCGGGTAGTTCGACCTGGTGATCCTACAGTCATCCTGTGCCGTCGACGTCCTCGATGAGCGTCGAGAAGAGCCCCACCCGACCGGTCTGATCCCGTTCGACGGCGTGGTCGCGCTGACGTTTCAGGATCGGGATGAACTGGGGACCGGTGTCGAAGAAGGTGCAGCGAAAATGTCCCTCCTACACGTTGAAGCGGAACTCCACTACGTCCCCGTCGCGCATCACGTACTCCTTACCCTCCACCCGGGCCTTGCCGGCGGCCCGGACCGCGGCCAGGGAGCCGGCTCGGATCAGGTCGTCGTAGCTGACGATCTCGGCTTTGATGAATCCCCGCTCGAAGTCGGTGTGGATGGTGCCCGCCGCCTGGGGCGCGGTGTCACCGATGTGGATGGTCCAGGCCCGGGACTCCTTCTCCCCGGCGGTGAGGAACGTCTGTAGGCCGAGGGTCCGGAACCCCACATGGACCAGCTGGACCAGGCCGGACTCCTCCTGGCCGTAACCGGCCAGGAGCTCGGCGGCGTCCTCGGGGTCGAGCACGGCCAACTCTGCCTCGATCTGGGCGCACACCACCACCGCTTCGGCCGGAGCCACCAGGGCGGCCAGCTCCTCGCGCAGAACCTGGTCATCGAGGGCGCCCTCGTCGACGTTGAACACGTAGATGAAGGGCTTGGCACTCAGCAGGTGCAGATCGGCCAAGAGGTCCGGGTCGACTTCGCCGGCCGCCACCGCCGAGGCGATGGTCCGTCCCCCGTCCAGGATCGACCGGGCCTGCTCGGCGGCCCGGAGGGCCGGCACCAGCTCGGGCTGCTTCCGCGACTCCTTGGCCAGCCGGGCCACCCCGTTCTCGACAGTCTGGAGGTCGGCCAGGATGAGCTCGGTGTTGATGGTCTCGATGTCGTCGGCCGGGTCGATGCGCCCGTCCACGTGGATCACGTCCGGATCGGTGAAGACCCGGACCACCTGGCAGATCGCATCGCTCTCACGGATGGCGGCCAGGAACTTGTTGCCCAGGCCCTCGCCCTCCGAGGCCCCCTTCACGATGCCGGCGATGTCCACGAAGGTCACGGTGGCCGGCACGATCTCCTTGCGACTCGAACAGCTCGGCCAGACGCTCCAGTCGGGAATCGGGTACCGCCACCACCCCCACGTTGGGCTCGATGGTGGCAAAGGGGTAGTTGGCCGCCAGGACCTCGTTGCGGGTCAGGGCGTTGAACAGGGTGGACTTCCCAACGTTGGGGAGGCCGACGATGCCGATGGACAGTCCCACGGGTGACTCCTCGAAGTGTCGCGACGGCCTCCGGGCACGGAACGGGCCAACGCAAGATCGTAGGGGATCGTCGGTCCCGCCCGGACGGCCCGGGTGCCGACCCCGGACTCCCGTGTGCCGACTCCGGACGACCCGACGCGGCCTCTACCGACCCAGGCCGGCGCCTGATCAGCCCGCGGGCTTGACCAGGTACTCGCTCATGGTCGAGCTGCGCAGCCGGGTCAGGTCCAGGCAGGCGTCCACGCTGGCGATCATCCGGGACACGTTGGCCTTGAGCTCGTCGGGGGTGGTGGCGTTGAAGAACAGCATGGGGTCGGCCACGTGGCCGGTCGAGGGCCACCCCTCCTCGACGATGCCTCCGATCTCGGGTGCCCCTTCGGTCAGCGGGCGCACCACCTCGTTGCGCACGTACCGGGTCCGGGGCTGAAGCTCGCCCGAGACCGGGGACTGGGTGCCGTGCCAGCGGGTGATCCACTCGCGGTAGCCGAGGCCCTCCGGCCGGTGGATGAGGGCCACGGTCAACACGCCCGGCGACCGGTCCCCGTCCGGCCAGTCCCGGGGCTGGGCGTACGGGGTGGTCCCGTAGTCGTCGTAGAGCGACTCGACCACCAGGTAGGACGCCCACCGGAGCCCGAGCCCGGCCACGGCCGCCTCGATCGCACCCCGGCGCTCGTAGCTGTCCAGCCACACCGACACCTGGGCCACGTGGGGATCCTCGCCCTCCGGCGGCGGGGCCGGCGACGGGGCCGGAGCGGCGTCGGCGTCGTGGACGTTGACACGACAGCCCCCGCACCCCGGCGGCCAGAAGTCGGGGCACGGTCTCCCCGAGCAGCCGGTCCCGCAGGGCGTCCCCGGTGTCGGGGTCGCCCTCGCCCCACAGCAGGATGACCACCTTCTCCACGATGGGCTCCGGTCGGGATCAGCTCGGACCCGGTGAGGGGACCCGGCAGGCACCGTCGATGTCGAAGACCTGGTTGAACCGGCCGAGGGCCAGCCACGAGCCCACGCACAGGGCCAGGTCGACCAGCTCGTCGTCGCTGAAGGCTGCCGTGGAGGCGGTCCCAGAAGGCATCGTCCATGCCCAGGTGGTCGGTGGCGTAGCGCTCGGCGAACTCGGCGGCCAGGCGCTCCCGCTCGCTGAGCCCGCTCCAGTCGCGGCGGACCCCGACCGCCTCGTAGAACGCCTCGGGGATCTCCCCGGGGTCGGCGGCCCGGCCGGGCACGTCCCGGGCGGTACGCCAGTCGATGCAGATGGCGCACTGGTTGATCCGGGCCATGGTGGTCCGGGCCGCCTCGAACTCCCGGAGGGACAGCGACGACCGCTCGTAGACGGCGCTGCTGTAGGCCCCGGCCGCCGCGGTGAGGGGCGGGGCCAGCTCGGTCCACACGTAGACCAACGGATCCTTCTCCACCGGCACGGTCACGCGTGGCATGGGTCCCCCACTCTCTCCGGTCGTCATGCTCTCGGACCAGCCGGCCATCAGGCCTCCGGATCCAAGCGGCCGTCGGGCCTGCCGGTCTCGGGCCCGAACAGTCCTGTCGTGGTTCGGTGCACAGTATTGGTCGTCGGCGTCGTCGACGCCACCCGGCCCGGTCGACGGCATCGACGTCGACGCCGGACAACACGGAAAACGCCAAGGACGGAACTCATCCGCACGCCACGGGCCACCCCGGCCGCGATCCGTGCTCCCCGACCGACGGTGCCGGTCAGGCCACGGCGGGCGGGAAGCCGGCGGACCACCCGGCCGGCCAGGCCGGACAGGTACTGGATCCACTGGCGCTCACCCATCAGCCACAGCCACAGCTCGCGCTTGTTGGCGATGACCAGCTTCGACGAACTCCTCCCGGCTCATCCCGTCCGGCTCGAGCGCGGGCCGCCAGCACCGCCACAGCCACAGGCCGATGCAGATGTCGTCGGCTGAAGCCGTCCCGCCAGTCCTGGCCGTCGAGCAGGGCGTCCCGCAGCCCGACCTTGAGGTCCTCGGGCTCCTCGGGGAACTCCAGCCGTGGACCCCCTTCCACTTCGAACACCGTCATACACGCCACCCTACCCACCCATCGGTCGCCGATTCGGCCTGATTATTTGGCCGACCTGGGAGAACGGGCGATATCGGAACACAACCTTCATCTCCCGTTCAGCACGGCGACACGCAACAGCCCCTCGGGACACTGCAACCTTGCAGGCCACATCCTGCAGGCTGCCCCAGGGTCCGATCGACGGACCGTTCGCCGACGCCGGCCGGCGCCCGCCATCAGCGGTCGGGCACCACCGGCGCCCGGTCGCTGTCCTGGTAGGCCGAGACGTGCTCGGCGTAGTCGATGAACAGCGGGGCGTCGGGGTCGAACGGGCGGCGCAGGCTGTCGAAGGCGATCCGCTTGTCGAAGGCGTCCAGCTTGACCAGTGCCTCCGGGATTGTCGAGCTCGCGGAAGTCGAGACGGCCCCGGGCGTTGTCGAGGGCCTTCGGCCCCGCTCGGTCCGCACCAGCACGCTGCTCCACCCGTCCATCGAGCCCACGCTGCCCACCGAGAGGTCGGCGCTCCGGCCCAGGAAGTCGGCGCACTCGTCGCACCCCTTCAGGGCGGCGCCGTGGAAGTTCTTGATGGGCTCGTCGACGGCCAGCTCCCCGTCCCGGTACTCCACGATCATCCGGCCCCGGATGACGTCGACCTTGCTCACCCGCTCGAGGTCGATGCCCCGGTCCTGCTGGAGCAGCTGGAGCATCAGGCCCTGGTAGTCGAAGCTCTTGGTGCACAGCAGGGCGATGGTCAGCACCACGGCGTCGATCCGGTGGGCACCGGTCGGCCAGCGCCGCGACTGCATGGCCCGGATGCCCTGGATCTCGCACGGCGTGCCCACCACGGCGATGCGGGGCTTGGCCGGCAGGTCGTAGCGGGAGAGATCCAGCTCGGCCAGGGCCATGGTCTGGTTGTAGTAGCTGCCGGCGGCCTCGATGATCTCCTTGGCCGTGGTGGCCAGGTGGGCCACCCCCTTCCACGGCTCGTCGGGATCGTCGCTCGGCCGGGTGACCAGGGCGCCGTCGATGTCCCCGCCGGCCAGCGCCGCGATCAGCAGGGCCGAGACCACCCCGCCGTCCTGGGCGTCGTCGGGCCGGGCCCCGGCCCGCACCGCGTAGGAGTCCATCACCGCGCCCAGGCCGTCGCCGGGAGGGCCGCCGGTGATCTTCCAGTAGTTGTCGGCGGCGTCGGCCCGGACCACCGCGCCGGTCTCGGTTCACCCCGCCGTCCGGGCTGTCGCCGGTCACCGTCGACGGCGGCCACAGGGCCTCGTAGCGGAGTCCGCCCCGGGGGCAGAAGTCCCAGCACAGCGAGCAGCCCGTGCACATCTTGACCAGCTCGGGCAGGTCGGTGTCCTCGTCGATGCCGATGGAGTTCGACGGGCAGGCGGCCACGCAGGTCCCGCACTGGATGCACCGGTCGGCGTCGATGACCCCGGCCTGGAGCTCCCAGAACCAGGTCTTCCCCGGGCGGCTCGGCGATCCCGTTGATCTCCTCGCGGATGCGGTAGGCCTTCATCCGACCGGTCCCGTCGCCGACCCGGTCGGCCGCCTCCGCGCCGGCTTGGTGCCCAGCGTCACCGGCGTGCCGGTCCCCTCCTCGGCCAGGGTCCGCCGCAGGTCGTCGTTGGGAACCCGCCGGGCCCAGTTGTAGAACGGCTCGTCCTCCCGACGCTCGGACTGGTAGCGGCGGACCACCCGCAGCAGGGCGTCGGGCACGTCGTTGACCGGGCGGGCGTGCTCGATCCAGTCGATGAAGCCGGAGCCGGCCCCGAGCGAGCCGCCCATGCCGATGTCGACCGCCTCGGCCAGGTGGTTGCCCACGTGGGCCACCTCGCCCCGGAACCCGATGTCGGCGATCTGGGGCTGGGCGCAGCTGGCCGAGCAGCCCGAGAAGTGCATCCGGATGACCCCGGCGTCCTCCTTCGGGCCCGGAACGGCCGCCGGGCACGGGGTGCGCGCCCACCGGCTCGCCGGCCAGCTGCTCGTCGAGGAAGCGGGCCCACTTGACCGCCCGCTCCTTGGTCTCCACGATGGCGTAGCGGCAGAACTCCGCCCGGTGCAGGCCACCACCCCCCGGGTGAACGGCCCCGGATAGGGCGAGTACTTCTGGAGCAGGTCCTCGGCCAGCATGGCCTCGACCCGGTCCTCGGGCACCCCGGTGAAGGTGATGTTCTGGTCGGTGCCGATCCGCACGGTGCCGTCGCCGTAGGTCTCGGCCAGGCGGGCCGCCTCGACCAGCTCCAGGCCGTTCATCCGCCCCACCGGGACCGAGCAGCCCACGTAGACCAGGCCCGGGCTCCTTCTGGGGGTGGACCCCGACGTGGTCGCCGCGGTAGCGGCGGGTCAGGTCCTCGCCCGCCGGGACCAGGTCGAAGCGGGCCCGCTTGGCCAGCTCCTCGCGGAAGCCCTCGGGCCCGAGCTCCTGGACCAGGTAGCGCATGCGGGCCAGGCCCCGGTTCTCGCGGTTGCCCAGCTCCCCGAAGAGCTGGGCGATGGCCCGGGTGACCTCGACGGCCTGGTCCTGGGCCACGAAGACGTCGATGTCCGAGGCCATCCGCTCCCCGTCGGACAGCCCGCCGCCGGCCAGCAGGTTGAAGCCCAGGGTGCCGTCGGTCGGCCCGGGCCGGCCACAGGCCGATGTCGTTGATCTCGGCCTGGGCGCAGTCCTCCACGCACCCGGTGACCGAGATCTTGAACTTGCGGGGCAGGTTGGCGTACTCGCGGTTGCCGGTGAAGAAGTCCGAGACGGCCCGGGCGATGGGCAGGGCGTCGAAGGCCTCGTGGGCGTCGACGCCCGGACACCGGGCAGCTCAGCACGTTGCGGGCCGAGTCGCCGCAGGCCTGCACGGTGGTCAGGCCGACGGCGGCGAACCGCCGCCAGATCCGGGGGATGTCCTCGATGCGCAGCCAGTGGATCTGCACGGTCTGGCGGGTGGTGAGGTCGGCGTAGCGCGACCCGAAGACCCGGGACTCGGTGCCGTCGGGGCCCTCGCCGAAGGCGTCGGCCACCACGCCGATCTCGCGGATCTGCGGCGCGGTCAGGAAGCCGCCGGGGATCTTGACCCGCATCATGAAGGCGTCGCCGCCCTGCTTCTGCGGGTAGATGCCCGGCCCACTTCAGCCGCTCCACCTCACCGGGCACCTTGGCGATGCCGGCCGGTCCCTCCTTGGAGTAGGTGTCGATGATGGCGTCGGCGATCTCCAGCGGATGGCGCTCGAGCTTCCACTGCTCGATCTCGTTCAGCTCGCCCTGGGTCCGGTAGGGATTGACGAAGGGCATGGGACGTTCGGTGCCGCGGATGTTGAGCCCGTAGAGCTCGTCCCGGTCCTTGGTCATCTCAGGAGGCGCTGAGGAGAGCGGGAGCGCCGTCATCTCAGACGTGCAGCCCGCACTCGACCTTGTCCGAGTCGGACCACCGGCCGGCACGGGGATCCTCGCCGACTTCACCGGGCGGGTGGTCGGGGCGCACCCGATGGAGAGGTAGCCCTGGGACAGCAGGGGGTGGCGGGGGATGCCGTGGTCGGCCCCGTACCCGGCCACGTCCTGCTCGGTCCAGGTGGCCAGGGGGTTGATCTTGACCATGCCCCAGTTCTCGTCGAAGGACACGATCGGGGCGTCCCGGCGGGTCGGGGCGTCCACCCGCTTGAGGCCGGTGATCCAGGCCTCCTTGCCCTCCATGGCCTGCTTCATGGGCCGGACCTTGCGGAACTCGCAGCACTGGGCGGTCCCGCACGGCCACTCCTCGGCGCCGGCCACCGGCTTGGTCACGGTGAGGTTGAGGTCGTAGCGCTGCGGATGGTCTCGACGTACTCCAGCGTCTCGGGGAAGTGGGAGCCGGTGTCGAGGAAGACCACCTCGATGCCCGGGTCGACCTTGACGGCGATGTCGATGAGGACGGCCTCCTGGAACGAGCAGGCCATGGCCAGCTTGGGCCCGAACCGCTCGACGGCCCAGGCCACGACCAGGCCGGCCGGAGCGGTCTCGAAGGCGGCGGACTGCTCGTCCATCTCTTCGCGCAACTGCGTCAGTTCAGATTTGCTGGCCACGATGCTCACCTTCACATCCCTCTCTGTCCGTGCTCCTGAGGAGGGAGTGAACAGTGTTGCCCACTCTCCACTCCACGCTCCTGCGACTACCTGTTCCGCTGCTCGTCCACGTCCTGCTCTCCGAGCTCGAGGCCAGCCTACTCAGAGAACGCCTCGAAATCCTCGTTCTCATTCCCGATCCGATCTGGCTCCGGATCCACGATCGCTGCGGATCACCGGCATGCCTGCTCGATCGGAGAAGTACCTGGCCGCCGGGCTTTCCGGGCCAGGCTGGAGCGGTGCGTCCGACCACGGAGACTATACATGAGTAATCAGATCAAGTTTTACGAGAATCCAGGTCGATCCGGTAGGAAATGGGGTCCGGGGAGCGGCATCGGGAACCTCCGCCGCCCGGCCCGTCGTGGACCGATCGCGGTGAGCCCGTCGGGCCCGGGGGCACGACCCGTCCGGGGCCGCGAGCCGGGACGCCGGACTCCCGGTGGTGCTGGACGTGGTCGGGCGCGCTGCCTGGTGGTCGGGGGCGGGCCGGTGGCGGCCCGCCGGGTCCGGGCCTGCTGGACGCCGGGGCGGTGGTGACCGTGGTCGCCCCCAGGTGGTGCCGCCATCGAGAGATGGCCTCGGGGTCGCCGAGCGGCGCCGGCCGCCCGGTCGAGGTGGAGCGCGCCCTACCGCCCGGTGAGGCCGCCGGTTCGCCTGGTGGTGACGGCCACCGGCGACCTGGCCGTGGACACTCGGTGGTGGCCGACGCCCTGGCCGCCGGCGTGCCGGTCACCAGCGCCGACGGGGAGTCCCGGGACCGTCCGGCTCCCCGCCGTCCTGCGCGGGGCCCGGTGACCGTGGCCGTCTCCACCGGCGGCGCCAGCCCGGCCCTGGCGCGTGGCTCCGGGACCGGATCGCCGCTGCGCTCCCCCCGGGCTGGAGACCGTGGCCGCTCTCCTCGACGAGGCCCGGTCCGAGGTACGGGCGTCGGGCCGCCCACCGACTCGGTGGACTGGGCCACCCTGCCTCGAGGCCACGTCCTCCCCCTGGTGGAGGCCGGCCGGGTCGACGAGGCCCGGGCCGCGCTCGGGCCGGCTGGCACCAGGAGGCGGGGCCGAGACGAGGTCCCGCCACCGTCGGAGCTGAGGAGCCCGGCCGAGGAGGTCAGGGCGGTCGGGGACGTCGGTAAGGTGAGTCCCATGATCCCTGATTCCGTGCTCAGCCTCGACGAGATCGACCTCTCCGACCTGGCCTTCTGGGAGCGTCCCGTGGAGCGAGCGGGAGGGTGCCTTCCAGCTCCTGCGCCGCGAGCGGCCCCTGGCCTTCTTCGAGGAGCCCGACGTCACCGAGGCGTCGGCCCTGGCCCCGCCCCCCGGACCCGGCTACCGGGCGGTGACCCGCCACGCCGATGTGGTCGAGATCAGCCGGCACCCGGAGATCTACTGCTCGGGGAAGGGAGCGGTCAGCATCCTCGACCTGCCCCCCGAGATGGTCGAGTACTTCGCCGGCATGATCTCCACCGACAACCCCCGCCACGCCCGGCTCCGCCGGATCGTCTCGGCGGCGTTCAACCCCCGCCGGATCAAGAGCATCGAGGAGAACATCGAGCAGGTGGCCGACCGGGTCATCGAGCGGGCGGCGGGCCTGGGCGAGTGCGACTTCGTCACCGAGATCGCCACTCCGTTCCCCCTCGAGATCATCTGCGACATGATGGGCGTCCCCCCCTCCGAGTACGCCACGGTGCTCCGCTGCTCCAACGTCATCCTCTCGAGCGGCGACCCCGAGTACATCCCCGAGGGAACGACCCGGTGCTGGCCTTCTCCAGGCCGGCCAGGAGCTCACCGAGCTGATGAACGAGCTCAGCGCCTACCGGATCGACCACCCCACCGACGACCTGACCACCGCCCTCATCACCACCAACATCGACGGCGAGGCGCTGACCCCGAGCGAGCTGGCCTCCTTCTTCATCCTGCTGCTGACCGCCGGCAACGAGACCACCCGCAACTGCCATCACCCACGCGCTCTGGGCCTTCACCGAGCACCCCGACCAACGGGCCCTGTGGCAGGCCGATCCCGCCGGCATCGCCGCCACCGGCGTGGACGAGATCGTTCGGTGGGCGTCACCGGTCATCTGGATGCGACGGACCGTCACCCAGGACACGGTGCTCTCGGGCCAGGAGCTGCACGAGGGGGACAAGGTGCTGCTCTTCTACAACTCGGCCAACCGCGACGAGTCGGTGTTCGAGGACCCGTTCCGGTTCGACGTCCGGCGGAGCCCGAACCCCCACGTCGGATTCGGGGCGGCCGGGCCCCACTTCTGCCTCGGCGCCCACCTGGCCCGCCGGGAGATCGACGTGATGCTGCGTGAGCTGCTGGTGCGCCTTCCCGACATCGAGGCCACCGGCGAGCCCGACCGGCTGCGCTCCAACTTCATCAACGGGATCAAGCACCTCCCCTGCCGGTTCACCCCGCGTAGCGTTTCGGCTCGGCCGACCGCACCGGCCGACCCGGCCGGCCGGTGCGGCTCAGGGCTTCGCCACCATGACCACGGCCGTCCCACCAGCACCACGGAGAGGACGACGGACGTCCCGATCACCCGAAGGCACTCCGACCGAAGGCCGGTCCCCGCCGCCTCACCGGCCCCGGCCGTCGGGCGGCCCGCACCACCCTCGTCCATCACGGCCGGCCCGACCCGCCCCGCGGGCTGGGCCACCGTGGGGCCCCGGACTCGGCCGCCGGATGGGCCGCCTCCTGGGCCACCGGCGCCGGGGCGGTGGCCGCCGCCACCACCTCCTGCAGTCGCCGCTCGGCCGGCCACAGGGCCATCTCGGCCACGACCGCCACGACGAGCCACAGGCCAGCCCGATGGTGATCCAGCCGTCGGCGAACGACCAGTCGCCCTGGCTCATGGCCATCAGGGCCAACCCGAGCACCGGGATGAGGAACAGGACCCGACCGGCCCAGTTGACGCCCGGCCGGTAGTAACGGCGGACCGCCTCGGACTCCGGACCGGACCGGAGCAGGGCCAAGGCGTAGGCCCCGGCCAGCACCACCGCCCCGAGCCCGACCACCGCCGCCAGCACGTGGGCCAGCAGCACCAGGTCGTAGGCGGCGTCCCGGGCGTGGGTGGCGGCCAGCACGTACCGGTCCGAAGTGCTCATCGGGCGATTCTGGCACCCCACGCCACGGTGGCCGTGGGCGGGCGCTGGCACCTATTCCGGCCCCGAGATTGCTACGTTAGTGACAGGACCGTCATCGTTGCCCCGTACATCCGGGTCGAGAGGTGGGCGTCGAATACCAGATCGAGGTGGCGAGCACCGTGCGCAGACAGACAAGACCAGACCAGCCAGGGGCCCCGCGCACTCCTGATGAACCAGCTACGACTCGATCCCCTGACCGGCCGCTGGGTGGTGGTGAGCACCGACCGGGCCACCCGTCCCCAGGCCTTCGCCCCACGGGCCGCCTCGATCCAGGCCGACACCTCCCGCCCTGCCCGTTCTGCCCGGGCAACGAGGAGCACGTCACCCCCACCCTCGAGACCCGGGACCCGACGGGAACTGGCTGGTGCGGGTGGTCCCCAACCTCTATCCCGCCTTCGAGGGCAACGCCCCCTTCGTCGTCACCAACCGGGGCCCGGTGTTCACCCAGGCCACCGCGGGAGGCATCCACGAGGTGATCGTCCTCTCGCCCGACCACCAGAACTCGTGGTCGATGCTGAGCGACGAGCAGGCCACCGCGGTCATGATCGGCCATCAGCGACCGGATCGGGGAGCACTCCACCATCCCCGGCCTCCGCTACAGCCAGGCCATCGTCAACGCCGGACGCGAGGCCGGCGCCTCCATCGAGCACCCCCACGGCCAGCTGCTCGGGATGTCCTTCGTCCCCCGGGAGCTGGTCGAGGAGCAGGCCGGCTTCGCCCGGTTCGCCGGCCGGTGCCTGCTGTGCACGGCGGTGGACGCCGAGGAGAACGTCAACCACCGGGTGGTCTACGCCGACGAGCGGGTCCTGGTCATCTGCCCGTTCTGGAGCGGGGCGCCCTACGAGATGCTGGTCATCCCCCGGGCCCACGGACCCCACCTGCACCACAGCCCTCCCGCCGACCTGGTGGCGGTGGGCCGGGCCCTCAAGGTGGCCCTGGGCAGCCTACGGGACGTGGTCGGCGACGTCGCCTACAACCTGGTCTTCCACTCCGCCCCCTACCGGGCCCCCGAGCCCTACCACTGGCACGTCCACGTGGTGCCCAAGATCACCACCGTGGCCGGGTTCGAGCTGGGCACCGGCGTGATGATCAACATCGTGAACCCCGAGCAGGCCGCCGAGGAGCTGGCCGTCCAGGTTCCGATGGCCCACGCCGGCTGAGCCGGTTCCGCGGTGCCGGCGGCCACCTCCCGCACTGCGGCACGAAGCGGCTACGGACTCTGACCGGCGGCGGCTCCGGGCGGACCTCCGCTGCTCCCGGTCAGGCCAGTTCGAAGCACTGCGACCCGTAGGGGGCCAGGGTGACCCGGTAGGGCTCGGTCCCGATGAGCGGGAAGGCCACCCGGCCCAGCAGCTCGATGGGCTGGCGGCCCACCCACCGCTCCACGTGGAGCTCGGCCGGCTGGGCCAGCTTGGAGAGGTTGTGGACGCACAGCACCGGGTTCACCGGCCCCCGGCGGGCGCTGGTCGGGCGCCGAGCGCACGAAGGCCAGCACCGACGGGTTGGCCGAGGAGATCACCTCGAGGTCCCCGGTCCCGAGGACCGGGAACTCCCGGCGCACGGCCAGGATCCGCCGCATCCAGTGCAGGAACGAGCTGGGTTGCGCTGCTGGGCCTCCACGTTGACCGCCGAGAAGCCGTAGACCGGGTCCATCAGCGGCGGCAGGTAGAGCTGGGCGAAGTCGGCCCGGCTGAACCCGCCGTTGCGGTCCGGGGTCCACTGCATGGGCGTGCGCACCGAGTCGCGGTCGCCCAGATAGAGGTTGTCCCCCATCTGGATCTCGTCGCCGTAGTAGAGCACCGGGCTGCCCCGCAGGGTGAACAGCAGGTAGAAGAGCAGCTCGGAGAGCCGGCGGTCGCGGTCGAGCAGCGGGGCCAGACGGCGGCCGATGCCCATGTGGCGCTTCATCCGCGGGATCCTTGGCGTACTCGGAGAACAGGTAGTCGCGCTCCTCCTCGCTGACCATCTCGAGGGTCAGCTCGTCGTGGTTGCGCAGGAAGATGGCCCACTGGGAGCTGCCCGGGGCCTCGGGGGTCTGGGCCAGGATCTCGGTGATGGGGTAGCTCTGCTCCCGCCGGACCGCCATGAACAGCCGGGGCATCAGCGGGAAGTTGAAGCACAGGTGGCACTCGTCGTCGTCGCCGAAGTAGTCGGCCACGTCGGCCGGCCACCCGTTGGCCTCGGCCAGCAGGATCCGGCCGGGGTAGTGCTCGTCCAGCTCGGCCCGGACCCGGCGGATGAAGGCGTGGGTCTCGGGCAGGTTCTCGCCGGCGGTCCCGTCCCTCTGGAACAGGAAGGGCACCGCGTCGAGCCGGAAGCCGTCGAGCCCGAGGTCGAGCCAGTAGCGCACCACGTCGAGCATGGCGTCGGCCACTTCGGGGTTCTCGTAGTTGAGATCGGGCTGGTGGGCGTAGAAGCGGTGCCAGTAGTACTGGTCCCGCTGGGCGTCGTAGGCCCAGTTGGACCGCTCCACGTCGACGAACACCACCCGGGCCTCCGGCCAGCGCTGGTCGTCGTCGTTCCACACGTACCAGTCGGCCTTGGGGTTGTCCCGGCTCTGCCGCGACTCGACGAACCACGGGTTCTGGTCGCTGGTGTGGTTGATGACCAGGTCGGCGATGACCCGGATGCCCCGGGCGTGGGCCTCCTCCAGCAGTCGCCTCAGGTCGTCGACCGTGCCGCTACTCGGGGTGGACCGAGTAGTAGTCGCTGATGTCGTAGCCGCCGTCCCGGAGGGGCGAGGGGTAGAAGGGCAGCAGCCAGAGGCAGTCGACGCCGAGCCACTGGAGGTAGTCCAGCTTGGCGATGAGCCCGGGGATGTCCCCGACCCCGTCGTTGTTGCCGTCGAAGAAGCCCCGGATGAGCACCTCGTAGAAGACGGCCCGCTGGAACCAGAGCGGGTCCTCCTCGGGCGGGGGCAGCGGGGCCGTGATGGGGGACCGGATGGGTCAGCCCGCCCAGGGGTGCGAACGGGACGATCAGCGCGGCGGGCCCGGGTGTGGATTCAACGGTCACGTGCGCACGCTACCTGAGCAGTTCGGGCCTTTCGGGGAGCTTCCCGCCTCAATCCGGCGAAGCGGTGGGCGCCGACGGGGACGCCGCTGGCGGGACCGATTCCTGCGGCAGGACCCGGTCCAGCAGGCGGTCGGCGGCCGCGTAGGGATCGAGCTCGCCTTCCAACATGGCCCAGCGGATGTCGTCCACCCCTCCCCCCGCCAGCACGTCGTCGACCTGCTCGGCCAGCCGGGCCACCAGGATCTGGTGGAACTCGCGCTCGAGCCGCCGGCGTCGGTGGAGGGTCAGGGTGTCCTGTTCCGATCTGGTAGGCCCGGTGCCGCCCGATGGTGTCCCAGAGCTGCTCCACCCCTTCTCCGCTGGAGGCCACCGTCTCCACGATGGGTGGCCGCCACGAGCCGAGGTCGGTGAGGTCCAGCATCAGCTCGAGGTCCCGCTGGGTCTCCCGGGCCCCGGGACGATCCGCCTTGTTGATCACGAACAGGTCGGCGATCTCCAGCAGCCCGGCCTTGTTGGCCTGGATGGCATCGCCCCAGCCGGGGTTGACCACCACGACGGTGGTGTCGGTGGCCGCGGCCACCTCCACCTCCTGTTGGCCCACCCCGACCGTCTCGACCAGGACCACCGGCATTCCCACCGACGAGAGCACCCGCACGGCGTCGGGTACCGCCACGGCCAGCCCGCCCAGGTGGCCGCGGGTGGCCATCGAGCGGATGTAGACCCCCTCGTCGAGGGCGTGGCTGGGCATCCGCACCCGGTCCCCCAGAATGGCGCCCCCCGAGTAGGGGGACGAGGGGTCGACGGCCAGGACCGCCACCGGGGCCCCGCCGTCCAGGCCCACCTGGCGGGCCAAGGTGACCAGACGGTCGGTCAGGGTCGACTTGCCGGCACCGGGGGCGCCGGTGATCCCGACGGTATAGGCGTCCCCTGGGCTGGCGTAGGCCAGGCCGGCCACGGCCCGGGAGGCGGGGCCCCCGCGCTCGACCAACGAGAGCAGGCGGGCCAGAGCCGCCTGGTCCCCGCCCCGGGCCGCCTCGAACAGTGCGGCAGGATCGGAACGACGGGATGCAGGCATGGAGTGTCGAGCGTATCCGGCGCCGGACTGGGCGTCAGGCTCGCGCGACGTGGGCGCCGAGGGAGGCCAGCTTGCCGTCGAGGTCCTCGTAGCCCCGGTCGACGTGGTGGGCGTCGGTGATCACCGTCTCCCCGTCGGCCACCAATCCGGCCAGCACCAGCGCCGCCCCGGCCCGCACGTCGAAGGCCCGGACCGGGGCGCCCGACAGGGTGGGTACCCCCCGCACCACGGCGTGGTGGCCCTCGGTGCGGATGTCGGCCCCCATTCGGCGCAGCTCCTCCACGTAGCGGAACCGGCCGAAGAACAGGTTCTCGGTCACGATGCCCACACCGTCGGCCACCGTCAGCAGGGTCACCAGCAGCGGCTTGTAGTCGGTGGCGAAGCCGGGATAGGGCAGGGTGGCCACGTCCACCGACTGGAGGCGGTCGTGTCGGTCACGGACCGCCCGCAGGCCGTCGGGCTCCTGGGTGATGCGGATGCCGGTGGCCGAGAGCTTTCGGATGAGCATGTCCATGTGGTCGGGGCGGCCGTCCTCCACCACCACCTCACCGCCGGCCAGTCCCGCCGCCACCAGGAAGGTGGCCACCACCAGTCGGTCGGGGATGACGGCGTGGCGGGCCGGGTGGAGGGCGTCGACGCCCTCGACCTCGATGCGGGACGTGCCGGCCCCGGTGATCCGGGCACCCATGGCGTTGAGGAAGGCGGCCAGATCGCTCACCTCGGGCTCGCGGGCGGCGTTCTCGATGATGGTGGTCCCCTTGGCCAGGGTGGCGGCCATCAGCACGTTGTCGGTCCCGGTGTGGCTGGGGTACTCCAGGACCACCCGGTTCCCCACCAGGCGGGGCGACCCGGCCACGGTGGACTCCACCCGGCCCTCGACGTACCCGTGGGACGAGGCGAACGACACGCCCATGGAGGTGAGGGCGTGGAGGTGCATGTCGATGGGACGCGGGCCGAAGTCGTCCCCCCCGGGCAGGGAAACCTTGGCCCAGCCCTGGCGGGCCAGCAGCGGGCCCAGTACCACCACCGAGGCCCGCATCTTCTCCACCAGCTCGTAGGGGGCCTCCGGGGCCACGTCGGCCGGGGTGGTCACCACCAACTCGTCGGGGGTCGGTTCCACGGCGCACGTCGACGCCCATGGCCCCGAGCAGCTCCCCCATGATGTCGACGTCGGTGATCCGGGGGACGTTGGTGAGCACGTGGCGCCCCTCGGCCAGGAGGCACGCCGCCATCAGCTTGAGCACCGAGTTCTTGGCTCCACCGGCCCGTACGGTCCCCGACAGGGGACCGTTGGGTGTCACGACGAGCCGGTCCACCGCACCAGTATGGCCTCTCCGACCGGCCGTTCCCGGCATCTCGGGCCCTTCGGGACCCCCGCCCTGACGGACGAGACGGCGCTTCAGCGCGCCCCACGCCACATGGTGGCCACGCTCGGACTCTCGCCCGGGTAGGCGATGGCACCGATCTGTTCGAATCCGAGTCGCTCGTACCGCCGGTCGTTGGCCGGATTGGAGGACTCCAGGTAGGCCGGGAGGTGTTCGGCGTCGATCCGGTCCAGTCCTTGGGCCAGGAGGGCCATACCCAGGCCGTGCCCTCGATGGCCGGGGTCGGTCGCCAGCAAGGAGAGGTAGTGGTGCGGCTCGGATCGGGGGTGGGCGGCCTCGAAGCGCGTCAAGAGCTCGAGATAGGTGTCGGCCCCCGAGCCCAGCCGGTCACGGGCCAGCGCCTCGAGCTGCGCCTCCTGGTCGGGGGAGAGTTCGGTGGCCCCCGGTCCGACCCACACCGAGGTGGCCTCTCCCCGCGGGGTCAACCAGGTCGTCCCCTGGCGTACCGGCCCGTCGACGAAGATGCGCCAGAACTCGGCGTGATGGTCGACCCGTCCGTCTGGGCGGGCCAGCGCCCGACCCCACAGGGGGTCCTCGGCGAACGCCAGGGCGACCACGGCGGTCACCCGGTCGAGGTCCTCGACCAGGGCCCGGCGAGCACCCTGCTCGTCACCCTGCTCACCGGTGGTCACCAGTCGGCGGGGCCGCCAGAAGCGGGTGGACGACGCACCTTCTCATCCTCCCAGCCTTTGGCCGGGTGCCCGTCCGACCGGTGGCCACGTGGCCAGGGGCGGCCCGCCGACCGGCCCGCCGGGCCGCGCCCTCCACGAAACAGGGGCTCGTCCAGCCACTATCGTCAGAGCCCGTGACGACGACACCTCAGGCCCCTGACCGCAACCTGGCCATGGAGCTCGTCCGGGTCACCGAGGCCGCCGCCCTGGCGGCATCCCGGTGGATGGGGCGGGGCGACAAGGAAGGGGCGGACGGGGCGGCGGTCAGCGCCATGCGGATCGTCCTGTCCAGCATCTCCATGGACGGGGTGGTGGTGATCGGCGAGGGTGAGAAGGACAACGCTCCCATGCTCTACAACGGGGAGCGCATCGGGGACGGCAACCCGCCCAAGGCCGACATCGCCGTGGACCCGATCGACGGGACCACCCCCACCGCCCTGGGTCGGGGCGGTGCGCTGGCGGTGATCGCGGTGTCCGAGGAGGGCACCATGTTCGACCCGGGACCGTGCGTCTACATGGAGAAACTGGCCGTGGGGGCCCGGTCGGCAGGGAGCATCGACATCACCCGGTCCATCGAGGAGAACCTGGCCGCGGTGGCCAAGTCCAAGGGGACCTCGGTCCGGGACCTGGCCGTGGCCATCCTCGACCGACCCCGGCACGCCGAGCTCATCGCCTCGGTGCGGGCCACCGGGGCCCGGATCCGGCTGATCACCGACGGGGACGTGGCGGGGGCCATCGCCACGTCGTGGCCGGACACGGGGGTCGACCTGCTGGTGGGCATCGGCGGTACCCCCGAGGGGGTCATCGCGGCCGCCGCCCTCAAGTCGATGGGAGGCGAGATCCAGGGGCGGTTGTGGCCCCGGGACGAGGCGGAGCGCCAGGCCGCCCTGGACGCCGGCTACGACCTCGACGCCGTGCTCACGACCGACGACCTGGTGCGGGGGGACAACTGCTTCTTCGCCGCCACCGGCATCACCGACGGGGAGCTGCTCCACGGGGTCCGCTACGACGAGTTCGGGGCCACCAGCCAGTCCCTGGTCATGCGGTCGAAGTCGGGAACGGTCCGCCTCATCGAGGCCCGACACCCCCTGCACAAGTTGGCCGAGTACAGCGCCATCGAGTTCGGCTGAGAGCCGACCGCAGGCTCGTCAGCCGGGCGTCAGGCGGTCAGCCGGGCGTCAGCCGGTCAGGTGGGTGTCAGGCGGTGGGCCGATCAGACCGGGTGGTCGGTTCCGTGGGCCGATCCGGGTCGGAGCACCGGGGGTTACGGCCGGTGGGCCGGTGCCTCGTCCAGCACGTGCTCCGTCCATCCGACACCGTCCCAGTAACGGAGACGGGTGCGGTTGGCGGGGTCGGGGTACCAGTCGGCCCGGACCGCCGAGGGCGGCCCGGCTGCCGTCGCCGGCGCCGCACCGTTCCCGAGGGCGGTCGGAGTGGGTCGGACCCGAAGCTCGAGTCGACCGGCGTCCTCCGGACCGGAGGCGGCGTCGGAAACACGGGCCGGCTCGCCCGACCAGGACTGGCCCGTGCCGTTGCGTCCCGGTGGCCTCGCGACCTCCGGGTCGGTGGCCGGCGTTCGATCGGCCGTCCCGAAGGGCGGCGAGGTCACGACCAACGGCGAGGTCACGACCGAGGGCGGGGCCACCGCGGCCGGCGGCGTCCCGCCCGACGGCGAGGGAGCGCCGGAGGGGTCCACGGTCCACCGGGTTCCGTCCCAGTACCTGATCTCGTCGGGGTTCGAGGCGTTGCGGTACCAGCCGGCCGGTCGGGCCGGAGGCGTCTCGATGCCGGCATCCACCGGTGCCGACGTCGGGACAGTCGGGTCCGGTGAGGCGTAGGCGGCGGTCCCGCCGGCCAAGGAGGGCTCCTGGACGACAGGGAGGGGATCCTCGGTCACATCGTTCCCGTCCGCCACCCACTCGGTGGCGCGGCCGTCCGAGAAGAGCCGGAACCGGTGCCTGCCGGTTGGGTCGGATAGCCACTGCTGCCCCTGGTCGACTGCCATGTCCGCTCCTCACGGGCCGCCCTGATGGCCGCGATGCTAACGGGAGAACGGCCCGGTGTGAAGGGGGCGGGGCGTGCCGCTCAGGTAATGACCACCACTCCGCTCCAGCTAGGCACGGCCCGGTCGGTCCGGACGGTGACCGTCGAGCTTATGGTGGCCGTACCGCCACGGAGAGCGGTGTAGTACGCCACCCGGGTCCCGTTGGCCAGCAGGGAGTCCGAAACCAGGCCGAGCCGGCCTCCGGGGGCGACGCCGGTCGGACCCGTCGGGGCCCGCCTGAACGGGGAGCGCGGGACGCTCACCGCCACACAGCCGCCGAGGGGGATCCGGACCACCGGGACGGGAACCGAGTCGCTGAGGACCAGGTGGACGGTGGCCACGGCGTCCGGACAGCCGGGGGCGGCCGCCCTGTCGGCACCGTGGTGGGCGCCGGACGAGCAGGCCGCCACACCGAGGCCGATGACCAGACAGACACCGAGGGCACCAAGTCGCCCGGGCCGGAACCGGCCGGCTCCGATGGGCAAGGAGGGACGACCGGTCGACTCAGGCGGTGGTCGACGAGGTGGCGTCGACCGCCTCGAGGCGTACCTGGGCCCGCCGCAACTCGGCCTCGGCCTCGGCCATCTCGGCATCGGGCTCGTCCCCCTCGGGGTCCCGCCCCGGTGCCGGCACCGGTCCCCCGCCCGGCACCACCCAGCTCGGCCACCCGGGCCTCGGCCGCCTCCAGCGCCACCCGGGCCCGGTCGGCGTCGATCTCCTCGGCCAGCTCGGCCACGCCGACCAGCAGGGTCACCCGGGACGTCGGGGTGGCTCGGCTCGTCGTCCTCGGCGACCACGCCCTGCTCGACCTGGACGAAGCCGCCGTGGACGGCCACCCGCTGCTCCTCGCCCTCGGTCGTACCACCCGGACCACGCCGGGCTGGACCGTGCCCACCAGCGGGGTGTGGCCGGCCAGGAAGGCTGATGTCGCCCTCGCCGGTGCGCAGGATCACCTCGGAGGCCAGCCCCGAGACGAGGACCCGCTCGGGGGTGACCAGGTTGACGGTGAACAGGTTGCTGTCGGCCACGGCGATCGATGCCCCGGTCAGTCGTTCTCGAGGGCGTGGGCCTTGGCCAGCACCGACTCGGCCCCGCCCACGTTGAGGAAGGCCTGCTCGGGGACCTCGTCGAGCTCCCCGTTGACCAGGGCCTCGAACGACTCGACGGTCTCCTCCACCGGGACGGTCACGCCCTTCAGACCGGTGAACACCTCGCCCACGTTGAACGGCTGGGACAAGAAGCGCTGGATCTTCCGGGCCCGGGTGACGGTCACCCGGTCCTCCTCGGACAGCTCGTCGAGGCCGAGGATGGCGATGATGTCCTGGAGCTCCTTGTACCGCTGGAGCACGCCCTGGACCCGACGGGCCACGTTGTAGTGGCGCTCGCCGACGATCTCGGGGGCCAGGATGTTGGAGGTCGACGAGAGCGGGTCCACCGCCGGGTAGATGCCCAGCGAGGCGATGTCCCGGGACAGCTCGGTGGTGGCGTCGAGGTGGGTGAAGGTGGTGAACGGGGCCGGGTCGGTGTAGTCGTCGGCCGGGACGTACACGGCCTGCAGGGAGGTGATCGACCGGCCCCGGGTGGAGGTGATCCGCTCCTGCAGCTGGCCCATCTCGTCGGCCAGGGTGGGCTGGTAGCCCACGGCCGACGGCATCCGGCCGAGCAGGGTGGAGACCTCGGAGCCGGCCTGGACGAACCGGAAGATGTTGTCCACGAACAGCAGCACGTCCTGGTTCTTCACGTCCCGGAAGTACTCGGCCATGGTCAGGGCGGCCAGGGCCACCCGCAGGCGGACCCCCGGGGGCTCGTCCATCTGGCCGTAGACCAGGGCGGCCTTCTCGATGACGCCCGACTCCTGCATCTCGATCCAGAGGTCGGTGCCCTCACGGGTCCGCTCCCCCACCCCGGCGAAGACCGACACACCGCCGTGGTTGGTGGCCACCCGGTTGATCATCTCCTGGATGAGCACGGTCTTGCCCACGCCGGCCCCGCCGAACAGGCCGATCTTCCCGCCCTGCACGTAGGGCTCGAGCAGGTCGATGACCTTGATGCCGGTCTCGAACATGACCGCCCGGGGCTCGAGGGTGTCGAAGTCCGGGGCCGAGCGGTGGATCTCCCAGTGGTCCTCGGCCTCGCCGATGGAGTCGGTGTCGAGGGGCTGGCCCAGCACGTTGAACACGTGGCCGAGCACGGCGTCGCCCACCGGCACCTGCAGGCCGTGGCCCAGGTTGCGCACCTCGGCGCCCCGGGTCAGGCCGTCGGTGGCCTTCAGGCAGATGCACCGCACCCGGCCGTCGCCGATCTGCTGGGCCACCTCGGCCACGATGATCTCCTTGTTGCCCTCGAGGGTCACGTCCACCTCGACGGCGCCGTTGATCTCGGGCAGGGCGTGGGGCGGGAACTCGACGTCGATGACCGGCCCGGCGATGGCCACCACCCGCCCGGAGGGGAGGGTCGTCGGCTTCGGTGGGCTGAGGGGCGGTGGTGGTCATGATCGTGTGCTTTCCTTGCGGTTGTGTCGGCGGGTCGTCGGGCGGGTCGGCGGCGGCACGGGTCAGACCTTGGTCTCGATGACCAGGCCGCCCTCGTCGTCGTCGGCCCCGGCCCGCAGGGCCTCGGCGCCGCCGACGATCTCCATGATCTCGGTGGTGATGGTGTCCTGGCGGGCCCGGTTCATGATCCGCGAGTACTTCTTGATCAGCTCGCCGGCGTTGTCGGTGGCCGCGGCCATGGCCCGCTGGCGGGCGGTGACCTCCGAGGCCGAGGCCTCGAGCAGGGCGCCGAAGATCTCGGTCTCGGCGGCCCGGGGGGCCAGGGTCTCCAGCAGGATGGCGGCGTCGGGCTCGAACTCGGTGTAGCCCTTGGGGCCCTCGGGCTCGTGGCCGGCGGCCGGCTCCTCCTCGGTGGCCTTCGGCCGGTGTCCCGCGGGTCGACCAGGGGGAGGAGCTGGCGCACCTCCACCCGCTGGCTGCCGGCCGACAGGAAGCGGGTGGAGACGATCATCACCTGGTCCACCTCGCCGTTGACGAACGGGGTGAGCACCGCGCCGGCCACGGCCCGGGCGTCGGCGAAGGTGGGGCGCTCGCTCATCCCGATGAAGGACTGCTCGACGGCCTGGCCCCGGTAGCGGAAGTAGCCCTGGGCCTTCTTGCCCACGGTGAACAGCCGCCACTCGGTGCCGTCCGCGTCGAGGCCGTGCAGCAGCCGCTCGGTGGCCCGGAAGACGAAGGTGTTGTAGCCGCCGCACAGTCCGCGGTCGGCCACCACCGAGAGCACCGCCACCTGCTGGACCTGCTCGGGGGTGCCGAGCAGGCGGCCGGCGGCGACGGGGTCGCCGAGGGCGGTCTCCAGCACGATGCGGGCCATGCCCTGCTGGTAGGGCGGGCCGCGGCGATCCGGCCCTGGGCGCGCACGATCTGGGACGCGGCGATGAGCTCCATCGCCTTGGTGATCTTCTTGGTCGACTGGATGCTCTTGATCCGTCGACGGAGGATGCGCTCCTGACCGCCTGCCATGGGTCAGTCGCCCTTGCCGGTGTCGAACGCGTCGGTGAAGGTCTTGCAGGGCGATGGCCAGCGCGTCGCCCTCGGGCAGCTTGCCCGTGGTCGCGGATGCCGTCGAGGAGGTCGGCGTGGTTGGCCCGGAAGATGGCCGCGCACCTCGGCCTCGTAGCGCTGCACCTCGGAGACCGGCACGTCGTCCACGTACCCCTCGGAGCCGGCGAAGATCACCAGCACCTGCTCCTCCACCGGGACCGGCTGGTTGAGCCCCTGCTTCAGCAGCTCGGTGAGCCGGTAGCCGCGGTCGAGCTGGGCCTGGGACACCTTGTCCAGCTCGGAGCCGAAGGTGGCGAAGGCCTCGAGCTCGCGGAACTGGGCCAGGTCGAGCTTCAGGGTGCCCGACACCGCCTTCATGGCCTTGATCTGGGCCGCGCTCCCGACCCGGCTGACCGAGATGCCCACGTTGATGGCGGGGCGCACGCCGGCGTAGAAGAGCTCGGACTCCAGGAACACCTGGCCGTCGGTGATGGAGATCACGTTGGTGGGGATGTAGGCCGAGACGTCGCCGGCCTTGGTCTCGATGATGGGCAGGGCGGTCAGCGAGCCGCCGCCCTCGGCGTCGGACAGCTTGGCGGCCCGCTCCAGGAGCCGGCTGTGCAGGTAGAAGACGTCGCCCGGGTAGGCCTCGCGACCCGGCGGCCGGCGCAGGAGCAGGGACATCTGGCGGTAGGCCTCGGCCTGCTTGGACAGGTCGTCGTAGACGATGAGGGCGTGCTCGCCGTTGTCCATCCAGTGCGCGCCCATGGCGCAGCCGGCGTAGGGGGCCAGGTACTTGAACGGGGCCGGGTCGGCGGCGCCGGCCAGCACCACCACGGTGTACTCGAGGGCGCCGTAGCGCTCGAGGGTGGCCACGGTCTGGGCCACCGAGGACTCCTTCTGGCCGATGGCCACGTAGATGCACTTCACCCCCAGGCCCTTCTGGTTGAGGATGGTGTCGACGGCCACGGTGGTCTTGCCGGTCTTGCGGTCGCCGATGATCAGCTCCCGCTGGCCCCGGCCGATGGGGGTCATGGCGTCGATGGCCTTGATGCCGGTCTGCAGCGGCTCGCTCGACCGGCTGGCGGCGCACGATGCCGGGGGCCTGGACCTCGAGGCGGCGGGTCTCGGTCGGTGTCGATGGGGCCCTTGCCGTCGAGCGGCTCGCCCAGGGCGTTGACCACCCGGCCGAGCAGGGCGTCGCCCACCCGCACCGAGAGGATGCGCCCGGTGGCCTTGACCAGCTGCTCCTCCTCGAGGCCGGTGTCGTCGCCCAGGATGACCGCCCCGATGGTCTCCTCGTCGAGGTTGAGGGCCAGGCCCTCGGTGCCGTCCTCGAACTCCAGGATCTCGTTGACGGCCGCGCCGGGCAGGCCGGTGATCCGGGCGATGCCGTCGCCCACCTCGACGATGCGGCCGACCTGCTCGGTCCCCACCTCGGGGGTGTAGTCGTCGACGTACCGCTTGAGGGCGGCGGTGATCTCGTCGGCGTTGATGGTCAACTCAGCCATCGGCTGGTTCCCTTCCTTCTGGAATCCGGTAGGCCGCCTCGGAGACGAGGAGGTGCTCCTTCAATTCGTCGAGGCGGTGGCGGGTGCTGCCGTCCACCAGCAGGTCGCCGACCTGGACGACCACCCCGCCGAGCAGCTCGGGGTCGATGGTCACCTGCAGCTCGACCGGGTTGCCGGCCAGCCGGGCCAGGGCCTCGCTGAGCTGCCGGCTGCTGGTCGTCGCCGACCTCGGTCGGCCGCGTGCACCCGGGCCACCCGCCAGCCCCGGGCCCGGGCGGCGTCCTCGACCAGGGCGTCGAGGGTGGCCACGATGTCCCGGGCCCGCCCGCCCCGGACGGCGTAGGCGGCCAGTCGCAGGGTGGCCGGCAGCACCTTGTCCCCGAGCAGGTCGGCGATGACCTGCTGGCGCACGGCCACCGGCAGGTCGCGGTCGCCGAGGGCGTGGCGCAGCGGGCGGTTGGACTCCACGGTGCGGGCGAACCGGAACAGCTGGTCCTCGATCTCCTCGAGCTCGGCCACGGTCACCGTCTCGAACACGGCGGCGGCGTAGCCCGACACCCGGTTGCGGGAGCCCATGCCGGCCGAGGACCTCCTCGTCGTCGGGCTCGGCGGCGGCGGCCGGCGGGCCGCGCTCGGCCGCGATGCGCAGCCGGGCGGCCAGCCAGTGGAACGACGCCGTCCACCTCGGACGGCCGGCACCACGGTGACCGCCTGGTGGACCAGGCGCCGCACCTCGGGCCGGACCCTGCCCTCGAGCAGGTGGTCGAGCACGGCCCGGCGGGACGGCCACCGGCACCGACCCGTCGTTGATGGCCAGGGTCAGCTCGGTGTTGCCGTCGACCAGGTCGGCCACGGCGTGCAGCTCGGACGCGGCGTCGGCCAGGGCGCCGGCCGCGGCCAGCGACTCCTCCATGGCGGCCAGGTAGCCCTGGAGGGCAGGGTTCACCGGCCGCCCCCGGCGGCACCGGCGGCGGCGCCGGTGGCGGACTCGGCCCGCACCGCGGCGATGGCCTCGTCGATCAGGTCCTGGTGGTCGGCGGCCTGGATCTCCCGGCCGATGACCCGCTCGGCGGCGGCCAGGACGATCTCGCCCGACCCGGGCGGTCACCTCTTCGACGGCGGCCTGGCGGGCCGATGACCACCTCGGCCTCGGCCGACGGCCACGATCCGGTCGTGGACGGCCTGGGCCCGCGCCTCGGCGGCGGTCACCTGGTCGCTCGGCGGTGGTGTTGGCCTGGCCGACGATCTCGCGGGCCTGGGCCCGGGCCTGCTCGAGCAGCGGCCCGCCGCTCGACGTCGGCCTCCTCGGCGTCGGCCTTGGCCTTGTCGGCCGCCTCGAGCTCGCCCCGGATCTGCTCCTGGCGCTCGGTCAGCGCCTTGTTCAGGACGGGCAGCACCTTCTTGGCGATGACGCCCAGCACCACGATGAAGGCCAGGAGCACGACGATGAACGTCCCGTTGGGGACGAGGAAGTTACTGGTGGCGAGGGGCATGGTCGGTCATCCTTGTTCGGTCGGTCGGAGGTGGTCGCGGCGCGGGCCGTCCGGCGGGCGCACCGGCGGGTGCGGCCGTCGCGGGCCGGTCCACGGACGCCACGGTGGTCCTACTTGCCCAGCGAGAAGACGAAGAGGGCGGCGAAGACCAGGTTGATGAAGTAGGCGGCCTCGCACAGACCCACGGTCAGGAACATGATGGTGGTCAGGCGGCCCTGGGCCTCGGGCTGGCGGGCCACGCCGGCGATGGTCTGGCTCCCGGCCAGGCCGTCACCGATGGAGGCGCCGACGGCGCCGCCGCCCAGGGCCAGTCCGGCGCCGACCATGGCACCGGCGATCTTGATCGCACTGTCCAACGATGCGTCTGCTGCCATTGTTCCTTCTCCTTTTGTGAGGTTGTCGAGATCGTGGAGGTCGGTCGAGGTCGCTCGGTCGCGATCAGGCGTCGATGTACTCGCCGCTTGACGTGCGCCTCGTCGGGGGCCATGGCCGTGTCGAAGTAGAGGATGGTGAGGAGGGCGAAGATGAAGGCCTGGATGGCCCCGATGGCCATGTCGAAGAGCTTCCAGACCACGGTGAACGGCACCGACAGGACGGCGCCGATCGGGGCGCGGGCCGAGCTTCCAGATGACCAGGGACGGCCAGCAGGGAGAGCATCAGGCCGCCGGCGAACAGGTTGCCGAACAGACGGAGGGTCAGGGTGACCGGCTTGACCAGCTCCTCGACCCCGTTCATGAACAGGTTGACCGGAGAACAGCTTGGGGGGGAACGGCCGGGTGAAGTAGTGCTTGAAGTAGCCGCCGCACGCCCCGGTTCTTGATGGCGGCCCGGTGGACCAGCACGATGACGTACAGGGCCATGGCCAGGGGCAGGTTGATGTCGCTGGTCGGCGCGGGCAGCCAGTCGTAGGTGGACTGCCGATGCTGAGCACCTCGAACAGGTTGCAGGTGAAGATGAAGACGAACAGGGTCAGGGCCAGCGGGACCACCTTGGCCCCCCGGGGCCCGATGGAGTCGTCGACCTGCTTCTGGACGGCGCCCGACGGCCAGCTCCCAGAGCAGCTGGAACTTGCCCGGCACCCCGCTGGTGGCCTTGGCGCAGGATCAGGCCCATGGTGATGACGATGGCGGCGGCGATGAGGGTCGCCCACACGATGTCCATGTCGATGGTCAGGCGGGCCGAGCTTGACCTGGGGATGGACGCCCGGGGTGATGTCGATCCCGAGCATCGGGGTGGTGAGAAGGTGGTTTCCGGGCACGACATGGGTCAGGCACCGCCCGGGGTGTCGTCGGCCGATCCGAGGGCCGGCGGGGCGGGGTGGCCGATGTTGTCGTCGATCACGTTGGCGTTGATGACGTCGTCCGACCGAGGTCATCGGGCCGGCCTTGGCCATCGACCGGGCCACGTTGGCGATCAGGATGCACCTGGAAGACGGCCAGCCCGGCCAGGATGCCGAAGCCGAGCTGGTGGGAGACGGTCATCAGGCCGAGGGTGACCACGGTGATGATGCCCAGCCGCCCGAGGGTGTTGATGGCCAGCGGACGCCGCTTGTTCTCCACCTCGCTGGCGCTGACCCGGGCCACCGACTGGCCGATCATCCGGAAGTTGAGGGTGCCGAGGCCGAGGCCGATGCAGGCCCCGAGGCCGAGCAGCGGCTTGTCGAAGGAGACGCAGGCCACCAGGGCGGCCACGCCGACGACCAGCACCATGGCCACGGTGCGCCGGGCCACGTCGGGGACGTTGGGCAGGGTGAAGTGGGCGAACACGGCCCGGCTACCCCTCGGTCCGGACGGCCGAGGATCGGGTCGAAGGGGCTACCGGTACGGGACGGCTGCGCTCACAGGTAGCCGTCGCACACGGGAGACGGTGATCAGCACGGCGGCGGCGATGCCGAGCACCAGGCCCACCAGGGTGAACCAGGGGCTGGTGCCCAGCCACCGGTCGACGCCATAGCCCAGCGCGGCCAGCCCCACCAGGGCCACGGCCACCGTCAGCCCGAGGGTCAGGAACTCCACCGCCCCGGCCGGCACCGTCGGGTCCCGGCCCACCCGGACGGCGGTTCCGGTCCGGACTCGGGTGCAGGGGTGGGGTCGTCCATGGTCGGGCCGTGCCGCGTCAGGGTGTCTGGAGAGTGGGGAGCTTCACGAGTGGTTCCTGAGATCACGCAGTGGTTCGGCTGGTAGTGGCAGTCGAGTGGCCGGCCCGCTCGATGCCCACCGAGCGTGGCAACCGGCCTGCAATTCACGGGACGCATCATCGCACCTCTGGGACCGTGGCGGCAAAACGTGGGAAACACTCCGTTCACAGTTCCTCGTCCGGGCCATCGCCCGACGGACCGGCGGCCCGGCGGCCCCGGGACCGGGTCGGGTGCGGCACCCGGACCGACCGCGATGGCGGGACCGGCCCAGGCTCGGTACGGGTGTCGCGTCGCCGGGCCCGGCCGGCCAGTGGCGCCCCTCCTGACCGGCCACGGTGACCGGGACTCCCGTGGGCGGCGGGGCCTTCGTGCCCGCCGGCCGGGCATCGTCCCCCGGCGCCGCGGTGGGGCCGTCGGGTCCGGCGGCGGCATCGGGTGCGGGCGGCCTCCCGGATCCGGGGTCCTCCCCGGCCGGCCCGGGGTCGGCGGTCGTCGGCCCCCGGGTCGGCCTCCCGGCGCAGCGACGGGTGGAACAGGGTGTAGAGGATCACCCCGAGGGCCAGGGCCCCGAAGGGGATGACGGCGTTCACGCTCGAGATGTAGAGCGGGAAGAGGATGAAGCCGGACAGCAGCACGGTCCAGGCCCACAGGATGAGCACGCTCCGGCGGTGCCCGTGGCCCGAGCCGCAGCAGCCGGTGGTGGAGGTGGTTCTTGTCCGGGGTGGAGAACCCGGTGCGGTTGGCCGTGCGCCGCACGAAGGCGAAGGCCATGTCCACGATGGGCACCCCGAGGATGAAGAACGGGATGAACAGGGGGGCGAAGAAGAAGTAGGTCTGGCCGCTGCGGCCGGCCACCCCGCCCACCGCGCCGGCCGACCGGCCCCCGATGAGCATGGTGGACGCGGCCATCAGCAGCCCGAGCAGCAGGGCGCCGGCGTCGCCCATGAAGATCTTGGCCGGGTGGAAGTTGTGGGGCAGGAAGCCGAGGCAGATGCCGCAGGTGATCACGGCGATGAGCGGCCCGATGTTGTCGGCCGGGAGGTTGCCCAGGTGCTGGAGGTGGAGGCCGTAGACGGCCAGGGCCCCCGAGGCGATGGCCACCACCCCGGCGGCCAGGCCGTCCAGGCCGTCGATCAGGTTGACGGCGTTGGTGATGGCGATGACCCACAGGGCGGTGAGCAGCGGGGTCCACTCCGGCGACAGCAGGACCAGCCCGGCCAGGGGCACCTTGAACTGGAACCAGGTCACCCCCATGAAGTAGAGGATGGTGGCGGCCAGCACCTCGCCGGCCACCTTGGCCGGGGCCGACATGTCCCGGAAGTCGTCGATGATCCCCACCACGAAGATGGCGGCCGCCCCGAGGATCAGGCCGAGCGGCTCCGAGGAGCCCCGGAACAGCGGGCTGAGGGCGGGGATGGAGGCGGCCACCGCCCAGGTCACCAGCATGGCCACGAACATGGCCACCCCCCCGGCGGCCGGGGTCACCCGCTGGTGGACCTTGCGCTCGTCGGGCTGGGCCACGTACCCGATCTGCACGGCGATGCGCCGGGCCGGGAAGGTCAGGACCCAGGCCGACACGGCCGCCACCACCAGCAGGACGCCGTACCAGTTGAGCGGTACGACCGCGCTCATCCGAGCACCGGGTCCGGCTGGGATCACGCCCCGCCCAGGGTCGGGTACGGGGGGAAGGCGGCGCACAGCTCGCGCACCTCGGCCCGGATGGCGTCCAGCGGCCCGCTCGTCGTGCGCGGTGGCGCAGGGTGCGGCCGATCAGGGCGCCGACGCGTGGCGCATCTCGGCCGGCCCCATGCCGGCGGTGGTCTGGGCCGCCGAGCCCAGCCGCAGGCCGGAGGTGATGAACGGCGAGCGGGGGTCGTCGGGGATGGTGTTGCGGTTGCAGGTGATGCCGGCCCGGTCGAGGACCTCCTGGGCCACCTTGCCGGTCAGCTCGGCGTCGAAGGTGCGCAGGTCCACGAGGACCTGGTGGTTCTCGGTGCCGCCGGAGACCAGGCGGAAGCCCTGCTCGGCCAGCGACCGGCCCAGGGCGGCGGCGTTGGCCACCACCTGGGCGGCGTAGGTGCGGAACTCGGGCCGGGCGGCCTCGGCGAAGGCCACCGCCTTGGCCGCGATGACGTGCTCGAGCGGGCCGCCCTGCAGGCCGGGGAAGACCGCGCTGTCCACCGCCTTGGCCAGCTCGGCGGTGGACAGGATGGCCCCGCCCCGCGGTCCGCGCAGCGTCTTGTGGGTGGTGAAGGTGACCACGTCGGCCACCCCCACCGGCGAGGGGTGGGCGCCCCCGGCGATGAGGCCGGCCGGGTGGGCGGCGTCGAACATGAACCGGGCCCCGACCGAGTCGGCGATCTCCCGGAACGGCAGCGGGTCGATGATCCGGGCGTAGGCGGTGGAGCCGGCCACGATGAGCGCGGGCCGCTCGCGGCGGGCCACGTCGGCCACCTGGTCGAAGTCGATGATCTCCCCGGGCTTGTCCGGGTCGTCGGAGGCCGGCCGACACCCCGTAGGAGACGAAGCGCCACACCTTGGAGGTGATGCTGGCCGGCGAGCCGTGGGTCAGGTGGCCGCCGTGGTCGAGGCGCATGGCCAGGACGGTGTCGCCCGGCTCCAGCAGGGCCTGGTAGACGGCCAGGTTGGCGTTGGCCCCGGCGTGGGGCTGGACGTTGGCGTGCTCGGCCCCGAACAGGGCGCAGAGGCGGTCGCGGGCCAGGTCCTCCACCTCGTCGATGACCTGGTTCCCGCCGTAGTAGCGCCGGCCCGGGTACCCCTCGGCGTACTTGTTGGTGAGGATCGAGCCCGAGGCGGCCAGCACCGCCGGCGAGGTGAAGTTCTCCGAGGCGATGAGCTGCAGGGTGGTCGACTGGCGCTCGGCCTCCTCGCCCAGCAGGCGGGCGACCTCGGGGTCGCCGGCCAGCCACTCGTCGAAGGGCGAGGCGGCGAACGGGGTGGTCATGGCTCGGCTAGGTCCTCTCTGGGCTGTCGGGTCGGGCCGCGTCGAGGGCGGCGAGCTGGTCGATCCGGGGCTGGTGGTGGCCGCCCTCGAACTCGGCGGCGAAGAAGGCGTCGACGGCGTCGAGTGGCCTCGGCCCGGCCCGACGGTCCTGCCCCCCAGGCAGATCACGTTGGCGTCGTTGTGCCGACGGGCCAGGGAGGCGGTGGTGACGTCGTGGACGACGGCGGCCCGGATCCCGGGCACCTTGTTGGCGGCCATGGAGATGCCGATGCCCGTGCCGCACACGCAGACCCCCCGCTCGACCCGCCCTCGGCCACCGCCCGGCCCACCGCCGCGCCGAAGACCGGGTAGTCCACCGGGACGTCGGGCCGAGTCGGTGCCCGAGGTCGACGACCTGGTGGCCGGCGCCGGCCAGGTGCTTGGCCACGCATGGCCTTCAGGTCGAACCCGGCATGGTCCGAGCCCACGGCGATCCGCATGACCCGAGTGTACCGACGGGGAATCGGCCGCCGAGGGCGCCACGGTACGCTCGTCGGCTCCATGGCGCTCGACCCCTCCACCCCGGTCATCGTCGGCGTCGGCCAGGTCACCAACCGGCCCGACCCCGAGGGCGCCGGGTCCCTGGCCGACCGGCCCGAGCCGCATCGGCCTGATGGTCGACGCCGTACGGGCCGCGGTCGAGGACTGCGACGGCGTCGGCCCGGGCGGGACGGCCCCGGCCGGCCGCCGCCTGCTCAGCCGGATCCAGTCGCTGCGGGTGGCCAACCCGCTGAGCTGGCACTACGAGAACCCCGGGCTGCTGGTCTCCGAGGCGCTGGGCATCGAGCCGGCCCAGCTGATGGTCGACCACCACCGGGGGCAACAACCCCCAGAGCCTGGTCAACGCCACCGCCCTGGCCATCGGCCGGGGCGAGCTGGACGTGGCCGTGCTGGTCGGGGCCGACTGCGTCTACACCCAGGCCGCCGCCCGCCGGCACCCCGACCGGCCCCTGCTGCCCTGGACGGTCCAGCCGGCCGACACCCTCCGCCCGACGGTGTTCGGGAACGACCGGCGGGGCACCACCGACGCCGAGGAGGAGCGGGGCCTCGACCTGCCCATCCACGTCTTCCCCCTGTTCGAGAACGCCCTGCGGGCCGAGGCCGGCCGCTCCCTGGCCGACCACCGGGACCAGATCGGGGCGCTGTGGGCCCGGTTCTCCGAGGTGGCGGCGCACAACCCCTACGCCTGGCTCCGACCGAGGCCCGGACCGCCGAGCAGATCACCGAGGTCACCGAGGCCAACCGGATGATCGCCTACCCCTACACCAAGCTGCTCACGGCCAACATGCAGGTGGACCAAGGTGCGGCCCTCATGCTGTGCTCGGTGGCGGCGGCCCGGGCCGCCGGCGATCCCCGAGGACCGCTGGGTCTTCCCCCTGGCCGGTGCCGACGCCGACGACCACTGGTTCCTCTCCCACCGGCTGCGACTTCCACTCCTCGCCGGCCATCCGGCTGGCCGGGGCTTCGGCCCTGGCCCTGGCCGGCACCACCGTCGACGAGCTGTGGCCCACGTCGACCTCTACTCCTGCTTCCCCTCGGCCGTGCAGATCGCCGCCGACGAGCTGGGCCTGCCCGACGACGACCCGGCCCGGCCCCTGACCGTGACCGGCGGCCTCACCTTCGGCGGCGGGCCGGGCAACAACTACGGCACCCACGCGGTGGCCTCCATGGTGGGGGCCCTGCGGTCCGAACCCGGGGCCCGGGGCCTGGTCACCGGGCTCGGCTGGTACTGACCAAGCACAGCGTGGGGATCTACGGCACCGAGCCCCGGTCGGCCGCCGGCCGCCGACGCCGGCCCTGCTTCCCGAGGGCACCGTGGTCGAGGAGGCGGCCGGCTTCGCCTGGGCCGACCCCCAGGCCGCGGTGGGCGCCCTCCCCCAGTGCGCCCCCGACGCCGACGCCGAGGGCGAGGTGACCGTCGAGACCTACTCGGTGGCCTACGGGCGGACCGGGTCGCCCGAGCGGGCCGTGGTGGCCTGCCGCACCCCCGAGGGCCGGCGGGCCTGGGCCAACGTCGACCGACCCCGACCAGCTGGCCCTGCTGGTCACCGAGGAGGGGTGCGGGCGGCTCGGCACCCTCCGGCCCGGGGGCCTGGTCGACCTGACCTGACCGGCGCCGAGGGCCCGGCGGCTCCGGCGGCGTCCCGGCGGCCCTTCGGCGATCTCAGCTCCTCCAGTGACGGAGCGGGGCGGAACCGATCAGGTCGGGGCGGTCCCGGCCGCCACGTGGCCGGACCTGCGGGTCCCGGTAGCGGTGCTTGAAGGCGGCGTAGGCGAACGGCCCCGACATCAGCGGCAGCCAGTACGAGGCCAGCCGGTAGGCCAGGGTGGCCAGCACCGCCTGGGCGCCGTCCAGCCCGGCCAGGACCAGGAGGCCGCTGAGGCTGGCCTCGACGATCCCGAGGCCGCCCGGGGTGATGGGCACCAGGCCGATGATCCCGGCCACGGCGTAGGCCAGCAGGACGAGGGACGGCCGGGGATGGGCCCCGACGGCGCACACCGAGAACAGCAGGCACAGGTAGTCGAAGGCCAGCCGGCCGGCCGACAGCAGGGTGGCCTGCCACCACTGCTGGCCCAGCACCGGCCGGATCAGGTCCCGCTGCTCGATGAGCCGCTCGGGCAGCCCGCTGATGGGCTCCCGCTTCCGCAGGACCCGGTTGCGCACGGCCTGGGCCGCCCGTCCCGGCGTAGCGCAGGGGGGCGTCGGCGACCATCACCCAGGTGCCGAGCCCGACGAAGAGGACGAAGCCGATGGCCCCGACGATGGCCGCGTCGGCCAGGCCCCGGCGCACCGGGGCGCCGAACAGCACCACCGGCAGGACGAAGACCGGCAGGGCCAGCAGGCCGCCGATGCCCAGGAACGAGAAGGCGGTCAGGCCGCCCACGGCGTCGGTGGCGTCCATGCCGCTCACCGCCAGCATCCGGAACTGCACGGCCGCCCCGGCCGCCGCGCCGCCCGGGACGATGAGGGAGATGGCGTTGCCGGCCAGCTGGGCGGTGATCACCGCGAACCAGGCCTTGGTGCGCAGGGCGATGCGCTGGAGGGAGAAGGTGCAGGCGAAGTGGGCCCCCTCGGCCACCAGGGCGGGGATGAACCAGAGCAGGTCCAGGGTGGCCAGCCGGGGCCAGGAGTGGAAGACGGCGAAGAGCTCGGGCAGCACCAGATAGAGGGCCACTCCGGCCACCAGCACCACGATGAGCCGCTTGACCAGGGCCTTCCAGTTGAAGGTCTGGTGCTGCTGCTCCTCGAACTGGGCCTGGAACGACCGGGTCCGGGATCCCCCCACCGGGGGCGTGTCGGCCGTCACCCGGTCCGGGCTCCCACCCCGTCGTGCGCACGCACAGTCACCGGTGGACCGGTCAGCCCCCGGCCAGGGCGGCCGCCGCCGGCACCATCGATGGTCGCGCCCCGGAGGTCGCCCTGCAGGCCGGTCTCCATCCGGTTCATCACGTAGCACACGGTGAGCCCGGCCTCCAGGTCCATGACGATCAGCGAGCCGCCGTAGCCGCCCCAGTAGCAGGCCCGGGGGCCGATGGGCATCAGCTCGGTGGCGCAGCCCGTAGCCCATCCCGAACCGGTTGGGCAGCCCGAGCACCAGGTCCGTGCCGTCGGCCTGCTCGTCGAAGATGGCGCTCGCACCCCTTCTCGGACAGGAGCCGGACCCCGCGGGCCTCGCCGCCCCCGGCGATGACCGACTGGACGAGCGCCACCGACCGGGCGTTGCCGTGGCCGTTGGCCGCCGGGATCTCGGCCCGGCGCCACCAGGCGTGCCGGGGATAGGTGGCGTCGAGGGGCGGGTTGGTCATGGTCCGGATGGCGATCCGGGAGGGCTTCAGGACTCGTCCATGTCCACCGGCGGAGGCGGGATCACCAAGGAGACCCGATCGGTCCTCCGACTCGGGCAGCCCGATGTGGAAGTCGGCGCCCAGCGGGGCGGCCACCTCGCGGGCGAACCACGAGCCGATGGTCTCCCCGGTGATCCGGCGGACCACCTCGCCGATGAGGTACCCCTGGGTCACGGCGTGGTAGCCCGAGGCGGTGCCCGGCTCCCACCACGGCTCCTGGGCGGCCAGGAGCGAGGTGCACCGGTCCCAGTCGGCCAGCTGCTCGGGCTGGAGCGGCTCGGTCCAACCGGCCAGGCCGGCGGTGTGGCCCATCAGGTGGCGGACCTGGACCTGCTCCTTGCCGGCGGCGGCGAACTCGGGCCAGTACTCGGCCACCGGGGCGTAGAAGTCGAGCTCGCCGCGGTCGGCCAGCATCAGGGCGCAGAGGAAGGTCATGGTCTTGGTGGTGGACCACACGTTGGTGAGGGTGTCCTCCCGCCAGGGCGCCGAGTGGGCCTCGTCCACGAAGCCGCCCCAGACGTCCACCACCGGTTGCCCGTCCAGCAGCACGGCCACCGAGGCCCCCACGTCGGTGCCGGCGTCGAGGCTGAGCCGACAGGGCCTCCACCACCGCCCCGAACTGCGGGTCCCACGTCCCCTCGATGTCAGCCATCCGACGTCCTCCCGTTCGCGCCCAGGCCCCGATCATCCCACGGGTGGCGCTCCAGGGCATGCTCGCCGGTCGACGGCATCCGGGGACGGCGACGGCGCAGCGGGGCACCGAGGCTGCCCGGCCACCGGCGGCCCAGCCGGCGGATCGTTCGGCCGGTCGGTCAGTCGGTCGTGCGCCCGCGCCGGGCCAGCGCGTCGATGGTCACCGCGGCCAGCAGCACCAGGGCGGTCACCATGTACTGGTAGGAGGCCGCCAGCCCGAGCAGCCCCATGCCGTTGTAGATGGTGGCGATGACCAGGCCACCGAGCAGGGCGTGGACCATCTTGCCCCGGCCGCCGAACAGGCTGGCCCCGCCGATGACCGCGGCGGCCACGGCGTAGAGCACCAGCGTGCCGCCGTCGATGTTGTTGGAGATCGAGCCCAGCCGGGAGGCGTAGATGATCCCGGCCGCGCCGGCGGTGAGACCGGTCAGGGCGAAGGCCCACAGACGGTTCCAGCCCAGGCTGACCCCGCCCCGGCGGGCCGCCTCGGCGTTCCCGCCGATGGCGTAGAGGTAGCGGCCGAAGCGGGTCCGGGTGAGCACGAAGGTCTAGACGACCAGGAAGCCGGCGATGATCAGGACCACGTAGGGGACGCCCCGCAGCGGCTCGAGCACGCCCCGGTCGGTGTTGCAGACCAGCACCAGGGCCACGCTGGCCGCCGGCCACCAGCACCACCCTTAGCAGCGTGACGGCCAGGGGCGGGGCCACCAACCCGGACCGCGTCGGCGCTGTCGCGGACGATGGTGACGCGCGGCGAACAAGGCCACGTGGCCACTCCCACGATCCAGCCGGCCGCCGGACTCAGGTTCCCGTTGGTGACGTCGAGGAGCACGTTGTTGGTGAGCCGGATGGTGCCGCCGGTGCCCGCCACGTTGACCAGGTAGAGCAGCAGGCCCTCCAGGCCGAGCAGCCCGGCCAGTGTGACCACGAAGGAGGGCAGCCGGAGGCGGATGACCAGCGTGCCCCACAGCGCGCCGATGGCCGCGGTGGCCGCCAGGCCGGCCAGGATGGCCAGCCACCAGGGGAGGTTGTGGGGCGGAGCGGCCAGGATGGCCGTGATCACCGCCCCGATGCCGGCCATGTAGCCGACGGAGAGGTCGATCTCCCCGAGGATCAGCACCCAGACCTCGGCCATGCCCAGCAGGACGAAGACCGAGCCCTGGACCAGCAGGTTGGTCAGGTTGCCGGCCGACAGGAAGACCGAGTCCTGGACCTGGAAGATGATCACCAGCAGGATCAGGCCGCCGACGACCGGGCAGCACGCCGCTCTCGCCCGTACCGGATCCGCTTGGCCCAGGCCCTGACGTACTCGCCGAACGTGGAGTCGGGTGAGCTCTCGGGCATCGGGATGCCGCCGAGGAGGCCGGGGTCGCCTTCGGCCCGGCCAACGGGTCCCGAGCAGCTGAGCGCGGCACCGGGGTGGCGGTCGGATCCTCGGGCGGGGTGGTGGTCACGCTGACGGGCCCGGGGGGTCGACCGTTGGGGGCGACGACGCGGTCGGGGTTCGGAGCAGGGTGCCGGTGGTGATCAGCTCGACGGCGCTCTGGGTGTCGTAGTCGGCGATAGGCCCGGTGCTGACCAGCTGGCCCAGGTAGAGCACGGCCAGCCGGTCGGCCACCGCGAACACGTCGATCAGGTTGTGGGAGATGACCAGGACCGAGATGCCCGCGGGCGCCGAGCCGCCGGATGAGCTCGAGCACCTGGGCGGTCTGGGACACCCCGAGGGCGGCCGTGGGCTCGTCCATGATCACCAGCCTGGCGTCCCGCATCACCGCCCGGGCCACCGCCACCGACTGGCGCTGGCCGCCCGACAGCGACCCGACCGCCTGGCGGACCGACTGAACCGTGGTGACCGACAGGTCGGCCAGGGTCTTCTTGGCGGTCCGCTCCATGGTGCGCCTCGTCGAGGAGGCGGTGCGTGAGCAGCTCGTGGCCGAGGAACATGTTCTGGACGATGTCCAGGTTGTCGCACAGGGCCAGGTCCTGGTAGACGGTGGCGATGCCGAGGGCGTCGGCGTCCCGGGGCGTGCGGACAGTGACCGGCTGGCCGTTCCAGAGGATCTGCCCGACGGTGGGGCCCAGATCCCCGAGATGGTCTTGATCAGGGTGGACTTGCCGGCGCCGTTGTCACCGACCAGGGCGGTGATCTGTCCGGCAGGATGTCGAGGTCGACCCCGCTGAAGCGCCTGCACGGCACCGAAGTTCTTGGTCGATGCCGCGCAGGCTCGAGCAGGGGCTGGTCCGACGACCCGGACGCCCCGGGCGCGCGCTGCTCCGCGGTGAGGCTCACCGAGACGGAGTGCCGATCTCGGTCGGGCGGATCACCGGGTCAGCTGATGCCGTACTTCGTGCAGTCGGCGGCGTAGGCGCCGGTGCAGAGCTGGGAAGCGGGGACGAAGCCGTCCTTGATCACCGTGGACTCCATGTTGGTCGGGGTCACCCACTCCGGGACGAGCAGCGACCGACGTCACCGAGCACGTGGGCCACGGTGTCGGTGGTGCGTGCCGTTGACCAGCGCCGCCGGCGGCGTCTTGCCGGCCCGCAGGTAGAGGGCCAGGGCCGCGGCGGCCTGGGCCTCGAGGTAGATCGGCTTGTAGACCGTGCCGCACTGGTAGCCCGAGATGATGTTCTGGATGCCCACCAGCGTGGCGTCCTGGCCGGTGATCGGGAACTTCTTGGCCGGGATGTTCAGGGTCTTCAGGTAGGTGATGATCGGCGCGGCGTTCTCGTCGTTGGGCACGACCGCGGCGTTGATGTCGGGGTGGGCGGTGAGCGCCTGCTGGAACTCGGTCTCCGCCGTCGGCGGGTCCCAGGTGCCGGCGGGCGTGGCCGCCTTCACGTAGGCCCCGGAGGTGAACTGGGGGCCAGCACGGCGTCGTAGCCCTGGGCGAAGAGGGTGGCGTTGTTGTCGGTCGGCGAGCCCACCATGACGGCCAGCTGCGGCTTGGCCACCTTCCAGCTGGCGACGCAGGTGACCATGCCCTTGCCGATCAGCGTGCCCACCTTCACGTTGTTGAAGCTCACGTAGTACTGCCGGCTCCCGCCGAGGACGAGCCGGTCGTAGTCGATCACCGGCCACGCCGTGGGACTTGGCGTAGGTCTCGATCGAGGTCCCGACGCCGGAGTCGAGGGGGTCGACCACCAGCACGCTGGCCCCGGCGGAGATGGCCGACTGGGCGTCGGTGAGCTGGGTGGAGTCACTGCCCTGGGCGTTCTGGACGCTGAAGTCCGAGGAGCTCAGCCCGGCCGTGGTGAAGGCCTCGGTGAGGTACGGGGCGTCGAACTCGGTGTAGCGGGCCGACGACACGGTGTCGGGGAGGATCACCGCCACCTTGCCCTTGCCCTCGGCGGCCAGGCTCTTCAGCTTGGTCATGGCCGCGAAGTCTTGGTGAAGGAGGTGGCCGAGACGGTGGCATCGACCCCGACGAGGAGCCGCCCGACGACGTGGTAGTGGTGGTGGACGATGAGCTGTTGCTGCTGCAGGCCGCGGCCAGCAGGCCTCCGACCAGCATCATCGAGATCAAGCGCTCGCTTGCTGTTCAGTTTCACGGTGGATCCCCCATTCGTCCGTCGGCACCTTGGTCTCGGCCCCCCATCTTGGGACGTTACAGCATCATGAACTTTCTGTGAACTCTTTGGTCGCGCTCTCCGCGGCGGCCTTCTCACCCACCGCGGGTGACCAGGTACGGTCCGACCCCGGTCGGGAACCCAGTGCAATGGCATCGCCCGTCGTTAAGCTCTCGGACATGGACGACGGTTCGCCGAGGGTCGAGCCGGGTCGGAAGGGTCCCGGGCCGCCCGACCACCACCGGGTGGTCATCGTCGGAGCCGGCTTCGGGGGCATCGGCCTGGCCGTCCGGCTGACGGCCGAAGGGGTCGACGACGTGGTCGTCCTGGAGAGGGAGGACGACCTCGGGGGGACCTGGTACGTCAACACCTACCCGGGGTGCCAGTGCGACGTGCCCTCCCTGCTCTACTCGCTGTCCTCCGAGCCCAACCCCGAGTGGACCCGCACGTTCGCCCCCCAGCCCGAGATCGAGGAGTACCTGCGGGGCGTGGCCGACGCGCACCAACGTGAAGCGGTTGATCCGCTTCGGCACCGAGGTGACCGGGGCCCACTGGGAGGAGGCCGCCCGCCGGTGGCGGGTGGAGACCACGGGCGGCACGGTCACCGGGGACCTGCTGGTCATGGCCTCGGGATTCCTCAGCACCCCGTCCACCCGGCCATCGAGGGCCTCGACCGCTTCGAGGGGACACATGTTCCACTCGGCCGGCTGGGACCACGGCCACGACCTGGCCGGCGAGCGGGTGGCGGTGATCGGGACCGGCGCCTCGGCCGTCCAGTTCGTCCCCCAGATCCAGCCCCACGTCGCCCACCTGACCGTCTTCCAGCGCACCCCGCCCTGGGTCGTGCCCGGCCCGACCGCGCCTTCACCACCACGGAGCGGTGGCTGTTCCGGCACTCCCGGCTGGCCATGCGGCTCAGCCGGGCCCGGATCTACTGGTCCCGGGAGCTCCTGGTGGTGATGTTGGCCAAGCGGCCCCAGCTGGCCCGGTACGCGTCGACCGGGGCCCGGAAACACCTGGAGGAACAGGTGGCCGATCCCGGGCTGCGGGCCCGGCTGACTCCGGAGTACGCCCTCGGGTGCAAGCGGGTCCTGCTGTCGAACGACTACTACCCGGCCCTCACCCGGGACAACGTGGACCTGGTCACCGACCCGATCACCCGGATCACCGCCGATGCGGTGGTCACGGCAGACGGGACCGAGACCCTCGTCGACACCATCATCCTGGGGACCGGCTTCGCCGCCACCGAGCCCCCCATCGCCCGGCGGGTGCACGGGGCCGACGGGCGGACCTGGCCCAGCACTGGGCCGGGAGCCCGTCCGCCTACCTGGGCACCACCGTGGCCGGCTTCCCCAACCTCTTCCTCCTCACCGGGCCCAACACCGGGCTGGGCCACTCGTCCATGGTGTTCATGATGGAGAGCCAGGCCAACTACATCGTGGACGCCATGAAGACCATGGCCGCCGGCGGACATCGAGGCCTTCTCGGTGGATCCGGCGGCCGTGGCGGCGTTCAACGACGAGATCCAGGCCCAGCTGGCCCGCACCGTGTGGAACTCGGGCTGCTCCAGCTGGTACCTCGACGCCTCGGGCCGGAACTCGACCCTGTGGCCCGACTTCACCTGGCGGTACCGGCAGCGCACCCGGCGCTTCGACGCCGAGCGGTACACCCTCAGTCGCCCGTCCTGAACCCGAAACGGCCCGAGTAGCCTGGTGGGCCGTGAGTGACGCCACCGACACCCAACTGACCCGAGACACCTACGACCGGCTGTCCGGCCGAGCTCGAGGACCTGACCACCCGGGGCCGGGTGGAGATCGCCGCCGCCATCGAGTCGGCCCGGGCCCTCGGCGACCTGTCGGAGAACGGCGACTACCACGCGGCCAAGGACGCCCAGGGCAAGATGGAGTCGCGGATCCGCCCGCTCCAGCGCCTGCTCAAGACGGCCACCGTGGTGGACGCCAGCCAGGCCTCCGACGGGACGGTGGCGCCCGGGCACGGTGGTCACCCTCCGCTACGAGGGCGACGACGAGGACGAGACCACCGACTTCTTCGTGGGCTCCATCGAGGAGCGCCAGGGGGACCTGACCGTGGTGTCCCCGGGCTCGCCCCTCGGCCAGGCCCTCCTCGGCCACGCGGCGGGGGACGCGGTGGAGTACGCCGCCCCCGGAGGTACCCTCAAGGTCCACATCGTCGACATAGGAACCTGAGACCGATGACCGACCCGCACCCCGCACCCTGTCCGAGAAGGTCTGGGACCGCCACGTCGTCCACGCCGGCGACCGACGACGAGCCCGACGTCCTCTTCATCGACCTCCACCTGGTCCACGAGGTCACCTCGCCCCAGGCCTTCGACGGCCTGCGCCTGGCCGGCCGGGGGGTCCACCGCCCCGACCTGACCATCGCCACCGCCGACCACAACGTGCCCACCGCTCGACATCGACCAGCCGGTGGCCGACCCCATCTCGGCCAAGCAGCTCGAGGTGCTGGCGGCCAACTGCGCCGAGTTCGGGATCACCTGCTACCCGATGGGCCACGCCAACCAGGGCATCGTCCACATCATCGGTCCCGAGCAGGGCCTCACCCAGCCGGGCATGACCATCGTCTGCGGCGACAGCCACACCTCCACCCACGGGGCCTTCGGCGCCCTGGCCTTCGGCATCGGCACCAGCGAGGTGGAGCACGTGCTGGCCACCCAGACCCTCCCCCAGCGGCGGCCGGCCTCCATGGCGGTCACCGTGGACGGCGCCCTCCCCGACGGGGTCACGGCCAAGGACCTGGTGCTGGCCATCATCGGCCAGATCGGCACCGGGGGCGGGGCCGGCCACATCATCGAGTACCGCGGCCCGGCCATCGCCGGCCTGTCCATGGAGGGCCGGATGACCGTGTGCAACATGTCGATCGAGGCCGGGGCCCGGGCCGGCATGATCGCCCCCGACGACACCACCTTCGCCTACCTCGAGGGCCGGGACCACGCGCCCAAGGGGGCGGCCTGGGAGGCGGCGCTGGCCGAGTGGCGGTCCCTCCCCACCGACGCCGGGGCCACCTTCGACCGCGAGGTCCACCTGGACGCCGCCACCCTGGCCCCCTACGTCACCTGGGGCACCAACCCGGCCCAGGTGGCCCGGATCGACGGCACGGTGCCCGACCCGGCCGCCATCGAGGACGACGCCGAGCAGGACGCCGCCGACCGGGCCCTCGACTACATGGGCCTGGTGGCCGGCACGCCCGATCCGCGACATCGCCGTCGACACCGTGTTCATCGGCTCGTGCACCAACGGCCGCATCGAGGACCTCCGGGCCGCCGCCGAGGTGCTGCGGCGGCCGGAAGGTGCGCCCGGGGATGCGGGCCCTGGTGGTGCCCGGCTCCCACCGGGTCAAGGCCCAGGCCGAGTCGGAGGGGCTCGACGCGGTGTTCACGGCGGCCGGCTTCGACTGGCGGGAGCCGGGCTGCTCGATGTGCCTGGCCATGAACCCCGACAAGCTGGCCCCCGGCGAGCGGGCCGCCTCCACCTCCAACCGCAACTTCGAGGGCCGCCAGGGCCGGGGCGGGCGCACCCACCTGGTCTCCCCGGCGGTGGCCGCCGCCACCGCGGTGGCCGGCCACTTCGCCTCGCCCGAGGAGCTCGACTCGATGCGGGCCATGCAGCTGGTCAGCGGGCGGGCGGTGCCGCTCGACCGCTCCGACGTCGACACCGACCAGATCATCCCGTCCGACTGGCTGAAGCGGGTCGAGCGCACCGGGTTCGGGGCCGGCCTGTTCGCCGAGTGGCGGGACGACCGCGACTTCGTGCTCAACCGCGAGGAGTACGCCGGGGCCACCATCCTGGTGGCCGGGCCCAACTTCGGCACCGGCTCGTCCCGGGAGCACGCCGTGTGGGCCCTGCAGGACTACGGGTTCGAGGCGGTGGTCTCCCCCGGCTTCGGCGACATCTTCCGCAACAACTGCACCAAGGCCGGCCTGGTGCCGGTCCAGGTCGACGCGCTCGACCGGCCGGCTCCTGCTCGACGCGGTCATCGCCGAGCCGGCCATGCAGATCACCATCGACATCGAGCGGGGCACCCTCGAGGCGCTCTCGGCCGGGATCGAGACCGACGTTCCCGATGGACGAGTTCACCCGGGCCCGCCTGCTCAACGGCTGGGACGACATCGGCCTGACCCTGCGCTACGAGGACGAGATCGAGGCCTACGAGGCCGCCCGTGCCTCGTGGATGCCGACCACCCGCTGAGCGCGTCGGTCGACTGGAGCGGTGGGCTCGATCCCCGTGAGGGAGAGCCCGCCGGGTCCCCGGCGCCGACCACCACGAGGGGCAGGGGGGCAGCCAGCGTCGGGGGACCCGGTGGATGAGGAGTTGCGATCCGCTTACTGCGCCTTTCGCAACTTCGATCTTGGTGCTCCCCCTGGCCGGAGGAAGCTGGTCGTTTGAGTCGTGCGCCGTCCCACCGCGACAAACGGTACACGAACGGGAGCCCGGAGACGGGAACCTCCCGGGCGCCGGGAAGGAAGCATCACGCTGGGTAACCGCGATTCGCATGACGCTCGTCCCGGTCCTCCAGGCCAGTGCACGTGTGGATCTCCCCGAGTGGTCCGCCGCTCTGCCACAACACCGCCCACCGACCGGGCGGCTTACTGCCCTGCTGCCGTCATGGTATGCCCGGCCGACCGGCGGGTCAATCATCCGCGGCCAGGGAATTCCGGAGCGGCCACCGGCGGCCCGCGACCAATGCCACGCAGGGTGGCCGGGGGCCGGGTCGTCATGCCGCCGTCAGCTTCCGGATCAGGCTGACGGCCTATGGCGGACCGTCTGACGGCGCACCGGCGGGGCCGGGGGACATCTCGACGCCGTCCCGGCGAGCCCGGGCCGTCGATGAGGGTGCTGGTGGCCGAGGACGACCCCGGCCTGCGCTCGGTCCTCGAGCGGGGCCTGCGGGAGCACGGCTACGTGGTCGACGCCGTGGCCGACGGGGCCGACGCCCTGGCCTACCTCCGCTCCTACCAGTACGAGGTGGCCGTCCTCGACTGGCGCATGCCGAAGACCAGCCGGCATCGAGGTGGTGACCGCGATGCGGGCCGCGCGGCGACCGCACGCCGGTGCTGATGCTGACCGCCCGGGACACCACCGAGGACCGGGTGGAGGGCCTCAACCAGGGGGCCGACGACTACCTGGTCAAGCCGTTCTCCTTCGCCGAGCTGGTGGCCCGGCTCACCGCCCTGCAACGGCGGCCGGCCCTGACCGTCGACCCCGTGCTGACCTGCGGCGACCTGGTCTTCGACCCGGCCACCCGGGTGGTGACCCGCCGGGGCGAGCCGTCACCCTGACCACCATCGAGACCGGCCTCATCGAGCTGCTCATGCGCCGGGTCGCCGGCGGTGGTCAGCCGCCGGACCATCGCCCTCCAGGTGTGGGACGACGAGGCCGACGCGGTGGGCTCCAACACCATCGACGTCCACGTGGGCCGGCTCCGGGCCAAGCTCGGCGGACGCCATCGGCCCGGATCGAGACGGTGCGCGGCACCGGCTACCGGATGGTGGCGGAGTGATGACGGCGCCCGGTCGAACCGGCTCCGGGGCTCGGCCCGCGCCAGCAGAGCGACGCCCAGTGGGCCCACGCCGCCAAGGTGGCCCTGGGGGCCACCGCCATCGTCGGGGTGGTGGCCGTCCTGCTGGCCCTGGCCGCCAACCTGGTCATCGTGCGCCACCTCGACCAGGACGTCGACGCCCGGCTGGCCGGCCGGCTGGCCAGCCGCCTCCCGCGGCCCGATCGACCCGCTGGCGACCGGTCGTCGGCGGCCAACCACAGCGGCGACCTCGACGACGCCCCCACCTTCCTGTGGCCGGTGCGGCCCGACGGCTCCGTCCACCGCCCTCGTCGCCGGGGCCCCCCGCCTGCCGGCCCACCGACTGGTCGCCGGGCGCGGTGACCCTGACGACGGCGGGCAGCACCTTCCGGTTCGACACCGTCGGCCACGACGGCGGGTGGCTGGTGGCCGGCGAGAGCGTCGCGACGGATCGGCGAGGTCCGCGGACCAGCTGCTCATCGCCGAGGTGGTGCTCGGCGCCCTGCTGCTGGTGGTGACCTTCGTCGGCTCGTTCATGGTCGGGCTGCGGGCCTCGGCCCCCATCGAGCAGATCCGGCGCCGGCAGGCCGAGTTCACCGCCGACGCCTCCCACGAGCTGCGCACCCCGCTCAGCGTCATCGAGGCCGAGGTGGACCTGGCCCTCGGCCGGGAGCGCGAGCGCCGCCGAGCTACCAGGACACCCTGCGCCGGGTGGCCTCGGAGAGCGGCCGGCTGCGGTCCATCGTCGAGGACCTGCTGTGGCTGGCCCGGGCCGACGGCCGACCCGCCCGAGGAGCGCGACCGACCAGGTGGTCGACGTGGCCGAGGTGGGGCCAGTCGTGCCTGTCGCGGTTCCGGGCCGTGGCCGACGCCGGCTCGGTCACCCTGACCAGCCGCATCGACCCGGACGGCCGCCTCCCCATCCGCGCCGACGCCGACTCGGTCGACCGGCTGATCACCGTGCTGCTCGACAACGCCTGCCGGTACGCCGGTGCCGGGGGGCACGCGTCGACCTCGGGGTCGGGTCCCACGGCGGGACGGGTGGTGCTGACCGTCGACGACTCGGGCCCGGGGATCCCCGAGGACCACCGCGACCTGGTCTTCGACCGCTTCCACCGGGCCGACGACACCGCCGGGCGGGACCGGGCTGGGCCTGGCCATCGCCGACGCCGTGGTCAGGAACAGCGGCGGGCACCTGGTCGGTCGGGACCTCGCCGCTCGGGGGGGCCCGGATGGAGGTCTCGTGGCGCCAGGCCCCGCGTGCCGCACCACCGCCCGGCCCGCCCCAGCCCGTCCCGCTGACCGGCCGGCCGGTCAGTTACGCGCGTCTGACCTGGGACTTTCTTCCGAAATTCTTATATCTGACGTCATCGGAATCGTCAGGATGCGCCCCGTATCCTGGTACCATGAGCAGTCCACGGGCCGGCCGCGGCGCCACGACCGGCCCTGACCACGCACGTCCGCCGGCCGGCGCGACGCCGCCCTCGAGCGGACCCGGTCCATCACCAAGACCATCGCCGTGGCCTCGGTGGCCGCCGTGGCCGTCTTCGGGATCTACCTCAGCCGGGCCCTCCCGGGTCACGCCGCCACCTCGACCGGCACGACGGCCGAGCCCGCACCAACAGCGTGACCGCCGGGCAGCGGCATCGTCCGGCCAGCCAGTCCGCCGTCCAACCTGGCCCCGCCCAGCTCGCCCCCGGTCCAGCAGTCAGCAGCAGCAGGCGCCCGGTCGTCAGCGGCTCGAGTTGACCGTGGGCACCGCCGTGGCCCGCGGGCCCGCCACGCTGGCCGTCCACCGCACCACCCGGTGGTCGACCACGGTCGAGCTGGTGGTCACCGACCCCCGGGCCGTGGCCGGCGGCCACCGCCATCCTCGACCGCCAGCTGGACCGGGTCGAGGAGGTGGCCAGCCGCTTCCGCCCCGACTCGGAGATCAACGCGCTGCACGCGGCCGTGGCCCACGCGCCCGGCCGGGCCCACCCGGTCTCCGACGACCTGTTCGACGCGGTGAGCCTGGCCCTGCGGGCCGCTGCGCTGACCGACGGCGCCGTCGACCCCACCGTGGGCTCGGCCCTCTGCGCCCTCGGCTACGACCGCGACTTCTCCGCCCTGGCCGACGGGGTGCCCGGCCGGCTGCCCGCGGCCGCGGCCGGTGCCCGGGCTGGCAGACGGTGGTCGTCGACACCGAGCGCCGGGCCGTCGGCACTGCTGCCCGGGCACGGTGCTCGACCTCGGGGCCACGGCCAAGGCCTGGGCCGCCGACCGGGCCTGCGCCGCCATCGCCGACCAGCTGGGGTGCGGCACCCTGGTCTCGCTGGGCGGCGACCTCGCCGTGCGCGAACGCCCCCGACGGGGGCTTCGCCAGTGGGCATCGCCGACGTCTGCGGTGACCGGACCACGACGGTGCAGGTGAGCATCGAGCCTCGGGGGGCCTGGCCACCTCGGGCATCGGCCGCCGGCACTGGACGCTCGGGCGGCCACGAGGTCCACCACCTGGTCGACCCCGACACCGGGCTGCCCGTCGACCCCTACTGGCGGACGGTGTCGGTGGCCGCCGGGTCCTGCGTCGACGCCAACACCGCCTCCACCGCGGCCATGGTCAAGGGGGTCGGGGCGGTGACCTGGCTCGAGCGAGCGTCGGCCTGCCGGCCCGCCTGGTGCGCACCGACGGCCTGTGCCGTCACCGCGGCCGGCTGGCCGGCGGACCACGGGGGTGGGCCCCGGCCCGATCCGGCCCACCGATGACGTCGCACCGGCGCTGCTCGGGCACGGCGTCCAGCGGCAAGGCCCTCTGGTACCTGACCCGCTCCACCGGCCTGGTGGCCCTGGTCCTGCTGACCGCCACCGTGGTCCTCGGCGTGGTGGCCTCGGTCGGGTGGACCACCGAGCGCTGGCCCCGGTTCCTCTCCCAGGACGTCCACCGCAACCTGTCCCTGCTCTGCGTGGGGTTCGTGGCCATCCACGTGGTCACCACGGTCAGCGACGGCTACGTGCCCATCGGCTTCGCCGACGCCTTCATCCCGTTCCGGACCGCCGTACCGGCCGCTGTACGTGGGGCTCGGGGCGCTCTGCTTCGACCTGCTGCTGGCCGTGCTGGTCACGAGCGCCCTCCGCCACCGGATCGGCTTCGCCTCGTGGCGGTTCGTCCACTGGCTGGCCTACCTGTGCTGGCCCATCGCCCTGTTCCACTCCCTGGGCAGCGGCACCGACACCCCGCTGCCCGTGGTCCTGCCTGCTGGACGCGGTGTGCTCGGCCGCGGTCGTCGCCGTGGTGGTCTGGCGGCTGGCCACCGGCCGGACCTTCACCGCCGGCCAGCGGGCCGCCGCCGCGGTGGGCACGGTGGTGGTCGGCCCTGGCCCTCCTGGTGTTCGCCGCCCTCGGCCCGCTCCGGCCCGGGTGGTCCCACCGGGCCGGCACCTCGACCGCCCTGCTGGCCCAGCTGGCCAAGAAGAACGCCGGCACCGCTCGGCGGCCGGGGCCTCGACGGCACGACCACCACCGCCGCCGACCGACGGCCGGATCGGCGACCGGGACCGCCCCGTCGCCACCCTTCACCGTCGAGGTGGCCGGCACCCAGTCCACCTCCAGCCCCAACGCCAGGGCCAGGTGCAGGTGGTCCTGGCCATGCACCTCCAGAACGCCGCCGCCACCCCGCTGACGGTGACGCTGGTCGGGAGCGCCGTCCAGGGGGGCGGCGTGGCCATGTCCTCGGGCACGGTGACCCTCGGCTCCTCCAACGGGGTGGTCACCGCGCTGAACGGGGGGACGGTGATCGGCCGACCTCTCCTCCCCCACCCCGATGACCCTCACCCTCTCGCTGCAGGTCGACCAGAACTCGGGGGCGCTGTCCGGGCACGGCCACCGGCACGGCCCGCCGGCGACGGCGGGTCGCACTGATGGCCCCGGAGCTGACCCGCTCGTCGGGGCGACGCCCGGCCGAGCGCACCGACGTCGCCGCCGCCCGGCGGCCGAGCGGCTGCTGGCCGGAGTGGGTGGCCGACGGGCGGACGGTGACGCCTCGACGACCACCTGTCCCGGTGGGGCGCCCTCCCGGCCTGGCCGGGGTCGTCGTTCCTCGACGAGCTGGAGCGCAGCGGGCTGCGGGGCCAGGGCGGGCGCCTGGTTCCCCCTGGCCACCAAGTGGCGCTCGCTGCGACCGACCCGGCTGAAGGGCCCGGTCGTCGTGGCCAACGGCGCCGAGGGCGAGCCGGCCAGCGGCAAGGACCGGCTGCTGGTCCACCAGCTCCCCCACCTGGTGCTGGACGGCGCCGCGGTGGCGGCCCGGACCCTCGGGGCCTCGCAGGTCTTCGTGCACGTGCACGCCGACGCGGTGGCCACCATGGAGCGGGCCATCGCCGAGCGGCGGCGGCACGGGCTGGACCCGGTGGACGTCGAGGTGGTGGTGGCCCCGGACCGGTACCTGGCCGGGCAGGAGTCGGCGGTGGTCAACGCCATCAGCGGGCAGAAGCCGGCCACGCCGTCGTTCACCCGGATCCGCACGGTGCGGGACCAGGGGGTGGGCGGGCGGCCCACGCTGGTCCAGAACGTCGAGTCCCTGGCCCATGTGGCCCTCATCGCCCGGTTCGGCGCCCAGTGGTTCCGGTCGATCGGCACGGCCGAGTCGCCGGGGACGTCGCTGCTCACCGTGACCGGGCGGTGGGCCGAGCCCCGGATCGTGGAGGTGCCCGCTGGGGGTGCCGCTGGGCCAGTTCCTCGGGCTCGGGGCCGGGGACGCCCAGGGGGTCCAGGGCGTGCTGCTCGGCGGGTACGGCGGTGGATGGCTGCCCGACGGCCCAGGCGCTGGCCATGCCCATGACCGAGGAGGAGGCCCGCCGGCACGGCTCGTCGCTCGGGGCCGGGGTGCTGGCGCTGCTGCCGGCCGACGTCTGCCCGCTGGCCGAGGTCGAGCCGGGTGGCGCGGTACATGGAGGGCCAGGAGGCGGGCCAGTGCGGGCCGTGCATCAACGGGCTGGACAGCCTGGCCCGGAGCCTGGAGCTGCTGGCCTACCAGCCCCGGTCGCTGCGGGGCGGGCTGTGGCCGCATCCTGGCCGTCTGCGACCTGGTGGAGGGACGGGGGGCGTGCGCCCACCCCGACGGCGTGGCCCGGTTCGTGCGCACCGCCCTGTCGGGTGTTCGAGGGACCACGCCCAGCTCCACCTGCAGCGGGGGCCGTGCCACGGCGGGTCGTCGGCCTTCCTGCCGGTGCCGGCCGGTGCTGCTCAGGCCTCGACGGCGCGGGCCGGGCAGGCCGTGCGTACGGTGCGGTCGGCTGGTGCCCGATGAGTCGCGGCCCGCGCCTCCCGCTACACGCTGGTGGTCGACCCCATCGCCTGTGACGGCCACGGGGTGTGTGCCGAGCTGCTCCCCGAGCGGATCCGCCTCGACCCGTGGGGGTTCCCGATCATCGAGGCCGGGCCCGGTGCCCCTGCGAGCTGCTCGACCACGCCGAGCGGGCGGTCGGTCAGCTGTCCGAGGCTGGCACTGAGGCTGGTGGAGCGAGGCTGAATGATTGCAGAACAGGCCGACCCGGCCGGCCTCCTTCACGAAGTCGAATCTGACCACGCCGGGCTTCGGGGACCGGTTCTTGGCGCTGAACAAGCACTGGAACTCCTGGGCGACCACGATGCGACCACCCCGGTGCGACCTTCAGCCTCTGCCTTCTCCAAACAGGGCCGCACCGGGTCGAGCTTGCGGTCGTCCCACCGCGTCCGATCGGGACCGGAGTATCGGAACCGGCGGAAACGCTCTTACCTCACGCCGGAACCGGTTGCCGATCTTCTCCAGGAGGACAGGCGACGGGATCGGGAACTCCAGGTTGGGTGAGAGAAGGTCACCGCTTGGCCGTCACCTGTAGGTCGGGAACGTGGGCGTTGAGGAGCAGCCGGTCGACGCAGTTCACCACGAGCCCGACATGCCCGTTGAGAATCTCATTGACGTTGGTCACGCTGGACATGACACCGGGCGCTACGAAATTCAGCCGCACTACGAGGGGCGATCGCGTGATCTCCATCACCAAACGTCAGTCCGTGAGATCATGCAGGCGAGTTCGGGTGTCGCGTAACTCGGTAGAGCCTGTAAGGCGGACATAGCGCTGTGGCGGGAAACGATTTGACCAAGGTGGTAAATCCCGCACCGTTCTTGTAGAGCGTGGGATAGGCCGTCGAGATGGCGATTCCAGCGTCATCGCCCTTCGGTTGAGGCGCCAGCATGTACTTGGCATGGAACGTGAGTGGGTCGGCGAGGATTCTTTGGAAGTCCGTGTCATTGGGGATGACGAAAATCTTAGGATTGGTACTTCGAACAATCATCGTGGTCGCGCAACCGGCAAGGTCCTCATCGGTGACCACGCTGCCATTTGAAAGATTCAGATGCTCGATATAGCCGAGCATCGGAACAGACGTTGCGCGCTGAGCTGCCGTTTCTGCACCCTTGTCATGGACAATGAATCCGATCTGGAAACTTTCCTCGATCCCCACCTTTGGGTTCAGCATACCGGTGCCGGTGGTAACGACCGATGGGCCGACGAGGGCGAGCGCCACCAGGGTCGCTGCGAGCGCGGTCAAACCTGTAAGGACTGTGCCTTGGCCGGCTGGTCCGTGAGCATTGCTCGAACCATCTAACGAGGGCGCACCAGTTCCTACAGTTCGCTCCATTAGCTTTGGGGACAGTACGAAGCCGGTCAAAATGACCGACAAGGGAATGCAAAGGATGTAGAACCGGTACCAGGGAAACACCTGATCTTCCAGATAACTGAACATGTCGAACGAGAGTCCGCCCCCCAGGACCGCAATGGGCGCGAGCAATTGCCAGTCTTCTCGTTTCCAAGCGATAAGAAATGCCAGAACGAGAATGAGCGGCAACAGGGGCGCCAAATGACCCAAATCCGTGAGTTCGTGACGGATTCTCAAACCCTCGTGCCCGGGCTGAACGCCATATGAAGACCCGAATGCTGAGAGCTCCGCAGTGTTTCCGTATTGCGAGGTGAACTGCTGAAAGGGCTGGCCCGTAATTACATAGCTTGCGACAGCCCATCCAACAAATGCCGTAACAACAGGGAGAAGAAAGACAGTCATATCCGTAAGCGCGCTCATCAACCGGGATCGCCCGGCCTCAATGCTGGCAGTCAAAGATCTGACGGCCACAAAGGCACCGGCGATGATGGCAATGCCGGCCGCTTCGTTTCGCACTAGGTAGCAGGCGCCAAGTGCTACTGCAGAGTAGACGAGAGATGCGGTGTCATTATTGCGAAACCAGCGCTGCAGATACCTTGCCGTGGCCACAGCCGTGAAAATGTAAAGGCCCTCGCTCATGCCGTTGGCCCCGTAGTAGGCGATCATCGGGTTGCAGATGAAGAGAAAGGTCAACAAGAGCCGTGGAGCGCGACTAGTAGACATCTCTCGCAGACATGCGTGGATCTGAAATGCCGCACCACTCATGCACAGCACACTCACCAAACTTCCAGCGAAATCATTGCTCGCGACAGCCGGCCAGAGTGGTTTGGCCAAGAGGGGAATCATGTCGAGAACGGATTGGAGAGGGTTCCAGACGAATCCGATGGCTGCAAGGTGCGGATGACGAGAGAAGAGGACGTAGAACCCGTTTGCCATTCTCGATACAGCATCTGGCGGATACACGTGATATTTGAAGTCAAGCAAAACGGCAATCACCATAAACAGCAGAAAGGAGACGGCGAAGACGAGCCTTCCCTCAATAGGTTCGCTGCGACTTGGGGTCAGCGGTGTCTGAGATGGTTGGCTGTTCCGCTCGCGATCACGGCCAACATCGAGACCCTCGGACCATTCGGGAACCCGAGTTTCAGGCGTGTGCTCGGAAACGAACGTCATCGCTTTGCAAACGGCATTCCGCCGTTCATCAGGGCACAGCCCCCTGCTCGTAGCTCGTGAGTCACCTTCCTTATGTCTCCCCGGTCTAACCGCCAATTCATGACGCCTGTCACGTCCGCTGACTTGGGTGAGGGCTTCACTGCGGCACGGTAACACCCCTCTGAACAGGGAAGACAGCGGCTTGCCCGCTTGAGGCCCAGAATCATCGATTGTTTGACAACTGTTGGGTTAGGGGCCACTTCCCGTTCACCCGTTGTTCACCTCGGGGATCGGCCCAAGAGCAACGGCTGGCCCTCACGTGTAGTGAACATTTGACCCCAGGCTCGGTAGACAGCAGCACTGCGCTAGCGATTTTCAAATACCCGCTTTCCGACAGTGTGTCGGAATCAGAGGCTTGACGAGGCCAATCGAATGATCATCCGACAACACCACCAGGCAGTAGAAGGGGGTCCGTCGGGGCGACGTCCAAGCTGCACAAGACCGAAGTCATTGGAACCCAGTTCCAGATGACAAATCCGCTGCTTCCGTGGCGTGCCTGGTTCCGCTCCTCTCGGGCCTCGAGCTTTTCCCTGACAGTTCTGGCTATGCAGCCGTGAACCGATCCGGCCCGGACCCCTATCTCTCCTCCCACAATCGGCTTGCCGACATCGACCATTTGGGCGAACCGCACGGCAAGCCCGTTCCACTGGTCACCTCCGAGTGTGGCTGTGCCGTAGTAGTCGTGATAGGAGAGCACGTCGATGCCGGGACTGGCCGACACATACTGATAGTCGGAGCCTTGTGTCCCGCACTGGCCTCCGCCGAGCAGGCCGCTCTCCACGAGGTGCTTGGGATCGAGGGCGTGGATCTCGCCGCCGACGGTGTCAAAGAAGTACCGTAGGGCCGCCGCCGCCACGGCCTCGTCGGGGCAGGTCTGGTTCCCGCTGCAATTGGTCGGCTCGTCCTGCGGCGGGCAAGTGGACGCCTCGGCCTCGGACATCGGCTCCCACATCCCCAGCGCTGGCGAGGATGCGTACCTGCTCACGATGGCCTGGAGGTAGTCCCAGTAGGACATGGGCGTTAGACCCCTGCCGTCGGTCGTGGAGGGATCGTTGAAGACGCTCTTGAACCCTCCTGCATACCAAGTCGAATCCTGCCAATGGCCTCCGTCACACGCGCCTCCCTGCCCGCCAATGACGGCAATCACACGCTGGTGGTGGGCGACAGCGGCAGCGAACACCCGGTCAAGAGGGCCCCAGTCGAGCTGATGGGTGTTGACATTGGTGGCGATCGTTCCCTGAAATGCCCAGAACCGGACCAACGAGTTCGGCGGCAGTGACGCGAAGAGCTGGTTCAGCTGAGCATCGCTCAGGTCAGCGCCGCAACCGGCGTTGGTCCCCCATTCCGTGCCGGCCTCATAGGCGTTCACCCCGACGAAATGGTAGGGCGAGCCGTTCAAATAGAGCTGGGTGCCCGAGGATGAGATGATGGGACTGTTGGACACGGAGAGAGCCGGAGCTACCGGTTCGGCAACGGCGACGGCGCACACCACCAACGCGGTGATCAGTAGCAGCCCGGCTGGCAACAGAAGGCCGCGTACGGATCTGCGCCTCTCGGTCAGGACTGCCCTCCGAGTCCTCGATACAGTACTGCCGAACACCCACCGCTGGTAGGGGACATGGACGAGAGCATAGAAGTGATGGGGTGGCCCGGTCCGGTCGTCTCTGACAAGACCCGCAACCGTCCCGCCCTTGTTCACGCGGCTGTCACATCATTGGGCAACCGCTGCTGGAGATCAAGCTCAGGTCTGGCGATGATGGGGCAATGCGACATGAGGTTCCTACCTCGGCCCATCTCAAAGGAACAGTCCGACCCCCGCCGCGAAATTCACTCGCTTGCGCGAAATATCTCGGCACGAACATTACGCTCAGTATCAAGGTGCGCTCAGCCGACGGCTCCACCGGGCTGCATGACAACGTCGGAAGGCGCAACGTCGTAACTACATGTGCCGGACAGCGACGGAACCCAGTCCCAGATCAACGTTCCGCTGTTTCCGGCCGCCAACTGAGATTGCTCCTTGGCGAGAAACGCTGCGTTGCGCTGCGCATTGCTGGCGCATCCGGCGCCCGTGCCCGCCATCAGCCCTATCTCTCCGCCGATAATCGGCTTGCCGACATCGACCATTTGGGCGAACCGCACGGCAAGCCCGTTCCACTGGTCACCTCCGAGTGTGGCTGTGCCGTAGTAGTCGTGATAGGAGAGCACGTCGATGCCGGGACTGGCCGACACATACTGATAGTCGGAGCCTTGTGTCCCGCACTGGCCTCCGCCGAGCAGGCCGCTCTCCACGAGGTGCTTGGGATCGAGGGCGTGGATCTCGCCGCCGACGGTGTCAAAGAAGTACCGTAGGGCCGCCGCCGCCACGGCCTCGTCGGGGCAGGTCTGGTTCCCACTGCAATTGGTCGGCTCGTACTGCGGCGGGCAAGTCGACGCCTCGGCCTCGGACATCGGCTCCCACATCCCCAGCGCTGGCGAGGATGCGTACCTGCTCACGATGGCCTGGAGGTAGTCCCAGTAGGACATGGGCGTTAGACCCCTGCCGTCGGTCGTGGAGGGATCGTTGAAGACGCTCTTGAACCCTCCTGCATACCAAGTCGAATCCTGCCAATGGCCTCCGTCACACGCGCCTCCCTGCCCGCCAATGACGGCAATCACACGCTGGTGGTGGGCGACAGCGGCAGCGAACACCCGGTCAAGAGGGCCCCAGTCGAGCTGATGGGTATTGACATTGGTGGCGATCGTTCCCTGAAATGCCCAGAACCGGACCAACGAGTTCGGCGGCAGTGACGCGAAGAGCTGGTTCAGCTGAGCATCGCTCAGGTCAGCGCCGCAACCGGCGTTGGTCCCCCATTCCGTGCCGGCCTCATAGGCGTTCACCCCGACGAAATGGTAGGGCGAGCCGTTCAAATAGAGCTGGGTGCCCGAGGATGAGATGATGGGACTGGCTGGCGGAGCCACGGTGGTCGTTGGTGGAGAGATGGGTACCGTCGTGGTGACTGGCCCGGAAGCTGGCCGACCGGCCGTCGCCGGAATCTCACTGGCTGGAAGGGTCGTGGTGGACGTGCTGGTCGGCGCAGCTGGACTCGCCGCTGATTGATGCTTCAGCGGATGGGTGAGCCCGGACACCTGCCGATGATCCGAACTCGTGACCCGGGATGCGGCAATCCCTGACGAGGCCACGCCGACTGCCACTACCAACGCAACGGTGGCCGTTCTCAGGGCCAGGGCCGAAGGGAGCCGGTGCCTCGCGGGGCTCACATTTCCCTCGAGATCGGGAACGGGAATCGGGGCCGCCGACGGTCGACCGATCGTGGGGACCGGGCGCGGCGTCGACATACTGCATTGTCGGATTTGCCCGATGGGAACTTGAGAGACTCGAACAGGTCCCCTGACCAATTGACTCGCCGCTTCTCTGGTTGAAGGGACGCTATTTGGCCAGCGAGTCTCGCCCACGGGGAGGCACTCCACAGCGGGCTCGTTCACTCAATGTTCACCTACCCTCATCAGGGATAATCCCCAATCGGCCTTGGCCGAATCACCTTCCGGCCGGTACAGTTGGAGCATCAGGCCGCGGGAGATTGGGGCACCGGCCGCAAGCCCCCTCCCTCAAGAAGCCCGGAGGGTTCTGTAGTCATGGGATTCGCATTTGAGGACGAGACCGGCTTGCCGGTCATCGTGGGGCCCGAGGGCGACGGGCAGTGGCGGCCGGTCCCCCCACTAGTTGTCCATGTCGAGCCCGAGCCCGTCCCGGCCCCGGAAGTGGAGATCGGTGACATCATGTTGAAGGTTCAACGATTCGCTGACGAGACAGCTGAGGATGCCAGGCGACAGGCGAGAGCAGCGATCGCTGATGCTCAGGTCGAGGCGGCGGCGATCGTTTCGCGGGCCAGACGCGAAGCTGACGAGATAACCACCCAGGCGGTGCCCAAGATCTCCCCGGATGCGGTCTCGAACCTCTGCTCGGCCATTGAAGCCTTCGCCGACACCAACCGCGCTCTTGTCGATGAGCTGGTGCAGTTGCGACAAGCCCTTACCGGCGCCTACGCCGACACACCGGTCTCGCCGAGCGGACACCTCACAGCGGTTCCTCCCACAGCAAGCTAGCCAGGGTACCTACGGGTCCCCTGCCACTCACTGCACCGCCGACTCAGCGCCGAGTTAGACGGCGGTGGGAAGAAAGTTGGTCAGCGTCTCGAATAGGGCGAGCAAGAGGGCGGCCCAGATGGGGGTCAAGATGAGCCAACGGGCACCTTTGCCGTAAGCCTTGGAGAGGATCTGGAAGGCCAGGCCCAAACCAGCCAGGGCGAGCACTTCGATCGCTACCAGCGGGAGAAGAGAGGTGTTCCACCCGCCGGTCTCCATGGGTGCCAGCGCGTACGCCTTTCCCGCTCCCTTGGAGATTGAAACAGGACGAGTGGCTCCGGGCGGAAGATACGCCGCCACTACAATGAGCCTCTGCCTGGCCGAAAACTCCGGATTGCAGGTAGTGAGTGTAATCCGATCGTCTCCGAAGTTGTTGAGAACTGCAACATCGGTAGGCGACACGGCAACCGGAGTGGCTGACACAACATAGGTGAGCTTCTGCCCCGCCACGGTGGTCAGATATATGGGATCCCCAATCGCGAGTTCCGCCAACCGGTTGAACGGCGCTCCGTGTGTTGTTCGGTGCCCGGCAATGGCCACATTCCCCGCCTGTCCGGGCATCGCAGTACCGAGATAGTGGCCTGGGCCCTTGGCCAGATCAGCTTCGTTGGTACCGGACACCACGAACTCATCGAGGCCGATCTTGGGAATTTGAAGGTGGGCCATGACCGTCCCCTCCGGAGGTTCGGGGTAACGGGTGCTGGCCGGGACCAGCGTATATCCGGGAGGCGGTGCTGCGGCTGCGTGGTGGATCCTTGAATCGAACTGGCTCTTCAGCGCGCTCTGGCTGTGATGCTGAGTGATCGAAGTCCCCCACAGCTGCCACGCCACGAACAGCAAGATGATCGCACCAATGTTCCGGACCCATGAGGCGACAACGAGCAATCGATCCCGCCGCCGCTCGCTGAAGTGACTTGAGCGCGGCCTGGCGCGCGCTCTCCCTGCTGCACCCTCAGCCCAATCACCCGGTTTCCGACTGGCTCGCTCGGCGGACGTACCCGGTATCCGATCTAGAGCTCCGGAGACGGGATCGGCCGCGAACGGCCAAGTTGTTACCGAAGGGTGAGGACGTGGGTCTTCGCCGGATCCAGGCAGGATCTCTCGATCAAGCTCAACCGGAGTCCACTGCTCAGTGGAATCGATCCAGTTGGGGAGTACACCAAAGCCCAATGGGATCAGAGGCATCTCCATCCCCGGCTCGGCCGGTACCCATCTGGGCGGTCCCGAGACTCCCTCAGGCTCCACGCCTTCAGCATCGGGCCCCATATCTGGTACCAGCACGGGGGCAGATCGAGGATCGGCTGGGGCGGCAGCATCCGGAATATGCTGCGTTGCTCTCAGGTCAGAAGCAGCCAGAACAATGCGAGCGATGGCTATCTCATGGCTTTCCGCACCGATCTCGATCTGGCAGAGAGCGTCCCACTCCTCATCCGAAAGGTCGGAAACGCCGTCGTCCCGCAGTATTTCCGAGACAAAGCGCCTGACCGTACCCATGTCCCGAACTCGAGCCGACCGACCTTGAACTTCGCGAGGCGACCGTCCAATGGGTAGATCTGCGTCGCCTTGAACCGGATTCCAGATCGAGGTGGCCAACGTGTACGTAGCCCGTCGACGATCAGGCGGCGATATCGGCGTCGACCGCCACGGGAGTTTGAGCCTGATGCAAGCCGTGCACTGTCTTCTCCCAGAAATTCGGAGCACCGACAAGTTGGCTGACCGCCTTAACGGCAGCCATCGACATCATCACCCAGTACAACGGAACCAGTAGCGCCGGGATCAGCAGTTCACCCTTCTTGGCCACGCGAACGCTCATGACCGTCACGTACACCAGCAGGAAGTTTCCGAATGCCCATGAGACCAATCCGAGGTAGTACACGGGAGCAGGGAAGATCTCTTGGATGAACGCAGGGTGGGCGACGAACCACAGAAGTGGTCATCAACCAGAAGATCGGGTTGATGATCGCCAGTATCGGAGTTCCCCCGACGAACATGACGAAGTGCAGGAAGCCCTTCCAGCCGAGCTCTCGGCGCAGCTCCCTAGGCTGACGAAGATGGACGGCGAAGGTCTGGAGGTACCCCTTCAACCACCTAGACCGCTGCTTCATCCAATTGACGAAGTCGCTGTTGGCCTCTTCGAAGGTGTTGGACTCGAGCACTCGAATCGAGTAGCCCTCCCGCGAACATGCGGATGCCCAGATCGGCGTCCTCGGTGACGTTGTACGGGTCCCACGCACCCATGGCCTGGAGCGCCGATCGACGAAAGTGATTCGACGTACCACCGAGTGGGATCGGGGCATTCATCGAGGCCAGCCCCGGTAGGAAGAACGAGAACCACAATGAGTACTCGATGGTGAACCACTTCGTGATCAGGTTCTGCATCGGGTTGTGGTAGGTCAGCTTGGCCTGGATACAGGCCACATCGGGATCCAGCCGGCTCATCACCACCGCCGCCCGCCTCAAGTTGGAGCGGCTCGGGTTCGTCCTCGGCGTCATAGATCGCCACCAACTCGCCCCGGGCCAGCGTGAGGCCGAAATTGAGCGCCTTCGGCTTGGTCCTCGGCTCCGCCGGTGGCACCAGCACCAGCTCGAACTGGTCTCCGGGTTCCGCCTCTCGAATGGCGCGGATGGTCACGTCGTCGTCCGCCTCGATGAGGAGTTTCACGTCCAGCCGGTCCGGCGGGTACTCGAACTGTGTGACCCGTTGAATCAGTTCGCTTGATGACTTCGGGCTCACGATATGCAGGGATCATCACCGTGTAGATCGGGAGCTCCTCGTCGGGCACGGCCCGAGCCTCATCGTCGCTGACTACTTCGGTGGTGTCAGGCCGGTTTGAGGCCCGGAATATTGCCAGTCGGTAGACGATCGCACCCACATAGAACACCGTGATGATGCTCACGAGGATCGACACGGTCACGACCGTTTCGAAGGTGAGACCGGCCAACACGACCACGATTGCCGCGATCCCCACCTGGCGCTGTCGTCTCGTGAGAATACGGCGAGCCGAAACGCCCGGGGCGCGCTCTGCGAGCCCGGACACGCTGGCCTGCAGCCTGAGCTCAGCCTCCTCGGTGGTCATGAGGGAGGTTCTCACGTCTGCAAGGTACCACCCAGATTTGTGCCCAGAACAGCGGTTGGATGGCCATTTTTCCCTGGTCACCAAGTGTTCAGCCGACACCCGGCTGCATTCCATCTCCCGTTAACCGGAAGTTCACTTTGCTGTGGTTCCATCTTCCTGTGGCCTTGGATCTGAACGACCGATCGACGCCGACAAACCCAGCTCCAGAGTTGCTCGTGCAGCGAGTAGCCGAGCGAATCCGTATGTTGTCCCAAGACGAGCGGGAGTTGGCCAGCGCGCTCGGCGGCCTAAGGGCGCAGGCGTCTGCAGTCGAAAGTATCCATGACGTTTCGGTTGTGCCGGCTCGTCACGCACGTCTCGAGGTCACGGCGACCAGCGACCGCGGATGGCACCCAGGCCCCGAGGATCGCTGGGAGCCTGTCCTGGAGTATGCCCGGGTGCCTGCTCTCGGGTTCCCGGTCCAACAGGATCAACATTCCGGTTCGGATGACGAGACCTGGATAGCCGTACGGCCCTCGCGTACCTCCGACCCCTTCGCCGACCTATTCCAGGCGGTCGCCATGACATCGAAAATGTCGGCTCCCAGGGGGCACCCTCCACCGCTCGCAAGGTTCAGGGTGCGGGTGGCGCCAGTGTCGAAGCCCAGTCGTCCCACAAAGCGGAACTACGACTACTTTGAGGAACTCAATAGAGCACTAGCCGAGGGGGCCGAGAGGGCAGCTGGGCGATCTGACGGTCACGGCTTGCACAACCCACGTGATTCCACGGACTGGGAGTCGCAGCGGTAGGCGTTACGAACTCGAACCCGTCACCTTCATTGCCCACCGACAGGCGGCCGTGGTCTGCACGACGACCTGTTGGCTTCCGGCGGTGGTCTCGGGGCTGACGGACTGGCCGGAGGCCGCCGTGGATGTCACGGCGGGAGTCGAGCCGGGAGCGGCCCCGGAGTTCACGACGAAGATCTGGAACGAGGGTCCCCCTGTGGGCGCGGGCGCGCACTGGAAGGCCCAACCGATGTTCCACGTGCCTCCGGCGATCGTGAACGCAGGACTGGTCCAGTTGCCGGTCTGCTGCGTCTCAGGTATCAGAACGGTCGCCGGGCCCACCGTCGCCGCACCGGTGGCCGGAGTCGACCCAGATGCACCACTGGCACTCGTGGTCGACGTCGATCCTCCGGCTCCAGTGGTCGGCGTGACCCCACCACTGGGATTCGTGGTGGCGGTGCTGGCCCCGCCGGATACGGGAACCGTTGCACTCGATGATCCGGAAGCCGGAGGGAGCTTGTAGCCGCCGCCCGAAGCGGAGTTGCTCGTACCTGATGCCGATCCGGCATTCCCGTTGAACCACATGCCCAAGACAGCGGCGAGAACGACCGCGGTCAAGAGCTGCCACGTCTTCCAGCTGCGGCGCTCCTTGATCTTGAGCTCACCCTTTTCCGGCTCGTAGCTGGACGTCAGGAGAGGGTCCGCTGGAGATCCGGCCGGCGATGTCGGAACAAGCGGTGGCGGTGGTGGTGGTGGCAGGAGTATCCCGAAGCCCTCTAGCGGGTCGGACGTCGAAACCCCACGGCCCGCTGGAGGCGAGACCGCGGGGATGGTGCCCATTGGAGCAGCTGCTGCAGCAGGACCGGTTTGCGGTCCACTGGTGTACACGGGCTCGTGGGTGAACGGATCGGAGTAGGCACTTGGATCGACATAGACCCACTGATCTGTGGCCGGTGCGGGGGGAGGCGGCGGCTCAGGGAAGGGAGACCCCGTACCGTCGGGCTCCCATGGGGCGCCTCGATGATTGGGCTGGCTAGGGCTCTGAACCGGCACCGGATTCGAGTCCCAAGAAGTCACGTCCATAGCATCTGGTAACCGTGCCTGGTGGTCAAGCAAATTTCAGGTGAACCCCGGACGGGTGTGGGATGCCATGGTTTGTCATGAAGAGATGGCAGAGGTCCCCCCTTTGAATGCCAACGGATTCTCATGAGCCGCCCTATATGCTTGGACGCCAATCAGCTTGCTGGCGAAGGCCACCAAAAAGGTGCGGTTGTTGATGAGCGGTCGGTCGGCTCGATTCTGGGGGCTGAGCGAGCCACCGAGGTTGCGGATCGAATCGGCAGTTGTGAGCCCTTTCACCACGGCACCCTGTCCAGAGTTCTGGACGTACAGGACGACCCGCTCGTAGCTGGTGCTACCGCTAGTCATTTTCACCGGCACGATCCAGTAGACGATGGACCAGCTTCCGTACTGTCTGCGACGTGTAGGACATCGCCTGTCCGGTGATGCCCCCGGCAAGTGAGACCTGGGCCACGTCGGCCAATGCGTAGCCATGGAACGTGTAGCAGTTCTCGACTCCGTAGGCCGAGAAACTCGAGAGGTCTGGGGTGTTGATTACGTCGGCCACCACCGGCACATTGGTGCGGAGCGGCCCAGGACCATCCGATCTGCATGATGTAACGATTCCAGATCGAGGTGTCGCCGAAGAGTGGCTTCGCCCAGCTATAGGAAGTTTGGTATTGGGTTACCCATTCGGGAGGAGCCGAGGGATATCGAACGTAGGCAAAGAGCTTTGCCTCCCCGGTAACCCCGGCAACCAAGTTGTAGGTGCGTAAGTCCGACGTTACTGATCCCGACCACGAGCGCGGCCACCACGACGGCAATCACGGCCAGCGTAGACCTTGGGCACCGCCAGGGCGACTCTGCGTTTCGAAGCCGGCTGTTGGGGGCCGAACAGTGACGGCACAGGGACTGGTCCCGACGGGGCAACGCTCTGCGCTCCTCCACGCTCCCCAATGTCGATGTGCATGCCCAGTGGCTTGATCAGGAGGATCATCAGGAGCACGCCGAGGCTGAACGTGACCAGTCCGATGAACGGATGGAACACGTTGATGGCCACTGCTCTCACCCCACTGCTTTCCGGCGTAGAAGATGAAGGTGATCCGGCCCAGGTTGATAGTCCAAAGCAGCGCCATCCCGCCGACCAGCCAGAGCACCTTTCGAACAATAGGACCGCGAACGATGGCGGCGAATGCCGAGCCCACCAGCAGAAAGCCGACCACGCCGTTCACTCCGGAGCAGGCCGACACGACGCTGAGAGCGAACGTTGACCCATGATGGACACGACGAACAGGGTGTTGTCCAGTGAACCCGCCGGCTTGGCCAGATGGGTCGCAACAGCGATCTTCTGCATGGCCAGCAGAGTGAGGTCGGTGAAGGCGTTGAGTACGCCCAAGCAGATACTTCTGGTAGGGATAGGGCCACGCCAGGAAGAGGAAGAGGATGGCCAATCGTCTGTCGCCAAAGAACCCGGGAACCGAAGATGATGGCCACCGCCCCGGCGACGAAGATGGGGAGGGTGAGCAGGTCGATGCGGTAGACCCAGAACATGGCCGACATGCGCGCCGGCAGGAGTTCGTTGATCGCCACCGCGGCCAGGATCAGCGGAATGCCGATGGTGTAGTCGACGTGACGGTCGTAGATGGGCGGCTCCGGCTTGAGCGGCCGAGCCCGGATGGCGGCCAGGGCCAAGGCGATGGCCGGTACCAGGCTGATGTAGGCCAGTGGCGTCTGCTGGTCGGCGGTCTGGAGCAGCGTGCTGAGGGAGTAGTTGTAGGCGATGAGTATCGGCCGCGAGCGAGCACGCCACCTGGACCCGGGTGCGAGTCGTCTGCGAGGCATCGGTCCAACGTCGTCGCCACGCCATCCCTACGGGCCTTCGCGACCGTCCGCAGTGTCTGCGGCCCCGGGCGGGATCGGACAGGGCCTCGGTCATGGCGCCACTCCCGGACATCGGATGCCCTGACTCAGCGACCTCTGCATGGCCTCGTGGCGTCATCCGAACCGCCCGTGGACGTAGTCGGAGGTCCGGGGATCGCGGGGATTGTTGAAGACCTCGGTCGGTCGGTCCGGCCTCGACGATGTGGCCGGGCGCCCCCTCCCCGTCCACGAGGAAGAGCGCACAGTTGTCGGAGACCCGCTGAGCCTGCTGCATGTTGTGGGTGACGATGACGATGGTCAGTCTCGTTGCAGAGCTCCCGGATGGTCTCCTCGATCACACCGGTGGAGATCGGGTCGAGGGCGGAGCACGGCTCGTCCATCAGCAGGACCTTGGGTCGCACGGCCAGTGCCCGGGCGATGCACAGTCGCTGCTGCTGGCCACCGGAGAGAGCGGCTCCCGCCTCGTTCAGCCGGTTGCGGGTCTCCTTCCACAGGCCGGCCCGCTGCAGGCAGTCCTTGACCAGGGCATCGGGATTCGCGACCTTGGTTCCCGACAGGCGCAGCCCGGCCAGCACGTTCTGGGCGATCGTCATGGACGGGAACGGATTGGGCCGCTGGAACACCATCCCGATCCGCAGCCGGGTCTCGGTCACCCTGACGGTCGGACCGTAGATGTCGACGCCGTCGAGTTCGACCGAACCGGACAGAGCGGCAGACGGCATGAGCTCGTGCATCCGGTTGAGGATGCGGAGGAACGTCGACTTTCCGCAGCCCGACGGGCCGATCAGCGCGGTGACTTGCCCGGGCTCCATCGACAGGGTCACCCGCTCGAGCACCTTCTTCGAGCCGAACCAGGCGCTCACGTTGGTGGCCCGCAGGCCGGACCTGCCAGCTGGATCGGGCGGCATAACCTGATCGCCGTACGCCGGGACCGGCTCCCAGCCCTGTCCGGGCACTTGATAGGTCACAGTCACGAGTGCCGCTCCCTTCGCCTTAAGCAGAGCCGGAGAAGACCACCGACTACCAGAAGGGCCACTCCGTACTGCCACCCATCCGTCCAAATGGGCCGTGCCAGTGAAAGCCAATCCCCCGAGGAGTCGGCGGCAGTTGAAGTGGTGCCCGAACCAGAGCCAGAACCAGAACCAGAACCAGAGCCGTCGGCAGCCCGTGCCGGCGCCAGATGTGGGCGATGTGGGGGTGGTGGTCGCCGATGCTGGACCGGTTGAAGAACCCGACAATGACGGATTCGGACTCGACGCAGCTGCAGTACTCAGCTCTGCAGCAACCGCGAGGCCAGCCGACACCTCGGATGAGGTCGCAGGCGCGCGACCCGAATCCCTCGATGTCCGTTTGTCCTTGCGAACCCAGGATGAATCGGATGATCTGTGCCAGTGCGCGCTCGCCTTGGCTGCTGAGAGCCCGTTCAGAGGCACGACGAGATAGGTCTCCTCCATCAGGTAGTTGTCATACGCGCTCGCGTCGCTCGGGTTAGCGTTGAAGGTGACCAAGTTATTCGAGGCCTCGTCTGACGTGGCCGCCATGGTCGAATCTGCGGCGGCGGCTTGGGCCGCTCCGGTTGATGGAGCGACCTCGGCCCCTTGCGCATTCTGTACCGCCGCCGTCGGCAGGTCCCAAGCAACCCCGAGCGGGGCACCCGTCCACACCGACGAAATAGGAGCGATGGCTCCCAGCTGCCAGTTTCCGGCGAGCGTCCCTGGTGCGTTGGTCTGACTGTTGATGTTGAGGAGTTTGCCGATCAACGGCTGATCACCCCCCGGAATGCTGCTGCCGGCAAAGGGCCATAACTCACTAGGCGTGCTGTCCGTGGTAAGGCTCCCGGTCCGACCTAGTGCCGCCTGCAGATCGGCCAGAGACTGCGGCGTACTGTTGAGCAGATCCATCGTCGCGTAGTTGGACATCGACGGATCCAGGTTGGCCCACGCCACGATGGGAAGCGGATCCGCCGCAGTGCCAGCCGCCCGCCTCTGGACATGCAATCCGTGTATCACCCCAGGAGTGGAGGGGAAGGGCTGCGTCATATCCGTAGATCTGGCCGAGCAGCACCGTCGTCAGTGGTATGTGCTCACAAAAGTCGGCAGGAGTTGATCGATGAGTTTCCGCTGTTTTCCCAGTCACGGGTGGGCACCAGGGTCACCATGGCCACAGGAGTCGCAGCGAATGGGAACGTAGGCAAAGGGCCGTCCATTGGCCACTGCCTTGCTTACCTCGGTCGACGTCAAAGGGCGCTGCGTTACGGCAAAATCCGCGGAGAACGTGCCCGGCGCGGATCCGACGAATGCGGCAATCCCCGAATTGTCGTCGGTCTGGAGATAAGCCCCAAAGAGAGGATTTAGATTGGCCGAGTCATCGGTGAGCAGTTTGGATATTACCGGTTCGAAGAACGATCCACCTTGGCCGGCCAGCGTGGTCGGATCGGTGTCGGCACCAGCCTCGGGCGAGGTCACGCCGACGAGACCGACTGCCACCGAACCTATGAGCGCGACCAGTGACCAAGCTGCTCATCACTGCCGTGCGCACTCCCCTCACTCTGACTTCACCGGGCGGGCGGCGTCTGATCAAACGCCGCCGTACCATCCATCCACCAAGGATGAGTACCGCACCGACGGCAGCTAGGGGGGCCGGGTTCCCTCCCGTGAATGCCAGGCCGGTTCCTCCGGACAGCGACACCCCGGGATCCACCCCGGAGGTTGAACCGCTCCCGCCCGAAGCACCGCTGGACCCACCGCTACCGCTCCCACCTGCGCCCGTGGTCCCAGCCGCGCCACTAGCTCCAGTGGTGGATGTGCTGTGACCACCATTCGCCCCCGGTGGCGGAGCGGTTGCCAACACGACACCGCAGGTGGGCGTGGTCTGGCCGGCGGCAACCTCTGTGGGCGTGAGGTCGCCACATGCATAGCCCTTCTGCTCAGCCGCAGTGACGGGGACTGCGCCTGGGACGTTGGCGAGTACCGCCTTGATTCCGTATTGTTCGAGGGAAAGGCCGAGTGACGCGTAGCCGAAGCCGGGTGAGGACTCCTGGCCCAGAGTCAGGGAAGAATTCACATAGCCGCTTAGTACCGCTCCCTTGGCTGGATCAGAGTTCGTTGTCTTCGCCAACAGGTAACTATAGGTCGAGGGGTTGTACACATTCGGTCCGACGCCGTCGAAATTGAGCTGGTGGGTGCCGTTATCGAGCTGACTGGCGTAGGCGAGGGCCGAGGCCACGTCGACCGGCGTGGGCTGCGTGTACTTGCCGCTCGGCGTTGAGCACCGAGGCCACCCCCTTGTCAGGAGTGTTCGGACCGAAACCGAGATCGGTGGCGTACTTGACCTGCACCGCTCCGATGGCACCGGCATTGGTGGCGATGTTGCCGGCCACGCCGCTCGTGCTCTGCTGGTCGAGACCATCGGGCAGGCCGGGCCAGTTCGACTTGGGCGAGGTCGGGTTGATGGCGACCCCGTCCACCAGGTCCGCCTGACTGATGGTTCTGCTGATTGGCGAACGCCGCCCACAAGGCTGGCTGTTCATGGATGCACCACTCCTCGAACACAAAGTTCGTGCCGGCGGAGTCGCTCTCGGTGACCGGACGAACCGTCAGATTGGGCAGTGTCACGCCGGGATTGTCCTTGGCAATGGCGGGATCGTTCCAGTTCGCTGATACCACCGGTGAGAAGTGCACAGGCCGTGTAGCTCGACAGCTGGAGTGTCTTGGTCAGCCCCGGGATGTTGTACATGAAGGCGATGCCACCGGCAGTTACTGGGACGTAGATGAACGGAAAGCTCGGGGGCTGAGTATCCGTGCTGCCCAAGCCGTAGGCGATGTCGCTGGCGGCGAAGTCGGTCGTCTGGTTGGCGAACTCGTACCGGCCGTCTCCTGAACTGGTGCTTGAGTAGTTGACATTGAGGCTATAGGGGGCCGGTCGCACCGCGTTGGTAAATGCCTCCAGCGCCGGTGCGGCGAATGAAGACCCCGCACCGTTCAGTTGGGTGCTCGTAAAGGGGACGATCCCCGAACGCGGGACCGCCCACCCTGGTGTTGTCGAGAACTGGCCGGAACAGGACCGCCGCCGGCAGTGGCTTCCACTGTTGTGGAGGTCGTGGTCGTGGTGGTGTCGGCGCCAGCCACGGGCGACGTGGCAGCGAGAACACCCAGCGCTGAGGGCGCTATGGCCAGGGTCAACAGCCATCGGGCTCTCCTCGACTGTGTCCAGAATCGGGTGTTGCGCATTTTCGCTGGTACCTCTCTTGCGGATGGAATGACGACAGTCGTTGCTTCGGCAGCGGTCACAGGTGGATCCTTAGGTCAGACAGGGCACGGTTCACGCCGCGGCTCATGCGTCGATCCCACTGTTCCTGGTTCGCCGAGCCCAGGGCACGAAGCTGCGGCGCCCTGGTGTGGACTTTCCCAGTGCTCGGGCGATCAGGAAGAGAAGGAGGACTACGCAGACCAGTACGAATGACGTTCCCCATGCGCTCTGCTGAATGACCGCACCCGGCTGGAAGATGTTCTCGTAGATTCGGAAGGGAAGATCGTCCTGCTGTCCCGAGAACGGGTTCCAGTTGTACGCTTCCAGCCCACCGGCGTTGAAGAGTACCGGGGCAGTCTCTCCGGCGATGCGGGCTATTCCCAGGATCACCGCCGTCATCAGACCGGCGCGAGCAGTCGGCAGCACGACTCGGAGGAGGACCCTCCACTCCGGGGCGCCGAGGGCGAGGGCCGCCTCGCGCAGCGACCCGGGGACAATGGCCACGACCTCTTCCGCGGCCCTCGTCACGATGGGCAGCATCATCACGGCCAGTGCAAGAGCTGCAGCAAACCCGGACTTTCCGCTCTCCTTGTTGGGGACTACCCAGAGGAGGTAGATGAAGAGGCCGGCGATGATCGCTGGGGCCCCCGTCATTGCATCGACCACCGCACTGACGATCTTGGCGAATGGCCTGTTGGAGCCGACCAGGTACGTTGCCGTCATGATGCCCAGCGGCACTGTTATGACGGTGGCGATGGCGACCTGCTCGATAGTTCCCACGATGGCTGCGCCGACACCGAGGTCGGTGATCTTCGAAGCCCCTCCAAGCTTGGTCATGTCGGCGGTCAAGAAATGGGGGAAATCATCGAAGACCGCCGCCACACCACGGATGAACACGTAGAAGAGGACAGCCCCCAAGGCGAACAGGGCCACGACGGCGCCTGACCAGATGGCCAGGGTGGCCATGCGATCCTTGGCCACGAGCACTCCGTGCAGTCGCCAGCAGAGAATGCCATAGATGGTGAAGAAGCCAACGAACCAACACAGCAGCATGCCAAACGGTGCGCTGATGCCTGTGATCGTGAAAGCGATCCACACGAGTGCGAGCGCGGCCACCGCCGAACCAGCGCTCTCGAACACCATCGTTTGGGAGATCGGGCGTTGACGTCGGGGCTCATCGCCGGCGCCATTTTGGCTCCTGAGTCCTTGGTTGTTGGGCGGCACCGCGTTGGCGTTGGACACAGTCGTCCGCAATCGGGACATCACGAACCCGTCTGCCCGCGGTTGACGATGGCGCGGGCACCGATATTGACCAGCAGCACGGTCACGAACAGGACCAGACCGAGCAGGATCAAAGCGCTCTTGTCCATCGGCGTTCCCGTGGGAAAGTCCTCGGTGATCTGCTTGGCGATCGATCCAAGGCCGTTCGGTCCGAACATCGCGGCGGTCATGTGATTGGCCTTCGACAGAATCAGGACAACGACCATTGTCTCACCGATACCTCGCCCGAAGCCGAGGAGCACTGCACCTACGACGCCGTTACGAGAAAACGGCATGATCACGTCGGTGACCATCCCCCATCGGGTCCCCCCCAGGCCGAGGGCGGCTTCACACGCGTCCCGGGGAGTCTGGGACATCACCTCCCGGCTGACCGAGGTGATGATGGGGATGATGGTGACCGCCGAGATCAGCCCGCAGGCGAAGATCGACTGGACGTATTCGCCCGGGGTCGGGGTTCGGAAGAACGGGCACGAAGCCGAAATGGCCCACCAGCCACTTGGCCGGTGCAGCCTGAAGGTTGGAGACGAGCGCCAGTCCCCAGAATCCGTAGACGATGCTCGGGACGGTGGCGAGCAGTCGACGGCACCGGTAAGGACCCCCCTGATCCTGACCGGCGCGTACTCGTTGATCATGAGGGCAGCGGCCAGCGAGATCGGCGTGGCGATGATCACCGCGACCACGGCGATGGCGACCGACCCCACCAGCAGGGACATCGCGCCGAAGTGTCCGCTGTCGGGCGACCAGGTCGGGTCGGTGATGAAGCTGAGGCCTCCGACCTTCAGGGCCTTCCAGCCGTACGCGGTCAGGAACACCACCACTCCGGCCAGGATGGCCAGAACCACCAGACTGCTCGTCGCCAGAGCGAACTGAAAATCTTGTCGGCCCGGGTCACCGCCCGGTTGATGGTGATCGGTATGTCGTCGACGGGCGTAGTGGTCGTGGGGCACGGGAGGGGCGAGCAGGGTCATGGCCGTCGCCTCACACAGCCGGCGAGCGGACAGACCGCCGATGCAAACAGAACCAGCCCGGCGGCGATAGCCAGAAGAGTGGGCTTCTCCAGTGAAGGCCAACGTCGACGCGGAAGTGACACTGCCGCAGAAATGCTCCGCCGGGGCGGTTTGTTGTCGTGGTCGATCCGGCAGTCGCTTTGGCAGTACCGCCGCCGATGACCGCCGCCGATGCGGTGAATACGAATGGCTGGGAGAACACCTTGGCCTGGGTGAAGTCGTCCTGGTTCTCGCCCACGAACAGCACGCATGGGTGGGTCGGGTTGCAATCGGCTGCCAGTTCCCCTGCTCACCGAGGATGGCGTTGGGCAAGGCGTACATGGTGAAGTTCGTATTCGGCAAAGCTGCCGTCCGGCTGCACGATCACCGAATCGGACTCGACTGTGTTCGGTCGCAATCAGCCAGGCTGATGGGCAGATTCGCCGGTGTACCACCCGGGTCCGCGCACTCGATGATGACGATTCGGCTGTTGGGGGCGAAAAGGGAGTTGGGGCCGACCGACACCTTGACGCTGACGCCGCTCTTGTAGCCAGCCGCTCCACCTGCTGGGGAAAGGACCACCGACGGCGTCGATGCACCAGCAATTCCTGGCAGCCAGACCGATGAACTTGCGAAGGCGAAGAGCAGGAAAAGGGCCGGCCCTGCCAGGCTCATTCGTGAAGACGGTTCCAACTTGCGGTGGGCAGCCCTCATGATCCGCTCACCGTGAACGGATGCGAGAAGATCTTCGGCTTGGTGAAGTCGCCTTGATCCTGTCCGATGTAGAGGACGCACTGATGGGTCTGATTGCAGATCGGCAGCCAGGTCTTCTCTTCACCGAGCACCCGGTTGGGCAGGCTGTACACGGTGTAGGCCGGCTCTGTGAAGCTGCCGTCCGAGTTAGGAATTACGGAATCACTTTCAATCGTGTTCGCGTCGCAGGAAGCTTGGCTCGTCGGGAGATGAGATGGAGTTCCCCCCGCGTCGGCACATTCGAGGATGTTGACTCGAATGTGAGGAGTGAAGATCTTGTTGGCAGGCATCGAGACAGTGACAGGGTGACCGCTCGTGAAGGTCCACCCCTGCGCCGTGTTTCCCACCTCGAGTTCGGACGACCCTGAGGTCAACGACGAGGATGAGGAAGCGGAGGAGCTTGAGCACCCCGAGAGAGCTAGTCCGAGCATGATGAGCGCGGCTACCAGCACGGTGAGGCCGTTCACCGGAACTCGATTCCGAGTGGATCGTAAGGTGGTCATCAGGCGGCCGATCCGTAGAAGTGCGCATCGCCGCTGAAGATGCCGCCGTCAGAAGCGGCAAGCCAGTAGCCCGCTCCGTCCGGCGTCGCCGCCATGCCAACGACGGGCGCATTGAGATGCATGCCCCCAGTCGATCCGTGGAACCCGGCGGCACCGAATCTGAAGATACCGCCGTCCGATGCAACCAACCAGTAGCCACTGCCGTCAGCAGTCGCTGCCATTCCTACCACTGGTCTATTCAGGCGAATTGCTCCGGTCGACCCGTAGAACTCGGCGTCGCCATAGCAGAAGACTCCCCCGTCGGAGGCAACGAGCCAGTAGCCGCCGCCGTCGGAGGTGGCCGCCATGCCGACGACCGGGCTATTGAGTTTCATGTCTCCCGCCGATCCATGGAACGCAGCGTCACCAAAACCAAATATCCCCCCATCCGAGGCAACGAGCCAGTAACCGCCGCCGTCGGGGGTGGCCGCCATACCGACGATGGGCTCGTTCAGACGAAGATTGCCAGCTGAGCCGAAGAATCTCGCATCACCGAACCGGAACACCCCCCCGTCGGCAGCTACGAGCCAGTAGCCGCCACCGTCGGGCGTTCTAGCGATGCCGACGACGGGGCTGTTCAGGTGCAGTGAAGCGCCCGAGCCATTGAAAGTGGCGTCGCCATACGTGAATACACCTCCGTCGGCAGCAGCAAGCCAGTAACCACCGCCATCGGGCGTCGTTGCCATGCCGACGACCTGCTGGTTCAGCCGTACCTGAGCGGTCGACGTACCATCGGAGGCGGTCGACGGCGCTTTGAAGGTGATGACGACTGACCCGGAAACGGTCAGATTGTCGGACGTGTCAACAGCGGTGTACGTCACTGTCTCGGGAACCGTGTCTGTGACCTGAAATGCCGCGGCACCGTTCGGGTCCGACACCTGTGATGTTGGGGCAATAGTCGACGAACCTCCGGACACCTTGATTGTGACCGAGCGTCCACCAACGGGGAGTCCGCTGCTGTCATAGAGCAGGGCGGTGACGGTGGCTGCTGTCTTGCCATCGGCCGGAACGACGGAATAATTGGAAACGATGACCGAAGATCCGGCAAGAGGAATCGTCGGTGGCGGTGTACCGAACGTCACCGGTGCAGTCTGGGTGATGATCAACCCATCGTTGACATCCGTGGCGGCGTAGACGACATTCTCGTTCGAAGTGTCCGTGACGGTGAATACAGCGACACCAGACATTGAACTAACTGCTGTCGGAGGAGAGATCACCGAGTGCCCGGACCCCTGGTCCAGAGAGACTGTCTTGCCGGACACCGGATTACCGAAATGGTCCTGAAGGGTCACCTTGACGGTTGACGAAGTAGCGCCGTCCGCCGCGACGTTTCCGGGAGTCGCCGCTACCGTCGACTGAAATCCGTCGACCGGTCCGGCGACGAAAGTCAAGGTCACGTGGGCAGTCAGGGTCACATTTGCCGTGGTATCCACCGCCGTGAGCGGCACCGACTCGGCCACCGTGTCCAGTACCTGGAATTCAGCCTGCCCGTTGGCATCGGTGGCGCCGAACACACTGGTACCTTGCGGCGCGTCGGGCGTGACATCCACCTTCACATCGGTCGTAGTCGGAGCAAGGTTCACCACGTCACCGGGTACTGGCTGACCTGACGAGTTCAGGATGACGACAAAGACATTGAAGGGAGTGGTCCCGTCAGCAGGGGAGGTCAATGATGGTGGAGTCGACGAGACGGCGGAGATGGTGGAAAGCGTCGACGACACCGTCGGAGCCTGGAACTGGACCGATGCCGTCTGCCCGATGGCCAACGTATCTGACTGATCTGTGGCGGAAAAGACGACGGACTCGATCGACGTGTCGGTAACGGTGAAGATCGCCGCACCGTTCGCTCCTGTCATCTGGGGCGATGAGGGTGTGACCACAGCCGAGCCGGGCCCCGAAACTGCGAGCACTACGTTCTTGCCCGCCACCGGATGAGAACCGTTGGGCACAGACGTCAGAAGGGTCACGGTAACTGTCGTCCCTCCACTGGATCCTGTGGGAGCCGTGCTCGACGCAGCAACCACCGTCGAGTCGGTGGGGGAGACCGTCAGGCTCCCGAATGTGACCGAAGCCGTTTGGGTCAGAACCACTCCCCCGGCAGTGGCTGTATAGGTAACCGGCTCAGTGTGGACATCGGTGGCGGTAAACGTGGCCACGCCTGAACTACCGGTGGTGGCTGACGACGGGGAGATGATCGAGTGTCCGGAGCCCTGGGCCAGAGTGACGGTCGCCCCGATGATCGGTTGCGGACTGACCCCCTGGTCCCGCACCGTAACGGTGATAGTGGCGGTCGATGTCCCATCGGCGGGTACGGAGGTGGGCGCCGACACCACGGTCGAGTTGGCCGTGGACACGGAGCGAGCTACGAACTCGACAGCTGCCGTCTGGGTGACCGTCACCGAACCACTGGAGGCGGTATAGGTCACCGACTGGACCGTGTTGTCCTTTACGGTGAAGGTGGCCACCCCCGAGGAGTCGGTAGTGGCAGACGTCGGGGTAATCGTCGAACTCCCCGAACCCTGGGACAGTGTGACCGTGGCCCCGGCGATGGGCACCGTAGCCGACTGGCTGTTGGTGCCGTTGAGCGTGACGGTTACCGTGGAGGAGTCGACTCCGTTGGCTACGGCAGTGGCCGACGAGGAGGCGACGGTCGACAGGGTGGGAGAAGGAGTGGTGGCGACCGACGGAGCGCTGCCATCGCCCGGGTTGGCCCCGCTGTCGTTGGCCGTCGGGTTGATGTAGAAGGCCTGGGACCAGAAGTGCGGCTGAGTGAAGTCGTTGACGTTGTCGCCGACATAGAGAATGCACTCCGTGGCCGCGGTATTGCCACAATGGATATTGCTGCTGACCGGGTCGCCGATGTGGGTGTCGGGCAGGGCGTACGCCGTGTAGGTGGAGTAGGTGAAGGATCCGTCACCGGGGCCATTGCTGTTGGGGGTGATGGTGTCGGAGTCGACGGTGTTGGAGTCGCAGGCGGTGGACTGGGTGGGGATGACCCCATTGGGTGCGGCGCACTCCTCGATTAGAACGTTGGTGTCACCGGGCAGCACTGTGTTGGCCGGGATGTTGACGGTGAGGATCTGACCGCTCGAAAAGGGCGTGTTGGCGGTGAAGGTCTCACTGGGTACCGCCGAGCCCACCTGAGCACCGTTGGACGGAGCTGCCCCAGCGGTGCCGATCATGGTTGCGGTCAGAGCCACCAGGACGGAAGCGCCAACAGCCACTCGCGCCCCTTTTCGGAACGGAGAGCCACCTCGCCGACCTATCCTGGGGAATTCAGCGGACAACCTGCTCACCCGTTTCGACCCGGTCGTTTCGCCCGGCTCTTGTATCTTCTACTCATCAGGATGTCGCCGTTGTCGTGACCCCAATTTGTCGTCTTGCGCCGGCCCTCGGAGTGCTCATCTGATTGGTGCGACACTGACCTGCCTCTTGTTTATGAAAGGTGATCTTGAAACCCGCAAGCCCGGAGGCCGACGATTGCTCGCCGGACCCCCGGGCCTCGGAACTAATGCTGTACGGCTCAAGAGCCGAACGAGTGTTGTCAAAAGGCTGCCTAGTTTTCCGGCTGGGCGACTGCGGTGATGGCCGGCGTCCCGTTACCAGCTCCGGCGGTCACACCCGAGGCGCAGGACGTATTGATACCGCCACCCGACACGTTGTCAGGAGGCGTGTCACCGTTGCTGGCCGATGCCGAGGTGTCGGTAAGGCGGATGAACTGGAAGGAGCCGATGATGTTGGTTAGCTCCTGATCGAAGTTCACGCCCGTCGAGTTGTCCTTCTGCTTGGTGATGGCAGTCTGGGAGTCGCAGATCCAGTTCAAGAATCCGGCCGTCGAGGCCTTCACGTTGCCGGTCCGGTAGATGTTGAACAGGGTCCGAGACGTCGGGTAGACGTCGTTGAGTACATTCGCCGTGGAGTTTCCGGTGCCGTTGAGGGTCAGCTTGGTGCCTGAGAACGGAGCACCGTTGACCGTCACCTGCCCGGAGTACGGGGTCGAGAGGTAGACCCCATTCGACTCGTAGTAAAGGGTGGTGGCCACCTCGACGGCGGCACTGGCCGCATCAGACGGCCAGTCAGCGTTGGCGAAGTCACTGATCTGCGAGGCGTTGTTCTCCAGACCGATGTGCTTGCCGGCATTGTCACCGGTGGCCGTGGACGAGTTCGGGTCCGAGGCGGCATTCTGATCGGCGTCTGTCCCGCAACCATTTCCGGAGAAGGTAGCGGCCACACCGCTGTCAGCGAAGCTCTGCCAGGTAGCCTCGGTGCCGGATGAGGTGTTCACGCCCATGATCCGGATCGGAACGCCGATCGGACCGCCCGAGCCTTCTGCCAGGGTGGATCCGATGTTGATCGACAGCTGGTCGCCGCCGGCGCCAGAGGAAACGGGCGACGTCGACGACAGCGTCAGTGTGGTGCTACCGGCGGCACCGGACCCGGTGATACCGGTGAATGCGCCGTTGTTCAGGTCGGTCAACGCTGCTCCCGACACCGTCGTAGCCAGAGGCTGGCTCAGCGTTGCCGTCGAAGAGCCACTGCTCAGCGTGACGTCCGGCAAGGACAGGTTCGGGCCGAGGTTGGTGAGCTGACCCCAGTCAGTGATCCGGGTGGAGTCGGTAGCACACCACAGGCGATAGGGCGTGCTGTTGTTGGCTCCGCCGTTGTCGGTGTTGTCCAGGTTGGTGAGCTTGGTTCCCTTGAACGGACCCGTCGTCGGGTCCCCTGGGAGCCAGCCCTTGGCCACTGGACCGACCACGCCGTCATTGATCGTGGCGTAGGGGCCGGAGGTGACCGTTCCCACCGAGGACGGATTGACCTGGAAGTCGAACGCAGGAACGCTGTCCTTGGCATACCCCGTCTGTTTCAGATCGGCGCAGTAGGTGCCGGCAGGCTTGGACGAGCGGGCGAAGTCGACGGTGAGGGGTGAGGTGAGCGTCCCCGAACCGCACAACTGCTTCTGACCAGCTGTGGATCCGACGTCGTCCACGCCCTGGGTCACCTCGGTGCGGCTCCAGTTGTCAACAGGATCAGACGTGCTGATGTTGGCACCGGACTTGCAGTAGTACCAGAGATTGGAGTTGGCCTGAGCCGTCGTGATGCCGGAGTTGTACATCGTCTCGCCCGTGGCGTCGTTGAGCTGACACCCGTAGAGGCCGGCCTGGGTGTACAGGTCGCTGATCTTCTGCATCATGAAGATCGTGGTGTCCGAACCGGAACCTCGGATCGTGTTGACGATGCCGTTGTTGAAGGACGGGGCGGTGGGAGTGACTCCGCCGGGGGGATCGGCGGGCGTGGCTGAAGCCACGCTGGCACCGAGTCCGAGGGTGGCGATCAGGGCAGTGACCCCGACCGTCCCCGCAAACGCCGCTCGGCGCTTGAAGTTGGAAGGTCTCATGGCTGTGGTTTTCTCCTTGACTGATGGTTCAGCGGATGGTGGTTGTCTCTTGGTCGCTCAGGCGGCCGGTCGGCTGACGTGACGGCGACGCCGGTAGATAACTCCACCCATGATGCCGAGGGCTGCGAGGGGCAGGCCTAGGGCCAAGGGGAGCTCGGGGGTGCCGTCTCCAGGGTTGGTTCCCTTGTCGTTGCCATAGGAAACGGCAAGGAAGGGCTGCGACCAGAAGTGCGGCTGGGTAAAGTCTTGAACGTTGTCGCCGATGTAGAGCATGCACTCGGTGGCGGCGGTGGGCCCGCAGTGGACCGAACTGGAGCCCGTGTCACCGATGAGAGTGTCGGGCAGCGCGAACACCTGGTAGGTCGAGTAGGTGAAGGAGCCGTCCCCTGGTCCGTCGCTGTTCGGGGTGATGGTGTCGGAGTCGACCGTGTTGGAGTCGCACGCCGAAGACAGGCTGGGAATGACACCGTTCGGAGCGGAGCACTCCTCGATGAGTACGTTGGTGTCACCGGGGAGCACCGTGTTGGCCGGCACATTGATGGTGATGGTCTGACCACTCGAGAATGGCTTTCCGGGTGTGGAGCTCCCGCTTGGAGTGGCTACACCGACCTGAGCGCCGTTGGCCGGGCCGACGGCGCCGGCAACGCCCGACAGTCCCACGGCTGCGATGCCGGAGGATCCGGCTATCGCCACTGCTGCGGCCAGAGATATGGCCACTTTGCGAAGATTCATAAAGGCTCCATTTCGGGATTTCGGACTGGCCGACAGAGGCTGGGTGGGAGTGTGGAGAGTCGATGAGAACGCTGGGGACGCGGGGTCTGGTTTCGCCGGGTCGGGTTGCTCCACACGTGATTTCTCGCATGGACGAGGGACCAAGTCAACGGAAAACCCCAGGTGACACGTAGAGATCACCTTGGGATTACCTTGGCGTTGCAAGCACTTCACAGCGGCGCCACGGAAGGCCGGGAATCCCACCACCCGTGAGCATCCGATCTCACACTCGGACCATTGTCGGTGGGGCTCAGTCGCACCGTGTCCGACCGGCTGACGGCATATCGATGAACGTTGTACGAATCAGCTTCGACCAGATATCGATCTGATGCTCCAATGCCGAATGCACCGGAATGCCCTGTTGCATCCGGGCTTGGCGCGGCCGGTCGCGTGGAAGTCCGGACCGAGAGTGCGACGGGGACAGTGTGACGGGGACCAATATGGGCCGACCCCCTACCCAGGAGTTGTCACAAGAAGTTCATCTTTTTGTTTCGTTGTATCTACCCAGGACTGGTCGCTCGGCTGATTGAATGGGCACGAACTCTTACAACATGATTCGGCAGGTCGGGCTGAAAACATCAGCGTTGACAGTGCAATGAGCGGGATTGGTCAACGATTCCTATGGAGAGGCTTCGGGGAATGCAGATGCGGATGCACCGGAGCTGGCGTCGGAAGCGCACAGCGTCACCCACTGGCGGAGCGAGCGCTCTGGCTGCTCTGCTGATCACCCTGCTCGTCGCTTCATTCGTGGCGCCGGGGGCTTCCGCGTCTCCCCTCCCGCCGATCGTCACCTTGCTCCCTGGCGGCCCTTTCTCGAGCGGTCAATTGGTCGAGGTCCACGTGGCACACAATGAGTTCCTTGAGCCCGGTGTCCCTCTCACGATCGAGGAGTGCACCGCTCCTGGCCCTCGGGATTCCACCGATCGCAGTGGTCTGCCTTGGGTCGACGACCAGCGGGTCCACTGCGATTCGAGGACGAGACAGCATGGACGTCTCGTCGCCGGCAAGGATGGTTCCCTGGACTTTCTGGGCTATCCGGTCTATTCCCTGCCCGACGCCCTCACTCTCCATGAATCGGTCCGCCACCAGCCTCTTTGCGATCTGACCCATGCGTGCGTGCTCGTGATCAGTGGAGGCCAGGGTGAGGGCGACGGCGATCACGACAGCGACGATGCAGGTCGCAGCGTGTGGTCCCTCCCGTTCCTCGTCGGGCCCGCGGTCGACCCACCGCCCAGCACTCCGGAGGTCCCCTACACCCTCGCCTTGCCGGTACTGGCTGGAGGAATCATCGGTGGTTCCGTCCTCTTTCGCCGCCGACGGTCATCACCCTCGTAGTAATCGACGAAATCACGCTGTGGCCGGATTCGGATTCACTCGGACCGGGCCCGGCACCGGCACCTTTTCCGGTCGACCCGCCGGCTCGCTGGGCACTCCGCCGACGGGCGCGCGCCGGGCACTCCGCCGACGGGCGACGGTAGTGTCCACCACATGTACCGATGGCTCAAGCGATTTGCCCTCGTGGCTCTGGTGGGGGTGGCGGCACGAAGGCTTCTCAACTCCAGGTCCCGCCACGACCGGGCCCGAAGCGGAGTGGCCCCGACCATTGGCGGGGACACCTGGCCTCCAGTGCCAGTCAATCCGTTGGGGAAGGGCTGATCTGGCATTTGGCCATCACTCGGTGCGGCCGACCTTTCGCCAGCAGGCCCACTGACGGACCTCACGGATGTCAGCAACGACAGTGGACGCGAGGCCTATCACGGCCGTCGAGGCCAAGAGGACTCGGTGGGCGGGGTCGCCTCACGCACACGGGGCCAGGACCGGGTGAGGCCACCGATCCAGCCAGCGGCGCTGACCGGTCCCATCGCATGCCGGCCCGCGATGTCCCTCCCGACCCGGTTGGCGTAGAGTCCCTGCCAGCCTCCCCCACCGTCATAGGGTCGTTCATGGTCCTGGGCGACGGAGAGGTCACCCGCCACCGCGATCGGCCCACGCTCGCTGATGTCCTCAACCCTCGTCCCGGCTCCACCGCGACACGTGGGTGCACTGACCCACCTGGATGCTGTACTCGGCGTAGAACTCGGCCCGTCCCTGCCTCTGGGCCTCCCGGTGGCGGGGGTCGTTCCGCCACACCTGGTGGGCCTCCGGCGTGGCGAAGGTCACCAGGGAGACGTGCTCCCCGTCGTCGGCCGTGAAGGTCTTGAAGTCCACGAAGCCCGGCACCGCCCGGGCCGCGGCCTGCATCTCCGCCGACACCGTGCGGTAGGCGTCCTCGGACTCCTCCCGCCGCCGTGACCGGAAGACCGTCACCACCTGGCCCCCGGTGAAGGGCTGACCCGCATCAGTATCCGCCTCCGCCACGCTGTCCTCCTCAGTCCTCGTTGGTGTCGCTGCCGACGTTTCCGTGCGACCCGGCAGCCTGGCTCCGACTCGGCCGTTTCCTACGACTCGACGGTGTGGACGTCGCTGATGCCGGCCGCCGCCCGCAGCCGGACCAGGGCGTCGTCGGGCACCTGCTGGTCGGTGGAGAGCACCATCAGCGCGGTGTTGCCGGTGGCCGACGGGCCGACCGCCATCGAGGAGATGGACACCTGGGCGTCCCCGAGGATGGTGCCGACCACGCCGATCATGCCGGCCCGGTCGTCGTTGCGCACCACCACCATGTGGGGGGCCGGGCGGCACCTCGACGGTGTGGTCGTCCATCATCACCAGCCGGGGCTCGGAGCGGGGTCCCGGCGAGGGTGCCGGCCACCGAGTGGTCGCCGCTGCGCAGGGTGATCAGGTTGACGAAGTCGTGGGCGGTCACCGTCGAGGTCTCCCGGACCTCGAGGCCCCGCTCGGCGGCCAGCTGCGGGGCGTTCACGTAGCTCACCGGCTCCTCGGTCGCCGCGCCGAACAGCCCCTTCAGGACCGACAGGGTCAGGATGCCGGTGCCGGCTCCGGCCAGACCGCCCTGGTACTCGATCTCCAGGGTGTCGGGCAGCCCGTCGTTGAGGCACGAGAGGATCTTGCCCAGCTGCTCGGACAGACCCATGAACGGGCGGACCGTCTCGGAGACGTCGGTGGCGGCCACGTTGACGGCGAAGGGCACGAAGTCGCCGTTGAGGGCCAGGATGACCTGCTCGGCGATGGTCACCCCGGCCTTGTCCTGGGCCTCGGCCGTCGACGCCCCGAGGTGGGGGGAGACCACCACCGAGGACAGCTCGAAGAGCGGCGACTCGGTGGTCGGCTCCTTGGCGAACACGTCGAGGCCCGCCCCCTGCACCTGCCCGGAGCGGATGGCCTCGGCCAGCGCCTCCTCGTCCACGATCCCGCCCCGGGCGGTGTTGATGATCCGGAGGCCGGGCTTGGACTTGGCCAGCAGGTCCTTGCCGATGAGGCCGAGCGTCTCGGCGTTCTTGGGCAGGTGGACGGTGACGAAGTCGGACGTGGCCATCAGCTCCTCGAGGCCCATCAGCTCCACGCCCATGTGCTTGGCCCGGTCGGCCGAGACGAAGGGGTCGTAGGCCACCAGGCGCATGCCGAAGGCCAGGGCCCGCTGGGCCACCAGCGCCCCGACCCGGCCCAGTCCGACCACGCCCAGGGTCTTGCCGTGCAGCTCGACCCCCTCCCACTTGGACCGCTCCCACTTCCCCGCCACCAGGGCGGCGTGGGCCTGGGGGATGTTGCGGGCCTGGGCCAGCAGCAGGGCCATGGCCTGCTCGGCGGCCGAGAGGATGTTGGACTGCGGGGCGTTGACCACCATCACACCCCGCTCGGTGGCCGCGGCCACGTCCACGTTGTCCAGTCCGATGCCGGCCCGGCCCACCACGACCAGGTCGGTGCCGGCCGCCAGCACCTCGGCGGTGACCGTGGTGGCGGAACGGATGACCAGGGCCTGCGCCCCGGCGACGGCCGTCACCAGCTCCTCGGGGGACAGCCCGAGCTGCACGTCGACCTCGTGGCCGGCCTCGGCCATCAGGTCGAGGCCCGGCTGGGCCAACTTCTCGGTGACCAGCACCCTACCCATGGGGTTCCTTTCTGTGGACAGACGTGTCTCTGTGGACGGACGTGGCGAAACCCGGCCCCATGCCGCCGGTCGTCACGAAGCTTCGCCGAACAGCTTGGCCAGCCGGCCCACCCCTTCGACCAGGTCGTCGTCACCCAGGGCGTAGGACATCCGGAAGTAGCCCGGGGCGCCGAACGCCTCGCCCGGCACCACCGCCACCTTGGCCTCCTCGATGGCCAGCTCGGCCAGCTCGGCGCTGGAGCTCGCCGTGCGACCCCGGATCTCCCGTCCGTACAGACCCTCCACCGAGGGGAAGGCGTAGAAGGCCCCCTCGGGCAGCAGGCAGGTCACCCCGTCGATCTCGTTGAGCATGGTGTGGATGGTCTGCCGTCGCCGGTCGAAGGCCGCTCGCATCATGGCCACCGCCTCGAGGTCTCCGGTCACGGCGGCCAGGGCCGCCCGCTGGGACACGTTGGCCACGTTGGAGGTCTCGTGGGACTGGAGGTTGGTGGCCGCGGTCACCACGTCGGTCGGTCCGATCATCCACCCGACCCGCCAGCCGGTCATGGCGTAGGTCTTGGCCACCCCGTTGACCACGATGCACCGGTCGGCCAGCTCGGGCACCAGCACCGGCATGGAGTGGTGCTCGGCCCCGCCGTAGACCAGGTGCTCGTAGATCTCGTCGGTGATCACCCACAGGCCGTGTTCCACCGCCCACCGGCCGATGGCCTCGATCTCGTCTCTGGGGTAGACCGCCCCGGTGGGGTTGGAGGGCGACACGAAGAGCAGGACCTTGGTGCGCGGCGTCGTGGCCGCCTCGAGCTGATCCACGGTGACCCGGAACCCACTGGCCGTGTCGGTGCGTGATGACCACGGGAACCCCGCCGGCCAGGGCGATCGACTCGGGATAGGTGGTCCAGTACGGGGCCAGCACCAGCACCTCGTCGCCCGGGTCGCACAGGGCGGCGAAGGAGTTGGCGATGGCCTGCTTGCCCCCGTTGGTGACCAGGACCTGCGAGGCACGCCACCTCGTAGCCCGAGTCCCGCCGGGTCTTGACGGCCAGGGCCTCCCGCAGCTCGGGCAGGCCGGCGGTCGGGGTGTACTTGTGGGTCTTCGGGTCGCGACAGGCCACCTCGGCGGCGGCCACGATGTGCTCGGGGGTGGGGAAGTCGGGCTCGCCGGCGCCGAAGCCGATCACGTTCTCGCCCTGGGCCTTCAGCGCCTTGGCCTTGGCGTCGACGGCCAGGGTGGCCGAGGCGGAGACGGCGGCGATCCGCTTGGAGATCCGCTGGCCGGTCACGGCGCCACCGCCTCGAGGAGCGCGCTCCCAGGGGGGCCGGTTTCTGTCTCGATGGCCATGGTGCCATGATTCCATACGTGACCGACACCCCTGACATCACGCATCCCCGCCAACCTCCTGCCCGGCGACGGGCGGTTCGGATCGGGGCCCTCCAAGGTGCGGCCCGAGGCCGTGGCCGACCTGGCCGCCTCGGCCGGCCGCTACCTCGGGACCAGCCACCGCCAGAAGACGGTCAAGTCGGTGGTGGGGAGCCTCCGGGAGGGGCTGGCCCAGCTGTTCTCGCTCCCCGACGGGTACGAGGTGGCCCTGGGCAACGGCGGCACCACGTGCTTCTGGGACGCCGCCACCTTCGGCCTCATCGACCGCAAGAGCCAGCACCTCAGCTTCGGCGAGTTCTCCTCCAAGTTCGCCGCCGCGGCCGCCGACGCCCCCCATCTCGACGAGCCCGAGATCATCGCCTCCGAGGTGGGGACCCACCCCGAGGCGGTGGCCCGCGACGACGTCGACCTCTACGCCCTCACCCACAACGAGACCTCGACCGGGGTCATGATGCCCATCGCCCGGCCCGAGGGGGCGGCCGCTCCGGCCGAGGGCGGGGGCCTGGTGGCGGTGGACGCCACCTCGGGGGCCGGCGGCCTGCGGGTCGACCCGACCCAGTTCGACGCCTACTACTTCGCCCCGCAGAAGTGCTTCGGCTCCGACGGCGGGCTGTGGGTGGCCCTGCTCTCCCCGGCCGCCCAGAACCGGATCGCCGCCATCGCCGCCACCAAGCGCTGGGTGCCGGCCTCGATGGACCTGACCATCGCCCTCGACAACTCCAAGCTGGACCAGACCTACAACACCCCGGCGCTGGCCACCGTCTTCCTCTTCGACCACCAGGTCCGGTGGTTCAACGACAACGGCGGCCTCGAGTTCTCGGCCGGCCGGTGCGACCGGTCGGCCGAGATCCTCTACACCTGGGCCGACAACTCCGACTTCGCCACCCCGTTCGTCGCCCGGGAACAGGACCGGAGCCACGTGGTCGGGACCATCGACTTCGACGACGCCGTCGACGCCGCCACGGTGGCCGCGGTCCTCCGGGACAACGGCATCGTGGACACCGAGCCCTACCGCAAGCTCGGCCGCAACCAGCTCCGCATCGCCATGTTCCCGGCCATCGACCCCGAGGACGTCGCCTCCCTGTGCGCCTGCATCAACTACGTGGTGGGGGCGATCGCCGGCTGAACTCGTCCTCGGTGGGTGGCGGGTCACCGACGAGTGAGCTCTTGGTCAAAGCCACAGGGACGTGCTCCCGCCGGCCGGTACCGGGTCGGCGTGAAGCGACCCTGGATCTCGGTGGCAGCTCTCCTGGTCGGCGGAATGGCCGCAACCGGGTGCGGCGACTCCCCGTCGGCATCCCCGACCAGTTCGACGACGAGCTCGACGACCTTCTGGGGGACGACCCTCGCCTAGCTCTCGGCCGAAGGCCGGACGTGGAACAAGGAGCTCAACGAGGACCAGGCTGTCGTCGTGCGGGACAGCGCCACGACCTCCGAACCCGCCGCTCCCCGGCCGGGTCAGAGACAGGACCGACCCAGCGTTCCGATGACGGTTCCGCTCACGGTGGCCTGTCGGCCGACCGCCCGGCCTCTCAGGGTGAGCTGACTCGCTCTCTCTGAGAGCGGTTGCGAGCCACGGCCTCGGCGATCAGACGGACCAGCTCCTCGGCGGCGTCGAGTCCCACGATCGGCCGGAGCCAGAGGGTGAGGTCGATCGGCGAGAGATCGGTCCGGGGCGCGATCTCGGTCCTCCGGAGCTCACCGCTGGCGTCGAAGATCCCGACCCACCAGGCCGGGACAACCATCTCGTCCGAGCCGTAGAACCGGAGGTCGTAGACCTCGGATCCCACCTCGACGGTTGCCCCTAGCTGCGCTTCTCCTGCGGGAACGGCCACGGGGAGTGACTATACCGGCGTTCAAATTACTACCGCCACTACCACCACTGAATGTGCTTTCATCATCACGTTGCGGGACAATCCTGTTCAGATCGGCCCTAGCCGTGGCGAGCAAGGTCGGTGCTTGGCACAGGACAAGCCCATGTTCAGGCGGGATCCGCGTCGGCCGGTGCCTCCCCGTCGACCACCCAGCGGGACCGGAGGTCCTCCAGCCACTCGGGCAGGTCGATGGGCGGATCGGGTAGCGGCTCAGCACCCCTGGCCGCTCAGGGCCTCGTCGAACAGGTCGGGCCGGTCGCCCCAGGACCGAGGATCGCCCATCATCACCTCGAGCAGCACCGTGCCCTCGGGTCCGGCCACGAAGGGCCCGAAGGCCGCCCCCAGCGGCAGCTCGACGTGGGTGCCGGCCGGGCAGTGGCGGTCCGCCGCACCACATCTCCCCGCTGATCACGAAGATCACATGGGGGCTGAATGGCCGTGACGCCGGATCACCATGCCCGGGTCCCACTTGGCGTACAGCGAGAGTACTGGGGTCGGGCGAGAAGGCCAGCCACTTCTCCCACACCGACGACGTCGATGCCGTCGGCGTTGCGGATGGACTTGACCTGCTGCCAACCCATGTCCGGATCGTCGAGGTGGCGGAACACGGTCCGGGTCGGTCGGGTACCTCCGCCGTCGATCGATGGTCGTTCATCACCCCGCACCCTACGTCCTCTACGAAGGACATCCCTGGTGGAACGTGGTCGTCGGTGCGAGCAGTGTCGAGTCCCCGCCTCCCAGCCGGCGTCACCGGCACGACCTCTGTCCCGCCGAGCATCCCCGTCGACCGCGTGACTCCGGGTCGCCGGCGGCGCTCAGCCGCCCGAGATGTCCTGGATCTTCTGCTTGCCGGCGGTGACGAACGGCATCATGTCCCGCAGCTCGGCCCCGACCTTCTCGATGGGGTGGTCGAAGCCCGCCTGGCGCAGCGCCTTGTAGTTGGGACGGCCGTTGGCGTTCTCCGCCACCCACTCCTTGGCGAACCGTGCCGTCCTGGATCTCGCCCAGGATCCGGCCCATCTCCTCGCGGACCGCCTGCGTTGATCACCCGCGGGCCCCGGGTCAGGTCGCCGTACTCGGCGGTGTCCGAGATGGAGAAGCGCATCGCCGCTGATCCCCTGCTCGTACATGAGGTCGACGATCAGCTTGAGCTCGTGGAGGCACTCGAAGTAGGCCGACTCGGGCTGGTAGCCGGCGTCGACCAGGGTCTCGTAGCCCGGCCTGCACCAGGGCGGTCAGACCGCCGCACAGCACCACCTGCTCGCCGAACAGGTCGGTCTCGGTCTCCTCGGCGAAGGTGGTGTCGAGCACGCCGGCCCGGGTGGCCCCGATGGCGTGGGCGTAGGACAGGGCCAGGTCGTGGGCCTTGCCCGACGGGTCGGCCGACACCGCCACCAGGGAGGGCACCCCGCCGCCCTCGGTGTAGGTGCGCCGGACCAGGTGGCCCGGGCCCTTGGGGGCCACCATGGCCACGTCGACGTCGGCCGGCGGTGCGATCAGCCCGAAGCGGATGTTGAACCCGTGGGCGAAGAACAGGGCGTCGCCGGCGCTCAGGTGGGGGGCGATCTCGGCCTCGTACACCGAGGCCTGCTCGGTGTCGGGCAGCAGGATCATGATCACGTCGGCCTCGGCGGCGGCGTCGGCCACCGACAGCACCCGCAGTCCGGCCTCCTCCGCCTTCTGCTTGGAGGAGGAGCCCTCCCGCAGTCCGACCCGGACGTCGACCCCGCTCTCGGACAGGTTGAGGGCGTGGGCGTGGCCCTGGGAGCCGTAGCCGATCACGGCCACCTTCCGGTTCCCGATGAGGCTGGGGTCGGCGTCCTTCTCGTAGTACAGCGTGGCCATCGTGATCAACCTGCCTTCTCTGTGTCGTGTCCGGTCGGGGAATCCGCCAGGTGGAGCGGGCGGTGGTCTCCGGACCGGTCCAGCTTAGGCAACGCCACCCGGCCGGTCCGCTGCATCTCCACGATCCCGTAGCTGCGGATGAGGTCCTCGAAGTCGTCCAGCTTGGTCGGGGCCCCCTCCAGCGCCACCGTGAGGCGGTCGTGGCCGACGTCGACGATCTTGCCCTCGAACACCCCGACCAGCTGGATGATCTGGCCCCGGGTGTCCGGACCGGCCTCCAGGGTGGCCATCAGCAGCTCCCGCTCCCGGGCCAGGGCCGGGTCCAGCTCGGTGATCGAGACCACCGGGATCAGCTTGTCCAGCTGCTTCATGATCTGGTCGAGCGGCGCCGACTCCACGTCCACCACGATGGTGATCCGGCTGAACCGCTCGTTGTCGGAGGGGGCCACGGCCAGGCTGAAGATGTTGTAGCCCCGCCGCGAGAACAGCCCGGCCACCCGGGCCAGCACGCCGGCCTTGTTCTCCACCAGGACGGTCAGGGTGTGGTGGCGCTTGTCGGCGCCGTAGACGCTCATCGGACGTCGTCCCGGGTGAGCGAGGGGTCGACCACGATGTTGTCGTTGGAGTCCCCGGCCGCCACCATGGGGAAGACCTTCTCGAAGGCGTCGGTCCGGAAGTCGATGACCACCGGCCGGTCGTCGATGTTGTTGGCCTTGTCGATGGCCGGGGCCACCTCCTCGGCCGACTCCACCCGGATGCCCACGCACCCCATCGATTCGGCCCACCCCACGTAGTCGGGCAGGTCGGGCGAGAGGTAGACCTCGGAGTAGCGCTCCTCGTAGAACATCTCCTGCCACTGGCGCACCATGCCCAGATAGGCGTTGTTGAGGATGGCGATCTTGACCGGGATCCGCTCCGAGCTGGCCGTGACCAGCTCCTGGGCGGTCATCTGGAAGCAGCCGTCGCCGTCCACCGCCCACACCATCTTGTCCGGTCGGCCGACCTTGGCCCCGATGGCGGCGGGCACGGCGAAGCCCATGGTGCCCAGCCCACCGGAGTTGACCCAGGTGTAGGGGTAGTCGAACTGCCACCACTGGGAGGCGAACATCTGGTGCTGGCCCACCCCCGAGGCCACGATGGTGTCGTCGGGGGTGGCGTCCCGGAGGGCCTCCAGGACGAACTGGGGCTTGAGGGCACCGGTCCCCGGCTGCTGGTCGTAGACCAGCGGGAAGCGCCGCTGCCACTCGCTGAGCTGGGACCGCCACGGGATGAGCCGGTCCCGGGGATGGGAGGCGGCCACCGTACCGGCCGTGGCCGGCGCTCCGGCGACGGCGTCGCTCGGGGCCCCGCCCGAGCCACCCCGGGTCGCCTCGGAGTGGGGCAGGCCCAGATCGGCCAGGGCCACCAGCAGCTCCTCGATGACCAGGCGGCAGTCGCCGGCGACGGCCACGTCGGCCCGGCGCACCTTGTTGTGCTCGGCCGGGTCGATGTCCACGTGGATCACCTTGGCCTCGGGGGCGAAGGCGTCGACCCGTCCGGTGACCCGGTCGTCGAACCGGCTCCCGAGGGCGATCAGCAGGTCCGACCGCTGCATGGCGGTCACCGCGGTGTAGTTGCCGTGCATGCCGGGCATGCCCAGGCAGAGGGGGTGCGAATCGGGGAAAGAGCCTCGGGCCATCAGGGTGGTGACCACCGGGATGCCGGTCCGCTCGGCCAGCTCCCGCAGGGCATCGGCGGCCCGGGCCTTCAGGATCCCTCCCCCGGCGTAGATGACCGGCCGCTCGGCGGCCAGCAGCAGCTCGGCGGCCCTGCGGATCTGGGTCGGATCGCCCTCGGTCATCGGGTGGTAGCCGGGGAGGTCGAGGTCGGAGGGCTCGGGCCAGTACCACTCCATGCGCGAGTTGGCGATGTCCTTGGGGATGTCGATCAGGACCGGGACCGGGCCGACCGGTGGTGGCCACGTGGAAGGCCTCGGCCACCACCCGGGGGATGTCCTTGCCGTCGGTGATCAGCCAGTTGTGCTTGGTGATCCCCATGGTGATGCCGGTGATGTCACTCTCCTGGAAGGCGTCGGTGCCGATGGCCGTGGTGGCCACCTGCCCGGTCACCACCACCAGGGGGATGGAGTCCATGAAGGCGTCGGCCAGCGGGGTGACGATGTTGGTGGCCCCGGGGCCGCTGGTGACCATGGCCACGCCGGGCCGCCCGGTGACCTGGGCGTACCCTTCGGCCATGTGGCCCGCACCCTGCTCGTGGCGCACCAGGATGTGGCGGATGGACGAGTCGAGGATCGGGTCGTAGACGGGCAGGATGGCGCCGCCGGGGAGGCCGAACATCACCTCCACCTGCTGCATCTCCAAGCTCTTGATCAGCGCTTGTGCTCCGGTCAGTTCCATCGGGTGCTCCCTTGTGTCTGAGTCGTAGGGCAGGGTCTCGGTGCCACGCCCCTCGGGTGGTGGCGGGTCCTCGGGTTGCGGTCCCGACCGGATCGGTGCCGGGACATGAAAACGACCTCCCGTCTGGGAGGTCGGAAAGCGCACACGGCGAGAGAGCGTCGTGTGCGCTACGAAACGAGTACCAGGATGTTGAGGTCGGACGGGATGATTCTCATGGTGGGGATATTGTTGCACATCGTCCCCGGCCCCGACAAGGGAGTGACGCCCCGAGGCCCGACCCCGGGCCAAGCTGGAGCCATGCGCCGACTGGTCCTCACCGTGACCTGCCCCGACGGCACCGGTATCGTGGCCGCCGTCACCGGCTTCATCGCCGCCCATGACGGCTGGGTGGTCGAGGCAGCCCAGCACGGGGACCTCAACACCGGGCGCTTCTTCCAGCGCATCGAGGTGCTGGCCGACAGCCTGCCCTTCGGGGTCGACGGGTTCGCCCAGCGGTTCGCCGGGCTGGCCGAGGATCTGCACCTGGACTGGAACCTGCACGACACCGACCGGCGCCGTCGGGTGGTGATCCTGGTCAGCCGGGAGGACCACTGCCTGGTCGACCTGCTCCACCGGTGGCGGAACGGTGACCTCGACTGCGACATTCCCCTCGTCATCTCCAACCATCCCGACCTCCAGGAGTTGGTCGAATGGCACGGCATCGAGTTCCGGCACGTGGCCTTCGACGGGGGACGCAAGGCGGAGGCCTTCGCCGAGGTGGCCTCCCACTTCGAGGGCGCCGACGGTGAGGTGATGGTGCTGGCCCGGTTCATGCAGATCATCCCCCCTGACCTGTGCGACCGCTACTCGGGCCGCATCATCAACATCCACCACAGCTTCCTGCCCAGCTTCGCCGGCGCCCGGCCCTACCACCAGGCCTTCGATCGGGGGGTGAAGCTGATCGGCGCCACCTGTCACTACGTCACGGCCGAGCTCGACGCCGGGCCCATCATCGAGCAGGACACCGCCCGCATCGACCATGCCGACACCGTGGAGGAGCTGCTCCGCATCGGACGGGAGGTGGAGCGCTCCGTTCTGGCCCGCGGGCTCCGATGGCACCTGGCCGACCGGGTCCTGCTGAACGGCCACCGGACCGTGGTCTTCGCCTGAGCCGGGCGTGACCCCAGGCCTGCCCGACACGCGGGCGGCACCGGCACGAAAGCGGCGTCGGGTGGCACCATGGTCACGTGCCGCGTGATCCCCGAGCACCGCTGAGCCGCATCCGGACGCTCTGTATGGGCCTTCCCGAGGTCACCGAGCGGCTCAGCCACGGCACCCCGACCTTCTTCGTCCGCGATCGGAACGCCTTCGTCTACGCCTGGATGGAGGGCCATCACGACCTGACCTTCCCCCACCTGTGGTGCGCCGCCGGGCCCGGCGAGCAGGAGGTGCTGGTCGGGGCGGAACCCGAGCACTTCTTCAGACCTCCGTATGTGGGCCACCGGGGGTGGATCGGTGTCCGGCTCGACGGGACGATTTCGTGGGACGAGGTGGCCGAGGTGTGCGAGGACGCCTTCCGTGCCGTTGCCCCCCGACGGCTGGTGGCCGAGATCGACGCCCCGCACGGCTGATCGGTCCCATGGTCCGGCTCCCCCTCTCGGTGCTGCTCTCCCAGGTGCTGGTGGCTTTCACCGTCGAGTTCGACAACGAGTTCGAACACCGGATGCCCCATCGGACCACCGCCGGAAGGTCGACCGGGGCGGTCGAGGCGCCGTGGCTGGTGTCCCAGGTGATGTGGGCCAACGTCATGCGCTTCGTCGACCGGGACGGCACCTCCGTCGCCACCCTCCACCAGCGGTCCCTTACCACCAGTGACTCCTTGGTGGGTCTGCAGCGGTGGGGATACGTGACCGTCGACCCTCCGGCGGCGCGGGGCGGCGGGGTCCGTATCCACGGCGACGCGGTGGTGCGGCCGACGGCGGCCGGACGCAAGGCCCAGGCCCTCTGGCAGCCGCTGGCCGGCGAGATCGAGGAGCGGTGGGAGGTGAGGTTCGGGATGGACGTCATCGCCCTCTTGCGCCGGGCGCTGGAGGCCCTCGCCGACCGGTTCGACCTGGCGCTGCCCCGCTACCTGCCGGTGATCCACCCCGCGACCGGCGGGAAGGTCGGCCCTACGCTCACGGGCCCTGAGCTGGTTCCGGCCGGTCCGTCCGAGTCGGACGGCTCCCCCGACCTGTCGGAGCTGGTCTCGCGGGTCCTGATGGCCTTCGCCCTGGATTTCGAGGCCGAGTCGAGGTTCTCCATCCCGATCAGCGCCAACACGCTCCGGGTGCTGAATCCCGAAGGTTTCCGGGTCCGGGACCTGCCCGGGCGGACCGGCGTGTCCAAGGAGGCCAATGCCATGGCCGTGGGCTTCCTCGAGCGGCACGGCTGTGCCGAGGTGGGACCCGGCCCCGCTGCGTCCCGGGCCAGGGTGGTGCGCCTGACGGCCAAGGGACAGGGGGCCCAGGCCAAGTACGGGCGGGTCCTCACCACAACCGAAGAGCGCTGGCGCGCCCGGTACGGGTCCGAGGCCATGGCGTCGCTGCGGCGTTCCCTCGAGGCCGTCGTCAGTGACCAGCCGGCGGGTCCCGGCTCACTGCTGTTCCTCGGGATGGAGCCGTACCCGGACGGGTGGCGGGCGTCGGTCCGTCCGCCCGAGACCCTCCCCCACTACCCGATGGTCCTCCACCGTGGCGGCTACCCCGACGGCGCCTAGTGCCGGTCGCTCGTAGCCGCCGAGCCGGACATCGGACGCGGGCGCAGTCGCCCCCGCGCCACGGCGACCGCCCACCGGGCAGGGCGCCGGTCGAAATCGGCCAAAGCCAAGTGACCGGCCTGTGACGCTGGCGAAGTCCAGGCGTGCGCATTGTTCATCGTGGCGTTGCCCAACCGTGACGAGCCGGTTGCCCGCCCTTGCTACAACTTGTGGTGGACCCGCTCACGGGCACCGTGCTGGGCCCAAGAGGTCGAGGCATCTCCGCGTCGTCCACTCCCTCCGGCGACGCGGGGATGCACTCCCTCCGGGGGACACCGAGGATGGCGGGCCTACTACGGCTCGGTGACCGCTCCCCGTTCGGCTCCGGTGACCAGCCGGGCGAACTTGGCCAGTACCCCGGAGGTGTAGCGCGGGGCCGGATGCTTGACCTCGGTCCGACGGCGCTGCAGCTCCTCCTCCGGCACCACCAGGTCGATGGTGTGGCTGAGCACGTCCACCACGATCCGGTCGCCGTCGGCCACGAGGCCGATCGGGCCGCCGTCCACCGCCTCGGGGGCCACGTGCCCGATACAGAACCCGTGGGTGCCCCCCGAGAACCGCCCGTCGGTGACCAGGGCACAGTCCGCCCCTCGGCCCACGCCCTTCATGGCGCCGGTCACGGCCAGCATCTCCCGCATCCCCGGGCCGCCCTTCGGGCCCTCGTAGCGGATCACCACCACGGTGTTCGGTTGGATGTCGCCGGCGAGGATGGCCTCCATGGCCTGGTCTTCGCCATCGAAGACCCGGGCCGACCCGTCGAAGGACAGCTGGTCCAGTCCGGCCACCTTGACCACCGCCCCGTTCGGGGCGAGGGACCCGGTCAGCACGGCGATCCCGCCCTGGACATGGATGGGATCGTCCATCCGGTGGACCACATCACCGTCAGGGGGAGGTGGACCGATGGCGGCCAGGTTCTCGACCACCGTCTTGCCGGTCACGGTGAGGCAGTCCCCGTGGAGCAGCCCGGCCCCGAGAAGCTCGGCCATCACCACCGGCACGCCGCCGATCCGGTCCAGATCGGCCATGTGGTACTTCCCGTGGGGCTTGGTGTCGGCCAGGTGCGGCACCCGCGCCGCGACCTTGTTGAAGTCGTCCAGCTCCAACTCGACCCGGGCCTCGTTGGCGATGGCCAGCAGGTGGAGCACTGCGTTGGTGGAGCCGCCGAGGGCCATGGTGACGGCGATGGCGTTCTCGAAGGCCTCCTTGGTGAGGATCTGGCGGGGCCGGATCCCGAGCCGGAGAAGCTCCACCACCGCCTGGCCGGAGGCGAAGGCGGCGTCATCCCTACGGCGGTCGACGGCGGGAGCCGACGAGCTCCCCGGCAGCGACATCCCGAGGGCCTCGGCCACCGAGGCCATGGTGTTGGCCGTGAACATGCCGGCGCACGATCCCTCGGTGGGGCAGGCGTTGTGCTCGATGAGGCTCAGCTCCTCATCGGAGAGGGCGTCGACGGCGTGGGCCCCGACCGCCTCGAACACCGAGGTGATGTCGAGCGCCTTGTCCCGCGCCCGGCCCGGGAGGATGGAACCGCCGTAGAGGAAGACGCTGGGCAGGTTGAGCCGGGCCGCGGCCATCAGCATGCCGGGGAGCGACTTGTCACAGCCGGCCAGGGTGACCAGCCCGTCGAACCGCTCGGCGTGCATCACGGTCTCGACCGAGTCGGCGATGATCTCGCGGCTGACCAGGCTGGCTCGCATCCCCTCGTGGCCCATGGAGATCCCGTCGGAGACGGCGATGGTCACGAACTCGAGGGGGAAGCCGCCCGCGTTCCGTACCCCGAGCTTGGCCTGTTTGGCCAGTCGGTCGAGGGGCAGGTTGCACGGGGTCACCTCGTTCCACGAGGAGGCCACACCGATCTGGGGCTTGTCCCAGTCGTCGTCGGTCATCCCGACCGCCCTCAGCATGGCCCGGGCCGGGGCCCGGGTGGGTCCGTCGGTCACCTGATAGCTGCGGGGCTTCATGCCCACCAGCGGCTCTTCGGAGGGATCGCTGCCCGTCACGTCACGCATCTCTGCATGGTACGGCGGATCCGGACCCGTGCCGAGCGCCGAGCCCAAGTGCCGAGCGCGCTGAGCCGAGCCGAGCCGGGCCGGCGGCGACCACCCCGGCCGGGCCGGGGCGCTCAGTCCCGCTGGCCGGGACCCCCGCCGTCGTCATCGGTGGAGCGGGGGACAAAGAGCAGGCCGCCCTGGGGGGTGAAGGACTGGCCGTCCACCGTCACCGGCTGCACCTGACCGGTCCACGGGTTCAGGGTGCCGAGATCGTCCGGGCGATCTCGGAGTCTCCCGGTTGACGACCCGGATCTACCATTGGGGCGTGACCCCTCCGCCTCCGGGCCGGCCACCGCCACGGCTCCGGCCCATCGACCTCGCCTCCCCCCGCGCCAGCGGGGGCGAGCCCGGCACCTTCGGTCCCGACGAGCTCGATCGATTGGAGGCGTCCTTCGCCTCCCACGGGTACGCCACCCTGCGCGGCGTCTTCGACGAGGACGCGCTGCGTGAAGCGGAGGACCAGCTGGCCGACGCCCAGCGCCGACTGGCCGAGGGGCGGCTCGACCCACGCCATGGGACGGCGGTGCTCGACGAACCCGACACGGTCATCGACGGCCGGCCGTTCGCCCACTACGTGTGCTTCGCCACCACCGCCTCGGAGCGCGCCGACGCCCTGGTCCACCATCCGGCACTGGTCGAGGTGGCCCACCGGACCCTCGGGCCCGAGGCCTGGCTGCTCGACTATGAGCAGTTCGGGGTGGTCTACCAGGACGCCCGACCCGACCCCGGGTCGGGTTACTCCCGAATCGGATGGCACACCGACCACCAGTCGGGCCCCCACCTCGACGTCTGGCCCGGCGTGGCCTTCACCATCCACTTCGATCCCACATCGCCGGCCAACGGTTTCCTCCGCGTGCTGCCCGGCAGCCACCTCGGCGGGACCGAGGGGATGCCGCTCGGCTTCGAGCGCGTGCCCGGCGAGATCGGCGTCTACCAGGAGCGCGGCGATGTCCTGTTCCACCACGCCGACCTGTGGCACTCGGCGGCCCGGGGCACCGCGGACGGGCCGGCCGCCGTCCGCCGCCACCTCCGGGGCAGCTGGCACGGGGGCACCCGGCTCGAGGAGGGCCACGGCACCGACGACTTCGTCAAGAACGCCCGGCGTTAGGTGGGCGTTCTCGAGCCTCGTCGCCGGCCACCCGGACTGGTACGATCAATTGACACTCCTCATGCCAGTTTCTTCGGACGAGACTGGCTCCTCCGACCGATGACGAGGTGACCACCATGCAGGTCCTGCGTACCCCCGACGAGCGCTTCGAGGGACTGCCCCAATTCCCGTTCGAGCCCCACTACGCCGACCTCGCGGATCAGGACGGAGGAAGTCTGCGGGCCCACTACCTCGACGAGGGACCGCCCGGGACAGAGACGGTGGTCCTGCTGCACGGCGAGCCGTCGTGGAGCTTCCTCTACCGGCACATGATCCCGGTGCTCACCGGGGCCGGGCTCCGGGCCGTGGCCCCCGACCTGGTGGGCTTCGGACGGTCCGACAAGCCCACCCCCCGCGGCGAGTACACCTTCGCCCGCCACGTGGAGTGGATGCGGGAGCTCCTCTTCGACCGGCTCGACCTCTCCGGGATCACGCTGGTCTGCCAGGACTGGGGTGGCCTGATCGGGCTGCGACTGGTGGGCGAGCATCCCGACCGGTTCGCCCGGGTGGTGGCGGCCAATACGTTCCTCCCCACCGGCGACTCCCACCCCGGCGACGCCTTCATGGGATGGCTCAAGTTCTCCCAGGAGGTGGAGCCCTTCCCGACCGGGGTGATCGTCAACGGCGGGTGCGTCACCGACCTGTCCCCCGCCGTGGTGGCGGGCTACGACGCGCCGTTCCCCGACTCCTCCTTCTCCGAGGGGGCCCGCCAGTTCCCCACCCTGGTCCCGATCTCCCCGGACGACCCCGCCGCCGAGGCCAACCGGGCGGCCTGGAAGGTCCTCGAAGCCTTCGACAAGCCCTTCCTCACCGCCTTCTCCGACCAGGACCCCATCACCGCCGGGTCGGACCGGGTCCTCCAGGCCCGCATCCCCGGAGCGGCCAGGACAGCCCCACACCACCATCGCCGGAGGAGGGCACTTCCTCCAGGAGGACAAGGGTCCCGAGCTGGCCCAGGTGGTGGTGGACTTCGTGGGCAGCAGCTGAATCACCGCACCGTCCGCAGGGCACAGGCCGGTGCGCTCACACTCCCTTCACATCTCGTGTGTACAAAGGGAGCGTCCGGCTCCGTGCAGCCGGGCGTGCCGGTGCGTCCCCATGGTCACGCCTGTGCACGCCTCGTGCACGACCCGGTGGACGAACCCGACGGACTGACCCGAGGAAAGTGGTGGCGCCATGAGCAAGACCATGCCGACCGGCGGACGACTCAGGGGGTGGGGAACGCCCATCACCCTCGCCGCTCTCGTCGCGGTGGCCCTGGCGACCACCTCGTGCGGCGGTGGGTCAGCTTCCCCACCCGCCCAGGTCGAGCGGGTCGTCGGCGGCCCGACCGGCTCGTACCTCGTCCCGCCCGGGATCCACAAGATCAAGCACGTGATCGTCATCCAACAGGAGAACCGGTCGTTCGACTCCTACTTCGGGACCTACCCCGGTGCCGACGGCATCCCGATGGCAACGGCACACCGACGGTCTGCGTGACCGACCCGGCCAACGGCACCTGCGAGATGCCGTACGTCGACCATGCCGACGTGAACGGCGGAGGTCCCCACTCCGCGGTCAACGCCGTCGCCGACGTGAACGGGGGCAAGATGGACGGCTTCATCGGCCAGGCCCAGTCCGGACGGAAGGGCTGTCTCGATCCCACCGACCCGGCCTGTACCAACTCGGCCGCTCCCGACGTGATGGGGTACCACACCGAGAGCGACATCCCCAACTACTGGACCTACGCCAAGGACTTCGTGCTCCAGGACCACATGTTCGAACCCAACGCCTCGTGGAGTCTGCCGTCCCATCTGTTCCTGGTCTCGGAGTGGTCGGCCTACTGCACCCAGGAGAACAATCCATCGAGCTGCGTCAACGCCCTGCAGACCAGGCCGGCGGAGCGGCCCCAGAATGCACCCGCCGTCTACGGCGGGGAGGCCGGCCCCAAGAACGCCACCAATCCCACTAGGGCGGGCAAGGCGAGCAGGGCCCCCGACCAGCCCATCTACGCCTGGACCGACCTGACCTACCTGCTGTACAAGTCCCACGTCAGCTGGGGCTACTACGTGGTCAGCGGGACCGAGCCCGACTGCGAGAACGATGCCGCCGAGACCTGTGCGCCGGTGGCGCAGAACTCCAATACCCCGGGGATCTGGAACCCGCTCCCCTGGTTCAACACCGTCCAGAACGACCACCAGCTCGGCAACATCCAGGACGTCGCCAAGTTCTACGCCGCGGCCAAGGACGGGGCCCTTCCCGCCGTCTCGTGGGTGGTCCCCTCGGGCGAGGTCAGCGAGCACCCTCCGGCTCCGGTGAGCTACGGGCAGTCGCTATGTGACCAGTCTGATCAACGCCGTCATGAAGAGCCCCGACTGGGACTCGACGGCCATCTTCCTGGCCTGGGACGACTGGGGTGGCTTCTACGACCACGTGGTGCCGCCCACCGTGGACCAGAACGGCTACGGGCTCCGGGTACCGGGCATGGTCATCAGTCCCTACGCCAAGAAGGGATACGTCGACCATCAGACCCTGAGCTTCGATGCCTACGACAAGTTCATCGAGGACGACTTCCTCCACGGTCAACGCATCAACCCGGCCACCGACGGCCGGCCCGATCCGAGGCCCGACGTGCGGGAGAACGAGAAGATCCTCGGGAACCTCGAGAACGACTTCGACTTCAGCCGGCCGCCCGGGGCTCCGGTCGTGCTCCCTGTCCATCCGAAGACCACGCTGACCGGCACGCCCGCACCCTCCCAGGTCTCCGCCGCGGCCAAGGCTCCCGACAGTGACGGCTAGAGAAACGTCAACGGGTGGGCCCGGGGAGGGGACGTCCCAAACGGGAGCGGCGCGCGCGCCGGCGCCGGAGCTGAGCAGGCTGTGCCGTCGGAGATGAGCACCTTGCTGGTCGTCGGAGTCCGGCACGGTCGGCACGGTCTGAGGATCCTGGGTCTCGTACTCCTGATCGCCCTGATCGTCGGCGTCGTCATGTGGGCCCGGCAACGGCGGAAACACCGGACCGATCCCTCCCTCCCCATCGAGCATGTGATGCCCGCCCCGACGAGCCAGAGGGATGACTCGTTGACAGCCGGGAGCACTCCGCACCGGCCAGCGCGTCGAGCAGGGTCGCCGCCCACCATCGAGGCCAAAGGGCTCACCAAACGCTATGGCGAGAAGGTAGCCGTCGACCATCTCAGTTTCGACGTCCGGTCCGGATGTGTGACCGGATTCCTCGGACCCAACGGAGCGGGGAAGTCCACCACCATGCGAATGATCATGGGCCTCGACGCCCCCGATGAGGGAGCGGTGCTGGTCAACGGACGTTCGTATCACGACCTGGGCTGGCCCTTGCGGGAGGTCGGTGCCCTCCTGGAGGCGAAGGCCGTCCACCCCGGTCGCAGTGCCCGGGCCCACCTGTGGATGTTGGCCCGGACCAACCAGATTCCTCGCCAGCGGGTCGACGAGGTGCTCGATATCGTCGGGCTCTCGGCCGTAGCCCAACACCGGGTCGGAGAGTTCTCCCTCGGCATGAGCCAGCGACTGGGCATCGCCGTCGCCCTGCTCGGCGACCCGGGGGTGCTGATGTTCGATGAACCGGTCAATGGTCTCGACACCGATGGGATCCGCTGGGTCCGCCAGTTTCTGCGCAGACTCGCCTCTGAGGGGCGGGCCGTGTTCGTCTCGAGCCACCTGATGAGCGAGATGGCCGTCACCGCCGATCAGGTAGTCGTGATCGGCCGAGGACGATTGATTGCCGAGATGTCGATCGCCGAGTTCACCGCCCAGAACTCACATGCCTACATCCGGGTCCGTTCGCCCGCCAGTGCCCAGTTGACGCCGGTGCTGGAAGCGGCGGGGGCCTCCGTCACCAATGAGAGCGACGGCTCACTCTCGATCCGGGGAATCTCCCAGGAGCGGGTCGGAGAGCTGGCGTGGAACAACGCCGTGATGCTCTACGAACTGGCCACGCAGTCGGCGTCGCTCGAGGAGGCATTCGTGGAGTCGACCGAAGGAACTGTCGAATTCAGCGGAAACCGGTCCACCATCACTGGGTCCCCCGAGGGCGGAGGACGACGATGAGCGTGACCGCGATTCCCGGGGAATCAGTGTCCGAGCCTGCCAGGGACCACTACGGATTCAGTGGAGTACTGGGCTCCGAATGGACAAAGTTGACGACGGTCCGGTCCACGGTCTGGGCCCTCCTGGCGACGGCAGTCGTTGGGGTCGGCCTGGGCGCCGTCGTCACGTCGGCGCAGGCAGCCCGATTCGCCAGTCGGTCGCACGCCGCTCGCTTGGCATTCGATCCCACCCGCTCCAGCCTGGCCGGCTTGCTCTTCGCCCAGTTGGCCATCGGCGTGCTCGGGATTCTGGTGGTCAGCGCGGAGTACAGCACCGGGACCATCCGAGCCTCCTTCTCCGCGGTGCCTCGCCGTCCACTGGTACTGGTGGCCAAGACCGCGGTGTTCGGGGCCGTCACGGTGGTGGTCGGCGAACTCGTCTCGTTCGTGGCCTTTGTCCTCGGCCAACGAATCCTCTCGGGCCAGGCACCGACCGCATCGCTGTCCGATCCGAGTGCTCTCCGTGCCGTCTTGAGCGGTGGCCTCTATCTCCTCGCGCTTGGGCTGCTGGCTTTGGGGTTGGCATCGATCATCAGGGTGACCGCGGCAGCTATCAGCACCTTCGTAGGTGTCCTGTTCATTCTTCCGATCATCGCCGACGTTCTGCCCTCGTCGTTCACCAGCGATATTGGCCGCTTCCTCCCCGCCACCATCGGGACGGTCATGATGAGCGCCCACTACCACGGCACCGATCCATTCGGACCGTGGACCAGCTTCGCGCTTCTCTGTGGCTATGCCGTCGTTGCGCTCGTGGTGGGCGGGATCTTGCTGGTTCGTCGAGATGCGTAGCGGGAGGTTTGCGGAGCATCGGAAGGCGTCGACACGGCGACAGGTGGCCCGCGAAGACCGGACCGATCACGCCGGGAAGAAGACGGCGACGACGAAGCCGGCTGCGGCGAGCATCAGGGTTCCCGCCGTCAACGCTCGAAAGGTCGAGGCACTCAGTGCGCCCCGGTTGTCGGCACCGACTCTTCCCCTGTGACCCAGTCGAACACCCACCACCCAGATGATGGCTCCGGAAGCGATGAGGAGGCCGGCCACCACCTCCTTGTGGCCGGACAGTGGCCAGAGTCGACGCAAGATGATGGCCACCGTGACCGCCACGGCCAGTCCTGACCGGTTCCAGGCCAGTTCGGTCCTCTCCCGGGCCAGGCCCCGGCCCTCGCCCTCCGTTCCGTCACTGTGATCGACGTCGACCATCCACCACCTACTTCGGGCCGAGGAGCGCGAGGACCACCGCAATCACCGCCACCAAACCGATCCCGATCGAGAGGACCAGCGGCATCGGTGACCGAGGGAGAGGCTGGCCTCGGCGCATGGCACGCTCGTTCGCGGTCCAGTGCCAGAAGCTCGTCAGGGCCACCAGCGCACCCAGGGCGATCATCGGAACTCCCAGAATGCGCCGGCCGCCGGCGACATGGAAATTGGGCAGGAGCTGGGTCGCCGCCACTCCGGTGGCAATGAGCGCCAGAGCCGTGCGGTTCCAGGCGAGGAAGGTGCGCTCGTTGGCGTAGGTGAATCTCACGTCTGGTTCCTCGTCGGCCGGGTGGGAGTCGTCGTCGGGGACCATGACCCGCCGAGCCTATCCACCGGAGCCGGACAGACCCCGGCACCGGTCTGCCGCGTGCGGTGTTGCGCTCTGGCCGAGCGCCCGCCATTTTGGTCCGGCCTCGTGGGGCGGGTCGGGGCAAGGACTCAGCCGGCCGGCACCTCACCCAGTTCTGCGAGCCGCCGGTCGATGAACCGGTGCTCGGCGACGTTGTTGGTCTGCGCCCGGGCCCGCCGGTAGCACGTCGGCCGCCTCCTGCTCACGTCCCGACCGGCGCAACAGATCGGCCCGGGTGGCGGCGTAGAGGTGGTAGCCGTCGAGCTCCCGGGCCAGGTCCGGGTCGTCGAGCAGGGCCAGGCCGGCGGCCGGCGAGTCGGCCATGGCCACGGCCACGGCGCGGTTGAGCCGCACCACCGGCGGTGGGCTCCCACTCGAGGAGCTGGTCGTAGAGACGGACGATGGCGCCCCAGTCGGTCAGGTCCGGACCGGGGCGCGGCCACGTGCAGGGCGGCGATGGACGCCTTCAGCCCGTAGGGACCGGGCCGCCCGTGACCGCGGGCCCGGTCGAGCAGGGCGAGTCCGGCCGCCACCTCGGACACCGTCCCAGCGCGGGCGGTCCTGCTCCTCGAGGGTGACCGGTACCCCCTCGGCGTCGACCCGTGCCTCCCGCCGGGCGTCCTGGAACCGCATCATGGCCGCCAGGGCCAGAGGCTCGGACTCGTCGGGGAGCAGCTCGACGACCACGTCGCACAGCCGTACGGCCTCGGCGCACAGGTCCACGTCGACCAGCTCCGCACCCGACGGGGCGAGGTAGCCGGCGTTGAAGATGAGGTAGATCACGGCCAGCACCGCACCCAGCCGGCCCGGCAGCTCGTCGGGGTCGGGGACCCGGTAGGCGATGGCCGGCCCGACGGATCTTGCGCTTGGCCCGCACCACCCGCTGGGCCAGGGCCGTCTCCGAGATGAGGAAGGCCTTGGCCACCTCCTCGGTGGTCAGGCCCACCGAGCGAGCGGAGGGTCAGGGCCACCTGGGCCTCGAGGCTGAGGGCCGGGTGGCAGCAGGTGAAGATCAGCCGGCAGCCGGTCGTCGGGGATCGGGCTCGGACCCGTCCCCGAGGTCCCAGGTGATGGACAGCTCGCCCCAGGCCCGCTGGCGCCGGTCCGAGGCGGCGGCGCTGCGCAGGCGGTCGACCGCCTTGCGACGGGCCGTGGTCACCAGCCATCCGCCGGGGTTGTCGGGTATCCCCGTCGTGGGCCAGGAGGCGAGGGCGGCCACCCAGGCGTCCTGGAGGGCGTCCTCGGCCAGATCGAAGTCGCCGAGGATCCCGATCAGGCGGGCCAGCACCCGGCTGCCGGTCGGCCCGGTAGGCGACCTCGAGGGCCGCATCGACCGGGCCGACCCCACCGACGCCCCCTGTCGGTCCCAGGGCTACATCTCCGCCACGGGGCGGACCTCGACCGAGCCGAACTTGGCCGAGGGGACCATGGCCGCCGCCTCCAGGGCCTGGTCGAGGCTGTCGAAGTCCACGATGTAGTAGCCGGACATCCACTCCTTGGTCTCGGCGAAGGGTCCGTCGACGGTGAGCGTCTTGCCGTCCCGGACCCGGACGGTGGTGGCGGTGCTGGGATCGTTCAGAGGATCGCCGCTGAAGGTGTGGCCCCGGTCCACCAGCTGCTTGCTGAACTCGGCGTAGTCGGCCATCAGCTGGTCCCACTCTGGGCTGCCCGGGGTCGGGTGGAGTTCAGGGTCGTTGTGGATGATCAACATGTAGCGCATGGCACTTTCATTCCTCGTCCGGGGCCCGTGTCCGTTCCGACGCACCCCGTTGCTCCCCCTGTCAATTGACGGAGCGGGGGACACGAGATCGACAGTCGGGGCCGATTTCCCAGTCGCTCGGGAATTCTCCCACGGCGGGGACGGCCCGGGCTCAGGGGGCCGGCTCGCTCAGCCAAGCCATGGCCAGCGGCGTCGCCGCCGTCAGGTCGATGGCCGGCTCGTCAGTGGCGTACGACTGGACGTTGTCCCGGTAGACGGCGCCATGGCCCCGGAACACGGCGTAGGGGTCGCCCCCGGACACCGGGCAGGTGACCATGCCGTCCACCCGACCCCTCGACGCGCCGCTGGTAGGTCCCTCGACCGCTGCCCCCGCCAGGATCGGCGGGCGACCGTCGGTCGAACCCGCCAGATTGGCCACCTGGTGCTGGAGGCAGTCGGGGAAGACGGTGCCGTCGCCGACGATGAAGGAAACACCCCACGGGTTGGACCCGAGATCATCGTCCATCCACCCCTGGGCCTGCCGGGCGTAGGTGGACGTGCCGGTGAGGGCGTCGTACTCATTGGCCATGACCGACAGACCGGCGTCGTGGGACACGGTGTCCGACGAGCTCCAGGGGTAGCCGATGGCGAACGGCGTCGCCGCCCCCACGGCCACGGCTGCCTCCAGCTGGGCCCGGAGCTGGCCCACCAACTGCCCGGTGGTCACGGCCAGCGAGGTGGCATCGCTCGCCTCCATCAACCGGGCCAGCTCGTAGTGGGCCAGACCCCCCACGTCGTACAGGTTCAGGGTGTCCTGGTCCCGCGAGGCCAGGTAGGCCGAGGCCCACCGGGCCGCTTGCTCGAGATAGAGGGTCCGTCGCGGTCCCGGGCCCACCGCCGAGGCCAGCTCGGTCGCCCCGAGCTCCATGTCGTCCCGCCACTGGGTCTCCGGATAGAAGCCGTAGGGTGCGGTGGTCACCAAGCGGCCCGAGGGCGAGGTGTCCGCCTGGGCGTAGACGTCCTCGCCGTCCCGCAGGCAGACGCCGGCAAATGCGGGAGTCACTGGCTTGGAACAGCTGTGCGCACAGCCCGAAGTCCGCGGCCAGCCGGCCGGCCAGGTTCGGGCTGATCGGCCGAACCAGGGGGCCCGGCTTCGAACACCGGCCGGTGGCGGATGTACCGGTAGGCGGGATCGTTTCCCCCGTAGGAGTCGTCGGCCTGGGGGAGACGCCAGAGGTCGTGGTCGCTCACCGTCCTGGCATTTCCTCCCCCGATCCCCACCTGGTAGTAGAGCGTCCTGGTGGAGTCGTTCCACATCCGTTCGAGCCACTGCAGGCCGAAGCGGACCTCTGCGGTGAAGTCCGACGGTCCGGCCATGGTCCCCATCGATGACGGGAAGGACCGCGCCCCCGACCCCGAGGAGGGCCTCGGCGTAGGAGGTGGTCTCGACGAACTTGAGGTAATCGCCGGCATCCCACCAACCACCCGACGCGTCCATGGTGACGCCGAGTGGCGCGAGGTCGCCGGGGAATCCGCCGTTGGCGTTCATCGGCGGGGTGGCGTAGGTCATGGCGGCCCGGTCGTTGAGATGGCCGGGAGCGGTGCGGAGGGCCGAGGGGATGTAGTCGGGACCGTCCCGCTCGTTCTGGTAGAAGCGGAGGGAGTTGGCCAGGGGCCCACGCCACAGCGCCGCCGGCGCGGCGACGGAGAACGGGGGCGAGGAGGCCCCGACCGGACCGGCCAGGGCCAGGGTGTCCCGGCCCGGGGCGGTCAGCCCACTGAAGTCCAGGGGGTAGACGAACCGGTAGGTGACGTTCCATGGCCCTGTGGAGGCCCCCACCGTCCCGGCGTACACCGTGGCCCCGGATCTGGAGCGGACCGTGAAGGTGGCACCGGCGAGGGCGGTCGTGGACATCAGGTAGCCGACCTTCGGCCCGTCCGAGGCATAGCCCACCTGATCGACCCGGATCACCACTGCCGCAGGGGAGGCGGCTCCGGACGGAGTGGAAGGGGAGGGGACGGCTACCACCCCGGCGATCAGCACGGCCCCCAGCACCACCGCACGCCGGACCATGTCCGCAGGCTATCCCGGCCGCCATGGATGGGCCCCGGCCGACCCTGTCGATCCGGGCTCGTCAACCCGGTACCGGGTGGACGATACTGCTGAGCATGGTCGATCGCAACGTGCTGGGGGGCGAGCTGGAGCCATGCGGCACCGATCCGCTCACCGGCTTCTACCGGGACGGCTGCTGCACCACCGGGCCCGAGGACCGGGGCAGCCACACCATCTGTGCCGTGGTCACCGCCGAGTTCCTCGAGCACCAGCGCTCCATCGGCAACGACCTGGTCACCCCGATGCCCCAGTACCGGTTCCCCGGGCTGGTCCCCGGCGACCGCTGGTGCGTTACCGCCGTCAACTGGCTCCGGGCCCACCACGATGGAGCGGCCGCCTACGTGGTGCTGGCCTCGACCCACGAGCGGTGCCTGGACGTCGTGCCGCTCGAGGCGTTGAAGGCTCACGCCGTCGACGTGCCGGCCGGGCCGGGCGATCTCGGCTGAGGCCGGCGCGGTGGCCCGCCCCCGCCTCTGTCCTACCGCTTGCGCAGCGCCTTTTGAGCACGGCGTCGTAGGCGTCGAGGCCCTCGCGGTAGAGCCGTGGCCTCGGGACCCGCGGCGATTCCCACCCGCTCGGGGATGATGCCCCAGATGGGCACCCCGTACTCCGTCCACCATGCGACGGCGGCGTCGAGATCGTTGGTGCCGAGCCGGGCGGCGCAGATCACCACCCCGTGGGGGGTCCGCTTCCCGAGCATCTCGAGGGTGGCCACCACCCTCGAGTACTCGACACCCCCGGCCCGGGTCGGGATGACCACGGCGTCGGCCCGCTCGAGGGCGGCCCGCACGATCCGCTCGTCACCGGGCGGAGTGTCCACCACGGTCAGTCCCGTGTCGCCGGCCATGGCCCGGGCCACCGTCCGCTCCGAGGGCGCCTCGACCAGGTCCACCCCCTCGACCGGGCTCTCCTCCAGCCACTCGGCCGACGACGCCTGCCGGTCGGCGTCGATCAGGGTGACCGGGTCCCACCCCCGGTCCACCGCCGCTGCAGCCAGGTACACCGATGGTGGTGGTCTTTCCCACGCCGCCCTTCACGTTGCTGACCACGATGTTCATCGACCCACTCCACTCCTCCGAGGCACCGAACCGGGCCGGGGCCGCCGGACCGGATGCCCCGGGCCTGACGATAGCCGAGATCGATCTCACTGCTGACCTGGGAAAACAGGCGAATTTCGGTTCGGTCAGGACCCAGGTTGACACCTGCGACCGACGGCGGGGAGCATCGCCGGTCGTGGCCAACCCCTTCCTCGACACCACGGCGGTGCGCGCCTCGGGGCCGGGCCGCTACCACGGCACCATCGACGGAGTCTGGAACCTCAACCCCCTGCCCCAGGGCGGGCGTGGTCGACCGCCCTGGCCCTGCGGGCCATGGGCCAGGAGCTGGGCGATCCCGAGCCAGCTCCTCCGGACCCTGCACACCACCTTCGTGACCCAGGTGGCCGACGGACCGGTCGCCGTCGAGGTCGAGCTGCTGCGCCGGGGCCGCATCCATGTCCCACCTCCGGGCCGAGGTGGCCAACGTCGGGTGCCGCACCGCGGCCACCTGACCACCGGCATCTTCGGGTCCGCCCGGTCCGGGCTTCGCCTTCACCGACCTCGAGCCTCCCGGCCGTCATCCCGCCGCCGCTGGAGTGCCCGTCCTTCCGGGATCCGCCCCCGCCCGGTGCCGAAGCGTTCCCCCCGATGCCCTTCTGGGACCGCCTGGTCGAGGGGCGGATCGGCCTGGGGCCACCCCCCGTGGGAGGACCTACGTCCCCGGACCGCGCCGAACGGGTCATGTGGTACCGGTTCGACCAGTCCCCGTTCCTCGACGACGGCACCCTCGACCCCTTGGCCCTGGTGGTGCTGGCCGACACCATGCCCGGGGCGGTGAGCGAGAAGGTGGGCCGTCCGACCGGCAGCTGGTTCGCCCCCAGCGTGGACCTCACCGTGCACCTGCTCGACCACTGCCGATCCGGCTGGGTGCTGGCCCACAACCGGGCCCGCTTCGCCGGCGACGGCTACGCCTCGGCCGACATGGCCCTGTGGGACTGCGGGGAGGACGGCACGGACCGGCCCCGCCTGGTGGCCTACGCCACCCAGCTGTTCCTCTTCTCGTTCCTGTCCTGAAGCGGTGAAACGGTGTCGGCTCCGTCCGGACCGGAGAGGGTCCGGCGATCAGGGGGTCACGGCCAGTTCGATCATGACCGGGGGGAGCTGGTCGCCGTGGCTGTCGGTCATCCGCACCGTGACCAGGTGAGGTCCGGTCGTGGACGCAGTGATGGTGACGTTCTGGCTGGATCGCGCCGGGGTCGGGCATCCCGATCGGGCGGAACGGGGACCTCGCGTGGCGGCGGCGCCCAGGACCAGTCGGCCGCTGGGCGGGTGACACCTCGAGTCCGGTGCCGGCCGCACTCCACGTGACCGCCGGTCCCCGGTGGACCCGCCGAGGCCGCGCCCAGCTGTACGGTGACGGCCCGACCGACCTGTGCGGTGGTGCCGCCGCTGGGCACCGAGAAGCCCACCGCCGGGAGCCGACCGGCGCCGAAGGAGGGCGGACTCGACCCCGGACCGGTTCCCCACGCCGGATCGGGCACCGCGCCGAGCCCGTAGGTCAACTCGCCGCCGGTTCGTAGGACCGATGCCGGCAGCCAGGGCACGGTCCAGTTCCCGTGCGGCGGGACGTCGGCTCCTGGCCGCGGACCCCCGCAGGACGGAGCCGAGCGCGCGGGCCGGGTCCACCCCGGTCACCGTCAGGAAGTGGATGTACGGGGAGGAGGCCGAAGCCCCCGGGGCGTGCATGGTCAGGCGATTGCCGTCGGGCAGGTCCACGACGATCGTCCGGGAACAGCGGGCTGGCCAGAGCCAGGTCGGCCGATGCCCGGAGTGACCGGGTAGATGCCCATGGCCGCCCACACGTACCACGACGAGAGGGCCCCGAGGTCGTCGTTGCCGGGCTCGTCCACCGGTCCGTCGGCGTAGAGGTCGTCGGCGATGGTCGCCGCACGGTGGCCTGGGCCTTGGCCGGGGCGCCGAAGTAGTCGTACTCCCACGGCGTCCACAGGCTCGGCTCGTTGCCGGCCCAGTCGTAGGGCTGGTCCCGGCCGGCGTTGAGGGAGACGAAGAAGGCGTCCAGTTGGGCCGTGGCGGAGGCATCGCCGCCCATCAGGGAGGCCAGGGCCGACAGGTCCTGGGGCACCGCCCACGTGTACTGGACGGCGTTCCCCTCCTCGAAGCCCAGCTGGCCACCGGGCTCGAGCTGGGAGGGCTGCGAATGCCGGCCCGGGCGGGAAGCTGCCGTCCGAGCCCCGGGCCTGGAGGTAGCCGGTGGCCGGATTGAACAGGTACTCCCAGTTGTGGGCCCGCTGCATCATGGCCGCAGACAGCGGGCTGGTCGCCCAGGGCCTGGGCCAGCTGGGCGATGGCGAAGTCGTCGATGGCGTACTCCAGGGTGACCGACCCCCCGATCGAGTAGTCGATCGAGGTGAGGTCGAGTGAGGGCCGCGTCCACGTAGTGCTGGGCCAGGTACTGGTCCAGGTACTGGCGCTCGATCTCCAGCCCGTGCCCGGTCTCGTTCTCGGTTGCCCCCTTGACCATGGCGGCCAGGGCCGCCCGGACGTCGAAGTCACGGACACCGAAGGCGTAGGCGGCGGCGATGATCGGGTCGGCCGAGTCCCCGTTCATCTGGGACTCGTCGCCTCCGACGATGGCCCACTTGGGCAGCCACCCGATCTGGCTCGGCGTCGTTGACCAGTGACTGGACCATGTCGCCGGCCTGGTGCGGGGCGACGCAGCGCCACCAACTCGATCTCCGACCGGTAGATGTCCCACTCCGAGAAGTTGGCGTACTGGGTCCGCCCGGAACGGTGGACCCGTCCGTCGGACCCCGGCATACGCCCCGTTGACGTCGCTGACGACGTCGGGGTCGAGCAGGGAGTGGTAGAGCGCGGTGTAGAAGGTGCGCTGCTGGGTCTGGCTGACCGCCGCCGATGCCGATCCGGCCGAGCACGGCGTTCCAGCGCGCGGTCGCCCGGGCCTGGACCCGGTCGAGCGACCAACCGGGGTCCTCCGCGGCTCAGGTTGTCGGCGGCGTCGGCCACGCTGACGAAGGAGATGCCGACCTTCATCATCACCACCGGGTCGGTGCGGGTGTCGAAGGTCACGTAGGCGCCGCAGGCCGTCCCGGAACAGGCGGTGCCCGGGCGACAACGACGGCCCGTCCCAGCTACCCGCCGAGACGAAGGGGCGGTCGAACCGGGCCACGAAGTAGAGCGTGTAGGCGTGCCCGGTCCCGCAGAATCCTCCGCTGGTCACCGATCCCGACACTTGGCGGCGACCCGTGACCTGCACGCTGGAGGCGGTAGCAGGGTTGGCGCTGTCGGCCACCTTGAACAGCACCTGCGACTGGCGGCTCGGTGGATAGACGAACTGGGAGAGGCCCGTGCGGGTCGTGACGGCCAGCTCGGTCCTCACCCCCGACGGGCCGAGCGTGACCCCGTACTGGCCCGGTGCCGGCGTGCTCGAGCGGCGTGGGAGAACGAGGCTGTCGTGGCCGGGGATCCGCACCGACCGGGCCGACGGTCGGGAGGATGGGGACGTCCCCGTAGCTGGGACAGCCGGTCCCGCTGAGGTGCGTGAGGCTGAACCCGTTGATGGCGGAGTCGGCGTAGGAGTAGCCACCGCCCGCGCCGGTCCCGGCCGGGGTGGTGTCCGGGCTCCACTGGATCATCCCGAACGGCAGGTCGGCGCCGGGGAACTCCGCCACGGTGCCCGGGTCGACCGGCCCGGTGCCGGTGCCGTCGAGGGGTTGCACCAGGCCGGCCGGATCGGCGACCACGGCGGGAGCGGTAACGCCGACGGCTGCGGTCGCCGTCCCGGTAGCGATCATTCCGACCAGGGCCACCAGGACGACCGCCGCCGCCGGCAGCCGGGCCGTCTTCCCCTGACGGGCGCTGTCCACAAAACCGACGGTAACCGACCGAGGCCAGGGCCGCCCGATTCACCCCGGGTGGACCTAGTGTTCAAGGGTGACCAGTGAGGAAGGCGGACCACAGGGCGAGAAGCGCTGGCCGATGGCCGTCACGCTCCTGGTGGCGATGGCCCTGCCGTTCCTCCTCCCTCCCCGGTTCAGCCTGGGTCCACGATGGATCGTGCCCGCCCTCGAAGGAGTCCTCCTCGTGGCGCTGGTGGTGGCTGATCCGGGTCGCATCGACCGACGCTCCGACCTCATTCGGGCCCTTTCCATCGCGCTCATCGTCGTGCTGGTCGCCGGCGCTGCGGCCATGACCACGCGTCTGGTGGTCGATCTCATTCGAGGAGGACCGGACACGAACTCGCCGGCGCAACTCCTCAGAATCGGCGCCGTCGTCTGGGCCTACCTGATCATCTCCTTTTCGTTCCTCTATTGGGAACTGGACGGTGGAGGCCCGGAGAACCGCGCCCGGGCGGCACCGGCCGTCCCCGATCTGGCCTTTCCCGAGCACTTGAATCCCCACGTGGCGCCACCGGGATGGCAGCCTGAGTATTTCGACTACCTCTATCTCGGATTCACCAATGCGACAGCCTTCAGTCCGACCGATGTGATGCCCATCGCCCGATGGGCCAAGCTGGCGATGTCGGTCCAAGCCATCTGTTCGATCATCGTTCTGGGACTCGTGATAGCTCGGGCGGTAAACATCTTGAAATAGGCGGTGCCGAGAGCGCGGTGGGAGTGACACTCCCTGTGGATCGCCCACATCACCAAGCGCCACGCTGCCCGAGGATCAGCCGGCCGACCCGGCAGACTCGGGCACCTCGCCCTCCCCGGCGGGCTTCGAGGGTTTGCCCATGGTGAGCTTGGCACTCATCTTGATGGCCTTGACCGAGCTGGTGGCACCGGTCTGGAGCACGACGGCCACGACCAGCAGGAGTATGGCCAGATAGCGGAAGGTGTGCGAGCCGAGCAGGAGGATGGCCACCCGGCCGAGGGCGAAGGGCGGGGAGCAGATCACCGCCCCGATGGCGCCACCGACGGCCGTGGCCGCCAGCTTGTCCCGTGCTCGACCGCTCCGACGACTTCACCCCGATGAGCCGGGCCGGCACGGCCACGTAGGCCACCATCATGACGCGACCACGATCCCGAGGGTCACGGAGAACCAGAACTTGCCCCAGCGGTCGACCACCATGGTGGCGAACCCGAGGGCCAGACCCACGACCAGGCCCCAGGCCAGGATGGTGCGCAGGTGGCGGCGGGCCTCGGCGAACGCCGGGCGGATCTCGGGGGCGCCGGGCTGGGAGATGGCGAAGGCGAACACGGCGTTGAGGAAGAAGCTGCCCGCGGTGAGGGCGGCGATGACCAGGAGCACCAGGCCGAGCAGGGGCCCGCGGAGGAGGTGGAACTCCTTGCCGTGGAGGGCGTGGGCCTTGAGGTCGAGCATGGCCGCCCAGATCCACATGGCCGGCAGGATCTGCACCAGGGTCAGCCGCCAGTTGGTGAACAGGAGCTTGATGCCCTGGAAGAGCATGGAGAAGGCCCCCACGATCAGGGCCAGGGGCGCCAGCACCGACTGCGCTGGCTCAGGGCCAGGATGGCCGACTTCCACCATGGCGTCGTCCCCGTCCCGGATGGCCCGGGCCAGTCGGCGGAACTGGACGGCCACCACCGCCCGCCGGGTCAGCGCTTCGGGCCTCGCCGGCGGTCCGACGGACGGCCCGTCGGCGGGGTTCGAGGTCGAGGCCACCTTCGGTGCTCATTCCCTTTCCGGGGTCGAGCCACCGCCGGGAGCCGCGCTCCGGGCAGCCCATCCTACTCGCGCCGGGCTGTCCCCGGCACCGACCGGGGGCGGACTCAGCCGAGAATCTTGGCCTTCTGCGCCTCGAACTCGGCCTCGGTCAGCGCACCGGAGTCCCGCAGGGCAGCCAGCTGGGTCAGCTGGGCGACGGGATCGGGCGCGGCGCCGCCGGTGCCGGAGCGGGGGCGGTGCTGGGCGGGGCGGCTTGGGCCTGCTGGGGCCGCGGCCGCCTGCTTGTTGGCCATATGGCCACCCACCACCGCCGCGGTACCGACCACTGCGGTCGTGCGAACGGCGGCATTCGGGCGATCGGTCGTCTTCTCATCATGTCGTGTCTCCTGTCTTGGAATGGTTCAGACTGCCGGCGGCAGCGCGGACAGTGCGGGCTCGATGAGCTCGTGGGGGATGCGGGCTCCTTCCGAGCAGTACCCCTCCCGAGTCGCGGACGGCCCGGGCGAAGGGGGCGGCCCACACATCCTCCCAGATGAGCAGGGCGGCCGACGAGTTGGGCTCCAGCTGGGCGGCGGCGAACTCGATGTCCTCGGGACCGATGAGGCCCCCGACTTCGGCGTCCAGCCCGCGCGAAGCCGGCAGGGCATCGAGGTCGTCGATCTCGAAGCTGACGACGTCGCCGTCGGCATCCTTCCCGATGAAGATGAGGTCGAGGATCCGAACGGTCCCCGACTCCACCAGGGCGATCAGCTCCGGGGCGATCTCGCCGTTGAACTGGTTGCCGGGGAATCCCACGATGATGTATTCGACTGGTCCTGTGGTCATTGGTCGTTCGTTCTCGCCTTCTGCTCAGTTCAATTCTACGGGTCGGGGTCGTCGTCTCCTCATCCGGTTCGGGTGATCGTGCTCCGCTTCTGTGGTCCCGTCGGCAAGTGAGGTACTTGTACGGACCGACCGATCGAAGAGGCGCCACCCTCGGCCCGCCCGCCGGCGGGCCGCCGGCCTCCGACGCTGTGGCCTCGGAATCGATCGGTCCACTCTCCCGGCGTCGGGAGGCGGTCACACGACTCGGCGTGGGCCGGAGCTCACAGGCCGCTCTGCACCGCGATGCGGCCCTCGGCCGCCGCCTTCTTGAGCGCGTCGTAGTCCCGCTCGTTCTGGTCGGCATATCGTCTCGGCGAAGGTGGCGATGGCGTTGTCGAAGGACTTGCCCGAACCCAGATAGGCGGCGATGGCGATCCGGTCCCCGGAGCGGGCGTGGGCCCGGGCCAGGGTCCACCCGCACAGCCGGCCGTAGATGGCCATCCCCGCGGGCACCATCCGGTCGGTGTCGGCCGAGCCCTTCCAGTCCCGCAGCTGGCGGATGTAGAAGTCCCGCTGCACGCCGTCGAGTCCCTCGACCCGGTCCCATCCGAGGAAGATGTCGCTCGACGCCTGCATGAGGTGCTGCCCGGCCACCACCCGCTCCCCCTGGTTGTCGTACTGGCTCTTCCCCACGAACTCGCTCCAGCACCGAGGCCTGGGCCTCCTTGGCCTGCAGGAGAAGGGGATCGGTGCCGTCGCTCCCCACCAGCAGCATGACCCAGGCCCGGGTGCCGACGCTGCCCACCCCGACCACCTTGCGGGCAATGCTCGACGAACCGGAACTGCTCGAGCAGGTGTTGGCGGTCGCTCTGCAGGGTCGCCCGGTAGCTGTGGAGCAGCCCGTGGAAGATGTCGGTGAGCGAGCCGCTCTCGAGCTCGGGGTAGAGCTCCTCGATGGGCACCAGCAGCGGCGGGTCGCTGACGAATCGGGTCTCGCCGTCGACCACCTGGTCAGCTTCTCCAGGGCCTGCATGCTGTCCCGGGTCCTGGCCTTGGCCACGTCCTTGTCGGCCCGGGTCTTGACCTTGGACAGCCCCTTGTCGGCCACCCTTGGAACCGGTCAGGCCGAGGTCGCTCGCCCACCTCGGCCAGCACCTTCTCGATGTCCATGCGGGCGTACCAGACGTCGAGGTCCCGCATGGTGGCCAACGTGGCCATCTCGGTACGGTAGGCCGCCGGCCGTCTCGAGGACCACGTCGGCCCGCTCCTTGTCGGAGAAGCCCCGCTCACGGCCGGCGATGGCCAGGCTGGCCGCCAGTCGCTTCAGGTCCCACTCCCAAGGTCCGGGCAGGGTCTCGTCGAAGTCGTTGAGGTCGAAGACCAGGTGGCGCTCGGCCGAGGCGAACACCCCGAAGTTGCTCAGGTGGGCGTCACCGCAGGCCTGGACGTTGCAGACCCGACCGGGGGGTGGTGGCCAGGTCCGAGGCCATGACCAGCGCCGCACCCCGGTAGAAGGTGAAGGGGGAGACCAGCATCCGGCCGTAGCGGATGGGGACCAGCTCCTGCACGCGGGATGCTGGCCTGGGACTCGAGGAGCGCCACCGGGTCGGGCCGGTCGGCCGGGGCTTCCCAGGCCCCTTGGGACGATCGCGGCACTGCATTCCGGGCCGCCTTGCCCAGGGCCGACCCGTTCCCCGGCCTCCAGGTGGTCGACCTCGGGCCGGAGCGACCACCCGACGGGGCGGCCTGTGGGGAGTCGTGTTCCGCCATCCCCCTACTCTCGCGCCCCAGCGGAGACCTGGCCACTTCACCCGCTCGGGCGATGTCACCGTGGACAGCTTCCCCTGGTCAGGGGCCGCGCGCCACCCGGAACCCCACGTTGCCGGTCGAGCTCTCCGGCTCGCTCCCGAACCGGGCCGACACCCGGTAGCGACGGCAGTAGGAGGCGTGGCACAGGTACGACCCGCCCCGCTGGACCCGGAACGACACCGCTGGCGGGCCCGGTGGGCGCCACCACCGGCGCCGAGGCGTAGTAGCCCACGTCCAGCCAGTCGGCGCACCACTCCCAGACGTTCCCGGTCATGTTCGCCAGGCCGTAGCCGTTGGGCTCGAAGGCGTCCACCGGGGCGGTGCCCAGGTAGCCGTCGGCCCCGGTGTTTCCGCCCGGGAACTCGCCCTGGAAGACGTTCATCCGGTGCCTGCCCTCCGGGCTCGAGCTGGTCGCCCCAGGGGAAGGGCTGGCCCTCCAGCCCGCCGCGGGCGGCCACCTCCCACTCGGCCTCGGTGGGTAGTCGGGTCCCCGACCAGGCGCAGTAGGCCGCCGCGTCGTTCCAGGACACGTGCACCACCGGATGGTCGCCGCGATCGAGCCAACATCGGAGTGCGGCCCCTCGGGATGCCGCCAGTCCGCTCCCATCACCTGGCGCCACCAGGGTGCCCCCTCCACCCCCCGAGTCGGGCGGGAATTCGTCCGGGAGCAGACCCCCGAACACGAAGGACCACCCGAACCGCTCGGCCTCGGTCCGTCCACTCGGTGGCCTCGACGAAGGCCGCGAACTGTACGGTTGGTGACCGCATGCCGGTCGATCCGGAACGCGGCCAGCTCGACGTCGTGGACCGGGGCCTCGCCGTCGCCGGGATAGGACCACTCCGACTCGTCCCCGATCCGGTAACGCCCGCCCGGCACCGTGACCATGGTTCCCTCGTGTTCCCCGGTCGCTCCGGACCGAAGGAGGTCCGGGTCTCCGGGGTCACCGGCCCCTCGGCCCGGCACGCAGCAACGGTCCGGCATGCCACCCACGGTACTAAAGCCGCGGTGGGTTCCAATGGGCTGAGGGCGGGGGTGAAACGGGTCCCGTCAGCCCCATCGGTGCCCCGGAGGCCCGGATGTGCTTGGCTGACGGGGTAAGCAAAGCTCGCCCGTCAAGGAGGACTCCCCATGCTGGCCTACACCTACCCGCTGGCCGACCTGTTCGGAACCATGCTGGGTCTCTTCGTCTTCTTCATCTGGTTCTGGCTGCTCATCGTCATCTTCGGGGACATCTTCCGCAGCCGGGACATGGGCGGCGGGGTCAAGGCGCTGTGGGTCATCTTCGTCATCGTCCTGCCGTTCCTCGGGATCTTCGTCTACCTCATCGCCCGGGGGGGCAAGATGCACGAGCGGGCCGAGCAAGCCGCCCAGGCCCAGCAGAAGGCGTTCGACGACTACGTCAAGCAGACCGCCGGGGCTGCGGGCGGCAACAGTGCCGACCAGCTGGCCAAGCTGGCCGACCTGAAGCAGAAGGGCGTCCTGACCGATGCCGAGTTCGAGGCGCAGAAGGCCAAGATCCTCTCCTAGCCCGAGGATCGGGCAGCCGCTGGGTCCTCGGACCCGCGCTGCCTGCAGCGAGCCGAGCCCGGAAGGGGGCCATGTACTACCTGGTGGCGCCATCATCGCCACGCTGGCCGTCGTGCTGGTGATGGCCTTCGTGACGAAGTTCCGACAGAGCAATGACTGAGGTGCCGTCCTTCGGGGCACCTTTCCGGCAACAGGGACCCACGTGACCCTCGACCTCCTCCTCATCGCCCTGGCCATCACGCTCGAGCCCATCCCGCTCACCGCCTTCCTGCTGGTCTTGATGTCCAAGGGCGGGGTCCGTAAGGGCGCGGCCTTCATCTTCGGCTGGCTCCTCTCCCTGGCCGCGGTGGTGGCCCTCACCGTCGTGTTCACCGGCAACAAACCCCCCAAGTCGAACACCGCCCCGTCCCTGGCGGCCATTGCGGTCAAGATCGCCATCGGGGTGGTGCTGGTGGTCATCGCCCTCCGCCGACGGGCCAAGTTGGGCCAACCCAAGAAGCCCAAGGATCCCCCCAGGTGGCAGACCGGGATCGACAACATGTCGCCGTGGGTGGTCATCGGCCTGGCTCCGCTGACCCAGCCCTGGGGCCTGGTGGCGGCCGGAGTGGCCACCGTCATGGAGGCCAAGCTCAGCTCGTGGGAGAGCTACGTCGCCCTGTTCCTCTTCTGCCTGATGGCCACCGCGGTCTACCTGGTCATGGAGATCTACGCCGGCTTCCGGCCCGAGAAGGCCCAGACCATGCTGAGGGCCGTACGGAACTGGATCGACACCCACACCGACCAGGTCATCATCATCGTGTCCCTGGTCCTGGGCCTGTGGCTGGTCGGGAAGAGCATCTACACGCTGGTCACCTGACCGGGCCGGGCGGTGGCTCGACCTCCGACCCGCTCTGGCGGGCCGTCGCCCGGGTCACCGCTCCGAAGATCAGCCGGATGACCACGGCGATGACGGCCAGGTCGGCCAGCATCTGTACGGTGACCACCAGGCGGGCCACATCGGTCTTCGGCACGATGTCCCCGAAGCCCACCGTCGAGAAGACCGTGACGGTGAAATACAGCGCCGAGCTGCGGGAGAGCGGGTGGCCGAAGGCCGTGTAATCGGCGTGGGACATGGTCAGGTAGATCCACGAGAACAGGACGAGGAAGAGCGGCAGGACGGTGGCCAGGGCCACCGCCGCCCGGAGCATCGGGCGGTCGTGGACGGTGATCAGGCGGATCTCGTTGACCAGGACCGCCACGAAGAGGGCCAGCGCCACCCCCAGCCGCAACAGCACCGACTCGTGGGGGCGGTGGGCTACCGGCAGCAGGTAGTAGGCGGCCAACAGCACGGTGGCCGTGAGCACGGCCCGCACCCCGGTCGAGACCAGGTGGGCGCGCTCGAAAGCGCTCAGATCCGATGTCGGAGGCGTGGTCACCGGGTGGCCCGCTACAGGTGGCTGAAGCCGCCAGCCTCCTCCTTGGTCATGGCCACCGTCACCGGGTGCTTGTCGAAATGGCTGATGGCCACCTTCATGTCGTCCAGCAGGATGTCGGCCAGGTCGCGGCTCACCCCCTGGCGCACCAGGATGCGCTGGACGGAGATGTCGGACACCGACCCGGTCAGCGGGTAGGCGGGCACCTGCCAGCCTCTGACCCGCAACCGGTCGGCCACGTCGTAGAGGGTGTAGCCGGGGTCCTCCCCCTCGCGAATGCGCCAGGCCACCGAGGGGATGCCGGTCAGCGGGTCGCCGTTGCACAGCAGCTCGAACGGCCCGAGCTTCACGATCTCCTCGGCCAGGACCTGAGACGTGGCGTAGCACGTGTCGTGCACATCCCGGTAGCCGTTCCGGCCCAACCGGATGAACTGGTAGTACTGGGCGACGATCTGGCCGGCCGGGCGCGAGAAGTTGATCTGGAACACCGGCATGTCGCCACCCAGGTAGCTGACATGGAACACCAGGTCGTCGGGCAGATCGTCGGCGTGCCGCCACAGCACCCAGCCCACCCCGAGCGGGGCCAACCCGAACTTGTGGCCCGAGGTGCTGATCGACTTGACCCGGGGGATCCGGAAGTCCCAGAGCACGTCGGGGGCGCAGAACGGACCGAGGAAGGCACCGCTGGCCCCGTCGACGTGGATGTCGATGTCGAGACCGGTGTCCTCGGCCAGCTTGTCCAGGGCCAGGCTGAGCTCGAGGATCGGCTCGTAGGCCCCGGTGTAGGTCACCCCGAAGGTCGGCACCACCATGATGGTGTTCTCGTCCACCCGGGCCAGCATCTGTTCGACGTCCATGCCGTACCTCCCCGGGGCCATGGGGACCTCCCGCATCTCCACGTCCCAGTACCGGGCGAACTTGTGCCACACCACCTGGACCGGTCCGCACACCATGTTCGGCTTGTCGGTGGGCTTGCCCTCGGCCTCCCGGCGGGCCCGCCAGCGCCATTTGGCCGCCATGCCTCCGAGCATGCAGGCCTCGGACGAGCCGATGGTCGAGCACCCCACCGCCCCACCCTCCTTGGGCGCGTTCCACAGGTCGGCCAGCATCTGGACGCAGCGCCGCTCGATCTCGGCCGTCTGGGGGTACTCGTCCTTGTCGATGAGGTTCTTGTTGATGGCCAGGTCCATCAGCTGGTGCACCTCGTCCTCCTCCCAGGTCTGGCAGAAGGTGGCCAGGTTCTGACGGGCGTTGCCGTCCAGCATCAGCTCGTCGGAGACGGCCTGGAACACCTCGTCCGGCCGTAGCTCCCCGACCGGGAACCGAGTGGTGGGGAGGCCGACCCGAAGGGCGCGGTCGGCGTAGATCGAGGCGTACAGCTCGTCTGGCATGTTCTGGTGGACGTGGAGCGGCATGGGACGGTTTACCTCGTCTCGGGATGGGGGCAGGGGCTCGGGGGCGGCTCCGCGTGGAACTCCGCCCGAAGCGTCGCCGGGTGGGTCATCGGACCATCTTCGCAGCTATCGGAGGGCGGTACCCGTCCGGATCGAGGGGCCTCATCGGCCGACCCTCGACTAGCGTCCCAAATCCGGCGCCCGGTAGGGTGCCAACCAATCCCGGCCCCCGGTAGGGTGCCAACGGACGACACCGCACGAGCGATAGGAGCGTGGAGGTACATGGCCGGACAGATTCCGCTGGTCGACTACCTGGTACTGGGCGATCACCCGCACCTCACCGCCAATGAGTGCACCTCGTGCGGGGCCCGCTACTTCGACCGGCGCAACGCCTGCGCCCGCTGCGGGAAGACCGAGTTCAAGAAAGCCGACGTGGCCACCACCGGCGAGGTCAAGGCCTTCACCATCGTGAGCTTCGCCGCCCCGGGGGTGCCGGTCCCCTACGTGGCCGCCCTGGTCGACTGCGACGGCACCAGCGTGCGGGCCAACCTGATCAACGTCGAGCCCGATCCCGAGCACGTCACCCTGGGCATGAAGGTCCGGTTGGCGACCGAGGCCATCGGCACCGACGACAGGGCACCGAGGCCATCGGCTTCGGCTTCGAACCCGTCGCCGGGTGACCGGACCCGGGCCGACCAGGAACGACGAGAGAGTTGAACCATGGCAGCTGACGACCTGTGGATCCTCGGGATCCACATGACCAAGTTCGGCAAGCACCCCGACCAGGACCTGGTCGACCTGGCCTCCGAAGCGGTCCAGGGAGCGCTGGCCGACGGCGGCGTCGAGATGAGGGACATGGGGGTCATCGGAGCCGGCAGCCTGATGAGCGCCAACGCCGGCATCGGCCAGCAGCTCCAAAAGCAGCTGGGCCAGACCGGCATCCCGGTGTTCAACGTGGCCAACGCCTGCGCCACCGGGGCCACCGCCCTGCGGGTGGCCATCATGGCGGTCAAGGCCGGCGAGGCCGACATGGGCCTGGCCTTCGGCGTGGAGAAGCTCTCCGGGGCGGGCCTCCTGTCGGGCGGCAGCCGCAGCCAGGACTCCGACACCTGGAGCCCGCACGGTCGCTACGGGGCGGTGGCCCCGGTCGACGGACGCATCGGCACCGAGACCATGCCCGGCGTCTTCGCCCAGATCGGCATGGAGTACGGCCACAAGTACGGGGGCACCAGCTTCGAGCTCTTCGCCAAGATCAGCGAGAAGAACCACGCCCACTCGACCCTCAACCCGCTGGCCGCCTACACCAAGAAGATGACCCTCGAACAGATCATGGGCGACGTGATGATCGCCTACCCCAACACCCGGCCCATGTGCTCGGCCAACTGCGACGGGGCCGCCGCCGCGGTGGTGGTGAGCGGAGCCAAACTCAAGACCCTCTCCCTCGAGCAGCAGCGCCGGGCGGTCAAGATCTCGGCCTCGGTGCTGACCACCGATCCCTGGGAGGAGGCGTGCCAGGTCCTCCCCGACGTCAACACCCTCACCCGCAACGCCGCCAACCAGGCCTACGAGCAGGCCGGCGTCGGGTCCCTCCGACCTCGACCTGGTGGAGCTGCACGACTGCTTCGCCACCGCCGAGCTGGTCCACTACGACAACCTGATGCTCTGCGAGACAGGGCGGTGCCGTCGACTTCTTCAACTCCGGCGCCACCTGGCGGGACGGGGCCACCCCGGTCAACGTCTCGGGCGGCCTCGAGTCCAAGGGCCACCCCATCGCCGCCACCGGCATCGCCAACGTCTGGGAGGTGGCCACCCACCTGCGGGGCGAGGCCGGCGACCGCCAGATCGAAGGGGCCAAGGTCGGCCTGACCCACGTGATCGGGCTGGGCTCGGCCTGCGGGGTCCACATCCTGGAGAAGTCGGCGGCCTGACCGCCCGGCCGGCCGGGGTGCTCATCCCTCGGGGTCGAGTACCCCGAACCCGACGCCGGTCAGCTCCTCGGAGACCACCCACAAGCGCCGGGCTGCGGCGGGATCCTGGGCCGCCCGCACGAAGGACACCTCCTTCGGGTGCCCCCGCATGCCGAAGAGCCGGTCGGGACCGAAGTACCGACCGCCGGTGACCCCTGGCGCGGTGGCGGCATACAGGCTCGGGAGTGCGCCCGCGGCGGCCGGCTGACCGAGGATGGTGTTCCCGAGATCGGTGAGGCGCTCCATGAACCCCGAGCCGCTCATCCGCGGTCCGACGGCCTGGAGGTTGGTGGCGGCATACCCCGGGTGGGCCGCCACCGAGACCAGGTCGGTGCCGTGCCGGCGGGCCCGACGGTCCAACTCCAGGGTGAACAGCTGGTTGGCCAACTTGGCCTGCGAGTAGGCGGACCACTTGCCGTACTTCCGCTCACCCTGGAGGTCGTCGAATCGCATCCGGGCCGGCCGGGCCGCCGAACTGGAGACGGTCACCACCCTGGCCCCCGGCCGGGCCAGCAGCACCTCGACCAGCAGCCCGGTCAGGGCGAAGTGGCCGAGGTGGTTGGTCCCGAACTGCATCTCGAAGCCGTCGGCCGTCTGGCGGCGGGGGATGGCCATGACGCCGGCGTTGTTGAGCAGGATGTCGAGATGATCGTGGCCCTCCACGAAGGCGGTGGCGAAGGCCCGCACCGAGGCCAGGTCGGCCAGGTCGAGCGGGGCCAGGTGCACCGAGGCCGACGGGACCGCCCGGGTGATGCGGCCGACGGCGTCTGCTCCTTTGGTCTGGTCCCGACAGGCCAGGACCACCTCGGCGCCGGCCCGGGCCAGGGCCAGCGAGGACTCGTAGCCGAGTCCGCTGTTGGCCCCGGTCACCACCACCGTCCTCCCGGTGAGGTCAGGGATGTCGTCCGTGGTCCATGGGGGCATGACCCGCACCCTACGCGGATCGGAGGGAGGGCGGGCCACGGTTGATCTACCGTGACGCCATGACCTACCGAGCTGACGAGGATCGCTACGAGCGCATGGAGTACCGGCGCTGTGGACGCAGCGGCCTCAAGCTCCCGCTGGTTTCCCTGGGCGTGTGGCACAACTTCGGCGACGCCCGGCCCGCCCGGCGAGGTCGAGGCCATGCTGACCCGGGCTTTCGACCTCGGGATCACCCATTTCGACCTGGCCAACAACTACGGGCCGCCCTACGGTTCGGCCGAGACCAACGTGGGCCGGGTGCTCGGCGGCGCCCTCGCCCCCCACCGGGACGAGCTGATCCTCTCCACCAAGGCCGGGCTAGGACATGTGGCCCGGGCCCTACGGCGACGGCGGGTCGCGCAAGTACCTGCTGGCCAGCCTCGACGCCAGCCTCGGCCGGATGGGGGTCGACTACGTGGACATCTTCTACTCCCACCGCTTCGACCCCGAGACGCCCGCTGGAAGAGACCATGGGCGCCCTCGACGCCGCCGTGCGCCAGGGCAAGGCGCTCTACGCCGGCATCTCGTCCTACCCTCCGGAGGAGACCGTCGAGGCGGCCCGCATCCTGGCCGAGCTGGGCACCCCCCTGCTCATCCACCAGCCCCCGTACTCCATGTTCAACCGCTGGATCGAGCACGGCCTGCTGGACACCTTCGGCGAGCTCGAGGTGGGGTGCATCGTCTTCTCGCCCCTGGCCCAGGGACTCCTCACCGACCGCTATCTCGAGGGCATCCCCGAGGGCTCGCGGGCCAGCCGGCCGGCCAGCAGCCTGGACCCGGCCTTCGTCACCGACCCGGTGAGGGAGAAGGTCCGGGCCCTCGACCAGGTGGCGAAGGAGCGAGGCCAGTCCCTGGCCCAGATGGCGCTGGCCTGGACGGTCCGGGACCCCCGGGTGACCTCGACGCTGATCGGGCCCAGCCGCCTCGACCAGCTGGAGCAGAACGTGGCCGCCCTGGACGCCCTGTCCTTCGGCGACGACGAGCTGGCCGCCATCGAGGCCATCCTGTCCTAGTGGCGGCCGGGTGCCGCACCGAAGGGGTACCCTGTTCTTCGACCCGATTTCCGGAAGAGCCCGCCGGGCCTCGTTCAGCTGCTTACCGCGGGTGCGCTCGGGCAGGTCTGGATCACGTGGTGGACCAACGAGACCAAGGCCAACTGGCCGGCCCGATTCGGGATGTACGTCGTCCGGCAGGAACCAAACCCCGGAACGTGACGACGTGTGGTGAGATGCCGACAGCGCCGCCCAGTCCGCCAGGCGTACCTTGGCACCCCCTCTCGAGGCTTGGTCCCTGATCACCGAGTTGACCAGCTCCGACTGTTCGAGATAGCTCTGGCCGGCTCCGTATATCTGAATCGGGAAGGACGGGGCGGTGACGAGCACGGTGCATGCCACCCGGGCAGAGTCCTCGTCGATCAACTCGTTGACTGAGGTGGAGACGCCGGTGAGGAGCTCCCCGGCCAACCCGGGTTTCGAGGTGGCCTTGGCAAAGACGGCTCGGAGAGCGTCGTCGGCTCCGAGCTCTGCGACCACCACCGATGGTCGGTTGACGAGCAGCCCCCGGTCGGCGCTCAGCGCCCACCCACCGTCTACGGCGCCCGGCCACGTGGCCGGGGGTGAGTTCCAACCGTTGCCGGGAACGGCGTCGATCTGCCAGGTGCGGGCATAGGAGTCGCTTCCCAGCCCGTCGCCGGCCACCGACTTGGCAATATCCGCGAAGATGCTGTCGCCGATCACGGCCACCCGGTGCGGCGGCGGTGCGACGACCGACAGGAACAGGATGCACTTTCCGTCCGGTGACAGCAGCTGCATCTTGTTCGTCGAGTAGTGGGTCCCCCGAAGTTCCGACTCGGAGCGCTGGATCATCGACGGCTCGTGGTCCGAGCCCGTCCACGAGACCACCCACGGATGCGAAGGGCCGTTGGCCACGGAGGGTCCGGTGGACCTGACTCCGGCGTCATCCAGGTAGATCTGGGTACGTCGGCCGGAGTTCACCGTCCGATAGTCGGCGAACCATCTCGAGGACGATCCGGTTGCACCCGTCACCACACAAGACGCGATCCGACTGGTCGTAGGTCGCAGAGACGCGGGGCCCTCGGTCGGTCCAGCCAATCCCCCCACCGCGCCCAGGACCAGCAGCGCGCCCAGGGCGCCGACCATCCCGGCGCGAAGCGCGTACCGACGATCGATTGCCACTACCTAGTCGACCCCTCGATGAACAACGCCCGCCCTTTCCGATCAGGACGCGCAATCCTCCCACATCAGAGGCCCGAGCATCTCCCACCCATCCGGGGTCGTCCAGGTTGTGAGCACGCACGTTGCTGGTGTGACGGTCCCCGTGGCGTTTCCCTCGGGGGCGCGCCACCCTGGGCCTCGGCGGTGCTGCGTGTCGGCTGCGGGGTGCTCCTCGACAGTCTGATCCGACGACGACAGCACGGTTCGGTCGGCCCGAACCGGTTGGCGAACCAGGGATCAGCAACCACGGTCAGCCGGCCTCGGGCAGGCCGGCACCGGCCGCCGGCCCGACGAGCTCGTCCAGCAGGCCTCGGACTCGCCGGTCGATCTCGTCCACGATCGGCCGGACCACCTCCACCGGTTCACCGGCCGGGTCGTCCAGCTGCCAGTCCAAGTACCGCGTTCCCGGATAGACGGGGCACGTGTCCCCGCAGCCCATGGTGACGATGACGTCCGCCGCCCCGGCCATGGCATCGGTGAGCGGCTTCGGGAATTCGCGGGTCGGATCGAGACCCCGTTCCTCCAGGACGGCCACGACCGAGGGGTTGAGCCTGTCTCCGGGCTCCGAGCCGGCCGACAGGACCTCGACACGACCGTGGGCGTAGTGGTCGAGGAGCACCCGGGCCGCGAGACTGCGGCCGGCGTTGTGAACACAGAGGAACAGCACGGTCGGTCGGTCGGTCACTGCCCCTCCGCGGCCATGCTCCCCGTCCGATCGTCGGCTCCGTGATGGGGCACGACGATGTCCGAGGCCTCGGCCCGGGTCAGTCCCGGGTACAGCAGCGTGATGGTCCCCAGGGCGACCAGCCCACCGAGCAGTTGGGCCGCCACGAAGCTCGGGACCGACGACGGGGCGATGCCGGCGAAGGTGTCGGAGAACATGCGGCCCACCGTGATGGCCGGATTGGCGAAGGCGGTCGAGCTGGTGAAGAAGTAGGCCGCCCCGATGTAGGCGGCCACCGCGGCCGGCGTGGCACCCGACCGGCCGCTCCGGGCCAGGGAGAAGATCACCAGGATGAGTCCGAAGGTGGCCACCATCTCGGACAGGAAGTGAGCCGGCGAAGCCCGCTGGTGGGTGGAGATGGAGATGGCCGGCTCGGAGAACATGAGATTGGCCACCACGGCCCCCACGGTGCACCCCGCCAGCTGGGCCGGAACATAGGCGCAGGCCGTCCGCCACCGGAGGCCGCCGAACGTAGCGTCGACGAGGGAGACCACCGGGTTGAGGTGGGCTCCGGACACCGGGCCCACCATCAGGATGATGGCGTAGAGCCCGGCTGCCGTGGCGGCGGCGTTCTCGAACAGCTGCAGCCCGGTGGCGCCCGGCGACAGCCGTTGGGCGGCGATGCCCGACCCGATCACCACCGCGGCCAGTAGGGCGCTTCCGAGCAGCTCGGCCAGCACCCGACGCCACAGAGTGGCCTCGCCCGCGGGATCGGTGTCCGTAGCGTCGCCCGGGCGCGGCACGATCGGATGGCTCAGCAGCACGCCGGTGGGTCGGACGGCGTCGGGGTGGTGCCGGCCTCGGCCGCCACGGGCCGCCCGGCCGCCGGGCCACAGGTGTCGACCGAGCAGCCGATGTCGGTGGCGTCGGTGGCGTCGGCCAGCACGGTGTAGACCTCCCACGGGGCGCCGTCGGGATCGCTCACCCAGGTCTTGTCCTGTACCGCGTAGCAGCAGGTAGTCGAGGCCTGGACCCTGGGGTCCAGCCCGGCCCCGGCCAGGCGGCGGGAAGCCTCCTCGACCTCGTCGGACGTCCCGACCTCCACACCCAGATGGTTGAGCGCTCCGGTCAGCCCCTCGGATCGTCCGGCCGGGCTCTCGATCAACACCAGCTTGAGGGGGGGCTCGGTGATGGCGAAGTTGGCGTATCCCGGACGGCGCTTGGCCGGCTCGGTCCCGAAGAGGTTGGTGTAGAACGCCACCGAGGCGTCGATGTCGGTCACGTTCAGGGCCAGCTGCACTCGGGACATTGGGGGCCTCCGTTGACATTCACCAGTACCAATACATCGACTATGATCGATACATTCATGATTGTCAATGGGAGGACCCATGCCTACCCAGACCCCGTCGCCCGTTGAGGCTCCCACCACCGAGTGCTGCCCTTCGGTGCTGGCCGCCCCGCTCGATCCCACCGAGGCCGTCGTGCTGGCCCGGGGATTCAGTGCGCTCTCCGACCCCGTCCGGCTCCGGGTGCTGAGCCTGTTGGCCGACTCGGAGACCGGCGAGGTCTGTGTCTGCGACTTCGTGGATCCTCTCGGCAAGAGTCAGCCCACGATCTCGCACCACCTCAAGATCCTGGGCGAGGCCGGCCTGGTCCACGGCGAGCGAAGGGGCAAGTGGGTCTGGTACTCACTCGACCGGCTCCGCCTGGCCGAGCTACGGGCCGCCATCGACGGCTGAGCCGACAACGAGCCGCCGGCGCCCCTACCGGCCGAGAGCCCCCCGCAGGTCGCGCACGTGCTCTTGGGTCTGCTCGAGAAGGGGCCGGAGCGCTTCGGCCACGTCGGCCAGACCGAGGTCGTCGGCCTGGTCGCATCGCTGCCGGTAGCGGACGAGCTGTCCCTCCTCGAGGTTCAGGTCGGCCTCGAGCGCCGCTTTCGATCCCGACCAGGGGGAGACCGCCGGGACGTCGGTGGTGGGTGTACCACCGAGGAAGGCGATCTGCCCGGCCAGGATCTCGGCGTGAGCCAGCTCCTGGACCAAGTGGGACCGGAGCTCGTCCACGGTGCTCAGGTACTCGGGTCCGGTGATCAGGGCCACGTGCTGCACGTAGAGCACGATGGACTGCAACTCGGTCTTCAGGTCGCCGTTGAGCTCCTCGATGAAGGCCTCGGTGTCCATGGGTTCCTCTCGTGGGTCGGATGGTCATCAGGCCAGCCAGGAGCGGGATGGGTCTGTCCCTAGGAGCCGCATGGCCCGCCCCCACCCCACTCCGGCTGACGATCCTCGGCCGGCAGGCCGCGATTACCTCCCGACGACGTCCTTCAGCTTCTCGCCGGCCTGCTTGAGGTCCCCGGACGCCTTGTCGACCTTGCCCTCGGCTTCGAGATCACGGTTGTCGGTGGCCTTGCCCGCGACCTCCTTGGTCTTGCCTTTCAGTTCCTCGGCCTTGTTCTTGGCATCGTCCGCGATTCCCATGGAGGGGTCTCCGTTCGTCGTGTCGGGCCAGCCTGGTTGCTCGGCTCCGTGACCAGAGACCTACCCCGGCCCGACGCCTTCAAACCCCGGAGCGAGGCGGCCCCGATCGACCGGGCCCGTGACTCCATCCGACGGCCCGAGGCCGTACCGCAGGTCCTCGGCGTACCCCATGGCCCGGCCAGGAGGTCGTCCTCGGTCTCCAGGGGGAGCTGACCAGAGCCGGGACGGTCCCGCCCGCTCGGTCGCATCGGCGATGCGGGGCTCGGCGAAACCCCCTTCAGCGATGACTTCGGGACCGCGCCGGGGACCCGAACTGGTCCCGGCGCAGGGCGGTCGGGACGCGCCGATTCCGGGGGGTTGGAATCGGCGTGAATCGTCAGCCGGGAGAGGACGGCGGCATCACTCTCCGCTCTGCTGACGATTCATCCCCGTACCGGCCCTCCTCGACCGGAACTAGCAGGGGTCGGGTCCACGGCAGCCGGTCGTCTACTGGAGGGGTGGGTGTCAGGCTGCCCAATGCCCCGGCAATTGCCCATCGGCACGAAACGGGGCCGACTGAAGGGATTTGTTTCGAAATCTTCTGGAGGCGGTCGTCCATGCCGCAGATCAGGTCTCCGGGCCCGTAAAGGGCGGGGTCGGGAGGGTCGGGATGAATCTGCCGGTTCCATCGACGGCCCCGGTCGACGTCCGGTGGCAGCCTGATCTCCCGGTTCGGTCCGCCCCGATGGGGCACGGCCACCGGGCGGCCGATACGGTGCCCGGCAAAGCCGGCCGCCAGTCGGCCGACCGGAACCAGCAGGCGCCCCGAGAGGTCCGTACGACCACCGGCGGCCCGACTCGAGGAGTGACGAATCATGGCATCTGAGGTCCGAGGCGTGGTGGCGATGGCCAAGGGGGAGCCGGTGTCCATCGAAACCATCGTGGTGCCCGATCCGGGACCGGGTGAGGCGGTGGTTCGGGTCCAGGCCTGTGGGGTCTGTCACACCGACCTCCACTACCGGGAGGGCGGGATCAACGACGAGTTCCCCTTCTTGCTCGGCCATGAGGCGGCCGGCGTGGTGGAGGCGGTCGGGGACGACGTGACCTCCGTGGCCCCCGGAGACTTCGTCGTCCTCAACTGGCGGGCGGTGTGCGGCCAGTGCCGGTCATGCCGTCGGGGTCGGCCCTGGTACTGCTTCGACACCTTCAACGCCAGCCAGAGGATGACCCTCACCGACGGCACACCCCTCGCTGCCGCCCTCGGCATCGGGGCCTTCGCCGAGAAGACCCTGGTGGCCGCGGGTCAGTGCACGAAGGTCGACCCCGCGGCACGCCCCGAGGCGGTGGGACTGTTGGGCTGTGGGGTGATGGCCGGACTCGGCTCGGCCATGTTCACCGGAGAGGTCGGGCCCGGGGACTCGGTGGCAGTGTTCGGCTGTGGCGGCGTGGGGTGCGCCGCCGTCGCCGGGGCCACGCTGGCCGGGGCGGCCAGCATCATCGCCATCGATCTCGACCCGGGCAAGCTGGAGCTGGCCCGCGAGTTCGGGGCCACCGCGGTGGTCGACGCTTCGAGTGAGGATGTGGTGGAGGCGGTGCGGGCCCTCACCGGTGGCAACGGCGCCGACGTGTGCATCGAGGCCGTCGGCAACCCCAAGGTCATGGAGCAGGCCTTCTACGCCCGCGACCTGGCCGGCACCCTGGTACAGGTGGGCGTGCCCACTCCGGACATGCGCATCGACCTGCCCATGATCGAATTCTTCGGGCGCGGCGGTCGTCTGAAGCCCAGCTGGTACGGGGACTGCCTGCCGTCCCGCGACTTCCCCGTGCTGGTCGACCTCTACCTGCAGGGCCGGCTGGACCTCGATCGATTCGTGACCGAGACCATCGGACTGGCCGATGTCGAGGAGGCCTTCCACCGGATGGAGCGAGGCGAGGTCCTGCGGTCGGTGGTCGTCCTGTGACCATCGAACACGTGGTGACCTCGGGGATCTTCTCGTTGGACGGACAGGACTTCGAAGTCGACAACAACATCTGGATCGTCGGCGACGCCCACGAGGTGGTGGTGATCGACGCCGCCCACGACCACCGCCCCATCGTGCAAGCCGTGGCCGGACGGCGCACCGTCGCCATCATTGCCACCCACGGGCACAACGATCACATCAACGCGGCCGCCGCGCTGGCGGAGGCGTTGGACGCACCGGTATGGCTGCACCCGGACGACCGGATGCTGTGGGACGCGGTCTACCCCGACCGGCCCCCGGACGGCGCTCTGTCCGACGGCATGAGCATCGTCGCGGGGGGAACCGAACTGTCGGTACTCCACACCCCGGGCCACTCCCCCGGCGGGTGCTGCCTCTACGACGCGGCCGACGGGACCCTGTTCTCCGGGGACACCCTGTTCAACGGAGGGCCGGGTGCCACCGGGCGCAGCTTCTCCGACTTCCCCACCATCATCGAGTCCATTCGCGACCGACTGCTCGTCCTGCCCGACGCCACCCGGGTGCTCACCGGCCACGGGGACCAGACCACCATCGGAGCAGAGGCCCCCCACCTGGCCGAGTGGATGGGCGAAGCCTCGTGATCACCGGTGGGCGACCTCACGATCCTGGAGGCCCGAACTCGGACTCGATGGCCCGGTGGACGGCGTCGATCACCTGGGCGCGGGCCCGAAGCTTGGTGGCGGCGTGGGCCCCGAGGTCGATGGTCAAGAGGTCCGAGATGGCGTCGGACGTGGCGGCAGTGAGGTCGGCACCAGCCACGACGGTGTCCAGGAAGCCGGCCGCGACCGCCTCCCCCGGACTGCACATGGTGCCGGTCACCACGCTGCGGTCGAAGGCCGCCGGGCTCAACCGGTGGCGGGCCAGCTCGATGGCGAACCAGGGGAGGGTCAGTCCGATCCGGACCTCGTTGAGGCCGATCCGGAAGGGGCCGTCGACCCCGATGCGGACGTCGGCGGCCAGGAGCAGAAAGGCCCCGGCCGGATAGGCGTGCCCGGTGCAGACGGCCAGGACCGGTGTCGGGAACGAGAGGACCCGCTCGGCCAGAGTGGATCCGAGCACCAGCATCTCGAGGGTCTCGCCACCGTCCCGGGTGAAGGCGCCGAGGTCGAACCCGGCCGAGAAGCGCCCCGGACGACCCGAGAGCACCACCCGGGCATGGTCCGCTTCGGCCCGGTCGAAGGCGGCGTGCAGGGACCGGAGCATGGCGACGGAGAAGACATTGGCCTTCCCGTCGTCCATGGTGATCCTGGCCACCTGACCCTCGAGTTCGAGTTCGTACTCCACCAGTTCGGTCATGATCGCCTCCGTCTCCCGCTCATCGCATCTCCTTCTCCGCTGGTCCACCTACCCGGGTGTCCCCGATCCACGGCATGGCCGCCGAGAACGATCTCCGGGAACCGGGCCGGACGGGCACCTCGACGGAACCCATGGCGACGACAAGGGTCAGGAGTTGACCGTCAGCGACACGGTGCCCGTGGCCCGATGGACGGCCGGGGGGAGGGGATGGCCAGCTTGGTGTCGTCCACATCGACGGTGAACGTGTAGGTGCCCGTGGCCCTCGGCCTACCGCCGAAGCCCCCGTCGGCCCGCAGCCGCAGGCCCGGGGGCAGGGGGGCCGAGCCGGTGGCCAGGGACCAGTGGTAGCGGGGATGCCCGCCCAACGCTGTCAGCTGTCCGAGGTAGGGCTGATCGAGGGTGAGCGCCGGCAGCGGCACGGTGTCCACGGCCAGGCCGTCGATCACCTGCTCGAACGACGATGCCAGCAGGGCATGACCGGTGTCGTTGGCGTGGATGTCGCCGCCACTGCAGAAGTGGGTCCAGTTGCAGACGTCGGCCACGTTCTGGGGCTCGGTCACCCCGAGGTAGGTGCCGGTCGGCGCGAAGTCGGTGGTCTGGAAGAGGGTGGCGGGGTCGGCGATGGCCGCCCCTCCGGCCAGGTAGAGCTGGGCCAGGAGGGAGTTGAGCACACCGACCTCCGCTTCGGACTGCTGGGCCACCGCCTGGCCCGACGGCCCGTTCAGCCACTCCCCGAGGAACGGGTCGTAGTAGTTCATGCCGTAGATGGCCAGGCCCGGATAGGCGGTCTCGAGGCCGGACACGATCTGGGGCAGCTCCGTGGTGATGTGGGACAGGCCGTCCTGGACACAGCTGGCGTTGATGGTCGACCCGACCTGGCACCCGTCGACGTCGTTGGCGCCGATGTCGAGGGTGACGAACGCAACTCGTCGGGGGTGGGCCCGCAGGAAAGCCTCGGCGTCCCCCAATTGGGTACCCGTCGTGTACGAGCACCCCGGACCGTCGATGACCGAGGTGGTGGTGGCCCCACCGCAGGCGATGTTGTCCAGCTGGAGGGTCGGGAAACGACCCAGCTCGTGCAGATAGAGGACGTTCACATACCGGTTGTCAGTGGTGCTGGCCCCGGTCCCCGCGGCCAGGGAGTCTCCCATGGCCAGGTAGTAGAGGGGCTTGGGAGCCGCGGCGGCCACCGGCGAGGCGGGCCCGGCAAGACTGCCGGCGGCCGGCCCCAGAGTCACGAGGGCCACGACCCCCAACGCGGTCAGTAGGCGCCGGAGCCCCTCCCCGGTGCGTGGTGGCGCCGTCGGCGAGCTCGGTATGGTCACTGCTCCCCCCTTGCGGTCGAGTGGCTGGTCTCCCGTGCCGCCGGCACCTGGTCGCATCGTAGACCGGCCGGAATCGGGGCCGGCCGGTCCCGTCGCGATTGACAGACCTGGGACCCGGGGATGTACTGGGTGGCGCGATCTCCCGGGGAGGCGGAACCATGACTGCGATCGAAGCCGGAAGGTTGGAAGCGCTGCGCACCGCGCTCAACGGGGAGGTCTCACTCCCCGGCTCCGCTCACTACGACGAGGCCGTCGCCATCTGGAACGGGGTCATCGACCGCCGACCGGCCGTCGTCGCCAGCTGCCGGGACGCGCCGGACGTGGCGGCAGCGCTGGCGCTGGCCCGGGAGGCCGGTCTCGAGGTCTCGGTGCGGGGAGGAGGGCACAACTACGCCGGCTACGCCCTGTGCGACGCCGGTCTGATGATCGACCTGACCCCTATGAAGGATGTCCGGGTCGACCCTGAGGCCCGCAGGGCGACCTGCGGAGGAGGCACCACCTGGGCCGAGTTCGACGCGGCCACCCAGGCCCACGGCCTCGCCGTGCCGGGCGGATTCATCAGTCACACCGGCGTGGCCGGGCTGACTCTCGGGGGAGGGTTCGGCTGGCTGTCCCGGCTGGCCGGACTGTCGGCCGACAATCTCGTCGGGGCCGAGGTGGTCACCGCGGATGGTCGGGTGCTGCACGCCTCGGACGACGAGCACAGCGATCTGTTCTGGGCCATCCGCGGGGGAGGCGGCAACTTCGGGGTCGTCACCGAGTTCGAATTCGCCCTGCACCAGGTGGGCCCCATGGTGCAGCTGGGGCTGTTCCTCTTCAGCCCGGAACAGGGAGCGGCCATGTTCCGGTTCGCGCGCCGATTCGTCCGGGACCTCCCCGACGACTGTCAGGTCTTCCTGGCCGGCCTCAGCGCCCCTCCGGAACCCTTCGTTCCCAGCGAGCTGCAGCTCACCCCGGTCTTCGGGTTCGTCGTGGTGGGCCTCGGTGACGAGGCGGCGCACGCCGAGCTGATCGCTCCCATCCAGGACGCCCTGGAGCCGGTCGTCGAGCTGGTCACCCCGATCCCCTACGTCGCCCTGCAGCAGATGTTCGACGCGTCGGCACCGTGGGGCTTGTGCTCCTATGAGAAGGCTGTCTACCTGGACGAACTCAGCGACGGTGTCATCGACACCATCCTCGAGCACCAGGCCAAGAAGATGTCGCCTCTCTCCTTCGTGCCGATCTTCAACTTCGGCGGGGCCTTCCGGCGAGCTGACGACGGGGCGACGGCGTTCGGTGGGTCCCGCGACACCGGCTACGTGGTCAACATCTCGGCCACCACTCCGTCCCCCGAGGAGTTCGAGGCCGAGCGGCAGTGGGTCCGGGACTACTGGTCGGCCCTGGTCCCCCACGCCGGGGGTGTCGGCGGCTACGTGAACTTCATGTCCGAGTACGACGAGGACCGCATCCGGAGCGCCTACGGGGCCAAGTACCCGCGCCTTCAGGCCATCAAGGCGGTCTACGACCCCGACAACGTCTTCCATCTGAATCCGAACATCACGCCGGCGACCTGAGCGGCGCCTCCGGTCCGGGGCGGGCCGGTCTCAGGCGAACCGGAACTCGCCGCGGTCGATGACGATCTCCCCGCGTTCGCTCACCGTGCGGAACCGGGCCGTCAGCCCGTCCACCCACATCGAGATGGTCAGGCTCTCCCCGGGGTACGTCGGCCGGGAGAACCGGCCGTGCATGGAGCGGAACCGCTCCGGGTCGGATGCGCACAGGGTGTGCAGGAGGGCCCGACCGGTGAAGCCGTAGGTGCACAGACCGTGGAGAATGGGACGTTCGAAGCCGGCCCGCCGGGCGAACACGGGATCGGAGTGGAGCGGGTTCCGGTCCCCGGAGAGCCGGTAGACCAGCGCCTGATCGGGGCGGGTGGCGTAGGTGACCACCTGGTCCGGAGGACTGCCGGGCCAGGGACTGGCCTCCGCTCCCGGACCACGCTCACCGCCGAAGCCTCCCTCGCCCCGGACGAACAGTGCGTTGGTGGTCTTCCACGCCGGCCGGCCGGTGGCCGCGTCGAGCGCGGTCGATTCGGTGACCACCAGCGCACCAGACCCCTTGTCGTAGATGCCGGTGATGGTGGCCGTGGTGCTGACCGTGCCACTGGGCGGGATGGCTCCGAACAGCTCGATCCCCTCCTCCCCGTGGAGGAGCAAGGCGGGATCGAAGGTGCCGAGCCGGAGTCCGCGCGGGGTTCCTCCCGCCACAATGGCGGCGAAGGTGGGCAATACCCGCTGGGTCCGGTCAGCCGAGTTCTCCGTGGTGAACTCCAGCTCGCGGTCGGGGGCCAGCGAGCCGGCCCCGACACCGAGGGCGTAGAGCAGGGTGTCGGTCGAGGTCCAGGCGCGCTCCACCGATTCGGACACGACGCCCACGACGTTCAGATCGAGTGCCACCGCACCTCCCCCACCCACCACCGGCGGCACCGGCGCCGCAGCCGACGATCGTACCCCTCGGGCCGCCGTCACTTGGGCGAGGTGAGGTCGTAGACCGTGCGGTCCCCGATGGTCCTGGCGGCGAAGTGGGACTCGACCCAGGCGGTGATGGCCGAGTCATCGCTGCCTCCCCCGCCGGGGCCGCCGCCGCTACCCGAGGCGATGAAGTAGTGGATGTCACCCCGGGCCACGTAGGTCTCGAAGGCGGCCAGACTGATGTTTCCGCCCTGGCCGTTGAAGCCGCCGATGGCCATGACCGGCTCGTCGGTGGCCAGCTCCAGCGTGGCCGCCGACTGTGACCCGAAGGTGGCGGCCACCCACCGGTAGGCCGAGGCGTCAGACCGCAGGGCCCGGGTCAGTGCCGTGCTGGGGGTCGCACCACCACCTCCGCCCGGAGCAGCCCCGGCGGATCCGCCCGGAGCGCTCCCGCTGGTGCCGGTCGGGAAGGCCCCCGCCGCGGCGCGGGTGGCACCCGATGGCGGCCCACCACCGAAGCCCGGCGGCGGTGCGCCGGCGGGCCTGGCGCCGGCGCCGCGGGGGAAGTCCGGTCCCGCGGTCGCGCCCCCGAAGCGGCCGCCTCCGCCCGCGCCGGGTGCGCCACCGCCGCCGAATCCGGTACCGCTGACGGTCGGTCCGGCCGACGGGATACTGCCGGAGTGTGCGGTGGTGAGGGTGGTGGTGGTGTAGGCCACCGGCCCGCTCAGCGATGCCGCCAGCCCCAGGGCGACGGCGACCACGGTCAGGTGGCGGGTCAGGCTCGGCACCAGCGGTGCCACCACCAGGGACAGGGCGCCCAGCGCGCCGGCCACCAGCACCAGCGGTCTGAGCCAGGGCGCGTAGTCCGGAGTCCGCTCGAGGAGGGCGAAGGCCCACACCGAGGTGGCCACGAGGGCCACCGATCCGAGGGCCCGAGCCGCCATCCGGTCTCGGTTCTGCCACAACAGGGCGCCGCCCATGCCCACCAGGGCCGCCACGGCGGGAGCCAGGGCCACCGTGTAGTAGGTGTGGATCACCCCGCTGGACAGACTGAACACGGCCCCCGTCACGAGCAGCCAACCGCCCCACAGCAGGAGGGCGGCGCGGGTCCGGTCGGTGCGGGGCGCCCGGCCCCGCCACACCACGCCGGCCACCAGGGCCACGAGCGCGGCGGGCAGTAACCACGAGGCCTGGCCGCCCATCACGTCGTTGAACAGACGGAACACACCGGCCGGCCCGCTGAACGAGCTGCCTGCGCCTCCGGTCCCCCCGGACAGCCGGCTGAGCCCGTTGTACCCGAAGATGAGGTTGAGGATGCTGTTGTCCGGCGATCCGTCGATCAGCGGCCGGGAGGACGTCGGCCACAGGGCCACCGTGGCCACCCACCATCCGGCCGCCACCACGATGGCCGCTCCCCCGAGGGCCAGATGCCAGACCCGGCGCCACAGGCTGGCGGGCGCGGCCAACAGGTAGACACCGGCGAAGGCGGGCACGACCGTGAAGGCCTGGAGCATCTTGGCCAGGAAGGCCAGGCCGAGGAGCGCTCCGGTGGCGACGATCCACCGGGTGCCCGCCTTCTCGAGTGCCCGGATCAGGGTGTAGGCCGAGGCCACCAGGGCCAGAACCATCAGCGCGTCGGGATTGTTGAACCGGAACATGAGTGCGGCCACCGGGGTGCAGGCCAACACCGCCCCGGCCAGCAGCCCCGCCGCCGGACCGAACCACCGCTTGACGGCGGCGTACACCAGGCCCACCGCGGCCACCCCTTCCAAGACTTGAGGGACCAGCATGCTCCAACTGTTGAACCCGAACAGGCGACCGGAGAGCTCCATGACCCACAGCGATGCGGGCGATTTGTCCACGGTGATGAAGTTGGACGAGTCGATCGAGCCGAAGAAGAACGCCTTCCAGCTCTTGGTGCCCGCCTGCACGGCTGCGGCATAGAAGCTGTTGGCGTAGCCCGAGGCACTCAGGTCCCACAGATAGGCCCCCGCGGTGATGCTCAGCAGGGCGACCAGGGCCGGCAGGACCCATCGTGGTGACGGCGATGACGTGTGGTCATCGGACTCCCCGGTAGCCGGGGGCCCGGTGGGGAGGGCGGGCACCGCCGGGGCGAGGTCGAGGGCGGGCGACTCGGACACGGTGATCGACATGCCGGCATCGTGCAGGGACCCGCTGTGAGCGGGCTGGGGAGTCGCTGCAGCGCTCCTGGGAGTTCGGGCCACCCCTCACCCGGCCGCCTGGAGTCCGGCCATGCCACCACCACGCCGACCGGACCACCCAGACCGCCGACGAGCGGGGACCACCCACTTCCTCACGGTCTCGTCATCGTTTCATGACATCTGGGGCCGACACTGCCCATGGGGAACAGGGACGGGCTTGATCCGACACCGGATCGAGCCCCAGAGGGCAGGGAGTGACGCCATGGAACGCTCAGGCACTCGGTTGACGTCGCGGTGGACATCGATGCGACTGGCTCCCCGCCTGTGGTGGGCCGCCCTGGCCACGGTGGTGGTGGCCTCGGGCATGGCGCTGGTCACCGTGGTGGCGTACGGACCCTCGGAGGCCGCGCCGGCGACTGGATCGGCGCCCGGCTCGACCGCCGGTTCCATGACGATGGCGCCTCGGGCATCGACCTCGACGGGAGGCACCACCTCGTCCTCGATGCCCTCGATGGCCTCGAGCGCCTCCTCGATCTGCCCCAACGTGGCCGACACCACGACGATGTCCGACGGCATGGTCATGGCCCCCGTGCCCGCTGGCCCCCCCACCGCGGCCCAGCGGGCCGCCGCCGACCGACTGGTGGCCGAGACCACCGTGGCCCTCGAGCCGTTCGCCTCGCTCTCGGCCGCCACCGCGGCCGGCTACGTGCCGGCCACCAACCCGTCGGGCTATGTGGTCCACTACGCCAACTGGCAGACGGTCAAGGCCGGCGCGGTGCTGGATCCGGCCCGACCCTCGGCGTTGGTCTACGCCAACACTGTCGACGGGCCGGTGCTGCTCGGCGCCATGTACATGGGCCCGGGTCCGTGCCAGCCCGGTCCGGACATCGGTGGATCACTGACCCAGTGGCACGCCCACGACAACCTGTGCCTGTCCCCCACCCACCAAGTGGTGGGCCGGGCCGCCGCCAACGGCACATGCACGTCCGGGGTCCACAACACGAGCACCTACTTCATGCTGCACGTCTGGATCGCCCCGTCGCTGGCTGCAACCCACCAGTTCGAGCCGGACCTGACCCGGGCTGAGATCGCGCCGATCATCGAGACGGGCCAGGCATGAAGGACCCCGGGACCCGACGACCGGGGCGGATCACGGCACGGTCGGTGCGGACCGCCCTCGGCGGGCTCTGGCTGCTCGACGGCCTCCTGCAGCTGCAGCCCAAGCTGTTCGGCCCGGCATTCACCCACGGGGTGATCATGTCCTCGGCCATGGGGCAGCCGGCCTTCCTGGGTCAGTCCATCGACCACATGGCCCACCTGGTCTCCGTCCGGCCCGCCCTGGCCGACGCGCTGTTCGCCGGGGTGCAACTCCTCATTGGGATCGGGCTTCTGATCCAGGACACCGTCAAGCCCGCCCTGGTGCTCTCCATCGGGTGGGCCCTCGGAGTATGGGCCCTCGGCGAGGGGATGGGGGGCTCCTCACCGGATCTGCACTTCCCCTCACCGGGGCCCCCGGTGCCGCTCTTCTCTACGCGGTGGTGGCCATTCTCGTCTGGCCGACGTCCAGGCCGGCCCCGGTCGCCGGCGGACCGGCCGGTGCCGCCGCCGCCGTGGGCCCGCTCGGCCCCTGGGCCGGCCGGTGGGCGTGGGCGTTCTGCTGGATCGGCACGGGTGCCTTGTGGCTGCTGCCGGCGGGTCGCTCCTCGGGCACGGTTCCTGCCGCCATCAGAGATGCCGGCTCGGGGGAGCCGCAGTGGCTGGCCCGGCTCGAGTTGGCCGCCTCGCACGCGGTGGGCTCGGCCGGCGGCTCCCTGGCCGTGGCGCTCGGGGCCGTGTCGTTGGTCATCGGGGTCGGACCACTGCTCGTCCGTCGCTATGCCCCGTTCCTGGTGGTGGGCGCGGCCCTGGCCCTGGACTACTGGGTCTTCGGCCAGGCCTTCGGCCAGATGCTGACCGGGACCGGGACCGATCCCAGCACCGGGCCGCTGGTGCTGCTTCTGGCTCTGGCCATCTGCCCGGCCCCACCGGAGACGGCGGGGATCCAGCCGTCGACGACCGTCGCCACGGCTCCACCGGCAGCCGACCACGTGGCGGTCATGGACCTGGTCGGCAGCCCTCACTGACCGGGACGGTCAGCTGGGCCCCGGTCCCGCCGTGGTGGCGGCGGTCACCCGGGCGGCGATGGCCGCATAGGCGGCCAGATCACGGTCGTCGGCCCGTCGGCCGACACGGGTGACGGTGTCGACATCGGTGGCCTCGGCCCGAAGCGCCCCGGCCCGGCACCGTTCCTCGGGACGGGTAGCGAACGGATCGAACCGATAGTGCCGCATGGCGTTCCCGTGGGTGATGCGATCGATCACCTCGTCGGCCAGGCCGGCCATCAGCGCGCTCACCACTTCGGGGGCCTCGGGCCATATGCCGTCGGAGTGGGGGTAGTCGGACTCCCAGCAGACGTTGTCGAGGTTGAAGGCGTCGAGGTTGGCCAGGCCCACCGGCTCCTTGATGAAGCAGCAGAGGATGTTGCGCCGAAAGACCTCGGCCGGTCCACTGACGCCGTCGGGGAACTGGTGCCGGGTCCAGCCGCCATGCCGCTCGAACACGTGCTCGGACCGCCACAGGAAGTAGGGGATCCACCCGATGTCCCCTTCGGTCAGCGAGAAGCGGAGCTCGGGGAATCGGGAGAAGGCGTCGCACCAGATGAGATCGACCATGGTGAAGATAGAGGCCACCGACGAGAGGGAGATGCTGACGCTGGCCGGGGCGTCCGCCGAGGTGTGGGAGGCCCGGGACGACGAGCCCACGTGGCAGCAGAGCACCGTACCTTCGTCACAGCAGGCGGCGAACAGCGGGTCCCAGTAGCGGCTGTGGATGCTGGCCATCCCCAGCGCGTCGGGGTTCTCCGAGAAGGTCACGGCATGACATCCCTTGGCCGCCAGCCGCCTGACCTCGGCCGCTGCCTTGCCGGCGTCGTACAGAGGCAGCAGCCCACACGGGATGAACCGGTCGGGATAGGCGCCGCACCACTCGTCCACGTGCCAGTCGTTGTAGGCCGCGATCATGACATCGTTGACCGACCGGTCCCGCCCCTGGCTGAGCACCTGGCCGGAGAAGCCCGGCCAGTTGGGGAAGTTGAGTCCGGCCAGCTGACCGCCGGCGCTCATGTCGCGGACCGCGCTGGTGGACGTCGTAGCAACCCGGTCGCATCTCGTCGTAGCGGCTGGCGTCGATGTTGAAGTACGCCGGACTCTTGCCGGCCACGGCATTGAGCCCGAGGTTCCGGCCCCGGACGTCCCCGTAGTACCACTGCTCGATGCCGCTCTCCTCCACCACCACCCGTGGTGCACGATCCCGGTACCGGGCCGGGACGTGGGCGTCGAACATATCGGCGGGTTCGGCGATGTGATCGTCGACGCTGATCAGGATCAGGTCCTCTGGCTGCATCGGTCCCCCTGGGGGTTCGGCTTCGATCGATGCCCACGCCCGACGAAGCGGCGGGCCCGGAGCCCCCGTTGCCGCGCCCGTGCTCCCGGGAAGATGGTGCTACAGGGCTGCCCGCGGCTGCAAGCGGAGGCCGTTCGGGGGGTGCTTCGCCGACGGGGCCCGACCCCCGTCCCGGCCCAGGCCTCGAGGCCGGGTCCCGGTGAGGTCAGAGCCGGCCGTCCGGACGGATCGACTCGGGAATCCAACCAGGGGCCCGGCGCTCCTTGAAGGCGTGCCAGCCCTCGGCCCGTTCCGCCAGGTCGAGGCTGTGCTCCATGGCCTGGCGGTCGAAGGTGCCGTAGAAGTCGTCCATCGCCTTCTTCACCTCGGCCCGGGCCCCCGGAGCCGCGTAGCAGCACTGGGCGAGGGCCGTCATGGCCTCGTCCTCCAGCCGGTCGTGCGAGGCGGCGCGGGCCACCAGCCCCCAGTCGAGGGCGGTCGCGGTATCGATCTGGCGGCCGGTCAGGAGGAAGTCCCGGGCTCGGGCCGGGCCGATCTGCCGGGGCAGGATCTGGGCGTAGTAGGTGTCAGCGATGCCACGGAGCAGTTCGGGGGCCCGGAAGGTGGCCCGCTCGCTGGCCACCGCCACGTCGGCCAGCAGGGTGATCATCAGGCCCCCGCCCTGGCACAACCCGTTGACCGCCACCACCACCGGCTTCGGCGACCGGCGTACGGCATCGAAGGGCAGGACGTCCATGCCGAGGAGGCCCAGCCCCTCCCAGGTGTCCTCGGTGGCATTCCCCAGGTCTCCCCCGGTGATGAAGGTCTCCCCTTCGGCCTTGATCAACAGACCGACCAGGTCGTCGCTGCGGTTCACCTGGGCGATGGCGTGGCGGATCCCGAAGTACATGGCCGGCGTGAGCGTGTTCTTGAACGCCGGGCGGTCCACCACCAGTCGGGCGAAGGGCGGGATCCGTTCGAGCCGGAGGTAGGGCGTGCCGCACCAGTCCCCTTGCGGCGGGCGGGGTCCTCCTTTCGCCGTCACCGGCTCCGCTCCCTCACGACGGGCGGGACGGCGAGGGGTTGTGCCGCACCTCGTCGAATGGCTTGTCCTTGTCGGCGGCGTACTCACGCGGCATCCCCAGCACCCGCTCGGAGATGATGTTGCGCTGCATCTCGTTGCTTCCGCCCCCCAGACTCCCGCCCTGGCGCATGAGGTACTCGGGCATCTCGTCGGCCACGGGATCACCCGGGAGCCAGGCACCCGCACGCGAACCAGCCACCTCGAGGACGATGTCCCTGCGACGCTCGTTGTTGGTGGCACCGTAGAGGCGGGGGATCGAGCCGGCGGGCCCGGGGAACACCCCGGCGCGCATGCCTGTGGTGATACGGCCGATCAGCTGCGCACCGACCAGGTCGTTGGCCCGCGCCTCGCCGACCAGCTGGCGCACCCGTGGATCGTGGCCCGTGCCGAGGGACCGCACCAGCTCGACCAGTTCGTTGCGGCCTCCGCTGTGGTCGCCCCGTCCTCCGACCACCCCGCTGGTGAAGGGTGAGCCACCGGCCACGGCATCGCGCTCGTGGAAGAGCAGGCGGGAGGCCACCGTCCACCCGTCGTTGACGTCGCCCACCAGGTTCTCGGCCGGGATGGCAACGTCGTCGAAGAACTCCTGGCAGAACTCGTTCCACCCGTTGACCATCATGATCCGACGGACGTCGATCCCGGGCTGGTGGATCTTCACGATGAAGCAGGACAGCCCCCGGTGCTTGGGTGCGTGGTAGTCGGTGCGGGCCAGGCACAGGGCGTAGTCGGAGCGGTGGGCTCCCGAGCTCCAGATCTTCGACCCGTTGAGGACGAACACGTCCCCGTCGCGAGTGGCCCGGGTCACCAGGCCGGCCAGATCCGATCCCCCGGACGGCTCGGACAGGAACTGCACCCAGACCTCCTCCCCCGAGATGATCTTGGGGATGTGGCGCTGCTTCTGCTCCTCGGTCCCGAAGTCCAACAGGGTGGGGGCCAGGATGGACAGGGACGGGACGTTGAGCAGTATCGGCATCTCGTAGGGAACCGACTCCTGGGTGAACACCTGCTGGTGGGCGCGGGACAGGCCCTGTCCCCCGTACGCCACCGGGAAGCAGAGCCCGGCGAATCCCCCCTCGTACAGGATCCGCTGGAGCTCGCGGGCGCGCTCGCCGTCCTCGTCCTGCTGCATGAGCTGGTGGGCGTTCCGGTCGTCCAGCGTCGGCATGGCCTCAGCCAGGAAAGCCCGGGCCCGGAGCCGGAACTCCTGGAGCTCCTCGGCCTCGGCGGTGGCGACCACCGTCGTGGATCCGTACGCCTGTTGGTCAGCCACGGTGGCCCTCCTCGCCGGTCGGGTGCCTGTCCGTGGCGTCCACGCCGAGGCCCATGGCCAGTCGCTCCCGATGCTCACTGGGCGTACCGAACAGGGCCCGGTCCTGGACCACCCGCCGGAGGTAGAGGTGGAGGTCGTGGTCCCAGGTCACCCCGATCCCGCCGTGGAGCTGCACGCAGTCCTGGATGACCCGGGGTCCGTGGTCACCGATGTAGGACTTGGCCGCGCTGACCAGTTCGGCCGCCCGGGGCGAGCCGGCGTCCACCGCCTTGGCCGCGGCCTGGGCGATGGCCAGGCAGGCCTCGACGGTCATCTTGAGATCGGCGAACCGGTGCTTGAGCGCCTGGTACGACGCCAGCGGCCGGCCGAACGAGAACCGGTCGAAGGCGTACTCGACCGTCATGGCCAGCACGTGGTCGAGGGCGCCGGCCATCTCGGCGCTCTGCAGGGCCACCGCCAGCTGCCCCAGGAACTCCATCTCGTCGGCCGCGCCGCCCACCGGTCCGAGGACCGCCGTCGCCGGCACCGTGACCTCGTCGAAGGTCAGCACCGCGAACCGGCGCACCAGGTCGAGGCCCTCGGCCGCGGCCACGCCGAGGCCTGGGGTGTCCTGGGGCACGAGGAAGTGGGTCGGCGCCCCGTCGACCCGGGCCGCCACCAGCAGCCAGTCCGACTCGGCCGCCGGCCTCGACCGGCCCCTTGGCCCCGCGCAGGACGAACCCGTCGGGTGTGGCCCCGGCCTCCAGGTGGACTCCGTCGACCGACCACGGGCCGTCCGGCTCGGCCAGGCACCAGGTGGCCAAGGCCTCCCCGGAGATGATCCCGGGCAGGACGGCGGCGCGCTGCTCGTCGGTCCCCGACCGGGCCACCGCCGCGGCCACCAGATTGGTCACGATCAGGGTCCCGGGCGAGACCCGGCGGCCCATCTCCTCGGCCACCAGCACCAGGTCCAACAGCCCGTGGCCCGACACGCTGCCCCCACCGTCCTCCTCGGCGACGAGGAGCGAGGTCCAGCCCAGCTCGGCGCCCTCGCGCCACCACTCGCGGGGGAACCCGCCGGGCTGCTTCTCGGCCCACTCGCGGACGGTGGAGGTCGGGCACGAGGCGTCCAGGAACTTGGCCGTCGTCTCGTCGAAGAGCTCTTGGTCGTCACTCAGCTGTAGGTCCACACGAATTCCTTTTCTCCTTGGTTCTACTCGGCGCCCGGCGACCAGGGACAATCGTGGTCCCGGTCGGGCCGGCGGGGCACCGGCGTCGGCCCCCGCGTCGGATGAGCCCGATGGGAGCAGCGTCTTCCGGGCCCGGGACCACGTCCGACCGGGGGAACGGCGACCGCCTTGCCGGCATGGCCGGAGGTGGGCCTACCAACGGTCGCCGGACGCCACCTAGCTGTTGGTCAACTGGCCCAGGTCGGCGGCCCGGTTGGCATGAGGGACCTTCGGGCCCTTGCGGGTGGCGCGGATCGACACATCCCGGCCGGCCGCCCGGGCCCGCAGCGCTCGCACCGTGGCCTCCTCCTCGGGGATGACCGAGAACGGGTCGTAGGTGAAGTGCCGCATGGCGTTCAGGTGGGTGATGCGGTCGATGTCGCCCTCGGGGAGCTCGCCGATGTACTTCCAGAGCTGTTCGGGCGCGGTGGGCCAGGTGGTGTCGGAGTGGGGGTAGTCGCACTCCCAGGTGACGTTGTCCATGTTGAGGTAGTCGCGGTTGGCCACGCCGAACGCGTCGTCGATGAAGCAGGTGATGATGTGCTCGTTGAACACTTCGCTCGGCAGCCGGTCGCCGAAGTCCTGACCGGTCCAGGCGTGGTGCTTCTGGTAGTTGTAGTCGATCCGTTCCAGGAAGTAGGGAATCCAGCCGATGCCCCCCTCCGAGAGGGCCACCTTGAGCCCGGGGAACTTGCGCAGCACCGGCGACCAGATCAGGTCGGCGGCGGCCTTCACGATGTTGATGGGGGTGACCGTGATCAGCACGTCGACCGGGGCGTCCGGCGAGGTGATGGTGATCTCTGACGAGGACCCGATGTGCATGCACACGGTGACGTCGTTGTCGGCGCAGGCCGTCCAGAACGGGTCCCAGTGGTCGGAGTGGATGCTGGGCCAGCCCAGTTTGGACGGGTTCTCGGAGAAGGTCACGGCGTGGGCTCCCTTGGCCGCGGTGCGCCGCACCTCGGCGGCCAGTACCTCGGGGTCCCAGATGGCCGGGATGGGGCACGGGATGAACCGCCCGGGGTAGGTCCCGCACCACTCGTCGATGTGCCAGTCGTTGTAGGCCCGCACCATGGCCAGGGCGACGTCCTTGTCCTTGGTCCGGGCGAACGTCTGGCCGCAGAACTGGGGGAACGAGGGGAAGCACAGCGACCCGAGGACGCCGTTGGCGTCCATGTCCGCCACCCGCTCGTGGATGTCGTAGCAGCCGGGCCGGATCTCCTCGAACGAGGTCGGCTCCATGCCGTACTCGTCGGGCGGGCGGCCGGCCACGGCGTTGAGGGCGATGTTGCCCATCTCGACCCCCTCGTACCGCCAGGCGCTGGTCCCGTCGGCACGGGTGATGAACTGCGGGGCGGCGTCCACGTACTTGGCCGGTAGGCGACCCTCGAAGACGTTGGGCGGCTCGACGACGTGGTCGTCGACACTCACCAGGATCAGATCGTCTACGTCCATGATGGACCCCCTCCCGGCGACGGCCGTCGGGCTCGCACTCGGGTTTGCCCCGACTCGCTCCGAGTATGGTTTCCAAGGTAGCACGTCTGTTCTCCGAGGCTCCGGCCGGTGCCGCCCGCCCGGGCGTCGGTCGGCCGGCTGACAGGAGGCGGTGGGCAAGCGCCACGGAAGCCGGTGCGACGGAACGATCCAGGGGGACAGGATGGATGGAGCACAACCGGGACCCGGCGGCGGAGACCGGAAGCGGGGCGCTCCCGGCCCGGCCCGCATCCTGGACGGGATCCGGGTGGTCGACTGCTCGGAGGGGATCGCCGGACCGGTGGCCTCACTCCTGCTGGCCGAGGCCGGCGCCGACGTGGTCAAGGTGGAGCGGCCCGGCGGGGACCCGACCCGCCGCTCTCCCGCCTTCCTCACCTGGAACCGGTCCAAGCGGAGCGCGGTGCTCGACCTCGACGACCGGAGAGGGACGCCAAGAGCTGGACCGCCTGTTGACCGGGGCCGACGTCCTCATTCACGGCTTCGGGCCGGCGGAGGCCGACCGGGTCGGGTTGGCCGACACCTCGCTGGCCGGGCGGCACCCGCGGCTCATCCACAGTGCGGTGCGGGCGTGGCCGGCCGGGCACCCGAGCGCCGACGGCGCCGTCGACGATCTGCTGGTGGCCGCCCGGCTCGGCCTCTGCGACGAGCAGCAGGGCCATCGGGACGGTCCGGTATTCCTCCGCTTCCCCATCGGCAGCTGGTGTGCCGCCTACCTGGCCACCATCGGCATCGTGGCCCGGCTGGTCCAACGCCAGCGCGGCGGTGCCGCGGGCGGGCCGGTCCACACCAGCCTGGCCCAGGGGGCGCTGCTGCCGACCATGATGCACTGGGCCCGGGCGGAGCGGCCCGGGCCCATGTTCGAGTTCGGGCTGCCGAAGGACCTCGTCCCCTCCCTGTTCGAGTGCGGAGACGGGGTGTGGGTCCATCTCATGCGGTGCGCCGACGTCGACTCCCCGCTGATGGCCAAGGCCCTGACCGAGATGGGCGAACGACCGTGTCGCCGAGGCCAACGCGGTGTTCGGCGGCCTGCCCATGCCGGGCTATCCCAACTTCGGCGCCAACCAGCGGATCTTCCGCACCCGGCCCAGCACCGAGTGGCTGGAGGACTTCTGGGCCCATGACATCCCGGCCCAGCCGGCCGCACCGTTCGGAGCCATCCTGGCCGACGACCAGGCCCGGCTGAACGGCTACGTCACCGAGGTCGACGACCCCGAGCGGGGCACCCTGACCCAGGCCGGCACGCCGTTCGCCACACAGCCCCCGTCCCGGGTGAGCGGTCCGGCCCCGGCCCTGGGCCAGCACACCGAGGAGGTGCTCGGCACCGAGCCGGCGGCCGCCGGAGCCGGGGGGACGACCCCGGACCCCACCGTGCGTCTGGCCGCTCGAGGGACTGCGGATCCTCGACCTCGGCAACTTCCTGGCCGGTCCCCTCGGTCCCATGCTCCTCGCCGATCTGGGAGCCGACGTGGTGAAGGTGGAGGCGACCAGCGGCGACCAGATGCGGCACGTCCAACGGGTGTTCGCCGCATGCCAACGGGGGAAGCGGGGGGTGGCCCTGGACCTCAAGTCCCCTGCCGCCCGGCCGGCGCTGGAGGCCTTGGTCGGATGGGCCGACGTGGTCCACCACAACCTCCGGATGCCTGCTGCCCGCCGGCTGGGGATCGACTACGACACCGTCCGGTCGATCGATCCCGAGGTCGTCTACTGCCACACCAGCTCGTACGGGCCCGAGGGCCCGCGGGCCGACTGGCCCGGCTACGACCAGTTGTTCCAGGCCTGTGCGGGATGGGAGGTCCTCGGGGGCGGCGAGGGCAACCACCCGATGTGGTTCCGGTTCGGGTTCATGGACCACCTCTGTGCCATGGGCTCTACGGTGGCCACCCTGCTCGCCGTCTACCACCGGGACCGGACCGGGCACGGGCAGCAGCGTCACCGCTTCGCTGCTCGGAGGCAGCGTGCTGACCAACGGCGAGACCTATCTCGACGCGGCCGGGGTGGCTGCACCGGTGGCCACGGTGGACCGGCGCCAGATGGGCACCTCGCCGGGTCATCGCCTCTACCGGGCGGCCGACGGCTGGTTGGCCCTGTGCGCCCGGGACGACGCCGAAGCTGGCCGCCACCTGCTCGGCGCTCGGGGTCGACGCGGCCGATGGGCTCGAGCCGGCGGTGGCCGCCGGCACCGTCGAGGCCGTGGTGACCGCGCTGGCATCGGCGGGGGTGTCCTGCGAGCCGGTCCGGACTCGACCAGGGCGAGGCCTTCCTCGACGATCCCCTCCTGCGCTCCCTCGGCCTGGTGGCCTCCTACACCCATGCCGAGTGGGGGCAACTGGAGCAGGTCGGGGCGTTCTGGAGCCTCGGCGACATGGAGGTCCGGCTGGACCGGGCTCCGCCGGCGCTGGGCCAGCACACCGTCGAGGTCCTCGACGAAGCGGGCCTGGCGCCCGACGCCGTCGGCGCCCTCCTGGCCGACGGCGTGGTCGCCCAGGCCTCAGCGGGTCCGGCGTGAGCGCCGTCGCCGGGGCCACGGTTCGGGGCCGGTGCCGTGGCTGAGGCCCCGTTCCGGATCCTGCCGGAGCTGACCGATCGCAACCGCCACTTCTGGCAGGGGGGGAGGGACGGACGGCTGGTCCTGCTCCGCTGCCAGTCCTGCGGCTACTACCTCCACCCGCCGAGCCCGGTGTGCCCGCAGGACCGTTCGAAGGACCTCGCCCCCGAACCGGTGAGCGGCCGGGCCGCGGTGGCCAGCTTCACCGTGAACCACCACCCCTGGGTGCCCGGTGTCGAACTCCCCTACGTGATCGGAATCGTGGAGCTGGTCGAGCAGAGCGGCCTGCGGCTCACGACCAATGTGGTGGGATGCGAGCCCGAGTCGGTGGAGGTGGGCATGCCGGTGGAGGTGGTGTTCGAGCACCACGAGGACGAGCACGGCGACGTGTGGCTCCCGCTCTTCGCCCCCGTCGGATCGGAGGGGATCGAGGATGGCTGACCGGCCCGCCGAGCAGGAGTGCGCCATCTCCGGGATCGGCCAGTCGGCCATCGGCCGGCGCCTCGGGATCGATCCCCTCGAGCTCACCCTGGACGCCTGTCTGGCCGCCCTGGACGACGCCGGCCTCGAGCTGTCCGACGTCGACGGCGTGTCGACCTATCCGGGGCCGCTGCCGGCGCCCCGCGGCTTCTCCGGCGCCGGGGCCGTCGACGTCATCGACGCCCTGCGACTCGAGGTCGACTGGTACGACAGCGGGATCGAGACCTCGGGCCAGTTGGGCTCGGTGATGAAGGCCTGCATGGCCGTGGCCGCCGGCATGGCCGACCACGTGCTGTGCTTCCGTTCGGTGTGGGAGGGCAGCGCCCAGGGCACTGCCGGACGGGCCAGCGTGGGCATGGGCGGGGGCGGGGGCCTTCTACGCCTCCGGCGCCCAACAGTGGACCCTCCCCTTCGGCGCCGCCTCGGCGGCGTGCTGGGTGGCCCAGTTCGCCTCGGCCCACATGCACCGGTACGGCACCACCCCCGAGCAGCTGGCCCAGGTGGCCCTGAACGCCCGGCGCAACGCGGCCCGCAACCCGAACGCCATCTACCGCGACCCGATGTCCCTGGAGGACTACTTCTCCTCCCGCATGATCACGACACCCCTGCGCCTCTTCGACTGCGACGTGCCCTGCGACGGGGCCACCGCCGTCATCGTCTCCCGGCGGGCACTGGCCGAGGATCTCGCCTCGACGCCGGTCTACGTGGAGGCCATGGGCGCCGCCATGCGGGACCGACCGAGCTGGGACCAGCTCCGCGACCTGACCCGCAGCGTCGGGGCCGACGCCGCCGCCCAGATGTGGTCGCGGACCTCCCTGACCCCGGCCGACGTGGACGTGGCCGAGCTCTACGACGGCTTCAGCTTCCTGACCCTGCTGTGGCTGGAGGCCCTGGGCCTGTGCCCGGTCGGCGAGAGTGGCCCCTTCGTGGACGGCGGGACCCGGATCGGTCCGGGAGGAGAGGTCCCCCTCAACACCCACGGCGGGCAGCTTTCGGGGGGCCGACTCCACGGCTACGGGTTCCTGCACGAGGCGTGCGTCCAGCTGCGGGGCCAGGGGGGCGAACGCCAGCTGACCCGCCGGCCCCGGGTGGCGGCGGTGGCCGCCGGGGGTGGCAACACCTGCGGGTGCATGCTGCTCACGACCGGCCGCTGACCGTGACCCTGCGGCCCACCCACCGCCAGGTCGCCGGCTCCCGCTACCTCGAACCCGGCGGGGCGTGGGACGTCCCCACCCTGGACGGCCTGGCCCGTACGGCCCCGGCCCCGGTCGGGTCGGCGGCCACCGACTCCGTCACCCGTCTCAACGCCGTCGAGCTGGAGGCGGTGGTGGCCGCCCTGGCCGGGGGGTTGCGGGCGGCGGGGGTGCGGCGGCGGGACGCGGTGGCCTGGCAGCTGCCCAACCGGGTCGAGGCGCTGGTGCTGTTCCGGGCCTGCTGGAGGATCGGCGCGGTGGCGGTGCCCATCCACCACCAACTGGGCCCCGCCGAGGTCGACGCCATGGTGGGCACCGTCGACCCCAGGCTCACCCTGGCCGGCACGGGGCTCCCCCTGAGCCAGCGGCGCGGCACCCTCGAAGCCCGGATCGGCAGCGCCGACTGGGAGTCGTTGCTGGGCGCCCCCTCGGTGACCACCGGCGCGGCGCGGCCGACCGATCTCGCCGTGGCCCTGTTCACGTCGGGATCTACCGGAGAGCCCAAGGCCGTGCTCCACACCCACCGCGCCCTGGCCCACAAGTCGCTGACCATGGCCGACGCCCACGGCCTGCGTTCCTCCGACGTGGCCCTGATGCCGGCGCCCCTGGCCCACATCTCGGGGCTGCTGAGCGGGGTCCTGCTGCCCACCACCGTGGGCATGCGGACCGTCCTCATGGAACGGTGGGACGCCGAGGGCGCCCTGGCGCTGATCCGGGACGAGCGGGTCACCTTCATGATCGGGCCGCCGGTCTACTTCTCGGCCATGGCCGAGGCGTCCGGATGCACGTCTGAGACGGTCGCCAGCCTGCGGATCATCTCGTGCGGGTCCATGACCGTCAGCCCCGAGTTCGTGGACGCCACCCGCGAGGCCTTCGGAGCCGCGGTCAAGCGCACCTACGGCTCGACCGAGGCCCCGACCGTGACCACCTGGGCCTGGAACGATCCGCCAGGACGGGCCCGGGACACCGACGGCCGGGTGGTGGGCCAGGCCGAGCTGCGCCTGGCCCACCCGGTCACCGGCCGGGCCGTGGTCCCGGGTGGGACCGGTGAGCTGCAGCTCCGGGGTCCGGAGCTGTTCGTGGGCTACGCCGATCCCGACCAGACGAGGCTGGCCTTCACCGCGGATGGTTCCGGACCGGGGACCTGGCCACCGTGGACCACGAGGGGTGGCTGACCATCGTGGGGCGGACGAGGGAGCTGATCATCCGGGGTGGGGAGAACATCGTCCCCGCCGAGGTCGAGCGGGTCGTGGAGGCCCATCCCGCGGTCCGTCAGGCCGTGGTGGTGGGCTACCCGGACGCCCGTCTGGGCGAGCGGGTGGCCGCCTTCGTGGTCACCGATGGGCCCATGGGGGTGGAGGAGTGCCGCCGGTGGTGCGAGGACCGGGGACTCACCCGGTTCAAACAGCCGGACCGGGTGTGCCGGCTGGAGGCGGTGCCCACGCTCTCCCTCGGGAAACCGGACCGGGCCGCGCTGCGGGACCTGGCCACCTCGGGGACCGAGGCCTGCTGAAGCTGACCGCCCGGCGGAGGCCGCTCGGCGCGTGAACAAGGGAGGAAGACCACCGTGCACGTCCACCACACCGCCGTCTGCACCGACGACATCGAGGGGAGCCTCCGCTTCTGGCGGGACGGTCTCGGCTTCGTCGAGCAGATGGACCAGCGCTTCGAGGGGGACTGGCCCACCCTGTTCCACGCCCCGGGACGAATCCTCCGCTCCGTGTTCCTCGGTGACCCGGCCGACACCTTCTCGGGCCTGCTCGAGCTGGTCGAGTTCGCAGGCGGTGCGGGCCCCGCCGCGCCCCTCGCGCCGGCGCCGTCGGTGGGCTTCTTCCTGGTCTCGGTCTATCTGCCGGTCGATGCCACGTTGGACCACCTGGGGCGCCTGGGGCTGGGCGGCACGGCCCGCCGCATCGAGCTCCCGGGCCCGGTCCACATGGCGGTGGTCCACGACCCCAACGGGGTCGCCGTCGAGCTCATCGACGTCTCCCCGGCGCCGGGCTGAGCCATCCACGCGTGGTCAGCCCTCCGCCTGGAGGGACGCCACCAGGGCGCCCACCCCGGCCGGGCCGAGGGCCTCCAGCCCGGAGAGGGAGACCCGGTCCACCACACCTCGGGTCCGGGCGGCAACGGCGTCGGCCAGCTCGTCGACCGGGGCCACCACGGCGAAGGCGTCGAGCATCGCCGGCTCGATCAGGGTTGCCATGGTGGCCCACTCGCCCTCCCGGGCCAGGGCGTTGAGCGCGGGCTGCAGCCCGTCCCACCCGTGGAGCTCGAGCACCCTCCGATAGGCCGGGGTGGAGGCGTAGAAGGCCAGCTGCTGTCGCACCGGAACGGCAGCCCGCTCCAGCTCGTCGTCGTCCCTCCCCGTGACCAGGAACGGGGCGTACTTCAGCTCGAACTGCCGGCGGGAACGGCCCGAGCGGAGGAGGGCCCGCTCCACGGTGGGCACCGTCACCTCCTCGAGGTAGCGCCGGGTGGTGAACCCGTGGACGAAGAGGCCGTCTCCCACCTCGGCCGCCACCTCGGTCATGGCCCGGCCCACGCCGGCCACATACACCCGGGGCGGCCCGACCGGGATGGGTCCAGGGTCGAACATCGGGGTCATCAGGGTGTGCGAGTAGAAGTCACCCTCGAAATCCAGTCGTGTCCCCTCCTGCCACGACTCCCAGATGGCCCGGAGGGCACTCACGAATTCGTTCATCCGGGCGGCCGGATGCGACCACGGCATGGAGTACCGCCGCTCGATGTGGGCCCGGACCTGCGACCCGATGCCCAGGATGAAGCGCCCACCGCTGGCCTCCTGGAGATCCCAGGCCGTAGCCGCCAGCGTCATCGGGCTGCGGGCGAAGGCGATGGCGATGCCGGTGCCGATCTCCATCCCGAGATCGGGGCGGGCGATCCGGGCCAGGGCCAAGAAGGGATCGCATTGGATCTCGGCCGTGAACAGCCCATCGAATCCGTCCCGGCGGGCCCGCTCCGCCACCACCTCGGCCCCGGCCAGCCTCCCCGACAACGAGGTGTCCACTCTCACCGCGTCGGGATGCCCGTCACTTCGGCCGGCGCTGGTCCCGGGACCGGTCGAGGACCGACTCGCGGCGGTCCGGGAGACTCTGTGGCGAGAGGGCCCGGTCGGCCACGTACCGTCTCGTGTGGAGGAGGTGGTTCTCGCGGGCCTCGGCCAGCACGCCGCCGTCGGTGGCGTCCCAGTCCTGTCGCACGGCGCGGACCATGGCCGGGTCCTGCTCGGCGATCGACGCCGCCTTGGCCAGGGCGAAGGGGAGCAGGTCGCCGTGCGGCACCACGTGGTTGGCGATCCCGATGCGCAGGGCGGTACCGGCATCCACGAAGTCGCCGGTGAGCGACATCTCCCTCGCCCACGCCGGTCCCACCCGGCGGGGCAGGTCGACCAGCACCGGTCCGGGATACACGCCCACCCGAAGGTGGGTGTCGGCGAAGGCCGCCCGCTCCGAGGCCACGATGAAGTCGGCGGCCAGGGCGATCTCGAAGCCCCCGGTGACGGCGGGACCGTTCACGGCGGCGATGACCGGGACGGCGGAGGAGGCCACCACGTCCACGAACGGTGGGAGGTCGGCGAACGAGTCGACACCCAGCGAGCGAAGGTCCAGTCCGGCGCAGAAGGCCGGGTCGGCCCCCGTGATGACGATGGCCCCCGCTCCCTGAGACTGATCGAGGGCGTCGCACAGGGCCGAGGCCAGGTGGTGGTCGACGGCATTGCGGACGTCGGGTCGGTCGAGGGTGACCAGGACCACGTCCCCAGTACGTTCCACCCTCACCACGCCCACTCGACGACCTCCCACCCCCGGAGCACGCCGGCCAGCTTGGCACGTGACTCATGGCCACGAGAACCCGGCCGAGACTCGAGTGCCGGGCGGCGTGGGCGGGCGCGGCAGTACCGGGCGGCGCGAGCGGCGCGGCGTGAGCATGGCGGCGTGAGCCCAGCCGGCCGTTACCGCGGCCTCGGGGTCGGCCCGAAGCCGGGTGCTACCTTCCAACGCATGCGCTTCTCGGTCACGTACCCCCTGGTCACCCATCCCTACAGTCCGGAGTTGATGAGCCGGGACGCCATCCTCCGATTTGCCCGGACCGCCGAGCGGGTCGGCTTCGACGGCATCGGCTTCACCGACCACCCGGCCCCCACCGACCGCTGGCTGCGGGCCGGTGGCCACGATGCCCTGGACCCCTTCGCCGCCCTGACCTTCTGTGCCGCCGTCACCGAGACCATCCGGCTCATCCCCAACATCGTGGTGCTCCCCTACCGCCATCCCCTCATCGTGGCCAAGCTCGTAGCCACCATCGACCTCTTGTCCGAGGGGCGATTCACCCTGGCTGTGGCCACCGGGTACCTGCGGGGCGAGTACAAGGCACTGGGCATCGACTTCGAACAACGGAACGCCCTCTTCGACCAGGCCGTCGAGGTGCTACGGGGAGCATGGACCCAGGACGACTTCACCTATGTCGGACCGGGCATCGACGCCCCCGGGATCACGGCCAACCCCAAGCCCACCCAGCCGCCCCCCATCTGGATCGGCGGGAACAGCCGGCTGTCCCGCCGGCGGGTGGCCCGCTATGGGAACGGGTGGACGCCCTTCCCGGCGCCGCGAGCGCTGTCCAAGACCACCAAGACGCCGCCACTGGAGTCGGTGGAGGACCTCTCGGCCATGCTGGAGGAGCTCTGGACCTTCGTGGAGGACGAGGGGCGGGACCGCTCGGAGATCGACGTCTGCTTCGGCACACCCGAGGGCGGGACCCCCGGGGACCACCGCTTCGATCCCGACGCCCACCGGGAAGGCCTCGACCGGTTGACCGGCCTCGGGGTGACCTGGGCCGGCACCGGGGTACCGGGTACCTCGCTGACCCAGGCCCTGGAGGGATTGGAGCAGTACGGGGAGACGGTCATCGCCCCGCTCCGCTCCTGACCCACCGCTCAGCGGGTGGCCGCGGCCGATCCGCCTCTGATCAGCCGGCCGGGCCGGGCGCCGGTGCTCTCCCCGTCCGCCATCACCGTCTCCCCCCTGACGATGGTCTCCACGTAGCCCTCCGACCTCTGGATCAGGCGGGTGGCCCCGGCCGGCAGGTCGGCGACCCGCTCGGGGTAGCGGAGGGCGAGCCTCTCGAAGTCGATCACGTTGATGTCGGCCCGCATCCCGGGAGCCAGCGTCCCCCGGTCGGCCAGTCCGTAGAAGGCGGCCGGTTCGCTGGTCAGCCGGCGCACCGCCGACTGGACGGGAATCCGGGGCCCGCGGGTGCGGTCCCGGGCCCAGTGGGTGAGCAGGTAGGTGGTCATGCTGGCGTCGCAGATGATGGAGGTGTGGGCCCCACCGTCGCCCAGGCCCTGCACGGTCAGCGGGTCGCTCATCATCTCGAAGAGGCCGTCATAGGAACCGCGGCCGTAGTTGAGCAGCGGGAGGAGGAGGAACTCGCGGCCGCCGGCGCCGAGCAGGAGGTCGTAGGCGACCTCCCAGGGGTCGCGGCCCTCCCGGGCGGCGCGGGCGGCCACACTCTGGTCGCGGGTCGGTTCGTACTCGAGCGGATCGCCCAGCGGGAAGAGGTGCTCGAAGGTCTTCCGGGTCAGCTGGTCGAGGCCCGGGGCGTCGGCCCGGGACACTCCGTCGGCCAGGTCGCCGAGGATGCCGGACCGCACCCCCGGGTCGGCCAGACGCTCCATCCTGGCGTCGTGGCTCAGGTCGCTGAGACCGGCGTAGGTGGCGCTGTACTGGAACGGGTTCATCCGCGACTGGTGGCCCATCAGCATCCCGAAGCAGCGACTGGCCACCTGAGGACGGAGGGTGGCCCCGGCGGCGTTGACCGCCCGGGCCTGCTCGAACCAGGTTCGCCACGCGTCGGGCTCGAGGTTGTTCTGCAGCACCAGGAAGGTCATGGGCACCTTGGTCTCCACCGCCAGACGGAGCATCCACTCCATCTCCGCATCCATGGCGCCCTCGGCATCGCCGGCCTCGACTCCCCCCACGCCGGCCGGCACGATCTCGACCACGCCGTGCCCCACCTCGGCCACCGCGTCCAGCAGGCGGGCCACCTCCTCCTGGGGAGCGAAGGTGCCGGGCACCGGTCGGCCGTGGACGTCGCGGTGGCCCGAGGTCCGGCCAGTGGAGAAGCCGAGGGCGCCGGCCCGGAGGCCGTCGACCACGATGGCCCGCATGGCTTCGATCTCGTCGGAGGTGGCGTCCTCGCCGGCCCGTCGGCCCATCACGTAGGCCCGGACCGCGGCGTGGGGGACCTGGGCGCCGACGTCCATGGCCCGGGGCATGGCGTCGAGTGCGTCCAGGTACTCCGGGAAGGACTCCCAGCCCCACTGGATCCCCTCGGCCAGGGCCGTTCCCGGGATGTCCTCCACCCCTTCCATCAGCTCCACCAGGAATTGGCGCTCGCCCGGGCGGACCGGGGCGAACCCCACGCCGCAGTTGCCGAGGACTGCGGTGGTGACACCGTGCCAGCACGACGGACTGAGGAGCGGGTCCCAGGTGGCCTGGCCGTCGAAGTGGGTATGGACGTCGACGAAGCCCGGGGTGACCAGCAGTCCCGCCGCGTCCAACGTCCGGGCCGCTCGGTCGGTCACCACCCCCACCCCGGTGATCATCCCGTCCTCCACGGCCACGTCCGCGGTCCGGGGCGTCGCGCCCGACCCGTCCACCACCGTCCCGCCCCGTATCACCAGATCCAGCACGCCACACCCTCCCAGGTTCGCCGCCGACGCAGGGTCCCGCCCCGACGGGTCATCGGTCCGCTGTCGTCCCCGTCGCCACCCGTCCGGCGGTTGGCGGTCCGTCGGGCGAAGGATCCGGAGGGCCGGCCGGCTTCCTCCTCGTGGTGACCTGCGAGAGCGGGCCGAGAGTCTTGGTCAGGATCCCATAGGGCACCGAGCCGTACGGCCACTGGGTCACGATCCTCCCCGAGGCCGACTTGTAGTAGTTGTTGCTCACCGTCCATGCCGTGCCCACCATGGCCTGCTGCAGCCAGCGGTTGTACCGCTCGTAGTACGACCGCTTCACGTCGACGGCCACCACATCGCTTCGGGCCATGCGCTTGACGGCGCGCACGGCGTACTCGGCCTGGCGCTCGAGGTGGGTCACGATCTCGCCCCCGTTGGTGTTGGGTCCGTACAGCATGAAGAAGTTGGGGAAGCCGGGGACGGTGATGCCCAGGAAGGCTCGGGGCTCTCCGGCCCACTCCTCCCTGAGGGAGCGGCCCCCGCGCCCGACGACCTCCAGGGTGGCCAGGTAGTTGGACGGTTGGAACCCGGTGGACAGGACCAGGATGTCGACCGGGTGCTCCTGCCCCGTGTCGTCCACCACCCCCGTCTCGGTGACCGAGACGACCGCGTGCGGCACCAGCTCGACATCGGGGCGCAACAACGCGGGATAGAAGTCGCCGCACAGGACCGGTCGCTTGCCGGGATAGGGGTAGGTCGGAGTCACGGCCTCGGCCAGGTCGGGCCGTTGCTTGAACACGGCGGCGATGTACTTGCGGCACTGCTGTTCCCGCAGCGTGTTGAGCTTGGAGCCGGGGCGATGGATGTCCCCGCGGAGCTGGTTTCGCTCCAGCTGGTAGAGCAGCCGGATCCGCTCCCGGCGCCGGGCCCACCAGTGCCGGTAGCCGGCCCGCTCCTCGTCGGTGAAGTCACGGTCCCCCTTGGGGATGACCCAGCCCGGCTCGCGCTGGAACAGGGTGACCCGACCCGCCGTCCCGACGATGGCCGGCACGAGCTGCGCCGCGGTGGAGCCGGTGCCCACCACCGCCACCCGCTTGCCCGACAGATCGTGGTGGTGCTCCCAGCGCGAGGTGTGGAAGCAGGGGCCGGCGAAGTCCTCCAGACCGGGCCAGTCCGGGTAGCGGGGATGGTTGAGCAGCCCGACCGCGCTGACCACCACGTCGGCGATGAGCTCCTCCCCGCTGTCCAGGGAGACCGTGTAGGTGTGGCTGGCCTCGTCCCACACCGCCCGCTCCACCTTGGCGTTGAACCGGAAGTGCGGTCGGAGGTCGAACTGCTCCACCACCGCCTCGATGTAGCGGTGCAGCTCGGGCTGGCGAGCGTGGGTCCGGCTCCAGTCGAAGGACTTGAACGAGAAGGAGTAGAGGTGCGAGCCCACGTCGACTTCGGCCCCGGGGTACCGGTTGTCCCACCAGGTCCCGCCGGGGCCGGCCGACTGCTCGACGATGGTGAAGGTCCCGATGCCGGCCTGGCGCAGCTTCACCCCGGTGGCGATGCCGCCGAGGCCGCCGCCGACGACGACCACCTCGGGGGTGGCGCCGGAGCGCCGACGTGCGGGGACCCGGCCCGGCCCGATCACGGCGACGACCCCGAGGGACGGAAGGAGTCGATCGGGCTGTAGAGCGAGAGGCCGCCGTCGCAGTCCACGATCTGACCGGTGACCCACTCCATGGCATGGAGGCCGAGTGCCGTCTCGGCGATGTCCGCCGGCTGGCCCAGTCGTCCGAGCGGCGTGCGCTCGGCCACACCGTGGAGCCAGCCCGAGTCCACGGGGGCCCGTCCGAGCATCGGGGTCCGGGTGACCCCCGGGCCCACGGCGTTCACCCGGATCCGGTAAGGGGCCCACTCGAACGCCGCCACCCGGACCAGCATGCTGAGCGCCGCCTTCGAGGCGCAGTAGGTGCCCATGCCCCGGTCCACCAGGTGGGCACTCACGCTGGAGGTGGCCACCAGGGACCCGCCCGACCCGGCCTCGCACAGGGCCCGGGCCACGGCCCGCAGCACCAGCAGCGGCCCGCGGGCGTTGACGGCCAGGACCCGGTCCCACTCCTCCACCGGGACGTCGAGGAGCGGGCCGCTGTGACCCACGCCGGCGGTGACGGTGGTCCAGCTGGGCACCCCCTGGCGTTCCACCGTGGCGGCCAGGGCAGCGTCGACCGACCCCGGGTCGGCCACGTCACAACGCACGTCGGGGTGGCCGGCGATGTCCCACACGGTGACCGGGGTGCCCTGGCGTCGATGGGCGTCGGCCACCGCGGCGCCGATGCCAGAGCCCCCGCCCACCACCAGCGCGGTGCCGATTCCCGGGGCTGCGCTCATGTCTCGCTCCGTGGCAACAGGCCCTCCAGGACCAGGGGTGCGACGACCGCCTCGAGCTCCGCCACCGGAGGGCCCACGTCGATGGCCGTCACGTGGATGGCCGCGGTGCTGATGGCACCGAGGACGGCCACCGCGGTGAGCCTGGGGTCGGGCACCGGACGCAGACTCCGGTCCTCGCGCCCCCTCGGCCAGCAGTCCAGCGACCGGCTCGATGAACGAGGCGTTCGACCGGGCCGCCACCTCGGGCAGGCGGGCGGCCCGACCCAGGTCGAAGTGGAGGGCCTGGCTGGCGTGCGGGTACGTGGCGAAGACCTGCAGGTGGTTGCGGATCACGGCGCGGAGTCGGTCGGCGGCGGTTCCGGGGCCTTCCACCGCCGACACCACCGCGTCGCGGACCGCGTCCAGCACCACCCCGAAGATGAAGGACAACACCTGCTCCTTGCCCTCGAAGTAGTAGTAGATGGTGGCCTTCGGAACGCCGGTGGCCGCCGCGATGTCCTCGGTCTTGGTGCCGTCGAGCCCTCGATCGGCGAACAACTCCGCCGCCCCCATCAACTTCTCCGCCATGGGAGGTGGGACGGCTCGCATGGCGCTCCTCCAGGGTTGGACTGCGAGTACAAACTAGGCGAACCGGGCGTGGGGCGTCCAGCTCCATCCTCGGCGGTTTCCTGATCGCATTTCGGGACGGGCAGCGGGCCCGGACTACCGGGGCAGGCCCAGGATCCGATCGCCGATGATGGTCTTCTGGATCTCGCTCGTCCCGCCGGCGATGCTGGCGGCCCTGGACCACAGCCACTGGTGCTGCCACTTCCCGCCCATGGGATTGTCGGTGGCGTCGCCCCACAGCGGCGAGGCGTCTCCCACCACGTGCAGGGCCGCCTCGGCCATGGTCTGGGACATGTCGGTCCAGGCCAGCTTCACCACACTCGACTCGGGGCCGGGCTCGTGGCCCTGGGTCAGCCGGGTGAGGGTCCGCCAGTTGAGGAGGCGGAAGACCCGGAGCTTCACCGCGGCCTCGGCCAAGGCGTCGGCCACGTCGGGGTCCTCGAACGACCCGTTCTGCTCCGCCAGACGGTAGAGCTCCTCCAGGAACACCTCGTGGACCACCTGCTCCTTGAAGGGGAAGGTCGTCCCCCGCTCGTGGGCCAAGGTGGTGTTGGCCACCGCCCAGCCCTGGTTCAGGCCGCCCACCAGGCAGTCGGAAGGGACGAACACCTCATCGAGAAAGACCTCATTGAACTCGGATTCGCCGGTGATGGTGACCAGGGGCCGGATCTCGATGCCGGGGGCGGTCATGTCGACCACCAGGTAGGAGAGGCCTCTGTGCTTGGGGGCGTCAGGGTCGGTGCGGACCAGGGCGATGCCCCACCGGGCGAACTGGGCGTAGCTGGTCCAGACCTTCTGTCCCTGCAGTACCCACCCCTCGTCGGTGGGGATGGCCCGGGTGGTCAGCGAGGCCAGGTCCGAGCCCGAGCCCGGCTCGCTGAAGAGCTGGCACCAGATGTCCTCGGCGTCGAGGATGCGGGGCAACCACCGCTGCTTCTGGGCCTCGGTGCCGTGGGCCAGGATGGTCGGACCCACGTGGTTGATGCCGTTGCGGTTGACCGGCTGGGGCGCCCGGGACCGGGCGTACTCCATGTTGAAGATGGCCACCTGGAGCGGGGACGCACCCCGCCCGCCGTACTGCTCGGGCCAGTGGATACCCACCCACCGGTCCCGCGCCATGCGGGCCTGCCAGGCGCGGCCCCAGGCGAACTCCTCCTCCAGGGAGCGGAAGCGGGCCGGCAACTCCACGTTGGCCTCCAGCCACACCCGCACCTCGTCGCGGAAAGCCTTCTCCTCGGCGGTCAGCGAGAGGTCCACGGCACCGACCCTTCCTCGAGGTCGGTGCCGCCCCGCCCCGCCCCGGGCGCCCTCACCGCAGCGCCCGGAGCGTGGCGGCCCGGGCCCTCAGGGCGGCCCGGTCGGGCTTGCCGGCCGCCAGCGCCGGCAGCTGGTCCACCTGGACCACCACCTCGGGTGTCTTGAAGCGGGCCAGGCCGTGCTCCTCGAACCAGCGCCGGCACTCGGAGACGTCGATGGTGGTGCGGGCGACGACGAAGGCGGCCACCGACTCACCGAGCCTCTGGTCGGGGCACCCGACCACCACCGCCTGGACGATGTCGGGGTGGAGTTCGAGGGCCCGCTCCACCTCGGCGGACGAGATGTTCTCCCCGCCCCGGATGATCAGGTCCTTCAACCGCCCGGTGATGGTCAGCCAGCCCTCGGCGTCCATCACCCCGAGGTCACCGCTGCGGAACCACCCCCGATGGACGGCGTCCGCCGTCTGGTCGGGGTCGGCGTAGCCGGCGAACAGTTCGGGGCCCCGGATCCACACCTCGCCCACCCGGCCGGGTCGGCGGCGGCGGCGGGTGGCCGGATCCACGACCCGGATCTCGGCTTCCCCGATGGCCCGTCCGTCCGAGTCGCGGCATCGCTCGGGGGGATCCTCGTTGGTACAGGTGGACACGGTGGGGGCCTCGGTCGAGCCGTAGCTCCGCTTCACGATGGCCCCGAGCCCGCTGCTCGCCTCCTCGATGAACTCGGGGCTGACGCCCATCATCCCGCTGGACACCACCCGAATGCTCTTGACCTTGCCCGGTTCGAACGCCGGGTGCTCGAGGATGGACAGGAAGAGCGGCGGGGGCCCGATCATGAAGCTGACCCGCTCCTCCTCGATGAGGGCCAGCCCCCGGTCGGGGTCCCAGCGCTCCATGAGCACGGCACGGATGCCGTGGGCCCCGGGGACCAGCACCGCATTGAGCAGGCCGGACACGTGGGCCATCGGGGCCGGCATCACTACGACGTCCTCACCGGAGAGCCCGTGGACCCCGCCCATGGTGAGGGCCTTGGTGGCCAGGCCCCGCTGAGTGTGGAGCACCGCCTTGGGCGTGCCGGTCGACCCCGAGGTGAAGATGACCACGGCCAGGTCGGAGGGGCGGCTGGGACTCACCGTCACCGGCGGTCCGCCCAACAGTCCGGTGAACCCGTCCTGGCCGCCGCGGACCGGTACCACCCGGTCGGCGTCGGACAGAGGGAGGCCTCCGGCGGAGAACGCCACGGCCGGTTCGAGGACGTCCACCATGTGGGCCACCTCGGTCGCCCCCACCTGGTGGTGAAGGGGCGCGGCCACGGCCCCCAGCCTCCAGCAGGCCCGGAACAGGACGACGGCCTCGAGCCAGTTGGGCAGCTGCCAGGTGACCACCTGGCCGCGCCGGACGCCGAGCCGGCGGAGACTGCCGGCCAAACCGGCCACCATGGCCTCCAGCTCGACGGCACTCGTCCGGCGGGTGCCGTCGACCACGGCGGCATCCCCGCCCACCGGGTGGCGACCCATCACCACGTCCAGCGTGGGCACGTCCCACGCCCCTCCGGGTTGCCGATACCGGTCGGCGGCCGGCGGGCGATAGGTCGTGGACAGCCTCATCGGAAGTCAGACACTACCGGCGGGGCAGGGGTGCGACCCAAACGCGGGGCACCGGCCCGACTCGCCCCGGCTCAACGCCCCCGAGGCAGACCGAGACCCCGTTGGGCGATGATGTTGCGCTGGATCTCGCTGGTCCCGCCGTAGGTGGTGGCGCCGAGGGCGAAGCGGAAGGCGTAGTCGGCCGCCCCATCGGCCAGGGCGGTCGGATCGCCCTGGCTCCTCAACCCGTCGGGCCCCAGCAGGTCCACGAAATCGGCCGCCTGGCGGGTGAGGGCCTCGGAAGAGAAGAGCTTTCCCATCGAGCCCTCGACACCGGGCAGGCGGCCCGACTCGTTGACCCAGGCACACCGGCGGGCTAGCAAGGTGCTGATCTCGTTCTCCGCCGCAGCGCGACCCAGGCGGGCCCGAACATCAGGGTCCTCGCCCCTGGGTCGGCCCTCCCCGTCGACGGCGGTGCGGGCCCACTGCTCCATGGAGGCCAGCAGTCGGACCGACTCGCCGCCCTGGGCCCCGGCCCGCTCGAAGGTGAGCATGAGGCCCATGACGTCCCATCCGCCGTCGACCTCGCCGAGACGCAGGGAGTCGTCCACGCGGACGTCGGAGTAGAAGGTGAGGTTGGTCCGCTCACCCGAGAGGGTGTACACCGGCTGGATCTCCACCCCGGGCTGCTTGAGGGGGACCAGGAAGGTGGTCAGGCCCTGGTGCTTGGGGAGATCCGGGTTGGTCCGGGTCAGCATGAAGGCGTAGTCGGCCTCCTGGGCGTTGGTGGTGAACATCTTCTGCCCGTTGATCACCCACTGGTCGCCGTCCCGCACCGCCCGGGTCTGGGCCGCGGCCACGTCCGAGCCCGACTCGGGCTCGGTGAGGCCGAGCACGATGATGATCTCCCCGCCCAGGGCAGGCGGCAGGATCAGGCGCTTCTGATCGTCGGTTCCGATGTGGCGGATGATGTTGGCCACGATGAGGGTGGTGCCCACGCCGTAGGTGGGGGCCCCGGCCCTCTGGAACTCCTCGGCGAAGGCCAGCATCTCCATGGGGTCGCGGCCCTGACCACCGAACTCCTCGGGCCAACCCGGAGCCAGCCAGCCCCGCTCCACCAAAGCGCGGTGGAAGTCCCAGTTGTGGTGGATCCCGGTCCGGTGGATGTGGTCCTTCACCTCGTCGGTGAAGGCCTCGTCCAGGAAGGCCCGGGCCTCCTGGCGGAACATCTCGCTGCGCTCACCCAGACGGAAGTCCACGCTCAGACCTCCCCGTCGGACCGGGCGAGACGGTGTCCCTCGGCCCTGGCGTAGAGGGCCGACGGCTCCCCGAACTGGGCCGGCCAGGCCTTGGCCCGGCGGAAGAACAGCTGGATGTCGAACTCCAGCATGAATCCGTAGCCTCCGTGGTAGTGGAGGCTCCGGTAGCTGGCCTCCCGCGCCGCCTCAGCATTGAAGGCGCAGGCCAGCGCGGCCAGTTCTGCGGCCCGGCCCGGCTCTTCAGACGCAGCCCAGGCCGCCTCCCGGGCCAGCAGGGCGCCGCCGTCCACCGCGGTGGCGGCGTCGGCCAGGCCGTGGGCCACCGACTGGAACGAGCCGATGGGCGCCCCGAAGGCCTGTCGCTCCTTCACGTACTCCACGCCGATCTCGATGGAGCGCGCCCCCATCCCGGCCAGGGCGTTGGCCATGAGCACCATCCACTCGTCCCGGGCCCGCTCGAACCACGGTCCGACCGCCGGGCCAGAGGCCAGCAGCGTCCCGCCAGTGCCTACCTCGACGTCGGCCACCGGCATGGAGCCGAGGTTGCTGACCGTCGTCCGGTTGCCGTCGACGGCGTGACTGAGGAGCCGGTCCCCCTCCACGTAGACCACCGTATCGGCCACCGCCCCGGACGGCACCATGAGCAGCGCCCCGCCCCGGGGCGGGTGGAGGGCCAGGGTGACGAGACTCCCGCCGGGGAGGAGGGACTCCAGGAGGGACCGTCCCGCAGCTCCGTCGGCGCGGGCCAACAGCCGCGCTGCGACCTGAGCCTCCAGCAGGGGTGCGGAGCCGAGAAACCGCCCGTGCTGCTCGGCCACCAGGGCCAGATCCAACAGACTCGCCCCCCAACCACCCGACTCCTCAGCGACCGCCATCTCCAGTGCCCCCACCTCGCAGAGCCGGCGCCAGAGTTCGGGGTCGTGGCCCAGGGGCTCGGCGGCGCGTACCCGCTCCGGGGGGGACTCCTTGGCGTAGAGCGCGCCGAAGGCCTCGATGAGTTGCTGCTGTTCCTCGGAAGGGTTGAGGTCCATCGGGCCAACTCCTCCCTCGCCCACCCCGTCTCGGAGAGCGAGTTCTGATCGGCGGATCGGTAGGGGACACTTCAATCGGTACGACACTGTTGCACGACCCCGGCGCCGCACGGTCCACCCGTCCGAAGCAGCGCCGATCGGAGGCAACCCGGCCCCCCTACGTACCATCGATATGCGCGTGGGATCGCCATCCGCCGCGCCCGCCCCGGCGCCTGCGACCTCCCTGGCACCGCCCGGCCGGTACCCTCCCCCTGGCACCGTCCCGGCCCCGGTACCATGCGAAAACGGAGCGATCCAGCCCGAGGGGCCCGACCCGAAGGGGGCACCATGACCGATCCCGCGGCAAGTGAGGCCCCCGCCCAATTCGACCCGTTCTCCGACCAGTACTTCAACGATCCCTACGACCTCTACCGCCGGCTGCGCGACGAGGCCCCGGTGTACTTCAACGAGCACTACGGCTTCTGGGCCCTGTTCCGCTACGAGGACGTCTGTGCCGCCCACAAGGACTGGCAGACCTTCTCGAGCAGTCATGGTGTGGACCTCTCCACCCTCAACACCGATCCGAAGATCATCAAGATGTACCGATCCATCATCATGATGGACCCGCCCGAGCACGACCGCCTCCGCGCCCTGGTGAGCCGGGTGTTCACCCCGCGGGCGGTCGGTGCCCTCGAGCCGATGGTCCGGGAAGTGATCCAGAGCTTCCTGGCTCCCTTCGACGATGCCGAGGGCTTCGACGCGGTGGCCGACTTCAGCGCCCCGTTTCCGGTCGAGATCATCTGCCGGATGCTCGGGGTCCCCGAGGGCGAGCGTCAGCAGATCCGCCACTGGCTCGACATCGGCCTGCACCGCGAGCCGGGCCAGATGGATCCGACCCCCGAAGGGGTGCAGGCCCAAATGGAGAGCGGCAGCTACTGGCAGGGCCTCACCCAGGAGAAGCGCAAGAACCCCGGCGACGACATGATCTCCCGGCTGACCCAGGTCGAAGTGGACCGCGGTGACGGCCAGATGACCCAGCTCGACGACGGCGAGATCGCCGGATTCACCGGCCTGCTGGGCGGGGCCGGTGCCGAGACGGTCACCAAGTTGGTCGGCAACGCCGTCGTCCTGTTCCACCGGTACCCTGACCAGTACGGCAAAGTCATCGAGGATCCGTCGAAGGTCCCGGGCGCCGTGGAGGAGATCCTCCGCTACTACCCGCCGTCCCAGTATCAGGGGCGGTTCTCCGTGCGCGACTCGGTCTTCGGGGGCGTAACCGTGCCGGCCGGCTTCCCGACCATCTTGGTGACCGGGTCCGCCACCCGGGACGAGCGCTTCTACGACGATCCCGACACCTTCGAGATCGATCGGCCGGCCAGCCTGGCTCTCGGCCTGGGCTACGGCATCCACAGCTGCCTGGGAGCGGCCCTGGCCCGCATGGAGAGCCGGATCGCCATCGAGGAGCTGGCCAAACGGTGGCCCTCCTACGAGGTGGACGAGGCCGGCTGCCAGCGGGTCCGGATGTCCAATGTGGCGGGGTTCTCGAGTGTGCCGGTGCACCGGATGGGCCGACCCACCGGCTGACCGCGGCCGCGGCTACTTGCGGCTGGGCACCGGGCCCTCGACGGCGTCGGGCACGGCCAGGCGGACCGGGGGCGAGTTCTTCCAGTCGGCCACGCCGTCCTCTGGGAGGGCCACCGGGTACTTGTTCTCGTGCACCTCGGCCCAGTGGGCGTGGTTCAACTGGTGCAGTGTGAAACAGGCCTGGAGCGAGTTGTAGAAGCCCATGTTGTCCACGGTCTGGTTCACCGACTCCTTGATCAGCAGGGCGGTGACCGTGGGCAACTCGGCGATCCGCTTGGCGTACTCGAGGGTCCGCTCGCTCAGCTCCTCGGTGGGGAAGATCTTCGAGACCATGCCCAGTCGGTGGGCCTCGTTGATGTCGATGGCGTCGCCGGTGAGCATCAGCTCCTTGGTCCGACGGGGGCCGAACTCCCACGGATGACCGAAGTACTCGACCCCGCACATGCCGAGCCGGGTGCCCACTACGTCGGCGAAGAGGACGTTCTCCGCCCCGACGATCAGGTCGCACGCCCACATGAGCATGAGGCCGGCGGCGAAGACCGTGCCCTGGACCTGGGCGACGGTGATCTTGCGCAGGTTCCGCCACCGGAGGGTGTTCTGGAAGTAGTAGTGCCACTCCTGGAGCATGCGGGCTTCGGCCCCCACCCTGGTCGCCCCGTTGATCTGGCTGGTGGGGTGGCTGGTGCGCTCCTCGGCCGCCTTGGCCGAGCCCATGTCGTGCCCGGAGGAGAAGAGCTTCCCGGTGCCGCCCAGGATCACCACCCGAACGGTGTCGTCCTCCTCCGCCACCCGGAAGGCGTCGTCCAATTCGACCAGCAGGCCGCGGTTCTGCGCGTTGCGGGTGTCGGGCCGGTCCAGGAGGATCCGGACCACCCTGCCCTCGTCAAGCCGTTCGAACTGCAGGAACTCGTACTCGGGCATGGCGCTGATCCGTCTCCTCGTGGTCGTGATGCGTGGGTGTCGGGCCGGGTTTGCGCGGCCCACGGGCGGGACCACCGGGCGTACGCGACTGGGCGAGGCCGGGCGGTGACGCCGACCTCGTGCCCCCGGTCGACCGGCCCACGGTATACCTCGGGCCCTCGGTCCCGCCATGCCACCGACCGGCCTCCGTCGACCACGCGGAGCCGGCCGATCCGGCCTCCGTCGACCACGCCGGTCCTCGCCGGTCCGATTCCAGGGGTCAGGCCCGGGCCCCGGCCCGGGCGGCCGGCCCGTCACCCGGCTCGGGCCCTTCCCGCTCCTCGACCAGTGCCGCCCGGCTCAACTTCATGGCGTCACTGCGGGCGATGTGCTCGACGAACTCCACCGATTTGGGGACCTTGTAGGAGGCCAACCGGTCCCTGGCGAAGGCCATGACCTCCTCGGCGGGGAGCCCGGCCGAGGAGCCCACGGGCTGGACGATGGCATGGACCCGGCGCCCCCACTCCGGGTCCCGGAGCCCGATGACCACCACGTCGGCGATGCCGGGGTGCTCGCTCAAGGCCGCCTCGACCTCGGCGGGGTACACGTTGACCGCGCCGGTCACGATCATGTCGGATCGCCGGTCGGCCATGAACAGGAACCCGTCCTCGTCCAACCACCCGAGGTCACCGACGGTCACGAACCCGTCGTCGGTACGGGGCATGGGGGTCACGTCGTCCCCCTTGTAGGAGGCGGCCGGGCCGGTGGGGGTGCGCATGTAGATGCTCCCGATCTCCCCGGGCGGGAGGTCGAGCCCGTCCCCGTCGAGGATCCTGATCTCGGTGTCGTTGATACCGCGCCCGAGGGTGCCCGGGTGGCTGATCCACTCGTCGCCCCGGCACACCACCAGGCCGTGCATCTCCGAGGCCCCGTAGCTCATGAAGAAGCGCTCCGGCCCCACCAGCTCACACCACCGGCGCCCGAGCCAGACCGGCAGGGGCGAGGCGCCCTGCTGGACCCACTCGAGTGACGAGAGGTCCCGCGACTCGATGCCCTCGACCTGAGCCACCCGCTGCAACATGGGGGTGGCGCCGATGAAACCGGTCACCCGGTGCCGCTCGATCAGGTCGAGGATCCGGGGGGCGTTGAACCGCTCCAGGAGGACGATGTCGTCCCCGGCCATCAGATTGCGCGTGGCGGTGAATCCGTTGGTGTGGTACAGCGGCGCCGGCACCAGGATGCGCTGGGGCCGGGTCAGCGGTCCGTAGGCTTCGACCACGGTGTTGGTCGGGAGGCTGGCGTAGAAGATGCCCGGGTTCTTGATCACGATGGCCTTCGGGGTCCCGGTCGATCCCGAGCTGCATACACCCCAGCCGTGGGGCGCGGTGACCTCGGGCAGGGGCTCGGTGGAGGCACCGAGGCTCTCCTCGAAGACGTCCGTGTGGGCAGCATCGACCACCAGCCGGGGCCCGATGGTGGCCAGCACCCGCACCCGCTCCCACTCCGGGAGGTCCCACCGCATGGGGATCACCACCGCCCCCACCTTCCAACCGGCGAAGCAGGCCATCAGGTGCTCGGGTGAGTTCTTGAGGCAGATGGCCAGGTACTCCCCGACCGCCACCCCACGGTCGGCCATGACCCGGGCCAGCTGGGTGGAGCGCTCGTCCAATTGGCGCCAGGTCACCGCCCGTTCCGTGCCGTCTTCGGCCGAGAACAGCACCGCGGTCCGTTCGGGGTGCTCCATGGCCACCTGACGGATCCGCGTCCCGTACGGCGTGCCGTCGCCCAGTCCGACCGATGTCATGGGGCACTCCTCGTCACTGTCTGGTCACCCGGCGGAGACCGCCGGTCCCCCGCCGGCGGCTCGTCGCCGGCCAGACTACCGATCCCGACGGCCACCACGGTCCGGCACCATCCGGCCGCCGACCGCTCCTCCTCACCGCGCCCTGGTCAGGAGGAAGCAGCCGCCCGGGGTCCCTCCGCCGGTGCTGACCACCGCCACTTCCGCTCCGTCGACCTGGCGCGCGCCACCCTCCCCCCGCAGCTGGACGACGGCCTCGTGGATGAATCCGTACCCGTGGGTGCGGCCGGCGGAGAGCTGACCGCCGAAGGTGTTGAGGGGTAGCTGCCCTCCGAGGCCGATCCGGGCCGGATCAGCCAGGAAGTCGCCGGCTTCGCCGATTCCGCAGAAGCCCAGCGCCTCGATCCAGCTCAGGCAGTTGAAGGTGAAGCCGTCATAGAGCTCGGCGACGTCCACGTCGTCGGGGCGGAGGGTGGTGCGCGACCACAGGTGGGCGGCCGGCCCCACGGTCTGGGGCTCGTGGCTCAGGGTGCCCTGGTCCCAACTGACACGGTCGATGATCTGAGTGCCTACCGCATCCACCAGCACCGGAGGGTGGGGGCGGTCCCCGGCCGTCTCGGCCGCCGACACCACGACGGCGATGGCGCCGTCACAGGGGACGTCGCAGTCGTAGAGCCCGAACGGGCTGCTGATCATCCGGGCCGCAAAGTAGTCCTCGCGTGACAGCGGCTCGCGGTAGATGGCGTCGGGGTTGAGACCGGCATTCCGCCGGGCGTTCACCGCAATGGTGGCCAGGGCCTCCCGGGTGGTCCCGTAGCGGTGGAAGTGGTTGGAGGCGTTCATGGCGATCCAGTTGGCCGCGCTCATGGCCCCGTAGGGGAGGCGCCACGACATGAAGTCGCCCTCCACCCGCGGCGTGCCGCCCCCGGCGGGGGGTTGCCGGCGGAGGCGATCGGTCCAGGTGGACTCCCACACCGTACGGAAGCAGAGCACGTGCCGACACAGCCCGGCCGCCACGGCCAGCATGGCCGCCACCACCGAACCACCCTGGCCGGGGGTCTCCATGGCCCCGTTGAACCAGGTGGGCCGGATCCGCAGCACCTCTTCCAGCGCGGTGATGCCACCTTCGGAGTGCCCCCCGGCGGCCGCCCCGCCCGGGTAGGTGCACAGGCCGTCGATGTCGCCCATGACCAGGCCGGCGTCGGCCACGGCCCGTCGGCACGCCTCCACCGTCAGGCCGAGCGGGTCCACGCCCAGGCGGCGGCCGATCCGGGACATCCCGATACCGGTGAACGCCACCTTGTCCTCGAACTTCTCCGCGCTGACCATGGGCCTGACATGGCGGGCGGCCGGGTCGTCGGCTGGGACCGGGCCGGGGTCGATGCGGTCGGAGCGGGGCGTGAACACCGGGAGCCACACGTCTTCGACCTGCTCGAAACGGACCTCGACCCGGCAGCCCACCGCCAACCGGCCGAGGTCGGCGTCGATCAGATTGGTGGTGAGCCGGACCCGAGGATCTTCGTCGATGGCCACGACGGCAACCACATACGGAGGCGGGAGATCAGGGTTCCAGAGGTGCTCGTTCACGGTGAACCCCACCACCACACCGGTGCCGGCCACGGTGGTGATCTCCAACCGGTCCGAACCGCAGGTCCGGCAGACGGGCCCGGGGGGGTGCTGCAGCGCCTGGCAGTGGAGGCAACGTCGGAATCGGAGCACGCCGTCCTTCCCCGAGGTCCAGAAGAACTCGACCTCGGGGGTGAGGCGCGGGAGGGGGCGGCTCATCGGCCGACCGCCGGACCGCCGCGATGTCGTCGGACCACCGACCTCCCCACTCCCCCACTCCCCTCCGCTGGCTGGCCCACGGACACCCTCCTCTGCACCGGAGCACGACCGTATCGTGGGCCGTCGGGCCAGGCGGTTCGCCGGTCGGCGACGCGTGCTCCGCGACGAGGGTGGAGAATGACTCCATGACCGAACCGGAGGGGGCTCCGGTCGCGCTGGTCACCGGGGCCAGCCGCGGCATCGGCAGAGCGGTGGCTGTGGCGCTGGCCGCCTCCGGCCACCGGGTGGCGATCACCGCCCGGACCAGGCGCGAGGGAGAGAGACGGGAGCACTCCTCCACTGTTGCCGTCTCCGACACCAGCCCGCTGCCCGGGTCCCTCGCCACCACGGCCGCGGCGATCGAAGCCGGCGGTGGGACGGTCCTGGCGGTGCCGTCGGACCTGTTGGACCTGGGCTCCCTGACCTCACTGGTCGATGCGGTGCTGGACCAGTGGGGCCGGATCGACACACTGGTCAACAACGCACGCTACGTCGGGCCAGGCCACATGGACCGGTTCCTCGATACCCCGCTCGAGGTGCTCCAGGACCACCTGGCCGCCAACGCGGTGGCGCCGATCCACCTGCTCCAGCTGGTCCTGCCCGGCATGGTCGCGAGGGGGAGCGGGACGGTGATCAACGTGACGTCGGCGGCCGGAACCTCCGACCCCCCGGCCCCGGCGGGCCGGGGCGGGTGGGGCATGGGCTACGCCGTGTCCAAAGCTGCACTCCATCGGGCGGCGGGCGTGCTGGCGGTCGAGCACCCCCACCAGGGCATCCGCTTCTTCAACCTGAGCCCCGGTGGGGTGGCCACCGAGCGGATCCGAGCCGACATGGCCGAGTTCGGGTTCGACGGGTCCGGATGGGCCCCGCCCGAATTGATCGGAGCCGTGGCGGTCTGGCTGGTCACCGCGGCGGAGGCCGAGGCACTGTCCGGCACCGAGGTGAGGGCCCAGGACCTCGCCCTCGAACGCGGGCTCTACCCCGCCTGGGCCCGGACCTGGTCCTGATCCCGGGTCAGGACCGGCCCATCTTGGTGAAGTCCCAGCTCACGATCTTCTCGGGCACCACCCGTAGCCAGGCGTGCCGGCCGTCGTGGGCGAAGGGACCACCGACGTACTTCTCGCCGAACAGGCGCTCCGGCCCGGTCAGCTCGTCGTCGGGCTCGCCGGTGCGCGGCACCTCCCCGACGACCTCGGCCCGGCCCCGGACCTCCACGCCGCGCAGTTGGCCGAACTCCTCGCCGGCGTCGACCAGGACGCTGACCCGGGGGTCCCGCTCGAGGTCGGTCCACCGCTGGCTGGCCACGATCGAGGTCAGCCAGATCGAGGCGCCGTCCCACACGAACCACAGGGCCGTGAGATGAGGTCCGCCGTCGCCGGTGGTGGCCACCCGACAGGTCCGCTCGCCAAGGAGGAACGCGTCCCGTTCCTCAGGGGTCATGGCGAGACGACGGGACCGCCGCTGCTCTCTCATCAGGAAACTCCCGGGGCGGGGTGCAGGGCCGGTCGCTCAGTCGACGATGGTGATGGCGGTCTTCGGGCAGGCCCGGGCCGCGGCCACCACCTTGTCCCGCAGCTCCTCGGGCGGGTCCTCCTGGAGGAGGTAGAGGAAATCGTCGTCGTGGACCTCGAACACCTCCGGAGCCGCGGCCATGCACAACGCGTTCGATTCACACTGGTCGAAATCGACGATCACTCGCATGGGAGGAGTGTACCCAACCCGGCGCCCGGCTCCGCAGTGATCGCGGCCGGCCCTGATGGGCTAGAACGGACGCCAACCCACCGGACCAGCAAGGGGGATCACAGTGTGAATCGGGTCAAGGTCGGCTTCTTCTCCCTGTCCCACCACTCGCCCACCGGCGACGACCGCCCCTACCTCGAGTGGCACCAGATGGACCACATGCCCGAGCAGTACCAGCTGCCCGGGATGCTGCTCGGCCAGCGCTGGGCCTCCACCCCGGACTGCCGGAAGGCCCGGGTGGCCGAGTACGAGGACTGGTCGAAGGTCGAGCATGTGGTCTGCTACCTGATGGGGCGGCCGGTGGACGAGACCCTCGATGAGTTCTTCGTGCTCGGGCGGCACCTGGCCGAATTGGGCCGGTTCCCCCAGGCGCTCCCGTCCCAGTACCGCGGCGGGCTGCGGCTCCTCGAGACCATCGTCGCGCCCGCGTGTCCTGGTGTCCAGCGAGGTCATCCCGTTCCGACCCCACACCGGGATCTTCCTCATCGTGGAGGAGCCCACCGACCCCGAGGCCCAGGACGACTACCGCCAATCGGTGCATACCCAGATCCTGCCGGCCCTGGTGGAGGTACCCGGAGTGGCCGGTGCCTGGGCCTACGCCACCACCCCCTCGGTCCGGCGGCCCATGTTCAGCGATGGGGACCGCCGGATCACCGTCTGCTACCTGGACGACGATCCCGCCAGCGTGGCCGGGCGCCTCGCCCCGGTGCTCGGGAAGGCCTGGTCCACCGCGCCGGTCCGACCGCTGCTGGCTGCGCCCTTCGAATCCTTGATGGTCCCCGACCGCGAGCGGTTCGGGCCCTCGCCGGGCTGACCAGCCGGCAGGCCGGCTGCTCAGGGCCTCGTTGGCCGGACGGAGAAGGTGAGGGTGGCTGTGGCCACGTGGAGGTGGTCGGCCCCGAGGTCGTGGACGTCGACCCGTACCACGGCGCTCCTGCCTCCCCGGCGAAGGACATGGGCGGTAGCCCGCACCGGGCCCACCCGGGCCCCGGCCAGGAAGCTGACCTGCAGCTCGCTGGTGGCGCTCCGCCCGTAGGCGGACCGGCCGCGCAGCAGCGAGGTGCCGGCCACCATGTCGATCAGGGTGGCCAGCAGGCCGCCCTGGAGCGCCCCCGAGCTGTTGACGACGCGGGGGGTCACCTCCATCTCCATGGCCCAGTCCGCCCCCTCCACCTCGACATCCCGCCAGTCGAAGGAGTCGAAGGCGTGGCCGCCGCCCAGCGGGAGGACGGAAGGGGGGCCGCTCGCCGCCGGAGCCCCAGGGCGGTCACCCGACTCTGTACCCATACCAGGTCCTCCCCGTCTTCGTCCCGGTCCCCGCCCGGGCCGTCACAGTAGGACCACGGGGCGATGGGCACCAATGACATAGATTGCTGAGCGACGTCGCACCTGGGGGACGCGCATGCGGTTCAATCACATGGAGATGACCTTCGGCCGGGGTGCACTCGACGAGGCCGTGCGCGACGACATCGGCTCCTTCTACGGGGAGGTGCTCGGCTGGCGGTGCGAGCCCTATGAGCTCCACGGCCAACTGGGGCACCTGCTGGTGCCCGACGAGGGCCAGTTCATCCTGCTGATGGAGTCCGACGACCCGATCCGCTCACCCGGCCTCGACCACCTGGGGCTGCTCCTGGACCGCCGGCACGAGGTGGACCAGCTCCTGGCGGCGTGCCAGAAATTCCGGGAGCACGACGACAGACTCCAGCTCATGGAGTTCGACGACCTGGTGTCGCCTCGGGTGACCCAGCACGCCTTCTATCTCCGCTACCTCCTCCCCCTCTGGTTCGACGTGTGCGCCCTCGAGTACCCACCGGGCGGTGAGCCTGCCCACCGATGGGCCTACGAAGACTCGACGTAGTCTCCGCCGTTCGGATACCGATACTGAAGCGCACCAGTGGAACGGACACGACGCACCCGGCGTCGGTCTGGCCGCCGATGGATGCACCGTCGACCCGTCGCCCACGCGCCGGAGCGTCTCGGGGGTGGGCCGCTCCTCTCGCCCCATCCAGGGCAAGGACGGCCCGAGGCGGAGTAGCGTGAGAGCATGTCCGTTTTCAATCCAAATTCGGGAGCTGGCGGAGCCGCGAGCTACGACCCCGAGGCCGTTCGTGCCAAGTACCTCGCGGAGCGAGACAAGCGGCTGATCCCTGGCCGCGCCGACATCCGCGACCTGCGCACCGAGAGCCAATTCGCTCGCTACCGCGACGACCCCTTCACGCCGTCCACCCAGCGCGACCCGGTCACCGACGACGTCGATGTCGTGATCGTGGGCGGGGGGATCGCCGGGGTCCTCGCCGGGGTCAACCTCCGCAAGGCCGGCATCGACCGGATCCGCATCGTGGACCAGGCGGGTGGTATCGGAGGTACCTGGTACTGGAACCGCTACCCGGGCGTGATGTGCGACGTAGAGTCCTACAGCTACCTCCCGATGCTCGAGGAGCTCGAGTACGTCCCCACCCGGCGCTACGCGTTCGGTGACGAGATCCGGGGCCACCTCGAGGCGGTCGCCGATCGGTTCGACCTCGTGGATGACGCCCTGTTCCACACCGGGGTGACCCGTGCCGAGTGGCACGAGGACGCGGCCCGGTGGCGGGTTCGCACCGACCGCGGCGACGAGATCGGCTGCCGCTGGTACGTGCTGGCCGTCGGCATCCTCAATCTCATGAAGCTGCCGGCCATCCCGGGCATGGAGGACTTCGCCGGGCGCTCGTTCCATACGGCGCGGTGGGACTACGAGTACACCGGTGGCGGGCCGCACGAAGCCCTCACCGGTCTCTCGGACAAGACGGTGGCGCTCATCGGCACCGGCGCCAGCGGCATCCAATGCGTGCCGCCGCTGGCCGAATCGGCGAAGCACCTCTACGTGTTCCAGCGCACGCCGTCGGCCATAGGCGAGCGGGGCAACCGGCCCACCGATCCCGACTTCGCCCACTCCCTCGAGCCGGGCTGGCAGCGGGCCCGGATGGACAACTTCCAGGCCATCTTGATGGGCCGGCCCGTCGACATCGACCTGGTGGACGACGGCTGGACTCACCACTACGGCCCCGTCCAGCATCCTCCCCGGACGGAGGGGATGACCATGGACGACTACCTCCGCAGCGCCGAGGAGCTCGACTACGGAATCATGGACGCTCACCGGCGACGAATCGATGAGCTGGTGACCGATCCGGCCACGGCCGAGATCCTCAAGCCGTACTACCGCTACATATGCAAGCGCCCGTGCTTCCACGACGAGTACCTGCCGGCATTCAACAGTCCCAACGTCACGCTGATCGACTGCCCCGCCGGATTCGACCGGATCACCGAGAAGGGCCCGGTGGTCGACGGGAAGCAGTACGAGGTCGATTGCATCATCTACGGCACCGGCTTCGAACGCGAGCTCACCCCGCTGTTCCGTCGTGTCGGCCACGATATCGTCGGTCGCGGCGGTGTCACCCTGGCCGAGAAGTGGGCAGACGGCGCCGCCAGCCTGTTCGGGATGATGAGCCGCGGCTTCCCGAACCTGTTCGTCATGCCGGCGCCGGGGCAGCAGGCGGTGGTGACCGTCAACTACACACAGCTGGCCGTGCTCGGGGCCGAATTCATCGGTGGCACCGTCGGGCTGCTCGAGAAACAGGGGGTGGAGGTGTTCGACGTGAGCGCCGAGGCCGAGGAAGGGTGGAACGAGAAGATCGTCGGCTCCTTCGTCGACAGCAGCGCGGTGATGTCCGCCTGCACGCCCTCGCGCATCAACAATGAGGGCCATCCGGAAGAGAACAACCCCCGCAACGGCAACTACGGCCGCGGGTTGGGCGACTGGTTCGGCTACCGCGACCTGCTCGAGGAGTGGCTCGAGGCGGGCACGCTCGAGGGCCTGGAGCTCGAGGCCCGCTCGACGGCGTCGTGAGCGCCCGTCAACGGGTCGCCGTCGTGACCGGCGGCGGAGGCGGTATCGGAGCGGCCATCGCCGAAGAGCTGGGTCGTGGGGGTTGGTTCGTCGTGACCGTCGACCCCCTCGTGACCCTCGACGGCTCCGAGCGGCTCCCCGAGCCGGACGAGACGACTGCCGGCCGCATCGTGGCCGACGGTGGCTCGGCTCGGGCCTCGTCGGTATCGGTCACCGACAGCGACGGGGTCCGTGGCCTGTTCCAGGAGCTGGTCGATGAGCACGGCGGACTCGACGCCGTCGTCAACGTCGCCGGTATCACCCGGCAGACCTACTTCGGCCAGGGCACCGAGGAGGACTGGCTCGCGGTGCTGGCGGTGCACCTCGGGGGCTACCTCAATGTGCTCGACGCCGCGTTGCCGCTCATGGCCGCCGCCGGGCACGGCCGCATCCTGGGCGTGACCTCGGGATCCGGGTGGCGGGCCGCCGATGCCGGTGCATACAGCTGCGCCAAGCGGGCCGTCGCCGCCATCACATGGCAGCTGGGCCGGAAGGTACCGCCGGGCGTGACCGTCAACGCCATCTCTCCCATCGCAGCCACCCGCATGGTCGCCGCCGCGGCCGAACGCGCCCGTCAGGCGGGCAAGACCGGGGGCGGCGGTGGGCTGTCCCTGTTTGCGTCGATGCCGGGCCCCGAGGACCTCGGACCTCTCGGTGCACGCCTGGTCGGTGACGGATTCGGGTGGTTCACCGGGCGGGTGCTCTTCGCCGGAGGGTCGGAGGTAGCGGTAATCGAGGAGCCTCGTCTCCTCGAGGTGGTGCGCAGTGGCGAAGTGGCTTCCCTCGCCCGAGTCCTCCAGGCCGTCCTCCCCCGCGCCTTCGCCGCGGCCGAGACCAGCCAGGCGAGCACCGGCGGCGGAAACCCCCGATTCGGGGCGCTCTTCGGCGAGTCAGGCCCCGCCGAGCTCGAAACGGCAACGGTGCGGTCCTGTGCCATCGTGACCGACCGACCACAGCTGGCCGCGTCCCTGACGGCCGCGCTCGAGGCCCGGTCCATCACATGCCACCGACTCGGCATGGAGCGTGGCTTCCGCGCCGCCTCCGAAGCGCTGAGCTCGGTTGTCGCTTCCGCCGGGCCGATCGACGCCATCGTCGTCGCAGCCGCCGGTCATGCCCCGACGGCCGGTTCGGTGGAGGACTGGGACCAGATGCTGGCGGAGCACACCGGGATCGTCGAGGACATCCATGCCGATGCCGGATGGGCCCGCGCCGCCGCCGACTACGCCGCCGGCGCGGGCCGCTCGGTCCAGTTGGTGACCCTGACCGACGCCGTCACCGCGGGAGGTCGCAGCCGGGCGCAGGCATCGGCCCAGTTCGCGCGGGTGGCCGCGGGTTCGACGGACGGGCGCATCACGGCCTTCGCGGCAAGCATCGAGGCCTCGGAGGTAACTGCCGCCCAACCGGTCGGCGAACTCATCGGTCACCTGCTCACCCACCCCGACGCAACGGCTCTCGCCGGCGCAGAACTGGTGATCGGGGCGAACTGGCTCGGCCTTCGTAGTCATCCCCGACCCATCGGCAGTATCACCTACGGTGGTCCCGCCGTCCCCGAATGGATCGACGTCCCCCTCCGGGAGGTCGTCGGCGCCACCGGCCACCCCGTGGAGGCCTGATGACGCCCCGCCCCTCACGGGTCGTCGATGCCCACGTGCACCTCTGGGATCCCGCCCTCACCGACTGGTACCCGTACCTGGCGCGACCTCCAGAACGAGGGGCCGGAGATGCTTCGAGGATGTACCGGCGGTTCGATGTCGACATCTATGAAACCGAGTCGGCGGGCTGGAACGTCGAAAAGTTCGTCAACGTCGCTGCTGCAACCGGTATCCACTCGATCGAGGAGACCATCGAGCTCGATGGCAATGCCGATGCGAACGGCGGACCTGACATCATCATCGGCGGCATCCCGCCGACAGACACGGTGGCAGAGGCCGTCGAGCTCATCGACCGGCAGATGGCTGCGTCACGCTTCCGTGGAGTACGCCCGATGGGCGCCTTCGAGGGGCCGCTCCCCGACCCTGGAGTGCTCCACGCGCTGCAGGAGCGGAACCTGCTGTTCGAGCTGATGACCCACCCCGATCAGCTCGGAGTGGCCGCAGCGCAACTCGTCGGGGTCGATGACCTGACCATCGTCGTCGAGCACACCGGATGGCCCCGCTCCGACGGCGACGAGGAGCGCGTCCTGTGGCAGGCCGGCATCGACGCGCTGGCCGGCCTCGGCGACAACGTCGTCTGCAAGCTCTCGGGCCTGGCGATGCCGTTGGGCTGCATGGGCGTCGATGCCTTCGCCCCATGGCTCGAGTACGCCATCGAGGCCTTTGGCGTCGACCGCTGCATGTTCGCCAGCAACTTCCCGGTTGACGCCATGTACGGCACCTTCGACGACCTCTACGCCACGTTCAGTGCCGTGACGGCCGGCCTCGGCAGCGAGTCCCGCGACAAGCTCTTTGCCGGCAACGCGGAGAGGGTCTACCGCGCCTAAGCGCACCCGAGGCACGACCGAGACGACGTCAGAGCTGACGTCCGGGGGGCCCTCAACCGGCACGGCCTCGAATCCGATGCCGTGCCGGTCCCAGCGATCGGTCACCGGTGGACTGGGTGTGCCCCTCGATTCCTCCGGTAGGGTCGGGGCGACCGCCGAGATCGGAGCACCATGAGCGTGAACGTCGTTGTCAACTTCTGTGCCTCCGACGGCAATGCCGAAGGGCTGAAGCAGCTTCTCGAACGGGGCAGGGACATCAGTCGCACGTCCCCGGGTTGCGAGTCCTTCGAGCTGTATCAACGGCAGGACGATCCCAACAAGTTCGTGTTCTTGGAGACATGGGCCTCGATCGAGGCCCACCACCAGAACATGGCCGAGAAGATCGTGGCCTCCGGGCACCTGGAGAAGGTCCTCCCCCTCCTGGCCCTCCTACCCGACAACGGCATCCTGGAGATCGTCTGAGTCGCTCGCCGGCCGACCCCTCCACAACTATCGACGGGCCGACTAGCCAATCGGGTCGACATGTCCGACGCCATCGGTGGCCGCGTAGGGGCTCCACTGCCTTCCGTCCCAGAAGCGGTACTGGTACCGGCCCATGGGATCGGGATGCCAGTCGGGCGGAAAGACCAGCTTCATGGGCCGGCCGGCCAGGATCAGGAGCAGTCCGACCGTGCCGATTCCGAGGAGTCCGACGATCAGCCCGAACAGCGAGAAGGCGATGAGGAGGCCACCGGCAACGGTGGCCAGTACACCCGCCGCCGTGGTGCCCCGCCAGGTGCGGACACTGAGATCGACCAGTCCACCCAGTAGGGCCAGCCCGGTGAAGAGCGCCACCAGCTCGCGCGCTCACCCGATCGCTCTGGTAGAGCGTCAAGGCGGGCGGATTCCCGACATAGGTGCGACCGCCCGTGGTGACGGATCGGACCCCCGCCGGCTGCTGGCGGTGATAGGCCACGATGATGATGAGGACCCCGGCCGTCCACAGCACGGCCAGGGCGAGCCATACCCACCGGGACACCACGGACCGGGTCTGCAGTGATGGACGGCGCACGGTGCCCACTACTCGCCTTCTGGCGGCCGGCACGTCGACATCGGCCCAGTGTTGCCCACCAGGCCCGAGCGTGCCATGCGTGAGGAGTCGCCCGTCCCGGGCCGGTCCGGCAGACAGCGGGGTGCCGAGGAAACGCCGGTCGAACCGGCTCCCTCGCCAGAACTAGGATGCACTGATGCTCGACCACCTGTCGATCCAGTGCGGAGATGTCGCGGCCAGTGCGGAGTTCTACGACTCCGTGCTCAGGGCGGTCGGAGGCGGCCGCGTGATGGACTTCGGTGATGTGATCGGGTACGGGATCGCGCCCAAGCCCGACTTCTGGATCGGGCCGACCCAGTCGGGCGGAGGCTTTCGCGAGTCGCACATAGCGTTCAACGCTCCGAGTCGAGCCGCGGTCCGAGACTTCTTCGATGCGGCCAAGGCCCGTGGTGCCGAGGTCCTCCACGAACCTCGCGTGTGGCCCGAGTACCACCCCAACTACTTCGGCGTGTTCGTTCGAGATCCCGATGGGAACAATGTCGAGGCCGTCTGCCACGCACCGGAGTAGAACGGCTGAGACAGGGTCGGAGGGCGTTGCGCTCCTCACCGGGGCCGGGCCTCCGTGAGCCGGAAGGAAGAGCGGTTGCGGCGGGCTACGACGAGATCTGGCTGCAGACCGGCTCAGAGCAGCCAGAGGCATCTCGTTGCACCTCTCAGCCGGATGTCGGCCGACGCCTCCCTACGGGGAGTTCCAGGACGATCCCCGCAGTCGCTGCTTCCGACTTCTGTTCGAGGGAGTGTTGCCATCTGCGGGGACACCTCGATCAGCGCCGATCGGAGAAGGTCAGTGAGCCGACGGATCACGGTGCTGGGAGATGCTCCGCCGGCCTCGGCCCGGCTTGGGTGAGAGACTCCTGCGATGGACCAACGGGTATCGCTGATCACACTCGGCGTCGCTGACACCGTCAAGGCCCGCTCCTTCTACGAGAATCTCGGCTGGACCGGAGAGTCGCCTGATGGCGATGTCGTATTCTTCCAGGCCGGATGCATGGTTGTTGCCCTGTGGGGACGTGACAAGCTCGCCGAGGACAGTGCGGTGGTGGACAACGGAGGCTGGGGTGGGGTGACCCTGGCCTACAACGTGTCGTCGCCATCTGATGTCGACGACGTCCTCGAGAAAGCGCAATCTGCTGGAGCTGCGATCGGGCGCCCAGGAGCGACGAGCTTCTGGGGAGGGTACTCGGGGGTCTTCATCGATCCCGACGGCCATCCTTGGGAGGTAGCGCACAATCCCGGATGGCGCCTGGCCGAGGACGGCTCGATCCATCTTCACTGACCGCCCGGCGCCCGCGGCTATGAGGAATGCCCCGGGGACGCGTAGTCGAGCCCCTGCAGTGAGGGATGAGCCGATCCTCTCCCGTCCCCCACCCCTCGGGGCGTCCCGGGAAAGTCATCGGGGCAGTATCTATGCTTTCCATGTGCGAGAGGAACTCGGGAGGTGGGCCGACGCCGCCGGTGCTCGTCAGGTGGTCTCTCGTGGCCGAGATCGGCTGGTAGATGTGCTCCAGGGGCAGTCCGGTGGTGCGGCTGCCCGACGCAACCGAAAGGACGACTACCACCTGAAGCTCCTCCTCCGCTTCGGAATGCGCCCGACATCGAACCTGCTTGATGTCGGCGCCAATCAGGGCAAGTTCTTGAAGGGAATCGCGGAAGTTGCCCCAGAGGGCCACCACATTGCTTACGAGCCGATACCAAAGCTGTACGCGAGGCTCGTCAGTCGGTTCCCTGAGATCGAGATACGACAGCGAGCGCTCTCCGACCGTGATGGCGAGTTCGAGTTCGTCCATGTGATCGATCCGGGGCATCAGGGCCTGAGTGGTCTGAAGGACGGCGACGTGGAGAACCAGGCCTACCCACCTGGAGTGCGGACAGAGACCATCACCGTCACCACCGAGCGTCTCGACGGTCACCTTCCAGACGGGTGGCTCCCCGACTTCATCAAGATCGACGTGGAGGGCTCGGAGAGATTGGTAATCCGAGGGGCAATGGAGACCCTTCGACGTGCGAGGCCGGTCGTTGCCTTTGAGCACGGGTGGCACGCCGAGGCCTCAGAGGAGATCTATGGGTTGATCGTTGGCGGTGCCGGCCTGCGGATCTTCGACATGGACGGCAATGGTCCGATGGACCTGTCCCGTTGGAACGATGAACTACGAAGCCGCTGGAACTGGATAGCCCACGAATAGCCGACCGGGTTCAGACCCACTCCGTTGAGGTCGGCATAGCGGCCGGGAGCATCGATGCAGACAGATCACCATCGTCGAGCCCAGGGCACGCTGCGATACATGGCGGGCTGAGGGAGTGACATCCGATGGAGTGTCAGCCGAGCGGGTGCCCCCGCCATGACCTCGCACGACCCGGTCAAGATGCGGCACCCCGAGGGCACGACGGGCTGCAGAGGTCGGTGGCCATTCCCCCAGGCGACATGTCTGAGGGTGTGATAATCGGCTTGATGTCCGACCTGTGGCGAGTGGCGAGCGAAGCAGCAGGGAGATTCGCGGCCCAGGCGGTCGACTACGACCGATATCGTCCGCGATATCCCGACAGCATGTTCGACGACCTCGTTGGGCTGACCAATCTGGCGCCGGGAGACAGGGTGATCGAAATAGGGGCCGGAACGGGAATCGCCACCGAACCTCTCGTCGATCGTGGCCTCGAGGTGACAGCCATCGAACCAGCTGGGCCCTTGGCGGCCCTGACAGAATCCAAGGTGGCCGGTCGGGCCCGCGTGGTCGTCGGGCGATTCGAGGATTTCTCAGGCGAACCTTCGGTTCAACTCCTGGCGGCATTCAACGCATGGCACTGGGTGGACCCTGAGGTTGGCATTGATCTGGCCGCCCAGCTGCTGGAACCCGATGGATGGCTCGCCCTCGGGTGGACCGAGGTCGTCTCGTGGGGCCAGGAGCCGTTCGAGGAGCGCCTGGCCGCCATCTTCGGTTCACCTTGGCCCAAACGAGAGGGCCGGGTGGACCAGTCCTTGCAGCCGGTGCGAAGAGACCCACGATTCGATGACTTCCGGGTAAGTCACCATCCCTTCGAGCGAGTACTGGACGCCGCAACCTTCGTCGCCGTGACCAAGACGTACGGCGGGAGTCGGACGGTAGAGCAGTACGAAGCCATCGAGTGGGCGATCAATGAAGAACTCGGCGGAGCGGTCCGAAAAGAGGAGGATGCTGTCCTCTACTTGTGCAGACGCGCCTAGCTCGCCCGGTCCACCCACTCGACCCTTACCGGCCCGTTGATGACCACCTCCCTCAGCCGTCTTCGGGCAACCCCATCGCATCACCAGAGATCCACCCTCCGCATCCTCCCGGGTCTTTCGGTCACCGCCAGGAATGACGGGGCCGTCGTGAGGCCCGTCGACGAGAATGTCCGGGGTCACGGTTGTCACTGGGTGGCTGTGGGCATGTCCTGTCCGAGGCCTGGGATCTGAGGTAGGAATGCCTCGTCCGGGGTATTGAGTTGACAGCGACGACAGGAGGAAAGCCGATGGACCTCGACCTGCTGGACCTGTATCAACGGGCGAGCGAGTGGACTGTCACCAAAGTGGCCGGGGCGGCCGACAAGCCGGACGCTCCAACGACCTGTCCCGACTGGAATGTCCGCACTCTCATGAGCCACATGCTCGAGACGCAGAAGTACTTCGTGGATACCGCATGTGGCCGAGACGCCTCTCCACCGTCACCAACTCCGCCAGATCTCGTCGGTGACGATCCGGTGGCCGACTTCAATCGGGCGCGAGCCGAGACGTTGAGGACGTTTGAGACGCCGGGCGTGATCGAGAAGACCGGCCCGTCACTCGGCATCGCGTTCAGTGACCAACTCCTGCACGGATGGGATCTGGCCCGAGCCACGGCACAGGACACGACGATGCCCACTGGTTTGCCGGAAGCCGCGTACGAGATCATCCACGGCCGCTTCACGGAGGATCAGCGCAAAGGCGTGTTCGGACCCGAGATCACCATTGACCCGGACTCGCCTCCCCAGGACAAGCTCCTCGCTTACACCGGGCGCGATCCATCCGCAGCCGGACGGTCGGATGGATGACGACCAGCCAGCCCTGAAACGGAGGTGCCCTCCCGTGGACCACCATCGCCCGCGGGAGCGGGTCGCCACCGCCTACCGACGGGGGCTGCGCGTCCGCCTCAGGACGATGTAGGACCGGCTACGAAGGACTGATGACCGGTCGATAGCCATCCGGGTCGACAACTGTCAGGGCTCCGTTCTGTGGCCAGTACGGATTCAGTTCGGGATTCTCGGGATCGATCCGGTGGTGCCGTTGGAGCGCAGCCGTGCCACCAGCTCTGAGAAGCTACCCCCCTGGTGGGCCCTCTCGAAAAGGTCATCTGAGCTTCCGGCTCGACGGATTCGTCCCGCTGTGAAATCGGATGCGACGCTGTCGCAAATGTGGGAATTTGGCCGTGGACGGACCAGGTGGTGGCGGACAGTCCGCCCACTGATGCGAAAGGGGTCGTCATGATCGGTGCCAACGTTGTCTTCGACTACGCCGGCGACTTCGATCGCCCTCGGGTGATCGAAGTCGCCGGCAAGGCTCGCGCCATGTTTGAGGGCATGCCCAACCTGCGGTTCAAGTTCTTCACCCTGGACGAGAAAGAACAGAGGGCGGTGAACATCTACGTCTGGGACTCGAAGGAGGCGGCAGATGCCTTCTTCAACGACGACCTTCGGCAACGTGTGACTGAACTGTACGGTGTCTCACCGAGCATCGAGTATTTCGAGATAGCCGAAATCGTCGACAACACGCATCACTGACCAGCCCCGGGGGAGTTGCCCGAGATGTGGTCGGCGGGCCGGGGTCGCTGGGGGACGGGCCGGTCGGATCGGAGCGGCCTCGACCCGTGTGGCTCCAGGGACCAGCCTGGCCAGATCCCATCGACCTGACGATGGACCTGGGCATCGATCTGGCTGGAAGTGGCCTCCCAGCTGGGAAAACGGCCTTCTCTCAGAACCAGTGGAACCACGGATGATTGTGGCGCCAGACCACCACGGTGACCTTGCCGATGACATGGGATGCCGGAACGGTCCCCCAGAACCGACTGTCGTCGGAGATGCCTCTGCAGTCGCCCATGACGAAGTACTGCCCAGCCGGGATCCGGGTGGTGGGCACGTGGGCTGTCGCCTGAGCACAGATTCCGGTCAGCCGCGGCAGCCAGGGCTCGGCGAGCGGTTGCCCGTCGATCAACACAGTGTCGCCCACCGATGAAATCGTCTCTCCCGGTAGGCCGATAACCCGCTTGACCAGGACCGGATACTCGGTGTCGGTGTCGCCCGGGGCTCGGTTGAACACGATGATGTCCCCTCGGTGAATGGTCGATGAGAGCTTGTCCACGACGAGGCGGTCGCCGATCTGCAAGGTCGGCAGCATCGAGCCGGACGGAACGATGTAGGCCTGTGCCGCGTAAGCCCTGACCCCGGTCGACACGGCCAGAATCACCGAGAGGGAGAAGATCAGGGTGAGCGCGCCTCGCAGTCGGGGCCGCTTCAACTCCGGCGGTGTCATTGTCTCAGACTACGCCTCCGAAGCGACGGGAAACCCGCAGCCGAAACCGGGTCGGAGCGGTCTTCGGCGGGAGATCAGCCCAGGTCGATGGTCACCGGCCGCACATCGTTGAGGTCAGGGTCCACCGTGAGGACCCGTAGGTGCCCTTCTCCCGAAATGACCGGTCCCACCGAAAATCGTCCCAGCACGATCGAGAGGTCCTTGACCCAGATGTCCAAGAGCCAGGCGAAGGGAAGTCGGACGTGGATCGCACCGTCTCGCCGAACGAGCGAAGCCGGCTCCGACCCGTCGATCATGTCGACCTCGATCTCGAGCCCGGGACTGCTGAGCCAGGTTCTCAGTGACGTGACCACCCGACCATAGAGTGCGGCCTGAAGGGCCGGGCGGGCCTTCTCGACGTCCGGACCACCATGACCGGTTCGTTCCGTCCACGATGCGAGGACCGTAGCCACCAGGCGGTGGAACAGGGCGCCTCCCAAGGTCAGCAGACGCACCACGTCGTCGGCCGGTCCGAAGGGTCGACCACCCATGCCGCCGGGCGCCATGCCCGAGGGAGCGAACGCGGTCCAACCCACCGCGGATGTCATCCCGGCCCCCGTCATCGACCGCGCTGCGAGACCGGCCCCACCCGGACGACGCACCAGGCCCATCCCCTGGGCCCCGAGCGAATCGGGATCGAGGCGCACGGGATCGGCGGCGCCACGCGATCCCAGGACCAGCACCCGGAGATCGTCGTCGTGACGCGCCCAGTCATCGAGTATCTCGATGCACCTGCATCGTTCCCCGCCCAGCGCGGCCAGGGTACGTTCCCCCTCTGGATCATCGTGATCGGGTGCGAAGAGGTCACCGTGGCGCCACTCGATGCGGTGGGCCCGGTCCGAGCAGAGGACCTCGACTTCGACCGGCAGCAGGCCGTCCCACCAGGCACTGGTCATGCAACCGGCTCCCAGGCGGGGAGCGGGACGGTGATCACGGCTCGCATGGTCTTACCGGTGGGCGTGAATCGCAGTACCTCGGCCCGCGGGTCGAGCGGAGGCCAGAACTCGATGGTTCCTTCCATGAGATCAGGGCCACCACCCCAGTTGCCCATGCTCCCCATGTAGTGGTTCCCGCGATCGTCCTCACACCGCCACCGCAAGGGGTCCTCGGTGAGTGACGGTTCGAACGGGTGGCGACCCCCGAACGCACCGGGGGACACGGCGACGGCGATGTGGAAGGACTCCGCCTTCGAAACCAGGGCGGCGGCGCTCACCCTCGTTCCGTCAATCGGGTCGGTCACGACTCCGATCGCCGCCGCCCCCGTGGGCCCGTCCACGTGGTGGCTCCTGGCCACCAGCGATCCCCACGGCTCGGGCAGGGTACCGGCGTTGACGGACTGATTGGACAGAGCCTCGGACACGGCGAGCAGCTCGTCGATCAGCGGGTCGTCTGGAGCCAGCGCCCCGGCGGCCACCAACGTCTCGATGCTCACCTGGACTGACGGGCCCGGACCGAATCCCCGGTGACGGGGCGGGTCGAGCTGCCTCCACAGATGATCCTCTGCCGGACCCACGGACGGCAGGGCTTCGATGTGAGCCACCGACGACGTCGGCTGGTCGTCCAGCTCCAACCGCGACTCACCGATCTCGATCCACCTCGTCGACCGGGACAGCGGCTGCCCGCTGGTCAGGTAGCCGTGGTAGCCGCCCGGACCCCCTCCCCCGTTGAAGTGGGCGATCGAACTGGTTCCCTGGTCGTCGGTCAGGGTGGTCTGGGTCACCGGCATCCCGGGCTGGGGCCCCTGAGCACGTGCGAGAGTGCCGGGTGACGACTCTCGGGCGGTGATGGCCACCGAGGTGCTGCGGTCACCGAGCGCCACATAGTGGACGTCCACAGAGCCCCACTCCGGAGTCAGTCTCCATCCACCCACGACGATCCGGGCGGCAGTGAGTGGTACCGGCACCCCCGGCCTTTGGCCACGGGGGCCCATTCGCGGCCGATACCCTCCCTGTCCCCGGAGGGATTGGGCCAGGTCGTAGTCGTCGAGGACGGCTTGGGCCCTCCCGGCATCCAGGAGCCCGACGGCGATGAGGGCCGCGGCGGCCTGGACCCCCGGCGAGTCCCACGGTGCCCGTCCTCTGCCGCCCCGGTCGAGGAGCGTGCGCTCACCGATGAGTCGCACGTACAGCTCCGGATCGAAGTCGGGGTGCACGGCCCCAGCTTCGCACGACGCCATGTCCGGTGTCTGAGGATCGGGCACGTCGATCTCGGGCACACTGGGGAGGTGGACGACCAGGCGGTGGTGACCGAGGCACTGGGTACGGCGATCGCTGCCCGGGTACCCGTACTCCTGTGGGGTGCGCCCGGTACCGGCAAGACCTCGGTGGTCCAGGCCATGGCAACGGCGGCCGGATGGCCGTGCGAGACGGTGATCGCCTCGATCCGCGAGCCTTCGGACTTCGCCGGCCTACCCATCATCGCGGACTCGGTCCTACCGGATGGGGCCCAGGTCAACTTCGCTCCGCCGCGTTGGGCCCGCCGGCTGGCAGAGGCCGGGCGGGGCCTGCTGTTCTTCGACGAGGTGTCGACCGCGCCCCCGGCGGTGCAGGCCGCCCTGCTCCGAGTCGTGCTCGAGCGGACCGTGGGTGATCTGACGCTCCCCGCGGACGTCGCGGTGGTGGCCGCCGCCAACCCGCCGGAGCAGGCGGCGGACGGCTGGGACCTTTCGGCTCCCCTCGCCAATCGCTTCTGTCACCTCGACTGGCCCGTCGATGCCCGCATGTTGGCCGACGGCCTCACGTCGGGTTGGAAGACGCCGGGGGCACCGGACCTTCCGCCCGGGTGGGAAGGCCAGGTCGGCGTGGCCAGGAGCTGGGTGGCGGGCTTCATCACCGTTCGCCCGACCCTGGCCATCGAGGTCCCGAGCGAGACGGCCGGCGCCGGGCGGGCGTGGCCCAGCCCTCGCACCTGGGACATGATGGCGCGGTTGGTCGCGGCGGCCACCGTCACCGGCATCAGCGAGACGGCCACCTCCCTGTTGGTGCGAGGCGCGGTGGGCCAGGGACCCGGCGTGGAGTTCCTGACCTGGCTCATCGAGGCAGACCTGCCCGACCCCGAGGTCGTACTGGCCGATCCCGATTCCTTCGTGCTTCCGGCCCGGGGCGATCGAGCCTACGCGGCCCTCTCCTCCATCGCCGCCGCGGTTGCCGCCGATCCCACTCCCGGGCGGTGGGAGGCAGGTTGGGTGGTATTCGCCGGCGCCGGGTCCGCGGCCCCGGACGTGGCGGCGGCTGCGGCCCGCACGCTCGCCCGCTGCCGACCGCCGGGTGCTTCGATCCCCCCTCAGGTCACCGCCTTCGCACCCCTCCTCCGAGATGCCGGTCTCCTGGACTGAACCGGGCCCCTCCGACGGGACGCTCGATCGGCGCAAAATCGCCGCCGCACGTCTGTGGGCCTCCGCTCAGCTGCCGTATCTGGCCAGCGGCCTGTTCGCCCTCTCAGTCGTGGCCCGGCCCGATTGCGACACCATCTCGGTGGACAGGGCCTGGCACCTCCATGCCGACCCCGCGTGGGTCGACCGCCTCGACGTGGAGGAGCTCGGCAAGCTCTTCATCCACCTGGTCGGCCACCTCCTCCGGGAGCATGCTGACCGCGCCGCGGTCGAGCACGTGGAGGAGGAGAATGCCAGAGCTCGCTGGAATCGGGCTGCCGATGCCGAGCTGAACGACGATCTCGCCCTCGACGGCCTGGTGCCGGCCAGCGCACCCGACCTTCCCCGCGACCTCGCCTGTGACGATGCCCGGCTGGCCGAGCACTACTTCCGAGCGGCGGGTGACGGCCCGCGTGGGTGGGACTGTGGCTCAGGATGCGACAACGCCGAACGGCCCTGGGATCAGGGGGACGGCACCGGAGGGATCGACGGCGGCCAGGGACGGCTGCTCCGCCAGGGCGTGGCCGCCGGCATCCAGCGGCATGCCGGCATGCATCCGGGGACCGTGCCGGGCGGGTGGCTGCGCTGGGCCGAGGAGATCCTGCCGTCCCGGGTGGACTGGAGGCGGGTCCTGGCCGGTGAGATCCGCAGGTCGGTGACCAGTGTGGCCGGCAACGTCGACTACACCTACCGCCGTCCCTCCCGGCGTCAGCACGCCGTCCCCCGAGTCGTGCTCCCGGCCATGCAGCACCCGGTGCCGACCGTCGCCATCGTCTGCGACACGTCGGGTTCGATGCACGAGCAGCTGCTGGGTCGGGCCCTGGCCGAGGTCGAGGGGATCCTCGCCGGGGCCGGACTGCGCCAGACGCAGGTACGGGTCCTGGCCGTCGACACCAATGTCCACGCCGTCCGGCGGGTCGGCCGCGCCGACCAGGTCCAGCTAGCCGGCGGCGGTGGAACCGACATGGGTGCGGGGATCGCCGCCGCTGCGTCCCTTCGGCCCCGCCCGTCGGTCATCATCGTCCTGACCGACGGGTACACACCGTGGCCGCCGCGGGGCCCGAAGTCCACCCGGGTGATCGTCGGAATCCTTACCCAAGGGATCGGATCTCTCGAGCACTTCCCGGTTCCCCCGTGGGCTCGAACCGTTCGGATCGACCAGGCGGCGCCACCGGTCAGGCGGTAGGACCCGGCGGACCGCTCGCCGTCCCGTCCGAGGTGGGCAGACCGGGTCCACCGGCTCGGCGGCCGGCTACTCCAGCGCGTCGAGGAACCGGTCCCGGTTCTCCTCGAACCACTCCCGGCGACGCTGGTAGCGGGCCCCGCCTCCCATCGTCTCCCACATCCGGATGAAGGCGGGCTCCCCTCGTTCGACCCGCCGCCGCACGAAGCCGTCTCCGGACCGCATGGCCTCCGCCAATCCGTCGACCAGGCCGGAGCGATCGTCTCGTAGTCCGTAGCCGTCGGCGATCACTCGCAGGCGGTTCGACCGGTCGGCCGGCTCCCACCCCCACACCGCGGCGTCCTCGACGGTGTCGACGGGCAGGCACATCTTGGCCATCTGCGACAGGTCGTAGAGAGGGCGGCCGGGGGCGACGAAATCGAAGTCGATGAGCGCCACGGCGGCGCCCTGCCGGAAGATGACGTTCTCCAGGCACACGTCGTTGTGGCAGATCGCCTCACCGCCGGATGGGTCGGCCAATTCGGTGCTCCAGGAGGCGTCCTTGGCCCACTCGAACCCTGACGAGGCGGCATGGAAGCGGGCCAGCAGTCGGGCGATGGACGCCAGGGCCTGATCCGACTGGGCCCAACGCGGGAACGGAGGGCACGGAACGTCCCCCTCGATGAACACCAACCGCTCCCGTCCGTCCGGATCGATCCCGACCGGCTCTGGAACACCCTCGAATCCGGACGCCCGCACATGACGGAGCAGCTGATGGATGAGCGGGGTCTGAGGAGTCGAGGGTCGAAGGACGTGTGGCCCGACCCTCACGACGGACCCGGCGTTCGCCACACCGCCCGGGAGGGCCTCTTCGTCCACACCGCGAAGCTACCTTTCACCCCGGCTGCGCCCAAGAGGGATACTGGACGGATGCGCACCACACCGCTCGTCGGCAAGAAGGCCTGGTTCGGTCCCCGCCGGTTCGGCTGGGGACTGAGTCCCATCACCACGGAAGGGTGGATCGTGGTGGTGGCGCTGGTCGCTCTCGGTCTGGTCGCTCGTCGGAAGTGGCCGAACAAGCCCGTGGCCCGTGCGCTCCCGTCCATCGGGCTCCTGCTCATCAGCGTGGCCAAGGGGACGTCTCCCGGCGGGAGACAGGCACGGTCGATCGTCATGGCGGCAGGAGAGCCGACCGGCTCTGACTGAGGGACTGAGGGACGGTAGGCGACAGCACGCCGCAGGGGCCCGCCCCGGCCCGTGTCGAGCCCTCCTGGCGTCGCCCCCGGTGTCGCCCGGTGGCGAAGGTCGGATCAGGCCGCTTCGTCGAAGCCCATCAGGCGGTTCAGGTTGCCGCCCATGACCTTCCGGATGTCCTCGTCCGGCAGGCCCTCGAGGTCGTCCACGAAGGTGATCGGGTCGGCCATGCCCTCCGGGTGCGGGAAGTCCGAGCCGAACAGCACCCGGTCGGATCCCAGGACGCCGATGAGGCCCTTCGGGTCCTCCTCGTGGAACGGGTGCACGTAGATGTTCCGTTTGAACACGTCGACGGGGTTCTCGGCGAAGGCGTTGGGTGCATGGACCCACGCGTGCTCCATGTCGGCCAGCAGCGGGCGGACCCAATTGCTCCCGTTCTCCACTGGCGTGAACTTGAGGTTCGGGAATCGCGAGCAGAGCCCGTGTCCCACCAACGAGGCCACCGTGTCGATGATCGGCCGGCCCTGGTGCCCGGTGATGGCCTGGAATCCGGAGCCGCCCTTGAACGGGGTCATCTCACCGTCGCGGATGCCCTCCCACTCGTTGGCGTACCGCTGGTAGCCGCTGTCGGAGGCGTGCATGCCCACCAGCAGGTCGGCTTCGGACACCTTCTCCCAGAACGGGTCGAACTCGGCCAGGGCCGGTGAGCGCGGGCCCATGTAACCCCAGGCCGGCGCAGGGCGGATGAGGATGATGCGGGCGCCCCGGTCCATCACCCAGTCCAACTCCTCGATGGCCCGGTCCACGATCCCCAGGTGGATGATGGGGGTCGGGAATATCCGGTTCTCGTAGTTGAAGCTCCAGTGCTCGTGCATCCACTCGTTGAGGGCGTGCACGACGGCGTGGACGGCGGGCGGGTTGTCCCGCATGCGCTCCTCGAGCAGGCTGGCCAAGGTGGGCCACATGAGGGCCCGGTCCAGCCCCAGCTCGTCCATCAGCGCCAGGCGCGGCTCCGGCTCGGAGAAGGCCGCCGGGGAGACAATGGCCCGGCCCAGGATCTCCCGGCGGGACTTTCCCTCGGGGTTCCCGCTCCTGAAGTACTCCTCCTGTGCCCCGGGGGCGGCCACCTTTTCGAAGGTCGGGTTCGGGATGTAGTCGCTGATGACGTTGTTGACGGCGATCTTGGTCCTGCCGTCGACCTGGACGTACTTGATCAGCCCGGAGTACTCCTTCGGCAGGTACTTGGTGAAGGCATCCGTCGTCTCGTACATGTGGTTGTCGGCATCGAAGACCGGGAAATCGAGCTTGCGTGACGGCATGGGCTTCGCTCCTTCTGGTACGGCGGCCGCGTCCCTCGCGGGTGCATCGGTCAACAGTCGTTTTCCTCACTCTACCAGGGCTGCATCCGGGGGGACAGCGACGGCCCGAGGCCATGGCCGGTGGTGGGGATCCGCATGTTCAGGTCGTGTCGGTTCCCGGTCGGCCTATCGCTTCGAGCACCTCCTGCAGGTGGGCGAGGCTCCTCCCTATGGCCCCCTCGTACCCCTCGTCCTCGATGGCCCGGCCCAGGATCTCGACCTCGAAGGGTCCCTCGAACCCCGTAGCGGCGAAGGTGGCCAGCAGATCGCCCAACGGCAGCTCCCCGTCCCCGGGCACCAGTCGTTCGAGCACCGGACCACCGAAGCCGAGATCGGCCACCTGCACCACCGCCAGCCGACCGCCTGCTTCGGACAGCACCGTCCCGAAGTCGCCCTCCCACCAGAGGTGGGCGGTGTCCACCACCAGACCGAGTTCCAGCTGGTCGCTCACACGGAGGCCGTCCCGCAGGGTGTGGGCCAGGGCCACGTGGGCGAACTGGGGCCGGGTGGGCTCGAGAGCCACCACCACGTCCGAGGCCCGGGCGGCCCGGGTCACCGGCTCGACGGCCCGGGCGAAGCGCTCCACCGCCCACTCGAAGGGGCGGCCCCGACCGGTGCCGCCGGTGGTCTGGAGGACGCGCGCCCCCAGTCGGGCCCCGGTCTCCACCGCCTCCACCATGGCCTCCCGCACCCGGTTCCACCCGGCCTCGTCGGTGAGGTCGAAGGCGCAGCCGGGCAGGATCCCGTCCACGGTCAGTGCCCGGTCGGCGATCTCGGCCAGGGCGCGGTCGGTGCCGGCGGCCACCAGCTTGGGCAGGAGCAGGCTGACCCGGCCGATGCCCAGGCGCTCGTAGCAGGCCAGGTCCTCGGCCAGCGTCCAGTGCCGGCTGGAGAAGGCGTTGACCGACAGCCGGGGGTCCCACCCGGCGTCCGGCCTCACCGGACCCCGCTCCCGGCCAGCAGCGGACGGACCTGTTCAGCCAGGGCCACGCAGTGCCCCACCGGGTCGACCAGGGGCAGACCCAGGTGGGGCAGGTCGAAGTACTCGACGCTGAACCGGCCCCGGTAGCCGCGGTCGGCCAGGCCCCCGATGAACGCGGCGAAGTCCACGTCCCCGGGCTGGTCGGGATGGAGCTGGGGGCGACCGGGCCGTGCCTGGCGCAGCTGGACGTGACCGGCCAGGTCGGCAAGCTCCAACGGGTCGTAGCCACAGCACACCGCCCATCCGGTGTCGAGGGTGATGGTCAGCCCGGGGACCGCGTCGCACATGGCCCGGACGGCGGCGACGTTGTCCAGCAGGGAGCGGGGCCCCGGCTCGACCCGGATGTCGGGCTGCGACGAGAGGAGGGCGACCCCTTCGTCCCAGGTGCAGCCGCGGGGCGGCACGCAGGTGCATCCGGCCCGGGGCTCCACCGCGACGCGGTCCCCCACCGGGAGGGACAGGGGCTCCTCGCGGCCGTCGACGAGGCGGTCCAGCCCGATGTCGAGATGGTCGAACCCGAGCTCCGCGGCCCTCTCCGCCGCCACGGCGTAGGGGCAGTCGGGCCCGAAGGCGACACTCACGATGCCCAACCGGCCACCCGACGCGGCCGGAGGCGGCATCACGCTGCTCATGGGTGCCTCACTCCCGCGTACGCGCCCCTCTCCGGGTCTGATCGGCCTGGGGTCCGTCCCCGACCGTCGGGCCCGAGCCTACCGACCGGCCCCGGGCCGGGAGGGTCCCGGGCCACCGGAACCAACCAGAGGTCCCATCGTCCCGGCAAGGGAAATACCCGCTCAGGTAGGCTTTTCGGGTGAACGCGAAATCCTCGGCCGTCGCCCCTGCCCCCGCCCCAGAAACCGATTCGGCGGACGGGCCGTCCGAAGTCGACCTGCTCATCGAGGCCACATGGATGGTGGCCGCCCAGTCCGGCAACATCGAGCCCTCGGTCCGCGACATCCTCCAGTACGCCGGGCTGTCCACCAAAGCCTTCTACCGGCACTTCAAGTCCAAGGACGAGTTGCTGCTGGTGGCCCTGGATCGGGGTGCCGCCGTGCTGGTCGACTATCTCGAACACCGCATGGCCGAGATGCCCGAGCCGCTGTCCAAGATCGCGGCTTGGATCGAGGGGTGCATGCGACAGACGGTGAACCCTTCGGCGGCCCGGCGGTCGCTCCCGTGGACCCTCGGCTTCGGCCGGATAGCCACCGCCTTCCCCGAGGAGTTCGACCGCAACCAGGCGAGCATCATGGCCCCCCTCCAGCGGGAGATCGAGCAGGCCGTCGCCGAGGGCACGGGCTGCAGCCCCGACCCGGCCCGCGACGCCCGGCTCATCTTCGGCTACACCATGTACACGGTGCGGACCCACTTCATCAACAGCTCGGTCCCGAGCGCTGAGGCCATGTTCCACCTGGTCGACTTCGCCCACCGGTCCCTCGGGGCCGGCTCCCGGCCCTGAGCCGACCCCCACCCGTCACAGGTGGAGGGACCTCCCGATGATCTCCTTCATGATCTCGGAGGTGCCCCCGTAGATGGAGGTGACCCGGGCGTCGGCATAGGCCCGGGCGATGGGGTACTCGCTCATGTATCCGTAACCCCCGTGGAGCTGCACACCCCGGTCGGTCACCCGTTGCTGGAGCTCGGTGCACCACCACTTGGCCATGGCCGCCCGCTCGGGTGACAGCTCCCCGAGGGCGAACTCCTCCACACAGGCGTCGACGAACGCCGCCGCCACCTCGACCTCGGTGGCCAGTTCGGCCAGCAGGAACCGCGAGTGCTGGAACGACCCGATCGACTGGCCGAATGCCGTCCGTTGCCGGCAGTACTCGAGGGTCAGGTCGAGGGCGAAGCGAGACGCTGCCACCCCGGACACGGCCATCGACAGCCGCTCCTTCGGCAGGTTGTTGACCAGCTGGGCGAAGCCCTGGCCCTCCACCCCCAGCAGGTTGTCGGCCGGCACCACCACGTCCTGGAAGAACAGCTCGGACGTGTCCTGGGAGTGCAGCCCGATCTTGTCCAGGTTCCGGCCCCGCTCGAGTCCCTCCATCCCCCGCTCCAGCACCAGCAGACTGATCCCGTGGTGCCGCTGGCCGGGATCGGTCTTGACCGCCGTGACCACGAGGTCGGCGTTGATGCCGTTGGTCACGAAGGTCTTGGACCCGTTGACCAGGTACCCGTCCCCGCTCCGGATGGCGGTGGTGGCCATGGAGGCCAAGTCGCTCCCCATTCCGGGCTCGGTCATGGCGATGGCGACGATCCGTTCCCCCGAAGCGATGCCCGGCAGCCAGCGGCGCCGCTGCTCCTCGGTGCAGTAGGCGAGGAAGTAGGGCAGCACGATGTCGTTGGTCAGGGTGAAACCCAGGCCCACCCCGTTGCACCCCGAGCCGTAGAGCTCCTGGTTGACCACCACGTTGTAGCGGAAGTCGTCCACGCCTCCCCCGCCCAGCTCCTCGGGGACGGCCATGCCCAGCAGACCGGTCTCGCCGGCTTTGGCGAAGACGTCCCGGTCCACGATGCCGGCCTGCTCCCACTCGTCGACATACGGGAGGATCTCTTTGGCCACGAACCGCTGTACCGTCGAACGGAACTGGTCGTGTTCGTCGTCGAAGATCTGCCGAGCCATGCCGCTCCTCTGTGGGGTTGGTCCCTGCAGCGTCCCTCACGGACACCACCGGTCGGATGCTCGCCGGCCGGCCGGACCGCACGCAGGATGTCAGTCGAGCAGTGCGTTCCGCCAGCCGGGTGAGACGGACGCCCCGCCCCGGGCCACCGAGGCCCCGATGTAGTTGCGCTGGGCCTCGATGGTGCCGGCCCCGATGCACAGGCCGCGGATGTCGCGGTAGGCCCGCTCGAGCGGGTACTCCCGGCTGTAGCCGTAGCCACCGTGGATCTGCATGGCCTCGTCGCACACCAACTTGGCGGCCAGGTTGGCCGCCGTCTTGGCCATGGCGGTCTCCAGGGCCGGTGGCGTGCCCCCCGGACCGGCCAGCCGGACAGCCCGGGCCAGTAGGAGCCGGGCCCCGTCGAGGGCGGTGGCCATGTCGGCGAGCTTCCACTGCAGACCTTGCAGCTGGGCGATGGGCCGCCCCCCGACCACCCGGTCGTTCATGTACCGAACTGCGTGCTCGAGCGCCCCCTGGGCCGCACCCACGCACATGGCGGCATTGCCGCACCGCTCGTGGTTGAGGTGGGACAGCAGCAGTTTGAAGGCCTCGGTCGAGCCGGGATCCCCGGCCAGCAGCACCTCGTCCCCGGTGACCTCCACCCCGTCGAAGGCGATCTCCGACTCGGTGGCGGCGTGGATCCCCATGCCGCGGTGCTTGCCGGTGAGCGAGACCCCTTCGCGGTCCATGGGGACGACCACCGCACCGATGCCCTTGGCCCCCTCGCCGTCCGGCCACCGGCACCAGACCAGGACGCCCGAGGCCATGTGCCCGAGGGTCGAGTAGTTCTTGTAGCCGTTGAGCCGCCAGCGGCCGGGGCCGTCGGCCACCAGCGAGGTGCGCATCTCCTGGACCGCGGAGCCGGCATCGGGCTCGGTGATCCCGATGCTCACGATGGCCTCACCGTCGGCGACCGGGGGGAGCCACCGGTCCTTCAGGGCCGGTCCGCCCAGGTGCTCGATGCCCCGCGGCGGCCCGTTGAAGGCCAGCTGGCAGCAGATGGCGGTGGAGACATCGAAGCGGGCCACCTCCTCCAGCACGATGGAGGCCTCGACGTCGCCGAGTCCGAGCCCGCCCCACTGCTCGCCGATGGTCACCCGGAAGAGGTCGGCGGCGGCCAGCGCCTTGACGGCATCGTGGGGGAACTCGCCGGTCTCGTCGCCGGCGGCGGCCGATGGGCCCACCTCCCGCACCGCCACCTCCCGGGCCAGCAGGCGGAGCGAGACCTGGTCCTCGGTCTCCGCCATCGGATCGGCCCCGTGGGCTCCTGCCATTCCTTCACCTCGTTCCACGGTCTGGCCCCACTACACGGTGGGGTGGTTCCGCCAATAGTATCGGCAGCCGGCCGCCCATCCCGGGTGGTGCCGACGATGGGAGACGCGATGCTGTTGGAAGGACGGGTGGCGGTGGTCACCGGAGCGGGGCGGGGCATCGGTCGCGAATTCGCCCTGGCCCTGGCCGACGAGGGGGCCGCCGTGGTGGTCAACGACATCGGGGTGGGCCTGCGAGGCGACGACCTCGGGGAGGACCCGGCGAGCGACGTGTGCGCCGAGATCGTCAGGCCGGGGCGGCCGGGCGGTCCCGGCCCACGACTCGGTGACCGATTTCGACGCCGCCGGGCGGATCGTGACGACGGCGCTGGACACCTTCGGACAGATCGACATCCTGGTGAACAACGCCGGGATCGTGCGGGACCGGACCCTGGTCAAGATGGACCCCGACGACTTCGACGCCGTCATCGCCACCCACCTGAAGGGCACCTTCAACTGCTCCCGGCACGCCGTCGGTCCCGATGAAGGAGGCCGGCTACGGGCGGATCATCAACATCACCTCGTCGGCCGGGCTGCGGGGCAACTTCGGTCAGACCAACTACGCCGCGGCCAAGGCCGGGGTCATGGGCATGACCTTCGTGTGGGCCATGGAGCTCGGCCGCTCGGGTATCACCGTCAACGCCATGGCCCCGGCGGGCGCCACCCGGATGACCGCCAACCTCTACGCCGAGGGCGAGGAGCCCCCGGCCAGCCTCGATCCGGCCCTCAACACGCCGATCGTCACCTACCTGGCCTCCGAGCGGGCCGCCGGAGTGAACGGCCAGGTGTTCGGCCGCTCGGACTGGGCCTTCACGCTGTTCCAGCACCCCAAGCAGATCGCCTGGATGCACCGCGAGGGTGGCTGGGACGTGGACAGTCTGGCCGATGAGTTCGACGGGATGCTGGGCCAGCACCTCCAGACGGTGGGGATGGTGATGCCCGGCGGCCTGAGCCAGGACTCGGCCCGCACATGAGCGGAAGGATCTCCTTCAACTGGATCGGGCTCACCGTCACCGACCTCGAGCGCAGCCGACGCTTCTACGAGGAACTGCTCGGCTTCGAGTACCAACGCCAGCTCGCGCCCCGGATGCCGGTACCTCGGTCATCTGCCGGGTGGCCACCCCCACCAACCTGACCGCGGTCTACCTGACCCTGGACGGGTTCGTCCTCGAGCTCCTGCACTGGGACCGGTCCGGCAACCCGCCGGCGGCCCACCACCCGATGAACCAGCCCGGACTGACCCATCTGTCGGTGAAGGTGCCCGACCTTCCCGGTCTCCTCGAACGGGTTCCCCAGTACGGGGGCACGGTGGTTGCCGAGACCGACATGACCGTCGCCATCTGCATCACCGACCCCGACGGCCAGGTCATCGAGCTCATCGCCGCTTGAGCGACGTCGGTCGGCCGGATCAGTCCGAGAGCTCCGAGCCGACCACGCTCACGAAGCTCACGCACTCGCCCGGGCCCCCGCCCAGGTTGTGGGTCAGACCCAGCGTGCGGCCACCCTCGGTCACGGTGCGGATCTGGCGGTCCGCCGGGGCCTTCTGGCGCAGCTGGAGCCAGCACTCGAACATCATGCGCAGTCCCGAGGCCCCGATGGGATGCCCGAAGCTCTTCAGTCCCCCGTCCGGGTTGACGGGCAGGTCGCCGTCGAGGTCGAAGGTGCCGGCCAGCACCTCCTTCCACGCCGTGCCCCGATCGGCAAAGCCCATGTCCTCCATCAGCACCAGCTCGGTCGGGGTGAAGCAGTCGTGCACCTCGGCCATGGCCAATTGGGCACGCGGATCGGTCACGCCGGCCTGCTGGTAGGCGTCGCGGGCCGAGCGGACCACCTCCTCGAAGGTGGTGTAGTCGTAGTCGGGGTCGATCGGGCCGGCCGCCGGGCCGGCCACGAAGCTCAGCCCCTTCACGTAGAGCGGCGCATCGGTGTAGCGGTGGGCGTCCTCGGCCCGGCACACGATGGCCGCCGCCGAGCCGTCGGACACCCCGCTGCAGTCGAACACACCGAGGGCCCCCGCCACCCGGGGCGACTTGGAGATGGTCTCGAGTGAGACCTCCCTTTGGAACTGGGCCCGCGGGTTGCGGGCCCCGTTGTAGTGGTTCTTCCAGGCGATGCGGGTCAGCACGTCCTTCATCTCCTGCTCGTCCACCCCGTACTTGTGGGCGTAGGAGGGGGCGAGGAAGGAGAACGTGGCCGGAGAGGTCAGCGAGTCGCGGGTGCCGTCCCCGACCAGGTGGATGCCGGTCAGTCCCGAGTAGCCGGAGTCTTTGAGCTTCTCCACCCCGGCGGCCATGGCCACGTCGTAGGCCCCCGAGGCCACTGCGTAGCAGGCGTTGCGCAAGGCCTCCGAGCCGGTGGCGCAGAAGTTCTCCACCCGGGTGACCGGCTTGTAGTCCAGCTTCAGCGGTCGCGACAGGGTGAGCCCGGAGTTGCCAGCACCGAGCGTGCCGAGCCAGAAGGCGTCGATGTCGTCGATGGCCACCCCCGCCGAGACCAGGGCCTCCTGGGTGGCGTCGATCAGCAGGTCGTCGGCGCCCTTGTCCCAGAGCTCGCCGAAGGCCGTGCAGCCCATGCCGATGATCGCCACCCGGTCCCGGATGCCGTGACTTGCCATGGCTAGACCTCCTTGGTCGGTGCTGACGCCGTCGGGGATGACGCCGTCGATGCTTTCGCCGTCGATGCTGTCGGGGTCGATGCGCCGGGTCCGTCCTTCACCGTGCGCGCCTTCCAGAAGTAGTTGTGCATGCCGTCGGCGGTGTAGAAGCGCCGGAAGGTCATCCGGACCCGGCTGCCGATAGCCACCGCGTCGGGGTCGGAGTCGGTGAGCTCACAGCGGTACCGACCACCGCCGTCGAAGTCCACCACCACTCCGACCGTGGGGGGGCTGAGACTGAAGGCCAAGTAGTCGACGGTCAGGGTGGCCACGGTGCCGGGCGACGTCGGCCAACCGCTCGGACTCCATCTGGTCGACCGACTTGCAGCGGAGGCAGACCCGGGCCGGAGGGAGGTGCCGGAAGCCGCAAGCCAGGCAGCGGCTGGCGGCGAAGCCGTACTTCCACTCCTCGGTGCGCTGCATGTTGGGCGCTCCGGGCCGGGTGGGCTCGGGCCGACGGGGCGGCTCGCGGTGGAGCTGTCCCCGCCAGGTCAGGAAGGCGGCGTAGGAGAGGTCGGTGCGCCCCGAGGCCACCTGGTCGGCCACGGTGGCCAGTCCGGAGCGGCGTCGGGCTTCCTGGACGGCGGGCAGTGCGTCGGTGAGCCGCCACACCATGGCGTCGGCCCCGTCGGCCAACTGCAGGGTCACGACCACCTGACCCGGTTCGCCCCGCTCCAAGACGTCGGCCAGGCTCACCCCCGCCTCGGCGGCGCCCAGGTTTCCGACCGTCGGGGTGTGGTCCGGAGCCAAGGCGGCGCCGTCCACCCCGAGCGACGCTCGGGTGGCCCGCACCGCCCGAGTGTGCAAGCCGGTCACCACCAGGTGGTCGACGGCGTCGACGGTGAGGCCGGCAGCCTTCAGGGCGTCGGTGAAGGCGGCTTGGGCCAGAGGCACATAGGCCTGCTCGCCGAAGCGCTCCTCCCACTGATGGGAGCTGTCCTCACCGGGCACCCGCCAGCGGTCGAGGAACTCCTCGCTGGCCGCCGCCGAACCCGCCAGCTCCGCCACCGCGCCGTCGGGGACCAGGGTGAAGGCCACCGCTCCGTCACCCGACTCCCGCTCGTCGGCCCCCCCGGCCAGGCCGGTCCGGAGCTCGGCGATGACCGCCAGGCTGGGGCCGCGTTGGACGGCGTCGAGGGCCGCGGTCAGCGCAGCCGCACCGGACCGCACCGATCCCACCAGGTCGTAGGCGCCGGTTCGCTGGGGCAGGCCCAGGGCCGCATGGACGATGGCGGCATTGGTCTTGTCCTGGTAGGCCGGTTCCGGTGTGGAGAAGTACAGCCGCTCGGGCGTCGCTCCACCGGGGGCGGCCAGGGCGGTGCGGGCCGCCTCCACCCCGAGGGTGGTGGTGTCCTCGTCGTAGGAGGCCACCGACCTCGACCCGCGTCCGGACGGGCTGCCGAGTGCCAGGCCGATGGCCTTGCGCTCGAGCCGCCAGTAGGGGAGGTAGACCCCCCATGAGCCGATACCCGACAGTCATCCTCGTCCCCTTCGCCTTCCCTCGACTCGCCTTCCCTCGACCGTCCCCCGGCCCGGGACCGTCCCGCCGGGAAGCAGGGGTCCACCCACCTCCGATGATACGGGATGCGCGGCTGGCACCGGCCGTCGACCCGGCGTGCGGGTCAGAACTTCGAGCGGCCGCCGGCGGCGGGCTGCTGGCCGTCAGGGAACGACCGGACCATGTTGTCCTGGACGAACGAGCCCACCAGGCGGCCCTCGGCGGTGAAGATATTGGCCCGTCCGTAGGTCCGGCCACCGCCGGCGAAGGGGCTCTCGTGGGCCAGCAGGTGCCACTGGGCGGCGTCGATCGGCTCGTGGAAGGTCAGGGTGTGGCTGAGCACGCTGGTGGAGATGGCGGTGTGGGACATCGACTGGCCGATGCCGGGGTGGGGGCGCATGGCCGTCCCGATGAGGAAGCCGTCGGTGGCATAGGCCAGGAGGGCCTGGCCGGTCACTCCGGTGGCCACGGCCTCGGGAAAGCGCACCCACACGAACAGCTCGGCCGGGCCCACCGCGTCGGGGTCGGCGATGTCCACCCCGTCGACCACCCGGATCTCCCAGAACCCGCCGTCGCCGCCGGAGGCCGTGGCGTCGCCGGGGGAGCCCACCTCGGGAGCCTCGGTGGCATGGCGGATCAGGTCGGGTTCGACGTCGGTCAGGAGGGCGAGCGACCGGGCGCACAGCCGCTCGCCCTGCCGGACGGTGACGGTGGCACTGGCCAGGGCCCGGCCCACGTGCATGGCCTCCACGTCGATGTCGAGCGGGGTATCGAGGGCGCCTCCCCGGGCGAAGACCGTGTGGATCGACTTGAGGACCTTCCCGTCGTCGATGGTCGAGGCCGCCACGATGGCCTGGGCCAGCAGCTGGCCCCCGTAGACCACGCTCCCGTAGCCGGTCTCGAAGTTCCGGGCCCGGTACCGCCCCTCGCCCACCGGCTCGAGTTCGAGCACCTCCACCAACCGGGACAGCTCCGACATGTCGAGTCCTGCTTTCCGGGTCCTCCCGCAGTCGGTCGAGGTCCGGTACCTACGACGACGTCCCGGCCGGCCGGGACGAGGGAGCCCTCGGGCAGGGAGTCTGTCATACGGGTCCCGGCGGTGTCTCCACGACGCCGACGGCACGCGCTCCCCTCCGACGGGAAGCCGTGCCGCTACGGTGAGGCGGCCCCCACCGAGGAGACGCCATGCCGCTCGATCCCGACGTCGCCGCCGTCGTCGACCAGTTGCACAGCCCCGGGGTCCCACCCATGGAGACGCTGCCGGTGGCCGAGGTCCGGGCCACCACGGCGGCGGCGGCAGCCCTCTCGCCCCACCAGGGGGCCGAGGTGGCCTCGGTGGCCTCGGTCGAGATCGGTGGCGTGCCCTGCCTCGTGGTCCGGCCTCACCCCCCCGGGACGCTGCCCGTGCTGGTCTGGTTCCACGGTGGCGGATGGGTGATCGGCAGTGCCGAGATGTCCCTCCACACCGCCCGCGACCTCGCCGCCGGGGCCGGATGCGTGGTGGTGGTGCCCGAGTACCGGCTGGCCCCCGAGCACCCGTTCCCGGCCGCCCTCGACGACGCCCTGGCCGTCACCTCCGCCACGCTCGAGCGGGCCGCCGAGTGGTCGGGCGACCCGGGCCGGGTGGCGGTGGGCGGCGACTCGGCCGGAGGGAACCTCGCCGCCCTGGTCGCACTGGCCCAACCGGGTCTGGTCTTCCAGCTCCTGGCCTACCCGGTCACCGACGCCACCATGGCCCACGACTCCTACGCCACCGCTGACGGGTACCTGTTGACGGCCTCGATGATGCGGTGGTTCATACGGTGCTACGTGGGAGACGGGGACCCGGCCGACCCCCGGGTCTCCCCGCTCTTCGCGTCCGCTGAGCGGCTGGCCTCGGCCTGCCCCGCCCTGATCCTGGTGGCCGAGTACGACCCGCTGCGCGACGAGGGCGAGGCCTACGCCGCCCGGCTCGATGGGGTCGGAGTGCCCACCGAGCTGGTCCGCTTCGACGGCCAGACCCACGGGTTCCTCAGCCTGGCGCCGATGATCCGCAGCGCCGGGCCCTCCCTGGAGCTGGCCATCGACCGTCTCCGGCGGGCCCTGGGCGCCGACCCACCCTGACCGGGCACCGGGGCGCGGCAGAGGGGGAGGGGTCAGCCCGGATCGCCCCGCATGGCCCGTCGGAGGGCCACCGACGCCCCGCCCACCCACTCGGGCGCGCCGGTGCCGATGGAGGCCAGGGTCTCGTCGCTCACCCCATAGACCCGCCGCGCGTTGTGGCTGAGGATCTTCTCCTTGGTCTCGGGGGTGAGCGCCGGGTAGCCGTGGCGTTCCTGGAAGGACTCGGGGATGACGAAGGCCCGGAAGGCATCGATCAGCGGTTGGGGTGAGCCGTACCAGACGGAGTCGGTGCCCCACAGGATGCGGTCGGGCCCCAGGGCCACCAGCAGCTTCCCGAGGACGTGGGCGGCCTCGCCGGGACGGCGCAGCATCAGGAACCAGGTGCTGCCCAGCTCGGCATAGACGTTGCCGTCGTGGCCGATCCCGGCTGCGGCCAGGCTGGCCACCAGCCGGTCGACACCCTGTCCGGCGGGGTCGTAGGGGCCCTCGGTGCCGGCGGGGTTCCGCTCGTAGCCCGAGTGGTAGACCACGAAGTCGATGTCGGGATAGGCCCGCGCCGCCGGACCCACGTCCCGGGGGGAGGCGGCCGCCACCGAGGCGTCGGGGACCGGGCCGCCCAGTCCCTTGTGGGTGGCCACCACCCGGGGGCCGAGCCGCCGGACCTGCTCGAGGAACGGCATCCCGACCTCGTCGTCGTCGAGGAACCATCCCCCGGTGGGCGAGGCCGCGGTGGGCGGCCCGTGGAGCGTGTAGACCTTCCACCCCGACGGGTCCAGCTGCGTCCGCCATCCGGCCATCTGCTCGAGTTGGGACCGCCCGTAATTGGGGTGGACGATGGTGTGAGTCAGCACCCGACCGGTTCCGGCGTAGCGGTCGACGACCTCCCGGGCCGCGGCGATCTGGGGATTGGTCAGCACGTTGTCGTCGACGGCCCCGGGGGTGGAGGTCAAGAGGGCCACCGCCGTCTCACTGGTCCCGAAGAGCAGCGAGGCCCACTCGGCGGCGTCGATGAGCCGGGGGTCGACCCCGTCGCCCCAGCGCTCCGGGTCGACCATCCGGAGGAAGCCGCCCAGGGGTGCCGGCCCCCGGTCGGTCCCAGCGGCCGGGGTCGATGAAATGGGTCTGGACGTCGATGACCGGGGCGTCGCCTCCGAAGGCCTCCTCGGCAGCGGCCGGGTCGAGCTCGGCGGCCCGGTCCAACGGGTAGAACCCGCCCCCGTGGGCATCGTCGATGGCCCGGAGGGCCGCCGCCGTACCCCGACGATCGAGTAGGTGCTCCTCGGGGGTGAGCCCGATCCGCGCCGCCCCGCCGGCGACGGTCTCGGCCAGGTGGGTGGCGGCCCGCTCATCGGTCGTGGTCGGCGGCAGCGGGTCGAATTCGTCGGTCGACTTGGGGGTCAGCAGCGGACCGGTCAACCGGCCCGTCGTCATCGGTCCCGGGACATCGGGTCCGGAGCGGGGTCGAGGGTCCCGATCAGCCGGCTCACGTCGCCCAGCGACCGGAGGGTGTCGTTCAGGTGGGTACAGGTCGACGTGCCCCTGAACTCGCGACGAACCTGGTCGCGCACCTCGGCGAGGGGGAGGCCGGCCAGGCGTCCGGCGCTGCCCAGGGCCCCGGGACACTCCATCCAAGGCAGGACGTCGGCCCTCGCCTCGACCTCGGCGAACCGCGCTCCGGTCGGGTCCAACCGCCCGGCAACCGAGTACTCGTGCACCACCGTCTCATTCCCGGACTCGTCCACGTGGGTGTCCCGGAAGTGGACGTCCAGGCGGTACCCGGCATCCTCGCCCTCCGCCCCCGGGGGCGGTGCCACCACGTCGAGTCGGCGGCGGCGGCGCATCGAATGAGGAGCCAACGGGTCCAGCTGGTGCCAGGCCAGCGGGTCGTCGGCGGGCTCGAGGACCGGGGCCGGGGGCCCGCTCGGCATGGGGACCGAGCCGGTGGATCGGATGGTGACCATCATCGTGGCGTCGTGGGCCCATCCCGCGCACATGTCGTCCTGGGCCAGCATGATCCCCGTCATGTCCGGACCCCGCCGGCCCGCGTCGCCCGCCGGACCGCTGCTCTCGAACAGCCCGGCGTGCTGGATGGCGTACCCCGACACCAGGCTGGCCCCCACCAGATCGTCGAGCAACAGGTGGGCCAGGGTGCCGGCGTGCCCTTGATCCGGCATCACCTGGGCCAGCGTGGCCCGGAAGCCCGGTCCCACCAGGCATCCGACCAGGCGGGCCAGTCCCGCTTCCGGCGGCCGGGCCTCGATCGAGATGAGCTGACGGGTGGGGCCGTCGATCCGGGCGGTGAGCTCGGCCTCGTCGACCACGGTCGGAACTCCGTCCGGACCGGTGTGCAGGTCCCGGGCCCGGGCCGTGACCACCAGGTCGCCCAGCAGACCGTCGGGCCGGGCGGTGTCGATGGAGGAAGTCCGCCGGACCGAGCCCGGATGCCGGGCCACCGTGGTGAGGACGGGACGGTGGGGGCCGGCGGCTTCGGGAAGAGTCAGCATCCGTTCCCGTGCTCCCCGGCCGGTCCCGCGTCGGCGATGGCGATGGCGATGGCGCGGCTCATACTCGCTCCCGGTTCGACCTCGGGACCCCGACGGCGGTGGGGCCCCGGTGGCCGACGATACCCGGTGGCCCCGGGGCACCCGTCGGCGCCGGGCGCGGGTACCGGGCGCTCACCGGGTGGGGTCCACGAGCACCTTGCCCATGGCCCGGCGTTCGGCCAGGTCGGCGAGGGCCCGGTCCACCTGGTCGAGCGGATAGGTGGCCGAGATGTGCGGCGTGGCCCGTCGGTTCCGGGCCAGCTCGGCCAGCTCGGCCAGGTCCCGCCGCCGGTCCTCGTCCTGGTGACGGGCGAACCCCTCCAGGGTGAAGCCGGTGACCACCACGCCCTTCAGGAGCACCAGGTTGAGAGGGATCCGGGGGATCTCCCCCGAGGCGAACCCGACGGTCACGAACCGGCCGCCCCAACCGAGCGCACGGAGAGCCTGCTCGGCCAGGGGCCCGCCCACCGGGTCCACCACCACCTGGGCCCCACCGCCGGTGATCTCCTTGATCCGGACCTTCAGGTCCTCGGTGCCGTAGTCCACCCCGGCCTCGGCCCCGCGTTCGAGGCACAGCGCCACCTTCTCGGGCGAGGAGGCTGCAGCCAGCATCCGGGCCCCGAGGGCCGTGCCCAGCTCGACGGCGGCCAGGCCCACCCCGCCGGCGGCCCCGAGCACCACGGCCCACTCCCCCGGCTGGACCCGGGCGACGCTGCGAAGGGCGTGGTACGCGGTGCAATGGGCCACGCCCGAGGCGGCCGCGGTGGCGAGGTCGATGGCCGGGTCGACCGGCTGGAGCGACGCGGCCGCCACCGCGATCCGCTCGGCGAACGCTCCGAACAGGGTCGAACCCATCACCCGGTCCCCGACGGACAGGCCCTCCACACCGGGACCGACCGCGGACACGGTCCCGGCGAACTCGCTGCCCACCGTGAACGGCACCGGAATGGTGATCTGGTACTGGTCGGCCACCACCAGCACGTCGGGGAAGTTGACGGCGGCGGCGGCCACGTCCACCACCACCTGACCCTCCGACGGCACCGGATCGGGCACCTCGGCCACCACCACCGAGGAGGGGGGCCCGTACTCGAGACAGCGGGCGGCACGCACCGGGCGGCTCAGGCGTTGCCGATGACGTGCTCGAGGTGCTCGGCCAGCTTCCGGCGGGCCTCCTCGCGCTTGGCCGGAAGGTGGGCGGTCGGCCACAGACCCGGGGGAGGGCTCATAGTCCTTCAGGACCTCGCGGGCCACCGTGACCTTGTGGACCTCGGTGGGCCCGTCCACCACGCTCATGATGGGGGCCATCATCCACATGCTGCCGAAGGGCATCTCGTTGGACACCCCGAGGGCCCCGTGGGCGTGCATGGAGCGCCACACCGCGTCGTGGGCCACCTTCGGGGTGAGGGCCTTGATGGCGGCGATGTTCTTGCGGGTGCGCCGGTAGTCCTTCACCTGGTCGATCTCCCAGGCCGTGTAGAGGACCAGCAGCCGGAACTGCTGGCAGCTCGGCGTAGGAGTCGGCGATGTCTCCCTGGATGAACTGCTTGCGGGCCAGCAGGCTGCCCTGGGTCTCGCGGCTGAGTACCCGCTCGCACAACAGGTCGAGGGCCCGCTGGCAGGTGGCCACCGTGCGCATGGCATGGTGGACGCGACCACCGCCCAGCCGGGTCTGGGCGATGGCGAAGGCCTGACCCTCCCCGCCCAGCAGGTTCTCGGCCGGGACCCGCACGTCCTCGTAGTGGATGAGGGCGTGCATGGCCTGGTCCTCCGACTCGCCGGCCAGGCCCACGTGGCGCTCCATGTTGACCCCGGGGGTGTCGGTCGGGACCAGGAACATCGAGGCGCCCTGGTAGATGCTCACGTCGGGATCGGTGACGGCCATGACGATGAGGAACGAGGCGGTCCGGGCGTTGGAGGAGAAGAACTTCCACCCGTTGATCACCCACTCGTCACCGTCCCTCACCGCCCGGGTGGTGAACTGCTGGGGGTCCGAACCCGCCTGGGGCTCGGTCATCGAGTAGCACGAGAAGCACTCCCCGTCGAGCAGCGGCTGGAGGTACCGCTCCTTCTGCTCCGTCGGTCCCGTAGTGGGCGATGATCTCGGCATTGCCGGTGTCGGGGGCCTGGGTCCCGAACACGATGGGGGCCCAGCCGGACACGCCGAGGATCTCGTTGAGCAGGGCCAGCTTGACCTGGCCGTAGCCCTTGCCGCCCAGCTCGGGGCCGAGGTGGGCGGCCCACAGGTCGTGGTCCCGCACCTCCTGTTTCATCGGGTCCACGATCTGGCGCAACTCGTCCGTCCAGAGGGTGGAACTGCTTGTGGGGGTAGAGGATGTCGAGTGGCTCGACCCGGTCGCGCTACGAACTGGCGCGCCCAGTCCAGCTTCTCCTGGAACTCGGGCTCGGTGGAGAAATCCCAGGCCATGATCTGTCCCTTCTCTCTGCTCTGCTTGTCGGAGTCGGCTTGTCTGGAGTCCGCTTGTCCGGAGTCGGCCGTGCGGTCTAGTCGTGCGGGTGGTGAGGGTGCGGGGCCGGCCCCGGGCCGCCACCACCCCGAGGGCGGAGAGGAACCGCTCGTTGCACTCGCTGATCTCGCGTCGGGCCTCCTCGGGATCGTCGGCGTGGGCCACGTACAGGGCCGACCCCACGCCGAGCGCCGAGAGCAGGTGGGCCAGCGGCTCGACGGGTTGGGGCTCGAGCACCCCCTCGGCGACCGCGCCGCGCAGGTAGCCGGCGATCTTGCTCGGTGGGACCGTCCGCCGCGTTCGGACCAGGTGCTTCCACCCGAGCACGGCGGGGCCGTCGATCAGCACGATCTGGCGGTAGGACGGGTTGGTGGAGGCGGCGTCCAGGTAGACCTCGCTGTTGGCCCGGAAGAGGTCCAGGCGCTGACGTCGGGGTCGAGCGAGCGACGCCACAGGGACCGCACCACCTCGTCGGCCACCTCCTCGTAGACCGCCCGGAACAGATCCTCCTTGTCCCGGAAGTGGTGGTACAGGGCTCCCCGGGTCGAGCCCGGCCTGCTGGACGATCTCCTCGGTCCGGGTGGCCTGGAACCCGTCCCGGGCGAACAGCTCCCGGGCGCCGTGTCCAAGAGGGCCCGGCGGGTGTCCTGGACGTGGGCGGCCCGGCAGGCCGGGACCCTCGGCCCGGCGCCGTCCCGGCGGAGCCGGTCATCGCCGAGCTGCCCGCTTGATTCATGACGTATCCAACATACATAATGTTTGACTCGCGGCGCACCGAACGGTGGGCGCCGCTCGATCCGGAGGCCCTTCGGGAGTCGCTCCGGGGAACAGGAGACCAGGTCATGGACGATCTCGACGGGAAGGTGGCCCTGGTCACCGGGGCCAGCCGGGGTGTGGGTGCCGCCACGGCGGTGGCCCTGGCCCAGGCCGGATGCCATGTGGCCTGCGCCGCCCGGGCCACCACGGCCCGACCCCAGCGGACGGCGGGCACCATCGACGAGACCGTGGCCCGGGTGGAGGCGGCCGGCCGCCGGGGCCTGGCCGTGCCCACCAACCTGGCCGTCGACGCCGAGGTGGAGGCCATGGTGGCCACCACCGTCGAGCACTTCGGACGCCTGGACATCCTGGTCAACAACGCCGCCATCACCTTCATCGGCGACCTCGACATCCCGCTCAACCGCTACGACCTGGTCATGCAGGTCAACCTGCGGGCACCGATGATCGCCATCCGTCAGGCCGCGCCGGCGATGCGGAGGCGGGCGGGGGCGTGGTCATCAACGTCTCGTCGGTGGCCGCCCTGTACCCCCACCCCTCGCTCATGGCCTACGGCATCTCGAAGGTCGGGCTCGAGCGGCTCACGGTGGACGCCGCCGCCCAGCTGGCCGCCGTCCAAGCATCGCCGTCAACTGCTTCCGGATCGACGTGGCCGTGGCGTCCGAGGGATTCGTGGCCAACACCCCGGGCGCCGACCACTCCAACTGGGAGCCCTCCGAGGTGGCTGCCGAGGGCATCCTGTGGATGGTGCGCCAGCCCCTCTCCTACTCCGGCCGCCGCGAGAGCATGTTCGCCCTCCGCCGCCGCGAGGGCATCATGGCCTCCCGGGTGGCCCGACCCGCCACCGAGGCCCCGCCGGTCGAGCTGGTCAACGGCCTGGTCGACGCTCCAGCCGATCGACGAGCCGTTCCGAAGAGCCCGTACCCCCACGACCGGCGACCGACAAAAGGAGCCTGACTCGATGGCCAAGCGGACCCCCGAGGAAGAAGAAGCCATCGCCGGGTCCGCACCGCCGGGCCTGGTCGACGAGGAGCGCCTCGGCCGCTGGATGGACACCCAGGACCTGCCGGGCGAGGGGGAGCCGGTCACCTCGTCGTTCATCAGCGGGGGTGCGTCCAACGAGATCTTCGAGATCACGCGGGGCGACTTCCACGCCGTCCTCCGGCGACCGCCCCGGATCGTGCCCAAGGGCACGGAACGAGACCATGCTGCGCGAGTTCCGGGTGCTCCACGCCCTGAACGGCACCGACGTGCCCCACCCCGAGGCCTACGCCGCCTGCGACGACGACTGCGGTCATCGGGATCGTCCTTCTACCTGATGAGCCTGGTCGACGGGTGGTCCCCGATGAACATGGACGGCTGGCCCGCACCCTTCGACACCGACCTCGAGGCCCGTTACGGGCTGGGCATCCAGCTGGTCGACGGTATCGCCAGGCTGGCCCGGGTGGACTGGAAGGCCCTGGGCCTCGAGGGGTTCGGCAAGCCCGACGGGTTCCACGACCGGCAGGTCGATCGCTGGATGGCCCACCTGAACGCCGTCCGGTTCCGCGACATCCCCGGCCTCGACGTGGCCGCCGAGTGGCTGCGCCACCACAAGCCCAGCCACTGGGAGCCGGGCATCATCCACGGCGACTACCAGTTCGCCAACGTGATGTTCGCCCATGGCGCCCCGGCCCGGCTGGCCGCCATGGTCGACTGGGAGATGTCCACGGTGGGCGACCCGCTGCTCGACCTGGGGTGGGTGATGAACGGGTGGAGCGACCCCGGCGAGGACAGGACCAAGGGGTACGTCGATTCGACCGGGATGCCCAGCACGGCCGAGATGCTCGACCACTACGCCACGGTCAGCGGGCGCGGCGTGGACGAGATCGACTACTACGTGATCCTGGCCCGCTTCAAGCTGGCCATCGTGCTGGAGGCCGGCTACGCCCGGGTGGTCGCCGGCGAGGCCGACAACCCCGCCATGGCCGCCTACGAGTACGTGGTGCTCGACACCATGGCCGCCGCCGCCGAGCTGGCCTCGACCACCAGGCTCGGCCGGTAGGCCGGAGACGTTCCACCGGTGGGGCCTCCCTCCGGCCCACCGATCCCCGAGAGCCGGGAGGCGCCACCATGAAGATCGGGCTCTCGCTGGGCCAGCTCCGGCCCTGGCATCTGGACCGAGGTCACCCGGGAGGCCGACCGGCTGGGCTACGAGTCGGTGTGGATGCCCGAACACCTGGTCATCCCGGCCCAGCTGGACGGCAGCCCGTTCGCCGGGGTCCGATCACCCGCCCATCCCACCCCACGTGCCGGTCTTCGACGTCTTCACCTACCTGGGCTTCCTGGCCGGCACAGACCGAGCGGATCCATTTCGGGACCCAGGTCTACAACATCGGCCTCCGCCACCCCTTCGTGGTGGCTCGGGCGGTGACCACGCTCGACGTGCTCTCACGAGGCCGGCTGGAGTTCGGCATCGGGGCGAGCTGGCTGGAGGCCGAGTGGGAAGCCGTCGGCCTCGACTTCTCCACCCGGGGTCGGCGGGTGGACGAGTCGATCGCGGTGTGCCAGCGCCTGTGGAGTGAGCAGCTGATCGAGCACCACGGCGAGTTCTTCGACTTCGGGCCGGTGATGTTCGAGCCCAAGCCGGTGCAGGAGCCGTGGCCCGCCCTGCACATCGGAGGCGACGGGCCCGCCGCCCTGCGCCGCGCCGCCACCGTCGGGAACGGCTGGATCCCCATGAACCACTCGTTGGAGCAGATCCCGGCCGACGCGGCCAGGATCGCCCGCCTCCGCCAGGAGGCCGGACGGGACGGGGTCGTCGAGGTCACCGTCGGCGCCCGGGGATCGGGGCTCGACGACCTCCGCCGCCACGCCGAGGCCGGGGTGGGCCGGGCCCTGGTCAAGCCCTGGACCAGCACCAAGGACGCCCTGGACGGTATCCGGCGGTTCGCCGACGAGGTCCTCCCCCACATCGCCGACCACCCCGTGGAGCCGCCGGGCTGAGCGGATCAGCGTACGACGCCCATCCCCCGGAGGCGGTCGACGACCGCCTCGGCAGCCTGCTCCGGGCCGGTCGCCGTGGTGTCGATCCTCACCTCGGGGGCCTCGGGGGCCTCATAGGGCGAGTCGATGCCGGTGAAGTTGGCCAGTTCGCCGCGACGGGCCTTGCGGTAGAGCCCCTTGCGGTCGCGCGACTCGGCGTCCGCCAGGGGTGTGTCGACGTAGACCTCACAGAACCGACCCTCGCCGGCCAGCTCGCGGGCCAGCCGGCGCTCGGCTCGGAACGGGGAGATGAAGGACACCAGGACCACCAGACCGGCATCGGCCATCATCCGGGCCACCTCGGCCACCCGTCGGATGTTCTCGATGCGGTCCAGCTCGGTGAAGCCGAGATCATGGTTGAGACCGTGCCGGACGTTGTCCCCGTCCAGCAGGTAGGTGTGCACCCCCCGCGAGTGGAGGAGCTGCTCGGTGCGGTTGGCGATGGTCGACTTGCCCGCACCCGAGATGCCGGTGAACCACACCACGCCCGGGCCGTGGCCCTTCATGGCGCTCCGGGCCTCGTCGGTGACCTCGATGGCCTGCCAGTGGACGTTCTGGGACCGGCGGAGCGAGAAGTGGAGCAGCCCGGCCCCCACCGTGACGTTGGTGAGCCGGTCGATGATCACGAACCCGCCCATGTCTCGGTTGGACGAGTAGGGGTCGAAGGCCACCGCCCGGTCGGTGCTCATCGTGCAGACGCCGATCTCGTTCAGCTCGAGGGTCCGCGCCGCCACATGCTCCAGGGTGTTGACGTTCACCTTGTACTTGGGTTGGGAGAAGGTGGCCGCGGCCAACGAGGTCCCGATTTTGATCAGGTAGGGGCGCCCGGGGAGCATCTCGTCCTCGTGCATCCAGATGATGTGGGCCTCGAACTGGTCGGCGGTCTCGACCGGATCGTCGTCGGCGCACAGCACGTCGCCGCGGCTCACGTCGATCTCGTCATCGAGCACCACGGTGACCGACTGCCCGGCGACAGCCTCGTCGAGGTCGCCGTCGAAGGTGGAGAGCCGCCGGACGGTGCTCGTCCGCCCGGAGGGCATGCGCCCGCACCGTCGAGCCCGGTCGCACCGTTCCCCCCACGATCAGACCCGAGAAGCCCCGGAAGTCGAGGTCGGGCCGGTTGACCCACTGGACCGGCATCCGGAACGGCTTGCCCTCGGGGTGGTCCACCACGTTGATCGACTCGAGGTGGGCCAGCAGCGTGGGCCCCTCGTACCAGGGCGTTCGGAGGCTGGGCTCGATGATGTTGTCGCCCCGCAACGCGGACAGCGGGATGCAGGTCACCTCACGCAGGCCGATCTCGTCGGCGAAGGCACGGTAGTCGGCCTCGATGGCCCCGAACACCTCCGCCGAGTAGTCGACCAGATCGAGCTTGTTCACGGCCACGACGATGTGCTCGATGCCGAGGAGCGATACCAGGTAGCTGTGCCGGCGGGTCTGGGTGAGCACGCCCTTCCGGGCGTCGATGAGGATGACGGCGGCATCGGCGGTCGAGGCCCCGGTCACCATGTTCCGGGTGTACTGCTCGTGGCCCGGGGTGTCGGCCACGATGAACTTCTCGGGCCTCGGTGGCGAAGAACCGATAGGCCACGTCGATGGTGATGCCCTGCTCGCGCTCGGCGGCCAGTCCGTCGACCAGGAGGGCGAAGTCGAGGTCCCCGCCCTGGGTGCCCACCTGGCGGGAGTCCGCCTCCAGGGCGGCCAGGTGGTCATCGAAGACCAGGTGCGACTCGTAGAGCAGCCGGCCGATGAGCGTGCTCTTGCCGTCGTCGACGCTTCCGCAGGTGATGAACCGGAGCATGCTCTTGTGCTCGTGGAGCGCCAGGTAGGCGTCGATGTCGGTGGCGATGAGCGACTCGCGGGCCAGGGCCATCAGAAGTACCCCTCCTGCTTCTTCTTCTCCATCGATCCGGCGGCGTCGAAGTCGATGACCCGGCCCTCCCGCTCCGAGGTGGTGGCCAGCAGCATCTCCTGGATGACAGTCGGTCAACGTGGACGCGTTGCTCTCCACCGCCCCGGTCAGCGGGTAGCAGCCGAGGGTGCGGAACCGGACGCTCCGCAGCTCGGGCACCTCCCCGGGCCGGAGCGGCATCCGGTCGTCGTCCACCATGATGAGGACGCCGTCGCGTTCCACTACCGGCCGGGGGGCGGCCAGGTAGAGGGGGACGATGGGGATCTCCTCGCGGTCGATGTACTGCCAGACGTCGAGCTCGGTCCAGTTGGACAGGGGGAAGACCCGGAGCGACTCGCCCTGGCTGTGCCGCACGTTGTAGGTGCGCCACAGCTCGGGTCGCTGCTGCTTGGGGTCCCAGCGGTGCTGCGCGGACCGGATGGAGAAGATCCGCTCCTTGGCCCGCGACTTCTCCTCGTCGCGGCGGGCGCCCCCGAAGGCGGCGTCGAACCCGTACTGATCGAGGGCCTGCTTGAGGCCCTGCGTCTTCCACATGTCGGTGTGGACCGCCGAGCCGTGGTCGAAGGGGTTGATCCCGAGGCGGACGCACTCGGGGTTCTGGTGGACCAGCAGCTCCATGCCGCTGGTCGCGGCCATCGTCTCCCGCATCTCGTACATGGCGCGGAACTTCCAGGTGGTGTCGACATGGAGGAGTGGGAACGGCGGCACCGAGGGATGGAACGCCTTGCGGGCCAGGTGGAGCATGACCGAGCTGTCCTTGCCGATGGAGTACAGCATCACGGGACGCTCGCTCTCGGCCACCGTCTCGCGCATGATGTGGATGCTCTCGGACTCCAGGCGCTGGAGGTGGGTCAGCCCGGCCATCAGCCGGCGACCGGTTCGGCGCCCGTCCGCAGTGCCGAGAAGACCGGGAGGTCGGCGGCGCGGATCGGCTCATCGCTTAGGTGCGGGGTACTCACGGAGGCGCAACCTTACCGTCGCCCCGGGCACGCGCACATCCACGGCATGCCGACCGGGCGCTGGGGTGACCGGCCCTCACTTGACGACGGGCTGGTGGCGGCCCGAAACTTCGACCGCCGCCGCCGGGCCCACCCCTCGACCCGCCGGCACCGACGACCCGAGGAGCCCCGTTGGCCGAGCCAGCCGCCCTGACACTCGATCTCACCATCCCCGGCTTCTACCTGCGGGACGACTACTTCGACGTGTTGGCCACCCTCCGCAGCCGGGCCCCGGCCTGGCGAACGGTGGACGGCAGCTGGGCCGTGAGCCGCTACCACGACATCCGGTCGATCAGCCGGGACCCGGCCCGCTTCGTCTCCGGTCGGGGCGTCCTGATCAACGACCCCCTGCGCGCCGACGGCTCCGGGGGGCTCAACGCATTCTCCATCCTCCATCTGGACCCGCCGGTCCACGCCCTCTACCGCAAGGTCGTGAACCGCCAGTTCACCCCCCGGGCCGTCGGGCACCTCGAGCAGACCATCCGGCGGACGGTCACCGACGTGCTCGACAGCACCGCTCCGGACGAGCCGGTGGAGGGGGTGGACCAGCTCGCCGCGGTCGTCCCGATCACGGTGATCGCCGAGCTGTTCGGAGTGGGCGACGCCGACCGGGACGTCTTCCGGCGGTGGTCCGACGCCGTGATCGCCGCACCGGACGAGGACGGAGAGGGCTCGACCGCGCCGGCCGAGTTCGGCCAGATGGCCGAGTTCCTGATGGCCCACGTGGACTCGCCGGCCACCGACGGCAACGACCTGCTCGGGATCCTGACCTCGGTCGATCTGGACGGACGGCCGCTCAGTCGTCTCGAGATCATGGGCTTCTGCATGACGCTCCTGGTGGCCGGCAACGAGACCACCCGTACGCTGATCTCGGGGGGCCTGGAGGCGCTCCACCAGCATCCGGATCAACGCCACCTGCTGGCGGCCGACCCGTCGCTCCTCCCCGGTGCCGTCGAGGAGCTGCTCCGCTGGGTCACGCCCATCCAGGCCTTCGGTCGGACCGCGGTGGTCGACGTCGAGCTCGGAGGCGAGCGGATCCCCGCCGGCGACTTCGTGGTCATGCTGTATGCGTCGGGCAACCGTGACGAGGCGGCGTTCGGTCCGACAGCGGCGCGGTTCGACGTCAAGCGGCCGGTGACCCCCACCCACCTGGCCTTCGGGTTCGGTGAGCACCTCTGCCTGGGTGCGGCCCTGGCCCGGCTCGAAGCCCGGGTCTTCTTCGAGGAGCTGCTGGCCCGCTACCCCCACTACGACCTGGTGGGCCCGGTGGAGTACGTGAGGTCGACCCTGGTGCGGGGGGCAGCCCGGATGCCCATGGTGCTCCGCCCCTGATCCGAGCGGTCGGCCGGGGCTGCTGCGGGCGGCGGATTCAGGCCGCGGGGCGGAACCGGACCGGCAGGCTGGTCGGCGAGCGGAAGGTCAGGCCGCGGATGTGGGGGTCGAGGTCGCCGGGCTCCAGGGTGACGTCCCCGAACCGGTCCATGAGGACGTTGAGCATGACCTCGGTCTCGATGCGGGCCAGGTGCATGCCCAGGCACATATGGGGACCGGCGGCGAAGGCGATGTGGGGGACCGGGGTCCGGGTGATGTCGAACACGTCGGGATCGGCCCAGCGGCTCTCGTCCCGATTGGCCGAACCGATCATGGGGGAGACAGTGGCCCCCTCGTGTATGAGGCGGCCACCCAGCTCGACGTCCCGGGCCGCGAAGCGGGCCACCGACGTCAGAGGTGTCTCGTAGCGGAGGCCCTCCTCGATGGCCCGGGGCACGAGGGCACGCTCCCGGCGCACCAGCGCGAACTGGTCGGGATGGGCCAGCAGGAGGAACAACAGGTTGCCCGACGACCGGAAGGTGGTTTCGATACCGGCCGGCAACAGCAGGCGGAGGAAGGAACAGATGGCGTCGTCGGTGAGGCGCTCCCCGTCCACCTCGGCGGTCACCAGGTCGCTGATCACATCGTCAGCCGGGGCCGAACGGCGCTCCTCGATGAGCCGCTCGAAGTACTCCTGGAGCTCGCAGGAGGCGGCGAAGCCGGCCTCCATGTCTCCGACGATGCCGATCAGGCGGATGGAGAGCTCCCGGAAGCTGTCGAGGTCCTCGACCGGGAGACCGAGCACCCGGGCGATCACCCGGGTGGGGAACTCGAAGGTCAGCGACTGGACCAGGTCGGCGTACCCGTCGTCGGCCACCGCGTCGAGCAGCTGGTGGCAGACCGGCGCGATGACCTCGGGCTCCCAACGACGGAGGGACTTCTCCCTGAAGGCGTGGGCGACCAGGCTCCGGTGGGCCCGGTGGGCCGGGCCGTCCATGCCGAGGATCGTCTCTCCGAAGACCAGGCCTATCGAGTTGGCGTAACCGGACGAGTCGAACGACTTGGTCTCACGGAACACCCGGTTGACGTCCTCGTAGCGGAAGACCGACCACTGCTCGGAAGGTAGGTACTCGGGGGGCACGTGGGAGAGATCCATGAGCGTCCCGGCCAGAACGGGCTCCTCGGCCCGGTGCCGGGCGAACAGCGGGTAAGGATCACGTGTGGTGCCGGCCACGACGTCGAAGGAGGCGAAGGGGTTTTCGACCCCGTCCGAGGTCTCGGTCACGCTGTAAGACCCTACCCACCGGGTCGGGCAGCTGCCCGACCCCCGAGCCGGAGCGAGGCAGGCCGGTCAGTGCCGCGACGACGCCGGCTCACCGGCGAGATGGCCGTCGAGGAAGGCCAGAGCGTGGGCCCAGGCCGTCTCGGAGGAGGCGGCGTCGTAGCGACGGGAGCGGCTGGGATTGGCGAAGTAGTGCCGGCCCGGCACCACGTGGACCCGGTGGCCTCGGTCGCCTCGGGCCGCCAGGAGGCCGGCGAACCGGTCCACCATGGGTGCGGGGATCAGTTCGTCCTCGGCCCCGAAGACCGCGCACACCGGGGCGTCCAGGGCACCGACATGGTCTCCCGGGGCCAGAGCCCGGCCGGCGATGGCGCCTCCGGGCCAGGGCCGCGAGTAGAACGCCACCACCGCGGCGAGCCCGTGGGGCTCGGTGGCCAGCATCATGGCGTAGCGCCCGCCGACCGAGAAGCCCACCGCTCCGAGGCGTTCGGAGTCCACCTCCGGTCGTCGCCCGAGCCACCGGAGGGCGGAGGCCAGGTCGGAGAGCTGACGACGATCGTCCAAGCGCTCCAGCCAGGCGGTGGTGGCGGCCCCGGACCTGAGGGGCGGTGCGCCGCCGTAGGGGGCGTAGAGGTCGAGGGCCAAGGCGGTGAACCCGGCGGTGGAGAGACGGTCGGCGGCAGCAAGGGTGCCGGCGTTGAGGCCGTCGATCTCCGGCAGCACCACGATCCCCGGCCGACGGTCAAGGGTCGGAGGGGCGAACAGCTGCCCGACCAGGTCCTCGGCCACTCCCGGCACCACGACCGGCTGTCGAGACGGTCGGACCATCGGGGCACCTTACCGAGCCCCCGGCGTCGCCGGAGCCACCGCCGGCCGTGAGGTCCGACCTCCCCGCTAACCTCGCCGGCCATGGAGCCGTCCCTCGAGGCCGATCCGCGGCGGACGATGCGTGACAGCATGTTCGTGTCCGATCTGGAGTTCGAGTGCGAGCTCTCCACCGACGGAAGCGCCATGGCCGGGCACGCCACTGTCACCGACGCGCTGCGCTTCCCGGGATCGGCGGTCGTCCGGCCCTCGGTCCTGGCCACCATCGCCGACTGCGTCACGGGGCTTCCCGCCTGCCTGGTCACCGCCCCGGGACTGGCCGTCACCCTCGACATCGTGGTCCGGACGATGGGAACGCCCTCCGGGGACCGGCTCGACATGACGGTCACCATCGTGAAGCCGGGACGGCGGACGGTGGCCGGTGAGGTCGCCTTCACCGATCCCGAGGACGGGCGCCTGGTGGCCCACTCCTACCTCACCTTCATGGCCTCCCCGCTGTCCTCAGGACACCGCACCACCGCTGTCCAGCGGGATGCGGTCCAACGGCGCCATGCCCACCGCGTTCCCCGACCACGTCGGCCTGCGGCGGCCGTCCCCAGGTGTCAGCGAGATCGACCTGGTCCCGTTCGTGGCCCAGGCGTCCGGAACCCTCCAGGGGGGCATCGTGGCCCTACTGGGCGAGGTGGCCGCCGAGTCGTCGCCGCGCCCGACCGGTGATCGACCTCGACACGCGCTACCTCACCGCCGTGAGGGTGGGACCGGGTCGGGCCACCGCCACCGCGGTCGGTCCGGACCTGGTCGAGGTGGAGGTACGCGACGTCGGCATGGACGGCCGCCTGGCGGCCCTCGTCACGGCCAGGCTGGGTCCACGGGGGACCTTGGGTCCCTGATCAGCCGTTCGTGCCGAGCAGATCGCCGACGGCGTCGCGGAGGAGTCGACCCAACTCTTCGGAGGGCACCTCGGAGAACACGTCCCCGGCCAACGCCAGCGAGGCCATGACCGCTCCGAAGGCGCTGGCCATCCGCACCCGCCGCTCGAGGGGGATCGCCGGATTGGACAGCGCCTGTCGGAATCGGGCCTGCAGGTCCTCGTGGTCGGCCTCGTGCCGCTCCTTGTGCAGGTGCTCCAGTGCGGCCTGGTTCCGCTCGTGGAACAGGAAGAGGGCCCGGTTCTCCAGCATCTGATCGATCCACCGATCGAGCAGCTCGGCCCACACCTCGGGGGTGGCGTCCGTCTGGCCGATCGAGTCCAGCGCTTCGCGCCCGAATTCGTGGAGCCGGAGGTGGATGGCCATCAGGATGTCTTCCTTGCTGGCGAAGTGGTAGTAGATGGCCGCCTTGGTGAAGCCCAGCCGGTCGGCGATCTCACGGAGTGACGTCTTGTCGAACCCGTTCTCGATGAAGAGCTCGAGGGCGATGTCGAGGATCCGCTCGCGGGTGCTCCGCTCGCCGGGCGCCACCGCCGGCAGGTCATCTTCCGCCATCGGGTCCTGCCCCGCGGTCGGATCCATTCCCCCGCCGACGTGGACGGTCGTTGCTCGTACCATCTTCACCGATTCTACTTGACGGCCGGTAAGTAAGGAACTTACCATGCGACAAGTAAGCGGTAAACCCGGACAGGACGCTCCCCATGGCCAGCCCCCTCATGATCGAAGCCCATGGCTCACCAAGCGCTTCGGGGAGACCCTGGCCCTCGCCGGCGTCGCCTCGAGGCCCCCGCCGGCACGATCCTCGGGGTACTCGGTCCGAACGGCGCCGGCAAGACCACGGCCGTGCGCATCCTCACCACCCTGGCCCTTCCCGACGGGGGCCGGGCCGCGGTGGCCGGCCACGACGTGGTCAGCCACGCGCGCCGAGGTCCGACGGTGCATCGGCGTGACGGCACAGGACGCCACCTTGGACGACGCGCTGACCGGGCGCCAGAACCTGGTCATGGTGGGTGAGCTCAGCGACCTCCGCCGGTCCCAGGCCAAGGCCCGGGCCGTGGAGCTGCTCGATCGTTTCGGACTCACCGACGCCGCCGACCGGGTCATCAAGGGCTACTCGGGCGGCATGCGGCGGCGGTTGGACCTCGCCGCCGGTCTGGTCACCCGTCCCCCGGTCCTGTTCCTCGACGAACCGACCACCGGGCTCGATCCCGCCAGCCGGGCCGGCATGTGGGCAGATCATCCGCGAGCTGGTTGCCGACGGGGCGACCCTGCTGCTCACGACCCAGTACCTCGAGGAGGCCGACCAGCTCGCCGACCGGATCGCCGTCATCGACCACGGGCTGGTCATCGCCGACGGCACGCCGGCGGAGCTGAAGGAGGCAACCGGGGGGACCCGCCTGCACGCCACGCTCACCGCCCCGCATCCCGCAGCCGTGAGCGCACTGCTCGCCCCTGGTGGACGGAGCGGTGCAGGTCAGCGAGGACGGCCGTCACGTGGAAGCCGCCGTGCGCACCCGATCCGGCCTGGCCACGGCGGTGGTCCGGGCGCTCGACGACGCCGGCGTGCTGGTCGACGACGTGGAGGTGCGGCCACCGTCGCTCGACGATGTGTTCTTCGCCCTCACCGGTCGGCCGGTTGCAGACATCGGTGCCGAGCGCCCCGACCTGCAGCTGGAAGAGATCTCGTCATGACCGTGCGTGGTCACGCTCCCGACGGCACCCGGCCGCTCGTGGCTGAGTGCGAAGTTCCGTGATGTGGTGGTGCTGACCCGTCGGAACCTCGTGCACATCGCCCGCGACCCCCTGCAGCTCTCCGACGTCACCGTCCAGCCGGTGCTGTTCACACTCCTGTTCATCTACGTCTTCGGATCCGGGGTGCCCATCCAAGGGGGCAGCTACAAGGACTTCGCCATCGCCGGACTGATGCTGCTGAACCTCACCACCTCGGCCATGGGGACCGCGGTCGGCCTTAGCACTGACCTCACCACCGGAGCCATCGACCGGTTCCGCACCCTGCCGATGTGGAGGTCCGCCGTCCTGGTGGGCCGATCCGTCGCCGACCTCTTGTCGGCCACCTTGTGCGTGACCATCGTTGCGCTGACCGGACTGGCCATCGGCTGGCGAACCGACGCCAGTCCGCCTGGTCGGTCGCCGCCGGATTCGCCGTAGCCCTGCTCTTCAGCTACGCGCTGTCGTGGGGATGCGCCTGCCTGGGCATCGTCTCCAAAGGCCCCGAATCGGCCCAGGGTGTCGGACTGATCATCCTGTTCCCCCTGGCCATCGTGTCCAACGCCCTGGTTCCCACCGGTGGCATGCCCGGATGGCTGCAGGCCATCGCCGACTGGAACCCGGTCAGCGCGGTCACCGCCGCTGTCCGGCAGCTGTTCGGCAACCCGAATCCCTCCCACGCCATCATGGCGTGGCCCATGCAACACCCGATCGAGGCCTCGCTGGCCTGGTCGGCCGTGATCCTGGCGGTGTTCGTCCCGCTGGCCGCCCACCTCTACCGCCGACGGACCACCGAGTGAGGACCGGATCGTCGGCCCGGCGGGCCGATCGAGCCGTCCCCGCCGTCCTACTCAGGACCGTGGGCGGAGCTGCCGGCGCATCCACTCGTCGGCGTTGTGGGAGGACTGGCGCGAGATCGCCGTGTCACCGGCCAGCTGGAACCCGTGCGGAGCACCGGGATAGACGTGGAGCTCGGTCGGCACACCCGCCTGGTTGAGTCGCAGAGCGTAGTCGATGTCCTCGTCGCGGAACCCGTCCACGGATCCCACCGACACGAAGGTCGGCGGGAGCCCAGCGAGATCGGTGGCCCGGGCCGGAGCGGCATACGGTGGGACGTCGTCGGTCCCGTACAGTGGACCCAGGTAGGACCTCCAGCCGAAGGTGTTCGATCGGCTGCTCCACACCGGAAGGCCGTCGAGCCGGCTCGACGGTGTGATCTGGCGATCGTCGAGCATCGGGTACTCGAGCAGCTGGAAGGCCAGGTCCACCTGGCCACGGTCCCGGGCGAGGAGGGCCAGGCCCGCCGCCAGGCCCCCTCCCGCGCTCATGCCGCAGATCCCGAGGCGGGCAACGTCGATGCCCAACTCGTCGGCGTGCTCCACGGTCCAGAGCAGCGCCGCATAGCAGTCTTCGAGCGGTCCGGGATAGGCAGTCTCGGGAGCGAGCCGGTACTCGACGGATATCCCGACGATCCCGAGCTCCGGGCACCAGCGGTCGAAGAGCCCGTCGAACATGGTGCGGTCGCCCAGGACGAACCCACCACCGTGGATGGCGAACACGGCCGCCAGCGGATCCTGGCGGGTGACCGGCTCGAGGAGGCGCACCGGAATGGGCGGGTCGCCCGGCACGATGCGCTCGGTCCGGAGGACGGCGTCGGACAGGGGTGCCTCGGGCATCCCGAGGTCCCTCACCACGGTGAGGAGATCTTCGGTGAAGTCAGGTACGGGGAACGCCTCGAGTCCAGGCGCCATCTCGGGGTCGACGGCTTGGGGGACGGTCATGGGGCGACCGTAGACCTGGACCCGGGGACGCGGCCAGTTCCCTTGACCGCACCCCCGGGCTGTGAAAACATCATTTTCGTCGGGCGGCAACGGGTCGCCCGGACCGGGGGAGGACCAGATGCGGGGACCAAGTGATCGGTGGGCCACCGGGGCACCGGGCGGCGTCGCATGAGTTCCTTCGTGAACCCGGCGTGGCTCCCGTTCTCGGTGAGCGAAGCGGCCACCGCCGGCGACGCCACCGATCACGACCTCGAGTCCGGTCAGGCCTGGGAGCACCTGCTCGAGACGCTGCGCCGGACCGGCGAGACGGTGCTGTCGGACTCGGTGCCCCACGAGCCGGTGGACACGGCGTCAGGCTTCCGCCACCTGCTCGTCCTGTTGGGGGTGGGGATCGACGAGCTGCTGCGGCGAGGGCTGGACCGGGTGCCGGCGGTGAAGCCGTCCGGAATGGATGCCGCCTACAAGTGGGGCATGGAGTGCCCCGACTGCCTGTACGTGGGGTCGGCCCTCCGACCCGGCCAGTCGTACCGACTCTGGGGCAACCGCGGCTCGGCGCGCTATGTCGGACTGCAGGCCATGTCCGGGATGGCCTCCGTCGCCAACGCCCTGATCGACGAGTTCGAGATCGGGGCGGCCGGGGAGTTCGAGATCGTCCTGTCCCCCGAACACCACGACGGGAACTGGCTCCCGCTCGACGGCCGCGCCACCATGCTGGTGGTCCGCCACTTCTTCTACGACTGGGGTACCGAGGTTCCGGTGACCATGTCCATCGAGCCGCTCTCCGGCCCGACCTCGCTCGACGCCAAGGCCACGGCCGAGCCGAGGGCCGCAATGGCCCGCCAGGTGATCGCCCTGGCCGACTTCCTGGAGGAGAACCTCAACTTCTTCCTCAACTTCTCGAAGCCGGAGGAGCCCAACACCTTCCTGCCGCCCCTCGACGGCACGGCCATGGGGGCGGCGGCCGAGAACCGCCCGGTCATCGGGGCGTGGAAACTGGCCCCCGACGAGGCGCTGGTCCTCGAGGTGACCCCTCCCGAAGGCGTCTACTGGAGCTACTCCCTCGGGAACGCCTGGTGGGAGACGATCGACTACGCCAACCACCAGTCCAGCCTCAACGGCCACCAGGCGGTGGTCGACGACGACGGGAAGGTCCGGGTGGTGGTGGCCCACCGGGACCCCGGGGTGGCCAACTGGCTGGACACCGCCGGGCACAGCGAGGGGCCGATCATCCTGCGGTGCGTCCGCACCGACACCGCCCCCACCCCCGCCACGACGGTGGTCCCGTTCGACCGGATCGACGAGGCGTTACCGGCCGGTACCCGTCGGCTGACCCCGAGCCAGCGGGCCGAGGCACTCGACGTGCGCCGCCGGGCCGTGAGCCGGCGGTTCGCACGATGAGCCTCGACGTCGACCGGATCGAGGAGGACGCCCGGACCCAGACCGGTCTCGACGACACGGGCGGTGACTACTACCGGGAAGGACTCGAGCGGCTGGTGGACTCGATGAACGACGAGGGCGGCCTGACCGAGATGGGCGAGGCCATGCAGCTGGACCGCCTGACCTCGCTGTTGGCGGCACGGCTCAGGGTGGAGGAGACCTACCGGGTCCATCCCGAGATCGACGACCAGGAGATCGGGGGGCCGGTCTTCGTCATCGGCCTGCCCCGTACCGGCACCACCGCTCTCAGCCAACTGGTGGCAGCCGATCCCCAGTTCCGCTCCCTGCGCACCTGGGAGTCGGCGATGCCGGTCCCACCCCCCGAGAAGGACACCGAGCACACCGACCCGCGGATCGCCGCCACCGAAGCGGGGCTGGCCATGATGAACGAGGCCTTCCCGCTCATGCGGACCATGCACTACTTCGAGGCCGCCACGGCCACCGAGTGCCAGGACCTGATGGGCATGAGCTTCCGGACCGTGCACTTCGACGGCTTCGCCCGGGTGCCGTCCTACCTGTCCTGGGTCGTGGACTGCAACATGGAGGAGACCTACCGCTACCACCGTCGGGTGCTACGCCTCCTGCAGTGGCACTGCCCGCCCACCCTGTGGCACCTCAAGACGCCGGTCCACATGTTCGCCCTCGACGCGCTGGTGGAGGCCTACCCGAACGCCCGGTTCCTCTGGAGCCACCGCGACCCGACCAAGGTACTGGCTTCGGTGTGCAGCCTCATCCACTACACCCGCAGCTGGAGCAGCGACCGGGACGATGCCGCCGAGCTGGGCGCCGAGGAGCTCGACCGGTGGGCGCTGGCCGTCGAGCGGGCCATGGAGTTCCGTGACCGGGTAGGCGACGACCGGTTCGCCGACGTCTCCTTCGCCGACCTGCAGACCGACCCCCTGGGCGCCCTGGACCGCGCCCTCGGCCGCATCGGGTTCGACTTCCCCGAAGGCTCCCGAACGGCGGTGGCGCAGTGGGCCGGCACCCACGAGCCGGGATCGCACGGTACCCACACCTACACCCTGGACGAGTTCGGTCTCGACGCCGGCCGGATCCTGGAGCGGTTTGCTCCGTACTGTGCCGCGGTTCGACGTCTAGGGCCGAGCGGCGGCTGGCCGACGGGCCGCGGCCGGTGACCGCACCCTCGGAGAGCGATGCACTCGTCCAGGCCGCCCGCCACGTGCTCGAGCGCCGGGGTGGCGGCGCCTTCACCGTGCACCAGGTCCTGGCCGAGGCGGGCCTCGGGACCCGGGCCTTCTACCGGCACTTCCGGTCCAAGGAGGCCCTGGTGCTGGCGGTGTTCGCCGAGGAGGCGCAGCGGGAGAGGGCCCGACTCGAGGCCCGGATGACCGGCGCCCGTACTCCCACCGAGGCCGTGACGGCCTGGATCGAGACTCGCCTGGAGCTGGCCTTCGACGAGGGGGTCGCCGACAGCATGCGGGTCCTCTCCCTCGAGGCCCAGCTGGCCGTGGAGCACGCGCCCGAGCAGATGGAGGCGGCCTTCGACAGCATGCTGGCTCCGCTCATCGATCAGCTGGCACAGGGCCAGCAGGACGGCAGCTTCACCGGGGACGACCCCACGCGCGACGCCCGGGCCCTGCACGACGTGGTGTGGGGCGAGACGCTACGCCAGTGGTCGGCGTTCGGATCCGGTCCGGGCGGGGCCCGCCAGCACGTGCTGGGCTTCTGCCTCCGGGCCATCGGCGCCGACGGTGGGGAGGGGCACTAGTGCCCGGGTCTCAGGCGCAGTCGCACTCGGTGACGGCGTCGGAACGCCCTCCCCGGTCGATCTCCGATCTCACCGCATCCGACCGCCGACCGAGGAGGAACCGTGGACCTAGGACTCGCTGACGCCGCCGTGGTGGTGGCCGGGGGAACCGCCGGCATGGGGCGGGCGGCCGCTGACTGCTTCGCGGCAGACGGGGCCCGGGTGGCCGTGCTGGCCCGGACCCGCCGGGACCTGGACGAGACGGAAGAGGCGCTGGCCGCGGCGGGCTCGCCGGACGCCGTGGGCCTCGAGGTCGACCTGCTCGACCAGGCCTCGGTCGACCGGGCCATGGCCGCGGTGGACGAGCGGTGGGGGCACCTCAACGCCCTGGTCAATACGGCCGGGCCCTTCTCCGCCGGGGTGAAGGGGTTCGAGGAGTACACCGATGCCGAGTGGCTGTCCGTGCTGGACGGTCTGACCCTCAGCTCGGTCCGCACCGTCCGAGCCGCCCTCCCCCTCCTCCGCCGGGCCCCCTGGGCCCGGATCGTGAACGTGTCGGCCATGTCGACCAAGCGCCAGTCGTCCTCGCTGGTGGCCTACACCGCGGCGAAGTCCGCGCTCACCAGCCTGAGCAAGAACCTCTCGATGTCCCTGGCCCCCGACGGGATCCTGGTCAACACGGTCAGCCCGGGGACCTACGTCTCCGAGTCGTTCAAGCGTGCGCTCCGCCCCCTCCCCGACGTCGACGAGGAGGACCTCTACGACGTGATGCGCTACATCGTCCGGGACTACGGCCATCCGGTCCATCTCCAGCGGGCCGGCGACCCGAAGGAGATCGGCCCGGTCATCGCCTTTGTGGCCTCGGCCCGCAACTCCTACATGACCGGCGCCAACATCAACGTGGACGGCGGATCCGACTTCACCTAGGCCGTCCTACTACTCTGGCCTCGTGAAGATCCGCCTCGACGCTGAGCTGTGCACCGGGCACGGCCGGTGCTACACCCTCGCTCCGGAGCTGTTCGACTGCGACGACGAGGGACACGGGCTGGTGCTGGCCACCGAGGTACCCGACGGCCTCGAGAGCCAGGCGTGGTTGGCCGCCCAGAACTGCCCGGAGCGCTGCATCACCGTCGAGGAGTGACTGGCACCGGCCGGCGGCCGTCCGACCCGGTGCTACCCCTCCCGGCGTAGCCCTCTGCCGCCCGGGGACTTGCCCTCTGCCGCCTGGTGAACAGCCGCGTCCGATCGCCGAGACGTGGGGCGACACCGCTACGCTCGCGTGCCGTGGGCCCGCACACCGATGGCGATCTACCGCCGGTGATCAGTGCCGAGGAGCTCCGTTCGGGGCTCGGGGAGGAGGTCGGGTACTTCGCCGCCAGGCCGCTCGTCGCCGTCCGGCTCGACGACGGCCCCGACCTTCGGCCCGAGGCCGGCCGACTCCCCTGCGTGGTGGTCGGGATCGCACCCGAGGGATTTCTTCCGGACAAGCCACCCGACCTCGATGTCCTGCTGACCGGATCGGCCGATGCCGCCTCGCCCTGGGTCACCTGCACCGAGACCGGTGCGGCTCTCGCGCAATTGGCCGAGCGGTGCCGCTCCTCCCCCCTGGCCGCGGTGGCGCTGGTCCAGCTGTTGCGGCTCACGGCCGGCGCAGCGGTGAGCGACTCCCTGGTGGGCGAGTCCTTCGTCTACTCGATGCTCCAAGGCGGGCCGGAGCACCGGGGCTGGTTGGGTCGCCGGACTCCCCGGCCTGCGGTCCACGAGGGCGGGGAACCGGTGGTGGCCACCCGGGACGGTGGGACCCTCACCATCCGACTCGACCGGCCCAGGTACCACAACGCCTACAACGCGGCCATGCGGGACGGGCTGGTGGCCGCCCTCGAGGTGGCGGCGTCGGACCCCTCGGTGCGATCCGTTGAGCTGTCCGGCAACGGGCCGTCGTTCTGCAGTGGGGGCGACCTGGCCGAGTTCGGCACCGCTCCCGACCCGGCCACCGCCCACGCCGTCCGGGTGGAGCGAGGGGCGGCCCGGTGGATGCACCGGTGCGCCGACCGGACCACCGTCCGGGTCCACGGGGCGTGCATCGGCGCCGGCGTGGAGCTGGCCTCGTTCTCCCACCGCGTGGTCGCCCATCCCGACACCGTCTTCCAACTGCCCGAGGTGGCCATGGGACTGATCCCCGGTGCCGGCGGGACGGTCGGACTGCCCGGGCGGATCGGCCGCCAGCGCACCGCCCACCTGGCCCTCACCGGCACCGCGCTCGACGCCAGGACCGCGCTCGGCCTGGGGCCTGGTCGACGAGATCGTCGACGTCGAGGGGCTGCCGCCCCGGCCGGAGATCGCCGATTCGGTGTAACATCGGGCCCCCGACAGGTGCTCTGCGGGCAGGCGCAGGCCGACGTGGCGCGGTGGGACCGGACGCCCGTGTCTCGACCCCAGCGGACCGTCATGGACGTGGGGGCCGATCCGCGGACCGGCCAGGACCGGGCCCGGGGGCCGTACCCCGATTGGACGCCGGAGCCGGTCATCGGGGACCGTATCGGGGAACTTCAGGGAGTCCGCAGCGAGCGAACGCCCGAACACCATGTCTCGTGAAGAAGGGAAGGCCCATGGAGTTGAAGGCCGGCATCCAGCTACGCAGTGCGGTCGGATCCACCGAGGTGGTCGTGGTCAAGGCCCCGGAGGGCCCGGTGGAGCTGACGAGCGGCGGCGTGCCCATGGTAGGACGCGGCGAGGAGGTCGCCCCCGTGGCGATCGCGGCGGGGCAGGAGGGGACCGTGCTGCTGGGGAAGCGGTACGTCGACGAGGCCGGCACCATCGAGGTCCTCTGCTCGAAGCCCGGCGAGGGCGCCCTGGCGCTCGACGGCCAGCCGCTCGAGCTCAAGACGGCCAAGCCCCTCCCCTCCTCGGACTGAAGCCGGTCATGCATCTCGGCCTGGTTCTCGACATGACCCAGTCCGGCTATGAAGACCGGACGGCCGTGACGGTGGCGGACCGGTCCCTCAGCCACGCGGAGCTGGCCCGGCGCTCCTGGGCGGCGTCCGCCCGCTTCGGCGAGCTCGGGGCACCGGCGGTCATCTACTTGAGCGGGAACCACGCCTCCTATCCGGTGGCCCTGTTCGGGGCGGCCGGGGCCGGCATCCCCTTCATCCCGCTCAACTACCGGTTGGGCGCCGAGCAGCTGGCCGGCCAGATCGGCGCCCACCCAGGCGCCTTCCTCATCTACGAGGGGAAGCTCCCACCCTCGGCCGACCCGGCCCTCTCGGCCGAACGGGATGCGTTCTTCGACTCACTGGCCACCGGCGACGTCGAGGCACCCGAGCCCCAGGACCCCGAGCTCCCGTGCGTGCTGCTCTACACCAGTGGGACCACCGCCGAACCCAAGGCGGCCGTGCTGCGCCACCGCCACCTGATGGCCTACCTGTTCGGAACGGTGGAGTTCGGGAGCGCCGAGACCGACGACGTCTCCTTGGTCTCGGTGCCGCCCTACCACGTGGCCGGTGTGGCCAACCTCCTCTCCAACCTCTACGCCGGCCGCCGGATCATCTACCTCGACCGGTTCGAGCCGGCCCTCTGGCTGGAGACCGTCCGGGACGAGAAGGTCACCCAGGCCATGGTGGTGCCGACCATGCTGGCCCGGATCGTCGACCACCTTCGGGACGCCGATGACGCCCAGGTGCCCAGCCTTCGGTCCCTGAGCTACGGAGGGGCCCGCATGCCCGTGCCGGTCCTCCACCGGGCCCTCGAGCTCTTCCCCACCACCGGCTTCGTCAACGCCTACGGGCTCACCGAGACCAGCTCCACCATCGCCCTCCTCGGGCCCGAGGACCACCGGGAGGCGCTCGACCTCCGACGATCCGGCGGTGCGCCGGCGGCTGGAGTCCGTGGGCCAGCTCCTCCCGGGCATCGAGCTCGAGGTGCGTGAGGACGACGGCACCCCGGTGGCGCCCGGTGGGGCCGGGCTCCTCTTCCTCCGCGGCGAGCAGATCTCCGGCGAGTACGCCGGGGTACAGCTGCTCGACGACGACGGGTGGTTCCCCACCCGGGACAAGGGCTGGATCGACGAAGAGGGCTACGTCTTCATCGAGGGCCGGGCCGACGACACCATCATCCGGGGCGGCGAGAACATCGCACCGGCCGAGATCGAGGACGTGCTCCTCTCGCACGACGGGGTGGTGGACGCCGTGGTGGTGGGGATGCCCGACGACCAGTGGGGGCAGCGGCTGGTGGCGGTGGTGGTCCCGGGCGAGGGGGCGTCCACCACGGCCGAGGAGCTCCAGGGACTGGTCCGGGCGCGGCTGCGGTCGTCGAAGACGCCCGAGACCGTCGAGTTCTGGCCCGAGCTCCCCCGTACCGACACCGGCAAGCTGCTCCGCCGGTCGGTCATCGCCCAGCTGGCCGCGGACTGAGCTGACCAGGTCGTCCCGGGGACGGCTTGGATCAGTTCGAGATGGGCCCCTGGAGCGAGGGGGCGAACCGGAGTTCTGCCCGGGTCGCCCCACCCCGGCCTGGAACATCGGAGTCTCACTCGCTCGTCCGCCACGGTCCGCTTCAGAACAGCCCGGCCCCGGCCGACAGCCGGGTGCGGAGCAGCCCGGAGAGGCGCTGGCGGTGGAAGGCCGCGTCCCCGAAGCTCTGGCGGTCGAACTGGGCTCGCTTCATGTACAGGTGCAGGTCGTGCTCCCAGGTGAAGCCGATCCCCCCGTGCACCTGGAGGCCCGAGGCCATCACCCGCCGCGAGGCGTCCGAGCACCACACCTTGGCCGTGGAGGCGGCGGTCGATCGATCGGGGTCCCGCGCCGCCAGCGCCCACGCCGCGTACCAGGTGCTCGACCGCATCCCCTCCACGTCCACCACCATGTCGGCACACCGGTGCTTCACGGCCTGGAAGCTGCCGATGGGCTGGTCGAACTGGATCCGGTCCTTGGCGTACTGCACGGCCAGCTCGAGGACCCGGTCGGCCCCACCCAGCATCTCGGCCGACGCCGCCACAGCCCCGTGGTCGAGGAGGCTCTCCACGAGCTCCTCGCCGCCGAGCCGGATGGCGGGGACGTCGGCCAGGACCAGCCAGGACAGGGCCCGGGTCACGTCCATGGCCGGCTCCCGGCCGGGGTGGCCGACCGCGGCCAGGTCCACCCCGAAGACACCCCCGGGGACGGCCACCACGGCCAGATCGGCCACCGACGCCCCTTCGATCGGCCCGAACCGCCCGGTCAGCGACCATCCGTGGGCGGACTCCGCCGCGGACCCGGCCGTCGGGTGGGGGCTCCAACCCACACAGCCGATGCGCACCCCCGACGCCAGGTCCGCCACCCAGTCGGCGGGAGCGGTGCCGGACTCGGACAGGACGCTCAGGGCCACCAGGCTCGGGAGATACGGGACCGGCGCGGTGTGCCGTCCTACCTCCTCACAGAGAACCGCGGCCTCGACCCAACCGAGGCCCAGCCCACCCTGGTCCTCGGGGAGGGCCACCCCCAGCCACCCCTGGTCGCAGAGGGCCTGCCACAGCTTGTGATCGTAGGGCTGGTCGGAGGCCAGGTGGGCACGGACCGAGTCGTGGTCGGACCGGTCGTCCAGCAGATCGCGCGCCGCCCCGCGCAGGGCCAGCTGGTCGTCGGAGAGTTCGAAGTCCATGGCCGCATCGTAGAACGGGCGACGTATGCCAAGCTGCATCCCGTGGAGCTGGCCGCGACCGAGCACGAGCAGGCATTCCGCGCCGACGTGCGTTCGTGGCTGGTCGAGAACCTCCCCTGGGAGTACGGGCGCGGGCTCCCCCCTCGCTTCGAGGACCTGGCCGAGGAGGTGGCGTTCCTCCGGGGCTGGCAGCGGGACCTGGCCGCCGGCGGCTGGGTGGGCGTGGCCTGGCCGACCGAGTACGGCGGGCGGGGGGCGGGAGCCACCGAGCACTTCATCGTCCAAGAGGAGCTGGCCCGGGCCCGGGCGCCCGAGATGGTCGGCCGCATCGGGCTCAATCTGGCCGCCCCCACCCTGCTGGCCCACGGCACCGAGGAGCAGAGGTCGCGCTGGCTGGCGCGGATCCGCTCGGCCGACGACCTCTGGTGCCAGCTGTTCAGCGAACCGGGAGCCGGCAGCGACCTGGCCAGCCTCTCGACGCGGGCCGAGCGGGTGGAGGGAGGCTGGCGGGTCAACGGGCAGAAGGTCTGGACCTCGTACGCCCAGTTCGCCGACTGGGGCGTCTGCCTGGCCCGCACCGACCCCGGGGCGTCCAAGCACCGGGGGATCTCCTATCTGGTGGTGGACATGCACCATCCCGGGGTGGAGGTGCGCCCGCTCGTCCAGCTCACCGGGGAGGCCGAGTTCAACGAGGTCTTCCTCACCGATGTGTTCGTGCCCGACGACCAGCTGATCGGGCCCGAGCACCAAGGCTGGCGGGTGGCCAACGCCACCCTCTCCCATGAGCGGGGCACCAACCCCCGACAGCTGGTCATCCACATGCAGCTGCTCGAGGAGCTCCTGCATCTGGCCGAACGCACCGGTGCCTTCGACGACCGGAGGCTCCGGGCGGCGCTGGCCCAGGCCTACGTCGAGATCAGGCTGTTCCAGCTGCACAACCTGCGCACCGTCAGCCGCCTGGCCCGGGGACTCGACCCCGGCCCCGAGGGCAGTGCGCTCAAGCTCTACTGGAGCGAGATGTCCAAGCGGTTCCACGAGACCGCCCTGGCCGTGGTGGGCGACGCCGCCCCGCTGTGGAAGTCGGCCGACGGCAACCCCGGCGACGGCCAGTGGCAGCGGTCGTGGCTCTACTACCAGGCCTCGTCCATCTGGGCCGGCACCAACGAGATCCAGCGCAACGTCATCGCCGAGCGCGTCCTCGGCCTTCCCCGCGCCACGCCGCCAGCCGGCCGCTGATCCGGGGCGTCCCGGCGTCACCGCTCCGGGTTCGATCCCAGCGGTCGCCCCGGGTAGCCTCGTCCCGCCATGGAGCCGTTCGACCAGGGGATCAGCGTGGCGCGCCCGGGGGGCCGGGCCCGATCGGGCGGCGTCGGGGCCGGCACCTTCATCGGGCTGCTCGACTTCGACTTCGACCTCGGCGCCGACGACACGGTGGTCTCGGGACAGGCCACACTGGCCCCCGGGATGTGCTTCGAGGGCGGACGCCCCCGCCCTTCGGTCCTCCTCACCCTGGCCCACTGCTTCGCCGGCGGGGCGGCGGTGCGCGCCACCACCCCGAGCCTGGCCGTCACCCTCGACGCGGGCGTCCACGTCGTGGCCGAGCCAACGGGCCCGCACCTGGACCTCACCGCCACGGTCGTGAAGCGGGGTCGGAGCACGGTGGCGGCCGAGGTCCGGTTCCGCGGCGCCGGGACGGACCGGCTGGTGGCATCGGGCTTCCTCACCTTCATGGCCTCCCCCCGGCCTCAGGACCTCTCGCCGCCGGTGCCCGGGGGGATGCACGTCCACGGCGACCTCGCCGTGGGGTTCGCCCGCGCCGTCGGCGTCGAGGAGCGGGGGCCCGGGGTGGTGGAGGTGCAGCGCCGGCCGTTCGTCGAACAGGCCTCCGGCTCGGTCCAGGGAGGCGTGGTGGCCCTGCTGGGAGAGGCGGCGGCCGAGTCCCTCACCGGTCAGCCGGTCCTCGACCTCGACGTCCGCTTCCTCTCCGGCGTCCGGGCCGGGCCGGGCCGGGGTACCGCCACTGCGCTGGGCGGCGGTCTGGTCCGGGTCGAGGTGCGCGACGTGGGCCACGGCCACCGGCTGGCCGCGCTGGCCGTGGCGAGAGTGGCGCGGGAGTGCCCGTCGTGACCGGGCGGCCGAGTGTCCAGTTCGGGATCTACCTGCCCCAGGTGTCCTTCACCTACCCGGAGGTGCTCGAGCGGGCCCGGGTCGCCGAGTCGGTCGGCTTCGACTCGCTGTGGCTCTACGACCACCTCTACGGTCCCGGGCTCCCCGACCGGCCGTCCCTGGAGGGGTGGACGCTGGCCAGCTACCTGCTGGCCCAGACCTCCACCCTCCGGGTGGGGCACCTCGTGCTGTGCAACAACTTCCGGCATCCCGCCCTGCTGGCCAAGATGGCCGCCACGCTGGACGTCTTGTCCGAGGGGCGGCTCGAGCTCGGGATGGGGAGCGGATCGGTGGAGGCCGAGCACGACCAGGTCGGGCTCCCCTGGGGTACCTTCGCCGAGCGGTCGGCACGGCTCGGGGAGGCCCTCGAGATCGTGACCCGGATGTTCGGCGACGGCCCCACCACCTTCGCCGGTGACCACTACCGGGTGACCGACCTCCCGAACGTGCCCCTGCCGGTCCAGCGACCGGGCCCACCCATCCATGTCGGTGGGATCGGGCCCCGTCATACGTTGCCGCTGGTGGCGCGGTACGCCGACGTCTGGAGCATCCCCACCTATGGCCTCGAGCAGTGGGAGGACCGTCAGCGGATGCTGGAGGAGCAGTGCGCCGCCATCAGCCGCGACCCCGCCGAGATCCTCCGGTCCCACGAGGCGGTCCTGGTCCTGGTGCCCGACGAGGCGTCGCTGGCCGAGGCCCGGGCCAGCGCCGAGCGCCGCTACGGCGGCCCGGGGTGGGGCATGGAGGCCGGGGGGTACATCGGCACGCCGGCCATGGTCGCCGACCGCATCGCCCACCAGATCGACCAGGGCATCTCCCTGTTCGTCTTCTTCACTCACGACCGCGCCGACCCGCGCACACTCGAGCTCTTCGCCGACCGGGTGATGCCGCAGTTCCGCGCCGGCGGGTAGCGACGGGCCCGTGGAACTCTGGGAGCTGGTGGCCCGGGAGAGCATCCGCGACCTGGTGGCCCGGTACAACGCCAACGGCGATGCCGGGCGGTTCGAGCAGTTGTTGGCGGTCTTCGCCGACGACGCCGTCATGGAGTTGGTGTCGGAGGACGGTGAGGTCCGCCGCTACGACGGGATCGAGGCCATCGCCACCATCTTCAGCACCACCAAGTCCGACTGGGACCGCGCCTCGGCGGGGCGGCGCGCTCGTCACCACGTCCGGCATTTCACCGCCACCCTCCAGATCGACCTGGACGGCCCCACCCGCGCCCGCGGGCGCAGCTACTTCATGGTGGTCATGCCCCACGGGCTGGACCACTGGGGGCGGTACGTCGACGAGTACGGGGTCCGCCAGGGTCGGTGGGTCATCACCGCCCGCCGGGCCCTCTCGGACGGACGGATCGACGGCGGCTACACCGGTTGAGCCGCCGGCCGAGCCAGCCGGCCGGCCCCCGCGCGGCCAGGATCAGCGGGCGTCCAGCAGGGTATAGGACAGCGTCGAGGTGGCCACCAGCTTCCGCCCGTCGCCCACATCGACGACGTCGGCCTGGACGACCACCGCCCGACGTCCCTTCCGGAGCACCTTGGCGACGACCCGGGCCGGACCCACCTCGACCACGCTCAGGAACCGGATGTTCATGTCCGAGGCGACGATGTTCTCGGAGCCCGCGGCCCGGACCGCGCACCCCGAAGCACCGCACTCGATGAGAGTGGCCATCAGTCCACCGTGCAGGCTGCCGTGCGGGTTGTTCACCTCGTCGCGGAGGTCGATCTCGAGGGCCCGGCCCGCCTCGGGGTCGGTCACCGGGCGCATCCGCATGGCGGTCAGGAGGTGGTCGGGTCCCACGTCCAGGGGCTCGGGACTCGGCACGTCCTCCACGTCTCCTCCGATCCGTCCGTGGCCGGTCGGGCGCCCGGCGCTGCGAAGACTACCCGGCCCGCCACGATTGCTTGGCTGCGGCAGATGCCGGGGTCAGGCGGTCAGGCCTCCGTCGATGGACACCACGCTTCCCACCATGAACCGGCTGTCCTCGGACGCCACGTAGGCCACCAGGGAGGCGATCTCGTCGGGACTGGCGTGGGTCAACCGGGTCCGGCTGGTCAGCCGGGTGGGGTCGGCGGTGTCGGGCAGGACGAAGCCCTCGAGCATCGGGGTGGCGATGCCGCCCGGCGCTACGGCGTTGATCCGCACCCCGGTGCCGGCGAACTCCAGGGCCAGCGACCGGGTCAAGAGGACCACTCCCCCTTTCGAGGCGCAGTAGGCGGCGGCGTAGGGCACGCCCTGGAGCCCGCTGTTGGAGGCGATGTTGACGATCGAGCCGCCGCCGTCGAGCAGATGGGGAAGCACGGCCTGGCACATGAGGAAGGTGCCGCCCAGGTTGACGGCGATGGTGCGGTCCCAGGTATCGAAGGCCACCTCGGTGGTGTGGTCGAACCGCCCGATGCCGGCGCAGTTGACCAGTACCTCGGGCCGGCCGAGCGCCGAGGCGACCTCGGCGACCGCCGCCGTGACCCCGCCGACGTCGCTGACGTCCACGGTCACCGGTCGGGCCACCCCTCCCTCGGCGGCGATGTGGTCGGCGGTGGCCCGCGCCGCCTCCGGGTCCAGGTCGAGGACGGCGGTGGCTGCGCCCTCGGAGGACAGCCGGATGCACGTGGCCCGGCCCAGGCCCGACCCGCCGCCGGTGACGACCGCCACCTTCCCCCCGAACCGGCCACCTCGCTCGCCGTCCATGAACATGCCTCCCCCTGTTGGCGGCGGCACCGCCCACTCGGGACGGCGTCGGCGGGATGCTACCGGGCACCGGCCGGCCGAGCCCGACGCCTCCGGCGGGTCGGGCCGCCCGCCGGTCAGGTCGGAAGACCCAGTTCGGCCAACACGGTGTCGGTGTCGGCTCCGAGCTCTGCCACCGTCCCCCGGCCCTGGATGCTTGGCGGCACCGGGGCCGCCGGCACCAGTCCGTCGACGGAGACACACGGTGCTGCCAGTCCGGCCGCCACGTCGGCCATGGCGACGTGGACCATCCAGCGGTCCCCCCGGTCGAGGGCCTCGAGCACCGCCACCGTGGAGGCCAGGCCGGCCAGGGGATCGGCCACGGCGTCGGCGCAGAAGCAGGGTCCCCGCTCGTCCCAGCAGACCAGGCCACCGGCGGCAGCGGCGTCGTCCCCGAAGGCCACACGGTGCCGGGCCGACCCGCCGGCACCGTACCCGGTGATCGAGAGCCACACCCTGGGACCCCGGTCCCGGACCAGGGCCGCCGGGTCCACCCCGAGCTGCTCGAGGGCCCGGGGCCTCGACGCCGAGACGACCACGTCGGCCCGGGCCAGGACCTCCTCCAGTCGGACCCGACCCCGGGCGGATCCGAGGTCGAGGGCCAGCGAGCGCTTGCCGGCGTTGAGCGAGCGGTAGAAGGGGGCCGGGCCCTGGCGGGCCCCGTCCGGCCGCGACACCGACTCGACCTTGATCACCCGGGCACCTCCCCGCTCGAGGAGACCGCCGACCAGAGGGCCGGCCCACAGCGACGAGAGGTCGACCACCACGAGGTCGGACAGATCAGGGGACGGTGGCCCGGCACCCAGCCGGCATGGGACCACCCCTGGGGTGCCGTCACCGGTCGGGTCGGTGCCGGCGGCGCGCCGCTCCCCGAGGCCGGCCACCGGCAGCCCCAGAAGGGCGGCCCGGTCGAGGAGCCAGGCGGTGGCCCGACCGGCCACCTCGGCGGACACACGGTCCCACTCCCCGCGGGCCACCGGGTGGTCCGGCTGAAGCCAGGCGTCGGCCATCTCCCAGTCGCTCCCGCGGGCCAGGCTCACCGCCAGCCAGCCGTCGGCCGACGCCAGCAGCCGGGTGGCGCCACCACAGCTGACCGCCCCCTGTTCGCGACAGTCCGAGATGGGCGGCCCGCTCGGCCAGGAGGGCCAGTGGGTCGACCACGACCGGCCGCCCGCGCCCGGCGGTCAGGCATCCAACCGTCGCCGCCCAGCCCCGGACGGTGTCGACCAGGCCCGACGGCGGGCCGAGGCCGGGGCCGTCGGGGCGGCCCGACAGGGCCATGAGACCCGACGCCGCCCAGGCCACGGCCTCACCCCCGGGGGCCTCGGCTTCCTCGGGTCCCGGGTCGGTGAGCGGCATCTCGGGGTCAAGCTACCGGGTCAGCCCGGTCTCCGGACCGTGCCGGGACAGCCGGTTCGGGGCGGCCGGCCGCCTCAGCCCGCGGCGCCCGCACGCTCGGGGTTTTGCCCGCCGGCACGAGCCGCGAGTCGATGGCGGGGGGCACGGGCTACTACTCTGGACACGACAACGCTCATTCTCGCCCGACCTCCCCGTCCGGGCCGTCGCCCGCCAAGGAGATCTCCGCCATGACCGACCTGGACCAGCTCCCCCCGGTCAGTGACGTCATCCCCGCCGTCCTCGGCACCGACTCGTTCCGGGCGGCCCTCCGCGGCTGGCTGCTCGACGAACTGACCGACGAGGTGCGCCGGGCCGGGGCCGCTGGTCCCGAGGGCCGGGACCTCGAGGTCCTGCGGGAGTGGAACCGTCGCCTGGCCGACGCCGGTTGGGCCGCCCCGGCCTGGCCGGTCGAACACGGCGGTCGGGCGGCGGGCATCGACGAGCAGCTGGTCTACCTGGAGGAGATGGACGCGGCGGGCGCCCCGGGGCCGGTGAACGTGATCGGCGTGTCCAACATCGCCCCGGCCATCATGGCCTACGGCACCTCTGAGCAGCAGCAGCGCTTCCTCCGACCCCTGCTCCGGGGCGACGAGATCTGGTCGCAGGGGATGTCAGAGCCCGACGCCGGGTCGGACCTGGCCTCGCTGCGCACCTCGGCGGTGGCCGACGGGGACCACTTCGTGCTCAACGGCCAGAAGACGTGGAACAGCCTCGGGAGCCAGGCCGACTGGTGCCAGCTCTACGTCCGCACCGACCCCGACGCGCCCAAGCACAAGGGGATATCCACGCTGCTGGTCGACCTCCGTCTGCCCGGCATCGATATCCGGCCGGTACGGACCATCACCGGCGACCAGCCCTTCGCCGAGTTGTTCTTCAGCGACGTCCGGGTCCCGGCCTCCTCCCTGCTCGGGCCGCTGCACGGAGGGTGGACGGTGGCGATGACCACGCTCAGCTTCGAGCGGGCCGGTGTGGCCAAGCTCCACCTCGGCCTCTCCAGGAAGCTCGCCCGGCTGCTCAACGAGCCGGCCGCGTCGGAGTCCCTGGCTGATCCGGTCATTCGGGACCGCGTGGCCCGCATCTACTCGGACATCGCCTGCATGCGGTGGATGACCAACCGATCGCTGGCCCGGATGCGGTCCGGACGTCCCACCGGCGCCGACGGGAGCATGACCAAGCTGGCCTGGGGTCGGGCTGAACAGCGCCTCTCCGAACTGGCCGTCGACCTGCTCGGGATGCGGGGAACCACCGGGGAGTGGGCCACCAACCTGGCCGCCTCCCGCCAGAGCACCATCGCCGGTGGGACCAGCGAGATCAACCTCAACATCGTCGGCGAGATGGGGCTCGGGCTTCCGAGAGAGCCCCGGCCGGCCTGAGGCGGACCCGATCGGACCGCCCTGCCGACCGGCGCCGACCTACCGACCCTCGACCGAGGAGGACCGATGACCACCGCACCGGAGGGAGCCGCCGACGAGCCGCTGGAGTTCGACCCTTTCGGCCCCACCTTCTTCCACGACCCGACCGACGTGTACCGCCGGCTCCGGGACGAGGCGCCGGTGTACCACAGCGAGAAGTACGGGTTCTGGGCCCTGAGCCGGTGGGACGACGTGGCCGCGGCCCACCGCGACGTGGCCGCATTCTCCAGCAGTTACGGCACCGACCTGCACCTCCTGAGCGACCCCGAGAGGATCGGGTTCAAGATGATCATCTTCATGGACCCGCCCGAGCACGACCGGATGCGGTCACTGGTCAGTCGGGTCTTCACCCCGCGGGCCATCAACCGGTTGGAGCCCATGGTACGCAAGGTGATCGAGGGCTTCGCCGACGAGATCGGTGATGCCTCCACCTTCGACCTGGTCCAGCAGTGGTCGGGGCCGTTCCCGGTGGAGGTGATCTCGGAGATGCTGGGGATCCCCGCCGGCGACCGCCAGCAGATCCGGCACTGGCTGGACATCATGCTCCACCGGGAGGAGGGCAGCATCCACCCCTCGCCCGAGGCGGAGGAGGCTCAGATGCAGTCGGGCACGTACTTCTGGAGCCTGGTCCAGGACCGGCGGAAGCATCCGGCCGAGGACATGATCTCCCAGTTGACCCAGGCCGAGGTGGACCGGGGCGACGGCGTGCCCACCACGCTGGAGGACGACGAGATCGCCGGCTTCCTCTCGCTGCTGGCCGGGGCCGGGGCCGAGACGGTGACCAAGTTGGTGGGCAACGCCGCGGTGTTGTTCGCCCGGAACCCCGAGCAGTGGCAGCTGGTCCTCGACGACCCCGGCACCGTTCCCGGAGCGGTCGAGGAGATCCTCCGATACTTGCCCCCGAGCCAGTACAACGGCCGCTACACGTTGGAGGAACGGACCATCCACGGGGTCACCATCCCGGCTCACCAGCCCGTCCTCCTCATTGCCGGTTCCGCCACCCGGGACGAGCGCCAGTTCGAGGACCCCGACCGGTTCGACATCTCCCGACCGCCCACTCTGGCCCTCGGGTTCGGCTACGGCATCCACAGCTGCCTCGGTGCCGCCCTGGCCCGGATGGAGAGCAGGATCGCCATCGAGGAGATGCGGGAGAGGTGGCCACGGTTCACCATCGACGAGGCGGGGCTGCGTCGGGTGACCATGGCCAACGTCGCCGGGTACTCCCACGTCCCGGTGGCGGCGCCTTCCTGAGCTCCCGGAAACAGCGATTCTCCGGTAGCGTCCTACTACTCGGGCTACTCGGGGCCAGCGAACCCAGCCCTTCTCGGTCCCGGTCGGCCCGGGTCGTGTCATCGATAACGTAGGAGCAGCCGTCCTGGACTCGGGGCTCGTGCCTCGGTCGGGGCCAGGAGATCGGGGGTACCGCGATGGAGATCAGCGACATGGTGATGGTGAGCGTCGACGACCACGTCGTCGAGCCGCCCGACCTGTTCGAGGGGCACCTGCCGGCCCGGTACGTGGACCTGGCCCCCCGGTTCGTCACCAACCCCGACGGCACCAACGCCTGGCTCTACGAGGGGAACATCCTGCCCAACGTGGCCCTCAACGCCGTGGCCGGCCGGCCCCGGGAGGAGTACGGCCTCGAGCCCACCTCCTTCGAGCAGCTGCGGCCGGGCTGCTACGACATCGACGAGCGGGTCAAGGACATGGACGCCAACGGGGTGGTGGGCTCGCTGTGCTTCCCCTCCTTCCCCCAGTTCTGCGGCCAGCTGTTCGCCCGGACCGAGGACAAGGACGTGGCCCTGGCCATGGTCCGGGCCTACAACGACTGGCACATCGACGAGTGGTGCGGCACCCACCCGGGCCGGTTCATCCCCTGCCCCCTGCCGGCCATCTGGGACCCCGAGGTGCTGGCGGACGAGGTCCGGCGCACCGCGGCCAAGGGTGCCCATGCGGTGACCTTCTCGGAGAACCCCTCCAAGCTGGGCTGGCCCTCGGTCCACTCCGACTACTGGGACCCGTTCTGGCAGGCCTGCAGCGACTGTGCGGTCGTGGTGTGCATGCACATCGGCTCCTCCTCGGAGATCGTGGTGACCTCGGACGACGCCCCCATGGACTGCCTGATCACCCTGACCCCGATGAACATCGTGAAGGCCGCCGCCGACCTCGTGTGGTCCCCGGTGCTGCGCAAGTTCCCCGACCTCAAGGTGGCCCTGTCCGAGGGAGGCATCGGCTGGGTGCCCTACTTCCTCGAGCGGGTGGACTACAACTACGACCGCCACCACGCCTGGACCGGCCAGGACTTCGGGGACACCCTCCCGAGCCAGGTGTTCAACCGCAACATCCTGACCTGCTTCATCGACGACCGGTTCGGGGTGGCCAGCCGGGACTTCCTGGAGATGGACAACGTCATGTGGGAGTGCGACTACCCCCACTCCGACTCCACCTGGCCCACCGCCCCCGAGTCGCTGATGAAGGGCCTGTCCGGGGTCTCGGACCACGACATCGACCGGATCACCCACCTGAACGCCATGCGCCACTTCCACTACGACCCCTTCGACGCCCTCGGGGGCAAGGAGCACTGCACCGTCGGCGCCCTCCGCCAGCGGGCGGCCGGCCACGACGTCTCCATCCGGTCGAGGAACATGGCCAGCATCGCCAAGCGGGGCACCAGGTCGGTGGACCTGCTCGACTTCGCCTCGGACTGACTCCGCCCGCGTCGATCGGGGCCGGGCGGCGTCGATCGGGGCCGGGCGGCTCGAAGGGGGCCGGCCCTGTTCTCGGAGGGGGGAACGCTGGTTACTTGGGGGGGAAGCGCAGGGCGCCGTCGAGCCGGATGTTCTCCCCGTTGAGATAGGGATTGAGCACGATGCTCTCCACCAGGAGCCCGAACTCGTCGGGCCTCCCCATGCGGTGGGGAAAGACGATGTTCTCCACCAGCTTGGCCTTCAACTCCTCGGGTGCGCTCTCCATGAGCGGCGTGCCCATGGTCCCCGGGGCGATGGCACAGACCCGGATGCCGAGAGGGGCCAGGTCCCGGGCCAGGGGCAGGCTCATCCCGAGGATGGCGGCCTTGGCCGCTCCGTAGGCCACCTGTCCGGTCTGGCCCTCGTAACCGGCGATGGAGGCCGTGTTGACCACGACACCCCGTTGGCCGTGCTCGTCGGGCGTCGTTGGTGGCCATACGGGACGCGGCCAGCCGGGTGACGTTGAAGGTGCCCACGGTGTTGAGGTTCAGGGTGAACTTGAAGCTCTCGATGTCCATGGGCGTGTTGTCACGCGAGAGGGTCCGGCCGCCCGGTACCACCTCCGGCCACGTTGACCACCACGCCGAGGGGGGCCAGGCCCGAGGCGGCATCGATGGCGGCACCCACGTCGTCGTCGTCGTTCACGTCCCCGCCCACTGCGGCTCCACTGCCGAGTGAGGCCACCAACTCCTGTCCGGCCTCGAGGGCGCGGTCGAACACGACCACCGGCATCCCCAGCCCGTTCAGCCGCCGTACCGTGGCCGCCCCGAGGCCGCCGGCCCCACCGGTCACGATGGCGGATCGCTCACTCCAGTTCATGCTGGTCTCCGTTTCCTAGTGTCTCGGCCTTCCCCGGCCGACTTCCGGACGTCGCCGGCACTCTCGTCGAGCGGACCGTAGCCGGTGCAGGGCCGTGAGGGCACACCGGCGACCTGTTGGCGCCCGGTAGCGGTCAGCGGCCGGCCGGCGTGAGGACCAGGGGGAAGTGTTCGATCGATCGGATGGCCGGGGTGTACACGAGGGCGGTGCCCTCCTCCACCGAGTACTCGGGGATCCGTCGGTGCCACTCCCGCACCGCTACCCGGAGTTCCAGGCGGGCGAGGTGGGAGCCGAGGCAGCGGTGGACGCCGGCCCCGAAGGCCAGGTGCCGGTTGGTGTCCCGGTCGAAGCGGACCACTCCGGCGTCCTCGAGGTCGTACTCGTCGGTGTTGACCGAGCCGATCACCACGGTGACCGAGTCGCCCTTCTTCACCGGGCAGCCGGCCAGCTCGGCGTCCTCCATCGCCATCCGGGCCACCGCCTGCACCGGGGTCTCCCAGCGGAGCAGCTCCTCGATCACCGACGGCACCAGGGAGGGATCGTCGACGATCTGGCGCCGGTGTTCGCCGCCGTCTCCGGATCCATCAGGCTCAGCGAGGCGTTGCCGGCGGACGCCGGTGGCTGGTCCATGACCCTCTCCCCCCCGGGACGCCCCCGGGAAATACGCGTTTTCATACTGGCACAGGCGGTGGCGAGGGCCAACGGCCCCGTGCCGCACGGGTCGAGAATTTCCTATGCTGACCTCGCCGCCGGACGAGCCGGTCGCTCCCGCCGGTGAGCCCGAACATCACCCCGGCGGCCCGCCAGTCCTGTCGCCGTGCCGTAACCAGCCGAAGGAGACGACCATGCTCATCCTCAGGGAGCGGATCGACCAGACCGAGGTCCTGACCCTCAACCGGCCGGAGGCAGCCAATTCGCTCAACCCGCAGTTGCTGGACGAGCTGGGGCGGGCGCTGGCCGAGGTGCTCGACGACGGCTCGGCCCGGGCCGTCGTGGTCACCGGGGCCGGCGACCGGATCTTCTGCGGGGGGATGGACCTGAGCGCCCTCTCGGAGTTCAACGACCAGTCGGCCTCGGAACCGGGGCCCGGGGCCGGGGCGCTGGCCCAGTTCATGGGAGGCACCTACCCGAAGCCGCTGATCGCCGCGGTCAACGGGGCGGCGGTGGGAGGCGGTCTCGAGCTGGTGATGGCGTGCGACCTGGTGGTGGCGGCCGAGCACGCCCGCTTCGGCCTTCCCGAGGTCAAGCGCGGGCTCTACGCCGCCGGCGGGGGCACGCTGCTCTCGCTGCGAATCCCCCAGGCCCTCGCCCTCGAGATGGGTCTGACCGGCCGGCTGATCGGCGCCGAGCGGGCCGCCGGCATGGGCCTGATCAACCAGGTGGTTCCGGCGGACGAGCTTCTCGGCGCGGCCATCGCCCTGGCCGCCGAGGTGGCCGCCAACGGCCCGCTGGGTGTCCAGCTCACCAAGAAGCTGATGCGGGACGCGGTGGCCTCGGGAGCCGACGCCGGACAGGCGACACCGGAGCAGAACCGGGCCGTCTTCACCAGCGACGACGCCCGTGAAGGGGCGGCCGCCTTCATGGAGAAGCGGCCGGCCGCCTACACCGGCCGACTGAACCCGGGAGCGGATCGCCCATGCCCAACACCTACGAGCTCGGGTACCGGGCCGGTGAGGACCCCGACCACGCCGGCGGTCATCATGGCCCGCTCCGGAGCGGTGACCACCTACGGCCAGCTCGACGAGCGGTCGAACCGGCTGGCCCACGTCATGCGGCAGGCCGGGTTGCGCACCGGCGACCACGTGGCGCTGATGATGGAGAACAGCTCGGCGCTGCTCGAGGCGGCCTGGGCCGCCCAGCGTTCCGGGCTCTACTACACCGCCCTCAACAGCCACCTGCAGCAGAGCGAGGCCCAGCACATCCTGGACGATTGCCAGGCCCGGGTGCTGGTCATCTCCGGACGACTGGCCGCCACCGCCGCCGCCCTCGACCTCGGCCGGATCGACCTCTGCGTGGTGGCCGACGGTGAGGCCGAAGGGTTCGTCCCCTACGACGAGGTCCTGGCCCGGGGCTCGGTCGATCCGGTGGCCGACGCCGCCGAGGGACGCGAGATGCTCTACTCCTCCGGGACCACCGGGGTGCCCAAGGGGGTGCGAAAGACCCTCTCCGCCGGCCCTCCGGGCGACCCCGACTCCATCCCGGTGCTGCTGGCGCAGAACATCTCGCGGGTCGGCATCGACGAGGGCGCCGTCTACCTGTCCCCCGCTCCTCTGTACCACTCGGCTCCGCTGGTCTACTCGATGGTCATGCACCGCCTCGGGGCCACGGTCGTGGTGATGGAGACCTTCGACCCGGGGGAGTGCCTGGCCGCCATCGAACGGTACCGGGTCACCCACGCCCAGTTCGTGCCGACCATGTTCACCCGCATGCTCCGCCTCCCGGAGGAGGAGCGGGCCCGCTACGACCTCTCCAGCCTGCGCTGGGTGGTACACGCCGCGGCCCCCTGCCCGGTGCCGGTCAAACAGCAGATGCTGGAGTGGTGGGGCATGATCATCCACGAGTACTACGCGGGCACCGAGGACGTGGGGTCGACCGCCATCGGCCCCGTGGAGTGGGTGGCCCATCCGGGCTCGGTCGGGCGCCCCCTGGAGGAGGTCCACATCCTCGGTGAGGACGGAGACGAGCTCCCGGTGGGAGAGGCCGGCACGGTGTACTTCGCCGGCGGTCGGCCCTTCGAGTACCACAACGACCCCGAGAAGACAGCCCGGATGGTCAACGACCGGGGCTGGCGCACGCTCGGCGACATCGGTTACCTCGACGACGACGGCTACCTCTACCTGACCGATCGGGCCGCGGACATGGTGGTCTCCGGCGGGGTCAACATCTACCCCCGCGAGGCCGAGCAGATGCTGGCCACCCACCCCCACGTGATCGACGCCGCAGTCTTCGGCATCCCCGATGAGGAGATGGGCGAGTCCCTGATGGCCGTGGTCCAACTGGACAGCCCGGGCTCGGTCAGCGGCCCCGACCTGCTGGCCTGGTGCCGCGACCGCCTGTCCCGCTACAAGTGCCCGAGGGCGGTGGAGTTCGTGGACGAGCTGCCCCGTGACCCCAGCGGCAAACTCTTCAAGCGGCACCTACGCGAACCGTACTGGCAGGGCCGGGACTCCCGGATCGTATGACGGCCGTCCGGGACTCGATCGGTGGGGTCGTACGGACTCGCGGGCGGGCAAGGTGGCCGTGTTCCCCACCCGGGCTCGACCGACCACGTGGTACGCCGACAGGCGGCCGGCGTCGATGGCCGGGCTCCGGTCGGCGTACCGCTCCCGAGCCCCGGGCACTGAGCTCTCAGCGGCCGGGGGCCACCGCGGCGGCGTTCTCGAGGTAGTGCCAGGCCCGCTCGGGCGGAAGCCCGCCGCAGAGCGGCTCCAGCGAGAGCACCTCCCCGGACGCCACCAACTCGGCCGCCTGGGCCGAGGTGTAGATCCGGTACCCGCCCTCTTCGGCCCGGAGGTCGTCGACATTGTCGGACCCGGACAGCGAGGCGATGCGCGACTTCCCCGCGGCGCGGTTCCACTCCCGGTACAGGCGGATCTCCTGGAGCATCCGCGGGCCCAGCTCGGCCCAGGCGGCGTCGAGGTCGTCGGCTACGAACACCGTGGTGGCCGTGCCCGGTGGGGGCAGGTGGCATCCCGGGGCGTCGACACCGACGCGACGGGCTTCGTCCTCGTAGGCCCGTCGGAGGTCGTCGCCGTCCGACTCGGCCAGGAAGAGGAGGCCGTGGCGGGCCGCCCGTCGGGCCGCCGCCCGCGAGTGACCGCCGTAGGCCAGCGGCGGCCCGCCGCTCGTCGCCGGCAGCGGTGTGACCCGGACCGTCCCCCGGCCGGGGTGGTCGAAGGGCTCGCCGGTCCAGGCCCGGGAGAGCGTGGCCAACAGGGCGTCCATCCGGGACGCCCGCGAGCCCGGGTCCACGCCGAACATCTCGTACTCCTCGTCGCGGTAGCCCATGCCGAGGACGGAGAGCACCCGGCCCGAGCTGACGTGGTCCAGCACGGCCAGGTCCTCGGCCAGGCGGACCGGGTCGTAGAGGAGGCCGAGGAGGGCGGCGACCACGATCGGGGTGGAGCGGGTCCGGGCGGCCATGGCCGAAGCCAGCACCAGGGGGGAGGGCAGGTAGCCGTCGGGTGAGGCGTGGTGCTCGGAGACGATGGCTGCCACATTGCCGTGCTCCTCGCCCCAGGCCACCATCTCGATGGCCGCCTGGTAGACGGCGGTCCGGGCCGCGGCCGTCTCGACCGGCGTCCGGCCCTCGTCCGGGGTCCGCATCGAGAAGCGAAGCTGGTACATGGCCCTCCTCGGGTCGGGTGAGCGCGCCGGCGTGGCGCCGATAGTAGGCAAGCGGCGCTCCGGCGGCCTACCGTGGCATGGTGGCCCCGATGTCACGTGCGCCACACGAGCAGGACGACGGGCCTGGGTCCGGCCATGCTCTGAGCGGGGTCCGGGTCCTCGACTTCACCACCGGCGTGGCCGGCGCCTACTGCACCAAGCTGCTGGCCGACGCCGGTGCCGACGTGGTCCGGGTCGAGCGTGACGGCTCCGGGCGCCGGGGGCCGATGGGCGGCCCGGGCCTGTCCGAGTACCTCGCCACCTCCAAGCGGTCGGTCGGCGAAGCCCAAGGGGACCGCCTGGTCGGTGCCGCCGACATCGTCGTGGCCGGGGCCGACTTCGACGTCGAGGCGGCCCGGGCCGAGTCGCCCGGCCTGGTGGTGGTGACAGTCTCCGCCTTCGGCCGCAGCGGACCCTGGGCCGACCGGCCGGGCACCGAGTTCACCATGCAGGCCGACTGCGGATCCATCGGGGGCCGTGGCCTCCCCGGCGAGGCGCCGCTCTCGGCCGGCGGACGGCTGGGTGAGTGGCTGGCCGCCCTGTACTCGGCCATCACCGCGCTGGCCCTGTGGATGCGGGCCACCCGCGACGGCGCCGGCGACCATGCCGACGTGGCCATCCTGGACTGCATGGCCGTCGGCATGGTGACGTTTCCCTCCGTCTTCGCCGAGTTCGCCCGGAGCGCCGGTCGGCCGCCCATGGGCGCGGCCACCCGGCGCATCGAGGTGCCCTCCATCGAGCCGACCTTGGACGGCTTCGTCAATTTCACCACCAACAGCGCCCAGCAGTTCGCGGACTTCGCCGCCCTCATCGGCCATCCCGAGATGACGGGCGACGAGCGGTTCGCCCGGCCGCTGGCCCGGTTCGAGCACCGGGAGGAGTTCTGGGCCCTGACCCGGGCGTATACCTCCGCACGCACCACGGCCCAAGTGCTCGAGGAGGCCGGACTCCTCCGCATCCCGGTAGCCCCGGTCCTCGACGCCGCGTCGATCCCGTCCTTCGAGCAGTTCGTGGTCCGTCAGGTCCTGGTCGACCACCCGTCGGGGCGGTTCCGTCAGCCCCGGATCCCCTACCGCCTCCACGGTCGGCCCACGCCGCCCTTCGGCCGGGTGGCCGAGCCGGGCCAGCACGACGGTGCCGTGACCTGGGCGCCCCGGCCGGCCCGGTCCGCTCCCCCGGAGGGCCGCCTGCCCCTGGACGGGGTACGGGTGATCGACCTCACCTCGTGGTGGGCAGGGCCGTGCGGTACCCAGGTGCTCGGCTTCCTCGGGGCCGACGTGATCAAGGTGGAGTCCACCGTACGGCCCGACCTCATGCGCTACTCCAGCGTCAGGTCGCCCGGCGAAGGCCAGTGGTGGGAGTGGGGACCACTGGCGCACGCGGTGAACACCAACAAGCGGGGTGTCACCATCGACCTCACCCGACCCGAGGGCCGGGAGCTGGCACTGGACCTGGCAGCTTCGGCCGACGTGGTGGTGGAGAACTACACGCCCCGGGTCCTGGCCCAGTTCGGTCTGGAGTGGAAGGAGCTCCACGCCGTCAACCCCCGGCTCAATCTGGTCCGTATGCCCGCCTTCGGCCTGGACGGCCCGTGGCGGGACCGCCCCGGCTTCGCCCAGACCATGGAGTCCCTCACCGGTCTGGCCGCCGGCACCGGGTGGCCCGACGGATACCCGGTCCTGGTGGGCGGGGCCGGGGACCCGGTGGCGGGCCTCCACGCCTCGTTCGCCACGCTGGTGGCCCTCGTGGCCACGCCGGAACGGCGGGCTCGGCCACCTGGTGGAGTGCACCATGGTGGAGGCGGCCCTCAACGCCGCCGCCGGGCCGCTGATCGCCAGCCAGCTGACCGGCGTCGTGCCGGGGCGCACCGGGAACCGGAGCACCATCGGTTCGGCCCCCCAAGGCGTCTACCGGTGTGCCGACGACGGTTGGGTGGCCCTCGAGGTGGAGGACGACGACCAGTGGCAGCGGCTGTGCTCGGTGCTCGGGACGCCTCCCGGCCTCCCCCTCGGTGAACTCGACAGCGGGCCGGGGCGGCTGGCCCACCATGACGGGCTGGATCGCTGGCTCGAGCGCTGCTTCACCGACTCCCGTGAGGAGGACCTGGTCGGACGCCTGGTCGGCGCGGGAGTTCCCGCCGCGGCCGTCATCCCCCCACCCCGGGTGGTGGACAATCCACAGCTCCGCCACCGCGGGCTGTTCGAGGTCGAGGTCCACCCGCTCACCGGGGCCCACCGGATCCCGGGCCTGCCCGCCACCGTCGCCACCGTCGGGTCCTGGGTACGGGCCCCGGCCCCGATGCTGGGACAGCACAACGAGGAGGTGCTGGGCGGGATCGGCGTCGACGAAGCGCGCCTGGCCGAGCTGGCGGGCCTCGGGATCATCGGCCGAGCGCCGGTGGGGCTCTGACCATGCCGGGCACCGCGACGCCGTGCCACCGGATCGAACCGAGCGGGGAGAGGGCGTGACCGAACATCCGTTCCGCGACGTGGTCGTCGCCGGGGTCCACAACACCGCCCAGGCGCGGGTCCTGGAGGGGCACGACAGCCGGACCATCACCATGGAAGCGGCCCTGGGGGCCATCGCCGATGCCGGGCTCACCCCCTACGACATCGACGGCGTCGTCGGGCAGGGTGGCGCCACCGACTTCATCTACCAGCACCGGATCGGACCGGTGTGGCGGTCCATGTCGGGGGCCGGCCTCCCCTCCGTCCTGGAGGCGTCCATGGCCATCGCCGCCGGAGTGGCCACCACCGTCCTGATCGCTTCGGGCTCGGCCGGCATGTACACCGAGCGCCACTCCACCGCACCGTGGACCCGACCGGCCCACGAGTTCGTGGCCGGATTCGGCATGTTCACCGCGGCCGAGTTCGCCCTCGTGGCCCGACGCCACATGGAGGTCTACGGCACCTCGACCGAGGCCCTGGCCACGGTGGCCGCCACCATCCGGAACAACGGCCACGTGAACCCCGAGGCGGTCTACTACGGGCGGGGGCCCTTCGCCCCGGGGGACATCCTGGAGAGCCGGATGATCGCCGACCCCTTCCATCTGCTGGACTGCGCCATGACCTCCGAGGGCGGCTGCGCCCTGGTCCTGGCCCGGGCCGAGTCGGCCGGGGACGGGCCCAAGCCGCCGGTGTACGTCCTCGGAGGGGGCACCGACCACTACGGGCCCGCCTACCAGGCCCCCCCGGCCTTCGACCTCGGCGGCCGACGGGGGCCGGACCTGATCAACGGCTGGGCGGGGCGGCGGGCGGCCCGCCATGCCTTCGCCACCAGCGGGCTCACCCCCGCCGACGTCGACGTGTGCGAGTTCTACGACCCGTTCAGCTTCGAGATCATCCGCCAGTTCGAGGCCTTCGGCTTCTGCGCCGAAGGCGAGGGCGGAGACTTCGTCATGGACGGCACGATCGGCCCCGACGGCCGGTACCCGACGACCACCGACGGGGGACTGATGTCGTTCAGCCACGCCGGGGCGCAGGCCCAGCTGCTCCAACGGGCCATCCGGGGGGTCCAACAGGTGAGGGGCGAGTGCACCACCGGCCAGGTGCCGGGGGCCGAGGTGGCCATGTGCTCGGGTGGCGGGCTCGGGTGCGCTGTTCACCGACGTGCTGCTCTTGGGAGCGGAGCGCCCGTGACCTGGCTCGTACCCCAGCGGGGGGCCATCCCGGCCCCACTCGCCACGCCGGTCTCCCGCCCGTACTGGGAGGGTATCGACCGGCACGAGCTGCTCTTCCAACGGTGCGACGAGTGCCGGGGCACCACCCACACGCCGGCCATGGTGTGCGCCCACTGTGGCTCGCGCGTCGATGACCTGGGAGCCCAGCTCGGGCGACGGCCAGCTCTACAGCTGGACCACGGTGTTCCGACCCCAGACGCCCGAGTTCTCCGTGCCGTACGCACCGGTCATCGTCGACGTCGAGGAGGGCTGGCAGATGCTCTCGTGCCTGGTCGGGTGCGACCACGAGGCCGCCGCGATCGGCCTCCCGGTGGAGGTCGAGTTCCACACCACCGACGGGGGCGTCACCCTGCCCTACTTCCGGCCCCGCTGATCTCCGGTCCGGGACGCCCGGGCCCTTCGGGCGACCCCTGGCGGTCAGAAGACCTCGTCGAACAGACCTCTCATGGCCCGCCACGACCGCTCGTCGGCACGTTGGTCGTAGCGGACGGCCGGGTTGCTCCCGTCGGCGTGAGGGTTGGTGAAGCTGTGGACGGCGCCGCCGTAGAGGTGCATCTGCCAGTCGACCCCGGCGACCCGCATCTCCTCCTCGAAGGCCAGTCGCTGCTCGGGGGGAATGATCGGATCGTCGGCCCCGATGCACACCAGGACCCGTGCCGTGACGTTCGAGGCGTCCTCGGGCCGCGCCGTGGCCAGCCCCGAGTGGAACCCCACCACAGCCCGGAGGTCGGCGCCGCTTCGGGCCAGCTCCAGGGCCAGGGATCCACCGAAGCAGTAGCCGATGGCGGCCACCCGTCCGGCATCCACAAACTGGTTGGCCAGGAGGGTGTCGAGGCCCGCCCGGCCCAGCCCCCGGATCCGGTCCGTGTCGCCGGCCAGGGCGCCCAGCCGCTCCCCGATCTGCTCGGGCGGGACGAGAGCGCCGCCGCCGTGGTAGTCGACGGCCAGGGCCACGTACCCGAGCTCCGCCAGCCGGCCGGCGACCTGCTCCACGTGATCGCCCCGACCGGCCGCGTCATGGGCGACCAGCACCCCGGGACGGGTCTCGGTGTGGCCGTCGTCCACGGCCAGCCAGCCCACCAGGCGGGTCCCCTCGTACTCGTACTCGACGTCGGCGGTGTGCATGCGGCCTCCAGGCGGTCGTCGGGCCGGACGCGTCCCGACCTCGACGTGAGCATGGCACGCCCGGGGGCAGTGGCGGGGGGCCGTCCGAGTTCAGCGGCCCTGCCAACGAGGGGGTCGCCCCTCGAGGAAGGCGGCACGGCCCTGCCGGGAGTCCTCGGTGGCCATGACGGCGGCGATGGCCCGTTCGGTGGCCGCCCAGCCTGCCTCGTCGCCGGTCGAGACGTACTCGTCGAGGGCCCGGAGGCTCTCGGAGACCGATACCGGAGCGTTGGCACAGACCAGCTGGGCCAGCGCGGTACCGGCGGCCAGAGCGCCTCCGGGCTCGGTGACCTCGTTGACCAGGCCGAACCCCAAGGCGCGCTGGGCGCTGAGCGGCCGGCCGGTGAGCACCAGCTCCTTGGCCACGTTGAGTGGCAGCGCCCGCGGCCCTCGGAACAGCCCCCCACAGGTGGCGAGCACCCCGCGACTGACCTCGGGCAGGCCCAGGCGGGCATCCGAGGCGGCCACCACCAGGTCACAGGCCAGCACGATCTCCAGACCCCCGCCGAGGGCCGGGCCCTCCACGGCGGCGACGAGCGGCCGGCGCCGCTTACGGCGGATGATGCCGTAGGGGCCGCCGCGCTCGGTGGGTGGGCCGGGGCCCACGGCCAGATCGGTGCCAGCCGAGAAGACCGTGGTAGTCCCGGTCAGCACCCCGGCCCAGAGCGAGTCGTCGTCGTCCAGCCTGTTGAGGGCGGCGTCGAGGCCGAGCGTCATCTCGGCGTCGATGGCGTTGCGCTTGGCCTCCCGCTGCATGGAGATCACGAGGACGCGACCCTCGGTTCTGGTCAGGATGCTCATCGACTCACCTTCCTCCGGCCCGGGTGGGTACCGCGTCCGCCGTCGGACGTGTGTCCCGGGTGATCGTGGCCTGGAACGGTAACCCACAGCGGCGGCGGGCCGTTCCCCGGCCGGTGCTAGCTTCGTCCCGCCCCGCCGGGACCCACCGACGGGGACGGTGGGGAACATCGACCCGCCGGACGGGGCGGGCACCGAGGGGTCACCGATGACCGGAGACGACGACGCGGCACTGGTCGAGGAACGGGTGGGACGGCTCCTGTCGGACCACCCGCCGGCCCGCACGGGACCGCGGGAGTTCCTCGGGGCCCAGTTCGACCTGGGCCTGGCGGCCGTGCACTTCCCGGAGGGCTCGGGCGGGCTGGGCCTCCGCCGCTCGCTACAGAGCCGCGTCACCCTCCCGCTGCAGGAGGCCCGGGCGCCGTCGCCGTTCGCCATCAACCCCATCGGCGTCGGTATGGCCGCCCCCACCCTGGTCGCCCACGGGACCGCCTCGCAGTGCGCCCGCCACCTCCGCCCCCTGTTTGTCGGCGACGAGATCTGGTGCCAGCTGTTCAGCGAGCCCGGTGCCGGGTCCGATGTGGCCGCACTGGCCACCGGCGCCCGCCGGGACGGCGACACCTGGGTGGTGAACGGTCAGAAGGTGTGGACGTCGCTCGGTCACCTGGCCCGGTTCGGCCTGCTGCTGGCCCGGACCGATCCCGACGTGCCCAAGCATCGAGGCCTGACCTACTTCGTGGTGGACATGACGGCTCCCGAGGTCGAGGTGCGGCCGCTGTTCCAGATGACCGGCAACGCCGAGTTCAACGAGGTATACCTCACCGATGTCACGGTGCCCGATTCGGATCGCCTCGGTGCGGTAGGCAACGGCTGGATGGTGGCGGTCGCCACCTTGATGAATGAGCGAGTGGCCATCGGCGGCGGAGTGTCACGGCGGGGCGAGGGCATCATCGGGCCCCTGGTGGACACCTACCGCAACCGCGGCGGCACCGCGGTGATGCGCGACCGGGTGCTGGCGCTGTGGGTGCGGGCCGAGGTCCTCCGTCTGACCTCGCTGCGCGCGGCAGCCGGACCGGCCGACGGGTCCCCGGGCCCCGAGGGCTCGATCGGGAAGCTGGCCCGGACCGAACTCATGCAGGACGTGTACCGGTGCGTGGTGGACCTGATGGGGATGGAGGGCGGCCTCTACCCCGGCGGCTACCCGATGCGCCGACCGGAGGGCCCCGGGGAGCTGGCCCATCCCCAACAGGCGTTCCTACGCAGCCGGGCCTTCTCCATCGAGGGCGGCACCACGGAGATCATGAAGAACATCGTGGCCGAGCGGGTGCTCGGACTGCCCGCGGACGTGCGGACCGACAAGGAGGCCCGCTGGAGCCAGGTCCCCCGGTCCTGACCGGCACCGGCCCGATCCCTACTCGGCGTCACCCCGGTCCCCTCCGTTCGAGTCAGTCCCCGACCAGCCGATCGGTCCCACCTCCTCGGCCAACTCCAACATGGCGCGACGCTCGCGGGTCCAGGCTTCGGTGATGGCCTCGGCCCACCCCTCGCGGAGGAGGCGTTTGTTGGCCGCGAGGGCCGGGACGGGGTGCTCGGCGACGGCCCCGGCTATCGAGAGGGCGTGCTCGAGGGCCCGGCCACGCCCGGCCTTGGCCAGCGCCAGCCCGGTGGCCACGGCCTGATCGGCGCCCATCGGTTGTGAGGACAGCAGCAACCAGGTGGCCTGCTGGATGCCCACCCGCCGGGGCAGCAGCCAGCTCCCGGCGGCCTCCACACTCGTCCCGAGTCGGGCGAAGGGAAAGGTGATCTCGGCCATCTCGTCCACCACCACCAGGTCACAGAGGAGGAGGATGGTGGCGCCGAATCCCACCGCCAATCCGTTGACCGCGGCCACCAGGGGCTTGGGAAATCGGGCCAGCGCCTCCAGCAGGGGGTCGAAGTTCGCCCCCAGCTCGGCCGGGCCGCCCGGCCGACCCATCTCGGCCAAGTCCACGCCGCTGGAGAAGGCCCGGCCTCGCCCGGTGAGCACGCACACCGCCACCCGGTCGTCGGATCCGGCCAGGCCGAGCTGGCGGGTCAGCTGCAGATAGCCGTCGGCAGTGAAGGCGTTGAGCTTCTCCGGTCGGTCGAGGGTCAGGATCCGGACGGCGCCCCGATCCTCCCTCCCGAGTGTGAATGCCGGCGACCGGCTAGCCATGGCCATCCCCCTGGTCGACGTGGCTGCGAACCTACCTGGTCCCCGACGGGCCCGCTCCCCCGGGCACCGCCACGAGCCGCTCCCCACCGCTAGCCTCGGCGTCGAGCGCGGTGTCGACCGACACCAGGGGGCGGTGGTGCCGGGACGCGACCGCAGGGAGGCGACCGATGATGACCCAGGCAGGGGCTGGATCCGGCTTCGACGACATCCTCGTCGAACGGGAGCGGCCCGGGGTGGTGACGGTGACCCTCAACCGACCCGAGCGCCTCAATGCTTTCACCTCCGAGATGATGACCCACCTGTTCGAGGTCATGGAACGGGTCGGGCGGGACGAGACCTGCCGGGTGGTGGTGGTCACCGGGGCCGGCCGCGGCTTCTGCTCCGGGGACGACCTGCGCGACTACCGCACCCCGGACTGGGTACCGAAGGAGGTCGGGCCGTCCCATACCCGGATGTACGAGCAGAAGTACGTGGCCCAGCTGGTGCCCCGGCTCCGGGCCATGCCCCAACCGGTCATCGCCGCGGTCAACGGACCGGCCGCCGGTGCCGGCTACGCCCTGGCCCTCGGTGCCGACCTGCGGGTGGCGGCGGCATCGGCCGTGTTCGTCGACGCCTTCGTGAAGATCGGAGCGTCCGGCGCCGAGATGGGTTTGAGTTGGCTGCTCCAGCGGGTGGTGGGCGCCACCCGGGCCGCCGAGCTGGTCCTGACCGGCCGCCGGCTCGACGCCCGGGAAGCAGAGGCCATCGGTCTCGTCCTCCGGACCGTCCCCGACGGCGGGGTTCTGGAAGCGGCCTACACGCTGGCCGAACAGATCGTGGCCAACACGCCTTTCGGCACGTGGATGGGCAAGGCCACCCTGTGGTCGAACCTGGAGATCTCCAGCCTCGAGGCGGCCATCGACCTCGAGGCCCGGACCCAGGTGCTGGCCCTGGGGACCGATGACGCCCGGGCCCAGCTCCATCAGCAGCGTCATGGCGGCGAGGCCCATTACACCAATCACTAGGTGACGGGAAGGACCACCGGCGATCGCCGCCCCATCTCGCCGCGATCGGGGCTACCCGACGTCGGGGCCGCGGAGCTCCCAGCGTTCCCGGCGGGATCCTGGCAGAAGGCCGTGTGCCGGCCGCCCACGTCGAAGGTTCGGAACGGGATACCCCGCTCCTCCAGCCGGGCTTCGAGGGCGGACAGGCCGCCGCCCAATTCCACGGCGACGTGGGCTCTGGCCGCCGGACGGTGGTCGGGGTCCTCGCTGAGATGGATCTGTTTGCCGTCGTCGCCCTCGAACCAGTGGGCACGGCCGCCCGGACCCTCCGGTCCGGCCAAGGGTCGGAAACCCAGCAGGTCGACCAAGAAGCGGGTCTCACCCTCGACCCCGCCCTCCGGCACCCCGAGGTTGACGTGATGAAGCACCACCATGGTCGCAACCTACCCCGGAACCGGCGGCGGGGAGCAGTGGGGATCCTCCACCGGGCCGAGGGCGCGCTCTGTGTCCTCCGGGCGCACGATCCGACCGGCGGGCGGTGACCTACTCGGCCCGGAGAAGGCGGTACCAGAGTCGCCACGGTGTCGTGTGGCGCTGCCAGACCTCGGGACCTTTGGCGTAGGGCGGGCCGGTGTGCCGGCGGTTGCTCGCCCCCTCCTCGTCGACCTCGTAGACGGCCAGGTACCGCGGCGCCCCGCGGTAGGGGGCGCGTACCTCGCGCACCAGTTCGTAGCGCTCGGCGCGGAGGGCATGACGGCGCCCGGCGACTTCGGGAAGGTGCACGTTCGTGTAGAAGTCGTTGAACTGCTCGAGCTCCCGATCGGTGGCGTCGACCGGAGGGTCCACTCCGAGCAGGTAGAAGGCGAAGGGGGTGGCCTCCCGGGGACGGGTCGCCGCCACCCGTCGGTACCACAAGGACCACGTCTGCCGCAGCCCCTCGTAGTCGGCTCGGTCGCCCCGTTCTCCTCGATCCTGTTGGTCATCCGGCTTCCCCGGCAGTTCGGCAACGGTCAGGAACCTCGGGGGCCGAAACCCGCGTCCCGCCACGGCGAGGAGCTCATAGCGCTCCTTGCCGTCAGCATCGGATGGCGCCGGCCGGGCGAAGCTCGCCGCCACCGAGTCGACGTCGACGCCGCCACGGACGTCCCAACCCGTCCAGGAGGTCAGGCCAGCGGAGTCGATCTCGGATGACATGTGCTCGAGGCTACCGAGTCGTCGAGTCGGTGCGGCAGCATCCCGCACCGGCGTCCGAGGATCGGTGGGCCTCTACATGGCGGCGAGCTGTCGGGACTCGTAGTACGAGGCGAGATCCCCAAGAGCGGCGGAGCAGTCGCCATCGAACGAGGGACCGTGCATGAGGGCCAGCAGGTTCGGGGAGAGTGCTCCGAGGGTGCGGATGACCGAGCCCGTACCGGGGGTCAGCGCCGTGCTCAGGAAGATCGCTTCGGCATCCATCGCCGGGCTCAGAATGTCATCCGAGGTGAGCGCGGCGTCGTTGCCCAATTGGGTGAAGAGGTCACCACACAGGAGCGTGCCGGTGGTCTCCTCGAACAGCACCCGGGCATCCCATCCGTGAGGCACGTGAGGGGTGTCGAGATGACGGACCCGCTTCCCGCCCAGGTCGATGACCTCGCCGTCGGCCAGCGGCCGGGGCGGTCGGTCGGCGAGGTCGTTCAGGGACACCAGGCAGCCGATCGATCCGTGGGCCACCTGGGCCTCCGGGGCGGCGGCCAACCACTGGTTCATGGAGCCGCACTCGTCGGCCTCCACGTGACCGAAGGTGATCCACCGCAACCTCTCCACCGGTGTCACCCTCGCCACCGCCTCGGACACGAGGGGGAACATGGCCCGGGGACCGGTGTGGAAGAGCAGCGGCTCCTCGCCGGCCACCAGGAACTGGTTGAAGGTGAATCCGGCCGGGGGGGCGATGTCCGGCACCCAGGTGGAGATGCGATAGATGCCCGAGGCGATCTCGTCGACGGTCGTGGTCATCAGAACGGGACCTCCTGGCTCAGCAGCCCGGAGCCTCCGCTCCGGCCTGAAAGGATGCGGCAGAACTCGACGGCGTCGAGCCGGAGCTCGGCGTCGCCCTCACCTCGCCCGAACGTACCACCGGCCGGTCCTTCGAGGACCAGGGTGAACGGTTCGCCGTGGGTGCGCGCCCACTCGGCGACCACCCCGGCGACGATGGCGCCGTCGTGGGCCGGGGTGAGGACCATCTCCCGGCCGGTGGCGCGTGTCAGATCGACCCGGTGCATCCAGAAGTCGCGGTTCATGATGACGTCGACGAGATAACCGACCTTCCACGAGCCCTCGACGGGGGGGCCGGGTCTCATCGAGAGGGCCCGAACCGGGGCCGGGATCCGCCGCCTACCCCGAACCGCCCTGTGGGCCGTGGTCCGCAGGCGGTCGGCGAGCTCATCGGTGGTAAGGGCGGCGCGGTCACGGACCTGGAGGGCGGTCATCTCGTCGATCATCGGTCGTCCGCTGCGCCTCGACTCCCTGGTCGCGGTCCGGTACTGGCGGAAGAACTCCCCGATCCGGGCGTTACCCTCCATCGCGCCGAGCACGTGCGAGAGCAGCGCCTTCACGTCCCAGCCCTCGCAGTCGGTGGGGAGCGCCCAGTCCCCGTCGTCCAAGCCGTCGATGGCGCCGACCATAAGGCGGGCCTCCTCGTCGGCGAACCCCATCGCCATGGCGTGGGTGAGAGGCGGTACTGGTCGTGCGTCCGTCGTGGTCATCGGGAACCCCTTGTCCTGGTCGTGGTCGTGGTCGTTGTCAGCACGTGGTCGGCGAACATGTCGACGGCATCGTCGACCAGTCGGACCCACCGCTCGCCCCCGGGATCGTTGGCCAGCTGTTGAGATGCCAATCCGCTGATCAGCGCGGTCCACAGATCGAACTGCACCGGGTCGGAGACGCCGGCGGCCATGAAGAGGGCCCGGGCCCGGTCCACCACCTCGGTGGCCAGAGCGTAAGACCCGTCCGACGGAACGAATCCCGGGATGGTGCGCTGGAACAGCAGCTGCCATCGGGCCGCGTCCTCCACGCTGAACTCGACGAACAGCCGGGCCACGGTGTTCAAGAGCGCACGGGCCTCGGTGGGGCGCGGGGTCGCGTCCATGCGTCGGAGCAGCTCCCGATAGCCCTCGGCGAACATGGCGTCGTAGATGGTGGCCTTGGACTCGAAGTACCAGTAGAGGGACGGCGCCCTCATGCCGATCCGGCTGGCGACGTCCCGCAAGGACAGCCCGGCGAGGCCCTGTTCGCGCGCCAACTCCCATGCCGCCTGGAGGATCTCGGCCCGGGTCGCCTCGCGCCTCTCACTTCGTCGATCACGGGTAGAGTAATCGATGCTCATTCGTCTTGTCTAACACAGTTCGAGGATCTTCGCCGGCAGGATATAACTGACTCAGTCAGTTATAATCAGCGGGTGCCCCGTCGGACCCCGCCGAACCGGATCACCGACATCGCACGGGCCGCCTGCAAGGTCTTCACCGAGAAGGGCTACCGGCGCACCCTCATGACGGACGTGGGGCGCGAGCTCGAGCTCAGCCCCGCCCTTCTCTACCGCTACGTGGAGAGCAAGGAGGCGCTGTTCCAGCTGGCGCTGCTCTACGCCACCGATCCGACGGTGTTGCCGGGTCTTGCCGTACCGCTGTCGACACCCCGTCCCGGCGAAGCCTTCCAACCCATTGCCACGTGGATGGCGGGGAACTCCAGCTTCCCCGCACTCCGTGCCGCCCTCTCGGTGGATCGAAGCGACGACATCCGCCGCGAGTTCACCACGGTCGTCGACGAGCTCTACTCCGCCGTCGAGTCCAATCACGTCTTCCTGGCGTTGGTCGAGAGCTCGGCCATCGATCTGCCCGAGCTCGCCTCGTTGTACTTCGGGCAGGCCCGGGCCGGCCAGGTCGAACAGCTGGCGGAGTACCTGGCCGTGCGGATCCGGTCCGGACAGCTCCGCAACGTGCCGGACATCGGCCTGGCGACCCGGTTCATCGTGGAGACGGTGGCCTGGTTCGCCTGGCACCGGAGAGACGACCGGACCGGCGCGTCGATCGGAGACGACGAGGCCCGAACGAGCACCCTCCATCTCCTGGCGGCGGCGCTGGTTCCCGACGGTCGGGTCGGGTCGGCGGATTCCGGGGAACGATGACCACCGCTCCGGCCGCCCAGGAGGATCTCGCCGAGACCCTGGGTCCGCCGACGGTGGCTGATCTGGCTCGACTCGATCGACGTGTCTTCGTCGTGGCCGGTGTTGGCTTCGCGGTGCTGATGGGGCTGGCTGGACGGTACGGCTTCCATCGGGACGAGCTGTACTTCCTCGACTGCGCCCGCCATCTTTCGGCGGGCTACGTCGACCAGCCGATCTTCACCCCCCTGCTGGCGCGGGTCTCCCTGTCGCTGTTCGGGGTATCCGTCCTGGGCCTCCGGCTGTGGCCCGCCCTCGCCGCGGCCGGGACGATCATCATGGCCGGTCTGTTGGCCCGCGAGTTCGGAGGGAATCGCACCGCTCAATTCCTGGGCGCCATTGGCGCCGCCACCATGCCCGCCCTGCTGGGAAGCGACCACCTCTTCGGCCCGACCGCGTTCGACCTGTTCTTCTGGGCCGCGCTCGCCTTCCTCGTGGCGCGAATCGGACGGACCGAGGCCGTCCGGCTCTGGATCCCCGCGGGACTCGTCCTCGGGGTCGGCCTGGCCAACAAACACACCATCGGGTTCTTCGCGGCGGCGCTCGTGGTCGGAACGGTGTTGAGCGGTGGTTGGCGGCTCCTCACCAATCGGTGGTTCCTTCTGGGCGCGGGTATCGCCGCGGCCTTCACCATCCCCGACCTCTGGTGGCAGGCCACGCATCACTGGGCGACGATCGCCATGACCAGAGCCCTGAACCAGGAGAACGGAGGGGCCGGCCACATCGCCACCTGGGTCGTCGGCCAGTTCCTGGTGGCGGGTCTGGCCCTGGCCTGGGTGTGGCCCGCTGGACTGGCCTTTCTGTGGAGATCACGACGTCCCCTGTGGCGGGCGCTGGCCTGGGCGTACGGGCTGCTCTTCGTACTCTTCGCCGCAACTACCGGCGGGAAGGTCTACTACCTCGGCGGCGCCTACCTCTATCTGCTGGCCGCGGGCGGCGTGCGGGTCGAGGCCTGGTTGGACCGTCGACCCGCCCGGCTCTGGTGGCTCTTCGCTCTGGTCGGACTGTGCACCGTCGCAGTGCTGCCCACCGCTCTTCCCGTACTGCCGGCCACGGACATCGGCTGGACATACGGATCCAACCCGCAGTTGGGTGAGACCGTCGGCTGGCCGGAGATGGTGGCCGCGGTCGACTCGGTCTGGAAGGCCCTGCCCGCCGGCTCAACGCGGGCACGCCGTCATCTTCACCGCGGACTACGGCGAGGCTGGGGCGATCAACGAACTGGCTCGAGGAGCGGGACTCCCCACCGCAGTGAGCGGGCACAACACCGAGTGGTTCTGGGGTCCCGGCGACCGCGCCGCCGAGACCATCGTGGCGGTTGCGCCGGGTCCGCTCGATGTGACCCACTACTCCAGCTTCCTGAGACAACTGTGCGGAGAGGTCCGGACGGCAGCCACGCTGTCCAACTCCGCCGGGATCCACAACCAGGAGTGGGGCGGCCACGTCTACCTGTGCACGGACCTCAAGCGACCATGGCCACTGGAGTGGGGCCGACTGAGGCACTACAGCTAGTGGCGCAGGACGGTCTCCACCCGTCGAACCCTCCCCCCGTAGGCTGGGGACATGACGACCGATCCTCCGGCCACCACACAGGCTCCTTCACCCTCGGCCCCGCCACCATCGGCCGCAAACGGGGCCGGCACGGGCCACGACCCCGAGACCGATCCCCGTCCCGCCAAGAAATGGATACTCGGCGTGGTCCTCGTCCTGCTCGTGGTGGGGCTCGCCCTCGTCATTGCGTTCTTCGCGGCTGTACGACATTGGCTGGCGCTGCACACGGGCACGATCCACGGAGGGCCGGACCTGTACTACAACTTCTGGTCCGGCTTCGGTTCGGACCTCGGTGAGGCCACTCTCATCAGCGCGGTCGGCGTCGGGGTCTACACCGGCGTCCGTAAGGTCAATTGCCACACCAAGGGGTGCTGGAGAATCGGGCACCATGTGTTGGAGGGCACTCCGTATATCTTGTGTCGGCACCACCACCCGGGTGTGCCGACGAGCGGTGCTTCCCACGAGCACATCCTCGAGCAACACCGCCGGTACAAGGAAGCCCAAGGCAGAGCTCGGTAGGCGAGCCACTACCCGTCAGCGCGCTACCCGGCCAGGAGGTCTTATGAACGTCGTCATCGGTGCGGCATCGGGAATGGGGGCTGCCGTCGCCGATCGGCTGGCCGCCAACGGGGTGTTGCGGGCCGACCGCAACGGTGCCGACCCCGGCATCGTCGGCTGCGACATCCGGAATCAGGCCGATGTCGCCGCCCTGGTCGAGGCGACCGGCGAACTCGACGGCCTCGTGGTCACCGCGGGGCTGTCGCCGTCGATGGCCGGCGGTCGGGACATCTACGCCGTCAACCTCCTCGGGATGGACCGGGTGTTGACCGCGTTCGAGACGGTGCTGCGGGAGGGCTCGGCGGCAGTCTGTTTCTCGTCGATGGCCGGGCACATGGCGTCCATCTCGCCGGACGTCGGGGCGGTGCTCGACAACCCGTCCTCCCCGAGCTTCTTCGACGATCTCATCGCATTCGGCGTGGACGTCGACGATCCCCAGAGCGCCTATCCGCTGTCCAAGGCCGGTGTTCTCCGCCTGGTCCGGCGAAGTGCCGCTCGCTGGGGCGCCAAAGGGGCTCGCCTCCTGTCGTTGTCGCCGGGCATCATCGATACCGGCATGGGCCGGCTGGAAGCTTCGAACCATCCAGCGATGGCGTCGATGGTCGAGGGGAGCCCTCTGGGTAGGGAGGCGAGGCCTGAGGAGGTGGCCGCCGTGGCCGCCTTCCTGGTGTCGGACGCAGCGTCGTTCATGACCGGCACCGACGTACTCGTCGATGGCGGCGCCATCGCCGCCATCATGGGACCCGGCGGGAGCACTGCGTAGGGGCGGCGGTGGGCGGTGACCACCTCGGCAGGGTCCGGCCTCTGGACGAGCCACCGGATCACGGCCCAGACGCCTGAGTCGGGCTTCAACGTTCCAGGCCCGAGTGTTCTTCCTGTCGCCGGCGGCCACCGGCGGCGACTCCTCCGGGACGAGGCGACTCCTCCGGGACTATCGGCCGGCCCACTCGGTCGTGAGCCTCACCCCTGTGAGGGCTTCGGGGGCAGGCTGGCGCGATAGGTCACCGGCAGCAACTCGAGCAGTTGCCCGTCGGGGTCACGGATGAACATCGCCACTCCGATGTCGCTCTCCTCGACGATCTGACCCCCGTACCGGACCGCCTGCTCGGCCGCGGCCCTCACATCGTCGACCGAGATGGACAGATGGGTGAGGCCTGGCTCGTTCATGGTCCTCGGTCGGAACGGTACGGTGGCGCCGGGTGACGAGTAGTGCATGAGCTCGAGCACGAAGCCGTCGCGGGTCAAGTAGGCGGCGGTGACCCCGAGCGGCGGCGTGAGGCAGCTGAGCTTGGCGGTGGCCTCGTCGGGCGGCGTGATCTCGTACCAGAACTCGAAGCCGAGAACTTCCTGATAGAAGCGCTTGGAGCGCTCGAGGTCGGTGACGACCTGCCCGGTGTGGTTGTACACGCCCATCGGTCGCCTCCCCCTGGGCCCGGCCGGCGCGCGGCACGGCCGGGTGACCTCGAACTGGCACCGGTCCTTCTGCGCCCGGCGGGACGGCAGCAGGCCGGTGGTAACGTCAGGTCATGGTAGACGAGAACGGCATTCCGGCCGGCGAGATCATCGACCGGGAGGCCTGTATGGGGTCGGGGAACTGCCTGTACTGGGCCCCAGAGGTCTTCGACCTCGACGACGAGGGCGTTGCTGTGGTCCGTGGCGATCTCGGTGGGCGGGAGGACCGTGTTCGTTCGGCGGCCGAGAACTGCCCAACCAGGGCCATCCGGGTCGACGAGTTCTACCTCCGATCGTCGACCGAAGTCGGATGAGCGAGTCCGGGACGGCAGCGAGATACGACGAGTCCCGGTTCGCTGCGACAGAGGAGTTCGCCCGCCCTCATCTCGGGTCGGAGGGCTGACGCGGCCCGCGGGCCGGGCGACCATCGATCGACGTTTCCCGGATCAAACGAGCGACCGCACCCGACATGGAGACGAGGCCAGGGTCCGATGAGTGAGACTATCGAGCCGTTCCACATCCGGGTCGACGATCCGGTCCTCGAGGACCTGCGCGACCGCCTGGCCCGGACCCGCTTCCCAGACCAGATCGACGGCACCGGCTGGGACGGTGGAATGCCTGTCGACTACCTGCGGGAACTGGTCGCCCACTGGAGCGATTCCTACGACTGGCGTGCCAACGAGGCGATCCTGAACGGGTTCGCACACTTCCGAACCCGGATCGACGGACAGTCGATCCACTTCATCCACGCCCGATCGCCGCATCCCGAGGCCCTCCCACTGCTCATCACCCACGGATGGCCGGGTTCGGTCCTCGAATTCCTCGACCTGATACCCCGGCTCACCGACCCCGAGGCGCACGGCGGCCGGGCCGAGGACGCGTTCCACGTCATCGCGCCCTCCCTGCCGGGTTACGGCTTCTCCGAGCCCCCGCGAACCCGCGGATGGGACGTACGGCGAATCGCCCGGGCCTTCATCGACCTCATGGATCGCCTGGGCTACGACCGCTACGGGGCCCAGGGCGGGGACTGGGGGGCCCAGGTGACGAGCAGGATCGCGGCGCTGGATCCTGAGCACTGTGCGGGCATCCATCTCAACATGCCGATCGGTGCCCGGCCGGACGACCCTGGCGCGCTGACCGAAGAGGAGCAGGCGGATCTCGCCCAGATGGCGAGCTTCCAGCGCCTCGAGTCCGGCTACGCCCACGAGCAGGGCACCAAGCCCCAGACCGTGGGCATGGCGCTCAACGACTCGCCGGCGGGGCTCCTGGCCTGGATCGTCGAGAAGTTCCGCGCCTGGAGTGACTGCGACGGCCACCCCGAGAATGCCTTCACGAGGGACCAGCTGATCACCAACGTGATGTTGTACTGGGTGACCGAGACGCCCGCCTCCTCGGCCCGGCTCTACTGGGAGACCAACCAGAGCGGCGTTCTGAACGAGAAGCTGCCGTTCATCACCACCCCCACCGGGATCGCCCGCTACCCCAAAGAGGTACTGCGCTGGCCGCGCTCCGGCGTGGAGCGCCAGTACAACGTCACCCACTGGGCGGAGATGCCCCAGGGCGGCCATTTCGCCGCCATGGAGCAACCGGGACTCTTCGCCGACGATCTGCGGGCCTTCTTCCGAACCGTGCGTTGAGGCACCCGTGGCAACCGTGGGCCACCGGTGGTTCTACACAGGTGGACTCAGTCCTTCGGCTTCAGAAGTCGCTCGAGGTTGGACCGGGTGTGGGGATCCTGCCAGTGGTCCAGCACCCGCCGATCGAGCCGGCGGCTCTCCTCCTCGTCGCCGGTACCGAACACAGCCCGCCGGGAAGACGCCTTGGCCAGGGCGTACGCACCGGAGTCGAGTGAGGCCAGTTGCTCGGCGGCGACGATGGCGGCCCCCTGCAGCTCCGACGGTGGCAGGCTCTGGTGCACCAGACCTCGCCGACACGCCTCATCGGCATCGAGCAGCCTGGCCTCCAACATCAACCGCTCGGCATACTCCCCGCAGGTGTACTTCAGCAGCTCGACGGCCAGGACGGGAAAGGCCACGCCGACCCGGAGTTCGGTCACACCGATTCGGGCCCCCTCAGCAATGAGCCTCGTGTCACAGGTACAGGCCAGGAGGCAACCACCGGCGATGGCCGACCCGTTGACGGCGGCAACCGTTGGCTTCGAACACCGGAAGAGGGACAAGAGGGCCGAGCCCAGCACCTCGAGAAGCACCTCGGTGTAGCTCGTGTCGTGGCCCAGGACCTCGTTCACGTTGAGCCCGGCCGAGAATACGGGTCCGTCTCCGGTGAGGACCAGGGCAGAGACGGCGGGATCCTGTTCACACTGTTCGACGAACGAGGCGATCTCGCGCAGCGCCTCCACGTCCAGTGCGTTCACTTTGTCACTCGCAAGGGCCAGCACGGCGGTGCCGCCGTGCTGAGAGACCTTGATCTTCTGGAACTGTGGTCCGTCGGTCATCATGGGGTCCTTCCTGGTCGGTGTATACGTCTGCTGGTCGGGTCCGCTGTGGGCAGCCCCTGTCCGCTTCCCTCGATGGCTGCCGTCGCGCCGTGCTGGGCCGGACGGTCGGCTCAGGTGCCCGGCTGACTGCCTCCGAGATCGACCCGGATGAGGCGATCGGCAAAGCGCCATCTCCCGTCCACCTTCTCGAACCTGTCGTCGTAGCGGCCCGAGAGAGTGATGCCGATCCCCTGTGCCGGATCGTCCCGCAGGACCGTCCAGTAGCAACGCGAGGTGGCGGTGGTGGTTCCCGGGTCCACGTCCACGGTCAGGTTGGTGAGGAGGTGCCTGGTCCGGGCACCAGCCCCGGATGGGCTCATTGCCTCGTAGACCGGCCTCACCTCGGCACTGCCACGCAGCACGGCATCCCTCGAATCGGACCGCCATGTCGCATGCTCGAAGAGCGCGGCGACCGCGTCCACATCCCCCTCGTCGAGGAGATAGGCGTACGAGTGCACGAGGGCCGTGATCTCCCCCCTATCGGACATTCCGCGCCCCGCCGGGTCGTAGACAGCTGCCAGCGAAGGCCGGCACTTCGTTGGACTCCGGGTCGCGCCGATACGGGTGCACAGTCCTCAGCCTTCGTTCCACGGTCGCCCCCGGTCGGGAGCGGACCGGCCGCCGATCACCCACCTGCGCGGCGTTCGGAGCGGCCGGGGCACATGCGTGCCCCGGGCTAGAAGGGAGATTCTTCCAGAGTGGAAGGCATATTTCCAGGAAGGCCGCACAAGTGGGACACTTTGGGTCGGCCCACCGAGGGGTCGGCACCCGCCAAGGGGTTCGGAATCATGAAGACGCACGCGGCAGTGCTCCGGGGTCGGCAACAGGACGGACCGATCCTCGAGATCGACCGGGACCCAGCCAGGGAGCAGGACAGGCTCACCTGCGCGGAGCTCTGCGGGGGTTGAGTACATCGCCCGAGCCAGCCGGCACCGGACTGGTCGGGACCATCGTCGGTTTCGACCACATCGCCCTCCCGATGCAGGACACCGAAGCCATGGCGGCCTTCTACCGCTCGCTCGGCCTGCCGGTCACCGAGACCCCTTATCTGGTCCAGGTCCATCTGGGCACCCAGATGATCAACTTCCATCGCCCCGAGATGTGGCGCCGTCGGGACTTCACCCTCCGGGCATCCGCGGCCCTGCCCCCGTGCGGCGACATATGCCTGGAATGGGAAGGATCGGCCGAATCGCTCCAGGCGCGGCTGGACGGCGCGGGGGCCACGATCATCGAGGGCCCGGTGGAACGGCAGGGCGGCCGCCGGGCACCGGCCTCGAGCGTGTATGTGCGCGACCCGGACGGCAACCTGGTGGAGTTCATGCGGTATCCGGAGGAGTCCCCCCGTTGGGAGTCCCCTTCCGACCGGTGACCCGCAGTGCCACCCCGGATCGGCAGTCTCGGCGACCGGGTGACGGCGCCGCTCGAGCCGGGCGGGGCGACCGTTGGACGTCGACAACCCCACCGCGCCGCTCATGTCGGCGCCACCCACCGGTTCCGGGGCCGGTACCGGCCACGGAACCGGTGGGCTACGTCTAGGACGAGGTGGCCGTGGACGTACCCGCGATGTCCTTCCCGCAGATCGGCTGAGCGGACACGGGGACGAACCCGTTGGCTTCGGCCTTCATGAACCACGTGCAATCGGGCGAATCGTGACCGAAGACCGTGGAGTAGTTGATCGACTGCGGCAGCAGGCCGTTGGCGTTGTAGGACTTCAGCCCCCGGAGGTCCTTGATGACCGCGGCCCGGGTCGGGTTCTTCCCGGCCATCTCGAGTCCCTTGATCATGAGGTCGGCTCCCGCCCAGGACTCGTACTGACTGAAGCCAGGGAACTGGGACTTCGTGAAGTGGGCGTACTTCTGCAGGGCCGAAGCCATCTGTTCGGTGCCGGCGTTGGGAAGGTCGAACGGACGGAACAGGGAAAGGAAGTAGGTACCCTGCAGCGTGTTCCATACCGGGGATTTGATGACGCTGGGCTCGTAGCCGGTGGCGAAGACCGCGGCCTTGAGCTTGACGCCCGCTTGCTTCAGCGCGGTGACCAGTGCGTAGTTGGAGTTGTTGTCGAGCGAAGGCACCATGGAATCGATGTTCTTCTGCTTCGCCACGAGGGCGGCGCTCGTGAAGTCCACCCCGCCGAAGGGGACGGTGGTGTCCAGGACCCCGACCTTGCCTCCGGCGCGCACGAACGAATCCGCCGTGCTGATGGCCGACCGGCTCGAAGACGGAGAGATGCTGTAGCCGTACGAGCCGATCACCGTCCCGCCGTGCTGCTTGATGAAGTCCCCCAGCAGCGTGTTGACCGGATACTTCGGATCGACACTGCCCAGGTCAGAGGCGAACATGTTCGTGTAGGGCTGCTCACCCCACTCGGGTCCGTCATCGTAGGACCCGGTCACCGGGACGCCCTGCTGTTGAGGGTACTTGGCCGCCAAGAAGAACAACGGACTTTGGGAGACGATCCCGAAGGCCTTGGAGGCTGCGCTCTGCACCGCGGTCGAGATCTCCGAGGGGCTCGTCTGGTCGTCGATCACGAGGGGGACGAGCTTGTGGCCGTTCACCCCGCCTTCGGCGTTCTGCAGAGCGATCCTGGCGTCGAAGCCAGCGGCGGACGTTCCGTTCTGGGATGCGCCCTGACCGGTCAGGTCCGTGATGTACGCGATGGTGATTGGGGCCTCCGACGCCGATGCCTGGGTGGCTGTCGCTCCGACCAACACGAGTGGCATGACCACCGCAGTGCTCAGCAACAACTTGCACATCGTACGGCTTACGGACATCGTTCCTCCATGTAGTTGACTTCCCATTGACATTGATCGGGTGAGGCGACCAAACGCCCCCGGCGGCCGCAGCCACTGATGTGTGCTCATCCCAGCTCCCCTCGTTGAACCCACTCCTCGTTCCCCACCCGATTCCGCCGGAGTGACCGGAGTGAGATGTCCGCGCTTGCTTCGTGAGCATCGGTCACTCTAACGGTCCGACCGCGACGGTTGAGGTCGGGGTCTCGGCCTCCCCCAGATACCGGTTGAGGACCTCTTGCCCCGCCTCGGAGGCGGGACCGGACCAACCCACATGGCCGCGGGTCAGGATCACGCAACTGTCCGCCATGGCGAGGGCCCGGTGCACGAACTGCTCGCTCAGCACGATCGTGATCCCGGCCCGACGGGCCACCTCGAGGCTCTCGAACACCGACTCGGTCATGAGCGGTGCGAGGCCGAGGGAAAGCTCGTCGGCGATGATCAGCTTGGGGGAGACGGCGAGCGCCCGGGCGAGGGCCAGCATCTGCTGTTCGCCCCCGGACAGGCTCCCGGCCCGCTGGGCGCTGCGCGCCCCGAGCACGGGGAACTGCTCGACGGCCCGCTCGATGGCCGCCGCCCGCTCGGAGCGGGACTCCTGGGCCACGGCCATGCGCAGGTTGTCGGTCACCGAGAGGCCGGGGAAGATCCCCCGGCCCTCCGGCACGTAGGTGAGGCCGAGCTTGCGGACCTTGTGGGCGGGCATGCCGGTGATGTCGTGGCCGTCGAAGGTCACCCGGCCGCCGACCGGGGCCACCAGGCCCGAGACGGCCCGGGCGAAGGTGCTCTTGCCGGCCCCGTTGACCCCCAGGACGGCCAGCACCGTACCGGGCATCACCTCCAGCGACACCCCGAACAGGGCCTGGGACGGCCCGTAGCAGACGTCGAGATCGCGAGCCTCGAGTAGCGGTTCGCTCACCGGATCACTCCCCCACCGGGGGCTGGGTGGTCGGGGTGGTCGGCGCCGACTCGGCCCTTGACCGCTGTTGCGGCGGCTCGCCGTCGCCGAGGTAGGCGGCCCGAACGGCGGGATCGTTGCGGATCTGCTCGGGACTCCCGACGGCGATCCGCTCCCCGAAGTCGAGGACCACGACCGTGTCCGAGAGGGCGAGGACCGCAGCCACGTCGTGCTCCACGATGACCATGGAGAGGGCGTGCTCGCTCTGGGCCACGATCCGGCGGAAGACCGAGAGGAGGTTCTCCGACGCCGTGATGTCCAGCCCGGAGAGGGGCTCGTCGAGGAGCAGAACGTGGGGATCGCTGGCCAGAGCCCTGCCTACCTCGACCAGGCGTGCGATACCGAGGGGTAGGGCGGCGACCGGGGCCTTGGCCACCCGGCTCAGCCGGAGGAGGTCGAGGAGCCCGTCGACCCGCTCGTCCTCGGCCTCCGGGGCCGGGAGGAGGGAGCGGGGGTCGAGCATGTCCCGCCAGAGGCGCTTGGGCGAGGTGCGGGCCCGGTGGGCGAGGACCAGGTGCTCGCGCACGGTCAGCCCCATGAACAGCTCGGGCTGCTGGAAGGTCCGGGCCAGGCCTCTCGCCGCCCGGGAGCGGGGGCTGGTGTTGGTCACGTCCTCTCCCCGGAGCGCCACCTTCCCGCCCTGGGGTCGCAGCAGTCCGGACAGCACGGCGAGCAGTGTCGACTTGCCGGCCCCGTTGGGCCCGACCAGGCCGACCACGCTTCCCGGTTCCACCTCGAGGGAGACCGAATCGAGGGCGGTGAGCCCGCCGAACCTGACGGTCACGTCGCTCGCCGACATGGCCGGTCCGGCCGGTATGTCCCGCGCCGTCTCCTCGCCAGGGGGGTTCTTGGTGACGGTGGCTCCCGGCCTGACGGCGGCGTCCGGTCTCCCGGTGCCGTTCGGTCGGTCGGGGCCGTCGGGCCCGAAGACATCGCTGACCACCGACATCACGTCACCATCGGCATCAGGAGGCCCGTTCCGCGATCAGGGCGGCCCGGTCGACCGGTGGGACCCCGGTGGACTGGCTGAGGGCACCGTCGGCGAAGGAGAGCTCACCGGCCCGTTCCGGCGTCACGTGCAGCACCAGCCGCCGCAGCCTCCGACTCTGCTCGGCCAGTACCCCGTCGGGGTACTTGGCCGCCGAGATGGCGCCCAGACCGAACAGCACCGGCAGCACGTTGGCCGTCCAGGTCGGGAGGTAGGCCTGGGAGAGGGCGGGCAGCATGACGAAGGTGAGCCCGGCCACGAGGGCCGCCGCGTTGGAGCGCACCCCGATGGTGACCAGGACCGCCAGCCAGACGATGCCGGCGAAGGTGGCGAACTCGCTGGGCTGGAAGGTGGTCTGGGCCGTGGCCAGCAGGCCCCCGCCGATGCCGGCCACGAAGGCGGCCAGGGCCCCGGCGATGACCTTCATCTGCACCACGCTGATACCAGAGGTCCGGGCCCCCGCCTCGCTCCAGCGGGCGGCGTTGAGGGCGAGCCCGGTGGTCGACCGCCGGAAGTTGACGATGAACAGGGCCACGATGATGAAGGCCACCAGGCACAGGTAGGCGAAGGCACCGTCGGAGGCGGCGAACCCGGGTCGGTTGAGGGAGAGCCCGAGGCCCTGGTTCACGAAGCTGGGCAGCGTGAAAACGAGGTTCTCGATGAGCAGCCCGAAGGTGAGGGTCACCAGGGCCACATACAGGTCGCCGAGCCGGATGGAGAGGAAGCCGACGACCGCCCCCATGACCAAGGCCACCAGGCCTCCGGCCACCACGGCGGCGAGGATCGGCCAGTGCCCATGGTTGGCCAGCTGCACCGTGGTGAGGGCCCCGACCCCGGCGAAGGTGATCTGGCACAACCAGAGCATCCCGCCCTCCCCGGTCACCAGGGTCCAGGACAGGAATATCACCCCGTAGGCGAAGGCCTGGGCGCCAAGTCCCACCCAGTAGCCCGAGAGGATCATGGGGAGGGCGCCGGCCAGGGCCACCAGGACCACCGGGCCGGCGTAGCGGCCGAACGGCCCGAGGGAGGCGGTCTCCACCACACTCGAGGTGGAGCCGGCCAGCCGGCTCTCCCCTTGGGGGGTGATGGCCCGGTCGAGGGCTCCCCCCCACCCCTCGGTGTCCCCGACCCTTCCCCGGCGGACGACCAGGTTGTAGAGGAGGACCACGGCGATCACGATGAAAGGTACGGCGTCGATGATCTCGGCGGTCCAGTTGCTGGCGGGCGGAAGGTAGCGCTGGATGAGTGAGGTGGCGATCCCCATCAGCAGTCCGACGCCGACGGCGACGGGCAGGTTGCGGAGCCGGGCGGCGATCACGGCGGCGAAGGTGGCGGCGATCAGGAGGGTGAAATTGGCGGCGTCGAGGCCGATGATGGGGGCGGCCAGCACTCCGGCCAGGCCGGCGAAGAAGGTGCTCACCGCCCAGACCCCGACCGAGACGGTGGTCGGATTGGTCCCGGACAGGTCGGTCATGGCCGGCGAGTCGACCATGGCCCGCACCTTGAGGCCGACATCGGTGAAGCGCAGCACCAGGGCCCCGACGACCACGGTCAGAACCACACAGATGTAGACGATGACCTGGTCGAGGGTGACCGGCACGCCAATGAAGTGGAAGACGTGGACGGGCTCGGGGGCGAGTCCCGGGGCCTGTTGGATGGCCGCCGAGCCGAAGATCAGGGTGGCGAGGGCGGGGATGGCGACGGAGAGGCCGATCGTGGCCACCACCTTGATGAGGGGCGAGGCCAGCCGCAGGTGGCGGAAGAGTACGGCGTAGAGCAGGACCCCGAGGGCGGGTGCGGCGATCCCGACGGCCACGATGGCCGACGCCCAGATGGCCCACCCCTCCTGGGTGTGGAGGTAGTAGTAGAAGCGGGCGATGAAGAAGGCCAGCGCTCCGAAGGCGAAGTTGAGGATGCCCGACGACGTGTAGGTGATCACCAGGCCGGCGGACGCGATGGCGTAGATACCGCCCAGCACCAGTCCGGCGATCACGAATTGCAGCAACCTGTGCTCCCCCTTCTTGGAACCCGGATCTCGTCGGGGAATGGTTCCAGACGAAGAGCCCCCCCGTGGGAGCGCCCATTCCACGGAACACCGTATATCAGAATACGAGAGCCTGCTTGCTGGCAGGGGGGAACGTATTTCTTTGTTTCATCAACAATACCCACTCCAGTTCGAGGCCCAGCGGTGCTCAGCCGATCTCAGGCCGCAGTCCGGGACGCTGCGCGCCCACGTCGAGCTGGACCTCGTCCTGACGGATCGGCACGCCGTTGACCAGCACGTGGCGGACGCCGATCGGCTGCTCGGCCGTCAGCCGCTCGCCCCCGGCGGGGAAGTCGCGCAGCCTCCGAGTGGGGCCGGGCGCCACGGTGGCAGGGATCGAAGACGCAGATGTCGGCCCAGTAGTCCGGGCGCAGGTAGCCACGGCGGACGAACCCGAACATGTCAGCCGGCTCCCCGGTCAGCTTCCGGACGGCCCTCTCGATGGGCATGATGCCGCGTTGACGGACCCACGTCCCGAGCAGGTCCGTAGGGAGCGGCGCGTCGCAGAGCTGTCCGACGTGGGCGCCGGCGTCCGAGAGGCCGAGCACCACCCGTTCTTGCGTGAGTAGGTGACTCACGCTCACCGGCTCGTCGTTGGCGATGTAGATCCGGAACCTTGTAGCCAGGTCCTCACCGACCGCGACCTCGCAGATGACATCGAGCGGTCCACAGCCGCGCTCTCGTGCCAGGTCATCGACGCGCCGACCCTCCAGCTCGGGGAACCGTTCCGACTCGGAGATCTCGCAGGTCTCCCAACGCGGCTTCATCGGGACCTGCTCGAGGTCCGCCGCCGCCCGGGACCTGCCATTCGGGATCGCGGTACGCGGCGATGCGGGCCTCGCGGTCCTGGTCCATGAGCTCGGCGAAGACCCCGCTCACGTTGAGGCTGAACGGGCTGTCCATGGTGAATTGCATGGTCAGCGGCCGGGGCGTGACCTGGGGCCAGACCTGGGCGCCCCGTGCCGTGGCCTCTTCGTGCAGGTCCAGCTGAGGCTGGTGGCGCCCCTCCGCCAAGGCGAACAACGGGTAGGTGAACGGCCGCCCGATCCGGGGCTGCAGCTCGTACATGTCGGCGTACGTGCACTGCTCGCCCGCCGTGGCCAGCACCACCCCCTTCCCGGTGCTGCCGGCCGCCATGAACAGCGCCTCGACCTCTTCCCGCTCGGCGAAGCGGCTGGGACCGGAAGCCCGTCCATGCCGCGGTGGGTGTAGGCGAAGCTGGTCGAGAATCCGGCCGCTCCGGCCTCGATCCCCTCCACGAGCAGACGGCACATCTGGTCGGTCTCCTCGGGGTCGCCGCACGTTCGATAGGCGGCGTCGCCCATCACGTACAAGCGCAGTGAGCTGTGGCCGAGATAACAGGCGAAGTTGAGCACCGTGCCGCGGCGGCGGACCAGCTCCATGTACTCGGGATGGGTCCGGAAGTCCCAGACGATGCCCTCGGTGAGCGTGGCGCCGTCCATGTCCTCGACATTCTCGAGGGTCTGCACGATCACGTCATGGTGCTCAGGGCGGGTGGGTGCAATGGTGAAGCCACAGTTGCCGGCGACCACCGTGGTGACGCCTTGGTACGACGAGGGCCGTAAGGCCGGATCCCAGAACACCTGGGCGTCGTAGTGGGTGTGGATGTCGATGAATCCGGGGGCGACCACGCAGCCCGAGGCATCGAGTTCTTTCTCCCCCTGAAGATCCGGGCCGATCTCCCGGATCACCCCGACCGGTGATCGCCACGTCGGCGACGCGACCGGGAGCGCCGCTCCCGTCGATCACCGTTCCGCCTCGGATCGCTACATCAGCTGGCATCTCCACCTCCGTTGCTCTTCGCCAAGAGGAGCTTTGTCTGGTTGATCGAGGGTCCGGCGGTGGTTCCGCCATCCACGGGCACGACGATCCCCGTGATCTGTGCGGAGCGCTCGCCGGCCAGGAACAGGACGGCGTTGGCGACGTCCGCCGGTGTGCCCTGGCGCTGCAGCGGCTGGGTGAGTTGGATCACCGGGCCGAGGTCGTAGTTGGTGATGCCCGTACTGATGTGGCCCGGAGCGATGCAGTTCACCCGGATGCCGTACTCGGCCAGGTCCGAGGCGGCCGATCGGCTGAACTGGATGACCGCCGCTTTGGAGGTGCGGTAGACGATCGGCAGGGCCCCACCGGTGAGTGCTCCCATCGAGGTGGTGTTGATGATCGAACCGCCTCCTTGCTCGGCCATGTGCCGGGCCGCACACTGGGTGCCGACCATGACCCCGAAGAGATTCACACCCATCACCCGGTCGAAGTCCGACAGGTCGTTCCGCAGCAGGCGTCGGAACGAACTCGACACGCCGGCATTGTTGAACATGACATGGAGCTCCGCCGAACTGGGCTGCGGCGAAGTCGACCAATGCTTGCACCTGCTCCGGCGTCGGCCACATCGGTCCGCTTGAACACGGCGGATCCGCCCAGCGAGTCGGCCAGCTCTTCGCCCCGCTCGGTGTCCAGGTCGGCGATGACGACGCGCGCGCCCTGCGTCGACGAACAGCCTCCACCGTGGCCCGGCCGATCCCGCTCGCCCCCCCGGTGACGATGGCCACCTTGCCGGTCAGCTCCTGGTCCATCAATGCCTGCCTTCCCTCGGTCAGCCCGGTCCACCGCCGGGGACACTGCCATCCTCCCCCGGCCCGGGCGCTTCGGGCTCGTTGCGCCGGATACGACACTCTCCTACACTGCAAGTCACGTAATCAACCCCAGGTCTGGAGCAGCAGTGACCGACAGCGACCTCGATGCCCTCGACTACCTCCACATGGATTCGCTCACCTTCTCGAACTGCGTCACGCCAGCCGGCTGATCCATCCCCACGGGCCCTCGACGAGGGGCCGCCCAGCGACAGAGGACCGGTATCTGATGAACGCCCAGGTTGTCTCGCCAAGCTCGATCGACCCTCTGGACCTGGTCGAGCCCAGCCGCTTCGCCGAGAACGGGTACCCGCACGCGGTGTGGGCCACGCTGCGGGACGAGGCACCAGTGGCATTCCTGGAGCCGCCCGGGTACGAGCCGTTCTGGGCCATCTCGAAGCACGCCGACATCGTGGAGATCGCCGCCCAGCCGGAGCGCTTCTCCAGCGCCCAGGGCCTCGTGTTGGGTCGGGTGGGCTCCCCCATCCAGCCCTCCGAGATGGTGGTGACCCTCGATCCCCCGCGCCATGGGCCGCTGCGACGGGTGGCCATGCCACGGTTCACTCCCCGGGCGGTCCGGTCGCGGCACGAGGAGATCGACCGGATCACCGTCGAGGTGCTCGACGACCTGGTCGCATCGGACGACGCCGGTGAGTTCGATTTCGTGGAGCGCATCGCCGCGCCCTCTCCCGATCGGCGTGATCTCGTGGATCCTCGGCGTGCCCCGCGAGGACTGGCAGCTGCTGTTCCACTGGACCAACGAGGTCATCGGCAAGGACGATCCCGAATTCCGTCGGCCCGGTGAGACCCCGGGTCAGACCATCCGGCGCGCCCGGGGCGAGCTCCACGGCTACCTGGCGACCCTCATCGAGGAGCGACGGCGCCACCCGCAGGACGACTTGGTCAGCCACCTGATCGGCGCCGAGACCGACGGGAAGCCCCTCACCGAGGAGCAGCTCCTGAACTACTGCGAGCTCATGGTGGAGGCGGGGAACGAAACCACCCGCAACGCCATCAGCGGCGGGCTCCTCGCCTTCTCCGAGCACCGGGACCAGTGGGAACGCCTGCGTGCAGCAGCCCGAACTCCTCCCCAGCGCGGTGGAGGAGATCCTCCGGTGGGTCAGCCCGATCATCCACTTCACCCGCACCGCAACCGAGGACTGCGACGTACGGGGGGTCAGAATCGGCGCGGGCGAGAAGGTGGCACTGTTCTACGCGTCGGCCAATCGGGACGAGGAGGTGTTCACGGATCCGTTCGAATTCCGCGTGGACCGTCAACCCAACCACCATCTCGCATTCGGTTCCGGCGCGCACTTCTGCATGGGTGCGCACCTTGCCCGAGTCGAGCTGGAGTCGCTGTTCCGTCATCTGCTGACTCGAATGGAGTGGTTCGAGCTGGCCGCCCAGCCGGAGCGCCTGAACTCGGCCGTCAACGGCGGCATCAAGCATCTCCCGATTGCGCTGCCATCTCGTCTAGCGGAGCGAAGCGGCCCCATGGCACGCACCGTCGAGCGCCAGGAGGGACCCCTACCTGTGGAGAAGATGAAGTTCGGGATCGCCTTCGCCAACATCGGGCCGTTCGTGGACCCAGGGCGGGCCTGCGACCTGGCTCGAGCCGCCGAGAGGGCCGGGTTCGAGTCCATCTGGACGGTCGACCATGTCGTAGTGCCGTCCGGCTACCGTTCGACGTACCCCTACGACCCGTCGGGTCGCCTGCCGTCGGGTGAGGACGCGCTGTTTCCTGATCCCCTGATCTGGCTGGCCTACGTGGCCAGGGCGACCTCTACCATACGGCTCGCCACCGGCATCCTCATCCTGCCTCAGCGCAATCCGCTGGTGCTGGCCAAGGAGTTGGCCACCCTCGACTTCCTCTCTTCGGGCCGGGTGACCCTCGGAGTCGGCATCGGCTGGCTGCGGGAGGAGTTCCAGGCCCTGGGCGTCCCCTTCGAGAAACGCGCCGAGCGAACCGAAGAGGCCGTCGCCGCCATGCGGGCCCTCTGGTCGCAGGAACGGGCCAGCTTCGAGGGCACCACGGTGAGCTTTGGTGACGTCTATCTGCGCCCTCAGCCTCTGGGGGGGACCATCCCTGTCCACATAGGTGGCCACAGCGAGATGGCCGCCCGGCGGGCGGGCCGTATCGGCGACGGGTTCTTCCCGTTCGGCGTCGAGCACGACCAGCTGCCCGACCTGGTGGCCACGCTGCGCCGGGCCGCAGAGGAAGCCGGGCGGGATCCGTCGTCGATCGAGCTGACCGTCAGCAGTTACGTCGTCGACGGCGACGAGGCGGCGGCCGAGGTGCAGGAGCTCAGTGCCATGGGAGCCACTCGGGTGGTGATCCCTGCGGCCCTGTTCCACAGTGACCCCGACGACGGGTTGATGCGCTACGGCGACCGAGTGATCAGCCGGCGGTAAGTGTCACAATACGTGAAGGCTCAGGCCATCCAGAAGCGCTGGCCGGTCCCACGAGAGGAGCTCCCATGTCCATGACGGCCAGCAAGGCCTCACCGCTCCAACACGCCGACCGGTTCTTCATCGGGGGCGAATGGGTCACCCCGTCGTCGGGAGCCACGATCGACGTGATCGATTCGGGCACCGAGGAGTACTTCTTCAGCGTGGCGGAGGCCCAGGAGACCGACATGCGGAGGGCCGTCGCGGCGGCGAGGCAGGCCTTCGACGAGGGACCCTGGCCTCGGATGACCCACGCTGAGCGGGCGGGGTATCTGCGCAGTCTGGGAGCCGCTCTGGCGGCCCGGGCCGATGACATCGGACAGATCTGGCCCCGTGAGTCCGGCGTGCTCCACCGGGTGGCCCGCGCCGCGGCGGGCGGGGCGGCGGGCGCATTCGACTTCTACGCCGGCCTGGCTGACACGTTCGAGTGGGAGCGGGAGGCCCAGCCGAGCAGTCCCGGCTTCGGACTGGTGGTGAAGGAACCCGTGGGCGTGGTCGGCGCCATCATCCCGTGGAACGGGCCGCTCGGGCTCATCAGCTACAAGATCGCCCCCGCCCTCATCGCCGGCTGCACCGTGATTCTGAAGTCATCACCCGAGGCTCCCGGTGAGGGCTATCTGGTGGCCGAGGTCGCCGAGGAGATCGGCCTGCCCCCCGGCGTGCTCAACATGGTCACCGCCGATCGACAGGTCTCGGAGCTACTGGTACGAGACCCGAGGGTGGACAAGATCACCTTCACCGGCTCGACGGCGGCGGGGCGGCGGATCGCCTCGCTCTGTGGGGAGCGGATCGCCCGCTGCACACTCGAACTCGGGGGCAAGTCGGCCGCCGTCGTCCTCGACGACGTGGATCTGGGCATCACGGCCGGGAAACTGGCGCAGGCGGAGTGCATGCTGACCGGCCAGGTCTGCTCGTCCTTGACCCGCATCGTGGTGTCGCGCCACCGTCACGACGAACTGGTGGAGGCCCTGGTGGGCGCCTTCTCCCAGGTACAGGTCGGGAACCAGTTCGACCCCGACTCGCAGATGGGACCTCTGGCGGTCAGGCGTCAGCGCGACCGGGTGCTGGGGTACATCGAGAAGGGCGTCGCCGAGGGAGCTACCTTGGCCACCGGTGGGGGACGACCCGCCCATCTCGACAAGGGCTGGTACGTGGAGCCGACCGTCTTCAGCAACGTCGACAATTCCTCCACGATCGCCACCGACGAGATCTTCGGGCCGGTCGTGAGCGTCATCCCCGCCCAGGACGAGACCGACGCGGTCGCCATCGCCAACGACACCATCTACGGGCTCAACGCATCGGTGTTCACGGACGACACCGACCGCGCCCGAGAAGTAGCCGGCCAGCTCCGATCGGGAACGGTGGGCCACAATTCGTTCCGCACCGATTTCTCCATCGCCTTCGGGGGATTCAAGCAGTCGGGCATCGGTCGTGAGGGAGGAACCGAGGGACTGCTGCCCTTCCTCGAGACCAAGACGGTCATCCTGGAGAACCGCCCCTCCGCCTATGAGCGACCAGGCTGAACGGCCGCTCCCGATCCTCACGAGGAGCCGCGCTCCCCACAGCCGGACGGCTCTCCCCACAGCCGGTCAGGCCGGCTGCTTCAGCCCCAGGAGCTCGAACATGTTGCCGCCCATGATCCTCGCCACGGCGTCGGCCGGATACAGCTTCGACACCTGCTCGGCCCACGCGAACGGTTCGGCCAACCCCTCGGGGTGCGGGTAGTCCGATCCGAACAGGATGTGCTCAGGCGTCATGACGTCGATGAGCGCTTCGAGCGAATCTTCCCAGAACGGGTTGATATAGATGTTTCGGAGGAAGACGTCGCGGGGATGCTCCAGGAACGCATTGGGCATCTTGCCGAACGTCTTGTCGAGGCCCTTGAGGCATGGAAGCGCCCAGCTGCCACCGTTCTCGACACTCATCAGCCGAACGCTCGGGAATCGGCTCAGCATCCCGTGGCAGATCGCCGACGTGATGGCGTCGCTGATCGGCCTCCCGGTGTTGACGGCGTCGGTGAACGGCCGGGGGGCGAAGGGCTGCATGTCCCGCCCGTCACCCTCCCACTCGTTGGCGTGTCGCTGGTAGCCCGAGTCCGAGGCGTGCATGGCCACCAGGACCCCGGTCTCGGCCACCTTCGCCCAGAAGGAGTCGAACTCCGGGAGGAACGGAGATCTCGTGCCCCGGGTCCCGGCGACCGGACCCGGCCGGAGCAGCACCACCTTGGCTCCCCGGTCCAGGACCCATTCGAGCTCGGCGATGCCGCGCTCGGGCAGACACGGGTTCACCACCGGTGTGGCGAAGATCCGATGGTGGTAGTCGAAGGTCCATTCGTCGTGGAGCCACTGGTTGTAGGCGTGGATCACGGTGCAGGTCATCTCGGGATCGTCCAGGAGGTTGACCTCGATCAGGCTGGCCAGGGTGGGGAACATCAGCGCCGCATCGAGACCCACCTCGTCGAGCAGGGCCAGGCGCGGTTCGGCCGATCGGAAGGCATCGATGGCCCGCATCGGTGTACCGGCGAGATCACGCAGCGACTTGCCCTCGGAGTTGTTCCCCGAGAAGTAGTCGGCGAACGCGCCGGGTGGGGCGACCACCTCGAAGGTCGGATTCGGGATGGATTCGCTGATGCGATTGTCGATGGCGATCTTGGTCCGACCGTTCACCTGGACGTACTTCACGAAGCCGTCGTACTGCTTGGGCAGGTAGCGAGTGAGGGCGTCCTCCGTCTCGTAGAGGTGGTTGTCGGCGTCGAATATCGGTCCTTGATATCTGGCCATGAGCCCTCCGTTCCCGGGCAGCGACGAGCGGCGTAAACTTAGTTGCCAGTATACGATAACTATCTTCTCACATCAGGCGGCGGGACGCCGACGACTTGGCGCCGGTCACCCCGATGGGCGCACCACCTGCCTCCGGTCCGGCCTCACCCCGGAATTCGGGCAGGTTGGGCGAAGGACTCCAGAGCGGCACGATCCACCGGGAGGACGAATCCGGCCTTGATCACCTTCTGCGCGTCGGCTCCGTACTGCTGGAGGTAGGCGGAGCGCGACGGGTAGAGGTGCTTGAGCTGCGCAGCGGTGAACGGCTTGCTCGAGCCGAGCAACAAGCAGATCGTCGAGGGGTTCGGCCCTGGGACGCCCGACAACACGTCGACCGGGACGTCGACTGGTGGCGTACGGACTCCGCCCAGGGCGATGCCCTCACTGTTGCGGACGATCTGCGGTGACGCGCCCGGGGTCACCTCGATCCGCGGGGCGTGGGGCGGAGCCTTCCCAGTCTCGAGCCAGGTGGTCAGATCGCGATACGCGGCTTGAGCGACGAGGTACATCGGGCCGTCGTTGACCGGGACGCCACACGAGACGTACTTCACACCTGAGCCCAAGAGGTGGGCGTCGGCGTGCGACGTTCCCACCACCTCCCAGATTCGGAGCCGGGCATTGTCGGGCTGCCGCGCCGCATAGGAATCGAGAATGCTGGTGATGTCCGTCTCGCTCTGTACGTCCATGATGGGAGCACTCTGGTCGGTTCGGAAGATCGTCGACGAGCGGCCGATCGAGCCGGCCAGATCGGCGGATTGGCCCGGGCCCACCAGCGGCAAACCTGCCGCGCCCCGGCTGTGCACGAAGAAGCCGTCGAACGTATGGGTAAGCGGCTGTACGCCGTCGTAGTAGGTGACCAGCGCGAACGCTGACTGTGATTCGCCCGCCGCGATCAGGCGCTTGGGCCTCAGTCCGCCGAGGGCCTTCCCCGAGCGGAGTGCCCGTGCAACCTGGGTGTAGATGTCGAACGAGTAGCCGTCCCCCGGGAGCTGAAGCGAGCCGTACCGTGCCGGATCGATCGCCTTGAGGCCCTTCCCGGCGTTCTCCGAACCGGGAGCATTGACCTTTACGAGCACCGGCCCACCCATCACCCCGATCGCCTGGGCCGAAACCCCGACCCAGGCGTCGCCTTGGCGCATGATCTGCTGGTAGAGACTCGCCCATTCCGGGTCGGCGTCGACCCCACCGCTCACGTTCAGCCACTCGACGACAACGGTGCCGCTGAATTTGGACGGGTTGGTCGGCTCACGGACCACCACCCGGGTCCGATAGGGCGCGGTCCCGTCGGGAGCGAAGCTCCACTGGCCGTCCTGGGCCGGTGGTGTGGTGGCCTGGTATGACGACGCCGTCCCGGCCGCCAGGTATTCGTGTTGCACGTAACCGTGCTGTTCCAGGTCGACGGGGATGGGGTCGGCGAGGTACACACCGTTTCCGCCCTGGAGCCTTTGCGACAGGTCCGCTGTGGGTCCCCCGGAGGGGGCCGTGGTGGACCCCGGGGACGGCTGGGCGACGGCGCCGCTGGCCCAACCGGCCAACCCCATCGTCAAGACGATGGCCGCCACCATCCCTCGGCGGAGGGGCACCATCGGCGACCGACCACCTGGACCGACCAACCCTGCTGACATTTCCCCCCTTGGTTTGCTGCTCGTTGGATGGTCGACTCCGACCCGTCCGGTCCCTCGGTGCTCGCGGCTCACGTTCGCCCTCAGGTGCCCGCCTCGGCGACTAGAACCGTCCGCTTGATCCAACCTCCGATGTGCTCGTGGGCCCGGGCCGCCGCCGGGAATTCGAAGTTCACGAATCCGTGGGGTTGTCCCGGGTAACAGACTTCGTCGACGTCCACGCCCTCCTCGCGAAGTCGACGGGCGTAGGCTCGCCCTTCGTCACGGAGCATGTCGCAACCCCCCAGCACGACCAGGGCCGGCGGCAGCCCACTCAGGGACGGAGCACTCAATGGAGCCGCGTAAGGGTCGTCGTCCAGATCCCGCCCACCGCTGTACGCGGCCCAATACCGCTCTCCGGCCGTACGGCTGATGATGAGCCCGTCGAATTCCACTGTCGATGGGTGGGTCAGGCTGCCGGCAACGCCCGGATAGATCAGAACCTGCCCGGCGGGCAGAGGACCGCCGAGGTCGCGCAGACGGAGTGACACGGCGGCGGCCAGATTGCCACCGGCGCTCTCCCCTGCCACGACCACGGCCGAAGGGGGCAGGCCGAACCGAGTGCAGTTGGCAACCGCCCAGCGCGTGACCGTCTCACAGTCGTCCAGCCCGGCCGGATACGGGTGCTCCGGCGCCAGCCGATATCCCACCGACACCACAACGGCGTCCGAGCTGTGCGCCAACTCGCGTGCGACGTTGTCCATCAGTCCGATGCTGCCGATGACGAAACCGCCGCCATGGAAGTACACGACCAGGGCGGCAGGATCGCCCTCACCCCGGTAGATGCGAATAGGGACGCCCCCGACCCCCTCGTCCGAGACGTGGGCCAGCTGGCGCGTCGGTGGCGCGCCTACGGGGCCTCGAGCCAACTCGAGCCACTCCGGGGACAGATCCTCGAACGGGGTGGCCCGTTCCGGGTTGGCCGCGATCCACTCGGTCACCCACGGGTCGAGAACACCCTCGTCGGTCAAGACCTCACCTCGCGGTTCTCGGGAGCGCCGCCCGCAACCAGAGAGCCGGTCGAGATCGGGGTCCGGGACAGACGACCACCGGAGCCCGCCGATTCACTCTCGAGCCTTCGGGCCACGCAGTAACCGCTCCTGTCGACCGACACGCCTCGTGTCGACCGATCGTCGTCGCACGTCGTCCCCCTGGAGCTGAACATACCGGATACGTCGCTATTTGGCAGATTGTGTCAGTACTGGCTTGTCCTGTCAACGCGAACGGGCGTACGGGTCCTCGGGCTGGTCATGGCGCCGGGAGTCCCCTCCCGGAGGTGCCGACGCCCTGCTCCAGAATCTCGAGACTCTCGGAGATCGTGGTGGCCAGGTCTCCGCCATTGAGGAACCAGTAGGTCTGTGCCGCCTGGATCACGCCTCCCGCCGATGCGGCCAGCACCCTCGGCACGAGGGCGTTGCTCGGCAGGGCCAGTCGAGAACCAAAGAACTCGGCCATCATCTGGTGAGATTTCAGGTGGATCCCACCCACGACCGACCGAAGGAGGGTCGGAGACGCCGCGATGACCGCGATCCAGCGTCCCAGTAGTTCCGTGTCCTCCGTCGAGACCACTTGTTCGATGGCGATGCGGAGTGAGTGCAGCGGAGGCTCTTCTGCGGGACGAGCCGAGAGCGCGGTCCGCAGAGCTTCGGTCCGTCGGTCGATTCTCAGCTGCAGGACATCTTCCTTGGTCGGAAGGTAGCGGTAGAAGGTCCGCGTCGAGATCCTGGCCTCGGACGCGATGTCCTCCACGGTGACGTAAGCGAACCCGCGTCGCTCGAAGAGACGCAAGGCGACGGCCTCCAACTCCGCGATCATCATCTCCGAACGCTTCACCCGTAGCTGTCGGGCGAGCGATTGGGTTTCCAACGTCTACCTCCGAGCGGTCCCGTTCCCCCTCCGGGTACGGAGGAGGGCGAGTTCGTCGCCGCGATCAGCCTAGGTCACCGTCGAGTCGCCTACCGGAGGGGCAAACGGCGACCACGCACACCTGGCCGATCGGACGGGCCCCTGCAACAATGCCCAGTGTGCTCAGAGCTACGCCCTTCATCCACCCGATAGCGGTTCGGTATCTCGAGGTGGACCAACAGGGGGTGGTGTTCAACATGTGGTACCTGGCCTATCTGGACGATGCGATGACCGCGTTCCTCGTTCATGGGGGCCTTCCGTACTCCGAGATGACTGCCGACGGCTTCGACGTGCAGCTGGTCCATAGCGAGATCGACTGGCAGGGCTCACTGGCGTTCTCGAGCTCTGCGAGCATTGCGGTAGCCCTCGCGAAGCTCGGACGGACTTCCTTCACGCTTCAATTCGAGGTGCGGTCGTCGGGCCGACGGGTGGCCGCCGCGAGCACCGTGTACGTATCGGTTCGGACGGACGGATCGGGCAAGTGTCCGATCCCGCCGGTTCTGGCTGAAGCATTGGGGCCGGTCACCCCGCTCTGGGATTGAGGTCGATGATCGGCCGAGTGCCGCCCCGGCGGTCGGGCCGGCCCGCGCCGGGCCCGGTGATCAGGTGCGGACGCTCGCCCGACCGCTAGTTACCGCGTTCACAAACGGGTGGGACTCGTCCGAGACCAGTCCGATGTCTCCCCGCTGCCCTCGGCGGCGGAGCACCGGTCCTGGTCGTGATCTGAGTTGGCGACGGCCCGTGCACGGGAAGGAATCCGAGCCTCGGTTCGTTATACGCCAAGAGGGCGGTCTACGTGCAAGATCAGGTGTGGGCATGAAGCTGGAAGTGGTTGTTCTCGCTCTTGTCGCGAGCAGTTTCACAGCAATGGCGTCCGTGGCCCAACGGAAGGCGGCCGCACCGGCGCCGGAACACCTGGCCTTGAAATTGCGACTCATCAGCTACCTGCTGAGGCGTCCCGTATGGTTCGCCGGCATTCTCTGCATGATCGCGGGCTTCCTGTTCCAGGTGGAAGCCCTTCGCGTCGGGAGCCTGACGCTGGTCCAACCACTCATTGCCACGGAACTCGTTCTCGTCTTCGGCGTGCTCGCCGTACAGGATCGCCATCGGGTCGGCTGGCGCGACTGGATCGCTGCGATCGGCATGGTGGTCGGCCTCGGAGGGTTCCTGGCCTTGGCGCGGCCGTCGGGAGGGGCAGGTCATGCGCCCGGTTCCCTATGGGTTCTGGCCGCAGCATCGACACTCGGATTCGTGGCCCTGACCACCGGAGCAGCTTTTGTCCCCGGATGGAAGAAGCGGCGGCCGACGTCCGGGCGCAAGGCGGCACTGCTCGGTGTTGCCGCTGCGACCGGGTTCGGCTTCGTTGCCGCGGTCATCAAGGAGTTGAGTTCGCATCTCTCCCAGGGGCCGGCGGGCGTGCTCCTCAACTGGTCGCCCTATGTCCTGCTCCTCTCCGGCGCTGTCGCCTTCTTCCTGGCCTCCAACGCCTTCCAAGCAGGATCGCTGGCGGCTTCACAGCCCGGTCTCACCATCGTGGACCCGTTGGTCGCCAGCCTGCTCGGGGTGATCCTGTTCGGTGAGCGGATCAACCACCACCCACTCGCCCTCGTCGGCGAGCTTCTGGCGCTGTCGGCACTCATCGGGAGTGTCCTGCTTCTCAGCAGAAGCCCACTGGTCCAGGCAGAAGGTCCGACCCCCGCGTCGGGAAGCTCTGGCCTTTCGGTGGCTGCTACCGCAATCGAGGCACAACCGGCCCAGGACCGGCCGTCCGTCCAGACCCCCCGGGCAGGCATGCCATCCGCGCCATCGTCAGGAGAAGCAGAATGGCAGGAAGCTCATCCCACCCTGACGATGAGTCGATCCGGGGAGGACGGTGGAGCCACGAACGAAGGTCGGTGGGCGCCGGAACGCTGAGGAGGGCTCGGCGTTCGTGGGGGATGGCCCCGGTGAGCCCGAACTGCCCCTGGTGACTCGGGTGTGGCGGACGGTCCAGAGAATTGCCCTGATCTCGTGGCCGATTGTCAGGTACGTGGCCGGATTCGCTCTGGTCGGACTGGCCGTTTGGGTCCTGGTCTCACACGGTGGCGAACTGTCAGGGCTTCCTGACGTTCTGAAGCGGCTGAATTGGGGCTGGGTCCTCCTGGCCGTTCTGGCCGAGCTGCTGTCGTTCATCTGCTTCGCCAGGATGCAGCGTGAGCTGCTGAGGAGTGGCGGACTGGATGCGCCGATGGTCCCTCTGGTGAAGATGACGTTCGCCGCCCAGGCCCTCGGCAACTCCTTGCCCGGCGGCACCGCTGTATCCGCGGTCTACGGTTTTCGTTGGTTTCGCCGCTTCGGTGCCAGCAATGCCCTGGCCGGATGGTCCGCCGCCGGAACGGTCGTGGCGTCGGGCATCTCGCTCACGTTGGTGGCCGCAATCGGTTTGGCCCTCGCCGCCAGCCAAGGGGCGAGCCTCGACCTTGTTCCTGCCATTGTCGGCACCTTGCTCATCGCCATCGGAGTGGGTGCACTCTTTGTCTATGAGCGCCCGCTGTTTGTTGCTGTCTCCGCTCTTCTTCGTGCCTCAAGGAGGATCTCGGGAAAGCCCAAAGGCGATACCTCGGCCCAGATCGAGCGGGTCATCGGGTCGATCACTTCGGTGCGCCTGAGCTGGCGGCAGATCGGCCGGATCTTGCTGTGGGGCACCTCCAACTGGCTGTTCGACTGCGCGTGTTTCGCCATGATGTTTCCCGCCATCCACTCGCCGATTCCCTGGGAGGGGCTGCTGCTGGCCTACGGCGCGGGACAGCTGGCTGCCGCACTCCCCATCACCCCTGGGGGGCTCGGCGCCGTGGAGGGCAGTATTACCATCGCCCTGGTTGAGTTCGGTGGAGCCCAGGTGGCGACGGTGGATGCAGTACTTCTCTATCGACTGGTCAGTTTCTGGCTGGTACTCATCGTCGGTTGGGCCATCTGTGGCGAACTGGCGCTCGAGGTTCGGGCCGGACGGTGGAAGCGCCAGGCCCTGTTGACGCCCGTCGAGGCTGGGCCGGGACCCGAGGCAGTGCGCCACCTGCCCGGCTCGTCGCAGGGGACGGATCCATGAGCTCGCCCAGGGTCCTGCGCCGGGCGGGCACCAAGCGACTGCTTGGCGTGGGAGCGCTCGTGGTCCTGCTCCTGGGGGGCTGCACCTCGGTCCGGAACAACCTGGGTACCGCAGACAGTCCGTGCTACCTGGCCCTTCCGGCGGCCACGAGGTCCGTCGGAACGACGAGCAGATTGGTCGGCGTGCATCTGACCACCCTGAAGACGGTGGCCAGAGATTCCGACCTGCTGGCCGATGCGCTCCACATCACGAACCGTTCGGTCGACCGGGCCTGCGTGTTCGAGTTCACCGGTCGATTCACCCACTCGTCGGTGTCGAGTCCGCGAGGACACGTCGCCGGCCGTTTTGCCGTGGTGGTGCTCACCAGCCCTGGGAACCGGCTTCTGGGGACCGTGATCCTGAATCATTCCCCATTCCGGTTCGGGCACCCGCACTTTGGATGAACGCCTCGGGTACCGTCCGTCCCGAGCGAGGGTCCGAGGCCTTTGACGTGGCCTTTGGCGGGACGTGGCTCCGACCGAACTGATGACTGGGTCAGTTGCCCCGTCGCACCCGCCCCCGGAAGGCGGCAAGGGCCAGGGACATGCTCACCAGGGCGATCCCGGAGAGAGCGGCGAGCCCCCCGAGGAGGCTCCCCACGTCCCACCCGGAGGTGATCAGGCTTCTCAGTGCCCCCAACAGATACGTGATGGGGTTGTAGGTGGCGATGGTCGAGAACCACCCGGTGAGTGCTTGCTTCGGCACCACGGCATCGGTCAGGAAGAAGAGCGGGAAGAAGACCACGAAGCACGCGTTGACCGCGGCGGGGCTCCCCGTTTTGAGGGCGACGGCGTAGGGGAAGCCGGTGAATGCGAGGCCCCAGAGTGCGGAGAAGCCGACGAAGACCAGAATTCCGGAGAACCCGGTTGCAAATCTGACCCCCACTCCGGCGCCGATTGCCAGCACCGGAAGACACAGCACCATGATCACCACGACGTCCGCCACCATCAGCCCGAGCAGCAGGGCGATGCGGCGGACCGGGGTCATGCACAGCCGGTCGAAGTAGCCGCCCTGGATATCGGTCACCAGTGTGGGCGCCCGCGACATTCCGGTGACGGCGAAGGCGATTGCCATCGGGATCAGGAAGGCCTTGTAGTTGAGCCCCGACGACTGCCTGGTCACGTCTTCGAGGGCTCCGAGGTTGACGGCATAGAAGAAGGCCGGGACGAAGACCGCCGGGATCACCGATGTCGGCTCCCGCAGTATCTGCCGGAGAGCCCGGCCGGCGATGGAAGCGACATCCCTCAAGAATCCGGCCTCTCGGCCCACGATGGCGGTGTCGGTCATGCTCGTGCTGCTTCGATGTGCGCTCCGGTGAGGTCCTCGAACACGTCATCCAGAGTCGGGGTCCGCAACGTCAGGCTCTTGACCTCCAGGCGGCACGATCCGAGCGAGAGGGCGATCGGGCTCAAGGCGGCGGGACCGTCGAGCGTACCGATGCTGATCCGGCCGTCTTCTACGGACACGCTGTCGATGCCGGGAAGCCCCTTCAACCGAGCCAATGCGGTTGGGTCGTCCCCCGAGACCTCCGCCACGATCACATCCTGTCCGACCCAGTGCTTCAGTTCGTAAGGTGATCCTTCGGCGACCAGGCGACCGTTGGAGATGATCCCCACCCGATCGGCAAGCCCGTCGGCCTCCTCGAGGTACTGCGTGGTGAGAAAGATGGTCATCCCGAGCTCGACGTTGAGCCGTCGGACCTCAGCCCAGACGTTCGCCCGGCTGGCCGGATCCAGACCTGTGGTGGGTTCGTCGAGGAAGAGGACCTTCGGGTTGTGGATGAGGGCTGCGGCCAGATCGAGCCGGCGCTTCATCCCGCCCGAGTACGTCCCGATCCGGCGGTCGATCGCCGGGCCTATGTCCACGAGATCCAAGACCTCGGTGAGCCGCCGCCTGATCTCGGCGGATCGGAGCCCGTAGAGGCGGCCCTGGAGCACCAGCAGCTCCCGGCCGGTCTGCCGGTCATCCAGTGCCGCCTCCTGCAGGGCGACGCCGATTCGTACCCGAACCTCTGCGGGACGGTCCACGACGTCGTAGCCGGCCACATGTGCCGTCCCCTCGCTCGGACGGAGCAGCGTGCACAGCATTCGAACGAGACTCGACTTCCCGGCCCCGTTGGGTCCCAGGAACCCGTAGATCTCCCCCGCCCGGACAGTGAGATCGACCCCGTCGACCGCGGCCTTGGTTCCGAAGCGCCGGACGAGACCGTCGGTGATGATTGCCGCAGCCGAGTCGGGTCCCGACGGACGTCCCAGCCCCGCATCCCCATACGAATCCAACATACTAGTGAGTATATACTATACTTTCTGGTAGTCAAATGAGCGCCACCTTCGAACCCCTCACGCCGGAGCGGCGCCGCCAGCAGACACGAGACCACCTACTGGCGGCGGCCGCTCAGGTCTTCGCCGAACGGGGATTTCACGGCGCATCTCTCGACGCAGTGGCTGCCGCGGCCGGTTTCAGCAAGGGCGCCGTGTACTCGAACTTCAAGAACAAGGAGGATCTCTTCCTCGCCCTGCTCGAGTCCGCCTACACCAGGGAGATGGAGTCGGTCCGAGCCACCTTGGACGCCTCGGCGGTCCCGGCGGAAGCACGGCTGACCGACTTCCTGCCACTCATCCTCGCTAGCTCTGACCAGTCGTTGCCGCCGGAGACCTGGGCCGGTTTGTACATGGAGTTCGCGCTGTTCGCCATGCGGCATCCCGCCGCGAGGCGCAGGATTGCCGAAATCGACGAGGCGAACATCTCTGCAGTCGCCGAGCTCATCTCCGAAGCGAATTCGGGGCTCAAGGATCCCGAGTCGGTCAAGAGAGAAGCCCGGATCGTCGAGGCGCTCTTCCGGGGCATATGGTTCATGAAAGTCCTCGACCCGGATGCGGTGGACGAGGCACTCCTGGAATCAGCCCTCGCGTTCGTGACAAGGGCGCTGACCTCGGGGACGTGACATCCACCGACTTGAAGGACGAAGATGCCTCCGAGACGCTTGCCTGCGCTGGACGAGTTCCCAACCGTCCGGCGTCGGCCTCGCCACGAGCAGAAACGCTCGCTGGATGCGATCGAGCACCTCGCTGATGTTCGATCTGGCGGCAAGGCCCAGCGGCGGCTGGTGACGGCGATGTTCACGGGTCGCTTGGTCCAGAGTGCAAGACAGAAACCGTCGATTATCGCCGACCGGCGCCGTCAATTGGGCGGAACCACCGAAAGAGTTGGCGCGCCGCGTCGACGAACCGAAGGAGGACTGCCGTGCGTTCGAGCGAAATCTGGACCCACATTCACGAGGAGAGGGCTCAGATGGCGGAGACGTGGTCTTCGCTGACAGGGTCGCAGTGGGCGAGTGCGTCATGGTGCAAGGGGTGGTCGGTGCAAGAAACCGCGGGACACGTGCTCGCAGCAGCCGAACAGACACCGTTGAACTTCTATCGGGAGATGATTGCTGCTGGATTCAGATTCAACGTGTTTACCGACCGGGCCGCCAAGCGTCTTGCCGTCGTCGGCCCCGACGAACTCGTGAGGCGCCTCCAAGCGCGCACGTCGACTACGAATCACCCGCCTGCACCGGTGATGGCCATGCTCGGTGAGATCGTCGCTCACGGCGAGGACATCAGGCGACCTCTGGGTCTGACGCATCGAACGCCGGAGGCCGCACTCGTGGCGGTCGCGGACAGCTGGAAGAACTCCAATCTCCTCATCGGCGCCAAACGTCGGATCGCGGGGCTTCGGCTAGAGGCAACCGATGTCGACTGGGAGCACGGTGCCGGACCCGAGGTGCGGGGACCGATGGTCTCGGTACTGATGGCGATGGTCGGCCGAAAGCAGGCGCATTCCGAGCTGTCCGGAGAGGGTCTCATCGAACTGGCCGGTCGGAATTGAGATCGTGCGCCTCAACCAGCGCGTTGGCGGCGCGGACGGAGGAGCAGGTTGATCCGACCGAAGGGCGAGGGAGGTCGTGACCTCCTCCGCGGTGGCGCGAAGAACTCGAGGGCGATGTTGTCCGGATCGCGGAAGGACAGCCCACAGCCGTAATCGGCCTCGACGATGCCACCGTTGGCGATGCCGAGTCCGTCCAGCTTGACCAGCCATGCCTCAAGGTCAATTCGATTACTACAGGCAAAGGCCACGTGGTCCAGACCAATTCGACGCTCGTCGAAGGGCAGATTGTCAGTCAGATCGGGAAACTGATGCATCCCGATCAGTGTTTGGCCTCCGACGAGCCAGACAGCCCGTCGAAATGGTCCGGGCCCTTCGTCCACGACGATCTCTGTGTCGAAGAGTCGCTCGTACCACTCGACACTTCGCTCGAGATCGTGGACGGTCAGGGTCACGTGGGCGATTGCCGGTGGTTCGGGCATGTCAGCCTCCCGACGCAGGGTCCCCGCCCCCGGCGTCTCCAGACGGACCAAGCGCACAGGGTTGCCGCCCTGCGCACCATGACGCCGAGGCCGCGGCGGGGGGCGCGGTCGACCCCGCGTGTTCCGGGTGGAGGTGAACGGACTCGAACCGTCGGCCTCTACATTGCGAACGTAGCGCTCTACCAGCTGAGCTACACCCCCGTGATCCGACCGAGATTAGCCGCCCCGATCCCCGGGGTCGGGATCCCGGTGGCGCCGCCGACGGGGGTCAGGGCCCGGTCGTGGTGGTGGTGCTGGTCGGCGGGGTCGTGGTGGTGGTGCTCGGCGGTGCCGTGGTGGTCGTCGTGGTGGTGGTCGGCGGTGGCCGTGGTGCTCGTCGTGGTCGTCGTGGTGGTGGTGGTCGGCGGCGGCGGCACGAAGGTGAACATGGCCTTGGGCACAGTCGGCCGGCTCCTGGGCCACCACCACGTCGACGCCGGGCAGTCCGGAGAAGGTCCATACGTTGAGCGGTGGACCGGTCTGCAGGCAGGCCAGCGCCGGGGCCGTGGTGGTGAAGGAGGCCACCGTCCCCACGAACTGCGGCGTCCCGACCGAGGCCGGGGGCAGTCAACGGCGCCAGCGGAACGGTGGCTCCGTTCCATACCGCGGTGGTGGCGAATCCGGTACCGGGCGGGAGGGTCACCGTCGGTCCGGTCTGGAAGTCCTTGGCCGCCGGGGCGTTGCCCAGCAGGGCGGCCAGGTCGGCCGGGTCGTTGCCGTCCATGCCGAGGGCCCAGATCCCGAGGCCGGCGATGTGGAACGAGTTGGCCAGCTGGGCCTTGAGGGCCAGCGAGGTCGGATCGTCGAAGTACGTCTCGTGCCACTGGGTACCCACCTGGTAGGCGGTCCACGGCGTCTGGGTGGAGGGATCCCAGTAGGTCGGGATGGCCGGAGGAGGCGATGACACCGTCGCTGAGCGGGGACTCGCCCCCGGTGGCCTGGGCCGTCCTCGTCCCGTCGGTCGTCGGCCAGTCGTAGCCGTAGTAGGGCACGCCGAGGATGACCTTGCTCGCCGGCACCACCGCGGTGAACTCCTGGAGGGCCTCGGTGTCGTTGTACCCGCCGCCGACCAGCGGGGCGGTGGCGCTCGGCACCGACCGGTCGTTCATGTCGTAGGCCATCACGAAGAACCCGTCGACGGCCGGGGCCAGCGCCGCCACGTCGTAGAAGCCGGCGCTGTCGGCCGCCGCGCTGGCGTAGGTGGCCATGGTCACCTGCCAGTGGGGATTGGCGCCGTGCAGGGCCGCCGACACCTTGGTGATCAGCGAGGTCAGTCCGGAGCGGTCGCCGCTCCCCTCCCCCTCGAAGTCGAAGTTGACCCCGTCGAGGTTCTTGGCCGACACCGCGGCGATCAGGGCTGCCGACAGGCGGGCCGGGGCGTTGGGGTCGGAGGTGATGGCGTCGAGCGAGCTCTGGCTGAAGCAGGTCACGGTGAGCACCACCCGGTCGCCGGCCGCATGGGAGCGGTTGACCAGGTTCACCAGGTCCTGGCTCTCGTACCCGTTCCACCCCGACCCGCTCTGGTTGAGGGTGCCGTCCGCGTTGGCGTCGACGCTGAAGTAGGCCAGCGTGGTCAGGTCCTTCACGTCGAACCCTGCCGACTGGGGCAGCGTCCAGTACGGGGCATAGCCGAAGATCTCGTGCGACTGGAGCGGCGCCGCCCCGGCCAGCGAGGGAGGGGCCGGGGCCGGGGTCGAGGTGGCCGCCGGCAGGATCGACGGCGACGTGGACCCTCGAGGCCTGTAGCCCGTTGCCGACGTCCTGAGGCGTGGGCCGACGCCGTCGGGTCGGGGCGTGCCCCTCCGGCCGCCGACTCGAAGGCCCGACCACTGCCGGCCAACAGCATCAGGGCCAGCAGGCCCACGACCGACCGGCCCCACCCGGCGCGGCCCGACGCCGTGCCGGGGTCCCCGTTTCCGTTCCGTCTTAAGGTCGCCCAGCCGGTGGCCGAGGCCCAGGCGCCGGCGGCCAGGGCGACCACCGACAGGTCGGCGGATCGCCACCGGAGGCGCGCCGGGATCGGAGTCGATGCGTCGGACCCGGCCGAGACGGCCCGGAGGAACGGGTCGACCTCGGCGGTCGGGACCACGAACCGGGCCCGGTCGCGCTCCCCCCGAGCCGTACCCGTCGACCAGCGTCAGATCGCCACCACCCGGCCGACCGTGCCGTCGGCCAACAGGGCCGGGTGGGCCGCAGCGGCACCGACGACCGCCGACCACGGGATCAGCGACGGCACCTGGCGGGGCGATCCGGCCGGTGGAGCCCACCACGACTCCCGCTTCCTCGGCCGCCAGTTCCACCGGGGTGGCCGGTCCGAGGCCCGCACCGTCACCGGCCAACGGATGCCGGGCTCCCCAGGGAACAGCGCCGGCTCCCGGGGGTCAGGGCCAGCGCCCCGTGGACCACCATCCCCGGCACGGGGCGTGGGGGATGGTGTGGACGGCGGAGTGGTCTCATGGAGGATCTCTGGGGAGAATGCGGCCGACGCCGCGGTCATCGGCGGGGTGCGCTAACCGCACTGTCTGTGGTTAGCTTACCACTCTGAGCAGTTTTATGCCAGGCTCGAGCTCGTTCTCGCCGCCGGGCCACCCAATCTAGTGAGCACGGGACCGCCTCCGAAAGGGGTGTAACTAAAGGTTTACCTTGCCAGTCCGACAATTACCGTGCAGGCCGTCGTTCCCGTGGCGAAACCAGACTGGTCCCCATGAACCCGTTCTCCCTCCATCGCACCCGGCCCGGACGGTAGCCCCATGCTCTTCGTCGAAGGCTTCCGCCTGCTGTTCGTCCTGGCCGGATCGGCGGCCGGCTTCGAGATCGGCCGTCACACCCAGTCGAGCCCCCATGCCCGGTCATCGGCCTGCTGCTCGGAGCGGCCATCACCTATGTGCTGGGCGGGGTGGCCGGTCGGCTGGCCGACCGGGGCCTCCAGCACGCCGTCTTCCTCTTCCGGAACACCCCTCCGGGGGAGATCTTCGCCGCATCGATCATCTCGACCACGGGCATGCTGCTCGGCCTGGTCGTCGGGCTGCCCGTCCTCCTGCTGGCCCGCTCGGGCTTCGCCCTGTCTGCTGATGGCGGTGGCCTCGTGGGTACTGGCCACCCTGGGCTGGCGCCTGGGATCGGTCAAGGGACGCCAGATCGTCGCCGCCGCCGGCCTGTCCCGCATCCTGGCCCCGCCGTCCGTCCCGCCCCAGGGCCACGCCCTGCTGGTGGACGGCTCCGCCGTCATGGACCGCTACCTGATGGTGCTGGGCCGGAACGGCCTCCTGCCCGGAGGGCTGGTCATCCCCCAGTTCGTCATCGACCACCTCCAGGCGGTGGCCGAGGCCCCCGACCCGGTCAGCTCCCGGCGGGCCCGACGGGGCCTGGAGTCGATCGAGGCCCTCCGCGAGTTCGGCGTACCGGTCCACGTGGCCCGGGACGAGGTGCCCGAGGTCGACGACCTGGTCATCAAGCTGCTGACGGTGGCCCGTCGGGTCGGACTGCGGATCGGGACCTGCTCCAGCGCCGTGGTCGACGAGGCGGTGCGGTGGGACGTGGCCGTCGTCGACCTCCGCGAGGTGGCCCACGGCCTCAGCCCCGAACACCTGCCCGGGGAGCACCTCGACGTCGAGCTCATCCGGGAGGGTCGTCAACCCCGGCAGGCCATCGGCTACCTGCCCGACGGCGACATGGTGGTCGTCAACGACGCCACCCACATGGTCGACCAGGGCACCGTGCAGGTCACCGTGCTCTCGACCCGGCCCACCAGCCAGGGGATCATGGTCTTCGCCAAGCTGGCCTCGGACCGGAGCCCGGCTCCGGAGCTCAGCCACCTCGACTGAGCCGGGACACCGGGACCGTCCGGCACTCCGGCCCCACTGGCCCATGACGACGATCCACCCAGAGCGTTGGCGCTACCGCAGGCCGGAGTGGCCAGGCGTCGCCGGCCCCGTCTCCTTGGCGGGCTACGCGCTCTTGACCGCCGCCACCAGCTTGGTCAGCGTGTCCTTGGCGTCACCGAACAGCAGCGTCGTCTTGTCGTCGAACAGGAGATCGTTGTCGATGCCGGCGAAGCCCGGGCGCATCGACCGCTTGAGGAACACGATGTTCTCGGCCTCGTCGGCGTGGATGATCGGCATGCCGTAGATCGGGCTGCCCGGGGTGTTCTTGGCCGCCGGATTGACCGTGTCGTTGGCCCCGACCACGAGGGCGACGTCCGCGGTGGCCATCTCCGGGTTCGCCTCGTCCATCTCCTTCAGCTCGTCGTAGGGCACGTTGGCCTCGGCCAAGAGCACGTTCATGTGGCCGGGCATCCGCCCGGCCACCGGGTGGATGGCGTAGAACACCTCCACGCCCCGCTCCATCAGCAGGTCGGCCAGCTCGCGCGCCGTGTGCTGGGCCTGGGCCACGGCCAGTCCGTACCCCGGGATGATCACCACCTTGCGGGCGTAGGCCAGCAGCACCCCGATGTCCTCGGGCGTCCCCGACTTCACCGTGCGGGTCTCACCCGTGCCGTCCGCACCACCAGCCGCCGTCACCACCGAGCCGAACGCGCTGAACAGCACGTTGGCCAGCGAGCGGCCCATGGCCTTGGACATCATCCGGGTGAGCAGGATGCCCGAGGCACCCACCAGGGTGCCGGCGATGATCAGCAGGTTGTTGTCGAGGGTGAAGCCCGACGCCGCCACGGCCAGTCCGGTGAAGGAGTTGAGCAGCGAGATCAGCACCGGCACGTCGGCACCGCCGATGGGCAGCACGAAGATCACGCCCAGCACCAGGGAGAGCAGGGCGGTGGCCACCAGCAGCGGGACGCTGGCGGTCACCACCGTGGCCACGGCCAGGCCCACGATGGCCAGGCCCACGATGGCGTTGATCACCTGTTGGGCCGGGTAGGTCACCGGCCGACCGGTCATCAGCTCCTGCAGCTTGGCGAAGGCGATGGCACTCCCGGCGAAGGAGACGCACCCGACCAGCACCCCGAAGAGGACCTCGACGATGCGGTACACCGCCGGCTTGGAGGGTGCCACGATCACGAAGTACACCAGCGGAGATCAGGGCGGCGGCCCCGCCACCGACGCCGTTGAAGATGGCCACCATCTGGGGCATCGCCGTCATCTTCACCCGGCGGGCCGCCGGCACGGCGATGGCGGCACCGATGGCCATCGCCACCAGGGTGAGGATCAGGTTCAGCGAGTGGGCCCGGACCTGTGGGTAGGCGAAGGTCATCCCCACCGCCACCGCGGCCGCCGCCGCCGCCAGCAGGTTGCCGTTGCGGGCGTGCTTGGGGGAGCCGAGACCCTTCAGGGCCAGGATGAAGCCGATGGCGGCGAGGAGGTAGACCAGGTCGATCCACGTGTTGAGCGTCACTTGGCACCGCCGCTCGTGCCGTCCTCCGCCCCGTCGGGGGACTTCGTGGCCCGCTCGGACGGCTTGGCCTTGAACATCTCCAGCATCCGGTCGGTGACCACGAAGCCTCCGACGATGTTGAGGGTGGCCAGCAGAACGGCGAAGAACGCCAGGGTGATCTGGGCCGCCCCGTGGGACTCCCCCATGATCAGGATGGTCCCCACCAACACGATGCCGTGGATGGCGTTGCTCCCCGACATCAGTGGCGTGTGCAGGATGCTGGGTACGGCGCTGATGACTTCGACCCCGACGAATGCGGCCAGTACGAAGACCGTGAGGAACTCGAGTACTCCGGTGCTCATGACTCGCTCTCCCCATCGGTTGTCGACGGCTCCGCCGTCTGCGGCGCCGGCGGCGCCGGCGGTTCAGGGGCGGGTGTGGCCAACCCCAGGGCCTCGGCCGTCGGACCGTGGACCACGGTGCCGGCCCGGACCACGCAGGTCCCGGCCACGATCTCGTCCTCGAAGTCCGGGGCCAGCTGGCCGTCTTTGACCAGCAGGCCCAGGAAGTTGGCGACGTTCCGGGCGTAGAGGAAGCTGGCATGGGTGGGCATGGAGGACGGGGGGTTGGCCAGGCCCACCACCGTGACGCCGTGATGGACCACGTCCTGACCGGCCACCGACAACTCGCAGTTCCCCCCGGAGTCGGCGGCCATGTCCACGACGACCGAGCCCTCGCCCATTCCCTCCACCATGCCCGTGGTCACCAGTACCGGTGCTTTGCGCCCGGGGATCTGGGCCGTGGTGATCACGACGTCCGAGGCCGCCACCTCCGCGGCCAACAGCTCCTGCTGCTTGGCCAGGTACTCGGCCGACTGCTCCTTGGCGTACCCGCCCGCACCGTCCTGGGTCTCGAGGTCGAGCTCCACGAACTTGGCCCCGAGACTCTGGACCTCCTCCTTGGCGGCGGCCCGGACGTCGTACGCTCGGACCACCGCGCCCAGCCGGCGGGCGGTGGCGATGGCCTGCAACCCGGCCACTCCGGCCCCCATCACCAGCACCTTGGCCGGGGGAACGGTGCCGGCGGCCGTCATGAACATCGGGAAGAACTTGGCGAGGTGCTCGGCGGCCGACAGGCCCGCCCGGTAGCCGGACACCGTGGCTTGGGACGACAGGGCGTCCATGGACTGGGCCCGGCTGATACGGGGCAGGAGGTCGAGGCTGTACACCGTGGCCCCGCGGCCGGCCAGGGCCTCCACCGTACCGGCCGACGCCACCGGCTGGAGGAAGCTGACCAGCGACACTCCCTGGGGGAGGGCCGCCACCTCCTCGTCGGTTGGAGGCTGGACCCGGGCCACGACCGAGGCCCCGGTCAGGGCGGCGGCGGCGCCGTCCACCACGGTGGCACCGGCCTCGCGGTAGGCGTCGTCGCCGAACCGGGCCGCATCGCCGGCCCCGGACTCCACCACCACCTCGACCCCGGTCTTGGCCAGCCTCGAGGCCACCTCGGGGACGATCGCCACCCGATCCTCACCCGGGCGCGACTCTTTCACGACAGCGAGTTTCACGGCCAGAGGTATACAACAAATTGGGGGGGCCGCCTACCGGGGACCGCCTGATGCCGGGCCTCGAGGCCGGTTCGGGCCGGTCGCGGCCCTCAGGGGGCGGGCTCGCCCCCGAGGGACCCGTCGGGGTCGGCGACCGGGTCGGGCCCGTCCCCGCACCCGTCGGGGCGCTCCCCGTGAACCCGGGGATGGAGCACCGTCCGGATCTCGGTACGGGAGAACTGGGGCACGTCGGGGCCGCCGGCCAGCTCGGCGGCGAGCTCGTCGCGACATCGGACGGGCGAAGAAGAAGCCCTGGGCGGCATCGGCGTTGAACGACCGCACGATCTCCACCTGGGCCGCCGTCTCCACCGCCTCCACGATGGTCGACATCCCGAGCGAGTGGGCCATGTGGATCACCGTCTCCACCACCAGCCGGTTGATCCCCTGGGACGACTCGAGGCCGGCGACGAAGGAGGCGTCGATCTTCACCGTGCTGATCGAGTGGCGCTTCAGCGGCTCGAACGACGACCAGTTGGTGCCGGCGTCGTCCACCGACAGCTGCACTCCCATCTGGGAGAGGTGCTTGAGGTCGGCGGAAGCCGCCGGGTCCACGATGGCATCCTCGGTGACCTCGAGGGTCAGCTGCCCGGCCCGGAAGCCCGTCTGCTCGAGGGCGGCGGCGACCGAGCTGGAGACCTCACCCCTGCGGAGCTGGTGGATGGTGCAATTGACACCCAGCTGGATGCTCGGCGACCAGCTGCAAGCCTGCTCGCAGGCCTCGGTCACGATCCACCGGGTCAGCGGTCCGATGTCCCCGTTGTCCTCCGCCCTGGGGATCAGCTGGTTGGGGGAGATGAGGCCCTCGGTCGGGTGTTGCCACCGGACCAGCGCCTCCATCCCGAGCAGTCGGCCGCTGGAGAGGTCGACGACCGGCAGGTATTCGAGGAAGGGCGAGCCGGCCAGGGCGAAGGTCGGGGCGGTCTGGGTCAGCACTGGACCTCCCGTCCGGCGTCCGGCGCGCCGCGGCCCTCGTCGACCACCATCACCCGGGGTGGGAGCTCTCCTTGCACCTTCAAATCATCGACCATCCGCAGGCCCCACTTGAGCGGTTTCGGGCCGGTCGGATGACGCCTTGCCCCCTGGTCAGCGGCTCGGATCGCCCTGGTTTCAGCGAGGTCGGGACGGGGTACCCCGGCCCGGCCCGTCGGCCGCCGCCAGGAACGCCGGCCACTCGCCGCCGCCGTGGGCCACCAGGTTGGCCCCGCTGACGTAGGCCGCCAGTGGCGAAGCCAGGAACAAGCACAGCCCGGCGACGTCCTGGGGGGTCCCGAACCGGCCCAGGGGGACCGTGGCCGCCACCCGGGCCATGCCCTCGGGCCCCCCGTAGTGGTCCTCGGCTCCGTCCGTGGCCACCAGGCCGGCACTCAGCGTGTTGACCCGCACCCTGGGGGCCCACTCGATGGCCAGGGACTGGGTCAGGTTGATCAGGCCGGCCTTGGCTGCTCCGTAGGCCGCCGTGCCCGGCGAGGGCCGGATGCCGCTGACCGAGGCGATGTTCACGATCGACCCTCCGTCCTCCTGCTCCTGCATGGCCGAATTGGCCGCCTGGGCGCAGTACAGGGGAGCGAGGAGGTTGAGGGTCACGATGGAAGCGGAGAACCGGGCCGAGGCCACCGCCGCATCCACCTGCGGGGAGCCGCCCGGCGTTGTTGACGAGCGTGTCGATCCTCCCGAACCGCTCCACGGCCGCCGTCATCACAGCCGAAGCCTGATCGGCATCCCGCACGTCGGCGGCGACGAACACTGCGGTTCGCACCGCACCGCTCTCGTCGGCGGCGTCCGGGAGCTGGTCGTCGGCCACCGGATGGCGCCCGCACACCACGACGTCGGCCCCGGCGGCCAGGAAGGCCGAGGTGATGGCCCGGCCGATCCCCCTCGTACCCCCGGTGACCACGGCCACCCGGCCGGCGAAGTCGAACCGAACCGATGCGCGAGCAGAATCGAAGCTGTCCACAGCTGCCTCCCGGCCTCCGACTGGTACTGTCCTGACGCTGTATCAGATCACGTCCCGGAGCGTCGCATGCCCATCACCGTCCATCAGTCCGCTCCCGGCATCGCCGAGGTGGTCATCGACCACCCCCCGGTCAACGCCCTCGACGTGGCCGGCTGGTACGCCCTGGCCGAGGCGGTCCTGGCTGCGGGGCATGTTCCCGACAACCGGGTGGTGATCGTCCGGGCCGAGGGGCGGGGATTCTGCGCCGGGGTGGACATCAAGGAGATCCAGGCCCGGGGCGACGAGGCGCTCATCGGCGCCAACCGGGGATGTTTCGCCGCCTTCGCCGCGGTCTACGAGTGCGAGGTACCGGTCATCGCCGCCGTACAGGGCTTCTGCCTCGGCGGTGGCGTGGGCATCGCCGGCAACGCCGACATCGTGGTGGCTTCGGACGACGCCACCTTCGGGCTCCCCGAAGTGGACCGGGGCGCCCTAGGGGCGGCCACCCACCTCTCCCGTCTGGTGCCCCAGCACCGGATGCGGTCGATGGTCTACACCGCCGAACCGGCCAGCGCGGCCGAGCTGCTCCACTACGGCTCGGTCCTCAAGGTGGTCCCACGGGACCAGCTGGCAGCAGCGGCCCGCGAGGTGGCGACCGCCATCGCCGCCAAGTCCCCGACCATCCTCCGTCGGGCCAAGGAGTCCCTGAACGGGATCGACCCGGTCGACGTCAAGGCCAGCTACCGGTTCGAGCAGGGATTCACCTACGAGCTGCACGTGGCCGGTGTGGCCGACGAACAGCGCGCCGCCTTCGTCGAGAAGCGCGACGCCGACACCACCAGATAGGGGCGGGCGTGGCTGACAAACGACTGACCCTCGACGAGCTCGTCGGCGAGCTCCGCAGCGGGATGACCATCGGGATCGGCGGCTGGGGGTCGCGGCGCAAGCCGATGGCCGCGGTGCGGGCCATCCTCCGCAGCGACCTCACCGACCTCACCGTGGTGTCCTACGGCGGACCCGACGTCGGGCTCCTGTGTGCGGCGGGAAAGGTGAGCAAGGTGGTCTACGGATTCGTCACCCTCGACTCCATCCCCACCGACCCCCACTTCAAGGCGGCCCGCCAGCAGCGGGGCCATCGAGTGCATGGAGCTCGACGAGGGCATGTTCTACCTGGGCCTGCTGGCCGCCTCGCAACGTCTGCCGTTCCTGCCCACCCGGGCCGGACTCGGGTCCGACGTGATGGTGGTCAACCCGTCGCTGCGCACGGTGGTCTCGCCCTACGCCGACGGCGAGGAGCTGGTGGCCGTGCCGGCCCTCCGTCTGGACGCCGCACTCGTCCACGTGAATCGGGCCGATGCCAGAGGGTCGGGCCAGATCCTCGGACCCGACCCCTTCTTCGACGACCTGTTCCTCGGCGCCGCCGACCGCCGCTTCGTCACCGCCGAGCGGATCGTCGACACCGAACGGTTCGCCTCCGAGGGGCCGCTCCAGACCCTGTGCATCAGCCGGATGCTGACCGACGGGGTCGTCGAGACCGAGGGTGGGGCCCACTTCACCGCCTGTGTCCCCGACTACCCCCGCGACGAGGCGTTCCAGAAGGAGTACGTGGCGGCCGCGGGGGACCCGGAGGCCTGGGCGGCCTTCGCCGAGCGCTTCCTCGCCGTCGGCGAGCAGGAGTACCAGGTGGCCGTGGGCCAGGCCACGGTTGAACGAACAGCCAGGACCGCGGCGGCCAAGGCGGCCGGCTCCGGGAGGTCCCGATGAGCAGCGCGCAGACGCCGGACGTCGAGGGGTCCGGGGGGTCCGGGGTCACCCGAGCCGAGTACTGCGCCATCGCCTGTGCCGAGGTGTTCCGAGGCGACGGCGAGGTCATGGCCAGCGCCTTCGGCACCGCGCCGGCCCTGGGGGCCCGGCTGGCCCGGCTGACCTTCTCCCCCGATCTGGTCCTCACCGACGGGGACGCCGCCCTGGTGGCAGGGGTGCCGCCCCTCGGGGCCGATCCGTCCGCGCTGCTGCTCGAGTCCCACATGCCCTACCGGAGGGTGTTCGACACCGTGTGGTCCGGGACGGCGCAACCTGATCATGATGGCCTCCCAGATCGACCGCACCGGAAACCAGAACATCAGCGCCATCGGGGATTGGGCCCGGCCGAAGGTCCAACTCATCGGGGTGCGCGGGGCACCGGGCAACACGGTCAACCACCCGACCAGTTACTGGGTGCCCGGCCACTCCACCCGTTCCTTCGTCGAGCAGGTCGACGTGGTCTCGGGGGTGGGGTACGCACGGGCGGAGGCGGCCGGACCGTCGGCCACCCGCTTCCACGAGATCCGCCGGGTGGTCTCCAACCTCGGCGTCTTCGACTTCGAGACTCCCGATCACGGGATGCGGCTGCGCTCGGTCCATCCCGGCGTGACCGTGGACGAGGTCGTCGAGGCCACCGGGTTCGAGCTGGTCATCCCGGCCGAGGTGCCCGAGACCCGGCAGCCCACCCCCGAGGAGCTCGAGCTCATCCGGACCGTGCTCGACCCGCGGGGCCTCCGTGAGCGCGAGATCCGATCGTGACCCCGGCCGGCGACGGAATGGGCGGACGTGTGCACCCGGCGCTCCAGACCCCGTTCTGCCAACTCGTAGGCGTCCGGTATCCGATCGTCCAGACCGGGATGGGCTGGGTGGCCGGTCCCCGGCTGGTGGCGGCCACCGCCGAGGCCGGCGGACTGGGCATCCTGGCCTCGGCCACCATGACCTTCCCCGAGTTGGTCTCGGCCATCGGTGAGGTCCGGGCCCGCACCGACCGTCCGTTCGGCGTCAACATGCGTACCGACGTGTCCGATGTGGCCGACCGGGTGGCGCTGATGATCGACCAGGGGGTGCGGGTCGCCAGCTTCGCCCAGGCCCCCAAGCCCGAGCTGGTGACCCGGTGCCGCGAGGCGGGGCTGGTGGTGATGCCGACCATCGGTGCCCGGCGGCACGCCGAGAAGGTGGCCGGCTGGGGTGTCGACGCGGTCATCGCCCAGGGCGGTGAGGGAGGTGGGCACACCGGCGCGGTCCCCACCTCGCTGTTGACCCCGGCTGTGGTCGACGCCGTGGGCGACCGGGTCGAAGTCATCGCCGCCGGCGGGTTCTTCGACGGCCGGGGCCTGGTGGCCGCCTTGGCCTACGGCGCCTCGGGCATCGCCATGGGCACTCGCTTCCTGCTGACTCAGGAGAGCCGGGTTCCCGACGAGGTCAAGCAGGTCTACCTCGGAACCCCCGTGACCGGCACCGTGGTGTCCACCGCCGTCGACGGGGCTCCGCAGCGGGTCATCCGTACCGGGCTGGTCGATCGCCTCGAGCGGTCCAGCTGGCTGCAGAACTTGCCCCGGGCCCTGGCCAACGCGCACGCCTTCCGCCGTGAGACCGACACCACCCTACCGGCGCTGCTCAAGGAGGGGCGGGCTCTCAAGCACGGCAACGAGTTGTCGTGGCCCCAGGTGGTCATGGCGGCCAACGCGCCCATGATGACCAAGGCCGCACTGGTGGACGGCCGCACCGATGTCGGCGTCCTGCCCACCGGCCAGGTGGTAGGTGAGATCACCGAGCTGCCCACGGTGGCCGAACTGATCGAGCGCATCGTGGCCCAGGCCACCGCCGTGCTCGACCGGCTGGCGGGGAGCTGACCGGGGCTCCCACACCCTTGCCACGGGCACCGCTCGGTCAGGTCAGGGACCCAACTCGGCCACCAGGCTGGCGGGACCGAACATGACCGCGTTGGGACCCCAGGTCACCGAGACCAGCGCGAACGACCGGTACTTGCCGACCAGGGCCCGCACTGCGGTCAGCGTCTCGGCTCGAGCGATGGCGGCACCGAGGCAGGTGTGGGGCCCGGCGCCGAAGGCCAGATGAGCGGCACCACCTCGGGCCGAGTTGAACTCGTCAGGCCGGTCGAAGACCGAAGGATCTCGGTTGGCCTCCCCCAGGAACGGCGCCACCAGATCATTTTCGTCGATGGCGGTACGCCCCACCGACAGCCCGGTCGAGGCCCGGCGGATGAGGAACCGCACCGGGGATCCGAGTCGCAGCAACTCCTCGACGCATCTGCGCTGCGCGCCCTGGTCGACCCCCGCCATGGTCTCGGCCAACGCCGCATTGGTCATGGCCTCGGCGGCGGCGAAGCTCAGCAGGTTGACCGAGTTCTGGAACGAGGCGTGGGCCAGCATCACCGACGATGCGAGCTGCTCCCTGACCGAGAGCTCGCCCGACCGTCTCGCCTCGTCCAGAAGACCGAGCGCCGAGCCCGGCTCGTACGTCTTGTCCCGGATGGCCAGACGGAGAAGGGTGAGGATCTCGCGGCCAGCGTCGATGGCCTGGGCCTGCTCGGCCGGCTCGAACGATGGATCGAACTGGGCGCTCATCGTTGCCAGCTTCCTGGCCAACCGATCTCCCTCGCCGCGTCGCAGGCCGAGGATGAAGTAGGTCATGTCCTCAGCGATCGGTACGGCGAAGTCGTTGACGAGATCGACCGGGCCCCGGTCCGGCAGAGCCTTCACGAGGCGGTCGATGAACTGGTTCGAGGCTTCGGCGGCGGAGCGCCATTCGGGAAGCACCCGGTTGATGACCCCCCTGATGCGCTGGTGTACCTCACCGTCCAGAAAGAGCAGGTTGGACTCACTCTGCCTCAGGTTTCCATTGCTGATCATGGACTCCAACTCGGGGTGGAAGAGGACCCGGCGGCAGTCGACGTACTCCTTGATCGATCGAATGCGCTCACCAGGGCCCCACTCCCCTGTGTCCGACCCCTCGGCGGGCGCCCACCTGGGGAACCAGCTCTGCGTCATCTGAGCCGAATGCTCGTCCCAGAGGTCGAGGGCCAGGCTCCTCGTCTCCCGGGTGCGATCAGTTGATCTGTCCCGTGCGCTCTGCGAGGGGCGGGGCATCGTGGTCCCACTATACGGGCCTCAGGACCTGTGGCCGGGGCCCATGCCTGTCGACCACCTACAGTGTGCCCATCGTGACTGCGATAACAACCCATTGTGCGGCGGCTCCCAGTGAGCGATAATCACTCCCGTCACCAGCGATGCCGGCAGGCACCGCAATCTCTGCCCATGATTTGCGATTTGCCCTGTTCGGGATCGACCGTGACCGACGAGTCCACCGTTGTGGCCTCCCCGTTCATCGGCCGACCGGCCAGTGAGGAGTGCTGAATGTCGGACGCAGTGCAGTCATCTCCCGCTCGATCCCGGACTCAGTGGAGCGGTCACAGTGCCCGCCCCGCCGACATCGTCGGCGTCGGCGCGGTGACCGGTTACGGATGGGGCACCAAGCACCTGTGGGACGGGTTCCTACTGGGTGAGAGTGCGGTCAAGCTGGTGACCGGCCTCGACGGCTTCGTGCCCGACGGCCAGGCCTACCTGTCGGTCATCAGCGACGAGGGAGACCGGAGCGACGGCTCGAGCCGGTTCATGCGGTCGGTGCGCTTCGCCGCCCGGGAGGCCATCGCCGACGCCCGGGAGCGCGGGTGGAAGCCAGGGCCGGTGGTGGGCCTGGTCCACGGGATCGAGATGGGCGACGTGGAGATATGGAGCAAGTTCTACCAGTCGGGCGCCACGCGGGTCCGGCCCAAGGCGTGGATGGACATGATGTCCTCCACGGTGTTGACCATGTTCATGCGCGAGAACGACTTCCACGGACCGTCGATGTCGGTGTCGGCGATGTGCGCCGGTGGTAACGCGGCCCTGATCACTGCCAAGACATGGTTGGACGCGGGTATCGCGTCGGACGTGATCGTGTTGGCCACCGATCTTTCGTGCATCCCTCAGAACCTCCGGGCCTTCAGCGACCTGGGCACCGCCGTGCTCAACCTACCGGCCCTGGAGGGGTGCCGGCCGTTTCAGGAGGGGAGCCGGGGCTTCGTCGGCGGGGAGGCCGCGGTGGCCACGGTGCTGTCGTCCGAAGTCGACCGGCTCGTACGCCTCCGTGCTCGGCGGGGCGATGACCCACGACGCCTACCACTCGGTGAGCATCGCCCCTGACCTCGAGCAGATGTTCCGCTGCTTCGACCTGGCCGTGGCGAACGCCGATGTCGATCCGGCCGACGTGGCCTACATGAACGCGCACGGCCCGGGGACAGCCCTGTGCGACGCCTCCGAGGCCAAGGTCCTCGATGAGCTCTTCCCTGCTGCCCACGGCATCTTCTCGGTGAAACCCCTCGTAGGTCACTGTCAGGCTGCCGCGGCCGCCGTCGAGATGCTCGCAACCGTGTACGCCTTCGAAACGGGGTTCGTGCCTGCCCCTCCCCAGGTGGCGCCCGGTCATCCCAAGCTGGTCGACGGGCGCTCGCCTCGGATGCCCGGGATGATGGTCAAGTCATCGATCGGCATGGGCGGCTACAACACAGCGGTGGTGGTGGCCGAGCCGAACGGCTGATCTCCGTCCGCGCCATGGCCGCCTGGGCGGACCCCTGTTCGAGGCGGCCCCATCGAGGGCGTCGTCGGCGCATATCCGGAGGTCGCCAAGGCTAAAGGTCCTGCTCTCAGGAGCCGATACTTCATGCCTATGGTCACCACGAGCGGGTTTGATGAACAGCGCTCGAAGGTCCTGTTCGATCGGGTCGAATTCGACCAGCTCTCGATGGGCGACCGCGCCTTCGAACTGTCCCGCGGGGTCGACCTCACCGAGAAAGAGCTCCGGTCGGTCACCTGGGTCTACGACCCCGAGAAGGACGAAGTCATATGGGCGACTTCGCTCGAGGAGTTCTTCGGCTTCGAGGACGGCGTGCTCGGGTTCTCCGTGCTGGACGACGGCCGGCCCGTCGGCGGTCGGCGGAGAGGGACAACGATCCCATCACCGCCGGACCACCCGTCGGCTACCCCAACGGGGATGAAGCCGGTGATGCCCTCCTGGCGCCGATCCTCACCCCGATCCGCCTCGGTCACCCGCCGGCCACCTTCGACCTGAACCTGATCGTCAACTGCCCGGACGGGATCGTCCACACGGTCGTGGTCCGGGCCGCACCGATGGTGGCGCCTTCCGGAGGCGGCTCGGAGGACCGCACCGACCCGAAGGACTTCTATGCCGGGGTGGTGATCGACGTCACCGCACAGGAGACGTACGAGCGCGAACTGGGCGAGATGGTGGACCGCTATCGGCTTCTGACCGAGGTCTCACCCGACGCCGTCTTCGTCCATCAGAACGGACGGTTGGTCTACTGGAACCGCGCCTCGACCCGTCTCATCGGAATGGGCTCCTCGGACAAGGAGCAGGCCGAGGCGTTCGCCAAGTACTACGGGCACCCCATCACCGACTTCCTCCATCCGGCTGACATCCCACATGTGGCGGGCCGTCTCGCCCAGCTCACCGAGCCGGGTCAGTTCTTCGAGCACGGCGAGATTCGAATCGTCGCACCGGGCGGCACCATCACCGTGATGGAGGTCACCAGCGTCCGCACCACCTGGGGCGGCGAGCCGGCGTACCAGGTCATCGCCCGGGACATCTCCGAGCGCATAGCGGCCGAGGCGGCCGACCGGTACCGGGCCAGCCTGGTGGCCCACGTCTCGGACGCCATCATCGGAATCGACGCCGACGGCAAGATCGAGAGCTGGAACGAGGCGGCCCGGACCATCTACGGCTGGACCGAGGAGGAGGTGGCCGGCCTGTCCATCGCCGCCGTGGTCACGTCCAACCGCACCGACAGCGCCGCGGTTCTGGAGCGGGGCCAGCGGTCCCACCATCGCAAGGACGGCTCCGAGGTCGACGTCCTGGTCTCCATCGACCCCCTGATCGATGACAACACCCAGCCCTCGGGCTGGGTGGTGGTGTGCACCGAGCTGACCGATGCCCGCCAGGCCGAGGCCGGACGCCGGGCCGCCGAGGAGCGTTACGAGGCGGTGGTGGCCTCCCTCAGCGAAGGGATCGTGCTGTTCGACGAGAACGGCAACGTCTCGGCCCACAACGAGGCTGCCGGCCGCATCCTCGGGGACCGCCTCAACTCGGGCTCGAGCCACCAGATCTTCACCGGCTCGTCCATCGCCATCGAGGCCAACGGCCACCCCATGTCGGCCGAGTCGTTCCCCCACGCCGTCACCCTGGTCACCGGCGAGTCCCAGGACGATCTGGTCATCGGGGTCACCGACGGGAGCGGCCGTCGCCAGTGGCTGTCGCTCAGCTCCCGGCTCCTCTCCGGCGCCGGCCAGAACGAGTCGCCCATGGTGGTGTGCTCGTTCACCGACGTCACCGACCGCAAGGCCGCCGAGGCCCAGCTCCACTGGCTGGCCTACCACGACTCCCTGACCGGACTGGGCAACCGCTCCCTCTTCAACGACGAGCTCGAGCGGGAGCTGCTGGTGTCGATGCAGCGGGGCACCAACCTGGCCGTCCTGTTCATCGACCTCGACCGCTTCAAGCTGGTCAACGACTCGTTCGGGCACGCCAGCGGCGACGAGGTGCTGTTGGCTCTGGCCCAGCGGTTCAAGTCGGCCGTCCGGGGCGGGGACGTGGTCAGCCGCTTCTCCGGCGACGAGTTCGTGGTGCTGTGCCGCAACGTCCACGATGTCGACGTGGCCATCAGCCTGGCCACCGAGTACTCGCGCCTGCTCTCCGACCCCGTCCAGCTCTCCACCGGCCGCAACGTGGTGGTCACCTGCAGCGTGGGCATCGCCTTCGTGATGCGCGGGCGCCAGTCCGCCCAGGACATCCTGCAGCAGGCCGACGTGGCCATGTTCCAGGCCAAGAACAAGGGCCGCTCACGGGTCGAGGTGTTCGACGAGTCGCTCCGGGCCAAGTCGGTGGCCCGCCTCGAGATCTACGACGACCTGCGCCACTCCATCGACCACGACGAGCTGGCCGTGCACTACCAGCCCATCGCCTCGGTCAAGGACGACCGGATCGTGGCCATGGAGGCGCTGGTCCGCTGGCACCACCCGTCCCGGGGCCTGCTCGGACCGATGGAGTTCATCCCCTTCGCCGAGGAGACCGACCTCATCTTCTCGCTCGGCCGGTGGGTGCTCCGCGAGGCCTGCCAGACCATGGCCCGGTGGCGCAACGAGCTCCCCGGCGCCGAGGACGCCTACATCACCGTCAACCTCTCGGCCCACCAGCTGAGCGACACCGAGCTGCTGGACACCATCGAGTCGGCCCTCGACGACTCGGGCCTGCCGCCCGAGGCCCTGGTGATGGAGGTCACCGAGAGCATGCTGATGAGCGACACCTCGGCCTCCATCGCCATGCTCGGCGGCATCCACGAGATGGGCGTGGGACTGGCCATCGACGACTTCGGCACCGGCTACTCGTCGCTGGCCCAGCTCAAGCGGTTCCCGGTCAAGATCCTGAAGATCGACAAGTCGTTCGTCGACGGCCTCGGGGCCTTCGAGAACGACGAGGCCATCGTGGCCGCCATCGTGCAGCTGTCCAAGGCTCTCGGGCTGGTGGTGCTGGCCGAGGGCGTGGAGCGACCGGTGCAGCTGCAGCGGGTCGCCGAGCTCGGGTGCGACCTCTACCAGGGCTACCTGATGTCCCGGCCCACCCGGGCCGACAGTGTCGACTTCAACAAGCACGTCACATGGACCGAGGCCGACGAGGCCGCCGGGGAACTCGAGACGGGCCAGGCCGGGACCGAGGCCGGCGGCGCCGGGGGGTCGGAGGCCGGCGGGTCCGGCGGCGCCGGGGGGTCGGAGGCCGGAGGGTCCGGCGGCGACTCGGACACTGCGGCCCCCGCCTAGTCCGGACCGCCTCGGCCCGCCTGGACGCGCCTGGACGCCTACCCGAGCCGCTCGATGATGGTGGCGTTGGCCTGGCCACCGCCCTCGCACATGGTCTGGAGCCCGTAGCGGGCCCCGGTGCGCTCCATCTCGTTGAGCAGGGTGGCCAGCAGCCGGGCCCCGGACCCGCCGGTGGGGTGGCCGATGGCGATGGCCCCGCCGTTGACGTTGACCTTCTCCATGTCCGGGTGGTGCTCCTTCGCCCAGGCCAGCACCACCGAGGCGAAGGCCTCGTTGATCTCGATGAGGTCGATGTCGTCCAGGGACAGCTTGGACTTCGCGAGGACCAGGGTGGTGGCGGGTATGGGGGCGGTCGAGCATGATCACCGGATCGTTGGCCGCCACGGCGAAGGTGTGGAACCGGGCCCTCGGGACCAGGCCGAGCTGGCCCGCCCTCTCCTCGGACATGATCAGCACGGCCGCGGCCCCGTCGGAGATCTGGGACGAGCTCGCCGCGGTGATCGACCCGTTCTCGACGAACGCCGGGGGCAGCTGGCCAGCTTCTCGTAGGTCGAGCCCGCCCGGACGCCCTCGTCGAAGCTGAGCGGGCCCTCGTCGCCCGGGTCCCCCTCGTCGGTGCCGGCCACCGCCACCTTCTCCTCGACTCGGGCCCGACGGGTGGCCAGGGGGATGATCTCGTTGTCGAACCGCCCCTCGGCGATGGCCCGGGCCGCCCGGTCGTGGGACTGGAGGGCGTACCGGTCCATCGCCTCCCGGCTGATCCCCCACCGGCGGGCGATCTCCTCGGCGCTGAGCCCCTGATGGATGAAGTCGAACCGCTGGTGGACGGTCGGCCCGTAGGCCTCGCCCGGGCCGTGCTCGGTGGTGGACCCGATCGGCACCCGGCTCATCGCCTCCACCCCGCCGCCGATGACGACGTCCATGGCCCCCGACATCACCGCCTGGGCGGCGAAGTGGACCGCCTGCTGGGCCGAGCCGCACTGCCGGTCGACGGTGGTCCCGGGAACGGTGTCGGGGAAGCCGGCGGCCAGGGCGGCGTTGCGCCCGATGTTCATGGCCTGCTCGCCCACCGTCATGGTGCACCCGTAGACCACATCCTCCACCAGGGCCGGGTCGAGGTCGTTGCGCTCGATGAGCGCCCGGAGGGGTTGGGCGGCCAGGTCGACGGCGTGCCAGCCGGACAGCCGTCCGTTCCTCTTCCCCACCGGGGTGCGGACGGCATCGACGATCACGGCGTTGGGCATGCCACCATTGTGGCCGATCGGCCGTGGTTGCCGGAAATCTGGCGGTGTGTCAGATTTCCCCTACCGGCGCGTGCCGGGCCGCCGGCCGGGCCGGCCGGACCCGACCCCCGCCCCGACCCACCCCCACCGATGGACGGACCTGCCCATGGACGCACCGATGGACCTGCGCTTCACCGCCGCCCAGGAGGCCTTCCGGGCCGAGGCGCGCGCGTGGCTGGCCGCCCACGCCCCGCCCCCCCGGTCGCTCCCCTCCCTGGACACCGCCGAGGGGTTCGAGGCCCACCGCGGTGGGAGCAGACCATGTTCGACGACCGGTGGTCGGTGGTCTCGTGGCCCGAGGAGTTCGGCGGCCGCGGGGTGGGCATCCTCGAGTGGCTGGTCTTCGAGGAGGAGTACTGGCGGGCCCAGGCCCCCCTGCGGGTGAGCCAGAACGGCGTGTTCCTGCTGGCGCCCACCATGTTCGAGTTCGGCACCCCCGCCCAGCAGGAGCGGTTCCTGCCGGCCATGGCCTCGGGCGGCGAGATCTGGTGCCAGGGCTGGTCCGAGCCCGATGCCGGGTGCGACCTGGCCGGCATCCGCAGCCGGGCGGTCCGGTCCGAGGGCGACGACGGCTGGCTGCTGTCCGGCCAGAAGACCTGGGCCTCGCGGGGCGCCTTCGCCGAGTGGTGCTTCGGCCTGTTCCGTACCGACCCCGGAGGCCGAGCGGCACCGGGGACTGACCTACTTCCTCATCGACATGGGCACCCCCGGGGTGACGGTCCGGCCCATCCCCCAGATCGACGGGGAGACCGGCTTCGCCGAGCTGTTCTTCGAGGACGTGTTCGTCCCCGACGACCAGGTGCTGGGCGGCGTGGGACAGGGCTGGAGCGTGGCCATGGCCACGGCCGGCTCCGAGCGGGGGCTCAGCCTGCGCAGCCCGGCCCGCTACACCGAGGCCGCCGCCCGACTGGTGTCGCTCTACGCCGAGCAGCGGGCCGAGGACCCCGTACGGGCCGCACGCCAGCGCCGACGACGTGGCCCAGGCCTGGATGGACGCCGAGGCCTACCGGCTCAACACGCTGTGGACGGCCACCCGGGTGCTCGACGGCGGATCGGTCGGGCCCGAGGCCAGCGCCAACAAGATCCACTGGTCCGAGACCGACCTGGCCATCCACCGTGCCGCCCTGGCCCTGCTGGGACCGGACGCCGAGCTGCACGGCGCCGGGGTGGACGCGCCGTGGCTCGATGGCTACCTCTTCGCCCTGGCCGGTCCGATCTACGCCGGCACCAACGAGATCCAACGCAACGTGGTGGCCGAGCGCATGCTCGGGCTGCCCCGCGGCTGAATCGGAGGGCCGCATCGTGCACTTCGCCTTCTCCGACCAGCAGACCGAGTTCCGCGATACGGTGCGGCAGGTCCTGGCCAAGGAGTGCACCACCGGGCACCTTCGGGCCGCCTTCGACGTCCCGGCCGCCCGGGCCCCCCGGTGGGCCACCCTGGCCGACCTGGGCGTGGTCGGGCTGTCGGTCCCCGAGGCGCACGGCGGGCTCGGGCTCGGCCTGGTCGACCTGGTCCTGCTGCTCGAGGAGGCCGGGCGGGTGGCCCTCCCCGAGCCGCTGCTCGAGACCACGGCCCTGGTCGCCCCGCTCCTGGCCGAGCTGGTCGAGGGCGCCGGGAGCGGGCGCTCCCGGGCCGGGGCGAGGGCCGACCACCGTGGGGCCCGGCCGCTGGCTGGTCGGAGGCCATCGCTGCCGGACGGGTGGCTGCGGCGGTAGCGACGCCGAGCACCTCAGCCTGGTCCTTCCCCCACCGACCGGCCGCGGTCGCCGGCGCCGACGGGGCCGACCTCTTCGTCCTGGCCCTGGAGGGGACCGGCCCGAGGAGCGGCCCCCGAGCTCCATGTGGTGGACGCCGGGGCCGTGACCGTGGAGCCGTCAGCCTCCCTCGATCCCACCCGCCGTCTGGGGATTCCGCACTGGAGGCCCACCGCCGGGACCAGGGTCCTGGCCGGGTCCGCGGCCGCGGCCGCCATCCGCCACCTCGCCGACCGGGCGGCGGTGGCCACCGCCGCCGAACTGCTCGGCCTGACCGAGCGGATGATCGCCATGGCCGCCGACGTACGCCAAGGAGCGCCGGCAGTTCGGGAAGCCCATCGGGAGCTTCCAGGCCGTCAAGCACCTGCTGGCCGGGGCCCAGGTCCGCCTGGAGTTCGCCCGGCCGGTGGTCTACGCCGCCGCCTGGGCCCTCGACCAGGCGAGCCGCACCGGAGGCCACGCGGTCGGCATCGGTGGCCAAGGCCTACGCCTCGGAGTGCCGCCCTCGAGGCGGCCCGGGTGTCCCTCCAGGTGCACGGGGCCATCGGCTACACCTGGGAGTGCGACCTCCACCTGTTCCTCAAGCGGGCCTGGGCGCTGGCCGAGGCCTGGGGCTCGGCCGCCGACCACCGCGCCTTGGTCCTCGAGTCCTCCTGCGCCGAGGCCTGATCGGGAGGCACGACGGCGTAGCCTGACGGCCCGTCGGTGCGGTCGGTCAGGGTCGGGCGAAGGCGTAGACGGGCACCCCGTTGTAGGAGGCCGACTGCGACGGCAGGTACGGACCGTTGACCACCACGGCCAACGAGCCGGTCGGCGCCGGCCCGGCGTCGCCCTCGATGGTGACGATGGCCCCGTCCGGCCACACCTGGACCACCAGCCCCACGTGCACCGAGGTGGCGGTGGAGGAGGGCCCGGTGCCGTAGAGGACGGCGTCCCCCGGGAGCGGGGCGGCGCTCGGGGGGAGCACGCCGGTGTTGGCCGCCGCCCAGCTGTAGATGCTCCCGGTGAAGGGATACGAGGGGATGGGCACGCCCGCGTGCTGCCACACCCAGGTGGCGAACAGGGCGCACCACTCCTCGCACGGGCCGTAGGGATTGCAGAAGCTGCCGCGGTCCGGGTCGCTGTTCACCTGGCTGTTGGCGATGGAGACGATGGCCGAGGCGGTGGCGGTCGGTGCCGGGCTCGGGCGGGTTGGCGAACGCGTAGGACCACCCGTCCGGCTCCAGCAGCCAGTAGCCCTTGCCGTCCGGGGTACAGGGCGATGCCGGCGATCGGCGGCACGTCGGTCGGATCGCCCGCCGTAGCCGCCGCCCAGAGAGCCGTAGAAGCCGGCCGAGCCGAACGGGAAGACCCCGCCGTCGGTGGCCACCAACAGGTAGCCCCGGTCGTGCGACGTGGGCACCATGCCCACCACCGGGTCGTTGAGCGACGGTGCCGCCCATGGAGCCCAGGAAGGGGGCGTCCCCGAAGGTGAAGATGCCCGCCGTCCGCGGCCACCAGCCAGTAGCCGAGGCCGGTGGACGTGGCCGCCATGCCGGTGATCGGGGCGTTCAGCCGCACGCTGCCCTCGGAGCCGTAGAACCCGGCGTCCCCGAAGGTGAAGATGCCGCCGTCCGGGGCCACCAACCAGTATCCCTTGCCGTCGGGGGTGGCGGCCATGCCCACGACCGGCTGGTTGAGATGGCTCCCTCCCATCGAGCCGTAGAACCCGGCATCCCCGAAGGTGAAGACGCCCGCCGTCCATGGCCACCAACCAGTAGCCCTTGCCGTCGGGGGTGGCGGCCATGCCCACGATCGGCCCGTTGAGGTGCAGCGCGCCGAGGGAGCCGTAGAACGGTGCGCTCCCCTGGGCGAACACCCCGCCGTCGGCGGCGGCCAGCCAGTAGCCCTGCGCCCCGGCCGTCGCCGCCGGGTCGGGGGCCATGGCCACCATGACCGAGCTGAGCGCTGCGCCGATCGGGGCATTGATCGGCTGGGCGTCCCCGAACCCGATGACGCCGCCCCCCTGGTACACGTGGGGCGCGATCTGAGGGACCGCCGCCCGGGCCGGGCCGGCCGGCGCCAGGACCGCGAGGGCAAGGAGCAACAGTCCGACCTGGAAGAGGGGCCGAAGGGGGGCGAGGCGCACCCCTTGGGCGGTTCCACCCCGCCGATGACGACCCGAAACCACTCTGCGTAGGAATTTGGGCGCTGTGGGCGACTCGATCCCGGTCCTACCCCTGCGCACCGGCCCATGCTACGCAATCGATCCCCTCGGTGGAAGGATCTTCTTGGGGTCCAGCGGGACCCCGGGACATCGTCCCTGGTGGCCATGGACCGGGTCCCGGCGGTGTCTCCTCCCCCGTTCCCCGAAGGCCCATCGCCGGGGGGACGGCCACCGCCGTACCCGGCCGGCAATTCAGAGCGAATTCAGGTGCAGAAAAACCATGCTGGGTGGTAATGTGGTCATACCACCACTGAGAGTGGCAATCGTCTGCTGAAGGGGCACAATGATGGAAGCAAACGACCGGTGACGCAGCGTCCGGCGCAACCCGAGCCCTTCGTCCGTGGAGCACCGTATCCGGCCGCAGGGGACGTTCCCTATCCCCGGGCCAATCCCGCCGACACCGCCCGGCTCCCGTCGGACACGTGGCACGCCGCGGTGGTTCCCGGCCGGCGTCCGCCTCGAGCTGGTCGGCGACGCCCAGGCCATCGACATCGCCTACCGCACCACCTCGGGAAACCTCGGCTACCGCGGCGACGGTGCCGGCATCACCTTCTCGGTGTGGCGGGCCGGCCGGAAGGTCTGCGAGGAGGAAGCGGTCCTCGGCGACGGTCTGATCCGTCTGTCGCTGGGATCGTCCGCCCCCGACAAGCCGGCGACCATCTACCTCCCCGAGGGCATGCAACCGCTCATCCAGTCCCTCACCGCGGTAAAGGGAGAGATCAGCCCGGCCCCGGCACTGCCCCGGTGGATCGCCTACGGGGACTCGGTCACCCAGGGCTGGATCGCTTCGGGGCCGGCCCAGGGGTGGGCCGCCATCGCCGCCCGCAAGTCCGGGCTGGACCTGGCCAACATGGGGTACGCCGCGGCCGGTCGGGGCGAGATCGTCTCCGCCGAGCACATCGCCGCACTGCCCGCCGACATCATCTCCGTGGCCTACGGAGCCAGCTGCTGGACCCGGGTGCCCCACAGCGTGGGCATGGTCGCCGAGGGATTCATGGCCTTCCTCGACGTGGTCCGCGACGGTCACCCCACGGTGCCGATCGTGGTGATCAGCCCGTTCGTCCGACCCGACGCCGAGGACGAGCCCAACCGGCTCGGGGCCACGCTGGCCGAAATCCGCCACGCCATCGAGTCGGCCACCCGCGACCGGATCGTGTCCGGAGACGAGACCCTGGCCCTCGTGGCAGGCGGAGCCATCATCACCGCCGACCACCTCGGCGACGGCATCCACCCCGACGACGAGGGGCACAAGCGGATCGCCGCGACCGTGTCCAAGGCACTGACGCAGGCCATCAAGGCTGCCACCGACCTACCGGGTCCGGAGACCCTGAAGCTGACCACCAAGCCCATCCGGTCCTCCGGCCACAAGGAGCGCGACAAGGTCCGCGTCCGGGAGCGCAACAAGCGCCGTGGCGAGGAAGAGGACACGAAGGTCGAGGTCGACGTCGAGCCCGGGGTTGGGATCGAGACCGGGGAGGACGAGACGGACGAGGTCGAGGTCGACGGGATCGAGACCGGCGAGGACGTTGAGACCGACGAGGTCGAGACCGACGAGGTCGAGACGGACGAGGTCGAGGTCGACGAGACCGCCGAGGTCGCCCAGGACGACGAGGTCCGGCTGACGAGATCGAGGACCAGGAGGTCAACGAGGTCCTGACGAGGCGACGAGGTCGAGGACGAGGTCGAGGACCACCGGGAAGGCAACGACGGGTTCGACTACGACGAGGTCGACTACGACGAGGTCGACTACGACGAGGTCGACTACTACGAGGACGAATACAACCTCGAGGACGAGGGCGAAGCCAGCGACGCCCGGGGCGAGGGAGTGGCGGCCGCTTCGTCCGCCCACTGAACACCGTTCCCGCCGTTCCCGCCGGTTCCGCCGGTCCTGGCGGTCATGCCGTGGCGGCCCCTTCGACTGTTCTGCCGGACGGCCACCCCGTAGGGTCTGCAGCGGTGGGTGCCGCGCCCACCGGGACGGGGAGCCCGTCTGCCGACAAGAAGAGGTCCCGCCGACGCCATGGACTCCACCACACTCATCCAATCGTTCCGGGTCGACGGGAAGGTGGCCGTGATCACCGGGGCCGGGAGCGGCATCGCCAAGGCGAGCGCCCTGGCCCTGGCCGGGGCCGGGGCGACCGTGGTGTGCGCCGACATACGTGAGGACACCGCCCGGGCCACCGCCGAGGAGATCGTCGCCGCCGGAGGTGCCGCCGAGGGGGTCGCCCTCGACGTGTCCCGACGGACCGACGTCGAAGCGCTGGCCCAGCGGGTGGCGACCGAGCGGGGTGGCATCCACGTCTGGTGCAACATCGCCGGGATCATGCTGGGTGGCCCGTTCCTCGACGAGTCGGAGGAGAGCCTCGATACAATCATGGCCGTCAACCTGAAGGGCGTCTTCTTCGGGTGCCAGGCGGCCGGGCGGGTCATGGTCGACCAGCCCGAGGGGGGCAGCATCATCAACTGCTCCTCGGCCGCCGCCGACACCCCCAGCCCCAACATCGCCAGCTACGCCATGTGCAAGGCCGGGGTGGTCCAGATGACCAAGTCCCTAGCCATCGAGGTGGGCAAGAAGCACGTCCGGGTCAACGCCGTGGCTCCGGGCTTCGTCATCACCGGGATGACCACCGGGTACTTCCAGTTGCCCGACGGCAGCTACGACGAGACCATGGCCGACTCCCTGGTCACCTCGATGCGCAAGGGCGCCCCCCTCCGCTCGGTGGGCGAGCCCGAGGACATCGCCGCCGCCGTGCTCTACCTCGCCTCGGACGCCTCACGGTTCATGACCGGCCAGGTGATCCGACCCAACGGGGGCGTGGCCATGGTGTAACTCTGGCCCGGCCCCTCCGGGACCCGCCACGCCGCCGGGCGGTCCGACCACTTTCCGTAGCGTTCCGTGCAGTCCGGAATGCTGCCGGGACGTCCCGTATCATCCTGACGAGTGTCACACCCCCCAAGTTGACTGGGGACATGGATCTCGACCTCCTGGTGGAAGCCATCGATCGGCTGTTCGCCCAGGGACCCTCGTCCTGTGCGGACGCCGACTCCCTCCTGTCCCTCCTGCGCCAGCGGTCCCGGCTCGACGCCCTGGTCTCCGAGTCGGTGGCGGCCTTCGACGCAGAGGGGGGCTGGCATGAGGGCGGAGCCCGCGGTGCGGCGGCGTGGCTGAGGGCGAGGGCCCACTCCCCGAGGCGGGAGTCCGGGGCTCTCGTCCGCCGGGGGCGGGACCTCCGCCACCTGCCACACACCGGGCGGGCCTTCGCCGAAGGGGCCATCACCGGGGCCCACGTCGACCTCTTGGCCTCCCTCCGGAAGGGGGCCACCGGGGAGGCCCTACGCGGCTCCGAGGAGTTCCTGGTGGAACAGGCCCGCACCCTCACCTACGACCAGTTCGTCCGAGTCGCCGGCTACTGGAGGCAGCTGGCCGACGCCGACGGCGCCGAGGAGGCAGCCGAGGCACGGAGGGCTGGACGGGACGCCTACCTCGTGCAGAGCTACTCGGGCACCTGGCTGGGCCGGATGACCTTCGACCCCGTCGCCGGGGCCATCGTGGGGGACGAGCTCCACCGCCTCGAACAGCTGCTGTTCGAAGCGGACTGGTCCGAGGCCAGGGCACGCCGGGGCCGGGAGCCGACGGTGGCCGATCTCAACCGATCGGCCGGTCAGCGGAGGGCCGACGCCATGGTCCTCATGGCCACCCGCTCGAAGACCGCACCCGCCGGCGGCCGGAAGCCCGAACCACTCTTCACCGTGCTGGTCGGCTACGAGACTCTCTTCGGGCGGATAGCCGAATTGGAGGACGGGACCGTCGTACCTCCGGGCACCCTCCTCCCCTGGCTGGAGGGGGCCGACATCGAACGGGTCGAGTACCGGGCGGACCGGACCCTCGGGGTCGGGGCCAGAGCCACCCTCGGCACCATGGACCGGGCCGGCTTCGAGCACGCCGTGTTCCGCCCCGTCACCCGGGTGGAGTGCCCCCCGGGCGACCGGTTCTTTACCGGCGCGACCCGGCGGGCCATCGAGGTCCGGGACCGGCGGTGCTGCCACCCCGACTGTGACATCCGGGCCTCCTGGTGCGAGGTGGACCACATCCTGCCCTACTCCGAGCACGGACCCACCACGCAGGAGAACGGCCGCCTGCTGTGCGGGCCCCACAATCGGGCCCGAAACCAGCGCCCACCGCCCGGGCCGGACGGGTAGGAGGCGCCGGGGCAACGGACCTGAGGACGCCCGGAACCCGAACCCCGATCACCTGACGGACCGTCAGACCAGGCGGTACACTCGCCCCATGGCCGACATGCCCTGGATCATCTCCGTAGACGACCACGTGGTGGAACCACCCAATGTGTGGATGGACCGCCTCCCGAAGAAGTACCACGAGGTCGGTCCGAGGATCGTGCGCGCCCCCATGGGGGAGATCACCTTCGTCGGAGGCAAGCTGACCGTGGTGCCCGGGTCGGAAGGGTTCCCCACCGACTGGTGGTACTACGAGGATCTGAAGCGCCCGCTGCTGCGCGTGGACTCGGCGGTGGGCGTGCCTCGAGATGAGGTGACCATGCGCGGCGTGACCTACGAGGACATGCGCCCAGGCTCCTACGAGGTGAAGCCGCGGCTCGAGGACATGGACGTCAATCACCTCGAGGCCTCGCTCTGCTTTCCCACCTTCCCGCGCTTCTGCGGCCAGACCTTCACCGAAGCCGAGGACAAGGAGCTCGGGCTCTTGTGCGTGAAGGCCTATAACGACTGGATGGTCGACGAGTGGTGTGGGCCCGAGGCCAAGGGCCGGCTCATCCCGTTGACTCTGGTGCCGCTGTGGGACGCCGAGTTGGCCGGTGCGGAGGTGCGGCGCAATGCCGAGCGCGGTGTCCGGGCCGTCTGCTTCAGCGAGATTCCTCCGTTCCTGGGTCTGCCGTCGGTGCACGACCCCGACCACTACTGGGACCCGTTCTTCCGGGCGTGCGAGGAGACCGGCACGGTCATCAACATGCACATCGGGTCCTCGTCCAAGATGCCGTCCACATCGGCAGACGCCCCGCCGGCAGTGGGGTCGACCCTGACCCACTCGAACGCCACCTACTCGATGGTTGACTTCATGTTCTCCGGCGTGCTGGTGCGCTTCCCCGAACTCAAGCTGGCCTACGCCGAGGGCCAGATCGGGTGGATCCCCTACATCCTCGAGCGGGCCGACAACGTGTGGGAGGAGAACCGGGGCTGGGGCGGCGTGGCCGACATCGTCCCCGAGCCGCCGTCGACCTACTTCCATCGCCAGATCTACGGCTGCTTCTTCGACGACGCCTTCGGCTTGAAGAACGTGGAGTCCATCGGGGTGGACAACATCACCTACGAGTCCGACTACCCCCACTCCGACTCGACCTGGCCCAACACCCGCCAGATCGCCGAGAAGCAGATGAAGGACCTGACCGAGGAGCAGATCTACAAGATCGTCCGCGGCAACGCCATCAAGCTCTACGACCTCGACTTCAAGTGAGCCCGAACGCGCTGCGGCACCGGCACCTCCCGGTCTAGCCCCGCTCCCCCCATGGACCTCCGCTACACCGACGCCGAGCAGGCGTTCCGGAAGGAGCTGCGCCATTGGCTGGCCGACACCCTCCCCGGTCTGCCCAAGAAGCCGGCTCCCACCGACTGGCCCGGTCGACGCGCCTATGACACCCACTGGCAGCGCCTCCTCTTCGATGCCGGTTACGCCGGCGTCGACTGGCCGGTGGAGGGCGGTGGCCGCGGCTCGTCCCCGGTGGAGGAGCTGGTGTTCAAAGAGGAGCTGGAGCGGGCCCATGCCCCCTACGTCGGCGTCAACTTCGTCGGGCTCCTGCACGCCGGGCCCACGATCATCGCCGAGGGGACGCCCGAGCAGCGCCAGCGGTACCTCCCCGCCATCCTGAAGGGGGACGAAGTCTGGTGCCAGGGCTTTTCCGAGCCCGACGCGGGCAGCGACCTGGCCTCCATGCGCACCCGGGCCGTAAGGGACGGGGACCACTACGTGGTCACCGGCTCGAAGATCTGGACCTCGCACGCCGAGGTGGCCGACCACTGCGAGCTGCTGGTGCGTACCGGTGGTGAGGACAGCCGCCACCGTGGGATCTCGTGGCTGATCCTGCCCATGGACTCCCCGGGGGTGGAGATCCGACCCCTGACCACCATCGCCGGCTCCACCGAATTCGCCGAGCTCTTCCTCGACGAGGTGCGGGTGCCGGTGGCCAACCGCGTCGGCGACGAGAACGACGGGTGGAGGGTGACCATGGTCACCCTCAGCTTCGAGCGCGGGACCGCCTTCGTCGGCGACCTGCTCGAGGCCGTCGAGCTCCTGTCGGCCACGGTGGCACTGGCCCATCGCACCGGAGCCTGGTCAGATCCGGGCATCCGTCGCCAGGCCGGGCACCTGCGAGCCGAGCTCGACGCCCTGTGGGCCCTCACCAAGCGCAATGTCTCCCAGGCCGCCCGCACCGGTATCCCCGGAGTCGGGGGCACCTACTTCAAGCTGGCCTACACCGAGACCCGCAGCAAGCTCGGCGAGTTCTCGCTCTCGCTCCTCGGGCGGGCGGGCCTGGCCGCCGACGACATCGAGGCCGGTGACGGATCGGGTCCGCTCCCGTCGGCCACCATGGTGGACGACTGGCTCCGGGGCATCTCGCTGACCATCGCCGCGGGCACCTCCCAGATCCAGCGCAACATCGTCGGCGAGCGCATCCTCGGACTGCCCAAGGAGCCGACTGCCGCGCCGAGCCCGAAGGCCTCGGCATGACCACTCCTCGGTCACGGCCAACGCCGTCCGGTAAGGGTGCAGCGTGGACTTCGAGCTGACCGAATTCCAGACCGACCTGGCCGAGGGCGTGCGCCGGCTGTGCGAGGGCCAGTTCGCGCTCGAACGCCTCCGAACCCTCGAGCTGGCCGACCGGGTGGTCGACCGCGACGGCTGGCGGCAGCTGGGCGACGCCGGGGTGTTCAATCTCTGCCGCCCGGAGTCGGACGGCGGGGTCGGCCTGGGCCTGGCCGAGGCGGTCCTGGTCTTCGAAGAGCTGGGCCGGGCCCTGGTCCCGGGGCCCCTGGTCGCCTCCCACCTGGCTGCCGGGACGGTCGACGGGGCCGACGACGGCTCGGCGGTGGTCGGTCTCGTCGAGTCCCGCCGTACCGGTGACTCGACCGTGCTCCCCCTGGTCGTCGAGCTCCTCGACGACCTCGACGTGCTGTTGGTCCTGTCCGACGACGGGGTCACTTCGGTCGAGCCCACCGACCTCGCGGCCGTCCGGATGCACCGTCCGATGGACCCTCTCACCCCGGTGTGGGCCGTGTCCGAGCTGCCGGCCGGGCGGCTGGTGGCCGGTCCCGGTGTGGCGGCCCGTTGGCGACGGGACGGAGCGCTGCTCACGGCGGCCCTCCAGGTCGGGGCGGCTGGCTGGACCTGCGACCTGGCCGTCGAGTACGCCAAGCAGCGAGAGCAGTTCGGCCGACCTATCGGCGGCTTCCAGGCGGTCAAACACCTCTGCGCCGACATGGCCGTCCGCACCGAGGTGGCCCGGTGTGCGGTCCAAGCGGCCGCGGTCACCGCCGACCAGCCCGACGTCGGCGACCCCGATGTGGCCGTGGCGGGGGCCAAGCTCCTGGCCGACGAAGCGGCCCTGACCAACGGACGGTCCTCCATCCAGGTCCATGGAGGCATGGGGTTCACCTGGGAGGTGCCCGCCCATCTGGCATACAAGCGGTCCCGGGTACTGGCCAGCCAGTTCGGGACCGACGACCAGCTGGCCGATCAGCTGGCCCTCTCCATACCCTTCACCGTCGGGGACGTACGCTGAGCCGGTGAGCCCGTCCTCCGTCCCCCTGCCCGCCGACGTGGTGTCGGTGCTTCCCGCCGGACGCACCGTGTTCGGCATGCAGCTTCCCATCCAGTCGCAGTCCACGATCTACACCCGGCCCTGGGAGACCGCGGCCGGTCCCGACGAGCTGGCCGCCGTGGCGCGGGCCTGCGAGTCGGCCGGCTTCTTCTACGTAGGCGTGTGCGACCACACGTTCATCCCCGAGCGGCTCGCCGACGCCATGAGCACCACCTGGTACGACACGGTGGCCACGCTGGGCTGGCTGGCCGGGGTCACCTCCACCATCCGGCTCCTCTCCCACATCTATGTGGTGGCCCTTCGCCACCCGCTCCGGGCGGCGAAGGAGTTCGCCACCCTGGACACCCTGTCCAAGGGACGGGTCATCTGCGGCGTGGGCGCCGGCCACGTCAGCGAGGAGTTCGACCAGCTCGGACCGGAGTTCGACCACCGTGGACCGGCCACCGACGAGGCCATCGTCGACCTGGCCGCCGGGCTGGCCGACGAGTACCCGGTGCTCGACGGGCCGCACTGGAAGGCCTCGGGCCTCGGGCTCCGGCCCCGACCGGTGCAGAGCCCCCGCCCACCCATCTGGGTCGGCGGCTCCTCCCCCGCCGCCTTGCGCCGGACCGCCCGCTTCGCTGACGGCTGGCTCCCCCAGTCGCTCGGGCCCAACACGGACCTGCTGGCCGAGCTCCACCGGATGCGGGAGGAATACCGGCCCGGCGCGCCCCTCGACATCGGAGCCATCGCCGCCCCCTTCCACGTCGGCAGCCCCGCCCCCGACCGAGAGCTCCCGCCGGGCACGGTGTCCGGCTCCGCCGAGCAGATCGCCGAATACCTGCAGCCGTACCGGGCTGCCGGGGTGGGTCAGGTGCAGGTCCGCTTCCCCACCCGTTCGGTGGAGGAGCAGTGCGACCAGATCGCCGCCTTCGGCAGCGAGGTCATCCCACTCGTTGACCGGTAGGTCGGTCTCCGGTGCACCCCGACCCTGACTTCGGTGGCAGCATCACCATGGGGCACACGACCGTCCCGTTCTCCGCCACACCCCTCTGACGGGAGTCCGGCGGGGCCGGCGGTGGTGCGGCCGGGGCCGGCCGCGGGTCACCCCACGGCCGGCGTATCGGTCATCGAGTGGTCGAGGTGGTCGAGGTCCCGCCGAAGGGGGCACCGACCGACGTAGTGGTTGCGCTCGTACCCGATGGGCCCGCCCCGCCCGAGGGCGGCACCGTGGGGGTGGTCGACGTCGTCGTGGTCGATGGACGCGGGTTGGAGCTTGCCGCCGACGTCGACGTCGACGTCGGTGTCGGCGGTACAGAGGTGCTGGTCGTGCTGCTCGGGGCCGGGGGACGGCTGGTCGTAGTCGTGGTGGCCGCGGTGGTCGTTGTGGTGCTGACCGGAGTCGCCCCCGGGACGAAGTACCCGTTGACGATGGCTCCCCCCGACGTGGTCGTCGTGCTCGAAGGCGGATACAGGTACAGCAACGTGCCGAAGCCGAGGAAGGCGACCACCATCAGAAGGGTCGAGCGACGGATGGGCAGACGCCGGTGTACGGGCACGGACATGAACCCGACCAGGGCGCTGTGGCGGACCCCCTCGTCCTCCGACCGGCCGTCGGAGCGCCGCAGGGACCAGGGGGCCCGCGATCTGGTCTCCGAACGGCGCCCGGCCCCGTTGGAGAGCGTCGGGTCGTCGGCCCCAACGTCGTCGGCCTCGTCCCGGCCGCCACCCTCTCCGTCGCTCACGAGGACGAGTCCCCGATCGGGGGCGAACTGACCCCGGCCGAGCGCAGAGCGGTGGCCGCCCGCAGCCGGACCTCCCGGGCCACCTCGAACTGCCGCCCGGGCAGCGTCCGGGCGATGAGCCGGAGCTGGACGTAACCCACGTCGATGGTCTCCACCCCGGCCACCACCGGGTCACCGAGCAGGAGCGCGCTCCAATGGGGGTCGGCGGCCATCTCGGCCACCACGTCCCGGAGCAGGCCGGTCACCCGCTCGAGGTCCTCGGTCACCGGCACCGGGATGTCGATGACCGCCCGCGACCAGTCCTTGGACAGGTTGGTCACCTGACGCAGGGCGCTGTTGGGCACGACCACCAGCTCGCCCTGTGCCGTGCGGAGCTTGGTCACCCGCAGGGTGAGCTCCTCGACGGTACCGGTGACGCCGGTGGGCTGGCCCGGGACCGACAGCCGGATGACGTCCCCGAAGCCGAACTGGTGCTCGGCGAAGAGGAAGAACCCGGCCAGCAGGTCGCCCACCATCTGCTGGGCGCCGAAGCCCAGGCCGATGCCGATCACCGTGGCCGGGGCCACCAGGGTGGTGAGCGGGATGCCCAGCCGGTCGAGGGCCAGGATGGCGGCGATGAAGTAGGTCAGGGCCACCACCACCCACTCCACCGCCTCGCTGACCGCCCGGGACCGCTTGAGGCTCTCGGAGGCCACGCTGCCCGACTCGATCTGGACCCGGATCTGCGCGTCGACCCACCGGCGGCGGCGGTCCCGACCAGTGGGCGAACCGCACGAAGAGTCCGGCACCGAGCAGGAGCACGACGGCCGGGAGCAGGTGGTTCTGGAACCAGGATGTGATGGATGCCCGGAACCTACCATCGACCACCCGCCACGAACGGCCCGGCCGGGGCGTCGAGCCAGGTCCGAACCCTCCCGGCGAGCCCTCGGCACACCGACGCCCCGGTGCCGTAAACTGACGGTCTGTCAGTTCTGGATCCGGCCGGACGCCCTGCTGTGGCCGACCGGATCGAAGAGTCTCGCCACCCACGGAGGGAACGCCACATGCTCGACTACGTGATCCGCAACGGCCTGGTCGTCGACGGCACCGGCGCCCCCGGCCGCCGGGCCGACGTCGGCATCCGCGACGGGAGGATCGTGGCGGTGGGCCAGGTGGACGAGGCCGGCACCACCGAGCTCGACGCCGAGGGCCTGGTGGTGGCGCCCGGCATCATCGACCCCCACACCCACTACGACGCCCAGCTGTTCTGGGACCCCACCGCCTCCCCCTCCAACCTCCACGGGGTGACCACGGTGATCGGCGGCAACTGCGGCTTCACCCTGGCCCCCATCAAGGCCGAGGACCACGACTACATCCGGCGGATGATGGCCAAGGTGGAGGGCATGCCGCTGGTGGCCCTGGAGAACGGCCTCCCCTGGGACTGGACCAGCTTCGGCGACTACCTCGGCAAGCTGGAGGGCAACCTCGGGGTCAACGCCGGCTTCCTGGTCGGCCACTGCGCCCTGCGGCGGTGGGTGATGGGCGACGAGCGGGGTGCCGAGGTGGCCACCGACGACGAGGTGGCCGAGATGTCCCGGCTGCTGGCCGAGTCGATCGAGGCCGGCGGTCTCGGCTTCTCGTCCTCCCAGTCCCGCACCCACTCGGACGGCGACGGCAATCCCATCTCGTCCCGCCACGCCGACCGCCGCGAGATGCTGGCCTTCTGCGAGGTGGTCCGGGACCACCCGGGCACCACCCTCGAGTACATCACCAACGGCTGCCTCGACACCTTCAGCGACGAGGAGATCGATCTGATGGTGGCCATGACCACCACCGCCCGCCGCCCCCTCAACTGGAACCTGCTCACCGTGGACTCCCGCACCCCGGACAAGACCACCCGCCAGCTCGAGGCCTCGGCCCGGGCCGCGGACGGCCGGGGGGCGGATCGTGGCGCTGACCATGCCCACCCTGGTGCCCGATGAACATGAGCTTCCGGACCCACTGCGCCCTCTTCCTCATTCCCGGCTGGGGCGACGTGATGGGCCTCCCGGTCGAGCAGCGCATCGAGAAGCTGTCCGACCCGGCGGTGCGGGCGCAGCTCGACGAGCTGGCCCACTCCGAGGGGGCCGGGGTGTTCCGCCGCCTGTCCCACTGGGCCAACTACATCATCGGCGACACCTTCGCCCCCGAGAACGAGGGCTCAGCTGGCGCGATGTCGGATCCATCGCCGAGGAACAGGGCAAGCCCCCCTTCGACGCCCTGCTCGACCTGGTCATCGCCGACGAGCTCCGGACCGTGCTGTGGCCCAAGGCCTCCGACGGGGACGACGCCTCCTGGCAGGCCCGGGTGGCAGGTCTGGAACGATCCCGGGGCCATGGTGGGCGGCTCGGACGCCGGCGCCCACCTCGACCGCATGTGCGGCTCCAACTACCCCACCTCGTTCCTGGGCGACTGCCTGCGCAAGCGGAAGCTGGTGCCCCTGGAGCGGGCCGTCCAGCTGATGACCGAGGACCCGGCCGAGCTGTTCGGCCTGCACGACCGGGGCCGGATCGCCGAGGGCCTGTGCGCCGACCTGTTCGTCTTCGACCCCGAGACGGTGGGTTCGGAGCCGGCCACGCTGGTCCACGACCTGCCCGGCGGGAGCCCCCGGCTGATCGCCGACGCCATCGGCGTGGTGCGGGTCCTGGTCAACGGGGTCGAGACCATTGCCGACGGGAAGCCCACCGGGAACCTGCCGGGCACCCTGCTCAAGTCGGGTCGGGACACGGTGACCGTGGACCCCACCCCGGCCGGCGTCTGACCCCGGAGCGGGCACCGCTGGGCGGGGGTCCGTCGACGGTCCGACCCTCCTCGATCTGCCGTTCGGACACCGACCACTACACTGCTGACGAGGCGTCAGATTCACCTCGCCAACCACCACCCGCCACCCGCCGCGACCGGCCACGGCGGCCAGAGGATCGACGGCGATCCACGAGCACGAAAGGGGACCCACCATGGGCAGCTCAGATCACCAAGGACGAGACACAGCTGCTCATCGGGGGCAAGTGGGTCGAGGCCGGCGACGGCACCTACGACATCATCAACCCGGCCACCGAGCAGGTGGTGGGCCAGGCCCCCAACGCCTCGGTGGATGACGCCAACGCCGCCGCGGCGGCGGCCAAGGAGGCCTTCCCGGCCTGGGCGGCCACCCCGGTGGAGGAGCGGCTGGCCCTGCTGAAGAAGGCGGCGGCCGCCATCCGGGCCAAGGGCGACGAGCTGGTGCCCCTGGTCATCGCCGAGACCGGGGCCACCGCCTCGGTGGGCTCCCGCATGCAGGTCCCGGTCAGCGCGGCCCGCTTCGACCGCTACTCCCGGGACATCAGCCACGTCCAGGAGTCGATGCTGCCCCCGGTGGTCTCCGAGGCCACGCCCCTGGCCCCCGGCGGCCTGATCAGCGCCCTGGCCTACCGCCAGCCGGTCGGCGTGGTGGCCGCCATCGCCAGCTACAACTTCCCGATGACCAACATGGCCGGCAAGGTGGCCCCGGCCCTGGCCATGGGCAACACCGTGATCATGAAGCCGGCCCCGCAGGACCCGCTGGCCGTCATCGAGATGGCCCGGGTGCTCGACGAGGTCGGCTTCCCCCCCGGTGTGATCAACATCGTCAACTCGCAGGGGCCCGAGCCGGCCTCGGCCCTCACCACCTCACCCGACGTGGACATGGTCTCGTTCACCGGCTCCACCGCGGTGGGCCAGCGCATTGCGGCCTCCGGGGCCCCGACCATGAAGCGGCTCCTCATGGAGCTGGGCGGCAAGGGCGCGGCCGTGGTATTCGAGGACGCCGACATCAAGGGCGTGGTCACCGCCATCGGCTCGGTTTGGGCGTTCCACTCCGGCCAGATCTGCACCGCCCCCACCCGGGCCATCGTGCACCGGAGCATCTTCGACCAGGTGGTCGACGGTCTGACCCAGTTCGCCGGCGTGCTGAAGGTCGGGCGACCCCACCGAGGCCTCCACGGTGGTCGGGCCGCTCATCTCGGCCGCCCAGCAGCAGCGGGTGCTCGACTACATCGAGACCGGCCGCAAGGAGGGTGAGGTGGTGGCCGGGGGCGGACGGCCCGAGCACCTCGCCCACCGGGTACTACGTGGAGCCGACCCTGGTCGTCGGGACCAACGACATCACCGTGGCCCGCGAGGAGATCTTCGGCCCGGTGGTGGTGGCCATCCCCTTCGACGACGAGGAGGAGGGCATCGCCATCGCCAACGACTCGGAGTTCGGCCTCTACGACTACGTGTTCTCGGGGGACACCCCCCGGGCCTTCCGGGTGGCCAAGCGACTCCGGGCCGGGCATGTCGGCATCAACACCGCCCAGCGGAACATGGACGCCCCCTTCGGCGGGTTCAAGATGAGCGGCATCGGCCGGGACGGTGGCGACACCGGGCTCGAGGCCTACTCGGAGATGCAGTCGATCATCTGGTCCAGCTGAACCGGCGGCACCCGGCTACTCAGCCGGTCAGCCGGCCCCGAGGAACGGGGCCCCGAAGGAGAACACCCCGCCGTCGGAGGCCACCAGCCAGTAGCCCCCGGTGGCGCCGTCGCCGGCCATGCCCACCACCGGGGCGTTCAGTGGGGTGGCGCCGGCACTGCCCCGGAAGGCGGCGCCGCCGAAGGCGAAGATGCCTCCGTCGGAGGCCACGAACCAGTAGCCCCCTCCGTTGGCCGTGGCGGCCATGCCGTTGACCGGACGGTTGAGGTGCAGGCTGCCGGTGGACCCGAAGAAGGGCGCCCCGAAGGAGAACACCCCACCGTCGGTGGCCACCAGCCAGTAGCCCCCGGTGGCGCTGTCCGGGGCGATGCCCACCACCGGGGCGTTGAGATGCTGCCCGCCCATCGAGCCGTGGAAGGTGGCGTCCCCGAAGGCGAACACCCCCCCGTCGGAGGCCACCAGCCAGTAGCCGTGGCCCGACGGCGTCGGGGCCATACCCACCACCGGGGCGTTCAGGTGCTTTCCACCCATCGAGCCGTAGAAGCCGGCGTCGCCGAAGGTGAAGATGCCTCCGTCGGCGGCCACCATCCAGTAGCCGCGGCCGTCGGTGGTGGCCACGATATGGGAGATGGGGGCGTTGAGCGGGGTGCCGCCCATCGATCCGTAGTTGACGGCGTCACCGTGGACCGCCACCGACCCGTCCGACCGGGCCAACCAGTAGCCCCCGGCATCGGCGGTGGCAGCCATCCCCACCGTGGGAGCGGGCACGTTGGGCTCGCCGGCGATCGACGCCACCCGGAACGGATAGGGATACTGCCCGCCGGCGGCGGTCACCGCCCCGTCGGAGGCGATGGTCTGTCCCGGGCAGTAGACCGGGTCGCCGGTCGGCGCGCCGGCCACCACCGGCCCGGCCGGAACCGGCTGACCCTGCACCGCGTTCTGGGCGCTCTGGCGGGCCATGGCGCCGGGTATGTCAGTAGAGGGGTAGCCGAACACCTCGACGGTCCAGGCCCGACCCCCGCTGCAGGTCACCCCGACACCCACGTCGGCATAGGCGGCGCCCAGCATGTTCTGCCGGTGTGGAGCCGAAGCCATGTAGAGACCGTTCATGCCGTCCGAACCATCACCGGGCCAGTACCCGTTGCCGGTGTCGCCGGAGTTGGCCGCCATGATGCAGACCTGACCGGTCGAACCGGTACAGGACGACAGCGGCGGATCGGCCACCACCCCGGCCGAGGCCAGGTGGGCCGACCACGCCTGGGCGTAGGCCGCCAGTCCCGGATCGACCTGCAGCTGAGGGATGACCAGGCCGAACGAGAGCCGCGCCGCCCGCTCGGCGTTGATGCGCGACACCAGGTCCTGGGCGTAGAGGGCCTGGACCGTGGTCACGTCGGCGGCGGGGGCGGCAGCGGCCCGGTCGGTGGCACCGATCCCCTCGATCACCGAGAAGACGGTGACCGCCACCACGACGGCGGCGATCACTGCTGCCCCGAAGGCGGTCCAGGAGTGGAACGGGCGGTGCGCCCGGCGATCGCGTGGGGCCCGGTGCTGCGGGTGGGCCTGATGTGCTGCAGTCATGGCGCTGCCACCTCGTCGGTCTCGCGCCCCTCATGGGTCCTATCGGCGCGAACCGGTGAAAACTTTTGCCCCAATGGAGTACAACTGGGCCATGCCCGTGCCTGTGCCGCCGTCCATTCCCCCGTCGTTCACCCAGGTGGCCGCCCGTGTATCCAACTGGGGGCGATGGGGTGCCGATGACCAGTTGGGCACGCTCAACCTGGTGGATCGGGCGGCCAGACTGCGGGGCGTGGCCGCGGTGCGCGACGGCGATGCCTTCGCCCTGGCCCTTCCTCTCTCCGCCGAGGAGGGCATCCAGATGGGGTTCGTCCCGGGTCGGGTCAACCCCACCCGGACCATGGTCTCGGTCAACGATCCCCTCGGCCCCGGGCCCGGCTGGATCGCCTTCTCCGAGGACGTGGTGACCATGGCCATGCAGTGCGCCACCCACTGGGACGGACTGGCCCACGCCAGCTACGGCGACGGTCCCGGGGGCGGTCGGCTCTACAACGGTTTCCCCGCCTCCTCCACGACCGAGTCCGGAGCCGGTCGCCTCGGCATCCACCTGATCCGATCGTTGGTCTCACGGGGGGTACTGCTCGACGTGGCCAGGGCCAAGGGGGTCGAGATCCTCGATGCGGGCTACCCGATCACTCCGGACGATCTCGATGCCGCCTGCGCCCTCGGCGGTCTGGAGATCGTTTCGGGGGACGTGGTGCTGGTCCGCACGGGCCAGATGGCCCACCTGGCCCTGCCCGGGCGTCCGGGGCCGGGCGGGGTCCGAACCGACACGCGACTTGCTCGCCTACACCTGGCCCACTCCGGGGCTGACCGTGACCACCGCCGAGTGGTTCCATGCCCACGACGTCGCCGCGGTGGCGATCGACACGCTGGTGCTCGAGGTCTATCCGTCGGAGGACCCGGAACTACCGCTGCCGGTCCATGCCCTGCACCTGGTGGAGATGGGGATGACCCAGGGACAGAATTGGTTCCTCGACGAGCTGGCCGATGCCTGTGCCGCCGATGGGCGGTACGAGTTCTTGCTGGACGCCACTCCGCTGCCGTTCACCAACGCCCTCGGCTCACCGGTCAATCCGGTGGCCCTTCGCTGAGCGCGCCACAGCTCAGTGGTCCTGCAACCACCTCGCCGACTCGTCTGCCATGGCCTGGTCCCGCTCCTCCCGGGTGCCGCCGCCGGACCAGCACCAGGTGTCGGCGCGGAGGCCGTGGCGGTCCAGGAGTTCCCGCATCCGACCGAGGTCGGCACCGGCAGCCGGTGCGCCGGCCAGCAACAGGATCCGGACGGGTCGGTCCGAGTCCAGCAGTGAGGCCGGCAGCAGGGCCGCGTGGGCGACGGGAGCGTCCACACACACCACCGAGGTTCCCCGTCCGGCGAGGAGGCCGGCACCGAGCGCCACCACCGCCCCCTGCCCGGACCCGGTGATCACCGGACGGTCGAGGTCCAGGTCGTCGAGGAGGTCACCGACCTGGACCACCGCCTTGGTCAGGGAGATCGGGTCGGTGCCCTCGAACCCGGGCAGCACCCGGTACCAGCACAGACCGCCGATCTCCATGCCGCTGGGGTAGTAGGCGTAGTCCCCGAAGGGCAGGACCACCCGACTGGGCTCGGGCCACCGGTCAGCCACTCTCGACGCCTCGTCGGCCGGGGTGACTCCTTCCCGGTGCAGCACCACCACCGGGGCACCCGTCAGACCGGTTGGCCGGTCCAGGTAGGCCAGCCTCATCGGGGACTCACCACCGGCCTCACGATGGGCCCCCGACCCTCGCGGACCGCGCCGCGGCGTGCGCCCCGCCCAGGAAGCCGAAGACCAGCCCCGGACCGATGGTGGAACCGCCACCCGGGTACCCCTCGCCGAAGACGCCGTCGACGCAGTTCCCCGCCCCGTAGAACCCCGGAATGGGACCCGAGGTCCCGAGGATCTGTCCCTCGGTCCCGATACGGGGACCGCTGTCGGTGTCGAAGGTCGTCCCCACCAACGAGATGGCATGCAGCTGCCCTTCCAGGTCGAGGGGGTGCATGGTGCAGTTGGGAAGCAGGTTGTCGGGGGCCGGCGGCCCGTGGAAGGCGAACTCCACCGCCTTCGTGCCCCGACCGAACTCGTCGTCGATCCCCACCTCGGCCATGGCGTTGAAGCGCTGGACGCTGGCGGTCAGCCCATCGGCGAACTCCGGGGCCAGCCGGACCGGCGAGATCCCGGGGGGCATCTCGGCCCGGGTCCTGGCGTCCAGCCGCCGTGACAGCGCTGCGGTCAGTCCGGCCACCCCTTTCCCGGTGACCACGTGGTCGGCCACCGCGCCGGGCGGGGGGATGGGGTACCGGCCCCCGTACCGCTCGGCGGTCCGCTGGTCGTAGACCATGAACATGACCCGGTTGAGATATTCGTCATCGGCATAGACGTGATGGACCCGCCCGCGGGACTCGTACTCCCGCTTCTCGTCGATCGCCCGACGACCGAACCGGTTGACCAGGATCATGGAGTCGCCGGGGATGGCCCACACGTCGAGCACCGAATTGGCGTAGTCGTCCACCGCCTCGAGGACCTGCTGGTCCCACCAGCCGTTGTGCATCCCTCCGAACACCGCGCCCACCCGGGTGGCGATGCCGATCAGATCGCCGGTGTTGGAGGGTACGCCCGACCCCCCGGCGATCGGGCCGCGCAGGAACCGTTCCCGCAGCTCGGCACTGTGGGCGAAGCCGCCCGAGCCGAACACCACCCCGCCCCGGGCCCCGATGGTGCGGCACGCCGATCCGTCGTCCACCACCACGCCGGTCACCCCGCCATCCTCCACCAGCAGGTCCACCACCCGGTGGCCGAGCCGCACCTCGACTCCGTGGCGGGTGGCGAAGTCCTTCAGCTGTCGGACCAGCTCCCCGCCGTTGCCCGCCCCCCCGCCGGGTGCCTCCACCTGGATTCCCCGCCCGCGCACCGCCCGGTTCTCGGGGAACTCGTAGTAGTCGGGGTACCGCTGGCCGTCCCAGGCCAACCAGGGAGAGGCCATGTTGGCCGCCCCGATCGCCCCCAGCCGGCCCACGACCTCGGCCCCTCGGTCGTAGTAGGTCTCGAGCAGGGCGTAGTCGGACGGCAGCAGGCCCAGGCAGGGAGCCTCGGGGTCGTACGCTCCGGGATAGGAGACCCGGGCCATGTAGGCCAGGGCCTCGGGCCGCGGGATCGGGGATGCCGGCCTCCCGCATCAGTGCGTTGTCGTAGATGTGGGCCACGCCTCCCGAGCAGGCCGTGGTGCCCCCGTGCACCGGCCCCTTCTCACACACCACCACCGAAGCCCCGCCGCTGAGGGCACCGGCGGCGGCGGCGAGGGCGGCGGCTCCGCTCCCGACCACCACCACGTCGAACGCCTCGGGCGTAGGGGACCAGCCGGCTTTCGGGGAGGGAGCCACTCCCGGGCGGTGCGGCAGCCGGGCCAGATCGGCCACCCGGGCCCCGAGCGATGGGGCCGCCTTCTCATCTGCCATCGTGCGCACCCCCGGATTTCTCCGCGTCCCGTCCGTGGGCAGTTATAGCATCGGCGTCCGTCGGCCATTCCGGTCCGCCGGCGATTCGGGTGCCCGCCGGGAGCCCGGAGTGGCTCCAGCCCGGAGTGGCATCGAAGGAAGCGACCCGCGGCCACCACCGCGGCGACCGGCGACCGGCGACCGGCGACGGAGGAGAGCATGGGACTGACCACGGACGACCAACTGGCCATCCAGGGGCTGGCGGCCCGGTACAACCACGCCATCGACAGCGGCGACGCGGCGGCGTACGCCGACACCTTCGTCGAGACGGGGGTGCTCGATGCCGGCGTTCTGCAGCTCGAGGGACGGGCCGCCCTGGGGCAGTTCGCGGCGGGCTTCCCCTCGGCGGCCCGGGCGCCGCGACACGTCACCAGCAACCTGGTCATCGACGGTGACGGCACCGAGGCCACCCTCGATGCCTACGTACAGATGTATGTCCTGACCGGCGAGCCGGCCACCCAGGTGGTGGCGGCCTCGGGGAAGTACTCCGACCGGTTGACCAAAGCTGACGGGACCTGGCGGTTCGTCCGGCGCACCTACACCGCCGACTCCTGATCGCCGGGCCTCGCCGGGCCCCGGTCGGGCCGGCCGGACCGGCGGCGCTCCGCTCAGCCGGCCGATTCACCGTCCCGGGCCGCCTCGGCCTGCTTCTCGGCAACCTGGCGCGGGAGCAGCCCGCGGCGCTTGGCCATGAACTCCCGCACGTCGGTGGCGCCGCTGGCGATCGTGGTGAAGTCGGCGGTGCTCTGCAAGTGGATACGCATCCCCATGTGCTCCCAGGCCCGCTTGACCCCGGCCTTGACCGTCATGATGGTGGTGAGGGGCATCTGGGCGATGGTGGCGGCCATCTCCTCCACCGTGGACTCCAGGTCGTCCCGGGGGACCACCCGGTTGACCAGGCCCCATCGGTGGGCGTCCTCGGCGGACAGGGTCGGGGCCAGGTACAGGTACTCGTAGGCCCGCTTCCAGTTCATGAGTACCCACGGCTCGATGAGGGTCTGGGCCCCGGGAAGCCCGAAACCCTGGGGCAGTGGCATCTGGAAGTAGGCGTCGTCGGAGGCCACGGTGAGGTCGCACAGATAGCCGTACACTGTCCCACCACCCACGCAGTAGCCGTGCACCTGGGCGATGGTGGCCTTCGAGAACTCCCACAGGTTGAGCGGCGGCCAGAGGAACAGGTCGTAGTTGTGTTTCTTCCAGGTTCGCTCCGGTGTGGGCCCGGTGGTGGGGTAGATGTCAGCCATCTCCCCGGGTTCGACGATGGCGTGGCCGGCGCAGAACCCGTTGCCGTTGGCCTTCACGATGAGGACCTTGACCTCCTCGTCGCGGTCGGCCCACTTGAGGGCGTCCTCGAAGTCCCACACCTGCTGGGCGGTCTGGATGTTGGCCTTCTCCGGCAGATTGAGGACGATGCGGGCGATCGCACCGTCCTTCTCGTAGATGATGGTCTCCATCTCCGTGCGGTCCACGGCCTGCTCCTCCCGATCAGACGGACTGAGGAACACCCCCGACCGTGCCAGCAGTACTGCGCCCCTGCACCCTAAACCAAGCGTCAAACCAAGCGACCCGGCGCCGGTCCCCCTTCACACGGCACGCTCCTCCTGCAGTCGGCGTTTCTGGACCTTGCCGTTGGGCTCACGGGGCAGGGTGTCGACGAACTCCACGGTCCTCGGGTGCTTGAAAGCGGCCAGGTGCTCTCCCAGCCGACCGAGGATGGCATCGGGGTCCGGATCGGCCCCGGGCCTCAGCTCGATGATGGCGTGCACCCGCTGGCCCATCCGGGTATCGGGGAGGCCGAACACGGCCGAGTCCACCACCGCGGGGTCAGCGGCCAGAGCGCTCTCCACCTCGGCCGGGTAGATGTTGACGCCGCCGCTCACGATGAGATCGGTTCGGCGGTCGGCGATGAACAGGTAGCCGTGCTCGTCGAGGTGACCCAGGTCGCCCACGGTGACCAGGTCGCCGTGGTAGGCCTCGGAGGTCTTCTCGGGGTCGCCACGGTAGGCGAACGACGCCCCGGCGAACTGGCTCACGTAGATGGTGCCCACCTCACCTGGATCGGCCCGCGTCCCGTCGGGGCGGAGGACCGACACGACGAGGCCGGGGAACGGCCGGCCCACGCTGCCCGGCTTCAACAGCCACTCGCCGGGCGAGATCACCGTGCCCATGGCTTCGGTGGCGCCGTAGAGCTCCCAGACCGTGCCGGGCGGGAACACCTCGAGGATCTCCCACTTCACCGGGACCGGGCAGGCCGCGGCGGCGTGGATCACCAGCCGGATGCTGGAGCGGTCGAACGAGGGCCAGTCTGCCTCGAGCAGCCGGATGAAGTGGGCCGGGACCATCTGGGTCCGGGTCACCCGGTGGCGTTGGATGAGGTCGAGGCTTCGCTCGGCCACGAAGCCGTCCTGCACCACGGCGGTCCCGCCCTCCCACAGGGCGTACTCCGCATAGGCGCTAGGGGCGGTGTGGTACAGAGGCCCGCAGACCAGCTGCACGGTGTCGGGGCCGTATCCCCAGAAGGCCGCCACCATCGACGAGGTGGCCGCCGGGACGGGACGGGGGGCGGGGCGCTCCACCGCCTTGGGGTGCCCGGTGGTGCCGGAGGTGTAGCCCATGAGGGTCGGGGCGGTGTTGAGGAACTCGTCCCTCGGACCGACCGGTTCGGGTCGTGCGAAGTCGCCGGCCTCCACGTCGATCATCGCCACCCCGGGACCCACTGCGGTCCCTCCTTCCGACACGCAGGCCCTCATCGCCGAGTCGACGGCGATGTAGGCGGCCTCGGCCGTGGTGAGTCGGGGCGAGATCGGAACGAACATGGCGCCCAGTCGGGCGATGGCATGGGAGATGATGAACCACTCGAACCGGTTGCCGAGCCGTATCCCGACCGTGTCGGCGGGCGCGACACCCAGTTCGGCCAGCCTGTGGGCCAGCCCGTTGGCCCGTTGGTCGAGCTCTCCGAAGGTCAGGTACCGGTCGCCGTCGATGACCGCCACCCTGTCGGCATCGGCGGCGGCAGTGGCCGCCACTCCCCGTCGATGGCTTCCGATGGTGTGCAATGAACCTCCTCGACTCGACGTCAACCGCGCCCACGGGGTTCCCTGCCCACCGGACGGTCAGACGCCCTCGACACGGCCGACCACGTCACCGACGCTGTAGGTCTCCCCGACCGAGCCGGTGATACGGACCACCCCACTGGCCGGGCACTCGACATCCATCTCTACCTTCTCGGTCTCCAACGTGTAGAGGGGTTGGCCCATCGTCACCGACTCGCCGTCGGTCACCAGCCACGCCACGATGGTCCCCTCGGTCATGGCCACCCCGGCCTGGGGGATCATTATGAGGGCGGGCTCGCTCACCCCGGCCTCAGCCCATCGCCCGGATGGTGTCGGCGATCCGGTGGCGCTCGGGGTAGTGGAGCGTCTCCAGTTCCGAGGCGTAAGGGATCGGGGAGTAGGTGGAGCCCAGCCGCTCGACGGGGTGGGCCAGCTCACCGAAGAGCTCGTGGCCGACCAACGAGGCGATCTCGGCCCCCGGACCTCCGAACCGGGGGGCGGCGTGAACCACCAGGACCCGCTGGGTGCGGGCGGCGCTGGCCAGCACGGCCTCGGTGTCCAGCGGCACCAGGGTGCGGAGGTCCACCACCTCCACGTCGATCCCCTCGGCCGCAACCAGGTCCGCCGCGGCCAGGGCCTCGGCCACCTGCCATCCCCAGGTGACCACGGTCACATCGGCGCCCGGCCGCTTGACGTCGGCGACCCCCAGGGGGATCCGGAAGCGGCCGGTCGGGACGGGTCCCCGGGTGAACAGCAGGGTGAGCATCTCCATGTGGACACAGGGATCGTCGTCGAAGATGCACGAGTACAGGAGGCCCTTGGCATCCCTCGGGGTGCTCGGCACGGCCACCTTCAGCCCGGGCGTCTGCATGAGCCACCCTTCCAGCGACTGGGAGTGCTGGGCGCCGAACTGGCGGCCGCCCCCCACCGAGGTGCGGATGGTGATCGGGACGTTGGTGCGCCCTCCGGACATGTACCGGAGCTTGGCGGCGTGGTTGGCCACTTGGTCCATGGCCACGGCGAAGAAGTCCATGAGCATGATCTCGGCGATGGGCCGCATGCCCACCAGCGACGCCCCGATGGCGGCCCCCACGATGGCCTGCTCGGAGATCGGTGTGTTGCGGACCCGCTCCCGCCCGTACTTGGTCGACAGGCCTCTGGTCCCCTTCATCACACCGCCGATGGGATCCTCGATGTCCTCGCCCAGGACGAACACCTCGGAGTCCTCGCCCATGGCGATGTCGATGGCCTGGTTGACGGCGTCGGCCAGTGTGCAGACGGGGTCGCCGTCGGGAGGGGGAGCCGGTGCAGGCCGGCCCTCCGGAGCGCTCACTGCGGCGAGGCCTCACCGGTCGAGAACACGTCGGTGAGAAGCTCCGAGGCAGGAGGCGGCTCGGCAGCCTTGGCGAAGGCCACGGCCTCCTCCACCCGGTCGGTGATCTCGCGTTCCATGGAGGCCAGGAGCGCGGGGTCCACGCCCCGCTCCTCGCAGAGCCACCGCCGGGCCCGACCCAGGGGCTCGGCCGCCTCGGCCCGGGCCAACTCGTCGGCGTCCATGTACTCCACGGTGGATCCGAAGGAGTGACCACCCAGCCGGTAGGTCATGCACTCGAGGAAGGTCGGCCCCCCGCCGGAGCGGGCCCGCTCGATGGCGGTGGCGGCGGCCTCACTCATGGCGGGGATGCTGTTCCCGTCCACGGCGCGGGCCACCATGCCGTAGGCGGCGAACCGCTCGGCCAGGCTGGGGGTCCGGGTGTAGTCGGCGAACTTGGTGTGCTCCCCGTAGGCGTTGTTCTGGCACACGAACACGACGGGTAGCTCCCACAGCGCGGCGAGGTTGCAGGCCTCGTGGGTGGCTCCGATGCTGGTGGCGCCGTCCCCGAAGTTGGCCACGGTCACCCGCTGGTCGCCGCGCAGCTTGCTGGAGAGGGCCAAGCCCACGGCGATGGGGAGCCCGCCGCCGACCACACCGCTGGTCACCATCAGGCCCGAGCTGGGATCGGAGAGGTGCATCGGGCCGCCTTTGCCCTTGGAGGTCCCGGCATACTTGCCGCACATCTCGGCCAGCAGCTCGTCGAGCGGCACTCCTTTGGCAATGCAGTCGTGGAGGCCGCGGTAGGTGGTGACCATGTAGTCGTGGGGGCGCAGGTGGCCGCCGATGGCCGCCGGGATCGCCTCTTGGCCCCGGACGGTGTAATAGGTCATCCGCAGCTCGCCGGAGTTGAGGCCCCGGATGATCCGATCCTCGGTGACCCGGATGGTGAGCATCGTCCGGTAGACGTCGAGAGCGGCGGTCTCGGACAGCTGGGGGGAGAGGAGGTCACGGCGTGGGCGGGCCGGCCTCGGGGCCCTCGCCGGCTCGGGTGCAGTGACCGACCGCGACGGGGACCCGGCTGCGTGCCATCTTCGTCAGGCCGACCAACGCCACACCTCCCCCCTCTCTCGCCGCCGGCGATCCTACGACAACCGGTCGGCGGGCGGTCGACCGGTTCCTGCGCTTCACTCCAGTCCGGTCCCTGGTGGGAACTGATTTCCTTCGCACTCCCAGGCCAGAGCGTAGTGTCTGGAGAGCGAACCAGAACCGCCGTTCTCCCATGCTGCGACCAGTGGGGATCGGGCCGGAGCGCCGAGGGAGGCACCCATGACCATCGATGCGGACCCGGTCCGGGTGATCGACGCCGACACCCACCTCACCGAGGCCCGGGACCTGTGGACCTCCCGGGCGCCCGCCGCCCTGCGGGAGCGAGTTCCGCAGGTGCGGGAGGTCGACGGCCTCCCCACCTGGGTGGTCGACGGCGAGGTCATGGGATTCGCCAGCGGCGGTGGAGTGGTGGGTCGCGACGGGGAGAAGGGCCGGCCCCTGGAGGCGCTGTACGAGTGGACCCAGGACCGAATGCACGTCGCCGCCTACGATCCAAAGGCCCGGGTGGCTCTGATGGACGAGCTCGGGGTGTGGGCCCAGGTGCTCTTCCCCAACGTCATCGGACTCGGCGGACAGGGCATCTCGACCGTCGTGACGGACCCGGCCTTCCGCCTTACCTGCCTGCAGATGTACAACGACGCCATGGGGGAGATCCAGGCCGATTCCGGGAACCGTCTGCTCCCCATGGGCGTCCTCCCCGCCTGGGACGTGGGCGCCTGCGTGAAAGAGGCCGAGCGGACCCATGGGCTCGGGCTCCGCGGGGTGAACATCACCTCGGACCCCCAGGACCTGGGGGCGCCGGATCTGGCCCACCGAGCCTGGGACCCGCTGTGGGAGGTGTGCAGCTCGCTCGAGCTGCCGGTGCACTTTCACATCGGGGCCAGCGTCACCACCATGACCTACTTCGGGACCTATCCCTGGGAGTCGCAGCAGGAGGACACCAAATTGGCCATCGGCGGCACGCTGCTGTTCATCGGCAACGCCCGGGTGGTGGTCAACATCATCTGCTCCGGCATGCTCGATCGGTTCCCGAACCTCAAGATGGTGTCGGTGGAGAGCGGGGTGGGATGGATCCCATTCATCCTCGAGGCCCTCGACTTCGAGATGTCCGAGAACGCCCCCGAGCAGCTCGACGGACTGTCGATGCTGCCCTCGGAGTTCTTCAGGCGTCAGCTGTATGCCACCATCTGGTTCGAGCGGAACAACCTGACTCCGCTGCTGGCCGCGGTCGGCGAGGACAACGTGATGTTCGAGACCGACTTCCCCCACCCCACGTGCCTGTACCCCAATCCACTGGACGTCGCCGAGGAGAACATGGTGGACCTGGCGCCCGAGGTGAAACGGAAGATCATGGGCGAGACCGCGGCCAGGCTCTACCGCCTCTGAGCAGGACCCTCACGCCTCTCCCCCGGGATGCCGGCGGCGAACTCGAGCAGTTGGGGGGCCAGCATGGGCCAGTGCTCGAAGAGCGCCCCGGTCCCGCGCTGGGCGGCGTCGGTCCGCTCGTTCCACTCGTTGTCGCCCCACGGCGGCTCGGCCAACGTGGCCCCGGGCAGCAGGGAGTGGACCTTCTCCGAGGTCCACCGGGTGTGGTGGGGATCGCTCTCCCCGCTGCGGAACACCAGGCCGGGTAGGTCCAGGGACCCGTAGGCCGCGTCGTCCAGGCCCGGCACCGTCTGGGCGGGGTTCGGCACGTAGGCCAGCATCCACTGCTCGAGCCGCTCGATGAACCGGCGAGGGTTCTGGTCCAAGAAACGCTGGCGGTTCCTCGGGTTTCGCTCCAGCACCTCGGCCCACTCCGGCAGGGCGACGACTTCCTCCATGCCTCCCCGCCACGCCGCCTGGATCGATGGGCCGCAGTACACCAGGGCCAACTGCAACAGTCCGTAGACGCCGCCGCTGATCCACAGCACGGCCAACCCGGCCGCCGCCTGGGGATGGCGGGCGACGGTCAGCAATGACACCCTCGACCCCCCGGAACCGCCGACCAAGACGGCCGGGGCCAACCCGAGCTTCGACAGCAGCCCCCCCAAGGCGTCGGCCTGCATCTCGGACTCGGATGGGCCGGTGAAGCACACGTCCGACGCCCCGGTGTTGGGTCGGTCCCATATGAGGACCCGGCCGTCCTGGCCGGCCAACCGCTCGGCCAGCTGGCGGACCCCGGGCGTGTCCTTGCTGAAGCGGCCGCCCGGCGTCACCACCCAGGTCCGTCGGCCGTCACCGATCACCTCGTAGGCCAGCTGCACCCCTTCGACCTCGGTCGTCGGCACCTGGCCCTCCTACCCCCCGGCCTTCGAGGCGCCGTTGGTCTCCGCCGCTGACTTGGCCGAGGCCTTGGTCGCCCTCGACGCCGCATGGGCCGAGGCCGCCTTGACCTGGGCGGTGCGCGACGAGGCCGCTCCCCCACCCACCACCGGGCCGGTCCGGGGCAGCGGGACCTCCGATCCGGCCACCCTGGCCCCCTTGGGGGCCGGCCGGCCGGTGACCGACCAGTGGAGCAGGCGGGCCTGGCTGTCCACCAACGAAGCGGTCCGGATACCCCAGAACTCGAAGCCGTAGCGGTGGCCGGCCACCTGGGCCAGCATGGCGATGAGGGTGCCGGCCGCGGCCATCGGATCGTCGCCGGCCGGGGAGCCCGAGGCGTCGGCGTGGGAGGCGATGACCCGGGCCAGGGTCACCGTGACAGCGTTGAGGACCCGCACCCGCAGCCCCTGGAACCGGAGGTCACCCTCCACGGTGGTCAGCTCGACCACCCGGAACACCGCCCGGTTGCGCTCCCAGTACTCCATGAACTCCTCGACCACCGCCACGGCGGTGTCCCAGCTGGCCTCCTCCGACCAGTTCCCGTCGACCACCCCGGCCAGGACCCCCACCCCTTCGACCAGCTCCTCGGCCAGTACGGTGATCGCCGCCTCCACGTTCTCGAAGTACTGGTAGAAGGTGGCCGGAGAGGTGCCGGCCCGGCGGGCGATGTCGATGACCTTGATCGACCGCCACGGGGTGGCCACCAGCAGTTCGGCCGTGCACTCCAGCAGCCGCTGACGGGTGGCCCGACCCCGCCGGCCGGGGACCCGCCCATCGGTGGTGGCGATGGGCTCGGGATCTTCGGCGGGGGCCATGGCGGCCCATGGTACCGAGGGCGGGGACCGGGTGAAGGCGTAGGCGGGCCTTCCCCACCCGGGCGGCCTCCGGCGGCCGGAGGCCCGGTGATGAGGGAGAATTCCCTGGCGAGTAGGGTAATCACCCATGGCGAACCGTCCGGTGCCGCGCACCCTGACGCGAGCCCAGCAGGCACGGCGCCAACGGGTTGTCGACGCCGCCATGGCGCTGGGGCTCGACGGGGGCTACGAAGCGGTGCAGATGCGCGACGTCGCGGCCCGGGCCGACGTGGCCATGGGCACCGTCTACCGGTACTTCACCAGCAAGGACCACCTGCTGGCCGCAGCGTTGGTCCACTGGGTCGAGCAGCTCGACAGCCGGCTGGCCCAGCAGCCGGCCCAAGGCGAGAACGGCGCCGAGCGGGTCATCGAGGCTCTCGACCGGGCCCTGCGGGCCATGGGTCGCCAGCCACAGCTGGTGGGGGCGGTCTTCACCGCCCTGGCCTCTCCGGACCCGGCGGCCGTCGAGTGCCAGCAGCAGGTGTCGGTGCTGATGGAGCGCATCATCACCCGGGCCATCGGTGAGCCCCACCCGCCCGACCTGGGCGACCGGGCCCGCATCCTCGGCCACGTCTGGTACTCGGCCCTGGTGGGCTGGGTCAACGGCTGGAGCAACATGAGCCGGGTGCACGACGAGCTGGTCGTGGCCATCGGTCTCCTGCTTCCCTCGGACATCTACGCCGAGGTCTGACGCCGGAACGGAGCCATGACGTCGATCCCGGCGCCTCCCGCGGTACCGTCTGGCATGCCCTCCGCCATCGAAGTGCACGGGCTGTCCAAGCAGTTCGGCCCGCTGCGAGCGGTGGACGAGCTCACCTTCGAGGTGGCTCCGGGCCGGGTCACCGGGTTCCTCGGTCCCAACGGCTCGGGCAAGACGACCACCCTCCGGATGCTGCTGGGGCTGGTCTCCATCACCGAGGGCACCGCCACCTTCGGCGGCCGTCGCTACGTGGAGCTCGACCACCCGATCCACCACGTCGGGGCGGTGCTGGAGGCCACCAGCTTCCACCCCACCCGCAGAGCCGAGGACCACCTGAAGTCGGTGGCCCTGGGCGCCGGGCTGCCCTTGACCCGGGTGGAGGAGACCCTGGAGCTGGTCGGTCTGTCCGATGTGGCCCGACGACGGGTGGGTAAGTTCTCGCTCGGGATGCGCCAGCGCCTGCAGCTGGCCACCGCCCTGCTCGGCGACCCGGAAATCCTGATCCTGGACGAGCCGTCCAACGGCCTCGACCCCCAGGGCATCCAGTGGCTCCGCACCTTCATCCGCCACCAGGCCTCCCTCGGGCATGCCGTGCTGGTCTCCTCCCACCTGCTCTCCGAGATGGAGGAGACCGTCGACGACGTGGTCATCGTCTCCCACGGCCGGCTGGTCCTCCAGACCACCCTGGCCGACCTCGCCGGTCAGGCCGGCACCAGCACCGGCACTGCGGGTCCGGACCCCCGAGATGGCCCGGCTCCGTGCCGTCCTCGACGCCGTGCCGGTGGACTACCGCCAGACGGCCGACGACGTCCTGACCATCGACGGCGCCACGCCGGAGTGGTTCGGACCCCTGGCCGCCCAGCACCAGATCGTCCTGTACGAGCTGGTCCACGACCGGGGCAGCCTCGAGCAGGTCTTCCTCAGCCTGACCCACGGCTTCGACGCCGCCGACCCGAGCACCATGGGCGGCCCCCCACCCGATGCGGGAGCCCCGTCCGGGGTGCTGCCCGGAGGGGGCGCGGTCGTGCCCGGAGGCCCGGCATGATCGCCGTCATGCGCTCGGAGTGGCTGAAGCTCCGCACCACCGCGGTCCCCTGGGTCCTCGGCGGCATCGCCCTCCTCATCAACGCGCTGCTCATCCTCGTCATCTTCCTCATGCGGCCCGACGGCGGCGGCCCGGGCGGGGGCGCCTTCGCCCCGGGCTATACCGTGCCCCACACCACCCAGCAGCTTCGCAACCTGGTCGGATCGGGATTCCAGGGCTACCTCCTCGCCCTGCTGCTCGGGACCCTGATCGTCACCACCGAGTTCCGCCACAAGACGGTCACCACGTCGTTCCTGGTCACACCGGTGCGGGCCAAGCTGATCGCCGGAAAGCTGCTCACCGCCGCCGTCCTCGGGGCGGTGCTGGCGGTGATCATGCTGGTGGCCACAGTCATCGGGGGCGGCCTGACCCTGGCCGCCCGAGGCGGATCCTTCTCCGACATGGTCCACCAGATCCCGGCCGTGGCACCGGGGTTCATCCTGGTCTTCGCCCTCTTCGCCATCCTCGGCGTCGGCGTGGGATCGGTGCTGACCAACCAGGTCGCCGCCATCATCGTGGTGCTGGGCTGGTTCATCATCCTGGAAGGCATCCTGGTCGCCCTGGTCCACAGCGCCTTCAAATGGGTGCCCACCGGGGCCGCCCAGGCCGCCGCCAACCTCACCCGGAACCGAGGGGACGACCTCGCCATCTTCAACTGGTGGCAGGGGGCCCTGTTGATGCTGTTCTACGGCCTTGCCTTCGCCGCCATCGGCTCGCTCCTCCTCACCCGCCGTGACATCACCTGATCGAAACGACCGCCCGTAGTCTGAACCGGTGGCCGACCGTTCCGCCTCCGCCCGACTCCCGGCCCACGGTGCCGACACCGACCACGTGCTGGCCGCCATGGCGGGGCTGCGGGTCGACGACAGGGACTGGCGGGGCGGCCGGGTGTTCAGCCTGGTGTACTCGGCCGGCGACACGGTCCACACGCTGCTCGAACGGGCCGCCACCCTCTACTCGGCGGAGAACGCCCTCAACACCACGGTCTTCCCCAGCCTGGGTCGGATGCAAGCTGACATCGTCTCCATCTCCACCGGGCTGCTCGGGGGCGATCGCCTCCCCGTCGACGAGGCGGACGAGGTCCGCGGCTACCTCACCTCGGGTGGCACCGAGTCCCTGTTGCAGGCGACCAGGACCGCCCGGGACTGGGGGCGGCAGCACCGGGGCGTCGCCCGCCCCAACATGGTTCTGAGCACCAGCGCCCACGCCGCCTTCGAGAAGGCCGCCCACTACTTCGACGTGGAGTCCCGCCGGGTCCCGGTGCGGGCCGACTTCTCGGCCGACGTCGACGCCATGGCCGATGCCGTCGACGACGAGACCGTGCTGGTGGTGGCCTCGGCCCCCTCGTACCCCCAAGGAGTGATCGACCCGGTGGAGGAGCTCGCCGCCCTGGCCTCCGACCGCGGCATCCTCTGCCACGTCGATGCCTGCCTGGGTGGATTCCTCCTCCCCTTCCTCCCGCGTCTGGGCCACGTGACGAGGCCGTGGGACCTGTCCGTGCCCGGGGTCACCTCCATCTCGGCCGACCTGCACAAGTACGGCTACGCCTCCAAGGGCATCTCCTTGATCGTCTACCGGAACCGCGAGCTGGCCCGGTTCCATCCGTTCGCCACCAGCAACTGGCTGGGTGGGCTCTACGGGTCGCCCTCGATGGCCGGCACCCGGCCGGCCGGGCCCATCGCCGCTGGTTGGGCCGTCCTCCACCACCTGGGGGAGGACGGCTACCTCCGCCTGGCCGAGGACGCCATGGGCGCCGCCACCTCTCTCATCGAGGCCATCGGGAACACCCCTGGACTGGCCGTCCGGGGTACCCCGGACGCCACCGTGTTCGCCTTCGGAGGGGACCCCGATGACGGGCGGATCGACAGCTTCGCCCTGGGCGACTCGCTCGCCGAGTCCGGTGGCTGGTTCTTCGACCGCCAGAGCCATCCGGACAGCCTGCATGCCACCGTGCAGGCCGGCCACCGGGCCGTGGTCGACGAGCTCCGGCGAGACCTGGCCGCGGTGGCCGGCGAGCTCCTCTCGTCGGGGGTCCGGGCCGAGGACCGGAGCACGACCTATGGCACGCGGTGACCGCCGGGCCCGCGCCGTGCCCGCGCCGTGCCCGCGGCCCGGGTGAACGGATGAGCGGGTGGTTTCACTCCTTGCCCACCCACGCACCGTGGTCTAGACATGCGCGAGGTCGAGGCCGAGTCCGGGGGAACCGGCCGACGTGGCGCGACATCGTTGGCCGACGGATGCGAAGGGGGTGGTGATGGATCGGAAGTGGTGGACGCTCATCGCCGTCTGCACGGGCACCTTCATGCTCCTCTTGGACATCACGGTGGTCAACGTGGCCCTGCCGGACATCCAGAAGTCGCTCCACTCGTCGTTTGCCGACCTCCAGTGGGTGGTCGACGCCTACGCCCTCTCGCTCGCCGCGTTCCTCCTCACCGCCGGGGTGGTCGGCGACATGTTCGGCCGGCGCCGCGTCTACGCCACCGGCGTGGTCCTGTTCTCGTTGGCTTCGTTGGCGTGCGGCCTCTCCACCACGCCGCTCATGCTCAACCTGTCGCGCGCCGTGCAGGGGGTGGGTGGCGCGGTGATGTTCGCCACCTCACTGGCCTTGATCGCCCAGGCCTTCACCGGGCGGGAACGGGGAACGGCCTTCGGGGTCTACGGGGCCGTCCTCGGCGGCGCCGTGGCCATCGGCCCGCTGCTCGGCGGCGCCATCACCAGCAGCATCGGATGGCGCTGGATCTTCTTCATCAACCTCCCCCTGGGGGCGTTCGCCATCGTCGTCTGCCTGGCCAAGGTGCAGGACTCGCGGGATCCCACCGCCCGGCGCATCGACTGGATCGGGTTCGTCACCTTCTCGCTCTCCCTCTTCATGCTGGTGTACGCCCTGCTCCAGGGCAACGCCAAGGGCTGGCACAGCCGGACCATCGAGGGGCTGTTGGCGGGCTCGGCCGTCATGTTGGCGGTGTTCGTCCTGGCCGAGTGGCTCCAGCGCCACCCCATGCTGGACCTCTCCCTGTTCCGACGGCCCGCCATGACCGGGGTGTTGTTGGCCGCCTTCACCTTCTCCGCTTCGATCTTCGCCATGTTCCTCTACCTCACGCTCTACCTTCAGGAGGTGCTGGGCTACGGGCCCTTCGCCGCCGGCCTCCGGTTCCTGCCCTTGACCATGCTGGCCTTCCTGGTGGCCCCGGTGGCCGGCAAGCTGACCGTCCGGGTCCAGGCGCGTTACCTCTTCGGCCTGGGCCTGCTCTTCGTGGCCCTGAGTTGTGAGCTGATGTCCCACGTCCAGGCCGACTCCAGCTGGACCGTGCTCCTCCCGGGCTTCGTGGCGGCCGGGATCGGCGTCGGCGTCACCAACCCGGTGCTGGCCTCGGCAACGGTGTCGGTGGTGCCCCCCGAGCAGAGCGGCATGGCCACCGGAACGTCGAGCACGTTCCGACAGGTCGGTCTCGCCACCGGCATCGCCGGTCTCGGGGCCGTGCTCCTGAACCAGATCCGCCCCGACACGGTGGCCGTCCTGGCCACCTCACCCGAGGGACGGGCCGTGCTGGCCCACGGCGGGAGCGGATTGACCGACGCCATCAACGGCGGAGGCATCCGCGAGGCGGCCGCCGCCATCCCCTCGGCCGGGGCCCGGAACGCCCTCATCGGCGCCTACAAGGTCGGGTTCACCACCTCCTTCGACCACCTCATGGCCATCGCGTTCGTCGTGGCCATCGTCGGAGCCGTGGGCTCCCTCGCACTCGTGCGCCAGCGGGACTTCGTGGCCAGCGAGCCCCCCGTGGACATGGTCCTCGCCGCGCCGTCGGGCCGCGACCTGCTCCCACCGGCTCGGCGGCCGCGCCACGCCCACTCCAAACGGCGCCGGCCGCGGCGGAAGCGGGGGCTCCCTGCCCTTCATCCGGTAGGACCCTCCTCGGGTTGGCCCCGACCCCCGGCGCCGGCCTCGCCCGACGTGGGCTGAGGACTCCGATGGCCGCCGATCCCTCTCCCGACCAGCGGGCCGAGCGATCGTTCGACGAGCCGCACCCGACCCGGTTGCCGCTCGACCATCCCGACCGGGAGCCGATCCTGGCCGCCCACGCCGCAGCCCAGGCACGGGGAGAGCCCGGCTACCTCGACCCGCGGACCGGCCTGTTCGTCCTCGACCGCGTCGTACCTGCTGGACCGGGGGACGTGCTGCCACTCCGGGTGCCGGCACTGCCCCTATCTCGAGTGAGCGGCCGCACCCTCCCGCCGGAGGCCCCAGTAGGGTGCGTCGCGGGCGTCCGGCAGCGGCCGGTGACCGCCGTGTTCCGCCGTGGGGGAGACCAGTATGAAGACGAGACTGACCGACGTCCTCGGCATCGACCATCCGGTGATGCTGGCCGGCATGGGGGGCGTGTCCTACGCCCCGCTGGTGACTGCGGTGTCCGAGGCAGGCGGCTTCGGATGCCTCGGGGCCTCCACCATGAGCGACGAGCGGATGGTGGCGGAGATGGCCGAGGTGCAGGGCGGCCACCGACAGGCCGTTCGGCGTCGACCTGCTGACTGCCATGCCCGGGGATCTGGTGGGCCAGGTCGAGCAGATCATCGCCGGTGGCGCGTCGGTGTTCGTGGCCGGCCTCGGGGTCCCCGCCGAGGTGGTCGATCTGTGCCACCGGAGCAACGTGCTGGTGGTCAACATGTGCGGCAAGGTCGACCACGCCCGGCGGGCGTTGGACGCCGGCTGCGACATCGTGGTGGCCCAGGGCACCGAGGCCGGGGGCCACACCGGACTGGTCGCCACCATGCCCCTCGTCCCCCAGATCGTCGACGCCGTCGGCGCCGCACATCCCGGTGGTGGCGGCCGGGCGGGATCTTCGACGGACGGGGCCTGGCGGCGGCTCTGGCCCTCGGGGCGGACGGCGTCTGGGTCGGCACCCGGTTCATCGCCACGCCCGAGGCCCGGGGGGTGGCCGGGTACAAGGACGCCCTGATCCGGACCGGGGAGGACGGCACCACCATCAGCCGGGCCTTCTCCGGGAAGACCATGCGGGTGGTGCGCAACGAGTTCACCCGGTTCTACGACGAGCACCCCTCCGAGCTCGACCCGTTCCCGGCCCAGCTGGGCAAGTCGATCGAGGAGGGGGCGTTCCACCTCGGAGGCGAGCGAGGACACCCCCGGGGTCGACCCCGACGCGCGAGTGCTACCCGACCGGCCAGGGGGTGGGGGCCATCCAGACCCTGATGCCCGGCGGCCAGCATCGTGGCCCAGATGGTGGAGCAGGCCGAGCACGTCCTGGCCCAGCTGGGCGTCGGTAGCCGGTAGCCGGCCTTCGACCGGCCCGAGCCGGCTGCCCGATCCCGCCCGGTCTCAGGCGGAGCGGAGCACCGACCGGTCGCCCGCCCGCAACCCGGCGATGAGCCGTCGGTAGGCACCGGCCGAGTCGTCACCGAGGGAATCGGTGTCCAGCCAGCGCATCCCGCGCTCGCCGAGGTGGCGGTCGACGCCGTAGAGGCCGAAGCGGGGCTCGTACGATCCCCACTCGTAGTTGTCGACCAGCGACCAGTGCCAGTAGCCCGCCACCGGGACGCCGTCGTCGACCGCCGCCACCACCGCGGCCAGGTGCTCACGGAGGTAGCGGGGCCGGTCCCATCCGTCCAGCCGGCGCAGGGGGTGACCGTTGCGGACCCGGTTGCACAGCCCGTTCTCGACCACCCACAGCGGCAGGCCCGGGGGCCAGGTCCCGCTGGGCGGCGAGCCAGCGGGCCAGGCCCGGCGGGATCGGGGACGTCGTCCCACAGCTCCCGGGTCGGCAGGGGGTTGCGCCCACCGGCGGTCCGGTGGCCGGGCAGCCGGAAGTGCCGGGCCACCATGGGGTCGTACCAGTCGAGGCCGAGCACGTCGAGCGTCCGCTCGTGCGGGACTGTCGTAGACCGCGTCCACCGCTCGGCGGGGCACCGGCCGACGGCGGTGGACCAGGCTGCCGCCGAGCCGGGTCGGATCCATCGCGGCCGACCGCCGGCGGCCGGTACGGGGCGGTGGCCCCCGCCAGCCGCCGCGACCAGCCGCTCGACGATCCCCGGCGCCGGGACGAGGGCGTCGTGGTCCCGGGCCCGTTCGGCCAGCCACCGGTCCACCTCGCCCCGCTCGACGCCCGCGCTCCGGGCCAGCAGCACGTCGGTCAGCATGCGGTCGTAGGCGTAGGCGCTCATGCAGCTGTTGTTGGTGGTGACCACGGCGTCCGGCCGGATGCCGGTGGATGGCCTCGTAGCCGAGGACGTGGGCAGTGAGCAGGTGGTCGGTGGCGATGGCGGCGTCCTCCGAAGGCCAGGGTCCTCCCGGGCGGGAACATGCCGAGCAGCCAGGAGCCGATGGCCAGGACGTTGATCTCGTTGATGGTGACCCAACACCGCACCCAGGGAGCCAGGGCCTCCACCGCCACCTCGACCCAGGCCCGGTAGCGGTCGGGGGCGTCGGGCCGGAGCCAGAAGTCGTCCCCGAGCCACTCGGGGTGGGTGAAGTGGTGGAGGGTCACCAACGGCTCGAGGCCACGATCGACGCAGGCGCGCGCCGATGGCGGCGTAGCGCTCGAGGGCGCCGGCGTCGACGCCGTCCGTCGTCTCGCACCACCCGGGCCCACTCCACCCCCAGGCGGAAGCCGTCGCACCCGAGGGCGGCGGCACGATCGAGGGCCTCCTCGGGACGCTCCCAGAAGCCCACCGCGCCTCCCGAGGGCTCGACCCGCCCGACCTGCTCCCAGGGAAGCCAGTTGTTGGACGGCTCGCCCGGGCCGTTGAAGCCCCCTTCGACCTGGTAGCCGGCGGTGGCCACCCCGAAGACGAAGCCGTCGGGCAGGAGCGGCCGCACCGGTCTCTGGTCCTCCGATGGCTTTGTGCTGGAGGACACCGTCCCCACCTTTCCATGTGGCGCCGGAGCCGGTCACCCGAATCGGAGGGCGATGGTAGCTTGCGGCCCGAGACACCCCGTCCTTCCGCTCCCCGATGACCGACTCCATCCCACGACCGGCCCGCCCCGACGACCGGCCCGCCCCGACGACCGGCCCCAACCGGTGAACAGCGGATCCGACCCCGAGCGGATCCCGGTGGTGGTGGCCTCGGGCCAGTCCATCGAGCGAGACGACCTGGTCACCCCGGTCGATCTGATGGAGCGGGCCTGCTCAGCAGGCGCTGGCCCTGGTGCCCGGACTGCGCGCCGTCGTCGACCGCCTCTCGGTGGTCGACGTGATGACCAGGACCGGCCCGGCGCCGGCCGCCGAGCTGGCGGCACGGATAGGCATCCCGACCGCCCGGTGCGAGGTCTCCACCATCGGGGGAAACACCCCGCAGTGGCTGGTCAACCGGGCCGCCTCGGACATCGCCGCGGGACGGCTGTCCGTGGCGATCATCGCCGGGGCCGAGGCCATCCGGTCCTCCCGGGCCCGACGGGCCGCCGGGCCTGCCCCGGGACGAGGGCCTCTCCCAGCTGCCGCCCGACCCGGTGGTCGGCGACGACCTCCCGGGGGTGGGCCCGGCCGAGTCGGCCATCGGGCTCCTGGCGCCGATCCACGTCTACCCGCTGTTCGAGAGCGTGGTGGCGCACGCGGGCCGGTCACGACGCCGCCAGTCACCGCCAGGCCTTGGGCCGGCTGTTCGCCCCGTTCACCGGGGTGGCGGCCGACCATCCCTACGCCTGGTTCCCCACCGCCCGCACGGCCGACGAGATCGCCACCGCCTCGCCGGGCAACCGCATCGTGGCGGAGCCCTACACCAAGCTGATGACCGCCTTCCTCGGCTCGGACCAGGGCGCGGCCCTGGTGGTCTGCTCGCTGGCCGCGGCCCGACGGGCCGGCGTGGCCGACCGGGCCGTCTTCGTCTGGGCCGGGGCCGAGGCCACCGACGTCCGGTTCCCGGCCGCACGACCCGATCTCGGCCGGTCCCCGGCCATCGCCGCCGCCGGCGCCGCCCTGTTCGAGGCGGCATCGCTCGCCGCGGAGCCGGGGCCCGCCGTCGGCATCGATCGACCTCGAGTTGCTCGACATCTACTCCTGCTTCCCCTCGGCGGTGGAGACTGGCCGCCGAGGCGCTGGGCATCGGCACCGACGACCGCCGCGGGCTGACCGTCACCGGCGGACTCCCCTACTTCGGAGGACCGGGCAACAACTACACCACCCACGCATCGCCACGGTCACCGACCTCCTCCGTGGCGGGGAGAGCCGATCGACTCGGGACTGGCCACCGGGCTCGGCTGGTTCATCACCAAGCACGCACTCGGCATCTACGGCTCCGCCCCGCCACCGGGTGGGTTCCGACGCGGCGACACCTCGGCCGCCCAGGCACGGATCGACGGATCGGCCGTGGAGACGGCATTGGAGGTGGACGAGGCCACCCGAGCCACGGTGGTGGCCGCCACCGTGATCTGGGACTCCGGCGTCGGGGTGGCCGGTGCGCCGGTGATCGCCCGGCTGCCCGACGGGCGCCAGATGGCCCTGGCCCCGGCCGACGACGAGGTGGTCGTGGCCATGGGCGAGCTCGACCCGATCGGATCTGGTCGGGGGCGCCGTGATCGTCCAGCCCGGTCCGGCGCGCTACCGTCTGGCGGCAGGCTGACCGCTCAGGGGGAGACCGCCATGTCCGAGCTGCTTCGTGAACGCCAGGGTCACATCGAGATCCTCACCATCAACCGGCCGGAGGCCCGCAACGCCATCAACGGCGCCGTATCGCGGGCGTTTGCGTCGGCCTTCGACGAGCTGGAGGTCGACGACGACTGCTGGGTGGTCATCGTCACCGGCAGTGGGGACAAGGCCTTCAGCGCCGGCATGGACCTGAAGGCGTTCACCGCCGGCGAGGCCGGCGAGATCATGGGAGCCAGGGGAGGCTTCGGGGGCATCGCCCAACGCGACTTCGCGAAGCCCCTGATCGCCGCGGTCAACGGGTCGGCTCTGGCCGGAGGGTGCGAGATCATGCTCTCCTGCGACCTGGTGGTGGCGGTCGAGGAGGCCAAGTTCGGGATCCCCGAGGTCAAGCGAGGCCTGATGGCCGGAGCCGGCGGCCTCGTCCGGCTTCCCAAGCGGATCCCGCCGGCCATCGCCCTCGAGCTGGCTCTCACCGGCGACCCCATCGACGCCCAGCGGGCCCTGGCCCTCGGGCTGATCAACCGGGTCGTCCCGGCCGACAAGTTGATGGACGAGGCGTTGGCCCTGGCCGGCACCATCGCCGACAACGCACCCCTGGCCGTCCGGGCCTCCAAGCGGGTGATGAAGCAGGCCGGCGAGCTGCCCGACGCCGAGGGTTGGGCGATCAACAACGCGGCCGTGCCCGAGGTGTTCGGCTCGGCCGACGCCATGGAGGGACCCATCGCCTTCGCCGAGAAGCGCAAGCCCAACTGGACCGGCCGGTGAGCCTGGTCGGCTCCTCCGTCCCGACCCTCTCCGACGGCCTCGGCGGGTTCCGGCTGATCCTGCACGTCCTGGCCGCCACCGTCTGGGTCGGCGGGCAGTTCACCGTACTCGGGCTCCTGCCCACGGTCCGCTCCTTCGGTGAGGACGCCCCCAAGGCGGTGGGCCGGGCCCTCGGACGGCTGCTGTGGCCGGCCTACGGCGTGCTGGTGGTGACCGGCTTCTGGAACATCGGGTCCCTCACGGTCAAGGACGCCTCGTCGGCCTGGAAGGCCGTTCTCATGGCCAAGATCGCCGTGGTGGTGGTGGCCGGGGTCGCCGTCTTCCTCCATCAGCGGGCCTCGAGCCGTCGCGCCACCGCCATCTGGGGGGCCGTCGGGGCCCTGGCCTCGGTGGCCGCCCTGTGCCTCGGGGTGTTCCTGGCCGGCTGACCCGGTCATCCGGCCCGGGCGGCCGCGCCGAATACGGAAGTGCGCCACCCGGTGGGGCTGCGCAGCGAGCCAGGACGGACAGGTCTAACCTGGTTACGCAGTCCACAGGCGGTTCCGGTCGCCCAGAGAAGGAGACACGATCGTGCACTTCGGCCCACCCTCAGAGATCTTCGGCGTAGACGGCATCATCATCCTGGTGGTCGTGGTGCTGGTGCTGTTCGGATCGACCCAGATCCCGAAGTTGGCCCGCTCCCTGGGCTCGGCCCAGAAGGAGTTCAAGAAGGGACTCGACGAGGGTTCCAGCGACGACGGCAAGGGCAACGCCGCGGTGACCCAGGCCACCCCCCCGGCGGCGGTCAACCCGCCCGCCGCTCCGCCGCCCGTCCAGGTGAACGTCGAGGGCCAGTCGGGCTCGGCGACCTCGTAGCCGCGACCTCCGGCGCGAGGCCACGATGAGTGAGGGGAAGGCGCCCGGCCCGGCCCGGTCGGCGCCTTCCGGGGGTCGGCCGCCGGCGTTGGATCCCCTTCTGGGCCCTCCAGGTGGCTGAACTGGTCGTGGCCTTCGTCCTCGTGGACGTCTCGGTCCACGTGTCCAACAGCGGGGTGATGGTAGGAGCGGCCGTGGCCTTCACCGCGCTGGCCGTCACCGCGCACGGTCCGCTGGGGATCATCCGGGTCTGCCGGCCCTGGCTCCATCTCACCCTGCTGATCGCGCTCTCCGCTCTGGTGGCGGTGTCCCCGGTCGTCCCGGCCCTGCGGCCGGACATCGAGGGGATCATCGTCCTCGAGTTCGCCGCCGTCGGCCTGATCCGACTGGCTACCCTCACCGACATGCAACCGTCCACGCGCTCTCGACGAACGGCGTCCCGCCGCAACGATCCGATGGTCATCGACGCCACCGCCGCGGTGGCCCACGACCCCACCGCCCGCTCCGAGGACTCCACCGACCGGTCCGGGCTCGGTGCCACGGGCGACACCACCCCACCGTCCACCCCCGGGGCCGCGGCGCGGTGGGCCGGGCGGGCTGCCGGGGTGGCATCGGCGTCGGGCCGCCGGGCGTTGGCCAAGCACGGACCCGAGGCTGAAGCACAGGTGAAGCGGGCCATCCGGGGGGCCGGCCGCCTGACCGGGAAGGCCACATCGACCGAATCGGGCCGACCGGGGACGCCGACCTCCGGCGGACCGGCCGGCGGTTGAAGGTGTCGGACCCAGCCGACCCACCCGACGTCCTGGGCCTGGCCGACAAGCTCTGGGACGGCCGGGTAAGCACCACCGAGGTCCATCCCCTCAGCCCCACGGCCGGCATGGCCGAAGTGGCCGAGGGCGTCGGGTTCGTGCCGTCCTTTGCCAACGTCTCGGCGGTGAGCACCGAGGACGGGCTGGTACTGGTGGACACCGGGAGCGCCTTCATGGCCGCCGACATCCACCGCACCCTGCGGTCGTGGAAGACCGGGAGGCTCCACACCGCGGTCTACTCCCACGGCCACATCGACCACGTCTTCGGGGTGCCGGTGTGGGCGGCGGAGTCGGCCGAGGCCGGCTGGCCCGAACCGGTGGTCGTGGCCCACGAGGCCCTGCCGGCGCGCTTCGACCGCTACATCAAGACCGCCGGCTACAACGGCATCATCAACCGGCGGCAGTTCGACATCGACTCCCTGCAGTGGCCCACCGAGTACCGGTACCCCGACCGCACCTACCGGGACCACCTCGATCTCGACATCGGCGGGACCAGGGCCGAGCTCCACCACGCCAAGGGGGAGACCGACGACCACACCTGGACGTGGTTCCCCGACTCGCGGGTGCTGTGCTGCGGCGACCTGTTCATCTGGGCCTCGCCCAACGCCGGCAACCCTCAGAAGGTCCAGCGCTATCCGCTCGAGTGGGCCGACGCCCTTCGCCAGATGCTGGCTCTCTACGACCGCCCGGCCGGCGGGCCCCTGGTGCTCCTGCCCGGGCACGGCTTCCCGGTGTTGGGGGAAGCCCGGGTGATCCAGGCCCTGGGTGACACCGCCGACCTCCTGGAGTCGCTGGTCAACCAGACGCTGGCCCTCATGAACAACGGGGCGCGGCTCGACGAGGTCATCCACACCGTGACACCCCCCGCCCACCTGATGGAGCGGCCCTACCTCCGGCCGGTCTACGACGAGCCCGAGTTCGTGGTCCGCACCGTGTGGCGCCTCTACGGCGGATGGTGGGACGGCAACCCGGCCACGCTCAAGCCGGCGCCCGAGCGAGACCTTGCCCTCGAGCTGGCCGGGCTGGCCGGAGGGGCCGGCGCCCTGGCCGACCGGGCTCTGGCCCTGCTCGGCACCGAGGCTCCGGACCGTGGCCCGGAGGCCGGGCTGGCCGGGTCGCCGCAGGACCCCGCCGAGGGCGCCCTCCGCCTGGCCGGACACCTGGCCGAGTTGGCCTGGCTGGCCGCGCCGGACGATCCCGGAGTGCAGGACGTACGGCGCACCGTCTTCACCCGGCGGGCCGACGCGGCGTCGTCCACCATGGCCCACGGGGTGTTCTCGTGGGCCGCCCGGGAGTCCGGTGGCGGGCAGGACGGGGCCACCGGCTGAGACCGGTCGGCCGGTGGTCGTGGGCACCCCTCTGAACTGGGAGTTCGCCCAGCGGAATTGGAGCCCGATCTGAACTTCTACTTCTGGTCCCGTGCCCACTAGTGTCATCGCCGTGAACGCATTCACAACCCGGTCCGCACGCTCCGCACGGGGGGACGTCCCACCCGCGCCCGGAGGCGGAGGGGCTTCGTCCGGCCCGATCCCGAAGCGTCGCTGGGGACGGTGGGCCGCCGGAGTGGCCGTGGCCGCACCCCTCGTTCTCGGCGGGTGCAACTTCTATCCCAGCTACGGAGCCAGCCGCGGGGCCACCACCCAGGGCAAGGACACCTTCAAGCTGTACTCGGGGATGATGACCACCGGCATCATCGTCGGCGGACTGGTGTTCCTCCTCATCCTGTGGACCGTGTTCCGCTACCGGAAGCGGTCCGACGAGATGCCCCGCCAGTTCCACGAGAACATCCCCATCGAGATCCTCTACACCGTGGTCCCGATCCTCATCGTGGCCGTGCTGTTCGTGTTCACCGTGCTCACCGAGAACAATGTCGACGCCACCGTGACGCCTGGTGCCCGCTTCACCACCACCGGGCAGCCGGTGGTGCAGATCCGGGTCACCGCCTTCCAGTGGGGCTGGCGGTTCGACTACCCCGGACCTCAACGTGGGGGTGGCCGGCGAGACCACCAACGGACCCAACAACCACGGACCCCAGATGGTGGTGCCGGTGGGCCAGACCGTGCAGATCACCCTGGTCTCCGACGACGTGATCCACGGCTTCTACCTGCGGGACTTCAACTTCAGCCGCTACGCCCTTCCCGGTGTGACCAACTTCTTCGACTTCAACGTGCTCCACTCCGGCACCTACAACGGCCAGTGCACCCAGATCTGCGGGCTGTACCACTCCGAGATGCTGTTCAGCGTGCGGGCGGTGAGCCCGGTGGCCTTCCACGCCTGGGCCAGCGCCCAGGTCCGGGCCGGGCAACACCCTGCAGCGAGGCGGGGCTGCTCGGCCTCCAACATCCCGCCCCGCGACACCACCATCTACCCCGTCCAATGCACTTTCGTCGCCCTCCTCGGCCAAAGGATCCGCATGACCACCACCATCGAGCCCCCTGACCTGGTCGCCCCCGAGGAGCCCGGCGGCCCCGACGGACATACCCCCGGCCTCCAGCACGAGCACGGCGACCACGCCCACCACGAAGGCCCCACCGGCCTGCTCAACTGGCTGACCTCCACCGACCACAAGGTGATCGGCAAGAGCTACATGATCACCTCGCTGATCCTGTTCTTCATCGCCGGCATCATGGCCCTGGTCATCCGGACCCAGCTGGCCGACCCCACCTCGTCGCTGGTCTCGTTCCAGACCTACAACGAGCTGTTCACCATGCACGGCAGTCTGATGCTCTACCTGTTCGCCGGGCCCTTCGCCTTCGGTGGTCTGGCCAACTACATCGTGCCGCTCCAGGTGGGCGCGCCGGACATGGCCTTCCCCCGTCTGAACGCCCTCTCGTACTGGCTGTACCTCAGCGGCTCCATCGTGATGATGTCCGGCTTCCTGGTGGCCGGCGGGGCGGCCAGCTTCGGATGGGTGGCCTACGCCCCGCTGTCCAATGCCATCAACTCCCCCGGGGCCGGCGCCGACCTGTGGCTGATGGCCCTGGCCCTCACCGGGTTCTCGGCCATCTTCACCGGGGTCAACCTGGCCGCCACCATCTTCTACCTGCGGGCCCCGGGGATGACCATGTTCCGGATGCCGATCTTCTCGTGGAACATGCTGGTCACCGGCATCCTGATCCTCATCGCCTTCCCGGTGCTGTTCGGCGCGGTGGTGATGCTGTTCTGCGACCGCCACTTCGGCACCCACATCTTCACCGTGCAGGGGGGCGGGGTCCCGGTCCTGTGGCAGCACCTGTTCTGGTTCTTCGGCCACCCCGAGGTGTACATCCTGGCCCTGCCCTACTTCGGCATGGTCACCGACATCATCCCGGTGTTCTCCCGCAAGCCGCTGTTCGGCTACAAGGGCATGGTCTTCGCCACCATGTCCATCGCCGCCCTGTCCACCGGGGTGTGGGCCCACCACATGTTCACCACCGGCGTGGTCCTCCTGCCGTTCTTCTCCCTGCTCTCCTACCTGATCGCCGTGCCCACCGGCATCAAGTTCTTCAACTGGATCGGCACCATGTGGGGCGGCCAGCTCAGCTTCCAGACCCCGATGCTGTTCTCCATCGGCTTCCTGTTCGCCTTCCTCATGGGCGGGGTGACCGGGGTGCTGCTCGCCTCGCCGCCGGTCGACTTCATGACCCACGACACCTACTTCGTGGTGGCCCACTTCCACCAGGTGCTCATCGGCACCACCGTGTTCGCCGGGTTCGCCGGGTTCTACTTCTGGTACCCGAAGATGTTCGGCCGGATGCTGAACGAACGCCTGGGCAAGCTCCACTTCTGGGTACTGTTCATCGGGTTCTGGGTGACCTTCATGCCCCAGTACCTGGTGGGCCTGTACGGCATGCCCCGCCGGGTGGCCGACTACCTGCCGTCCAACGGGTGGACCACACTCAATGTGATCTCGACGGTGGGAGCCTTCATCATCGGAGCCTCGTTCCTGTTCTTCCTGGCCAACCTGTGGACTTCGTGGCGGCACCCGGTCCCGGCCGGTGACAACCCCTGGGACGGGCACGCCCTCGAGTGGTTCACCTCGTCGCCGCCGCCGCACCACAACTACACCCACCTCCCCCCGATCCGGTCCGAGCGGCCCACCTGGGACTACAACCACCCTGAACACCGCACCATCCACCGGCCGCCCAAGGCCCGGCCGGCCACCCCGGTGGACGAGAGCGAGACCGTCGGGGCCGGCTCGTGAGGGTTACGCGCTGTTCCTGGCCGGCATCGGCGTCTTCTTCGGCATCATCGGGATCGTCTACTGGTTCACCAGCTACGAGGACGCCGGCTTCCTGATGCTCATCGGCTCCGCGCTGCTCGGCCTGCTCCCCGGCTCGTACTACCTGTGGTGGTCGTACAAGATGAAGCCGCAGCCCGACGACGACCCCAAGGCCGACATGGCCGAAGGGGCCGGCACCGTCGAGTCGTTCCCCGGGTCGAGCATCTGGCCGTTCATCCTGGGCATGGGGGCCCTGTTCACCGTGCTCACCTTCGTGTTCGGGCTGTGGCTGGCCCCGATCGGCGGCGCCCTGTCCTGTCGGCCGCCATCGGGGGCACCATGGAGAGCCGGCGGGGCGGTGCCGATCTGAAGCTACCTGGCCGCCCCAGTCCGGTCTCGGCGTGGGGTGTCGCAGCAGCCCGGATCAGATTGTGGGCGAACCCGACTACGCGGTTCCGACCCAGCTGACCCCGATGATCTGGGCGTCCACCGTGGGAGCCGATGACCGCACCCAGCTCGCCGACCCGGATGGCCGATACGGGGGAAGCGGGGACCGATGAGATCGAGGAACTCGTCGAGGTCGGCGGCCTCGCCGTGCATCACCGCCAGGTGCTCGACCTCCCCAGCGGCCAGCAGGCGGTCGGCCAGCAGCTGGAGGACCTCTGGTGCGGGTGCGGGCCCGCCCGGCCTCCTGCACCACCCCTCCGCTCACGTCGATGAGCGGCTTGATCGACAGCATCGAGGCCACCATGGCCTTGGCCCCGCCGATGCGGCCACCCTTCTTCAGGTTGTCCAGCGTGTTGAGGGCGGCCAGTACGTGGGTCCGGCCCAGCAGCTCCGTGGATCACCGCCAGCACGGCATCGGCGTCGGCACCAGCCGCCGCCGAACTCGGCAGCCTCCAGCACCAACGTGCCCAGTCCGCTCGAGACCGACCGGCTGTCGACCACGTGGACCGGGAACCGACCCTCGAAGCCGGCCGCCGCGGTGTTCGCCGACTGGCAGGTGTTGGACAGCTGGCCGGAGATGGTGAGGCAGACCACGGCGTCGGCACCGGCCTCCTCGGCCCGACGGAAGGCGGCCTCGAAGGCACCCGGCGACGGACAGGCCGTCTGGGGCAGGGCCTCGGTCGGGCCATCATGGCGTAGAAGTCGCTCGACCGTCGAGGTCCTGCCGGTCGGTGTACTCCCGGCACCCGAACCGGATGGTCAGGGGCACGATCTCGACCCGAAGCGGGTCGAGCTCTTCCTCGGCACCAGGTCGCTCGAGCTGTCGGTCACTAGGTAGACGCCGGGCATCGGTGGCCTGCTCCTCGCCATCGGTTCCCCGGGGGCACGGCCCTCGGGTCGGTCCCCGAGAATCTGGCACCGACGGAGCTAACCCGTCAATCGGTGGCCGGGGTCATTGACCGTGGCTCGGAGGCCTCCCCTACAGTCTCCCCGTGATGAAGGGGCACGCGGTCAGCGGACTCCCGCCCTTCCCCACCACGGCCTGAATCCGTGTCGATCGTCGACCAGGCCCCGCACCCACCGCCCCGGGGTCGAGCCGGCGACACCGGTCGGGCCACCGGACCGGGCGGGACGGGAGCCGGGGAGCGGTGGCCGCGGCGGTGCTGGTCGCCGCGTCGCCCTCCTCCCCATCGTCGTCGTCCTCATCCAGCGCTGGGGACGGGTCTACGTCCCGGTCGGCGACCAGGCCATCTTGGACCTCCGGATCCGGGACGTCTGGTCCTTCTCGTCGGACACCCCGCTCACCGGTCCCTACAGCCGGTTCGGCTGGAACCACCCCGGGCCGGCCATGTACTACCTGTTGGCGCTGTTCTCGGCCGGCGGCCCGTCAGCAGGCCTGGGCCTCCCTGGTCGGCAACGTCCTCCTGCAAGCGTGGCCGTGGCCTGGATCGCCCGCCTGTCGTGGCGGACGGGGGGCCTCCGGTGGATGGTCCCGTGGCTGGCCGTCGTGACGCTGTCCTACTGGGCCACCGGGCCATGGATCTTCCAGCAGCTGTGGAACCCCTACCTCCCCTTCCCGTTCTTCACCCTCCTCCTGCTCCAGGCCTGGGTGGTGGGGTCGGGCAGGGCCGGCGGCTGGTGGGCCTGGCCTTCGTCGGCTCCTTCCTGGTCCAGACCCACGTGGGCTACGCGCTGCCCGTGCTGGCCGTCTCGCGTCTGGGCGGTGGTCGCGCCTCCTCCTGGCCGAGCACCGGGACGGCCGAAGGCTCCGGCGGTGGTCGCTGTGGTGGCCCCCACTGTGGTGTTGGCGGTGATGTGGTTCGTCCCGCTGGTGGTCGACACCGCGGTCCACTACCCGGGCAACACCGTCCGCCTGGTCCAGTTCTATCTCGGTCTGGACGGCGCCCCCCACCTCCCCTCCTCGGGCTCCACCAGGCCCTCGGCTACCTGGCCACCGAGTTCCGCTGGCGGCCGCCCTGGCTCGGCGGCCCCGACCCGGCCAACCGCTTCACCTCGCTCACGTCGCCTTCGTCGCTCGCCTACCTGGTGGTCCCGGTGGCCCTGATCGGGGCCAGCTGGGGCCTGGCCCGCTGGCGGCGGCGCGCCGATCTGGTGGCCCTGGCCGAACTGCTGGCCGTCGCCGTGGTGGCCGGCACCGTGACCCTGTCCGTGCTCACCGGCCCAGCCCTCCCCTACCTCTTCTTCTGGCGCATCCCCATCGGAGCCGCCACGGTGGTGATGAGCCTGGTGGTGCTGGTGGAGACGATCCCGGACTCACGCCGTCGAGCCACCGTGGTGCTCTGCTGTGGGCTGGCCGCAGTGACGGCGTGGGCTCGGTCGGCTTCACCCGCACCGTGGCGGCGGCCGACGGGCCGGTGGCGCCGATGGAGCCGGTGGCGACCTCGATCATCCACCAGCTGCAACGGGAGGGTCAGCCCCACGGCAAGGTGCTGGTCCGGTACTCGGGCTCGCCCCTCGGGGGGCTCCAGGCCGCCGTGGTCGACCAGCTGGCGCGGGACGGCGACCCGGTCTACGTCGACCGGGGGCTCGGCTACCAGTTCGGCTACACGCGCACGGCGGCCCCGTCCGACGTCCGGTCGGTGTGGTACGTCACCGAGGAGAGCGAGCTCTACAGCCTGATCTCACGGGCCCCGGGAGCCGAGGTACTGGCGGTGTCCCACCCCCTGCCCCCGGCCCAGCAGGCCGAGCTGGTGGCGCTGCAGCGGAAGATCTCCGACCAGCTCACCGCGGTGGGGCACGCCGACGATGTGGGCGATCTGTTCAGCGAGTACGTGGTCGCGGCGCTGGCCGGCATCCCCGGCCTGGCCCCGGCCGACCTACGTCGTCTGCAGGCCCTCAACGCGGTGGTGGTCCGGCACACCTGCCTGTGCTCGGTCATCTCCTTCCCCGCCCATCGGATCCCTGCCTTCCTCCACTCCACCTAGGACCGGCGGATAGGACGGGCGGATAGGACCGGCGGAGCACAGGACCGGCGGAGCACAGGACCGGCGGAGCCGGACGAGGGTCGGTCAGCGCATGACCCGGCGGACGCCCTCCCGGTGGCCAGCTCCGGTGGCACCAGGTCGATGTAGGTGGGCACCGGCATGGCGTCGAGCTCCCTCGTGCCGTCCCCGGGCCGGGGCAGCGACGGGACCGTGGAGTACTCGCCGTCCTCGGACCGGGTCACCACGAAGGCCCGCTTGCGCTTGCCGACGCCCTCGGCCGGCCCGCATCTCGTTGCAGATCTTGTAGGCCAGGAAGTAGGCGATGATCGGGGCGATCACCACGGCGAAGCGGAAGAACCAGAGCACCCACTTGAGCGGTAGCTGGAAGAAGTTGGCCATGACGTCGGTGGACGAGGCGAAGAACGTCATGCCCAGCAGGGTGAGCATGGCCGCGCCGGCCCCGGTCCGCTTGGGCCGGTCCCGGGGCCGGTCCAACAGGTTGTGGTAGGCGAGGTCCTTGGTGTGCCTCGACTCGATGAAGGGCCAGATGAGCAGGATGTTGAAGATGAGGCCGGGGAAGATCACCGCCGGCAGGAAGACCTCGAGGGGGATGGTGTGACCCCAGCCGACCCACTCCCAGCTGGGCATGATGCGCAGCGCCCCGTCCAGCCATCCCATGTACCAGTCCGGCTGCACGGCGTAGGAGATCTGGTACGGCTCGTACTGGCCGAACTGCCAGATCGGGTTGATCTGGGCGAAGCCCCCCAGCAGGAAGATGACGGCGGTGGTCATGAAGAGGAAGCCGGTGGTCTTGGCCATGAAGGTGGGGAACATGGGCGAGCCCACCACGTTGTGCTCGGTCTTCCCCTTCCCGGGGAACTGGGTGTGCTTCTGCTTGACCAGCAGCCCCAGGTGGGCGGCCAGCAGCCCGATCAGGACCAACGGCACGATCAGGACGTGGAGGATGAAGAACCGGGGGATGATCACGCCGTTCCCCGGGTAGTTCCCGCCGAACACGAAGAAGGCCAGGTAGGTCCCGACCAGGGGGATGGACTCGATGATGGAGTAGGCGATGCGGATGCCGGTCCCCGACACCAGGTCGTCGGGGAGCGAGTAGCCGAGGAAGCCGTTGACGATGCCCAGGATGAGCATGGTCACGCCCACGATCCAGTTGAACTCGCGGGGCTTGCGGAAGGCGCCGGTGAAGAACACCCGGGCCATGTGCACGGCGATGGAGCCGAGGAAGATGTCGGCGGCCCAGTGGTGGGCCTGGCGCATCAGCAGACCGGACCGCACGTCGAAGGAGAGCCCCACCGACGAGGCGTAGGCCTCGGATACCCGCTGGCCCCGGAGCGGGACGTAGGAGCCGTGGTAGACGATCTCGTGGGCCGACGGCACGTAGTAGAGGGACAGGAACACCCCGGTGGCCAGCAGCACCACGAAGGAGTACAGCGCGATCTCCCCCAGCATGAACGACCAGTGGTCGGGGAAGATCTTGTCGAGGAAGGTACGACCGCCCTTGGCCACGCCCAACCGGTCGTCGACCCAGCGCAGGGACTTGTCGATGGTCTTGTCGATCATGGGCGCTCCCAGAATCCGGGCCCGAGGGCCTGGTTGAGGCTGCCATTGGCGGTCAGGTACCCGGCCGAGTCCACCGTGATGGGCAGCTGGGGCAGCGGCCGCGGGGCGGGCCCGAACTCGGGCAGCGCGCCGGCGACGACGTTGAAGATCGACTGGTGGCAGGGGCAGACCAGCTGCTGGGTCTGCTCCTGGTAGAGCCCGACCGGGCACCCGAGGTGGGTGCACATCTTGGAGTAGGCCACGTACCCGTGCACCCCCCAGTCGGTGCGTCCCGGAGGAGCGATCGGGTCGGGGGGTCGAGGGGGCCCAGCACGGCCAGCCGGATCAGGATGACCTGGTCGGGCGAGGAGCCGGCGAAGCCCCGGGGGAACACGGTCAGCACCCCGCCGACGTCGAGGTCGTCGACGGTGACCTGGCGGCCGTCACCGTGACCAGCTGGCTCCCCTTCTTCCAGTTGGTGGCGAACAGCGATTCGGGGTGTTGCCGTTGGCGTCCTCCGACTTGGCCGGCTTGGGGCCGAGCGAGCGCAGGAGGGGGAAGAGCAGCACGATGCCCATGGCCGTGGAGCCCAGGGCGAACAGGCCGCCGAGCAGCTTGCGCCGCTGGACCACCATGCCACCGCGCTCGGTGACGGCCGCCGTCATGGCCTCGCGCTCGTCCTCGGTGGAGTGGAACTCGTGGCGCTCCTCGACGAAGGGGCCCTGGGGCATCAGGTACTTGCCCCAGGCGGTCACCCCGAAGCCCAGGGCCGAGCAGGCCCACCCCGAGGGTGACGGCCTCCCACTGGGTGTTGGCCGCCACCCAGTAGGCCACGCCGAATCCGACGAAGCCCAGGAACCCGATGAGCATGGCGACGGCCGCCACCGTCTGGGCCGCCTCGGGCTGCTTGGCGTAGGGCTGGAGGTGGGGATCGTCCAGGGCGGCCGTCGGGAGGGGGCCCTCGAGACGGGGCGACTCGTCGCTCACGTGCGGTCTCCGATCCAGAAGCAGACGAGCATCAGCACGCCCACGCCGACCAGCAGGCCGACGAAGCCCTCGCCCACCGGGCCGATCCCGCCGAGGCCGACCCCGCCGGGGTCGGAGGGGTGCTGGATGACCCCGTGCACGTAGGCGGCGATGTCCCGGGCCTCGGTGTTGGTGATGTTGCCCTCGCTGAAGTGGGGCATGTTCCCCGGACCGGAGCGGATGGCCTCCACGATCTGGGTGGGGGTGGCCAGGTGCAGGCTGGGGGCGTAGGCCCCGTCGGCCAGGGCGTCACCGGCCCCGGTGATGGTGTGGCAGGCGGCGCAGTTGAGGGTGAACAGGGTGTTGCCGGACTCGAGGTCGGCGTCGTTGGTGTTGACCACCGGCACCTGGACGCCCTTCGCCCGGGGTCAGGGACTGCACCCAGGCCGCGATCTCGAGGGTCTGGAGCCGGTTGAACCGGGGCGGCTTGCGGGTGGCCTGGATGCTCGAGTTGGCCAGCGGCATCCGGCCGGTGGACACCCAGAAGTCGACCGTTCCGGCCCCCAGCCCCTGGAGGTTGGGGGCCCGGGTGGTCCCGAGGGCCTCGGGCCCGTGGCAGCTCGAGCAGTTGGCGGCGAACAGCGCCTGGCCGGGGGCCTCGAACGCCTTGGGCAGCGAGACGTAGAACAGGCCGGTCTGGTTGGAGGAGCGACCGCGTACTTGAGGGCGCCCGAGGCGGTCACCGCGGAGTTGTTGACCGGCGCCGCGGTGGTGGCGGTGGTGGTCAGCTGGGGGAGGGTGGTGGTCGGCGCGCTGACCGGGGTGGTCGACGCGGGGCGGTGGTGGGGTCGGCCGGGGCGGCCGCCGGGGAGAAGGCCAACAGGCCGACGATGGCCACCGCGCCGACCAGGGCGGCGGGCGCCACCAACCGGGCGCGGAGCACGGTGCGGATCCGGGTTCCCATCTATTTGAGGAGGAACAGGCAGGCGTAGAGGCCGACCCAGACCACGTCGACGAAGTGCCAGTAGTAGCTGACGCCCTGGAAGACCGGCGTCTCCCCCGGGTCGCCCTTGGGGCCCTTCAGGCGGGCCAGGAGGAAGAGCATGGCCACCAGGCCGAGGGTCACGTGGAGGCCGTGGAGTCCGGACATGATGTAGAAGAGCGACCCGTAGGCGGTGTGGGTGGGGTTGGTGGCCGGGTTGTGCGAGAGGCCGACCCACTCGAAGAACTGGTTGGCCACGAACAGCGCACCCAGCACGATGGTGGCCACCACCCAGATCTTGGCGCTGCGGCGTTCGCCCCGCTCCTGGTCCCAGACGGCCTTCTGCATGGTGAAGCTGGAGGACACCAGGATCAGGGTGAAGATGCCGGCCCGGATGGTGTCGAGGTGGGTTCCGGGCGGCGGCCACACCGAGGCGTGGGCCCGGATGGTGAAGAAGGCCGCGAACAGGGAGCAGAAGAACATCACCTCGGAGCCCAGCCAGATGATGACCCCCACGGCCAGCATGGAGGGCTTGTCGGGGCGGTGGCGCTGGCGGGTGGAGATCGCCGGTTCGGCGGCGAGGGCCTGAGTCACGCCGTAGTTTTAGTCGAACTTCGACCGGCGGGGCCAACTCGGGCCGGGGCCACCCGACAGCCGTCTCCGGCCCGCCGGGATGCCACCGATCGGCCCCTCGGCCCGGCTAGAATCAGGGGCCCGCCAGCAGCCGGAGCGGCCGCCCCGAGGGGCGGACCGGCATCTGGGCCGGCTGGTTCAGCCGGCGTCGAGCGCCGCCGGGAGCGGGGCCAGATGGACCACGCTGAGCCGCTGGGTGGGGCGGGTCAGGGCCACGTACAGGGTGCGCAGCCCCCGGGCGGTCTCCCCGGCGATGACCCCGGGCTCCACCACCACCACCGAGTCGAACTCGAGCCCGTTGGCGGCGTCGGCGGCCAGGAGCACCAGCGGTTCGGACAGTCCGCCCTTGCGCATGTCCCGGGCGTCGACCACCGGCAGCTCGGCGGTGGCCAGGGCCTCGGCCAGTACGGGGAGCAGCGTCTCGGGAGCCAGGATGGCCACCCGCCCCGGTGTCACCGCCGCCACCTCCTCCCCGGCCACCTCGGCCACCTTGCGGGCCAGGTCGCCGACCGTGGCCCCCTGGGACGTCCCGTCGTGGCGGCGGACCGGGATCATCCTCGGCTCCACCTGGGTGCGACGGACCGGGGTGGGCGGGCGTGAGCTCGGGGGCGGCCACCGCCAGGACCCGGCTGGCCACGGCCAACACCTCGGCCGGCGTGCGGTAGCTGACGGTCAGCTCCACCGAGCGGGCCGGCCGGCGGCGGGGCAGGTGGTCGGTGATGTCCGCCCACGCCGCTCGGAGCCCACGGCGCGGTGGCCTGGGCGATGTCCCCCACCACGGTCATCGATCCCGACAGCGACCGACGGGTCAGCATCCGCAGCTGCATGGGCGAGAGGTCCTGGACCTCGTCCACCACGATGTGCCCGTACTTGCGCACCCCGTCCTCGGCGTTGCCCCCGCGGGGCCCGAGCAGGGCCCGGGCCTCGTCCACCAGGGCGGCGTCGGCCGGAGTCCACGCCACCTCCTCGAACGACGCCGACCGGGGCCGGTGGAGCAGGTACTGCTCCTCGGCCGAGAGGATCCCACGGGCGGCGGCGGCGATGAGCGGTGGGGCGCCGAACAGGTCGTGGAGCAGCTCGTGGGGCGAGAGTCGGGGCCACATCCGGTCGAGGGCCTCGGCCAGCTCCGGCACCCGCTTCACCTTGCGGGTGAAGTCCTCGAGGTCGAACTCGTCGTCCGCCAGTTCGGAGGGGTCCTCGTAGCCGGGGAAGGCCGTGACCGAGGCCGGGACCCCGACGCCGAGGGTCTGCTGGGTCTGGCGGGCCCGGTCGGCCAGCAGCTGGGCCACCGACTGCTCGACCAGGCGCCGGCGGGCGTTGTGGGTGCCGGGTCGACGCCGGACCATGTCCACGATCCGCCTGCTGTCCTCCCGGGTCAGCCGGAGGAGGAGGGCGCCGTAGGGGATGGCCACGTCGTCGGCCAGGGCCCGCTGGCGGGTCCGGACGGCGCGGGCCACCACCTTGGCCATCCGGGCGTCCCCCTTCAGTCGGGCCACGTCGACCGGTCCGTTCTCCTTGGTCCGGATCTCGGTCACCAGGCCCGAGACGGTGGACAGGGTGACGCCGGTCTCCCCCAGCGAGGGCAGCACCTGCTCGATGTAGCGGAGGAACAGGGGGTTGGGCCCCACCACCAGCACGCCTTGGCGCTCGAGGGGGAACCGGTGGGTGTAGAGGAGGTAGGCGGCCCGGTGGAGGGCCACCGCCGTCTTGCCGGTGCCCGGGCCCGCCCTGGACCACCAGCACCCCGGTCAGCGGGGCCCGGATGATCTCGTCCTGCTCGCGCTGGATGGTCGAGACGATGTCGGTCATCCGACCCGACCGGGCCCGGTCCAGCGCGGCCAGCAGGGCGGCCGGCCCGCCGATGGGCAGGTCGCCGACGATCAGCTCGCCGCTCGCCCTCCGCCGCCCCGCCGTCGGAGCCTTCGGTCGGCTCGCCGGGGTCCGCCCGGTGAGCCCGGCGTCGACGAACCGCTCGTCCTCGAGGCCCACCACCCGCCGGCCCTCCAGGGCCAGGTGGCGGCGGAGCACCAGGCCCTGGGGGTCGCGCCCGGTGGCCCGGTAGAACGGCTCGGCGATCGGGGCCCGCCAGTCGACCACCAGCGGATCGTGGTCGGCGCTGTGGATGGCCAGCCGGCCGATGTGGAAGGTCTCGGTGTCGGGGCCGTCCCGCCGTGCGCCGCCGTCTCCGTCGGACCCGCCGTCGGGACTGATCGGCTCCGTCCCGCAGCCGGTCGATCCGGCCGAAGGTCAGGGCCTGGTCCCCGATGTCCAGCTGCTCCAGCCGGGCCAGGCTGGTCCGGACGATCACGTCCCGCTCGGTCCGCGACTGGAACGTGCCCCCCCGGCCCAGGTCGAGCACCCCCTCGAGCATGGCGTTGGCATCGCTCCGCATGGCGTCGAGGCGGGCGTAGGCCATGTCCACGAACTCCTGCTCGGCCTGCTGCTCTGCTTCCACCCCCACCTCCGATCTCCCTACCCCGTCCGGCTCAGGGGAACCCTCGATTGTATGCCCGGCTCGCCCGGGCCGCGACGGGGGCCGCCGGCCGATTCGGCGCAGCCCGCTCTCCTAGACTCGGGCCATGGCCGAACCCGCGGGAGTCGCCGCTGGCCGGGCCGGCGTCGGCGGCCACCGGGCCACGGCCGGTCGGCGCCCCCGACCTGTCCGACCCGTCCGCTGAGGGCGGACCGGGTCTTCGACCGTGAGCGAACACCGGATCGCCCCGCTTCGACGACTCGCCGTTCATCCGGGCCTGCCGGGGCCTGCGGTGGACCACGTCCCGGTGTGGTTCATGCGCCAGGCCGGCCGGTCGCTCCCCGAGTACCGGGCGGCCCGCGGGTCGGGCAGCATCCTCGAGGCCATCGCCCAGCCCGAGCTGGTGGCCCGGCTGACCCGCCAGCCGGTGGACCGCTACGGGACCGATGCCGCCATCTTCTTCTCCGACATCGTGGTGCCGGCGGCGGCCATCGGCTTCGGGGTGGACGTGGCCCCGGGCACCGGTCCGGTGGTGGCCGAGCCCTTCGCCGGTCGACGGGACCTGCAGCGCCTCCGGCCCCTCGAGCCCGAGCTGGACACGCCCTACGTGATCGAGGCGGTGCGCCTGCTGGCCGAGCGAGCTGGACGTGCCGCTGATCGGCTTCGCCGGCGGGCCCTTCACCGTGGCCAGCTACCTGGTGGAGGGCGGCCCGTCCAAGAACTTCACCAAGGTCAAGTCCCTGATGCACGGCGACCCGGGCGCTCTGGCACGAGCTGGTCGAGCGGCTCGGCGACCTGGCCCTGGCCTCCCTGCGATCCCAGCTGGACGCCGGGGCCTCGGCCGTCCAGGTCTTCGACAGCTGGGCCGGCATCCTCGCGCCGGACCACTACCGGGAGCTGGTCCTGCCGGCCACCCGCCGGCTCTTCGCCGAGCTGGCCGAGTCCCACCCCGGCGTCCCCACCATCCTCTTCGGCGTGGGCACCGGCGAGCTGCTGGCCTCCGATGGCCACGGCCGGGAGCACCGTGGTCGGCGTCGACTGGCGGGTCCCCCTCGACGAGGCCCGGCGCCGGGTGGGTCCCGGCCTGGCCGTCCAGGGCAACCTCGACCCGGCCCTGTGCCTCGACACCTGGGAGGTGGCCGAGGCCGAGACCCGGCAGGTGCTGCGCGGGCCGGGTCACGAGCCCGGGCACGTCTTCAACCTGGGCCACGGCGTCCTGCCCGAGACCGACCCGGGGATCCTGGAGCAGGTGGTCGAGCTGGTCCACGCCGAGGGACGGGCCGGCGTGGAGGCCGGGTGACCCGGGACCGGCGATGACGCGGACCCCGGTCGGCGTGCTGGTCATGGCCCACGGGACCCCGGCCTCCCCCGAGGGGATCGAGCCCTTCTACACCGCCATCCGCCGCGGACGGCCGCCGACCCCCGAGCTCCTCGACGAGCTGGTCGGCCGGTACCGGGCCATCGGGGGCACCTCGCCCCTCGACCGAGCGGACCCGGGCGCAGGTGGAGGGGCTGGCCGCCGCCCTCGAGGCCACGGGCGCCCGGGCGAGTTCGTGGTGCGCTACGGGGCCAAGTACGCCCGGCCCACCATCGAGGAGGGGGTGGCGGCCCTGGCCGATGCCGGCGTCGACCGGATGGTCGGCATCGTGCTCACCCCCCACCAGTCGTCGCTCGGCTCCGGCGAGTACTTCCGGCGGGCCGAGGCCGCCGCGGCCTCGGCCGAGCCGGCCCTGGAGCTGACCGCGGTCCCCTCGTGGCACCGGGCCGAGGGGTTCGCCTCGCCTGCTGGCCGACCGGACCGCGGCCTGCCTGGCCGGCCTGTCGGGCGCCGAGCGCCGCCGGGTGGCGGTGTTCTTCACCGCCCACAGCCTCCCCCTCCGGGTGGTGGCCGAGGGCGACCCGTACCCCGGCCAGGTGGCCGGTCGGCCGCCGACGTCGCCGCCCGGCTGGGGCTGGACGCCGAGCCCGGCCTGTCCTGGGGCGTGGCATGGCAGAGCGCGGGGAGGACGGCCGACCCCTGGATCGGGCCCGACCTGCTGGACGAGATCCGACGGGTGGCCGGCGAGGGGGCCACCGCCGTGGTGGTGTGCCCGGTGGGGTTCGTCTCCGACCACCTGGAGATCCTCTACGACCTCGACATCGAGGCCGACCAGGTGGCCCGGTCGGCCGGGGTGCGCCTTCGCCCGGACCCGGTCGCTCAACGACGATCCCCGCTTCCTCGCCATCCTGGCCGAGCGTGGTCCGCCGGGCCGCGACGGGCGACGTGACCGGACCCGTCCGGGTCGAACGGGTCGACCCCGCCCTCCCGGCCCGTCGTGGCGGTGGTCGGGGGCGGCATCGCCGGGCTGGCGGCGGCCTGGGAGCTGGTCGCCGGAACCGCCGGGGACGGCGACCAGGGCCCGGTGCCCGACGTGGTGGTCCTCGAAGTCGGCGGACCGGCTGGGGGGCAAGGTCGAGGTCCGAGCCCTTCGCCGGGCGGCGGGTCGACCTGGCCGCCGACGCCTTCCTGGCCCGTCGGCCCGAGGCCACCGAGCTGTGCGCCGAGCTCGGCCTCACCGACGCGCTGGTCCCGGTGGGAGCCTCGGGCGCCTCCATCTGGGCCCGGGGTCGGCTGCGGGACATGCCCGAGGGCCTCAACCTCGGGGTACCCACCCGGTGGTGGCCCCTCCTGCGCTCGGGGCTCCTCAGCCCGGCCGAGTCGGTGCGGGTGCCCTGGGACCTGGTCTCCCCCCACCTGGGCACGGGGGCCGCGTTCGGCGACCGCTCGGTCGGGGAGATCGTCGGGGAGCGGCTGGGCCGACCGGTGGTGGAACGGCTGGTCGACCCCCTCATCGGGGGCATCCACGCCGGGGACGCCGACCGGCTGAGCGCGGCGGCCACCTTCCCGGTCCTCCTCGCCGCCTCCCACCAGCCGGGGAGCCTCATGCGCCGCCTCGGCGTCGCTCACGTCCGGGGCACGCGCCCCGACCGCGCCGGGGGGGGGCCGTCCCCGGTCTTCTGGTCGCTGGACGGCACCACGGCCAGCCTGGTCGACCACCTGGCCGGGGCCCTGACCGCCCGGGGGGTCACCTGTCGCACCGGCACGGCGGTCCAGGCCATCGAGCGCGAAGGCAGGACGGGCGCCGCGCCTGCCCGGTGGTCCCTGGTCCTCGGGACGCCAGGGTCGGAGCCCGGCGGGGCCGGCACGCCTCGAGGTCGACGGCGTGGTCCTGGCCGCGCCCGCCCCGGAGGCCGCCGTGCTGCTGGCCCCGCACGCCCCGGTGGCGGCCGGCATGCTCAGCACCGTCGAGTACGCCTCGGTGGCGGTGGTCACCCTGGCCTTCCCGGCGGGGTCTGTCGGGACGCCGCCTGCGGGGCACCGGGTTCCTCGTGCCCCGCACCTCCACCGTCGGACGGCCGGCCGGCCCTGGTCACCGGGTGCACCTACCTCAGTCGGAAGTGGCCCCACCTGGCCCGGCCCGGGGACGAGCTGATCCGGGCCTCGGTGGGGCGGTTCGGCGACGACCGGGCCGCCGGGCTGGACGACGAGCAGCTGACCGCCGCGGTCCTCGGCGAGTTGGCACCTGATCCTCGGCGTCCGGGCCCATCCGCAGGAGGTCGTGGTGACCCGCTGGGACGGGCCTTCCCCCAGTACGAGGTGGGCCATCTGGTCCGGGTGGCCCGGATCGAGGAGGATGTGGCCGGCCTGCCCGGGCTGGCGGTGGCCGGCGCCGCGCTGCGGGGCGTGGGCATCCCGGCCTGCATCGGCAGCGGGCGGGCCGCGGCCCGCGGAAGCTGGCGTTCCTGGCTGGCCGGTCCGGGACCCGCCCGGGGCCGGCGGGTGGCGCCGGTACCCGGGTCGTGACCACGCCGGACTCCCCACCACCGACGACCGTCCGGAGACGCCTCGGTGGCGACCGTCGAGGATCGCCATGACCCAGCGCCGGAGGACCGTGGCGTCACCCCGCCGCGGCGGAGTGGCCGTCCCGGCGCTCCTGTCCGGGGTGGGCCTCGCCCTCTGCCTCCCTCCCTGGGGCTGGTGGATCCTGGCCTTTCCGGCGGCCGGCCTGCTCTGGTGGCGGCTGGGGGGACTGCGCCCTCGGACCCGCCTGTGGGCCGGGTGGCTGGCCGGTCTGGGCCTGTACGTCCCCGGGCTGATGTGGGCCCGGTCGTTCACCGTCCCGGGGGCCCTCGTCCTCATGGCCTTGGAGGCGACGTTCACCGCCGTGGCCTGCCTGGCCGTCCCACCGGGGCCGGTGCCGGCCCGGCTGCTGGCCTTCCCGGCCGCGCTCACCTTGGCCGAGGCGGCCAGGATGCGGTGGCCGTTCGGGGGCCTACCCATCGGTGGGGTCTTCCTGGGCCAGGCCGGCGGCCCGGTCCTGGGGGTGGCCCGTCTGGCCGGCCCCCTCGGGCTCACCGTTGGCCGTATACCTCGGCGGCGCGGGCCTGGCCGCGCTGACCGAGGCGGCGGTGCGGGCGGCGCGGGACGGCGCCCGGGCCCGGGCCTTCGCCCGGGTCGACACCGGCGGCGCCGGCGAGCGGGTGGGGTCCCTGTCGGGGGCGGTGGCCGGGACTCGGCCCCCTGGTGGTGTGCGGTGCGGTGGCCCTGGCCCTCCTCGTCGTCCTGGTGGCGGTGGCCGACCACGCCCCCGACGGGGGCGGGCCGGTGGGGTCGGTCTCCGCCGCGGCAGTGCAGGGAGGAGGGGCCCGCGGGTTCCGCAAGTCCCAGATCGACCCGGCGGTGGTGCTCGCCGCCCAGCAGTCGGAGACCCGGGTGCTCCAGCAACTGGACCACGGCACGGCGCCCAGGCTGGTGCTGTGGCCCGAGGACGTCGTGTCCCTCGGCACCCCGCTGGCCGACTCCCCCGAGGAGGCCGTGCTCTCCGGTCTGGCCCGCTCCCTCCGGACCACCCTGGTGGTGGGCGTGACCGAGACCGTCTCGGCCACCGCCTTCCGCAACGAGATCGTGGCCTGGGGACCGGACGGGACGCTGGTGGCCCGGTTCGAGAAGGTCCACCGGGTCCCCTTCGGCGAGTACGTGCCCTACCGGGGCTTCTTCGCCCACCTGGGCAACCTGTCGAGCGTGCCGCTCGACGCCATCCCCGGAACCGGGACCGGACTGCTGGACACCCCGGCGGCCCCCCTCGGGGCCATGGTCTCCTACGAGGTGTTCTACGCCGACCGCGGCCGGGCCTCGGTGCGGAGCGGCGCCCAGCTTCTGATCGTCCCCACCAACACCTCGTCCTACGCCACGGCCCAGGTGCCCACCCAGGAGATCGCCGCCTCCCGGGTCCAGGCCGTCCAACAGGGGCGGGACCTGCTCCAGGCCGCCCCCACCGGCTACAGCGCCGCCATCACCAACCGCGGCAGCCTGCTCCAGCGATCGGTCCTCGGGGCCCCCCAGATCGTCGCGGCCACGCTGTCGCGGCGCACCGGTTGGACGGTCTACGTCCGCTACGGCGACCTCCCCCCGCTGGGCCTGGCCGCCGTGGCCCTCGGCGGGGGATGGTTCCTGGCTGGGCGCCGGCGCCGGGCCACCGGGTGAACGGCCCTACTCGTAGTACCCCGAGTGGATGTAGACGCAGGGGATCCCCTCGGCGTGGAACATGGCGAAGTTGTTGGGGTCGTCCTCGAAGGCCAGTCGGAGGTCGAACCCGTAGTCCCGGAGCTCCTCCACGCTGTCCCGCTTGAACCAGGTCACCTGCGAGTAGTCCCCCCGCGACCTCATGACCAACAGGTCCCACCGCAGCCCGTAGCGCTCCAGCCAGGCCAGGGTCTGGGGCTGGACCCGCATGGGTCGGCCGGTCAGCAGGATGACCTGCAGGCGTTGAGTCGAGCAGCTCGAGCACCCGCACCAGCTCGCCGATGATCGGGTCGTCGCCGCAGGCCTCGAAGAAGGCGTCCCAGTCGCGACGGCCGCGCTCGATGAAGTGCTGGCGGCCCACGGCGTCGGACAGCACGCCGTCGACGTCGAACACCACGGCCTCGCCGGGCGTGAGCGATCGGGTCCGTGCGTGCCAGGCCCAGTTGATCGGACCGGTGGTCGGGCTCACTCGTCGGTCGGCGACGTCGCCGCCAGGCGCCGGATCTCGTCCACCACGGCGGGGTCGGCCAGTGTGGTGGTGTCGCCCAGGACCCGGCCCTCGGCCACGTCGCGCAGGAGTCGCCGCATGATCTTCCCGCTGCGGGTCTTGGGCAGCTCGTCGGTGAAGACGACGGTCCTCGGCCGGGCGATGGGGCCGATCTTCCCGGCCACGTGGCGCGCGGAGCTCCTGGCCCTTCTCCTCGTCGGGAGAGCCGGCATCGGCCCCGGAGGGTGACGAAGGCCACGATGGCCTGCCCGGTGGTGGCGTCGATGGCTCCGACCACGGCCGACTCGGCCACCATCGGATGGTCGACCAGGGCCGACTCCACCTCGGTGGTGGAGATGCGGTGGCCCGACACGTTCATCACGTCGTCCACCCGGCCCAGCAGCCACAGGTAGCCGTCGTCGTCGATCTTGGCCCCGTCGCCGGCGAAGTATCGGTCGGGGAAGCGGCTCCAGTAGGTGTCCCGGTAGCGCTCGGGATCGCCGTAGATGCCGCGCAGCATCGAGGGCCAGGGCCGGGTCAGGGTCAGGTAGCCGCCGCCCTGCTCCACCCGGTGGCCCCCCTCGTCGACCACCTCGGCCCCGATGCCGGGCAGGGGGAAGGTGGCCGATCCCGGCTTGGTGGTGGTGAGGCCGGGCAGCGGGGCGATCATGATGGCCCCGGTCTCGGTCTGCCACCAGGTGTCCACGACCGGGCAGCGTCCCCCGCCGATGTGGGTCGCGTACCACATCCAGGCCTCCGGGTTGATGGGCTCGCCGACCGAGCCCAGCACCCGCAACGACGAGAGGTCGTGGCGCTCGGGGAGCTCGGTCGCCCCACTTCATGAAGGTCCGGATGGCGGTGGGCGCGCAGTAGAGGATGGTGACGCCGTAGCGCTCGACGATCGACCACCACCGGTCCCGCTCGGGGAAGTCGGGGGTGCCCTCGTACATCACCGAGGTGGCCCCGTTGGCCAACGGGCCGTAGACGATGTAGCTGTGCCCGGTGACCCAGCCGATGTCGGCCGCGCACCAGTAGACGTCCCGCTCGGGGTGGAGGTCGAAGACGGCCCGGTGGGTGAAGGCCACCTGGGTCAGGTAGCCCCCGGTGGTGTGCATGATCCCCTTGGGCGCCGCCGTGGTGCCCGAGGTGTACAGGATGAACAGGAGGTCCTCGGCGTCCATGTGCTCCGGGGCGCACTCGTCCCCCGGACGCCCACCGCCCGCCGGGTCCTCCCCGCTCAGCAGCTCGTGCCACCAGTGGTCCCGCCCCGCCGTCATGGCCGGCGCCGCCGTCACGTCGTCCCGGCTGATGCGACGGGCCACCACCACGTGCTCGACGCACGGCGACTCCGACACCGCCGCGTCCACATTGGCCTTGAGCCCCACCGCCGACCCCGCGACGGTGACCCCCGTCCGCGGTGAGCACCACCCGGGCCTGGGCGTCGAGGATCCGGTCGCGGAGCGCGTCCGACGAGAAGCCCCCGAACACCACCGAGTGGACTGCCCCGATGCGGGTGCAGGCCAGCATGGCCACCACCAGCTCGGGGATCATCGGCATGTAGACGGCCACCCGGTCACCCCGTCCCACGCCGAGGCCGCGCAGCACGTTGGCGAACCGGCACACGTCGGTGAGCAGCTGGCCGTAGGTGATGGTCCGGGTGTCGCCGGGCTCGCCCTCCCAGTGGAAGGCCACCGTGTCCCCCCGGCCGGCGGCCACGTGGCGGTCGAGGCAGTTGTAGGAGACGTTCAGGGTCCCGCCGTCGAACCACCGGGCGAAGGGCAGATCCCACTCGAGCACGGTGTCCCAGGCGGAGAACCAGTCGAGGGAGCCGGCCTGCTCGGCCCAGAACCCGGTCCAGTCCGACTCGGCCCGGTCGTAGATGGCCGGGTCGGCGATGGCGGCCTGACTTCGGAACGCCTCGGAGGGCGGGAAGACCCGCTCCTCGGTGAAGTAGTCCTCGATGGTGGCCGCCGCCGGCGCGGCGTGCTCGTCGGGGGCCCCTGCGCGTCTGGTCTGCCATCTGTCCCACTTCCTGTCGCTCCGGTGTCACTCCGGTCCCTTCGAGCCTCCCGGCCCCGGCCCACCGTCCCGATCCAGGTTCGGGGCCAGGTGGACGCCCGGCTCGTACCTTCGACCAGGGAGGATGTCCACGGACGGTCGCGCCTCAGCCTACCGGCGGCGGGCCTCTACGATGGGGGGGCCGTGACTGCGACCCCACAACTGTCGGGACAGGTCGACCGGGCGGGCCAGCGCCAGCCTGCGGTGGCACCCTCCTTCTCGCCCGAGCCCGGCGCCACCCGCGTCGACGTCCCGCTGGGCCGGCGGGTGATGGTGGTCAGCGACCTCCTGCTCACCCCGGAGGCCACCCCGTCCACCCTGGCCGTCACCGGACAGCTGGCCCGGGCCCTCGACACCTGGGACGGGCCGGGCATCCTGGTCATCGCCGGCAACCTCTTCGACCTGTCGGGATGCAGCACGCCCCTGGCCGAGGCGAACGGGTCGATGGCCGCCCACCCGGTCCTCCAGCAGTCTCTCGAGCGGTTCCTCGGGGTGAACGACCGCCGGATCCTGCGCCAGACCGGCTCCCACGAGCCCGGCTTCGACTCGGACCCCGAACTCATCGCCGCCATCGCCGCCAACGGCATCGAGCAGATGGGGCCGGTCGACCTCCACCTGCAGACCACCACCGGGGTCCGGGTGGTCCGGGTGGAACCGGGGGAGCACGCCTACGCTCCGGGCTGCTCGGGGAGCGAGACGGAGTTCGACCCGGCGGCCGACACCAAGCCCGGGGTGATCGGGCCCACCCCGGCCGGCCGGGGCTGGCGGTCGCTCGCCGCCCAGTCCACCGAGGACGCCCCCTGGCTGGCCGGCCTCAACCGACTGAGCGACCCGTCCGCCCTGTCCCGCTTCGTGGTCTCCCGCACCCTCTACCGCCGGCTGGGCCGCTACGCCTGGTGGCTGCTGGTGCCGTTCGCCGTGGCCGGGCTGCTGCGGGTGGCGGTCACCCCCTGGGTCGCCGGTCACCTGGGATCTGGGCTGCCGGCTCGGGCCATCCGCCATGCCCACTCGGCCGATCCGATCGACCAGATCCTGGTGGCCTCGCTGGTGGCCTTCGTGGTGTTGATGGTGCTGGCCCTGGTCCTCGGCCTGCTCAGCCGGCGGATGTGGTCGATCCTGGGCGGCGGGGCACTGGACGAGGTGCGCGCCGAGGCCGGAGCCAACGACACCGCCCGGGATGCCGGCCGGCGGCTGGTGGGACGGGGTTACGCCGGGCTGATCACCGCGGCCACCTTCCAGTCGGAGCTGACCCACCTGGGGGTCGGGTTCTACGCCAACGTCGGCGCCACCGGAGAGGTGGTGAAGGAACGGCGGGCCCGACTGGGCCTCCCACCGGTCTTCCTCCAGACCCAGTGGGTGAGCTGGGTGGAGCTGGAGACCGGGGCCGAGCTCCACGTCCGACTCCTGCTGGCCAGCAACGAGCTCCGCTCACCGAGCGCCATCGAGCGGGTCGTCAGCCCGCGGCCACCGGCAAGGGAGCATCCATCCCGTGCTGGTCGCCTCCTACCCGATGGGGGAGTCCTGGCCGGCCGCGCCGGACCTCAACAGGCCCACCGGCGGACACGGCGGGTGCGCCGGTGGGCCTCCGCCGCCATTCTGTTCGCCGGCTTCGTGGACCTGCTCGACGCCATCACCCCCCCTCTGCGGGGACGCCTCCACGCCGTGCTCCAGGTTCTCCCCCTCCGGGCCAGCGTGGCCGCCGGCGCGCTCATCGCCATCGCCGGGCTCGCCCTCATCGCCCTCGGCCGGGGCATCCTCCGGGGCCAACGCCGGGCCTGGCGGGTGTCGGTGGCGCTGCTGGCGGGCACCATCGTCCTCCACCTGGCCGCCGGCGCCGACATCGAGGAGTCGCTCTTCGCGGTGGGTGTGCTCGCCCTCCTGCTGATCGGCCGCCGGGACTTCCAGGCCGCCTCGGACTGGTCGTCGCTGCGGTCGGCCCTCATCGCCCTGGGCGTCGGCGCGGTCGGGATCACCCTGCTGACCGCGGCCTCCATCGAGTTGTTCATCCACATCGGCCGGCACCATCACTCGCACATCCCGTTCTGGACGGCGCTCTGGGCGGTGTCCGAGCGGCTGGTCGGCATCCGCACCATCGCGCTGCCCCATCGGGCCGACCGCTTCCTGGCGCCCACCCTGCTGGCCATCGGCCTCACCATCGTGGCCACCGCCCTGTTCCTGCTGACCCGGCCGGTGGTCGACCGCCGCCTGACCTCGGGTCGGACGGCCGAGTTCCGGGCCCGGGACATCGTGCGCCGCCACGGCATCTCCACGCTCGACTACTTCGCCCTGCGGTCCGACAAGCAGTGGTTCTTCCACCGGGACAGCCTGGTGGCCTACGCCGTCTACGGCGGGGTGTGCCTGATCTCCCCCGACCCCATCGGTCCGCGCAACGAGCGCGACCAGGTCTGGGGGGCGTTCCGGAAGTTCGCCGACAGCCACGGATGGGTCACGTCGGTGATGGGCGCCGGCGAGGAGTGGCTCTCGGTCTACCGTGACTCGGGGATGCACCACATCTACCTGGGCGACGAGGCGGTGGTGCGGGTCCAGCCGTTCACCCTGTCCGGCCGGTCCATGAAGGGTCTGCGCCAGGCCCACAACCGGATCGAGAAGTACGGCTACACGGTCAGCTTCCACGACCCGTCGCGGATCGACGCGGCGCTGTCGGCCGAGCTCACCGGTCTCATGAGCCTCAGCCGTCAGGGTGAGCACGAGCGCGGCTTCTCCATGATGCTCGGGCGGGTCTTCGACCCCCGGGACACCGGGCTGCTGCTCACCGTGGTGCGCGGGCCCGACGGGGCCGCCGCGGCCATGTGCCAGTTCGTACCGGCCCCGGGCATCCACGGCTACTCGCTGGACCTGATGCGACGCGACCCGGGCGACCACCCCAACGGGCTCTTGGACTTCGCCCTGGTGTCGACCATCGAGCACCTACGGGACCGGGGTTACGAGGGCCTGAGCCTCAACTTCGCCACCCTGCGCTCCACCCTCTCGGGCGACAAGGGCGACGGCACCATGCAACGGGCCGAGCGGTGGTTCCTGAAGAAGCTGTCGAGCTTCGCCCAGATCGAGTCCCTGTGGCGGTTCAACGCCAAGTACGAGCCGGAGTGGCTCCCCCGCTACGTGGTGTTCGACACCGCCGAGCACCTGGTGCCGGTGGTGATGGCCATCATGCGGGCCGAGTCGCTGTGGGAGATCCCGGTCCTCGGCCGCCTGCTGGCGGCAGGGGCCGAGAAGCGCATGTTGGCCGCCCAGCAGGAGACCGAGGACTTCATCGCCTCGTCCTTCGGTACCTGGAACGGGGACGGCACCGACGGACCGGGCGGTGGGTCGACAGCCCCCGTCGGCCAGCCGGCCGACGCGGACCCGGCCAACGCCGGCCCGGCCCATCCGGCCGCCTGACTCAGCGGGGACCCGGGGGCAGTCCCATGGGGTTGGGGTACGGGATCAGCCCGCCGTCGGCCACCGCCGACGACACCGCGGCGAGCTGCTCGTAGGCGTCGGACGCGTCCTCGTCGTTCAGTTCGGCGAACGCCCGGTCGGCCAGACGGTCGGTGGTCTCCTCGACGACCGACCGGAGGGACCGGCCGGCGGGCGTGATCCCGTCGCCCTCCACCAGGTGGCGACGGGCCGAGACGGACCCGGGCCGCGTCCCACTCTGCGACCGACCAGCCCCGGCCGGCCAGGAACAGGGAGGCGGGAAGGTCCTCGGACAGGGCGAAGAGCACCAGTGCCTCGCAGCCGTCGAGGCCGGCTGCCGTCAGGGCGGCCACGTGCCCGTCCCCCCGGTGCTCTCGCAGGGAGGTGCACGCCTGCCACAGCCGCTCCACCGGAGCCTCCGGGGCGTCGAGCGCCCGGTTGGCGTTGAACAGCACACGACCCGAGCCGTCGGCTCCCTCCACCACCCGTGACAGCAGGGGGGCGAGACGCCCAGCCCGCTCGCCGACCGAGGGATCCAGCCGGTGCAGCGCCTGGGCCGGCTCCGGTCCGCCGGGCGGCCAACACGGCCAACGGGTCGGCGAACGACCAGGCATCGGGGACGGACCGCTCGATCATCAGCGGGTGGAAGTTGAAGAACGTGGCGGCCACCGTGGACGGCCCCACCGCCCCGACCGGGGCGACCCGGGCGGCGAAGTACCCCATCCAGAAGCCCCGGAGCCCGGTGGCCCGGAGAGCCTCCAGGGACTCGGGGGCGAAGTACGTCACGGCGTGGACCGGCTCGATCACCCTCCACCAGTCCCGGGCCGCCGGGCGCCCCCGGGACCGCTCCGGGGCGCTCACCCCTCGGTGCCGTCCCCGGGTCCCGATCTCCGGGCCGGATCCAGCCGGGCCGACTGTCGTCGGCCGCGGCCCCCGCCCGAACAGCCCCACCGCTCCCACGAGGGCCAGGGTGATCACGGTCACCACCACCGCCACCAGGGTGGTGGGGTTGCTCCAGATGACCAGGATCACCAGTCCGAGGGCCAGGACGCCCCACTGCAACGCCTTCCGGTGGGCGGCCACGAAGTCGTGGACCGGACCGGTGGCCCGCCCCGGCTTCCCCCTGGCGCCGACCTTGGCCCGGATCCAGGAGTTACCGGCGATCAGCGCCCCGATGGCCAGCAGAGCGGCCAGGATCAGGATGAGCCGGACCGCGTCGCGCAGGTTGGCCGTGACCGTGTCGATGACGGCGGCGGCGGCCTGGGGCGACTGCGGCGGCTGGAGCCCGGACAGGTACTGGTTGCGGGCCACGGCGATGACCACCAGGATCAACCCCATGGACAGGGCCAGGCCGACGCCGACCCGAACCAGTCCGCGCCGCCGGTTCCTGGCCAGCACCACGGCGCCGGCGAAGCAGAGCAGGGTGATGATCGGGAGCACCACGGCCAACTTGTCGAGGAATTTGACCAGCTTCTGGATGCGCACCAGGTCGTTCGACTGGAACAGCACGTAGTTGAGGCCCTTGACCGCCGGGACCTTGTCGAAGACGGTGATCCCCTTGGCGTCGAGGTCCTTCTTGACGGTGGCCTCCACCTTGCCCAGGTCGATGGTGATCCGGCCGTCCTTGGTGCTCACCGCGCCCTGTTGGGTACCGGTCAGCACCGCCACCAGCTGCTTGTGCGAGGCCCGGTTGGCGGTCACCCACAGCTGTTCGAACTTGGGTGACTGCACCAGCTTGAGGGTGATGGAGTAGGTGGCGTTCTGCACCTCGTCGGTGATGGGCGTGACCAGGAATCCGGCCTTGGCCGGGAGGGCACTCTTGACCCGCGCCTGCAGGTCGGTCCGCGCGATCAACTCCTGGCTCACCCGGGTGGCCACCTGGGTCTGGATGGCCGGGTTGGTGGCCAGCGGCGCCATCGTGCTCACGTAGGCGTCGGTATTCAGGAGCTGGTTGCGGGCGAACACCACGAACACCGAGACCACGGCGAGCAGGCAGGCCAGGACCACCAGCACCCACGATGTGATCCGTCGCCAGCGTGGCCCCTTGTCCGGCTTCCGCTCCGCCGCGGCCTCCTCGAGGCGCTCCTTCTCCGCCGGGGGCCCCTCGACGCCGGGCTCGAGAGCCTCGGCATCGGGAGCAGATTGGTCGTCGTCAGCCACCGGGCCACTGTACCGGTGGGTCCTCCTCGAAGTCGGGACCGGAACCGGGTCCCCGGCGCCTTTGCCGGTCGGTCCCCCGGTGGTGGCCGTGCATCGGGCCCCGGCGCCGAACGCGTCGACGGCCGCCCCGGGGTGCGCCAGGCACCGGAGCGGCCGTCGACAGGAGCAGGCCTACGAGGGCATGCTCACGTTGAGGTATCCGTGACTCAGCTGAGGATCTTGGCCTTCTGCGCCTCGAACTCGGCGTCGGTCATGACACCCTTCTCCTTCAGGTCGGCCAACTTGGCCAGCTCGTCAGCGCTGTTGCCGCCGCCGCCCGCGGTCTTCTTGACATAGTCGTCGAAGGCCTTCTGCTGGTCCTGGGCCTGCTTCTCGGCGCGTTCATGCATGCTGCCGCCCCGGGCGATGAGGTAGACGAGGACCCCGAGGAACGGGAGGATGATGACGAACAGGACCCACAGGGCCTTGGCGAACCCGCCCATGTCATGGCTCCGGAAGATGTCGATGAAGATGTAGATGAGCAGCCAGATCCACAGGACGAAGAAGAAGAACTCCAACATCGTCCAGAAGATGCTGAGTAGTGGATAGGTGTACGCAAGCATGATCGGTGTGCTCCTTGGTTGGGGACGACCAGTCACCCTAGTGGGGTGCGGGTGGAATTTGCACTGATCATCAGGCCTCCGGGCCGGGGCGGTGCCCGCGTGGGACTCCCACCGCGCCTCGTGTTGCCCCGGTACCGGCGGGGACCCGCGATCAGTCCTTGGGGGGTCGATTCGGCCTAGTCTCCTCGGCACGGGCGGCTGCCGACGAATAGGAGATCCGTGCCTTACGCGATGTGGACAGTGGGAGAGGACGGCGAGTGACCACTGCTCCTCCGCCCGATCCGGCGTCGCCGTCGACGACCGCGGCGGATCCCGGGGCCGCGGCCCCGCCGGATCCGGGCGCCGACCCGATGGCCATGCTGCGCTCCCGGAGCTATGTCCAGATCCTGGTCCTGGCCGCACTCATCGGTGTGCCCGTCTCGGTGGTCGCCTACTTCTTCCTCAAGCTGGTCGCCCTCCTCCAGGACTGGACCTTCACCTCGCTGCCCAAAGAGCTCGGCTTCGCCGGCACCCCGGCGTGGTGGCCCCTGCCGGTCCTGGCCATCGCCGGTGTGCTGGTGGGTGCCACCATCATCTACCTGCCCGGCCAGGCCGGTCACAAGCCGGCCGAGGGGTTCAAGGCGGGTGGCGGGGCCCCCACCGGCCCCGAGCTCCCCGGGGTGATCCTGGCCTCGCTGGCCACGCTCAGCCTCGGTGTGGTCCTCGGACCGGAAGCGCCGTTGATCGCCATCGGCGGAGGGCTGGGGGCACTGGCCGTGCACCTGGCCAAGAAGGACGCGCCGCCCACCGCCACACTGGTCATCGCCTCGGCCGGAAGCTTCGCCGCCATCAGCACCCTCCTGGGCTCGCCCATCGCCGCCGCCTTCCTGCTCATGGAGGCGTCCGGGCTGGGCGGACCGGTGCTCGGCCTGGTGCTGGTGCCCGGCCTGCTGGCCGCCGGCATCGGTACCCTCATCTTCATCGGCCTCGACTCGCTGACCGGGTTCGGCAGTTTCTCCCTGGCCATCCCCGGGCTGCCCCCCTTCAGCCATCCCACCGGGGCCATGTTCCTGTGGGCCATCGCCTTCGGCCTGGCGGCCTCGGTGCTGGGCACGGGGATCCGGCTACTGGCCCTGGCCCTGCAGCCGGTCGTCGAGCGCCGCATGCTCCTGCTCATGCCCGTGGTCGGTCTCGGGGTGGCAGCCCTGGCCATCCTGTTCGCCGAGGTGAGCGGGCACGGCATCTCGAACGTGCTGTTCTCCGGCCAGAGTGCACTGCCCGACGTCGTCCTCCATGCCTCGGCATGGACGGTCGGGTCATTGGTACTGCTCGGAGTCTGCAAGTCGGTGGCCTACGGCCTGTCGCTGTCGAGCTTCCGGGGCGGTCCCATCTTCCCGGCGATGTTCATCGGGGGGGCCATGGGCGTTGCCGCCTCCCATCTGCCCGGGCTCTCACTGGTGCCGTCGGTGGCCATGGGCATCGGGGCCATGGCCACCATCATGCTCAAACTGCCCTTGACGTCCACCCTGTTGCCCACGCTGCTGCTGTCCAGCGACGGGTTGAGTGTGGCCCCGCTGGTCATCGTGGCCGTGGTCGTGACCTACGTGGCCAGCGTGTGGCTACCGGACACGCCGGCCGACCTCCGGCGGAAACCGGCGCCGGCCGAGGCCGCGGCCCGCGCCGCCTCGTGATCCCCGCTCCCCCCCTCCCGCACCGGGCCGACCGCTCCGGTGAGCACGCTGGGCCACATAGCCGCGGCCGCCTTCGGCGCGGTGCTGGTGATGGCCATCCTCATCTCGGCCCTGGAGACCGTGGTGCTGCCCCGCAACGGGTTCACCCGCATCGCCCGGTTCGTCTTCGCCGTGGCCGACCGCATCCTGGTCCACCGGTGGAAGAACGAGGATCGACGGGCCAACCTGCGGGGACTCTACGCCCCGGTGGCGTTGGTCAGCCTCCCGCTGGTCTGGATGCTCTCGGTGACCTTCGGCTTCTCCTTCATCTTCTGGGCCATCAGCCAGGACACCCCCCAGCGGTCCTTCGAGATCAGCGGGTCATCGCTGTTCACCCTGGGCTTCGCCGAGCCGGACGGCACGGCGCGGATCTGGCTCACCTTCGTGGAGGCCACCATCGGCCTGGGCCTGGTGGCCCTGCTGATCAGCTACCTCCCCACCATCTACTCCGCCCACCACGAGCGGGAGAAGGGGATCAGCGTCCTGAAGCCCTTCGCCGGCACGCCTCCCTCGCCGGTGGACATGCTCTCGAGCCTCGCTCATCTGGGCGCCCTCGACAATCCGGAGCTGTGGCGGACCTCGGCCAACTGGATGCTGGACCTCGACCAGACCCACTCCGCCTTCCCGGCCCTGTGCTACTTCCCCGAGGCCACCCCGGACCAGTCGTGGGTGGCCTCCATGGGTGTGCTGCTCGACGCCGCCGCTCTGCTGCTGTCGGCATCGGACTTCAACACCGACGCGCACGCCTCCGACGAGATCAAGGGGCCCGTGCTGGCTCTGGCCTACGGCATGCCCACCGTGGTCTCCATCGGTCGCTCGGCCGGCTTGCCCATCGGGCCACCGGTCACCCTGATGGGGTTGCTGGCCCGGTCCAACGATCCGGCCCCGGACATCTCCATCGGCCGGGACGAGTACGTGCTCGCCCTGGACGGGCTCCGTCCACTGCTGAGCGTGCCGGATGCCGAGGAGGAGCAGTGCTGGCGTCGCTTCGCCTGGATGCGGTCGGGCTACGACCTGGCCGTGCGGGGCCTGGCCGGACTGACCCTGGCGCCGGCTGCCCTTTGGACCACAGATCGGCCGGCCGCCGTGGGGCGCCCCCGGATCTTCACCAACCGGCCGATCGACATCGACTGGACCGTCCACCGGCCCACCTTGGGCTGACCGCCACTCTCGGACGGCTACCGGCTACCCGCACTCCGCGACCCGGCTCAGCCGCCGGTCCCGGCCTGGACGGTGCCATCGGCGACGGCTGCCGACAGGGCCTCGTAGGGCAACCGGTTCGGGTCGGGGTAGGACGCGGCGGACCCGACCATCGATCGTGAGATCCGGGGTGGACAAGTGGTCAGGCTCAGGGTACTCTGGACAGAGTACTACGAAAAATAGAGTGCTGCGAAAGAGTGAGCGGATGCCCTCCCGAAACCGAAACAACCCGTTGGCCCTGGCCGTCCTCATCTGTCTCTACGAGCGGCCCATGCACCCCTACGAGGTGGCCACCACCCTCCGGCAGCGCAACAAGCACGAGAGCGTGCGGCTCAACTACGGCTCGCTCTACGCCGTGGTGGCCTCGCTGGAGAAGCGGGGCCTGATCACCCCCCAGGAGACCCGGCGGGCCGGGCGGTTGCCCGAGCGAACCGTCTACGACCTCACCGAGGCCGGGCGCATCGAGACCCACGACTGGCTCACCGATCTCATCTCGACGCCGGTCAAGGACTACCCCGCCTTCGAGGCCGCCCTCTCGTTCCTGCCCGCGCTCCCACCCGACGACGTGGTCGCGCTCTTGAACGAACGGGCCCAGCGACTCGAGTTCGAGCTGGCCCAGTCTGCGGCCTCCCGGGAGCTGGTCGAGAAGCAGGGCCTGCCCCGACTGTTCTGGGTGGAGGACGAGTTCAGGACCGTGCTGCGAGAGGCCGAGCTCGACTACGTCTCGACTCTCGTCCGGGCCATCGAGTCGGGGACCCTGGACGGCCTCGAATGGTGGCGAGCCGTCCACGCTGGACCCGGCGAGTGGGGCGAGCTCCACGGCGCCGGCGGCCAGCCGGCCTGGATGCCGGCGCCCATCGGCGAAGGATCCGGGGACGACCGGTGAGCACCCGGCACCAGACCGACGCCGGCGACCCGGTCATCCGGACCGACAGGCTCGAGAAGGCCTTCCCCGGCGGCACTGCGCCCGGGGCCCATGGGTCCGGGGGTCGGGCCGGCCCCGTCCTGGCGGTCCGAGGGGTGAGCTTCGAGGTGGGCCGCGGTCAGATCTTCGGCTTCCTCGGCCCCAACGGCGCCGGCAAGACCACCACCCTGCGCATGCTGACCACGCTCCTGCCCATCGATGCCGGCTCGGCCACGGTGGCCGGGTTCGACGTGGCCGGCGACCCGCGCCGGGTTCGGGCCCGCATCGGGTACGTGAGCCAGCTGGGCGGGGCCGACGACCTGGCCACCGGCCGGGAGAACCTCGTCCTCCAAGGCCGTCTCTACGGCATGGACCTGGCCACGGTGACCGGGCGGGTCGAGCACCTCATGGGCCTGCTCGACCTGGGCGAGTTCGCCGACCGGCGGGTCAGGACGTACTCGGGGGGCCAGCGGCGCCGGCTGGACGTCGCGCTCGGCATCGTGCACGAGCCCGAGGTCCTCTTCCTCGACGAGCCCAGCACCGGGCTCGACCCCCAGAACCGGGCCAACCTGTGGGACCACCTCCGGGACCTGCGGGACAGGGCACCACCATCTTCCTCACCACCCACTACCTCGAGGAGGCCGACGCCCTCTGCGACCGCCTGGTGATCATGGACCACGGGGAGATCGTGACCGAGGGGACCCCCACGCGAGCTCAAACGGCAGGTGGCCGGGGAGTCGGTGGTACTGACCCTCCGGTCGGGGGGCGACGATGGCGGCCGCGCCTCGGCCCTGCTGGGCGCCCAGCCCTACGTGCGGGAGATGGCCTGCACCGACGACGAGGTCCAGCATGTACGTGGAGGACGGGAGCGCGGCCCTGCCCCAGATCCTCCGGCTCCTCGACGGCGGCCGGCGTCGGCGTTCGGTCGATGAGCCTGTCCGAGCCCACCCTGGATGACGTGTTCCTCCACCAGACCGGCCGGTCCCTCCGGGACGCCGGCCACCGGGGCCCCGGGGAGCGTGCGGCATGAAGACGTGGTCCGGGACACCCGGTCTGCTGTTCCACCGCTACACCGTCCAGATGCTGCGCAACCCGGTGTGGCTGTTCGTCGGGTTCTCGACCCCGATCCTCTACCTGGTGCTGTTCACCCCGCTGCTCAAGAACCTCCCCGGCGTCCGGGGCTTCCCGACCGGGAGCGTGCTCCAGATCTTCCTGCCCGGGATCCTGGCCCTGCTGGCCTTCGCCAGCGGATCCAGCGCCGGCTTCGGCACCATCTTCGAGCTGCAGTCGGGTCTGATCGAGCGGTTCCGGGTCACCCCGGCCAGCCGGTTCGCCATCCTGGTCGGGCCCATCCTGTCCGGGCTGGTCATGATGACCGTCTTCGACGCCGTGGTGGTGGCCGTGGGCTCGGGTTCGGCTTCCACGTGCACTGGGCTCGGACTGGCCGTCCTGGCCGTGCTGCTCTGGCTGCTGGCCGGCATGATGGCCGCCTTCTCGACCGCCACCGCCCTCGTGACCAAGGACATCAGCAGCTTCGCCGCCGTCATCAACGGCATCAACCTACCCATCCTCCTGCTGGCCGGAGTGCTGCTGCCGATCTCCCTCGGGCCGCTGTGGCTCCGGATCGCTGGCCCACTTCAACCCGCTCTACTACCTGGTGGCCGCGGCGCGGGCCCTGGCCGTCGGGCACTTCGGGGGCCCGGCCGTGTGGCAGGCCTTCGCCGTGCTCGTCCCCCTGTGCGGCCTGGCCCTGACCTGGGCCACCCGGGTCTTCCGCCAGGCGGTCGCCTAGGTCCCCGGGAGAACGCCTGGCCGGGGCCCGTGCCCATCCCCTCGTCCCTTAAGCCAACAGGTGTTGCGGCCGATACCTGTCAGGAAGCAGGTCGAGACCGGAGCGGGGACGTCCAGCATGACTGTCCTACCAGAGGGCCAACTACGAGCGGACGCGAGCCCCGGGGCCGGGGCGGCGACCGGTTCGTCCGGCCGGTCCTCGCTCGACCCCCGCAAGTTGGCCTACCTGATGGGACCGGCGGCCTTCGGGGCCATCCTCCTGCTCATGCGGTTCGGCGAGGTGGCCAAGGAGCCGGTCTGGGTGTGGTTGGGCATCTTCGTGGCCATCCCGGTGGCCAGCATCGTGGCCGACCACCTCTACGACGGCAGTCCCACGCCCCGCCGGCTCCACCTGCGGGTGGCCGTCCAGGCCGCCGCGGTCACCTCGGTGATCTACCTCTCGGGCTGGGGGCCGGTACTGTGCGGCGCCTACGCCTTCCTGGCCCTGGAGAACGTGGCCCGCAGCGGATCGCGGACCTGGCGGGTGACCGCCTTGTGGTGCCTGGCCGGTATCGCCGTGGGACAGGTGGGCATCTGGCAGAAGGTGTTCCCCTCCTTCCTCTCGTTGTCCGAGACCAACGCCCTGGCCGTCATGGGGGCGTTCGTCCTGTTCTTCGTGATCCGCATGGCCGGCGCCACCATGGAGCAGAAGGAGCTGGCCGAGACCACCACCCGACTGTCCGAGGACCGGTTCCGCTCGCTCATCCAGCACTCCACCGACGCCACCCTGGTCATCGACGCCGAGGGGGTCTGCACCTTCGTGAGCCCGGCCATCGCCACCCTGCTGGGCCTGGCTCCCGAGGAGCTGATCGGGCGCCGCCCGACCGACCTGGTCCATCCCGAGGACCAGGAGCGGGTGCGGGAGCGGCTCGGTTCCGAGCTCAAGGAAGGATCGGAGAACGTGCTCATCCAGTTCCGGATGGCGCGCCAGGACGGGTCGTGGTGCGAGCTCGAGGCCGTGGTGACCAACCAGCTGGACCGGCCCTCGGTGGCCGGGTACGTGGCCAACATCCGGGACATCACCGAGCGCAAGCAGTTCGAGGCACTGCTGGCCCACCGGGCCGTCCACGACCCGCTCACCGGTCTGGCCAACCGGGCCCTGATCCTCGACCGCACCGAGCAGATGCTGCTCCGCTCGCGGCGCTCCGGCCATCCGGTGGCCGCCTACTTCATCGATCTCGACAACTTCAAGGACGCCAACGACTCCCTGGGGCACGAGGCCGGCGACCGCCTGCTCCAGGCGGTGGCGGACCGTTTCGTGTCCATGATGCGGGCCAACGACACCGTGGGCCGGCTGGGCGGGGACGAGTTCGTGGTGCTGGCCGAGGGCATCTCCCTCGACCACGGCCCCGAGATCATCGCCGACCGGGTCCGGGACTCCCTGAAGGAACCGTTCCTGGTCCGCGGCTACGAAGACCTCCCCATCACGGTGACCGCCAGCATCGGCATCGCCACCGGGTCGCGCGAGACAGCCCAGGAGCTGCTCCGCGACGCCGATGTGGCCCTCTACCAGGCCAAGGCCCAGGGGCGGGACGTCTCGGTCCTGTTCCAGCCGGCCATGCACACCGCAGCCGTGGACCGGCTGGCCCTCAAGTCCGACCTCGACTCGGCCGCGGCCTCCGACCAGTTCTTCCTCCTCTACCAGCCGATCGTCGACCTGGGGGACGGCACCATCCGGGCCGCCGAGGCGCTCATCCGGTGGCGGCACCCGACCCAGGGGGTCATCCCCCCGCTCCAGTTCATCCCGGTCCTCGAGGAGTCGGGGATGATCGTGGACGTCGGACGGTGGGTCCTCCAGCAGGCCTGCGGCCAGGCCGCCCGGTGGAGGGCCCAGGGCCATCCGTTGGCCATGTCGGTCAACGTGTCCATGCGCCAGCTCGAGTCGACCGCCCTGGTCGACCACGTGGCCGACGCACTGGCGGTGGCGAGCCTCGATCCGGCCCACCTGACGCTGGAGGTCACCGAGTCGTCCCTGATGCGGGACGCCCAGGCCACCGTGACCCGCTTGCGGCGCCTGAAGGAGCTGGGGGTGCAGATCGCCATCGACGACTTCGGCACCGGCTACTCCTCGTTGGCCTACCTCCGCCAGTTCCCGGTGGACGTGCTCAAGATCGACGGCTCGTTCGTGGCCGAGATGGACGGCTCCCCCGACGCCGCCGCCCTCATCCACACGCTGGTGGAGCTGGGCCGCATCCTGGGCCTGGTCACCCTGGCCGAGGGCATCGAGACGCCGATCCAGCTGGAGGGGCTGCGGGCCGAGCTCTGTGATCGGGGACAGGGCTTCGTGGTCTCACCGCCGCTGCCTGCCGCAGAGTTCACCGAACTTCTGCAGCGCGAGTCCCCCCTGTGGTACCCCGGTTCGCTGGCCCCGGCCCGGCGCTGACCGCTTCCGGTTCAGGGACCGGATCTGGCGGCCGCCGCCTTCTTCCGCCGTTGGCTCAGCAGGATCACCAGCCGGTCGACCAGAGCGCCCAGCACCGCGGCGATCAGGAGCACCCAGATCAGGCTGATCCGGGTGCTGAAGAAGACGAATCCCACCTTGACCGTGTGGCTGTTGTCGAGGACGAAGGCGATGAGCAGGATGAGGCCACCACCGCCACCACCAGGCGGACGACCTCCCGGGTCTCCCGCTTCTTCGCCGCGGATCGGCCGGTCGGACCCTGACCCGGGACTGCTGGGGAACTCGCCATGATTCGCTCCTTCACCTCGTCCCCCTCCTCGGCCGATGGCCGCCCCCGGTCGACAGTACCCGGGCCGGTCGGGAGGAGTGAGGACGGTCCGGGCCCGGGCGCCGGTCGCCGGCCTCAGGAGAAGAGCAGTGTGGCCTGGTGGGCGAAGTCCAAGAGGGGCCCGGGAATGATCCCGAACACCACGGTGAAGGCCACGCACAGGCCGATGGCCACCGTGGTGAGCAGCGGAACGGGCACGGCCCCCCGGGCGGTGACCTCGTCCGCCGGCGGGGCGTCGGTGAGCACCGAGAGGCTGGTCACCGGATCGGCTCCGTCGGAGCGGTCGGCGGCCCCGATGCCCGCTGCGGCGCCGGGGTCGCCGTCCGTCCCTGCCGGCGGGCCGCCGTCGTCCACCGGGTCGGCCACCGCTCCGACCGGCGAGTACATGGCCACCGCCACCCGCAGGTAGAAGAAGACGGCGACGGCGGCCGAGGCCATGGCGATGGCGGCCAGCACGTAGCCGTGGGTGGCGACCACCGCCCCGACCACCCCGAACTTGGCCAGGAACCCGGTGGTGAAGGGCACCCCGGCCTGGCCCAGGAGCAGGACGGCGAAGGACAGGGCCAGGATCGGCTGGCGTCGGGCCAGCCCCCGGTAGTCGGTGATCTGGTGGCCGGTGTCGCCCTCCCGGGACATCACGGTGATCACGGCGAACGAGCCGATGGTCAGGAACATGTAGGTGAACAGGTAGTAGAGGGAGGACGACACCCCGCGGGTGGTGGCCGCCTCCACCCCGAGCAGGATGAAGCCGACGTGGTTGATGGACGAGTAGGCCATCATCCGCTTGACGTCCTTCTGCATCAGGGCCACCACCGCGCCGACCACCAGGCTGAGGATGGCCAGTCCCCAGATGATCGGCTGCCAGTCGGTCCGCACCGTGCCGAACGACGAGACGAACACCCGGAGCAGGGCGGCGAAGGCCCCGGCCTTGGCCACCGCGGCCATGAACCCGGTCACCGGCGAGGGCGATCCCTGGTAGACGTCGGGCGACCACATGTGGAAGGGCACGGCGGCGATCTTGAAGCCGAACCCCACCAGCAGCAGGGCCAGCCCGCCGAGGAGTACCCCGTTGTTGGCGATCACGTTCTTCGACAGGTAGTCGGCGATCTGGGGCAGGTTGGTCGAGCCGGTGGCACCGTAGGTGAGGGCGATCCCGTAGACGAACACCGCCGAGGAGAAGGCGCCGAGCACGAAGTACTTGAGGGCCGCCTCGCCCGACTCGGCCCGCTTGTGGTTGAAGGCGGCCAGCACGTAGAGGGCGATGGACATGATCTCGAGGCCCAGGAACACCACGATGAGGTCGTTGGCCGCCCCCATCATCATGGCCCCCGACGCCGACATCATGGCCAGCACGTGGAACTCGGGTCCCTCCACCCCCTCCCGCCGCAGGTAGCCGTCCCCGACCAGGGCGGTGAGCAGCATGGCGATGGCCACCGTGATCTGGATGAAGACGTCGAACCCGTCGAAGGCGATGGCCCCGGCGATGGTGACCTTGGGCCCGTGGGTGGCCACCTGGTCCCACTGGACCAGGGCCGCCACCAGGGCGGCGATCGAGGTCACCGAGGCCACCAGGGTCCCGGTCCCCACCCCGAGGATCTTGCGGAACAGCGACGAGACCACCATCAGCGCCACCGCGCCGCCCATCATGATCAGCATGGGGAGGATGCTCAGGTAGTCGACGTGGGGGGTGTGGATGACCGGCGCCGACCGAGGTCGCCGCGGCCAGGAGGGTGGGCATCACGGGGCTCCTCCGGTGGGCGCCGCCGGGCCCGGTCGGCGGCCGATGCCTCCGGGGGAGGGTCGGTGCCGCGGCCGCCCCGTGCGAGGCTGGACGGGACGGGCGTGTGGGTCACCTGGTCGACGTGGACCACCAGCCGGTTCACCGACGGGGTGATCCGGTCCAGCACCGGCTTGGGGTAGACCCCGAGGAACACGATGAGGATGATCAGGGGGGCGATGATCAACCGCTCGCTCCACCCCAGGTCACGGGTCTTGGTCACGTCCTCGTCGGTGGGCTTGCCCGTGGAAGACCTGCTGGTAGGCCCACAGCAGGTAGATGGCGGCGACGATCACGCCCATGATGGCCACCACCGCCCACCACCGGTGGGCCAGGAAGGTGCCGATCAGCACCAGGAACTCGCCGACGAAGCCGTTGAGCCCGGGCACCCCGATGGAGGCCATCATGGCCACGGTGAACACCCCGGCCATCACCGGGGCCGGCGACTGCAGGCCCCGGAGCGACGAGACCTGCCACGTCTTGCGCCGCTCGTAGATCCACCCCACCAGGATGAACAGGGTGGCGATGATCAGGCCGTGGTTGACCATCTGGAGCACCCCACCGGTCAGCCCCTGGCTGTTGAGGGCGAAGGTGCCGAGCACGATGAACCCGATCTGGGCCAGCGACGAGTAGGCCAGCAGCCGCTTCAGGTCCCGCTGGGCGCAGGCCACCACCGCCCCGTAGAGGATGCCGATCGCCGCCAGGGTCAGCAGCCACGGGGCCAGGGTCCGGGTGGCCTGGGGGAACAGGTTGAGGTCGAACCGGATGATCCCGTAGGTGCCCAACTTGGCCATGACCGCGGCCAGCAGCACGGCGCCGGCCGTCGGGGCCTCGGCGTAGGCGTCGGGGGACCAGGTGTGGAAGGGGAAGATCGGCGCCTTCACGGCGAAGGCGGCGGTGAAGGCCAGGAACAGCAGGACCCCCTCGGTGCCCGACAGGTGGGTGTGCATGAGGGCCGGCAGCTCGAAGGTCAGCACCCCGGTCTGGGACTGGTGGAGGAAGGCCACCGCCAGGATGCCCACCAGCAGGAAGGCGGAGCCGGCGAAGGTGTAGACGAAGAACTTGATGGCGGCATAGCCCCGGCGGGCGTACCCCCAGCCGCCGATGATGAAGTACGCCGGCACCAGGGTCAGCTCGAAGAACAGGAAGAACAGGACCAGGTCGAGGGAGACGAAGCTGCCCAGGCAGGCCGCCTCCATCAGCAGGATCCAGGCCACGAAGGACCGGGGGTCGCGTCGGCCCCGGGCCCCGAGGATGGTCAGCGGGAACAGCAGGGCCGTCATCACCACCAGGAAGAGCGAGATCCCGTCGATCCCGACCGACCAGTGGATGCCCAGCTGCTTGGCCCAGACGTGGTCGGACACCAGCTGGTAGCCGCCGTCGTGGACCTTGAACTGGCCCGACGATGACCACCGCCAGCACCAGGGTGAACAGGCCCACCAGGGCCCCGATGGCCTCGTGGAAGCGGCGGGCCACCGGCCGGGGCGGGACCAGGGCCACCACCGCGGCCCCGACGGCCGGCACCAGCACCAGCACGGTGAGGAAGGGGAAGTGCGACGTCGCCATCAGCCCCACCACATCCGGGTCAGCATGAAGGCCAGGACCAGCACGGTGCCGAGCACGATGCCGAGCACGTAGTTGCGCACGTAGCCGGTCTGGGTCCGCCGGATCAGGGCGCCCGACCGGCGGACCAGGGTGGCCACCCCGTTGACCCCGCCGTCGATCACCTTGGGGTCGACCACCGTCGGCGCTGAAGGCGGCCAGCCGCTGGCCCCGGGCCGGCCGAAGACGGTGTCGTAGAGCTCGTTGATGTACCACGAGTTGCGGAGGAAGGGCGATCTCGAGCTGGGGCGGCTCGGCCACCGACATCCACAGCCGCAGCCCGATGTACACCCCGATGACGGCGATGACCGCGTCGGTGATGCCCGAGGGTCCAGACGCGCCGCCGGTGCTCAGGTGGTCGTCGAACAGGTTGGACCCGAAGACCGGATCGACCCAGTTGGCCAGCGAGACGTGGTTGTTGGACAGGGCCAGGACGCCGGCCGTGGCGGCGAAGAAGGCCAGGATCCACAGCGGGATGACCATGATCCGCGGCGACTCGTGGGGCTGCGTGGATGGGCCCGTCGGCGTGGTGGGCGTCGGGCATGTCGGTGGCGGCGTCGACGGCCACCTCGTCGGCGACCGCGGTCCTTGCCGAAGAAGGCCAGGCCGGTGAGCCGGCTCATGTAGTAGGCGGTGAGAGCGGCGGTGACCAGGCCCAACCCCCACAGGGCGGGGTGGGCGGCCCAGGTGTTCTCCAGCACGTCGCCCTTGGCCCAGAACCCCGACAGCGGCGGCACGGCGGCGATGGCCAGCCAGCCGATGCCGAAGGTGATGAAGGTCAGCGGCATGTAGTGGCGCAGGTTGCCCATGCGCTTCAGGTCCTGCTCGTCGTGGAGGCCGTGGATGACCGAGCCGGCCCCGAGGAAGAGCAGCCCCTTGAAGAAGGCGTGGGCCACCATCAGGAAGATGGCCGCCTCGTAGGCCCCGCACCCGATGGCCAGGAACATGTACCCGAGCTGGGAGACGGTCGAGTAGGCCAGCACCTTCTTGATGTCCTGCTGGGCACAGGCGATGGTGGCGGCCACGAAGGCGGTGACCCCGCCCACGATGGCCACGGTGAGGGCGGCGGCGCGACGAGGCGTGCAGCAGCGGGTTGATCCGGCACAGCAGGTAGACGCCGGCGGTGACCATGGTGGCGGCGTGGATGAGGGCCGAGACCGGGGTGGGGCCCTCCATGGCGTCGGCCAGCCAGGGGAACAGCGGGATCTGGGCCGACTTGCCCATCACCCCGACCAGCAGGAGCAGGCAGATGGCGGTGATGTTGCCCGGGCCGATCCGGTCCAGGTTGGCGAAGATGGTGGTGTACTCCAGCGAGTGGACCCTGCTCGAAGACCAGGAAGATGGCCAGCAGGAACCCGACGTCGCCGATCCGGTTGTAGACGAAGGCCTTCTTGCCGGCGCTGGCCGCCGACTCCCGGGTGAACCAGAACGACACCAGCCAGTAGGAGCAGGTCCCCACCCCCTCCCAGCCCACGAAGGTCACCAGCAGGTTGGACCCCAGCACCAGGATGAGCATGGAGGCCACGAAGAGGTTCATGTAGAGGAAGAACTTCGGAGTAGTCCCTGTCCCCCTTCATGTAGCCGATGGAGTACAGGTGGATGAGGGCGGAGATGCCGGTGACGAACAGCACCATGGTCATCGACAGCGGGTCGACGAAGAGCCGGGCGTGGACCTGGAGGTCGTCGACCGGGATCCAGGTCCACAGGTTCTGGGTGTAGGTCCGGACCGGGGCGTTGACGGTGAGCAGGTCGAGGTAGACGCCCACCGAGACCAGGAAGCGAGCCCCGATGAAGGCGGTGGCCACCACCGCCGGCGGCGGGGTCCCCGAGGCGGCGGCCGGCCACCACCTGGACGGCGAAGCCGACCAGGGGCAGCAGGATGATCAGGTAGGTCACGTGCGAGCATCGTCGCGGTCAGCCCTTCATCAAGTGGAGGTCGTCGGCGGTGGCGTTGGCCCGGCGGCGGAAGATGGCCACCACGAGCCCCAGCCCGACCACCACTTCGGCGGCCGCCACCACCAGCACGAAGAACACCAGGACCTGGCCGCCGATGTCGTGCAGCATGCGGGCGAAGGTGACGAAGGTCAGGTTGGCGGCGTTGAGCATCAGCTCGACGCACATGAACATGACCAGCACGTTGCGCCGGACCAGCACGCCGAGGGCGCCGATGGAGAACAGGACGACGCTGAGGCCGAGGTACCAGCCGGCGCTGATGGTCATGACCGGGCCTCCTCGGCTGAGCCGACCGGACCGGCGGTGTCAGCCGCCGCCGGTCGGCGGCTCGGCCGGCTCGGCCGGCTCGGCCGACGGCGTCGGACGGTGACGACTCCGCCGGGTCCCGGCACGACGCCCTCGCCGGGTCCCCGGACACGGCCGGCCGGTGGTCGGTGCGCTCGGCCGCCTCGGCGTCGTCCGAGCCAGCGGGTTGGCCGACGCCGGCGGCCGGCGGGCCAGGACCACCGCGCCCACCACGGCGATGACCAGCAGGGCCGCGGTGGCCTCGAAGGGGAACAGGTAGGTGGTGTACACCGACTTGCCCAGCAGGTAGACGTTGGACTGCCGCCCGGCGTCGACCCCGGCCACGTGCGGGGCGCCGGTGGTCCAACGCGACACCTCGCCCAGCAGCAGCAGGCCGGTGGTGCCCAGCACGATCAGCCCGATGGCCAGGGGCCGCTGACCCCGCAGCGGCTCGGCGGCGATGTCCTCCTCGCGGTCGACGCCGAGGAACATGATGACGAACAGGAACAGCACCACGATGGCGCCGGCGTAGACGATGACCTGCACCGCGGCCAGGAACGGGTCCCGCTGCAGGACGAACAGCACGGCCACGCCGAACAGGGTCATCACCAGCATCAGGGCCGAGTGGACCGGGTTGCGGGCCACCACCACGCCCACCGCGCCGGCCAGGATGATGGCGGCGGCCACCGCGAAGGTGCCGACGTCGACCCACGATGCGTGGCCGGACCCGAGCCGCGGCGGCCACGCCCCGAGGCCGACCATCAGAGGGCGGCCGATCCGCGTCAGGCCGCGTCCGGCTCCGGGTATCGACGGCGGCCGGCGCCTGCGTCCCGCTCGGCGTTCCCGGCCACGCACGGCGGCCGCGTACTCGGCGTCGGCCTTCGGTCCGGTGCTTCTTGCCGGCCCCGGGGGCGAACCGCTCGGCCTTCTCCAGCATCCGGCCGATGGCCCCCCGCGGGCCCCGCTTGGCGGCGGGCAGGTCGGAGGGGAGGAGATGGCGCTCGAGGGTCTCGCGCAGCTGGCGGCTGCCGGTGGTGGCGTCGTCGCGGTGGACCGACTGGCCCCCCTCGGGGGCGCGGACCCCGAAGCCCGAGCTCGCCCGACCACTGCACCTGTCCCTCGAACTCGGCGGCTCCCCGACGGCGACGTGGCCCGCATCCAGCCCGAGGTGTGCAGGTCGTCGCCCTCCCGCCAGTCCTCCCACGGCAGGTGCTTGGGCTTGCCGTCGTCGTCGACCAGCAGCTCGTCCTTGGTGTAGATGGCGTCGTTGCGGTTGGTGAAGGAGAACTCCATCAGCTTCGACTCGGTGATGGCCTCGGTGGGGCAGGCCTCCACGCACAGGTCGCAGTGGATGCAGCGGAGGAAGTTGATCTCGTAGACGTAGCCGTACCGCTCCCCGGGCGACACCGGGTGGTCCGGGGGGTTGTCGAGCCCGCGGACGTAGATGCAGTCGGCCGGGCACACGCCGGCGCACAGCTCGCAGCCGATGCACTTCTCCATGCCGTCCTCGTACCGGTTGAGGACGTGGCGGCCGTGCTGGCGCGGCTGCTTGGGCCGCTTCTCCTCGGGGTACTGCCGGGTGACCGGCGGTCGGCCCGAGGTGCTCGAGGGTCAGCTTGAAGCCCGCCGAGGAAGTTCTGCCGTTGCCGAGGCGGTTCGGGATCAGCCATCAGGTCACCTCCTCGTTCGCTCGATGGGGAGACCGGGGTCTGCCGGGGCGCGGGCGGGCTCGGTGGGACGGGTCCACAGCCGGACGCCGACCGGGGGCACGATGGCCCGGGTCTCCTCGCGCTCGGAGCCGATGGCGAAGGCCCGGGTGATGCACGATGGCCGCCGCCACCACGGCGACGGCCATGCCGAGGCCCCACCAGCCGTCGATCACGAAGCCGGCCACGATGAGCAGCCAGCCGAGCGACAGCGGGATCAGCTTCTTCCACCCGAGGTCCATCAGCTGGTCGTAGCGGAGCCGGGGCAGGGCGGCCCGCAGCCACACGAAGACGAACAGGAAGACGATGGTCTTGCCCAGGAACCACAGGATCGGCCACAGCCAGTAGAGGTGGGGGATGTGGGGGATCGGGCCGTCGGGTCCGCCGAAGAACAGCGTGACCGTGATGGCCGACATGGTGATGGTGTTCATGAACTCGGCCAGGAAGAACAGGGCGAACCGGATGGACGAGTACTCGGTGACGAACCCGCCGACCAGCTCGGAGTCCGCCTCCACCAGGTCGAAGGGCGGGCGGTTGGTCTCGGCCACGATGGCGATGAAGAAGATGAGGAAGGGCACCACGGCCAGCCGGATGACGTTCCACTGCCAGAGGTGGCCGGCCTGGGCTTCGACGATGGTCCGGGTGGACGAGCGACCCGGTGATCAGCACCACGGTGACCACGGTCATGCCCAGGGCCGCCTCGTAGGAGATCATCTGGGCCGACGCCCGCACCGAGCCCAGCAGCGGGTACTTGGAGCCCGACGACCAACCGGCCAGCATGATGCCGTAGACGCCGATGGACGACATGGCCAGCAGGAAGAGGATCCCCATGGGGGGATCGGCCAGCTGCAGCTCGAAGGTGTGGCCGGCGATGGTGACCTCGCCGCCGATGGGCACGATGGCGAAGGCCAGGAAGGCGGGGATGATGGTCAGGTAGGGGGCCAGCTTGAAGACGAACCGGTCGGCCTGGTCGGGGATCAGGTCCTCCTTGAAGAACAGCTTGATCCCGTCGGCCAGGGTCTGGGCGATGCCGAACGGCCCGGCCCGGTTGGGGCCGATCCGGCTCTGCATGTCCGAGATCACCTTGCGCTCGAACCAGATCATCAGCATGACCGCCACCATCAGGGCGCCGAACACCACCAGCACCTTGATCAGCACGATGAGGAAGACCACCCAGCCCACGCCGTTGCCGTAGAGCGGGTCGCCCTCGCCGAGCAGGGAGTGGAGGACGGGGACCAGGCCGCTCACGGCGGTCTCCACCCGGAGCTCGACCACCGGGGCCGAGGCGTCGATGAGGTCGGCGACCGTCCCCTCGCCGAGCGGGACGTTGAAGTCGGCCGCCACCACCTTGCGGGGCAGGGAGTCGTCGGCCACCACGGTCAGGACGGCCGACGTGGAGGCCGTGCGCACCCGGACCGAGCCGCCCGGCGGCACCCCGAGCTCGTCGAGGTCGAGCGGGTTGGCCCGCAGGGGGGCGGCGCCGACCAGGTCGGCCAGGGCCGGCACGGCGACCACCGCCGCACCCTGGTCGTAGAGGACCCGGGAGGCCACCAGACGGAGCGAGTAGCCGGTCGTTCGGGACCACGTGGGGACGGTCGAGTCGACGGGACCGGCCAGGAGGGCCGGGCGCGGGCGGGGCCCGTCGTCGGGGGTCGAGGTCGGCGCCGGGGTGCGGCGGCGACCGCGAGTCCGGCGGTCGGGGCTTCGGCCAGGCCGGCCCGGGGCGGCGCGCCCTGGCGCTCCACCGACTCCACCCCGGGGACGGCGATGGGGTCGAGGCGGGGCGCTGCGCCGCGGCCGGCCGAGGGAGACGGCGCGTGGCCCCGAGCGGGGCGACCACGCCGTCGGCGGCCCCGGGGCTGTCGAGGACGGCCCGGGTGATGCCGCGGTAGGCGGGAGCCAGCCGCTCGATCTCGTCCCACACGTCGCCGACCGAGTCGAGGCCGAGGTCGGCGTCGAGGTGGACGGCCAGCTCGGCGGCGATCATCCAGTCGGGCCAGGCCTGGCCGGGCGGCACCAGCTTCTGGCCCAGCCGGCTGACCCGGCCCTCGAGGTTGGTGGTGGTTCCCGGGTCGCTCGTGGGCCTCGGCGGCCGGGCAGCACCACGTCGGCGGCCTCGGTGACCGGGCCCGGGGTCGAGGCCACCGCCACCACGAACTCGGCCCCGTCGAGGGCCCGCTCGGGCCAGCCGGCGGTCGGGGAAGTCGGCCAGCGGGATCGGCGCCGAGCAGCACCAGCGAGCGGACCCGGGCCCCCTCGGCGGCGTCGCCGGCCGCCGCGGCCAGGATGCCGGCGGTGTCGCGGCCCCGGTGCCCGGGGACCGAGCCCCAGGCCTGGGTGAACCACTCCCGGCCGTCGTCGAGGGTCACCCGGCCGGGCAGCATGCCCGGGGCCAGGCCCATGTCCAGGGCGCCGTGCACGTTGCCCCGGCGGAGGGCGGGCAGGAACCGGGCGCTCGGGCAGGGCCCGGGCCAGACGCTGGGCCGCCTCGGCCACCAGGGCGCCGTCCTCGGCCAGGGACGGCCGGCCCACGACGACCACCACGTCGCCGGCGCCCGACCAGCCGGCGGGCCCGGGCCAGGGCGTCGGCGTCGGTCCCCGCCGGGGGACCGCTCGGGTCCGGGTCGACCAGGGCCCGGCACCAGGTCGGTGGCCTCGCCCGGGTCGGTAGCGCAGGGAGGCGGCCGCGTACCGGGTCAGGGAGGTGGCCGGCGGGCGAGAGCTCGACCAGGTCCAGGTCGCCGTCCACGATGGCCGACCGCAGCCGGAGGAAGAGGATCGGGAGCTCCTCGCGGAGGTCGCCGGCAGAGGACGATCACGGTGTCGGCCGCGGCCGCCTGGTCGATGGTGGCCCGGGGCAGGCCGAGCACCACCTCGGCGGGCAGCCCGTCGCCCAGCTGGGCGTCGACCGAGTCGGTGCCGAGCACCCCCTTGGCCAGCTTGGCCCAGGCGTAGGCCCCCTCGTTGGTCAGACGGGCCCCGCCGAGGACGCCGACCGACTCGGCGCCGCCGGCCTCGACCGCCCGGTGCAGCCCGTCGGCCACGGCGCCGAGTGCCTCGTGCCAGGACACCGGCACCAGCGTCCCGTCCTTGCGCACCAGGGGCTCGGTCAGCCGGTCCTCGCTGTTCACCGCCTCGAAGGCGAACCGGCCCTTGTCGCACAGCCACCCGTGGTTGACCGGGTCGGCGTCGATGCCGAGCAGCCGGGTCACCCGGTTGGACGACGACTGGACGGCCACCCGGCACCCCACCGAGCAGGTGGTGCAGGTGGACTCGACCTGGTCGAGGTCCCAGGGCCGGGCGGCGAACCGGTAGGGCGCGGCGGTGAGGGCCCCCACCGGGCAGATCTGCACGGTGTTGCCGGAGAAGTACGAGGTGAAGGGGAGCTCGGGGAAGGTGTTGACCTCGAGCAGCTCGCCCCGGCCGATGAAGTCGATCTGGGCCTCGCCGGCCACCTCGTCGGCGAAGCGGGTGCAGCGGCTGCACTGGATGCAGCGCTCGCGGTCCAACAGCACCAGCTCGGAGATGGGGATGGGCTTCTCGAAGTGTCGCTTCTCCTCCACGAACCGGGTCTCCCCCGGGCCGTAGGCCAGGGTCTGGTCCTGCAGCGGGCACTCGCCGCCCTTGTCGCAGACCGGGCAGTCGAGGGGGTGGTTGATCAGGAGGAACTCGAGCACCCCGTCCTGGGCCTTCTTGACCTTGTCGGAGTCGGTCACCACCTCGGCGCCCGCCTGGACCTCGATGTAGCAGCTGGGCTGCAGGGAGGCGCCCCGGGGGCCGCTCACCTCGACCAGGCACATCCGGCACACCCCGACCGACTTCATCCGGGGGTGGTAGCAGAACCGGGGGATGAAGGTCCCGGCCTGCTCGGCCGCGGCGATCAGCATCTCGCCCTTGTCGGCGGTGACCTCCCGCCCGTCGAGGGTGAAGGTCACCTGCTCCACGGGGACCGGGGCGGCGGCAGGGGACTCGACGGAGCGGTCGGTGGCGGCATTGGCCACTGTCGTCGTCCCCTCCGGGGGGGTCGGCTCACTCATAGGGGCAGCCCCCTTCCTTGATGTGGACCAGGAACTCGTCGCGGAACATCTCGATGGCCGAGCCGATGGAGGACGGGATGGAGGGGCCCGAGCACGCAGATGGTGGTCTGCTGGGGGGGCCAGGTCAGGCCGGGGGCGATGTTGTCGCAGGCGTCGAGCAGCAGGTCGAGGTCCTCCTCGCGCCCCTCGCCCCGTCTCGATGCGCTCCATGATCTTCTCGAGCCACCCCGCGCCCTCCCGGCACGGGGTGCACTGGCCGCACGACTCGCGGGAGAAGAACTTGGTGATCCGCCACGCGGCCCGCACCGCACAGGTGTGGTCGTCCATCACCACGATGGAGCCGGAGCCCGAGCATGGAGCCGGCCGCGGCCACCTCGTCCTGGCCGAGGGGGAGGTCGATCTGGTCGGGACCGAACCACGGGGCCGACACCCCGCCGGGGATGAAGGCCTTGAGCGCCCGGCCGTGGGGGATGCCGCCCCCGAGCACCGGGGCGTTGATCAGGTCGTTGAAGGTGGTCTTGACCATCTCGAGCTCGTAGACGCCGGGATTGTTGACGTGGCCGGCCAGGGCGAAGAGCCGGGTCCCGGTGGAGCGGCCCTCCCCCAGGGCGGCGAAGGCGCGCGCCGCCGTTGGTCACGATCCACGGCAGGTTGGACATGGTCTCGACGTTGTTGACCACGGTCGGCGCGCCGTAGAGGCCGATGGCGGCGGGGAAGAACGGCGGCTTGATACGGGGAAAGCCCCGCTTGCCCTCCAGCGACTCGAGCAGGGCCGTCTCCTCGCCGCAGATGTAGGCGCCGGCCCCGGGGTGGACCACCACGTCGACCGAGAACCCCGACCCGAAGATGTCCGCCCCGACGGCCCCGTGGGCGTAGGCGTCGTTGAGGGCGGCCTGGACCCGCTCGAGGCCGAGGGCGAACTCGCCCCGCACGAAGATGAACACCCGGGTCACCTGCAGGGCGTAGGCGGCGATGACGCACGCCCTCGATCAGCTGGTGGGGGTCCCGCTCCACCAGCAGGTGGTCCTTGAAGGTGGCCGGCTCGCTCTCGTCCCCGTTGACCACCAGGTAGGTCACCGGGCTCTTGCGCAGCATGGCCCACTTGCGGCCGGCCGGGAAGCCGGCGCCGCCCGCGGCCGAGCAGGCTGGCCGTGTCGACCTCGGCGGCCACCGCCTCGGGGGTCATGGTCAGGGCCTTGCGCAGGCCCTCGTAGCCGCCGGTGGCCAGGTACCGCTCCAGGGTGTGGGAGTCGGCGTGGCCCAGACGGCTGGTGACGATCTTGGGTGGATCGGTGATGGCCACTAGCCGGCCCCTCTCCCGGGGCTGCCCGCGGCGGCCTTGGCCGCCTCGGCCTCGGCGGCCCGGCGGGCCTGGGCCTCGGCCATGGCGGCCCGCTCCTCCGCCACCCGGGCCGGATCGGCCTCCAACCCGTTGGCCCGGCGCACCCGGATCAGGGTGCCGTGGCTCGGGATGTCGGCGGCCCGGGCCCCGGACCGCAGGTCGGCCACCAGGGCGTCGAAGGACTCGGGGGTCTGGGCCCCGACGAAGCGGTGGTTGACCTGGACGCAGGGGGGCCGGTCGCAGTCGGCCAGGCACTCGGCCTCCTCCAGGGTGATCACCCCGTCGGCGGTGGTGCCGCCGGCGTTGATCCCGAGCGAGGCCTCGGCGTGCTCCAGCAGCTCGGCCGCCCCGCCCAGCAGGCAGGCGATGTTGGTGCACACCGCCACCACATGGGTGCCCACCGGCTCGGTGTGGAGCATGTCGTAGAAGGAGGCGGTCCCGAACACCTCGGTGGGCGTCACCCCGACCAGGGCGGCGATGTCCACCATGGCCTCGGGGGTGAGCCACCCGTCCTGCTCCTGGGCCAGGTGGCAGAGGGGGATGAGGGCCGAGCGGGGCTCCGGGTAGAGGTCGATGAGCTCGCGGGCCCGGGCCAGCCGGTCGGGCGACAGGTGGCTCGGCTGGACGGACCCGAGGCGGCCGACGGGGCGGGGCACCGCGACCGGTGTGGTTCCGGTCTGTTCGGTCACCGGTCCACCTCCCCCATCACCGGGTCGACGGAGGAACAGACGGCCACGGCATCGGCCAGGAGGCCTCCGCGCATCATGAGGGGCAGTCCCTGGAGGTTCACGAAGCTCGGTCCCCGGATGTGCATGCGGTACGGCTTGGGCGAGCCGTCGGCCACCAGGTAGCAGCCCAGCTCGCCGCGGGGCGACTCCACGGCCACGTAGACCTCGCCCTCGGGCACCTTGAAGCCCTCGGTGAACACCTTGAAGTGGTGGATGAGGGCCTCCATCGACTCGTCGATCCGGCCACGGGGCGGCGGGGTGACCTTCTTGTCCTGCACCCGGTAGTCGCCCGCCGGCATCTTCTCCACGATCTGGCGGATGATCCGGATCGACTCGCGGATCTCGTTGAGGCGGATGGAGTACCGGTCGAAGTTGTCCCCGTAGGTTCCGACGATGACGTCGAACTCCACCTCGTCGTAGCGGAGGTAGGGCATGGACCGGCGCAGGTCCCAGGGCACGCCGGTGGAGCGCAGGATGGGCCCGGTGAGAGAGAGGGCCAGGGCCTCCTCGGCACTGAGACCGCCGATACCCTCGGAGCGGCGCCGGAACACCGGCTGTCCGGTGAGCAGCTCGTCGTACTCGTCGGTGCGGGGCAGCACGGTGTCGCAGATGATCGAGACGTCGTCTTCCCATCCGTCGGGGAGGTCGGCGGCGGTGCCACCGGGCCGGATGAAGTTGTGGTTCATCCGCAGGCCGGTGGTCTTCTCGAAGAAGGCCAGGATCATCTCGCGCTCGCGGAATCCGTAGATCATCATGGAGGTCGACCCGACGTCCATGCCGTTGGTGGCCATCCACATCAGGTGGGAGGAGACCCGGTTGAGCTCGACCAGCAGCATCCGGATCCAGTCCGAGCGCGGCGGCATCTCCACGCCGAGCAGCGCCTCCACCGCCAGGGACAGCACGAGCTCGTTGTGGAGCGGGGCCAGATAGTCCATGCGGGTCACGTTGGTGGACCCCTGGACGTAGGTCAGCTCCTCGGCGGTCTTCTCCATGCCGGTGTGGAGGTACCCGATGACCGGCTTGGTCCGCAGCACGGTCTCCCCGTCCAGCTCCAGCATCAGTCGCAGCACCCCGTGGGTCGAGGGGTGCTGCGGTCCCATGTTGATGATCATGGTCTCGTCGTCCGACTGCTCGACATCGATGTCCGAGGGGTCGATGGCCACGCCTTCAGGGAGCCGGAGGACGGCGCCCACCTCGCGCCGCAATTCGCCGGCATCGGTCGCCGAGCGCCGACCGAGCTCCTGGGATCCCTCCGAGGTCTCGGCCTTCAGGCCGGCCTCCTCGCCGTCGGTCTCCGTGGCCAGGTAGGCGTCCCCCGACAGGGGTGGGTCGAGCACGGAGTCGGGGCGGGGTCCGTCGACCCCGGCGCCCTCGCCCGGGGATGTCGCCGTCACGTCGCTCATCTCGGGCCTGGGGCCTCTTTGAACTGGACCGGTACCCGGCCCACCCCGTAGTCCTTGCGCAGCGGGTGACCCTCCCAGTCCTCGGGCATCAGGATGCGGGTCATGTCGGGGTGGCCGGTGAACACCACACCGAACAGGTCGAAGGCCTCGCGCTCCATGGCCTCCACCCCGGGGTACAACTCGAAGAGGGTGGGGATCTCCGCGTCCGCCTCGGGCACCTGCACCCGGACCCGGACCCGGACCGCCTGGCTCAGCGACAGCAGGCCCACCACCACCTCGAACCGCTCGGGCCTGACCCCCTCGGGCAGACGCCGGCCCGGGTGGGTCAGGTAGTCGACGGCGCACAGGTCCGCGCACATCTCGAACCCGCTGTCCTTCAACTCGCCGACCACGCCCAGGTACTGCTCCCGGGTGGGGAAGACCACCTCCTGCAGCGGCCGTCCCGGCGTCCGGGGGGCACCGCCCCCCGTCCCGCTCGATGCCGGCGGGCTCGCGGACCACGTCGGCGGCGGCGTCGGGGGTCACAGGGGCTCGCCCACGCTGCGGGCGATGACCGGGTTGCGCTTGGGCGTCCCGAGATGGACGGCGTCGGGCCGGTCGGGGGTCCACCCGGAAGTGGACTCGTCGCTGTGGCTGCGGGCGTCGTCGGTGTCGGCCCCCTCGTCCTCGGCCAAGGTCACCCCGGCGGGCCCGTCGACGGTGGGCCGGGGCTCGAGCGGCCGGCGGTGGGTGATCTCGTTGGTCCTGACCTTCTCGTGGAGGGTGAGGATGGCGTGCATCAGGGTCTCCGGGGTCGGTGGGCACCCGGGGGCGTAGACATCGACCGGGACGATCTGGTCGACACCCTGGACGATGGCGTAGTTGTTGAACATGCCCCCGGTGCTGGCGCACACCCCCATCGAGAGGACCCACTTGGGCTCCATCATCTGGTCATAGACCTGACGGAGCACCGGGGCCATCTTCTGGGACACCCGTCCGGCCACGATCATCAGGTCGGCCTGCCGCGGCGAGGCCCGGAACACCTCCATCCCGAAGCGGGCCAGATCGAAGTCGGCGGCGCCCACCGACATCATCTCGATGGCGCAGCAGGCCAGCCCGAAGGTGGCCGGCCACATGGAATAGGTCCGGGCCCATTTGACCAGGTCCTCGAGGCGACCGGTGAGGAAGTTGTGCTGCAGGTCCTCGAGACCCATGGGGAGACCGCCTCTCTCGATCTACGCAGCGCGACCGGGACCGCTCGGAGCGCTGTCGGGGTCTCCGGTGGTCGGGGCGTCTGGTCCGGTGGGATTGGCGGGCGAGGCGATCCCCACCCTGCGGGTCGAACCGCCGGGACCCCCCGGTCCGGCGCCGATGCGGGCGATGGTCGACTCCGAGCTGCGCGACGGCAGGGCCCCGACCAGATGCTTGGCCGGGCCCCAGCTGAGGGCCCCGTTGCTCACGAGGTAGAGGAAGGAGACGAAGACCACCACGGCGAAGACCACCACTTCGACCAGACCGAAGCTGCCCAGCTGCCGGAAGATCACCGCCCATGGGTAGAGGAAGACGATCTCGATGTCGAAGATGATGAAGATCATGGCGACCAGGTAGAAGCGGACCGGGAACCGGGTGGGGGGCTCGATCTCCGGGACGATGCCGCACTCGTAGGGAGCGGTCTTGGCGGCGGTGGGCCGCTTGGTCGGGGCCATCAGGGCCGAGGCCACGAAGGACAGGGCGGCGAACAGGAAGCCCAGGATGAGCAGGATCAGAATTGGCAGGTAATCGTCCACAGGAACTTGTTTTTACCACGCACCCCTTCGTCCAAGCACATCGGTGGGACCCGGTGGTCGGATCAGGTTTCCGGTTCCCCCGGGCGTGCCGTCCGGGCCCCCGCGCCCCTACCATTGGGGGTCGTGAGCCCCTCCACCCCGTCCGTGCCCGCCGCCGGCGTGAGCAACCTCCCCGACGCCTCCCGGACCGGCCCGGAGGACTCGGAGGACTCGGCGCATCTCCACGACGTCCTGGTCATCGGCGGCGGCCCGGCCGGGTCGTCGTGCGCCTACTGGCTGGCCGAGGCGGGCTGGGACGTGGCCGTCGTGGAGAAGAAGGTCTTCCCACGCGAGAAGACCTGCGGCGACGGGCTCACCCCGCGGGCGGTCCGCCAGATCGCCGACATGGGGATCGAGGGGGCCCTCGCCGGCGCCCACCGGTACACCGGGCTCCGGGCCCACGCCTTCGGCCGGGTCCTGGACCTCCCGTGGCCCGACCACCCGAGCTTCCCCAACTACGGGTACACCCTGACCCGCCACGATCTCGACGCCATCGTCAACGAGCGGGCGGCCAAGGCCGGGGCCGAGGTGTGGCAGGGGACCGAGGCCCTGGAGCCCCTCCTCGACGGACCGGCCCCGGACGGTAGCCGGGGGGACGCCACCCTCCCCTCCTGTGTGGGAGCGGTGGTCAAGGAGAAGTCCACCGGTGCCGTGCGATCCATCCGGGCCCGGTACGTGGTCGTGGCCGACGGGGCCAACTCCAGGTTCGGCCGTGCCCTGGGTACGGCCCGCGACCGCGACATGCCCATGGGCATGGCCCTGCGCGGCTACTACACCTCCCCGGGCCACGACCAGCCGTTCATCGAGTCCCACCTGGACATCCGGGACCGGGACGGCGGCGTGGTGCCCGGCTACGGGTGGATCTTCCCGCTGGGCGACGGGCGGGTGAACGTGGGCGTCGGGCTCCTCTCCACCGACCGGCGGTGGAAGGGCGTCAACACCTCGACCCTCATGGACCACTTCGTGGCCTTCGCCCCGAAGGAGTGGGAGCTGTCCCCGGCCACCGCACTCGGATCCCCCACCGGGGGCAAGCTCCCGATGGGTCTGGCCGTCGGGCCCCGGGTCGGGGCCACCACCCTGGTGGTGGGCGACGCCGGCGGGTCGATCAACCCCTTCAACGGCGAGGGCATCGCCTATGGCTACGAGACCGGTCGGCTGGCGGCGGCTTCGCTGGGCGAGGCGCTGTGCGGTGGCGGGGTGGAGGCGTTGCACCGGTACGAGGCCCGTCTCGAGGACGCCTACGGGCTCTACTACCGGGTGGCCCGGGCCTTCGTCCGGGTCATCAGCCGCCCTGAGCTGATGCAGCTCTGCGTGGGGGCCGGCATCCACTCCGAGCCCCTGATGAGCTGGATCCTCCGCATCATGGCCAACCTGCTCCGGCCGGACGAGACCGGGCCGGCCGAGGCCGCCTACCGGGCCCTGGCCGTCATCGCCCGGATGACACCGGAAGCCGCCTGACCCACTCCCGGGCCGCGGCGCCCGTATCGGCTGCCCGCCATGGCGTCACCGTCCTGTGCGGAGCTGACTCACTTGTTGGCGGCCAGACCCACCCGGCCGGCGACGGCGTTGTAGGCCGGGGTGAAGGCGTCCGACGGCACTGCGGCGCCGCCGGTGGTGGGCTCGAGGGTGGACTCGATCCGGCCCCCGATGATGAAGGCCTGGCCGATCACCTCGGTTCCCTGGTTGGGGATGGTCATCGTGGTCAGGTAGGCGAAGGTCTGTACCCCCGACGGCGCGGCGAGCGAGACCGGCTCCACCGTGGCCGTGGCACCGGGCACCGCCGCCGACACCACCGACGACTGGTAGGCGGTGTAGCACGCCACGAAGTTGGCGTTGGTGAAGGGGACGGCCAGGGCCTTGGCCTGGGCGGCCACGTCCATCACCCGGGTGGTCGAGTACATCCGGACGGTCGGGTCCGACGGGCTCTGGAACACGGGGGAGGTGGCCGAACCCGACTGGCCCGGCAGCACCGTCCCGGCGAACAGCCCCGAGACGGTGGCGGTGGGCTCACCCAGGCACTGGCCCAGGGCCCGGGTGGCCTGCGCCTGGGCCGCGGCCGGGGCAATCGGCGGTCGGGCGGGCTGGCCGGCCGCGGTGCTGGGGGTCCATCCGGGCGGCAGGTCGTTCTGGTGCAGGTTGATGGTGGCGGCCAGAGCGGCGTCCGACGCCGCCGCCGACAGGCCCGGCGCGGTGGTGGCGGTGGTGGTGTTGGTGTTGTCGTTCTTCTTGACCACGAAGTAGGCGATGGCACCGACCACGACCACCAGGGCCACGAGCAACAGGGCGACCAGTCGGTTGTTCCGGGCGGGCCGCTTGTCCTCGGGCGCCTCTTCGCCATGGACGGTGCCCGGGTCGCCGGGAGGCGGGCTCCCGGCAATGGTCTCGAATTGGGAGGTGGTGGGGTTCGGCGCCACGGGTGCCCCGTATGCGGAGGTGGTCGGCGCCGGAGCGGCCTGGGTGGCGGCCTCGGCCCCGCCCACCGCCGCGGCGCCCACCGCGGCCGCCTTGGCCGCTTTCTCGGCCTTGCGCTTGGCCCGCCCTCGGGCCGGGGCGGTCGGCGCGGGGCCGGCTTCGGTCGAGCCCTGCCCCTCCCACGACGCTTCGCCGGTGATGGGGTCCACGGGTGGTTTCCACACCGCCGGCCCGGCGTCCGGGGGCGGGGGTGGGAGGGTCGTCAGGTCCAGGCGTACCGGATCGCTCGGCGGCTCGTAGGGGGGCTGTGAGGGGTCGAAGGGGGCCGCCGGAGCGGCGGCGGGGGTCGCCTTCGACTTGCGCCGGCGACCCGACCTCCGGGCCGGTGGGGCGATGGTGGCGTCGGGAGAAGGCCCGGCCCAGGTCGATCCGTCGGCCGGCGGCTCCGGGGTCGTCCAGCCGGCGCCGTCCGGCCCCGGTGGAGGCGGAGGTGGAGGGGATCCGGCCGGGGCCGAGGTGTACGGGGCGGCGCCGGCCATGGGGGGCGGTGGCGGAGGAGGGCCGACAGCACCCGGCGACGGTGCCGGGGGTGCGGGTGGTGCGGGCGGGGGCGGGGGCGGTGCCTGATCCACCGGCGCACCGGCGATCGGACCCGGTGGAGCGAAGGCCGCGCCCGCGGCGGCGCCGGCCGCAGCACCGGCCACGGCCGCCCCGGCGGTGGCCGGGGCCGGGTAGCCCGCCTCGACCGATGCGGGCGGGGGCGGAGGGGCGGTCCCGTTCACCGGGGCACCCTGCTCGGCGGCGGGCGCTCCCTGTCCGTTGCCCGAGCCGTTGGGCGCCGGTGCGGGGGTGGCCCCCTTGTAACGGGCCAGCCAGTGTGGGAGGGCCTGGTCGAGGTAGGCGGCCTGGCCCGGAGTCACCGTCTCGGTCGGGAACAGGAACCGGATGGACTGGCCCCCGGAGGTCAGCTCCATGACCGCGGCGTTGCGCCCGTCGGGCAGCACCACCTTCTCCCGGCACGTGGCCGAGTCCAGCCCGGACCACACCAGGAGCCGCTCGATCTGAGGCTGGGGACCCTGGACGGTGATGCCGGCCGTGGTGAACAGCAGGCTGAGACCCTCCGTGGTCTTGGTCCCCCGCTCGGCGTCGCCGGCCAGGGCGACGCCGCCGAGTTGCATGCCCTCGGGAGGGAGTTCCGTAATTCCGACCGTCATGGACTTCTCCTCATTAATGTCGAGGTCTCTCCCCGTCTCGATGCATCAGTGCGCCCATCCTGCCGTCGTGGACCCCAGGTAGCAAGGATTTCCGAGGCTGTTCGCAGGTAGGCCCGGTACGGCTGGTCGGGGACGACCCGCTGCCAGGCGTCGTACCGTCCCATTGTGGCGCAGGTCCCGGCCGTAGGGAAAGCACGGCGGGGTCAGACCTCCGAGCTCTTCCCCCCGGAGGCCACCCGTTGCTCGAACGTCGAGAAGGAGGCCGACACGTCCGGGATCGTGCCCCCGATGGCGAAGACCTGGAGACTGGCCTCGACGCGGTCGGACCCGAGGGAGATCGACTCCACTTGGACCGGGACGCTCGCCTCACCGCTTTCACGGTGAACACCATCAGCAGGGCGGACAGCTCGACGCCGGTCGAACCGGGCAGCGTAACGGGCGACACGGTGACCGGTCCGGGCTGCTCGATTCCCCCCGAGGTCTGGTCCACGCCCAGTTGGAGCTCGGCCGCCGACGCCGTCGCCACGCACTGCGGGTACTTGGCGCTGCGGAAGAGGGCGAAGTCGGCCAGCTCGTCTCGGTGGCTGCGGACCACGGTCGCCGCCGTCTGGAGCTCCACCGCCGACCCGTCGGACACGGACGCCGTGGGAGCTATGAAGATCGGCGAGGCGGCCTGAGCCGTCTGGTCGGGCGCCCGGCCACCGAGGACCGTGGCCGCCTGATCCTTCGTGATCCCCATGCACCGGGCCAGGGCCAGGGTGATCCGATCCTGGCCCTGCTGCACGGCGGGCGATGTCGGACCGGCGCCGGCACCGGTGGCCACCCGCCAACCGGCGGGGAGATCGGCTTTGGTCAGCATCAGCTCCCGGGCCAGTCGCAGATCGGTCGGGGGGGCGGGAGCCGTCGCCGACTTCCTGGCCGCCGGTGGCGGAGGAGAGCGACAGCCCGACGGCCAGGCCGATCCCGCTGACCAGCAGGCAGAGCGCTACCACCAGCGTGGCCGTCCGGTGGGTGCGCTTCCGGTGGGTGCGCTTCCGGTGGGCCGGATCCGCGGGCGCCCCGTCGGGCCCGTAGGGGCCGACGCTGTAGGGAACCGGGCGGGGGTGGCCGGTCGGGGACTCCAGGCCAGGCGGGGCGAGCAGGAACCCAGCGAGGGCCGGGTCCACGGCCGCCGGCGGGGGCCAGGGTGAGGGGGCGCCGGGCCCCGCCGGCTGGGCCGCCGGCTGCGCCACCGGTGGCGGATGCCGGGGTGGCGGAGGCGCCCAGGCCGTGACCAAGCCGGAGGACGCCGTCGGGTCGGGTTCGTCGGGAGTTGCGGCCGCCCATCGGGACACCTGCTCCTCCAGCGCCGGGACCATCACTGCCAGTGGATGGTCCGACCGCACCACATAGTGGGCCGGGCCGCCTGTCGACTCCACCTCGATGGGGGTCTCGACGCCCCCATCGGGGCCGTCGACCTCTGCGCCGAAGGTGACCCCGACCACCTGGGACCATGGCACGAAGGCGTGGTGGCGCGTCTCCCGCCCGGAGGTCTCGATCCCCCGCTCGTCGAAGACGAGGGTCATGTTCCGACGGTCCGGCCTGTCGTCCGGCCCACCGGGCTGATCGACGCCGTCGAATCGGAAGGTGTCGGCCTCGGGGACGGTGCGCGGACCGGCCGGACCTCGCCGCTCCGCCGAGGGCGGCGCTTCGCCCGAGGGGTCGTCGATGTCCGCTTCGGTGGTCATGGCTCCAGCTTCCGCTCCCACGTCGTCCACGGCCGGCGACCCCGACGTCCGGTGCTATCCCGAGACGACGTCGGCCATGGCCGCCGCCGCCACGTCGAGGGCGTGCTCCAGCTCGGTCTCGCCGTGCGCCACGGAGGGGAACCCCACCTCGTAGGGGCCAGGAGCGAGGGCCACGCCCCGATCGAGCATGCCCTGGAACAGCCGGGCATACAGCCCGGTCGACGCCGACGCCAGTGCGCCGTCGTACCCGGTCACCGGATCGCCGCCGACGGGACCGAAGAACAGTCCGAAGAGCGGGCCGACCACCGGGACACGGGCCTCCAGGCCCCGTCCGTCGGCACCCACCGTCCCCGCCTTGGCCAGCGCGGCGGAGAGCTCTTCTTCCAACACCGACCCGAACCGGCCCACCCGCTCGGACAGAGCGGCATAGCTCGGGGCGTCCAGGGCCGACAGCACCGCCAACCCGGCCGCGGTGGCCAGGGGATTCCCCGACAGCGTGCCGGCCTGGTAGACCGGACCCCCGGGAGCCAACGAGGCCAGGACGTCGGCCCGTCCGCCGAACGCCCCCACCGGCAGCCCGCCCCCGATGACCTTCCCGAAGCACCACAGGTCGGGGCGGACCCCCGACCACCCCGACGCCCCGGCCTCGCCGAGCCGAAACCCCGTGATGACCTCGTCGAAGATGAGCAGGGCTCCGACGGCGTCACACGCCGACCGCAGGCCGGCCAGGAAGCCCGCGACCGGAGGCACCAGGCCCATGTTGGCCGCCACCGCCTCGACGATCACACAGGCCACGCCGTCGTCGAGCTCGGGGATCCGGTTGTAGGGAGCCACCACCGTCTCGGCCACCGCGCCGGCCGGGACACCGGCCGAGTCCGGCAGGCCGAGGGTGGCCACCCCGCTGCCGCCGCCCGCCAGCAGACCGTCGGAGTGGCCGTGGTAGCAGCCGGCGAACTTCACGATGCGGTCGCGTCCGGTGAACCCCCGGGCCACCCGGATGGCGCTCATGGCGGCCTCGGTTCCCGAGGACACCAGCCGAACCTGCTCGCAGCCGGGCACCCGCTCGCAGATGGCCTCGGCCAGAAGGACCTCGCCCTCGGTCGGCGCTCCGAACGTGGTGCCCCGCCCGGCGGCGTCTGCCACCGCCCGGACCACCCGCGGATCGGCGTGACCGAGAATGGAGGCCCCGTAGGACTGTACGAAGTCGAGGAGCCGGTTCCCGTCGGCGTCCCAGACGTAGGCGCCCTGCCCCCGGGCGACGAAGTAGGGATGGCCCCCCACGGAGCGGAACGAGCGGACCGGCGAGTTCACGCCGCCGGGTATGACCCTCGTCGCCCGGTCGAACAGTGCCGCCGAGGCCTCCCGCTCAACCACCGATGACCTCGGCCAGTTCACCGGCGAAGTAGGTGAGCACGAAGTCGGCCCCGGCCCGCTTGATGGCGGTGACCTGCTCGAGCGCCACTGCCGGTCCGTCGATCCACCCCCGTTCGGCCGCCGCCTTGACCATGGCGTACTCCCCACTGACGTGATAGGCGGCCAGCGGCACGTCGACGGTCGCCCGCACGTCGGCGATGACGTCCAGGTAGGTCAGAGCGGGCTTGACCATGACCATGTCAGCCCCCTCGGCCACATCCAGGGCCACCTCGGTCCGGGCCTCCCGGCGGTTGCCGGGATCCTGCTGGTAGGCGCGGCGGTCGCCACCGTCGGCGATGGTGACCACGGCGGCGTCGCGGAACGGCCCGTAGAGGGCCGAGGCGTACTTGGCCGCGTAGGCGAGGATGGCGGTGCCGGAAAACCCGGCGGCGTCCAGGCCGGATCGTACCGCCGCCACCTGGCCGTCCATCATCCCACTGGGGGCGATCACGTCGGCCCCCGCCGAAGCCTGTACCGCCGCCACTTCGGCGTAGAGGGGCAGGGTGGCGTCGTTGTCCACGGTGCCGGTGGCCGGGTCGAGCACGCCGCAATGCCCGTGGTCGGTGAACTCGTCGAGGCAGCAGTCGGCCATCAGCACCATCGAGTCACCCACGGAGTCCCGGACCGCGGCCAGGGCCCGCTGGGTGATGCCCTCGGGACGGCGGGCCTGGGTGCCGGTGGCGTCCTTGTCCTCGGGCCGTGGGAGTCCGAAGAGGATGACGCCGGGAATGCCCAGAGCACCCAGCCGCTTGACCTCGTGGACCAGGGACTCCACGGTGTGCTGGACCACCCCGGGGAGCGAGGTGACCGGTCGCGGGTGCGGTCAGCCCGTCAGCCACGAACAGGGGGGCCACCAGATCGTCGACGGAGAGCTGGGCCTCGGTCACCAGGCGGCGCATGGCCGCACTCGACCGAAGGCGTCGGAGGCGGGTGACGGGGTATCCCGGCGGGGAACCGCCGGCGGTCGGAGTGGGGTTCATCGGCACTGCGCCCACACTACGGCAGGACGTCGCACGAGGCCCGGGCGCCGTCCGAGCGTCCGGACGCTTCGGTCGTCGTTACCCCGGTCGCTACTGCGGTTGTTGCTGTTGACCTTGTTGCGGTCGTTGTTGTTGCCGGGCCTGGTGCTGTTGTCGTCGTCGCTGCGGACCTCTGGTGGAGGACCCAGCGCCGGAGGGAAGCGCCCTCGGGTCGAGGACCGCCACCACCGCCTCCACCAGGCCATCGATGGTGTGCGGGTCGGCTTCGGCCGCAACCTCCAATCCGGCCGATCGTGCGGAGCCGGTGGTGACCGGGCCGATGGTGACCACGACCGGCGGCACTCCGACGTGCCGAAGCACTTCGAGGGCGCGCATCACGCTCGACGAGGAGGTGAAGGCCACCCCGTCGGCCCGGCCGGCAGCGAGAACGGCCTCCGGCGACGGATCTCCGGCCACCGTCCGGTAGCACACCACCTCGTCGACCACCCAGCCCTTGGCCCGGAGGCCGTCGGCCAGGGCGCCCCGCACCGCCTCCGCCCGGGGGAACAGCACCGCGGCCGATGCCTCCCGCGCCCGAGTCCCGAGTGCGCCTGGCGTCGACCGAGATGGCGGGGGTGCAGGTGGAGGCGGAAAGGCCTCGACCAGGGCCTCGGCCACCGACGTCGCCGGCACCAGGTCGACGGGAAGGCCGGCTCCCTCCATGGCCCGAGCGGTCCCCGGCCCCACCGCCCCCCAACGTACCGACCCCGGCACCGTCCGGTCCCCCAAAGCTGCCGCCAGCCGGGTCGCGGCGTTGGACGAGGTGAGGGCCACCCAGCCGTACTCCCCGGCGACCAGCCGCCGGACCGCGGCGGCCAGGCCCTCCCCCCCGTCGGCCGGATCCTCGACGGCGATGACCGGGAGCTCGATCACCTCGGCGCCCAGCGTGATCAGGCGGTCGGCCAGCTCGGAGGCCTGGGGTCGGGTGCGGGTGACCACCACGCTCCTGCCGGCCAGGGGCAGGCCGGTCAACTCGGGGGGCTCCCGATCGGGACCCGCAGGTCGAGCTCGGCCACCGGCCCGACCACGATGACCGACGGTGCGGGAAGGTCGACCGAGGACAGCTCGCTCAGCGTGGTGCGGACCACCTGCTGACGCGTCGGTGGTGGCCCAGTGGACCACCGCCACCGGAGTCGTGGCCCGACGACCCGCCCGGAGCAGTTCCTCCGAGATCTGGGCGCGCTCGGACATGCCCATGAGGATCACCAGGGTGCCGCCGGCCCGGCCCAGGGACCCCCAGTCGACCCCGCCGGGTGCCGATGAGTCTCCGACGTGGCCGGTGACCACGCTGACCGAGGTGGCCACCCCGCGATGGGTCACCGGGATGCCGGCGGCGGCGGGGGCGGCGAAGGCCGAGCTGACCCCGGGCACCACCTCGAACTCGATCCCGGCGTTGCGGAGGGCCTCCACCTCCTCGCCACCGCGACCGAACACGAAGGGGTCGCCCCCCTTCAACCGCACCACCTCGCGGCCGGATCGACCCAACTCGACGAGCTGGGCGTTGATCTCGGACTGGGTCCTCGCCGCCCCCGGCACCTTACCCACGTCGATCAGCTCGGCCCCCGGTGGCGCCAGGTCGAGCACTTCGACGGCGATCAGGCGGTCGTGGACCACGACCTCGGCCCGGCCGAGAAGCTCGGCCCCCCGACGGGTGAGCAGGCCGGGGTCGCCGGGGCCCGCACCCACCAACGAGACCGTCACCACGGCACCGCTTCGGTGCCGCCGGCGGAGGGCAGCCAGTCGCCCAGCTCGCCCCCTCCCGCCTCGTCCAGCAGGTAGCGGGCCACCGACCGGCCCAGCTCCTCGGGTAGCGGCCCTTCCGCGGTGTGGCGCACCACCACCACCCCGTCGGCCGAGGCCATCATCCCGTTCAACCGGAGGGCGGCACCGTCCCCGGCCCACTGGGCGTGGGCCCCCACCGGCAGGGTGCATCCTCCGCCCAGCTCGGCCAGGAACGCCCGCTCCGCCGTCACCGGTGGTCCCACCCGCGGATCGTGGATGGCTTCCAACGACGCCCGGGTGAAGGCGTCGTCGATCCGGCACTCCACGGCCAGGGCCCCCTGGCCTACCTGGGGGAGCATCAGCTCGGGTTCGAGCACCTCGGTGGTCATCCCCTTGGGGGGCGTCCAGCCGAGGCGGTCCACGGCCGCCTTCGCCACCACCACGGCGGCCACCCCGCCGACGCCCACGGCGGCCAGACGGGCGGCCAGGTTGCCCCGCAGCCCGGTGAAGGTGAGGTCGGGCCGGAGGTTGGCCAGTTGGACCCGGCGGCGGGCGGAGCCGGTCGCCACCATCGATCCGGTGGGCAAGGTGGCGAGCCCGCCGCCGACCAGGAGGTCACGTGGGTCGGCCCGCTCGGGCAGGGAGGCCAGGACCAGCTCGGGCACCGAAAGCTCCGCCGACGAGGGCAGGTCCTTGGCCGAGTGCACTGCGGCGTCGGCCCTCCCACGCACCACGGCCGACTGCACCTCCTTCACGAAGACCCCCTGTCCCCCGAGGTGCTCGAGAGGCACATCGGTGCGACGGTCCCCGACGGTCTCCACGACGACCAGAGTCGAGGGGGTGCCCGAGCCGTGGAGGAGGCTGGCCACCCGACCGGCCTGCCACAGGGCCAGGGGCGAACCACGGGTGGCCAGCCGGAGCGGAGGGGGGTCAGTCACAGTGTGGGCGCCCCGACCACGGGCTAGAGGTCGAAGAGGGTTCGGAGTGCCTCGACGAGACGCTCCCCGCGGGGAGTACCGGCCGCGTCCTTCAGCGCCACGGTGGGCTGATGGAGGAGCTTGGCCACCATGGATCGGGTCACGGCGTCCACCTGCTCCCACTGCGCGGGGGTGAGGTCGGACCGGCGGGCTCGCTGACGGTCGAACGCCGAAAGGCGGGCCTCTTCGACCTGGGCCCGAAGGGCCGAGACGATGGGGGCGGCGTCCCGGGCCCGTGAGGCCACCCGGTACCGCTCGAGCTCGTCGGTGACGATCCGGCGGGCCTCGGCCGCCTCCTCCTGACGACCCGAGAGGGCGTCCTCCACCGCGGACCGCAGCACGTCCATGTCCACGAGGACGAGTCCCTCGAGGTCAGCGGCGGCGGGCTCCACGTTGCGCGGCACTCCGAGGTCCACGACGAGCAGCGGCTCCCGGCCGGAGCGTGCGGCTGTGACCTCGCTGAGGAGCGTGCGGTCGATGATCGGGAGGGTGGTCCCCACCGAGGAGAAGACCACGTCGGCGGCGGCCAGCAGTGGGCCGAGGTCGTCGATCGACGCGGTCCGGGCCCGGTCGGCGAGGACGGTCGGCAGTCCGGTCACGAGGGCCTCGGTGCGGTCGGCGGTGCGGTTGGCGACGACCACCGACTCGACGCCCCTCCCGTGGAGCGCCTGGGCCACGCCCTCGCCCATCTCGCCGGCCCCCACCACCAGCACGCGGGCCCCGTCCAGCCCGCCCGGCCGACGGGCCGCGGCCAGGGCCACCGCGGCGTGGGAAAGCGAGGTGATGCCCCGGGCGATCGCCGTCTCCGACCGGACCCGCTTGCCCGTCTCGACGGCGTGCCGGAACAGGGCCCCCAGGACGGGCCCGGACACCTGTTCGAATTGGGCCCTCTCCCAGGCCCGGCGGACCTGGCCCAGGACCTCGGACTCCCCGAGCACCGCCGAGTCCAACCCGGCGGCCACGGTGAAGAGATGGCTGGTCACGTCGTCGTCGAAGCGCACCGTGAGATGGTCGGCCAGCACCTCCACCGGACTCCCACTGATCGTGGCCAGGAACTCCTGCAGCTCGGCCACGCCGTCGTGGAACCGCTCGACCACGGCATAGACCTCGGTCCGGAGACAGGTGGAGACGATGACCGCCTCGGACAGGTTGGACTGGTCACGGAGCCGGCCGAGGGCCTTGGGCAGGTCGGTCTCGGTGACGGCCACCCGTTCCAGCAGCTCCAGCGGCGCCTGCCGCTGCTCGAGGCCGACGACGATCACCGACATCGGTTCACCACTCCCTCTGTTGCCTGGCGCATGCGGTCCCCCACTCGGTCACACAGCCTCGGTCGGGGATGACGTCGTGCGCAGCGGCCATCCGTCAAGCGTAGGCGGGATCGGCCCAGTTTCCCACGGCGGGGCCGCCCAGCATGGCGGTCCTCGGCGCCCCACCGCCAGTCGGGCCGCCAGGGTGTTCTCGTCGTTCAGTCACCCGAGGTTCAGTCACCCGAGGTTCGGCTCAGCCCGACGGACCGGATGACGGGCGGCATGCCGGCGTCTCCGGCGCTGTCCTCGCGGCGGGCCTGGTAGAAGCTCATCACCTGCAGCTCGATGCTCAGGTCCACGTAGCGGAGCAGCACGTCGGAGGGGACCTCCAGGACCTGGGGGGCGAAGTTCAGGATCGAACGAACGCCGGCGCTGATCATGGTGTCGGCGGCCCGCTGGGCCACCGACGCCGGCGTGGTGATCACTCCGATGGCCAGCGGCAGCTGGGCGGCGATGGCCGGGAGGTCGTCGGGGTGGCGCACCTCGACCCCGTCCACCCGCTCGCCGATGATGGCCGGGTCGGTGTCCAACAGCGCGGCGACGTAGAAGTTGCGGGCGGCGAACCCCTGGGACCGGGCCAGGGCCCTACCCAGGTTCCCGATACCGGCGATCACCACGCGCCAGACCCGGTCCAGTCCGAGCTGACGGTCGATCTGTTCGATCAGGAAGGCGGCGTCGTACCCCGCGCCCCGGGTGCCGAACGACCCCAACAAGGAGAGGTCCTTGCGAACCTTGGCCGCATTGACCCGGGCCGAAGAGGCCAAGAGCTCGGAGGAGACGGTGGTGGTGCCCGACCGCAGCAGCTCCTCGAGGATCCGCTGGTACACCGGGAGCCGGGCCACGGTGGCCTCGGGAATCCGGCGGTGATTGGATGCGGACGAGCCCGTCTTGTGGCCCGGCGGAGGTAGGGGGGGACGGCGTGGCACTGGTGGGATCGTAGGACCGGGGGGCGCCGGCGGGAAAACCCGGGGGTTCCCACCGGCCGGGATCAGGGCGGGCCGTCGCCCCCGGGGGACGGAGCGATGTGCACCACGGCCCCCGGCCCGCTCAACCGGAGGTCCGCCGCCGCCGAGGCCCGGTCCAGGACCAGCGCCATCCGCCCGTTGGCATCCACCAGCAGTCCCAGCTCACCCGCGCCGAGCTGCCCGAAGGCGTGGACCCACCGCCCGGTCACCGGGTGCGCCCCGTCGTCCCAGAGCGGAACCGTGCCGGCCCGATCGGGCGCCCCCGGCGCCACGGTGATCAGGACCGTGCCGCCAGGGGCCAGGCCGGTGGCGGACAGGTCCCCCGGTGCCAGATCCAGCTGCGCATTGCCGAACCGGTCGATCCAGGCCACCGTGGCGTCGACCCCGGGACCGGCTGGACCACCGCCGAGGGCCCGGTGACCCCCGGGTCCCTCCGGCGGACCGCCCACCAGGGTGACCGGGTCCACGGGCGTGCCGATCTCGTCGGGGGCACCGCCGGTCACCAGGTGGGCGGCGGCGGGGGCGAACACGTCGCGGCCGTCGAACGTCCGGAACGTGGGTGCCCCGCCCCGGCGCGCCGGGTCGAGGGCCACTGCGGCCCGAGCTCCTCCGAGCAGGTCGGCGAGGGGGCCGAGCAGCCCATTGTCCGGCCCTACCAGCCAGGTCGGCCCGTCGGATGGCACCTCGATGGCCACACCCCGCCGCTCGGTGCCCACGCCCGGGTCGACCACGGCCAGCACCACCCCCGTTCCCAGGTGGAGCCCCGACCGGACCAGGAGTGCCGCGCCGGCGGCGACGTCGAAGGCCGGGACCTGATGGGACAGGTCGATCACCGGCACCGACGGCGCCAGCCGGTGGAGGACGGCATGCACCACCCCCACGAACTCGTCGGCGGTGCCGTAGTCGGAGAGGAAGAACACCGCCGGGTCCGACGGCGCCGCCCCGACGGACCGGTCCGGGCGGGTCACCGGATCAGTGGGGGTCCAGGCCCCGAGCGGCCGTGGTCACCACGGCGGCCGACACCGATCGGACCGTGCCGACCGTTGGGCCCGCCGACGTCATCGCCCGAGCTGACGCGAGCGCTCGGTGGCCGCCGCCACCGCCTCGATGAAGGCCGAGCGCACCGCCTTGAACTCGAGGGTACGCACCGCGGCCGCCGTCGTGCCACCGGGGGAGGTGACCGCCGGCCCGCAGTGCCGCGGGGTCGGTCCCGGTCTCGGCCATCATGCGGGCCGAGCCCAGCAGGGTGGCCACCACCAGCTGCTGGCTGACCTGGCGGGAGAGCCCGGCCGTGACGCCGGCGTCGATCAGGGCCTCCGCCACCAGGAAGAGGTAGGCCGGCCCCGAGCCCGAGATACCGGTCACCGCATCCAACTGTCGCTCGGGGAGCCGGATCACCGTCCCCACCGATCCGAGGATGCCCTCGGCCCAGTCGAGGTCGGCCGCGGTGGCCGCCATCCCACCGGACATCCCGGCCACTCCTGCGCCGATCAGGGCGGGGGTGTTCGGCATCGCCCTGATCACCACGGAACCAGGCGCCAGGGCGTCCTCCAGCCTGGTGGTCGACAGGCCGGCCACCACCGAGAGGAGCCGGGTGATCCCCACCGCTGCCAGTGTCCGGGCCACGGCCTCGGCCACGTCGGGCTTGACCGCCAGCAGGGCGGCCTCTGCCGCCACCGGCGCCTCCGACACGAGCAGGCCCGGGTGGTCCTCGGTGAGACGCCGGCGCTGGCCCTCGTCGGGCTCGCTCACCGCCAGCTCCGAGACGGGGGCCCAACCGCCGGCGACGAGGCCCGCCAACAGGGCAGATCCCATCTTCCCGCCCCCCACCACGACCAGTCTGGGTGCCATGCCAAGAAGTTACCAGCGGGCCTTCGGGGCCCCTGGGGCCCGCCCCGGTGGGGTGGGCCGGGCGGACGCAGGTTCAGGCCGAGGCGGCCCGGTTGGCGGGCGGGCGGCGGCGGTACCGCCCCTCGTAGCCGATGGACATTGCCGTCGGGAAGCACTCGTCGGTGTAGGCCAGCGACGCCCCCATGATCCGGTCCAGCTCCTCGTCGTCCACCCGCTCGACCGGGACCCGGCCGACCAGGTACACCGCCTCCTCCGGACCGAGGGCGAAGGACATCCCGAGCAGGTCGGCGTTCTTCTTCAGCAGGTACTCCCAGGTGGCCTCGACGTTGGTCTCCGGACCCGGCATGAACTGGGTCTCATGGTGGAGGGTGCGCTGGCGAAGGGTCAACCAGACCGTGACGAACTCCTTCTCCTCGCCCCGCAGACGGAGGTACCAACGTGGAGCGCCGGTCACCGGATCGCCCCCCGGCTGACGGTCCACGGCCACCACCGCCGCCCCGGCGGCCAGCTCCCGCTCACCCCACCGGTCGATCACGGCACCTACCGCCTCCCGTTCGTCCGGGCCGAGGATGCCACCCCATCGGTCGGTCATGAGCACTCGACGAGGCGGCCCGCGGTGAGGTCGGCGTAGATCTCGGTCAGCAGGTGGGCGGCCCGGGCCCAGGTGTAACGGCGGGCCCTGAGGACCGCACCGGTGCTCAGCCGCTCGGCCAGCAACGGCTCGGCCAGGATCTGCCGTACCCAGGCGGCGAACGCCTCCGGGGTGGGCTCCTCCACCAGGAAGCCGGTGCGGCCGTGGTCGATGAGGCTGCGCAGTCCTCCGACGTCAGAGGCCACCACCGGGGTCCCGCACGCCGCCGCCTCGAGCGCCACCAGACCGAACGATTCCGATCGGCTCGGCACCAGGCAGACGTCGCTGGCCCGGTAGAAGGTGGAGAGGAGCTCGTGGGGCTGTGGAGGGACGAACACCACCCGATCGCCGAGACCCAGCTCGTCGACCAGGGCCTCGGTCCGGATCACCTCGACGCCGCCGTGTGGCCCACTCGGTCCCCCGACGACCACCAGCCGGGCGTCGGGGTGATCGGGGGTCAGGGCGGCCAGGGCGCGGACGGCGACGGCCACGCCCTTCAGGGGCTGGATCCTCCCCACGAAGAGGAGCAGTGGGCCTGGGCCGCTCAGCCCGAGGGCGCGCCGTGCCTGGCGGCGGTCGCCGGGGCCGAAGAAGGCGTGGTCGACGCCGGGGGCCACGATGCGGATGCGAGAAGGGTCGGCCCCGTACAGCTCGGAGATCTGGGCCGCCTCCACCGAGCAGGAGGCCAGCACGGTGTCCGAGCAGCGGATGATGGTCGCCTCGGCCTCGGCCCGCTGATGGGGGGCGTCGGCCTCGACCTCCTCCGGACTGGCCTCGGCCTTGACCCGGTCGAGCGTGTGGAACGTGGACACCAGGGGCAGGTTCAAGCGGTGCTTGATCAGGTGGCCGGCGATGCCGCTGAGCCAGTAGTTGGCATGGACGGCATCGAAGGGAACGTCCCACTCGGTGCCCTGGGCCTCCGTGCCCTGCATGGCCTTCAGCACGCCGTCGGCGAACTCCTCCACCACCGAAGGCAGAGCTTCCTTCGCCATGGGGCTGGGGGGGCCGGCCGACACGAAGTGGACCCGGAACCCGGGCTCGATGTCGACCACCGAAGGGAGGTCGTCGGACCATGCCCGGGTGAAGACGTCACAGGCCACGCCGGCGCGGGCCAGGGCCGAGGACAGTTCGCGGACGTAGACGTTCATGCCGCCACCGTCCCCGGTGCCCGGCTGGGCCAGGGGCGAGGTGTGGAGGGAGAGAACGGCCAGACGCCTCATGCGACCCGGAGCCTACCGGCAGGCCCCGGTCAGCCGGCTACCGGAGTAGGTCCGCGCTCGGCGGGCACCGGGGTGGGTCCGGTCTCGACAGGGCGCACAGAGGGCTCCGTGCCCTCGGGCGCCACCCTGGCGACCTGGTCCGATTCGTCCTGGTCCTCGTTCTCGTGGCGGAACGAGAGGTAGATCCGGAGGAGGGCCTGGCGCTGATCCTCGGTCAGGTGGTGGTCGTTGAAGATGTGCCGGGACAGGTCGGTGTCCCCGTCGGGGCGCTCCAGGATGCCGGCCTGGACGTAGAGGGTCTCGGCCGAGATGCGCAGGGCCTTGGCGATCTGCTGGAGGATCTCGGCCGACGGGCGCCGCAGTCCGCGCTCGATCTGACTCAGGTACGGATTGGAGATTCCGGCCAATTCGGAGAGGCGACGGAGGGAGAGTCGGGCCGAACTGCGCTGCTCCCGGATGAAGGAGCCCAACTCGTTGACCAGCTGCGCTCCCTCGGTGTGGGCGGGCTCCCTCACTGTCGAAATCCGCTCACTTGAGGAGGCCGTCGACCGTGGCGCGTCCCGTCTTGTGCCGCTCGACCAGCTCCGCCTGGAGGGTGTCGATGCGCTCGTGGAGGGCTCGACGGTCGGCGGACACCCGGGCCTCGATGGCCTCCAGTTGGCCGGCGATGCTGTTGAGTTGATCGATGTCGAGGTTGGCGAGCGTGCCGATCTCGTCGGCTCCGAGCACGGCGTCGAGCTCGGCGGTGAGGTCGACCTCCTCGGTGTCCGGGGAGAGCAGCTGGGGCAGGCGGCCCGGCCCGGCGGGCCGCCCCGGGCCCGAGGAGAGGATCCCGGGTAGGTCGTTGACCAGGGTGCCGAGATCACGCAGGGCGTCCGAGCCGGGGTGCTCGAGGTAGGTGTGGACGATGTCCAGGCGACCCTGGATGAGACGCCGGAGATAGGAGAGGGCGACCTCGGCCTCCTGGCACTCGGTGCGCATGGACCGGATCTCGGCCAGGCTGCGATCGGCGATGCCGTCGAGGTAGTTGCTGGTCAGGATGCGGGCGAGATCGTCCTGGTGGCTGGTCATCACGCCCGATGGTACTCCCCCGACCCGGGTACAGCGCCGTTCCTGCCCGGCGGCGCGTACCGGTAGAGCGCCCGACCCACGACGGCCGAGCGGGGGACCGGGCCGAAGGAGCGGCTGTCGGTGCTGAACTCCGGGGCGTCGCCCTCGACCTCGAGGATGCCCCGGCGTGGCGTCGACAGCCCTCACCCGCTTGATCAGGACGCGGTCCGACCGACGGGGATCGTGGAGGGCGACCACCTGACCGGCCTTCGGCCGGAGGGGCGAGCGCCAGGGAAGCCGCACGACCAGCAGTCGGTCCCCGGGCAGCAGCGCCGGGACCATCGAGGACCCGACCACCTCCACCCGCCGGATGGGGTGGTACCGGGCCACGGCCACCACCCCGGCCACCACCACGGCCAGCCACAGGACCTGGCGCCAGGGTGCCCCCGTCGGGTCGACCGCTCCCATCAGGAGCATCGCCCGGAGGTTCGGTGCGCCCACGTTCGGCGGTCGTCGAACCTGGGTAAGGTGAGCGGGCAGGGCACCATGCCCCAGTCTGCACCAGACCGCCGTCACAGCCAGCCCGAAACCTGCATCCCAAAAGGAGTCATGCGCATGCGCCTCGTAGACCAGCTGCTCGCCACCATCGACCGAGTGTCCGCCCCCCAGGCGGTGCACGCCCACTGCGACCTGCCCTGTGGTGTCTACGACCCGGCCCAGGCCCGCATCGAGGCCGAGTCGGTCAAGGGCACCATCGACAAGTACAACGACTCCGACGACCAGGCGTTCAAGACCCGGGCCATCCTCATCAAGGAGGAGCGGGCCGACCTGGTCAAGCACCACCTGTGGGTGCTGTGGACCGACTACTTCAAGCCGGAGCACCTCGAGAAGTACCCCCAGCTTCACGACCTGTTCTGGAAGGCCACCAAGAAGGCCGGCGAGGCCAAGAAGACCACCGACGTGGCCGTGGCCGACGACCTGCTGGCCCAGATCGCCGAGATCGACAAGATCTTCTGGGAGACCAAGAAGTAGGTGACGGCATGAGCGGCCGGACCCGGGACGGAGGAATCGGGGTCGGAGACTTCGGCTGGCTCTCGGCAGGCGGTGGTGCGTAGCCCCCAGCCCCTGGCCCTGTCCGGCCCGAGCTCAGTCGAACGGCCGGTGCCCGTCCAGATAGGAGAGGTCGGCGACCTGGCTGCGGGGAAGCCACCGGGCAATCTCGTCATGGATCGGACCCACGTCGACCGCAGTCGAGAACCCGGGCAACCAGTCGTCGTGGTGACAGAGGACGATCTGCCGGGCCTTGACCAGCCAGGCCTGGCGGGCCACGAACTGGGCCAGCGACCCCTGGATCGGCTCGCCGTCCACATTCCCCCGGCCCGCCGCGGCGAGGATGGCCATATCGGGCCGCAGGTCGCGGAGGATCCCACTCCAGTGCCCGGAGGTGTCCTGATACAGGATCGAACCGTCCGGTGTCTCGAACACGAAGACCAGCGCGCCCCCGTCGCCCTTCGTCGCCTGATGGGACTGGGTCAGGTGGGCGATGACCTCGTCGCCGAGGGAAGCGAAGTGGCGGGCGAGGTCTCCCATGCGGACCTCTCGCTCCTGGTGGGTGAGTCCGAGGTCGCCGAGGCAGACAGCGTCCGAGCCCGGCGTCTCGGAGTGGGACCAGACGCAGGAGTGGAGCGAGGGGAAGACGCCGACGACCACGTCATCGGACAGGCGCACCCGCTCGCCGCCCGAGACCGGCATCAGCTGCGATTCGGGAACCCCGAGTTCGTCCAGGATCCGAACGGTCTCGTAGGACCCCACGACCACCGCGCCGGTCCTGCGGGCGATCCGCTCCGCTCCCCACAGATGGTCGAAGTGTGAGTGGCCGACGACGATCCAGTCGGCACGGTCGACGTCATCGGCCCGCAGACCAGTCCCGGCCGCCCCCGGCACCCGGTCGATGTAGGCGTCGAGGAAGACGATCAGGTCGCCGATCGTCAGTCGGAACGTGGCACATCCGTACCAGTCCAGCGTGGTCTCAGAGCCCACGGTTCAGGTCCCTCCCGGTCGTGGCCCGGCTCGGGCGGCGCGGGACAGGAGTAGTTCCTGCTCCCGGGCGTTGCGGGTCAGGGTGGCGGCCCGCTCGAACTCGACGCTGGCCTCCTGCGGCCGGCCCAGGCGCTCCAGCAGGTCCCCGCGGACGCTGGGAGCCAGGGGTAGTCCCTGCAGGACCGGATCGTCGGCCAGGCCGTCGACCAGGGTCAGACCGGCGGCGGGGCCGTCCACCATGGAGACGGCCACCGCCCGGTTCAGCTCCACCACCGGAGAGGGCGACAGGACCATCAGCCGGCCGTACAGGGCGGCGATGACCGCCCAGTCGGTGTCCTCGTAGCGGACGGCCCGGGCATGGCAGGCGGCGATGGCCGCCTGGAGCGAGTACGGGCCGTCGCCGGCCAGGAGGAGTGCCTCCAGACCCCGGCGGATGAGCATCCGGTTCCATCGGGACCGGTCCTGGTCGGCCAGCAGCACCGGGTTCGCCGTCGGGGCCGGTCCGGGTCGCCACCCGGGAGGCCTGCAGCTCGAGCAGCGCGGCCAGGCCGTGGACCTCGGGCTCCTCGGGCATCAGCGCCCTCGAGCACCCGAGCCAGGCGGAGCGCGTCCTCGCACAGGGCCGGGCGAACCAGGTCGTCACCGGCGGTGGCCGAGTAGCCCTCGTTGAAGATCGAGGTAGATGACCTCGAGCACCGACGACAGGCGGGCCGATCCGCTCGGGCCCGTCCGGGACCTCGAAGGGGACTCCCGCCCGGGCCAGGGCCCGCTTCGACCGCACGATGCGCTGGGCGACCGTGGACTCGGCGACCAGGAAGGCCCGGGCGATCTCCTCGGTGGTCAGCCCACCCAGTAGCCGCAGGGTGAGGGCGATCCGGGCCTCGGGCGAGACGAGGGGATGACAGGCGGTGAAGATCAGGCGCAGGAGGTCGTCGTCGATGTCGTCGGCCTCCGCCGGCTCGGGAGGCGGCACGTCGTCGAGCGACCTGCCGACCTCGGCCAGCTTGCGGCGCGTAGGTCTCCTTCCGACGCACGAGGTCGATGGCCCGGTGCTTGGCCGTGGCCATGAGCCAGGCGCCCGGATTGTCCGGGACGCCTGACTCCGGCCAACGCTCGAGGGCGACGACGAGCGCGTCCTGCACCAGTTCCTCGGCGATGCCGACGTCTCCGTACGATCCGGGCCACTCCGGCCACGATCCGGGCGTACTCGATCCTGACCACCGCCTCGATCGCCTCGGTCTCCCGCGATGCCTTCACCGCCACCCATCAGACCAGCGACACCCGGGTGACGGCAAGCGACCGGCGGTCAGCCGTCGACGATCTCGCGCACCTCGGCCGTGACCGTCCAGTGCTCCTCGTGGCATCTGGAGGAACCGCTTGGTCCACTCGAGCGCCTCGGCCTTGTCCTTGGCCTGGAGGATGGCGTAGCCGCCCACGACCTCCTTGGTCTCGGTGAAGGGTCCGTCGGTGGCGCTGAGCTTTCCTCCCGACCAGGTGATTCGGGTGCCATCCGAGGTCGGGGTGAGCCCGGCCGTGTCCAGCATCACCCCGGCCTTGGTGATCTCCTCGAACAGTGCCCCCATGCGCTCCTGCAGTTCGGGGCTCGGGTCCTTCGGCGGGGCGCGTTCTGCTCGTCGACGCGGATCATGGAGAGGTAAGCGGGGCATGGTGACTCCTTGGTCGGAGGGCAGGGACGGTCCCTACCTCACACTGCTACGTCGAACGGGAGACGGCCGGGATCGACACGCCCTGGCCGGAATTTCCGTCGAAGTTGCCCGGGGCGCTCCCCCGGTCAGCCGACAGGAGCGGCCGGCTCCGGGTGTCGACGCCCGAGCGCAGGACCCGTCCGGGCACCGCACCGGTGAGCCGGTCGGCGGTGACCACCTCGGTCCCGTTCACCAGGACGTGCTCGATGCCGGTGGCGTCGGCGTACAAGCGGCTGGCCCCGCCCGGGAGGTCGTCGCGGGTGCGCAGGGCACCCGGGCCGACCGCTCGGGATCGAAGACCACCACGTCGGCCCACCATCCCTCGGTCAGCCGGCCGCGGTCGGCGAGCCCGTAGAGGCGGGCCGGGCACGTCGGTGAGGAGCTGGACCGCCTCCTCGACGCCGAGCAGCTGGCGCTTCCGCACCCCGTCGCCGAGCAGCGAGGTCGAGTAGACGGCGCCGCACATGGTGTCGAGGTGGGCACCGGCGTCCGAGCCCCCCACCACGGCCCGGGGGTCCCGCCACACCTCGGCCCGGGCCCTCCAGTCGGCGTCGGACTCGGGGATGGGCACGGCGAACCCGGTGCGAAGCCGGTCGGCGACGATCAACCGGCACATGGCGTCCCAGGGGTCCATCCCCCACTCGGCGGCCACCTCGCCCACCGTCCGACCCTCCAGCCCCTTCTGCTCGGGGGCGAAGGTCTCGGCGATCACCAACCGGGCCCAGCCGGCCAGGTAGCGCAGCACCCCGGCCTCGTCGGACTGGGCCCGCTCGTCCATGGCCCGCCGGATCTCGGGATCGGAGAGCAGCCGGATCCGCTCGTCGATGGAGGTGGCGAAGAACTCCCGCCACCCGGGGAGGCCGTCGAGGATGGCCCCGTGCTCGAAGGAGAGTCGCAGCGACATGGTGTGGGGCAGGGTGAGGGCCACGACCCGGCCCCCGGCCTCGCGACGCCGCTGACGACGCCTCCAGCTGGTGGGCGTGTGCCGTCGGGGTTGGAGGCCGTCACGGCCAGCACGTTCCAGTTGACCGGTCGGCCGGACAGCAGCGAGATGCGGGTCAGCAGGTCGACCTCGTCGTCGGTGAAGCCGTTGAGGCAGCCGGGCACGATCATCTCGATGGTGGTCCCCGGATGGTCGGCCACCGCCGCGGCCAGCCGCTCGAGCTCGCCGACGGCCGCGGCCCGGGAGGGAACCGGCTGGCCGTCGCCGTCGTTGTGGGTCGGGGCCCGCGAGGTGGAGAAGCCCATGGCCCCCTCGGCCAGGGCCCGGTGCAGGGCCTCCTCCATGCCGGCCAGCTGCCGCTCGGTGGCCTCGTGGCCCACGGCGTCCTCGCCCATCACCGAGCGCCGCAGGGTGGAGTGCCCGACCAGGAAGCCCGCGTTGACCCCGACGTTGCCGTCCAGCCGGGCCAGCCACTCGCCGAACGACCGCCACCCCCAGTCCAGCCCGGCCTCGAGGGCGGCCAGGGGCATGCCCTCCACCCGGGCCATCATGCGGGACAGGTAGTCGGCGTGCTCGGGCCCGCCGGGGCCAGCGAGAACCCGCAGTTCCCGCCGAAGACCGTGGTGACCCCGTGGAGGGGCGACGGGACTGGCGCTGGGATCCCAGAACAGCTGGGCGTCGTAGTGGGTGTGCAGGTCGACGAAGCCGGGCGCCACGACGCACCCGTCGGCGTCGATGACCCGGGTGGCGCCCTCGGTGACGGACCCGACGGCGGCCAGGCGGCCGTCCGCGGATGCCGACGTCGGCCCGTCGTCCCGGTGCCCCGGTGCCGTCGACCACCACACCACCGCGGATGACCAGATCCATCATCGTGTCCCCTTCCGCAGCACCCGCGGCCGGGTCAGGGCGGCCATCCCTTCCACGCCGAGCTCGAGTCCCAGCCCCGACTGGCCCCACCCCCCCATGGGGGCGAGGTGGTCCATGGCCCCCATCCCGTGGGCGTTGACCCACACCGTCCCGGCGTCCAACCGCTCCGACACCGAGTCGGCCAGGTCGAGGTCGTCGCTCCACACCGAGGCGCACAGCCCGAACCCGGTGTCGTTGGCGGCGGCCACCGCGGCATCGAGGTCCCGGTAGGTCAGGACGGGAAGGGCCGGGGCGAACTGCTCCTCCTGGACCAGAGGGGTATCGGGGTCGGGGTCGACGACCAGGGCCGGCGAGACCCGCCAGCCGTGACCGGGGTCGATCACCGTGGCCGGGCGGACCACCTCGGCCGCGCCGATGGCGGCCAGGGAGATCATGTCCTCCACACGGTCCGGGCCGCCTCGGTGTGCACCGGCCCCATGGTGACCCCGTCGTCGAGACCGTCCCCGACCACCGTGCCCGGCGAGCACGGCCACCAGGGCGTCCCGCCACTCGCGCCCGGCGGTCGGCCGGGACGTAGAGGCGCTTGACGGCCATGCAGACCTGGCCCGAGGTGGCGAAGGCCGCCTCGAGCAGACGGGCGGCCAGCTCCTCGGTCGGCTCCAGGTCGGGGGCCACGATGGCCGGGTCGTTCCCCCCCAGCTCCAGCACGGCGGGTCGCAGGTGAGGGGCGCAGGCGGCCAGCACCGACCGGCCGGCCGCCACCCCGCCGGTGAACGAGACCATGTCGATCCTCCGGGTGGCCGACCAGCGCCGCTCCCAGCGCCGCCGACGGGCCGTTCAGGGTGTTCAGGACGCCGGGCGGCAGGAACGAGGCGATGGCCCCGGCCAGGGTCAGCACCGCCCCGGGACAGGTGGGCGGGGCCTTGACCACCACCGTGTTGCCGGTCAGCAGGGCGGGGATGATCTTGTTGCCCATCACCGCCGCCGGCCAGTTGAAGGGCAGGACGGCGGCCACCACGCCGTGGGGCACCCGCTCGACGACCGACGTCCCGAGACGGCGGGGTTCGAGGGACTCCGCGGCCAGCGGGGCCAGGGCGCCCGACCATGCCGGCCGTGGTGGCCAGGTCGAACAGCGCCTCCACCCGCACCTTGCCGTGCTCCCGGGTCAACAGGGCCGAGGTGGCCTCGAGGTCGATCGACGCCTGGGCCTGGTCGCAGGCCGACTGCAGGGCGTCCAGCCGGGCCTCGAAGCCGAGGGCCGCCCACGCCGGCTGGGCCGAGCGGGCCGCCGCCACCGCCCCGTCCAGCTGGTCCAGCGAGGCGGCCGGTGCCGCCAGGACCACCTGGTCGGGATGGGCCGGGTTGACCACCGGATAGGTGCCGTCCGCCCCGGGCACCATCGACGACCCGATGGCCAAGTGCACGGTCCGGTCCTCCGTCAGCGTTGCCATCGCGGACCTCCCCCGGGTCGAGCCCCGGCATCCGGGGTGGTCCCGACGCTAGCCTCGGCAGCCGTGGCGAGCACTCTGCTGCCGGACCCTGACCCCCGTCCGTTGGTCGCCCCGGTGATCTCGGTGGACGACCACCTGATCGAGCCGCCCGATCTGTTCGAGGGCCGGATGCCCGGATCGGCTGGCCGACCGGGCCCCGGCCGTCCACGAGGGCGAGGACGGGGCCCAGTCATGGCAGTTCGAGGGCCGCTCCTATCCCAACGTCGGGCTCAACGCCGTGGTGGGGCGGCCCCGGGACGAGTGGAGCATGGAGCCGGCCCGCTTCGACGAGATGCGTCCGGGGTGCTTCGACATCGAGGCCCGGGTGGCCGACATGGACGTGGCCGGGATCTGGGCCTCGCTGTGCTTCCCCTCCCTGGTGGCCGGGTTCTGCGGCGCGGTCTTCTCGCGGGCCGACGACCCCGAGCTGGGCCTGGCCTGCACCCGGGCGTGGAATACGTGGCACCAGGAGGTGTGGGCCGGTACCCACCCCGAACGGATCATCCCCCTCCAGCTCCCCTGGCTGGCCGATCCGGGCTTGGCCGCCGAGGAGCTCCGCCGCAACGCCGACCGGGGGTTCAAGGCGGTGAGCTTCCCCGAGTTCCCGGCCCAACTCGGCTACCCCTCCATCTTCACCACCCACTGGGACCCGTTCTTCGAAGCGTGCCAGGAGACCGATACCGTGGTCTGCCTGCACACCGGAGCCTCGTCGTGGGCCCCGCTCCCCTCCCCCGACCCGCCCTTCGAGCTCCTGCCCACGGTGTTCCCCGTCAACGCCCTGATCGCCGCCGCCGAATGGGTCTGGTCCGGGGTGGCCGTCCGCTTCCCGGGGCTCTCCGTGGCGCTCTCGGAAGGGGGGATCGGGTGGGTCCCCATGCTCATGGACCGGGTGGACTACGTGCTCGACCACTCGGCGTCGGGGACCGAGAGCGGATCATGGCACTCGGACCTCCGGCCCAGCGAGGTGCTCGGGCCGCAACTTCTGGTTCTGCACCATCGACGACCCGTCGATCACCCCGGTACTCGAGCGCATCGGGCGGGACCACGTGATGGTGGAGAGCGACTATCCCCACGCCGACTCCACCTGGCCCGACACGCAGGCCGTGCTGCAGTCCACCTTCGGCCACCTACCGCGAGCGGGAGCTCCACCAGCTGGCTTCGGGGAACGCCGCCCGGCTGTTCCGGCACCCGCTCCCACCGCAAGGGGACTGGCGGGTGGACCGGCCCCGTCAGCACTGACCGACCCTCGGCCAAACGGGATCAGAAGTCCGGGTCGGGCTCCCGGGCCTCCGCCCGCCATGGCCGCGGGGCCGGCTCCGGATGCGGACCCGACTCCTCCACCGAACCGTCAGCGGTGACCCGACGGTCGCCGGGATCCTCCGGGTCGCACGCGGCACAGGTACGAACGGTGGGCTCGATTGACAACCGGTCGTCCTCGATGGGGCCACCGCACTGGCCGCAGGCCCCGTAGGTGCCTTCGTCCAGGCGGGTGAGGGCGGCCTCCACCCCGTCGAGGAGGCGGTCCACCTCGTCGACGGTGGCCTCGGGCGTTCCCGGCGTCCGCCTCGGCACCCGCCTCCCCGCTGGGGGCCAGCCGCGCCCCGGACTGCTCGACCACGTCGGTATCCATGCCATGAGCGTACCCGCGGCCGTCCCGACCACCCGTAAGGTGAGGCCGTGGCCCCGACCTCCCCCGACCGGCTCCCCACCCGGGCGGGACGCCAGTCACCCCCTCGTCACCCTGGTCGGATCGGGCCTGCTGGTCCCGTGCCTCGACGGCACCGACCGGCCGGCGGTCGAGCTGGACCAGGCCGCCTCGACCCAGGCCCATCCGGCCGCGCTGGCCCGGGTGGAGGAGTTCCTCCCGTGGTACTCGAGCGTGCACCGCGGAGCCGGCTTCCGCTCGCGGCGGGCCACGGCGGCCTACGAGGAGGCCAGGCGGGCCGTGCTGTCCTTCGCGGGACGCGACCCGGACGGCGCGGATGTGGCCATCTTCTGCCGGAACACCACCGAGGCTCTCAACCACCTGGCCTACCGGCTGCGCCTGGCTCCCGACGACGTGGTGGTGACCACCGTCGTCGAGCACCACGCCAACCTCCTCCCCTGGGGGCGTGTCGCCACCCGACGTTACGTGGAGTGCTCGGATGCAGGGACCTTCTCCGTGGAGGCCGTGTGCGCGGCCCTGGACGAGGATCCGACCCCGCCGGCGCTCCTGGCCGTGACGGCGGCATCCAACGTCACCGGATGGCTCCCCCCGATCGACGCCATCGTAGAAGCCGCGCACCAGCGAGGGGTGCCGGTGGTGGTGGACGCGGCCCAGTTGGCCGCCTCACCGACCCCTGCCGGCCGCCGCCGACTTCGTGGCCTTCAGCGGGCACAAGCTCTACGCCCCCTTCGGGTCCGGGGCGCTGATCGGGCCCCGCTCCCTCTTCGAGACCGGCGACCCGTTCCTGGCCGGCGGCGGCGCGGTGGATCTGGTGGGACTCGACGAGGTGGTGTGGACCGCACCACCCGACCGCGAGGAGGCCGGCTCGCCCAACGTCATCGGAGCAGTGGCCCTCCATGCCGCCATCGACGCCCTGCACGCCGTCGGCTGGGACCCGATCGTCGAGCACGAGCACGAACTGGCCCAGAGGCTGGCTGCCGGCCTCCGGGCCATCGACGGCGTGCGCCTGCTCGGTCCCCTCGGGCCGTCCGCGGGTGACGACGGGGGCGGAACGGTCGACACCCTGCCGGTGGCGGCCTTCACGGTCGAGGGCATGCACCACGCCCTGGTGGCCGCCCGGCTGAGCGCCGAGTACGGCGTGGCCGTCCGCCACGGGTGCTTCTGCGCCCACCCCTACGTGGTCAGGCTGCTCGGCCTCTCGGAACAGGTGGTGCACGACTACCGGGAGGAGGTGCTGCAGGGCGACCACCGCAATGTGCCCGGAGCGGTCCGGGCCAGTGCCGGGCTGGGCACGTCCGGGCCGGACATCGAGAGGCTGGTGGAGGCAGTGGCCGAGCTGGCCCGCGGCACGCCACCGCCCGTCCCCTACCGGCAGGACCCGTCCACCGGTGACTACTTCCCCCTCACCGACCTGCCCGGCTGGCGGGACGCCGGCACCGAGCCCGGAGCGGCCTGCGCGCCGGGCTGACCCGGTCCACCGCCGGCCCTATGCAGTCGGCGGAGCGTCCACCACCGAGAAGCGCACGGTCCGGCGAACGGTGAACCCCAGGTTTCGGTAGAGGCGGATGGCGTTGACGTTGCCCGCGGCGGCGTGGAGGAAGGGGACCTCCCCCCGGGCCAGAATGCCCGAGGCCACGCGATCGATGAGGAGCTCGGCCAGTCCCTCCCGGCGGTGGTCCGGATGCGTGGCCACGGCACTGAGCTCGGTGTAGCCGGGCAAGCGGAGTCGCTCGCCGGCCATGGCCACCAGGCGACCGGCCCGTCGGACCCCGACGTAGCCGCCGAACTCGACGGTGCGGGACGAGAACGGTCCAGGACGGGCCACGGCCACCAGGGCCAGCATCTCGGGGACGTCGGGTTCCCCGAGCGGCACGGGCCGGTCGGCCGGGACCTGGCCTGGGGATGGACCCGGCCGAGCGAGCCCCTCCGGCGATCCGACCATCTGGACCCCGGGACTGGTCCACGACACCGACCAGTCCCCCGGGACGGGCAGCGGATCCTCCTCGGGAGAGATGATGGCCACCGTTCCCCCAGGGCCGGTCAACGTAGCCATGGCCGTCCAGTCCGACGCCGCGGGCCGATCCTCGAACCCGCCGAACGGGGAGACGTCCGGATCGAAGCGCGCCGCTCCCCCCGCCGACGTGCCCAGTCTCCCCTGTGCCCCGCGGAGCGCCCACCAGGCCGGATTGTCCAGCTCCATCGACGACGGTCCTCCTCTGGTCGGACATCCCGACGCCTGCGTCCCAGCCACGGTACCGGTCGCCAGGTCGATGGGGGGCGACCCGATACGCTCCTCGGCGGGCCGTTAGCTCATCGGGTAGAGCAGGGGACTTTTAATCCCAAGGTGGCGAGATCGAGACTCGCACGGCCCACCAGTTCAGAGAGCGGTCTAGCGTTTCCCAGTGTGGTCGGCTATCGGGCTCGGTAACCGTCGAGTAGGCCAGTGAGGCCAGTGGGATCGTGCGGGCCGAGATGGATCTCTTCCAAGACGCCCACACCCGTGCGATCACCCATCGTGGCCACCACCAGGTTCTGAAGGTGAAGTGATGCGAAGTCGAGCGGGTCAAAGTCGTCCAGCCTGATCGACTCTCGTCCCGTCTCCAACTGGCCGTGGATGCTGCCGTGAGCCCAGTACGGATGCCAGTAGCCGATTCCCCGCATCCGGAATGTCAGGACCTTTTCGAGCTCCACATGGATTGTGCCCTCCAGGGGGTCCTCGAACGACAGCCGGGCCCGCTTGATCTCCCGTCGCCCAGGCTCCCAGTCGAGTTCGTAGCCGATGTTCCGGCACTCCCGTACGCCCTCGGTGCTCCACGGTGCCGCCCCCTCGGGGATCGGATCGAGGACGAGGGCCGACTCCACCCACCGGGATCCGTCCCGATGCTCGTGAAGGGCAAGGTGCGTGAAGCGGTCCCCGAAGTGTAGAGGCGCCCAGAGCCAGAACACTTCGGGCTCCATGGAGGTGCGGAGCGTCTGGACCTGCTCGCCCACGGGCCGCACACCCCACGATCGGTCACGGGTTCCGGATACGTGAGCGGCGGCGATATCAAGCGTGGTGCCGTCCACCGTGATCGTGCCCTCCCAGGTGCCCCACTGGGTCAGCCTGGTGTGGTCGGTCAGGATCACGCCGGCATGCACGCGGCGCTGACGTGGCTCCTCAACGGCGACCGTGGTGGCCCGGAAGGTCAGGTCACAGGCGATCCCGTGCTCATTGGGCTCGACCAGGTACCGGATAACACGCATCGGTTCCTTGACTTCGAGACGGACGGGCCCGATAGCGGTCGTCCGATCCGTCGGCATCACACCGGAGGCGAAGAAGGAGTGCTCCACCCCGTCGAGCACGATGCTGAAGGCGGCATCGATGACCCCACGGACCGGGTAGTGACCCATCGCCGCACCGAAGTAGAACGATGCATCGGCGTCGTGGCCGTTGAACCAGTATCGGTCGTAGTGATTGGGATCGCCCGACGCCGGATGGGCGATCGGGTCGGCCGACGGATGGATCGGAAAATCGTCAAAGGGGCTGAGCACCACTTCTCCCTAGGTTGAGGTTGACTACAGCTTGGCGACGGCGCCACCGTCCACTTCGAGAATGGTGCCCGTGATGAAGTCGGCATCCTCGGACGTCAGAAAGGCGATCGCACCGGCGACGTCCTCCGCTCGACCCTGGCGTTTCAGCAGCTGGATCTGTTCGTAATGCGACCAGAACAACCCGTCCTCGCCGAGCAGCTCCTCGTAGTACCTGGTCATGATGCGGCCGGGTCGAACTGCGTTCACCCGCACGTTGTGTTCGCCACCTCGTCCAGCGAGATGTCTGACGAAGCCCTCCAGGGCAGCCTTGGAGACCTGATAGGAGGGCGACGGTTGGAATCCACCCATCTGCTCGAGCTGGTGGCTTCCGATCCCCATGACAGAAGAGAGCGACGAGACCACGACGATGCAGCCGGCCGACTTCACAAGGTGCGGCCACGCCGGCACGGCAGGTAAACATCGTGCCGTTCAGATTCAGCTGGATGATGTCATTCCAGTCCTGGGTCGGCACTTCCGGCCACTGGTCAAGTCCAGCGGTACCGGCGTTGGCCACGACGATGTCGAGGCGACCGTGACAGTCGTACGGTCTCCTCCACCACGCTGGAAACCGAGCCTTCGTCCGTGACGTCAGCTACCAGGAAGGTCACACCACCCGGGAGTGGCTCTCGTGGCTCCATGCGTGCACACGTGACCACCGCGTCGCGCCCTCCTCAATGAGCCGCTCGACGGTGGCTCCTCCCAGACCTCGGGTGCCACCCGTCACGAGCGCCACCCGCCCGGCAAATCGCTCAGGCATGGGGAAGGACCAGAACCTTCCGGTCGGCGGAGGTGCCGAGCAAGTCCCGGAACGCCTCATCGACCTGATTCAGGGCCACCCGTCGGGTAACAAACGCGTCGGTGTCGATCGCACCCGTTTCGACGAGGGCCGCCGACGCCCGGAACTCAGCCCGTCGGTAGTACACGGCGAACCGCACCTGAACCTCCTTGAGTAGAGCGGCGATGGGAACGATGGTGTCCGGAAGCATGCAGACTCCGGCGATGACCACCCGGCCCCGCACGCTGGCGGCATCGATGGCGAGCTGGACCATCCCCGGCACACCCACGCATTCGACGACGACATCGAAGTGAGCGGGTGGCGGTCCCTCTGCGGGGTCGTGCACTCCGGTGGCACCGAACCGGTAGGCATCGTCCCGGCGGCCCGCGGTCGGATCACTGATGACGACTTCGTCAGCCCCGAGCCGTCTCGCCCAAATGGCCACGGCAATCCCCACGTTGCCACCACCGAGAACAAGAACCCGGTCACCCGGCCGCACTTCGCCCACCATGGCACCGTGGAGTCCCACAGCAAGGGGCTCCACGAGCGCGCCGAGGTCGCCCATATCGGCCTCGATCGGCACCGTCGTGGCTGCCGACACCCGCACATACTCTGCGAAGGCACCCGGGGTGCCCCCTAAACCGAATAGATCGACCTGTTCGCAGTGGGATGGCTCGTCCTCCAGACACCAGCGGCACTCTCCACACGAACTGAGAGGCATCGCCACCACCGATTGCCCTTCCCGCCACTTTCCTGTCAGATCGGAGCCGAGGGCAGCAATCTGCCCGCAGAACTCATGGCCGAGGATCGAGCCGGGTCCGCATGCACGTAGGACTTGAGATCGGATCCACAGATGCCACAGGAGCGCACGGTCAGAACGAGTTCACCGGACCGAGGGACGGGATCAGGAAGCGTGTCCACCACGAACGTGTGGTCTTCCGTCAGCACCGCGGCGCGCATGTCGATCCTTCCGTCATCACTAGTCGTTCGACCCTCGGCATAGCCAACGAGATCCGCTACCGAACGCTGATGTCGACACGGGTTTCGAACTCGAAGGTCGAGGAACCGCTGAGATGCCCGATGCCGGCCCAGTCGGGAATGGTGGCCGAGGCTTTGGTCAGATCCAGGGCAATCACCCACGTGGGGGCATCGCCGTTCTGGAGAGGAGTCACCGTGGCCTGTCGGTTAACCGCGCTGACCAGGGCCTCCAGACCTGCCGCCTGCCCGGAGCGCAGGATGGACGACCAACTGGCCCCGTCGTGGTCCTCCCGAGCTGGCCCATCGAGGAGCTGGAGAATCAGTTCGTCGCCCTGGCGATCTATGGCGATCGGCTGATACTCGTGAGGTTGGAATGCCGGGTGAAGCCACAGGATTGTCCCGATGGCGTCCAGATTTCCGGCTCCAGCAGGAACATCGAGCATGCGAGCTAGGCGCTCGCTCATGATCCAGCAGGTGCCGCTCATCTCGGCCTCGAGAATCTCGGCCATCGCATCATCGCCGGCGGCGTCAAGGATGGAGAGCCCGAGCGCCCTGACCAAGAGGTGGACCTGGACGGCGACCTCCTTGCAGAGTACGACGAGCGCATCACGAGCGACCGCTGCGTAGTCCAGGTTGCGGGCATCGAGGCGCACGGCGGCTAGGCCGGTTCGATCGTTCACCTGCGCCGTGATCATGTACTCACGTGCGAGCGTGGCCAATTCAGAGCGAGACATCTCATTGATTGACTTCATGACGGATCCCGATTCCGAGCGGACTGCCCGATCACGACGGAGCGATGTAGTACGTCGAGTCGCAGCGGTACCCATGGGTAGCGCCCGTTGATCGGTGGATCGTCCAGTCGCTGGTACTTCCCGTTCTCGATCCGAGAGATCACGTAGCAGAGGCTTGCCTTCTTGCCAGCAGGATCGGACGTGCCGACCAGGTAGTCGGCGTTGAACGTCGTGATCTTGCGGAGTGCCTGTAACAAGGACCCACGACTGGGATCGTTGCCCGCGTTCTTCAGCGCCTGAGCGAAAAGCTCAGCGGACGTCCAGCCCTCCAGTGTGTAGTAATCCGGGTTGAACCCGGGAGAGGTCTTCTTGACCCAGTGCAAGAAGGTCGCCACCGCCGGGAGTCCGCCGGCATCCTCACCGAGATAGAGGGCCGAGTCCTGCCACATGTAGGCCCCATCGATCGCCGAAGGACCGCCGGAATCGGGAACCAATGCTTCGCTATAGCTCGACGAACCGAGGATCAGGATCGGATGGAAGTTCTGCTGGTTGAGATCCTTGATGAATGCGGACGCATACGACTCGGTCATGTTCTCGAGGAACACGATCTTCACGCCGGCATGCTGCATGGCGATGACATTCTGCGTGAAGTCAGTCTGTGACGTGGCGTAGGTCGGGTCGTAGGAGATCCCGAAGCCGAGGTGGAGCATGGCGGCCTTCTCCTCATCCCATGCCGTCTCGCCTTCCGGAATCCCGCTGACCAGCGTGCCCACGTGTTTGACCGCTTGTGGGTACTTGCTCTGGAAATACCGCAATGAGCCGAGGCCGTATCCGCCGATGTCGGTGTTGGGACTGAAGCTGTTCGGAAGCTTGGTGACCGACAGGCTCAGTCCCTGTCCGATGTTGGCGAACTGGGGATTGGCGACCAACACTTTCTCACCAAAGCTGTCTTCGAGTGTGAAGTTGCCGACGGCGGCGAAGTCCGATTGTTCGGCGGCGCTGGTCGCCTGCTGGTTCGTCGCACCGGAGAAGTTGTCGTTGTAGCTGTCGACGACGATCTTCCGGCCATGGACTCCGCCCTGTGAGTTCACGTACGCGGCGTAGGCCTGCACCCCGATCAGTGCACCCTTGAAGAGACCGCCGATGAGTGTGCTGATGTTGGCGATCTTCACCTCACTCGACGTCACACCCGTGTGATTTTGGAACGCTGACGCCGGAATGGCTGGTTCGGAACTGGTCCCCGATGCCCAACTGGCTGTCGCCGGCCAGGAGGCGAGTGCCGTGCAGAGAGCGACAACGCATACGGCGACGGTCGCACAGTGAACGAGCCGAGGCCGTCTGCCCCTCCTCTGGACAATGATGCCTTGGTGTCGTGGACCTGCGTCCATCACGACGCCTCGCCCGAGGAGCGGGCCGGCGAACGGTACTTGCCAGCCTCCTCGTTAACGATGTCTTTGTCGGTCGATCTCCGCAGTCCATGGAATTCGACGTACTGGCCAGGAACCTTGTCGTAGTCCACGACGTCCTCCTCCAAGGCGATTCGCCACCGGCAATGAGGTTCGTCCGGCGACGAGCGGGGCGGAAGCACCAGAGGGTCGATCCGGATCCTTGGGTTCCATCGGGCGGCGCCATGCCGGAAACCAAAGAGCTCGAGATGTCCACAGATCTTGTTGACCATGTAGTTCATGAGGGCGGGACCGCCCGCTTCACCCTGCTCGGGTACGGCGCACTGGGGAGTGTGCATCTGCCATTCGTTTTCGCCGACCTGCTCGAATACCAGGGTCATTCGCGTACTCCATGGCGGGCAGGCACTGCCAGACCTTCATCGGGGTGGTGACCTCGTCCTCGTCAGCAAAGCCCATCAGTTGGCTGATGGTGGTGTTCTCGTGGTCACCCGTCCCACCGGGGGCGAACCACACATCGTGGTGCAGTTCGTCAGCGGCCTCCTGGCCGAACGTTGCTGCCACCGCCTGGTACCACTTCCGGTTGACGTCGCCGTAGATGGAGCCGCCAACTTCCACCAGCTTCATCAGACCCTCTTTGGAGAAGTCCGAGAGACGAAGATCGGGCTCGAACGGGCCGCTGTCAGTCGTCCCAGCTCCCCCTGCGTTCCATCTTGAAGCACGATCAATCCCCCAATTCTCGTTGAATGCTCTACGAGAGTAACCTGAGACACTGACGGAGTCAACGGGCCGAAGTCCGTCCAGGAAGCCAGGGACCGCCCGACCCTTGGCTTACGCTGAACACAAATCCTCCGAGCTGGCCGTGCACAGATGGGCCTACGTGCACCGGTAAGCAACGCGGATCGATCCCAGAAAGAACAGGCCGGTATGCCCAGCAACTCGATGAGCGCACAGGGCCACAAGCTCAACAGACGAGGATTGGAACGCGTGAGCGGTTCCTGGCGGTGGCCATCGAGGTCCTCTCTGAGTCGGGGCCAGATGGCGCCTCCGCCAACAGCATCGCCAAGCGGGCCGGACTCACGTGGGGAACGGTAAACCATCAATTCGGAAACGTGGACGGCGTCTGGCCGCGCGCTCATCGAGGAGGCGTCAGAGGGTGCCATTGAGGCACTCAAGCTGGTCGACTTTCCCTCCGGAACCCTGGAAGCACGGGTGCGCGAGGTCATCGACCTCATGTGGATGGAGTTCGCCAGCCCCCTGTCTCTCGCCGTCCACAATCTCCGCCTCTCATTACCCAGAGATTGGAGCACGCTCGAGCTCGCAAATTCCCGCTCACGGCCTCTGCCCTCCGAGAGGCTGACCGGCAGTGGGACGCAGCGTGGAGCGTCTTCTTCAGCGGCTTCGATCTGTCACCCACGAAGGCCCGGAGCATCCGAGCGCTCCTGCCCGGTGCCCTAAGGGGTCTCCGTACCGAGGGGGCGATGACCGGCAACACGGACGTCACCTTGGCCAAGGATGCGCTCGCCGATGCGCTGGTCGGCTATCTGAACGCCTCTCACTGACCAGAGGGTCGACGACCACCCCACATCAGGCCGGCCATCACCCCGCCGTCCACCAACAGGTCCGTTCCCGTCAGATAGCTCGACTCGGGACCAGCCAGGAATGCGACGGCGGCAGCGATGTCTTCGGGTGTTCCGACCCGTCCCGAGGCCGAGCCGTCGATCAGTGAGCGGATATGGCCACCGTTCTCGCCGGCCATCTCGCTCTGACCCATCTCGGTAGCCACGACGCCTGGGCTGATCGAATTCACCCGTGCCCCCTTCTGGCCCCAAGTCGTTGCCGCCGCCTGCACCCGGAGTTGGTTACCCCGCTTGGCGATCATGTAGGCGGATTGGGGCGGTTCGGTATCGATCCCGAGTTCCTGATGGACCAGTAGTTCCGGGAGAGGCGCCGTGGCCAAATGCCGCTCCAGTTCAGGGGACAACCGGGCGAAGTGACCGGCCATGCTGGCGATACAGATGAGCGACACGCCGGGCCGGGCCAGAGGGAGGAAGGCCTCGATGACGTGAGCCGTGCCTAGTAGGTCCACCTTGTAGATCAGTTCCGTCGTCGCCGTAACAGGCGAGACGCCGGCGGTGTGGACCACAGTGTCGACCCTTCCCCAGGACGCGGCAACAGAAGCCAACTCCTCTACTGACTCCCAATCTGAGACGTCAACAGGAGCCTCCTCGATAACAAAGCCGGCCTGTCGGAGTGTCGAGGCGAAGGCCTTCCTAGCCGAATCGGAAGCGTCCCCGACAAGGATCCGGCTTCCATGTGCCAGACGCCTGGCGATGGCCAGACCCATTCCACCTCCGCCGATGATGACGACGAGAGATCCCTGAGACTGCGCACTGTTCATTTCCTTCTCCATGTCTTCATTTCCTGGCACGACAAGACCGTCGCCACTCCAAAAGTGATCGGCTCGGTAGGATTCCTGATTCTCGTAGTATGGTCTACGACTCTTGGGGTTCGGCTGCTCGGCTTTCGGCGATCTCGGCAACCGTCCATCCGAAATCCGGATTCTCTGCCGACGAAAAACCCTGGAATCTATAGCCCGGAACTTGAGGGAGATGTGCGTTGCGAATCCTGGTCACTGGTGCTTCGGGGCTGGTCGGCTCCATACCGCCGCAGCTCTGGTCGAGGACGGGCACGACGTGCGCTGTCTGGCTCGGGATCACGGACGACTGGCAGCGGCACTCGCCCCGTTCGGCATCGAGTACGAGGTAGCCATCGGCGACATGACCGACCCTCTTGCTGTTGCCAGGGCTGTCGAGGGCTGCGACAGCGTCGTCCACGCAGCAGCAGTGATCGGCGTACACGGTGCCACCTCCGACGGAACCGATATGAACTTGCTCGGCTCACAGATCGTCATGGCGGCAGCTGCCGAAGCCGGTGCGGACCCGATCGTCTATACCTCGTCCGTTGCTGCCTATCTTCCGAGCGAGACCTCTCCAATCGACGCCAACACACCCCTTTCCGACGCCACAAGCCCGTATGCAGCGTCAAAGCGCGCCGTGAGGAGTGGGTTCGTGCGGAGCAGGACCGGGGGATCCCCGTGGTGACCTTCATCTTGGGAGCCGTCTACGGACCACCGTCACCCCATCCGGAGGTCAGCTATACCGCGATCATCGGTGCCTTGGAGCGAGGGTTGATGGTCGCTCCTCCGTCCGGGGTGGGCATCATCGACGCACGCGATGTCGCCACACTCATCACGCGGAGCATGAAGCCGGGACTGGGGCCGCGGCGATTCACCGCCGGAGGAAACTTCCTCTCCTGGCGCGCCTGGTCGGAGACTCTGATGGAAGCCTCTGGGACAGAGATTGCCATCGAAGAGTTCAGCGCCGAGGATCTGATCGCATTGGGCAAGGATCTCGATGACCTCCGAGCAGCCGGGACGACGGTGCCTGGATCTCTGTCCGAGGAAGCCGCGACCATCATGTCGTCGGGTCGGCCGTCCAACGATTCAGAGACCTTCCGGGCACTCGGTGTGACCTATCGACCGGCTGTCGAGACGTTCGCCGACACAGTGCAGTATCTGAGGGGCATCGGTCTGTCGACGTCCGAGGACCACTAGCTGGCGCCAAGCGGCATCCTTAAGATCAGGCTAGGGACGCCACGAGTCCTCCGTCGGACGTCGAGATCTGCGACGACCTCGGCACAGGTGACTACAACGTGGCTACAACTCCCGGCAAGAGTACGCCGAAACCTGAGGAGCGCAGAGAACATGTCCGCAGCTGACGGACTATTTTGGCTAACGTCGACGAGCCCTGAAATCGACCGGCTCTAACTTTTAATCCCAAGGTGGCGAGATCGAGACTCGCACGGCCCACTGAATACGGATCTTCGGATTCTGGCAGGGTGATCCGCTTGACCTTTGCTCGTGACTACAACTCCGGATTCGACCTCTTTGTGGTGCCGAGCGGGCAGCGGTGGAAGTAAGGCGCTTTCGAGTTCGGAGAGGCGATTCACCCGGTGAAGCTGGAGGAGCGGGCGAGTCGTACACCTCTCGCTTCGCGGGCCTTCGGAACAGGTCGGCGGAACTGGCTAGCCGACCATCCCTCGAAGGGCCTGGTAGGTGCGGTGCAGGGATTCCTTTGGATTGTCACCGACAGGGAAGGCCCCAGCCCAGACATCAGTTGCACCGGCGTCGAATAAGGCCTGCAGCTGCTTTTTCACGGATCCCTCGTCGCCGACGATCGCAGCTTCTACAGCTGTTGAGAACCCACCCGCATCAAGTACTCGCCGATAGTTCGGCATCCGATCGTAGAAGGCGGCACTGCCGGCCACTGCTGCACGTGCCTCAGCTACGTCATCGTGGACAGCTACCGGAAGCCCGGCAACAATGCGGGGTGCTGGTCGACCGGCCGCGCGAGCCGCCTCATGCAGCCTTGGAGCGATCAGACTCTCGATCGCCGGGGCCGGCGCCATCCACAGGATGGTTCCATGCGCCATCGTTCCTGCCACCTTGAGCAGTCGGGGTGCGAGGGCTGAGACGAGCAGCGGAACGGGATGCGACAGTGGTTCCATTGCGTGCTTACTATGAGCAGTCCAATCATGGCCTTCAAAGTCAACAACCTCGCCATTGAGCAGACCACTGAGGATGTGGACGTACTCCTCAGTGTTGCGTCCCGGGTGGTCGTAGGAGATGCCGTAGTTCCGGACGACCACGGACTCATGGGACGGGCCGATCCCTAGGGTGAAGCTCCGGTTCATGGCGTTGACGACTGAAGCCGCGCGGTTCGCCTGTAGCAGCGGGTGACACGGATAGGTCTGCAGTACCGCTGTTCCCAACTCAATCGAGCTCGTCTCCCGGCCGGCTATAGCGATGGCGGCAAGAGGGTCACCCGCGGTGACGCTGGCAAACCAGAGGGAGTTGAAGCCGTCTGTTTCGGCCGTCTTCGCACAGGCAACCAGTTCGTCGACTGTGGACCCGCTCGCCGTTAGCCCGATTCGCACGGTGCCATCTCCATTTCTTGCGATCGCCTCAGCCAGAGCCATCGGCTCACGCAGTTCACCATCGCTCAGGCGGCTCGTTGTCCATAGTCAGCGGCCGCTCGTAGGAAAGATCGTGACGGTCCCGGGTCCCCCTGACGTAGCCCATCCCCTTGAAAAGTGACGTCTGGAGTACTGAGGCGTCCGCAGTGAACATGACTTCGACCGTCGAGCGTCTGACGGCGATGCGCCATGCACCATCCCGACGTTCGAGCCGGTCCAGATATCGACCACTTATGAACTGCGCCGTCTTGCCGTTTCGCCCGAGCAACACGACGATCACGTAGCTCTCGGCGTGAGCAACATCGTCCTTGATCTCGCACGAGTGGGTCGTAATGTTGTGCGTATGGGTCAGTGACGTGGAAGCGTGCGATGAATTGGCCCAGCTGGCGTATTCAGGGCCCCGAGCAATCGAAAAACCGTGCTCGTCAACGGCGTCTTCGTGGTACGAGGAGGTGATCAGCTCTTCGTCGTGACGGTCACACCCTCGGGCATGACGAGCGATGCAGTCGATGATCTCGGAGCGGTCGTTGAGCCTCTCGACCTCCCGTCGTAGTGCCCGCACCTCGGCCTCGAGTGATGGTGTGGTGTCCGTCATCAGACCACCATCTCCTCACCAACGAGTGTCGTGCGATGCATGAGCCGTCGTGACGTGGGTTGGAAGCTGAGAGCACGATGGAGCATGCCGGTGTTATCCCAAATGACAAGGTCGCCCTGACACCAGTGGTGACGCAGCCTGAACTCAGTTTGGGTCGACCAATCGAGCAACCGATCGAGCAGGTGCCTTCCCTCAGCGTATGGCCAGCCGACCACCTCGGTTGCGGTGGCGCCAAGTACGAGCGATCGTCTGCCGTCGCGGTGAGTCCAGACCAGTGGGTGCACCCGGGTCGGCACCCGATCCCAGCCGGCACGTTCACTCTCCGACGCGTCAGGATGGGCGAGTAGCTGCGCGTGAGCGAAGCTGTGGACGACCCGAAGGTCGGCGATCTGCTCCTTCTCACTCTCTGGCAGCGCCTCATAAGCGGCATAGGTGCTGGCGAACTCGGTATCTCCTCCGGACTCATCGACCTCCCGTGCAGTGAGGAGGGTCGCCTTCTGGGGAAGTTCATCAGTGGCACCGTCAAGATGCCACAGGAAGTTTCCTTGGCGATACCAGGCCAGAACGGCATCCGTCCTGTCAGGATCCAAGGTGATCGTCGATATCTCCGGGTGCCTGTGCTCCCGGGTTCGACCGACGACAACTTCGCCAAGCAGTCGGCTGAACTCGAGAAGTTCATCGTCGGTGACGTTCACCTCCCGGAAAACGAGGACGCCGAATTGGGCCAGATCTTCGATCCAGCGGGTAGTGGAACTCGGATCTATGAGATCGTGACCGGTAAGGCCGACGAGTTCCCCACCGATGTGTGGTGCGATCGGTGTAACGGTGACGGTCATTGTTGATCCCTCCCTGTTGCCGTTTGCAGTTGAAGTAGCCGGAGCCGTTGGCCAACCGTGAGAAGCAAACTGCGCCACCTCATTGGAAAGTCAGCCGTCATCGGATGACAATCTGCCCATAGACCCGCTTGATCGAGAGTCGCACGACCATGCGTCCGGCAGCGATCATCTCCTCGCCAAATCCGGCCCACTGTGGAGCTGCTCCTAACGCCGTGTGCACCTCGAACAGCTCCTCGATTACGGAATCGTTCGCTTGCTGCGGGATAGACAGCCTCGCGTCGCCCTCCGCTACGGCGAAGTTGAGAAAGTCCGTACCCGTCACGTGGAGGGTTGCCCGGGGGTCACGTTGGAGATTGCGCCCCTTAGTTCGGACCGTGGTGGTCGAGAACCGGAGGCTATGGATCGATGAATCAGCCAGGTAGTACACGTTGGACAGCTGGGGAGCGCCGTCGTCGTTGATAGTCGCCAGTATTCCTTCTCGCGTGCCAGCAATGATCTGCCAGAGCTGGTCGGCAGTGGGTCCGTTCAACAATCGGTCCCTTCTCTTGAGCCGCACGATCTGCACTCGTGACCGGATCGAACCCGCGGGAGGAGCGTTGGCACGGCGATCCGCCAGCAATGGCCGTTCGGAAACTGTCGCAACATTCGCATCGGTTGATAGCCGGCGGCGGGTGCTTCGCTCCGGCGTAAGGTGGGTCGCTGCGAGTGTCCTCGAACCAAATGAGAGAGCGAGGTTGAGCATGGCATCCCCTCGGCGCGTGGGCGCTGCGACTTCGAAGACAAGGGACTTCCTGCTCGACTGCGTCGAGAAGCTGATGTTGGAGACGGGCTATGCCGGCGTGACCTACCGAGCCCTTGCTGCCAAAGCAGGGGGCACGCCCGGTCTGGTTCAGTACTACTTCCCGACACTCGACGACCTGTTCGTGGCAGCCATTCGGCGCCGATCCCAACAGAATCTCCAGCGTCTGGAAAAGGCGTTGAATACGAGGACGGACCAGCCCCTTCGGGTGCTCTGGGAGTACAGCCGCGAAGAGTCAACATCTGCTCTCACCACCGAGTTCCTGGCATTGGGCAACCATCGTAAATCCATCCGATCGGAGATCGCCGAAGTGACCGAACAGGTCAGGAGCCTTCAACTTGCTGCCCTCGAGAGGAAGTTCGACGGCCGAAAGGTCGACAGTGTTGATCTGTCACCTGAGGCCCTTCTGTACTTACTAACCGGTATTCCCAAGCTGATCCGACTCGAGGAGGGCGTAGGGCTGGCGACTGCCCATGGCGAGGTGATCGAGGCGTTCGAGAAGTACCTCGAAGCGACAGAACCATCGGGCGGATTGGCGGGGCCGCCCAGATCATCGGCCCAACGCAAGAAGAGACCGGCGTAGGACCTCGGGGCGGTCGGGTCGTAGAACATCAGCCGATTGCGGCCGGCATTGAGTCCCATCCGCGTACGGTGGACGTGGGTGATCGACGTGCGATAACCAGGTCGACCTCCCATTCGGGAAATCGGTTCAGCACTTCGTCGAGTGCGATACGGCCTTCGAGCCGAGCGAGGGCTGCTCCCAGGCAAAAATGGGGTCCGTAGCCAAATGCTGCAAGTTGGCCAATGGTCCTATGGACATCGAAGCGGTCGGGATCCTCGAATCGACGTTCGTCCCGATTGGCTGAGGCGAGCATGAGTAGTAGCGCACCCCCCACTGGCACCGACTGGCCGTGGTATTCGACCTCTTGGCTCACGTAGCGAGCCACATGTGGCCCCGGCGGCTCGTAGCGCAATAGTTCGTCGATGGTGTTCGGAATGAGGGAGCGGTCTTTTGCCACCTCCCTCCGCTGGTCGGGATGCTCGGCCAGCACCTTGCCCATCCAGCCGAACAGCCGTCCCGTGGTTTCGACCCCAGCACCAGCGATCACCGCCAGGAAGATCAGAATCTCCTCTTTGGTCAGCCGTCGGGTCACACCGTTGATGTCCTCGAACTCGACGTGCAGCAGATCCGTGATGAGGTCGTCCGAAGGATTCTTCTCCCGCCATTCGACATACTCGGCGAAGAGATTGCCGTCGAAGTAACGATCCTTTTTCACCGGCAACGGTTCGCCGGGCCTGTTCCGCAGGTTGTGTTGCGCCTGAGCCCGAACCGATGGTTGGTCAGCGTCGGGAATACCCACCAACATGCCGATCGTCCGCATGGGCAGCTCAGCCCCGAGGTCGAGGACGAAGTCGAATCGATCTGATCCCACAAGTGGATCCAGACATGCCGAGCAGAAGGATCGCACTTTGTCTTCCAGCAACTTCATCTTCTTCGGCGTGAATGCTCGAGAGACGAGTGCCCGATGGACCGTGTGCAGTGGTGGATCTTCGTTGATGAAGGCGCCGGGAGGCATGACCGGTTCCGCCTTAACCACTTCGAGGATGTCCCCCTTGGCAGAGCTCAGCCGTTTGACGTCCCGGAGGGCATCGATCACATCAGCACATCGACTCAGACCCCAGAACTCGTAGCGCTCGTTGTAGTACAGAGGTGCCTCGTCTCGCAGCCGGCGATACGTCGGGTAGGGATCGGCGTCGATCTCCAGGTCGTAGGGGTCGTAGTAAAGATCGGTGCGGGTCAATTCATTTCCTCCGAGTGGGCCATACGACTGTATCGCATTCTGCTATACAGTCGTATGGAGTCCAGTGAAGATGGAGGGGCGTGGAGTCAAATCGTGTAGCAGTGGTCACTGGTGGCGGATCCGGCCTGGGCCTTTCGATCTGCCAGCACTTGGCGCGCCAGGGAAGACGGGTAGCTGTCCTCGACGTCGATCGTGACGCAGCCTTGAGCGCCGTCGAGATGTTGCGCTCTGAGGGCGCTCGGGCTCTCGCCTCCGTAGTGGACGTATCTGACCGATCGGCTGTCGATCGGGAATTCAACGAGGTGCGAAATGCACTTGGACCAATCGAAATACTCGTCACCAGCGTGGCCCTCTCAGGCTTCGTTCCATTCGAAGCAATCACGCTCGAAGAATGGAACCAGACCATGGCCGTCAATCTGACTGGAACCTTCAACTGCCTGCAGTCGGCAATTCCCGACATGGTGGCCGCGGGTTGGGGCCGGATCGTCACCATCTCGTCCGCTGCTGGCCAAACTGGCTCCCTGAGGCAAGGCCACTACTCTGCCTCGAAGGGCGGAGTCATCGCGCTGACCAAGACCGTGGCCCTGGAGTATGCCGCCAAGGGAATCACCGCGAATACGATCCCACCGTTCATCGTTGATACACCGATGCTCCGCTCTGCTCAGGAGTCCAAGTTCCTTCCCAAGGCCGAGGTTCTCTCCCGGATGATCCCCGCTGGGCGGCTTGGCACAGGTGACGACATTGCCTCGGTGTGTGGATTCCTGTGCTCGGATGCGGCGAGTTACGTCACCGGTCAAGTCATCGCCGCCAACGGAGGAGCAGTTACATGAGCGATCGGTTTTCCCTGGACGGCCGAGTTGCCATCATCACTGGTGGTGGAACAGGCATCGGCCGAGGCACCGCACTTGTTCTCGCCGAACATGGCGCGTCTGTTGGTACTCGCCGGTCGAAGGCCGGATCCCTTGGAATCGACGGCTAAGGAGATCGAGACGCAGGGCCACCGGGCATTCAGCATCCCGATGGACGTCACGAGCGCCCAAGAGTGTGATCGACTTGTCGACACCACCGTCCAGGAATTTGGCCGCGTCCGACATCCTTGTGAATTGTGCCGGTGGAGCACAGACCAAGTCGTTGTCCAAGTGGACCGAGGAGGAGTGGCTGCAGGTTGTTGCCCTCAACCTCGGCAGCGTGTGGTTCCTTTCGCGAGCCGCAGCCAGACCAATGCTCGAGCAAGGGAAGGGTTCAATAGTCAATATCTCCTCTGGTGCCAGTCTCCTTGCCATGCCGCAGGCAGCCCCCTACGGAGCGGCAAAGGCCGGTGTGAACAATCTCACCGGCTCAATGGCATCGGCTTGGACTCCGAGAGGCGTAAGAGTGAACGCAATTGCGGTCGGCGCAGTTCGGGCGGCCACGTTGCTCGAAGACGCCGAACGATACGGAATTGACCCGGACGCGATCGGCATGACCAATGCGTCCGGGCGACTCGGTGAGCCCGAAGAGATCGGCTACGGAGTGCTCTTCTTTGCCTCCGACGTGTCAAGTTTCTGCTCAGGCCAGACCCTCTACATCCATGGGGGACCTGGATCTGCCGGCGTTTGACTCTCACCGTGACCTGACGACTGGGATCTTGTCCGTTTCATTCCGTGACTACAACGTGACTACAACTCCTGACCAAAGCACGCGAAGTCTGATCAACGTCTGAGAACATAACCGCAGATCACAGCCGATTTCGGCCAACGCCGATGAGCCCTGAAATGCATCAGCGCTAAGTTTTAGTCCCAAGGTGGCGAGATCGAGACTCGCACGGCCCACCAGTTGATCGCCGCCCCGGATCGGGTCGATCGTCGCCCTGGTGATGGACGGTGTTCGGCCTCCCGTCGGTGGTGGCGAACTACAGTCGAGGAGATCGACCCGGTGAACGCGGTACGGATAGACGACCTCCGCGAGCCTCGGCGCCACGGAGCGGAGCGGTCGCTGTACGAGCACGCCATCTCCATGACGGTAGAGATTGGTGTCGACGGCCTGGTCGAGCAGGCTCGGGCCGATACCGGGCTGTCGGATTTCGGAGACGTCGCCCTTCTGGAGCGACTGGCAGTACAGGTCGACGCCATAGAGCGTGACACTGGTCTTTCCGGACTGGGTCGGTACATCGTGCGGGAGCGGCTCGCCGGACTGCTCAAGGCCAGATTGCGAATGGAGGATTTCCTCCTCCGTCACCCCGAGGTCCATGATGTGGAGCTCGAGCCGCCGGTCATCGTGGTCGGACTGCCGAGGTCGGGCACCACTCACCTGGTCAACCTGCTGGCTGCCGACTCCCGATTCCGGTCGATGCCCTGGTGGGAGGTGGCCGAGCCGACCGCCGTCCTCGGTGACGGACCCGGCCGCGACGGCATCGACCCTCGCTACCTCAGATGTCTGGCCGCCCACGAGATGACCCGAGAGCTCGCCCCGCTGGCATCGCTGATGCACGATCGACCGCCCTGGAGTATCGAGGAGGAGTGCGAGCTGTTGGACCTCGACCTGTGCACCTACACCCTCGAGTGGCACGCTCGGGTGCCGAGCTGGCGGGACTACTACCTGGGACTCGATCAGAGGGACCACTACGCCTTCCTCCGGCGGGAACTGCAAGTTCTGTCCTACCAACGGGGCCCGAACCGGTGGGTTCTGAAGACCCCTCAGCATCTCGAGCAACTCGGCCCACTGCTCGATACGTTCCCTGACGCGACCATCGCCTTCACCTTGCGGGACCCCGTCGCCGTGCTGCAGTCGGCGATCACGATGCTCGCCTACGGCGATCGCTTGCGGCGGGTGGAGATCGAGCCGGACCAACTGGCCGCGTACTGGATCGATCGAATCGAGCGGCTGCTCCGCGCCGCGGTTCGTGATGCCCACCTGATCCCGGAGCGCCAGCGGCTCGACGTCGAGTTCGGCGCCTTCATGGCTGACGACCTGGCCATGGCCACCACCATCCTCACCGCAGCCGGTCTCGGGGTCACCGATCGGTGCCGGTCCGAGCTCTCGACGTATCTGGCCGGAAATCCAAGAGGCAGGGAAGGCCGCGTGGCCTATGACCTCAGGGCGGACTTCGGACTCGAGCCTGACGCGCTCTACGAGCAGTTCGCCTTCTACTTCGATGCCTTTCCGCACATCACCAGGGAGGTCTCCTGAAATGAGCGGCATCCACAGAGAGCGGCCCCGTGCGGAAGCCATCGCTCCGTCCACAGGAGCGCCCGCACTCGACCTCGGCGGCGGCATCTGGATGTCACCAGGGCTGTCGAACAGCTATCTGCTCCAGACCGACGAGGGTCGGATCCTGATCAATACCGGCATGGGGTTCGAGGGCCCGCTCCACCGCCGGGCCTACGACGCCGTTGATTCGTCCCGGGCGCGAACCATTGTGTTCACCCAGGGTCACTACGACCATGTCGGGGGCACGGACAGCCTCCGCGACGAGGACACCGAGTTGGTCGCACAGGCGAACTTCTCCATGTGGCGGGCCGACAACGAGCGGCTGGAGGCGTTCCGGTCGCGAAACGCCGCCTTTGCCTGGATGCGGGCCATACTCGCCGCCTTGGAGCACGGCCAGTCGTCGGGCGCCGGCAGCACGGCCCAGGCCCGGCCCGAACCGACGACCCTGTTCGACGACCGGCTGGAGCTGGTGATCGGTGGACGCAAGCTCGTGCTCCTGTCGACCCCCGGAGGCGAAACGACCGACTCGCTCGTCGTCTGGCTCCCCGAGAGCCGGACGGCGTTCACCGGCAATCTGTTCGGCCCGCTCTTCGGTCATGTGCCCAACTTGGTCACGATACGCGGGGACCGCTACCGCGATGCCCTGAGCTACATCGAATCGCTGGACCGCATTCTCGAGCTGTCACCGGAGCGGCTCATCACCGGCCACTTCGACCCCATCGAGGGGTCCGACCGGATCGCCTCTGAGGTCACCGCGATGCGCGATGCCACCCAGTGGGTCCATGACCGGACCGTCGATGGCATGAATGCCGGGACCGACGTCCATACCCTCATGGGCCAGGTCTCCACGCCGGACCATCTGGATGTCGGCGAAGGATACGGCAAGACGTCCTGGAACGTACGGGCCATCTGGGAGAATTACGCGGGTTGGTTCCACCACCGCTCCACGACCGAGCTCTACGACGTGCCGCCCGCCGCGGTGTCGCCGGACCTCGTGGCCACGGCCGGTGCCGACGCCCTGGTGTCGGCGGCCAGGGCGCGGCTCGAAGCGGCCGAACCAGTGGCAGCGCTCCACCTGACCGATATCGTGCTCGCCGTCGACCCGAATCACCCCGATGCCCGGGCGGTGGCCGCCGACGCCTCCCGTTCGTTGCTCGACTCGAGTGCGAACTTCTGGGAACGGGCGTGGCTCGACCCGGTCGGTCGAACGACTGGAGAACCAGCGATGAACGAAGTGAGCTTCGATTTCTCGGACGCCTCCGTGGTGGTCACCGGCGGCACCAGCGGAATCGGCCATGCCATCGCCGCGGCCTTTGCCACAGCGGGAGCCACCGTCACGATCTCCGGGACCCGCAGCGGACCCGAGCACTACGATACCGACCTCAGACGGTTCTCCTACCGGCAGGCCGAGCTGGCCGATCCGGACTCAGTGGACGCGCTGATCGACACGCTCGGCGTGGTCGACGTACTCGTGAACAACGCCGGCGCCAACTTTCCGGGCGGTCGGGACGAGTGGGAGCCGGACACGTTCGCCGCCGCCCTTTCCCTGAACCTCATCGGTCCCATGCGCCTCACCATGGGTTGTCGCGACCGTTTGGCGGCCAGCACGCTGGCCGGTGGCGCCAGTGTGGTGAACATGGCGTCCATGGCCGCGTTCCGATCGGTCCCCATCGTCCCCGGCTACGGGTCGGCCAAGGCCGGCCTGGTCACCCTCACGCACAATCTCGCACGCCAGTGGGTCGCCGACGGCATCCGGGTGAACGCCGTAGCTCCCGGTGTCGTCGATACACCGATGACCGCACCCCTGGCCCAGTTGCCCGAGCTGCTCGAGAGCGAACTGGCGCACACGCCGATGGGACGGCTGGGCGCGCCTGGTGAGATCGCCGGGGCGGTGCAGTTCCTGGCCAGCTCGGCGGCCAGCTACATCACGGGCCACGTGCTCGTCGCCGACGGTGGCTACCTGCTCCCATGAGCGGTCCATCCCTGTCACCGCACTACCACGTCGGCATCGTGGTGCCGGACCTGGCTGAGGCGCAGGTGCAGCTCGGTCGGCAGCTCGGCGTCACCTGGGGACCGGTCTTGCATCTCGACCAGGTCGAGTACCGCGACGACTCGGGTCGTGATCTCGTCCTGCCCACCACGATCTGCTACTCGGTGGAGCCCCCTCACCTGGAGTTGATCCAGGAGGTGCCGGGCTCGGTGTGGGTCTGCAACAACTACTCGAATCTCCATCACATCGGGTTCTGGAGCGACGACCTGGGCGCTGACGGTGCCGATCTGACGACGTCCGGATGCCCCTTGCAGCTCTGTGGCCGTGCCGGTGACAATGCACCCGTCTCGTTCGCGTACCACCGCAACGACCTCGGCGTCCGGGTGGAGATCGTCGACAGCTCCATGGGCGAGGTCATGGGGTTCCTCTTCCAGCCGGCCAAGGGCTGAGCACCGCCATGCTGCAGGTCCGGGTGCATGGTCCGGGTGATGTGCGGGTCGACGACGTGCCCCCACCGCGTCCGGGATCCCGAGATGTTGTGGTTCGGATCGCCGCCTGTGGCATCTGCGGCAGCGACCTGTCCTACGTCAAGATGGGCGGAGTCGCCGGTCCGACCGGGACTCCGCTGTGCCTCGGCCACGAGATGGCGGGCGTGGTCGACTGGGTCGGATCCGATGTGACCACCACGGCGGTCGGCAATCGGGTGGTCGTCCAACCGGGGAACGACGCACTGGGTCGGATCGGCAACGGTGCCCCCGAAGGGGGGCTCACACCGCTGTTGCTGGTGACCGAGGCCGACCAGGGCCGCCTCCATCAGGTTCGTGATGAGCTACCGCTCGATCTTGCCGCGTTTGCCGAACCGCTGGCAGTCGGGATGCACGCTGCCGACCAGGCCGAGGTTCGGCCCGGTGACGGTGTGGCCGTGTTCGGGTGCGGTCCTATCGGATTGGCCGCCATCGCCAGCCTGGTCGACCGGGGCCACGACTCGGTGGTCGCGGTCGACCTCAGTCCCACCCGTCTCGATCTCGCCTTGGGGCTCGGAGCGCAGGCTGCGCTGAACCCGACGGCCACGGACGTTTGGGAGGAGTTGAAGCGTCTGCACGGGACCACACCCTTCATGTTCGGGCCAACACCCGCGACGGCTGCCTTCATCGAAGCCTCTGGCTCCTCGAGCGTCATTACTGATGTCCTGGACCACGGGCCGGTGGGCGGCCGTCTGTCAGTGGTCGCACTTCACTACGACCCCATTCCGACGAGCTACACGATGTTACTGATGAAGCAGTTCACCATCCGGGGGTCAATGGAGTACCCAGCACGATTCGCCGACGCCATTGACCTACTGGCCCGTAGCGATCTGTCGGCACTCATCACCCACCGGTTCCCGCTCGAACGGTTTGGTGATGCTCTCGGCATGTTGGAACGGTCGAAGGCCTGCGGCAAGGTCCTCATCAGTATTGATCCGGACCAATACTGACCCACTGAAGTGGCGGAACCTGAGGCCGGCATCGCCCCGATGAGGTCGGGCAACGGTGGGGCCGACCTCATCGGGCACTGGTAGCCGAGGGCTCAGGCAGTGGGCCCTGGGGTTCGAATCCCCCCAACGTGCGACTCACTGCCGCCCGAACCCAGCGGCTTGCGCCGCCTGCTCACCGGAGGGCCCTCCGAACCTCCGAGGCGATCTGCAGGTCCTCCCTCGCGTACACGACCACAACACGCCCGGTCGAGCGGTCCGCGGTCACGTCGGCGTCCCGGCCAACATCGGCATTGGCGCGTTCGTCCAGTTCGAGGCCGAGAAATGACAGGCCGCCGACGGCCAGCGACCGGACCACCGGCGCGTTCTCCCCCACCCCACCCGTGAAGACCAGGAGATCGAGACCGTTCATGGCACTGGCCATCGATGCAATGCCCGCTCGCAGTCGGTGCACGTAGACGCCGATCGCCAGCTGGCATCCGGCGTCGCCCTGGGTGGCACCGCGGAGGATGGTCGCCATATCGGCGCTCCCGGCCAGCCCCACCAGGCCGGACCGGTGCTCCAGGGCGTCGGCCACCTCGTCCACCGAGATGCCCGCACGCTGAATCAGCCAGAGCACCAGGCCCGGATCCACGGAGCCCGACCTGGTCGCCATGACCAATCCTTCGAGAGGGGTGAACCCCATGGTGGTGTCGACGGATCGCCCGCCCACCACCGCCGCCAATGATGCTCCGGCGCCGAGGTGACAGGTCACGATCCTGAGGTCGTCCAGGCGGCCACCGACCAGGTGGGCGGCTCGACGGCCGGCATAGGCGTGGCTGAGCCCGTGGAATCCGAATCGCCGGATCCCGAGTTGCGCCCGCCACGCCTCGGGGACCGCATAGGTCGTCACCTCCTCCGCCATACTGGCGTGGAACGCCGTGTCGAAACAGACAACGGAGGGGGCATCGCCGAGCACCTCCCGGACCAGATCGATGCCGGCCAGGGACGCCGGTTGGTGGAGTGGCGCAAGTGCGGTTAGCTGGCGCACCTTGCGTTCCACCACATCATCCAGGATGACCGGCTCGATCAGCGTCGCGCCGCCGTGCACAACCCGGTGTCCCACGGCATCGATGCGGTCGGCCTGGCGGCGGATCGCTTCGCCGGCTGTTCCCATGTCGAAGTGTCCGTGATGCGCAGGGAGGTCCTCGGCGAACAACACGGTGTCGTCTGCACCCAGCAACCGGAGCTTGAGGCTCGACGAACCCGCGTTGACGACCAGCACCCGCACGGAGGATGCCTAACCGACCCAGGTCCAGTTGGCGATGGCCGGATCGTCCTCGCCGTACTCGCGGGTGTAGGCCCGTGCGTCGAGTCGGGCGTCCTGCATCTGCTGACGGAGGTGGGCCGCCCTGGCCGCCAGGCCGGGGACCCGATCGATGACATCCATGACCAGGTGGAACCGATCGATGTCGTTCATGATCGCCATATCGAAGGGCGTGGTGGTGGTTCCCTCCTCCCGGTAGCCCCGCACATGGAAGTTGGGATGATTGGTGTGGCGGTAGGCGAGGCGGTGGATGAGCCACGGGTAGCCGTGATAGGCGAAGACCACCGGCCGGTCGATGGTGAACAGCCCGTCGAACTCGGCCTCCGGGAGACCGTGGGGATGCTCCGACGCGTGGGACAGGCGCATCAGATCGACCACATTGACCACCCGGACCCTGAGGTCAGGGAGGTGGGCGCGGAGGATCGATGTGGCGGCAAGCGTCTCGAGCGTCGGGATGTCACCGGCGCATCCCAGGACCACGTCGGGTTCCTCCCCACCGTCGTTGCTCGCCCACTCGAAGATCCCCAGCCCCCGGGTGCAGTGCTCGATCGCCTCCTCCATCGTCAGGTAGGTGAGGGCCGGTTGCTTTCCGGCCACGATGAGGTTCACATAGTCACGGCTCTGGAGGCAGTGATGGGCCACCGACAGGAGGGTGTTGGCATCCGGCGGCAGGTAGACACGAACGATGGAGGGCTTCTTGTTGACGAGGTGGTCGATGAATCCCGGGTCCTGGTGGGAGAAGCCGTTGTGGTCCTGGCGCCACACGTGACTCGACAGCAGGTAGTTGAGCGAGGCGATGGGTCGTCGCCACGGGATCTCTCTCGAAGTCTTGAGCCATTTGGCGTGCTGGTTGAGCATCGAGTCGACGATGTGGATGAACGCCTCGTAGCAGTTGAAGAGACCGTGCCGCCCGGTCAGCAGATATCCCTCCAGCCAACCCTCACACAGGTGTTCACTGAGAATTTCCATGACCCGGCCCTGCGGTGCCAGAAATTCGTCCCCGGGGAGGGTCTCCGCCTCCCAGACCCGCTCAGTAGCCTCGAACACGGCCGCCAATCGGTTGGAGAGGGTCTCGTCCGGACCCACGATCCGGAAGTTGGTCGGGTTGGCCCGGACGACATCCCGGAGAAGGGTCCCCAGCACTCTCGTGGGCTCCACCGAATCCATCCCGGGGCTGGCCACCGGAACGGCGTACCGGCGAAAGTCGGGCAGTTCCAGATCCCTGAGCAGCAGGCCACCGTTGGCCAGCGGGTTGGCGCTCATGCGCCGATCCCCAGGTGGGACGAGCGCGCTCAGATCGTCCCGTAGGCGCCCTTCGCCGTCAAAGAGCTCGTCGGGCCGGTAGCTCCGCATCCACCGTTCGAGAATCTCGAGATGCGCGGGGTTGGTCCGCACATCGGCCACCGGCACCTGGTGCGCCCGGAAGGTGCCTTCCACCGGGAGGCCGTCGACTTCCTTCGGGCAGGTCCAACCCTTGGGTGTCCGCAGCACGATCATCGGCCACGCGGGACGCGCACCGGGCAGCCACCACGCGCGCCTCCGACTGGATCCTGGCGATGTCATCGAGCGCGTCGTCGAGCGCCGAGGCCAGCTGCTGGTGGACGTCGGGGGGATCATCGCCCTCGACGAAGATCGGGCGATGTCCATACCCCACGAGCAAGCTCGCCAGCTCCTGGTCCCCGATGCGGGCGAGGACGGTGGGGTTGGCGATCTTGTACCCGTTCAGATGGAGGATGGGCAGGACGGCGCCGTCGCCCACCGGGCTCAGGAACTTGTTCGAGTGCCAGCTGGCTGCCAGCGGCCCGGTCTCGGCCTCCCCGTCGCCGACGACGCAGGCCACGATGAGGCCCGGATGGTCGAAGGCGGCACCGTAAGCGTGGACCAAGGAGTACCCGAGTTCCCCTCCCTCATGGATCGATCCCGGGGTCTGAGGGCCGACGTGGCTCGGGACCCCGCCCGGAAACGAGAACTGGCGGAAGAGCCGTCGGAGTCCGTCGGAGTCCTGCGTGATGTGGGGGTACACCTCGGAGTAGGTCCCCTCGAGGTAGGCATTGGCCACGATGCCGGGGCCACCGTGCCCGGGTCCGATGACATACATCATGTCGAGATCGCGGGCCCGGATCGCCCGGTTGAGGTGGGCATAGATCAGGTTCAGACCGGGCGTGGTGCCGAAGTGCCCGAGGAGCCGCGGCTTGATGTGCTCAGGCACCAGCGGCTCCTGAAGGAGGGGGTTGTCCAGGAGGTAGATCTGGCCGACCGAGCAGTAGTTGGCCGCCCGCCAGTACCGATCGATGGCTCCGAGCTCAGCCGCCGAGAGGGATTGGCTCCTCACCCGATGACACCTTGACTCATGGTGGTTCTCCTCCCGGGCAACGACGACTCCCCCAGCATGCAGCGGAATCTCGCTGACCGACAAACTCCGACGACGGTCAGGCTCCTTGGACATCCCGGCGCCGGAAGGCGGCTCCACCCAGCAGGGCTGCCGTCAAGCCGACGAGCACCATGATCCCGTTGGTCGTCCAATGGGGCGATACGGCGGGAGCCGACGCCATCTGGTGATAGACCGAGGTGTCCAGTATCCAGTGGTCGGCCGGGCCGATGCCTCCGATGAGCACGACGAGCAGCGACCAGCCCAGGTAGCCGTAGACGACAACCGAGGTGGTCCTCGGGGCCAGCCCGAAGGCCAGCACCCCGACACCCAGGATCACCACGGCCGGTGGAACCACGTTGATCCCGGCGGCGAGCAGGGAGCCGAGGCCCACCTGCGAGTGCTGGCTGGCGGCGCCGACCCAGGCGAACAGTCCGGCGACGAAACCGCTCGCCACCAGGACGGCGCCCGCCACGAGCAGTCGACCCCCCAGCCAACGGGACCGCGAGACCGGTCGCACGAGCAAGAGGTCGATGCGGCCGCTCGACTCCTCGGTCCGCGCCGCGGTGAGTTGACCGGCGCCCACGAATCCGACCATGGCGGCGATGACCAGAAAGCAGACTCCCAGGACGGCCTCGGCGCCGGATCCTGCGGCCCCGAGCCGGGTGAACACCGTGTGGACGGACGAACCGGCGATGGTCGAGCCGGCCGATTTGGCGATCAGTCCGTAGAGGAGCCCGGCGATGCCGATGGCCACCCACCAGCCGATCACCGTGGCCCGGGTGAGACGGACCGCCAGACCGGTCGGGCCGAAGAGCAGCCGGAGACGGGGTCGGGGTCGGTCCAGATCGGCCAACAGACCGGTTCCGACGTCCCTCCGCCCGGCCAGGTAGGTCGCGGTGAGGGCCAGCGCACCGGTGAGCGCGGCGATCGGCAGCAGCACCGCGGGTCGAGGGTCGGTCAGCGGCCTGAGTTCCTCCACCCAGCCGAGCGGCGAGACCCAGATCAGCGCGTGGAGTCCGACCCCGGCATCGGCGATCATCCGAAGGGCGTAGCTGACACCCAGAACCACCGCGGCACCGGCGGCGGCTTGGCGCCGGGTGCCGGCGAGCTGGCTGGTGAGCGAGCCCACGCCCAGGAACATGACGGCGGTCGTCACCATCGCCGTCGCCAAGAAGGCCGCCGGCCGCACGGCGATCGAGACCGCCGACTCCCGGCCGATGAGCACGGTGATGACGGCGGTGAGGGCCCACAGGATCGCAGCGCCGGCCGCCAGGCCGGCCAGCGCCTGGACGGTCGCTCCCCGCCTGGTCGTCTGCCCAGTGAGCAACAGCTCCCAACGCCCTTCGTCCTCCTCCCCCCGGAGGAGCCGGGTGCTGGTCAGCAGGCCCCACACCGCGCCGAGGACCGTCAGGGTCATCCCGATCTTGAACACCGTGAATCCGGCGACTGTCTGCAGCTGTGGCGCGGGACCGAACAGGGCCGCCGTGGCATGGTTGGAACCGTAGGCCGAGGCCAGCGCCTCCCGTTGCGCCGGAGTCTTGTAGAGCTTGGTGTAACTGAGAGCCGACGACGCGATGGCGATCCCGAAGATGAACCCCCAGACGACACCGGAGCGTGTGGCTCGACGGGCGGTCAGGCGGAGGATCACCGTACGCGACGACCGGGTCGTCGGTGCCGGTCCCTCCGGCGCCACCTCAGAGGGCACGGTGGGGTTCGGGGGCTGGGGATCCCGTTTCGCCGTACTGGGCCAGGAACAGCTCCTCCAGAGAGGGCTCCCGGCTGAGGACCTCGGTGACCCCGCTGCCCACCAGCGCCCTGAGCAACGGCTCGATCGAGCCCCGGACATGGCAGCGCACCACATGCCCGACCGCCGACGCGATGGTCACACCGGGGACACCCGACAGATCGGGTACCTCTCCGTCGAAGGTCGCCTCGACGGTGAGGGCACTCAGATGCCGCAGCTCGGCCAGGGTCCCGACCTCGACGAGCACTCCGGCTCGCAGGATGGCCACGCGGTCGCACAGTGCCTCGACCTCGCTCATGATGTGCGACGAGAGGAAGACGGACTGGCCCCGGTCACGGGCCTCGTGGATGCTCAAGCGAAACGCTTGCTCCATCAGCGGGTCGAGTCCCGTGGTCGGCTCGTCCAGGACCAGGAGGTCGGGGCGGACCATGAGGGCGGCGATGAGGATCAGCTTCTGGCGGTTTCCCTTGGAGTAGGCCCGGACCTTCTTGGTCGGATCGAAATCGAAGCGGTCGATCAACACCTCCCGGTAGGCGCCATCGGTCGCACCGTGCACACGACCGAGGAGCGTCAACGTCTCGGCGCCGGTGAGCGCGGGCCACAGATTGGCCTCGCCGGCCACGTACGCCAGTCGCCGGTGCGTCTCCCGGGTTCGACCACCGCAGTCCAAGCCGAAGATCTCGGCCCGACCTTCGCTGGCCCGGGCCAGTCCCAGCAGCAGCCGGATCGTGGTGGTCTTGCCGGCCCCGTTGGGTCCGAGGTAGCCCACCACCTCCCCACGAGCCACTTCGAGATCCAGGTGATCCAAGGCGACGACGTCACCGAACACCTTCGTCAGACCCTCCGTGCGAATGGCCCTCTCGGTCACCGCCACCATTCCCTCGTGGCGCGTCCCCACCCTCGTCCGCTGCCTGCCTGCACGAGTCCAAGGTCCGCCTCGAACCCGGGGAGGAGCCCGATGACGGACCTGTCGCGTGAGTGGCCCACACCGCAGGACACTACCGAAGGCGATCGGGTCACCGCGGACAGGCGAGTCGCTTCCCCGCCGCCAGTCCTGCTCACTCGGCCCCCTCGTGGGGGTCCCCCCGAATCGACAACCGGACCCCTACCGTCCCGCCCTCCTCCCAGCTCGTGGTGACGGGAAATCCCGAGTTCTGGAAGACGTCGATCATTCCCCGGTTATCGGCGAGGGTCTCGGCAACCAGCACGGTGATGCCGTTGCCGGCCGCCGCTTCCGCCAACATGGCCAGGAGCCGGGACCCGATTCCTTGGGCTTGGAACTCATCGGCTACGACGAATGCCACTTCCGCTTCGCGGGTGCCCGGGAGTCGCTCATAGCGACCGACGGCGACGATGCGACCGGCAGTCACAGCCACGAGAGCCAGACGGTCCACGTAGTCGACATGGGTGAAACGATGCGTCTCCGCGTCCGAGAGTTTCGGATGCAGGTAGAAGTACCGGAGATAGACGGAACGGGGGGACAGATGCTCGTGGAACTGACGGAGCCGACCTTCATCCTCGGGGAGGATCGGTCGCACCTGTACGGGTCCGCCGGCGACGGGAAACTCACAGGTCAGATTGGAAGGGAACTGGCCACGGCCGGCCCGGGCACCGGGCAACTCTGTGCTATCGCTGGACATGGGCCCGTCGATTATGTCGACCGCTGACCCTGTGGAGTGACGGGCGCACGCCGGCAGAGGCGAACCACCCCGTGCCGCCGGGAGGGGCGGCGGCGGTGCCCTGACCGACGGCCGGCTCCTCGATCAACGACCCCCCGGTGGGGCGGGTTCCACCGGGCCGGCCCGGCAGGCCACGACCGTTCGGTCCATCGAGCGAACCACCCCGGGCGGCCCAGAGGCTCCGCAGGCCGGCCCCCGAGGCCCGCAGGGATCGATTGGACTCCCGCGCTCGGAGGCGATGCCGGCTCATGCCGGTCTGGGAGCCCGGTCCCTCGACGTCAGCCCAACGGCCCGGCGGCGTTGTCTCACCCGGCGACCGAGGTCCCCCGATTCGATGGCGGGGACCGGCGTCATGGCGAGCTGCCGTTGACGGTCGAGGTCTGGGAGGTGGCGAGGTGGTCGATGGAGGTCCCCTTGCCGCCCTCCCGATCCTGGGCACGCGCCGACCTCACCGTGGGCACCGGCGGCCGGGTGACGACCACCGCCCCCCGTGCGTGGCGTGCGCATTGGTGGGCCACCGACCCGAGGAGTGCATCGTGGAAGCTCGCGTGACCCTTCGATCCGAGCACCAGAAGGTCGGCACCGCGGGAGACGTCGAGGAGGGCGGGAACGGTGGCACCGAAATGCGCCACCGCCCGGAATGGGACGTCCGGTGCCCACCGGTCCCGACTCGCCTGCGCGCCGTCGACGATCTCCTGTCCGGCAGCCTCGAATCCCTGGGTCGGTCCCAGCACGAAGGCGCCGATCGGTGGGTACTGCCAGGCGAAGATGGCGTCCACCGACGCCGACCGGATCCTTGCCTCGTCCAACGCCCAGTGCAGGGCTTGCGAGGAGTCGAACGAACCGTCGATCCCGACCACGACGCGTGGAGACCGGTGTCCCGGGCGTTCATCGGGTCCCTCCGAGACCACCACCACCGGGCAGTGCGAGTACTGGATGCACTGGTCACTGACCGAGCCCAGGAGCAGCTCCCGGAACCCACCCATGCCGCGGGCGCCCACGACCAGGAGGTCGGCCCATCGACTCGCCTCGGCGAGTGCGAGGCCCGGGGCTCGCTCCACCACCTCGGCGCGGGCCAGCACCGAGGGGCTCCGGGTGGCGACAAGTCCGAAGGCGTCATCCACCACCGCCTGCCCGGGGGTGACCTCGGCGGTGCCCTCCCCGAACCAGGGCGGCACATGCCTGGGCGGCCTGCCCTCGGCGAACAAGATCCTCAGAAGTGAACCGCGACGCTCGGCCTCGTCGCAGGCCCAGTTCAAGGCCTGGCCGGAGTGCTCGGATCCGTCGACCCCCACCACGATGGTGTGCTGGGCGATGCTGTCGGGGTCCTTCGGCATCGTGTCCCCTTCGCTCTCGGGCTCGGTGGCTAGCGGTGAGTGATCACGACCACCGGGGCGCGCCGCGCCAGGTCGAACTCGCGGCGGGTCATGGTGATGTCGTCGAGGACGTACGGACTGAGGGAGACCCGGGTAGAAGGCCTGGTGGCCCGGTGTCCATCGCGGCTGGGTGTCGTGCTCCTCATGGCATTCTCCTCACTCCGGCGCCTGTGCGCCTCGCCTTCCATTGGACCCCGGACGGGGCGACCAAGGTAGGGCCGAAAGTCACGGGAGTCGCTCGCCTGGTCCAGGGACCTCGGAGTCCGCCACGGCCTCGCGCCGCACCGTGAACCGACCCCGGTCGGGGGGCCGCGGAAATTCGGCCCACCGAACGGACCGTCCCGTGAGGACCGGCCGCCCTCAGGTGCCCGAGGCGTCGCTCCGGTGGTCGCGTGCGGCACGTTCGGCGATCCTGGTGGCGTAGCTGGCGGCCTGGGTCCGCCGTTCCATGCCCAGTTTGGCCAAGAGGTTCGACACGTAGTTCTTGACGGTCTTCTCGGCCAGGAACATGGCGGAGGCGATCTGCCGGTTCGTCCGGCCCTCGGCCACCAGGTCGAGGATCCGCCGCTCCTGAGGGGTGAGACCGGCCAGGAGCGGATCCTCCTCGGCGCCGGCCTGCATCTGCCGGACGACCCGTTCGACCATGGCCGGATCGAGCAAGGACTGTCCCCCCGCGACCCGACGGACGTCGTCGACCAGGCTGCTTCCTCCCACCTGCTTCAGGACGTAGCCGGAGGCACCGGCCATGACGGCCGCGAACAGCGCTTCGTCGTCGGCATAGGAGGTGAGCATGAGGCAGGCGATCTCCGGCTGATCGGATCGGATCTCGCGACAGACATCGACGCCGCTGCCGTCGGGGAGACGGACGTCCAAGATCGCCACGTCGGGATGGATGGGGGGAATACGGTCCATCGCTTCGGCCACGGTCGAGGCTTCGCCCACCACGACCAGGTCGTCCTGGGATTCGAGCAACGACCGGAGTCCCGTCCGGACGATCTCGTGGTCGTCGAGCAGGAAGATCCTGATGGTTTCCACGCCGCCCCCAACGAGCCGATCGATCACCGGCCAGCCACACTAGTCGGACTCCTCGCAATTGCACTAGCCTCGGTGCTCGGTCGGACCGCCCCCGAGGCTGGTCCCTGCGGCTGGAGACGTCACGCCTTACCATTCGATAGACGACCCTGCGATCCTGCGCCGAGTCCTCGAAGCGACCTTGCTCCTCGAGGCCGATCTCGATCTGCCGACCCTTCTGCGCCACATCGTCGAAGAGGCCAGGTCCATGACCAACGCCCGCTATGGGGCACTCGGCGTCCTCAATGGGGACGGTACTGCCCTCGCGGAGTTCGTGACGGTGGGAATGGAGGCGTCGGAGGAGGAGCGCATCGGGGCCAGGCCGACCGGGAGAGGCGTCCTGGGGCGGCTCATCTCCGATCCGAGACCGATGCGGTTGGCGAAGCTGGCCACCGACGATTCGAGCTTCGGTTTTCCTGCCCACCACCCGCCGATGACCTCGTTCCTCGGGGTGCCGATCAAGGTGCGGACCGAGGTCTACGGCAACCTCTATCTCACCGACAAGATCGGTTGGTCGGAGTTCACCGGCGACGACGAGGCAGTGATCGGCGCCCTGGCCGTGGCCGCCGGACTCGCCATCGACAATGCACGCCTGCACGCACGCGTCCAGGAGGTGGCCGTCTACGAGGAACGGGATCGGTTGGCCCGTGATCTCCACGATACGGTGATCCAGCGACTGTTCGCCATCGGGCTCTCCCTCCAGGGAATGGTGTCCCGTCCCTCCGAGCACGACGCCGAGCGCCTGACGAAGGCCATTCAGGATGTGGACGACACCATCCGCCAGGTCCGCACCAGCATCTTCGAGCTCGGATCCGACGGATCGGGCCGGGGGGCCAGGGACCAGATCCTGGCACTGCTGCAGGAGCTCCGGCCGGTGGTGGGATTCGAAGTCCGGGCGTCGTTCGGCGGTCCGGTCGACACGTCGGTCACCGACACCTTCGCGCGAGAACCTCCTGGCCGTCCTCCGTGAGGCCGTCACCAACATCGGCCGGCACGCCGAGGCCTCCGCCGCCGCGGTGACCGTCACCGTCTCGGATGATCGCTGTCGGCTGCGGGTCGTGGACAACGGGCATGGCCTCCCATCCACTGAGCGAGGGGGTGGTCTCGGGTTGGGCAACCTCCGGCGTCGCGCCGAGAAGCTCGGCGGAGAGTTCCTCATCGGGCGCCTCGAGAGCGGTGGGACCGAGCTGACCTGGGACGTGCCGCTGACTCGATAGCGCCGTGGGCATCCCCTCCGGCCGGGCCCAGGGCGTCCTGCTCACAAGGCCGTTGGCTCGCACCGCAACAGAACCGCCTGGTTCGGCATCCTCGGCGGGACCACCTGGTGTGCCTGCTCGTGCTCTGGCCCTACACCACCACTCCGCCTGGCCGCCCCTGGGTCCCGGTCCCGGCGTCCCCCGTTTCCCATGATTTCGGCGCGGCCGATCGAGCCCGTCGGATCTGGCCCATGATCGGGCCGACGAGGGGCCGTGCTCATCACCCATCGATCAAGGGACCTTCGGCCCTGCTGGATCGCCAGGTCATGGGTCAGGATGACTGGGATGGGGCCAACGGACGATTGGGAGACGACGATCCTCACCCGTGAGGAGTGTTTCCACCGACTGGCCGAGGTGCCGGTGGGTCGGATCAGCGTGAGCATCGACGCGCTGCCGGTGATCCTGCCCGTCCACTTCGCCCTGGAGGATGAATCGGTCCTGTTCCGGACGGTCCGGGGCACCAAACTCGATACGGCGGCGACCGACGCCGTCGTGGCCTTCCAGGCCGACGCATCGGACTCCCGGGCGGGCGGTTGGTGGAGCGTGCTGCTCCAGGGCATCGCCAGCCCGGTGAGGGATGGGGAGGACGAGTCGCACCGCGGGAACCTGACGCCCTGGCCCGGCGCCGATCGCCGACAGCCGACCCGGCTGTTGCGCATTGACACGGACGCCATGCGGGGCCGGTTCTTCCGAGATGACCTCCATCTCCCGGGCCCCGACTCCGCTTGAGCGAACCAGATCCCGGTCCCGCGCTCTCAGCCACCGGGTTACGAGCACCTGCAGGTCCTCTGCTGTTCAAGGCATCGGACCCAGCCATGGGCAGCGGACCCACGGGAGCCGTCGCCGCACACGGCCGGCGCCTCCCCACCTGAACCAGGGGACTTATCGGGTTCTTAACAGTTTCAAGTAGTCCGTTTAGAAAACCGTGTTCAACTGGGCTCGAGCCCGTGGCGGATAGGCCTCGACCTGGGCTCGCCCGGATGTCGGTCGGCGCCCCAGAGGGCCGGTGGACCGGCTGCTTTCCGACCGGTCAAGACTCGCTCGCTCGTTCGCCGATCCGTGCCGGTGGAGGCCGTGGCGAAGATTCAACGTGGCCCAGGGACAGATCGACTCCGATGGTGTTTGCTCAGCTTCCATCCGTCGCCTGCAGCTGTCAGAACCCGAACGTAGGAATGAAAGGAAGCATCGTGTCAGTCGAGAGGTTCGAGATCGTCGTTCGGGGGAGGCTGAGCCCTAACCTGGTCACAGCTCTGGATGGGTTCGATGTCAGCCACTGCACCGATGGTCTGACTCACCTCGTGGGGCCCGTCCCCGACCAGGCGAAGATCCATGGCCTCTTTCGTGCCCTGAGCGACCTCAATATCGAACTGGTGTCTGTGAACCCGATTGGTGAGGCGGTCTCCGAGTGACTCCCACCGAGCGTCGCCTTCCCCCACGACCACTCGATCTGCAGCGAGCTGCCGTGGCCGTCGGAGTGGCCCATGCCTTTCGGAACGGGTCGCCGCACCCCGGGTACTCACCGTATCGGGCGGCGGCCACCCAACCATCCGGTCTACTTCGGCTGGTGGCCGGGGACGAGAGAGTCGCCCCCCGCTGAGGGATCGACCGCGCCGACTTTCGGCCCGACGATCCGTTTCCGGAACACGTACAGGCTCCATCCCTGGTAGGCGAGCACCAAGGGGAAGAACAGGACGGCCACCACCGTGAGCACCTTGAGCGTGTAGGAGGGACTGGCCGAGTTGGATACGGTCAGGTTGTAGGCGGTGTTGGTGCTGGACACCATCACCCGGGGGAACAGCTCGAAGAAGATGGAGCCCACCACGCTGCCGATGGCGGTGGCCGCGGCGGCAAAGGCCCAGCCTTCCGAACGGGACTCGGCGAACATCGCCGCACCCACCACCGCCGCCAGGGCCAGGACCTGAAAGGGATTGGGCAGGAAGCCCACCCCCAGACCCACATGGATCCAGGTCAGCCACCCGAAGGTGACCACGGCGGCCAACCAGCCCAGCCGACCGGACAGCCTGACCGCCCGGTGATGGAGCGGGCCCTCGGTCTTGAGGGCCAGGTAGACCGCTCCGAGCAGGAGGGAGAGCACCGTCAAGGTCACCCCGGTGTACAGCCCGAAGGGAACCAGCAGGCCGAAGAAGTTGCCGGTGTAGTCGTGGGCGGAGTCGATGGGCAGCCCGTGGAGCAGGTCCCCCAACGCCGTACCGAGGAGCAGGGGAACCAGCAGGCTCCCGATGGTCAGTGACCATTGCCAGGTGGACCGCCATCGGGGGTCGTCGATCTTCCGGCGGTACTCGAAGGACACGCCCCTCACGATCAGGGCCACCAGCGCGACAAGGAGGGCCAGGTAGAAGGTCGAGAACATGGTGGCGTACCACGACGGGAAGGCGGCGAAGATGGCGGCTCCGGCGACGATCAGCCACACCTCGTTCCCGTCCCAGACGGGTCCTATCGAATTGACCGCAATGCGGCGCTCGAGATCGTCGTGCCCGACGAACGAGTGGAGCATCCCCACCCCGAAGTCGAAACCTTCCAGGACGAAGAATCCGACCCAGAAGATGGCGATGATCACGAACCAGATGTTGTTCAGATGCACCATGGTCGTCTCCTAGTAGATCAGGGCCGGGATCTTGGCGTCTCCGGCATCGTCGGACGTCTCGCCACCGCCACCGTCGTCTTCCTCGCCAGCACCTTGGTCCGAACCGGGCTCCAAGCTCTGTCGGCCGTAGTGGATCATCAGGTACGCATCGGCCACTCCGAGGGCGACGTAGAGGAGCACGAACACGCTCAGGCTGATCCAGACGTCGGTCTCGGTGACCGAAGGGGAGGCGGCCTGGGACGTCTTCATCAGGCCCTGCACGATCCAGGGCTGTCGGCCGCTCTCGGTCAGCAGCCACCCGGCGGTGTTCATGAGGAACGGTGCGATCACGAACCACGGGGCGATGAACAGGAACCACTTGGCCTTGTCCAGGGTCTTGCGCCGGATGAGCCACAGGCCCCACAGCGAGAACAGGGCGATGATGGCGGCCAGGTAGGCCATGACCCGCATGCCCCAGTACTGGATGAAGACATTGGGGATGTAGTTCCCGGGGCCGTACTCCTTCACGTACTGGGCCTGGAGGTTGTTCATGCCCTGGACCTCACCGTCCACATGGTTGGTGGCCAGGATGGACAGCAGGTCGGGGATCAGGATGATCTTGGTCGGGGTCGGATCGTTGTTGCCTCCCCCGGTCTGGATGGCCGAGAACGGACAGTGCGAAGGACAGGTCGTCCACAGCGCTTCGGCGGCGGCGATCTTCATGGGCTGGTACTTGCCCTCCACCACGCCCAACTCACTGCCGATGAACATGTTCACGAACACGGCCGGGGTGAGCACGGCCAACGAGATGATGGCGGTGCGCCGGAAGGCCTCGACCGCGCTCTTCCGCCTGAGATGCCAGGCGGAGACGGCCAGCATGACCAGGGCCCCGGTGACCAGCGAGGCCAGGACGGCGTGCGGGTAGGCCCACAGGAAGGTCGGATTGGTGAACAGGGCCCAGATGTCGTTCAGCTGCGGCTGGTGCTGGGCGTTCATCACGTAGCCCACCGGGTGCTGCATCCACGAGTTGGCGGCGATGATGAACAGGGCCGACAACATCGAGGCTCCGGCCACCAGCCAGATGCAGGCCAAGTGGACCTTCTTCGACAGCCGGTCCCAGCCGAAGACCCAGAGTCCGAGGAAGGTGGACTCGAGGAAGAAGGCGGCTAGACCCTCCATGGCCAGAGGGCCTCCGAAGATGTTCCCGACGAACCGCGAGTAGTTCGACCAGTTCATGCCGAACTCGAACTCCTGGACGAGCCCGGTCACCACCCCGACGGCCACGTTGATCAGCAGGAGGGTCCCGAAGAACTTGGTGAGCCGCTTGAAGGCCGGGTTGTCGTTGCGGTACCAACTGGTCTGCAGCAGGGCCACCAGGAAGGCCAGTCCGATGGTGACCGGCACGAACAGGAAGTGGTAGATGCTGGTGGTGGCGAACTGCCACCGGGCAAGGTCAGTGGTCACAGGTTTCCTCTCCTGTCCTCTGGGCCGGCTTGGTGGCCGTGGGCTTTGGCGGATGGTGGTGCGGCGGTGCTGTCTTGGGCGCCACGTTGGCCGCGTAGCGCTCGGTCTTCATCTCCTCCCACCACAGGCGGGAGTAGCGTCCGTCCTGGTCGATCAGAACGTCGTGGGTGCCCCGTTCGACCACCCGGCCCTCGTCCACGACCAGGATCTCGTCGACTGATTCGAGCCCGGCGAGCCGGTGGGTGATCAGTACCAGGGAGCGGTCGTCGGTCACTCCGAGGACGTCGCTGGTGAGGGCGTCGGCCGCCACCGGATCGAGGTGCTCGGCGGGCTCGTCAAGAACGAGGACCGGGAAATCGGCGAGCAGGGCGCGGGCCATGGCCACCCGCTGGCGCTGACCCCCCGACAGGCGGGATCCGTGCCGGCCGACGTCGGTCCCCAACCCCAGCGGTAGGTCCTCCAACCAGCCGGCCAGACCCACCCGGTCCAGGACGTCACGCAACTCGTCGTCGGTCGACTGGCGGCGTCCGATGCGCAGATTCTCGGCGATCGTGGCGTCGAAGAGATAGGCGTCCTGGCCCACCAGGCCCACGACGCTGCGAAGGTCGTCACCGGCCAGCCGGTCGAGCGGGACGCCGTTCAGGAGGACCGAACCGGCGGCGAAGGGCAGGAATCGAAGGAGCACCGCCGCCAGTGTCGACTTGCCGGAACCGCTCGGCCCCACCACGGCCACCCGGCGGCCGGAGGGGAGAGGGAGGTCCACCCCTCGCAGGACCGGAGTCCCGGCGTTCGGGTATCCGGCCCACACCGACCGGGCCTGCAAGTCGTAGGGGCCGTCAGGGATCGACACCGATACCTCGGGATCGATCACGGGAACCGGCGCGTCGGTCACCTCGAACACCCGGGCCGCCGCCTGACGCACCCGCTGGAGGGCCTGGGTGGCCACGGGTAGCCCGACCACCAGCTCGAAGGCGGCCAGCGGGATCAGGGTCACCACCGCCAGCTCGGTGCCGCTCAGCCTGCCGCTCGTCACCGCCGGAATGCCGACCAGGAGACAACCCCAGCACGCCAGCCCGGCCAGCAGGGTGGTGAGGGAGAGGCCGACCCCGGCGGTACCCGCCGTTGCGGCGCTGATGGCCGTGAGCTCCGCGTCCTGCTCCCGGATGTCCGCCACCTGTCCGTCCATGGCACCGAAGGCGACCAGCTCCGGCGCGCCCTCGATCAGGTCGACCACCGATGCGCCCAGGTCACCACGCGCCTGCGCGAACCTCGATTCCCTCCGTCGGCCGAGGACCCCGGTGAGCCAGGGCACGAGGATCCCGGCGAGCAGGAGGGTCAGCGCCAGGATGACCGCCGCGGCCGGCAGCATCCACCACAGGAGGGCCACGGTCAGCGATCCGACCATGACGGCCGTGCCGAAAGGGGGGATGACCCGGATGACCAGGTGTTGCAACGAGTCGACGTCCTGGACGATGCGGGCCAGCAGGTCGCCCCGGCGAAAGGCGGGCAGTCCGGAGGGGGCGAGACGCTCGAGTCGCTGGTAGACCCTCACTCTGAGGTCGGCGAGGAGCCGGAACGCGGCGTCGTGCCCGACCAGCCGTTCCTCGTACCGGAAGAAGCCCCGGGAGAGGCCGAAGAACTGCACGCCGACGATGGCCACGGCCAGGTGTGATTCGTTGGGGTGCTGGGCGGCCTTCGAGATCAGCCAGGCCGCCGTGCCCAAGAGGCCGATGTCGGCGGCGATGGCGCCCGCAGCCAGAAGGGCGGTGAGGAGCAGCCGACCCGCGGCCGGCTTGGCGATACCCAGGGTGCGGCCCAACGGCGCCACCGCTGCCCCACCGGGCCGTGGCACCGTCGCCGGCCATCAGGACACCACCACCGCGGGTGCCAGGTGGACCACCCGGTCGGCCAGCGCCAGCAGAGTGGGGCGGTGCGCCACGACGACCACGGTGCGGCCCACCGTGAGCCGGCGCACCGCGCCCAGCACGCTCTCCTCGGTCCGGCCGTCGAGATTGGCCGTGGGCTCGTCGAGGAGGACCAGGGGAGAGTCCCGAAGGAAGGCCCGCGCCAGAGCCACCCGTTGGCGCTCTCCGGCCGACAGTCCGGCCCCGTCGTGACCGAGGACGGTGTGTTCCCGGTCGGGGAGCCGGGCCACGACGGGATCGAGCCCGGCTGCACCCATGGCGGCGCGTACGGAGTCGTCCGTGGCGTCGGGGCGGCCGAGTCGGACGTTGGCGGCGATGGAACGGGCGAACAGGTGGGGCCGTTGGGGCACCCAGGCGACCTGGGACCTCCACGAGTCCGGGTCCAGCTCGGCCAGGCTCACGTCCCCGATCGTCACGGTGCCGGTCCACGGGGGGGCCAGGCCGAGCAGTACGGCGAGAAGGGTGGACTTGCCGCACCCGCTGGGCCCCGCCAGGGCGACCACCTCCCCCGGGTCCACGGAGAGGTTCACCTCCGACAGGGCCGGGATCATGCGTCCCGGGTAGCAGACCTCCAGTCGATCGACCCGGAGGGCGGATCGCGACGGGTCGGGGACGTCCCGGCGGACGCCGGACGGCGGGAGCGGCTTCTCGAGAACGCCGAACACGTCCTCGGCCGCCTTCATCCCTTCGGCGCTGGCGTGATAGTTCGTCCCGAGGAGGCGCAGCGGAAGATAGGCCTCGGGGGCCAGGATGAGGACGAAGAGGGCGGTGGCCAGGCTCAGGTGGCCGCCCAGGAGCCGGAGCCCGACGGCGACAGCGACCAGAGCCACCGAGATGGTGGCCAGGAGCTCGAGGACGAGCGACGACAGGAAGGCCACCTTCAGTGTCGCCATCGTCGCCTTCCGGTACCGGTCGGTGATGTCGCGGACTGCGGTGGCCTGCACCTTGGCCCGGCCGAAGACCTTGAGCGTGGGCAGGCCCGCGACTACGTCGAGGAAGTGGCCGGCAAGGCGCTGGAGAAGCCGAGCCTGGTGGGCCATCCGGGCACCGGTCGAGGCGCCCACCAACCCCATGAAGACGGGGATGAGGGGCACGGTGACGGCGATGATCACCGCCGACACCCAGTCAGCCCCGAGCACGACGGCGATGACCACCACCGGGACCATCACCGCCAGGAAGAGTTGGGGGAGATAGCGCGAGAAGTAGCTGTCGAGGGCATCGATCCCACCGGTGGCGAGCACGACCAACCTCCCTGAGCGCTCTCGGTCGATTCCCGCCGGACCCAGGCCTGCCAGGTGCCCGACCAGAGCGCTCCGCAGGTTCGACTTCGCCGCTGCCGAGGCTCGGTCGGCCATCCGTTCCTGGAACCAACCCACCATCGCCCGTGCGACGATCACCGCCAGGAGCAGCACCACCTCCGTACGGACCCGCGACAGGCCCCGGTGTTGGGTCACGACACCCGAGATCGTGCTGGCGATCAGCCACGCCTGAGCCACGACCAGTCCCGCGGTGATGCCGCCGAGGCCGACGGTCGCCACCAGGAACCTTCGCGTCCCGCGGGCGTAGTGGAGCAGCCGAGGATCGACAGGGCCGGTCCAGCGGCCCATCATCATCCGAGCCGCTCGGTCAGGTGCTCGCCCACCCGGATGGCGTTGGCCATGGCCGTGAGGGCGGGGTTGACGGCCCCGATGCTCGGAAAGAAGCTGGTGTCCACGACATAGAGATTGTCGAGTTGGTGGGCCTTGCAATTCACGTCGAGCACCGACGTGGCCGGATCGGTCCCGAACCGGCACGTCCCCGCCTGGTGGGCGCATCCGGCCACCGGGACGTTCATGCTCATGTAGAAGTTCTTGCTCAGCACGTGGTGGTCGGCCATGCCAACGTGGTTGAGGATGGTTCGCAGCTCCTTGTAGAGGCCGTCCGCCTCCTCGTTGTCGGCAGGTCCTCGGTGGTGAGCCACCAGTCCACCGCGTGCTTGGCCACGTCGTCGAGGGTCCAATGGGGTGCCAGCAGGGTCAGCCGGCTCTTCGAAAGGTCGTAACCGGTGGGGGACTGCAGGATGCTGGCCGCGGCAGGGAAGGCAACCAGGCTCAGCCCTTGGAACAGACCGATGGCGTAGACGGTGATGACCTCGGAACGTCGCTCCCTCGTTCCACGCGACGCCGTCACTTCACGGGCACCGTCGACACTCGATCGGCCCCGGCCGATCTCCGGGTCCTCGCGCTCACCGGCCGGAGTCCGGGGACCCTGGCGGAGCTTCGTGTTCGGACTCGGCGCTGTCGGGTTGGGGGCCACCTGATTTGGCGGCCTGCTCGATCACCGGGAAGAGCGTGGGCTCGACCAGTTTTCTGACCGAACCGGGAAGGCTCAGATCACCACCGGTGTGGGCGGTGCTGAACGCCCGCTCGGCGCGGCCCCGCCCGATCATCGAGCGGAGCCACTTCAACATCGTGGTGAGGCGGTTGCCGAACCCGGTGAGAAAGGCGAGGTGGACGAACATCCACACCACCCAACCCGGGAACCCGCTCAGATGGATCCCCTTCACACTCACGATGGCCCGGAATCGACCGATGGTGGCGACGCTGCCGAGGTCCCGGTAACGAAACGGTTTGGCGGGCTCCCCCTTCAGGCGCCGGAGGATGGTGTTGGCGGCGTGGAGGCCGCCCTGCATCGCCACTTCGGCCACGCCGGGGAGCTTGTCGAGGCTGGCCATGTCGCCCACGGCGAAGACCTCGGGATGGCCGGGTAGCGTCAGGTCGGGCAGCACCTCGATCCGGCCGGCGCGGTCGACCGCGGCACCCTGAGGCCCGGGCCAACAGGCCGGCCAAGGGGGAGGCCTGCACCCCGGCGGCCCAGATGGTGGTCCGGGCGTCGATCCTGGTGTTGCCCTCCGGCCCCTTGACATCGACACCCTCGGCGTCGATCCCGACCACCTGGCCCCCCATGCGCAGCTCGACGCCCAGATGCTCGAGGGTCTTGGCGGCCTTTCCCGAGAGCTGATCGCCGAATGTGGCCAAGGGCTCCTTGCCCCCGTCCACCAGGATCACCTTCACCGAGGAGGCCTCGAAGGTGCGGAACTCCCCTCGCAGACTGCGGGTGGCCAGCTCGCGGACCTGTCCGGCCAGTTCGACTCCGGTGGGCCCGGCTCCGACCACCACGACAGTGAGCCAACGCTCGCTTCTCGATGGGGTCGGCGACCAGCTCGGCCAGCTCGAAGGCGCCGAAGATGCGGCGCCGGAGCTCGAGAGCGTCATCGAGGGTCTTCATCCCGGGCGCGAAGAAGGCGAACTCGTCGTGTCCGAAGTAGGACTGGGTCACTCCGGCGGCGACGATCAGGCTGTCGTAGGGATACTCGACGGACATCTGGTTGCCCACGGTGGCGTGGACCACCCTGCGCTCGAGGTCGAAGCCGGTCACCTCGGCCAGTTGTACACGCACGTTCCTCTCTCGGCGCACGACGTGCCGAAGGGCCGGCGCGATCTGGCCTGGCGCGAGCATCCCGGTCGCCGTCTGGTAGAGGAGGGGCTGGAAGAGATGGTGGTTACGGCGGTCGACCAATGTCACGTCGACCGGTTTCCCTCCGAGGAGGCGGGTGGCCGGAAGGCCCCCGAACCCCCCGCCGACGATGACGACCCGATGACGGCCACCTGGTTGGGCGGCGGCCGACGTCGGGTCGGGTGCGGCGGTCATCGGGTCCGGGCTCGCAGGCGGGTTGACCGGGGCAACGCAGTCAGGCGTCGACGAAGGAATCGGACCTGAGCGGTTCCTGACCCGCAATTGAGGAACGACTGAGCAGCCTGCCTCGCCGGACGACCAGCTGGCTGGCGGGTGCAGTTAGCCGCAATCCTCGACCCGGTCCCGAGCACCGCCGTGGATGTGGAGGTGTGGATGATCGGCATGCCCGACCCTCATGCCCTTGGCCGGAGCGAGCAGGGCGGTGGACCGGATGAATGGGCTGATGGGCTGGTCCTCACAACCCCGGGCTGCTCTGCATGATGCCGCCGTCGGCGAAGATGGTGGTCGCGGTCAGGTAGCTGGCGCCCGGACCGGCCAGAAAGGCCACCACACTCCCGATCTCCTCTGGCTTGGCCATGCGACCGATCGGAATGGCGTCATCGAGCTTCTTCAAGGCGGCAGGATCGTTCATGGTGGCGGTGTTGATCGGAGTCTCGACCGCACCCGGGCCGACCCCGACCACCAGGACGTTGTGGGGTGCCAGCTCCACGCCGGCCGTGCGGGTGAGCATGCGCATGCCGCCCTTGGACAGGCAGTAGGCGGTGTTGTTGGGCATCGGCCAGTCCTCGTGGACCGAGGTCATGTTGATGATGCGGCCACCGTCGCCTTGGGCGATCATCTGCTTGGCCGCCAGTTGGGTCCCGAAGAAAGCACTCTTCAGATTGATGTCGAGGACCCTCTCGTACTGCGCCTCGGTGGTGTCGAGCACCGAGGTCCGGGTCTCGATGCCGGCGTTGTTGACCATGATGTCCAGCCGGCCGAAGGTGCTCACCGCCGTGCCGATCAGCGTCTCGAGGTCGGCAATCTTGCTGACGTCGGCCTTTGACCGCGGTCACCTTGTCGCCGAGGTCGCGGACCTGTTGTTCGAGCGCCTCGGTGGCCTCCGGATCCGCCACGTAGTCGATCACGATCGAGGCACCCTCGGCGGCCAGAGCCAGCACCACCGCCTTGCCGATGCCGGTGTTCCCGCCCGTGACGATGGCCACCTTGCCTTTGCAGTGTCACCCTGCGCTCCTCTTCCACGACCTCCACCGAGCCAGGCTACGGACTCACAACCCTTGTTTCCTCACCCGGATCGGGTGATTACAGCGGGTCACCTCCTGGTCATAATCGAGATAATCCGCCCTGATCAGGGGAATGGACCCGAAGCGGTCGGCCCCGCTCAGTCCGGCTGAGCTGCGGTGCTACCGAACCAAGGAGTGCACGATCATGAGCGACTTCCCTCCGATCGCCGACTACGCCTTTCTCTCCGACTGCGAGGACAGCTGCCTCATCGCACCCGACGGTTCGGTCGAGTGGCTCTGCCTGCCCCGTCCCGACTCGCCCAGCGTCTTCGGGGCCCTGCTCGACCGCTCTGCCGGTTCGTTCCGGTTCGGGCCCGCGAACACCATGGTCCCCCACCAACGCCGCTACGTGCCCGGCACGATGGTGGTCGAGACGACCTGGCACACCCCTACCGGTTGGCTGGTCGTCCAGGATCTCATGGTCATCCGCAAGGTCGACGACGGAGACGCGGCGCCCTGGCTACCGGCGTGCCCCCACCGATTCGGCTGCCGGCCGGGGTCCTGCTGCGCACGGCCAAATGCATCTCCGGCGAGGTCGAGATCGTCGCCAACTGCGTACCGCTGTTCGACTACGGCGCCGCCACCGGTCACTGGGCCTACGACGGCGAGGGCTACGGCTCCCTCACCGTCCGCTCCGCCGGACGGCGAACTGACCCTGTCCGTGGTGAGCAGCCTCCGACTGGGCCTGGTCGGCGCACGTTGTTACGGGCGCACCAGCCTGACCGAGGGCGAGGAGTGCTTCATCGCCCTGTCGTGGGGGGAAGAGAGCGCCCCGACCGACCAGGACCAGGCCAACCGGGATGTCGACTCCACGGTGGCCTACTGGCGCCACTGGCTGGCCACCGGGACGTTCCCCGACCACCCCTGGCGCCCCTACATCGAACGCAGTGCACTGACGCTCAAGGGCTTGAGCTACGCGCCGACCGGAGCGATCATGGCCGCCTCGACGACCTCCCTCCCCGAGACGCCGGGTGGCGCCCGCAACTGGGACTACCGCTACACCTGGATCAGGGACACCGGATTCATGTTGCGGTCGCTCTATCGTCTGGGCTTCGACTGGGAGGCGCTCGAGTACTTCGCCTTCGTGCTGGAGTCGGTCAGCCAGGGGCAGCCCGACCAGCCGTTCGAGCTCCAGATCATGTACGGCATCGGCGGCGAGCGGGACCTCACCGAGAAGACCCTCGACCACCTTTCGGGATACGAGGGTGCGCGTCCGGTCCGGGTCGGCAACGGCGCCTGGGACCAGCACCAGAACGACGTCTGGGGCATGCTCCTCGACGGGGTGAACACCCACCTGAAGCGGGGGGCGGCCCAGATCGTCCACGCCGTCTGGGAGGGGTTGGCCGGACTGGTGGAGGATGCGCTGGCCCACAGCGGAGACGCCGACCAGGGCATCTGGGAGATCCGGGGCGAACCCCAGCACTTCACCGCCTCGGCCGTCCTGTGCTGGGTCGCCGCCGACCGGGGAGCCGACCTGGCCCGCCGTCGGGGCGACACCGAGCGGGCCGACCGCTGGCGCCAGGGCGCCGATGCCCTCAAAGAGGACATCCTGGCCAAGGGGGTCGACGAGCGGGGGAGGTTCCGGCAGGCCTACGAGAACGACGAGCTCGACGCCTCGCTCCTGCTCATTCCCATCATGGGCTTCCTGCCTCCCGACGACGAGCGGGTGAAGGCGACCGTCCTGGCCATCGCCGACGAGCTCACCGAGGACGGGCTGGTGCTCCGCTACAAGGTGGACAGCACCGACACCGGCTTCGAGGGCAAGGAAGGCACCTTCACCATCTGCTCCTGGTGGCTGGTCTCCGCGCTGGCCATGATCGGCGAGATCGAGCCGGCCCGGTCGCTGTGCAAGAAGCTGCTCTCCTTTGCCGGTCCCCTGCATCTCTACGCCGAGGAGATCGATGCCACCACCGGTGACCACCTCGGGAACTTCCCCCAGGCATTCACCCACCTGGCCCTGATCGACGCCGTGTCGCAACTCATCGAGGCCGAGGCGGACACTCCCTGAGCAACGCCGACGCGGCCGGCACGTGTCACCTCGGCGGCGAAAGCACCCAGACGGCGGGAAGGGCTGAATCGCGGCGACTCCGGCAGCGGGGACGAAGGCCGCCGACCTCTCTCCAAGGGAATGAAGGAGGTACCGACGCCGCTTCCCGGGGCAAGCTCCCCTACGCCTGGATGATCACGCCGGTTGGTCGGGGCCAGCGTCCTTCATCTCGACGGTGATCGTGCGGAACTCCTGGCCGCCAACGTTCTCCAGCGAATGCGGGGTCAACGGCGCACCCCACGCGGCGGTGCCGGCGACGGGCGCCGTGCCCGACAGCCGGGTGTCGACGATTACCGTTCCGTCGGGCCTCCGCCGGACGAAGTCGCTGGTGGCGATGACGTAGAGGATGCCCCCCCACCGATGGGTGTGCACGGGAACCGTCGCCCCGGGCGGCACTCGCCCATCGAGGACTCGGACTTGGTCGTCCTCGAGCAGGACGGTGTGGAAATCGGGGGCGGCGACCATGGCGTCCAGATCATCGGGCCAAGGCCACGGGTCCACGGATGGACCGCTCATCTCCGCGAGTTGCAGGACGTCCAGGTGGGGCCCACCGGAGACCGCTTGTGAATAGACCGTACGATGCGCTTGGTGGCGTCAGGCATCGGTCTCCCCGTTGGTCGTGGCGCCGATCGACTGCCGGGGCGCCAAATCCGGGGTCAGCACTGGATTGACCGACACCAATTCGATGTTGAGGTCCCGGAGCAGTTCGAGGGTGCCATGCAGGCGCGCCTGGTCGGAGACCCAACCGACCAAATGGGTCAGACCTTGGTCACAGCGACTGACATCGAATCCTTTGATGGCCGCAGCCAAGGTGGGGCTCAGCCTGCCCTTGACCACGATTTCGTACCGGGTGGCATCCACGTTGGCTCTCTCGCGTCTTGGGGTGTTCGCACCTCATCATGTGAGTGGCCGTCTCCCCTGCGCTGGCACGGGGCCGGGACGCCCGTGGTGCAGCTCACAACCGATCGTCCACTCCTCGGTGAGGTCTGGTGCGGCAACTGCCTCTCCATCGTGCAGTGGGTCGATGGAAAAGTCGTCATCCCTAGAGGGTGATCGTGTTCCAGGCCGTTGCCCGGGCGGCGACGGACGGTCGCTGGCAGCGAATCGTCTCCGATGGCACAATGAGCCGAGCCCGGCCGAAAACGGCCGGGAACCGAAGAAAGTCGGACAGTGGTCACAGCCCTTCCAGCGCCGGCCCACGCGGTCGACCGTCCGGCCCTGAGGCGGCAGCTCGATGAGGCTCTTACCCATCCCCTCACCCTCATCGTGGCTCCGGCGGGCGCCGGCAAGACGGTTCTCCTGGCCCAATGGGCCGCCACCCACCCCGAGCTGGACTTCGTCTGGGTGGAGGTGGGTGTCGACGATGACGATCCCGTCCGCTTCTCACAGCGCCTGGTGCGGGGATTCACCGCCATCGATCCGGACTTCGCCGAGCTCACCTCCCTCGTGTCCCTCCATGGCGGTGGCCTCGGAACGCCCCTCCTGGAGGCCTTCGAGGCTCAGCTGGCCGAGCTCCCCGAGGTCGTCATCGTCCTCGACGATCTGCACCACTTGTCGAACCCGGTGCTACTCGGCGATCTCGGAGACCTGGTCGACCGTCTCCCCCCCAACGTCCATCTGGTCCTGTCGACACGAGCGGATCTTCCCATTGCCTGGAGCCGGCATCGGCTCGCCCAGGACCTCACCGAGATCCGCCAGATCGACCTGGCTCTCGATGAGGTCGATTCCAGCCTTCTGCTCGAGCACATAACCGGGCGGTCCCTGGGGTCCGACAGCGTGGCCACCCTGGTGGCGCGCACCGAAGGCTGGGCCGCCGGGCTGCAGCTCGCCGGCATGACACTCCGGCTCTACGAAGACTCCGACGAGTTCATCACCCAGTTCAGCGGAGACGACCGACTGATCGCCGACTATCTCAGCGACGAGGTCCTTCAAGCACAGCCGGGTGATCGGCGAGAGTTGATGCTGACGATCTCCGTCCTGGACAGTATGTGCGCGGAGCTGGTCGGACACCTGACCGGAGCTCCCCACGCCCAGCTCGTCCTGGAGGAGTTGGAGCGGGAGTCGATGTTCCTCGTCCCACTGGACACCCACCGTCAGTGGTTCCGTTTCCATCACCTCTTCCGGGACATGCTGCGGTTCAAGCTGCGGGCCGAGCAGCCTGACGCCGAGGCCCGCCTGCTCAACGAGGCCGGTTCGTGGCACCTCGGCCGGGGTGAGGTCGATGCCGGCGTCGAATACCTCCTTCGGGCCCGGAACTGGGACGCAGCGCTCGATGTGATCATGGGCCAGGGCTCCGAGGTGTTCGAACAGGGCGAAATGGCCACGGTCATCCGCTGGATCACCGAGGTTCCGGAGTCGGCCCGCGCCGGACGGCAAGACGTCAGTCTCCTCCTCGGAATACTCAAAGGAGTCGAAGGGCAATCGGTAGGCGCAGAGGACATTCTCGGGCGGGTGGCCGGCGACCCCTCGTCGTCGGAGGGAGAGCGCGTCTGCGCGCAGGTATTTCTGGCCTCGTTGGTCCAATGGCGGCCCCGCCCCGAGGTCTCCGTCGACATGGCAACCCAGGCCCTCGACCAGCTGGCACGCCTCGGCGGTGCGCCGATACCCGTAATCATGAATCTGACCCATCCACCATCACTCGAGACGATGGCCTTGCTGTCCGGCGGTCGCGCCCACTTCCACGCCGGGGATTTCGGACAGGCTCGTGACTGGCTCCACCGCGGTCTGGTCACTCCCGGGGCGAGCTACCCGATATGGAAGGTCAGCGGCCTTGGCTCGCTCGCTCTTCTCGAAGCCTGGTGTGGCGACACCGAACGAGCGGCGGCCCTGTCCGAAGAGGCATTGGCCACGGCCAGGGAAGTCGACCTGCTGTCCCATCCCTCGGCCGCAGACGCCTACTTGGCCTCGTCCCTCGCCGCCCTGGAAACTGGCGAGCCTCGTCGCGCCTCTCTGTCCCTCCACGAGGGCTCACTCAGAGCCGAAGCCAACCGACGGAGCCAATTGTCGTGGTTCAGCCACGTCGGTAGGGCGCTCCTCCAGGAGGCAGAGAGCCAGCGGGAACTGGCCATGAACACCGCCATATCGACCAGAAACGACCTGGGAGCACCACCACCACCGGTTGTCGCCCCTCGGCTCCTGGCCATCCAATGCCGTCTGCTCCGCCTGGGTGGATCCCCAGAGCAGGCTCAGCGGGCGCTCGACCGGGCGACCCAGCCCTCGGCGGCGCTGGCATTCGAAGGTACTGCGACCGCCCTCGCGCTGGGTGAAAACGATCTGGCGCGCAAGCTGCTCGATGCCCTTCACGCCCTGCCAGATGCCAACGAGCCGCTGGAGAAGGTCAACAGCCTGCTCCTGCGCTCATGGTTGGCCGACGCCGAAGGGGACGTCGAGGAGTCAAGAACGCACCTGGCCGCGGCGATGGTCGTGGCTGAGCGTCATTCCCTGGTCGAAACATTCGTGCGGGCCGGTCCAACCGTGCTTCGCCTGGTCTCGGAGCACACAGACGTGCACTCGCCCCTCCGCCGCCGGATCCTCCGTCGCGCCCGGGAGGTTGCGCGGCCGGCACCGGGGGCCGACCTCGTCGACCCGCTGACCGACCGGGAACTCGAGCTCCTCTCGTATCTACCCAGCCGCTATACCAACACCGAGCTGGCCGATCACTTCTACGTCTCGGTCAACACCATCAAGACGCATATGGCCCATATCTACCGGAAGCTGGATGTCGCCAACCGCAACGGTGCCATCTCTCGTGCCCGGGAACTCGGCATTCTCTGACCTCCTGGTGGAAGCCGATGTCGAGGACGCCTCGAGGTGTGGAGAAGTCACCCCTCGAGGGTGATGACCGCTGCCCCACAATCATGGTTCCATTCCCGTGCAGGTAGCTGCGCGGCATGACGACCAGCGATGTTCAGGTCGACGAGGCGCGGTCGGGCCGTGGCTTCCAGAGGCGTACCATTCAGACCCCGGAGGATCCGAGGAGGATCATGTACTACCTAGGAGGATTCATCTTCGCCGCGATGGCCATCTTGTTGGTGGTGGTGTTCGTCCGCAAGTTCCGCCAGAGCAATGACTGACGGTCGACCAAACTCTGGGAGAGACCTTCCGATGCGACGGAGATCGCCATCACCACCAGTCGACTGGAGTTCCATCCCGGCCTGGAAGGGTGACGCGGTGAGGATGTGATCCTCGATCTGGTGCTCATCGGCCTGGTGATCACGCTCGAGCCGATTCCTCTGACCGCGTTCCTCCTCGTACTGGCCTCCAAGGGCGGGGTGCGGAAGGGGGCGGCGTTCATCTTCGGATGGCTCGTCTCTCTGGCCATCGTGGTGGCGGGGACGGTTCTCGTCACTGGGAACAAACCCCCCAAACCGAGCACTGCACCATCGCTGGCCGCCCTGGCCGTGAAGATCGCCATCGGTGTGGTGCTCCTGGTCGTTGCTGTTCGGCAATGGCGGAAGATGGGCAAACCGAAGAAGCCGAAGAAGACGCCAAAGTGGCAGACCGGCATCGACAACATGTCGCCGTGGTACGCCATGGGCCTGGCGCCGCTGACCCAGCCGTGGGGTCTGGTTGCCGCCGGCGTCGCCACCATCGTGGAGGCGAAACTGTCATCCTGGGAGAGCTACCTCGCGTTGTTCCTGTTCTGCCTCGTCTCCACGGCGGTCTATCTGGCCCTCGAGATCTATGCCGGCTTCCGACCCGAGAGGAGCCAGGCCTTCCTGATCTCGGCCAGAGCGTGGATCGACACCCACACCGATCAGGTGATCATCGTCGTATCGCTGGTGCTCGGGTTGTGGCTGGTCGGCAAGAGCATCTATCTGATCGTGACGTGACGGCCGTCGCCCGAATCACATTCACCAGAGCCCGCCCAGGTCGGTGTCAACGGCGGTAGTCAGCGCCACGGGCGCGGCCGGCAGGTCGATGTCCTCCACGCCACGGATGGCCCGGTGCTCGAGCAGGTCGTCGACGCTCGGGGGGAGGAAGCGGGTACGGAAGGCATAGCTGTGCTTGTCGGTTCGGCCGGCGGGGTCGCCGTGGTGGTACCGGAGCGGCGCATAGAGATGGAGGTGGCGTCTGGCCCGGGTCAGGGCCACGTAGAACAGTCGACGCTCCTCATCGACCCCGTCCTGATCACCGGTGGCCAGATCCGACGGGAAGGCCCCGTCGGCAGCATGGATCAGGTGGACCACGCTCCACTCTCCGCCCTTGGCCGAGTGCACGGTTGAAAGGGTCAGCCAGTCGTCGTCCAGGGACGGTGCGGCGGCCAGATCACCCGACGAGGTCGGGGGGTCCAGGGTCAGATCGGTCACGAACCGATCGGCGTTCGGCGAGTCGGTGGCGATCCTCGCCAGCGCGGCGAAATCGGCGAGCCGGGCGTCGGGATGGCTGTAGCGGTGCCTGATCATGGGATCGAGGGCCGCAGCGAGGGCATCCACCTGGGCACCGACCGGCATCGACTCGGTGCGACAGGCTTCCAGGGCTCCGGCCAGCGAGACCAGGTCGGCCGCGGCCTTCGGCGATCCGCCGCAGCCGCCGGGATCGGCGCAGAACAGGGTCAACGGGTCCGGGCAGTCCCGTGACGGCTGTCGCACCCCCAACCGCTGGACGATGGTCTCGACCGAAGACGACCCTGCTCCTCGGGCCAGCTGCAGCATGCGCAGCCAGGCCAGCTCGTCCCAAGGATTCTGGACCAGTCGCAGCATGGCCAGCAGGTCCCGCACATGGGCCGCCTCCAAGAAGCGGAGCCCGCCGTACTTCACGAAGGGGATGCGGCGGCGGCGGAGCTCCACCTCCAGGAGGTCGCTGTGGTGCCCGGTACGGAAGAGGACGGCCTGCTCCCGGAGGGGGATCCCCGACTCGTAGTGCTCGAGGATGGTTTGGCTCACGGCGCTGGCCTGGGCCTGCTGGTCGGGACAGGTGGCGAGAGTAGGAAGGACGCCGCCGGGGAGCTCGGTCCAGAGCCGCTTGTCCACCCCTTCTGCCACCTCGGCGATGACGGCGTTGGCCAGGGCGAGGACGGGAGCCGTCGAACGGTAGTTCTGCTCCAGGGCCACCGTCGTCGTGCCGGGGAACTGGGTGGGGAAGTCGAGGATGTTGCGGACCGTGGCCGCCCGAAACGAGTAGATGGCCTGGGCATCGTCGCCCACGACGGTGATGCCGAGTCCGTGTCGGGCCAGGGCTGCCAGGATGTCCGACTGGACCAGGTTCGTGTCCTGGTACTCGTCCACCAGGACCTGGTCGAAGCGCTCCGCCAGGGCCGGACCGACGGTCGGGTCACGGACCGCGGCGCGCCAGTACAGCAGGAGATCCTCCAGATCGAGGAGGTACTGGGCTCGCTTGCGTTCGGTATAGGCGGTGAAGACGGTTCGAAGCCCCTCGATGTCGTCGAGGCACCACGGGAAGAACTTCGCCACCGTCTCCTCCAGCGGCATCTGCCCGCTCACCACCCGACCGTAGAGTGAGCCCACCGTTTCGACTCGGGGGAACCGGTGCCGACCCGCGGTCGCCACCGGCGCCCGGACCAGGGCCATCAGGTCGCGGGCATCGCCCTGGTCGAGCACGCTGAACTGCTCGGCCAGACCGAGGGCCGTGCCGTACCGGCGGAGCATGCGATGGGCCACCGAGTGGAAGGTCCCCGAGACCACCCGGGCCGCCAGGAGCGGTTCGGTGAGGAGTCCGACCCGGTGCACCAGTTCGGCCGACGCCCGCCGACTGAACGTGACCAAGAGCACCCGCTCCGGCTCGACGCCGTCATCGAGGAGCCGCGCCAGGCGGCACACCAGGGTCCGGGTCTTCCCGGTGCCGGCCCCGGCCGCTATGAGGAGCGGGCCTCCGGCGTGGTCCACGGCCGCCCTCTGAGCCGGGTTGAGGCCCTCGGCCCAGAGGCGGTCGCAAGAGCCTTGATCCAGAGAGCCGACCACCTCGCCATGCTACCGGAGAGGGCGAACACCTGTTCGATCCCCCGCCGGTGATCCCCCGCCGTGATCCCCCCGCCCGAATTCGCCCCGGGTCTTGGCGGCGAAGGGCGGGTGGGACAACCAGGGGCACTCCGACTGCCAAACTTCTGGCACCGGAGCCCCCCCCTGATGCGGTGGGTGAAGCGATCCTGTGGGTGCTCCGGTGCCTGGACGGTCCGACTGAGGGGGCAGGATTGCCGGGCGGTCAGGCTGGGCATAGCAGGGGTGGTTGAAGCCACAGCCACCGGGCCCCATCGGCCCGGCGCCCGCCGCTTGGACCGTCCCCTTGGAGGGATTGTGCCGACATTCCGATTCTCCCAGGACCCGGTGTCCGTGGCGGCCAGCCGTGAGTTCATACGAGCTGCACTCCGAGGGCACTCACCGGAACTGATCGATCGTGTCGTTCTCGTGAGCAGCGAACTGGTCACCAATGCCATCCGCCACACGTCCCACGGTGGCTGTCTGGACATCGAGGAGGAGAACCGGATGCTTCGGCTCGAAGTCAGCGACGGCAGCTACCGGGAGCCCGTGGAACGGAACGGCGGCGATCTCGCCCCCGACGGCAGGGGGCTCCACATCGTCGGGGCAATCGCCGACCACTGGGGTGTGGACGTGAATCCCCAGGGCAAGACGGTATGGGCCAACTTCGAGGACTCGTGATTCGCGGCCGGATCGCAACGTTGCGGAGGCACTCGCCCTCCCGGTGAAGCCCGGACGGTGAGAGGATTGTGGAGTCCGAACGAGGAATCCGCAGAGGAGGGCCGCAAGCTTGCCGCCAGAGAGGGACGGCTTCGCGCCGAGGATCGTCGACAGCCTGGTCGATGCGCTGGTGGTGATCGACGACAGGGGGCGGGTGCTCTACGCCAACCCGGCCCTGGGTCGCCTGCTGGGATGGCACGTCGCAGAGCTGTTCGGGCAGCCCTTCGTCGACTACCTGCCCGAGAGGCTCAGGAGAGGCTATGCCGCGCTGTTCCAGGAGTGGATGGAGGCCGATCCGCCACCACGGAGCCCTGGGCCGAGCCGCATCGCCATGTTGCGGCTGGACGGAGCCGAAGTACCCGTCGACGTCGGGGCGTTCCTGGTGGCTCCGGCCGAGGGTCCCCGGCTCGTGGTGGCCGCGCTGTGGGACGCCGAGCTACGACTGGATCCCGAGCACTACCAGCAGGTCGCCGACGACCTCATGGAGTTCTTGGCCGGCGCCTCGGGGCGTCCGGACGAGGTCGTACCGAACCTGCTCCGGATCATCGCCAACCGTCTCGAGTTCGAATGTGCTGTGGCGTGGAGGTGGGACGAGGCCGCACAGGTGCTCCGCTGTGAGCACACCTGGCTCGACCACCGCTCCCATGCCTCGGCTCTGACCGAGGCTTCGGCCCGGATGACCATGCCGGCCGGTCAAGAGCTGGCCGGCGCGGTGGTCACTTCCGACGAAGCCCAATGGCACGGCAAGCTGGGCGACCTTCTGACTCTGCGACGATACGAGGCCATCGTCGAAGGGGGCCTCGAGTGCGCGTTCGTCTTCCCGATCCGGACGAGGGAGCGGTTGATCGGGGTCGTCGAGCTCTTCAGCAGCGTCCCGAGGAGGCCCGATCTCGCCCTGTTCAGCGCGGTAGCCGAGATCGGATCGAGATTGGGTGAGTTCATCGAACGGCTCGAGCTCGAGCGGCAACGCAACGATCTCCTGGAGCAGCTCGAACGGTCCAAGGAGCATCAGGACTTCCTTCTCCGGGCCAATTTGGCCCTGGCCGATGCGAGCCACTTCCATGAGGCGGTGCTCAAGCTGGCCGAGGTGGCCGTGCCCGCCTTGGGGGACATCTGCCTGATCGATGTCCTCGGCCCGGACGGGGCACTCACCCGCCTGGCGGCAAAGCACGCCGACCCCAGCCGTCAACCTCTCACCAGCCAGCTGATCAGGCATCCGCCGGACCTCTCCGGCGATCACCCGGCCGCCCGCGCCGTGCGGACCGGTGAACCACAATGGTCGTCGGCCATGCCTTCGGACTTCATGGTCAACACCACCCAGAGCACGGAGCACTACCAGCTCACCCAACGCCTGCACTTCCGGGCCTATGTCTCGGTGCCACTGGTCGCCGCCGATGAGGTGATCGGAGCACTCACGGTAGTCAGCACCGAGGGCTCGCGTGGCGTCGGCGACGACGCTCTGCCCCTGGCCCAGGATCTGGCCCGACAGGTGGCCAGGGCCATCGAGCGAGCCCGCACCGCCGACGAGCAGACGAGCATCGCCCGGCGACTCCAGACCAGCCTTCTTCCCGCCCCACCGAGGGAGATCCCCGGTCTGGATATCGCCCTTCGGTACGAAGCAAGCGGGCGAAGCGCCGAGGTGGGTGGCGACTTCTATGACGTGGTACCGCTACCCGATGGCCGCATCGCTCTGGCCATCGGGGACATCGAGGGCCATGACATGATCGCTGCGACCCTGATGGGTCAAGTGCGAAGTGCGATGCGCGCCTTTCTCCTGTTGGATCCGGATCCGAGTCTGGTCCTGGCCCGCCTCGATGTGTTCGTCAGAGAGCAGCCGGTCGACCGCCTGGCCACGTGCGCCCTGGCTGTCCTGGATGTGCCACCGGGCCGGATCGAGTTGGCCGTCGCCGGTCATCCGCCGCCGATCCGCGGTGGCCCAGCCGGCCCCACCGCGCCGCTCGCCCTCGACCCCGGTCCTCCCCTGGGCCTCGGCCTCGGACCCGGCTCGATCCACCGGTACTCCTGGCCCGCCGGCTCGATCCTGGTCTTCTACACCGATGGGCTGGTGGATGTTGGGCGCCCCGGGGAGTCGGACCGGTTGAGCATCCTGGTCGACACGATCTCCTCCCATGCCAGTGAGTCCGCCCAGAGGTTGGCTGATCAGATCCTCATCGATCTGGTGTCAGAGGACTCCGTTCACGACGACATCGCCCTCCTGGTCGTGAGCAGCACCGGGCCGGGCGAGCCGGGCGGGTGAACGGAGCCCGTGGGAAACGTCTCAATCGGACCAGCGTGGGTTCCACTCGCCCACCCAGCCGGTGAGCCCGGTGAGCTCCAACAGCCGAAGGACATGGGGTTGGGGCCGCACGAGGACCAGGGAGGCACCCGATTCGGACAGTAGCTGATGGGCCCGAGCAATCGCTCCGATGCCGGAGCTGTCCACAAAGGTGAGTGCGGCGAGGTCGATCACGATCTCCGACCCGGAGAGCTCGCCCAACCATTGTGCGAGTCCCTCCGCGGTGACCAGGTCGAGCTCCCCGTGGAGGGCCACCAGAGTCACGTCCCCGATGGTCCTGACCGCCCGGGAGAATTCCTTCACCATCGCTCCTTGTACCGAGGTGGAATGGTGCATCACGCCAACTCTGGGGCCGAAGATTACACGGGACGATGGGTATCGGATTCGATTGCCGGCTGGACGCTTCCCACGGTACAGTGACTTGATTCGAGAGGTCGCTCGCTGGTTCGGACCCCCGACATCGGGTAGGGAAGCCGGATGACAAGCACCCATGAAGATCCCCCGTCCCTCGACGAAGAGCTTGGATCCCCCGGCCGTACATTGGAGGCGGGCTGGCTCGCCGGAGTCTTCCTCGGCTTGGGGATCATCGCGGTGGTCGTCCACCGAACGACCCGTCGACGGCGAGGAGGGGCCGCGGGCACTCCCGGGGAGCACCTCGATCATGATTGACGAGCGAGTCTACGGGTAGGTCTGTCCCTGTGGCGCCGGCCAGTGCATCCGAGCGAGAGGTCAAACTGGACGTCGGTGCGGACTTCGTTCTGCCCGACCTTCGTGACTTGGTCGAAGAGACCAGCCTGCTGCCGGAGCAGGAGCTCCGGGCCACCTACTTCGACACCACCGAACTCCGGTTGTGGGATCGGGGGATCACCCTGCGGCACCGCCAGGGGGAAGGACCGCCGCCAGGGACCTGGACGCTCAAACTGCCCATCGGTACCAGGGGGGCGGTGCTCGAACGATCGGAGTTGACATGGCCGGGCCCGGCCGACGCGGTGCCCGTTGAAGCCAGCTGGATCGTCCGGGGAATCGTTCGACACGAACCGGTCGCTCCGATCGTCGAGATCGAGAGTCGGCGACGCCGGATCGCCCTCCACGGCGGCGACGGTTCCCTCCTCGGCGAGTTGGACGACGACTGGGTGACGGTGCACGGCGGCTCGCGTGACGGGCTCCAATTCCGTCAGATCGAATTCGAGCTGGAAGGCGCTGACGCCGATCTGCTCCAGACGGTCATGGCCCGGTTGCGATCGGCAGGAGCGGGACCTCGCCCTTCGGGTCCGAAACTGGGGCGGGCGCTGGACCGTGGAAAACGCCGGACCGGACGGGGCTCGCTACCGCGTCTCGACGAACGGTCGACGGTGGGTGATCTGGTCCGCCACAGCATCGGCGCCGGACTGGAGCGGATCATCGACCACGACTACCGTCTGCGACTGCATCGCCGCGATCCTGCGGTGGTGGACATCCACCAGTGCCGGGTGGCGGCGCGACGCCTCCGGTCCGAGCTCAAGACCTTGGGGCGGAAGCTGGACCCGGTCTGGCTGCGCCATGTCCGGACGGACCTGCAGTGGCTGGGCTCGGCCCTCGGCGCCGTCCGGGACCTGGATGTCCTAAGCGACTACCTGAACCGGAGCCGGACCGAGGGACTGGGCGATCCGGAGGGCATCGCCATCTTGTCGTCGGAGGTCAGGCGCTCCCGGCTTCCTGCGGCGGAGGCGTTGGAAAAGGTGTTGCAGAGTGACCGCTATCTCACCCTCTTGGACAAGCTGCACGCGGCATCGGCCGCGCCCCTCGGCGAGGAGGTGTCACGTCCGGGGGTCCGTCGGCCGGCGGTCCGGCCAGGGTGGGAATCCCGGCGATGGTCTCGCGACCGTGGAAGGAGCTCCGCAAGGACGTGAAGCGCGCCCGACGTTCGCCGTCCGACCGTCGGCTTCACCGAGTCCGCATCCGGGCGAAGCAGGTGCGTTACGCCGCCGACCTGGCCGAGCCGGTCATCGGAGTGGCCGCCCGTCGATCCGCCACTCATGCCAAGAAGCTCCAGGAGATCCTCGGTGACCACCAGGACGCGGTGGTGGGCGAGCAGTGGCTACGCGACCAACTGGGCATCGGCCCGCCGATGGCTGACTTCGCGGCCGGACAGCTGAGCGCCGACCTGGCCATCCGCCGGCGCCGGGCTCGCCGCCGCTGGCGGTCCGCCTGGAAGCGGATGGACCGGGCCAAGGCTCGTCGATGGATGCAGTGAAGGGAGCCTGGGTACCCGTTGTCTCGTGGCCGCGATGGTGGCCTGACGTGGCGGGCATCGGCCCGTGAGGGCCCGCGACGACGCCGTGGCCGGCCTCGACCGATGGCAGAGGTCCCACCGGCCGGCCGCGGTCCTCTACGGAGTACTCAAGAAGTTCGGTGACGACGACGCCAACCAGTTCGTGGTGGGTCTCGGCTGGTATGGGTTCGTGGCCATCTATCCCATGTTGCTCGTGGTGGTCACCCTGTTCGGTTTCGTCGGGGCGGCGTCACTCGGTCACCGGCTCGTGGCGACCCTTCACCATTTCCCCGTGATAGGCGCCCAATTCAACCCCGGGCACGGATCGAGCACGCTGCACGGAAGTGTGGCGGGACTGGTGATCGGACTGGCCGTCCTCCTCTACGGGGCCCAGGGCGTCACCCAGACAGCCCAACAGGCCATGGTGCGAGTCTGGAACGTTCCCGTCCCGGACGTGCCCACGTTCCTGCCCCGACTGGCCCGGAGCCTGGCCGGTCTGGTCACCATCGGCGGCGCCTTCGTCGTCAACGCCGTGGCCGCCACGTTCGCCACCGGGTCGCAGGTCGCGGTGGGGTCGCGCGCCGTCGTGCTCGTGGGCATGGTCGCGGTGAACACGGTCCTCTATCTGGTGACGTTCCGGATGCTCACGCCGGCCACCATCGGCACCCGCGGACTCGTCCCGGGGGCCGCGGTGGCATCCGTCGGATTCTCAATCCTCATCTCGCTGGGTTCCGGCCTGGTACAGCACCAGATCGAGCACAGCTCGGCCGTCTACGGGCAGTTCGGCATCGTCATCGGCCTGGTCGGATTCCTCTTCCTACTGGCCAAGATCAGTCTGTACGGCGCCGAGCTCAATCCGGTGCTGGCGCGAGACCTCTGGCCTCGGTCCCTCTCGAGCACCGATCCCACCGAGGCCGACGACCGGGTGCTCCGCGACATGGCGGACCGGAGCCTCCGGCGCCTCGGCCAGCGGGCCTACGCCGGTCTTGGCTCAGGGACGCCAGACCAGGACGAGCCCGAGGTACGGCCCGACGGTCCGGCCCCCGAGCCTGCCGAGGCCGGGACCGACCGGGGCCGACCCGTGACGGCGTGAGCGGAACGGGCTGCCGCTGGACCGACGGGTCGTGACGCCCGCCAGCGGGTGGGGGGCCTCCGCTCCCTGACCGAAGGCGCCCCGTCCCCGGCGAACGAGGAAGCCCTACGGCGGGCGGAGACCGGAGCAGAGCGGGCCCCCTGCCGGATTCAATGCGGCACGGGTCGGTGCCGAGATCGGACCGTCACCGACCCGACCGTCCCGGGTGGATCGCGACCCGGGACGAGGATCTCCGGGGGGCCGGGTGGATGCGGAGCATCCCGCTCGCACCTGAGCCGTGGGTCCAGCCGATCCGGCGGGCCTCCTCGGCCGGTCAGGCCACGACGCCCTCGACCTTGAGCTCGACCATGGCCTTGTCGTCGTAGTCGATACTGGCCAGGATCTCCTCGCAGTGCTCGTTGAACTCGGGCGCCCGCCTCGGCGGGGCCGGGCGGCCGCTGAACTGCACCGGCGTCGTGACCAGCTTGAACGGCACCCCCTCGGCGGTCTGGGTCTCGCCCACGTAGCCGTTGGCCACCACCTGGGGATCGGTGACCACCTCCAGGCTGTCCTGGGCGAACGACCATTGCCCCTCGAAGGTGGCCAGGCGTTCCCGCCAGACCTGGAGCGGTGCTCCGGCGAAGATCTCGGCCAGGATGGTTCGGGCCGCCCCGGCGTTGGCGGTGAGCAGTTCATGAGAGGTGAAGCGCTCGTCGGTGATCAGGTCCTCTCGTCCCACGGCCCGGCAGGCCCCCGGCCAGTAGTGGAAGCCCTGAAGGCACGAGAAGGCCAGGAACCGACCGTCCTCCGTCGTGTAGGTCCCCACGAGAGGGTTGGAGGGCCCACCGCCCCCGGAGGCGGCCGGCGGGCGCCACGCGTGTTGGGTCTGGAGCGACAGGGCCACCGCTGGGCTCATGGCCCAGAGCCCGACGCCGAGCAGCGACACGTCGACCGAGACCGCCTCGCCGGTGCGCTCCCGGTGGAAGAGGGCCCCCATGATCCCGCCGGCGATGGTCATGCCGCCGATGGAGTCACCGTAGCCGGGGGCGGGCTGCATGGTCAGGCCCTCCGCGTCGGGGGGTGTGCAACCCATGGCACTGGCCCCCCGACACCAGTAGCTGAGGAAGTCGTACCCCCCCTTGTCGGCCTCGGGCCCTCGCTCCCCACCGCCCGTACCGGCCACATAGATGATGTCGGGGTTGTGGGCCCGGATGTCCTCGATCTCCATATGGAGTCTCCGGCGAACGCCGGGAAGCTTGTTGGTCAGGAACACGTCGCACGTGGAGGCCAGCTTGTAGACCAGATCGACGCCCTTCTCGGTCGTGAGGTCCACTCCGATGCTCTTCTTGCCGCGGTTGGAGTGCTCGAGGAGGACGTGCACCGGGCCCGCCATGGCCATCACTCCGCTCGAGGCCAGGCCTCGCATGGCGTCACCGCGCTCCACGTGCTCGATCTTGATGACCTCGGCCCCCCAGTCGGCCAGGATGGCCGATGCGGCCGGGACAAAGGTGTGCTCGGCCACCTCGAGGATGCGCACGCCCTTCATGATGTCGGTCAACTGGACCCTCCCCGCGATCACGCTGCTCATCGGACAACAGAGGTTTTAGCAGCACCGCGGGGCCCGGGTGTCGGGAAAGCGGCCCGCGTCGAGGCCCGTCATCGGGTTGGGCCGACCCGTGGACATCGGTCCCGGTCGACACCTCGGCTCGCCGGGACTCGCCACGCCCGGCCGGGAGCGGCGCTATCCCGGCGTGGTCCAGACGGACTCGCCGTCCACCTCCCGGCGGTCCTCGGTCCGGGCCCCGGTGCGGGCCACCTCGGCGTCACTGAGCAACCCGGGGGTGGCGACCACCTCCCGATCCCGCCTGCGTCCGAGCATGCGGTGCCAGAAATCCGCCTCCTGCCGGGCGGACTCGGGAGTCTCGATCGCACCGGCCCGCATGGCCCGGTTATGACGGAACGACCCCACCAGCACGGGGACCGTAGCAATGACGACCCCCAGCACCATCAGGGGAACGACGATGACCAGGACGCTCATGGGCATTCGGCCGACTGGGTCGGGTGGAGCCGGCTCCCTCCTCGCCGGGTTCCCTACCCAGCCGGCGGGGGAACGAAACTTGCACTGCGCTCAGCTCTGTCCGGTCGTGGACTCCACCCGCTCGTCAGCCATCTGCCGCAGCTGGTTCTTGGCCACCTTGTCCAGCGTGGCCTTGGGGAACTCGTCGACCACGTAGACGGCGCGGGGAACCTTGAAGTCGGCCAGGTTGGCTGCGCACTGCTCGATGATGGCCTTCTCCAGCCGGCGATCGTCGGCGTCGGCGGCCGGCCCCCTGACGACGAAGGCCACCGGCACCTCGTTCAGCATGGGGTGGCTCTGGGCCACCACCGCCACGTCGGCCAGGCCGGCCACCTGGCGGCACACGTCCTCGACCTCGCGGGCCGAGACATTCTCGCCCCCCACCTTGAGGACATCTCCGTCGCGGTCGCAGTAGACGAAGTTGCCCCCCTCGGCCAGACGGACGATGTCACCGGTCTTGAACCAACCGTCGTCGGTGAAGCTCTTGGCCATGGCCTCGGGATTGTCGTAGTACTCGTAGAAGAGCTGGATGCCCCTCGTGCCGCGAACCCACAGCTCACCGGGTTGCCCGTCCAGACAGACCTCGCCGGTGTCGCGGTCGACCAGCAACAGCTCGTAGCCCGGTGTGGGCTTGCCCATCGAGCCCTTGGGCACCATACGGCCCGGGTTGTCGTTGGTGGCGTGGATCACCGTCTCGGTCATGCCGTAGGCGGGCACCACCCGGAAGCCCAGCCACTGCTCGAGCTCCGGGACGATCAGGCCGAACACGCCCACCTTCACCGAGTGTTCGGGGATGGGCTGGCCGGCCACCGCGTTGTAGACGAAGGGGATGAGGGAGAGATGGGTTACCCGGTGCTTGAGCACGACCTCCCAGAGCCGCGACGACGAGAACTTCGGCTGCAAGACCACGGTCCCCCCCACTCCGAGCGTGGTCCAGAACGACCAGCTCTGGGCGTTGACATGGAAGAAGGGCAGGAAGACCAGGTAGATGTCGTCGTGCTCCATGGAGATGTTGGTGGGTCCGACGCGCCCGGCCCACAGGGCATTGGCATGGGTGTGGACCACCGCCTTGGGCTGCGACGTGGTCCCCGAGGTGAACAGGATGCCCACCGGCGCCATCGGGTCGGGTTCCCGCTCGACCAGGTCCGCCTCGGAACCGTACAAGGAGTCGAAGCCGTCGAAGCCGTGGCCAGTCTGGTCCGCCGTGGCCGGTTCGCCGCTGTTGTCCTCGGTGACCACCATCCAGCCCAGCTCGGGACCGGCTTCGGCCACCAGACCGGCGTACTGGGGTTGGCTGATCGCGCCGACGCACCCGGTCTTGGCGATGAAGAATTCGAGTTCGGCCCGGACCGATCTGGTGTTGGTCGTCACCCCAACCGCCCCGAGGGTGGCGCACGCGTACCAGGCCACCACCATCTCCGGGCAGTTGTCGGCGTGGATGAGGACCTTGTCGCCCCGGATCACGCCGCGACCGGCCAGGCCCACGGCCACCTGCCTCACCTCCAGCCAGAACTCGGCATAGGTCCACTGACGCGACACGCCGCTCCTGGGCTCCCAGATCAGAAAGGCCTTGTCGGGCTGGGTTTCGGCCCAGGAGCGCAACAGCCACGGGATGTCCTGGCCGGCGAACTGGAACGCCGCTGCCCTCTGTTCGTCCATTGCTTCCACTCTCCCACTCTCTCCACTCTCTCCACCACCGACCGGCCTCCGTCGCCGATATGGCCACTCCCCGTCCCCACCGTTCCTACCATCCCCATCACCCACACGCGAGCGGTCGACCACGTCACGAACGGTCGCCGTCGACCATGAGCGGCTCCACCTCCAGAGGTAGGCCGCCGGCGCCCCCAGCGGCTGGTGCGCCAGCCTCGCCTCAGGCCCCGGCTCCGGCAGCACCGGCCTGGCGGCGGGAGCGGGCCTGCAGCGCATCGTCGTAGAGCAGCAGATCCTCGAAGAAGGCGCCGAACGGCCGATCCGGGTGCCGGATCTGGACCTCCAGCACCCAGAGGAGGTCGGAAGGTGTGAAGTCCACCTCGGCGAGGGTCCCGTCGTAGTGGGCGCGGTGGGGGAACGACGAGAGGCGATGGCCGGTGAGGTCGAGGTTGAGCCGCCAGCCCATGGCTTGGGCCCCCTCCTCGCCCAGGTGGTAGAGGTCGATTCCCGTCACGCTCCGCTCGGTCCACTCGGAGCGAAGCTGGTGCCAGAGGTCGTGGACGTCGGTCACCGCCCGCCGCATCTCGGGGTCGTCACCCACAACGAAGGTATCGCCGGCATCACCCTCGCACCCGGCGTGGACCGGACCGATGTCCAGGAAGAATATGTCGTGCTCCCCGAGGACCACGCCGGGTGTCGACGGGTCGTCGAAGTTGAGGATGGTGTTGGCTCCGAACCGGACCAGCACCTTGTGCCAGCCCTTGCGCAGCCCGTGGGTCCGGAGCACCTCTGTGGCCAGCCCCCGTCCCTCGTCCTCGGACAGGCCCGGAACCATGCGCCCGGCGATCTCCCACAACGCCGCCCGCGTGCGGTCCCGCACATCGAGGAGCCGGCTGGGGGTGAATCCCTCACCGTTCGCCTCCAGCTCCTGGCGCCGCTCCGTCACCACCCTGTCACCACCGGTCGATGGTAGGGCCCGACAAGGAACAGCGCTCTCTGGCGGGCTGCAGCTCCCGCCTCTACGAGGCCAACGTGCTGTTCCCCGAGGTCCGTCACCTCCGGGGCGAGGCCGACGGCCACCGGGCGGTGATCGAAGTCACGACGGAACGTCGGGCCTGGCACCGCGAACCCCTCCACCGGCGTGACCGTCATGGGTACCTCCACCCGTTTCGCGCCGCCCACGGAACAGTCGGGATCCGGGTCACGGACGCCCGTGGGACGAGCCGGGTACAGCGTGGCCCGTTGGGACGGCGGCATCTCCATTGGAGACAGAACTGTTGCACGAAACGCCACGGTCTGGGTCCCCGGTGGGTTGAGCCGCCCGGCCGGCGTCGGGTCGGTGCCACCCGGGGGAGGCTGGCTTCGCCACCCAGACGGGCCCACCGTGCTCCACGAGAGCCGCCGCGCGTACGGATCCGCCTTCCCCGGCCCTGCGGATCCGAGACCGAGATGAGCAACGGCGTCATCAAGGACCCGGTGAACCCACCGGGCCGGCCCCGCGTTGACGCTGACGGCGTCGGCGTGTTACGACCCAGGCCATGGAGGACAGGATCAGTCCGGGGCTCTACCTGGAGATGAGCGAGGGACCCGTCGACGCTTACGTCGAACGACGTCTCCCCGAGGTGCTCGGCTTCGACGGCGTCGTCCGGGCGACGTGGTGGCGGAACGCCCACCGGGACCGGACCGACCTCCCCCGTAAGCTCCCCGAGTTCGAATACCTCGCCGTCTACGAGGTCGACCGCGAGTTCCCGGCCCCTCCGACGCCCGACGGAGTGACTGGCCATCTCTTCCACCACTACCCCCGTCCCGGCCAGGGCCGGGTCACCGGCCGACCGACCCTGGGCCTGTCCGTGGTCCTGATCTCCCCCAGCGAACGCCACCGGGCCCAGGAACTTCGCGACTGGGCGGACTTCGTGCACATCCGCTACATCGCCGAGGCCAACGTGCCGGGGTACACCATGATCACCCCGTACGAGAACGCATCCGGCGGCGACCCTCTCTTCCTCCACCTCTACGAGATGGACACCGACGAGCCCGAGGCCGCCTTCCGGTCCATGACCCCCCTGGTCGAACGGCTCCTCAATGGCGGAGGCACGCCGATGGCCGACATGCTGGCCACCGAGGACGCCTCCCGCTCGGAGCAGTTCCAAGCGGGGGCCGCGGGATTCACCGACGCCTTCCGGGAGTGGGGCTTCCATGACGCCCTCCGGATCATGTACGTCAACTCGTTCGTGCGGCTCGGGGAGCGGATCTGAGCCGCAACAGGGCCGTTCCTCGGACGGGGCACCCTCGGTGAGCAGCGGGAGGCTGGAGGGGCCTCATAGGAGTTGGGGGGTGCGGGTCGGTGATATGGATCCACCGGCCGTTCCGGCCGTGGCCGTCAAGCGGAGGGGATGCGCCGGCGCCCGACGGCGGCCGCCCGCGACGACCTGCGGCCCCGTTGTTCCGGCCGTTACCATGACGAGTATGGCGCCAGCCCGCGGATCCGCTTCGACGACAGTGGGGCGGCCGGGTCGGCCATGCAGGTAGTCACCCTGGGGACCGGCAGTCCCATCCCCGATCCCAACCGGGCTGGGCCGGCCACACTGGTGCGGGCGGACGGAAAGGACTTCCTCTTCGACTGCGGCCGCGGTGTCCTCCTCCGGGCGGCGGCGGCCTGGTCGGGACCGGCCGCCTTCACCTCGGTGCTCCTCACCCACCTGCACAGCGACCACACCACCGACCTCAACGACCTCATCACCATGCGGTGGGTCGCCTCGCTCGAGCCCAACCCCCTGCCCGTGGTCGGCCCGCCCGGCACTCAGGGCCTGGTCGACAGGACGATCGCCATGCTGTCGGACGACATCGGCTACCGGACTGCCCACCACGACGACCTGAACTGGGATCCGAGCTGCTCGGTCACCGAGGTCAACGACGGCGTGGCCTACGACGACGGAACGGTACGGATCCTCGCGGCCCCGACCGACCATGCCCCGGTCCATCCCACCGTGGGCTACCGGATCGAGGCTGAGGGCAAGGCGATCGTGATCGCCGGGGATACCGTGCCCTGCGCCGGGCTCGACCGGTTGTGCGCCGGCGCCGACGTCTATGTGCAGACCGTCATCCGCCGGTCGTTGGTGGAGGCCATCCCCTTCCCCCGCATCCAGGACATCCTGGACTACCACTCCTCGATCCAGGACGCCGCCGCCACCGCCTCGCGGGCCGGGGTCGGCACCCTGGTGCTGACCCACCTGGTCCCGGCACCCGCCGCGGGCTCCGAACCCGAGTGGGAGGCGGAGGCCCGTGCCGGGTTCGCCGGCACGATCGTGGTGGCCGAGGACCTCTGGCGGCTGGAGGTCTGAGGATCCACTGCCGGAGTGGTCACCCGAGGACGGATCGACGATCGTCCCCCCGAGTGCCGTGCGACCCCTCGGGCCCGCCGAACGGCATCCCCCTTGAACCCAGCCGGCCTTGGCCTCCGGTGGCCGGGGCCTCCGGAGGCCACTCTGCACCCGACTGCAACTCCTCGCAGGGTCACGCGGTCGTAGGATCGACACCGTGCCCGAGCCTCGTGACGAGGTCATCAGTGACATTCAGCGCCTCATGGACTCGGGCCAGGAGCTTCGCGCTCTCGTCCAGGAGAGCCGGAAGGGATTCATCAAGGGCCTCAAGCTCCTGGAGAGCGGCGTGCCACTGCAGCAGGCGCTGGCCGACTTGAACACCGCCGAACGCCGGCTGAAGATGACCGACATGCTGAACGAGTTCGACGAGTGCCGGCACCGCTTGCGGGTCTCCATCACAGCCGCCGGGCTGGAGGAGGGCATGAGCATCGGGGACATCGGCCGGGCGTTCGGCGTGTCCCGTCAGCTCGCCGCCCGATTCGCCAAAGAGGTACGCGAGCAGTCCTGACGCCGCGGCTTTGCCCCCGCGGTCGGGCCCCGGTCAAGGCCCGGTGACCGACCAACCTCGGCGCCGGAGTTCGGCGGCCAGCTCCTCGTCGGGCACACGACGCAACGACGGCGTAGGGGCCGGCGTCCTCACCGGTCGGACGGGCCCCGCCTGGATCACCGGCTCCTCGGGCTCCGGTCCGTCCTGTTGGAGACGGTCGATGAACGCCTCGGCCTCGGAGCGCGTGAACCGGCCCCCTGCTTGACGTTGGGTGAATCCCATGGGCCCCCGGGCGTCGCGAAAGTCGACGTGGCCGGCTTCGTGGAGGAGCCGCTCGAGCTCCCGCACCTGTCGGGCCGTGGCCGGCGGGCCGGACTGCTGACCGAACGCCATGGACACCAGTCTCTCTGATATCCGGGGCGGGCTGGCCACCCGGCCCATCCGGCGGCTGGAACTGGCCTGGCCCCGACCTCCCCCAGGCTCAGGGCAGGTACTCGACCTCGCCCGTGGCCGTGATGGCGAACCGCTCGACGCCCGAGGTGACATGGGGTGCGTCGGCCGCCAGGGCCACGGCGATCTTCTGGCCGCTGTTCCGCATCACGTCCATGACCAGCTCGACGACCTGCCGCGGCGTGAACCACCGCTGCACCTGGTCCACCAAGGCCAGGTCCACCGAGGTGGGCTGGGTGATCACGGAGTCGGTCAGCCGGAGCGCCACCTTCTGCGATTCGCTCAGGTCGCTGGCCTCGTACCGTTCCGTGGCGCCCAGGAGCGCCTCGTCGGCCCCGGCGTCGAGGGCCCTGACCGAACGGGTCGACTGGCACAGCGCGACAGTTGTGCTGACGGGCTCCCCGGAGGCGGACCAGCTCGGTGGTCACTGGATCGACGGCCTCCAGCAGGGCGACCGACCGGGACAGCTGGTCGAACGTGCCCAGCAGCGCCGTTCCACCGGACCCGCCCCCATCGGACCGATCCCGACCCCTCGGGGCACCGCCGTCCACGGCACCTACTGCCGGTCTGTCACCTGCGGGGAACAATCGGTCGAGGACCATGGTGACCCGGCGACCGTACTCGAGGACGAACAGCGAGGCCACGAACTCGAGCACCCCGGTCGGTCCGAGGGCGGTGCCCAGCTCGAGGCGGAGTTGGTCGTCGATGCCGGCCACGTCGATCAGGAACTGCTCGGTGAACCCCAGGCAGGCTCGCTCTTCGCCGCCGAAGAGGGAGGATGTCGACCACCGGGACACCTCGTCGAGGCGGGCCACCGTCTCTGGAGAGGTTGGTGGCGCGCCTCCCGCTCCGGATGAGTCGGACAAGAGTTGGGCGATGCGCCTGTCCACCAGCGCCAGGCGATCGGGCGCTTTGGACGCCCAGACCTCGGACTGCAGCTCCGTGAACGCCGACGCCACGTCGGGAGCCAACCGGGACAGGGCCTCGGACCCCGATGAGGGGTCGGTCCCCGGCGGAGGGAGCGGCCAGGCCGAGTCGATGCCCACCGCGGCGACCGTAACCCGACGGGAGGGAGCGGTCAACGCACCGTCGCCCTCCGGTCCCCTACAGCCGGACGATCACCTTGCCGGTGTTGCCCCCGCTGAACAGCAGGTTGAGGGCCTCTCCGGCGTGCTCGAGGCCGTCCACCAGGTGCTCCCGGTGGTGGATCTCTCCCGCCATGACCCAGCCCGCCATGCGGACCTGGGCCTCGGGGAACCGGTCGAGGTAGTCGAGGATCAGGAAGCCCTCCATGCGGGCCCGCTTGATGATGAGGTTGAGGTAGTTGCCGGGGCCGACGGGGCGGTCCTCGTTGTACTGGGAGATCGCACCGCACAGCACGACCCGGGCCTTCATGGCCAGCCGCGCCAGGCAGGCGTCCAGGATCTCGCCGCCCACGTTGTCGAAGTAGACGTCGATACCGCTCGGGACAGGTCTCCCGGAGCCGGGCCGCCACATCCTCGTTCCGGTAGTTGATGGCATGGTCGAAGCCCAGTTCGTCGACGAGCCAGGCGCACTTCTCGGCCGAGCCGGCAATGCCGACGACGGTGCCCGCACCTTCTATGCGGGCCAGCTGTCCCACAACCGAGCCGGTGGCCCCGGCCGCCCCCGACACCACCACCGTGTCACCCGGTCTGGGTTGACCGATGTCGAAGAGCCCGAAGTAGGCGGTCATCCCGGTGACCCCGAGGACCCCGATGGCAATCGTGGGATCCACACCCGGGGGCAGGACGGTCAGGGAGGCCTCGCCTTCATCGGCCAGAGCGAACTCCTGCCAGCCGAGCATGCCGAAGACCAGGTCGCCCGCGCTGGTAGCGCTCGCTCCGGCTCGCCACCACCTCCCCCACTCCTCCGCTGCGCACCACCTCGCCGATGCCGATGGGTGGGAGATAGCCCGGCGCATCGTCCATCCAGGTGCGGATGGTGGGATCGATGGAGCAGTACCGGACCCGCACCAGCGCCTGTCCCTCGGCCGGCTCGGGGACAGGGGCCGAGTCGTCGATCCGGAGGTTCCCCTCGTCGACCAGGCCTTGGGGGCGGGAGTCGAGCAGGATGCGTCGGTAGGTGTCGGTCACGGTTGCATTCAAGCAGACCGTCGGGCCGGGAAGGCGGGCGGTGGAGCGACCACCGGTCTCAGAGGATCCGCCGGAGCAGCCGCTCCTTGGCCTCGGTGAACGGGGGGTAGGTCAGGGCGAGGTCGGGTCGCACCCCCCGTCGGAGCACCGGCTTGCGGTGGCTCAGCTCCTCGAATCCGGCCCGGCCGTGATAGGCCCCGGTGCCGCTGGACCCCACGCCGCCGAACGGGAGCTCGGGAACCAAGAAGTGCATGACGGTGTGATTCACGCACACGCCGCCCGACGAGGTGGAGCGGATGATCTCCCGCTCCGTCTCCCGGGATCCGGTGAACAGGTAGAGGGCCAAAGGCTTTGGCCGGCGGTTGATGAAGGCGGTGGCGTCGGCCACGGAGTCAACGGTGAGCACCGGCAGGATGGGGCCGAAGATCTCCTCCTGCATGAGGGCGGAATCGGGGTCGGGGTCGACCACCACCGTGGGCTCGATCCACCGCTCGTCGGGGTCGACCGAGCCCCCGGTCACCACCCGACCGCCCGGGTCGGCCAGCAGGGTCTGCACCCGGGCCAGGTGCCGGGAGTTGACGATGCGGGTGCGGGTGAGCCTGGGGTCCGGGCCTTCCAGCTCTGCCATCGACCGGCACAGCTCGTCGACCAGCCGGTCGGCCACCGGACGTTCCACCAACACGTAGTCGGGAGCGATGCACGTCTGGCCGGCGTTGAGAAGCTTGCCCCAGGCGATGCGTCGGGCGGCCACGTCGACGTCGGCGTCCCGGGTGACCACCACCGGGCTCTTCCCGCCCAACTCCAGGGTGATCGAAGCCAGATGGCGGGCGGCCGCGGTCATGACCACCTTGCCGACAGCGGTGCTCCCCGTGAAGAACAGATGGTCGAAGGGGAGGTCGAGCAACGCGGTGGCGACCTCTACATCCCCCTCGACCACCGACACCCCCTCGGGGTCGACGTAGCGAGGGAGGAGGCGGGCCAGGGCCGCAGAGGAGGCCGGGGCCAGCTCCGAGGGCTTGACCGCCACGGTGTTGCCGGCGGCCACCGCGGCCACCAGCGGGGCCAGGGCCAGTTGGACCGGATAGTTCCACGGGGCGATGACCAACACGGTGCCCTTGGGCTCGGGTACCGTCCAGGACGCTCCGGGCAGGTTGGTCCGGCCCGGCCAGGTCCAGCGCGGACGCATCCAGCGAGCCACCCGGTGGCGGGCGTGGGCGGCCTCGGCCACCACTGGCATCAGGTCGGTCATCCAGGCCTCGAAGCGTGGCTTGCCGAAGTCGTCGGCCATGGCCTGGAGGAGTTCGGACTCGTGGTCGACGAGCATCCGTTCGATGCCCTGGAGCTGGGTGGTGCGCCAGGCCAGGCTGCGGGTGCGACCGGAAGCGAACGCTCCCTGCAACCGGTCGAAGGTGGCGGCTACCTCGGTGGCCGTCGACGACGGCCGGGAGCCGTTGGCTCCGTGGCCCAGGGAGGTCTCCGAGGTGGTCATGGTGTCCTCACCCTTCTCTCGCTGTTGTCACCGTACCGGCCGACCGGTCGGGCCGCGGCGTCAGCCGGCCTCCCCTCCCGTGAAATAGCGGCGGGGGTTGTCGACCAGCATCGCCGTGACCTGCTCCGGGGCGACCCCGCGCTGGGCCAGGGCTGGGACGACGTCGGCCACGACGTGTTCGTAATGCCAGTTGGGGGCGTATTTGGCCATCAGGCCCTCGGGGAACCAGTCGATGTAGCACGACGCGTCCTGGGAGAGGACCAGGCGGTCGGCATAGCCGAGCCGGCACAGATGAGCCACGGTGTCCACCCGCTGCTCGAAGGGCAGGATGGCGTCGAGCCCGAACCGGTCCATGCCGAGGAGCGAGCCGCGGTCGGCCAGGCCGGTCAGGTACCCGATGTCGGCCGAGTCGCCGCAGTGCCCGATCACCACCCGGCCAAGATCCACCCCCTCCTCGGCCAGGACCCGCTGGGTGACGGTGCCCCCCTGGTTGTGGACGCTGGTGTGCACGGTGATGGGGGCGCCGGTGGCCATGTGGGCCCGGGCCACCGCCCGCATCACCCGCTCCACCCCAGGGGTCAGGCCCGGCTCGTCGATGGCACACTTCAGGAAGGCCGCTTTCACACCGGTACCGGCGATCCCATCGGTGATGTCGTGCACGAACAGGTCGACCATCGGCTCGTCACCGCCCATCGGCGCTCCTGGCCCGGCGAACTGGAGGGCCAGCGGCAGATCGTTGTAGGTGTACAGCCCGGTGGCGGCCACGATGTTGATGTCCACCGATCGATTGATCCGTTCGATGCGGGGGATGTACCGGCCCAGCCCGACCACCGTGGGGTCGACGATGGTGTCCACCCCCAGGGCCTTCAGCCGGGACAGGCGGGTGATGGCGTCCTCCACCCTCGACTCTTCGTCCCAACCGGCGGGATAGTTGGCCAGCAGGTCGGGGGTCAGGATGAAGACGTGCTCGTGCATGAGCGTGGTACCCAGCTGGGACGCCGCCACCGGGCCCCGCACCGTTTCGACCATGCTCATCGCACCCTCCCTGGCCTGTTCCGTCCCCGGCCCCCGCTTCCGGACCGCCCGAGCATACGGGTCCATCCCCGGCGTCACCCGCGGGCCGCGTTCCCGCTGGCGGGCGGTCTGTGGCAGACGGCAGACGGACGGCAGACGGCAGACGACAGACGGCAGACGGCAGAGGGCGATGGGAACCGCGGCTCGACCCCGACCGAGCGCCACAATGGGAGGACGCCGGGATGTCCCGACGGGAGCATCGGAAGGAAGGCGAGCCCATGTCCAACACTGAACGGGATGCCCGGTCCGTCGTCATCACCAAGACCGGAACGTTCGACTCGGTCGACGCCGCCGCGGATCGGCTGATCGCACTGGTCGAGGCCCGAGGGCTGTCGCTCTTTGCGGTCATCGACCACAGTGGCGAGGCCAAACGCCACGGACTGAACCTCCGGGACACCAAGGTGGTGATCTTCGGCAGTCCGGTGGCAGGTACCCCCGTCATGCAGGCCGCACCACTCTCCGCTCTGGACCTGCCCCTCAAGGTCCTGGTGTGGGACGACGAAGGTTCGATCCGGATCAGCTATACCGATCCCGGGGCCCTCGCCGACCGGTATCACCTCAGCCAGGAACTGGCCGGCCGCCTGGCCGGAATCGAGGACCTCACCGACCTGCTCGTGGCCTGATTCCACCGGGGCTTCCGGTCCCCGCCTGGTCAAGAGACCATTCCCCCCGCTACCGTCGTCCCCCGGGCACTGCACCTGGCTGCCACGCCACTCCCGGGGGACACGATGACCGACACGACACTGACCGCTTCGACCGACCAGATCCTCGACGAGCTGCACGAGTGGCTGGCCGCGCAGTGGGATCCGGGGCTGACCGTCGGCGCCTGGTGGGAACGACTCGGATTGGCCGGCTGGTCGGCTCCATCCCTGCCCACCCACGCCTACGGCAAGGGCCTCACCCGTAACGACGGGCTGCGGATCGCCCAGGCCATCGCCGAGTTCGGCGCCCTCGGGGCACCCAACGGATTGGGCCTGCTCTTGGCGGCGCCGACCATCGCCGCCCACGGCACCCGGGACCAGATCGACCGGTATGTGCGCGCCATCGTGACCGGCCAGCAGTCCTGGTGCCAGCTGTTCTCGGAGCCGGGCGCCGGCTCGGACCTGGCCGGCCTCCAGACCCGGGCGGTCCGGGACGGTGACGAGTGGATCGTGAACGGCCAGAAGGTGTGGACCTCCAACGGCCAGAAGGCCGACATGGGAATGCTGCTGGCCAGGACCGATCCGGGCGTGCCCAAGCACCAGGGCATCACCTACCTGGCCTGCCCCATGGTGCAGCCGGGTGTGGACATACGTCCGTTACGCGAGATGACCGGCCGGGCCCTGTTCAACGAGGTGTTCCTGACCGACGCCCGGGTGCCGGCCGATGCCGTGATCGGTGGGGTCAACCAGGGATGGGCGGTGGCCAACACCACGCTGGCCAACGAGCGGGCCGGGTTGGGGTCGGGAGGAGGCAGCGGCGCCGGGGGCATCGCCGTCCCCGGCACCGTCCGCGGCGACCTCGACCGCCGGGCCGGTGAGTTCGTGTCCACCGGGCCGGCGGCGCGGTCGGGCCGGCGGAACGGGTCGACCGGCGAGTCGACCATGTTCCAGGCCATGCAGGGCGGTCCCCGTCTCCTCACCGACCTGGCCCGGCGCAACGGCAGCCTCGCCGATCCAGGCATCCGCCAGGGACTGGCCCGCCTCTACACCTGGGGTGAGCTCGGACGCATGAACGGCCTGCGGCTGAAGGCGGCCAAGGAGGCCGGTGGCGACATCCCCGGCATGCCCAACATCTCCAAACTGTCCATGAGCCACATCATGAGGCTCTCGCGGGACCTGGGCCTCAGCATCGCGGGGGCGTCGGGCATGCTCCACTCCTACGACGCCGAGGGTCGGGGGGCCATCGTCGAGGCGACCGACCAGCCCAGTCTTCCCATCGTGACCGAGCTGGCCCTTCTGGCGCAGGCGCCCCCCATCTACGGCGGCACCGACCAGATCCAGCGGAACATCATCGGCGAGCGGGTGCTCGGGCTGCCCAAAGAGCCCAACAACGACCGGACGACACCCTTCGCCGAGCTGCCGAAGAACGCCTGACCTGGAGGTGCCGGTGGGCAGCGGTCCGGCGCCGGGCCGGGGGCCTGGCGCCGCCGTGTTACAACAGAGCAGTCCGGACCGACCCGATCGGTAGCGGGTGGGTCCAGCACAGCACCTCTCACCACAAAGGAGTCATGACATGGCCGGCATCAACGAAGGACGGGTGGTCGTCATCACCGGTGCGGGGCGCGGCATCGGCCGGGCCCACGCCATCGAGTTCGCCAGCCAGGGTGCCAAGATCGTGGTCAACGACCTCGGGGCCGAAGTGGACGGCAGCGGCCGGTCCGAGGGGCCCGCCGGCGAGGTGGTCGAGGAGATCAAGGGCATGGGCGGCGAGGCCGTGGCCAATGGGGACGACGTCTCCGACGTGGAGGGCGCCCAGCGGATGATCGCCACCGCGGTGGACACCTTCGGCGGCCTCGACGTCCTGGTCAACAACGCCGGCATCCTCCGCGACCGCATGCTGGTCAACATGTCGGTCGACGAGTGGGACGCCGTGATCCGCGTCCACCTGCGGGGGACCTTCGCCCCGATGCGGGCGGCCGTCGAGTACTGGAGGAACCGGACCAAGGCCGGGGAGACCAATGACGCCCGCATCATCAACACCACCTCGCCCTCGGGCATCTACGGCAACGTGGGGCAGACCAACTACGGGGCCGCCAAGGCCGGCATCGCCTCCCTGACCGTTATCGCCGCCATGGAGCTCGGCCGATACGGCGTGACCGTCAACGCCATCGCCCCCGCCGCCCTGACACGGATGACCGAGAACCTGGGGGGCGGCTTCGAAGCCACCGTGAAGCCGGACGAGTTCGACCCCAACGATCCCGACAACATCGCCCCTTTGGTGGTCTGGTTGGGCAGCCCCGAGTCGAAGGACATCACCGGCCGCGTGTTCAACGTGTACGGAGGCCACATCAGCGTGGCCGAGGGATGGGTGGCCGGGCCCGGAGCCGACAAGGCGGACCGGTGGGACAGCGCCGAGCTCGGCTCCGTCGTACCCGACCTGGTGGCCCGGGCCGCTCCCAACGCCAACATGTTCGGTCGCCGCGGCTGAGGCGATCGGGCGAGCCGAAGTCGCCGGCCTCCGACCCTGACCCCACCCCGGGGAGGCCGACCTCCTCGCTACTGGTCGGGCCGGTCCCGGACCACCACCACCGGGCAGTGGGCGTGCTGGGCCACGTGTCGGCTGACTGATCCGAGGCGCAGGCCACGGAAGCCCTGGAGACCTCGGGACCCCACCACCACGAGGTCGGCCTTCCGGCTCGCCTCGACCAGGGCCACCGGCGCCGGATCCTCGCTGACTTCGCTGCGGACCTCAACGGACTCCGCCATGGCCTCGGCCTGGGCCACCGCCTCACGGGCCACGTTCCGGGCGTCGTCCAGGATCCTCGGGTCCACACTGAACACGTACCCGGCCGTGCCGGGGAACACCCAGGAGGCCACGACCTCGATCTCGGCCCCTGATCGGCGGGCGCGGTCCACCGACCACTCCAGGGCCCGTCGCGCCCCGGGGGAGCCGTCCACCCCGACGACGATCCGGCGAACCCGCGGCTGGTGACCGGAGGCCGCCGGTTCCGGTGACGGACGTACCACTGCCACCGAACACGGGGCGTGGGTCAGGCAGTGCTGGCCCACCGACCCGAACAGCAGGCCCCGGAAACCGCCGAGCCCGCGGGACCCCACCACCAGCAGGTCGGCATCCCGAGCGGCGTCGATCAGCACATACGCCGGTGTGCCCTCGTGCACTTCGTACCGGGCCACGACCGCCGGGAAGCTCGCCGCCATCCGGGCTCTGGCCTCCTCCACCACGAGGTGGGCCTGGTCCGCCGGTGAGGGTACGGAACCGAGGTGGCCTCCATAGGTCCACGCCGCCACCACCGTGAGTACGGCCCCGGCAGAGGTCGCCTCCTCTGCCGCCCAGTCGAGGGCCCCGGCGGCGGCGGCCGATCCGTCCATCCCCACGACGATCCGGCCCCCGCTAGGCATGACCGGTCCGCTCCCGGAGGCGACGGCCCGACCACTGGCCGACGGTGATCTTCACCACTGACGAGCGCTCACCGGCAGCCCAGGGCGAGAGCCCGGCAGACAGGGCCTCGTCCCGCTCGGCCGGCTCGACCACGACCCGACCCTCGCCGCGGAGGAGCACGCTCCATCCCTCGGTGAGGGCCTCGTCCAGATGATCGACTTCGAAGGCGATGGGACCGGCGCCCAGGGCCGTGACCACCCTGGCCTCGGGCTCCGTCCTGAACACCACGTCGCCGTGGAGCATCTTGAAGTTCACGGGAAATGCCACCGGCGCGCAGGCGTCGGAGAAGACCACTCGGCCCACGCCCCCGGGTGCCACCAGGGCGCGGCACTCGTCGACGGAGAGGGTCTCGAGGAGGGGCCGGCCCCCGATGCGGGCCCGGCCCGGGGGCTCCATGGCGCCGCTCCCGGTCAGGTCTCCCACCGACATCTCGAGGGCTGCAGCCAGGCGCCACAGGGCCGAGCGGGTCAGCTGTGGCGACGGACTGACCTCCAGTCCCTCGAGGTAACCCCGATCCATGCCGGCCCGGTCGGCCAACTCGGCCGGACTCAGACCCATCTCCAGCCGGCGTTCCACCACGCGACGGCCCAGGTCCCCGACGTCGGTCATGAGCGCCGCTCCCGCGCCCCCGATGCACCCTCCTCGGCCGCCCCTGTGACGGCCAGCCGGCCGCGATCCGAGCCGTCGATCCCCAGCACGACCGCGCCTCCGTCGATCGATCCAACGACGTATCGCTCGGTTGTCGGCACTGCCGTCCCTCCGATGCATGACCCAGCCCCGCCCACCATCGCCCTCCGGGGCCGGCTGTCGTGCATGGGTCCATTGCACCACCTGGCGCCCGATCGGTGTAGGGGCGAAAGTCCCGGCGGACCCGCGGTCCCCGATCCGGCCCTTCGGGACGTTCGGCCCTGGCACCCCCCGACCATCCGCACCACAGTGGGAGGGAACCTCGGGAAGGGGAACGACATGCCCAAGACAACTGCCAATGAACCCAGCGCCGTGGAGTCGGAGGATGACGGAGCCCCACAGGGGGACGTCATCCAGCAGGCCACCCGGTTGCTCGATACGCTTCGCGCCAAGATCGACGAGTTGATGGTCCAGCTGGACCTGGCCGACCTCGATGTCCGGGACGAGCTTCGCAAGCGGGTCGACACCGCCCAGAACGCCTACCTGGCCGCCCGCAGCCGTGTCGATGCCGCCCGGAAGGACACCGGGTCAAGCCTGAGTTCGCTGCGGGAGGGGTTGGAGAAGGTACTCGATGACCTGCGCCGCGCCTACCAGGCGGCCGACGCGGCGGTCAGGCGAGGGGGGTCGAAGTAGCTGGGCGATTCCGTGCCCCGTTCTGCCTACTCGTCGCCATGAAGGGGTGGATACCTGCCTCCGGCATCCACGTACTCCGCCCGGTTCGACGCCGCGAGGATCCAGGCCATCTGCTGTCCAGTACCCGGGACCGGTCATCGAGCCGGAGACCATCGAGGAGGAGCAATGCCGACAGGAACCTTGCCCAGTACACACACGGAACCGTCCGGGGCCACCGGCGCGCCACACCGCATCGTGGTGGGCGTAGACGGATCGGCGCACGCCGACGCCGCCCTGGACTGGGCGGCACGGCAGGCTGCCCTGACCAAGGCGGAGCTCGAGGTCGTCACCACCTTCGGTCCCGAGTACGTCTTCGTCACGCCGGCCGAGGAGCGGCAGGCCACCGATGAGGTACTCGAGGGGGCGGCCAGATTGGTGCGGCGGGTCGCACCAGGCGCGACCATGTCGGGCCGAGCCCGCCGGGGTTGGGCCGACCAGGTGCTGGTCGAGGAGAGCGCCGGCGCCGAGTTGTTGGTGGTGGGCTCTCGGGGTCTGGGCGGCTTTCGGGGGCTGCTGCTGGGTTCGGTAGGTCGGAAGTGCGTGCACCGGTCCACCGTGCCGGTGGTGGTCGTCCACGGCCCGGCCGGCGGCGACGGGCCGGAGGCCACCGACGGCTCGACTGATGATGATGCCCTGGATGCCGCGTCGGCCCGTCGGATCGTGGTCGGGGCCGATGGATCCCCATCTTCGGCAGAAGCCCTGGCGTGGGCCGCCGACCAGGCCTCGCTGACCGGAGCGCGGCTCGAGGTGCTCATGTCCTGGGACTGGCCAACCATGTACGGCTGGTCTCCGGGCCCACTCGACTACGACCCGCAGGAGGACTGCCAGACGCAGTTGGAGAAGGCCGTCGGGCCCATCCGACACGGACACCCCGACATCACCATCCAGACGGTGGCCATCCAGGGGGCGCCGGCCCCGCTACTGGTCAAGGCGTCGAGCGGTGCCGATCTGCTGGCCGTCGGCAGTCGGGGCCGTCGGGAGGCCGCCGACCTCCTGCTCGGATCGGTCAGCGAGCACTGTGTGGTCCATGCCCACTGCCCGGTGTTGGTGCACCGCCCGCCCCCCTGAACCGAGCGCCAGCCACGGCCCGCCCATCTCCAGTGACCTTTGACCCTGGCCCGACCGGGGCTTCCGGTACACGATGGTCGAGTGTCCGACCTATGCCGTCCTGACGAGCCGATCGGTATCGCGGTGCCGGGGGTCCGATGATCAGCCTCATCCTCCACAACCTCTGGTCCAAGAAGGCGCGCTCGCTCGGCCTGGCCTTCGCCGTCGCCATTGCCGTGATGGCCGTAGTGACGTTGGACGTCACCAGCAGCGGCCTGGAGCAGTCGGCCGCCGCCATCATCTCGGTGGGCAAGGCCGACTTCACCGTGGCCCAGAAGGGTGCCTCGGACACCTTGTCCAGCACCATCGACCGCCAGGAGTTGGACCGGCTTCGCCAGACACCCGGTGTGGGCCGGGTGGTCGGGGTTCTGGTCGAGACCGAGCACCTCAACAACGACAACCCCGTGTTCATCGAGATCGGGATCGATCCTGAGGACCTGGCCGCCTTCGGGGTGAGGGTGGTGCGGGGTTCCTCCTACTCGGTGACCGCGGCCCACCAGGTGATGCTGGGGTGGCGGGCCGCGGCCAATCTCGGCCTCGGGGTCGGCGACCGGTTCGACGCCAACGGCACCTCGAACACCGTCGTGGGCATCTACTCGACGGGCAACTCGTTCGGCGATGCCGGAGCCATGTTCCCGCTTCCCTCCCTCCAGGGGTACAACCGGGTGCCCGGGATCGTCACCCTGGCCTTCGTCAAGGTGACACCCGGAGCCTCGCCGGCAAAGGTGGCGGCGCACGTCGACTACGCCCAGCCGGAGCTCACCACCATCCGGACCGCGTCCCAGTTCGGGCGGGCCGACCGGAACTTGGTCTACCTGCAGGCCGCCGTCAACGGCAGCACGGTCCTGGCCGTCTTGATCGGTGCGGTGATCATCGGGAACACCATGCTGCTCTCCCTGTTCGAGCGGACGCGGGAGTTCGGTCTGCTCCGGGCCGTCGGATGGACCCGGCGCCGGACCGTCTCCCTCCTGCTCAGCGAGAGCCTGCTCCTGGCCGTGCTCGGCGCCATGATCGGCGTGACCCTGTCGTTCGCGGTGGCCGCCGCACTGTCTCAGCTGCCCCAGCTGAAGGGGATCCTGCACCCCGACTTCAGCGAGGGAGCCTTCTGGCGGGCCCTGTTCACCGCCCTGGCCATGACTCTGATCGGCTCGCTGTACCCCAGCATCCGAGCCGCGCTCCTCTCCCCTCTCAAGGCGCTCAGCTATGAGTGAGAGGGCAGGGGTCGCACCGGTGGAGGGGGCACCGGCGGTCGACGTGCGGGGGGTGACCCGGGTCTACCCCGGTCAGGTCAACGCCCTGTCCGGGGTAGACCTCACGGTGTCGTTCGGGGAGACCGTGGCCATCACCGGCCCCTCGGGATGCGGGAAGTCCACGCTCCTGCACCTGCTGGCCGCCATCGACACGCCGACCACCGGAACGGTCACGGTCGCCGGGCACGATCTGGCCGCGCACCGCGACCTCGGCGCCTACCGCCGCTACGAGGTGGGCCTGGTCTTCCAGTTCCACAACCTGCTGCCCCAGCTGACGGCCAGGTCCAATGTGGAGATCCCCATGTTCGGCACCGGGCGGACGGCACGCCAGCGCCGGGGGACGGCCGCCGAACTCCTGGCCGAGGTGGGCCTCGAGGGTCGTGAGGACCGCCTTCCCACCGAGCTCTCCGGTGGCGAGCGCCAACGGGTGGCCATCGCTCGCGCCCTGGCCAACGACCCGAGCATCCTTCTGGCCGATGAGCCCACCGGCAGCCTCGACTCGGCGTCGACCGCCCGGTTTCTCGACCTGCTGGAACGGATGGGTGGCAAAGGGATGACCATCGTCATGGTGACCCACGCCCCCGAGGTGGCCCGCCACGCCCATCGGGTCATCGAGATGCAGGACGGCGTCATCGTCGGCGAGCGCGCCCCGGCCGGTGACGGTCGCTCACCCACCGGACTCCCTGTCTGACCCGTCGACGCAGAGCGTGGCCAGGCTCGGGCTGTCCGGGCCGGGACCCGGTGTCGGGGCCGGGGACCCTACTCGGAGGGGACCCTACTCGGAGGCCTTGGGCTCGGGCCGCCAGAAGGTGAGGAGCAAGAGGGCACTTCCTCCCAGCCCGGCCACCACCGCGATCACCAGTCCCTTCCATCCCCACAGGGTGGTCAGATGGGAGCCGACGGCGTTGTCGATGCTCCACTCGCCGGGTCCCACCGTGGCCAGCAGGAGTCCCGACATGGTGAGGACCATCACGTACTCCCACCCCTCGCCGGGACGGAAGATGAAGAATCCGTTGTTCAGGTGGTTGGTGATCCAGGCGACCACCATGACCCCCACCACGCCGGCCCCGCCCACGGGGGTGAGGAGTCCCAACACCAGCAGGACCCCGGCGCCGATCTCGGTGATACTGGCGGTCCAGGCGTGGAACCAGCCCGGTTTCATCCCCAGGCTCTCGAACCACCGGCCCGTGCCGGCGATCTTCCCACCACCGATGATGTGGTTCACACCATGGGCGAGGAACACCCCTCCGATGGCGCACCGAAAGATCAGGAGGGCGAGGTCGACGGCGTGGACATTGGCCATGGTTTCTATGCTCCGTCTGCCTACCGGCTACGAGGATGGGACCGTCCCTGGTGGAGGACGCACGTCACAATGTACGGACGGAGCTGGTCAAGAAGCAATCCTCGCTCCCCGGGTCGGGTCCGCCACCGGGCCCGGACCACCGTGGTTGGCTAGCCTTGGGGCTTCGTCCGAGCTCGGAGGTGGGCCGTGGGAACCGCAGAGGATGCCGAACGGATCGTCCGCAAGTTCTGCGACGCATTCGACGGGAGCAATGCCGAGTCGTTGCGCCCGTACTTCACCGATGACGTCGTGTACCACAACATCCCGCTGGACCCGGCGGTCGGCATCGATGCCACCATCGCCTTCATCGAGGGCTTCTTCGGCATGTGCGAGAGCATGACCATCGAAACCGTGCACCTGGCCGTCCGGGACAACCTGGTGCTGACCGAGCGCATCGACACCTTCACGGTCGGGGACGTCGTGGCCCCCTTGCCGGTCATGGGCACGTTCGAGATCCGTGACGGCAAGATCAGTGCCTGGCGCGACTACTTCGACCTGGGCCAGATCACCACCATGCTGTCCGGGACGGCGTAGCCCTCTCCGGGACGCCGTCGGCGCCCGGCTGTCCGGGATGGCGTCGGCGGGACGGCCCACAGAGGTAGGGGGTCCCACGATCGGTAGGATGCGCCCGTGGGACGGGGGTGCTCCTGGTGCGGGGCTCCGTGTCCCGGACCACGAGCAAGGAGGGAAACGATGGAGATCAACGACATGGTGATGGTGAGCGTGGACGACCACGTCGTCGAGCCGCCCGACCTGTTCGAGGGCCGCCTGCCGGCCAAGTACGCCGACCTGGCCCCCAAGTTCATCACCAACGACGACGGCACCAACGCCTGGCTCTACGAGGGGAACATCCTGCCCAACGTGGCCCTCAACGCGGTGGCCGGCCGGCCCCGCGAGGAGTACGGCCTCGAGCCCACCTCCTTCGAGCAGCTCCGGCCGGGCTGCTACGACATCGACGAGCGGGTCAAGGACATGGACGCCAACGGGGTGCTGGGCTCGCTGTGCTTCCCCTCCTTCCCCCAGTTCTGCGGCCAGCTCTTCGCCCGGACCGAGGACAAGGACGTGGCCCTGGCCATGGTCCGGGCCTACAACGACTGGCACATCGACGAGTGGTGCGGGACCCACCCGGGCCGGTTCATCCCCTGCCCCCTCCCGGCCATCTGGGACCCCGAGGTGCTGGCGGCCGAGGTCCGGCGGACCGCGGCCAAGGGTGCCCACGCCGTCACCTTCTCGGAGAACCCGTCCAAGCTGGGCTGGCCCAGCGTCCACTCCGACTACTGGGACCCGTTCTGGAAGGCGTGCAGCGACGAGGCCGTGGTGGTGTGCATGCACATCGGCTCCTCCTCGGAGATCGTGATCACCTCGCCCGACGCCCCCATCGACTGCCTGATCACCCTGACCCCGATGAACATCGTCCAGGCCGCCGCCGACCTGGTGTGGTCGCCGGTGCTGCGCAAGTTCCCCGACCTCAAGGTGGCCCTGTCCGAGGGCGGCATCGGCTGGGTTCCCTACTTCCTCGAGCGGGTCGACTACAACTACGACCGCCACCACGCCTGGACCGGCCAGGACTTCGGCGACACCCTCCCGAGCGAGGTGTTCAACCAGCACATCCTGACCTGCTTCATCGACGACCAGTTCGGCGTGGCCAGCCGCGACTTCCTGGACATGGACAACGTCATGTGGGAGTGCGACTACCCCCACTCCGACTCCACCTGGCCCACCGCGCCCGAGACGCTGATGAAGGGCCTGGACGGGGTCTCCGACCACGACATCGACCGGATCACCCACCTGAACGCCATGCGCCACTTCCACTACGACCCCTTCACCGCCCTCGGGGGCAAGGAGCACTGCACGGTCGGCGCCCTCCGCCAGCGGGCGGCCGGCCACGACGTCTCCATCCAGTCGAGGAACATGGACAGCATCGGGAAGCGGGGCACCAGGTCGGTCGACCTGCTCTCCGCCTCCCGTCGTCCTGAAGCCCCCGGACCCTGGCCGGCACCACCGTCGCCTCAGCACCACATCCGACCCGAAGGGGGAGTGCCACCATGGCCAACGCACTGGCCGGATTCCGCGTGCTCGAGGTGGCCGCCTGGACGTTCGTCCCCGCCGCCGGGGCCGTCCTGGCCGACTGGGGCGCCGACGTCATCAAGGTCGAGCATCCCGAGGGCGGCGACCCCCAGCGGGGCCTGATCTCGATGGGCCTGATCCCCGGCGGGACCCGGTGCGGTCAACTACATCATCGAGCAGCCCAACCGGGGCAAGCGCAGCATCGGGCTGGACATCAGCACCGACGGCGGGACGGGACCTGCTCTACAAGACTGGTCGAGACCTCCGACGTGTTCCTCACCAGCTTCCTGCCCGACACGCTGCCAGCGGCTGAAGATCGACGTCGAGCACATCCGGGCCGTCAACCCCGACATCGTCTACGCCCGGGGCACCGGTCAGGGCCCCCACGGCCCCGACCGCGAGAAGGGCGGCTACGACGGCGCCACCTACTGGGCCCGGGGCGCGGTGGCCAACGCCCTCACCCCGGCCGGACAGCGAATGGCCGATCGGCGGACGGCCGGCCTTCGGCGACCTGGCCGGGGGCATGGCCATCGCCGGGGGCATCGCCGCCGGGCTCCTGCAGCGGGCCACCACCGGTCGAGGCCCCGATCATCGACGTCTCGCTGCTGGGCCTGGCCATGTGGCAGCTCTCCCCGGACATCGTGGCCTCGGGCCTCTACGGCGGCGACCCCATGCCCAAGTTCGACCGGAGCTCGTCGCCCAACCCGCTGGTGGGCAACTACCGGACCAGCGACGGCCGGTTCATCACCCTCATGATGCTCCAGTCCGACCGGTTCTGGCCCGACTTCTGCGAGCACATCGGCCGGCCGGACCTGATCGACCGACCCCCGGTTCGTCGACGGAGCCGCCCGCTACACCAACGGCAAGGAGTGCGTGGCCATCATCGACGAGGTCTTCGCCTCCAAGACCTACGAGGAGTGGAAGGAGGCGCTGGCCACGCTGTCGGGGGTGTGGGCCCCGGGTCAGATGGCCAGCGAGCTGGTCCGACGACCTCCAGGTCGAGGCCAACGGCTACCTGTCCCGGGTCGAGCGGGCCGACGGCAAGTCCTACGACCTGGTGGCCAACCCGGTCCAGATGGACGAGACGGCCGACCAGCTGGAGGCCGCCCCCGAGCACGGCCAGCACACCGAGGAGATCCTCCTCGAGCTGGGCCTCGACTGGGACCAGATCATCGCCCACAAGGAGGCCGGCGCCGTCCTGTAGTCGCCCAACCGGTCGGAGCCCGGCCCGCCCTTCGGCTCCCGGTCAGGAACCGGCGGGGAGATCACCATCGGGAAGTAGTCGATGGAGCGGATGCCGCCGGTGTACTGGAGCTCGTGGCCCTCGGCCACCGAGTACTCGGGGATGCGCCGGTGCCACTCGCGGAGGGCCACCCGCAGCTCCTGGCGGGCCAGGTGGGATCCGAGGCAGCGGTGGACGCCGCCGCCGAAGGCCACGTGGCGGTTGACCTCGCGGTCGAAGCGGACCTCGTCGGCGTCGGGCAGATCGGCCTCGTCGGTGTTGACCGAGCCGATCATGACCATGACGTTGTCCCCCTTGTGGATCGGGCACCCGGCCAGTCTCGGTGTCGGCCACGGCCACCCGGGCCACGGCCATGACCGGGGTCTCCCACCGCAGCAGCTCCTCGATGGCCGCCGGGATGATCGCCGGGTCGTCGACGATCTGCTGGCGCTGGTCGGGATGGGCGGCCAGGTAGGCGAACATGCAGTCGAGGGTGGCGGTCACCGTGTCCAGCCCGGCGATGAGGAAGAGGAAGCAGATGTCGAGGATGTCCTCCCGGGTCAGCTTCTCGCCGTCCACCTCGGCGTCGAGGAACCGGCTGAGGATGTCGGCCTCCCGCTTCTCCTCCCGGAGGTCGAGGATCTCGTTGAAGTAGTCGTAGATGGAGTCGGCCGTCTCCTGCTGGTAGGCGTTGGCCGCCGCGCTGTTGAACCGGGACCCGGTGACCACGTCGGGGCGGATCACCCCGTCCTTCATCTTGAGGAACCGGGGCAGTTCCTCGTAGGGCAGGCCGAACAGGGTCAGGAACACCTGGGAGGGGAAGGGCATGGAGAACTCCGCGGCGAAGTCGATCTCCCCCCGGTCGATGAAGCCGTCGATCAGGCCGTTGACGGTGGCAGCCACCGAATCCTCGATGAGGGCCATCTGCCGGGGGGCGAAGATCGGGTCGAGGATCTTGCGGTACTTCTTGTGCTCGGGCGGGTCGATCTGCAGCGGGATCATCGGCCGCTTGTTCTTCAGGTCGACGGCGTCGGCGTTGGACGAGAAGATCTCCGGGTGGCGGAAGACCTCGTCGACCTCCACCTTGCGGGTGACCACCACGCCCATGCCCTCCACCGGCATCACCGGCATGGAGTCCCGCAACATCTTGAACATGGGCTGGGGATTGGCCGCCGTCTCGGGGTCCATGGACGAGAACGGGCTCTCCCCGCCTTCGTCCTGTGTTTCGTCCATGTGCGCTCCTCCTGCCCGGAAATTGGCGTTCTCATCTTGGCACACAAGCGATCGTTGGGCGAGCGCCCTCCCGCCGCCGAGCGACCCGCGCCGGGGGTGCGGCGCGGCTTCCCGGGGCCCGGCCCGGCCGGAGTCGCGCACCGGGGCGGTGCAGGTCTTCGGGACTGTCACACCGGAGGCCCGCGTGATTAGGATCAGCACTCGGGGCCGAAAACCTCCGTTGGCCAAGCCGGCGCCCACGTCACCGGGCCCGATCCGGTGGGTCACGCATCCGGAGCACATCTAGGGAGGGTCATGACCACCACAGCCACTTCACCCACGCAGTCCGAACTGGGCAGCGAGCGCCGGATGCTGGTCGACGGGGTGCTCGTCGAGTCGTCCGGAGGCGCCGGGTTCGACAACATCAACCCGGCCACCGAAGAGGTCATCGGCCAGACCGACCGATGCCAACCCGGCCGACATGGACCGGGCCATCGCCGCCGCCCGCCGGGCCTTCGACGAGACCAGCTGGTCCACCGACCGGGCCTTCCGCCAGCGCTGCCTGCGCCAGCTCCACGAGGCCATCGTGGCCGAGCAGGAGCTGTTCCGGCCCGAGCTGGTGGCCGAGGTGGGCACCCCGGTGATGGTCACCTACATGGCCCAGCTGGACGCGCCGCTGGAGGAAGGCCTCCTGTGGCCGGCCGAGCAGATCGACCACTTCCAGTGGGAGCGGCCCCTACCCGACAACAACGCATTCGGCCAGCCCAGCTGGCAGAAGGTGGTCAAGGAGCCGGTCGGCGTGGTCGGGGCCATCCTGCCCTGGAACTACCCGTTCGAGATCATCATCGCCAAGTTGGGCCAGGCGCTGGCCACCGGCAACTCCATGGTCATCAAGCCGGCCCCCGACACCCCCTGGAGCGCCACCCGCATCGGCCGCCTGATCGCCGAGCACACCGACATCCCGGCCGGCATCGTCAACATCGTCCCGTCGTCGGACCACCTGATCGGCGAGCAGATGGTGACCGACCCCCGGGTCGACATGATCTCCTTCACCGGCTCCACGGCCACCGGCCGGCGGATCATGGCCGCCGGCGCCCCCACCCTCAAGCGCCTCTTCCTGGAGCTGGGCGGAAAGTCGGCCGACATCATCCTGGAGGACGGCGACGTGGAGACCAAGATGGCCTTCTTCGGCTTCATGTGCATGCACGCCGGCCAGGGGTGCGCCATGCTGACCCGCACCCTCATCCACGAGTCCCGCTACGACGAGGCGGTCGAGCTGGCCAAGGTGTCCATGGAGGGCGTCACCTACGGGGATCCCACCGACCCCGGGACCATCCAGGGGCCACAGGTCAGCGCCAAGCAGCGCGACCGGGTCATGGGCTACATCGACAAGGGTGTGGCCGAGGGGGCCCGTCTGGTCACCGGTGGCCATCGCCCGGCCCACCTCGAGAAGGGCTACTTCGTGGAGCCGACCCTCTTCGCCGACGTCGACAACTCGATGACCATCGCCCGGGAGGAGATCTTCGGGCCGGTCCTGGTGCTGATCCCGTTCAAGGACGAGGAGGACGCCGTCCGCATCGCCAACGACAGCGAGTACGGGCTGTCCGGTTCGGTGACCTCGGCCTCGGAGGAGCGGGCTCTGGCGGTGGCGTCGAGGATCCGGTCCGGAACCATCTCGGTCAACGGCGGCGTCTACTACAGCGCCGGCTCCCCGTTCGGTGGGTACAAGGCCAGTGGGATCGGCCGCCAGAACGGGATCGAGGGATTCGAGCAGTATCTGGAGACCAAGACCATCGCCGTCGGGAAGTAGCCCTGCACGGCCGCGGTCGCCCCGGCGGAGCAGGACGCCGAACCGGGCGCCACCACGAACTGCTCACTCACCGGCATCTCCGGCTCCTGCCGGTCACGGGCTGAAAACTGCGGTCCGGAAAAACCTCGAGAAATCGCTCAAGGTTTCGGCGCCGCGTGCCGATACTGCCGTAGCCCTCGCCCCACCCGGTCCCGGCCGACGTCTCCCGATCCATCCCGCGGCACCCACCGGGCTCACCGCCGCCCCCGCGGCAGCCGGGTCCCCATCAGGGCCAGGGCCCGCCACCCGAGGAGCTCGAGTCCGCAGAAGCCCAGCGCCACGGCCACGAAGGCCACCGCCGTCCCCTGGCCGGCCACCACCCGGAGCACCATCCCCACCGCCACGCAGGTGAGCCAGACCAGCACGCCGGTCGGGACGAGCTCGAGCGGCCGCCGCCAGGCCCGGGCCGCCACCCAGCCCACGGCCAGCCCGGCCAGGAACGGCCACGCGGTACCGGCCATCCCGGACAGCGGTGACCCCGTGGGCGTGGGACGACCGGCCGATGGCCACGAAGACCAGGACGGCGACCACGTCGAGGGCCCCGGCCACCAGCGGGGCGACCGCCGGAGGTCAGGGACGGAGGGCGGGATGGCGTTTGGCCAGCATCGGGACCAGCATCCCCCGGGGGGACAGCCAGCCGAAGGCGGACGCCAACCGGTTGGGCAGTCCCGGGATGACCACGGCCTTGTTGGCGTCCATTCCCGCCACCGCCTGCCGGGCCACCTCGGCGGCCGGCACCCACATCAGCTTGGGCAGCGACTCGGCGGCCTCGGTCGTCGGTCATACCGGCCGCCTCGGCGAACCCGGTCTCCACCGGGCCGGGGCACAGCGCGGTGGCGGTCACTCCGGTGGGCCGCAGCTCGCCCCGCAGCGCGTGGCTGTACGAGAGCACGAAGGCCTTGGACGCCCCGTAGGCGGCCTGGCCGGGGAGAGGCTGGAACGCCGCCGTCGAGGCCACGTTGAGGACGGCACCGCTGCGGCGCTCCACCATGCCGGGGAGGAACAGGGTGCAAAGGTGGACCACCGCCTCGACGTCGGTGCGGACCATGGCCAACTCCGGGGCCGGGTCGGCGCGGTAGACCGGACCCATGGTGGTCAAGCCCGGCGTTGTTGACCAGCACGTTGACCTCCAGGCCCCGCTCGGCCAGCTCGGTGGCGATGGCGGCGCGGGAGCGCCTCGTCGGTCAGGTCGGCCACCACCACCTCGGCCCGGACCCCGAACCGCGAGGCCAGCTCGGTGGCCAGGTCCTCCAGCTTGGCCTCGGCGGCGGGCCACCACGGTGACCCCGAGGCCCCGGGCGGCCAGCAGTCGGGCGATCTCCGCAGCCGATGCCGGACGAGGCTCCGGTCACCAGGCAGGTCCGGTCGGGATTGGGGGCGGGGATGGTCATGCCAGGAGCGTAGGGGCCACCGGCCCGTCCTGCCGCGGGGCCGCCCGGAGCGGCCACCCCGGCCGGGCCCGGTCCGACCCGGGGCGGCATAGACGGCCCGCGCCCGGTAGCGCAGCGGCCGCTCCTCCAGCTCCTCGAGGTAGTGGGCCGTCCATCCGACCACCCGGGCCACGGTGAACAGGGTCCGCCCGGCGTCGGGGGGCATCCCGGTGGCCCACGCCATGGCGGCCAGGGCCAGGTCCACGTTGGGGGGCGGGACATGCGTGCTCGGCGGCCAGGTCCACCAGCGACGCGAACCAGCTCGACGTCCTCGGCCGGGGCCAGCTCCTCGAACAGCCCGAGCAGTGCGACGAAGCGGGCGTCACCGTGCTTGTAGACCGAGTGCCCGAAGCCCGGGAGCACGCCGCTGCCACCGCAGGGTGTCGTCGACGGCCCGTTCCACACCGTGGCGCCGGGCCTCCGCCAGTAGCGAGTAGGCCTGCTGGCTGGCCCCACCGTGGAGGGGTCCGGCGATGGTGCCCAGGCCGGCCAACATGGCGTCGTAGAGGTCGGCCCGGGTGGAGGCGGCCACCCGGACCGCCATGGTGGAGGTGGCCAGCTCGTGGTCGGCCAGCAGCACCAGGGCGGCGTTCACCCCGCGGACCAGGTCCGGGCCCGGATCCGGGACTCAGCCGGGCCGCCAGCCGGGCCGCCAGGGCGCCGCGGCCGCGGGCGGCCGTCGGCGAGCGACCAGCGGCTACCTCGGGCCGGGAAGGGGCGGACGGCGCCGGCGGGGCCAGCGCCTCCACCATCGACGCCGCCACCCGCCGGGCCGTGGCCTTCACCACCTCGGGGCGGAGATCGGCTCCGGAGCCGGTCGCCGGGCCCCGGCCATCACCACCACCCACCGCAGGCGGTCGGAGGAGGCCATCTCCGGCGGTGACCCGAGGGCCAGGGACGTCCAGGGCTCGAACGGGAGCGGGCGGTTCCGTGCCGCCCGGTACCGTCGTCCCGCCCCACACCCACTCGGCCACCTCCTCGAAGGAGGCCGCGGTGGCCAGGTCGGTGGCCCGCAGGCCCCGGTAGAGCGGGCCCTCGTCGGTGAGCTGGGTGACGCCGGTGGTCACGGTGGCCATCCGGGTCTCGACCGACTTCCCCTGGCGGGACCGGCGGGCCAGGCGCTCGACGTCGTCGAGGGCGAACAGGCTCCGGCGCCCGCCGGGTGCCGGGTGGGAGGCCAGCAGGCCCCGGCTCACGTAGGCGTAGAGGGTGGCGACCTTGACCCCGAGCCGGCGGGCAGCCTCGTCGCTCTCCAGCATCCGGTCCACCCGCCCACCCTAGAATGGGCACCGATGAGGGGTGACCCACGTCACCGGCCACGGGGCTACGGACCCGTCCAGGGAACCCGGCTCAGGGGCGTCCGCTCGTCCACGAACCGCTTGGCCTTCCCCCTCTCCTGCCCGGTGACCCCGTCCAGCGACCCCGGGGCCACGATCTCCACCCCGATCCGCACCCCGAGCTGGTCGCGGAGCCTGTCCTCGACGGTCCGGGCGATGGCGGCGTGCCGGTCGGGGGCGGCGTGCTGGCCACCGCCACGATGAGCTCGTCCCTGCCCCCGACGGTGACGGCGCGCACGAAGTAGTCGGGCGCGGTCCCCTCCACCGAGGTGGCGATCCGCCCGATCCCCTCGGGCCACACGTTGACCCCTCGCAGCTTCACCATGGTGTCGCCGCGCCCGGCGAACCGGCCCATCCGCCGGAGCCAGCTGCCGCACGCGCACTGCTCCCGGGGGTGGAGGAACGACAGGTCCATGATGTTGTACCCGAACTGGGGGCTGCCGGTCTTGTAGACCTCGGTGACCACCAGGGCACCGGTCTCCCCGTCGGGCAGCGGCGCACCGGTCTCCACGTCCACCACCTCACGTGGAAGGCGTCCTCGAAGATGTGCAGCCCGTCCTTCACCGGGCACTCCACCGCCACCGTGCCCACCTCGTGGAAGCCGTAGGTGGCGAGGGCGGTGACCCCGAACAGCTCCTCCAGCCGCTCCTCCTGGCCCACGTTGGTGGCCAGTGCCCGGATGGACAGGTCGCGGCGCACGTCGAGGCCCATGGCCTGGGCCTCCTCGGCGATCCGCAGCAGGTAGTCCCCCGTGGTGAGGATGGCCGCCGCCCGGAACCGGCGGGCCAGCTCGACCTGCTTGCGGGTACTGGTCACCGCCGGCGTCCCGGCGGTGATGACCAGGCAGTTGAGCCAGCGCTGCAGGGTCTCGTCGAAGCTGAACGCCCCGTTGTGCAGCCCGTAGGCCCAGCTGTTGATGACCACGTCGCCGGGGCGCAGGCCCTGGAGGTACATGGCCCGGGCGTTCAGGACCCCGGACACCCCCCGGTCCCACTGGGTGTAGAGGGTGGGCCGGGGCTCCCCGGTGGTGCCACCCGACATGTGGATCCGCAGCGGCTCGACGAGGGCGTCCTCCACCGAGACGCCCTGGTAGTCGCCGTAGGGCGGGTGCTCCTCCACGCTCCGGCGGAGGTCGTCCACCGTGTAGGTGGGGACCCGGTCCAGGTCCGCCACGGTCGCGCAGGTCGCCGGGGATCGAAGCCGTGCCGCGTCCCACAGGCGCCGGAAGAACGGGACCCGGCGGGCCCGTCGGCCCGGTGGCGGGCCCGGCTCAGCTTGATCCGGTCGATCTCCTCGGGCGGGGCGAACCAGGCCTGCTCGAAGTACTCCGGCGGGGGCGGGAACAGCCGGGCCAGCTCGTCGAAGTCGACGGCGTCCCAGGGCCGCCGGAGTCCGATCGCCATGGGTGCAGGTCCTTTCCTCGGGATGCATCCGTCTCGGTGTCGGGCCGGGTCGGGCGGCAAGGCCGACAGCCGCCGTCGGATGGCGGTTCCAACGTAATCAACGGACGCCGGGGCCGGCGCCGCACGGCTGCGTCACTCTCCGCATCCCGCTTGACATTGACTTGATCAATATTTACAACCGGCCGGCCGGCGGCAGCACACTGGAACGCGACCATCCGACACCGCGCTGCGGCACCCGGCCGCACCGATCCCCACCCCAGAAGGAGCCCCCGATGCCCACCGCCGTCGAAGAGCTGATGTCGTCGCCCCCGGTGACCTGTGCCGCCGACACCACCCTGGGCGAGGCCACCGCCCTGATGGACCGCCGCCAGATCGGGTCGGTGGTGGTCACCGACCACGACGCCGTCGTCGGGATCCTCACCGAGCGGGACCTCCTGCGGGCCGCGGCCACCGGGCTCGACCCCGCACGTCGAGTCGGTCCGGCGCTGGATGACCGCCGACCCCGACGTGCTGGGCCTCCACGACGAGGTCGACCGCGGCCTGGTCGGGACTCACCCACCACCACTACCGGCACCTCCCGGTCGTGGACACGGGGACCTGGTCGGCGTGGTCTCGCTCCGCGACCTGCTGTCCGTGGCCCAGATCCGGCCGGCCGAGCGAGGCCGGGCGCCGACGTGCCCCGCGGGCTCGAGGGCGTGGTGGTGGCCGAGACCTCGGTGGGCGACGTCCGCGGCCAGCAGGGCTTCTACCACTACCGGCAGTACTCGGCCGTCGACCTGGCCGCCGCCCGCTCGTTCGAGGACGTCTGGCACCTGCTCTTCGACGGGTCGCTCCCCGACCGCCGCCGGTCGGCCGACTTCGCCGGCCGAGGTGGCCGGCCTCCGGGACCTGCCCCCGGGCCTGGCCGGGCTGCTGCCCGCGCTGGCCGCCGGCCGGCTCACCGCTCGACGTCCTCCGCACCGCCGTCTCGCTCCTCGGGTCCGAGCTCGGGCTGGCCCCCAGGCCTCGACATCGACCGCCGCGAGCTGCGGTCCCAGGCCCTCCGGCTCTGCCGCCGTGGTGCCCACCATCCTCGCCGCCGTCCACCGCCTCCGGCAGGGCCGGGATCCCGTCGCCGCCCCGGCCGGACCTCCCCTACGCCGCCAACTACCTGTGGATGCTCACCGGCCGGGAGGCAGCCACCGGACCACGTACGGGCCGTCGAGCAGTACCTGATCCTCACCATCGACCACGGCTTCAACGCCTCGACCTTCACCGCCCGGGTGATCGCCTCCACCGGTGCCGACCTGGCCGCCGCCATCGTCGGGGCGATCGGGGCGCTCTCCGGTCCGCTCCACGGCGGGGCCCCGAGCCGGGCCCTCGACATGCTCGACGACATCGGCTCGCCCGACCGGGCCGAGGACTGGATCCGCCGGGCCGTGGCCCGGGGCGACCGGATCATGGGGTTCGGCCACCGGGTCTACAAGACCGACGACCCCCGCTCGGTGTTCCTCCGCCGGGTGGCCCGGTCCCTCGGCGGCGACCTGGTCGACTTCGCCGAGCAGGTGGAGCGGACCACGGTCGAGGTGCTGGCCGACCTCAAGCCCGGACGTCAGCTCTACACCAACGTGGAGTTCTTCGCCGGGGTCGTCATGCACACCTGCGGCATCCCCCGGGACATGTTCACACCCACCTTCGCCTCCAGCCGCACCATCGGCTGGGCCACCCACGTGATGGAGCAGGCCGCCGACAACCGACTCATCCGACCGGCCGCCCGCTACGTCGGCCCGCCGCCGCCGCAGCCGGTGCCCGCCCCCTGAACGCCGTGACGCTCGGCTCCAGGACGGGCCGCCCGCCGGCGCGCCCGAGCACGGTCACCGGGTGCTCCTCCACCCACTGCAGGTGGAGCTCCCGGCGGTCGAACCTCCAGCCGGCCGCCGGCGCGCCGGTAGCGGTCGTGGTAGCGGATGAACCAGACCGTGTCGGTTCCCGCCGGGCCGGCGTCCCCGGCCCCGGCCGGCTCCGGCGGCGCGGCGAGCGACACGTGGTGGGCCACGCACTGCACCTCGCCCTGGCCGTCGTCCCCCTCCACGACGAACCGGTGGTTGGACACCAGGTGGAAGGTCCGGTCGTAACGCCGCAGCATCTCGGCCACCTGGCGCAGGGCGTCGTGGCCCGACCGGGTGACCACCGGCCGGCCAGGTCGGTCGGGAAGCCGGGGCACCACCAGCGCGCCGTCCTCCCCGAAGAGGTCGGCGAGCGCCTCGCCGTCCCGGGCGTCGGCGGCCGCGGCGTAGGCGGTCGACAGGGACCGCAGGGCCTGCAGCGCCGCCCACCGGTGCGGTCGGACCGGCCCGCCGGCACCGCCGATCGTCGGTCACGGTCGATGCCCGGCCCGAGGCCGAACCGCTCGGCGAAGGCCGACATCTCGTCGCGGATCTGGCCGAGGTCGGCGCTCATCGAGGCCGAGACCACCATGCGGACGGCCCCGGCGGCCTGGCGTGGTCGATCTCCTGCTCGGTGGTGGTGGGGAGGTAGCCCGACAGGGACAGCTCGATGGCGGCCGGCGTCACGCCCGGCCGCCTCGGCCGACTCCCGCATCTGGTCCATCCGGATGGCTCAGCGCCTCGTCGGCCAGGCCCAGGGGCTGGAAGCCGTCCCCCAGGCGCCCGGCCCGCCGGGCCGCGGCCTCGCTGTGCCCCCCGATGTGGATCGGGCACCCCACCGGGGCGGACCGGCTTGGGGAACGAGTGGGCGTGGCGGAACGAGACGAACTCGCCGTCGAAGTCGGCCCCGGCCGGACCGGAGTCGGCCCACAGGGCCCGCAGGGCGGCGATGGTCTCGTCGGTGCGCCGGCCCCGGCTGCGGGGATCGGCGCCGGTGGCCCGCAGCTCCTCGTCCATCCAGCCCACCCCGACGCACATCCGGACCCTGCCCTCCGGACAGGACGTCCACGGTGGCGATGCGCTTGGCCAGCACCACCGCCTGGTGGTTGGGCACGACCAGCACCCCGGTGGCCAGGGTGATCCGCTCGGTGACCGCGGCCAGATAGGCCATGAGATCGAGCGGGTCGGGGATCCGGCAGTCGTCGGGCAGGGGCATCCGGCCCGACGCGGCGTAGGGGTAGGTGCTCTGGTAGTCCGAGATCACCACCGCGTGCTCCACCAGCACCACGCGACTCGAAGCCGCAGGCCTCGGCGTGGCGGGCGAACGAGGTCATCCAGGCCGGGTCGGCGGTGACGCCGAGGCGGACCGGGGGGATGATTCCGAACTCCATGCACTGCTCACTTTCGCTCGGCGACCGGAGGCCGGACCCGCAGGGTGGACGCCGATCGGCCCGCCCGAGCGTAAGCGTGGCCCGGCCCGGGCGCCAGCACCCGCGGCCGGCGCTACCCCGCTGCCGACCCGGCCGGCTCACTATGGTGGTCCGGTGACCTTCGACCAGCCAGGGCCCTGCGCTCCCCACCGGCCGGCGCACCACCCTCCTCGGCCGGCACTCTCCTGATCCCATGGCCAGCACCACGGCGACCAGGTCGCCGGAACCCTCGGAAGCCTCCCCGGCTCCGCCGCAGGACCACGCCCACTCGGCAAGCCGACGTGTCCAGGTCCCGGGCCAGGATGCGGACCGCCGTCGCCGCCGGCTCTCCCGTCGCCGCCTCATCGGCCTCGCCGCCGCCGGGGGGGTGCGGTGGCCGCGGTGGCCGCGTGGCCGCCGCCGAATCACCGACCCCGCTGGCCGGGCCGAGCGCCGACCAGCCCGGCCCCGGATCCGCACCTCGGACCGATCCGACCGGACGGCGTCCACCCCGGTGGAGCCCCTGGTCCCGGCCCGCACCACCGAGACCACCACCCGGTCGGCCGACGGCGTGCTGCTCCCCACCTCCCAGGCCATCGTCGCCGAGAACGCCAAACCCGGTCATCTGTGGTGGGTCACCACGCCCCAGGGCGCCGGCGACATCGAGGGCTACGCCAGCCAGGTCAGCGCCGGTCACCGGCGACACCGTCACCCTGTTCGTCAACACCCGGGCCGCCTCGTTCCACGTCGAGGCGCTACCGGATGGGCTACTACGGCGGGATCGGCGGCCGCCTGGTCTGGCAGTCGGCCGAGGTGGCCGGGCTCCGCCAGCCACCGCCGACCCTGATCGCCGTTCACCAACACCATCGAGTGCCACTGGACCCCCTCCCTCACCGTGACCATCGACCAGCGGTGGCCGCCCGGCGCCTACCTCCTGAAGCTGGTGGGAGCCACCGGGGAGCAGCAGTTCGTCCCGCTCTGTCGTGAGGGACGACGCGTCGCCGTGCCGCCTTCGTCATCCAGCACAGCGTCAGCACCTGGCAGGCCTACAACCGGTGGGGCGGCTACAGCCTCTACTACGGCAACCGAGAACGGGGCCCTCTCCTACACCCACAACCCGACCGGGGCCACCTTTGCCGATCGGTCCCGGATCGTCTCCTTCGACCGGCCCTACGACCACGACTGGGCCAGTGGCGCCGCCGACTTCGTCGGGCAACGAGTTCCCGGTGATCTACCAGGCCGAGCAGCTGGGGCTGGACGTCACCTACTGGACCGACGTCGACCTGCACGCCCGGCCCGAGCTCCTCGCCTCCCACCGCGCCCTGATCAGCCTGGGCCACGACGAGTACTGGTCGGCCGAGATGCGCGACGGGGCCGCCCAGCCCTGGCCTCCGGCGTCAACCTGGCCTTCCTCGGGGCCAACGCCTGCTACCGCCAGGTGCGGTTCGAACCGTCTCCTCTCGGGGTCGACCGCCACCAGGTCTGCTACAAGTCGGCCGACGAAGACCCGATGCTGCGCCAGGACCGGCTCGCTGGTCACCGTCAACTGGCCCCAGGCGCCGGTGGGCCGGCCCGAGGCCGAGCTCATCGGCAGCACCTACCAGGACGTCGAGGCCCATGCCGACCTGGTCTTCACTCGACCCGCCTCGTGGCCGCTCGCCGGGGTCGAGCTCCCCGTCGACCGCCGCCTGCCGGGCGCGGTGCAAGGCGAGTTCGACCGACTACGTCCCGCAGGGCGCCGGGCCGAACAACCTCGACATCATCGCCCACTCGGTCGTGCCCAATCGGGGCGACAACTACTCGGACGTGACCTGGTACACCGTCCCGGCGGTGGTGGCGTGTTCGCCACCGGCAACGCCAGCTGGGTGGGGCCCTGTCCAACAGCACGCTCGTCCCGCCCAACGTGGTCGCCGGACGCCACGCCGGGATCGACCGCCCCGCTCCTACGCATCATGCAGAACCTCTACTCGGTGATCGGGATCGGACCGGCCAGCGCCACCCGTCCCTCGCAGGGCAACTGGACTGCGGCCTACCCCACCGGCTCCCCGTCGAGTGCGGCGCCCGATACCGTCAACTCGGCCTGACCCTCACCGGAACCCGACCGCCGGGGGTCCGGGCGGCGTACCCACCGGGCCCCGGCGGGGAAGCCCCAGGGTCCCCAAGACGCAGCAGCCCGGGACGCAAGGATGCGTCCCGGGCCGGCGATGGTGCAGCAGGTACCCACGTCCTCCTCGTCACAAAACCCCCGGGGCTGAAGGGCGCTTCGGTACCGGGTGCCGCCTCCGGTTACTCGCTGAGGGTGATGGGCTGGTCGTCGAGGTCCAGGTCGGTCACGTCCCCGGGCAGCGCGGCGGAGGCCTCGTCGGCCTCGACGGCGTTCGAGGTCGGCCAGATGCTCCCGGATCCGCTCGTCGACCTCGGCCATCAGCTGCGGGTTCTCGGTCAGGAAGGTCTTGACGTTCTCCCGGCCCTGGCCCAGCTGCTCACCCTTCGTAGGTGAACCAGGCGCCCGACTTCTTGATGAACCCGAGCTCGACCCCGACGTCGAGCAGCGATCCCTCACGGCTGATGCCCCGGCCGAAGGTGATGTCGAACTCCGCCTGCTTGAACGGCGGCGAGCACTTGTTCTTGACCACCTTGACCCGGGTGCGGTTGCCGACCTGGTCGGCGCCGTCCTTGATGGTCTCGATACGCCGGATGTCGAGGCGGATCGAGGAGTAGAACTTGAGGGCCCGGCCGCCGGGGGTGACCTCGGGCGAGCCGTACATGACCCCGATCTTCTCCCGCAGCTGGTTGATGAAGATGGCGATGGTCCGGGACTTCGACAGCGTGCCGGTCAGCTTGCGGAGGGCCTGGGACATCAGGCGGGCCTGCAGGCCGACGTGGGTGTCGCCCATCTCCCCCTCGATCTCCGCCCGCGGGGTCAACGCCGCCACCGAGTCGATGACCAGCACGTCGAGCGCTCCCGACCGGATCAGCATGTCGGCGATCTCGAGCGCCTGCTCACCGGTGTCGGGCTGGGAGATCAGCAGGTCGTCGATGTTGACGCCGATGGCCTTGGCATAGACCGGGTCCATGGCGTGCTCGGCGTCCACGTAGGCGCAGATGCCGCCGTTGCGCTGGGCCTCGGCCACCACGTGCATGGCCAGGGTGGACTTGCCCGAGGACTCCGGCCCGAAGATCTCGACGATCCGGCCCCGGGGGAGGCCCCCGATGCCGAGGGCCAGGTCGAGGGCCAGGGCCCCGGTCGGGATGGCCTCGATGTTCATGTGCAGGTTCTCGCCCATCCGCATGATGGACCCCTTGCCGAACTGCTTCTCGATCTGGCCCAGGGCCATGTCGAGTGCCTTGTCACGTTCCATGTCTTCCACTCTCCTCGATGCTGTCGCTCACGTTGACCGTGCCGACCCTACGGAGAGGGTGTGACACGTCCTCTGGTGGGTCCGGACCGAGGTCCGGGGCCGATCACCGATCACTACGGGCTGTCGCTGCACGACGAGACCACTCTAGACCCGAACGCATGTTCGATGATGGACCCCCCGGAGCCACCCGCGTCAAGGGGAGTTCCGGCCCCGGCCGGGACCCGCCCGGGACGCCTCCCATCAACCTCTGGGCGGACGGCGCAAAGTAGCCTCCCTGACCAATGCCCGAAGACCAGTCACCCTTCCGGACCCGGCTCCGGTGGCGCCCCCGCCGGGGCGCTCCGCACCGGGCCCCCGATCCTCTCGCGGCAGGATCTTCCAAGCCAGTCGAGGGGCGGGGCGGCTCCCGCGCCTGGTGGTACGTGCTCAGTGGCCTGGCCGTAGTGCTGGCCGGCGTGGCGATCGCCGTGGTCGCCACCCGGGCACGAAGAGCACCGACGTCGCCAAGGCGGCCGCCGCCGCCACCACCGTCCCACCGCTCCCGACCCACCCTGCCCGCTGACCGGCGCCCCGGCCCCGGCGCGCACGGTCCCGGCCCGTCCGGCCCTCGGGATCAAGATCGGGAACTACCCCGGGCGACCGGCCCTCGTCCGGCCTCAACCAGGCCGACATCGTCTTCGAGGAGCCGGTGGAGGGGGCCATCACCCGCCTGGTGGCCGTGTTCCAGTGCCAGAGCGCGGCCCTGGTCGGCGACATCCGCTCGGCCCGCCAGCCCGACGCCGGCATCCTCTCCCAGTTCTTCCAACCCGCTGTTCGTCCACGCCGGCGGCATCAACCCGGTCATCGCCCTGATGCAGTCATCGCCGCTCATCGACAAGAACCTCTACTCGGGCGGCAACGGCTCGGCCATCATCCAGCAGCCGGGCCGGGTGGCCCCGTACTCCACCTTCGTGAACACCGCCACCCTCTGGGCCCTCGACCCCTCGGACACCTCCCCGCCGGCACCCGTCTTCCAGCTACTCGACCGACCCTGCCCAAGGGCTCGGTGGCCGGCTCGGGGGCCAGCGTCCACATCCCCTTCTCGTCCTCCTCCGACGTCACCTGGCAGTGGAGCCCGAGCACCGGCACGTACCTCCGCTTCTACTCCGGCCAGCCCGACAAGCTCCTCGACGGGTCCCAGACCGCCGCCAGCCGACGTGGTGATCATGACCGTGCCCGACCGCCACCGGCTCGTGGGTGGAGAACAGCGAGGGCGGCCACGAGGTCGACGTCACCGCCACCGGATCCGGACCCGTGGTGGTCCTGCGCAACGGCGTGGCCATCACCGGCACCTGGACCCGTCCCACCCTGACCGAGCCGGCCACGCTGACACCGCCGCCGGCGTCACCGATCACCCTCCAGCCCGGGAACAGCTGGGTGGAGCTGGCCCGGTGGGCATCCCGGTCACGCCGGCCGCCGCACCCCCCGCCCGGCCGCCACCGCCACCACCAAGGCCCACTGAGCGGTCGTCGGCACCCGGGCGCGGCCCTGGAGCCGACTAGCCGCCGGCCAGCGCTCCCGAGCGTCCGGCGCAACAGGTCGAGTGCGGCGATGGTGGCGTACTGGCGGACCCGGTCACGGTCGCCGGGCACCGGAAGGCGAACGCCTCGGTCGCGTGGCCCGGTCGGGCCAGGCCCACGAAGACCGTGCCCGGCGGCTGGTCGTCCTGGGGGTCGGGCCCGGCCACCCCGGTGATGGACAGACCCACGTCGGCCCCGAGCACCGACCGGGCCCCGTCGGCCATGGCCCGGGCCGCCTCCTCTGACACCACCGGACCCTCGGGCACCCCGAGGACGTCGAACTTGACCTCCGAGGCGTAGGAGACCACCGAACCCCGGAACCACGTGCTGGCCCCGGGCACGTTGACCAGTCGCGATGCGGCCAGGCCCCCGGTGAGCGACTCGGCCAGGCCCAGGGTCAGGCCCTCGGCGGCCAGGGCCCGGGCCACGGCGTCCTCGATGGCCTCGTCGTCGATCGCCGAAGACCACGTCGCCGGCGGCCTCGTCGCAGGATGCGCCGGATCTCCTGCTCCTCGGCGTCGAGGCCGCGCCGCGGCCGCGGCCTCGTCGTCGGCCCGGACGGTGACCCGCACCTTGATCCCCTCGATCCCGCTGGCCAGGAAGGCGATGGTGGCGGGTGGCGGGGCCGGGCCGTCACCGGGGCGTCGGCCGGGGCCGCGTCGAGATGGTCGATGTGCGTCGGCCAGGGTCTCGGCCAGACCCGACTCGCTCATGCCCCAGGTCCGGATGACCCGGCTGGCGATGACCCCGGCTGCTCTCGCCGCGCTCGGCCATGCGCCGCACGAGGTCGGGGGCGATGGCCCGCTCGAACATGTCGGCCATCTCGTAGGGCACCCCGGGCACGGCGTAGACCACCTTGTGGCCGACCGGGCAGATCAGCCCGGGTGCGGTCCCCATGGTCTGGGGGATGATGGTGGCGCCCTCGGGCACGTCGGCCTGGCGCAGGTTGGAGTCGGGCATCTCCCGGCCCCGGGCGGTGAACATGGCCCGGATCCTCGTCACCACCTCCTCGTCGCGGTGGAGGGAGACGTTCATCACCTCGGCGAGGGCCTCGCGGGTGATGTCGTCGTGGGTGGGCCCGAGCCCCCCGCAGACGATGACCCCGTCGCTGCGGGCCAGGGCGGTCCGGAAGGCCAGCACCATGCGCTCGTGGTTGTCCCCGACGGCCTGGTGGAAGTGGGAGGCCACGCCGATGGCGGCCAGGTGCTCGCCCATCCACTGGGAGTTGGTGTCGGCGATCTGGCCGAGCAGCAGCTCGGTCCCGACGGCCACGATCTCGACCCGCACGGTCGCTCAGGCCGCCAGCTCTTGCCGTCGACGGTGCCGGCCGACGATCGGACGGCGCCGGCCGGCCCGGCCCGCCCGCCTCCCGTCGAAGTAGTACTGGACCCCGGTGAACACGGTCATGGCCGTGGCCACCCACATGCCGGCGGCCAGGATCGCCTGGTGGGCGGCCAGGGGTGGGGCCAGGCACATGCCGATGGCGATGTCCTGGAGCAGGGTCTTGAGCTTGGCCGAGTTGCGGGCCGGGATGGAGATGCCGTGCCGGCCCACCACGGAGCGGTAGACGACATGGCGATCTCCCGTACGGCGATGATGGCCACCGGCAGCCACCAGACGATGCCCTTGGCCACCAGGGCCACCAGGGCCCCCAGCACCACCACCTTGTCGGCCAACGGGTCGAGGAACGCCCCCGACCGGGTGGTCCCCTGCTTGCGGGCCAGCCACCCGTCGATCCCGTCGGACAGGGCCAGCAGCCCGCCGAAGACGAAGGTGAACCAGCTGGCACCCCACAGCATGATCATGGCGATGACCACCGGGGTGGCCAGCAGGCGCAGCACGGTGATCCCGTTGGCCGGGGTGAGGAGGGCCGACGGTCCGAAGGTCGTGGGTGCGCGTGCACGTCGTGGGCGCGGCGGCCGGGGTGCACGGCCCCGTCGCTCATCGGGCCGTCCCCACCGGAGCGCGCCAGCGGTCGCGGTCGGGGTGGCCTGCCCGTGCCGGCCCGGGGGCCGGTTCGGCGACCAGGTCGGGGCCGTCGGCGCCGGTGACCACCACCTCGGCGAACGATCCGACGGGCAGGTCGTCGGGCAGCGCTCACGATCCCGTCGATCTCCGGCGCCTCCCGGTAGGTCCGTCCCTCGCCGGGCGCGTCGACCAGCACCTCGACGGTGGCGCCGAGCAGCTCCTCCCGCCGGCGCGGCGGTGATGCCGTCCTGGAGCTCGGTGCACTCGCGGAGCCGCTCGGCCACCAGGGCCCGGTCGATCTGGTCCTCGAGGCCGGCGGCGTAGGTGCCGACCTCGTTGCTGAACGGGAAGAATCCCACCCAGTCCAGCTGGGCCGCCTCGATCCACTCGAGGAGCAGGTCGTGATCGGCCTCGGTCTCCCCCGGATAGCCCGACGATGAACGACGAGCGGAAGGCGGCCGTCGGCTCCGGCCGACCGGATCGAGGCGATCCGGTCGAGGAACCGCTCCCCCTCCCCCCAGCGCCGCATCCGCTTGAGCAGGGGGCGGGAGACGTGCTGGAGGGAGAGGTCGAAGTACGGGACCCCGGTGGCCAGGATGGCCTCGACCAGGGCGTCGTCCAGCGTGGACGGGTAGAGGTAGAGCAGCCGGACCCATCCGGACCCGCTCGGCCACCGCGCCCACCAGGTCGACGATGGGCCGGTTGCCCCCCACCGGCGGGCCCGTCCAGGCGCGGCCCGACCCGACCCGAGGAGCGGTCGAGGGCGAACGACGAGAGGTCCTGGGCCACCAGCACCACCTCGCGCAGCCTGCCGTCGGGGCCGCCGAGCTGGTCCACCTCGGCCAGGATGGAGGCTCGGTGGTGCGCGACCGCTGCTTGCCCCGGAACGACGGGATGGCGCAGAAGCCGCAGTTGCGGTCGCACCCCTCGGCCACCTTCACATACGACCACGGCGCCGCCGTGGCCGGGCGGGGCAGGTTCAACAGGTCGAAGGACGGGAACCGGTGCCGCCGCCGCCATCGGCCCCGGCTTGCGGACCGAGCGACACCGGGGTGGCCCGGTACCGGCGGTCCCACCGTTCGGCGGAGTGCCGGGTCGGGGCCGACCGGTCAGGGACGCCCCGAACGGCGCCACCAGATCCACCTCGGGCAGGGCCTCGGCCAGCTCGTCGCCGTAGCGCTCGGCCATGCAGCCGGTCACCACCAGCCGGGCGCCGTCCCGGCGGGCGTCGGACAGGGCCAGGACGGTGTCCACCGACTCCTGGCGGGCCGCCTCGATGAAGGCGCACGTGTTGACCACCACCAGGTCGGCCTGCTCGGGGGTGCCGGCCGCCTCGTAGCCGTCGGCCACCAGCGTCCCGACCAGCTTGTCGGAGTCCACCTGGTTCTTCGGGCAGCCCAACGTCTCGATCCAGTACCGCTCGGCCACCAGGACAATCTACCGGGGTCCCGGCCCGGCGAGGCTCCCGGGCCCCGTGCCCGCCGGCCCCGGGCACCGGGCCGGCCTGGCGGGCCGGGCCGGGCATCCCCTGCTTGGTAGGGTGGCCCCGCCCGTGGCCAGGGGGAGGGGCATCCCGCGCCTCCCCGACTCGGATCGCAAAGGCCGTCAACCAACCTTGGACACCGACACGGCCACCCATCGCACCAGGGGCGCCGGTGGAGCGGGCTGCGCGAGGCGGCGTCGGCGTCGTGGCTGCCCTGGCTGACCGGCCGGGCCGTGGTCCTGGCGGCCCTGGCCCTGGCCAAGTACGAGATCTCCCACCTCGACATCCGGAACGCCAAGGCCATCGCCGACGCCCACGCCGGGCTGTGGAGCTGGGACGCCGGGTGGTACTCCGATCTCGCCGCCCACGGCTACCACGCCGTGGGGACCCAGGGCCTGCGCTTCTTCCCACTCTTTCCGGTGGTGGCCGGCGCCATCCACCACGTCACCTTCCTCCCGGTCGACGCCGTCACCGGCCTGATCTCCAACGCCAGCGCCCTGGCCGCCACCATGGCCCTCTACCTGCTGGCCAAGATCGGAGTTCGGCGATGCCGCACGGCCCGCTCGGCGGCCTGGCTCCTCAACCTGGTCCGGCGGCCTTCGTCACTGGTCATGGGCTACTCGGACTCGCTTGTTGATCCTGCTGGCCGTGACCTGTTTCTGCCTGCCTCCGCCACCAGCGCTGGCTTACCGCGGCGGCGCTGGGCTTCCTGGCCGGCACCGCCCGGCCCATCGGCTGCCTTCTGCTGATCCCGGCCCTCTGCGAGGCGCTCGGTGGGGTGCGGGCCATCGGGTGGGCGCCAACGGGTGGCCGCGCTCGTGGCCGTGCTGGCCCCGGCCGCCGGACTGCTGGCCTACCTCGGCTATGCCGGCATCGAGTTCGGGAGCTTCACCAACCGCTGACCCTCCAGACCGACCCCTCCCGCCACGGTGGCCTCACCGATCCCGGCGGTCACCCTGTACCACGACGCCGTCAACCTGCTCCGGGGCCACCACGTCGGGACCGGCCTCCATCTGCCCTGGGTGGCTCGTCAGCGTGGTGCTGGTGGTGGTGGTGTTCCGGACGCTGCCGATCTCCTACGGGCTGTACTCCGTGGCCATCGTGGTGGTGGCGGCCTCCGGATCGAATCTCGACTCGTTCGAACGGTACGCCCTCAGCGCCTTCCCCCTGCTGTTGGCGGCGGCGACCCTGCTGCGGTCCCGGCGGGTCGAGACCACCGTGCTGGTCCTCAGCGCGGCCACCATGTTCGGCTACGCGCTGCTGGCCTTCCTCGGCGCCTACGTACCCTGACCCGGTCCGGGAACGGCCGGCACCGGGCTGTGCCGGCGAAGTTCGACGGCACAGCCCGGCGGTGCAGCGGAGAGGGAGGGATTTGAACCCTCGGACCCAGTTACCCAGGTCAACTCATTAGCAGTGAGTCCGATTCGGCCGCTCTCGCACCTCTCCAAATGCAGATCGGGGGGAATTTCTCAGGGTTCCCATCCGACCTTGAAACTGCATCTTCGCTCATGTCCTCCCAATTCTGCGGCCCGTACAGATCGCAACCGAAGGGCGAAGCAACGGGAAGGCACAGCGTGCAGCATATGGCGCCGGCAGTAGCACAGAAAAAATGGCCGGGTCCCTACAGATCCAGGATCTCCGGCTGCAGTCGGCGACGGCAGATGATTGCCCATGGGAAGGTCCTTTCGGCAACCCTTTCCTCATCCACGGTCGGCCTTCGCCAGTGCCGCTTCGATGCCGAAGAGCTGTCGGGTCTGCCAGGCCTGGTAGGTGGCGCTTGCCGGTGCCAGCGTCTCGGTGATGGTGGCATAGGGAATGTGCTCGGCCTTGACCTCGACCAGTTGAGCCTGGATGTCGGGGGTCACGTTCTGGCTGTTGTAGACGTAGATCCTGATGGCGTGACTCTTGATCTGACGGTCGATGGTCTCCTTGTCGGCCACCGACACATCGGTCCCCTCGCTGATCGCCTTGAGGAACGTCGGCGGAGTGATCAGGTCCAAGCCGAGAGCGGGGGCCAGCATGGCAAAGATCGATTCTGATGCACCCACCGGCGTGCCCGCGTACTTCGCCCTGATGGCCGCGATCGCCGAGTGGTACTGCTGCAGGTCGACGGCGTCGAAATGGCCGGCCTGCCGGGCGAAGTACGCGGCTCCGGCGGGGTCGATCCGCCGGTAGTCAAGCACAAGTTGGTGGATCACCGACTGCACGTCTGCGGGGTTGTACCACCGGTGCGGATTGCCGTCGGGGGCGACATCCACAACCTCGCCGACGTTGAGCACGATCGGCTTCGACGTGTCCGCGCCGAGCAGCCTCGGCACCCAAGGGTCGTAGCCGATCCCGTTCTCGATCACGAACTGCGCACCGGCCAGGGCTCTGGCGTCGGCTGTGGTCGGCTCGTAGCTGTGGGGGTCGGTGTCGGGGTTGGTGATGATGCTGGTGACCTGCACACGCTTCCCCCCGATCTGGCTGGCGATGCTGCCCCAGAAGTTCTCCGCCGCGACCACGCGGATGATCGCCCCCCCGGTGGTGGCACTGGTGGCCGGCGGCCCGCCGGATGCAGATCCGCAGGCGGCGAGGAGTACCGTCACCGTGCCGATTACAACGGTGGAGACATGCCGCCATGGGCTGGCCCTGGGGGCAGCTGGCGACGGAATGGGTCTCATCTATTGGTGCTCCTCGGGGCGGCGACCTTCTCAGGTACTGTAAATGAGAATGGTTCTCATTTCAATCTCCGCTCCGGGAATTCGCAGAGAGCAGTCGCCGCGGGCCTGACGGTGTCCAGAAGTGATTCCCCCCTGAGGAGGCTGAGCAACTCCACCCGGTCAGGACCTCGCCACGGGACTTGACCGGCGCGAAGGCGCGATCCGGCAATCGTCCCACCCGCTCCTCCTCGACCCCTGGGCCGCGCGGTCGGCCGTGGTCCGGGCCACCGATGAGGCTGAGGCCGCGCTGGGCGCCGACGGCCGGCCCTTCGGAGCGGGGCCCCGGCGGACCCGGCAGGTCAGACCCGGGAAGGCTCGACGGCCATGGTGGTGATGCTCTCGAAGAGGGACCATCGGGTGGCCAGGCGATCCACTTCCTTGAAGGCCACCGCCAGTTCCTCGGTGACCTGGGCGATGCCGGCCAGTGCGGTGTCGAGACGCTCCCCCGGCGTGGGACCGTCCCCCTCGGCCACGTGGTATTGCGTTCCACTCATGGGATCGACGGTACCGGCCGGTCGGCCGGAGGGGGTGGACCCGATGGCCGGCTACTCGACGGGCTCGAGGATCGACCACCGCAGCCCGGCCGCAGCGACTTCGATCTCGGACGGATCAGCCTCCAACAGGCGGAGCGATCGGATGGCCGCCCCGCTGTCGTCGGGGAACTGGGCCAGCCTCACCAGCGCCTCGATGGCGACGATGCGGGCCGCTTCCTGTTGGGCCAACCTCCAATAGTGAGAGCGTTGCCGCGCCGTGATCCCCACTGAGTGCCCCTCGTAGCTCTGCCCCGACACAGCGACCTGCTTGGCGTTGCCTTCCTTTCTACCCGATCGCAGCCGGCCTCAACCGCGCCCTTCCGGCCGCTGAGGATCCGGCCCCCTCCGGATCGGGGCAGAGCGACATCCCGCTGCATCCGACAAAGGAGAGCGTGTGATCGTCCTCGGCGTCGGCCTGTTGTCGATCGGCCTCCGCCCGTCGTCGCAATCCGTGGGGCATCGGGGCCGTGGTACTCGCCGTCGGACCCATGGGCTCCCGCTCCTCGGGGCTCGGGGCACTGGGCTCGGGGCTCGGGGCGGCGGGGCTCGGGCTCCACTACTGGGCCCTGACCTGCAGGTATCGCCATTGGAGGTTTCGAGTCCCGCCCGGTGGGCAGATCAGTCGCGGCAGTATCCCCGAACGAGGAGGCTGAACCATGGCCGGTGGCCTGGTAGCAAGCATCATCGCCGTCACAGTGGGCGCCATACTTGACTTCGCCGTGACCGTCGGTCCCGATCAGCACGGCTTCAACATCCACACGATCGGCGTCATTCTGATGATCGTCGGCGTAGTGGGTGCGATCTTGTCGCTGATCGCGCTCTTCGCCTCCACCGGACCCCGTCGGCACCGGACCACCGTGGACGACGGCCGGGGCACTGTGGTCCGACGCGACGAGACCTACATCTGACACCGCTCCGTCCTCTCACAGGAGCGAACGACGTGGCTGGGAGGGCCATCCCGGCCACGTCGTTCCGCGTCAGGACCCGCTCCGCGGGGAATCGCCCCGACGAACCCACCCATTGCCGTCGCTCGGCGGCCATGGGCCAAGCCGTCGTCGCACTAGACCGGGCCGCGCCGTACCTAGGCTCTCTGTCAGATCTGAGCGGCCGACTCCAGCGACTCAGCTTCGGACGAGCTCGCCCTTCTTCTCCCACGACGCGGCCAACCGGTCGAAGTCGGCAACGGCGACCGAGAGGTCCTCGGCCGCCTTGGCGATCCCGGTCAACTCGACCTTCGGATCGCGCTCGGCCTTGTCGTCGGGATACGAACGTGCCTGCTTCCGTTTCACCATGGAAGTCGATGGTACCCATCTGCTCGGCTCAAGCGGTGGACCACTGTGCTCCCCGCCTCCCTGTGCCTCGGGTCGTGGTGCAGGCGTCGGCAGGGCCGCCGCTCCGGCGCCCGCGCCGGGCTGCTCAGAACCCGATGGCCCGGGCGGCTGGAGCACGGGGCGCGCCGGTCACGTTGGACAGGTGGGGGGAGGGCCCGGCCACGGAGGACAGGGGGCTGGCCACGTCCTCCAGGGACTGGCCCTCGGCGGCAACCCCGAAGATCAGCTCCACGATCCCACCCACTGCCATCACCCCGGCACCGATGAGGTAGCCGATGAACAGTCGGAAATGGTCCTGCCCGTTGCCGATCAGCAGCCCGTACAACCAGGGGCCGATGGCGCCGAACGTCTGGGCGATGGCAAAGAAGACCGCGATGGCCTTCGCCCGAACCTCGACCGGGAAGATCTCGCTGACCGTCAGGTAGGCCGCGCTGGCACCGGCCGAGGCGAAGAAGAAGATGACGCACCAGCAGGCCGTCTGGGTCACCGCGTTGAGCAGTCCGGCATTGAAGAGCAGGGCGCTGACGGCCAGGAGAAGCCCGGCGAGCAGATAGGTTCCGGCGATCATCCGTCGGCGCCCGACGGTGTCGAACAGGCGCCCCAGAGTCAGCGGCCCGATCAGGTTGCCGAGGGCGAAGAAGATGAAGTAGTACGCCGTGTCCTTGGACGGGACGCCGTAGATCTTGGTCAACACCAGTGCATAGGTGAAGAAGATGGCGTTGTAGAGGAAGGACTGGGTGATCATCAGCGTGGCCCCGAGCACGGACCGGCTCGGGTAGCGGACGAAGAGGGTGCGGGCCAGCGTGACGAATCCGATCCGGGAGGCCGGGGCCACCTCGATGGCCTTGGACTCGTCGACCGGCCCGAGATCGCCACCGGAAGACTCGGTGGAGACCTCGATCCTCTTGACGGCCGCCTCGGCCTCGTCCTCCCGCCCGTGCATGAGCAACCACCTCGGGCTCTCGGGCAGGTTCTTCCGGACGAACAGGATCACCACGCCGAGTGCCGGTCCGAACAGGAAGGCCACCCGCCAGGAGTAGCTGACCGGGAGATGGTTGACCACCAGGAGGGTGATGACGGTGCCGATCAGGGCACCGCCCCAGTAGGTGCCGTTGACCGCGATGTCCACCCGGCCCCGGTACTTGGCCGGGATCAGCTCGTCGATCGCCGAGTTGATGGCGGCGTACTCCCCGCCGATCCCGGCACCGGCGACGAAGCGCGAGACATACAGCCAGTACACCCAGAACGTCGAGTGCCCGAAGGTCAGAGCGGTGAGGAACCCGCCGAACAGATACACCCCGAGCGTGATCATGAACAGATTCCGGCGGCCCCATTTGTCGGACAGTCGTCCGAAGAACAGGGCCCCGAACACCTCACCGAGCAGGTAGACGGTCCCGACCGCGAACGACACTCCGGCCGACGAGAGATTCAACGACTGCTTGGAGCTGATCAGGCTGGTGACATTGCTGGCGATGGTGATCTCGAGCCCGTCCAGGACCCAAGCCACCCCGAGGGCCACCACCAACATGGTGTGGAAGCGCGACCAGCCCAGGCGGTCGAGCCGCGCCGGGATCAGACTTCGGATGGTCCGATCCGGCTCTGCCGACCGGTGGTGGACCGGCGTGTCCAGCGCGGTCACCGGAGTCCCCCTTGCTCCTGTCCCATCAGGAGTGGGCGGCTGCGTCCTGGGCCCGGTCCACCGCACCGGCCAACTTCTCCTGGCCCTGGCCTGCCGCCGCCCCGGCCCGGTGGAGGCCTTCGGTCAGCGCAGCCGAGAGCTTCTCCTGGGTGGCCGCCGACGTGGCTCTGACCTGGGCCGGGACGTCAGAGGTGCGGGCGCGGTCGGAGGCGGCCGAGACAGCATCGGTGACTCTGTGGCGCAGGTGGTCGGCGACCTCGGGTGCGTGCTGAGCTACCGCCCCGCCCAACGCCGCGGCCCCTTCGGCCCCGCGCTCGCCCAGGTCGAGCACCAACCCGGCCGCCGCTCCGGTGAGCGCTCCGACGACCATCCCTTTCCATACATTCCTCACGGTCCCAGCTCCTTTCTGCGCCGGAGGCGCATCTGCGGAAGGTCACCGCCATCAGCGGCGGCGACCTCCTCAGGGGTGACTGTTCCCACAACCGCGTCGATCCATGCATGGATCCGCCGGTCCGGAGCCAGACGGTCGTGGACAGCGGTTCGACCGGAGCGACGGTCCGCCCCGCGACGAGGCTCAAGGGGGGTCCGGGAGGGAAGAGCGATCCTGGGTACCGCGGGAGTAGGGGGCGCGTCCGATGCGTCGGGGCGAAGATGAAACGCAGCGGCCTCAGGGCGAAGAAGGGGTGGAGATGCCGGAGTAGGGAAGAGGTGAGTCACTCCCCTCGTCGGTGGCCGATCCGGGGTCCCGGCGGCGCGGGGAAGTTCCGCCGCGCACAGACCCTACGACGGACCGTCGATCCGGCCTTCCCACAGATGTGACAGGCCGCGGCTGTAGGCGCGCAACCCGGTCAGTCCGAGCTCGTCGGTCGAGGGAGGGTCGTCATCGCCGGCACAGACGTCGGCGAAGCCGTAGACGGCAACGAACCAGGTCGCCGTCACCGAGGCGGCGATGATCCGGGGCTCGATGGCTCCCACCGGATAGCCGAGGCGCTGGCGGAACAGCTCGGTCATCCGGGACTGGAAGGCCACCATCACCTGGTACACCCGTCCCGCCACCTCGGGCTCGGTCTCGGAGAGGACCACGGCCACGGCGATAGGGGGGTACGGATGACCGTCGGTGTCCCGCAGTCGCTCGGAGGTCACATAGCCCAGCTTGGTGAGCTGCTCCAACGCTCCGGCGGCCATCTCGACCGGTGTCTCGCCACCGGGCCGGGCCTCCATGGCCTCGATGTGGCGCTCGGCCCACTCCTCGAACTGGGCCAGGGCTACGTCGACCTTGGCGTCGAAGTAGGAGTAGAAGGTCCGAGGGGCGACGTCGGCGGCCTCCGTGATGTCCTCGATGGTGGTGGCCTGGTACCCGTTCTCCCGGAAGAGCCTCGTGGCTTCCTCGATGATGCGGGCCCTGGTCACCGCCTTCTTCCGCTCACGCCGGTTCGGTGCGTCAACCTGGGTCATCTGCTGATTCCTCCCTTGGCGATAGTGAAGCAGGTCGGACCGCAGGGAGTCCAGCGATGGGACTACTCCGGGGCGGTCCGCCCCTCCCACAGGGGGGTGAGACCGGAGGCGTACCATTCGAATCCGGCCAACCCGAGCTCGTCGGTGGACGGCGGGTCGGGATTCACAGCAGCCATCTCGGCGAAGCCGTGGACCGCCACGAACCACGAGGCGGTGATGGCGCCCGCCACCACATGGGGCTCGATGGCTCCGGCGGGGAAGCCCAGTCGGCCCCGGAACAACGCCGCCATGTCGGTCTGCAGCCGGACCAGCGACTGGTAGATCCGGCCGGCCACCTCGGGCTCGGTCTCCGCCATGATCAGCCCCACTGCCAGCGGTGGGAACGGACGTCCCGTCTCGTCCCGGAGTCGTCGGCCGGTCACAAATCCTTGCTCTCCGAGACCGGCCAGGGCGTTGCGGTACATCTGTTCCGGGGATTCCGAAGGCGGTCGGAGGCTGAGGGCGAGCGATGAACTGGTCGACCCAGAACTCGAACTGGACCATGGCCACGTCGACCTTGGCGTCGAAGTACGAGTAGAAGGTCCGCGGTGCGATGTCGGCGGCCTCGGTGATCTCCTCGATGGAGGTGGCCTGGTACCCCTGTCGGCGGAAGAGGTCGGTGGCCGCCCGGACGATCCGGTCCCGTGTCTCTCGCCTTCTTCCGCTCTCGTCGACTCGTGGGCTGGATCTCGGCCATGCCTCGGTGCTCCTCGACTCGGGGCACCGGATCCCGCTCGTAGGCCGAACTCCGGCCGAGACCAACGGCGACCTGGATACCGCCTCCCACGGCGACGTCGAGCTGCTCTTGCCACCTGCGTCGAACGGGTGATGGTGCCGACGCCACCATGTTTACACTTCGGGGAACGCCGCCGCGGCGGATGCGCCGGACGCGGCCGGAGGAGCCGCCAGGAACAGGAGACCGACCCGATGCCGCCCCGCATGACCTTCCTCCAGCACAGCGAGCACGATGTCCCCGGAGTGCTCGGCCGGCTGGCCCGGGACGCTGGCTGTGAGGTCCGGGAGTGCCGGGCCGACCGGGGCTCGTCCTCGCTGCCCGCTCTCGGATCGTACGACGCGCTGGTGCTGATGGGCTCGGAGGCGTCGGTCCTCGATGCCAGCGTGCAGTGGATCGGACCGGAACGGGCGTTGGTGGCCGAAACCGTGGTCGCCGGCATCCCGGTGCTCGGGGTCTGCTTCGGCGGCCAGCTGTTGGCCCAGGTCCTGGGGGGCGAGGTCACCCGGGCCCTCCGTCCGGAGATCGGGTGGCGCCCCCTCGACACGGCCGACCCGAAACGGATCCCCCCGGGGCCGTGGCTGGAGTGGCACGAGGACGCCTTCACCGCACCGCCGGGCTCCGAGGCCTTGGCCCACACCGACGTGTCCCTCCAGGCCTTCGTGTCCGGCATCCACACCGGGGTCCAGTTCCATCCCGAGGTGACCGGCCAGATCGTCGGGCAGTGGGTGCACAACGCCCGGGCCCGGGGCGATCTCCGACCCGGTCAGGCCGAGGATCTCCTGGCCGGCTTCGACACGCAGGGCAACGGACCCGAGACGCAGACCGCCCTGCTGTTCGACGGCTTCCTCGAGCGGTCCGGTCTCCTGGAGTGAGGTGACCCCGCCCATCGGTCGGGCGCCCGGCAGGTGGGTCAGCCGAACGTGAGGAGCGGGACGCCAGCCAGGGCCATGGTCACGCCGGTCTTCAGCCCCCGTGGGCCTGGGGTCGCTCGGACCACGATGCCCGGCGGGAGAGGAGGACCTCGCGCCGGTTGGCCGGGGCGATGCTGACCTCCAGGTGCCGAGCCGAGTGCAGGCGCCGCCGAGGGCGCCGCTGGCTCGCCCCCACCAGTCTGGCCTTTGCTCACGGAGCATGAGGTTGTGCTTCCTCCAATGGGAATAAAAGGCTCACTCTCTGCGGTAGCGACGGGAGCGGGCCTTCAGGACCGGCGGTACCTGCCGACGCCACCACGGCCGTCCCCCGGGGGACCCGCGGTTGCGCACCGGTCCCTCACGTGGTTTGCTATTAGCACTCGACCTTGTAGAGTGCTAACGCCCTACAGAGTGCCAACGACACGGAGGAACACCTGATGGCCAAATTGATCACGTTCGACGAGGAGGCCCGCCGGTCCCTCGAGAGCGGTATGAACAAGCTCGCCGACGCCGTACGCGTCACCCTCGGACCCAAAGGCCGCAATGTCGTCCTGGACAAGAAGTGGGGCGCCCCCACCATCACCAATGACGGCGTCTCCATCGCCAAGGACATCGAGCTCGAGGACCCCTTCGAGCGGATCGGCGCCGAGCTGGTCAAAGAGGTGGCCAAGAAGACCGACGACGTGGCCGGTGACGGCACCACCACCGCCACCGTCCTGGCCTGGGCCATGGTCCACGAGGGACTGCGCAACGTGGCCGCCGGGGCCAACCCGATGTCCCTGAAGAAGGGCATCGAGGCCGGGGTGGAGTCCGCCGTGGCCAGCCTGCGTGGCATCGCCAAGGAGACCGACTCGAAGGAGCAGATCGCCCAGGTGGCCTCCATCTCCGCCGCTGACCCCGAGATCGGCGGGATGATCTCCGAGGCCATCGACAAGGTGGGCAAGGACGGCGTCATCACCGTCGAGGAGTCCCAGACCTTCGGCATGGACATGGACCTGGTCGAGGGCATGCGCTTCGACAAGGGCTACATCTCCCCCTACTTCGTGACCGACCCCGAGCGCATGGAAGGCGGTCCTCGAGGACGCCTACATCCTGCTGGTCGGGTCCAAGATCACCGCGGTGCGCGACCTGCTCCCCCTCCTGGAGAAGGTCATGCAGGCCGGCAAGCCGCTGGTGATCATCGCCGAGGACCTCGAGGGCGAGGCCCTGGCCACCCTGGTGGTCAACAAGATCCGCGGCACCTTCAAGAGCGTCGCCGTCAAGGCCCCCGGGTTCGGCGAGCGCCGCAAGGCCATGCTCCAGGACATCGCCATCCTCACCGGTGGCCAGGTGGTCACCGAGGAGGTCGGCCTCAAGCTGGAGAACGTGGGGCTCGACCTGCTGGGCACCGCCCGCAAGATCGTGGTGACCAAGGACGAGACCACCATCGTCGAGGGCGGCGGCTCCGAGGACGAGATCAAGGGCCGGATCAACCAGATCAAGGCCGAGATCGAGAACACCGACTCCGACTACGACCGGGAGAAGCTGCAGGAGCGCCTGGCCAAGCTGTCCGGCGGCGTGGCCGTCATCAAGGTCGGTGCCGCCACCGAGGTGGAGCTGAAGGAGAAGAAGCACCGCATCGAGGACGCCGTCTCCACCACCAAGGCCGCCATCGAGGAGGGCGTGGTGCCCGGCGGTGGCGTCGCCCTGCTCCGCTCGCAGACCGCCATCTTGGAGACCGCCGAGAAGCTGGAGGGCGACGAGGCCACCGGTGCCCGCATCGTGGCCCGGGCCGTCGAGGAGCCCCTGAAGCAGATCGCCGTCAACGCCGGCCTCGAGGGTGGGGTCATCGTGGACAAGGTCCGCAATCTGAAGAAGCCCAACGAGGGCCTCAACGCCGCCACCGGCGAGTACGAGGACCTCGTTCAAGTCGGGGGTCATCGACGCGGTGAAGGTGACCCGTTCGGCCCTGCAGAACGCCGCCTCCATCGCCGCCCTGTTCCTCACCACCGAAGCGGTCATCGTGGACAAGCCCGAAGAGGGTGCGCCCGGCCATGCCCGGCGGGGGCATGGACGACTTCTAGGTCGTCACGACAGGAGACGGACGACTTCTAGGTCGTCACGACAGGAGACGGACGACTTCTGGGTCGTCACGACACGTGAACGAAGGGCGCCCCAGCGGGCGCCCTTCGTTCGTCCACCCGGCGATCGGGCCGGTCTTCCCGGGGCGCAGGGAGCCGTACACTGGGGCGCGTGACTGATCCCCTCGTTCCCTCGGTCGGCTGGGGTGTACTCCATCTGTTCTGCAAACTGCCCGGCGTGTCCACCTCCGACCGCGGGCCCCGCGTCAACCTCCAAGCGGTCGTCCAGGCGGTGAAGACGGCCGAGGCCGACGATCTCCAGGTGGTGTCGGTGGCCATGCTGGGCCACAAGGCCGATCTCGGGTTCATGGCCCTCGGTGCCGACCACTGGCGGCTGCGGCGCTTCCAGTCGGACCTCCAGGCCGCCGGGCTGGTGGTGACGGCCTCCTACGTCTCACTGACCGAGGTCTCCGAGTACGCCGCCGGGCTGCCCGACGAGATGAAGCAGACCCGCCTCTACCCCCGCCTGCCTCCTGAGGGTATGACCGCCTTCTGCTTCTACCCCATGTCCAAGCGCCGCGGGGAGACCGAGGGGTCCAACTGGTTCTCCATGCCCTTCGAGGAGCGCAAGGCCATGATGTACGGCCACGGGGCGGCCGGTCGGGCCTTCGCCGGGCGCATCGTCCAGCTCATCACCGGCTCCACCGGCATCGACGACTGGGAGTGGGGGGTGACCCTGTTCGGCGTCCATCCCGACGATCTGAAGGACTGCGTCTACACCATGCGCTTCGACGAGGGTTCGGCCCGCTTCGCCGAGTTCGGCCCCTTCCTCACCGGCATGGTGGGACCGGTCGAGCAGGTGCTGGCCCAGGTGTCACCGGATGAGTGAGCACCGTCCGGGAGGGGATCTCGAGGCCTTGCGGGCCGGACTCAGGCGTATCGGCCCGGTGGTGGTGGCCTTCAGCGGCGGGGCGGACTCCGCCTTCCTGGCCTGGGTGGCCACCGACACGCTGGGAGCCGACCAGGTCCGGTGCGTGACCGCGGTCTCCCCGTCCCTGGCCCCCGAGGAGCTGGCCGACTGCCGGCAGCTGGCCGCCGAGTGGGGCCTCGACCACGCCGAGGTGGACACCGACGAGTTGGCCGACCCGGCGTACTCGGCCAACGACGGCTCACGCTGCTTCCACTGCAAGTCCTCGCTGATGGAGGCGTTGGCACCCCTGGCCCGGGGTATCGGAGCTGACAACGGGGCATCCGCCACCGTGGTGCTCGGGCGTGAACCTCGACGACCTGGGCGACCACCGGCCGGGTCAGGAGGCCGCCATGGAGGCCGGGGCCCGCTTCCCCCTGGTGGAGGCGGGGTTCACCAAGGCCGACGTGCGGGACTGGTCGAGACGGCTGGGCCTCCGCACCTGGGACAAGCCGGCCGCCGCCTGCCTGGCCTCCCGCGTCCCCTACGGCACCCCGGTCACCCTGGGCACCCTGCGATCGGTGGCCGAGGCCGAGTCGGGTCTCCGGGCACTCGGCTTCGCCCAGCTCCGGGTGCGCCACTACGGCGACACGGCCCGCATCGAGGTACCCGCCGAGGACCTGGCCGCCGTGGTGGCCCGCCGCCGCGAGGTCAGCGCCGCCGTGCACCGGGCCGGGTACCGGTACGTCACCCTCGACCTCGACGGGTTCCGCTCGGGCAACCTCAACCAGGCACTGGGTGGCGAGGAGCGGGCCCCACGGGGCGCGGACCCGACGCCGGTCCGGGCCTCGGGCCGGGAGCCGGGCATGATCCGGGTCCGGGTCCGGCTCACCTTCCCCGAGGAGCTGGTGCGGGAGCCGATCATCGCCCGCATGGTCAAGGAGCTGGACATCGTCCCCAACATCCGGCGGGCCGACGTGGGCGAGGCCGACGGCTGGATCATCTGCGAGCTGGACGGCGACGGGGCCACCATCGACCGGGCCGTCGAGTGGCTCCGGGGCGAAGGGGTGCAGGTCGACCTGCTGGGGGACGTGGTCGAGAGCTGAGCGGACCCCCGGATCGGGTCCGACCGATCTCAGGGCGTCGGGACTAGTCGGGTGTCCCGGATGGTCCAGCCCGCGCCCGGACACCTTGCGGGGCTCGTAGAACAGGCAGCCATCGGGACAGGCGAACGGGATCTGCTCGTTGGCCCCCACCCGGCACCGCTCGAGTTTCTCCTCGTGGGCGGTGGTCTGCATGACGTAGTGGCGGCAATCCTCGTGAACGGACACACCACATTCTGCCTGATGGATGCGCCCCGGCGTTGGCAGCGGGTAGCGTCGGTTCGCGTGGACCCCCTCCCCTCCACCAAGCAGCTCCTCCGCTGGAGCGAGGCCTTGGCCGGCATCGCCCGTACCGGGCTGGGCTTCACCGAGTCCCTCTACGAGCAGGAGCGGTTCGAGGAGATCCTGCGGGTGGCGGCCGACATCCGGGTGGCCGTCGACGATCGGCACCCTGGGCGCCGAGGACGCCGAGGGCCTGGTCGAGGAGTGGCTGGGCTCGGTGGGCAAGGGCGTGCCCGGCTACGTGACCCCCAAGGTGGCCGTCGGGGCGGCCGTGGGCAACGACCAGGGCGAGATGCTGCTGGTCCAGCGGGCCGACTCGGGTGTCTGGCTCTACCCCACCGGATGGGCCGACGTGGGCTACTCGGCCGCCGAGGTGGTGGTGAAGGAGGTCGAGGAGGAGACCGGCATCGAGGTCGAGGTGGTCCGCCTCATCGCCGTGCTGGACGGGCTCCGGATCGGCATGAGCCGCATCCCCCTCTACTCCCTGGTGTTCCAGTGCCGGGCCGATCGGCGGCGAGCTCAAGGCCCACCCGCTGGAGTCGCGCCGACGTGGGATGGTTCGCCCTCGACCAGCTGCCCTTCCCGCTGGCCGGGGCGGAGCGGTGGGGCGAGCACGTCTTCTCCGCCCTGCGGGGGGACCCGATCGAGGTGCTCTACGACTCGGTGCGCTCGCCGATCTGGCGCGGCGACCCCGACAAGACCTGAGCCCCGCACCGCCACGATCCACCGGAGTTCGCATCACCCGAGGCGTCGACGGGTGCTGGCTACACTCCCACCCTGTGCCCCTCGAGGATCGCCCAGCCCGCCCGTCCAGCGGTGCCGGCGGACGGGGACACAACGGCCGCGGTGACGGTGGCCGAGGCCACCGAGGTCACCGACGAGCTGGTCGAGGCCTTCGCCCGGTTGATCCCGCAGCTCTCGTCGTCCTCCCCCCCGCCGGGTCGGGCCGAGCTGGCCGAGATGGTCGAGTCGGCGGCATCGATCGTGCTGGTGGCCCGGGACGGCTCGGGCACCCTGGTCGGCTCGCTGACCCTGGCCCTCTTCCGGGTGCCGACCGGCCTGCGGGCCTGGATCGAGGACGTGGTGGTGGACGAGTCGGCCCGCGGCGCCGGCGCCGGCGAGGCCCTGGTGCTGGCGGCGCTCGAGCGGGCCGAAGCCGTCGGGGCCCGGACGGTCGACCTGACCTCGCGCCCCAGCCGCGAGGCGGCCAACCGGCTCTACGTGCGCATGGGTTTCGAGCCGCGGACCACCAACGTGTACCGCCGCAGCCGGGGGGCCTGAGCCGACGCTCGACGACACGCCGGTCTGTGCTCGCCGCGCCCAGGCCCGGCTCCTCACCGCTCTCACCTGCTACGTCGACGTGCGGCTCAGGCGCACGGAGTCCGAACGCTTCCCGGCCACACGGGTACCCACGGTGATCAGCAAGCCGCCGACGCCGGTCCGGACGCGCATCGTCAGGCGGCGCGGGGCACCGGGCGCCCGCAACACCTTGTGTTCCTGAGCGTAAAAGGACCGCCGACGGTGGATGACCCGTTCGTCGGCAATTTGGTGGAGGAGTAGTGGATTCATGGGAATGCCTTGCAGAGAGCTCATCGGGCGGTACACGCGATGAGCGGGTGGTGGATTGTTCCGCCGGAGGGAACGATCGTGCGGGTGGGCAAGAGGCACCGGAAGGCGGTGTTGCCCGGCTGGCCCGTTGCGGGCGATGGTGATCCCTCGAGGGGTCAGGCCATGTGGGGCGAGGTCGGGAACGACGCCCGGTCCACGTGGATGCCGAGCTTGGCGCTGTCGGGTGCGATGGTCATCTGGCATCTCCTTTCGTGGAGGCGTGTAGTCCGAGCTTGCATCGTAACAAGTTCGAGCCCCCTTGAGAAGGGGGCAATTTCGCCTGGCGCCGACGAAACCAACCCGCCGGGGCGCACGTCGGTCACCGCGCCAGCAACGTGGAGGTCGTGACGATCCGGGGGACCCCGCTCCCCTTCAGTGTCGACCGTCGAGCACCTCGGGGTTGACCACGTTGGTCGGCGACCCGGCGGCAAAGGCGTTGATCTGGGCGAAGATGTCGTGAAATTGGAGCTCCCACTCCTCCCGGGTGACGTAGCCGATGTGAGGCGTGCACACAACGTTGTCCATGACCAGCAACGGATGGTCCGGATCCACCAACGGCTCGGTCTCGTAGACGTCGACGGCGGCCATCCCCGGGCGCCCCGCTCGGATGGCCTCGGCCAGCGCACCGGGCTCGATCAGCCCGGCCCGGCTGGTGTTGACCAGCAGGGCCGTCGGCTTCATGCGCGACAGATCGGCGGGAGTCACCAGCCCTCGGGTGGCATCGACCAGTCGCAGATGGAGGGAGAGCACGTCGCACTGCTCGAAGAACGCCTCCCGGCCCGATGCCACCACCAGACCGTCGGCCTCGGCCCGAGCGCGTGAGGACTCGCCGCCCCAGACCACCACGTCCATCCCGAAGGCCCTGCCGTATCCCGCCACCACCTGGCCGATCCGCCCGTAACCGTAGATCCCCAGCGTCTTTCCACCCAACGACCGCCCCATCCCGTCCTGCCAGTGGCCGGCCTTCATGGAGACGGCCTGCTGGGGAATTCGGCGCATCGCCGCGATGACCAGGCCCCAGGTCAGCTCGGCGGTGGCGAAGGACGGCGAACCCTGGTGCAAGTCGGAGGAGACCACGATGCCCAGCCGGGTGCAGGCGTCCACGTCGATGTGGGGGAAGACGCTCCGCTGGCTGATCAGCTTGAGCTCGGGCAGTCGGTCCAGAAGCGGCGCCGCGGATCGGGGTCCGCTCGCGGATGAGGACCAGGGCCTCGGCCGACTGCAGACGGCCGGCCAACTCGTCGACGTCATCGACGTGGTCGGTCCAGACCGTGACGTCGTGGCCGTCCAACAGAGCGAAGCAGTCCAGGGTCCGGAGAGTGTCGAAGTAGTCGTCGAGGATCGAGACCCTCATCGGGTGGTCGGCCCGGCGGTCTCCCGGATGACCAACCCGTTGCCGTCGTCTTCGTCGAAGGTCACGTACCGGCCCCGGGGGGCGTCCTCCACCTCGCCCTCGATGCCTACCCCCTTTTCCCGTAGGCGATCGACGCGGCCGTCGAGGTCGCCCGACTCGAGGACGGGGCCCTCGGTCGGGCCCGGGCGCATGGTCTCGAACCAGGTGACGTCCACGTGGGAGGCCCGGGCCGGTGCCTGGTCGGTCACCGGGAGGGAGAGCAGCTGCAACGTGGGGATGGCCATGCCCGAACGGTAGGGAGGCCGACCGGCAGGGTCAACCCGCTCGGCTCACGCGGCGTCGTACCGTCCCTCCGGCGTGACCAGGGCCGGCATGGGGAACAGCTCGGTCCGGAAGCCGTGGGCCGAGACCGGGGCCGGGTCCCCGTCCCGGAGGGCCTCGGCCGCAGCGACATCCTCGGCCAGCACGATGGCGATCCCGTAGGGGCCGCGCGGGTCGGCCACCGGTCCGAACGCCAGCGCCTTCCCGTCGGCGGCCAGAGCCGACCAGTAGCGGACGTGCTCGTCCATGGTGGCCCGCTCCCCCTCGGTCATGGTGAGGGCGAAGTCGTCCCGGGGCGGGAGGAGCCGGAGCACGAATCCTCTCATCGGGCCTCCAACTGCGCCGCCGCGGCCCGGATGGCAAACGACCGGAGCCCGGCGTCCCATCCGTCGGGCGAGCCGACTGCTCCGCGCATCTGCTCCCACCCGTCACCGTGACGCTCGATCTTCCGGTGCTCCAGCTCCACCCTCGTCCGGTCGGTGGCCTCGGCGGTGAAGCGGACCTCGACCTCACTGGTCCGGGAGGGATCGGTCTCCAGCTGCCACTGCAGGCTCACGTCCCAGGAGATCACGATCCGGTCCGGGGGTTCGAAGGCCAGCACCCGGGCCCAGCGGCACTCGCTGCCGTCGACCGCCCGGTCGTAGACGTGGCCGCCCACCTGCGGCTCGAAGACCATCTCCGCCAACTCCCCCGGGAGGATGTGGTGCTCAGGGGGCCACCAGCTCCCGATGTCCTCGGTGAATACGGCGAAGGCCCGGTCGATCGGCACCTCCACCACGATGGACGACCGTACGGCCGTGCTCGGCTCACTCATGTTCAGGGTCACCTCTCTGTTCTCCCTCCGGTCTCTGTCTCTGGGTCCCGTCCCCGTCCCTCTGTTCGGCGACGCCCTTGAAAGCGACGAGGGCCGTCCCCCAGAATCGGTCCAGGTACTCCCGGAGCTCACCGATCCCGGCCGGGTCGAGCCGGTAGATGCGCCGGCTGCCCTCGGCTCGGTCCACCACCAGGCCGGCGTCCTTCAGGACCTTGAGGTGCTGCGACACGGCCGGCCTGCTCACCGGGACCTGATCGGCCAGCTCGCCCGACGGCCTGGGGCCGTGCGGCGAGCCGCTCGAAGATCTCCCGTCGGGTCGGGTCGGCCAGCGCCCCGAGGGCAAGTACGTTAGTCATAACTTACCGTAAGTATGCCCTTACGACCCGTGCACGTCAAGGAGCAACGGATTGGCCTGCTCCTTCGGCGGGCATGATGGACGGCGATGTCCGCCCGGCTGCCTTCCCCGTCCCCGACGCCGGTGTCGGCGGGCGATCCGCCCGGTCTGGTGGCCCGCACGTGGGGGTGGGTCCTGGCCGGGTCGGGGGTGGCGGCGGCGGTCGTGGCTGTCGGGGTGGATGGAAGCGACGCCCGCTCGGCCGCCTCCCAGGTGTGGTCGCCCTTCGTACTGGTGGCCGGACTCCTGCTGGTGGGCCTGGTGGCCGACCAGGACGGCCTCTTCGCCGCCGCCGGACACCGCCTGGCCCGGACCGCTCCCAACGGCCTGGCGCTCTTCGCCGGATCCGCCGTGCTGGCAGCCGGGGTGACCGCCCTGTTGAACCTGGACACCACCGTGGTCTTCGTGACCCCGGTGCTGGTCCATGCCGCCCGCCACCGGGGACGGGGCGAGGCGGCCCTCCTCATCGGCTGCCTCCTGCTGTCCAACGCCGGCAGCCTGCTCCTGCCCGGCTCGAACCTCACCAACCTGATCGTCCTCGGCCACCTGCACCTGTCCGGTGGGCAGTTCTTGGGACACATGGCCCTGCCCTGGATGGGTGCGGTCGGGGTCACCGGCGTCGTCGTCGCCGTGGCCGAACGCCGATCACTCGGGGCGGTCGGCCCTGTGCAGGAGGACCAGCTGGTGGCCGGGGACGGACGGTCAGACCGGTACGCCGATCCCGGCGACCTGGCCACCCCGGTCGTCCTCGGCCTGGGCGCCATGGCCGTGGCGGCGGTGACGGTTCTGGTGGTGGCCCTGCGGAACCCGGCGCTACCGGTGGCCGGGCTGGGCCTGGTGGTCATCGCCGCCCGGCTGGTGGCTCGTCGTCAGCGGCTCGACCACATCCTCGAGGTGCTGGGGCTGCCGGTGCTGGTGGGGCTGTTCGGGATCGCCACGGCCCTCGGAACCCTCGGTCGGTCGTGGTCGGGGCCGGCCACCCTGCTCTCCCATCTGGACGCGGTGGGCACTGCCGCGGTGGCCGCCCTCTCCACGACGCTGGTCAACAACCTCCCGGCCGCCGCGCTGCTGGCCGCCCGGGTGCCGCCCCACCCCTTCCCCCTGCTCGTCGGACTCGACATCGGCCCCAACCTCTTCATGAGCGGCTCGCTGGCCTGGATCCTGTGGTGGCGGACGGCGCGGTCGGCCGGATCGGACCCTCCGGTACTCCGTGCCGTGGGGATCGGCCTGATGACCGTGCCGCTGGCCATGGCCGCAGCCCTCGGGCTGCTCGCCGTGACCGGATCGTTGTAGGTCGGTGTCCGACAGCGGCCGGGCTCAGTTGATCTTGAGCAGGTCCACGACGAACACCAGCGTGTCGTTGGCCGAGATCCCGGCTCCGGGGGACTGGGCTCCGTACCCGAGACTCGGGGGGATGATGAGCTCGCGCCGGCCTCCGGCCTGCATGCCGGCCACGCCCTTGTCCCAGCCCGGGATGACCTGGCCCGCTCCCAAGGTGAAGGTGAACGGCTGGCTGGTCCACGACGACTGGATGGTCTTGCCGGAGCTGTAGGTGGCCAGCACGTACTGCACGGTCACCGAATCCCCGGCCTTGGCGGCCGGCCCGGACCCGGTGATCAGGTCGGCCGTCTCCAGGGTGGTCGGCGGCGGCCCCGACGGCACCGTGACGACGGGGGCCGTCCCCGCCGTGCCGGCCGCCGATCGGTCCGAGGCGGGGATGGTCGCCGCTGGGTCGGAGGTGGTCGGGGTGGACGAGCCCGCCGAGGTCGTGGTGGTCGGGCTCGAGGACGAGCTGCTGCACCCGGCCAGGCCGAGGGCCGCGGCGGACACCGCCACCAGGGTGAGGGTACGAACACGGGACATGGGACGGTTCCTTTCAGAGGCCGGAGTGGGGTGAGCTGGGTTCCCTGGGGGCGGCGACCGCCCCCGAGCGGGCGGAGACACGCAACGGTGCGCTCGGACGCCGTCCGGCAAGAAGGTACTCGGCTCCGGTGGTGAATTGCCGCCACCCACCGACCAACCCTCGCTGATACACCCTCCTGCGAGGCTGGGACCCATGAAGTTGACGACGCTCAACGCCGTGGCGGAGACCCTTCGGTCCGAGATCGCCGGATTCGAGCCCGAGGTCGTGAGCGGCGCCGACGCCGCCCGGGTGCTCGAGGCTTTCGCCGAGATCGAGAAGCTGGCCGCCGGGGGCAAGCTCCTGGCCGCACGTCGGGTCGAGTCCTCCAACGTCTGGCGCCAGGCCGGCCACCGCTCCGCCGCGGCCCACGTGGCCGAGGCCAGCGGCACCGGCCTGGGACCGGCCATCACCACACTCGAGGCCGCCCGCCAGCTCGGCTCCTTGCCTGCCACCGACGAGGCCATGCGCCAGGGCTTGCTGTCGGAGTCCCAGGTCAAGGAGATCGCCGGGGCCGCCGCCGTTCAGCCGGACTCCGAACAGGAGCTGGTCGACGCGGCCGGCAAGCAGCCGATGAGCGTGCTGAAGTTGCGCTGTCGGCGGGTGAAGGCGACCGGTCCCGACCAGGAGGCCGCCTACCGGTCGATCCACCGCGGCCGCTACCTACGCAACTGGACCGACCGAGACGGGGCGGTCCGGTTCGACGCCCGGCTGACCCCCGATCAGGGCGCTCGGCTCCTGGCGGCGGTCAAGGACGAGACCGACCGGCTGGCCCGCCAGGCCCTGCGGGCCGGGGTGGACGAGCCGCGGAAGGCCGTGGCCGCCGACGCTCTCGTCCGTCTGGCCGCTGGGGACCCCATCCCCGGGGCGACCGGTGACGCCTGCGGTCCCTCGACCTCGCCAGCCACCACCACTTCCCGATCGGGGACCGGTGCCGGAGCACCGTCGCACGGACCCCGCCCGCACGGCCCGTCCACCATGGTCCACGTCCGGGTGGACCATGCCGCCCTGATCCGGGGCCGCGTCGAGGGCGGCGAGATCTGCGAGATACCCGGCATCGGACCCATCCCGGTCGAGGTCGCCCGGCAGCTCGCCGTCGACTCCATCCTCAGTGTCCTGGTCACCGACGGGGTGGACGTCTCCGCCGTGGCCCATGCCGGCCGCACCATTCCGGCCGCGGTGCGCCGGGCCCTGGTCGAACGCGACCAGACGTGTGCCGTGCCCGGATGCGACCTGCGCGACGGCCTCGAGATCGACCACATCCACCCGGTGGGCGAGGGCGGGATCACCACGCTCGGCAATCTGGTCCGACTCTGCCACTGGCACCACTACCTGAAGACCCACCATCGCCACCGGATCGAGCGCTCCGGCAAGGAGTGGAGCTGGATAGCGCCGGACGATGCCCGCGGCGGTGCCTACTCGCTCCAACGGTCCGGGTAGGTCCCGCCGCTCCCACCGCCCGGCTCGGGCCGGCCGACCTCCGACCCGACGCGGTCGGTCAGGCCGGGGACCCACTTCCACCGTCATCGGGATCGCCCAACCGTCCAGGGGGGACCTCACTGGTTGCGTCGTGCTCCTCCCGCCAGAGGGCCTCGGCACGGAACGCCACCTCGCGTAACGCGTTGCCGGTTCGCCGCGAGGCGCGGGCGACGTCCTCGTACTCGGCCTTGACCTTCCCCGCCGCCACCTTGACCCTGATCATCTGACCGTCGACCCACACCGAGTGGACGGACCGGGCCGCGGGCCACCGCTCGGCCGGCGTGACCCGGACCCCGAGGGAGCCGGTGGTCTCCCGGAGGACGGCACGCAGCCGGGCGACCTGGGAGGGATCCCCCAGCGCATGGACCACCGTCCCCGGTCGGCCCTTCTTCATGACGACCGGGGTCAGCCAGGCGTCGTGGGCCCCGGCCTCGAGCAGGGCCCCGACGGCATGGGCCAGCTGTTCACCGGTGGCGTCGTCGACGTTGGCCTCCAGCAGGGAGACCGGTTGGCCGGCGTCGGCGTCGCGGTCGGTGTCAGCGCCGGCGCCGCGACCAGCGTCGGATCCGCTCCGGCGATCGACCCCCACACCGGTCACCACCTGGGTGCAGTTGGGGAGCTCGTCGAGCTCACGGGTGCCTGCCCCGAACCCTTGGCCGGTCACCCGCATCGGCGGCATGGGCCCGTACCCGGCCGACAGCGCGGCCAGCAGGGCCGCCCCGGTCGGCGTGGTCAGCTCCACGGCAACGTCACGTCCCCAGGTGGGCACCCCCTCCAGCAGCGCCACCACCGCCGGCGCCGGGTTGGGCAGCATCCCGTGGGCGGCCCGCACCATGCCCAGCCCGGTGGCCACCGGGCTGGCCCGCACCTCATCGACGCCCAGGACCTCGAGGGCCGCCGCCGTCCCCACGATGTCCACGATCGTGTCGTGTCCTCCGACCTCGTGGAAGTGGACCTGGTCCACCGGGCCGTCGGTGGAGCCTGGCCTCCACGTCGGCCAGCGCCGCGAACGCGGCCAGGGCCCGACGGGTGACCCGCTCGGGCAGCCGGGCCTCGCCGATCAGCCCCACGATGTGGGCGTGGGTCCGCACGACCACGTCGTCCTCGGCGCTGACCACCGCCCGGGTGGCGGCGATCCCACCCCGGAGAACGGCCTGCGACTCCAGCGACCACCCCCCCATCGGCAGCCGCTCCAACAGGGCCCGCACCTCGACCAGATCGGCCCCGGCGTCCAGCAGGCTCCCGAGCGCCATGTCCCCGGCGATCCCGGCGAAGCAGTGGAACCAGGCCACCGTGCGCGGTCCCCCCGCTCCCGTCGCCTCCTCCACAGCCGGTTCGCCGGTCGCCCCCGGCTGGACCAGCCTCACCACGCCGGCCGATTCACGGCAGCATCCGGGCCACCGCGCAGGCCGCACCGAACCCGTTGTCGATACCGACCACGGTGATCCCGGCGGCGCAGGAGGCGTGCATGGCCAGCAGCGCGGTGACCCCCTCGAGGGCGGCGCCGTATCCGGTGCTGGTGGGGACGGCCACCACGGGTGCGGGGGTGATGCCGCCGACCAGGCTGGCCAGCGCCCCCTCCATGCCGGCCACCACCACCACGGCGTCGGCGTCGGCCAGTTCGTCGGCCGAGGCCAGCAGGCGGTGCACCCCGGCCACCCCGCAGTCGGCCAGCAGCACCGGCCGGAGTCCGAGGGCGGTGAGGGTGGCCAGGCACTCCCGGGCCACCGGGAGGTCCGAGGTTCCGGCGGTGACCACCAGGGTGCGGGCCGCTCGCACCGGCGCCGGCCGCCACACCACCGCGGACAGCTCCCCGCGGACCTGGTCGGCCCCGGTGGCCGGACCGGTGACCGTCCGCTCGCCCCCGGGGTGGTCGGTCGCCACCAGCTCGACCTGGACTGTGTCGGCCCGGGTCAGGATGACCGGCCCGTCGCCCTCGGAAAGCAACTCCCCCACGATGAGCGAGCACTGGGCCGCCGACTTGCCCTGCCCGTAGACCGCCTCGGGCAGGCCCTGACGCAGGGAGCGGTGGTGGTCCACCTTGGCGAAACCGAGGTCGGCGAAGGGCAGCCGGCGGAGCCGGTGCACGGCCTCGTCCGGCGAGAGGGCTCCCGATTGCACCTCGGCGAGCAGGCGCTGCAGTCCTGATTCGTCCATGATGTTCACTATCCTGCCTGGGTATGGCACCGGACGCATCCTCCGACCCCGCCGCCGGCGCGTCGTTGCGCATCGGGTTCCTCGGCCCCGAGGGGACCTTCACCGAGGAGGCCCTACTGGGGGAGCTCGACTACCGCTCGGCCGACATCGCTCCGTTCGGGTCACTGGTCGAGGTGCTCGAATCGGTCCGGGACGGCCAGGTCCACCTGGGCTTCGTCCCCCTCGAGAACGCCATCGAGGGCACGGTTCGGGACATCATCGACAGCCTGGTCTTCGAGTTCGACCTCCGCATCCAGCGGGAGGTGGTCCTGGACATCCACCTCCACCTGATGGCCCCCCCGGGCACCGCTCTGGGGGACATCGAGCGGGTGGCCTCCATCCCCATGGCCACCTCCCAGTGCCGGGGCTTCCTCAACGAGAAGCTCCCTGCGGTGGAGGTACTGGCCACCAACTCCACCGCGGATGCCGCCCGGCTGGTGGGTCAGCACGATCCGGCCATGTCGTCCCGTCCCACCGCAGCCATCGCCCCCCGGCTGGCCGCCACCCTCTACGGGCTCGACATCCTGGTCGAGGACGTCGAGGACCATCCGGACAACCAGACTCGGTTCGTTTCCCTGGCCAGGTCGGGAATCCCGGAGCCCACCGGCCACGACCGGACCAGCATCGCCTGCTTCCAGAGCGCCGACCATCCCGGCAGCCTCCACGGCATCCTGGGCCAGTTCTCGGCCCGCAACATCAACCTGACCAAATTGGAGTCGCGGCCCACCAAGCAGGCCTTGGGGGACTACTGCTTCATCATCGACTTCGAGGGCCACATTGCCGACGCCGTGGTCAGCGACTGCCTGCGTGATCTCCATGCCAGCCTGGCCGGGGTGAAGTTCCTCGGCTCCTACCCGGCCGCCGGCCCGGCCGGCCCGGCCCTCCGCCGCCAGGCCGAGACGTCGTGGACCGAGGCGGACGCCTGGGTCGACTCGTTGCGGGCCGAGGTCGGCCCGAACGCCACGCCCTGAGGCCCGGTGGGCCCCATCCCGGCTGGCGGCTGCGACTACCCTGACAGGCGCTCGGGAGGGATGGCAGAGCGGACAAATGCGCGGCTCTTGAAAAGCCGTGAGGTGCAAGCCTCCGTGGGTTCGAATCCCACTCCCTCCGCTGGTCAGAGGATATTCTGCACCGAGCTGACCGGGCGAGCACCGGGATCAGTTGGTCCCGACGGTGGTTGAGCCCACCTACCGGAACACCTACCGGAAGACCACCTCACGAGCCCTTGCCTACGACCTCGTGGCTCCGCCTTCGACCGGTGCTCGAGGCTGCAGCCCGGCGGGAACGTCGAGCCTGCGGAGCGGAGCTGCCGCCGAAGGGTTCGAACTGAGTCGCGCTTGTCTCGGGCAAATCTGGGAGGGATGGATCAATCCGTGAACCTCGCCGGCGGACGGTCTCGATCGGACAGGATCCTGGTGGTTGCCCTCCCGGCTGGTCCAGTCCTTCCACGGGCCATGCCCACTCCGGCGAGGGCCGTGAATAGTGTCTCAGGAGGTCCGCTCGGGGCAGAGGTACCGATTGCCACCGATCCGCTGCGTTCCGCAGACGACAACCCACTCTTGGGGTGCGGACGGATGTCCCGACGACGAGAGCCGTCGACTATCGATTGGAGGACTCCCCATGCCCAATTGGGCCGAGCAGGTAACCGCCATTGCGACCGCCGTCAGCGCCATCGGCCTGCTGAGCGCGATCGGCGCGGTCATCTTCGCAGGGCAGCAGGCCCGCGAGGCGCGGATCGGCCGACAGGCCGATATGGCGGTCGAGTTCTTCAGACGCTGGGACGAAGCTCCATTGGTGGAGACACGACGGCTCGTCGATCAATACGAGAGCAAGGATGCACTGCGAGACGCCATGCTGCAGTTCATTGACGACAAGGCCGCCGAGGCGTACGTGCTGTATCGAGAGCTCGACTACTTCGAGCAGCTCGGCGCGCTCGAGAGTCACGGCGGATTCGATTTCGAGTTGATCAGGGTCATGTTGGGCCACCGCCTCGTCGACAGATGGGAGATGTGGCTGCCGTCGATCGACGCCATCGGCGGGCCGTCCGTCTATCCCATGTTTCACGGGCTCGTCGAAAAGATGCGGGCCTCCGAGTCCGATCTCGTGCAAGGCGGCGGAGTGGACCGCTGAACCGGGGTCGGCCCCGAACTCGCGCCCCTCGATCGGCCGACGCAATCGACACGGCAATGGACGGGACCGGTCACCTGAACCACAAACTCGTTTTCGGAGGACCGGTGCGCCGATCGGTCGACCCGATCCCCAGTCGCCATCAGCCGGGTACCTCGATGAAGCTCACCGCATTGCCGTCGGCATCGGTGACGACGGCTCTGCGCCCGGCCTCTCCGACCGTCTCGAGAGGCCCGCAGGTGATTCCACGCCCTTCGATGTCGGCAACGGTCTGGTCCAGGTCCGAGACACAGAGCGTCACCACAGTATGTCCTGCCCGTTCGGGGTCTCGTAGGACATAGAGCCACGCGGAATCGCCGAATCGCCACATGACTTCGTCATCCGTGACGACGACGTCGGCCGGGCGACCAAACAGTCGCGTGTACCAAGCCACACCGGAGTCGAAGTTGTCCACCGGCACCGCGGCAAAGAGGATGTCGACCTCGATCATGATGGGCTCCCGTGTCCGGGGCAGGCCACCCCTTCCCGGCTCGGGACCCCGTTGGAAACGAGGAAGGCGTCTGTAACGGGAGCCAAGACGGCGATGACGTGACGCCGGGCACCCGCCATGCGGAGAGGCTACCAACGGTCCCGACGGCGTGGCCGGAGAGTCTCGTCATCGCCGGTCCAGCCTCACGTCAGGATCCCGACCCGGCGGGCCCGAGGACCCGGCGCCGCGGCCGCTGGACACGAGGGGCCGCCTTGTCCGCGCCCGATGAGTTGGTCCGGAGCTAGCATCACCGACGGTGGACCTTCGCACGATCATTGCCACGAGCGCAGACGGGGCCTGTACCCACGAGCCCGTGTGCGAGGCCGTCCACCGGGCCCTGGAACCGGACACCCCGACCTCGGACCACTACTGCTGCCGGTCCACCGGATCGCTGTGTGAGGCGATCTACGACGGCTTCTACGACGGCGTGGCCTCGGGCGATCGGATCGGGGCGATCCTCGATTCGGTGCGGCGTTGGACGCACCGAGATCGTCTGGCTTCGTGAGCGGGCAGGGACGCTGAGTCCGAAGCCGTCGGCGACCTACCCGGGCGGCGCGGCGCCCGGGTGCCCGGCGATCAGGCGTTCACTCTCGTCCCAGAGCCGCTGGGCGGCGGCCAGGTCGGAGGCCACCCCGTCGAGGGTCACCGGCTTCGTGCGCCGGTAGAACGATCCGGTCACCCCCTCGACCTCCGGCGACGTGGCCAGGTAGACCGATGTCCGGGCTCCGTCGGCCGGGGACAACGGATCGGGCAACGGCCCGAACACGCCATCCGACGGCTGGGGTGCCTGCGGTTTCCTCACCGCACCGACCAGGTCCTCCGGTCGGGGCCGACCGAGTTCGGTTGCGACATATCCCGGGCTGAGGGCGTTCACGGTCACGCCTGTCCCGGCCAGTCGCCCGGCCAGGATGCGGGTGAAGTAGATGTTGGCCAGCTTGGACTCGCCATAGACCTGCAGGGAGTGGAAGTCGCCCTCGTGCTGGAGATCGTCGAAGCAGATCCCGGTGCGAGCCACCCGGTAGGCGCCGGAGGAGACCACCACCACACGGCTCGGTGCGCTGGCCTTCAACCGCTCGAGCAGCAGCCGGGTGAGGAGGAAGTGTCCGAGGTGGTTGACCCCGAAGGCGGCCTCGAAGCCGTCGGTGGTCTCCCATCGCCGGCCGGCGGGTGCCAGTCCGGCGTTGTTGACCAGGACGTCGAGCCGTTCATAGCGATCGAGGAACATCCGGGTGAACGAGCGGATCGAGTCGAAGGACGCCAGATCGAGCGGCAGCACTTCGACCCGTTCGCTCCCCGCTCTCCGACGGATGGCCGACACCGCCCTGTCGCCGCGATCGGGGTGGCGGGCCGTGATCACCACACTGGCACCGAGGGTGGCCAGGCTGACCGCCGTCTCCAGTCCGAGGCCCGAGTTCCCGCCGGTGACGATCATCGTGGCCTCGGAGAGATCGTCGGGGTTCACCCGCTCCCCCTCGCTCCCCGGAAGCGCCCACGCCGCTCCGGCCGCCCGCTCGGGGTGTCACTCGGCCTCACCAGTACTCGGGTTCGACCCAGTCCGGGAAGACCTCGGGGAGCTCCGTCGAGGGTCGACCAGTGAAGTGTGCCGGCCGTTTCTCCAGGAACGACACGATGCCTTCACGGGCGTCCGCCGCCGCGCCGGTGGCGTACACCGCCCGGGAATCGGCCCGATGGGCCACCATGGGGTGGTCGGCCCCCTGCATCCGCCAGAGCATCTGACGGGTCAGGGCCACCGACACCGGGGCGGTCTCCGCCATCTCCGCGGCCAGGGCTCCGGCCGCCCTCAACAGGTCCTCGGGTGGGTGCACGCTCCGGACCAACCCACCCGTGCGGGCCTCGGCCGCGTCGAACAGGCGACCCGTGTACAGCCACTCCGCCGCTTGGGACACCCCTACCAGCCGGGGGAGGAACCAGGTGGACGCGCCCTCGGGGGCGATGCCCCGCCGGGTGAACACGAACCCGAACCGGGCCCGGTCCGAGGCCATCCGGATGTCGGTGGCCAGGAGCAGCGTGACCCCCATGCCCACCGCCGCGCCGTTGACCGCGGCGATCACCGGTTTGAGGCAGTCGAACAGCCGCAGCGTGAGCCGCCCGCACCCGTCCCGGGGCGCCGTCGCCTGGTCCACCCGTTCCGCCCCCACGGCCCCACCGCTCCGGGTGTCGTCGTAGTCGAAGGTCTGGGCCCCGGCCGACATATCGGCCCCGGCGCTGAACGCCCGCCCGTTCCCGGTCAGGATGACCGCCCGCACCGCGTCGTCCCGGTCCACCTCCTCGATGGCTTCGAGCAGCTCGTTCACCATCCTGGCGGTGAAGGCGTTCAGGTGGTCCGGTCGGTTGAGGGCGATGGTGGCGACGCCGCCGTTCAGCGAATAGTCGATGTCCTCGAACTCCATGGGGCCTGCTCCTGGTGGGGCGAACTGAGGGCTGGGCCCGGTCCGGTACCCAGGGCCGGGATGGTCCGGGCCCTCCCGGACACTACTGCTGGTCCCGCGCCCGGCTCCTGCCGTCAGCCCGTCGACATTTAGTAGGACGTTGTAGTAATCTCCCTGGATGGAGTCCGTCCCGCGTCCACGCCTTGGGGGTGCGGCCCGACCATGAACGACCTCCACCGACCGCTCCATCCGGTGCGGTTCGTCACGGCGGCCAGCCTGTTCGACGGCCACGACGCCGCCATCAACATCATGCGGCGCCTCCTCCAGTCCCAGGGGGCCGAGGTCATCCACCTCGGCCACAACCGGTCGGTGGACGAGGTGGCCAAGGCCGCGGTCGCCGAGGACGTCCAGGGGGTGGCCATCAGCTCCTACCAGGGCGGCCACATGGAGTACTTCCGCTACCTGGTCGACCGCCTCCGGGCCGAGGGACGGGCCGACATCCTGGTCTACGGCGGCGGGGGCGGCGTCATCGTCCCCTCCGAGATCGAGGAGCTCGAGGCCTACGGCGTGCGTCGGATCTTCTCGCCCGCCGACGGACAGCGAGCTCGGCCTCGACGCCATGATCAACCTCCTGGTCGAGGAGTGCGACCGCGACCTGACCGCCGGAACTGCTGCCGAGCCTCGAGTCGCTCTACAGCCGGCGACCACCGGGCCCTGGCCCGGTGGATCACCCGCATCGAGAACGCGGCCACCGCGTCGGAGGACGCCGACGCTGCTCCGGGCCAGGTTCGAGCAGTTCCCGGTACCGGTGCTGGGGATCACCGGCACCGGCGGCTCGGGGAAGTCGTCCCTGACCGACGAGCTGATCCGGCGGTTCCGGCTCGACCAGGAGGACAAGCTCTCCATCGCCGTCCTGGCCGTCGACCCCACCCGGCGCCGGGGGGGCGGCGCCCTGCTCGGGGACCGCATCCGGATGAACGCCATCGACGCCCCCAACTGTCTTCTTCCGGTCCATGGCCACCCGGGGCTCGGCGTCCGAGCTGCCCGACCGACTTCCCGCTGATCGTGGCGGCCTGTGCCGCGGCCGGCTTCGACCTGGTCATCGTGGAGACCCCCGGCATCGGCCAGGGCGACGCCGCCGTCACCGAGGTCGCCGATGTCTCCCTCTACGTGATGACCCCCGAGTACGGGGCCGCCTCCCAGCTCGAGAAGATCGACATGCTGGAGCTGGCCGACGTGGTGGCCATCAACAAGTTCGACCGGCGGGGCGCCGACGACGCCTTCCGCCAGGTCTGCCGGCAGTGGGGCCGGGACCACCGATCGAGGTCGCGGTTCGGGAGGCACGGAGCCGGTGTTCGGCACCATCGCCTCCCGGTTCAACGACGACGGGGTGACCGCCCTGTTCCACCGGCTCAAGGCCCAGCTGGTCGACGGTGGGCCTGGCGGCGACCGAGGGAGTGCTCCCCCCGGTGGCCGGCCGGCAGTCGACCCAGGCGATCGGCCATCGTCCCGGCCAACCGGCGCCGCTACCTGGCCGAGATCGCCGAGACCGTCCTCGGCTACCACGCCACCACCGAGCGGCTGGCCGACGAGGCCCGTCGGGCCCAGCAGGTCGCCGCGGTGGCCGCCCTGGGCCGACGGCGCGGTGTCGACACCGGCGACCTCGGGTCCCTGGCCGCCCAGGTCGAGGCGGAGCGCGACCCCGAGGGACGCCAGCTTCTGGAGGAGTGGGACGAGCTCCGGTCGGCCCTCGACTACGCGGACGAGGAGTTCGACACACCCGACGCGACAGGCTCCACCGCCCGAGCCACCGCCGCTCCCGGAGAGCCCGTTCTCTGGCGGACCTCCCTGTCGGGCACCCGCATCCCCCGGGTGGCCCTCCCCCGGGTCACCGACCACGGCGAGCTGGTCCGCTGGCTGCGGGCCGAGCACCTGCCGGGCCACTTCCCCTTCACCGCCGGAGTGTTCCCGTTCAAGCGGGAGGGGGAGGACCCGGCCCGGATGTTCGCCGGCGAGGGCGACGCCTTCCGGACCAACCGGCGGTTCCACCTGCTGGCCGAGGGCCAGCCGGCCACCCGGCTGTCCACCGCCTTCGACTCGGTCACCCTCTACGGCTTCGACCCCGACGAGCGACCCGACATCTACGGCAAGATCGGCACCTCGGGGGTCTCCATCGCCACGCTCGACGACATGAAGGCCCTGTTCGACGGGTTCGACCTCTGCGACCCGACCACCTCGGTGTCGATGACCATCAACGGTCCGGCCCCGACCATCCTGGCCATGTTCCTCAACACCGCCATCGACCAGCGGCTCGACCGCTTCGAGACCGGAAGCCGACCGTCGGCCCACCGATCGCCGAGGCCGACGCCGTCGCCGCCGAGGTGCTGTCGCACCGTCCGGGGCACGGTCCAGGCCGACATCCTGAAGGAGGACCAGGGCCAGAACACCTGCATCTTCTCGACCGAGTTCTCCCTCGGCGTCATGGCCGACATGCAGGAGTGGTTCATCGACCACCAGGTCCGCAACTTCTACTCGGTGTCGATCTCCGGCTACCACATCGCCGAGGCCGGGGCCAACCCCGTCACCCAGCTCGCCTTCACCCTGGCCAACGGCTTCACCTATGTGGAGTCCTACCTGGCCCGGGGCATGGACGTCGACGACTTCGCCCCCAACCTCTCCTTCTTCTTCTCCAACGGCATGGACCCCGAGTACACGGTGATCGGCCGGGTGGCCCGGCGGATCTGGGCCATCGCCATGAAGGAGCGCTACGGCGCCAACGAGCGGTCCCAGAAGCTCAAGTACCACGTCCAGACCTCCGGGCGGTCGCTCCACGCCCAGGAGATGGCCTTCAACGACATCCGCACCACCCTCCAGGCCCTCTGTGCCATCTACGACAACGCCAACAGCCTGCACACCAACGCCTACGACGAGGCCGTGACCACCCCGACCGCAGGAGTCGGTGCGGCGGGCCCTGGCCATCCAGATGATCATCAACAAGGAGTGGGGGCTGGCCCTCAACGAGAACCCCCTCCAGGGCAGCTTCGTCGTCGAGGAGCTCACCGACCTGGTGGAGCAGGCGGTCCTGGCCGAGCTGGACCGGATCAGCGAGCGGGGCGGCGTGCTCGGGGCCATGGAGACCGGCTACCAGCGGGGCACGGATCCAGGACGACTCGATGCTCTACGAGCACATGAAGCACGACGGCTCCCTCCCCATCGTCGGGGTCAACACCTTCACCGCACCCGACCCGGGACCGTCCGGCCGAGCCCATCGAGCTGGCCCGGTCCACCGAGGAGGAGAAGCAGCGGCAGCTGGCCCGGCTGCGGGACTTCCAGACCCGCCACGCCGTCGACCGGGAGGCGGCCCTCGACGCCCTCCGCCAGACCGCTCTCGACGGCGGCAACGTCTTCGCCGAGCTGATGGCCACGGTGCGCCACGCCACCCTGGGCGAGATCACCGCCACGCTCTTCGACGTGGGCGGGGCCTACCGCCGGAACGTCTGAGCCGGCGCCGTGACGCCGGGTGCGAACCCAGACGCCGAGGGCCGAGGCGATCGCTGGCCGACAGCTCGGCCCGGGCCGTGGCCATGGACGGTCCGTACCAGGTGAGGTCCCGGCCCGACACCAGGGCCGTCGGCGATGCCGGGGAACGCCTCGGGGCCGTCGGCGGGGCCGAACGGGTAGGGCTCGTCGGGCAGCAGCACCAGGTCGGGGTGCCGGTCCACCAGGTCGGACAGCGTCCACCTTGGGATACCGGTCGCTCGTGCGCCGGCAGGAGGAGGGTGAGCCCCAGGCGGGACAGGAGGTCCCCGCTGAACGTGCGGGACGCCCACCACCATCCAGGGGTCCCGCCAGATCGGGACCACCACCCGGGCCGGCGGGAGCTCGGGCGGGCGGTCCCACTCGGCCGCGGCCGTGGCCAGCCACCCGGCCGGGCTCGGCCCCGAGCACGTCGACCAGCGAGCCGCTCGCAGCGATCCGAGAGCCTGGTCGACCGACTCGGTCACCGTGACCCACACCGGGACCCCGGCCGAACGCAGCCGCTCGACGTCGACCCGGCGGTTCTCCTCCTGGTTGGCCACCACCAGGTCCGGGCCCAGGCGGCCGATGGCCGGTGGTCCGGGTTCTTCGTCCCCCGCACCCGGACCACGTCGAGGCCGGCCGGGTGGGTGCACCAGTCGGTGGCTCCCACCAGCCGGTCGGGCACCGTGGCGGCCAGGGCCTCGGTGAGGGAGGGGACCAGCGACACCACCCGCGTCCGGCGGTCCGTCCAGGTGGACCGGGTGGCCACGGTCGTCCTCGAGTGTCGGCACGTTCCTCCTCGCCTGCCAGCGTACCCACCGCCCTCCCGGCCGATAGCCTCCCGACGATGGCCCGAGCCCCCCTTGCGTTCGACCCCATCGAAGAGGCCCGGGCCCAGTGGTCGGCCCGGTGGGAGCCCGACGTCAGTGACGCCATGGCCGCCGCCACCTCGATCATGCGGGCCCAACAGGTGGTGCTGGCCGCGGTGGACGGGGCGCTGCGACCGTTCGGGCTGACCTTCGCCCGCTACGAGGGACTGGTCCTCCTCCTCCACAGCCGCCAGGGGGTGCTCCCCCTGGGGAAGATGGGTCAGCGCCTCATGATCCACCCCACCAGCGTGACCAACATCATCGACCGCCTCGAGCAGCAGGGACTGGTCCGCCGGCTCCCCCACCCGACCGACGGGCGGACCACGCTGGCCGAGCTGACCGACGAGGGCCGGCGCCTGGCCGAGCGGGCCACCGCGGCCGTCAACGAGGTGGCCTTCGGCCTCGGCGCCCTCTCGCACCAACGACCTCCGACAGCTCATGCGGATCATCCGGAAGCTGCGCCGCTCGGTCGAGGACTTCACCGACTGACGACGGGGGGCGGGACCGTCCCGCCGCGCCCACCCCGACCGCGGTGCGCAACCGCCACCTCAGGAGTCCAGCTCGCTCCGGACCACTTTGCCCAGGGCGTTGCGCGGCAGCGACTCGACCACGTGGACCAGCCGGGGCCGCTTGAAGGGAGCCAGCCGGTCCCCGGTGAACGGTGGCCAGCTCGTCGACCGTCGGCGCCGTGCCGTCGGGGACGATCCACGCCGTCACCACCTCCCCCCACTCCGCAGACGCCGTACCGGTCACCGCCACCTCGAGCACCCCGGGGTGGGTGGCCAGCACGTCCTCCACCTCGACCGGGTAGACGTTGAACCCGCCGGAGATGATCAGCTCCTTGGACCGGCCGCGGATCACCAGGTAGCCGTCGGACTCCTCCCCGAGGTCGCCGGTGCGGAACCACGGGGACCCGCCGTCGTCGGCGGGGACGAACGAGCCTCGGCGTTGGCCTCGGGCCGCTGCCAGTAGCCGGCGAACACGTTGGGCCCCCGCACCAGGACCTCGGCGTCGTGGGCCAGCTGGACCTCCACCCCGGGCAACGGGAACCCCACCGTTCCGGCCCGCCGCTCGCCCTCGTAGGGGTTGGACACGTTCATCAGGGTCTCGGTCATGCCGTAGCGCTCGAGGACGACGATCCCGCTGGCCGCGGTGACCTGGCCGTGCGAGCTCGCGCCGACAGCGGGGCCGAGCCGGATACGCAGAGGCGGAGGTCCGGCCAGCCGGCCCAACTGCCCGGAGCCGACCAGTCGGTGGTACATGGTGGGCACCCCGAAGAACAGGGTGGCCCGGTGGTCCTCGGCGGCGCCGGCCACGGCGGCCGGGTCGAAGCCGGGCAGCAGGACGGCCGACGCCCCGGCCAGCAGGGTGCCGTAGACCCCGACCGCCAGTCCGTGGGCGTGGAAGACGGGCAGGCAGTGGACCAGGCGGTCCTCGGCCGTCCACCGCCACGCCGAGGTCACCGACTCCGTGGCGGCCAGCAGGTTCCGGTGCGAAAGCACCGCTCCCTTCGGAGACGCCGGTCGTCCCCGAGGTGAAACAGATCAGGGCCGGATCCTCGGGCGCGGCGGCATCGAGAGGTCCCGGGTCGCCGTCGGGCAGGTCGAGGTCCGGGTCCGGTCACCACCACCGGACCGGCGGCGGCCCGGCGCACCCACTCGGCCTGGTCGGGCCGGTCGAGGATGGCGGCCGACGCCCCGACGTCGGTGACGATGTGGGCCAGCTCCCGCTCCGAGTAGGCGGTGTTGGCCGGCACCACCACCAGCCCGGCCCGGAGCGCCCCGACGTGGGCCACCAGGGCGGCCACCGACGACGAGGTCGACCACACCACCCGGTCCCCAGGAACCAGGCCGGCCGCCCGGAGCCGGCCGGCGGCCCGCCGGGTGGCCTCGTCGAACTCGGCCGGCGCTCCACCACCCCCCGGGAGGCGGGGACGGACAGGGTTCAGGTCCCGGCCCGGGGAGGGCCTCCAGCCACAGCGGGGCCGCCGGGTGCGCTCCCAGCCACGGGCCCAGGCCCGCAGGAGGGTGCCCTCCGACGGTCAGGTCGGCCGTCGTCAGGGCCCCACCGGGCGGCAGGTGGTCCTGCCACGGGCGCACGGTCAGCCTCGGGCGGTGGGGACGAGCGCCGGTGGACCGGGGCTCGCGGCGCTCATCCGCCGTTGGCGGCGGGCACGTAGGTCCGGCACGGCTGGCCCCGCAGGGAGGGGCAGGCCGGCTGGGGATCGGAGGGCGTGACCCCCTTGACCACCGACAACACCAGCGCCGAGGGGTGCCGCGCCCCGATCCCGATGGTGTCGGTCACCGCGCCGCCGGTGGGGTAGGTGTCGAACTGCCAGACCGGACGGTCGCCGCCCGGGCGCGGTGACCGAGACCCGGATCCTGGATCCGGCCCGGAAGGCGTAGGCGAACGGTTCGATGGGTATCCGCACCTCGGTGAAGCGGCCGCTCGGCAGCGGGGAGGCGGTGTCGGCGGCGTAGGTGGGCACGGGATCGGTGGGTGTCGACGCCGAGGGATCGAGGGCCCGGTCGCTGGCCCGGAGCTCCCCGGTCTGCACGAACAGCTCCTTCCCGTCCGGCCGCACCTCGGAGATGGTGGCCTGGAGGTCGGTGTCGGCGGCGGTGCTCTCGACCCACAGGTCGAGGCTGGCCGGGCCGATCGCCACCACGTCGCTGCGTCAACGGCGCCGAGACGAACCCCACCCCGTCGGCGCCCTCGGCCGGAACCCACTGGTACGGCGGGCAGGGCGGCCCAGGCGCTTCCGGAAGGGAGGTCGTCGGCCGGTCGGCGCCGACGGGTCGGGCCGGAAGGAGACGGTGGCCGGCGAGGTCCGCCTGGTGGTGAGGGAGCCTCCAGCACCCAACCGGTAGGTGGTGGCGACGGCGTCGGGCGGGGGCCAGGCCGTGAAGTCCTGGCTCCAGACCGGCTGCATGGCCCCGGCGCCCGCGCTCCCCCCACCGTTGTCGAACAGGACCCGCACCCGGGGCTGTTGTGCGAAGGCGGCCCGGGCCGCGGTCAGGTTCGGCTCGTCGGTGTAGGCCACCGGTGCCACCGGGCCCGAGGGCGCGCCGGCCGCCTGCTGGTAGATGCAGCGGCGCCAAGGCGACCAGCGTGGGGGACGGGGTGGGGACCCGGTCGGCCACGTAGAGGTCGAGGAACTCCAACCAGCGGGTGATGGCTCCCGGGCCGAGCGAGTCGATGTGGGTGCCGTTGGTGATGGTGGCCCACACCTCGGGGTCGTGGGCCAAGGCACCGATGATGGCCGGCCACTGGCCCCCGGTCTGCTCGTCCTGGAAGGCGCCGGACACGAATACCGGCACATCGACCTGCTTGGCCCAGGTGGCCGGGGCCCGCTGCCGGTACAGGGAGGGGACGTAGTGGCTGGCCTGGGCTCAGCAGGGTCTGGATGTTCTGGGTCTGGCTGTGCAGGGCCTGGTTGGCCAGGCACTGCCGGTCGCCCTGCTTGGATGAGGACCTTGGCCCACTCCTGGCCCCCGGCCGGGGCCGGCGCGGCGTCGGCCTGGCGCTCGGCCAGCCAGGAGCCGGCGAAGCCGCTGTTGAACATGCCGCCGGGGAAGCCGGTCGAGTAGAGGTCGTCGGTCAGGCTCATCGGGGCGATGGCGGCCAGTCCCGGTGGCCGGGTTCCGGCCACGAACATCTGGGAGATCCCCGAGAAGGAGATCCCCACCATCCCCACCTTGTGGTTGGCCACCCAGGGCTGGGCGGCGGCGATCTGCACGGCGTCGTAGCCGTCGTAGGTGGTGGGCAGGTCGAAGAGGTCGAACGCCCCGCCCGAGCAGCCGGTCCCCCGCATCTGGAGGCTGATGGTGGCGAAGCCGAGAAGGGGGGCGAGCAGCGAGCCGACGATGGTGGCCGTGTCGGGGACCAGGGGGTCGGCGGTGCTCTCACCGTTCTGGTGGAGCTCGGCGTCGATGAGGCTGTGGGGCGCGGCGATGGCGTAGCCCGACTCCTCGATGACCGTGGGGAACGGGCCGTCGGCCAGGGTCTTGCCCGGCGGGAGGCGGACCGTGGCCGCCAACGACACCCCGTCCCGCATGGTGATGTAGTTGAGCCCCGCCACCAGGTGCTGGTGGGTGTAGAAGCTGCTCGGGGGCGTGTCGTGCGGTGGACAGGACCCGAAAGCGGGCCGTGGCGCTCACCGAGGTCCCCTGGACGGTACGGAAGGTGTAGCCGCGGCCCGGGGCCACGTCCCGGACGATCAGACTCCCCTGGCCGTCGATGGTCCCGCTGCCCACCTGGCGCCCGGAGCGCGTCCACCAGCAGGGCCGTCACACCGGGAGGACCCCCGAGCAGGTAGGCCTGGTCGATCGAGCCGTGCCCGGTGAACGTGGCCCGGCCGGTGGCCGACGGGGCCGATCGCAGGTGTCCGGCTGATGCGGACGGTGGGCGCCGGCCGAAGAGGCCGGCGCGGTGCCGGTCCACCCCGCCCCGGAGCCGGCCAGAACGCGGTCACCACCGTCACCATCACCCACCTGTCGACCTGCGCATCGACTCTCCCCGCTTGCGGCCGGCACCTCTCCGTCGGGCGATCCCCGGGCCGGCTCCGACACGGGCCGGGAGCCATGGTAGCCACGCCCGGGCCCGGGACACCCCGTGGGCCGGTCTAACCCCGTCCGGACCGGGGCCCCGGTTGAGCCGGGCGAACATGCCCCGCTGGGCGCGGTAGAGCCTGGGGAACTCACGGTAGAGACGGTCGTAGGCGGCGCGGCGGGCCGGGTCGGGCCGGAACACCCCGTCCACCCCGACCAGGCCCCGCACCTCGCGCGGTCGGACGGCCGACCGAGGGCCATGCCCGGCCAAGAGGGCCGCCCCCCGCAGATTGGCCAGGAGCGGCGAGGCCACCCGTTCGATGGTCCGGTCCATCACGTCGGCGTGGATCTGGCACCACAGGTCGGACTGTGCCCCTCCCCCGACCATCCGGAGCGGGTCGAGCCGGCGCCGGGCGAAGTGCTCCACGGCGTCGTGGAGCCACCGGTTGTTGAACGCCACCCCCTCGAGCACCGCCCGGACCAGACTCGGCCCGGGAGGTGGTCAGCGAGAGGTTGTGGAAGCCGGCCCGGGCGTGGCGGTCGTCGACCGGCGACCGCTCGCCACGGAGCCACGGGGTGAAGATCACGTCGGCCGCGCCGGGCGGCGGCCTCGGCGGCCAGGTCGGTGGCCGCGGCGAAGTCGGGGCGGCCGGCGGGTCGAGCAGGCCGGGCAGCACCCGCACACCCAGTCGAGGCAGGCCCCTCCGGTCTCGTGGTTGTCGGCGATGAGGTAGCGCTCGGCGGCTCAGGCCCGGGACGCTGGCGATCTGCCGCCGCGGGTCGGTCCTCTTGAACGGCACCGGCGCGCCGATCCAGGCGCTGGTGCTCACGGCCAGGTGGGCCTCGAAGTCACAGCACCGCAGCCGGCCCCGCACGCCGCCGAGTGGAGGTCGGGCACTCCCGGTGACCACCCGGACCCCGGCCGGGCAGCCCGAGCTCGGCGGCCACCTCCGGGAGGACCGTGCCGATCACCGAGCCGGTGCGGTGGAGGGGCGGCAGCCGCCGCGGGTCGACGCCCGAGCGGCCCACCAGCACCGGGTCGTACTCCAGCACGTCGAGGTGGCGGTTGTCGGTCAGCCAGGCGCCGACCATGGAGGCGTGGGACGCCGCCGGAGCCCGGTGAAGCGCATGGACAGGTAGTCGACCGGCTCGAGGAACCACCGGGCCGCCGGGCCCCTGCCGCGCCCGAGCCTTCCTCGGCCTGCAGGAAGCGCATGTGGCCGATGGGGTCGGCCCCCGAGGTGGACGGGGCGCCCGCCGGACCGCCGGATCCAGGTCGAACGGCCCGCCGGCCGCGTAGCCGGCCACCACGGGGCCGCCGATGACCTCACGGGAGTAGGGCGCCCCTCGGGTGTCCATCCACAGCAGGCACGGGCCCACCGGCCGGCCCCGGTCGTCCACGGGCACAGTGCAGGCCCACTGCCCGGTGACGCACACCGCCACCACCTGGGCCGGGGGCACGGTGCCCGAGGACAGCCCCGACGGGCGGCAGTCCCGGACCAGCTCCCACCACAGCTCGGCGTCCTGGGTGGCGGCGTCCCCGTCCACCTCGGTCGAGAGCGGCACGTGCTCGTGCCAGGCGACGGCACCGGTCAGCGAGACCAGGCCGACCTTGAGTCCGCTGGTCCCGAGGTCCACGGCCAGGGCGAACTGCTCCGACCCAGGAGCCGACCGGATCCCGTTCACGACGCCGTCGGCGTGTTGCCCGGGCCGGATCGCATCCGATCGAGGCTACCGGTCTCCCCGGGCGCACAGGGGCCCCGCCCGTGCCGGCGCCGGCGCCGGCACGGCAGCGTCCGGCGGTCGCCTACCCTGGACGGAGCAGGTGTCATCGAGGAGGTGGTGCGGTGAGTGACTCGGAACCGGGCCCGGGGCCCACGGTGACCGGGGCCGGCGCCGACCCGGCCCGATCGGCCGAGATGGACCACCTGGTGGACGAACGGGTGAAGGAGTCGTTCCCGGCCAGCGACCCGCCGGCCGGCTGGGCCGGCGAGGACCCCCGGGACCTGACTCCCGGCACGACCGCGGTCCGGGACCCTGCGCCGACCGGCCCCTAGCCCTCGGAGGCTCAGGAGAGCGACTCGTCGAGCTCGCCCGAGCGAGCGGATGAGCTCGAGATTGGCCGAGTAGTCGACCGGGCAGGCGATCACCGAGACGGTGTCGGCGGCCAGGGCCGCCTCGCAGGGTCGGGAGCAGCTCGTCGGCCGCGGGTGATCCGGTAGCCGACGGCGCCGAAGCTCTCGGCGTAGGCCACGAAGTCCGGGTTGGTGAAGGTGGTGTCCACGTCGTGGCCCAGCTCGAGGTCCATCTTCCAGCTGATCAGCCCGTAGGCGTCGTCCACCCAGATCAGGACGACCATGGCGATCCTGCTCCCGCAGGGCGGTCTCGATCTCCTGGGAGTTCATGAGGAAGGCGCCGTCACCGGTGGCCACCAGCACCTTGGCCTCGGGCCGGGCGATCTTGGCCCCGATGGCCCCGGGCACGGTCCAGGCCATGGTGGACAGGCCGTTGGAGATCAGGCAGGTGTTGGGGGCGTAGGTCGGGTAGAGCCGGGCCATCCACATCTTGAGGGCCCCGGTGTCCACCAGGACGATGTCGTCCCGGCCCAGGGCGGCCCGGGTGTCGGCCACGATCCGGGCCGGGGCCAGCGGGAACCGGTCGTCGGCCCGGCCCCGCTCCAGCTCCTCGGCCAGCAGGCCGCGGATGCTCAGCTCGCCGTCGGGCGAGGAGAAGCGCCGGTCGACCGCCGGCCGCCAGGGCATCGAGGCTGCGCCCGATGTCGGCCTGCAGCCCGACCGAGACGTTGTAGTGCCGGTCGACCTCGGCCGGGAACCGGTGGATGTGGATGATCTGCTTGTCCCCGCGGGGGTTGATCCGCACCGGGTCGAACTCCTGGAGCTCGTAGCCCACGGTCACCACCACGTCGGCCCGGTCGAAGCCGAAGTTGACGTAGTCGTGGCGCATGAACCCGATGGCCCCGAGGGCCTGGGGGTGGTCGTCGGGGAAGACCCCCTTGCCGTGGAAGGTGGTGGCCACCGACATCCCGAGCTTCTCGGCGAACCGGCGGAGGGCCTCGCCGGCACCGGCCCGGGTGGCGCCGTGGCCGGCCAGCACCACCGGGTGTGACGGCGCGCCTCGCAGGATGGCGGCCGGCCCGGGCCACCTGGCCGGCGGGACGGCTCGTCGGGACGGGGGACGTTGACCGGCGAGGGCTCGGGCGTCACCGGGGGCCGCCGCCTTCTCCACGTCCTCGGGCACGGCCAGGTAGACCGCACCGGGCCGCTCGGTCTGGGCCAGCTTGAACGCCTTGCGGATCATCTCGGGGGCGGCGCCGGGGGTCGCCATCAGGGCCGACCACTTGGTCACCGGGGCGAACATCGACACCAGGTCCACACCCTGGTGGGACTCCTTGTAGCTCCGGTCCATGCCCACCTGGGCGCTGAGGGCCACCAGCGGGCGTGGAGTTGGTGGTGGCGTCGGCCACCCCGAGCAGGAGGTTGATCGCCCCCGGCCCGAGGGTGGCCGAGCAGACCCCGGCCCGGCCGGTGAGCCGGCCGTAGGTCTCGGCCATGAACGAGGCGCGCCTGCTCGTGGCGGACCAGCACGTAGCGGATGGGCGAGCGGGACAGCGCCTCGACCAGGTGGATGTTCTCCTCGCCGGGGATCCCGAAGACGTGGGTCACGCCCTCGCCCTCGAGGCAGCGCACGATGAGCTCGGCCACGTTGGGCTCGGTCCCGGTCACCGTTCCCGACACTATGGGAGGCGGCGACGTCCCACCGGTCCGGCCGGCCGAGCCGGGGGCTCAGGAAGTACCGGGTCGGTCGGAGGTCTGCAGCAGGTCGCTGAGCCGCTCGAGCACCGGGATGGCCCGGCGGACCACCCGTTGCTCCTGGTGGCTCAGCTCGGCCATGGCCCCCCGCAGGGCCTCGGTGTACCGGGCCCGGAGCCCGTGGAGGAGGGCCCCGCCCTGGGGGCTGAGCCGGACCAGGCTGGCCCGCCCGTCCTGGGGATCGGGCACCCGCTCGATCAGGCTGTCGGTCGGCCAGGCTGTCGATGACCCGGCTCATGGTGGCCGCCGTGGTCCCCTCCAGCTCGGCCAGGGCGCCCAGCCGCACCGGCCCGGACTGCTCGATGCGGGACAGGGCCGACGACTGGGACGGCGTGATGTCCGAGCCGGAGCGGGCCCGGAGCTGGCGCTGGATCCGGAGCAGGGCCACCCGGAGGTCCGAGGCCTCCTCCACCGCCGCCGACCCGCTCGTCCGCTTCGATCGTGGTCCTCACCGCTCCCCCTTGTACCAGTCCGCCGCTCACCTCCAGTATAGTTAGTTAATACACAACCAACTATCCACCGCCCCTGCGACTCCGCCCGGATGCCCCGAGGGCCGCGGCCGGAGCGAGGCAGGAGCCGGCATGCCGTCGGAGTCGAGTCGCCGAGCACTACAAGTGGGTGGCCCTGACCAACACCACCATCGGCACGCTGATGGTCACCATCAACGCCTCGATCCTGCTCATCGCCCTGCCCGACATCTTCCGGGGCATCGGCCTCAACCCCCTCTCCCCCGGCAACACCTCGTACTTCCTGTGGATCCTGATGGGCTTCCTGCTGGTGACCTCGGTCCTGGTGGTGAGCTTCGGGAGGGTCGGCGACATCTTCGGACGGGTGAAGATGTACACCCTGGGCTTCGCCATCTTCACCGTCTTCTCGGTCCTCCTGTCCGTCACCTGGATGAGCGGGCCGGACGCCGCCCTCTGGATCATCGTCATGCGGGTGGGCCAGGGGGTCGGGGGTGCCTTCATCTTCGCCAACTCCATGGCCATCATCACCGACGCCTTCCCGCCCGGCGAGCGGGGCTTCGCCATCGGCATCCAAGGGGTGGCGGCCATCGGCGGCTCGTTCATCGGCCTGCTGCTGGGCGGCCTGCTGGCCCCGGTCGAGTGGCGCCTGGTCTTCCTGGTCTCGGTCCCCTTCGGCGTGTTCTCCACCCTGTGGGCCTACTTCCGGCTCCACGACAACGGTGTCCGGATCAAGGCCAGCATCGACTGGATCGGTAACATCGCCTTCGCCGTCGGCCTGGTGGCCGTGCTGACCGGCATCGTCTACGGGCTCCAGCCCTACGGGGGCCACACCATGGGGTGGACCAGCCCCTTCGTGCTCGCGTCACTGTTCGGGGGAGCGGCCGTCCTGGCCGGGTTCGTCGTCATCGAGCACCACGTGGACGACCCCATGTTCCAGCTCCACCTGTTCCGGTCCCGGGCCTTCACCATGGGCAACCTGGCCGGCCTGCTGGCCGCCCTGGCCCGGGGCGGCCTCCAGTTCATGCTGATCATCTGGCTGCAGGGGATCTGGCTCCCCCTCCACGGGTACAGCTTCGAGCAGACCCCGCTGTGGGCCGGCATCTACATGGTCCCGTTGACCGTCGGGCTTCTTCATCTCCGGGCCCCTGTCCGGTCGGCTGGCCGACCGCTACGGCCCCCGTCCCTTCGCCACCGCCGGCCTGGTGCTCACCGGGATCAGCCTGCTCGGCCTGCAGGCCCTGCCCATGAACTTCCCCTACCCGCTGTTCGCCCTCATGCTGCTGCTCTTCGGCCTCTCCCTCGGCATGTTCGCCGCCCCCAACACCAGCGCGGTGATGAACAGCCTCCCGGCCGACCAGCGGGGCGCGGGCGGCGGCATGCTCAACACCTTCCAGAACTCGGCCAGCGTGCTGTCCATCGGGTTCTTCTTCACCCTCATCACCCTGGGCCTGGCCTCCGCCCTCCCCCACGCGCTGTTCTCCGGCCTCACCGCCCAGGGGGTGCCGGCCGCCGCGGCCCGGTCCATCTCCCACCTCTCCCCCATCGGCAGCCTGTTCGCCGCCTTCCTCGGGATCAACCCCATCCACCAGCTGCTCGGTCGCCCACCTCCTGGCCCAGACCCGGCGTGCACGCCACCTACCTGACCGGGCAAGAGCTTCTTCCCCAACCTCATCGCCGGTCCCTTCGGCACGGGCCTGCGGCTGGCCTTCGTGATGGCCGCGGCGATGTGCTTCCTCGGCGCGCGTGTTCTCCTGGCTCCGGGGGCCGGGCCAGACGGTCCAGATGCACTCGGTGGCCGAAGAGGCCGAGGAGGGCCTGGCCGAGGTGGGCGACGTGGCCATGGCCGAGGTCGGGGCGGGCTCGGTCGGGACCTACTTCGAGTCCGGAGTCGTCGGCGGCCCGCCGCCGCTCCCTGACCGGCCGCCGCTCAGGCGGGAACGTAGTCGAAGGTGTCGGGATCGGGCCCGGTCCGCTCGTCGCGGTTGAGCCCGGTGATGGCGGCCATGGCCTCGTCGCCGAGCTCGAAGTCGAAGAGCTCGAAGTTCTCCCGCATCCGGGCCGGGTTCACCGACTTCGGGAAGACGATGTCGCCGCGCTGGATGTGCCACCGCAGCACCACCTGGGCCGGCGTCCTGCCCGCCGCCTCCGCCACCGAGACGATGACCGGATCGCCGAGCACCAGGCCCTGGGCGATGGGCGACCAGGCCTCGGTGGCGATGCCGTGGCACGGTGTCGTAACGCGCGCACGCCCTGCCTGGGTCAGGTACGGGTGGACCTCGATCTGGTTGACCGCGGGCACCATGTCGGTCTCGTCGGCCAGCCGGTCGAGGTGGTGGGGTTGGAAGTTGGACACCCCGACGGACCGGGCCCGCCCGTCGCGCTGGAACTCCGACCATGGTCTGCCAGGTGGAGACGAAGTCCCCGCCGTAGAGGGTGGGCAGCGGCCAGTGGATGAGGAAGAGGTCGACGTACTCGAAGCCCAGGGCCTCCAGCGTGGCGTCGAAGGCCCGTCGGGCGTCATCGGGTCGGTGGAAACCGTTGTTGAGCTTGCTGGTGACGAAGACCTCCGACCGGTCGATCCCCGAGCGGGCCACGGCCTCGCCCGACCTCCCGCTCGTTGCCGTACATCTCGGCGGTGTCGATGTGCCGGTAGCCGATCTCGAGGGCCGGCCGCGGTGGCCTCCACCGTGTCGGCCGGCGGGATCTGGAACACGCCGAACCCCAGCTGGGGGATGGTGTGGCCATCGTTCAGGGTGAGGGCGGGAACCGACTGCGGGATCCGGCGGGCGCCTGGCTCATGTCGTGGCCTCCTTGCGGCGGGGACACCCAGTATCCGCCCGCCCGCCGCTGCCGGGGTGCACCCCCCGGGAGGCAGGTGGGCCGACGCCGCCCGACGCCGGGGTGGACCGCTACGCCGAGCCCCGGGCTGTGAGGGCCATCACCACCGCCTGCTTCGATGCACCGCTCGGTGTCCCCCAGGCCCGTTCCCGCCCGAAGCGCTCGGTCAACGACACCACGGTGGCCCCCGCCTCCGCCGCCGGGCCCAGTGCGCCTCGGCGGCCACCTCGCCGGCCACCACCACCACCGGCACCCCGGCCGCGGCACCGTCGCGCAGCACCGAGCCGACCACCTTGCCCAACAGGGAGGTGGCGTCGAAGGCCCCCTCACCGGTCACCACGACCTGGCTGGCCGCCAGGGCCTCGTCGAACCCCACCAGCTCGGCGACCACCCCGTAGCCCGACCGGAGCCGGCCTCCGAGGACCACGATGCGCCCCCCGAGCCCACCGGCGGCCCCGGTCCCGGGCACCGCCCGCACGTCGATGCCGTAGCGGGCCCGGTACCTGCGGGCCACGTCGCTCGAGGCGGGCGCTCGAGCTCGACCACCTGGTCCGGGTCCGCGCCCTTCTGGGGCCCGAACCGGGGAGCGGCCTCGACGAACCCGACGTCGACGTCGCAGGCCCCCACCAGCTCCACGCCCCCGAGCCCGCCCGCCTCCTCGATGGCGGCCAGCGCCCCCCACCCGCCGTCGGTGGTGGCCGACCCGCCCAGGCCCACCACCACCGTGCCCGGAGGGCCGGGCCGGTCGTCGGACCGTCGCCGTCGCCGGCGCCGCAGCGGCCACGGCCCGGGCCGCGGCCACGATGAGCTGGCCGGTGCCCCGGGTCGAGGCGCCCAAGGCATCGTTCCCCGCCGCCCACCGGCCAGCAGGCAGCCCCGACGCCTGGGCCATCTCCACCACGGCCACACTGCCGATCCGCAGCCACTCGGCGGACACCGTCCGCCCCAGGGGCCCCTCGACCTCGACCGTCCGGCGTCCCCGCCCAGCGAGCCCGAGCGCGTCGAGCAGGCCCTCACCCCCGTCGGCCAGCGGGATCTGGCTGCGCCGCCCAGCCGAGGGAGGAGGCGCCGCGGGCCATGGCCTCGGCGGCCTGCCGGGCGGTGGCCGTGCCCCGGAACTTGTCCGGGGCGCCATGAGCGCACGCCTCACCTCAACGGTCCCGGTCCGCATGTGCCGGGCCATCGGCATCGCTGTGTCCGACCGGGCTGCACGCGCCCTGTCTTACCCCATCGGGGGTGGCCGCCTGGCCCGAGCGCCCGTCCCGGCACCGGGCCGTCCGGCCGAAGCCCGCGCCCCGGAGGCGACGAGTAATCTCCCTGCGGAGGGCCGGCCTGCTCTCCGCACGCACGTCTCCATGGACCCTCCCACCGACGACACCATCCCGGCCGTGTCCGTTCCGTCGACGGTCCCGCCGTCCCGTGGCGGCACCGCCCCCCGGGAGACCGGGCTCACCGGGCTGTCCCCGGCTGAGCGGGCCGCGGCCTTCTCGTCCGGCCGGGCCCCGGTCGACCGGGCCGCCGCCCTGCGGGCCGGCAGTGTCCCCGTGCCCCGGAAGTTCGTCCTCTGGGTCATCGTCGGGTTCGCCGTGCTGGGACTCGGCGGGCTGGTCGCCGAGCACTTCGTCGGCAACGCCGGCGTCGGCGTCGGTGATCACCACCCCGCTCACCACCCTGGCCGGCACCGGGCCTCCGCCCGTCGCCCACCGCCCCGACCGGGCCCGCCGGTCGGGCGCCTCACCGGCCGCCGTCATCGGCCTCACGCCATCTGGCCGGCCGCGGCCCCGGCCCTCGACCTGACCGACCAGCAGCGGCGCGTCCGTGGACCCTGGCCCGGACCCGGGGCAAGGTGGTGGTGCTGACCTTCCTCAATGCGGACTGCAACGACATCTGCCCGGTGCTGGCCCAGGAGATCACCCAGGCCGACCGGCCTGCTCGGGGCCCGGGCCGCCTCGGTGGACTTCGTGGTGGTCAACACCGACCCCCTGGAGACCTCCCTGGTCGCCGACCCCACCGGCGCTGACCCAGACCGGGCTGGGCGGCCTGCCCGAACGTGACCTTCCTCACCGGGTCGCTCACCGACCTGAGCGCGGTCTGGAAGCGCCTACGGTGTCACCGTGGCCGTCAGCAACACCACCCGGCTGGTGACCCACAACGACGTCATGTACTTCATCGATCCCCGGGGAAGGCTGGTCCTCCAGGCCACCCCGTTCGCCAACGAGGACGCCTCGGGTACCTACAGCCTCGACCCGGCCACCATCCACACCTTCGCCCTGGGGGTGGCCGCCTCGGCCGCCGGCCTGCTCCCGAGGCGCGCATGACCGACGAGACCCCTGACCGACGGGACCGCCGGGCGCCCCTGCCGCACGATCCGTTCACCCTCGAGGGGATCATCGCCCAGGCGCCGGTGCAAGCCGGTCTGGTACAAGCGCGGCTGGGTGCTGGCCGCCGCCGCAGTGGCGGCGGTCATCGTCGCCTCGGTCCTGGTCGACCTGCCCAGCCACACCACCGTGGCCACCGACACCGCCGACCAGACCACCATCATGAAGCAGATCAACACCGACCTGGCCGGCTGCGCCTACGGCGTGAAGGAGACCTTCACCATCTACCAGGACCAGCGGGCCGGGACCCTCACCGCCTCCGACCGGGCCGCTGACCCCGTCCATGCTGCGGGACGACCAGTCGGCCTGCTCGTTCACCAGCAGCTCGATCTACGACCTGTCCAACGTCCAGGGCACCGGCACCCCGGCGGGCAAGGACATCGGCCATGGTGGTCAACGTGGCCACCCTGTGGGCCACCTCCGACGCCCTGGCCGCCATCGAGGACATCCAGACCCTCTCGACCGACCCCACCGACGCCAGGCCCTCGCCGACCTCGCCGAAGCAGGAGGCGGCTCTGGCCCAGGACCGGGCCCAGGCCGATGGCGACGTGGCAGGCCGCCGACCGCATCCTGCACGCCCAGCTCCCCATGCCCGACCTGCCCGGCCTGCCCACCCTGGCACCTGCCCGGCCCGAACCGACCGGCGTCCCACCGACCGGCACGCCGACGGCCGACCTGCGGCGCTCAGGGCGCGGACGGACCGCCCTCGACGGTCCGGCCCCGGATCCGCTCCTGGCGGATCAGGCGGTGCAGCTCCTCGTCGGGGTCCTCCTCGGACTGCAGCCAGCGGACCAGGTTCCAGAACACCACCGGGACGAAGGCGCAGCCCGAGACGAACCACATCATCCCGGTGGTCAGCTGCTGGTCGGCGGAGAGGCTGAGGCCGGTCCCGGCGTGGTGGGGGTAGGCCGTGGTACCACGAGGCGTGGGACAGGCCCACCAGGTAGGCCAGCACCCAGATGGTCCACATGGACACGGCGGCCAGGGCCACCCGGTGGGGCCGGGTCAGCCGGGGCGTCAGCGGCGGCGACTCCACCAGCTCGAGCCAGAGGCCCACGCCCACCGGCACCAGCGTGACCGCCTCGACCACCACCAGCCACGGGTGGCGGGCCAGCGCGTCGACGCGGGGGGTCCGCCACAGCCACCGCGCCGGCCAGGTACAGGCCGGCGAAGCCGCGCACTGCGCACGACCTCGGGTGGCGACGCCGGCCCCGGGCCAGCCGGTCCACCGGACCCGAGGTCGGCGGCCGGCGGCCGCGGTCACCGTCGTCGTCGACGGGCGAGGGCCGGCGCGAGGCCAGGCCCAGCCGAGCGCCACGGGGCGCCGCATCACCACCAGGGCCGGGACGACGACGGCCAGGAGGCAGAACTGGACGGCCTCGACGAACTCGTAGCGGCGGGCCTCGGACGCCAGCGGCGGGACCAGGCCAGGCCACCAGGAGCACCAGGGCCAGGACCAGGAGCGCCGTGCGGACCGGTGCGGTGCGGCTCGGGTTCGAGTGGCGGCCGGGACCGGTCTGCCTCGGTCCCGGGCGTCACCGGTCGGTGCGCCGCTGGAAGAAGCCCCAGAGCAGGACCACGAACAGCGTGCCCAGAGGGATGGCCAGGGTCAGGACCTGGGGCCCGATGAAGGTGTCGGTGGCAAGACTCACTGGCCGACCAACCTCACTGTCGCTCGTGGGACCCATGGTACTCGGGCGACCTGTCCACGATCAATCGCCCGAGCCGGCTCAGATCAGATGCCGTCAGATCAGATAGAAGAACACCCAGAACAGGCCGCTGATCACGGCCATGAAGCCGAAGAAGTAGGTGCACGACTCGACGTTGGCCCGGAAGAGCTGGGCCGAGGGGCCGGCCGAGGTGGCCGGGCCACCGTCCTCGGCGATCGAGTCGCTTGAGCCGGATGCACAGGGCCAGGTTGGTCTCCAGCCAGTAGGCCCCGCCGAAGCAGCAGCATCATGTTCATGACCGCCCAGCCGATGAAGCACGAGGCGTAGCCGCTGGAGCCGGGGAAGAACGGAAGCTCGGTGAGCTGCCAGATCTGGAGGCCGATGGCCACGCAGGATGCCCCAGCACGGCCACCCATCCGCTCACCTCCCAGTCGAGCAGGGAGCCCTTGCGCATGCGCCACTGCCCGTAGATGGCCAGCAGGGCCGAGGCCAGCACCACGGCGAAGATGGCCCAGCCGATGCCGGTCGGGGCGGTGACGTCCCGTCGGGTCGCCACAGCTGCCCGGAGTTGGCCGACTTCAGGTAGAAGTAGGCGAAGGCCAGCGAGGCGAACAGGAAGGTGAACATCCCGATCAGCAGCCGGCCGCCGGTCCAGTAGGAGCCGACGGCGGCCCGCAGCTCGAACTCCCGCTCCTCGGGAGTCTCGGTGAACAGGGCTGGGCTTGTCGGCGGTGTGTCGGTCACCGCGTTGTCTCCACTCATTGGGCCGGCGGTCGGGGGTCCTCGGCGACACTGGCCGGCGGAGGAGGCTCCGGCGGCCACCAGCGGCCCGTCACCGAGGTCGGCCACCGCAGGAGCGATCCTCCTCGCTGTAGTGGTACGGGTCGCTGAGCACGACCGGGATGCGCTCGAAGTTGTAGTACGGCACCGGGGTCGGCGTCTGCCACTCGAGGCCCAGCGAGTCCCACGGGTTGGCCGGCGACGGCGTGGGCTTGATGAAGATCGACCACACGAAGTTGGCCATGAAGACCAGGAACGAGGCGCCCAGGACGAACGCGCTCACCGAGGCGAAGTCGTTGAGCGCCTGGAGGTTGCTGGGCGTACTCGAAGACCCGTCGGGGCTGGCCCAGCAGGCCGATGAGGAACATCGGGAAGAAGGTCAGGTTGAAGAAGACGAACATGAGCCAGAAGTGGATCTGGCCGAGCTTCTTGTTCATGGTCTTGCCGGTCATCTTGGGCAGCCAGTAGTAGAGGCCGCCGAAGAAGGCGAAGATCAGGCCGCCCATGATGGTGTAGTGGAAGTGGGCCAGGACGAAGAAGCTCCCGTGCACGGTCACGTTGACCGGGACGTCGGAGAGGAAGACCCCGGTCACCCCGCCGATCAGGAAGTTGAAGAACACGGCCAGGCAGAAGAGCATCGGCACCTCGAACCGGATCTTGGCCTTGTACAGCGTGCCCATGCCGACCAGGAAGATGAACCCGGTCGGGATCGAGATCAGCTCGGTGGTCAGCATGAACAGCGGCCGCATGTCCGGGTTGATCCCGCTCTGGAACAGGTGGTGCTGCCAGACGAAGAACGACAGCAGGGCCACGCCGACCATGCCGGCCGCGGCCACCTTGTAGGCGAAGAGCGGCTTTCGGGTGAACACCGGCAGGATCTCGGCCACGATGCCGAAGCCGGGCAGGGCCATGATGTACACCTCGGGGTGGCCGAAGAACCAGAACAGGTTCTGCCACAGGAACGAGCTGCCCCCGTGCTCGGTCACGTAGAAGGCGGTCTGGGCGGTGTGGTCGAGGATGCCGAACAGGCCCGCGGCCACCAGGGTCGGGCGTGGCCAGGGTGAGCAGGGCGCAGGTGGCCAGGATGGCCCAGACGAAGATCGGGATCCGGCTCCAGGTCATGCCCGGGGCCCGGTAGTTGATGATGGTGACGGCGAGGTTGAAGCCGGCGGTCATCATGCCGAGCCCGATGACGGCGAAGCCGACCAGGTAGGACATCATGGCCACCCCGGCCTGGGTCTGGAGCGGGGCGTACCCGGTCCAACCGGTCGGGAACCCGCCGTAGAAGAGGGCCGAGAGGATGACCAGGTAGCCGGCGGTGAAGACCCAGAAGCTGAAGGCCTCGACCCGGGGGAAGGCGGTCCGCCGGGCCCCGATCATCAGCGGGACCAGCCAGTTGCCCAGGGGGCCGACGATGACCGAGGTGGCCATCATCATCATCATGGTGCCGTGCTCGCTGACGATGGCGATGTAGGTGCCCGGGCCGAAGACGTGGCTGGTCGGCGAGAGCAGCTCGGTGCGGATGGCCATGGCCAGCAGCCCGCCGGTGAAGAGGAAGCCCAGCACGCCGATCACGTACTGCATGCCCGACCACCTTGTGGTCGGCGGTGTAGCGGAAGTACCGGGTCCAGCTGGTCGACTCGTAGTCGGGCCGGGGCTCCATGCCCACCATCTTGGCCAGCGGGTAGTTGAGCGCCCCGATGCCCGAGCAGCCAGCCGAGCACGCCGAGCAGGAGGCCGCCGGTCACGGCGATGGAGTTGGCCCCGCTGTTGGCGATGTTGGTGTAGCCGCTGCCGACCACGTTGCCGAGCCAGTGGCCGAGCAGGTAGCCGAGCGACCGCCCCGATGACGGCGGTGCCGAGGTGCTGGCTGAACCAGCCCGGACGGGCCGGCAGTCCCTGGAACCCACCCAGCACCGGCGGCGTGGGGTCGGGGTAGACGACCTCGGTGTCGCGTTCGGCAGCAAGGGTCATCGCTCGATCATCAACTTTCTCGTCATCCGCCCGGTGTGGGCTTGCCGGGGGTGGCCCCGTAGACCTCGGCATTGCTGTAGGGGTCCACGTTGTCGGGGTAGTACCCACCGTCGGCCCCGTTGGCGTCGGGGACGTAGGTGCAGGCGAACGGCGGCAGGAGCTTGGTGTTGGCCGCCGTCGCGGCCTCGGTCGTCGTGGCCCAGGCCATCGAAGTCCGCCTTGGACACCACCTTGCCGTAGTTGAACATGGCCCCGTGCCAGAGCCCGCAGAGCTCGTTGCACCGCACGGTCACGCTGCCGGTCTCCTTGGTGGTGGTGTAGGCGACGTTGTCCTGCTGGGGGTTGGCGTCGGCCTTGATGCTCAGCTGGTAGGCCCAGAAGCTGTGGATCACGTCGAGCGAGGTGACGTGGAAGGCGATGGTGGTGTCGACCGGGCAGCATCAGCTGCGTGGTCTCGAAGCCGCCGAAGGTCGGGTACCGGTAGGTGAACTTCCACTGCTGGCCGATGACCTGGACCGGCAGGATGTGTGGCCGACGTGGGCGTCCAGATCGGGTTGGGACCCTCGCCGCCGCCGGAGCCGTTGCCGGTGATCAGCCCGACGGTGCCGAAGACGAACAGGCCGAGCACGATCACCGTGGTGGTGACGATCCAGCCGACCTGCACGCCGAGGTGGGTGCGGGCCTCGGGGCCGCCGACCGGCTCGGGGACGCCCTTGCCTGGACGCCCGCCAGATGATGATGCGAGTAGGCCAGGTAGACCCACACCGCGACCAGCACCGGGAGGGCGATGACGAAGCAGGACGTTGAAGTCGAACTGGTTGTCCGACGGCGGTCGTTGGTCATGGTCCCCGGCGGCACGTGGGGACCGACCAGGATGACAGAACAGCACGTCGAGCGACGACCGAGAGGACCAGCCAGATGGCGACCATCCGCCAGAGGTGGCGGGGCTCGCTTGTCCCGGCCCCGGCGTCCGTGGCTCCGCTCCGTCGGGCTATCTGCGGTGGCTCGCTCGGTACGGTCACGACACGACGTCCAAGAAGCCGCCCATGTAGCCGAGCGTGCTCATCGGTCCCCCGTTTCCGTACAGCCAGCCGAGCCCGCAGGGCACGAAGCACTGCCAGGGGTAGTTGCCCGGGCCCGGGGTCACGAACGAGGCCTTGATGATGTTCACCACCGAGCTGGGCGCCGAGCAGGGCGCCTGGCTGCAGATGTTGCTGGCGTTGGGATTGACGCCGACCAGGGGGACGCTGATCCCGAGGGTCGGGATGGCGAAGGTGTGGCCGACCCCGTTGCCGGAGTTGGAGTCGTAGACGTGCACCGGCTTTCCGTTCAGGGTCATCGACCTTGCCGATCGTGCCCTGCACCAGGCCCCACTGCTGGTTGCGGAGCGGGCTCCCCGAGTCGAACTGCTCGACGGTCAGGTTGATCCGGGTGTGGGCCGGCACCTTCCAGATCGTGGAGTGGATCCACTGCCCCTGGGGGTTCTTCACCAGGTAGGAGACCCAGGTGGGATGGTTGCCGTACCCGTTGCCGATCGAGCCCACCGTCTGCACGGTCAGGTTGACCGGGGCGCCGGCCGGCTGGGCCGAGGTGAAGTCGACGGTGGCCGGCTGGGGAAGGAGGAAGCCGACCACCCCCCAGACGGCGAAGCCGATGACCACGATGAGGAGCCCCAGGACCACCGAAAGCCTTCCCCCGAATGACATTGTCCTACTCCCTCACCACGTCGGCGGAGCGGGCACCGGCCCAGCGGACCGGTCCACTCCCCAGAGGACCACAAGCGATGCGTTCGATAAGAGGTTCGTAACAAACCCGTAAGACATTGCTGACAGTAGGACGGTCGACACTCCAGGTCAAGCACTTCGGGTCAACACCTCTGGTGTTCCCTGCCGGACCAGACGTCGCCGGCCGCCCTGCACTACCGCCGGGCCGGATCCGGCCCCTCGGCCAAGGAGGGCGCGGTCACGAGCGGTCGGCCTCGGCCGGCGACGGACGCAGGTCGGCGGCCGTCGGGGCGGGCCCGCGGTGCGAGAGCCGCTCGAGCACGCCGGACAGGGAGCCCTCCTCGTCGATGGCCCGCTTGATGATGACGACCAGCGCCGGCACCGCCCAGAAGTCCCCGCACACCCAGAGGATGGCCGCCCCGATCTGCTGGTCGGCGAACGGGGACAGGGTCACGCCCGGGACGTGGGCGTAGACCGGGTACCAGCTGGTGGCGGAGAAGATGCTGAGGGCCATGGCCAGGACGAACATCACCACGTTGGTGCTGATGACCGCCCCGGCCTGCCAGAGCGGGCTGGCCTTGAGCCGGAACGGGTGCGAGGGGATGATCTGCAGCCAGAACAGCACCCCGGTGACGAAGAAGCTCCCGTGCATCAGCCAGATGTGGACGGCCTGGTTGTTCTCGGACAGGTCGAAGAGGGCCGGGAAGTGCCAGACCACCATGACCACGTTGAAGGAGATCAGGGCGAACCACGGGCTCGCCGACCACCCGGCCCACCGAGCCGGAGCGCCCGTGACCACGACCCGAGCATGACGAACCGGCCCACCTTCCGCCGGGCCGCCACCGGCAGGGCGAACATGCAGGGGGATCCAGGGTGCCCCGAAGACGATCAGGATCGGGCGCGTAGAAGGCGATCAGCAGGTGCTCGATCATGTGGACGAAGAAGTAGTCGCTGGCCCAGTAGTCGATGGGCGAGTCGACGGCGAGGAGCGAGGACGGCCAGGCCGCCGTAGAAGGCCAGGGAGTGGAGGCGGCGCCGCCGGGTCCGGGCCGGATCGGACCGGCGGCGGAGCCGGGCCAGTCCCGATCTCGTGGGCCACCACCAGCACCGCCACCACGATGAGGAACGGGTCGAACGACCAGTTCTGGGTGATGTAGTCCACGGTCCGCTCCTCGATGAGGGCACCCGGCCGCCCCGCCTCCCGACCACCGGCCACCTGACCGACCCACGGTAGCCCGCCGGCGCCGCGACGATCGGGGTCAGCCGGACGATCCGTACTGGATGTCGACCGGCAGCTTCTGGACCCGGTCCCATCCCGACGTGCCCAGGGCGAAGACCGACGAGGACGGACTCGTACGGGCACCAGGGCGTCGAACCCCCCGTCCGGGGTGCCCGGTCACCGAGGTGGTGCCGCGGGGCAGGGCCGGGAGCCTCTGCCACTGGGCGGCGGTCGGGGTGACGACCGACGCGGTCGGCGGGCCCCCGCCGCTGCTGGTGACGACGAAGCCGCCGGGCCCGGTGACCCCGGTCGACACCAGGGCGGCGCCGTCGAGGGGCAGGCCGGCCGAGACCGTCCACGTCCGCAGGTCGTTCGTGCTCCACATGCCGAACAGTCGGGCCGCGCCACCGCTCCCGGCACTGACCAGGGCGGCGGTACCCGCCGGGGTCTGGTCGAGCCGGATCACCTCGGTGGGCCCGCCCGACCAGGCCGGGGATGCCCGGCCCGGCCGACACCCACCCGGTGGAGGAAGGGGCGAACAGCCCGGCCTGTCCTCCCCGTGTGCACGACGCCCCGAGGAGCGGGCTCCCGGCGGCGTCGAAGGTCACCGCGGTGAGGGCGGCCGACGTGGCAGGCGGCCAGGGTCGGCACCCGCGCCAGGGTCCGCACGGTGGTCACCGGGTTCCAGGCGGAGAGGTCCCCGGTGGTGGCCACCACGGCACCGCCCCCGGTGCGCAGGAGGGCCAACGACCCCGCCGCGGCCTCGGTCAAGCGCATCCGGGGTACCGGGCCAGTCCGGCGGGCAGGAGGCCCGGGGACCAGCTCGCCCCCTGGTCGGTACTTCGGGCCAGGGGGGAGAAGCGGAGGTCCTGGGAGGGCTCGAACCCGGCCAGGAGCGACGATGGGCCGGCCGCCGGCCACCAGTCCACCGTTGCTGGCCACGCCCGGCGGGGTGGCCAGCGCCCAGCGACGGCCCGCCGGTCAGGCCGAACAGCTGCCAGAACGTGTTGAGGGGATCGTCGAGGTGGCCCATGGCCAGGGTGGCCCAGCGTGGTGGTGGCCGTCACCGTCGAGCTGGCCAGCGGGATGGCCGGTCCCAGCGGGTGCCGTCGCCGGCACCGGTCGAGGCCGCCGACGAGCATCCGGCCAGCAGGCCGGCGAGCAGGGCCAGGACGCCCGCCGAGGCCACCAGACCGGGGCGCGCCGGTCGGCGAGCGCCGCGGCGTGCCGCCGGCGGCGGTGCCCGCCGCCGGCCGGCCGTCGGTTCACGAGTGGGCGACGTGCTGGACCTGGCAGGCCAGCAGGGCCGAGAACGAGGACTCCCCCGCCGCGCTGCCCGTCCCCGGGGTCGGAGTCGAGGATCTCCCGGATATGACCGGCCGGTCGATGATGTAGACGATGTCGCTGTGGGCGATCATGGCCCCGGCCGGTGTCACCTGGGTCTGGACCCCGTAGTCGTTCCACACCTGGTGCAGCTGGTCCAGCGTGCCGGTCAGGTAGGTCCAGTTGGCCAGGTGGTCGAGCCCCTCCTGCCGGTCGAAGGCGGCGGTCATGGCCGTGGCGTTGTACAGGGGGTTGTTGACCACGGCCACCAGCTCGACGTGGTCGGCGGTCGACCTCCGAGCATCTGGTCGGTCAACCGCAGCTCCTGGGCGATCAGCGGGCAGTCCGAGGTGCACACCGGGTCGAGGAAGGTGAGGACCACGGTGCGGCCGGCGAGGGAGGAGAGCGAGACGCTGGCGACCGTGCTGGTCGGTCAGGGTGAACCGGGAGGCGGGCGCATCGACCACGTTGGGCGTCCCGTTGGCCGCCTCGGTGAGGATGGGGTCGGCGTTGGGGTTGGTGGCGGCCAGGGCCATGGGGGCCGCCCCGACCAGCAGGATCCCCACGGCCCCGATGGCCAGCAGCGAGCGCAGGAGGTACGTGGGGCTGAGGCGGTCCGACCAGCCGGCCGGGGTCGGCGCCGTGGCCGCAGGACCGGCGGGGGCCCCTTCCGCTGCCCCGGAGGCCCCGACGCCGACGGGGACCGGCGACGGGTCGCCGATGGGCTCCCGGACGGGCAGCCGCACCACGGCCAGGTAGCCCGCCCGTGAACACCAGGGCCATGGGGATCATGGAGTTGGGGTCGGTGCCGACGCCGCCGAAGAACCCGAAGTCCTGGACCAGCACCCAGTCGGCCAGGCAGAGGACCGCCCCGACGATCACCGCCGATCCGGACCAGCGCGGAGGTTGCCACTGAGGAAGCAGCGCGCCGACCCCGACCAGCGCGACCACGACGAAGAAGTTGACCGACCAACCGTGGCCGGCCTGGAACGACGCCGAACGACCGGACCCACGAGGCGGTCACCGAGGGCTGGGACACCTGGGACATCTGCCGGACCATCCCGGTGAGGGTCCCCGCCGTGGCCGACGGGTTGGCCTGGCCGGACCAGAAGCCGCGCCCGGGCCAGGCCTGCAGCACGCCCATCCCCACGAAGAACACGCCCGTCCCCCGCAGGACGGCCTTCCCCAACCGGGGCGTCTCCCACGACCGGTCGGGCAGGGCCACCAGCAGCCCGGCCACCGCGTAGAACAGCACCGCGCCGGGAGTCCCGAAGAGCCAGCTGCTCCCGTGCCCGAAGATCCCGCCGAAGGCCTCACCGAACACCCAGACCACCAGGCCCCAGCCCGCGCTGACCAGGCCTGCCGCCCGGGACCAGTAGCCCCGTGGGGCCACCAGCAGGAACACCCCGATACCCACCTGGATCCATACCGTGGCCGCCGCCGCCGTCACCGGGTGGTCGGACCAGACCGTGGTCCCCACGTTGACCAGGTGCTGGACCCACCCGGGCGAGGAGCCCGCCGCCGGGGTGATGACCGAGCCGGGCAGGCCGAGCGGCATCGCCCCCTGGATCTGGAGCAGGCCGTCGAACAGCCAGAGCAGCCCGAAGGCGATCCGGAACAGCCGGCGGCCCGGTGGCTCGGGGTAGGGCCACGGGCTGGGCACCGGGGTGTCCAGCGTGCCGGCGGCCGCCGCCCGCCGGAAGTGCACGGTGCGGGCGACGTTCCAGGCCAGGGCCAGGACCACTCCGAGGACGATCAGGATGAGCAGCTGGTGGTCGAGAGCGTTGCGGAAGGCCGCGGCGATGGTCGGGTTGTCGGTCTGGAGTCCGTGCCCCATTCCTGGCATTTCGTCACCACTCCCTGCGGGACCCGACCGCGGCGCGGGATTCGGGATTGCTGATGCCGGGGCCCTCGGGCCCGGCCCGATCGATTGTAGGTCCGGTCCACCCGGGGCTCACCGCGCCCCTCGGCCCTGAGGCGAAGGGTCGGCGTCGGGCGGCGATGGAGGGTGGGGTGGGGCCGCCGAGGCCTCGGACTCCGCCGCGGCCATGGCCCGGCGGTGGTCCTGCCAGTTCTTCAGCATCTGGACGTGCTCGGGTGCGACCACCTTCGGCGTGGCGGCGCGGCCCTTCCTCCGCCGGTTCCCGTGGAGGGTGGTCCACCACATGTAGACGGCGAAGACCGCGAACAGAGGCCACTCGAAGACGTACGCCCAGCTGAGTTCGTTGCCCCCGAGGGCCCGCCGCACCTCGAACCAGAAGGCCGCCAGGCACAGCGACACCGCGGCCAAAAGGGTGAGATGGAGCTTCGCCGCCTCGGAGCCGGTAAGGCGGCCGCCCGTCGCCGCCGTGTCGTCCCGGTCGGGTGGGTCCACCCCGACCACCCTACCGGCGCACCCGGCCCGGATTCACCGGGGGTGCTCGCCTCCGTCGGCTCAGGTGACGGTGAAGACCGCCGGGCCGGAGGCACTCCCCCCCGCCGTCACCACCGTGACCGGCCCGGTGGTGGCGCGGGCGGGTACGACGACCACGATGACCGTGGCGGTGTCGAACAGCACGACGGCCCTCTTACCGTGGAAGGCCACCTTCTTGACCGCGGCCAGACCGGTCCCGGTGAGGGTCACCTGGCCCCCCGGGGCGCCGGAGGACGGGGCCGTCGAGGACACCACGGGCACCGGGGTGAAGGACCTGGCGCTGGTGGCGGTACCCCCGGGGGTCTGGACGGTGATGGGCCCGGGTGTGGTCCCGCCCGGCACCACGGCCACCACCGAGGCGATCCCGTCCGTGACCACCACGGCCGGGATCCCGTTGAAGGCCACCCGGGTGGCCCCGGACAGGTTGGTTCCGGTGATGGTCACGTCCTGGCCGGTGGCGGCGGCGGTGAACCTCTTGACGGTCGGGACGGCCACGGTGAAGGTCTGGGCACTGGTGGCGGTCCCCGAGGAGGTGGTCACCGACACCGTGCCGCTGCTCACCCCGCCCGGCACCACGGCCACGATGGCCGACGGGCTGTCGCTCTCCACACCGGCGGGCACCCCACCGAAGGACACCCCGAGTACGCCGGACAGGTTGGTGCCGGTGATGGTCACCGGCGAGCCGACCGCCGCCGACGGCGGGGTGAGCGAGGTGACGGTCGGGACGAAGTGGTCGATCGGTTCGGACTGGACGCAGCCCCCCGATCCCCCGTTGGCCAGGTTGGACCACAGTCCCTGCACCGCCACCGTGCCGGTGGCCAGGGCCAGGTCGTAGGCCGCCCCCGGGGCCGGGGCGGCGATGTAGGCGCACAGGTCGGCGATCTCCGAGCCACCGGCGTCGGTCCAGCCCCCCGGCGGGGTGGCCTCGGGGAACTGGTCGGTGAGCGTCTCGGCGTACTCGTGGCTGGCCGCCTCGGTGGCCCCGTCGAGCACGCCGGGGTTGTTGACCGAGCCCGCTCCGCATGATGCCGCCGGCGTCGGGCACGTAGGGCAGGTTGGTGAAGGCCACGATGGGTCCGGCCACCGGCGCCGCCACCGTCGATGGCCGGGTCGTGGGTGTCGTCGTGGTAGGCGCAGTACCCGGTGCCGGGATCGTTCCACCCGTCGGCATCGCTGCCGCTGGGCGAGGCGATGACGTACTGGGCGTCGCGGTTGGCCGCCTGAGTGGTGTTACCGAAGTGGGCCGCGGCGGCCTCGGCCTCCAGGGCCAGCTGGTGCCCGGTGGCACCGGCGCCGGCCACCGCAGTGGCGTTGGCCGAGCTGTCGTACCAGACGCCGGCCAGCACGTCGCCGGTCGGATAGGGGATGGACTCGGCGGCCGACCCGCACGAGGTGGCGCCCACCGCCACACCGTCGCAGTACTGGGTGACCGTGCCGCTCCACAGCTCCCCGGCGGTGCCCAGGCCGCCATAGAGGATCTGGAGGGCGCCCGCCTCGCCGTCGGTGTCGTCGGCGAAGGTGGCCCGACCCGAGACGCCGGTCCCCTCGGCCCCCCACTGGCTGCCCAGGAACACCAGGTAGACCCGGGGCGGCCCGGTGGTCACCCCGGCCCCGCTCAGGCCGCCCGCGGTGAGCCCACCGCCGTAGGCGACGAGCTTGTTGCCCCTCCGGGCGGCTCCCGGCGTCGCCTCCGGCGCGGCGAAGCGGGCGACGGGGCCGGCGGACGACTCGATGCGGGGCACGGCCCCGTGACGGAACCCGTGGTGGTCGCCGGTGGGGTCGGTCAGGCCGAGCCCGGCCGGGGCGGAGGCGGCCAGGCGGGCGTGGGCGGTCGAGGCCCCGGCGCGGGACGGGGACGTGGCCAGGCCGGCCCCCAAGATCATGACGACCGCCAGCGTCCCCACCGACGCCGCCCGGCCGACCCGCCGATGGCCCTCCGGCGACGGCCCGCTCCTCTGGTTGCGGTCATGCCTGCCCATGCGTCCCCCCGGTGTCCTCGCTCTGCCCCACCCCGGCACCGCCCGGCCCCGAGGACCGACCCGTGCCGCGGCTTCCGCCCGATCGAGGACGACCTCGAACGGCGCCCCTGATCAGGCCGAAACAGTAGTCGAGGACCCGGTTCGGCTGCCGAGGCCCGGCCACCCGGCCGGTGCCGCACCGTCCGGCCGGGCCGGCGGGCCGGCCGGCTACTCGCCGAACAGCAGCCCGTAGTTGGCACCCCGACGCAGGTGATGGCCCCCGTCGACGGCCAGGTTGACCCCACTGATCCAGCCCGACTCCGGGCCGGCCAGGAACCGCACCGCGGCGGCGATGTCCTCGACGGTCCCGAGCCGGCTGATGGGCATCTCGGCCAGGTAGTCGTCGAGCAGCGGGCCGCCGGCGGTGATGGGCGCCATCAGCTCGTCGTCCACGATCCCGGGCTGCACCGAGTTGACCCGGACCCCGGTCGGACCCCAGCTCCTCGGCGGCGTACCGGCACAGCATGTCGATGCCGGCCTTGGCCGAGCCGTAGGCCCACAGGTACCGGTGGGGGAAGCCGCCCGCCCCCGAGGACATGCCGATGATCGAGCCGCCCGGGGCCTCCCCACCGCCGCTCCGGTACCCACCCCGGCGGCCATCACCGGCGCGGCGTGCTTGATGCAGAGGAAGGTCCCGATGAGGTTGAGGTCGACCGTGGCCCGCACCTGGTCCAGCTCGGCCGTCGACGATCGGGCCCATGTGCAGTGAGCCGCCGGCGTTGGCGAACAGGATGTCGAGGCGGCCGCGGTCGGACGCGGCCCGTGCCACCGCCTCGGCCACCTGCTCCTCGACGGTCACGTCGGCCACCACGTAGCGGGCCGCTCCCACCCGCGGTGGGCGTGCCGGCCGCCTCCGCGGCCACCTGGTCCAGCACGGTCACCGCGGCGGCCAACCTCTCCTCGGTGCGGCCGCAGATGGTGACGTGGGCACCGTCCCGGACCAGCCGGGTGGCCGTGCCCAGTCCGATGCCGCTGCCCCCACCGGTGACCAGTGCGGCGTAGCCGGCGATGCCCTGCGGGTTCGATGCGCTGGTCACTGCTCGTGGTCCTCCGGCTCGTTCGGGAGCGACCCGGTGCCCGGCCCGGGAGCGGGACGTGCTACAGAGTGTCGGTTCGACGCAGCATGCTACGGGACGGCCCCGACCACGGTCCGGACCGGCCCCGACGGGAAGAGGTGCCATGAGTGACCGCCGAGTTCAACCTGGCCGACCTGTTCGAGGTGGTGGTGGACACCGTGCCCGACCGGCTGGCCCTGGTGGCCGGCGTCGACCGCCTGACCTACCGCCGGCTCGACGAGCGGGCCAACCGCTTCGCCCACTACCTCGCCGACCACGGGATCGGCGCCGGGGCACACGTGGGGATCCTGGCCCACAACCGGGCCGAGTGGGTCGAGGCCATGATCGGCTGCTACAAGGCCCGCACCGTGCCGGTCAACCTCAACTACCGCTACGTGGCCCCGGAGCTGCGCTACGTGATCGACAACGCCGACCTCGAGGTCCTGGTGTTCGAGCGGGCCCTGGCTCCGCTGGTGGCCGAGGCGCTGAACAGCGGCGAGCCGCGCCGTCCCCCTCCTGGTCGTGATCGGACGATCGGGACGGATCCGGTGGGGACGGATCCGGTGGCGGACCGCCACCGGGCCTCACCACCGCCTCCTACGAGACCGCCCTCGAGCCTCCTCGCCCCCGTCGCGACTTCGGACCGCGGTCCCCCGACGACCTCTACATCCTCTACACCGGGGGCACCACCGGCATGCCCAAGGGGGTCCTCTGGCGCCAGGAGGACATCTTCTTCGCCGCCATGGGCGGCGGCGGATGGGGGGCCGAGCCCATCGCCCACCCCGACGAGCTGGCCGGCCGGCTCAACCCCGACGAGGCGGCCGGGTGGTGATGCTGGTGGTGGCGCCCCTCATGCACGGCAACGCCCAGTGGGTCGATGTGGAACGCCTTCATGATGGCCGGGACCGCCGTCCTCTACACCGGGCACCGCTACGACCCGGACGCGCCTGTGGCGCCTCATCGGCGAGGAGGGCGTGGTGTCGGTGGGCCTGGTCGGCGACGCCATGGCCCGACCGCTGGCCGAGGCCCTGGCCACCGCGCCAGCCCCGGCACCTACGACACTTCCACCCTGGCGGTGGTGGGCTCCGGCGGGGCCATGCTGTCCAAGACGGTCAAGGACGAGCTCCGGCAGCGGCTGCCCGGCGTCGATCGTCATGGACAGCTTCGGCTCCAGCGAGAGCGGGGCCCACGGGTCGGTGCAGGACGGCGCCAGCGGTCCGCGGTTCGCCATGAGCGACGACACCTCGGTCCTCGACGACGACCTCGTCCCGCTCACCCCCGGGGACGGCCGGATCGGCCGCCTGGCCCGCACCGGCCGCATCCCGATCGGCTACTACAAGGACGCGGCCAAGACCGAGGCCACCTTCCCGGTGGACGCCGGGGCGTGCGCTGGTCGGTCCCCGGCGACCTGGCCTCGGTCGAGCCCGACGGGACCATCGTGGTCCACGGCCGGGGCTCGGCGTCGATCAACTCCGGCGGCGAGAAGATCTTCCCCGAGGAGGTCGAGGCGGCGGTCAAGGCCCACCCGGGCGTGTTCGACGCCATCGTGGTCGGTATTCCCGACGAGCGGTTCGGCGAACGGGTGGCCGTCGCCGTCCAGCCTCGCCGACCCGGCGAGCCGGCCCCACGCTCGACGAGCTCCAGGACCACTGCCGGGCCCACATCGCCGGCTACAAGGTCCCGCGCCAGCTGCTGGTGGTCGACGCCATCCCCCTGACGGCGTCGGGCAAGCCCGACGCCAAGGCGGCGAAGACGCTGTTCTGAGCGGCCGGCCCCTGAGGTACGTACCGGCCGAGGACGAGACCAGGCTCAACCCCGAACCCGGAACCAACCCCGAACCCGGTACCAGACGGAACCCGGAACCCGGAACCGGGACCCCCGGTCAGCTGGACCGACTGCTCGGCCGAAGCCGGGTCGGCCGAAGCCGGGTCAGGCGGGAACGGAGGACCGCGCCTCGACCACGGCGGTGACGCACTCCACGACGCGGTCGACCGCGGCGTCCAGGGCCTGTTCGTCGACCTCCACGGCCGGTCGGCCCCGGCGTCGGGCCACATGCCCACCACCCGGGCCGGGACCGGTCGGGACGGGCGACCGCAGCGAGGCCACCAGCGCCAGGTAGGCCAACTCCTCGCGCCAGGCCGTCGAGGGGCAGCCCCGGACACCGACACCAGGGCCGTCGGCGCGCCGTCCCTCGGGCGTGTTCCCTGGCCCCGGCCCGGCCAGCGGCACCCGCAGCTCGGCGCGTCCCTTCAGGCGCACGGTGCGGACGGCAGGGCAGGTCCACTGGTCGTCGGGCCCGCCGAAGAGGAGCGCCGGATCGATGAGCGACCAGTCGAGGGACGACCACAGCGAGGAGGCCCATCCCACGGCCTCGGCCAGGACCACGGCCCGCGCCCCGGGGGCCAGGCCGGCCAGCCACGGCTCCCAGTGGAACGTGCGCCACCCGGTCTGTTCCCACCGGTCCACGGCCTCCGCGGCCACCGGGCCCACGGCGTCGAGCGGGGTACGGAACCGGCCGAGCGCGCAGGCCTCCACCACGGCCAGGCCCAGCGACCGGCGCACGAACGCCGGCCGCCACCCGAAGGGCTCTTCGGGAGCGCCCAGCGACTCGGGCCGCGCCCGGGCCTGGCGGAGCAACGGGCAGGCTGACCACCACCGGTCGTCGGGCGGCAACGGGGCCACCAGCGGCGCCGAGCCGGTGCACCAATCGGCTCCGGAGGGCGGTCCGCGCCGCCATGTCGACCAAGGCCGCGGCCGGCGCTACGAGGGCCCGCGTCCGGGCCTCCACCGGTGTCATCGTCCGCCTCCATAGTCGTCCTCGTCGGGATCGGAGCGATCCACGTGCCGCTGGCCGATGTCGCAGTCGGGGAGGATCGAGCACAGCCCGCACAACGGGTTGGCCGTGCCGCCTGGGCTCGGCCCCGTCGGCCAGGTCGCGGCAGCAGCCGGGCCCCGGCCAGGGTCCGCCGGGCCGCCCCCACCAGGAGCTCGTCGGTGACCGGGTCGACGTCCAGCTCGCCGGTCCGCGTGTAGTAGGTGGCCACCACGAAAGGAGGGGCCGGGCTCCGAAGCGCCTCGAGCAGGGCGTAGAAGTGGAGGTCGGCCCGGTGCTCGGCCCGGCGGGTCCCCGACTTCACCTCGACGATGGCCACCGAGGCCTCGTCGCCCGCCGGACGGCCGATGGCCAGGTCGACCCGGGCCGACAGCTCGACGGCGCCGCCGGCCAGCCGGACCCGCATGGCCTCCTGGGTGCGGGGCAGCCAGGTCGGGTCGAGCGCCGGCCACCGGCGGCGCAGACCGGCGGCCTGGCGCTCGACCTCGGCCCGCAGAGCTCGTCCGCGGTCGGCGGCGGGCAGCCGCTCCGACCCACGAGCGCGAGGTCGGCCTGGCGGTCGTCCACGGCCAGGGCGGCCAGCCCGTCGGCCATCGGGTCGTCGATGGAGCCCACGGTGACCAGCTGGCGGAAGAGCACGTCGACGAGGGCCCCGCAGGCCAGGGCGACGGAGAAGGGGCGCTCGCCGAACTCGGTGGCCACGTAGTGGGCCTCGCAGGCCAGCACCCGGGTCAGGCGGTCCTTGGTCACGACCAGGGGCGACGAGGGCCGATGCGCCTCCGGCGGTCGCCCCGGGCCCGTCCGGGCGACCCGGTGCATGCCGGCCCCGTCGCCGACGAGGCCCGCCTCGAGGCCGTCCCGCAGTCGCTGGACCAGGTCGGCACTGGGCCTTGGGCCGGGGCCGTCCGGTGACCCGCAGCCGTTCGAGCAGGGCGTCACCCGGACAGCGGGCGCCCAACCGGCTTCATGGTGACGGTGCTCCGACAGCCGCATCCTCGCGGTCGTGACACCGGGAGGCCACGGCGCCCCCCCGGGCGGGGGACCCGGCCCCCCGGATCGCGGACGCCTCCGCTCGGGCGCTCGACGTCCATCACCAGCATGGCCCCAGTGTGCACGAGGGGTGTCACACACCGGAGCCGGCCTGAGGTCGCCGGTAGCCTCTGCTCCGATGATCCTCCCGGCCGCGACACCTCGTTCGCCGTCGTCTTCACCCTTTCGTCGTGGCCGCCGTGGTCCTGTTGGTGCTGGTCCTCCGGTTCACCCTGCAACGGGCCGCGGCGTCCCGCGCCCGGTGGCTGGCCGGCCAGGAGACCGAGGGGGACGAGGCCGAGGAGGAGGACCGCGGACCGCGTGACCGCCCTGGTGCTGGCCGGCGGCGGCACCCGGGGCGCCGTCCAGATCGGGATGCTCCAGGTCCTCACCGAGCACGGGTTCGTCCCCGACCGCATCTACGGCTCGTCGGTGGGGGCGGTCAACGGGGCCGCCTTCGCCGGCGACCCCACCCGCGCAGGGGGTCGAGCGGATGACCGAGATCTGGCGGGCCTCACCCGTGACGACGTCTACCCGCAGGGCCGGCTGCACGGGCCGTGGCTCTACTTCCAGCAACGCGACTCGGTCTACGCCAACTCCGGGCTGCGCAAGGTCATCGACGACGGGATCACCTTCGAGCGGCTCGAGGATGCGGTCATCCCCGTCGAGGTGGTGGCCACCTCCCTGACCGACGGGCGCGAGCGCTGGTTCACCTACGGACCGGCCGTCGAGGCCGTCCTGGCCTCCTCGGCCGTCCCGGCCATCTTCCCGCCGGTCGAGATCGACGGCGAGCGGTTCATCGACGGCGGCGTGGTCAACAACGTGCCCATCCGGCGGGCCATCGACGCCGGGGCCACCCGCATCGTGGTGCTGCTGTGCGCCCCGCCGGCGTACACGCCGGTGTCGCCCCAGGCGCCCGGTCGAGGCCATGCTCAACGCCCTGTTGATCTCCATCCACGCCCGGTTCGCCCGGGACATGGCCCAGCTGCCCGAGGGGGTGGAGGTCATCGTCTGCAGCGGGAGCCGAGGGCACCGACCCGCGACTTCGACGACTTCTCGACCACCGAGGCCCTGATCGCCCAGGGCCGGGAGGAGGCCTCCGAGGTGGTCCGGCGCTACGGGCTCGGTCGGCCCGGACGCGGTGGACGCCACGGTCACCGGTTCACGACGCCGCGCCCGGTCGACCGGGACCGGCGACGGGGAGGACGCCGTCCGACCGGGCGCGGCCCCTCCGTCGGTATCGCCGGGACGCACCCGGCCCCGGGCGCGCGCCCGTCGACGGGGTACCGGTCGGGGCCGACCCCTCGGCGGGGCGGACCGTCGACCCAGCCCGAGCCGGGCACGTAGCGCCGGACGACCCGGGCCGGCACGCCGGCGATGACGCAGTGGTCGGGGAAGGTGCCCCGCACCACCGCCCCGGCCCCGACCACGACGTTCCTCCCCAGCGGCGTGCCGGGCAGGATCACCACGCCGGTGCCCAGCCAGCTGCCGGTGCCGATGAGGACCGGGTCGTCGCTGGGCCACTGGACGTGGACCACCTCGTCGGGGTTCTCGTAGCCGTGGTTCTGGTCGGTGATGTAGACGTAGGGACCGGTGTGGACGTCGTCGCCGATGTCGATCTCGAAGTGGCCGACGATGTGGCTGCCCCGGCCGATCATGCACCGGTCGCCGATGCGCACCACCGGATCGGTGACCATGGTCTGGCCCGGGCACCATGCCGGCCGAGATGCTCACGTGGGGGCCGACCAGGGTGTCCTGGCCGATGCGGATCCACCGCTCGCCGAACACGGCGCCGGGGGGGAAGGCCAGGCAGCTCCCCGACCGAAGGCGCCGAACCGGGCCGCCAGCCGGTCGTCGGGTCCGGTGGCCCCGTGCCGGGCCACCCAGTCCCAGCCGGCGTGGATGAGCGCGTTCGCCCAACGACGGTGACGGGGAGCCGGGGCGTGGGCGGACAGTGACGGGTGGCGATGCCGCCGAAGCGGCCCGGTCGGGCCCGACCGGTGCGTGGTACTCCGCCGGCCGGTCGTCACGGCCCGGGCTGCCTTCGGTCACCTCTCGACGCTAACTGATGCGTCCCTGCTGGCCAGGGGGCTGGCCGCCGAGGCGGGTGGTCCCCGGACGGCTCCGGTCCCCGGCCCTCCGGTGCCACCGTCGTGCGCTGGCGTCCCGCTCCCCGGCGGTCCCCACCGTTCCTCGGTCCCCACACTCCGTCGGTCCCCACACTCCGTCGGTCCGCACGCTCGGTCGGTCCCCACGCTCGGTCGGTCCCTACACTGCGGCCATGGACACCGTGGCCACGGCCGACGACGGGGACGGTGACGCCGTGGCCCGGGCTCGCCTGGGTCGGGCCGGGTTCGAGACGGGTTCGGACGTCTACGAGCGGGCCCGGCCCAGCTATCCGGCGGAGGCGGTGGACACGCTGACCGCCACCGCCCGGCTGGTCGCCGGCAGCCGGGTCCTCGACCTGGCCGCCGGGACCGGCAAGCTGACCCGGCAGCTGCAGGAACGGGGCCTTCGTTGCGTGGCCGTGGAGCCCTCGCCGTCCATGCGCGAGGTGTTCGCCCGGGTGCTCCCGGACGTTCCGATGGTCGGAGCCACCGCCGAGCAGATCCCCCTCGGGGACGCCGCCGTCGACGCCGTGGTGGCCGCCCAGGCCTTCCACTGGTTCGATCCCCGACGTCGCCCTGGCCGAGATCGCCCGGGTCCTCCGGCCGCCGGGGTGGCTGGCCCTGGTCTGGAACGAGCGGGACGAGTCCGACCCGATGGTGGCCGAGCTGGTCCGCATCTCCAAGTGGGACGTCTCGGCCCCCTATCCGATCGGGATGGACTTCGGGTCGGTCATCGACGGGAGCGGCCGGTTCGGGACGGTGCAGCGCACCAGGTTCCCCTTCGTCCAGGAGCTGGACCTGGCGGCGTTCGTCGAGCAGGTGGCGTCGCGGAGCTACGTGCAGGTGCTACCGGAGCCGGAGCGGCGGGCGCTGCTCGACCAGGTCGAGGAGTTCGGCTCGACGCTCCCCCAGCCCATCGCCATGCCGTACGTCACCGACCTGTTCTGTGCCCCGGTGGCCCGGTGACGGCGCGCCGGCAGGGCCCCAGCCACCCGGTATCCGCCGGCACCGGCTCCTCCGGGACGGCCACCGTGGCGGAGCCGGTTTGCCCATCGGGTGCCCGGAGGTGGAGCCTCTGGCCGCTCGCCGCACGCGGGGTCGGACCGAAACGGGCAGGATGACGGGATCCGAGGGAACCGGGGAGGACCCGCCACGATGATCAAGCTGACCTGTCTGTTGAAGCGCAGGGAGGGGATGTCCCCGGCCGAGTTCCAGGCCTACTGGCGGAACAACCACGGGCCGCTGATCGCCAACGGGAAGACGGGCACCCATGTCATCCGCTACGAACAGAACCCGCGGCCCCTTGAGCGACTACCGCGACGATGACGACCGCTCCGGCTACGACGGGGTGACCGTCCAGTGGTTCGCCTCCATGGACGAGTACCACGCCCACATGAGCGAGGTCGATTCGCCGGCCATGTTCGAGGACCTGCCCAAGTTCCTCGACACCGACCACCTGGAGTTCGTGCTGACCGAGGAGCCCCACGTCGTGATCGACGGCGAGGTCGACTGGAGCGACTGAGAGCCGGTGCGCATCGTCTCCCTTCTCCCCTCGGCCACCGAGATCCTCTTCGCGCTCGGGCTCGGCGACCAGGTCTGCGGCGTCACGTTCGAGTGCGACTTCCCCGAAGAGGCTCGCCTCAGGGCCGTCGTGTCCACCACCGCGCTCCCCTCGGGCCTCACCCCCGCGCAGATCGACGTCGAGGTGAGGGCCCGGCTGGCCGACGGCGAGGACCTCTACCGTCTCGACGAGGGTGCCCTGTCGGCGCTCCGACCCGACCTCGTGGTGACCCAGGACCTCTGCGCCGTGTGCGCGGTGGACGTGACCGAGGTCGAGGCCGCACTCGACCACCTGGGCTGTGCGGCCGAGGTCCTTTCCCTGGACCCGATGACCCTGGAACAGGTGGTGAGCTCGATCGGGGCCGTGGGTCGGGCCACCGGCTCCGAGCCCGCGGCCCGCCACCTGGTGGAGGGACTCCGCCGGCGGCTCGACGCGGTGGCCACCGCGGTCACCGGAGAGAGCCGGCCCCGGGTGGCGGTACTCGAGTGGACCGACCCACCCTTCTCCGCGGGCCACTGGGTGCCCGACATGGTGGCCGCGGCCGGTGGACGGTCCGTGCTCGGGAGCTCCGGCGTGCGGGCCGCTGAGGTGGGCTGGGACGACGTGGCCCGGGCGGGAGCCGACCTCATCGTGGTGGCGCCCTGCGGGTTCCACCTGGAGGAGGCCCGGCGGCTGGCCGGGGAGGTGGCCGGCTCGGGCCTGCTCCCCCTCGGAGTGCCGGTGTGGGCCGTCGACGCCGATGCCGCCTTCGTGCGGCCCGGCCCACGCGTGGTGGACGGGATCGAGGCGCTGGCCTCGATCTTCCATCCCGGCGCGGTGGCCCGGCCGGAGGGCCTGGTCGCCCGGGTCTGAATCCAGGGGCGCGCCGGGCGCCCAAATGCGTTGACGCACCGTCAGATCGGACGTACTATCCACGACATCGGACATGCTGTCCGATCCTGATGGAAAGGGCATCCGACATGCCGCAGGACGAGATCGACACCAGCGGGATCAGCTACGACGACATCAACCTGCTGGACTCCAAGGCCTTTATCGAGCGGGTCCCACACGAGTGGTTCGCCTTCCTGCGGAAGAACGCGCCGGTGTGGTGGCACGAGGAGGAGGACGGCCCGGGGTTCTGGGCGGTGACCTCCCACGCCGAGGGCACCACGGTCAATCGGGACTACGAGCACTTCTCGTCGTCCAAGCAGGCCACCTTCCTCTGGGACCTCCTCCCCGAGGACCTGGCCCAGCAGCAGATGCTGATGTTGAACATGGACCCTCCCCTCCACACCCGCTACCGGCGCCTGGTCAACAAGGGGTTCACGCCCCGGATGGTCAACCAGCTCCACGACCGGATCAACGCCGCTGCCGACGACATCATCGACTCGGTCATCGAGAAGGGAACGCGCCGACTTCGTCACCGACATCGCCGCCGAGCTCCCACTGGTGGTCATCGCCGAGCTGCTGGGGGTGCCCAATGAGGACCGGCACCGGATGTTCAACTGGTCCAACCGGATGATCGGCAGCGAGGACCCCGAGTACCAGACCGACGAATCGGTCCCCCAGCAGGCGGCCATGGAGCTCTACGCCTACGCCTCGGCTCTCTTCGAGGCCAAGCGGATCGACCCGCACGAGGACCTGATGAGCGTCCTCACCGACGTCGAGATGGAGGGCGAGAAGCTCAACTCGGTGGAGCTCGAGCTGTTCTTCCTCCTTCTCACCGTGGCCGGCAACGAGACCACCCGGAATCTGATCTCGGGGGGCATGGCCGCCTTCTTCGACCATCCCGACCAGTGGGAGATGCTCCGCAACGACCGCTCCCTCCTGCCGTCGGCCACCGAGGAGATGTTGCGCTACGTGAGCCCGGTGATGAACTTCCGCCGCCAGACCACCAGGCCTTCGACCTCGGCGGCCAGCACGTCGAGGAGGACACCAAGGTGGTCTTCTTCCACATCTCGGCCAACCGTGACGAGTCCGTGTTCGAGACCCCCAGACCTTCGACATCACCCGCGACCCGAACCCCCACATGGCCTTCGGCGCCGGCGGCCCCCACTTCTGCCTGGGGGCCAACCTGGCCCGTATGGAGATCCGGGTGATGTTCGAGCACCTGCTCGACCGCATGCCCGAGATCGCACTCGACGGAGAGGTGCAGCGTCTTGCAGTCCGCCTTCATCAGTGGGGTCAAGCACATCCCCGTCACCTTCCCGACGGCGGCCCGGGTCTCGGCCTGATGCCGCAGCGGCGGACCGGGGGCAACCTCAAAGAGGTCATCCGGGACTTCCGGCGGGACCAGGTCATCGAGGTGGCCCGACGCCTGTTCGGCGAACGGGGTACCACCGATGTGTCGATGGACGAGATCGCCGCCGAGGCCGGCGTGGCCAGGTCCACCGTCTACGTCTACTTCGCCAACCGCGACGAGCTGCTGCGGGCCTGTCTGAAGGGGATGCACGAACAGCTCCTCGAGGACATCGCCGAGACGTGGGAGCAGGAAGCCGAGCCCGACCATCGGCTCCAGCGCCTGATCGAGGCCATGCTGGTGCGCATCGACGACAACCCGGCCTTCTTCCGGCTGGCCCTGCTGACCCAGGGGACCGTCGGCCAGGGAGGCGAGGCGGTGGGCAGCGAGCTGGCCCTCATCGGCCTCAACATCGCCCGGCTGATCACGCGACCTCTACGTCGACGGCGTGGCCGCCGGCGTCTTCCGGCACATCGACCCGGACCTGGCCGTCGCGCTGATCGGCCAGCAGATCTACGGCGCCATGTCGGTGCGGGCCGCCGAGCCCCTCCCCCCCGACGCCACCGATACCGCCGCCCGGATCGGCGAATTCCTGCTGCGGGGCCTCGGGAGCTGATCCCCCGCGGCGGTCTCTCCTACGGTCAGACCGGCTCGGGCTCCCGCTGGGCGAGCCCCTCGAGCTCGTCGAGGCCGGAAGTGAGCGCCAGCTCGATGGACCGCCGCTGACGGGACCGGACGGCGGCCGCCTCCCACCGGCTCTCCACGCGGCCGAACCGCCAGACCGAAAGGGCTGCCGCCCACACCACGACGAACAACCCGACGATGCCGAATCCGGCCTGGTTGATGTCGAAGCTGCCGAGCCAGTCCCACGGCGGGCCGTGGAGGTTCATCTCCTGGCCGAGCAGGCCGAACAGCTCGATGGTACCGATGAACAGGGCGATGGCCACCGACAGGGTGGTGATCACGATGTTGTAATAGACCTTGCGGATGGGCCGCGAGAAGGCCCAGCCGTAGGCGAAGTTCATGAAGCATCCGTCCAGGGTGTCGAACAGGCTCATGCCGGCCGCGAACAGGATGGGCAACGAGAGGACGGCCCAGAAGGGAAGACCGCTGGCCACCGCCGTGCCCGACAGGACCAGGAGGGCCACCTCGGTGGCGGTGTCGAAGCCGAGTCCGAACAGGAGCCCGATCGGGTACATCTTCCAAGGCCTGTCGATTCGTCGGGCCATCGATCCGAAGAACCGGTTCATCAAGCCCCGCTGGTTGAGCTGCAGCTCGAGCGACTCATCGTCGTAGACACCCTGGCGGATCTGGAGGAACACCTTGGTGATCGAGACCAGGATCACGATGTTCAGGATGGCGATGAGGTACAGGAAGGTCCCCGAGACCGACGTCCCGATGATGTTGGTCCAGTGATGGAGGGCGGAACCGTCGTTGCTCACCTGTCGATCCACGAACCGGATGCCCAGGTTGAGCAGCACCGCCAGGGCGAACACCACGCTGGAGTGCCCGAGGGAGAACCAGAAGCCCACGCTAAGCGGCCGCTTCCCCTCGGCCATGAGCTTACGGGTGGTGTTGTCGATCGCCGAGATGTGGTCGGCATCGAAGGCGTGCCGCATCCCCAACGTGTAGGCCAGTATGCCGGTACCCAAACCGAAGAGCTCGGTGCGGTTGAGGTGGTAATGGTGAGGTATCGCCGCGAAGAGCATCAGGCCAACCCCGAGACGGTCAGCCCGACCACCGTGGCGAGCATCCCCGCCACCCGGCGCCACTCGGACGGGTCGAGGGAGTCCTGGACGCGTCGGACCCTTCCCGGCAACCCGATCACGAATCCACACCCCGGAGCGGCCGGCGAGCTCATGATTTGCGAGACTAGATCAGTTGCGACCTGTTCGCAATAAGTCGGCTCCCCCTACTCTGAAGCGCCCGCCGCGCACTCTGCGCACACTCCACTCAGCGAGAAGTGGTGGGGATCGATCACGAACCCGGTGTCGTTCCGCAACCGCTTGCGAAGCGGGTCGAAGGTGGAGTCGGGGATCTCGACCACCGGTTGCAGATCTCGCACACCAGATGGTGGTGGACGTCGTCGGCCAGGTGCCAACGCGACGGTCCGTGTCCGAGGTGCACGTGAAAGGCGATCTCGAGCCGCTCCAGCAGCTCCAGGGTCCGGTAGACGGTGGCCAGATTGATGTCCGGATAGCGAACCCACACGGCATCGGCCAGCTGCTCGGCGGTCAGATGGTCGCCGCTGCGATCCAGGGCCTCGATGACGGCCCGGCGGTCGACGGTGACCCTGCTCCCCGAATCCCGGATGGCCGCGATGGCCTGCTCCACCCGCTCTGTAGGCACGGCGGGCATCGTAGCTGGTCGGCCCGGTCGGTCAGCCTCCGGCTCCGGCGGTCGGTCAGCCTCCGGCTCCGGCGGTCGGTCAACCTCCGGCTCCGGCGGTCGGTCAGCCTCCGGCTCCGGCGGTCGGTCAGCCTCCGGCTCCGGCGGTCGGTCAGCCTCCGGCGACGGCCGGCACGATCGACAGGGTCTGCCCATCGGCCACCGGGGTGCCCAGACCGTCCAGGAACCGGACGTCCTCGTCGGCCAGGAACACGTTCACGAACCGGCGGAGCCCCCCTTCGTCGTCGAAGATCCGCTCGGCGAAGCCGGCGTGGGCGGCGTCGAGAGCCTTCAACGCCTCCCCCACCGTCGACCCCTCCACCTCCACCTCACCGGCACCCCCGGTGAGGGTGCGCAACTGCGTGGGGATACGGACCTTGACGCTCATCGTGGACTCCTTGCCGGGCGTGTCGGGCGTGGTCGCCCAGGGCCCGGTCGAAGGCTTCGAGCGTCGGGGCGATGGTGGTGGTCGGACCGACCGAGCGGGCCAGGGCCTCGACGGTCTTGAGCCCGTGTCCGGTGACCAGGGCCACGACCCGCTCGTCGGGCCGGACCACGCCCTCGGCGGCCAGCTTGGCCAGCGTGGCGATGGTCACGCCACCGGCGGTCTCGGCGAAGATCCCCTCGGTCCGGGCCAGCAACTTGATGCCCTCGATGCACCTCGTCATCGGTGACTGAGGCACAGGCGCCGCCCGAGGACCGGATGGTGTCCAGCGCGTACCAGCCGTCGGCCGGGTTGCCGATGGCCAGGGACTTGGCGATGGTGTCCGGCTTGACCGGCCGGATGGCGTCGGTCCCCTCGGCGAAGGCCGTGGCCACCGGCGAGCAGCCGGCGGCCTGGGCCCCCGACACCCGGACGTGGGGTTCCTCGTCGAGCAGTCCGACCTTCCACAGCTCCTCGAAGCCCTTGGCCACCTTGGTCAGCTGGCTCCCCGAGCCGATCGGGACCACCACGTGGTCGGGGGCCTGCCATCCCAGCTGCTCTCCCACCTCGAAGGCCAGGGTCTTCGATCCCTCGGCGTAGTAGGTGCGGACGTTGACGTTGACGAAGGCCCAGGTGGGCTGCTCACTGGTCAGCTCGGCGCACAGTCGGTTGACGTCGTCGTAGCTGCCCTCGACGGCGATCACCCGGCCTCCGTAGACCGAGGTCATGGTGATCTTGGCCGTCTCGAGGTCGTAGGGGATCAGCACCACCGACTCCATACCGGCCCGGGCCGCGTGGGCGGCCACCGAGTTGGCCAGATTGCCGGTCGAGGCGCAGGCCGCGATCTTGAAACCCAGCTGCCGGGCCTTGGTCAGGGCCACCGAGACCACCCGGTCCTTGAACGATCCGGTCGGGTTGGCCGTGTCGTCCTTGATCCACAGCTCACCCAGGCCGAGCTCGGCGGCCAGGCGGTCGGCCCGGACCAGGGGGGTGAATCCCGCTCCCAGGTCCACCGGGGCCGGGTCGCGCACCGGCAGCAGGTCGGCGTAGCGCCAGATCGAGCGGGGCCCGGCCGCGACCCGCTCCCGCGTCATGGTGGCAGCCACGGCCTCGTAGTCGTAGGTCACCTCCAGCGGCCCGAAGCAGAAGTCACACACGTGCAGGCCTCCGCGGGGTAGGCACGCCCACATTCACGGCACCGCAGCCCGGAAACGAAGTCCACAGCAGTCTCCTCATCGCTCGGGCATTGGCACCTGGTACGAGTACCGCCCGCTGCCGTGGCAGATCGGTGTCTCGCTCTGGTTGCCGCGGCGTCGCTGGGCCCGGTCCCTCAGCCGCTCTGGATGATGGCCTCCAGTTCTGGCTGAATCTGCGGGCCACCGTCAATGCGCCCCGCGCAGATCGAGCGCCGTCGACCGGTCCGTGCACGCCGCCCCGCACCTCGCGCCGGGTGAGCGATGATGGCACCATGTCGATCGCGCCCACACCCGGCGAGGACGGGGCGCAGTCCGCCTACCCGGACCCGTCGGCTCGTCCCTGGTCGAGGCCAAGGGCCGACCGCACCGTCGCGGTGTGCATCCCGGCCCGCAACGAGGCCGCCACCGTCGGCCCCATCGTCGAGTCCATCGTCACCTCGCTCACCGACCGATTCGGGGCGGCCCACCTCTGGTCGACGACGTGGTGGTGGTCGACGACGGCTCCGACGACGGCACCGACGAGCTGGCCCGACGGGCCGGGGCCCGGGTGGTCCGGATCCGAGGCCCGCCTCGGGGGGCAAGGGCCAGGCCATGCGCTCGGCCCTCATCGCCACCGACGCCGAGCTGATCGCCTTCGTGGACGCCGACGTCACCAACTTCGAGCCCCACTTCGTCACCGGCCTGCTGGAGCCGCTGTTGGTCGACGACTCGGTGGCCCTGGTCAAGGGGTACTACCGGCGGCCCCTCCACGGCTCGCCCGAGGGAGGAGGCCGGGTCACCGAGCTCGATGGCCCGGCCGGTGATCGACCTGCTCTTCCCCCACCTGGCCTCCATCGAGCAGCCCCTGGCCGGCGAGACCGCCGCCCCCCGGTGGGTCCTCGAGAAGTGCGGGCTGGCCGACGGCTACGCCGTGGAGCTGGCCCTGCTGATCGACGTGGCCTCGGCTCTACGGGGTGGGCTCCATCGCCCAGGTCGACCTCGGGGTCCGGGTCCACCGGAACCGGCCCCTCTCCGAGCTCCGGCCCCAGGCCACCGACATCCTGCCGGCGGCGCTGGCCCGGGCCCGCCTGATCACCCCCGACTGAGCAGGGATGAGCAGCCGGGCCGGCGCGGCAACTCGTGTCAGGCGCGGGCCGGGCTGGACTCGCACAGGGTCCGGCCGGCCCCCTCCACTTCGACCGGCACCAGGTCGGCACCGGGGTCCTGTGCCGCCCCCCCGGCCAGGTCGGGGAGGACGGCCGGTGCGACCAGATCGCCCTGGCCCCGGACGGTGCGACGGCTCGGGACCAGCATGGCGGTGATGGCCCCGACCGCCACCACGCCGGCGCCGACGTAGACCGCCACGGTCATCCCGTTGACGTAGTCCTGGCCCGAGGCGTAGCTGCCGTGGGAGCTGAAGATGGCCCCGAGCACGGCGATCCCGAGCACCCCGCCCGAGCTCACGGAAGGCGGCGTTGGCTCCGGAGGCCACCCCCTCCAGGGACCGGGGCACCGCCCCGAGCACCAGAGAGGCCAGGGGCACGAAGAAGAGCGTCATGCCGATCCCGCAGACCACGAACGGCGCCACCAGGTCGGCATAGGGCGTGGTGGGCGACGTGACCGTGGCCAGCCAGGCCAGCCCGACCGCCTGCAGGCTGAGACCCGTGACCACCAGGGGCTTTCCACCCCACCGCTCGGCCAGCTGGCCCACCACCGGAGCCAACAGCATGGGCATGGCGGTCCACGGCAGGATCCGCACCCCGGCGGCCAGCGGGGAGAGCCCCTGGACCGTCTGGAGGAACTGCACCAGGAAGAAGATGGCCCCGAACATCCCGAAGCTGAACAGCAGGGCCGTCACGTTGACCGAGGCGAAGCCGCGGTCGCGGAACAGGCGGATGTCCAGCATGGGATGGTCGGAGCGCAGCTCCCAGACGCCGAACCCGAGGAGGGCCACCGTCCCCACGGCGAAGGAGGAGAGGACCGAGGGTGCTGGTCCATCCGTGGCTGTTCCCCTCGACCAGGCCGAGGACCACACCGAGCAGGCCGACGCTGACCGCGACCACACCCACCAGGTCCAGGCGGGCCCGGGCACCCCGGGACTCGGCCAGCTTCCACCAGGCCAGCGGGATCAGCACCACGCCGACCGGTACGTTGAGCCAGAAGATGTACTGCCAGGACCAACCGCTGGTGACAGCTCCGCCGACCAACGGGCCGAGGGCCACGGCGGCGCCCCCGATGGCCCCCCAGATCCCGAGGGCGACGTTGCGTCGCTCGGGCGGGACGGCCGCACTCAGCAGGGTCAGGGAGAGGGGCATGATCATGGCCCCGCCGGCGCCCTGGACGGCCCGGGCCATCACCAGCACACCGATGCTCGGGGCCAATGCGGCCACGGCCGAGGCGGCGGTGAACACCGCGATGCCGAGCACGAAGATGCGACGGCGCCCGAACCGCTCCCCCATGGCGGCGGCGGAGAGCAGGAGCACGGCGAAGGTCAGGGTGTAGGCGTTGACCGTCCACTCGAGGCCGGACAGTCCGGCGTGGAGGTGCTCCCGGATGACGGGAAGCGCCGTCGACACCACCAGGTTGTCCAGGGACGCCATGAACAAGGCCAGGCCGGTGATGACCACGGCCCACACGGCCCGGGACCTGGTCCGCGAGCCATTCGGATCGCGGCCGGCGGAGTCGTCCCGGGAGACCACGGTCGCGGCCTCCGGTGCCGGGACCGGCCCGGCCACCGTCTGGGATGGGTGCCGGCTCTCCTCGAGCCGGGACTGGCGGGAACGGGGCCGCAGCGTGCCCGGCGCCCGGGGACCGACGGTGCGCCACCTCTTCAGTTGTGAGTGGTCACTAGCTTGGCGGGGCAAAAAAAGTGGGACGGTGAGCGGCTGATTCATGCTGGAACCTCCTGGTTGGCGGCCTGGTCGGCCCGACGACGGTCGGCCAGGGCCTGGCTGGCGGATTTGATGGCTTCGGCTTTCTCGGGCAGCTGGCAGAGGCTCTGGGCCCAGAGGTCGGGCACCGAGAGCAGGTCGATCGCGGACATGACGTTGATGAGCATTCCCATGGCGAAGAACTCGCGCAGATCGTCCTCGGTGCCGTGGGTCCGGTCGTAGAACACGTCGGCCAGCACCTCGAAGGTGCGCCGGCAGCTGCGGGCGATGTCCGGGTCCGCCGGCGCGGCGGCGAATCCGTGCAGTTGGACCTGGAGCATCTCGGGATCCTGCATGAGCTGCAGGTACGCCTCGCCCATGGCCTCTTTGGCCTCCTGGCCCTCGAGCCCCTCGCTGGCCTTGGTCAGCTCGTTGACGATCCGGTAGCCCACCAGGTCGTACGTGGCCACGAACAGGTCCTTCTTGGTCCCGAACAGGCGGAAGAGGTACGGCTGGGAGATGCCGGCCCGAGCTGGCGATGGCCTCGGTCGAGGTCCCGGCGTAGCCGGATCGGGCGAACTCGGTGATGGCGGCGGCCAGAACGGCGGTGCGGCGCTCCCCTGCAGTCTGTCGGCTCGGAACCATCATGGCTACATTGTGATTGGTCACTCACTAACTTGTCAAGGGGCGGCCGGCATTGCTTCGGTCGACCCCGCACCGGGTAGCGTCCGTCCATGGCTGACGACGGCAACGCCCGCTGGGGCGACGGTTCGCTGGCCGACACCGTCCTGGTCTCCAACCGTGGGCCGCTGGCGTTCCACCTCGTCGACGGGCGTCCGGTGGCCGGTTCCTCGGCCGGCGGCCTGGCCGGATCGATGCGTCCTCTGGTGGTGGGCTCCGGGGCCACCTGGGTGGCCTCCGCCCTGGGCGAGGCCGACCGGGCCGCCGCCGAGGCGGGGATGATGTCCGACGAGGGCATCCGCATCGAGCTGGTCGAGCCGGAACCCGAGGTCTACAACCTGGCCTACAACGTGGTCTCCAACGCCATGTTGTGGTTCTGCCACCACCATCTCTTCGACGCCGCCCGACGGCCCCGGGCCGACCAGCGGTGGCTCGAGGCCTGGGACGCGTACCGCCAGTTCAACCTGCTGTTCGCCGAGCGGGTGGCCAAGGTGGCACCGGAACGGGGCCGGGTCCTCGTCCAGGACTACCACCTGGCCCTGATGGGGTCGGACCTGGCCCGGCTGCGTCCCGACCTCCGGACCACCCACTTCACCCATACTCCTTTCGCCGACCCGTCGGTGCTCCGCATGCTGCCCACCGCGGTGGGCCAGGAGCTGCTGACCTCGATGGCCGGGTTCGGCACCTGTGGATTCCACACCGAGCGGTGGGCCGCGGCCTACCGGGCCAACCAGGAGATGGGCGGCGGTGCCCCGCGCTCGGGGGGACCCGAGTGGCCCTCGTTCGTCTCCCCCCTCTCCACCGACCCCGACCTGTTGGCCGCCTCGACGGCCGAGCCCTCCGTCGCCAGGGCCCTGTCCCGCATCGAGGAGGGGATCGGGGGTTCGGACCGCCAGGTCATCGTCCGGGTGGACCGGATGGAGCTGTCCAAGAACCTCCTCCGGGGATTCTGGGCCTTCGACGAGCTCTTGGAACAACAGCCCCACCGGCGCGAGCGGGTGGTCTTCGTGGCCCTCGCCTACCCCACCCGACAGGGGCTCCCGGAGTACCTGGCCTACCAGAACGAGGTGGAGACCACCGTCGAGCGGATCAACCACCAGTGGGGCACCCCGGGCTGGACCCCCATCGTGTTGGAGGTGGACGACGACTATCCGCGCTCGCTCGCCGCGCTGACCCGCTACGACGTTCTGCTGGTCAACGCGGTGCGGGACGGCCTCAACCTGGTGGCCAAGGAGGGCCCCTTGATCAACACCCGAGACGGCGTGCTGGCCCTGTCCCGCGAGGCCGGGGCCTTCGACGAGCTCTCCCCCGCGGTCCTCGAGCTCAACCCGTTCGACGTCTCCGGCACCGCCGCGGTGATGGCTGAGGCCCTCGACATGGATCCGGGACATCGGGCGGCGACCGCCGAACGGCTCCGGCGGATCATCATGGCCCGCCATCCCGCCGACTGGCTCCAGGCTCAGCTCGACAGGGCCCGATGACGGCGCCACCCCGGACCCGTCGGCCGGGGACGGTCCGTCGGTCAGCCAGCCGAGGGTCCGCCGTCGACCGTCGCCAACCAAGCCAGGGCGTCGAGGGCCTGAACCTGGCCCGGGAGCGTGAGGTCGGCCGCGGCCGGCACCCGGGGATCGGTCTCGTCGTCGAGCACCGCCACAGCCAGCGTGCCGAGCCCCCGGTCCCTCAAGGCGGCCAACGCCTCGAACGCCGGGAGATCCCCGAGATCGTCACCGAAGTAGCTGGCAGCCGAGCAGGATCCGGCCAGCGCCGTAACCACCGAACCCTTGTCCACGTCGAGTGGGGGCCGCAGCTCGATCGACATTCGCCCCGGGTGGGCCCGTAGGCCCGAGCGCTCGACCTCGGCGGCGACCGCGTCGGCCACCCAACCCTCCGCGTTCGGCGCCCGCCGCCAGTGGACGGTGACCGCCAGTCCCTTGGGCTCCACCAACACGCCGGCCGGGGCACGTCGCCGGAGGTCGGACTCGGCGGCATCGATGGCGCGGTGCCAGGGCTCGGCCGCCGGGTCGACCGTGATCCGGCCGTCGCCCCAGGACTGCTCGAGCCCGTAGAGACCGACGAACCGGACCCGGTGGTCGGGGTCCGGTGGTGCTGGCCCGGCCAGGTGTTGCTCCAGAAAGGGGACCGATCGCCCGGAGATCACCGCCACCTCGCCGAACCGGCGGGCCAGCCGGGCCATGACCTCGGCGGCGCCGTCCACCGGCCGGGCGTCGTAGGGGTTCTCGACGATCGGCGAGAGCGTGCCGTCGAAGTCGGTCAGGATGGCCGTCGAGCTCGGATGGACCAGCAGGGGGGCCAGCGCGGCCAGGACGTCGGGCGGCGGCTCGGCCCGCACAGGGCTGGTGGATCGGGGCACGGCACCGACGATCAGTTGACGGTGGACGAGGTGGTGGAGGTACTGGTCCGGTTGGCCAGGTCCGGGCCCACCACGATCAACACCTCGGCCGGGCCGATGGAGCTCACCGGGGCCGAGGTGGTGTAGGGGGCCACCGCGCTGGCCGGCAGGAGGAGGGTCCGGGCCACCGACTCGGCGGCAGCCTTCTGGCCGGCCACGTAGAAGACCTTGGAGGTGGTCACCCGGGCCGAGGCGTTGACCGGGGGCACCATGTCCCAGCCCGACGTCTGGAGTTGGGCGGTCACCGCCCCGGCTGCGCCGGGCACCCCCGAGGCGTTGGCTGCCAGCACCGGCACGCCGGGCGGGGCGGTGGTGGTGGTCGTGGCGGGGTGGGGCGGACGGGTGGTGGTCGATACCGCCGGACCCGAGGCCGTCCCGGAGGTCGTGGTCGGGTGGATCACCCCGAGGACCAGGACCGTGGTCACCAGGAAGGCGACCAGCACGATGGCCGCCTTGACCACCGGGAGGCCGGCGCGGCCCCCGCCGGGACCCGCCGGGGGTCGTTCTGTTCGGTCGGGGGGCTGGGCCACTGCGTGCCAGCCTGCCTGGCCAGGGGTTGCGAAGCAAGGGTTTCCGAATCGGACCGCGGTCGGAGACGCCCGGTAGGTCGCCCGATCACCTCGGCACCTCCCGGATCGGCCGTACAATGACCGAGGCACCGGGTAGGTCCCGGCACCGGGCCGGTGTGGCGCAGTTGGTAGCGCAGACGACTTGTAATCGTCAGGTCGTGGGTTCGATTCCCACCGCCGGCTCCACTGTGATGTCGCGGGGCATCCAAGAGATCGGTGTGTCAAGACATCGGGTCGGACTCGCTCCCCACCCGCCGGAGCGACTTTCCGGCCGGCGACACCTCCTGATTGGATGGGAGTGACCACCTGCACCCTCACTGTCGGTCCACCGCGAGCACACCAGCCCATGCAACGGAACTCTGGCATCCTTCTCCGATCGAGACCTCGGCGTCGTACTGACGCCGAAGGAGAGCTGATCGAGACCCCGGCCGGGCTCCTCTACGTCTGGCTGGCGCTGGCCGCACTCACCACCCTGGAGGCCGCCAGCGAGCTGGGCTGGATCGGTGGGCCCTCCTCGCTGTACCAGCTGTGGTTCCACGACATCGTGCTGGTCGTGGCGGCAGTGCTGCTGTTGGCCCGTGCCGTCTTCGAGCCGACCGCCCGCCGGGCGTGGCTGGCCTTCGGCCTGGCCATGGCGGTCTGGTCCGTCGGGAGTATCTCGTGGAGCATCGTCTATGGCGGCCAGATCCGCCCGCCCTACCCGACCTTCGCCGACGTGTTGTGGCTGCTGTGGTACCCGCTGATGGTGGCGGGCATCGTGCTGCTGATCCGGGTGCGGTTCCAGCGGTTCGAGCTGCACCGCTGGATGGACGGCATCGCCGTCATGCTCATCGTCCTCGTGGCCGGATTCGCCCTGGTCGTACAGCCGGTGGCCGAGGAGTCCTCGCTCGGCTGGCTGGCCACCGTCGTCGACTTCGCCTACCCCGTCCTCGACATCCTCCTGATCGGGGCGGTGCTGGGCGTCTACGGTCTGCTGGGCTGGCGGCCCGATGCCATGTGGGTCCTCCTCGGGGCCGGGATCCTGGCCACGACCACCGGTGACGCCGCCTTCGCCGTCCAAGAGGCACGGGGGGTTGTCCAGGGGGGCAACTATGACTTCGTCTGGACGATCGGGGCCGTGGTCATCGCCTATGCCGCCTGGGTACGGGCACCGAGCACCCACGACGGGCACCGGCCGGTCAGGGGCATGCGGGCCATCGCCCTGGCCCTCATCGCCCAGGCCCTGGCCATCGGCATCCAGATCTACGCCTTCTTCGAGGAGGTGGGGCGGAGCGAGCGGCTGGTCACCGTCGTCGTCCTGGTGGTGGCGTCCGTGCAGATCATCCTGACGCGACCCCGTGCTGAGACCGGTCCCGGTGGTGCTCGGCCGCCGGTGGACCCGGAGCCAAGCCCTTCCCCACCTGGGACGACACCATGACCTTCGCGGGCGGCGCCGGCGCCGGGATCAACCTCGAGATCGGAAGGCATTTTCCGGCGCCGCGCTTGATCGGAGGACTTCCGGGTAAGTTCTCTCCCCGAAGGACAGACCGGGGAGGCCGGCTGACCTTCGTGTCGATCCCCACCGAGGACCGGGAGGAGCGGGGATGACCGATCTACTGACGACCGCCGATGATCGGACCATCACGGATCGGTTCTTCGCCACCCGGGCCCTCACCGAGTCTCTCGCCGCCCCCCTGTCGGCCGAGGACCAGACGGTCCAGTCCATGCCCGACGTGAGCCCCACCAAGTGGCACCGGGCCCACACCACCTGGTTCTTCGAGACGTTCCTGCTGGCGCCCATGCTCCACGGGTACCGAGCGTTCCACCCCGCCTACGGCTATCTGTTCAACTCGTACTACGAAGGGGTCGGCGCCCGATACCCGCGTCACGACCGGGGCCTGGTGTCCCGACCGGGGATCGAGGAGATCGCCGCGTACCGGGCGCTTCGTCGACGAAGCCATGGCCGCGCTGCTCGAGGACCCCGACCCGGCCGCCGTCGGACTGGTCGAACTGGGCATCCAGCACGAGCAGCAGCACCAGGAGCTCCTGTTGATGGACATCAAGCATGTGCTCTCCCGCAACCCGCTGCTCCCGGCCTACGACGCCCTCTGCCCCGCCCCGGCGGCGCCGGCCGGCGCCCCCACCTGGGTGGAGCATCGCCGGCGGCCTCCGCGAGATCGGTCACTCCGGGGACGGTTTCAGCTTCGACAACGAGCTGCCCCGCCACCCGGTCCACGTCGGCCCTTTCGCCTTGGCCGACCACCCGGTGACCTGCGGCGAGTGGCTGGCCTTCATCGACGACGGGGGCTACCACCGGCCCGAGCTGTGGCTCTCGGACGGATGGGCCACCGTCCAGTCCGAGCGGTGGGAGTGCCCGCTCTACTGGTCCCGGATCGACGACCAGTGGAACGAGTTCACCCTGGGCGGTCCGTTCGGCGTCAACCCCGGGCCAGCCGGTCTGCCACGTCAGCTACTACGAGGCCGACGCCTTCGCCCGGTGGGCCGGGCTACCGCCTCCCGACCGAAGCCGAGTGGGAGGTGGCGGCGGCCGGACATGGCCGGTCGAGGGCAGCTTCCTCGACCAGTCCCGCCTCCACCCCGCCCCGGCCGGCCCCGGCCCGTGGGCCGGCCCCTTCGGCGACGTGTGGCAGTGGACCTCGTCGGCCTACAGCCCCTACCCGGGGTTCGAGCCCGCCCCGGGGCGGTGGGCGAGTACAACGGGAAGTTCATGGTCAACCAGCACGTCCTGCGGGGCGGGTCGTGCGTGACGCCGACCGGTCACCTGCGGACCACCTACCGGAACTTCTTCCCGCCCTCCGCCCGCTGGGCCTTCGCCGGCCTTCGGCTGGCCCGGAACGCCTGATCAGGGACACATCATCCCGAACGACCATCGCGCCGAAGGAACCCGAGAGCCCATGACCACCGTCATCCCACCGACCATCGACGTCCACCTGTCCGGGGACGACCTGCGCCGCTCCATGGAGCGGGACGTGCGCAGCGGGCTGACCGCCGACCCCAAGAGCCTTCCGCCGGTCTACTTCTACGACGACCGCGGCAGCCGCCTGTTCGACGAGATCACCCGCCTCCCCGAGTACTACCCCACCCGGTCCGAGCGCTCCATCCTCGACGCCCATGCCGGGGACATCGCCAGGAGCTCGAGCGCCGACACCCTGGTGGAGCTGGGCGCCGGCACCTGCGAAAAGTCCCGGCTGCTGCTCGACGCCATGCAGTTGACCGGCCGCCTCCAACGGTTCGTCCCTCTCGACGTGAGCGACACCACCCTGTGGGAGGCGGCCACGGCCCTGTCCGAGGAGTACCCGGGCGTGGCGGTCAGCGCGGTGGTCGGCGACTTCCACCAGCACCTCGACCGCCTGCCCCGCGACGGGACCCGGCTGTTCGCCTTCCTCGGGCGGCACCATCGGCAACCTCGACCCGGGCCAGCGCCGTGAGTTCCTCATCCAGCTGGGCAAGGTGATGACCCTCGACGACCGGCTACTCCTCGGCACCGACCTGGTCAAGGACCGGGCCCGCCTGGTCACGCGCCTACGACGACGGCGCCGGGGTGACCGCCGAGTTCAACCGCAACGTGCTCAACGTGCTCAACCGTGAGCTCGGCGCCGACTTCGATCCGGAGCGGTTCGAGCACGTGGCCCGGTGGAACGAGACCGACCAGCGCATCGAGATGTGGCTGCGCTCCACCGGCCGACCAGCGGATCCGGGTGGCCGACCTCGACCTCGACCTGACCTTCGAGTCGGGCGAGGAGATGCTCACCGAGATCAGCACCAAGTTCTCGCCCGACGCCCTGAGCGTCGAGCTCAGCGAGTGCGGATTCATCGTCGAGAGCATGTGGCGTTCGGAGCGCCGACGAGTTCCTCCTCACCATGGCCCGCCCTCCGTCGTAGCGTCCTGCCCACCGGGACCCTGCTTCCGCCGCTCGCTCATCCGCCCAGCAGGTCCTTGACCGCGGCCTCGATGGCCCGGTGGAAGGTCGGGTAGGCGTAGATCATGTGCCGGAGCTCGGTGGTGGGCACGGCGGCGTGGACGGCCAGGGTGAGGAGTCCCAGCACCTCGCCCCCGGCTGGGTCCGACCGACGGTCGCCCCCACCAGCACGCCCCGCTCGGAGTCCTCGACCAGCTTGATGAATCCCTGGTTCCCGGCCTTGTGGATCCAGCCCCGGGTGGACTCGGGGATCGGGGCCCGCCCCACCCGCACCTCGATCCCGGCCTGGCGGGCGTCACGCTCGTTCAGGCCCACCGAGCCGATCTCGGGATCGGTGAAGGTGACCCGGGGCACAGCCCGGTAGTCGGCCGGCACCACCAGGTGCCCGAGAATGTCGTTGACCACGATGTCGGCCTGGTACATCGAGATGTGGGTGAAGGCCCCGTGGCCGACGGCGTCGCCCAGCGCCCACACGCCCTTCGACGCCGTCGACCCGCATGTGGTCGTCGACCGGCAGCGACCGGGCCGACTGGTCCAGTCCGATGGAGGCCACGTTGAGCTGGGCCAGGTCGGGCCTGCCGCCCGGTGGCCACCAGCAGCCGGTCGGCCACGACCGGTTCGCCGGGAGCCGAGGGACACGGCGAAGCGGTGGCCGTCGTGATGCACCGACTCGATCGTCCACCCCGGTGCGGACGTCGATGCCCTCGGACCCGAACACCTCGGCCAGCAACGTCCCGGCCTCGGGCTCCTCCGGCCCGACCAGGCGGGGGAGGGCCTCCAGCACGGTGACCTCGGCAGCCGAAGCGGCGGAACACCTGGGCCAGCTCGACGCCGATGGCGCCACCGCCCAGCACGGCCAGCGAGGCCGGCACCTCCTCGGTCTCGATGGCCTCGCGGTTGGTCCAGTAGGGCGTGCCGGCCAGTCCGGCCACCGGGGGGATCCAGGCCCGGGTCCCGATGTTGAGGACCACGGCCCGTTCGGCCTCGATGACCCTGTCCCCCACCGCCACCCGCTTCGGCCCCTCCAGCCGTCCCCATCCCCGCACCAGGCGGCCGCCCTTGTCCTCGAACCGCTTGGCGGCCACCGTGTCGTCCCACGACGTCGGTGGCCTCGTCGCGGATGCGTCGGGCCACCGGGGCCCAGTCGGGCCGCACCGTGGCCGTGCCGGCCATGCCCGGCACCCGGCGGCCTCGGCCAGCAGATCGGCGGCCCGGATCATCATCTTGGAGGGGACGCACCCCCAGTAGGGGCACTCGCCCCCCACCAGCTCGGCCTCCACCCCGACCACGTCGAGACCGGCCTCGGCCAGACGCCCGGCCACGTCCTCGCCACCCGGCCCCATCCCCACCACGATCACATCGGCCCGTTCGCTCATCCTGGCTCCTCCGGTCTGCTCCGGCTGTCCGACCGGGCCGGTCAGAGGGCGCGCCCTCCGGCCGATGGCCCGGGTCGTCGGTCCCAACGGTTCTACCCGGCGACGGGGCGGTCCGCACCCCCGGAAGGAAGATCCCCGGGAACCCGCCTTCCCGCGTCGCCGTCGGCACCCGCCATGACCGTCGGCGCGTACGGTACGGGGCCGGCCTGGCCGGCCGAGACCCGGGCGTGGTGGTGGAGGGCAACGTTCCGCGGTAGGAGGTCCACCCGGGATATCCGAGCACAGCGCGGACGCCACCTGCTCGCCCCCGCCCCGAGAATGCGGCCGGGAGATCACCGACACGATGGCCCTCCCTGAGGGGTCACGGTCGAGTCGGCGGCACCCGAATGGCGTGGCGCCGCTCAGCCGGCCCGCTGTCGAGCCACGTCGAAGCAGGCGATGGCGCCGGCGGTGGCCACGTTGAGGGACGAGAGGGTGCCGTGCTGGGGGATGGCGGCCAGGACGTCGCACCGCTTGCGGGTGAGCGCGGCCAGGCCGGCCCCCTCCGAGCCCAGCACCAGGGCCACCGGCTGGTCGCCCAGGGGAAGCCCGTAGAGCGACTGGCCCGCTTCGCCGACCAGGCCCACCGTCCACACCCCCAGTGTCCGAGAGCTTCTGGAGGGCGGCCGGGACCCCGGCCACCAGGGCCATGGGCAGGTACTCGATGGCCCCCGCCGCCACCTTGGCCACCGTCGGGCGAAGGTGGGCCGACCGGTGCCGCGGCAGCACCACACCGGTCACCCCGGCGCACTCGGCGCTCCGGAGCAGGGAGCCGACGTTGTGCGGATCGGTGATGCCGTCCAGGACCAGCAGGAACGGCACCCGGCCCCGCCGGGTCGGCTGGCACAGCGTCTCGAGCGGCGTCTCCTCGATCGGGACGGGCCAGCGCCACCACCCCCTGGGCGGCGTCGGTGCGGGCCACCGAGTCGATCCGGCGTCGGGAGACGTACTCGACCCGCACCCGCCGGGTGACGGCCAGGGCCTCGATCTCGTCGAGGATGGCGGCAGTCGTCCATGCCCGTCGGCCATCAGCAGCGAGCGGACCGGCCGCCGGTTGGCACCGAGCAGCTCCCGCACCGCCTGGCGCCCCTCGACCTGGTCCCCGCCGAGGCCCGTCGCGGCTGGGCGCCCGGACCCGCCCGTCGACCGGGTGGCGCCGCGACGCACCGCCTCGCGGACCGCAGCCCTCGATCCCCCGCCGGCCGACCGGCCCTGCGAACCGGTGCCCCGCGAGCCGGCGCCCCGCCGGCCCGGCGCCCCGCGAGCCGCGGCCCGCGGGCCGGTGCCCCGCGTCCGGCGCCCCGCTGGAGTCCCCCTTGGCCTCCGCCCCGGCCGCCGCCACGGCGGGCACCGCCCCGGCTGCCGCCCCCCTGGTCCGCACTCACCGAATCTCCCCGGCCGGCCCGGGCGACGCCATGAGCAGCACCACGGCGGTGCAGGCGATCCCCTCGGCCCGGCCCAGCGCCCCGAGCCCCTCGGCCCGGGTGGCCTTCACGTTCACCGGTGCCCCGAGCACCTGGCCGAGCCGCTCGGCCATCCGGTCCACGAACGGGGCCAGCTTCGGCCGCTCGGCCACCACCGTGCAGTCGGCGTTGACCGGCACCCAACCCGCGGCCCGCGGCCAGCACCACCATCGGGCCAGGATCACCATGCTGTCCGCCCCGCTCCAGCGCGGGATCGGTGTCCGGGGCGTGGCGGCCCAGGTCGCCGAGGCCGGCCGCACCGAGCACGGCGTCGGCGATGGCGTGGGCCACGGCATCGGCGTCGCTGTGCCCGTCCAGGCCCCGCGCCCCGTCCCCGGTCACGGTGACCCCGCCCAGCACCAGCGGGCGGTCGGGCCGGTCGGAGAACCGGTGGACGTCGATCCCCTGACCGATCCGAAGCGAGGGACCCGGGCCCTGGCGCTCCCCTTCGTCGCCCTCGCCGCTCACCGCTGGGCCCCGGCCAGCAGGGCCTCGGCCAGGCCCAGATCCTCGGGGCGGGTGAGCTTCAGGTTCCTCGGGTCGCCCGGGCACCGTGCGCACCGGGAGCCCCAGCTGCTCGACCAGGCCGGCGTCGTCGGTGGTCTGGCCCCCGAGGCGGTGGGCCTCCCGCAGCACGGAGGCGGTGAAGGCCTGGGGCGTCTGCACCGACACCAGCTCCGCCCGGTCGACGGTGGAGACCACCTGGCCGTCGGCGACCCGCTTCAGCGTGTCGGACACCGGCAGCACCGGGATGGCGCATCCGGCGGCGCCAGCCTGCACGGCCCGGACCACCGCCGCGAACAGGGCGGGGTCGACCAGCGGGCGGGCCGCATCGTGGACCACGATCACCTCGGCCTCGTCGGGTACCGCCGCCAGTCCGGCCCGGACCGAGTCGGACCGGGACGCACCGCCGGTCACCATCCGGTCAGCTCCGCACGCCTCGGCCTGGTGGTCATGGTCCGCACCCGGCGGTGGATCGGCACCGGAGTCTTCCTGCTCGCACCCGGGCCGACCGGGGACCACCAGCACCACCCCGTCCGATACCGCTCGCGCCGCCTGCACCGACCAGGCCGCCACCGGCCGTCCGGCCAGCGGGAGAAACTGCTTGGGCCCTCCGAAGCGGCGGCCCGATCCGCCTGCCACCACGATGGTCCAGACGGACCCCGGTCGGCTCAGGGCAGCGCCTCGTTGAGCCTGACCTCGGCGGTCTCCTCGTCGACTCCGAGGGCGAAGGTCAGCTCCGACACCAGGATCTGGCGGGCCCGCTGGAGCATCCGCTTCTCGCCCGCCGAAAGGCCTTTGTCCTTGTCCCGGATGGACAGGTTCCGGACCACCTCGGCCACCTGGTAGATGTCCCCGGACCGCAACTTCTCGGAGTGGTTCTTGTACCGGCGCGACCAGTTGGTCGGCATCCGGGCCTCCTTCTTGCGGAGGACGGCGAAGACCTCTTCCACCTCTTCGTCGTTGATCACCTCGCGCAGGCCCACGCCCTCGGTGTTGTCGGCCGGGACCATCAGGGTCAGGTCGCCGTAGGCCAGGCGGAGCACCAGGTACTCCTGCTTCTTGCCGAAGGCCTCCTTGGTCTCGCGCCGTTCGACCACCGCCGCGCCATGGTGCGGATAGACGACCTTGTCACCGATGTCGAACACCATTCCTCCAGGCGTTGCGTGCTGATCCCGGGCAGAGTAGCCACGAGCGGGACCGCGTAGGGAGCACGCAATGGTACACGGTGCCGGGTCCGCACCCAACCGCGGCACCCTCAGCTGGGGCGCCGTGGGCGCCGTGGGACTACTGGTAGCGCTCGAAGATGCTGGCTTCGGCCAGGCGGGCCAAGCCGTTCTTCACCGAGTGGGCCCGAGCCTCCCCCACCCCCTCGACCTGCTCGAGGTCGCTCAACGATGCCCGCATGATCTGTTGGAGGTTCACGAACCGCTCCACGATCCGTTCGATGATGGCGTCGGAGAACCGGGGCAGCCGGTAGAGGAGTCGGTAGCCACGGGGCTCGACCCCCGACTCGGAGTCGTGGAACGCGCCGGGTAGGCCGAGGATCTGGGCCACCCGCTGCGAGTCGGAGAGCTCGTCGGAGGTCAGGTTGGCCAGCTGCTCGGCCACCCGCTCGACCACGGCCAACCGGTCCCGTCCCGTACCGGCGGCAGCCGGCAGTAGTCCCGGACCACCAGGTGGAGGGCGGGGGCCACCCCGTCGACCAGCTCGGCGGACTGCAGCCCGACCAGGCGACCGTCGTCGCCCAGCTCGACCAGATACCCGTCGACCTCCTCGGCGATGCGCAGCAGCATCTCCGCAGCCTGGACCACACCGACCACGTCACCCACCGACACGGTGTCCTCCACCTCCAGCATCGACAGCCCCGAGAGGGCCACGTCGAACCGGCTCCGGAAGCGCTGCATGGTGGCCAGGGCCTGGTCGGTCCGGTCGTGGAGCCAGCCGGTGGGCTGGACGGTGTGTTTCAGATCGTTGCGGTAGACGGCGATCACCGACATGGCCGCCGACACCGACAGGACCGGCACGTCGATGGAGCGGGCCACCCGCTCCGCGGTCCGGTGCCGGGTGCCGGTCTCGGAGGTGGGGATGGTGGCCTTGGGCATGAGGTGGACGTTGGCCCGGGCGATCCGGGAGGCGTCCGGGGCCAGGATGATGGCGCCGTCCATCTTGGCCAGCTCGGACAGCCGCTGGGGGCTGAACTCTGCGTCCAGCAGGAAGCCCCCCGAGCAGATGGAGAGCACGCCGGGCCCGTCCCCCACCACCACGAGGGCGCCCCGCTTGGCCCTCAGGATCCGGTCCAGCCCGTCCCGCAGCGGGCGCCCGGGAGCTGCCATGGCCAGGGCGTCACTGAGGGGCGAGCTCTGGCGGACGGTCACACACGAATGGTATCCGGCCTGGTCATCCTCGGCGCCGACCCGGTTGCTCCCCAACCGGTCTCGGAGCCGTCCCGGGGCGCGGCGGGGATCAGCGGCTCGATCCCGGGCTCACGGCAAGGCGGCCAACATCCACACCGCCTGGGCCACCGTGTCCACCCGGACCAGGTCCAGACCCGCGGGGCCGTCGGGGGAGGTGGCCGGTACGGCCACCCGGTCGAAGCCGAGCCGGGCGCACTCCTCGAGCCGGCGAGGCAGGTTGGTGACCTGTCGCACCTCCCCGGCCAGTCCGACCTCGCCCACCGCGGCCAGATTGGCCGGGAGGGGAGTTCCGATCGACGCCGAGGCCACCGCCAGGGCCACGGCCAGATCGGCGGCCGGCTCGGTCACCCGGATCCCACCGGCCACCGACGCGAACACGTCGACGCCGAGCACCGCCAGATCGACGTGGCGGTTGAGCACGGCCAGGATCATGCCCAGACGGCCAGCGTCGAGGCCCACCGCCGCCCGCTTGGGCTGGCCCTGGCCCATGGGGGTCACGAGGGCCTGGAGCTCCACCAGCAGGGTGCGTCGACCCTGCATGGCGGGGAGCACCACCCCGCCCGGCACCCCGATCAGGCGGTCGCCGAGGAGCAGCCGGCCGGGGTCGTCGACCGGGTTGAGGCCCTGGTCCCCCATCTCGAACAGGCCCAGCTCGCCGGTGGGTCCGAAGCGGTGCTTGACCGCCTGCAGGAGCCGGAGGGCATGGTGCCGGTCCCCCTCGAAGCTCAGCACGGTGTCCACCATGTGCTCGAGAGCACGGGGCCCGGCCAGGGAGCCGTCCTTGGTCACGTGGCCCACCAGCACGGTCGCCACCTCACGGGTCTTGGCCAGGCCGACCAGCTGGTCGGCACACTCACGTACCTGGTTGACGCTGCCGGGCACCCCGGTGGCCCGACGTTCACCGACCGCAGAGGGACCGATCGAGACCGCCTGGATGGAGTCGACCACCACCAGGTCGGGCTGGACCTCGTCCACGGCGGCGATCACCGCACCGACCTCGGTGACCGGCAGGATCAGGAGGCCGGGCGGGATGGGGCCCAGCCGCTCGGCCCGCAGGCGGACCTGGTGGGCCGACTCCTCGGCCGAGACCAGCAGCACCCGGTGCCCGGCTGCGGCCCGGGCCGCCAGCACCTGGAGGAGCAGGGTGGACTTGCCGATGCCCGGCTCGCCGCCCAGCAGGGTGACCGATCCGGGCACCAACCCGCCCGAGAGCACCCGGTCGAACTCCTCCACCCCGGTGGGGATGGCGGCGGCCTCGGACACGTCCACCGAGGACAGCGGGACCGGCATGGTGGAGAGGCCGAGGGCGTCCACCGCCTGGACCAGGGAGCCGAGCTGGGCCTCCTCCACCAGTGTGTTCCACTCCCCACAGGTGGGGCAGCGACCGGCCCACCGGGCAGTGGTCGATCCACAGTCGATGCAGCGGTGGCGTTTCGCCGTCTTGGCCATGTCCCCGATGGTAGGGAACGGGTGTGCCAACCGGGGTGACCGGGCCGCCGGGCGGGTGCCGGTCGGTCGCTACCATCGGGAGGGTGGAGGGTCTGACGGCGCTAGGCACCGAGAGCGCTCGGTTCGCCGATCTGGTGACGGCGGCCGACCTCGACGTCCCGGTCCCCTCGTGCCCGGCGTGGTCGGCCCGCGACCTCTTCGTCCATCTCGGGCGGGTGCAGCGGTTCTGGGCGGCCAACGTGCGGGCCGGTGATCCGGAGCGACCGGACCGGAGCGTGGGCGACCCGGACGCTCCGACCGACGGGCCGCCACCCGACGACGGCCTCTCGAGTTGGGTCCGGGCCGGCACCGCCTCACTGCTCGTCGCCCTGGAGCAGAGCGACGAGGACGGGCCCTGCTGGACCTGGTGGGAGGAGCCCCGGACGTGCGGAGCGGTCGCCCGGCACCAGCTCCAGGAGGCGGCCGTGCACCGGTGGGACGCCGAGGCGATGCTCGGTCGCCCATCGGCTCTCGAGGCCGAGCTGGCCGATGACGGCGTGGGCGAGTTCCTCGAGGTCGTGGCGGCCCAGGCCACGACCTCGCTGCTCGGGTCGCTGACCCTCGAGGCCATCGACACCGGCAGCCGGTGGATCGTGGGCGATCAGCGCGGACCCAGCGCCACGGTGCGGGCGTCGGCCTCCGATCTGGTCCTGCTCCTCTACGGGCGCTTGCCCGTCTCGGTGGTATCGGTCGAAGGCGAGCGACGACTACTTGCGGCGTTCCTCGATGCCGTCGACACCGAGTAGGGCGAGGACGCCTCGATGACGTGGCACCGCCCCACCGGGACCCGGTGGGGCGGTCACCATTGGACGGTGTGGGCGGCGCTCAGTCGGCGGAGGCGTCGGCCAGCTCCACCGGCGGCGGGGGCTCGACGCCCTCGATGGCGGTGAAGGTCAGCTGCTGCTCGCCGGCGACCAGCGGCGGGGCGCCCTTCACGTCGTAGGCCGCGGCGGCCTCGGGCGTGATGGTCTCCACGTCGACCACGATGGTCTCGCCGACCCGGAACTCCTTCCACAGGATGCGCTCCGACAGCGGGTCCTCGACCATCTGCTGGATGGCCCGGCGCAGCGGCCGGGCCCCCAGCTGGGGGTCGTAGCCCTTGTCGGCCAGCAGCTGCTTGGCCGGCGGGGTGAGGATCAGGCTGAGGCCCTGGAGCTCCAGCTGGTTGGAGACCCGCTGGATCATCAGGTCCACGATCTCGACCACCTCGACCTTGGACAGCTCGTGGAACACCACGACCTCGTCGATCCGGTTGAGGAACTCCGGCCGGAAGTGCGCCTTCAGCGCCTCGTTGACCTTGGTCTTCATCCGCTCGTAGGTCACGGCCTCCGAGGTCTTGGCGAAGCCCACCGACGACTTGCGCAGATCGGCGGTGCCGAGGTTGGAGGTCATGATGAGCACGGTGTTCTTGAAGTCCACCGAGCGGCCCTGGGCGTCGGTCAGCCGACCGTCCTCCAGGATCTGGAGCAGCGTGTTGAACACGTCGGCATGGGCCTTCTCGACCTCGTCGAAGAGGACCACGGAGAACGGCTTGCGGCGGACCGCCTCGGTCAGCTGACCGCCCTCCTCGTACCCGACGTAGCCGGGGGGCGAGCCGACCAGGCGGCTGACCGTGTGCTTCTCCATGTACTCGGACATGTCCAGCTGGATCAGGGCGTCCTCGTCGTCGAAGAGGAACTCGGCCAGCGTCTTGGCCAACTCGGTCTTCCCCACGCCGGTCGGCCCGAGGAAGATGAACGAGCCGCTCGGCCGCTTGGGGTCCTTCAGGCCGGCACGGGTCCGGCGGATCGACCGGGCCAGGGCGGCGATGGCCGGCTCCTGTCCGATGACCCGCTTGTGGAGCTCGTCCTCCATCCGCAGCAGCTTGGCCGTCTCCTCCTCGGTGAGCCGGTAGACGGGGATGCCCGTCCAGTTGGCCAGCACCTCGGCGATGACCTCCTCGTCGACCACGTCGAACAGGTCCACGCCCTCGGCCCGCCACTCGGCCTCCATGGCCTCCTTGGAGTCGAGCCGCTCCTTCTCCTGCTCGGCGAGCTTCTTGGCCTGGTCGAAGGCCTGCTTCTCCAGCGCGGCCTCCTTGTCGGCCCGCAGGCGGGTGATGTCCTCCTCCAGCTTCTTGTAGGCCGGGGGCGTGGTCATCCGACGGATGCGCAGCCGGCTGCCGGCCTCGTCGATCAGGTCGATGGCCTTGTCCGGCAGGTACCGGTCGGCCAGGTAGCGGTCGGCCAGGTTGGCCGCGGCCACCAGGGCCTGGTCGGTGATGGTCACCGCATGGTGGGACTCGTAGCGGTCGCGCAGGCCCTTCAGGATCTCGATGGTCAGCGCCACGTTGGGCTGCTCCACCTTGATGGGCTGGAAGCGGCGCTCGAGGGCGGCGTCCTTCTCCAGGTGCTTGCGGTACTCGTCGATGGTGGTGGCGCCGATGGTCTGCAGCTCGCCCCGGGCCAGCATCGGCTTGAGGATGGAGGCGGCGTCGATGGCCCCCTCGGCGGCACCCGCGCCCACCAGGGTGTGGAGCTCGTCGATGAACAGCACGATGTCGCCGCGGGTGCGGATCTCCTTCAGGACCTTCTTCAGCCGCTCCTCGAAGTCACCGCGGTAGCGGCTGCCGGCCACCAGGGCCCCGAGGTCGAGGGTGTAGAGCTGCTTGCCGGTCAGCGTCTCGGGCACGTCGTCGGCCACGATGCGCTGGGCCAGGCCCTCCACGATGGCGGTCTTGCCCACGCCGGGCTCCCCGATCAGCACCGGGTTGTTCTTGGTGCGGCGCGACAGCACCTGCATGACCCGCTCGATCTCTTTCTCGCGGCCGATGACCGGGTCGAGCTTGTGATCGCGGGCCAGCGCGGTGAGGTTGCGGCCGAACTGGTCGAGCACCGGCGAGCCGGTCGGCGCGTCCGAGGACTGCGATCCCGGGCGCGCCGGCGCCGACCGACTCCTTGCCCTGGTAGCCGGAGAGCAGCTGGATGACCTGCTGGCGGACCCGGGGCAGATCGGCGCCGAGGCTCTCGAGGACCTGGGCGGCGACGCCCTCGCCCTCGCGGACCAGGCCGAGCAGCATGTGCTCGGTGCCGATGTAGCTGTGGCCGAGCTGCAGCGCCTCGCGCAGGGACAGCTCGAGGACCTTCTTGGCCCGGGGGGTGAACGGCGGGGAGCCGGTCGGGGCGGTGCCGGCCAGGCCGATGGTCTCCTCGACCTTCTCGCGGACGGCCTCCAGCGAGACGCCCAGCGACTCCAGCGCCTTGGCCGCGACGCCCTCACCCTCGTGGATCAGGCCCAGGAGGATGTGCTCGGTGCCGATGAAGCTGTGGTTGAGCAGCCGCGCCTCCTCCTGTGCCAGCACAAGAACTCGACGAGCCCGGTCTGTGAATCGTTCGAACACTCCACCGCCTCCATCCGCGGTCAGTAACTGAAGCGAAGTCTACAGGTACCGGTGCGACCCGCACCCGCACGGCGCCCATATTCCGATCCATTTTCTCCCTCATCGGCATCCTGGCCTATCGTCTGTAGGAAGTGAACGTCGTCGAACTCCTCGGGCTCCCCGCACTCGAAGATCAGCTGAAGCGCCTCGAGCCCCTGCTCGTGGAGTCGGTCGTGACCGGCGACGGCTTCCTCGACGAGGTCACCACCCACCTGCTGGCCGCCGGGGGCAAGCGGCTCCGGCCGGTGTTGGCCCTGGCCACCGCCACCTCCGGGCGCCGCCGACGCCACCCGGGAGGACCTGCTCGGGGCGGTGGCCGTCGAGCTGGTCCACCTGGCCTCGCTCTACCACGACGACGTCATGGACGAGGCCACCGTGCGCCGGAACGTCGAGAGCGTCAACGCCCGGTTCGGCAACCTGGTGGCCATCGTGGCCGGCGACTTCCTGCTGGCCCGCTCGGCCGAGATCGCCGCCGGCCTGGGCACCGAGATCGCCGGCCTGCTGGCCGCCACCCTGGGCGAGCTCTGCCAGGGCCAGGTGGCCGAGGTGCACGCCGCCTTCCAGGTCGGCCGGAGCCGGGACGACTACTCGAGGGCCATCGCCGGCAAGACGGCCTCGCTGATGGCCACCTCGTGCCGGATCGGGGCCCTCACCGGCGGCCTCCCCCGCGACCAGGTCGACGCCTTCACCGCACTTCGGCCGCTCGCTTCGGGATGATCTTCCAGGTCCGGGACGACATCCTCGACGTGATCGGCACCGAGGCCGAGCTGGGCAAGCCGGCCGGCCAGGACCTGGCCGAGGGCATCTACACCCTGCCGGTGCTGCTGGCCCTGGCCGACCCCGAGGCCGGTCCCGAGCTCAGCCCCCTGCTGGGCCAGCCCCTCGGACCAGCCCGAGCGGGACAAGGCCCGGTCGATCGTGGCCGAGTCCGGCGCCATCGGGGACTCGGTCGACGTGGCCCGGCGCTACGCCGACCAGGCCGCGGCGGCGGCGGGCGTCCGGACCGTCCGCCGGACTGGCCGCCGGGTTCGCCAGCCTGGCCCACTCCCTGGTCGACGACCTGCCGACGTCCTGACCGGCGGCTGGGCCGGTCCCGACCGCCGGCCCGGACGGGCCGCCGACCGGACGGCGGAGGCCCGGATCAGGCGGAGGCGGTGGAGGCGCCGGGGCGGTCGGCGTGGCGGCCTGGCACTGCCCGGCGACCTGGGCGGCGAGGGCCGCCTCCCGCTGCAGGAACTTGGTGCTGACGACGCGGGCCTGGATCTTCTGCCCAGTGGGCCAGGTTCCGCCGCGCCGTGGCCTGCCGGCGCTGCCTTGCCGGACGTTCCCCTTACGGTCCGTTCGGGACCCGCAGGCTGAGCCGGCGCTCAGCCTCTGGACGCTGGCCGAGAGGTTGGCCTGGCGCTGGCGCATGTGGGTCCAGGTGGGCCTGCGGCCTTGGCGCAGTCGACGTGGGGGGCCACCGGGCTGCGATCCGGCGGCCCCGACGGCCCCGGCCGCGCCCGACGACGCAGCGGCCGCGCCCGGGCGATCAGCATGACCTGGCGGCTCCACCGCAGTCGGCCAGGGATTCTCCTCTGACTCCTGGTATCGCCGGATGATGGTGCCATCGGACCGTCTCAGCGGCCGGTGACCGGTCGTCCGGCCGGCCGGCCACCACCTCGACCCGGGGCCGTCGGACGGTCCCGGGCGGCTCCTGGCCCTGCCGGCCGTAGCCAGGCCGGGCGCCGGGATGTACCGATCGGGCTGCCGTCGGACCGGGTACGCCCCGGTCTGCCGATAGCCTCCGTCTGACCATGACCGTCGCCCGAACCTGTGTCGTCCCCTCGCGACCGGCGCGGTCGCCGCTCCCGGGGGCCGGCGCCGGTCCGGCCGGCGGCGCTCGGTGACCGCCAGCGGGGCAGCGTCCGCCACGCCGTCCGGCTGGCCTGCCCCGCCGACGACGTCTGGGACCTGGTCGGCGCGCCCGAGCGGGTCCGCCGAGTGGTTCCCGGGCATCGAGTCGTGCACGGTCGACGGCGACACAGCGGATGGTCATCACCCGCTCGGGCCTGCCCATGCCCGAGCGGCTGCTCACCGTCGACCCCACCCTGCGGCGCTTCCAGTACCGGATCACCGCCCCGCTGTTCGCCGAGCACCTCAGCACCATCGACGTCCACGACCTCGGCGACGGCACCAGCCTGGTCGTCTACAGCGTCGACGCCGAGCCGGCCGCGCTGGCCCTGGTCATCGGCGGCGCGGCCCGGGCCGGGCTCGACGGCCTGCCCGAGCTGCTGGGCGTCGACCGGCCGAGGTCACCCGGCGCGACCGGCCGCGCCCGACCGGACCACGCCGAAGAGGAGCCCGCTGATGGGCCGCAAGATCCTCCTGGTCACCACCGACCAGCAGCGCTACGACACCCTCGGCTGCAACGGCGGCACCCTGGCCCGCACCCCGGTGGTCGACGGGCTGGCCGCCGAGGGCATCCGCTTCGAGCGGGCCCACCCCCAGTCGGTGGTGTGCATGCCGTCGCGCTCGACCATCCTGACCGGCCAGCACCCGAGCACCCACGGCGTGTGGATGAACGGGGTGCCGCTGCCCGGTCGACGCCCCGTCGGTGGCCGAGGTGCTGCACGGCGCCGGCTACCGCACCGCCCTGGTCGGCAAGGCCCACTTCGAGCCGTTCCTCGACCCGTTCCTCCGCTTCGACGAGAACGCCCTGGCCCGGACCGGGACCGACGCCCCCCGGCGGGCTCCACCGCGGCTTCGAGCACCTCGAGATGGCCACCCACGGCGCCATCGGGCCCGCTCCACTACGCCCGGTGGCTGATGGCCGAGCACCCCGAGGCGCTCGGCGGGTTCTACCCGGCCCTCGACGGCTCCCTGCAGGTCAACGCGGCCGGCGGCGGCGACACCGGCGCCCCCCAGGTCAAGGTCAACCCGATCGACCGCGGGATCTACCACACCGACTGGGTGGCCGACCGGACCATCGCCTGGCTCGACTCGCCTCGGCGCCGACGACGACTGGTTCTGCTGGATGAGCTTCCCCGACCCCCACCACCCCTGGGACCCGCCCGAGTCCGAGGTGGGCCGGATCGACTGGCGCGACGTGCCGCTGCCCGGCCGGCTACCCCGAGGACCGGCGCCGAGCGCGAGGCCATCCTCGACGCCAAGCCCCGCCACTGGCGCGCTCTGGTACGACGGGACCCTGGTGTCCAACTACGAGGCGCCGGCCGACTGGGTCCCGGCCACCCTCACCGCCGACCAGGTCCGCGAGGTCAACGCCCGCAACGCCGTCGAGTGCGAGCTCATCGACGAGGCCCTCGGCCGGGTGCTGGCCCGCGATCGCCGAGCGGGGCTGGGGCGACGACCTCGACGTGGTCTTCACCACCGACCACGGCGAGCTCCAGGGCGACTTCGGCCTGCTGTTCAAGGGCCCGTACCACGTCGACGCCCTGATGCGGCTGCCCCTGGTCTGGCGGCCGGCGCCCGTCGACCGGCACCGCGCCCGGCGGTGGTGACCCGGCCGGTCGGCCTGGTCGACCTGGCCCCCACGTTCTGCGCCATCGCCGGCATCGACGCCCCCGGCGTGGATGCAGGGCAGCGCCGCTCCCGGTCGACGACGCCGACGCCGACGCCCGGGGCTTCGAGCGGGTGCTGACCGAGTGGGACAGCGAGCTGTTCGGCACCGACGTCCACCTCCGCACCATCATGCGGGACCGCTGGGTGTGCACCGCCTACCTGCCCGGGCACCGTCCCACGACGGCACCGAGGGCGAGCTCTACGACCTGGTCGACGACCCGCTCCAGCAGGCCAACCGGTGGGACGACCCGGCGCTGCGGCCGGTCCGCGACGACCTGGTGGCCGACCTGTGGGACCACCAGCCGCCGGCCCGCCAGCCGCGGCTGGCCCTCGAGGCGCCGGTCTGAGGTCGCCGGCCCGTCGACCGTCGCTGCCGGTCCGGCCCATCCGGGCGGCTACCGTGGCGAGGCAGGGGCAGGTTGCGCTCGAAGATGATCCGCAGGCCGTGGAGGGTGAGCCACGGCTCGACGTACTCGATCTCCTCGGAGTAGGGGGAGATCAGCTCGGACAGGCCGCCGGTGGCCACCACCGTGCACTCGCCGAGCACGGCGGCGAACCGGCGGCACAGTCCGTCCACCTGGCCGGCGAACCCGTAGAGGGCGCCGGACTGGATCGACTCCACCGTCGACTTGCCGATCACGCTGCGGGGCTCGACCAGCTCGACCCGGCGGAGGGCGGCGGCGTTGGCGAACAGGGCGTCGAGGCTGATGGCCACCCCCGGGGTGATGGCCCCGCCCAGGTACTCGCCGGCCGCCGAGATGGCGTCGAAGGTGGTGGCCGTGCCCAGGTCGACCACCACGCAGGGCCCGCCGAACAGGTCGTAGGCCCCCACGGCGTTGGCGATCCGGTCCGCCCCCACCTCCTTCGGGTTGTCGTAGAGGATGGGCATCCCGCTCTTGACCCCGGGCTCGAGCACCACCGCGGGGACGTCGAACCAGCGGGACACCATCTGGCGGAGGTTGGCCGTGACCAGCGGGACCGACGAGGTCACGGCGATGCCCGAGACCGCGTCGTCGATGTCCAGGCCGTCGAGGTCGAGCAGCTGGGTGAGGAGCAGGGCGTGCTCGTCGGCCGTGCGCTCGGCCACCGTGGACAGGCGCCAGTGGTGGGCCAGGCCGGCCGGCTCGTTCCCGTCGCGGGGGCCGGTGCCGCCGGTCGGCGTCGGACGGGTCGTCGGCGAACAGGCCGACGACCGTCTCGGTGTTGCCGACGTCGATGGCGAGCAGCATGGTCAGCCCTTCCTCGCCGTACCCCGGCGCCAGGTCGAATCCGAGGTCGAGGACGGGGGCCGAGTGGGTCAGGGCCCCCACCGAGATGAGGTCGGCGCCGGCGGCGGCCAGCCGGGGGGCGGTCTCCAGGTCGACCCCGCCGGACACCTCCACCAGCGTCTCCACCCCGGCGGCCCGCACCCGGGACACGCACTCGGCCACCTGCTCGGGGGACATGTTGTCCAGCATGACCACGGTGGCGCCGGCCGCGACCGCCTCGTCCACCTGGTCCGAGCGGTCGCACTCGACCTCCACCATCCGGCCCGGCCACCGCGCCGGGCCCGGGCCACGGCCTCGGCGATGGACAGCCCGCCCAGATGGTTGTCCTTGACCAGCACGGCGTCGGAGAGGCTGCCCCGGTGGTTGTGGCCGCCCCCGGCCCGGACCGCGGCCTTCTCCAGGGCGCGGAGTCCCGGGGTGGTCTTGCGGGTGTCGAGCACCCGGGTGGCCGGGTTGGCCGCCTCGACGGCGTCGACGTACCGCCGGGTCAGCGTGGCCACCCCGGACAGGTGGCCGAGGAAGTTGAGCACGGTCCGCTCGGCGGTGAGGATGGAGCGCAGGGCCCCGCTCACCTCGGCCACCCGGTCCCCCGGGCCCACCCCGACACCGTCCCCGATCCGCCAGGTCACCTCCAGGGTCGGATCGATCTGGGGGAAGGTCTCGACGGCGCAGGCCCGTCCGGCGATCACCCCTGAGGCCCGGCTGACGATGGCCACCGCGCGCCGTGGCGTCCGCCGGGACCAGCGCGGCGGTCAGGTCGCCCAGCGGCAGGACGTCCTCGGCGATGGCCCGGGCCACCGCCTCGACCACCGCCGGGCGCGGGCGGGTCGACCTCCACGGCTCCGAGCGGCTGCCTTGAGGTCCCGGTGCGATGGCTCACGTCGACGAGTCGATCGGGCGACCGGCGGGGCCTCCGGACCGGCCAGGACGGCCACTCCCTCGGCGTCGTGCACGATGCGCCGACGCCACCGGTCGGAGGCGTCAGGGAAGTCGCTGCGGGCGTGGGCCCCCCGGGTCTCGCAGCGCACGGTGGCCGAGCGCAGGACACTGGTGGCCGCGGTGACCAGGTTGGCCAGCTCGCCGTGGGCCCGGTCGGACAGGCCGGCGTCGGCCATCTCGAGGCCCAGGGCCTCGATGGTCGCCCCGGCCGTCGCCAGCGAGCCGGCGCTCCGGACCACGCCGGCCCCCTCGATCATGGTCCGCTGGAGCCGCTCCCGGGTCTTGGTCACGTCGGGCCAGGTGGGGGCGGCCGGGACCGGCCCGGCGACCTGGCCGGTCCGCCACGGGGCGGCTACCGACGGGTCCACCTGCTGCGGGGGCCGTCGAGGTACGGCCGCCATCACCCCGGTGGGCTCGGGCCCGTCCGCCCCGGCCTGGATGGACTCGGCCAGGCGGGCGCCGAACACCATGCCCTCCAGCAGCGAGTTGGAGGCCAGGCGGTTGGCGCCGTGCACCCCGGTGCAGGCCACCTCGCCGGCCGCCCACAGGCCGGGCAGGGCGGTCGCCCCGGACAGGTCGGTGACCACACCGCCGGACAGGTAGTGGGCGGCCGGGGCGATGGGCAGCCAGTCGCGGGAGGGGTCGAGCCCGATGGCCCGGAGCGAGGCGGCGATGGTCGGGAACCGGGCGTCGAAGGAGTCCAGGCCGGTGGCGTCCAGCCACAGGCTCTCGACCCCCTGGGCCGCCATCCGTTCGGCCATGGCCCGGCTGACCACGTCCCGGGGGGCCAGCTCGTCGACGAAGCGCTCGCCCTCGGCGTCCCGGAGCAGCGCACCGTGCCCTCGGAGGGCCTCGGAGAGCAGGGGCCGGGGCATGGCCGGGTGGTGGAGGGCGGTCGGGTGGAACTGCATGAACTCCACGTCGGCCACCGGCACCCCGGCCCGGAGGGCCATGGCCAGGCCGTCGGCGGTGGCCTCGGCCGGGTTGGTGGTCACCGCGAACAGCTGGCCCGCCCCACCGGTGGCCAGCACGGTGTGGGTGGCCCGGACCTCGACCGGGCGGCCCTCGGCGCTGAGCGCCACCACCCCGCGGCACCGGCCGCCCTCGACCACCAGGTCGAGCGCGAACCACTCCTCGAGCACGGCGGCGGCCGTGGCCCGGGTGGCATCGACCAGGGCCCGCTCCACCTCGGCCCCGGTGGCGGCCCCGCCGGCGTGGACCACCCGGGCCGTGGAGTGGCCGCCCTCGCGGGCCAGGGCCAGGGCCCCTCCGGGCTGCCGGTCGAAGACCGCGCCCATGGCGATCAGCTCGTTGACCCGGGCCGGGCCCTCGTCGACCAGGACCCGCACCGCCTCGGTGTCGCACAGGCCGGCCCCGGCGGCCAGGGTGTCGGCCAGGTGCAGGTCGGTCGAGTCCTCGTCCCCGCCGAGCACCGCGGCCACGCCGCCCTGGGCCCACCGGGTGGCCGACTGGGACAGCTCGGCCTTGGTCAGCACCCCCACCCGCAGCCCGGCGCGGCCGCGACCCGTCCGGCCCCGGTCGCGGGGCGAGAGGGGCGGCCAGACGCACCGCCGCCGAGAGGCCGGCCACCCCGCTGCCCAGGACCAGGACGTCCAGGGCGACCGGAGCCACTGCTGCGGTCGGCCATGGCCGGGTCAGGAGCCCTGGAGCGGATCGAGGTTGTCGATCAGCCGCACCGGGCCCACCGTGGCCGCGACCAGCAGGCGCAGCGGCCGTCCGCTGGCACCGCCGTGTCGGGCCGGCTCGAGGTCGTCGGCGGTGACCACGGCCGCATAGTCCAGCTCCACCCGGGGCTCGACGGGCACCACCTGCCGCATTCGCCCCTCGCGGCGACGGGCCCGGCCCCGGCGACCAGCTCGCTCGGCGCCGGCCCGGAGGGCCCGGGACAGCACCAGGGCCGCCCGGCGCTGCTCCGGGCGGAGCCGGGCGTTGCGGCTGGAGAGGGCCAGGCCGTCGGCGTCGCGGACCGTCGGGCACCCCACCACCCGGGTGGGCAGGGCCAGGTCGCGGACCAGCCGGGTGACCAGGGCCAGCTGCTGGAAGTCCTTCTCCCCGAAGTAGGCGCGGCACCGGCCCGCGGCCGAGAGCAGCTTGACCACCACGGTGGCCACCCCGTCGAAGTGGCCGGGCCGGGAGGCGCCCTCCCAGAGGGCAGCTCAGGGCCGGCACCGAGACGGTGGTCGGGGCGGTGCCCGGCGGATCGGGGTACATCTCCGCCGACCGACGGGGCGAAGACCACCTGGCCGCCGGACGACGCGATGACCTCGAGGTCGGCCTCGAAGGTGCGCGGGTAGTGGGCCAGGTCGGCAGGGTCCCCGAACTGGGTCGGATTCACGAAGATGGACACCGCCACCACGTCGCACTCGGCCGCGGCCCGCTGGATGAGCGAGCGGTGGCCGTCGTGGAGCGCCCCCATGGTGGGCACCACCCCCACCGTCCGCCCCGACCGCCGCACCGCGTCCAGGGCCTCCGAGTACTCGGCGATGGTCCCGACCACCCTCGGGCGGGTCACGGGTGGTCGGGTATGGGCCCGACGACGGTGGTCATGCCACCTGCTCCACGGCGACCGGCGGGTGAGGCGCCCATCGCCGCTCGCCGCCCCGCGGCGGCGGCCGGCCGGGCCGGCCGGCCACGCCGACGGGCCGGCCGGTCCAGGGAGAGCCGCCGGGCCAGGCCGACCATGGCGTCGTAGGCGGCCAGCTCGGTGCGGTGGCCGGCCATCCCGGCCAGGGCGGCACGGTGGCGGTCCACGGTGTCCCAGTCGCCCCGGGCCGCCGGCCCGGTCAGGGCCCGACGGGGCCCGAGGGCCAGGGCGTCGTCGGTGGCGGCCCGCAGCAGCCCGGCGAAGGCCTCGAGCGGCAGGCCGATGGTGGCGGCCACCCGCTCCACCTGGCCGATGAGGGCCACCAGGTGGTTGGCGGCGATGGAGGCGGCGGCGTGGTAGCTGGCTCCGGTCGCGCGTCGTCCACCTCGACCGTCCGGCCGCCCAGCGCATCGGCCACGCCGACGGGTCATCGGGTCGCCGGCCACGGCGAAGGTGATCCCCGAGGCCAGCCGCTCCGCGCCGATCGCCGGATTGGGCAGCGGCACGAGCGGGTGGAGCGAGCCGCGCCGGGGATGGCCGGCCAGCACGTCGAGCCCCAGCGAGCCCGACAGGTGGACGACCACGGTGGTCGCCACCGGGGTCGACCTGCGCCGCCACCCGGGCCACGGTGTCGTCGGGGGTGGCGATGACCAGCAGGTCCACCCCGACGGCGGCCGGTCCGATGTCGTCGTCCCGGCCGAGGGCGCCCCGCGACTCGAAGCCGGCGACGCCGTCCAGCGCCGCCGAGCAGGGACCGGCCGGCCCGGCCCGGCCCGATGATTCGGAATGTGGTCACGAGACCCCTTTTGTACGTTCCGGCCCCGGAGGGTGCCGTTCGCGTCAGAGAATCCTGGTGCTGCGGCTCACAGTGTACCCACGACGGCGACCTCGCCACCAGAGGCGGCCAGGTCGTCCTCGTCGACCAGGTCCGGGGCCAGCTCGGCCAGCGGGGCCAGGACGAACCGGCGCTCGCGCCAGCGGGGATGGGGCACGGTCAGGTCGGGGTCGTCGAGGGCGACCCCGTCGATCCACAGCACGTCGGCGTCGAGGGTCCGCGGGCCCCACCGGACCGCCCGGACCCGGCCGGCGGCCGCCTCCAGCCGGCGGCACTCCTCGAGCAGCCGGTAGGGGTCGGCGCCCGGCGGACACGGCCAGCTCCACCACCACGTTGAGGTACGGGCCCTGGCCGTCGGGCCCGCCCACCGGCGCGGTCTCGTACACCCGGGACACCGCGGTGACCGGGGCCCGGTTCCCGGCCCGGAGCTGGTCGACGGCCCGGCGGAGGTGGGACCACCGGTCGCCGAGGTTGGAGCCGAGGCCGAGGAAGGCCCGGACGGTGGGCGGCCCGGCCGTCGGGCGCGCTCACCGACGCCGGGTGATCCGGACCCCGACCGTGGCCACGTCGAGGGCCAGCGGCGGCCGGAGCTTGCGGAGGTGGACGGTCACCGCGGTGATCCGGAGGTCCGAGGCCAGGGCGGCCTCGGCCACCGCTCCGGCCAGGGCCTCGAGCAGCTCGAAGGACGCGGCCCGGACACCATTCCGGCGACCCGGGTGGCCACCTCGCCGTAGTCGACGGTGTCGGCCAGGCGGTCGCTGCCGGCAGGCCGGGGCCAGGTCGACGGCCAGGTCGAGGTCGATCTCGAAGGGCTGGGCCCGGGTCCTGCTCCTCGGGCAGCACCCCGTGGGTGCCCACCACCCGGAGGCCGCGCAGCTGGATCCGGTCGCCCCCGTCGTCCCCGCCGCCGGCGCCCGCCCCACCGGTCTGGGTCGTCACCCGCCGGCGGGCGCGTCCCCGGTCCCGGGGGGACCGGGGCCGGGGCCAGCTGGCTGGCGAAGGCCACCAGCTCGCGGCCGCTCGGCCCCATCGGATGGCCGGTCATGTGCTCGAGGACGGTGATCGCCTGGGGACCGCTCGGCAGCCGGTCCGACCACAGGAGGTAGCCGGCCACCACGCCGGCCACCCGGTCGCCCAGCTCCTCCTGGTGGATCAGGATCCGCTCCCCGCCGGTCAGCCGGCCGTGCAGGTCGCGGTAGAGGTCGCCGAGCACGCCCCGGGCGTCGCCCGAGGCGGGCAGCGGGAAGTGCACGCTGGCCATCGACTTCTCCTCGTAGGCCTGCAGGTTGTGCGAGGACGGCAGCAGCGACACCACCCGGGTGAAGCCCTGGACCTGCAGCCAGATGATCTCCTCCTGCCGGCGCACCTTGCGGTGGTTGGGGGCGAACCCGCCGGGTCGCTCGCTCATGGCCAGGCGGTCCTTGATCACCCAGGTGAAGTTGCGCGGGGGGATCCCCGCGGCCCACTTGCCCTTCACCATTCGGACCCCGATCGGCCCGCGCCGACCAGACGGGCGGCCTGGACGGTGGCGGCCACGTCGTGGACCCGGACCATCCGGGCCCCTTCGCTCCATGGCCCAGGTGGCCGTGGCCAGCGAGGCCGGGAGCCGGCTCGGCCACCGGACGGGCGCCCGGCCCGAGCGCGCCGCAGCGTCCCGAGGAAGCCCTTGCGGCTGGTGCCCGACCAGCACCGGGTACCCGGTGCCCACCAGGTCGGCGAGGGCGGCGAGCAGGGACAGGTTGTGGTCGACGGTCTTGCCGAACCCGATGCCCGGGTCGATCCAGACCTCGTCCACCCCGGCCGCGGTGGCCCGCGGCGGCCCGCTCGAGCAGCGTGGGAGGTCACCTCCTCCACCACGTCGTCGTAGCGGGGGTCCGTGCTGCATGGTGGCCGGGGTCCCCTTCCGGTGCATGGCCACCCATCCCACCCCGCGGCGGGCGGCCACCGGCCACAGCGAGGCGGACACGTCGTTGATCAGGGTGGCCCCGGCCTGGACGGCGGCCTCGGCCACCGCCTCCTTGGTGGTGTCGACCGACACCCGGACCTCGCCGGCCAGGGCCTCGACCACCGGGATCACCCGGGACAGCTCCTCGTCGACCGGCACCGGCTCGGCGCCGGGTCGGGTGGACTCGCCCCCGACGTCGACGATGTCGGCCCCCTCGGCGACCATCTGTCGGCCCCCGTCGACGGCCCGTCCGGAGCTCGAACCACTGCCCCCCGTCGGAGAACGAGTCCGGGGTGACGTTGAGGATCCCCATCACCAGGGGGCGCTGCTCGTGCGTGGGAATGGGCATGACGACACAGAGTAAACCAGGCCGGACGGGCCCGTGGTCCGGCTGCCGAGCCGGTCAGCGGCCCCGGACGAACTGCATGGCCTCCATCCGGGTGGAGGCGTCGCTGCGGAACAGGCCCCGGACCGCCGAGGTGACCGTGGAGGTGCCCGACTTCTTCACCCCCCGCATGGACATGCAGAGATGCTCGGCCTCCACCACCACCAGCACCCCCCTCGGGGCCAGGGCGTTCTCGATGGCGTCGGCGATCTCGGTGGTCATCCGCTCCTGGACCTGGAGCCGCTTGGCGTAGCCGTCGACCAGGCGGGCCAGCTTGGACAGCCCGGTGATCCGCCCGTCCTCCCCGGGGATGTAGGCCACGTGGGCCCGGCCGATGAAGGGGATCAGGTGGTGCTCGCAGAGCGAGGCGAAGGGGATGTCCCGCACCATGACCATCTCGTCGTGGTCGGCGGCGAAGGTCACCTCGAGGTGGTCGGCCGGGTTCTCCCCGAACCCGGCGAACAGCTCCTCGTACATCTTGGCCACCCGGTGGGGGGTCTTGACCAGGCCGTCGCGGGCCGGGTCCTCGCCCAGGGCGGCGAGGAGCTCGTGACGGCCCGCTCGATGCGGTCGGTGTCGACGCTCACACGGATCAGCTCGGACCTCGGTCGCGGACCCGGGCCCTACGACAGGTCGCCGGCGTAGGCGTGGATGGCCCTGAGGTTGCGCAGGCGCTCGTCGACATCAAGGCCATATCCCACCACGAATTCGGCCGGGATGTGAAACCCGACGTAGCGGAGGTCGAGCTCGGTGCGCTGCTGGCCGTCCTTGACCAGCAGGGCGCACACCTCCAGGCTGGCCGGGCTGGCGGGCCAGCAGGTAGCGCTGGAGGTAGCTGAGGGTGAGGCCGCTGTCGACGATGTCCTCGACCACCAGCACGTGGCGGTCGACCAGGTCGACGTCGAGGTCCTTCACGATCCGGACCACCCCCGAGGTCCGGGTGGCGCTGCCGTAGGAGGAGACGGCCATGAAGTCCACCTCGACCGGGAGGGCGATGGCCCGGGACAGGTCGCTCATGAACATGAAGGCGCCCTTCAGCACCCCGACCAGCAGCGGGCGGCCGCCCGGCGTAGTCGGCGGTGATCCGCTCCCCGAGCTCGGCGATCCGGGTCTGGAGGTCGTCCGCCGAGACGATCACCCGGCCGACATCGGGGCTCCGCTCGAGGCGTCCCGCGCCCGTCGGCCCCCGGGTGCCTCCTCCTCAGCGGTGACCACGGCGCGACTGTACCGGAGTGTCAGCCGGGCCGGACCCGGGCCGGTCTCGGCCGCCGGGCCGGAGGGTCGATCGAGAGGCCGCCCGGGACCGCGCCACCCGCCGGCCCCCGGGGACCTCGGTGGCCCGACGCTCCTTGCGGGCCACCTCGAGCACCCGGTCCACCGCGTCGAGCGGGGGCGGGTAGGCGCCGCCTCGCCGAGCAGCCAGCCCCGCACGGCCCGGCGGGCCACGGCCTCAGGCGCGGCGGCCAGGGCGGCGGCGTCCTCGGGATCGACCAGCGAGGCCACCGCGTCGAGGAGGTCGGCGTCGCCGGCCAGGACCCCGGCCTGGCGGGCCAGGACCGGCACCACGTCCCGCCCGGCCATGCGCCGAGCACAGCGGGAGCAGCTCGTGGCGGATCCGGTTGCGGAGGAACCGGGGGTCGTCGTTGGTCGGGTCGACCACCGGGCGAGCCCGAGGTGCGCAGCAGAGGGCCACGGTCTCGGCCCGCCGCAGCCCGAGCAGGGGGTGCCGGGGCCCGGCCCGCATGCCGGCCAGCCCGTGCGACGCCGGCGCCCGCGCAGCAGGTTGGCCAGCACCGTCTCGGCCTGGTCGTCGGCGGTGTGGCCGGTGGCGGCGTCGGGGCCGAGGACCGCCCGGCGGGCCGCCCGGGCCCGGGCCTCGAGGTTGGGACCGTCGGCGACCTGACACCCGCTCGGACCGGAACCCGGCGCCGAACCGCCGGGCGGCGGCGGCCACCACGTCGGCCTCGGCTGCCGATCCGGGGCGCAGCCCGTGGTCCACGTGGACGGCGGTCACCCGGCACCCGGCCGCCACGGCCAGGACCAGCAGGGCCAGCGAGTCGGCCCCGCCCGAGACCCCGCAGACCAGCGCGCGTACCCGGCGGACGGGAAGGTGCACCGGTCGCAGCAGCGCGGCGACGAGCGGGTCGGCCGCTCCCCCGGTCGGTCACCCCGGCGGCGGGCGGATCAGCCGGACAGGGCCGGGGTGGCACCGACACGGGAGATCCATTCCGACGGGTTGCGGATCTCGACCAGCGAGGGCAGCCACTCCGGACCCCGCCAGGCCCGGTCGAGCAGCTCGGGGCCGCCGGAGTCCTCGACGGCGGCGATGAACCGCTCCCCCTCCTCGTACTGGCGCAGCTTGGCCTCGATGCCGATGAGCTGCTGGAGCAGGCGGGCCGGCCCCCGGGTCTGCTTGCGACGCTGGCGGAGCACCTCGGAGAAGTCGGGCCGCGCTGGGGATGGCGGCGGCCCCGGCCCGGTCCATGGTCACGTCCCCGTGGCCCTCGAGCAGGCTCATCAGCGCCTGGATCCGGTGGAGTCCCTCCAGCTGCTCGGGCGTGGCCACCAGGCCGAGGGCCCCGTTGTCCCGGAGCGGGATTCCGCCCGGCCCGGATCTCCTCGGTCATCCGCCGGAGGGCCTCGGCGAAGCGGGACGGGTCGGGCTCGAGGGAGCCGATCCCCTCCTCCACCAGGGAGACGAAGTAGTCGCGCATCCAGGGGATGGCGGTGAACTGGCAGCGGTGGGTGACCTCGTGGAGGGCCAGCCACAGCCGGAACTCGCGGGGCTCGAACCCGTGGAGCTGCTCGAGGGCCACCACGTTCGGGCCGACGAAGTACACCAGGTCCTGGTCCTCGACGGCGTCCTCGGTGAGCAGCAGGTCGTACTGGCCGAGCACCCGGGTGGACAGCCAGCCGAGCACCAGGCCCATCTGGGTGCCGGTGGCCACCCGGCCCGCCGTGGCCAGGGGCACGGCCAGCCGCTCGGTGACCCGGTTGGCGCCCGGACAGCCGGGCCGGGGTCCAGCCGGTCGAGGTGGGGACCGACCAGGCGTTGGAAGCTGGCGACGTTGGCGTGCACCCAGCCGGCCCGGTCGGTGACCCGGGCCCGGGCCGGCCCGACGACGACCGCAGCCCGGTGGACTCGGCCACCAGCTCCTCGGCCTGGGCCGTCAGCTCCTCGAAGTCCTGCTGGAGGAGGTCGGGCCGGTAGGGGGCGGGGACCCGACTGCGGCCACCCACCCAGCCGGCCACCCGTTCGGCGGTGTCCCACGCCACGGCGCCCGCCGGCCGGTCCACGCGGGCACGTCGATCGAGCGGGCGACGGTCGCGGTGTCGGTCACGGGGACCAGTGTAGGTAGCCGCGAGCCCACAGCGGCGCTCGGAGCGCTCTGGGTCGAGCCGGGCTTCGGGCCCGCAGCCGGTCTAGTTGCTCTGGCGGCTGTGCTCCTGGCGGAGCGCCTCGGCCACCCGGTCGATCAGATCGTCGGGCACGTGGTCCTTGCACCGGCTGGCGATGACCTTGCGGAGCTCGGCCTCGAACCCGTAGGCCCCCACGCACGGGCCGCACAGGTCGAGGTGCCGGGTGATCTCGATCCGCCGCTGCTCGGTCAGCTCACCGTCGAGGTAGAAGTACAGCCGCTCGATGGTCTCGTCGCATCCAACGAAACCCGCCGGCGCTTCTCATCGCCCTACGGCTCCTGCCGGTTCGCCCGGCGCTTCCCTGTCTCCCACTGGTGGCGCTCTCCCTACCTGGCCTTGTCGGTCGCCCCTACGAGGCCCCGCGTACTCCCACGATCGACCAACGCCTTCTGCAAGGCTTTTCTTCCTCGATGGATCCGGCTCATCACCGTCCCGATGGGCACGTCGGTGATCTCGGCGATCTCCTTGTAGGAGAATCCCTCCACGTCGGCCAGCAGGACGGCCATCCGGAACGTGTCGGGCAGCGACTCGATGGCCGCCTTCACGTCGGTGTCGGTGAACCGGTCGAGGGCCTCGTCCTCGGCGCTCCGCCCGAGCCCCGCGGCCTGGTCGCCGGACAGGTGCCGGTAGAGGTAGAGGTCCTCGACGTCCTCGACGTCGGCGATCTCGGGCCGGCGCTTCTTGGCCCGGTAGGTGTTGATGTAGGTGTTGGTGAGGATCCGGTAGAGCCAGGCCTTGAGGTTGGTGCCCTGCTCGAAGCTGGCGAAGGCCCGGTAGGCCTTCAGGTAGGTCTCCTGCACCAGGTCCTCGGCGTCGGCCGGGTTGCGGGTCATCCGGAGGGCGGCCGTGTACAGGGCGGGCATGTACTCCATCGCCAGATCGGAGAACAGCGCCTGGTCGGCCATCTCTGCACCCTACACAGCGGCAGCGACAGGTGGAACGTCGGCCCTGGCGGTGCGCTAACGGCCGGTCCCCGGCCGGGACCGAGATCCCCCGTGGCCCCGGGAGCACCGGATCCCGACGCCGGCGCCGACCCACTCGCCGGCCGAGGGCCGAGCCCGGTGGAGGACGACTCCTCCGGACCGAATCGAGGTACGAGCCCCCAGCCCCGACGAGGGGCGGGCCGCTCCGACGAGCCCGTGGTAGCTGGCGGGCGGGATGCTCAGTCGGAGCCGGCGTTGGCCAGGGTCAGGAAGACCCCCGGCATCGAGCCGTAGAACACGGCGCTGCCGAAGGAGAACATGCCGCCGTCGGCCGCCACCAGCCAGTACCCGTTGCCCCCGAGGTAGTGCCGCCATGCCGGCCATCGGCAGGCTGAGGCGGATGTCGCCGGTCGAGCCGAAGAAGGCGGCGTCGCCGAAGGCGAAGATGCCCCCGTCGGAGGCGACCATCCAGTACCCGTTGCCGTCGGGGGTGGAGGCCATGCCCACCACCGGCTGGTTCAGGTGGATGCTTCCGGTCGAGCCGTGGAAGGCGGCGTCACCGAAGGAGAAGATGCCGCCGTCGGAAGCCACCATCCAGTACCCCCGGCCGTCGGGGGCCGAGGCCATGCCCACGATGGGCTGGTTCAGATGGATGGCGCCGGTCGATCCGTAGAAGGCGGCGTCCCCGAAGGCGAAGATGCCGCCGTCGGAGGCCACCAGCCAGTAGCCCCGGCCGTCCGGTGTGGAGGCCATGCCGACCACCGGTCGGTTGAGGTGGATGGCGCCGGTGGATCCGTAGAAGGCGGCGTCCCCGAAGGCGAAGATGCCGCCGTCGGAGGCCACCAGCCAGTAGCCCCGGCCGTCCGGTGTGGAGGCCATGCCCACGATGGGCTGGTTCAGGTGGATGGCGCCGGTGGACCCGTAGAAGGCGGCGTCGCCGAAGGTGAAGATGCCCCCGTCGGAGGCCACGTTCCAGTACCCCCTGCCGTCGGGTGTGGCGGCCATGCCCACGATCGGCCGATTGAGGTGACCGGGCGCCGCCTGGCTGATCCAACCGGTGAGCTGGTTGTTCTGGTGGAACATGGGCCACGAGCGCTTCCCCAGCTGGCGTCCGGTGGACCCGTTGATCTCGTAGTGCTGGACGATCCCGGAATAGATGTTGCTGTAGCCCGCGAGCGTGATCCCGATGGACCCGTTGGGGTCGACTGTGACGAGGGGCGAGTTCTGCAGCCCGATCGACCCCGCCCCGAGGGTCGCCACCACCTGCGCGCTGCGACCGTCGTAGATGACCAGCCCGTTGGTGGTCGGGACCAGCACGTCGTTGTAGCCGCCCCCGGTGAGGTCGGCCGTGGTGATGCTCCCGATGATCCGGCCCGAGGTGGCCTGGGGCCAGCCCGGCATGGCCGCACCGTTGGTCCCGTTGAGGGCCCAGACCAGGCCGCCCGAACCGGTGTCGGCCCCTTCGACGACCTCGACGTTTCCGTCACCCTCGAGGTCACCGAGGGCTGGGCTGTTGGTGGTGTCTCCGCCGAGATTCTTGCTCCAGACGATGTTGCAACCGGCATCGGCGGCGAAGATCGTGTTGGAGTCTGAGGCGCCGGGATAGTACGACCCGGTGCCGAAGGCGATACCCGTCTGGCCCCCGGCGAGGAAGTTGCCCACCGCCGGCGAGGAGTCCACGGTCTGGTTGGTGTTGTGGACGCAGATCAGGTTGCCCGACGGCCCGAGGACCCGCAGGTGCCCGCCGGGCGTGTAGGTGATGCCGTACGCCGTGCCCGGCGAGGAGTCGCCACCCTCGATGACATCGGTCTGCCCGTTGCCGTAGAGGTCGGCCAGTGCCGGCGTGGAGTAGCCGCTGTCTGCTGTGAAGAAGGGCCATCCGGGCAGGTCGGAGCCGTTGGCGGCGTTGAGGGCGTACTCGTCCTGACCCAACGAGGGAGCCACCGCTCCGTTGACCCCGTTCAGAGCTCCGACCGCCATCGACGCCTGGACGCCGTAGTTACCGTTGGGATCGGTGGCGTTGCGCTGCCAGATCGGAGCACCGGCGTGATTGAAGGCGATGTAGCCGCCGACGCGGGACTGGGCGGCATTGCCTGCGCCCACGAATACGTCGTCGGTGCCGGCGCCGTCGGGCGTCACCGAGGGGGTCGAGTCCACCGGGGCCCCTCCGGTGTGGGCCGGCCATCCGGCCGGCGTCGAACCGTCAGTGAGGTGGAACGCTTGCACGTCCCCGGCCCGGTCGCCCACGACCACCGAGGGACCACCACCGTCGAGGGTGGCCACCGAGGGGGAGCTCTGGGCGATGGTCTGGCCCGCCGCGGTGACCCGCTGCCAGACGAGCGTGGCGGCCAGAGGGGCGGAGTGGGGGTTGGGGACGGCCGCTCCGGCCGGGACGGACCGTGCACCGAGTGTCATCACCGTGCCGAACAGGGCCAGAGCCGCGACGCCAGCCGGGAGCGCCCGGCGGAACCCGGACCGCACCGGTCGTGCCTGCCCCGCTGTCCTCGGCGGCGGCGTTCCGTGCGGCGGCGTTCCGTTGGTCATCGGTCACCTCTGGTGTGTATGGAGACAGGTGGCACGCTCCGCCGTGCTGCCGGATTCGCCCCATGGATGGTCGGGTACCGGGGTGGCCGGCGATCCAGCCAGCCTCCCGCGCTAGGTCCTATCGGCCCGAGGCGCCGCGAACTGTAGTCAGGCCCGGCCCCGGGGCGGCCTGAGGGTGACCGGCGCGGTCAAGGGGTGGCGTCGCGGCGGGACCGTGGGCTGCTGCCCGGCCCCGGCGGGGATGGGGACGGCGATGGGGTCAGAAGCCGCCCATGCCCACCACCGGCTGGTTCAAAGAGATGCCGCCCGTGGATCCGTAGAAGCCGGCCTGGCCGAAGGCGAAGACCCCGCCGTCGGAGGCCACCAGCCGGTAGCCGAGCCCGTTCTCGTCGGAGGCGATGCCCACCACCGGACGGGTAAGTGGGGTGGCACCCATCGACCCGTAGAAGGGCGCCTGGAAGGAGAAGATCCCGCCGTCCGCGCCCACCAGCCAGTAGCCCCCGGTGGCGGTGTCGGCGGCGATGCCCACGATCGGAGCCGAGAGCCGCCTGCCGCCCAGGGAGCCGAAGCTCTGGGCGTCACCGAAGTTGAAGACCCCGCCGTCGGAGGCCACCAGCCGGTAGCCGAGGCCGTCCGGCTGCGCCTCCATCCCCACCACCGGGGCCGAGAGGCGCCTGCCCGCCATGGACCCGCTGAACACGGCGTCGCCGAAGGCGAAGACCCCACCGTCGGAAGCCACCAGCCAGTAGCCCCGGCCATCGGGGGTGGCCGCCATCCCCACGATGGGCCGGTTCAGTCTCTGCCCGCCCATGGATCCGTAGAAGCCGGCCCCGCCGAAGGTGAACACGCCGCCGTCGGAGGCGACCAGCCAGTAACCCCCGGTTCCGGGGGCTTCGGCCATGGCCACGACCGGAGCGTTGAGGTGGGTACCGCCCATCGACCCGCAGAACGGGCTGTCGAACGAGAAGATCCCTCCGTCGGAAGCCACCAGGTGGTAGCCGTCGGTGGCGGCCGCCGGGATCGTGCAGGCCGGCACCGCCCCGATCGCCGGTGTGCCGCCGGCGTCACCGGAGAGGTGCGAGTCGTGGTGGAACTCGGGCCACGAGCCGTTCCCCACCGCGACGAACCCGTTCGATCCCGGGATCTCGTAGTGCTCCACCTGGCCGAAGCACTGCGATGTCGGACACCCGTAGCCGGCCACCGTGATGCCGACCGTTCCGTTCGGATCGACGGTCACCAGGGGCGCGTTCTGGAAGCCCAGTACACCGTGGGGATCTCCGGTGCCGTTGAGGACGGCCACCTGCTGGTGGGTCTGGCCGTCGAAGATGTCCACCCCGAGCGTGGTGGGCACGAGGAGGTCCTGATACCCCAGCCCGGTGAGGTCGGCGGTGGTGGGGGAGCCGATCACCGCACCGGTGGTCGGGGCGTGCCAGAGCGCGGTTCCCGTGGCGGCGTCCAGCACCCATACACTCCCGCCGCTGTTGCCCTGAGTCCCCTCCACCACGTCCATCGAGCCGTTCCCGCTCACGTCGGCCAAGGCCGGGCTGCCGCCGGTGTACCCGTCGAGAGCCGCTGACCACTGCAACCCGCACTGGGTGTCGAAGGCCAGTACCCGGTCGGTGTCGGAGGCGCCGGAGAAGAACGAACCCGTCCCCATCACGATGCCGGTGGCCCCGCCGGGCAGGAATCCTCCTATGGCCGGCGATGAGTCCACGGTCTGGTCCGTGTCGTAGTGGCAGATCAACCCGCCCTGCCCGTTCAGGATGCGGAGATGCCCCCCCTGGCCGTAGGTCTGGCCCAGGGCGAACCCTGAGGTCTGATCGCTTCCTTCGACGATCTCGGTCTGGCCGTCTCCGTAGAGGTCGCCCAGCGCCGCCGTGGAGAAGATGCTGTCCGAGCTGAAGAACGGCCACCCCGGCAGGGTGGCGCCGGTCGTGGCATCGAGGGCGTACTCCTCCTGGTCGAGCGAACCGGCCACCACGCTGGGCTGCCCACCCTGCAAGAACCCGACACTGAGCGACGCCTGGACCCCGGGCGCCTGCTGCGGATCGGTGGGGGGCTCGGCGACCTGGCTGCGCCAGAGGACGTTCCCTCCGGCACCGATGGCCTGGTAGCCGCCCTCGGAAGGATCCGCAGCGTTGCCCGTCCCGATGAATACCGTGTCTGTCGCCGCACCGTCGAGGTTCGCCGCTGACGGGGTCGAGTCGATCTGGTGGCCGAGCGACACCGGCCATCCCGCCACCTCACTCCCGTCGGTGAGGTGTAGGGCGTACACCCTGCCGGCCCGATCGCCGACCACCACCGCAGGGCCCCCTCCGTCGAGCGTGGCCACCGTGGGTGACGATTCGGCGATGGCCCCCCCGGCGTCGCCGAGTGAGCCCGTCGACCACATCAGCTGCAGGTTGAGGCCGGGACCGGTGGCTCCGGCCGGCTGCGGTCCAACGGTAAACCCGCAGGTCACGGCCATGGTGGCCAGGGCGCAGGCGACGACGGCCCGTCGCCTGCTCATGGCCGCCGCCCGGCTCGGATCGGCTCGGGGAGGACGGACGGACGACGGGTGTCGGGACGGAGAGGGTCACGGTCGGTCACAGGAGGGCGCCCATGCATGGGAGAGACTATCGGTGCCCGACCCCGCCGTCCGGTCGGGGCGGGTCGCTCCCCCTGACCCCTCCCCGTACCCTCGGACCGATAAATGTCAGTTGACACTTACGTAAGAATGAACTTAATCTAAGGGGGTGGACGCCGCCCTCAAGGCCCTAGCCGAGCCCCGCCGCCGCGAGATCCTCCGGCTGGTGTGGTCGGCCGAGCTACCGGCCACCGACATCGCCTCCCACTTCGACGAGGTGACCCGGTCGGCCATCTCCCAGCACCTCGGGGTGCTGCGCCGGGCCCGGCTGGTCAGCGAGCGACGCGACGGGACCCGTCGCCTCTATCGGGCCGACCGCGGGGAGATGGCCCGGCTGCGGGACTCCCTCGACCGGTACTGGACCGACGGGCTCGGCCGGCTGCGCGAGGCGGCCGAGGCGGCCGAGCGAGCGGGTGAACACGGCGACCGTCCACCACGACACGAGCATCCGAAAAAGGAGCACTGACCCATGGCCGACCTGACCTGCGAGACGATGATCGACGCCCGACCCGCGACGATCTTCCCCTTCCTCACCGACCCGACCAAGCATCTCCTCTGGATGGGGACCGAGGCCGAGCTCGAGGCTCGCCCCGGTGGCCTCTACCGGGTACTGGTCGGGGGAAGTCACCCGTCCCTCGGCAAGTTCATCGAGATCGTCCCCGACCAGCGTGTGGTCTTCACCTTCGGATGGGACGAGCCGGACCATCCGATTCCGGCCGGATCGACGACGGTGAGCATCAGCCTCATCCCCGAAGGGGACAAGACGCGGGTGCGGTTGGTCCACAGCGGGCTGCCCGACGACGCCGTGGACGACCACAACCGGGGTTGGAGTCATTACCTCGGACGTCTGGCCGTGGCCGCCGTCGGCGGCGACGCCGGACCGGACACCACACCTGAGACCGTCCAGGCCTGAGCCCGGGTCGGCATCCACGCCGACGCATCGACGGGAGGAACGCCTGTGACCACTGGAACCAAGGACGACCCCTGGGTCCTCACCACTCCGCCCGGGTCGTCGGAGTACACGATGTACCGCGACGAGGACGCCGACCCGCCGGCCCTGGTGTGCCAGGTCGGATCCACCACGCTGCGCTACCACCTCAGAGCCGTCGAGGATCTCCACGGCTGGCTGCTGGCCCGCTCCGACTGGGTGCCTCTGGGCGCAGCCGACGAGAAGAAGGAGCCTGCCGACGGCACGGTCGAGGCGTGGGGTCGGTCCCCGGAGAACCCGGTCGGCGGCTGGTACGGCCTGCGGAGCGGGTACCGGGGCCGCTTCGCCATGTATCTCCCTCCCCTGCTGGAGGCCCTCGGCCTGGCCGAGGTCACCCACGATGCCCGCAACAACCGAATGAGGGCCCGTCGCTGAGCCCGAGCCGACGACCGACAGCGGTCCCGACCGAGAACGGAGTCCAACGATGAGCACCGCCGTGATCGTCCGCTACACCACCCGTCCCGAACACGCCGACGAGAACGAGCGGCTGATCCGAGCCGTCTTCGCCGAGCTGGCCGAGTCCCGACCGGACGGGTTCCACTATGTGGCCACCCGCCTCGAGGACGGGGTGAGCTTCGTGCACTTCGCCACCTTCGAGGGCGAAGCCAACCCTCTGACCACCTCACCGGCGTTCCAGCGGTTCCTCTCGGGAATCGGGGACCGGTGCGTCGAGGCTCCGGTGGCCTCCGAGGGGAGCCCGGTCGGCAGCTACCGGTTGGGGTCCGACTGAGAAGGCCGGCTGGACACCGACGCCGCGCTCAGGCCGCCGAGCCCAGGAACGGGGCGTTGAAGGAGAACACCCCGCCGTCCGATGCGATCAACCAGTAACCGCCGGTGGCCGGGTCGTCGAGGCCGCCGATGATCGGCCGGTTCAGGCGGATGTTCCCGGTCGAGCCGAAGAACAGGGCGTTGAAGTCGAACACCCCGCCGTCGCTGGCGAACAGGCGGTAGCCGCTGCCATCGGCGAGTGCGGCCATTCCCACGATGGGCCGGTTGAGGTGGATGTTGCCGGTGGACCCGAGGAAGGGGGCGCCACCGAACGAGAAGATCCCACCATCGGTGGCCACCAGCCAGTAGCCGCCGGTGGCCGGGTCGACGGCCATCCCGACCACCGGCTGGTTGAGGTGGATGTTGCCGGTGGACCCGAGGAAGGGGGCGCCCCCGAAGGCGAAGATCCCGCCGTCGGATGCCACCATCCAGTAGCCGTTCCCGCTCTGGTCCGAGCTCATCCCCACGATGGGCCGGTTGAGGTGGATGTTGCCGGTCGAGCCCAGGAACGGGGCGTTGAACGAGAAGATCCCACCATCGGTGGCCACCAGCCAGTAGCCGCCGGTGGCCGGGTCGACGGCCATCCCCACGATGGGCCGGTTGAGCGGGGTTCCGCTCATGGAGCCGAAGCACACCGCTCCTCCGAAGGCCGCCACGTCACCCTGGGCATCCACTTCGTAGTAGCCACTCCCGTCCGGGACGACGGCCGAGCCGACCACCGACCCGGCGGGCAGATGGCTCATGCATGTATTGACCACCGGCCCGAGCGGCGCTCCGCTGAAGGGGAGGGACGGCGTCCCCGGGGTGGTGACCGGGTCGGAGTTGGTCGGAGTCGACGGAGCGCCGGTCTCGTCGATGGCGGTCACCGAGTAGGCGTAGGTGGTGCCCGGTTGGACCGAGGTGTCGGTGAAGGTGGTGACTCCGGAAACCGTCCACACCGTGCCGTCGTCACGGTCGATCTGGTAGGAGGCGATCTTGCCGCCTCCCGCTTCGCTCGAGGGCGACCACGAGAGCTCGACCGATCCCGCCGACGTGGCCGTGGCGATGACACCGCCCGGGGCGGACGGTGTGGCCACCTTGTTCGAGGTCCCCGCGGCCGAGGTCTGCGGCGAGCTGGAGTTGTCCGTGGCCGTGACCCGGTAGGTGTACTGGGAACCGGGCTGCACCGAGTTGTCGGTGTAGCCGGTGCCGGGCGCAGCCACCGTTCCCAATGTCACGAACGAGCCGGATCCGACACTTCGAGAGACGGTGTAGTGGGCGATGGCGGCACCGGTCTCGGTCGAGGCGTTCCAGTTGACCTGGATCGAGTTGGACGAGGTCGCCGTGGCCGTGACGTTGGCGGGTGTCGAGGGATTGGAGGTGGTGGTGGTGGGTGTGTAGGTATGGACGTCGAACGACTGCCCGGCCGCATTGATCGGGTTCACCGTCACCGAGCTACCACTCACCGTCACCTTCAGGAAGTTGTACACGTCGGCCGCCGACTGCGGTGCGGTGGTCCCAGGGCCGCAGGACGAGCCCGAGCCGCTGGTGGGGCTCCAGCCGAGGGCGTAGATGTCCTCCTGGGACAACAGAGCCGAGCAGGTGGAGCCTCCGCTGACTGGCTCCAACACCCCGCCGCCGCCACCGGTCACGTAGTTGGTGATCTGCCCGGTCTGGCGAGGACTGATCCGCTGGTAGGTGTGAGCGTGCCCGTTGAACACGAGGGAGACGCCGTAGGCGGACAGCAGCTGCTCGAGGCTGGTGCCGGCGTTGGGATTGGCCGAGCTGTTCTGGAGGTTGGTGTCGTCCCCCTGCGTCGAGTTGTCCGACCGGAGGGGGAAGTGGAAGACGGCCATCTTCACCCCCCCGGGGTGGCTGGCCAGATCGGCCTGGAGCCACCGGTACTCCGGCGAGCTCGTCGTCCAGTGCTCGTCGTAGTCGACCTGGTACATATTGGAGGTTCCCACGTTGCCGTCGGCCCACGAGGCATCCAGCACATAGAGGCGGACGTTCCCGGTGGAGATGGCGTACCAGGCGGCGGGTTCGGTGCTGGTGCCGACGCCGTCAGCGGGTACGGGCGGATAGGACGCGAACCCGTAGGTACCGCCGGAGTTGGTGGTCGTGGTCGACTCGGGCCACACCCGCAGGCTGTCCACGTTCTGGCCGTGGTTGCCCACCACGCCGAAGGTCGGGATCCCTCCGGTCAGGGGCCAGTAGGAAGGGCCGAACATGTCGCTGACCTCCGAACCGGTCTGCTGCAGATCGCCGTAGTTGGTCTCGGTGCCTCCGCTGTAGGCGACGTCGCCCGCGGTGACCACGAACTTGGCACCCGACTTCCCGATCAGGGAGTCGATGGCGGCCTGGTCGGTGTTGAGGTAGTTGGGGAAATCGGTCCCGCTCGAGTAGTTGGTCTCACCCAGGTCGCCGACGACATCGAAGGTGAGGGACTTGGTCGAGCTGGTCGACACCGGGTCGAGGGTGGTGAAGCTCGGCGACGGATTGGAGCCGAGCAGATCGACGGCGCCGTTCCCGGCGAAGATCCGGTAGCAGTAGGTGGTGCTGGGACTGAGGCCGGTGATCTCCGCCGTGGACTGCAACTCGCTGATCGACCCCACGGTGAACTGGCGCCCGGTGGCACTGGAGGGCGAGTCGGCGGCCGGCACCAGCGTCGGCAGACTCTGCGGCACCGGCACCACGTTGGCGGTACAGCTGGTGCCTGTCCCCCAGGTGAGCGTGCCTCCGGTCGAGCCGGCCGAAGCCAGGGTGGCCCAGGTCACGGCGGCGGACGTCTGGGTGAGATCGGTCACGTACGGAGCTCGGGTGAGAGTGGCGTCGTTCCCCGAGTAGGGGGTCGTCGACACCGGCGCATCGGCCGCGCCGGCGTCCGGGGCGGCCCCCGCCACCGACGCCAACCCAATCGCCGACATCGCCAGAACCGCTGCGATTCGCCTCACTACTGCACCCCCGGTGGCCGCCCTTACGTGCAAGGTACCGGCGGCCAAAAGTCCAGGGCAACGGGTACGGACCTATTCGTGACCGCCTGCGCGCTCAGAGCGTTCACCCGACCACGCAACGCCCCATCGAGACCGTTGCCCAGGGGACGCACCGAGGGCCGACGACTCGGTCAGTTGAGGATGTTCACGGCACGGGAGATCACCAACGCCACCGTCAACAGCGAGGCCAGCGACTGCAGCATCATCAGGAGCTTGGACCAGGCGGTGAGGGGCATCGTGTCGGTGGGGCTGAACGCGGTGGCATTGGTGAACGATGTGTACAGATAGTCGAGGAAGTCCGGCGTCCAACCCGGCGAGGAACCCGGCGTCGACATCTGTGGGAACAGGAAGTCCGGGCGGCGATGGTGAGGGTGGAGACGGGCCGCCACCCCACCTCGGTCCAACTCCCAGTACCAGAGACCGAAGACGATGACGTTGGTCAACCAGATCGGGACCGAGGCATAGACCAGCGAGCGACCGCCCAGGACGTGACCTCTCAACGTGGCGGGGTCCAAGAGCGCTCGGACCAGCTCGCCCAGGGCCACCACGTTGGCCACCGTGATGATGGCGATGAGAAGGAGGGACAACCCCCGGAGGACCGACGATTCCCGGTTGATACGAACCGGGTTGGCAATGACCAGCGCGACAAGCAACGCGCCCTCCAAGGCAGGGATCAGCCATCTCGGTCCCAGACCCTGGGTCACTCGGTCGGGCAGGACCAACTGGAGGGCCATGGCCGCCAGGACGGCCAGGGAGGCCGGCCACCGGTGCTCGCGGTGCGAGGAGACGCCCCAGGCCACCCGGTCGTCGCGACTCTCCGTCGGCGGGTCATCGGGCGTGGTGAGCGGGGCCCGGTGCCCTTCGTCGGCGGGCCCCGGCGGCGACTGGCTCATTGTCCGGTCACCGTAGCCACGCCCCGGGGAGTGTGCCACGCCGGCGGGCATCCCCTCGGCACCGGGATGCGGCGGGCAGGGAAGCTCGGAGAGGGAAGACTGTGCCGATGGGGCTCTCGTACCGCCGGGTCCGGCGCCTCGACGAGGGAGGAACGGGTGACCGAAAGAGACGAGATCGAGGCCATCAAGCGCTTGAAGGCCCGGTACTTCCGCACCCTGGACACCAAAGACTGGGGCGGACTCCTCAGTGTGTTCGTCCCGGATGTCGTGATCGACGTGACCGCGGACGGCGGGTCGGCGGCCGAAGGTGCCGCCGGGTTCGTCTCGACTCTCGAGCAGCTGCTCGCCGATGTCATCACCGTCCATCACGGGCACATGCCCGAGATCGAGCTCACCTCGGCCACCACGGCCACCGGGATCTGGGCCATGGAGGACCACCTCTGGTGGCCGGAAGGCACCCCCGTCCGACACCTCCACGGGTACGGCCACTACCACGAGACCTATACGAAGATGCCCGGTGGCTGGCGGATCGGATCGCTGAGGCTCACTCGGCTCCATCGGGAGTTCCGGCTGCAGGAGTGATCGTGGGCACGAGAGCGGGTGTCCGGATCCTTCGTTCCGGCCACCACTGGTGCCGGGTCGCGGGACCCACCTTGCCCGCATCCACCGACCATCGTGCCCTCTTCGGGGACATGAGTTGGAGCCTGGGAGGAGAATCGAACTCCTGACCTACGCATTACGAGTGCGTTGCTCTACCGACTGAGCTACCCAGGCGAGCTGGACTCCTACCAATCCCCACTGAAGCTCGTCTCGACGCCATCCCAACGACGGGAGGCGAGAGAGACGCCGAAAGACCAGTCCGAGCCCGTCTCGGTCGACAAGGGTATCCGACGTGTGCCAGCCGGCCGGTCAGGCCGGCGCCCTGGCGGCAGCCCCGCAGCGATCGATCCCTACGGTGTCACGCCGTCACCCACGCCGCGAAGTCTCGGGCATCCTCCACCCGACCTGTCACCGGGTCACCCGCCGATCGGGCTCTCCGACGCCTCACGTCGTCTCCATCACCGCCGTGGGCTGCTCGGGCGGCAGGCTCGGTGGATCGGGCGGAGCCGTGGGGGCGTCCCACCAACGAATCCGGTTCTTGAGCCGCAGCAGGGGGCGCTCGAGGCCGAAGTAGCTGACCGTGGCGATCGGAATGGTCAGCCCCAGCACAGCCACGGACAAGAGCCAGAATGGCACCGCATCGTTGTGCCAGCCCGTCCACACCTGTATCTGCGTAATCAGATCCAGATGCCACAGATAGAGCCCGTAGGAGATCACCCCGAGACTGGCCAGCGGCCACGATTGGAGAAGCCGCCGGATGAGGCTGGTGTCCTGGGGTCCGAAGACGGCCGGGAGCAACAGGAAGAAGGCGATACAACCCTCGAGCCCTTGGCGTTCGAGGTTGATTCGAAGATTCGCCACGTAGAGGATGTTGTGGTCGCTCATGACATGGGACACCAGAATGAACAACAGTGCGGCACAGCCCCAACTGGCCCAGGGGAACACTCGGCGCTGGAAGAAGGCCGACTCCCCACCGCGCTCGGCGTACCAGGCACTCACCACGGCCAGCAGCATGCCGAGGGCGAACACGTCGAGGTACGAGGGGAGCCAGTCCGGGAGCAGACTTGGATAGGTCGGTTGCGTGAAGCAGTGCGGATTGCACAGGTAGACCTGCTTGCCGTTCACGGTCTTCGTGAGGGGCAGGAGGAGTGACCAGCATCGGAACGCCACGCTGAAGGCATACAGCGTGGCGAGGCCGCCGAGTTCCCAGGCCAGCTGGTGCCCTGGCTCACGGGCCGGGCCGCCGCGACGGCGGCGAGCCACCAGATAGGCGAACACCGGAAGGAAGAAGTAGAAGCTCATCTCCACGCACAGCGTCCAGGCCTGGGTGATCCCGAAGAACACCGACTTCGGAAAGTAGATCTGCAGGAAGAAGTAGTGGATGACCACTTGTTGCCAGCCGGGTCCGAGGGTGATGACACCCAGGACGTAGGTCAGGACCGTGAGGGCCAGCCAGTAGGCCGGGACGATTCGGAGCAGACGGCGTCGGAAGTAGTTCCGCAGGTTCGGTGACTGCCGCTCGGACAGATGGGACACCGCGAAGGGACGGTACATCAGGAATCCGGAGACCATGAAGAAGACGGAGATGCTGGCATCCAGCCGACTGGTGTAGGCGCCCAGGAACGAACGGGAGGTCAAGCCCGATACCCATGCCGTATGGCAGAGGAGGATCGACACCGCCGAAATAGCTCGTAGTCCATCGAAACAGGCGAAGTGGCGCGGTTTTCCGGACGCAATCTCTGCGGCAACGCCGGCCGGGACCGCGCTCGTGTGATCGGTGTCCGACCCGGTATCCATGGCCGGTTCCGTGCCAGTTTGATGCACCATCAACCAGCCCCCCGGGCTCCATCGAACGACGGTGATCCTCGCCGTCATCTTAGGCACACGGCCTGCCGTCGACGTTGGCCTCACGCCGACAGGTGAGGAGTGGCCGCACCGGGCGGTCAGGCCCGACGCCCTGGAGTCGTTCTTCTCGCTCCTGCCGCGCGCTGCACCGCCCACACTGGGAGATCACCGCTCACGCTGGGGGACCGGAGACGAGCTTCTCCGGCCACCGTCACCTGGGTCGGGCGGATCCATGTCGGAGGCGACGCAGCGGGCCCTCGGACGACCCATTCCGGCCGGGGTGCCGCGGCGGCGTCGGCAGAGGCGCCCGGAGCCGGGGAGCTGTCGAAACCGCCCGTCGGGGCGGCCCGACTCCTCGCCCCGTCACCTCGGCCCTCTCGTACACTGACCGGATGGCGGACGCCTCGAACACCGGCTTCGGTATCGGTCTCGGGGTGCTCTTCTTCGTCTACCTGGCTGTGATTCTCGGTTCGGTCGCCTTCATGATCGTGGCCCTGGTCGACATCGTCCGGCGTCCCGACTGGCAGTGGCGGCTGGCGCACCAGGAGAAGATCCTGTGGCTCCTGCTGGTGATTCTGGTGAACTTCCTGGCCATCCCGTCCCTGATCTACTGGTTCTCGATCCGGAAGAAGCTGGTCGCCGTCGACGAGCAGGCGAAGGCCGGTGCGTTCGGGCCAGGGCACATGGGGTGGACCGGCTGGGAACCCGGGCCAGGTCCACCGGCTCCGATTCCTCCGGGGTGGCATCGCGATCCGAGGGGGCAACACCAGCTGCGGTGGTGGGGTGGAACGGCGTGGTCCGAGCATGTCTGGGACGGGCCGGCGGCATCCACGGCCGGAACGGCCGGCCCCGGTGAGGGTTCCACCGGCACCAACGTCCGATAACGTCCGCCGCCGTTCGCCCGTCTCAGCCCACCATGCCCGACAGTTCGACCATCAGGGCGTCGATCAGCAGCGACTCGTTGGGGTTGCGGACCAGGGCCGCCGAGGCCTGGTGGATGGCCTCGACCTGTCGAACCCCCCGACGGTCCTCGGCGGCGCTGCCCGCCGAGTGGGCCCGCTGATCCGCACCGATGGTGTCCACCAGTCGGTCCCGGTACACCTCGGCCAGGGTGGCCAGGCCGAACCGCAGGTCGTCGGTGCGCCACCGCCGCTCCTCCCGCTTGTGGCCCTCCTCCACCTGCCTGCGCCCGGGGATCCCCTTGGCCCCCATCGCCTCGGCCTGCTCGGCCAGCGCCGCCAGCTCGGCGGCGTGCTGCTCGCGCGAGAGGGGCCAGCGCCTCGTCGGCCGCGGCCAGCAGCTCGGAAGCGACGGCGGCGGCCGCGGCTCCGCGTCCCGTCCAGCCGGGTCGGCACCGATCGCCACCGCTCCTGTCGGGCCACGAATCCGGGGTCGCTGACCAGAAGGCGGGCCCGGTCGAGGCTCCCCCCCGACGCCCGGGCCACCGACTCGGCGTGCTCGCGGTCGACGCCGCGCGCCCACCAGCCACGTTCGCCACGGTGCCCGGGGCCACGGCATCGAAGGGCACCTGCACGCACCGGCTCACGATGGTGGCCAGGTCGGGAGGGAGGTCGTCGGCCAGGAGGACGAAGACGGTGGACGGCGGCGGCTCCTCCACCGTCTTCAACAGGGCGGGCACCGACTCCCGGGCCAGGTGGACGTCGGTGACCATCAGGACCTGGCGGGACGCCTCGAGCGGCCGGCGTTGGGCCCGGGTGACGATGGACTGGGCGTCGTCGACGCTGATCGACGCCCCGGTCCGCTCCACCACCACCAGGTCGGGATGGGTCCCGGCCAGGGCCCGGCGACAGGCGTTGCAGGCGCCGCACCCGCCGTCGGGACACAGCAGGGCCGCGGCCAGACCCCGGGCCGCGGCCCGCTTCCCCGAGCCGGGCGGCCCGTGCAGCAGGTAGGCGTGGACCGGCCGGCGGGCCGCCGCCGTCAGCTGGGCCACCGCCCGGGGCTGGCCCACCACCTCCTCGAACAGCCCGGGGACCGGGCGTTCCGCGTCTGCTCGGCCCTCACGGCCGGCGACGCCGAGCCGCTCGTCCGGACGCCCGGTCCCACACCGCGGCGGCCACCGCCTCGACCGTCCCGGTGCCGTCCACCACCAGCCAGGGGGTGTCCCCGGTGGCGGCCAGGGCCCGGTAGCCGTCCGCCACCCGCTGCCGGAACCCGCCGCCCTCGCGCTCCATGCGGTCGTCGACCGAGCCGCGTCGCCGGGCCGCGCCCACGGCCACGGCACGTCCACCAGCACGGTCAGGTCGGGGGTCGAGCCCGGCGGTGGCCCAGTCGACCAGCCGGCTCAGCTCGCCGAGGTCGAGCCCCCGCCCGTAGCCCTGGTAGGCGAGGGTGGAGGCCGAGAACCGGTCGGTCACCACCCAGCGTCCCGCGTCGAGGGCCGGCCGACCACCTCGGCCACGTGCTGGGCCCGGTCGGCGGCCATCAGCAGCGCCTCGGCGCGCGCGGCCACCGGCGGCTGGTCCGGGTCGAGCAGCAGCGGTCCGCGAGCGACGCCCCGAGCGCGGTGGCGCCGGGCTCGAAGGTGAGCACCGCCCCCAGGCGGTCGGCCAGCAGCCGGGCCTGGGTGGACTTGCCGCAGCCGTCGATCCCCTCCAGCGCGATGAGGCGACCCGGTTCGCTCGCCATCACCTAGAAGGGTGGGTCCTCGTCACTGCGGCCGGCCGTCGACAGGCCGGGCGCCGCCTTCTTGGCCGCGGCCGTCTTGGCCGCCGCCTTCTTGGCCGGGGTCTTCTTGGCGGCCGCCTTCTTGGCCGGGGCCTTCTTGGCCGCGGCCTTCTTCTTGGCCGGGGCCTTCTTGGCCGGGGCCTTCTTCTTGGCCGCCTTCTTCCGGGTCGACGGGCCGGCGGCCCGGCGCTCGGCCAGCAGCTCGGCGGCCCGCTCGACGGTCAGGGTCTCCACGTCGTCGCCCCGGCGCAGCGAGGCGTTGGTGGTGCCGTCGGTCACATAGGGCCCGAACCGCCCGTCCTTGACCACCATGGGCAGCCCGGTGTCGGGGTCGGCCCCCATCTCGCGGAGCGGGCCCTTGGCGTTGCGCCGCCCCGGGTCTTGGGCTGGGCGAACAGGGCCAGGGCCTCGTCCACGGTCGACGGTCAGGATCTGGTCCTCGGTGAGCAGGCTGCGGGTGTCGGTCCCCTTCTTCAGGTAGGGGCCGAACTTCCCGTTGTGGGCCACGATCTCCTCGCCGCTGGCCGGGTCGGTGCCCACCACCCGGGGGATGCGCAGCAGCTCGAGGGCCTGCTCGAAGGTGAGGGTGGCCGGGGACATCGAGGCGAACAGCGACGAGGTGCGGGGCTTGGGCCCGCCGTCGACCAGCTCGCCGAGCTGGACGTAGGGGCCGAACCGGCCGGCCTTGACCTGGACCGGCAGGCCCGTCTCGGGATCGTTGCCGAGCACCCGGTCCGACGACGGGGCCTCCAGCAGCTCCTCGGCCCGCTCGACGGTCAGCTCGTCGGGGGCCAGGTCCTCGGGGATGGAGACCCGGTCCTCGCCCCGCTGGAGGTAGGGGCCGTAGCGGCCGACCCGGGCCACGATCTCCTGGCCGTCGGTCCCCGACCCCGATGGGGATGGAGTTGATCTCCCGGGCGTCGATCTCGCCCAGGTAGGTGGCTCACCTCGCGCTTGAGCCCGAGGCCCGCACCGGTGGCCGACGCCGGTCCGCGCCGTCGCCGTCGGGCTGGTCGCCGTTGCCGTTGGCCGGGCCGCCGTCGCCCCGTCGGCCGGCTCGGTGCCGCTGTCGCCGTTGGCCGGCTCGGTGCCGCCGAAGTAGAAGCGGGTCAGCCAGGGCAGCGACCTCCTCGGTCGCCCGAGGCGATGTCGTCGAGGTCGTCCTCCATCGAGGCGGTGAACCCGTAGTCGACCAGGTCGGCGAAGTAGCGCTCGAGCAGGCCCACCACGGCGAAGGCGGTGAAGGAGGGCACCAGGGCGGTCCCCTTCTTCCACACGTAGCCCCGGTCGAGGATGGTGGCGATGACGCTGGCGTAGGTGGACGGCCGGCCCACGCCCAGCTCCTCCATGGCCTTCACCAGCGAGGCCTCGGTGTAGCGGGCCGGCGGCTGGGTGGCGTGCGAGCCCGGGCTCGAGGTCGCCCACCGACGCCGGGTCGCCCTCGGCCATGGGGGGCAGGTGGACCTCCCGGTCGGCCAGCTCGGCCTCGGGGTCGTCCTCCCCCTCCACGTAGGCCCGCAGGAAGCCGGGGAACTGGATGACCTTGCCCGAGGCCGAGAACTCGGCCTGGCTGCCCGCCGACGCCGTCGGGGCCGGCGGCCGTGCCGACCAGGCGGACCTGGGCGCTGGTGCCGGTGGCGTCGGCCATCTGGGAGGCCACGGTGCGCTTCCAGATCAGGTCGTAGAGGCGGAACTCGTCCCCGGACAGGGACCGGACGGCCTCGTCGGGGGTGCGGAACGTCTCGCCGGCCGGCCGGATGGCCTCGTGGGCCTCCTGGGCGTTCTTGACCTTGCGCTCGTAGCGGCGGGGCTGGGCCGGCACGTACTCGGGCCCGTACAGCGGCCGGGCCTGGGCCCGGGCCGCGTCGAGGGCCTGGCTCGACAGGGTGGTCGAGTCGGTCCGCATGTAGGTGATCCAGCCGTCCTCGTAGAGGCGCTGGGCCACCTGCATGGCCCGCTTGGAGCTGAACCGGAGCTTGCGGCCGGCCTCCTGCTGGAGGGTCGAGGTCATGAACGGGGCCGCCGGGCGAGCGCCGGAACGGCTTGTGGGTCATCGACCTGACGGTGAAGGGCGCGTCCGTCCAGCCCGGCGGCCAGCGCCCGGGCCTCGTCCTCGTCCAGCACCACCACCGATCCGGGGGCGGTCAGCGCCCCGGTCTCGTCGAAGTCCCGGCCCGAGGCCAGGGCCACGCCGTCCACGGCCACCAGCGAGGCGGTGAACGAGCGCGGGGTGCCCTCGGCCGCCGGGCGGCCGTCGCCCTCGGCGGTGAAGGTGGCGTCGATCCCCCACCAGTCCGGCCGAGCGGAAGGCCATCCGGGCCCGCTCGCGCTCGACCACCATCCGGGTGGCCACGCTCTGGACCCGGCCGGCCGACAGCCGGGGCATGATCTTCTTCCACAGGACCGGGGACACCTCGTAGCCGTAGAGGCGGTCGAGGATCCGGCGGGCCTCCTGGGCGTCGACCAGCCGCCGGTCGAGGTCCCGCCACTCGACGACGGCCCGCTCGATGGCCGGCCGGGTGATCTCGTGGAAGACCATCCGCTTGACCGGCACCTCGGGAGGCCGAGCACCTCGAGCAGGTGCCAGGCGATCGACTCCCCCTCGCGGTCCTCGTCCGAGGCCAGGTAGACCTCGCTGGCCTGCTTGACCAGCTGCTTCAACTTGGCCACCTGGGACTTCTTCTCGGCGGAGACCACGTACAGCGGCTTGAAGCCGTTGTCGACGTCGACCCCCAGGCCGGCCCAGGCCTCGCCCTTGTAGGCGGCCGGCACCTCGTCGGCGCCCCGGGGCAGGTCCCGGATGTGGCCGATGGACGACTCGACCACGTAGTCCGGCCCGAGCAGGCCGGCGATGGTCTTGGCCTTGGCCGGCGACTCCACGATGACCAGGGGCTTCGGCCCCGGACCGGGGCCGCGAGCCGCCGGCGGCACCGTCGTCGGTGCCGGTGTCGGCGGGCGTCTCTGTCAGGTCGGTGGGTGGCATGGCTGTGGGCACAGGGTGAACGGTGGGGCGAGGCGTTGTCAACCCCGTACGCCCCGGTCACCGGGGCCTCGCGGCTCCGCTGACCAGGGTGTTCAGTCGTGCGGAAGATTCCACGGCCACCGTAGCGGCCGTCGGTCCAGCGGCGGCCGCCTGCTCGGCGGCCGGGAGCTCGCTCGTCCATGGCCTCGGTCTTGCGCTTGGAGAAGGCGATGGCGGCGAGCAGGACCACCAGGGAGACCCCGGCGATGGCCAGGCGGGCCCCGGTGTGGTGGCGCAGGGTGATGACGGCCGGGAGGATCAGCAGCGAGACCAGGTTCATCACCTTGATCAGCGGGTTGAGGGCCGGGCCGGCGGTGTCCTTGAACGGGTCGCCGATGGTGTCGCCGATGACGGCGGCCTTGTGGGCCTCGGACCCCTTGCCCCCCTCGTGGCCGTCCTCGATGTACTTCTTGGCGTTGTCCCAGGCCCCACCGGAGTTGGACAGGAAGTTGGCCATCAGCTGGCCGGTGAGGATGGCCCCGACCAGGAAGGCCCCGAGGGCGAAGTAGTTGATGCCGAAGCCGACGATGACCGGGCTCAGGATGGCCAGCAGGGCCGGGGTGGCCAGCTCGCGCTGGCGAGGCCGTGGTGCAGATGGCGATGACCTTCCCGTACTCGGGCTTCTCGGTGTAGTCCATGATGCCGGGGTGCTCGCGGAACTGGCGGCGCACCTCCTGGACCACGGTGCCGGCCGACCGGCCGACGGCCCGGATGGCCAGGGCGGAGAAGATGAAGGCGATCGACCCGCCGATCAGGATGCCGATGAAGGTCGTCGGGTGGGAGACGTTGATCGAGGTCTGCGGCAGGTTGAACAGGGCGTTGCCGAGCTGCGGCAGCTTGAGCTGCTCGCCGATGGTCTCGATGAACGAGGCGAACAGGGCCACCGAGGCGATGACGGCCGAGCCGATGGCCACGCCCTTGGTCACGGCCTTGGTGGTGTTGCCCACGGCGTCGAGGCTGACCATGACCCGCTCGGCCTCGCCGGTGAACTCGCCCGACATCTCGGCCACGCCGGCGGCGTTGTCGGAGACCGGGCCGAAGCTGTCCTCGGAGACGATCATGCCGGCCGTCGACAGCAGGCCGATGCCGGTCAGGGCCACCAGGTAGAGGGTGAGCTCGATGTTGCCGCCGCCGAGGCCGATGGACACGGCGATGGCCAGGACGATGGCGATGATGGCCCACACCGACGACTCGAGGCCGAGGGCCAGGCCGGAGAGGGTGAGGGTGGCCGGTCCGGTGCGGGCCGTCTCGGCCACCTCCTTGACCGGGCCGCGCTCGGTGGAGGTGAAGTGCTCGGTGATCTGGCTGGCCACCAGCATCAGGACCACGCCGGTGAGGACGGCGTAGAACGCCTTCCAGTAGTGGAGGTAGGCGCCGGCCACGACGGCCGAGCCGGCGATGGTGAGGATGGCCGCCGTCCACACGCCCCGGTTGATGGGGGCCATGGCGTTCTTGTCCTTCTTGCCGGCCCGGACCACGAACACGCCGACGATGGTGGCCAGGATGCCGATGGCCGGGATGGCGATGGGGAAGATGACCGTCTTGGCCGCGTCGGCGCCGCCGGTGGATGGAGGTGAAGGCGGTCACGCCCAGGATGATGGCGGCGATGATGGTGATGACGTAGGACTCGAACAGGTCGGCGGCCATGCCGGCGCAGTCGCCCACGTTGTCGCCCACGTTGTCGGCGATGGTGGCGGCGTTGCGGGGATCGTCCTCGGGGATGCCGGCCTCCACCTTGCCCACCAGGTCGGCGCCGACGTCGGCGGCCTTGGTGAAGATGCCGCCGCCCACCCGCATGAACAGGGCCAGCAGCGAGGCGCCGAAGCCGAAGCCGATGAGCACCGAGGTGGCGGTGTTCTGGAAGATCAGCACGATGACCGTGGCCCCGAGCAGGCCGAGGCCCACGCACAGCAGGCCGGTGATGGCGCCGGTGCGGTAGGCCACCTTGAGGGCCGGGGCCATCTTGCCCTCACGGGCGGCGGCGGCGGTGCGGACGTTGCCCCGGACGGCCAGGCTCATCCCGATGAAGCCGGTGAGGCCCGAGCACAGGGCCCCGGCCAGGAAGCAGATCACCCGGTAGATGCCGGCCTGGACGAAGGTCAGGTCGCACCACGGTGTGACGGACCACGACGACGCTCCCGGCCGACGCAGGCCCACGTGGGTGGCGGTGTGGGTGACCTTGGTGGCGGTGAAGAAGATGAGCACGGCCAGCGGGATGATGATGATCCCGATGGTCTTGAACTGCCGGGCCAGGAACGCCTCGGCCCCCTCCTGGATGGCCTTGGCGATGTCCTTCATCGAGGCCGTGCCCTGGTCGGCGGCGAGGACGCCCCGCACCAGCAGCAGGGCCACCACGATGGAGGCCACGGCACAGACGAGCGCGAAGTACAGCCAGGTCTTCTCGGTGCTGTGCAGCGAGAAGATCTGGTAACCCCCTTCAGCCAGGAGGTGGGTCATCGGTGGGGCTCCCTTCGGTGTACTGCATGGTCATGGTCGACATTCGTGACCGCGTTCCGGACCGCGGCCCATCGCGAGACGAGAGACGCTCTCCCCCCTGCGAGGCCACGGCCGTGCGGCCGTGCGCCGAGGCGCGCCGTTCGGCACGCCGTTTCCGGCAACGGGGGGAAAGATACCGACAAAACGGCCCTGGGAGCAAGGAAGCGCCCGGTCCGGGCCCGCCACCACCACTTCTTGGCCCGTCCAGCCGGCCCGTCGGTGACCGCTCGAGGCCCTCAGGTCGGCTCGACGTCCGCCTCGGGCCCGGCGATCAGCTCGTAGTCGGGGTTGAGGATGGCCTGGCGGCGGGCCCAGTCGCCCACCATCCCCTCCACCACCAGGCGGGCCCCGGGCTGGATCCCCGGGATCCGCCGCCGCCCCTGGAACACCAGGAGGAGCCGGCCGCTGTCGTCGGCCAGGACGCACTCCAGGTTGGACGTCCCGGCCCGGGGCTGCACCCGCACCGACTTGACCCGACCGGCCACCCGCACCCGGTTGCGCCACTGGGCCTCGCCGATCGGGGTGGTGCCCCGCGCCCGGTCGCCGAAGGCCAGCCGGTCGAAGGAGGCCTTCGGGCGGCACCCCGGTCGGCGGCCCGCTCGGCCGAGCGCGCCGCCGCGTGGGCCGGCGACCTCGGGCCGGTGGCATCCGGCTTCCGCCGCCACTCCCGGCGCCTGGAGAACCAGCCACCGGTGAGCTGATAGGGCACCACGGTGGCGTTGACGTGGCTGAGCTGGCCCACGGCGGCGGCGATGTGGTCGGCCGTGGCGTCGTGGAGCACCCGCTGCCAGCCGGCGGCGAAGCCCCGACGGGGCAGGAGGATGGTCAGCTCGGTCTGCCCGTCGGCCACCGTCTCCGCCGCCAGCTCGAGCGCGGCCCGGGTCAGCCGCCGGTCCTCGCACTCCTGGATGTCGAGGGGCAGCTGGGTCAGCCCGAGTCGGCGCCACTCCGCCTCGAGCGGCTTCTGACTCCTTGGTGTCCAGCGCGAAGTGGACGGCCCGCAGGTCGTCGGGATGGAGGGTCCGGGCGTACTGCAGGGCCCGGGCGGTGGCCATGTCCAGCCGGTCGACCAGCACGATCACCACGTGACGGCTGAGCACCGGGGCCTCGGCCGCCTCGGCTGCGCCCTCCTCCAGCTGCTGCTCCTCGTCCACGTACTGGCGGTGGAGCCGGATCAGCCCGAAGTACATGAGCGGGCCGACGACGACCACCACCCACGCCCCCTCGGTGAACTTCACCGTGGCGAAGATGAGCACGATGAGCGCGGTGAGGAAGGCGGAGATCAGCGTTGATCACCACACCTCGGCGCCAGTGGGGGCCTCTGCTGGTCGAGGTGGTGCTTGACCATGCCCGAGCCGGCCATGGCGAACCCGGTGAACACCCCGATGGCGTAGAGGGCCACCAGGGCCGACAGTCTGGGCGCCGGTGGCCACGATGAGCGCCAGGGCCACGACGTCAGCACGATGATCCCGTTGGAGAAGGCCAGGCGGTGGCCCCGCCGGGTGAGCTGGCGGGGGAGGTAGGCGTCCTCGGCCACGAAGCTGGCCAGGAACGGGAAGCCGTTGAAGCTGGTGTTCCCCCCGGTGTAGAGGATCAGCATGGTGGCGAACTGGACCACGTAGAAGAGCAGCTTGCCGACGGGCCCGGTGCCCAACACGTACTGGACCTCCTGGGACACCACCGTGGGTGACCCGACTCACGTAGGGCACGGCGTGGGTCCAGTGGGCGATCAGCGTGACCCCGAGAACCAAGAAGGCCAGGACGGTGCTCATGACGACCAGCGTCTGGCGGGCGTTCCGGCTGGTCGGCTCGCGGAAGGCGCCCACGCCGTTGGAGATGGCCTCCAGCCCGGTGAGCGAGGACCCGCCGTTGGCGAACGACTTGAGGAGGATGATGAAGGCCGCCCCGTAGAGCAGGCCGGAGGTGTTGTGTCCGATCGGCACGGGTGGGTTCGACGCCGTCGCCGGTGGGATGGCGTGCACGGCCAGATGTGCCCAGGCCTTTTGCACGTACCCGGCGACGACCACGAGGCCCAGGCTGACGATGAAGAAGTAGGTGGGGAAGGCGAAGAACCTCCCGGCCTCCCGGATGCCCCGGAGGTTGCCGTAGAGCAGGAGCAGGATCACGCCGATGGTGATGGGGACGGTACCGGGCAGGAGCTTGGGGAACGCACTGGTGAGGGCGGCCGTGCCCGCCGCGGTCTGCACCGCCACGGTCACCGTGTAGTCGATGAGCAGGGCCACCGCCGCCACCTGGGCCACCTTCGGGCCGAAGTTCTCCCGGGCCACCACGTAGGCACCGCCGGCCTTGGTGTAGTAGGCGATGACGTCGAGATAGGAGAGCGTGACGAAGAACAGCACGCCGAGGATGGCCATGGTGATCGGCACCACCAGGACGAAACCGACCAGCCCGAAGAACGGGATGAGGACGGTGAGCATCTCCTCGGTGCCGTAGGCCGAGGAGGAGATGCAGTCCGGGGCGAGGACGCCCAGCGCCGACGGCCGTCCGAGCCGCTCGCCACTGAGCTGCTCGTTGACCAGGGGCGGGCCCGAGCAGGGTGTTCTTCAGCCGGTAGCGGAGCGTCTCGGGGAGGTCCACGGCAGCCTTGGGCGTGGCCGTCGGGCGCATCCGGACCCCGGGGAGACGGCGGGTAGGTCGGGAGGGGTCGGCTCTCCCTGTCCTTCGGGCGCCGGCGGGACCGAATCCACACCTCCGGTCACCGATGGCTCCACCCCATCAGTAAATCATGGGCATCGGCCCCCTCCGCCTTTCGGGCCTCGCAGTGACGTCTCGCCCACCTGGAGCGGAGTGCGGGGCCACCCCCGCCGGGGTGAGTTGTGATCTCCCCACGATGCGTGTTGCATGGTTCAGGTGCATATCGTCATCGTGGGATGTGGCCGGGTCGGGTCGGGCCTGGGCATGGGGCTGGTGGAGCAGGGCCATTCGGTCGCCATCATCGATCGGAATGCCAAGGCCTTCCGCCGGCTGCCCCCGGACTGGGCCGGGCACCACCGTGGTGGGTTCGGGCTTCGACCGCGGGGACCTCGACCGGGCCGGTGCCGGCGATGCCCAGGCGCTGGCCGCAGTGACCAGCGGCGACAACTCCAACATCCTGACCGCCCGCATCGCCCGGGAGACCTACGAGATCCCCAATGTGGTGGCCCGCATCTACGACCCTCGACGGGCCCAGATCTACCTGCGTCTCGGCATCCCCACCGTGGCCACGGTGTCGTGGACCATCGACCAGGTGCGCCGCCGGCTGGTGCCCAACGAGGTGGAATCGGAGTGGACCGACTCCACCGGGACGCTCTCGCTGGTCGAGCGGGAGCTACCCGAACGCTGGGCCGGAAAGAGGCTGGCCGACCTCACCGTCCCCGGCGAGGTGACCGTGGTGGCGGTGACTCGGGCCGGCGCGGTCCGGCTCGACTTCGGGGATCTGGTGGGCCAGGACGGCGACGTCATCCATCTGATGGTCACCGACAGCGCCCTCGACAGATTCAACGCCCGGCTGGCCGGCGCGGCCGCCGTTCCCTCGGCCACCTCCGACGGGGCGGGAGGTCGGTCATGAAGGTGGCCATCGCCGGAGCGGGCAGCGTGGGGACCGCCATCGCCGCCGACCTGCACGCCGGGGGTCACGACGTGCTGGTCATCGAGCAGGATCCCGAGCTGGTGGCCCGGATCCGCGGAGACCTCGACATCACCTGGGTGGTGGCTGACGCCTGCGAGGTCTCGGCGCTCGACGCCGCCGGGCTGGCCACCGTCGACGTGGTGGTGGCCGCCACCGGCGATGACGAAGACAACCTGGTGGTCTCCCTGCTGGCCAAGCAGGAGTTCGCCGTGCCCCGGGTGGTCGCCCGGGTCAACCATCCGAAGAACCAGTGGCTGTTCACCGAGACGTGGGGGGTCGACGTGTCGGTCTCCACCCCCCAACTGCTCACCGCACTGGTCGAGGAGGCGGTGTCGGTGGGAAGTCTGGTCCGGCTCCTCCGGTTCGAGGGGGGCAACGCCCATCTGGTCGAGGTGACGCTGGCCGACGACTCGCCGGCCAGCGGGGTCTCCCTGGTGGAGTTGGGGGTGCCCCGCGAGGCCACCGTGGTGGCGGTGGTCCGCGACGACCGTCTCATCGTCCCCCGGGGGGATACCCGGCTGGCCATCGGGGACGAGGTGCTGGTGCTGGTCACCGCGGATGCCGAGGACGCCGTGCAGCGGCTGCTGGTGGGGCGCTGAGCCGGTGAAGGCCGCCTTCTTCGACCTGGACAAGACGGTGATCGCCAAGGCGTCCATCGCCGCTTTCGGACGCCCCCTGTACCGGGGCGGCATGATCAGCCGCCGCCTGGTGGCTCGGGCTCTGGTCTCTCAGCTCATCTACCTCCACCTCGGGGCGAGCGAGCAGAAGCTGGCCCGGGTACGCGAGTCGATGCTGACCCTGACCAAGGGGTGGGACCGCGACCAGATCACCGAGATCGTGCGCGAGGCATTGGAGGAGACGGTCGAACCGATCATCTACGCCGAGGCCCTGGACCTCATCGAGGCCCATCGGGCGGCCGGCTACCGGGTGTACCTGGTGTCGGCCTCACCCGATGTGATCGTGTCGCCGTTGGCCGCCCACCTGGGGGTGGACGGGGCCATCTCCAGCCGGCCCTTCGTCGACGAAGACGGTCGCTACACCGGCGAGATGGAGTTCTACGCCTACGGTCCGTTCAAGGCCGAGGCCATGGTGGAGCTGGCCGAGGCCGAGGGGCTCGACCTGGCCGAGTCCTCGGCCTACTCGGACTCCTACACCGACCTTCCCATGCTCGAGGCGGTCGGCCATCCGGTGGCCGTCAACCCTGACCGGGTGCTGGCCAAGGTGGCCCGCGAGCGCGAGTGGGAGGTCATGCAGTTCACCAAGCCGGTCCGGCTGCGCGACCGGGTGAGCGTGCCCAGCCTGCCGCTGACCGCCACCGCCGCCGGGATCACCGCGGCGGCTTCGGTGGGGGCCCTCGTGGCCTGGCGCCTGGCCCGCCGGCCTCAGACCTGAGTGCCCCGGCGGGGCCACGACACCGATCCGGGCCGTGGCGCGCTTCGGCCGGCCTGGGACCCAGACCGGCCGAAGGTCACGAGTTCGGCGCCTGTGCGCCGGCTAAGGGCTGCTCAGGAAGGACGGAGCCGCTTGGCGGCGACGACACCCAGGGCAACCACGATGGCCAGGATCAGCAGCTTCTTCATGAAGGAGATGGTATCGCCTCCGGAGCGGTAGTGCGCCCGGGACCGAACAGGTCCGGCCCGGTGGCGACCCGCACCGCCGAGCGGCCCCGTGCGTGCCTCAGACGGTCAGGAGGTCCCGCGCCCCGGTGTCCGACGAGGGGTGCCGCAGCTTGGACATCGCCCGGGCCTCGATCTGGCGGATCCGCTCGCGGGTCAGGTTGAAGTGCTCGCCGACCTCCTCGAGGGTCCGCGGCTCGCCCCGGTCGAGGCCGAAGCGCAGACGGAGTATCTCCCTCTCCCGCTCGTCCAGCGGCGAGAGCAGGCGACCGATCTCGTCGGGTAGCAACGAGACCGCGGCCACCTCGAAGGGTGACTCGGCCGAGCGGTCCTCCACCACGTCACCCAGCTCGGCGTCGCCGTCCTCCCGGAGGGGTTCGGAGAGGGACAACGGCTCGGCCCGGAACCGCAGAGCCTCGACCAGTTTGTCCTCGGGCATCTCGACCTCGGCGCCCAGCTCGGCCAGAGTGGCCGGCCGCCCGTACTTGAGCTCCAGGCGGGCCTGGGCCTTCTGGACCCGGGCCAGGGTGTCGCCGGCGTGGACGGGGAGACGGATGGTGCGACCGGTGTTGGCAATCCCCCGGGTGATGGCCTGGCGGATCCACCAGGTCGCGTAGGTGGAGAACTTGAAGCCCTTCCGCCAGTCGAACTTCTCGACCGCGTGCATCAGGCCGAGATTCCCCTCCTGGATGAGGTCCAGCAGGGGCAGCCCCGAGGCCTGGTACTTCTTGGCGATCGACACCACCAGTCGGAGGTTCGACTGGACGAAGGTCTGTTGGGCACTCTCGCCCTGCAGCGTGGTGCGGCGCAGCTCACGCTTCTTGGCCGGGGTCAGTCCCTTCGGCGCGGCCGCCAGTTGGGCGTCCGCTTCGCGACCGGCTTCGATGGCTTGGGCCAGTCGGACTTCGTCGTCCTTGGTCAACAACGGATACTGGCCGATGTCGGTCAGATACAACCGAACCAGATCTTCGTCGTCTCTTTCGAGGCGCTCCTTAGCCAACTTCACCGGGTCCTTCGTTTTCCCCACCGCAGTGGGGGACGGCCAACCCTCAGGGTGCCCCTCGGTCGCAACCGGTGGTCAGTAGATCGGGTCTGGCGCTTTCGGGCGCAACGATTGCTGCTCTCGAAGTTTACCGGACGCGTCAACCCCTTCAGTCGCCACCGGCCCCGGACGGCCCCTCGACCAGGTCACTCCCCTGGTACCGGCCCCGGAATCGCTACCAGGCCCGATGTGGCCCCGGCCCCCACCACCACGGCTTCGAGGCGCTGGAGGAAGTCGTAGACGGCGGCCACGTCGTGGGGCCGGCTCACCAGACGCTCCACCAACCGCTCCCCGGTGAGCCACTCCTCGACCTCGTCGTTGAGCACCAGCCGGAGGGCGCGGGCCACCGGCGCGTCGGTCATCGGGCTGACCACCCGCAGGTGGCGCTCGTAGCTGGTGACCAGCCGAGGCAGGACCACCCGGTACAGGGCCGCCAGCCGCGGTAGTGCTCCGGGGTGCCCGAAGACGTCCTCCTCGGCCGGAGGCCACATCGAGGCCGGGCCCTCGCCGGGCGGGGCCATACCGGACAGAGCGGCGAACAGCGCGGTGGTCGGAGCGGACGGGGTGGTCCAGGCGTCGGGGTCGCGACCGGCGAGTACCGGTAGCCGCTCGGCCCACAGCTCGGCGTGCCAGGCGTGGCGCATGCTCTGGGCGTCGAGATGGACCTGGACGGCGGCGATGGGCATGTCGACCACCCACTCCCCGAGGAGGCGGTAGAGGGAGTGCTCGATCCACCGGTACTCCCCCACCAGGGCGGCGGTGGCGTCGAGGTCCAGCGGGGAAGCACCGGGGGCCGCTTCGGTCGCGGACATTCGGCCCGGGCCTCCGCCCGGTGGCCGCAGGAGCTCAGACAACCGCCGGAGCCTCTCCGCTCGACCCGTCGGGAGCACGGACCTCGGTCCCGGAACCGTCCGAGGCGGCCCCGAAGGGGCCGGCCGGCTCCGAGGCACCGCCCGGCGCGACCCGCGACCGGTAGTGGTTGGTGATGGGCATGCGACGATCCTTACCGAAAGCCTTGCCCGAGATCCGGACCCCTGGGGGCATCTGCCGGCGCTTGTACTCGGCCCGGTCGACCAGGCCGACCACCCGTTCCACCGCGGCGGGGTCGAACCCTTCGGCGATCAGGTCGTCGGGGGAGCGGTCACCCTCGACGTAGCCGGCCACGACCGGGTCCAGGACCGAGTACGGCGGCAGCGACTCGTCGTCCCGCTGGTCCGGCCGGAGCTCGGCCGAGGGCGCCTTGGTCAGGACGGCATCGGGGATCAGATCGAATCCGGCCCGACGGTTGCGGTACCGGCACAGCTCGTACACCAGCAGCTTGGGCACGTCCTTGATCACCGCGAATCCCCCGGCCGAGTCCCCGTACAACGTGGAGTAGCCGGTGGCCATCTCGCTCTTGTTCCCGGTGGTCAGCACGATCCACCCCCGGGCGTTGGACAGCGCCATCAGCAGGACGCCCCGGATACGGGACTGCAGGTTCTCGTCGGTGAGCCCGCTGGGGTCGCCGTCCAGAAGGGGACCGAGCGAGGAGGCGAAGGCCTGGTGGACCGGCTCGATGGCCACCGTGGCCAGGTCGATGCCCAGGTTGCCGGCCAGGGCCACCGCGTCGGAGACCGAGCCCTGGCTCGAGTAGCGGGAGGGCATGGTCACCCCGTGGACGTGGTCGGCCCCGACGGCATCGACGGCGACCGCCGCCACCAGCGACGAGTCGATCCCGCCGGACAGCCCGATCACGGCATCGTCGAACCCGTTCTTGGCCAGGTAGTCTCGGGTCCCGAGGACGAGCGCCTCGTACACCTCGGCCTCGGGTCCGAGGGGCGGAGCCGACTCGGCGACCAGACGCTCGCCGCCCGGCGAGCGGGGCCCGGCGCTGACCAGGGTGGCGGCTCCGGGAGGCTCATCTCTCCGGGGACCTCGATCTCCAGGTCCACGAGGAGCACGTCCTCGGTGAATTGGGCGGCCGAGCCCTCCACCGACCCGTCGGCCGCCATGACCAGGGAGGCTCCGTCGAAGACCAGTTCGTCCTGACCCCCGACCTGGTTCACGTAGACGATGGCGCAGCCGGTCTCGGCCACCCGATCGGCCAGAACCGCCAAGCGCTCCTGGCGGCGCCCCCGCGAATAGGGGGAGGCGTTGAGGTTGACCAGGAGCCGGGCGCCTGCCGAGGCCTGCTCGGCCATGGGGCCGCCGGCGAACCACATGTCCTCGCAGATGGATATCCCGATCGGCACCCCGGCCACCACGAAGCGCCCGGCCGGTCCGTGGCCGGGGGTGAACCAGCGCCGCTCGTCGAAGACCCCGTAGTTGGGGAGCAGGCGCTTCACGTAGCGGCCCAGCACCCTGCCCCCGGCGCAGAGGGCGGCGGCGTTGAGGAGGTGGCCATCCGGGTCGGTGTCCACGTACCCGATGACGGCGGCACAGGGCCCGGTGGCGGCGGCGATGCGCTCGAACACGGCCAGGTTGTCGGCCACGAACGCCGGTCGGCTGAGCAGATCCTCGGGCGGATAGCCGGTCACGGTGAGCTCGGGGAACACCGCCAGGTCGGCCCCGGCCGACTCCGCCCGGGCCAGGGCACGGAGCACCCGTCCGGCGTTCCCTTCGAGATCGCCGACCACCGTGTTGATCTGGCAGGCGGCCACACGCACTCGAGGCATCGTCCCAGCCTATCGGGGGCTTCTGCTGAGCCCCTCCCCTCCGATCCGGGCTGCACCGGCCGGTCGGCACCCGCGGCGACCGGGGTGTTCATCGTCCGTTCACAATTGGGAAACGGGGCAGAAATGGCCCGCTGCGATAGTGAACGGGACCACGAAGACAGCTTTGTCGTGGTCCCGGTCCGGTCCGGTCGAAGACGCCGACCTCCGCCGGCAGCCGCCCGGGTGGGATCGTGGGAGGGTCAAATGATGGTCCCGGGCTTGGTTCAAGGCCTCAGGCAGCGGTCAGCAGCCGGTAGGAAGTGATAGTCAGTCGGTGGTAGAGCAGTTGCAGCACGACAATGAGAAGTGCCGCAGGACAAAACGAGAAGTAAGGAGTACATGTGCCGTATCAAGCTGAGTACATCTGGATCGACGGGACCGAGCCATCGCCGCTCCTCCGCAGCAAGACCAAGGTCGTCGCCGACGGCGAGGAGCCGGGCATCTGGGGCTTCGACGGTTCGAGCACCAACCAGGCCCTGGGCCACGACTCCGACTGCGTCCTCCGTCCGGTGTTCGTGGTCCCCGACCCGCTGCGCGGTCCCGAGCGACAAGCTGGTCATGTGCGAGGTCGAGCTGACCGACTTCACGCCCCACCCCACCAACACCCGGGCCAAGCTGCGGGAAGTGGTGGAGAAGTACGGCGACCAGGAGCCGATGTTCGGGATCGAGCAGGAGTACACCTTCTTCAAGGACGGACGGCCCCTCGGGCTGGCCGGCCCTCGGCTACCCGGCCCCGCAGGGCCCGTACTACTGCGGCGTGGGCGGCGACAAGATGCCCGGGCGGGAGATCGTCGAGCTCCACACCGCGGCCTGCATCGATGCCGGCATCGGCATCGAGGGCACCAACGCCGAGGTCATGATGGGCCAGTGGGAGTTCCAGGTCGGGGTGCTCTCGCCCCTCGACGTCTCCGACCACCTGTGGGTGGCCCGCTGGCTGCTGTTCCGCATCGCCGAGGACTTCGGGGTCTACGCCACCCTCGAGCCCAAGCCCATCCTGGGCGACTGGAACGGCGCCGGGGCCCACACCAACTTCTCCACCAAGGCCATGCGCGAGGAGGGCGGCTGGGACGCCATCATCGCCGGGTGCGAGGCCATCGGGAAGAAGATCGACGAGCACATCGCCGTCTACGGCGTGGGCATCGAGAGCCGCCTGACCGGGGCCCACGAGACCGCCCACTACACCAAGTTCAGCTACGGGACCTCGGACCGGGGCGCCTCCATCCGCATCCCGTGGGCCGTGGCCAAGGCCAAGAAGGGATGGCTCGAGGACCGGCGGCCCAACGCCAACATGGACCCCTACCAGGTCACCGCCGTCATCACCGAGACCGTCTGCGCGACGCGGCGGGGGGCTGACCGACGACCGGGGCCGACGGGCCGCCCTCCCCCTGGCAGGCCCCCGCGGCCCCGGTCGTCGCCAGCCTCGGCCAACAGAACCGGGTCTCCCACGACCCGGCTCTGTGGGCCCTCTTCCGCGGCCCGTCGACCGACCCGTCTCCGACCTGCGACAATGACTGCATCAGCCCCGAAACCCCCCGCCCGACCGACCCCGACGCGCTCGGGGGTACCCGACCCCATGAGGAGTCAAGAGGAGTACGTCCTCCGGACGGTGGAGGAGCGCGGGATCCGGTTCGTCCAGCTGTGGTTCACCGACGTGCTCGGGCACCCCGAAGACCTTCTCCATCACCCCGGCCGAGCTGGAGAACGCCCTCGACGAGGGGATGACCTTCGACGGCTCGGCCATCGACGGGTTCAGCCGGGTGCAGGAGAGCGACGTGCTGGCCCGGCCCGACGCCAACACCTTCCAGCTCCTCCCCTGGCACGGCCACGGCCAGGTGGGCTTGACGGCGACGTGCCCGAGGCCCAGGTGGCCCGGGTGTTCTGCGACGTCGTCGACCTCGACGGCTCCCCGTTCCAGGGCGATCCCCGCCATGTGCTGCGCCGGGCCCTCGACCGGGCCCATGACCTGGGATTCACCTTCTACGCCGCCCCCGAGATCGAGTTCTTCTACTTCGCCGACGGCGACCCGTCCAAGCCCGCCGGTCACCTTGGACTCGGGCTCGTACTTCGAGCTGACGGTGGCCGACCGGGCCAGCGACATCCGCCAGCGCACCGTGCTCACCCTCGAGGAGATGGGCATCCCGGTCGAGCACGCCCAGCACGAGGACTCGCCCAGCCAGCACGAGATCGACCTCCGCTACACCGACGCCCTGACCATGGCCGACACGGTCATGACGGTGCGCCTGGTGGTCAAGGAGATGGCCCGCCAGCAGGGGGTGTTCGCCAGCTTCATGCCCAAGCCCCTGGCCGGCGTGCAGGGATCGGGCATGCACACCCACATGTCCCTGTTCCGCGGGGACACCAACGCCTTCGTCGACCTCGAGCGCCCCGGCGGGCTCTCCGAGGTGGCCGAGGGGTTCATCGCCGGCCTGCTCCGGCACGCCCCCGAGATCACCGCGGTGACCAACCAGTGGGTCAACTCCTACAAGCGCCTGGTCTCGGGCTACGAGGCCCCCATCCACGTGTCCTGGGCCCGAAACAACCGTTCCGCCCTGGTTCGGGTGCCGGTGGTCAAGCCGGGCAAGTTCGAGTCCACCCGGGTGGAGTTCCGTTCGCCGGACAGCGCCTGCAATCCCTACCTGGCCTTCGCGGTGATCCTGGCCGCCGGGCTGGAGGGGATCGAGAAGGGCTACGACCTGCCTCCCGAGGCCGACGCCAACCTCTTCGCCCTCAGCCCCGAGGAGCTCGCCAACAAGGGCATCCTCCACCTGCCCGGCAGCCTGCACGAGGCCCTCGGCCTGATGGAGACCTCCGAGCTCCTGGCCTCCACCCTCGGCGAGCACGTCTTCGAGTGGTTCATCCGCAACAAGCGGGCGGAGTGGGCCGAGTACAAGTCCCATGTCACCCAGTTCGAGCTGGACCGCTACCTTCCGCTGCTGTAGCCGGGCCCGACCGCGCACGACCCGCTCGCATCCCGAAAGGAAAGGGGGAACGACCGCCATGGAGCCGCTGCTGTGCTTCCCCGCCGCTCCCCCGGCGTCGGTGACCGGCGTCCTCGACCGGTCGGGCTACCCGTGGCGGGGCATCGACAAGCCCGAGGCGGCCGAGATCGACGAGCCCGAGGACGGGTGGTCGGGCGCGGTCATCTGCAGCGGCGACGACCCGGTCGGGGCCTTCCTGCTCTGCCGCCACCTCCGCAAGCGGGAGGTGCCCCTGGCCCCGGTGATGGTGGTGGTCCCCCTCGACCAGCTCGGCGAGCTGGAGCTCCGCGAGGACCTGTTCGACGACCTGTGCCTCGAGCCGGTCAACCCCGACGAGCTCGAGCGCCCGGCTGGCCCACCTCTTCTGGCGCACCGGCCGCGGGCTGCGGCCCGACCTGCTCGAGCACGGCCCCCTGGTCCTCAACCTCGAGACCTACCAGGCCGCGGTGGCCGGCAAGGTGCTCGACCTCACCTACATGGAGTACGAGCTGCTGCGCTTCCTGGCCGCCCGGCCGGGCAAGGTCTTCACCCGCGAGACGCTGCTCAGCCGGGTGTGGGGCTACGAGTACTACGGCGGCGCCCGCACGGTGGACGTGCACGTCCGGCGGCTCCGGGCCAAGCTGGGCGAGGAGCACGCCCACCTGATCCAGACCGTCCGGTCGGTCGGCTACCGCTTCGGCCAGACCAACTGGACCCCGTGACCGACCCGGGCCGTCGGTCAGGCCGGGTCGGTGGGCCCACACCTCCACTTCGACGGCGGCCCCCATGGGCAGGGCGGCCACCCCCACCACCGACCGGGCCGGGCGGTGGTCCCCGAAGAAGGCCGCGTACGCCTCGTTGACGGCGGCGTAGCTCGCCCAGGTCGGTCACGAACACCGTGGTCTTCACCACATCGGTGGTCCCGGCGCCGTGGTCGGCCAGCAGCCGGCCGGCGTTGGCCAGGGCCTGGGTGAGCTGCCCGGCGGCGCCCCCCTCGACCAGAGCCGGTGGGCCGTCCCCGTCCGGAGCCAGGCCGAGCTGGCCGGAGGTGATCAGCCACGGGCCCGGCGGCGACGATGGGGGCGTAGGGGCCGATCGGGGTACTCATGGGCTGCACCTCGGGGGGGCGGACGGGAGACGGAACGGTCAGCCTACCGAACGGTTCCCAGCCCGGGGCCGGCTCAGCGCCGTCCTGAACCCACCCGGTCGATCGGCCACGAGCCCACCAGGCCGTCGGCCAGCCAGCGGGCCGCAGCCACCGCGGCGAAGACCGCGGTCGGACCCGTTGACCGGTGGCCCGGTCGAGGTCGGGATCGAAGGCCACCTCGACCGGCGGCATGGCCCGGGCCTGCAGGATGCCGAACGACCGCATGGTCAGGTCGTGTACCGTCCCGCCGGCGTCGACGGCGATGCCCTCGGAACGTACCCAACCCAAGGCCTGGTGGGCGGCGCCGATGCAGTACGAACGCAGTACCACCCGGTCGAGGACCTCCCCAGCGCCCACCGTCACATGGATCGAGTCGTCGGCCCTGCACCGGACCACCGCCCGGCCGCCGCCGGGCGCGACCACCTCGACGGGAACGTCCCGGTGGCTCCCCGGCCCGTGGGCGTCGAGGGCCAGGGCCGCGGCGGCCAGCACGGCGGCCTCGGCCCACACCGCGCCCCGCAGGTCGAGGCCGACCGGAGGCCCGACCACCGGCACCGGCTCGAGCCGGAGGCCGGGCGCCACCATGGATGCCCGCTGGAGGGCCTCGGCCCACCGCTCCTCGTCGACACCGCCGACCGGCACCCCGACCCGCAGGACCCCGGTCCCGGCGCGGTCGATCCCACCGGCCACCGGCGGTCGTTTGGCGCCCAGGCGGACCACGTCCTCCCGGGACCACAGGACCCGGACCGGGCGGTCGTACTCGATCGGCCAGCCGGCGGGCGTCGTCGGCCACCGGCGAGTGCAGCTTGCCCCCGAAGGCCCCGCCGTTGCCGTACGGGCGAGGCCGGCGCCTCGCCCGGCCGGCACCACGAGGCGTCGGGCTCCACGTAGGCCGGCTCGACCCAGGTGGTCCGGAGGGTGAGGTCCCACTCGCCCGGCGGCAGCTCGACGGGGTGGTCGAGCGGCAGGCTGGTGCTCCGGCCCTGCACCTTGCCGGCCCGGGCCCGGGCCTCACCCGAGCGACTCGGCCACCGCGTAGTCACCCTGGCCGTCGGGCACCGCCACCAGGGCGCCCCGGACGGGCTGGTGTCGTCGGCGAACCCGGCGTCGCCGAGCACCACGGCCGGACCCACCCGTTGGGGCACCCCGCCCTCGATGGCGGCCCGGGTCTCGGCCCGGTCGAGGTCGGCGGGCGATCGGGACTGGCAGGGCCGGCGTCCGGTCGGGGAGAAGATCCGTTCGGCGGCCTCCTCGATGGTCTGCCACCCGGTGCAGCGGCACAGGTGGGCCACCAGGGCCTGGTCGATCTTCGGCGCTCGGGACGACGGGCTCCCGGCGGGGCCAGGGCGGCCAGGCGCATCACGATCCCCGGGGTGCAGAATCCGCACTGGCTGCCGCCGGTGGCCACCAGAGCCTCGGACCACAGCCGACGGGTGTCCTCGGGGAGGCCGTCGAGGGTGGTCACCTCACGGCCGGCCAGCCGGCGCACCGGGGTGACGCACGCCACCCGGGGGGCACCGTCCACCCAGACGGTGCAGCAGCCGCACTGGCCCTGGGGGCTGCAGCCGTCCTTGACCGAGACGATCCCCAGCTGCTCCCGCAGGACGTCGAGCAGTGACGCGCCGTCGTCCGCCACCTCGACGTCGGCGCCGTCGACGCGCAGCCGGATCAGCGTTTCAGCGGATCAGCTGAAGGAGGAGCCGCAGCCGCAGGTGCGCGAGGCGTTGGGGTTGGTCACATGGAACCCGGCACCCTGGAGCCCGTCGCTGTAGTCGAGGGTGGAGCCCTTCAGCAGGTCGGCGCTGGTGGGGTCCACCACGACCTTGACCGTACCGAACTCCCGCACGACGTCGTCCTCGGCCACGTCGGCGTCGAAGAACATCTCGTAGCTGAAGCCGGAGCAGCCGCCGGGGCGCACCGCCACCCGCAGGGCCAGGCCGTCGATGTCCTCCTGGGCCAGCAGTTCGGCCACCTTGGACGCCGCCACGTCGGTCAGCGTGACCGGATTGGGCTTCTTCCCGATGCTCACGGTCTGCATGGTGGCACTCATCGGCGCTCCTCTTGATCTCGACTTCGCTGGACGGCGACCCTCGACTCCAACCTGTCGCACCGACCGAGCCGGGGACCTCGTCCCTGGCGCGCCCCGACGCTGTGACCCCAAGCGTACCCGCGTCCAGGGGCAGGCGGTACATCCCATCGGGTGGCCGCCCGGTCCCGCCCGGTAGAATTGGCCGGGTGAGCAGGTCCGACGCCATCGAGCCCCGGTCCCGCCGGGTCGGACCCGGTTCCGTCCGACGAGACGGTCCAGGCCGCACTGCGCAGCGTGGTCGACCCCGAGCTCGGGGCCGACATCGTGGAGCTGGGCATGGTGACCTCGGTCCGGATCGAGGATGACGGTGCCGTCGGCGTCGAGGTGGCCCTGACCGTGGCCGGGTGCCCGCTCCGCACGCAGATCAAGAACGACGTGGAGACCCATGTGGGTGCGCTCCCCGGCGTGCGTTCCGTCACGGTGACCACCGGGGTGATGGACGCCGGGCAGCGGAAGGCGGTCATGGCCCGGGCCCGACAGCTGGCCCAGGACCCGGCGCCGGTCACCGACATCCCCGACACGGCCCGGATCATCGCCATCGCCTCGGGCAAGGGCGGGGTCGGGAAGAGCTCGGTGACCGTCAACCTGGCGGTGGCCCTGGCCCGCCGGGGCCTCACCGTCGGGGTGCTGGACGCCGACATCTGGGGGTTCTCCGTTCCGCGGCTGCTGGGGATGGCCGGCGAGGTGGAGGCCCGCGACAAGAAGATGGTTCCCCTCGAGCGCACGCGTCGGCGACGGTACGCTGCGGGTGCTGTCGATGGGATTCCTGGCCGACGAGGACAGCGCCATCATGTGGCGGGGCCTGATCCTGAACCGGGCCGTGCAGCAGTTCCTCGAGGACGTCCACTGGGGCGACCTCGACTACCTGCTCATCGACATGCCCCCCGGGCACCGGGGACATCCAGATGGGACTGGCCCGGATGCTTCCCCGCACCGAGGTCATCGTGGTCACCACCCCGCCGGTAGCGGCCCAGAAGGTGGCGGCCCGCACCGCGGACATGGCCCGCAAGGGCTACCTGCGGGTGGCCGGGGTGATCGAGAACATGAGCGATTTCGTCTGCGAGCACGGCACCTCGTACGCCCTGTTCGGGTCGGGTGGAGGGGCCCGCCTGGCCGCCGACGTAGGGGTCCCGTTGATCGGCCAGATCCCCCTGCACCCGTCGGTGGCCGCCGGTGGCGACGCCGGGACGCCGGTGGCCCTGGACGTGGGCAGCCCCATGGCCCAGGCGTTCGACGCCATCGCGGAGTCGGTGATGACCACCATCGCCCCGGTGGTGTCCATGGACGGCTGCAGCGTGCGCCTGCTCGAGCGGGTGGAGGCCGCCGTCGAGGCCGGCGAACTCGATCCGCCTGCCCCGGACCCGGTGGAGGCCACGACCTGACCGATCCGGCCGGACTCCCCTCAGGCCGATCCGGCCTTGGGGCCCCAGACCTGGCGGGCCAGGTCGGCCAGGGCCGGATCGATCTGCCCACCCGACGCCAACCGGTCGTCCAGTGCCTCCTGCGTAGCCGGGATCGCCGGGGCGGAGGATCAGGACGTGGCCGTCCTCGATGAGCACGATGGGCAACACCGTCGTCACGTGGGTCACCTGACGGGCCCAGTGCATGACCTCGCGGGTCGACGAGAAGCCCTCGATGCTGCGCAGATTGGCAATGGTCGGTGGCAGGAGCTCGATTTCGCCATCGGCCTCGCGGGACAGGGCGTCCCCGGGACGGATCCAGATGGTGGCGATGGTCTCGGCCTCGTCGTGGCGGGCGACCTGCCCGGGCGGGGCTGCCGTGATGAAGAATCGGGTGTCGTACCGGCGCGGCGCCAGCTCCGGCGTTATCCAGTGGCTGACGTAGTAGACCGAGTCAACCGCCAGCACCAGGTGCTCCCGGCGGCAGATGTCGAGCAGGCCGAGCTCCTGCCGGTTCACTGCGTCCCGGTAGTCGGCGAAGCGGGCGGCCACCTCCGGGTCGGTGGTGTCGAGGAGGGCCCCGGCGTCCCCGCCGTCCTCGGCGTGTCGGGCCAGCATCACCCCGGCCTCCTCGAAGCACTCGCGCAGCGCGGCGACCCAGAAGGCCAGCCCGCCCGATTCCGCACCCGAGGACGGCGCTGGCATCGGCATCGGAGCGGCCGCGACAGAGGGCCTCGACGGCCGGCCCGTAATCCTCGGGATCGACCGACCCACCCGGGAACACGTACGCCCCCGCCACGAACTCCGAGGCCAGGTTCCGGCGGAGCATGCACACTTCGACGGCTGGGCCGCCCTCGCTCGTCGACCGCGTCCCGGATGAGCATCACGGTGGCTGCGGGCTGGATGGCGACGGGCACCGGCTCAGGCTACTGCCGCCCATCCGCCTACGGTCGGGCCGGCGTCCACTCGGGCGTCCTCCGACCAGACCTCAGGCCCGTTCGCGCTCCATGGCCGATCGGGGGGTGAGGGCCCCGGAGTCCACCAGTGCGCTGATGGCCAGCTCGCCGAAGACGGACGGGTCGGCGATGAGCCAGGCGTGAGCCCCCTCGACCACCACCCCGTCCACCCCGGCGGCATGGCGAAGGTCGTCGAAGGCCGATCGGGGCACCAGACCGTCCCTGTCGGACCAGACCACCGTGACCGGGATGCCCCAGCGGGCGATGGCTCGGACCTCCCGCACCAGGTCGGCGCGGCGGATGAACTCCCCGGTGCGGAACATCCCGAGCGGATTGCTCACCAGGTTGGGGATGAAGTCCTCCAGCAGGACCGGCAGCAGGCGGAGCAGCCGCGGGGAGTGGAACAGATCGGTCGAGAGGTGCCGTCCCCAGTCCCAGAACGGGCGCTGGACCATGGTTCGCACCTCGTTGGGGAAGAGCGCCCAGGTGGGACTGCCGATGGCGTTGGCCAGCAGCACGGCCGAGACCCGCCATGGCTGCTCGTAGGCGAAGGCGGTGGCCACGCCGCCCCCGAAGGAGTGGCCGGCCGCCACCGCCACCTCCCGTTGTTCCACCGCATCCAGGAATCGGCCGACCCAGGTGGCGTACCCGGCGAAGGTGCGCTGCTCGGACGGCAGCTCACGGGTCCCCCCGAACCCGGGCAAGGCCGGGGCGTAGACCCGGCAACCGGCCGCGGCCATGGCCCGGATGGGCGCCCGGTAGGCGTTGGGCCGCAGGCCCCAGCCGTGGAGGAACAGAGCAGCCGGTCCGGTGCCACAGACCCCGTAGCTCACCCGGTTCCCGTCGACCTCCACCCGATCCCACCGGATCCCGGGCCTGGCTCGGCCCGGCGCCCGCCACTCGTCCGGCCCGGCCACCACCAGGTCTCCCGGCCCCTGCACATCTCCCGACATGGCCGGTCAGTGTACGCCCGTCGGGGCTCCAGCGGCCTGATCATCCCCGGCGGTCCCCACAGCCGGGCCCGCCCGGACCGCCCGGCGGCCGCCTCCACCCAGGCCCGGGCGACTCCGGCCCCAGGGGCCTGGCGGATACGCTTCCTCCGACGACCTCCACGAATCGGGGACTGCGGAACGATGGCACAGGACCAGAGCAAGACCTCCAGCGGGGGGAGCCGGACCTCCAGCGGGGGGAACAAGCCCAAGCCCGGGAACCCCCCGGGCGGGGGATCGGGGCAGAGCGCCAAGGACCGGAGCCGGGCCCAGAGCCGGCCGGTCAGCGGCAAGGCACCCACCGGCAAGTCGGGCCGGGCCACCGGGGCCAACAAGACCGGCGGGCCCGGCGGTACCGGTGGCAACAAGCCCAGACCCGGGGGCCGACCCGCTCCCCAGCCCCCCAAGCGCAAACTGTCCGGGGCCATGATGGCCTGGGGAGCCGTGGGCCTGGTGGTGGTCATCATCGTGGCGCTGGTCGTCGTGAAGGCCGCCGGTTCGGGCAACGCCAACAACAACTCCTTCACCCCGGTCACCCCGGCACCGGCCTCGGTGGTCCACGACGTCACCAACATCCCTCCGTCCGTCTACGACACGGTGGGCGTTACCTCGTCGACGTTCAACGTGACCCCACCAACCGTCGTCCAGGGACAGCCACCACTGACGATCGATGGCAAGACACCCTCGATGCTGTTCGTCGGGGCCGAGTACTGCCCCTTCTGCGCCGCGGAGCGGTGGGGGATGACCGCGGCGCTGTCCCGGTTCGGGACCTGGTCCGGACCTCAAGATCACCGCCTCATCGCACACCGACTACGACGCCGGCGACCAACACGTTCAGCTACCACGGTGCGTCCCTCTCGAGCCCGTACATCCACTTCGTAGCCGTCGAGACCGACAGCAATGTGCCTGATTCGAACTACAGCCCTCCCTACAAACCGTTGCAGCCCCTGACGGCTCACGAGCAGAGGGTCGCGACCAAGTACAGCTCGTCCCAGTTCTTCGCGAGTTCGCAGGGCGGCATCTCGTTTCCGTTCGTTTCAGCATCAACAACCACGTTCTGATCTCCGGCGCCAGTTACGACCCCAACGCCGCCCTCGCCGGGCAGTCCTGGCAGCAGATCGCCAGCGGCTTGAGCGACCCCTCCAACCCGGTCACACAAGCCATCGTGGCCACGGCCAACTACATCTCCGCCGGAATCTGCGCCAGCACCAAGAACGCGCCCCCATCGGTATGCAACAGCTCCGGCGTCCAGGCCGCAGCCAAAGCGCTGAAACTCAGCTGATCGAGTCCACCGGGAGGACCACGGTGCCCACGCTGCGATGGCAGCCCATCGCGACCCTGGCGCTGAGCACGGCCGGTCTGGGGATCGCCACCTACCTGACCGTCACGCACTTCGACAAGGTGGCCCTGGTCTGCTCGGACAGCGGGGCCATCAACTGCGCCAAGGTCACGACGAGTCCCCAGTCGGTGATCTTCGGTATCCCGGTGGCCATGCTGGGCCTGGCCTTCTTCATCCCCATGATCGCCCTGTGCCTGCCGGTGGCGTGGCGGACCGCCGACCGGCGGATCCACCTGGCCCGCCTGATCCTGTCCATCAGCGGTGTGGGCCTGATCATCTACCTGATCATCGCCGAGCTGTTCATCATCAAGGCCATCTGCCTGTGGTGTTCGGGGGTCCACCTGGTCACGTTCATCCTGTTCGTGATCGTGGTGACGGCGTCCCCGGTGGTGCTGGCCCCGGGCTATGGGACGGACGCCGGTGCCGAGTACGACGACGCGACGTAAGGGCCGCCGTCCCGAGGCGACCTGGTGACCGGCGATGACGCCGTGACCGGCGATGGCCAACCCGACTCTGCGCCGCCCGCAGCCCCGCTCAGCGCGGGCGAGGTGGGAACGGCGCCCGAGAACCGGCCGGCCGACAGTCCGGCCGGGACCCGGACGGCCCGCTTCGCCTGGGTGGCGGTGGCCGTGATCCTGGTGGGGGTGATCGCCCTGGTCACCTACGCCCTCACCGATCCCCCCGTGACGCAGCAGACGGTGCAGCGGGCCACCGCCGCCCCCGACGTGACCTCCGAGCTGGCCAAGGTTCCCCCCTCGGTCTTCGACTCCATCGGCGCCTCCGCTCCCGGCGCCGACCTCGTGCCTCCTATGACCCTGTCGGGCCAGCCGGTGCTGAAGGCGGACGGGAAGCCCGAGGTGCTCTACGTGGGCGCCGAGTACTGCCCGTTCTGCGCGGCCGAGCGATGGCCGCTGATCGTGGCCCTGTCCCGGTTCGGCCACTTCGCCGGCTTGAAGGACATGCAGTCGGCCCAGCTCTCGGTGTTCCCCGCCACCCAGACGTTCAGCTTCGTCGGCTCCACCTACACCAGCCGGTACCTGGACTTCGCCGGGGTCGAACTGTACTCGGACGCCGTCGACGCCCAGGGGGCGTTCGCCCGCATCGCCACCCTCAGCCCGGTGCAGGCTCTGGCGACAGCCCGTTACGGACCGCGATCGAGTCCCGGGTACGTATCCCTTCGTCGACATCGGCAACCGGATGGTGACGTCGACCTCGGCCTTCAGCCCCGCGTTGCTGGTCAAGCAGTCCCAGGCCGGCATCGCCGGCGCCTTGGACCAGAGCGGCAACCCGGTCACCCAGGCCATAGTGGCCTCAGCCAACCAACTCACCGTCGGGGTCTGCACCGTCACCGGGCAACAGCCGGCCGAGGTCTGCGCCAGCAAGGGAGTCCGCGACGCGGCAGCCGCGCTCGGAGCCAACTGATCAGCACCTCGACCCGGTCAGGAACCGGGCCGACTCCGGAACGGGTCAGCCGGCCCGCCGATCGGACAGCTGCTTGCGCTCCATCTCGTTGAGCCCGCCCCAGATGCCGTGTGGCTCATGGATCCGGATGGCGTAGTCGAGACACTCGACCCGCACCACGCACGACTGGCAGATGGACTTGGCCCGCTCTTCGCGCTGCAGCTTCTCTTCCTTGCGTTCCGCGTGGGCGGGCGGGAAGAAGATCTCCGCCTGAGGCCCGCGGCACGCGGCCCTCAACTGCCATGTGTCCAGCGCTTGCTCCACGTACCCAACTCCCCCTTCGTGCCCCCCGGCATCCTCCAGGAACGGAACGTACTCGCGCCCCTGACCGGAAACAAGGGGTCTGACCAGGATTTCTCACCAATCCGACCCCCACGCCCACGGGCAGGACACCCGCCGACACGGATCGTGAGGATCCGGGACCGCCGGGAGCCCCGACCCGGGGACCGGACACTACGCTCCTGGGGGTCATGGAGATCAGCACCTTCTGCAGCCAGAGCCGGGTCCTGATCGTGGCCGGCAAGGGCGGCGTGGGCAAGACCACCATGGTGGCGGCGCTCGCCCACATGGCGGCCCAGGCCGACCTGTCGGTGCTGGTGGTCGAGCTGGAAGGCCGGGCCGGGGTAGCCACCGCCTTCGGCAGGGAGGAGCCGCTGGACTACGCCGGCTCGGTGCTCCGGGCGGCCGGGGCCGAGGTGGACGGCGAGGAGGACGACACCCGGGCCATTCCGAAAGGGACGGTGCGGGCTCGGACCATCACCCCCGACGACGCCCTCCTCGAGTACCTGGCCGACCACGGCATGCGACGCATCTCCAAGCGGCTGCTGTCCTCGGGGATCATCGACATCGTCGCCGGCGCCATCCCCGGCATCCGGGACATCCTGGTTCTCGGCAAGGTCAAACAGATCGAGCGCAGCGGTATTGCCGACCTGGTGCTGGTCGATGCCCCGGCGACCGGTCACACCATGACCTTCCTATCCTCCGCCGGGGGCCTGCTCGATGCGGCCCGGGGTGGGCCGATCCGATCCCAGGCCGCTGATGTGGTCGCCCTGCTCTCCGACCCGGCCCGCTGCCAGGTAGCCCTGGTCACCCTGCCCGAGGAGATGCCGGTCAACGAGGTCATCGAGGCCGCCTACCAGCTCGAGGACAAGGTGGGCATCGCCCTCGGGCCGGTCATCGTGAACAGCTGCTATCCCCCCCTGGACGCACTCGACACCCCGGCCGACCAGGCCGTGCGCAGTGCCCGGGTCAACCTGGAGCCCAGCCTGGTGGAGGCCCTGGAGCAGGCACGCCACTTCCGGATGACCCGCCAGCAGCTGCAGGGGGACCAGCTCGACCGGTTGGCCCACGAACTACCCCTCCCCCAGCTCCGTGTGCCGTACCTCTTCACCGCATCCATCGGACCATCCGAGCTCGATGCCCTGAGTGCGGCCTTGGCCCACGGGGTCGAGGCCCTCCACGACCCGGCCCAAGCGGCGTCGTGAGACCCGGCGCGGCCGGCCGGCCGGCCACCATCGACCAGGTGGTGCAGGATCGGTCGATCGTGATCTGCTGTGGATCGGGCGGGGTGGGGAAGACCACCACGGCGGCCGCCTTCGCCCTCCAGGCCGCCCGCCTGGGGCGGCGGGCCTGCGTGGTGACCATCGACCCGGCCCGGCGGTTGGCCAACTCCCTCGGTCTCGACGCCCTCACCAACCAGCCCACCCGGATCGAGGGGCCCTGGCCCGGTGAGCTGCACGCGCTGATGCTGGATCCCAAGGGGACCTTCGACGACCTCATCCGGCGTTACTCGGACTCCGAGCAGCAAGCCGAGGACATCAAGGTGAACCGGATCTACCGGAACCTCACCGGGACCCTCTCGGGTACCCAGGAGTACATGGCCATGGAGAAGCTCTACGAGCTGGTGGAGGAGGGCGGGTTCGACCTGGTGGTGGTGGACACCCCCCCGTCCCGCAACGCCCTCGACTTCCTGGACGCGCCGAGACGCCTGACCCACTTCCTGGAGAACCGACTGTTCCAAGCCCTGATGACCCCCACCCGAGCCGGACTGAAGTTCATGGGGGTGGCCGCCCAGGCTCTGCTCCGGACCATCTCCAAGGTCGCCGGGGCGGACATCGTCCGGGACGCCGTCACCTTCTTCCAGGCCTTCCAGGGGATGGAAGAGGGCTTCCGGACCCGGGCGGCCCGGGTCCGTGAACTCCTGGCGCAGGAGGGCACGTCCTTCGTGCTGGTGGCCTCGCCCCGGCCCGACTCGGTCGACGAAGCCGTGCACTTCGCCGGCAAGCTGGCCGAATCGGACATGTCGGTGACCGCCCTGGTGGTCAATCGGGTCCAGCCCCGGTTCGTGGAGGACGCCCAGCTGGAATCGTTGCGACAGCAGGCCGGCCCGGTGGCCGGCACGGCGTTGGGCGAGCTGATCGACAACCTGGCCGGCTACACGTCGGCCTCGGACCGCGAGGAGCAGGCCTTCGCCGACCTGGTCGACCAGGTGGCTCCGGCCCCCGTGTACCGGGTGCCCCTGTTGAACAGCGACGTCCACGACCTCGGCGGACTGGGTACCATCGCCGACCTTCTCTTCACCGCGCCGGCGGACCCCCCGGGCCCGCGCCCGGGACCCGTGGGCGTGGTGTCGGAGGAGCGCTAACCTGTGCCCGTGCGCACCATCCTCGTGGCGAGCGACGCCCCCTCGGTCCGGGCCGAGGTAACCGCCATCGCCAGTCGGCCGGACGTGACCATTCGCGAGGCCCGGTCCGGGCCCGCGGTGATGGCCGAGGTGGCCGAGTACCTCCCCGACCTGGTGGTGGTGGACCTCCAGATGGGCAACATGGGCGGTATGGCGGTCTGTCTCGAGCTCCGCCTCGAGGCCTCCTACGGCAAGCTCGGGCCAGTACCGGTGCTGATGCTGCTCGACAGGCGCCCGGACGTGTTCCTGGCTCGCAGGTCGGGGGCGGAGGGGTGGGTGGTCAAACCCCTCGACCCCATCCGGCTGCGCCGGGCCGTGACCGCCCTGCTCGACGGTGGCACCTACTACGACGAGTCCTACCAGCCTCTCTCTGTGGTTTCTTCGCCCGTACCCGCCGGCGCCTGACGGCTCCGGCCTAAGAGACAGCGTCACCACTGTGTCCGTGTTCCGACGCCACGAAGACGATCCACCGCCATCGGGGCGGGAGAGCCGGGCCCGGCGGCGCGGCTCGGGGTCCAGGTCCGACAGCGGGGCCGACGCCCAAGAGCAGTTCATCGTCGATGCCCTGCACGACCTCCACGACTCGGTGGTCCGCGAGGTGATGACCCCTCGGGTCGACGTCGTGGCGCTCGCCATCCCGCTCACGGTCGAGGCCGTGACCCAGGCGGTCCGGGAGTCGGGACACAGCTGCTTCCCGGTCTACGGCGACAACCTCGATGACCTGATCGGGGTGCTCTTCGTCAACGACTTGTTCCGGGCGGGCTGGCAGGTGAGTGGCGCCCGGAACCCATCGGCGAACGGAGCCCTCCTCCCCGAGGGGGGAGCCGCGCCCCTGGCCGCTCCCGATCCCATCGACATCTCCCGGCGGCTCCGCCAGCCGTTCCTCGTACCCGAGTCCCACCTGGTGCTCGAGGTGCTGGCCGAGATGCGTCGTCAACGGCGGGCTTTCGCCGTGGTGGTGGACGAGCACGGCGGGGTCGAAGGGGTGCTGACGGTCAAGGATCTGCTCGGAGCACTGGTAGGGGACCTGCCGGACGAGTTCGATCCCGACGACGAGCCCGATGTGGTCCGGGTCGATCGGACCCGGTGGCTGGCGGACGGACGGATGAGCGTGGACGACGTGCGCGATCGACTGGACATCAACCTCCCCGAAGGCGAGTACGTCACGCTGGGGGGCTTCCTGTTCGACGGGTTCGGCCACATACCGGCCGAGGGGGAGTCACTCGACGTCGACGGGTGGGAGCTCCGGGTCACGGAGATGGACAAGCGCAGGATCGCCAAGGTGGTGGCTCGGCGCCTGGACCCGCCGGGAGTCCCGCCCGATCCGGGCCTATCCGCGGGCGGCGCGGGGAACCAGCCCACGTCGGTCGGGTAGCATCTCCCTGGTCCAGGACCGGTCACCCGGCTGATCCTGATCGACGGGCTGTGGCGCAGCTTGGTTAGCGCGCTGCGTTCGGGACGCAGAGGTCCCCGGTTCAAATCCGGGCAGCCCGACCAGTTGGGCTTGACCCCATTCAGTGGGCCACTTCTTAAGACAAGGTGGCCTGCTGGGTGGTGGTTGAGTGTAAATCTTCGAATTCGTTCGGAGTGAGATAGCCGAGCGAACTGTGTCGGCGGTCCGAATTGTAGAAGTGCTCGATGTAGTCGGCCATGGCGATGGCCAACTCAAGATTGGTCCGTCACTTCTGACGGTTCAGCAGCTCGATCTGCATGGAGCCCCAGAACGACTCCATCGGGGCGTTGTCGTAGCAGTCGCCAACCGTTCCCATCGAGCTCCGGTGAAGGCCCACGACGTGAACTGACTGGGTTCCGCGGTCCGAATGGATCACCGTCGAGGGTGACGTGTTCCTCGACCCGCCGGCCTTGTTGATGGCATCGAGGACCAGTGCGGCCTCACCACGGCTGTGCCGTAGGTGCGCTCTACCGTCCTGGCGGCCATGATTCGGTGATCTTCGATTCCCTCACGGCAAATGGCTAAGTTGCCTGCGAACCTCGAGGGTGGGAGGAGTAACGATGCGGAACGGCGTGGTAACAAAACATTGGACGGACTTCTACGAGTCGACCCACATTCCGGCGGCAGTTAGAAGCGGCGACCGGCTCCACGTGACAGGACACACTGGCGAAGACCCAGATGGGACCTTCTCGGCTGACCCTGAGACGCAGATCCGCCAAACCTTTAGTCACATCGGCGCCACGCTGTCGAAGGGCGGCGCGAGTTGGGCCGATGTGGTGGAACTCAACTCGTATCACGTTGGACTTCAGGCTCAGGCCGAATTCCTCATCGCCATAGCAGGAGAGTTCCTGGATGACCCTTATCCGGCTTGGACGGCAGTCGGGGTTACCGAGTTGTTCGATGAGGGAGCGGTCGTCGAGATCAGCTGTATTGCTGCTCTGTGAAACTGACGGGTCATTCGGGTTGGTGGCGAGCAAACGTCCATGGATAACTCACCCCAGATGATCTGGGGCACCCTGCGTCGGCCTCGGTATCGGGACGTGCAGAATGGCCCGGTCCTGGTCTGATTCAACAATGTCAGGGCGATTGCCGATACGAAGGAAGTGTCCTCACTGCCCACCGTTCAGCCATCCAACCGAAGGGTAGGCCTTCACCGACTTCCTGCGATTCGGTACGGAGGACAGAGGTGGTATTGGCGCCTCTACGCCGCCGGCATGCTGCTGCTTGCCATTTGGACCTTCATCGTGGTCATGAGTGGGCCACCGAGGCCGATCGGATACACGATCTACGGACTATTCATCCTGTGGATCGTGTTGACGGGCGTGGGAATCAGTAGTCCTGCACTGCGAAGAATCTCCCTGTCTGAGTCGATCCTGAGGATCCCCAAGGGCTGGGGCGCAGTGAAGATCCCGGTCGAGGAAGTAGCGGGCATCGGCCTCCTCTTCCGCTACTGGCCATTGGGAACGGGCTGGAACAAGACGCATAGCTGGGACCTGACAATTTGGCGAACAGACGGAACCTACCAATGCGACTTTGCGGTGAGCGTTTTTGACCGGCATCAAGGACCGTCTGGCGTCAGGTTAAAGCCCCGCATGCTCGACGACGCAATCGTGGTGACGAAATTGGCGGGCGTTGACTCTGCCACACTCGCTTCGAGCAGGGCCGGCGAGGTGGCAACGGAAATCTATGGCAACGTCCGGGATCTGCAAGGCGATAAGGGTCCGCTTGCGACACTGGAATTGCAGAAACATGCTTCCTGGTCAAATCAAGATCGGGCGCCTCTGACCATCGCATTCTGGTCGCCTGACGGAGAAATGGGTCCGACCCACTGGGCGCGGGAGAGAGAAGCCCCAGAGAACCCGCCCATAGGTTGGGCGAATCGATAGTCATCACCGACCTGTGCCATAAGGTCCAGCGGATTCGGTTAGTAGCGCATAGAACTTTGCAGTTGTGATTCGTGCAGGGCATCGTCGCGCTTGGCTGGCTCCGGCGATGGGCCTGGGCCAATCCCACTCGATGAGGCGCTCGCGGAAGATCCTGGTCATCCCGCGTCGCCGACCTGGCGAGCGCTCGACACGGAGCGGCGATACTCCTCGACGATGGGTCGGAGTTCTTGAGGGGTGCTGCCGTGCAGGATGACCCCGTTGCATCCGAGAGCAAGCTGTCGATGGATTGCTTTGACGCACTGCAGAGGTGATCCGGTTGCGCTGGGCGCCAGCCACTCCGCCGGAATGAGCGATGCCGCGTGTTCAAGTTGCTCGGTCGTGCCAACTGCGTCCAGGGCCCCACTCACGCCCTTGATGACCTCGTCGTCGCGAAAGCGTTGCAGCACGGCGGGATCCCAACCGTTGGTGCGCACCAGCAGATCGCCATAGCCCTGGAGGTACGTGGCGAGTCGGCCTACGGACTTCTTCAGCCGCAACTCCTCGGGCAGGTGGTCTCCGATGGTCGCGAAACACGACCATACGCGCACGTCATTCGGATCGCGGCCCGCTTTGGCGGCGGCTTCCTTGACCACCTGAACACAACGCGCCGTCGTCCCGTCGGTGAAGTAGGTGTGAAGAACGACATCGTCGAAGGCCCGCCCGGCCAGCTCGAGGGTGTTCTCCCCGAAGGCCACCAGGCAGAGGGGAAGGTACTCATCGAGAGCCGAGTCAAGGTGGAGGACCGGAAAGCTTCCCAGTGGCCCGTCATGACCGAGGATCAGCTCGCCGCGGAAGAGTCGGCGCAGTATCGAGGCGAAGTCCTCCATTTGCGCAGTGGTGATGCGATTGATGCCGTAGACGTCCTGAAGTGCCGCGATACCGCGCCCGATGCCCAGGGTGAAGCGGCCGTTGGTCAGGCTCTGCATCGTCCGCACCATTCCAGCGGTCACCATGAGGTGTCGGGTGTTGTGGTTCGTTGCCGCCGTGATGATCCGGGTGCGCTCGGTCACCGCGCCGGCAGCTCCGGCAAGGACCCCGGCCTCCTTCAGGTTGTAGCGCTCCGAGATGAAGGTGGCGCCGAATCCCAGCTCCTCGGCGACGTGGCACTCCTCGACGATGTCCCGGGAGCTAGCCGGCTGGCCGGCGAGCAGATAACAACCGAGTTCAGACAGTTCGTTCACGTTGACTCGATGAACGCCAGCGTGCCCAGTTCGCGAATGGCGGCGCAAGCCCGTTCGAGCATGACCAGCGCCATGGCGTCTCCCCGCTCGGTGATGCTCGAGAAGGCAGAGCCGAGGGTGGTGATGAGCGGGGCGTGCAACATGCCCACGCAGTAGTCGTGCCAACATTCGTCGGCCGAGTAGCCAGTGACGCCGTGCTCCTGCAGCCTGCCGTGGTAGGCCCCGACCAGGTCGCGCTCGCCGGCCGCACGGTCTTCAGGACTCAGGCTGGTGGACAGAAAGTAGGCGAGATCCCGGGAAGGCAGGCCGACGCTGATCGTCTGCCAGTCGACAACGCAGACCGAACCATCGGGCGAGAACATCAGGTTGTCCAAGCGGTAGTCACCATGCAGCAGAGCGAACCGATCTGGCTGGAGCAACAACCACCGCGACACTGAGTCCGGAAAAATCCGCACCGTCTCCCGGGCGAGGTCCGTCATCCGGTCGCCAAGTCGATCGAGGAACAGGTCGGCGGCCATCCGCGCAACTTCGGCAAGGCCATTTGCCGACTCGGGGTCGGGCTTCGGCATCACGGTGGCGCTGAAGTCGATCCACGCCTCGTCGCACCACCGCGGTCCATGAAGCCCGGCGAGTGCCACCACGGCCGCGCGCGCCGTGCCGGGGCCGCATCCGGCCAGCTGATCGCCCTGCACCGCGGGGGCGAGGTCGGCGAGCAGCAGGACGAAGTTCTGCCCATCATCGGAGATCGCACTGGCATGGCAGGTGGGCAACGGCACGGAGAGAGTCCGGGCAACCGAGTCGTAGAATGCGACTTCGGCGCGATAGCCGAGGGCCACTCGTTCGCGGACAGACGGGTCGTGGGCTGGCAGCTTCGCCACGAATGTCCCCGGGAGGTCGGTCGGTCCGGCGTACATGGCTTTCAGGCGATAGCTCGAGCCAGTCTGGCCGGTTCCGATCGGCGTGACGGCCACGGCCGCGACCTCGGCCCCCAGCACGTGCCCGAGCCAGTCCGCCGTCAGCCCGTGTGGACCTTCCACGAGCATGTCCCTCAGTCCTTTCGTCGCCGGCACGTCATCTCAGCTTGTCGTCAGACCCGTCGTGCTCGAGGTCGTGTCCATGAAGATGCACTCACCTCGACACCCCGCCGCCGCCTCGACGACACTCTCGGCGAGAGAGTCAGGGACCGCAGCCATCGCTGGAGTGCCGCCCCACAGGAGCATCTCGCCCGGCTCCCTGACGTGCGAGAGCCCGTCATCGTGCATGACGAAGGTCTCTGGCGCGATCTCCTCGCAGAGCCCGTCGCCTGTGCACAAGTCCTGATCGACCACGACCCTCATCCTCTTCTCCCCCGGCGCTGGTTGACCATGCCGCTTGGCTCCGGCTGTATGCTAGACACCTGTCTGGACTGGTGTCCAGCGTGCCGTCGAGAAGGGGAAGGCGTCCCCCAGACGGCCGGCCTCCACCAACGGACTGGCGGGTACGGCTGGGCTCACCCCTGCACCGGGACTCCGACGGCAAGGTCCATCGGGGCAGATCACCAAGCAGGGCCCGGCATGGTCCAGTGGGCGGCCATCGAGGCAGTGGCCTCCTATCACGGCGGTGACGCCGCTCCGGTGCATCCATCGGGCCGATCCGGCCCGATGCCGAATGTCAGCTCCTCTGGAACCAGACCCGGAGCGTCCCCTCGTCGACCCCGGTCGAGTCCGATGGACCGCTCCGTTCCGCCGCAGGACAGGAACACAGTGCGTCCCGATCGGATGACGGGAGGTTCGATGGATTGCCGGGGGCCCGTCTGCCCCACTGGTCGATGAGCTGGATCCCGTCGCACTCCCGGCAGTGTTCCCAGTGATAGTGAAGCATGTCGCCTCCCCGCCACGTCTCGATCAGCCCAGGCCGCTCATGGCGGGTCGTGTCCGCCCACCCAGGCTCTTCTCCGGTATCGACAACAAGGGGTGTCGCCTTGAGGCCTCCGTCCTCCCACGCCACCCGGCGTACCGAGCCCGACGGGATCGTCCAGGGCGCCCCACCGTCGCCACCAGGTCCCGAGCCTGACCGGGACATTCGGGACTCGACGGTCCCGCCCGGCGGCGGACCCTTCTGGACACATGTCCAACTCTGCTTCCGGACACCTGTCCAACCCTGTCGTACTATGAGCGGGTGACCCGCGAGCTACCCGCCCCGTGACCGCCGGCTCGGGACTGTCCCGGCTCAGCCGGGACGAGCTGGCTCGACTGGTACCCGAGTACCTGTTGGCCGGGCACCTGATCGACCGGGCCGGCATGCCCCACCTGATCGGAGCGTTCGGGCGGGAAGTGATGCGGGACATCGCCATCGAGGAGTGGATGGGAGCCAGTCCCGTCTACACCCGGCGTACCCAAGAGGCCCTCGGGTTCGGGGGGGATTCGGTCGAAACCATCTTCAAGGGCCTCCAGATCGACGTCGGGGCGCCACCCCAATTCATGGACTTCCGCTATCAGGTCACCGACCATGACTACGGGGAGTTCTGGCTGGATCACTGCGGGGCCCTGATGGACGTAGAGCCGATGGGTCCCGAGTACGTGGTCGCCATGTGTCACGACATCGAGGATCCGACCTTCGACGCCACGGCGACCGCCACCAATCCCCGAGCGCAGGTCCGCCCGATCCACCGCCCGCCCCGTGTGCCGTCCGACCGGGTACCCCACTGCCACTGGATGGTGACCATCGCTGACACCCATCCCGTCCTTCCGGTGCCCGCCGAGGCTCAGGCCATGGCGGCCACCCGGGCCGCCACCCTCCATCTGGCGCCCATCGACCCCGACGATCCTGGTCGCCACGACTACAGCGGGCCTCTCCTGGCCGACCTCCAGTTCTCCGAGTGGTCGGCTTCGGCGCTGCGCCGGATCGCCGAGGAGGTGTGCCTCCAGGGCCACCTCCTTGTCCTGTCCTTCCTGGCCGCCACCCGGACCAGAGCCGTCAGCGACGAGGCGACGGTCGAGTTCGGTCGGCGCCAATTCACCGGTGTCGCCGGCGTGGCGGCGGACCGACTCCGGGACGCCCTGAGGCTTCCCCCGACCCTGGAGGGTGCGGCGCGACTGCTCGCCCTTCACCCCGGGCTGCAGCCCTACGAGTACGTCCGTTGCGATGTCGAGCTCGACGACCGTCTGGTTCTCCGACTGGCCCGCGAGACCGAGGCCATGGCTGATGGGGCCTGGCCCTCGATGCTGGACGGTGCCCATCTGGATCCCCTGAACGCCATGGTGCGGACCATTGACAGCCGCTTCCGGTGTGAGCCCGTCTCGGACGACGAAGGGGGCCTGGTCGTCGAGGTCGTCCGCGGAACCACCGAGACACCACTACCGGACGAGGTGAAACTGACTCGCTTCAGTACGGGCGCCACCCACCGGTTCGAGGACCGGGGCACCCCGGTCGAGATCCGTGCCGGAGGCCCGACCGCCCCTTGAACTGGCCTATCTGACCGTCGCCCGTTTGCGGATCTTCCCGCAGGACATTCCCAGCGCCTTGAGGACCCTGCTGGTTTCCTGGGCGGGAACAGTGACCTCGACCGGGGCCTCCCAGGCGGTGTCGTCGTCCGGAGAGACCAGGTGGAGGGTCTGGTCGAAGCCGACCTGAAGCTCGACGTCACCGATGTCGATCGTCACGTTCCGATCGAGCAGCATCCGGCAGAACGTGCCACGCAACTCCACTTCGAGCTCCCGGCGGTTGCTGCAGAAGAGCTCCAGTCCGTCCTCGGCCAGTCCGACCGGGATGCCCGTGCCGGCCGGTGGGTGGAGAATGGCCACCGCCGCACTGTCCAAGCGCTCGGCCCGCCTGCTCGGCACCAGACCGGTGGACACCCCGAGAGCCAGTTGAGCGAGCCGCCGGGCCACTCGTTCGATCTCCTCGGCGCCCTCTTCGGCGGCATCGACCTCGACGAGGACGATGGACGGGAGATCCGCTCCCCGCTCCGGACCGCGGAGGAGTGCATCCACCCGCTCGGAGAGCGCCAGCACGTCAGAGAGATCCTGCTCCAGCCGATCGAGCAACGTCGGCAGGCCGGGGGCCGGGATCGGATCCTCGCCGGCCTGGTACCGCACATCCTCGATCTCGTTGGCCACGCTCTTGCCCAGCAGCCACGCCCGGGAGGCCCGCAGTCCCGCAGCATTCGCCCTGTTGGCGAGACACTCGTCTGTCATTTCTTGCCCCCGCTCTCGACCGGCCGGGCCACCCTGCTGTGCCATGCCCGGCCCCGCCTCACCAAGTATCCCGCCCGCGATCCGATAGCACTAGGTCCAGCCGCCTCTCCGGGCTCATTCGAACACCGAGCGTGAGATCAGAGCGGGTGAACCGGCAGTGGGATCTCACGGAACGTGGTCGGCTGGATCCGAAGGGGACCAAGGGAGCCGCTCCGACCCGAAAACGGCCTGGTCACCGGGAAGGCCGGGTCGTCGACCGGCTATCGCCGGTCGGTTCGGCTCCGCCGTGGCATTGTGACCGGGTGACCTACGACCACCTCATCTCCGATGTCGTCCAAGTCGTGGAGGGCGTCGGGGCGGCCATCATGGTGGTGGGGGGAGCGTGGGCCCTGGTCGACTACGCCGGAACGATGGTCCGGCCCACCCGCGGATCGGGTGCCGACGCCTACCGCCGACTGCGCCAGCGGCTCGGCCACGCCATCCTGCTCGGCCTCGAGGTCCTGATCGTCGGGGACATCGTTCGGACCATCATCGTGAGTCCCACCGTGGAGAGCGTGGTGGCCCTCGGGCTGATCGTGCTCATCCGTATCGTCCTCAGCTTCTCGCTGGAGGTGGAGATCGACGGCGTCTGGCCGTGGAGCGCGTGGCGTGTGATGTCGACCCCGGGCGATCGTGAGCCGCCCCCGTCGGCGCGCTCGGGGCCGTCGTCGTGACGGCGTTCCGGGATCCTTCCCTTGGGCCGGTCATCGCCCGGGTCGCGGCGACCGTCGTCGGCGGGGGCGCTTGCTGGTCCCCGGAGGCGGAGGTCCCTGCCTGCGACACCCTCCGCCGGTGACCACCTGACTGCCTACGGGGAGGGAGCGGCGGCCTCGGCCGGAGCGAGCCGAGCCGCCGCCGGCCTCAGCGCCGCTCCTCCCGGACCACCTTGAGCCGGTGCCAGAACAGGACGGCCACGGCGATGACGACCAGCACGGCGGCCACGTACCCGGCGTAGCTGAACGCCTTCAGCACATGGCTGTAGCTGGCCCCCAGGGAGTAGCCCAGGCTGGTCAGGGCGGTGCACCAGATGGCACAGCCGATCACGGTGAAGACCAGGAACTTGCCCAGGGCCATCTCGCCCAGACCGGCGGCGAAGGAGACGAAGGAGCGCAGCAGGGGGATGAACCGGCCGAACAGCACGAAGGGGTCGCCCCGGCGGGCGAACCAGGCCTCGGCCCGGTCCAGGTCCTTGTGGGTGAGCAGGACGTACCTGCCGAAGCGGTCCACCAGGGGCCGGCCCCCGAAGTAGCCGATCAGGTAGCCGGCCAGGGAGCCCAGCACCTCGGCCAGGGTGGCCACCACGATCACCGCCACCAGGTTCAGGTGGTGGGGCTCGTTGGGGATCTGGCCGCTGGCCAGCACCCCGCCGTAGATGATGGCCACCTCGGCCCCCACCGGCAGGCCCATGGCGGAGATGAAGCTCAGCACGAAGACGGCCAGGTAGCCCCAGGTTTCGAGAAAATGCTCCACGGACCTCCGATGCTGACGTGGGTCTGGGGCGGACGTTGGTGGCGGCCGCGACGAGCAGCCGGCCCTCGGTAGCTTGGCCGGGGAACCTGACGCGCACGTGACGCAGATACAGGTGGCTGGTGGCCGCGGGCGGCCCCGGTCGAGCAGACCCTCCCGAGTCCCTCCTCCCGGACGCTGCCGGTGCCCGCAGGATCAGGGGTCGGTCCGACCGGTGGGCGCGTACCATCCCACCGCCGCCGTGAGTAACGTCGGAGGCGCACCAACGGGCCCCGTACCTCCCTACGAGCGCTTGGAGCCATGGCCGACTACAAGATCCTCGTACCTCCGCCCCGGCGCCACCGGCGAGCTTGGATCGCCGTCGCTGCCGCCGTGGTCTTGATGGTCGTGGCCGCCGGGGCGTTCGTCGCCGGTCGCACACCACGGGACGCCGGGCGCCGCGACACCGATCGGTGGGCGGCCCGGCAGCCAGCACCCTCCCGCCCACCCCGTTCACCGTGGTCTCGACCACTCCGGCGGAGGGCGCCACCGAGGTTCCCTCGGACCAGGTGGTCACGGTGAACCTCTCGGGACCGGTGTCCAACACCACCGGCACCCCCACCTTCTCCCCTCCGGTGAGCGGGACCTGGCGGAAGTCCGGTCCGACCTCGCTGGAGTTCGATGCGGCGGCGCCGTTCATCCCCACCACCACCGAGACCCTGAGCATCCCGTCCGGTGCGGCCGGCCCACGAGGCGCCCGAGGGGGGCAGCTGGCCGCGCCGGTGACCGTGACATTCAGCGTGGCCCAGGCCAGCACGGAGCGGCTGCAGCAGCTACTGGCCCAATTGGGCTATCTGCCGCTGAGCTTCACCCCCACCGGGACCGCCGCCCCGAACGCCGCTGCCTCGGCCCAGCCCGGCACCTTCGCCTGGCGGTGGGCGACCCTCCCTCCCGACCTGACCTCACTGTGGGCCGAAGGCAGCGAGAACATCATCACCAAAGCTGCGATCATGACCTTCCAGAGCCAGAACGGCCTCACGGTTGACGGCCTCGCCGGCCAGAAGGTCTGGACCGCCCTCCTCGCCGCCGCCGCCAGCGGGAAGCAGGACACCAGCCCCTACACCTACGTGCTGGTGTCCAAGCAGCTGCCCGAGTCGCTCACCCTGTACGTGAACGGTGCTCCCACCATGAGTGGCATCCCCGTCAACACGGGGGCCCCGGGGGCCGACACCGTCGACGGCACCTACCCGGTGTTCGAGCACGTGCCCAGCTCGCGGATGCAGGGCACCAACCCCGACGGCTCCACCTACGACGACCCGAATGTGCCGTGGGCCAGCTACTTCAACGGCGGGGACGCCCTCCACGGTTTCGTCCGGGCCACCTACGGCTCGCCCCAGAGCAACGGCTGCGTGGAGATGCCCGTCGCCACCGCGGCCCAGGTATGGCCGCTCACCCCGATCGGCACCCTGGTCACCGTGGTGGGCCCGGCCACCTGAACCGGTCGGACGCGGCGGGCCAGCAGGCGGCCTCGTAGGATTCGACCGAACCGGATCAGGAGGAGTAGTCATGGAGATGGAGTACCGACGTCTGGGCCACAGCGGACTGAAGGTCAGTGTGCTCTCGTTCGGCTCTTGGGTCACCTTCGGCCCCCAGTTGGCGGGCAGCCTGGCCGAGGACTGCCTGGCCGCGGCCTACGACGCCGGGGTCAACTTCTTCGACAACGCCGAGGCCTACTCGGCTGGCGAGTCGGAGCGGATCATGGGCGAGGCCATCGCCTCCCTCGGATGGCCACGCCACACCTACGTGCTCTCCACCAAGCTGTTCTGGGGCCTCCACAACACGGTCAACATGCGCAGTACCCTCAATCGCAAGTACCTGATGCAGGCCATCGACGGTTCGTTGCAACGGCTGGGGCTGGACTTCGTGGACCTGGTCTACTGCCACCGCCCCGACCCCGAGACACCAGTCGAGGAGACCGTCTGGGCGATGTCCGACATGATCACAAGCGGCAAGGCGCTCTACTGGGGCACCTCGGAGTGGTCGGCTCTGCAACTACGGGAGGCGTGGGACTTCGCTAGGGACAACCACCTCCATCGGCCGGTGGTGGAGCAGCCCCAGTACAACCTGTTCTGGCGGGACCGAGTGGAGAAGGAGTACGCACCCCTCTACGACGGAATCGGACTGGGTCTGACCACCTGGAGCCCGCTGAGCTCAGGCCTCCTTTCCGGCAAGTACCTCGAGGGCGTGCCCGAAGGATCACGGGCCACCCTGCCCGGCTACGAATGGCTGATCAAGCTGCTCACCGACCCCGACCGCAACGAGAGGGTCCGGGGCCTCCAGGCCATCGCCGGGGAGCTCGGCTGCACCCTGGCCCAGCTGTCCATTGCCTGGTGCGCCAAGAATCCGCGGGTCTCCTCGGTGATCACCGGGGCCAGCCGGGTCGAGCAGGTCCACGAGAACCTGGCCGCGATCGACGTGCTGGCAGAACTGACCGACGACGTGATGGACCGCATCGACAAGGTCACCGCCGCCTGATCCGATGGCCGGGCGGCGTGCCGGCCCGGGTCCTACTCCGGCGGTCCGGTCGCCTCGGCGGCGCCTGTCGCTTCGGGGGCCCTGCCGGTCCGGCTTCGGCGATTGGGTCGGTGAGGCCGCCACCAACGGTACCGGGGCGGGGGGATGCCCACGTGGGCCATATCGAGGACCCGCCGGTTGACCGAGCGGGCCAGGTGCAGCGAGAACAGGGCGGCGGGGATCTCGACCAGGAGGGCGAGAACCAGGGCCTCGAAGAACTGGCCGCGGTTGGCCGAGGTGGTGAGGTCGAACCACGCGTCGACGAAGAGGAGGACCGCCGTGGCCGTCGCCGGGAACTGAACCCGCGGGTCCACCCGGAAGGCCATGTAGGCGGTCCGAACGATCGCATAGACCAGGATGATGTCGAATCCGACCCAGGCCGCTCGGTAGTGCCGGTCGAACTGCCGGCGGGGCAGGGTGGCTGCCAGGTAGAAGATCCAGGGCAGGAGGGCTGCCGCCGCGGCGGTATAGATCCATGCCATGCGCCGGGCGCGCCGCCGGCCCTCCGGCTGTGACTCCAGTCCGTCGGAACCTGGTACCAGTCCACCGGAACCCTCTCCGTTCACCGGACCAGCCTACGGGTCTTCACCCAGCCGTCGTCGACCATCGGGCCGGCGAGATCGACGCTCAGAGAGCTTCGTCGAGGAGCGAACCACGTTCGAGTGCGGCCACCTGGAGAGCCTCCTGGGCGGAGATGCCCACGACGGTGGGGATACGGGTCCATTTCCCGCTGGCGTCGAGCGACCAGACATGGGTGTCGTCGGCCAGGTTGAGCTGGAGGATCTGCTCGAGCTGTTCGACGGCGTCGGGATCGGCCACCGGAATCATGGCCTCCACCCGCCGGTCGAGGTTGCGCCGGCGGAGGTCCGCCGACCCGATGTAGTAGGTGGGCGCTCCGTTGGTCCCGCCGCCGAAGCGGAGGATCCGGGAGTGCTCGAGAAAGCGTCCCACGATGGAGCGGACCCGGATGGTCTCGGACAGTCCCGGCACACCCGGCCGCAGACAGCAGATCCCCCTGATGATCAGGTCGATGGGAACCCCGGCCTGGGATGCCCGGTACAGGGCGTCGATGACCGGAACATCGTCCAGCCCGTTGACCTTGATGACGATGCGACCGTCGGGTCCGGCGAGGGCCTGCTCGTCGATGCAGTCGACCACCCGGTCCCGGATGCCCCCCGGGGAGGTCACCAGCTCCTGGTAGCGGGGCGGCTGGCTGAATCCGGTGATGTAATTGAAGAACCGGGTGACGTCGGCTCCGAGCGTCGGCCGCGACGACAGCACCCCGAGGTCCTCATACATCCGGGCCGTCTTGGGGTTGTAGTTTCCGGTGCCGACGTGGCAGTAGAGGCGGACCGCCTCTCCCTCCTGGCGGACCACCAGGGTGGTCTTGGCGTGGGTCTTGAGGCCCATCAATCCGTAGATGACGTGGGCCCCGGCCTCCTCGAGGGCTCGTGCCCACCCGATGTTGGCCTCCTCGTCGAATCGGGCCGTCACCTCCACCAGCACCGCCACCTGCTTGCCGTGCTCGGCCGCACGGATCAGGGCTGCCACCACCGGGCTGTCCCCCGAGGTCCGGTAGAGACACTGCTTGACGGCAAGCACGTTGGGATCGTCGGCGGCCTCGTTGATCAGCTCCTCGACCGATGCCGAGAAGGAGTCGTAGGGATGGTGGACCAAGACGTCCTGGCGGCCGATGACCGAGAAGATGCTCGACTCCTCTTCCCGCTCGACCGAGGTGAAGGGAGCGGGTACCAGCGGGGTCCATGGCTTGTCGTGGAGATCGGGACGGTCGAGGGCGTGGATGGCCCACAGGCAATCGAGCCCGAGCGGTCCGGCGAACCGGTAGACGTCGTCGGGACCGAGGCCGAGCTCGTCGGTGAGGCGCTCCACAGGCCCCTCCGAGGTGCGGGAGTCGATCTCGAGGCGAACCACCGGAAGGAAGCGCCGGCGTCGCAGCTCCTCCTGCAGGGCCAGGAGGAGATCGTCGGCGGCATCGTCGTCGAGGGCCAGGTCGGCATCCCGGGTGACCCGGAATATGCAGGGCTCCCCGACATCCATCCCCGGGAACAGCTCGTCGACGAAGGCCACCAGGGTCTGCTCCAGCGGGATGAACCGGTCGCCTCCGGGCAGGGGCAGGAGACGGGCCACATTGGGGGGGACCTTGACCCGGGCGAAGCGCGAGGTGTCGTCGCTCCGGTTGCGCACATCCACACCCACGTTGAGCGAGAGGTTGGAGATGTAGGGGAAAGGATGGCTCGGGTCCACCGTGAGGGGGGTGACCACGGGCAGGATCAGCCGCTCGAACACCTCGTGCAGGTAGGCCTGGTCGCCGCCGTCGAGCGTCTCCCAATCGCACAACTCGATCCCCTGGGCCCGAAGGGCCGGCGAAACCTCGTCGAGGAGGAGGGCCTCCTGGCGACGCACCATCCGCTCCAACGACTCGCGTACGTCGGCCAGGAGCTGATCCGGGGTGGCGCCGTTGAGGGCCAGGCTCTTGATGCCGGCCACCACCTGGCGGCGAAGGCCGGCCACCTGGACCTGGAAGAACTCGTCGATCCGCTCGCTGAACAGCACGAGGAACTTGACCCGTTCGAGCAGGGGGATCTGGATGTCGGCCACCAGATCCAGCAGGCGGTCGTTGAAGTCGAGATCGGAGAGCTGTCGGGCGAAGAACCGCTGGTCGGACTGGGGTCCGCTGCCGGCCTGTGACCCACGTGCGGTATCGACACTCATTGGCCAACGTTAGCAATCGCCACCAAAGCTCCATCCCGACCCCGGTCGAAGTCCGGATTGGCGGACCGCTCACGGGCTCCGTTTCCGGTCCAAGGTCGCTCCTGGGCCAGAATGACAGTCGGGCAGAGGGACCAGAAAGGCACCGGACGTGAGCACGGAACGCACCATCGAAGTCATCGTCGAAATCCCGAGGGGCAGCCGCAACAAGTACGAGTACGACCACGTGCGCCATGTCATGCGCCTGGACCGGAGGCTCTTCTCGGCCACCTTCTACCCAGCCGACTACGGTTTCGTCCCTGACACCCTGGCCGAGGACGGGGATCCCCTGGACGTGCTCATCCTGCTGGACGAGCCGACCTTCCCGGGGTGCCTGGTGGAGTGCCGGCCGGTGGGGGTGTTCTGGATGACCGACGAAAAGGGACCCGACGCCAAGATCATCTCGGTGGCGTGCGGTGACCCGATGTGGGAGTCGGTCACCGACCTGGAAGGCCTACCCCCCCATCTCACCTTCGAGATCGCCCACTTCTTCGACGTCTACAAGGACCTCGAACCCGACAAGCTGACCAAGGTGGGTGGTTTCGACGGAGTCGACGCGGCCTGGGAGGAGATCGACCGGTCGTTCGAGCGCGCCAAGGCCCAACCCTGAGCCCTGGGCATCGTCAGATGAGGCGCGGGCAATCGTGTCGGTGGCAGAGGCGGCCGGCACCGCTGGTCCGGGTCGAGTCGGACGACTCCCTCACTGGTGGAGTCGGTTCCCACCTGGTTGCCGCCCCCCTACCCCCAATGGAGTGGATATGGGGAACTCAGGAGCACGTCGGGCCGACCCGACGGGGGCTACGCACTACAATCGTCCGTTCGCGGCGCTGTGTTCCGGTGGGTCCCGCCCGTCGATGCCGTGCCGGACGGCGATTCCGCTAGCCGGGGGTGTAACTCAGTTGGCTAGAGTGCGACCTTTGCAAGGTCGAAGTCGTGGGTTCGAGTCCCATCACCTCCACCATTCCACTAGCTCATGGAACCAGACACCATCACCTCCACCATGTGGGCTTGACCCCATTCAGCAGGCCACTTTTTAAGACAACGTGGCCTGCTGGGTGGTGGTTGAGTGTAAATCTTCGAATCGTTCGGAGTGAGATAGCCGAGCGAACTGTGTCGGCGGTCCAAATTGTAGAAGTGCTCGATGTAGTCGGCCATGGCGATGGCCGAAGTCCGTACCTATCTCTCCCATCCTAGAAATGGGCCTAGGTTTCAACCCCTGCCCGCCCGCTCACGTTGGATCGGCTGCTCGACGTCGGTTGTAGAGACGGATGGCCCAGAGGTAGGCCAGCAAGGCGATGCCCAAGCTCCAGGCGACGGCGGCGATCGCTTGGCCCCCCACGGACCCGTTTGCGAGCAGGCCGCGCACGGTGTCGACCACAGGGGAGAAGGGCTGGTACTCGGAGAACTGACGCAGTCCGTCAGGCATCGTTTGGGTCCGCACGAATCCGCCGCTCAGGAACACCAGCAGCAACAGGACCATCGGGGTGTTGCTGGCCGTCTCGACGCTCTGGGCGGCCAGGCCGAGAGCGACGGCCAGCCAGATCAGCGCGAAGGCGAACAGGGCCAGCAGCCCGACCACAGCGAGCCACGCGAGCGGCCCTCCTGCGGTGCGGAATCCGAGACCGGAGGCGACCCCGACCAGGACGGCCAGAGCGGCCAGCGTTTGGATCAGGCTGCCGAGCACGTGGCCCATGAGGACCGAGGCGCGAGCGATGGCCATGGTCCGGAACCGGTCGATGATGCCTCCGGTCATGTCCATGGCGACCATGATCGACGTGCCCTGAACGGCCGCGGCCACGGTGACCAACAGGAGCCCCGGGACGACGTAGTCGAGGTAAGCGCTACGGCCCTCGTTCGTACCGAGGCCAGCACCGAGTTGGCCGCCGAAGACGTAGACGAACAGCAGGAGGAGCACGATGGGCAGGCCGACCAGCATCAGCGTCATCGAGGGATAGCGGAGCTGGTGCTTGAGGTTGCGGCGCAGCATGACCCGCGAGTCGCTGAGCGTGCAGGCGAGCGTGGTCATCGTTGCGCGGCTCCTTGGGGTGTGAGGTCCCCGGCGGAGCGGTCGGTGACATGGCCACCGGTGACGGCGAGGAACACGTCGTCGAGGTCTGGGGTGTGAATTGACAGCCGCTCAACGGCGACACGGGCTTCGTGCAACTCGTCGAGCAGCTCACGGAGACAGTCCACGGTGCCATCCGCGGGGACTTGCAGGACCAAATGGTCCTCCTCCAGAGCAGCTTCAGGAAGTAGCCCGGCCGCCGAGTTCAGCAGGTCGTGACCAGCGAAGTGGAGTCGGATGTGCCCGCCGGGGATCCGGCTCTTCAGCTCCGCCGGGATTCCTTCGGCGACGATCCGGCCCTGGTCGAGTACCGCGATCCGGTCGGCCAGCTGGTCCGCCTCGTCGAGGTTCTGGGTGGTGAGCAGTATGGTGACACCGGCCGAGGCGAGCTGGCGGACGATCTCCCACACGGTGAGGCGGCTGCGCGGGTCCAAGCCGTTAGTGGGCTCATCCAGGAAGATCACCCGGGGCTCACCGACGAGGGTCATTGCGAGGTCGAGTCGCCGTCGCATCCCGCCTGAGTAGGTCGACAGCGGTTTGTCGGCGGCGTCGGTGAGGTCGAACTGCTCCAACAACTCGGTCACCCGCCGCCGCCCAGCGACGCGGCCGAGATGACGAAGATCGGCCATCAACCGCAGGTTCTCGGCTCCGGTCAGCAGATTGTCCACGGCCGAGAACTGGCCGGTAACCCCGATGAGCGCCCGTACCCCGTCGGGGTCGGCTGACCACGTCGTGACCGGCGATGTGCATAGAGCCGGAATCGGCCGGGATGAGAGTCGAGAGGAGGCGGACCATCGTGGTCTTGCCGGCCCCGTTCGGACCCAACAGTGCGAGGACCGTGCCTTCTTCCGCGGTCAGGCTTACCTTGTCCAGCACCAGATGTCGGCCGAACGACTTGTACACGCGCGACGCAGAGATCGCGAGAGTTGAATCGTTGCTCATGATCTCGTTCCCGTTCCGGAACAAGCCGCTATCCGGCGAATGTTGATGTCCCCCGCTGCCGTATGCGCGCGGATCTCGGTCATCTGCTCTTCCGCAGGGGGACGATCTGTGTCCTCGAGCTCGTTGTTGACCCGGCCGAAGCCGGTCGAGAGGTCCAACCAGGCGGCGACCCCGTCGAGAACGCCGATGTCGATCTGGCCACAGGCCGTCCTGGCTTCGCTAGAGCCCTGCGACAACACTCCCAGATCGCACGTCCCCGAGAGCGGTCTTTGCCGAGACCTGGGAGCTGGCGCTCTCCACTTGGATGGTGCCGTTCGCATTCCGCAGCTGCGCCCAGCCTTCCACCTCGCCGATTCGGGTGTCCCCGTTCGAGTTCTTGACGGTGGCCGACCCGCCGATCGAGGCGATGTCGATCCGACCTGATCCGGTCTTCACGTCTGCGTCTCCGTCGACTCGTCCGGCCACGACCTGACCGAATCCCGTCCTGATCTTCACCGGACCGGCCTCGTCGACGCGGACGTCACCCATGACCCGTCTTTACGTCGAGCTCGCCGAAGCGACCGGCACCGTGTACGGCTGCCATCGCCACGTCCACACATATCCGTGATCCCTCAGGTAGCCGGATCTCGACGTCGATCGAGTCGCGACCGCCCCAAGGGGTCCATTGGCGCCAATTCTTCGGGCCCCTCACGAGGAGGGAACCCGACGCGTACTCGACCTGGGTCTGCTTGGCCGCGTTCACGTCCCCTCCCTTGGTCGGATCGGTCGGCTTTACCTCGACCACCGTCTCGGTGCTTTCGCTCGCCACGAGCCGAAGGTCACCGATGCCGAACTCCAACGAGACTGAGATCGGTTCGGGCGTCTGAAATACGGTCATTGGATTTCCTCCTGACTACCGGCTCCAGCCGGTGTATCGCTGAGATCCAGTTGGAGGCCGTCGGTCTTGGGGACGAGCCGAGCTGCTTCGCTCCAGAGCCGCGCTGGTGGCGCGCACCAGCCAAGTGTTGATCGAGAGGCCCTCGCTTGCGGCTACTGCGTCCACCCTGGACCTTCAGGTGCTCGGGGAGGCGGAGATTGATGCGGGCAGTGGCCCCCTCGTCTCCCTCGGGAGATGCGATCCCGGACAGGCGGACCTCTTCCTCCTCCGACGGGAGGTTCGGATGGGGGGAGGCTCACCACGAACTCGGGCTCCCGGCCCTTCAACCGCAGTTCCACCGAGCCGGGCGCCAACTCGCAGGTGATCTCCTCGGCGGCGGCGACGAGGACGTCCTGCAGGGCCAGGCGTATGGCCGACTCGAGAAGGGCGAATAACCGCTCGGCCTGCTCCTTTGCCTCATCTCCACCTGCCTCGGCCGCGGCCGCGAACTGCCGGCGAATGCTCTCGATGTACTCGGTCAACTCCATAGTGTCACTTTGGCACCATTCTGATGCCTTGTCAACGCCATAATGGCACACACTCTGAGGCCGAGGCCGGCCAGGGTGGCGCGCCATGGCACCGAGTGCGGTCTGCCATAGCGGTGGCCATCCGCCGAGCTCACGGAGTCAGTCCTTCGACTCTGCTCGGCCCGGAAGGCAGCTCGCCCTCGCCGACCCCCACGTGGTCTTCCAAGCGCCGTGGCGGCGGACCTCGGATTTGTCAATCCTTGGCGTAGTTGGAGGCTCCCCACCAGTCGACCAGCACCACCGGCTCGGTACCCACTACCCATGCGTCATGGCCTTGGGGGAGAGTAGTCACGTCGCCGGCCTGGCTGTCGAGTTCAGTGCCATCGGCCATCGAAATGTGAAGAAGCCCACTGACCTGGTACTGGAAATGCGGCGCTTCGCAGAGATCGGTACCGGCCATGGGCTTGACATGCTCAGACCAACGCCATCCGGGCTGGAGGGTGAGGCGTCCGATCTCACTCCCGCCGATGGATACCAATTCGACACGTCCCTTCTCAAAGGTTCGGGTTTCGTCGGGTGTTGCGAAGTTCTTGAGTTCAGCTGACGCCATGATCCGTCTCCCTCGTGATCCACCACCGGCCTTGCGCCGGGGTCTGACCATCATCTCCTCCCGGGCTTGCCACCGACTTGCCGCAGCCGTGGCAAGCCGGTGGAAATGCATCCATGGAAGAGTGACGGAGAATCCAGGATGGGGAGGTCACCATGTCCGGCAACGAGAAAGACGGGCCCGTCGAGCGATACCTGGCGGCCATCGAAGGAGCAGCCATGAGCGCCTGCGAAGCGCTCAGCCCAGCGATGACCTTGGATGCCACCGTGCCCAACTGGCGGTACCAAGTTGAAGGCAGCACGGCGGTCAGGGCCGAGTTGTCCCGTTGGTATGCAGATCCAGGAGCATTCGAGGAGCTGAAGCGGACGCCGTTGCCCACGGGAGAACTGGTGGAGTTCACGCTCCGTTGGGAAGAGGGCGGCGTTCCCCACGCGGTTCACCAGGCCCATGTCCTCCAAGTCACCGAGGGCTGGATCACCAAGGACCAAGTGTGGTGCGGCGGGCGCTGGTCGGCCGGCCTTCTCGCCGAGATGGCCGGAGTGAACAGTGACGCAACCTGAGGCCGCCACCTTGTTGCATGACCTGCTGGATGGCGCCGACGAGCGGGAGCCATGGGAACCGGAGGACACCAAATCGGGCGCCCGTTTCGAGCGGGTTGTCATCGCCGGCGAGCGGTTCGTGCTGAAGTACCAGGATCCGCGCGACGATTGGCTGCTGCGGGCCACGGGCGATCCGGGTGTGCGCTACGTCCGGCTGTGGGAGAACGGGCTCTTGGAGCGCTTACCCGATGTTATCGATCCGGCCGTGGTGGCAGCGGCCTTCGACGGCACCATGGGCATGATCCTCCTCCGGGATGTCACCGACCAACTACTTACCCCGGGCCAGCCCTTCGCGCTAGAGGAGCACGCTCGCTTCCTGGACAACATGGCCGCCATGCACGCTGCCCTCTGGGGCTGGCACGACGACGTGGGCCTGACCCCACTCGCCACCCGCTACCGCATCTTTTCCCCGGCCGTGGCGAAAGCCGAGGCCGAACTGGGCTCATCCGCCGCGGTCCCCAAGTTCATGGCGGACGGGTGGAATCGGCTGCCTGCCGTGTCGCCTTCCCTGGCTGAATTGGTGATGCCTCTACTCGGTGACCCGGCTCCGCTCATCACCGCCCTGGGTCACGTACCTCACACGCTCGTGCACGGGGACTGGAAGGCGGCAAACATCGGAAGCCACCTGGACGGGCGCACCGTCTTGCTCGACTTCGGAGAGGTCTCGGGTGAGGCGTCGCCGATCGCCGATCTGTCGTGGTACCTGGCGCTCAACGCCGACTTGCTCCCCGAGGCGAAGGACGGGGCCATGTCGACCTATCGGGCGGCCCTCGAGGCCCACGGGGTGGACACCGGCGAGTGGTGGGACCGGGCGGTGGCCCTCGAGATGCTCGGGACCATGGTTCAGTTCGGCTGGGAGAAGGCACTTGGCGGCAGGGGCCCGGAGTTGGCCTGGTGGGAGGCCCGGGCGGCGGCAGGCGCCGAGTGGCTGTAACTCGACCCTACGACGGCCTGGCCCGCGTCTGGGACATGGCGGCGGGTCTGGTGTACAAACCGCTCGCCTCGTCCCTGGTGCAAGCGTCACCGGTGACCCTGGCCGGGAAGCTGGTCCTCGACCTCGGCTCCGGGACGGGCACGGTGGCACAGGCTCTGGCCGCACGAAGGGCTCGTGTGGTGGTAGCCGACTGCTCCGTCGGCATGGTTGTCCACGGACATGAGCGTGGGTGGATGGCGATCGCCGCCGACGCACTGGCGTTGCCGGTGCGGAACGGCTCCTTTGATGCAGTGATGGCCGGCTTCCTGCTCAATCACCTCCCACCCGCAGTGGCCTTGGGCGAGATGTCACGCGTCGTTCGAGCCGGTGGGGCCGTGGTCGCTTCCTCGTGGGCATCGGTTCGATCCGACCCGGTCAAGGCGGCAATTGCCGAAGAGCTCGGGTCACGGGGGTGGCGACCGCCCGTGTGGTACGAGACGATGAAGGCCGAAGTGGAACCCATCTCTGGTGATCCGCACCGGCTCAGGAGCGCCGCAGAGCAGGCCGGTCTGGTCAACGTGCACACCACCGTGGTCGAGGCCGACCTCGGTGCCCTGGACCCCGCCGCCGTGGTGGCCTACCGACTGGCGATGCCCCAGATCGCCCCCTGGGTGGCCGGGCTCAGCGTGCCGGCCACCTCACAACTCGTTCGGCAGGCGTGCACTGCGGTCTCTCCCTACGTGCCTGGGTGGCGCCCCTCGGTCATCCATCTGACGGCCCGAGTGGGACCTCATCCCAGATAGCGCTTCGCCGCCCGATCCAACGCCTCTGCGCGAGCCCCCGCCCGCCGTCGCAAGGAGGCCACCCGACGGCCAGCCAACTCCTCCCATCTCTGGACTCCGAACACTCGAGCCACCTCGGCCGTGATCCACCATCCTTCGAGGCCAGCCACCTTGTCGACGTGCGCCAGAAGCTCATCCACCGTCTCGAGATCGGGAGTGGCGCCAACCCGGTGAGAGGACATCGCGGCCACCAGGCGAGCCTGAACCTCATAGCGAGGGGTGCCAAGAAGGGCGGCGTCGCCGGCCAAGGACGCTGCGCCGGCCAGGGCCCCATCGAAGTCCCGAGTCGCTAGATTCAGGCGGGCCTGGAGCAAGCGACCGCGGAGTTGGTGCCGCCAACGGAACGCGTGTTCGACTTCCGTCAACGGCGTGGCCTCGCAGAGCAACGAGTCAGCGCCGTCGAAGTCACCCGCCAGCAATCGACCTGAGGCCAGATCGAGTAACCCGTTAGCGAGTGGTTCGTCAAGCCCATGAACGCGAGCCGTATCGATGGCCGCCTGATTGAGCTCATCCGCTTCGCCGAGTTCACCGAGGTTGCGCACTATCCAACCCCGTAGGTTGAGTGGGCGCGGTGTCCACCGATGAGCGCCCATACGGGCAACGTCGGACTCCAGCGCGTCCAGGGCGGACAGAGCCTCGTCAACGCGCCCGAGCATGGCCAGCGCCATTGTGGCCGCCATTCCGCCGTAGGCGTTGGGAAAACGGTAGAGGGCGAGCCCCCTGCCGGTCTGCGCTCTCACCAGATCGAGCGTCTCTGCCGGGCGCCCTTGGTTCATACGGAGCCAAGCCAGCCAGGCCTCGGCCATACCGCCGCTTGCCTCTGGCGCATCTCCGAGAGCGCCTTCGAGCCGGACCTGAGCACCGTCGAGATCACCAGCGGCGAGAGAGACCCACCCCCCGAGAGCCAGACAACTGGCGCGGAGGTCGGGTTCGACGGCCTCGTGCGCTCCGCGGTCAGCGTAGGTGAGCGCTTCACCGAAGTGCCGCTGAAGGTGGGCGGACCACGCGGCCACCTCCAGTACCTCGGGCCCGGCACCATGGAGGCGGGCCGCAGCCATGTCCTCCGCCGCCTGCTCGTGGCGCGACAACATTGTTGCCACTCGGGCTCGCTCCAGGCGAGCGCCGATCGTGTCGTCCAGGCCGACGGCCTCATCGAGAAGGCGCATCGCCTCCTCTGCATCGAACCGGAGGACGGCCATTCGTGCTGCCGCGACCAAGACGGTGGAGGCATAGACCAAATCACCCCCGAGGCGCCCGTGTCGAGCGACGGCGAGGGGATCGGCACCAGGTCGACTCCCCAGGCATCGGGCCGCCTCCCGGTGGATGAACGCGGTCCGGGAAGCGCCGACGGTCGATGCCAATGCCTCACGGATGAGGGCATGGGCGAAGACGAAGGTCTGACCCTCTTCCACCAACAATCGTCGATCCAGACCTTCCTCCAAATGGTCGAGCAGCTCACTGGTGCCGGTTGAAGTGACGGCGGTCAGCACGTCGAGATCGACCTCTGGCCCTACCACCGCGGCGGCACGCAGTGTGGCGGCGGCGGCTCCCGCACGACTACACCGCTCTTCGACGGCCTGACGAATGGTGGCCGGCATGTCCTCGTCGGCATCCGCCGCAGCCAGTTCCACCAGGAACAGGGGGTGGCCTCCGCTGCGTGCGTGCAGTTCAGGGGCCCGCTCGGTTCCTACGATCAGCTCGGCGTCCGCCAGATCGAGTGGACCCAGGGTGATGGTCGTTGCACCAGAAAGGGCCACGCCTTCTTCCGCCCTCTGCCCGGCCACGATGGTCACCCGACTGTCCGCCAGCCGGCGAGCCACTTGACCGAGCCAAGCGGTCGTGGCGGAGTCAGCGAGATGAATGTCGTCGATGATCAGCACCAGGGATTGTCGCTCCGACTGCCTTCGCAGGACACTGAAAAGTGCCGCGAACAACAGTGCCTGTCCGCCTCCAGGGTCGGTGAGCGCGGCGAGCTGCGCCGTTCCGGCCGGTTCAGGCTGCGCACCGAGGAGAGGTCCCAGTACGGCGACGTCCGGACCCAGGACCTCCATGAATCGGGCGCTCCCGGCGCTGCGGCCCAGTGCTTCGACGGCGTCCAGCAGCGGTTGAAGGGGCAAGGTCCGGCCGAGTTCGTCACACGCCACCGAGACGATCTCCACACCACGACCGATCAGCCGCCCTGCCCAGAACTGCAACAGCCGCGTCTTCCCGATCCCCGCCTCCCCTTCGACCACTGCGATCTGCCCCATCCCGCGCTCGGCTTGGTCGACCAGGTCATCCAACGAGCGGAGTGCGCGCATCCGTCCCGGCAGCTCGACGGTGCTCGACGAGGAGCGTTCACCCTTGTCCCTCGGCGTGGGAAGGTCGCCCAGGAGGATGGCGGAGTGGAGGACCTCCGTCTCCTCCGACGGGCTCACTCCCAGCTCCTCGACAAGACGCTCCCGCATAGCGGCGTAGGCCGCCAACGCTGACGCCTGCCGGCCTGACCTAGCCAGTGCTTCCATCGACACCCGCAAGGCCAATTCGTCGTGAGGGTCTCGGAGAAGGACCTCACCAGCAAGATGGGCCGCCTCTCCCCAGTCGCCTGCCGTCAGGGCTGCGGACGCCACCACCTGGTGAAGCCGCGAGATAGTCAGGTCGGCCGCGGCACGCTCGGAGTCCGCCCACCAGGCGTCGGGCTCATCTGCGAGAAGCGGCCCGCGGATCAGCGATAGGCCGGCCGAGGCGGCAGCGCGGGCCGCCGCCGGTTTCCCCGAGGCAAGCCTCCGATCTGCCTCGGCCAAGTACTCCCGAAGGGCCTCGAGATCCAGCCAGTCCAGGACCAGCAAGTATCCGGCATCACTGTGGAGGACCCGGTCGGCGCCGACAACGCCCCGGAGGCGACTCGCCAACACGGAGATCTGCTCGGCGGGTCGAGCCGGGGGGGTGTCGCCCCATAGACAGTCCACGAGCCGATCTACGCCCACGGATCGACCGTGGCCGAGAGCGAGGATCTTGAGCAAGGTCCGGACCTGGCGTCGACCCAGTTGAGCGGTGTCACACCCCTCAAGCTGGAGATCACCCAGAATCCGGAGCCGCACATTCTGCACTCAACAGATCCTGACACGGCCACGGGTCGACATGCTTGGTGGAGCCTGACCCGCCCGTGTGGTACTCGCTCGGTCGAGCCGGGCTACTTCTTCCGGGTCGCCTCCTTCTTCATCCCGGTTGCCTCCGTGGCGTGATCGTGTGCCGCGGCACCCAGAGTGAGAGCCCCGAGTGCCACGGTCAGGCGCCGGCGTACTCTGCGAGGTGCTGGCCGGTGAGGGTGGAGCGGGCGGCGGCGAGGTCGGCGGGTGTGCCCTCGAAGACGATCCGTCCCCCATCATGGCCGGCGCCGGGGCCGAGGTCGATGACCCAGTCGGCGTGCGCAATCACCGCCAGGTGGTGCGCGATGACGATGACCGACTTGCCGGAGTCGACGAGCCGGTCGAGCAGGCCGAGCAGCTGCTCGACGTCGGCGAGGTGGAGACCGGTCGTCGGCTCGTCGAGGACGTAGACACCGCCCTTCTCGGCCAGGTGGGTGGCCAATTTGAGCCGTTGCCGCTCGCCGCCGGACAGCGTCGTGAACGGCTGGCCGAGACTGAGGTAGCCGAGCCCGATGTCGACGAGCCGGGCGAGGATGGTGTGGGCGGCCGGCGTGCGCCCCTCGCCGGAGCCGAAGAACTCCTCGGCCGAGCCCACCGACATCGCCAGCACCTCGCTGATGTCGCGGCCGCCGAGGTGGTGGTCCAGCACCGAGGCCTGGAACCGCTTCCCTTCGCACTCCTCGCAGGTGGTGGCGACCCCGGCCATCATCGCCAGGTCGGTGTAGATCACGCCGGCGCCGTTGCAGTTGGGGCAGGCACCCTCAGAGTTGGCGCTGAACAGCGCCGGCTTGACGCCGTTGGCCTTCGCGAACGCCTTGCGGATCGGGTCGAGCAGGCCGGTGTACGTGGCCGGATTGCTCCGTCGCGACCCGCGGATCGCGCCCTGATCGATCGACACCACACCCGCGTCGGCGGGGATCGAGCCGTGCACGAGTGAGCTCTTGCCAGAGCCGGCGACGCCGGTGACGGCAACGAGTACCCCGAGGGGGATGTCCACATCGACGTCCCGCAGGTTGTGTGTCGGTGGCACCACGGATCTCCAGCATTCCGGCCGGCGATCGCACCGTCGTCCTTGAGGGCGGCCCGGTCGTCGAGGTGGCGGCCCGTCAGGGTGCCGCTGGCTCCGCAGCCCCTCGACGGTGCCCTCGAAGCATACGGTCCCACCCGCCGTACCAGCACCGGGGCCGAGGTCGACGACGTGGTCGGCGATAACGATGGTCTCCGGCTTGTGCTCCACCACTAGCACCGTGTTGCCCTTGTCCCGCAGCCGCAGCAGCAGGTCGTTCATCCGCTGGATGTCGTGGGGGTGCAGGCCAGTGGTGGGCTCGTCGAAGACGTAGGTTACGTCGGTGAGTGAGGAGCCGAGGTGGCGGATCATCTTGATGCGCTGGGCCTCGCCGCCCGACAGCGTGCCCGACGGCCGGTCGAGCGAAAGGTACCCCAATCCGATCTCGACGAACGAGTCGAGGGTCGCCCCCAGCGCCGCCAGCAGCGGTGCCACGGACGGTTCGTCGAGGCCTCGGACCCACTCGGCGAGGTCGCTGATCTGCATGGCGCACGCGTCGGCGATGTTGATCCCGCTGATCTTCGACGACCGGGCCGCCTCGCTCAGCCGGGTGCCGCCGCAATCGGGGCAGACGGTGAACGTCACCGCCCGCTCCACAAATGCGCGAATGTGCGGCTGCAGGGCGTCGACGTCCTTGGACAGGAACGACTTCTGGATTCGTGGGATCAGACCCTCGTAGGTCAGATTGATGTTGTCGACCTTGATCTTGGTCGGCTCCTTGTGGAGGAGGTCCTTGAGTTCGGTCTTGGTGTACTTGCGGATCGGCTTGTCCGGGTCGAAGAAGCCGCAGCCGCAGAAGATCCGGCCGAACCAGCCGTCGATGCTGTAGCCGGGGATCGTGAGGGCGCCCTCGTTGAGTGACTTGCTGTCGTCGTACAGCTGAGACAGGTCGAAGTCGGTGACCGAGCCCCTGCCCTCGCAGCGCGGACACATGCCGCCGGGCCGGGTGAAGGTCCTTCGCACGGTCTGGTCTTGGCGGCACCGCGGTCGACGGTGATCGCGCCGCTGGCCCGGACCGAAGGGACGTTGAACGAGAACGCGTTGGGGGAGCCGACGTGCGGCTTCCCAAGTCGGCTGAAGAGGATGCGGAGCATGGCGTTGGCGTCGGTGGCGGTGCCGACCGTGGAGCGGGGGTCCGAACCCATCCGCTGCTGGTCGACGATGATCGCGGTCGTCGAGCCCCTCGAGCACGTCGACCTCGGGCCGCGCCAACGTCGGCATGAAGCCCTGCACGAAGGCGCTGTACGTCTCGTTGATGAGCCGCTGTGAATCCGCCGCGATCGTGCCGAACACCAGAGAGCTCTTGCCGGATCCGGAGACGCCGGTGAACATCGTCAGCCGGCGCTTCGGGATCTCGATGCTGACGTCCTTCAGGTTGTTCACGCGGGCGCCCTGCACCCGGATCAGATCGTGGCTGTCGGCAACGTGCGGCGCAGGCGACTCCGTGTCCGTCCTGGCGGCCCTACTCATGGTGTCTCCATCTTTTGCCCCAGCCCGCCAGAGGGGGTGGTCTGCTTCGGTGCCGTCCGGCTCGGTCCGGCTCGGGCGGCGCCCGAGCCGGTGAGCTCTCAAGCGCCGACTGGCGGCTGTCTCAGTCCGATGTCGTTGCCGTCGGCGTCGCTGACCCTGGCGACGAGCAGCCCGGCACCCACGTCGGTCGGCTCCTGAACCACCTGCCCGCCGGCGGCCCGGAGGGCAGCGAGGGTGGCGGAAATGTCGTCGACGTCGAAGAAAGGCACCGGGCCGGTCATGCCTTGGTCGTGGCCACTGGGGACGAGGCCGATCTCGGCACCGTTGACGGAGAAGCCGACGTAGTAGGGCGAATCCACGTGCGGATCCGCGCCGAACAGGGCAGTAAAGAGGGTCCTTCGCCTTGTCGAGGTCCTTCACGGGGTAGAGCACGGTATTGCACTGGACTGGCATGGGTCTCCTCTTGTCACGTTCCGCCAGGCTGGTGGGTCAATGTATATGACACCGCAACACAGGAGATTGTGACACGTGGATCAGACGAGATCGCCGGCGGACCGATTCGAAGCCGATCGGCCCCATCTTCGTGCCGTGGCTCTTCGGATCCTCGGCGACGTGGAGGACGCCGACGATGCCCTTCAAGAGGCCTGGCTCCGCCTGTCGACGACTGATGCCGATGAAATCGAGAACCTCACGGGCTGGTTGACCACCGTCGTGTCCCGGATCTGCCTCAATACGCTGCGGAGCCGGAAACGTCGACCCACCGAATCCATTGATGACTCCGCCACTGTCGACCAGTTCTCTTTGCGAGCTGCGGTGACACCTGAGGATCAAGCCATCCTCGCCGACTCGATGGGCCAGGCGCTCCTGATCGTTCTCGACCGACTCGCGCCGGCCGAACGGATCTCCATCGTGCTCCACGACATGTTCTCCGTCTCCTACGACGAGATCGCCTGGGTCCTGGGCAGGTCTCCAGAGGCCTGCCGACAGCTTGCGAGCAGGGCTCGCCGACGGGTTCGCACAGTCGAGGATCGCACCTCTGATCCGCAGCGGCAGCACGAGGTGGTCGATGCGTTCCTCACCGCGGCAAAGACCGGGGATTTCCAGGTGCTGCTCTCGCTCCTCAGCCCCGACGCCGAGCTCGTGGCCGATACAGCCGCAGTCGCCATGGGTGCACCGTCGAGCCTGGTTGGATCCAACGACGTCGCGCTGAGGTTCTCCGGTGGGGCGAAGGCTGCCCGCATGGCATTGCTCGACGGGCTCGCTGGGCTGGTGTGGTCGCAGGGCGGCACTCCGAAAGTCGCCTTCGATTTCACGGTGGTGGCGGGAACGGTGACCAAGATCGAGATGATCGCGGACACCGACGTACTCGGGGAGATCGAGATCGAGGTCCTCGGTCGCGGGCAGCTCCGTAAGCGACCCCATCAGATTCGACCACGGCGATGGGAACCGGGCCCTCAGGGGCGGACAATGACGGCGCCAACCCTCGGTAGGTCGACCGACCCGTGATGCCCTGCCCGAGGAACGCAGTCGAACCCGGCTGAGATGGCCCCGGCTCCCGAAGGCCCCGGCCCGCTTCCGGCGCGCTTGCTCATGCGGCTGGGTGGAAGTAGTGGCCCTCTTGGAGATCTTCGATCAGGCCCGGGTGCGTCGGCTCCCACCCCAGAAGCTCACGGGTGCGCACGCTCGAGGCCGGGCTGTCCATGGGCAGGAGGAAGCCCAGGAACCCGAAGTGGCCCACCGCGTCCTCGGGGGAGACCGAGACGACAGGGACGTCGAGCTTCCGTCCGATGACTTCGGCGAAGGCTCGACCGGAAACACCCTCCTCGGCCACAGCGTGGAGCGTCGAGCCGGCGGGTGCCTGCTCCAGCGCCAGGCGGAAGGCCCGCGCCACATCGAGCCGGTGGGTGGCCGGCCAGCGAGCCGACCCGTCGCCGACGTAGCCCGAGACCCCCTTGTCGCGTGCGATGCCCACCAGCATGGCCATGAACCCGCTGTCGCCGTCTCCATGGCATGTCGGCGGGAGCCGCAAGACGGACGAGCGGACGCCGCGAGAGGCCAGGGAGGCGGTGTAGTGGGCATTGGCCATCCGGTCGTGTGCGCCTTCGATGGGCACATCAGCCCTCTCGGTTGCCTTCGACCCCGTCCTGCTCGGTCGCCACCCGTCCTGGGGCGATCCCGAGGACCCCGGAAGCGATCGCCAAGGGTCGGTCCGACCCGGCCAGGGCCTCGCCAAACACCTCTATGACCTGGCGGTCCACGGCGGCCGCCCCGACCATGTCGCCGGTAAAGGACAGGTCGTGTCGGAAGGCGAGGTGAGCCACCCCGTCAGTCGACGTCTGCGGCGTTGCGCAGACCGTCGAGGTCGTCGAGGGACCCGCGGAGCACCTTGGCGCCGAGGGCGGCAATCGCGGTCGCCGCATCGTCGGAACGGGCCAGGCCGACCACCTCATGGCCGGCCTCGATCAGATCGGGAACGAGTCCGGATCCGATCCAGCCGGACGCACCGGTAACGAAGACGCGCATGAACAAACCTCCAAGTAGGGGGACCGCCCGCACCGCGGCCGGTGGGCCGGTCGACGTCGATTGCCTCTGACACCCGCAGATGTCAGCCACTGCCATCACTACCGCGGATGACAGCGGCTGTCATCCATCTACCAGGCATTTGTCAGCAGCTGTCATCAAGTACGATCCACAGATGGCCCGATGGGAGCCCAACGCGCGTGACCGGCTGGAGCAGGCGGCCCTCGATCTCTACGGCGAGCGCGGGTTCGAACAGACGACGGTGGCAGAGATCGCCAAGCGGGCTGGACTCACGGAGCGAACCTTCTTCCGGTACTTCGCCGACAAGCCTGAGGTGCTGTTCTCGGGGGCGGGCGCCCTCCAGGAGCTCCTGGTGGCCCAGGTCGCCGATGCTCCGGATTCCGAGCCTCCGCTAGACACGGTGGCCTCGGCACTCGAAGCCACCGCGGGCTTCTTCCACGAGCGTCGCGAGTACTCCACTCGGCGCCAGGCCGTCATTGACGCGAACCCTGAGCTGCGCGAGCGCGAGCTGATCAAACTGGCCAGACTCGCCTCGGCCATCGCCGATCAGTTGCGTCGCCGCGGCGTCAGTCATCCAGCCGCGAGTCTGACCGCGGAAGCGGGAATCGCCATCTTCAAGACAGCTTTCGAACGCTGGATCAGCGAACCCGGCCCACCAGGACTTTGCCGAACTGATCCGAGAGTCGCCTGGACGAGCTGAGGGCCGTGACCCGACACAAGTGATCTCCGTTCGGCCAGGGCACCGCGGTGGCCCTCTGCCAGTTCCGTCGGGACAGGAGGGGCTCGACTACCGCCCTTCCGGTGGCTGATAGTCACGCTTCGGATCGATGACGTCTGGCGGATCACGTGGCCGTACTCATGTCGGCTGATGACGGCTCCGACGTATCCGGTCGTTCCTGCTTAGGGGATCGGAAACGGCTTGAGCGCTCGCTGAAGGGCGGCCAGGACAGGCAGCCAGACATCTTCCAGCTCGGTGGCCTCGCTGGCGTCGGCCTCGTCGACCTGCAGGGTGCAGATGCATCCGTCCTCGCTGACGCGGAGGAGCCAGGTGAGGTAGACCGCCGGAGCCGCTGGTGAGCGAATCAGATACGACAGCCGGTCATGCGGATGGGCGCACAGCACCTCGCCCAGCAGGGCCGGACGGTCCTGGAAGGACGCGACGATCGGTGAGCCGGGCGCCCAGTCCGACCGCAGAGCCAAGCCGTACAGGTAGGTGCTCGTCTGCGCCGAGTCGGTCAGGGCCCTCCAGACCCTGGCCGGCGCGGCGTCGGTGAAGAAGGAGAACACGGGGCTCATGCGCGGGGCGGCGCCGTCGACCACCACTCGGAAAGCCCACCGGTGAACGCCGCGACCGGACCGCACGGCTCCCGCGGTCCAACCAGTCCGCCCTCGATCGGCATCAGCGCCATCCTGGTCTCATCGAATCGATCGCTCGTTTCCTCCGGTCGGGCTGGACGACGGTCAGGATATCGCCGTCCGCGGTCCGCCTACCTGAAAGGTCCCGGGTGGGGTTCGAACCGGTCGGCGACAGGCACTGTCGGTAGCCCTACGCAACGAGCGGCCTCCCCCGGCCAGCCACTCTTGGGTGAGGATCACACGAGCATCCGGCCACACTGGCCGGTGGCCGCGCTAGCTGTGCTGGTCAACGTGTACTTCGTCAGGCGACCCGTCCATCATCTTCAACATCGAGAGCCCACCGGTTCGGAAGAAGCGGTAGAGCAATGCGGCCGCGACGACCAGAGCCAGGATGTTCAGGACGGTGGTGTAGTCCCACTGCACGGGAATCTCACCGACCTTCGCATTGCGCTCGGTCGGGACCAACCCCAATGCCCCGAAGACGATCTCTACCGCATAGCCGGCCAGGACCATGGTCACATAGAAGCTCCCCAGGATGAACAGCATCGTCCTGGTGCCGTAGTACTTCCGATAGATCAGGAGGATTGGAATGATGATCAGGTCGGCGAATATGAAGGCGCATACGCCGCCGAAGCTCAACCCCTCATTCCATAACACACCCGCCAATGGCACGTTTCCGATCGAGCAGACGAAGCTCAGGATGCCGATGATCGGTCCGATGATCGGTCCCCATATCTTCGACAGCAGAGGATGGTCGACGGCGAACAGGTGATGCCAGAAGGTGTTGGGCACCCAGGCGGCGACCGCTCCTGCGATCAGTAGCCCGAGGACGACGTCCCGGATCACCGCCGCCCACTCCATCACGAAGATGTGCGAGATCGATGTGAACGCCTGCCTGGATCGGATTCGGTGCCAGAGGCTGCCTTGCTCGGCGATCGTCATGTCCATGGCGGCATGACCCTCCATGGACCCGGCCAGGCCCTTGTTCGACTGCGCCCGGGCCTGGTCGATCAGTCCCTGCCGCAGGAAGAGGCGGAAGAGGACGGCGATCAGCACGATCATGATCGGGCCGCCCACGAACTCGGCCGCCGTGAACTGCCAACCGATCAGGACCGCCAGGATCACACCGAGCTCCACCACCAGGTTGGTCGAGGCGATCTCGAAGGCCATGGCCGCGGTGAAGCTGGCACCCTTTCGGAACAGGGACCGGGCGAGGGCCACCGCGGCGTAGGAGCAGGAGGACGAGGCGATCCCAAAGCCCGAGGCAAGGGCCAGCGTACGCGGCGAATCATCCCCCAGCCGGCGGATGATGGTGCTACGCCGTACCACGGCTTGCACCACTGCCGAGAGAGCGAATCCGAGAATCAGGGCCCAGAGGATCTGCCAGGTCATCGAGCCGGCGGTGGTCAGGGCGTGGCCCAAGGCGTCAACGAGTCTCAAGACCGCACCAGTCTGCCGATGGCGGCCGACGCCTCGTTGAGCTTCGCCGTGGCCTCATTGCCCCCAGCCTGGATAGCGTCGGTCACGCAGTGGGCCAGGTGATCGTCCAGCAGCTCGAGCGCCACCGACTGCAGGGCTTTGGTGGCGGCGGACACCTGTTCGAGGATGTTGATGCAGTAGCGGTCCTCGTCCACCATCCGCTGCAGGCCGCGGATCTGTCCTTCGATACGCCGAAGCCGCTTCTGGATGGCCTCTCTGTCGGAGGCGTAGCCGGGTCCTGGGGGTGATGGAGGAGCCATGGGGCCATTACTGCCCCAGGGTATAAGCCGGTCGCCCCCGACCAGCGGAGGCAGGACCCCTGGTGGGAACGGGCGCGTCCAGCTCCGGGAGACCGGTCGCCGGGGCCCGTACGCCATCAGCCGACGAGTGCTCCGGCTGAGCCTTCCTTGCCGACGGCCGCCGCCTGCGCGATCGTTGGCCATGACCAGCGTCTTCGAGGCCACGGGTGGCGACTCGGGTCTTCTTCGGCTGGCGTCCGCCTGGCACAGCCGGGTGATGGCCGACGAGGTGGTCAGCCACACGTTCAGCCACGGCTTCCACCCCGAGCACACCGAGCGGCTCGCCGCGTACTGGGCAGAAGCCCTCGGCGGACCGACCACGTTCTCTGACCAGTACGGCGACGAGACTTCGGTCGTCCGGATGCACAGCGGCAACGGGGAGCACCCAGCGATGGACCGTCGGGCCATCGCCTGCTTCGACCAAGCCCTGGACGACGTCGGCATGGTCAGGAACAGCTCGCTTCGGCAGGTGCTCTACGACTACTTCGAGTGGGCCACGGCGACGATGGCCCGGTACCACCGATCCGCAGCCGACGTTCCTCCCGGCCTGGCCATGCCGCACTGGTCATGGGACGGCCTCCAGAGCTGATCCAAACTCCGTTCGCTCTCCGACCCAAGGTAGGAAGCTGATGACCGAGAACCCGCTTCCCGGCGGCACCTTTACCATGGCCAGGGATCTGACGGTCACCCGCATGGGGTACGGCGCCATGCAGTTGGCCGGCCCCGGTGTGTTCGGGCCGCCGGAAGACCGCGCCGGAGCGGTCGCGGTCTTGCGCGAAGTTCTCGAACTCGGCATCACCCACATCGACACCAGCGACTTCTACGGTCCGCACGTCACCAACCAGGTCATCAGGGAGGCCCTGCACCCTTACCCGGACGAGCTGCACATCGTGACCAAGGTCGGGGCCCGACGCGACGCCCACGGCGGGTGGCTGCATGCTCGCTCTCCTGCGGAGCTGCGGCAGGCCGTCCATGACAACCTGGACCACCTCGGTCTCGATGCACTCGATGTGGTGAACCTGCGCATGGGTGGACTCGACGGATCCGAGCCCGGCTCGATCGCCGAGCAGTTCGAGACGCTCGCCGAACTACGGCAGCAGGGTCACATCCGGCACCTCGGTCTGAGCACGGTCAGCGGCCCGCAAATCGACGAAGCGCGGGCCATCGCACCGGTCGTGTGCGTCCAGAACTTCTACAACGTCGCCCATCGGGACGACGACGCCCTGGTCGACTCCCTCGCCGACCAGGGCATCGCCTATGTGCCCTACTTCCCACTCGGTGGGTTCTCCCCCCTGCAGTCGGGCACGCTCGAGTCCGTGGCTGCCCGGGTCGGGGCCCTCCCCATGGCGGTGGCCCTGGCCTGGCTGCTCCACCGGTCGCCGAACATCCTGCTCATCCCCGGCACCTCGTCCGTGGCCCATCTGCACGAGAACGTGGCCGCCGGGGCCATGGCACTCTCCGCCGAGGATCTGACCGAACTGGACGCCGTCGCCCCCTGAGCACGACCGATTCCAGGTGGCTGAGCCCGCGGGGATCGAATCTTCGGCCACGACGGGCTGAGCCGCTCCGGGTCCAGCCCGAGCAACGGGGCGCAATGGCGGGAGATCGCGGATCAAGCCAGGGTGCGGTCGAGCCACTCTTGCCACTGGTCCTTGACGGCACCAGCGTCGTCCATAGGCCCGAAGATGTGGATCGACATGCCGACCGGCGAACCGAACGCGTTCCTGCCGAAGAACCGGTACAGGGCGGACGAGGTGCGGACGCCCAGGAAGTTTGGCTGCAGGTAGTCGACCACCCCCGCCACCGGATCGAGACCGGCCGGAGTCAGTTCGACCTTGTCGCCGGTGGCCATGGTGGCGGCGAGCCCGAGGGCCTGCTCCAGCCGTTTGAAGCCGTCCGGCTCGGCCGAGCGGGCCGGTCCCTGCAGGCCGCCGGGGACGTCGCCGATGTAGGTCGCCGGCATCCCGTCGAAGAACTCCAGGTACTGGCCGAGCGTATGGAGGTAGAAGTCGGTGTGTTGCTGGACCGCGTCGTACTGCGCATCCCAATCGTCGGTGAAGATCCCGCTGTGCATGTACCGGAGCACACTGGTTCCGCCGGACCGGGCCTCGATCACGTACTCCAGGGCGTTGAACCAGTCACCCTGTTCCATCCGGATCCCCAGGTGGTGAGGCTCGTCCCATGCCGTTGCGACATCCCTGATCGAGTCGATCGGGCTGGGGAACTGCCAGGCCAGCAAGCCCTCGGGCGTGGACACCGCCTCCCACACCCGGTCCGGATCGGCCGGTAGGACCACCTCTCGCCGGCACTCGAACTCCTTGGACACGTCGTTCTCCTCTCGTTCCTACTGCTCGCGGCTTCTGGTACCTCGATCGTCGGCTGGGGCCGGGCGCGTGACCTTCGGATGGAGCCCGACCACCATCCGATGCTTCCGACCCCCCTCCCCATCGGCGTGGTACTTCGAGACGAGTGCCTCGATGGCACCGGAGAGCTCGGCGGCGAACGACGCCCGGTCGGCGGCCGTGGCGAACTCGATCTCGGCGTCCATGGCGAAGGTGGCCAGCGGCTGCCCGGCCTTGGACGACCGTGCCACCAGCTCACCGACTTCGGCCACGGTCCGGGACCCCAGGGCCAGGAGCCAGTACGCCGACAGTCGATCCGGCGAGCGACTCGGGTCCGGGGCGATCGCCGACAGCGCCTGGGGCGAGATGACGTAGGCCGATGCACAGGCCTGCACGATCCGTTCGGTCATGTTCCCCTTGCGGCGCTCCTCGACGAGCTCGACCAGTCCGGCCCGCTCGAGGGCGCGCAGGTGGTAGTTGACCTTCTGACGGGTCAGTCCGAGGACCGGGGCCAGGGAAGTCGCCGATCCCGGCTCGACCAGCTCGGCCAGGAGCCGGGCCCGCACGGAGCCGAGCGAGACTTCCGCCACGCCCGGGTCGTCGATCACACCGATGTCCTGCATGGGTCCACCCTCTCACGGACAGTATTACCTGTCAAGACAGTTTTATTTTCCTTTTCGGAGCGGCAGGACCCTCGTCGGCTCCCCCTCCGGTGAACCGGCCGGCCGAGCGGGCCAGTTCACCCTCCTGGTCCCGGAGCTCGGACAGTCGATCCGAGAGCCAGAGCAGGCGGAGGGTCACGAGGATCCCGTCGTTCCTCTTGGACCGCTGCGCCTCGTCGAAGGCTCCCAGCAGCCTGACCCGAATGCGCTGGTCGACGGGCACGATGCCCGGCACCGGACGGTTCCGGTGGCGCAGCGCGCCGGAGAACTCCTCGAACCACCGCTCGTCGGCGGCGAAGTCCGCGGCCACCTCGGCACGGGCGCTCTGCACCGCCGGGGGAAGGGGTTGGTCGGACGCGCTCGGCTCGCCGGGGAGGGTCTCGAGGGTGAGGGCGAGGAGCCGCACCCGGGCGGACCCGGTCAGCAGGTGGGTGACCACCGGGAGGGGCACCGTCTTGGCCCCCCGCTCGGCCAGGAACTGCCGGAAGGCGTCGTCCAACCGCAGCGCGGCACCGGCGGCGGCCTCCTGTGGATCCCGTCCGGTCGACGCCGCAGCCGGGTCACCCACGCGCCCCACCTCGGTGGTGAGCCAGGCCAGCGCACTGGCGTAGGCGTCGCTGAGGGCGCGGGCCAGTTCGGCGGCGGCGCCGCGGGGCCAGAAGAGCGCACCCACCACCACACTCACGGCCACCCCGATGGTCACGTCCTCCACGCGGACCAGGCCGACGTCCGCCCCCACAGGGTCGAGGATGTTGAAGATGATCACCACCGCCACCGTGAAGCCGGCCTGGCCGGCCGCGAACGAGATGGCCGATGGCGCCACCCCGGCCAGGAGCACGGCCACCGGCAGTACCGCCCACAACAGGCTCTGGTGGGTGCCGAGGGCCACCACCACCACCGAGCCCACACCGAAACCCACCACCGTGCCGGCCACCGCCCGGATGGCGGTGGCACCGGTTCCCAGTGCGTTCGAGCGCAGCACGGACAGCGTGCCCAGCACCACCCAGAATCCGTGCTGCACATCGGTCGACCTCCACCGTGGCCACGGCCAGGGCCAGGGCCACTGCGCCGCGCACGCTGTTGCGGAACCACACCGAACGCGGCGTACAACAGTCGGCCGCCGCCCGGACCTGCGCCCACAGCGACCGCCGGGCCCGGCCGAAGGGGTTGCCCCTCTCGGCCGGGTGCCAGCACCACCGAGCACCAACTCGGCGGTCGTCCCGGCGGCGAAGGCCAGCATCCGGGTGGGGTAGGTGGGGTCGACGGCCCAGAGCGGATTCGAACCTTCGAGCGCTCCACGCTCGGCGCGGCCCAGCTCGGACGAGCCCGCTTCGGCCAGGAGGTGGGCCCTGGCGTCCTCTCCGGCCGCGTCCAGGACCGACGCCAGCTCATCGGTGCCGCGCTCGAGGACGTCGATGGCGTCGGCCAGATCTGTCGTCGCTGGGCGGTCGAGGAGGTCGGCGACCTGGTCCAGGACGCGGGCCACGGCAGCGTTGACGGCCCGGGCCGGACCGGACCCGGCCAGCGACCGGGCGGCCCTCCTCGGGCACCAGAGCGTTCTCGCCCACCCACTCCATCCTCGCCACCAGGGTGCAGAGCGCGGTATCGGTCGGACCGGCACCGGCCGGCCGGTACGGCGTGGCCTCGTATCGGGCTCGGAGCTCCTCGAGCGCCACCCGGGCCCGATCGAACGCGCCGGGGTCGAGGCGACCCTCCGCATGGGCTCCGACCAGACGGGCCACGGCCCGGGCCGCCGCGGCCAGCGACTTGCGGAGAGGGTCGTGCCACCGGCCGGTCCACACGAGCATGACCGCGGGGATGCACAGGGCGCCGGCCAGGGCCCAACCGGCCAACCTGGTGCCCCACCGCGCCGGCGCCGGCCGGGACCGCCACCGGCAGGACGAAGGTGAGCAGGGCGGCGGTGGCCCCCACCGCCGCCTGGGGGCTGACCGCGCCGGCGAGGAGCACGGCGAAGCCGAAGACCAGCATGCCGATCACTGCGGTGGCCGCGTGGGAGGAGCACAGCGTGCCCACCGTGATCAGGACGGCGCTCGTGGCGAAGAGACCGAGGTAGGACCCGAGCCGCACCGAAGGGCTCCCGCCGAAGTCGGCGAAGAGGAGCAGGGCGAACGAACCGAAGACGGCGAACAGGGTGGTCTGGCTGTTGCCGATCCCGAAGTCGGCCAGGGCGAACACCCCCGGCACCAGGACCGCGGCCCGGATCGACCGCTTGGTCGCCCGTAGGTCCGGGTCGCGCCCCTTCCATCTCTCGAGCAGTGACCGGTGGCCGGCGTGCGGTGCCGTGTTCGCTCCGCTCGACTCGCCTCCGGCCATCCTCGCTCCCGACCGACTCGCCCGCACCACCCGGGCGGTACCGTAACCTCCGCGGTGGTGCAGTGGTGCGGTGGTGCGGTGGTGCGGTGGTCGTGGCCGGACGTCGCGGCGGCAGGCACAGGGACCCGGCGCGATCATGGGGTATGGACAACGCACCGGGTCGGGAGGCCCTGGCCGCATGGAAGGAGTCCTTCCCCTCCGACCCGTTCTCCTCCGACCACCACCTGCGGTCGCTCCTGAGCCGGGCCCTCGACCCCGAACGCCTGGCGGCGCTGGAGACACGGGCTTCGGCCTTCGCCCGGCAGGTCGCGACCGTGGTCGGGCCCGCTGCCGCCCGGTACGAACAGCGCCTCCATCTGCCCGAGCTGGCCCGGTACGACGCCATCGGGCGGCGGACCGAGGCGGTGGTCTTCGACCCCGCCTACGAAGCGGCCGCCACCGCCGTGTGGGCCAGCGGGTTGGTGTCCCTGTCCGGCCGGCCGGGGAGCGCGTACGAGCAGGCCACCCTGCTCTACCTCCTCTCGCTGGAGGGTGAGGCCGGGCAGGCCTGCCCGGCCACCTGCACCATCGGACTGGCCCGGGCCCTGCGTCGGGCGGCCGATCCCGAGGTGAGGGACCGGTTCCTCCCCGCCCTCGTCGACCCGGTCCACGCCACGGCCGCTCGCGGCTCCCAGTTCCTGACCGAGGTGCAGGGCGGAAGCGATGTGGGGGCCAACGTCTGTCGGGCCGAGCCCACCGGCGACGGGGAGACCTACCGCGTCAGCGGGGAGAAGTGGTTCTGCTCGGTGGCCGATGCCGACCAGTTCTTTCTCACGGCCCGCCCTCCCGGCGGTCCCGACGGCACGAGGGGTCTCGGCAGCTTCGTCGTCCCCCGCACGATCGACGGGGTGCCGAACGGGTTCGCCCTCCGCCGCCTCAAGGACAAGCTCGGCACCCGCGGCATGGCCTCGGGGGAGATCGACTTCGACGGCGCACTCGCCTGGCCGGTGGGTCCGGTGGAGCACGGCTTCCGCACCGCCGTGGGCATCGTCCTCACTACGAGTCGCTGGATGACCGCAGTGGGAGACGCCGGCATGATGCGACGTGCCGTCCTCGACGCCACGTCGTACGCCCGCCACCGCCGGGCCTTCGGGCAGCCCATCGGGGAGTTCCCCGCCGTGCGCCGCACCTTGGCGGACATGGCGGCCACGTCGGCCGGCGCGCTGCACCTGGTCTTCGCCCTCACCGGGTTGGAGGACGGCATCGACGCCGGGACGGCGGGCGAAGCGGACGTGGCGTACCACCGATTCCTGGTCAATCTGACCAAGTACCTGCTATCGGTGCAGGCCACCACGGTGGTGCACTCGGCCATCGAGGTCCTCGGGGGCAACGGGACCATCGAGGAGTTCAGCGTGCTGCCCCGGCTCTACCGCGACGCCATGGTCTACGAATCGTGGGAAGGCACGCACAACGTCCTGACCGCCCAGGTCCTCAACGACCTCCGTCGGCTCCCCCTCCTCGACGAGGTGGTCGATCCGGCTGAGCCGTTGCCTCGACCGGGCCGACGGGTCGGGGGTGGCGAAGCGGCCGTCCGGGGTCTGCTCGGGACGGCGGTGGAGGACGCCCGACGGTGCGTGATCGATCCGGCCTACGGTGCCTGGCACTTCCGGGCCGTGCTCGACCGGCTGGGCGTCCTGGCCGAGGCGGCCTACCTGCTCGAGGCCGGAGAGGTTCCGTGCCGCGGCCCATCTCGTCTCCGGCCTCACCACCCACGATCCATCGGGCGAGGAGTGCCAGGGGCTGGCCGACCGGGTGGAGGCCGTGCTCGCCACCTCCGACTGAGCGCCGTCGAGTCCCGGGAACCCTGCTCAGGATGACGGCGTCAGGCCGGCGGCCCCCCGGCCGTCCGTGGGCGCCGCAGCCCGTAGGACCAGTTCGGCCTGTGTCTCCGCCAGCGCCAGCAGGTCGTCCCAGGTCCACTGCCCCGGCTCGCCCGAGCACGAAGCGATGAACATCACCCGCCCCACCGTCCCGGCCACGTACCGGGTGTGTCGGGTGCCGTCGGGACCGGTGACGGTCTTCTCGTAGAGCCAGGCATCGGGCACCCCGGGCAGCCCCCGGTCCTCGACCACCTGCTCGGCCACCACTTTCTCGTCGGGACCGTTCGTCCCGGTGAAGTACCTCGGTGACTGACGGAGGGAGAGCGCCGCGTCGTCGACTCGTGGCGTAGGGCACCACCTCGACCCAGGCCGACCGGACCGAGCCGGGCTGTCGGAAGGAGCGCCACGCCGTGACGGCGCCGACCCGGCGGGCCCGGCGGCTCTTCTCGCTGGCCGGGTCCAGCTCGCCGGTGGGCCAGGCCCGATCCTCCTCCACCTCCCACCCCGGTCCCGACAGGTCGGCCGGCTGCCGCCAGCATGGCCAGCGACCGGGCCGTCTCCGTCCTCTCGGCGCCCCCTGTCGTTCCGGCGTGCTCAGGTGCTCCGGCGGCCTCCCGATCCGGTGCCATCCCCGGGATTCTTCCAGATCCGCCGGACCGGGATCCAGAAATGTGCTCGTGTCCCCTGTACACGGACCCGTGAATGGTGCACGATCAGAGTGGCCCCCGGGTGCAGGCGTTCGTGTCCGAGCGAGCGCCCCGCTCGCGGGACGTGCAACCAGGCTCCGGCCGATCGCAGTCGCAAAGGAGGTCGAGATGACCACCCAGTTCGAGGTATCACCGGCTGAGCCGGAACCGGTGGACGCCCTGTCCGCGGTCGAGTCGGCCCGGCGCCTCGACCGGTTGGCTCCCCTACTCCACGAGCTCATCGCCTTTGACCTGGTGCGCCGCACCGAATCGGGAGGCTTCGAGATCCCCGAGGAGGTCCAGGAACGCCTGGCCCGGCTCTCCTCCCTGCAGTCCGGGACCATCGCCCAGGTCTACGTCGGCCGCAAGTGCGACCGGTGCGGGTCGATGCGGGTCACGCGGATGGTGGACGGGGTCCGGTTGTGCGCCACCTGCAGCAGTGAGGTCTCGGCCCCGCCGGAGCCGACCGAGCCGGAAGCCGGCAAGGGGGCCCGGAACGGGCACGGGCGCGGCCGGTGGCACCGGAAGGCTGGCTGAGCGCCACTCCTCATACCAGGCGGCGGTCGGTGGCCCACTTGGTCAGCTGGTGCCGGGTGGAGAGCTGGAGCTTGCGGAGCACCGACGAGACGTGGGTCTCCACCGTCTTGGCCGAGATCCCGAGGTCCTTGGCCACCTCCTTGTAGGTGTAGCCCCGGGCGATGAGCCGGAGCACATCCCGCTCGCGGGGCGAGAGCTGGTCCAGTTCCGGGTCGCTGCCGGTCCAGGGGGCGATCGGTCCACCGCCGGCGGCGAAGGCGTCCAGCACGAAGCCGGCCAGGCGGGGCGAGAACACCGCGTCCCCGGCCCCCACCCGTTCCACCGCCTGGAGCAGCTCGGGCCCCGAGATGGTCTTGGTCACGTAGCCCCGGGCCCCGGCCCGGATGACCGCGATGACGTCCTCGGGCGCATCGGAGACCGACAGGGCCAGGAACTGTACCTCGGGGTGGTGCGGAAGCACGCCCTGCAGGACCGCCAGTCCGCCGCCGCCGGGAAGGTGCACGTCGAGCAGGACCACCTCGGGGAGTCGTTCGTTGATCAGCTCCACGGCCGCCGTGGCCTCGTCGGCCTCGCCGACCACGTCGACGGCGTCGCCCAACTCGGCCCGCACGCCGGACCGGAACATGGCGTGGTCGTCGACGAGGAGGATCCTCGGCCGGTCGGCCGCGCTCATCGGCTCGGGTGGGGCAGCGGTCGGGCCAGGGGCACGGACAGCTCGACCTCGGCCCCGCGGCCCGGAGCCGTCCGGATGACCGCCGATCCTCCGAAACGGGCCACCCGGGCCCGGATCGACTGGGCGATGCCCTGACGGTCGTCGGGGACGGCACCGGGGTCGAAACCACAGCCACGGTCCCTCACGTAGACCATGGCCACCGTGGGCTCCACCTCGGCATAGATCGAGACCTGGGGAGCACCCGACCACTTGGCGGCGTTCACGGTGGCTTCCCGGGCCGCGTCGAGCAGGGCTCGGAGGCCGTCGCTGAGCGGGCAGTCTCCGACCACCACCACCTGGACCGTGACCCCGTGGTCCGCCTCCACTTGGCGCTGGATCACGTCGATCCCCTCGACCAGCGTGCCTGCCTCGTCCCCGATGGTTCCCGGGAGACGCCCCTCGAACAACCACGAGCGGAGCTCGCGCTCCTGGGCCCGGGCCAGGCGGACGACCTGACGGGGATCGTCCGCCGATCGCTGGATGAGGGCCAGGGTCTGGAGCACCGAGTCGTGCACGTGGGCGGCCATCTGGGCCCGTTCCTCGGCCAGGGCCCGGGCCTGGCGCTCGGCCAGGAGGTCGCGCACCAGGCTGAGCCACCACGGCCCGAACACCACCACGATCGCCGCCACCACCAGCAGGGATCCGGCCACCGGTCTCAGGGCGGCGCTCGTCGGATGACCCAGGAGGAGCACCAACAGACCCGCCAGTCCGACCACCGCTCCGATCGACGATCCGGAGGGCCAGCGTCCACCGACCCTGACGCCCGGCGTCGGTGCGGAGCATGGGAAGGACGCCGTCGTTGATCCACACCCGTTCCTCGGAGCTGGCGTTTCGCCGGATCAGGATGGCGGCGGCGGCGGCCAGGAAGAGCGGCCAGCTGAACGACCCGACGTATCCGACGTGAAGGGCGCTCGGCCACCACCTGGACCAGCACCAGGGCCGGGACGATGGCCACCACGAGGCGGATGCCCCGGCGATCGTTGACCGCCCGGCTCAGGATGGTGGTGTCTCGCCCTCGATGGGGAGGAGCAGCCAGGCCAGGGCGTAGAGAAGGATGCCGATCCCGCTGCCCAGCGAGAGCAGCACGAAGCCGATCCGCACCAGGGTGACGTCGATGCCGATGGCCTTGGACAACCCTCCGCACACCCCGGCCAGCACCCGGGTCTCCGGACTCCGTCGGATCGGGCCCTTGAAGTGCCCGCGGTGCCGCCGGCGGCGCCGGTGGCCAGGCCAACCACTTTGGGGGTCCCAGCGAGTGGTGACTCCGATGGTCCCACTCCCGTACCGGGGACGGCCTCGGCGAGGCAGCGGGCTCAGGTGCTTCGGGCACCGCGGAGCCGGGATCGGTGTATTCGGGGATACCACGATGATCGCGCACCCTCCGGGCCCGCATCCATCAGGGAGATCCCTGAGCGGCGGCCGCGCCGGCTCAGGGTCCGGAGCGGGACCTCCCCGATTCCCCGAACGGCCCGGTCGGCACACCATGGAGGCATGGACACCACTTCACCGAGCCACCAGACCCACCGGACCCCGCCGAGTCCACCCCCGGGCCCCCGGCCCCTTCCGGGTCCCGCCTCCATCGGCGACGCCACGACCGGATGCTGGCCGGTGTGGCCGGTGGCCTGGCCGACTGGTTCGACGTCGACCCCACCCTGGTCCGGGTGGCCTTCGTCGCCCTGGCCGTGCTGGGCGGCGTGGCCGTCCCGGTCTATCTCGCCTGCTGGCTGTTGATCCCCGAGGAGGGGACCGACGTCTCGGTGGCCGAAGAGCTGCTGGCCCGCGAGCGGGCCCGCTGCGGTTGACCCGCCCCCACCAAGACCCCGATCGGAGAAGACCTGCCATGCGCCATCGATTCGACCCCACCCACCCTGCTGCCGGCTACCGGACGGGGTGGGTCGACGACCCCCATCTGCGGGTATCCGATGCCGAGCGGAACGACGTGTCGGAGCGACTCTCCCGTCACTTCGCCGACGGCCGGTTGGACCAGACCGAGTTTGCCGCCCGGCTGGAGCGCGCCACCGGCGCCAAGACGCGAGCCGACCTGGCCGGCCTCTTCGACGACCTGCCCCGCCTCGCCGACGAGCCGACTCCGCCCCGGGCCCGGCGGCATCGACTCCTTCCCCTCCTGGTGGTACTGGTCCTGGTGGTGCTGGCCGCCCAGTCGGCCCTGTCCTGGTTCCACGTCCCGTGGCTGCTGCTGGTGGTGGTCGGGCTGCTGGTCTGGCATCGCCTGGGCCGGCGCCACGGCGATCACCACGCGTCGATCGGCTCCGGTCGGTAGCATCCGGGAGGAAGGGCCCTGCCCGTCGCGACGCCACAAACCGCCCGGTCGTCGCCGACCGGTGGTGCGGCGTCACGTGCCCCGGCGACACCGGGCGGGTTCCCCTCCATCCCCCGGGCCGGAGCGGAGGGCACCGCTCCCGCCGACCCCCATCGTGAAGGACGGACCACATGACCATCACCGACCACCCTCCGACGGACCAGCCGGTCGCCCCGACCCCGCCCGCGGCCCGGGCCGTCGATCTGGTCAAGACCTACGGCACCGAGGACGCCGTGGTGCGCGCCCTCGACGGCGTGACCATCGAGTTCGAGCAGGGCCGGTTCACCGCCGTCATGGGACCGTCGGGCTCGGGCAAGTCCACGCTGATGCACTGCATGGCCGGGCTGGACGCGCCCACCTCGGGCCACACCTTCGTCGGCGACCAGGAGATCGGCCTCCTCGACGACGCCGCCCTCACCCAGATGCGCCGTGACCGGATCGGCTTCGTCTTCCAGTCGTTCAACCTGGTGCCCACCCTCACCGCGGCAGAGAACATCACCCTGCCCGCCGACCTGGCCGGCGTGAAGGTCGACCAGGCCTGGTTCGACTACCTGGTCGGCGCAGCTCGGTATCGGCGACCGACTCTCCCACCGACCCAACGAGATGTCCGGCGGCCAACAGCAGCGGGCCGCCTGCGCCCGGGCCCTCATCAGCCGGCCCGACCTGATCTTCGCCGACGAGCCCACCGGCAACCTCGACTCCAATCCTCCACCGAGATGCTGTCCTTCCTGCGCCGCTCGGTCACCGAGTTCCACCAGTCCATCGTCATGGTCACCCACGACGCCCGGGGGGCGGCCTTCGCCGACCGGGTGGTCTTCCTGGCCGACGGGAACGTGGTGGACGAGCTGCGTGTCCCCCACGGTGGACTCGGTGCTGGAACGGATGAAACTGCTGGGCAGCTGAGATGTGGAACGTCACCTTCAAGGGGATTCTGGCCCACAAGCTGCGCCTGGCCCTCACCGCCATCGCCATCGTGCTCGGGGTCACCTTCATCTCGGGGACCCTGGTGCTCACCGACACCCTGCACGCCACCTTCAACACGCTGTTCGGCCACGATCTACCAGCACGTGGACTTCGAGATCCGGGGCAAGGCCGCGTTCACCGACAATTCCAACGGCGGCGGGGCGGTCCGCAAGCCCATCCCCGAATCCATCCTGGCCGATGTGCAGGCACTTGCCGGGGGTGGCCTACGCCGAGGGTACCGTCGGCGGCTACGCCCAGTTCGTGGCCCCGGACGGCAAGGCCGTCACCACCGGGGGGGCGCCCACCCTCGGCTTCTCCTTCGACCCCAACCCCCAGCTCTCCGCGCTCCGGGTGTCGAGCGGGCACGGCCCCACCTCACCCGACCAGGTGGCCATGGACGCCGCCACCGCCACGAAGTACCACTTCCACGTGGGCGACCGGGTGCGGATCCTGCTGGTCGGCCCGCCCCGGACCTTCACCATCTCGGGCATCGTGACCTTCGGGTCGGCCAACAATCTGGCCGGGGCCACCCTGGCCGCCTTCGAGCTCCCGACCGCCCAGCAGATCCTCGGGTCAGCCGGGCCACTTCGGACGCCATCGATGTGCTGACGTCCAGCCCGGCGCCGACAAAGCCCAGGTCCAACGGGCCATCGCGACCGTCCTGCCCCGCGGGGTGGAGGTGGTGACCGGGCAGACCGTGGCCAACGAACAGACCAACAGCATCAACCAGGCGCTCTCGTTCTTCTCCACGGCGCTGCTGGTCTTCGCCTTCATCTCCCTGTTCGTCGGCGGATTCACCATCTTCAACACCTTCTCCATCATCGTGGGTCAACGGACCCGAGAGCTGGCCCTGCTGCGTATGGTGGGGGCCAGCCGACGCCAGGTGTTCCGGTCCGTCCTTGTCGAGGCATCACTCGTCGGGCTGGTGGCGTCGCTGGTGGGCCTGGGCCTGGGCGTCCTGGCCGCCCTCGGACTCGAGGCCCTGCTGAAGGGGTTCGGCATCACCCTGCCCACCGGGCCGCTGGTCTTCGGCTCCCGCACGGTGGTCGCCGCTCTGGTCGTGGGGGTGGGGGTCACCGTGGTGTCGGCCATCGGGCCCGGCCCGCCGAGCCGTGCGCATCCCGCCGGTGGCCGCCCTGGCCGACTACCGCGGCGACCAGGCCGAGTCGTCCCGCCGTCGGATCGTGGTCGGCTCGGCGGTCGCGGTGATCGGCGTCGCCGCGCTGGTGCTCGGGCTGACCAAGCCGGCCATCCAGCTGGTCGGCCTGGGCGCCGTGGCCGTCTTCCTCGGCATCGGGATGCTGGCCCCGGTCGTGGCCCGGCCCATGTCCAGCGCCATCGGCCGTCCCCTGGCCCGCCTGCTCGGGATCCCCGGCCGGCTGGGCCGGGAGAACTCCATGCGCAGCCCCCGCCGGACCGCCCAGACCTCGTCGGCCCTCATGGTGGGCCTGGCCCTGGTGTCCACCATCGCCGTGTTCGGAGCGTCGCTGTCCAAGTCGGCGACCAGCAGCGTCGACAACGCGGTCAGCGCCGACTACATCATCACCAGCTCCTCGCACCGGGGCGGGCGGGTTCTCCGCCTCGGTGGCGGCCGCCGCCGCCGCTGTGCCCGGCGTGTCGGCCACCTCGACCGTCTACAGCGGGTAGTTCGAGGTCAGACGATCGGCTGGCCACCCTCACCGCGGTCTCCACCGACCACCTGCCCCGACACCGTCATCCTGCGCATGGACGTCCGGGGCGGGGCGCTCCGCCCTGGCCGCCGGCGACCTGCTCATCGACACCACCACCGCCAACAGCCAAGCACCTGTCGGTGGGCTCGGTGGTCCCGGTGAAGTTCGCCCAGACCGGGGAACTCGACCATGCGGATCGGGGGGATCTTCAAGCCCAACGCCCTGCTCGGCAGCTACCTGGTGGGCGACGGCTTCTTCCTGGCCCACTTCAACCGCCCGCTGCCGGTGGCCGTGCTGCTGCACACCGGTGGCAGCACCGCGGCCACCACCAGGCGGTCAACAGCCGGGCTGTCCGCCTACCCCAATCTCAAGATCCAGACCCGGGCCCAGTTCGAGAAGTCCCAGCAGGCCCAGGTCAACCAGCTGCTGGGTCTGGTGTACGCCCTGTTGGCCCTGGCCGTGCTCATCGCCCTCATCGGGATCGTGAACACCCTGATGCTCTCGGTGTTCGAGCGGACCCACGAGATCGGCCTCCTGCGGGCGGTGGGGATGAAGCGCCGGCAGGTCCGGGCCATGATCCGCTCGGAGTCGGTGATCCTCTCGCTGTTCGGGGCCATCATCGGCGTGCTGGTGGGGACGGCCCTCGGCGTGGCCTTCGCCGCCTCGCTGAAGCAGCAGGGCATCACCGACATCGTGATCCCGGTGGCCAGCCTGGTGGCGTTCCTGGTGCTCTCCGCCCTCCTCGGCCTCGGCGCCGCCACCTGGCCCGCCCGTCGGGCGGCCAAGCTGGACGTGTTGGCGGCCATCGCCGCCGACTGACGCCGGCGGGCACCCGCCCCACGGAACGCGGGCGGATCCCCGGTTCAGGCCGACTTCGGGAAGCCGCTCCAACTCGGCCAGGGCCTCCCGGCGTGGTGAGCAGGTTCCGGGCCAGCTGGTCCAGCACGGCGTAGGCGGCCCGCACGTACCGCTCGCCGGACACCCAGAACGGCAGGTGTCGGGGCGGTCGGATTCCGATCTCGACCGAGCGGCCCGACCACCTGGTCATCTCGACCACGACCCCGAGCGGGGTCCGCAGGCGCCCGAACCGGAGGGTGGCCGTGCGGGCCTCGTCGGGAAAGCCCACCCCGCCGGCGACGCCGCCGGCGTGACATCCGACATGGACAGGTGGGCCTCGGGCACCTCGACCTCGAGGGGGAACCGGACGCCTCCGCCAGTCCGTCGTCGCTGCACTCGACGACCCTCGAGGCGTAGATGGTGGTGGGAATGGCTCTCGTCGTACATGATCGGTCGTTCCTTCGCTGCCGGGTTCGGCCCCGACGGGCCGGACCGCTCTCCGCCCCAGTCTCCTGGGCCGGTTTATATCTGTCAAACAGTTTCAACAGATCCTGATCGATCCATTATTCCAGATGCGCCCAGCGTCCCGGGGCGCTGGACGGACACCCTCATCCCCCGTCCCCGGCGGCACAACGTGTGGAAGAGTGCAGCCATGTCCCGGATCGTGATGGTGCACGGCGCAGGAAACGACCTCTGGGGACCGGCCTCGATCAAGTCCAGGTGGTATCCCGCCCTGGCCGACGGCCTGGCCTGGCACGGCGTGGCCATCGAGGAATCGGACGTCACCGTGGCCTTCTACGGCGACGTTTTCCGCCCCGACCCCGAGGACGGGTACCGGCCGAAGGTGGACAGGGCTGCCGCCGTCGCCACCGTGGAGGACCTGGTCCAGCGGCTCGACCCCCACGTCGACCTGGACGAGCTGACCAAGATGCTGACCGAGAACCACATGGACCGGCTGCTGGCCCAGGCGGCCGCCTACCTCCAGGAGCCGTCCCTCCGCGGCGCGGCGCGGGCCCGGGTGGAGGCGGCCATCCGCCCGGACACCCGGATCGTGGTCGGCCCACTCCCTCGGCACGCTGGTCTCCTACGAGGCCCTCTGTGCCCACCCCGAATGGCCGGTGACCGACTACGTGACCATCGGCTGCCCCTTGGCCGGCGACATCATCCGGGACCGGCTCGACCCCTGCCCGGCCGAGGGATGAGCCCGTGGCCCGGCCCGGTGGTGCGGTGGACCAACATCGTCGACCCCGAGGATCCGGCGGCCGGGACCACGCCGTGCGGCCGGTTCCGGGGGAACGTCACGGAGTTCAGGGTGGACAACGGGCACCGGGTACACGACCCCGAGCCCTACCTCAACAACCGATGGACAGGCCAGGCGGTGGCGGCCGGCCTGGCCGACGGCTGAGGCCGGCCCTCGTCGGGCACCGTCCGCCCGCGGCGGCCCGGCTTGGTAGCATGGCGGGACCGCACCCCGACCCGTCCGGATCGGTGGCCGGCGGACGACCGAAGGTGGTACCCGATGGCATCGACTGACGCTGGAGCGAGCACGACCTCCCTCGTGCCCACGATGCCGCCGTACGCCGCCGTGGGCACCCCCGGGGTCGGCTCGCTCCGACTTCCCCTGCCGCGCTAGGCACCCGGTCGGCCCCGCCGACCGGCCCTGAGCCCCCGGCTCACCCCGACTGGTTCCGCATCGAGGATGCCCGACCGGCCCCCCACCATGCCCCCCGGCACCACCGGCCTGCTCCGTGGTCCGGGACCCCCCTCGTCACAAGGAAGCCACCGTGGCTGAACTCTCCGAATTCCCCTCCGCGTCCGCCAAGGACACCATCGCCTTCTGCTGGGACCAGGTCGAAGGCCACAAGCGCCAGCTGGTCACGTCCTGGGTGGTGATGGTGCTGGCCGTCGTGGTGGCCGACATCGTCTGCCCGCTCATCTTCGCCTCCATCCTCGAGCGGGTGGCCTCCCTGTCCGGCCATCCGGGGGCCGGCGAGTGGGCGGTCTTCGGGCCCCTGCTGCTGGCCTACGGGATCGCCGGGCTGGTGGCCATGGCCGGCTGGCGGGTCGCCGGCTGGCTGGAGTGGGGAGCCTGCGTCCGCTCCTTCGCCACCGGGCTCAACAACGGCTACGCCCACCTGCTCCGGCTCAGCTACCGCTGGCACATGGACCATCCGGCCGGCGAGGTCATCTCCTCGCTGGGCAACTTCTCGTGGGCCTTCGCCGAGATGGTGGACGTCGCCTCGTGGGGGCTGCTGCCCGTGGTCGTGGTGGTGCTCTCGCGCCATCGGGGTGCTGGCCGTGGTGGCCTGGCCGGCGGCCCTGGCCCTGCTGGTCATGGTGGGCGGGTTCGTCTGGGTGATCGTCCGCCGCCTCCGTCTGGTGCGGGCGGCCTCCCAGGCCTTCGAGGACCACCACTCCAGGGCCACCGGCGTGGTGGCCGACACCGTGACCAACCTGATGGCGGTGCGCACCGCGGCCGCCGAGCCCCACGAGCGCCATCGGGTGGAGGCGCTGATGCGCCGATCGGTCGACGCCGACCTGCGGGCCCGGTCCATCTTCATGCGGACCCAGCTGCAGCTGGAGACCTCCATCGTGGTCGGCACCCTGCTGGCCCTGGTGGCCGGCACCACCATGGCCGTGCACCACTGGGCCTCGACCGCCGCGCTCTACCTGATCCTCTACTACTCGGCCCAGGTGGCGCTCAGCCTCCAGCAGTCGTTCGAGCACCTCCGGTCCACTGGCCCGGTCGCTCGGGCGCGCCGCCAAGTTCACCGCCATCGCCGGCGAGCCCGATCGAGGTCACCGACCGGCCCGGGGCCGGGTGCCTCCGGGTGCCCCAGGGGAGCCGTCGACTTCCACCATGTCGGCTTCGGCTACCGGCCGGCGGCACCCGCTCTTCTCCGGACCTGACCCTCAGCGTCCGGCCGGGCGAGCACGTGGCCCTGGTCGGGCCGTCGGGCTCGGGGAAGTCCACCCTGTCCAAGCTGCTGCTCCGCCTCATGGACGTGGACGAGGGCGGCATCCTGATCGACGGCCAGGACATCCGGGACGTCACCCTGGCCTCCCTGCGCCGGCACATCAGCTACGTGCCCCAGGACCCCCAGCTCCTGCACCGGACCATCGCCGAGAACATCTGCTACGGGCTGGGGGCGCGCGGTGGACGGTCGACGGTCGGCGGTCCGAGCGAGGCCGTCGACTACGACCTCGTGCACCGGGTGGGCAGGGCGGCCCACGTCGAGGAGTTCGTCTACGCCCTCCCCGACGGGTACGACACCATGGTCGGCGAGCGGGGGCTCAAGCTCTCCGGCGGCCAGCGGCAGCGGGTGGCCATCGCCCAGGCCATGGCCAAGCGTGCCCCGATCCTGGTCCTGGACGAGGCCACCTCGGCCCTGGACTCCGAGTCCGAGCACCTGGTCCAAGAGGCGCTCTGGCGCCTGATGGAGGACTCGACGGCGCTGGTCATCGCCCACCGGCTCTCCACCATCGCCCACATGGACCGCATCGTGGTCTTCGACCAGGGGGCCATCGTCCAGGAGGGCACCCACCGCGAGCTGCTCGACGAGGGCGACGACGGGATGTACGGGAGGCTCTGGCAGCACCAGTCCGGGCGGGTTCCTGGTCGAGTGACCGGCGCCGCTCGCACCGGGCTCCCGGCTGGTGTCACCACCCACCGGGGCGACCCGCCCGTCGGCCGCCCGTCGCGGGGTAGCGTGGCCGGCGTGAGGGACCTCACCGACCCCACGCCCGGGGGCCAGGCCGGGCCCGGATGGACCGCCGGACCCTGCTGGCCGGCGCCGCGGCCACCGGGATGGCCGCCGTGGGGCTCGGCGCCGCGGTGGGGAGCGAGTCCTACGCCGCCACGGCCAGCGGCCTCGGGCCGGGTGGCGCCATCCTCCCGCCCGGCTCCCTGCCCTACCCCCACCTGCCGGCCGGGACCGACACCCTCCCCCAGATCGAGCACATCGTGGTGCTCATGATGGAGAACCACAGCTTCGACGACCACCTCGGCACGCTGGGCCGGGGCGACGGCCTGACCGCGGGTCCCGACGGGCGGCCGGTCAACTACAACCCCGACCCCACCGGCGGCTTCGTCCGCTCGTTCCACAATCCCAACACCTGCGGCGAGGCCGACTCGGGCATCGGTCAGGACTGGAACAAGTCCCACACTCAGCTGGGCCAACGGCACCAACCTGGGATTCGTCGAAGCCTGTGGCGGGGCGTCGATGGGCTACTGGACCGGCGACGACCTGCCCTTCTACCACTCCATGGCCCGGAGGTTCCCCATCGGGGACCGCTACTTCTGCTCGGTCATGGCCCAGACCTACCCCAACCGCCGGTTCCTCATCGCCGGCACCGCCCTCGGCGACATCAGCACCGACGCCTCGGGCATCTCCAAGGTCGACGCCCCCAACGGCACCATCTTCGACCGCCTCAACCACTACGGCATCTCGTGGAAGGACTACTACGCCGAGCTCCCCACCTGCGCCCTGTTCGAGCCGGTGTTACGTGGACAACCCCGACAAGGTGGTCCACCGTCCCGCAGTTCTTCACCGACGCCGCATCGGGCAACCTTCCCGCCTTCAGCCTCGTCGACCCCTACGTCAACTACTCCGAGGAGGACGGGGACATCACGGTGGGCGAGGCCTATCGCCGCCCTGGTCGTCGACGCCGTCATGCAGGGGCCGGCCTGGGACAGGACCGCGCTCATCTGGGTCTACGACGAGCACGGGGGATGGTACGACCACGTGCCACCCAAGCGGGCCGTCAAGCCGGACAACGTGCCCCCCGAGCTCCTGGCCGGCGACCTGCCCGGCGCCTACAACTACACGGGCTTCCGGGTGCCGTGCTGTGTGGTGTCCGCCTGGTCCAAGAAGGACTACGTCTCCCACCAGACCTTCGACCACACCTCGATCCTCAAGCTGGTCGAGACCAAGTGGAACCTGCCCGCCCTGACCTACCGGGATGCCAACGCCCGCAACATGCTGGACTTCTTCGACTTCACGGCCAAGCGCCCGCCCTTCGCCGATCCACCGGCCCTCCACGCTCCGAAGAACCCGTTCTCCAGCCCGGCCGCCCTGCCCCCGGCTCGCTCTCGTCCCAGGACCTGGCGCTGTTCCACCCCATCTGCACCGACCTGCCGGCCGGGTCGCTCCGCCCCGCTCACGCCACCATCCCGTCACCACCGCCCGATGCCGACGCCCTGTTGGCCGCCCAGCAGCGGAGGATCGGACGCGAGATCCGGGCCCAGGACGCCGCGCTCGGCGGCATCGGCTCCGGTGTCCTCCCCGCCGGTCCCGGGCCGGAGGACCCGGAGAAACCGACGGGTCCGCCCCTGACGGTGGTCTGGACCACTACGTGAGGACCGACTCGGGCCGTCACGGCGTCAGTCGGTGGGCAGGTGCTGGACCACGTCGGTGGGCAGGTGCTGGATCACGTCGGGGGGCAGGTGGTCGTAGACGTCGGGGGGCAGCGTGTCCTGCACCGCGTCGACCAGCCGTTTGGAGCGCGACCGCAACGACAGCATCTCGGTGTACTGCTGGTCGTCACCCTTCATCCCCGAGATGAGCGGCGAGTGGGCCACGAAGGCGGCCCCGACGAACATGATGAGGAGGGACAGGGCCTCGAGGGGCCCGTAGGCACCAGCGGTACGGAGGTTGTCCCCGAACAGCCCGATCCCGATGGCCATGCTGGCCAACGGGTCGACCAGGACCAGGGCCGTCTGCGAGGCGGCGATGGGGCCGGCGTGGAAGGCGTTCTGGGCGAGGAACAGGGAGGCCACCCCGCACACCGCCAGGGCGTAGGTCTCCCAGTGGCTGAACATGTGGATCCAGTCGCTGGTGACGTAGTCCCCCACCTTCTTCACCAGTGCGGCGGTGAAGGCGAAGCCGATGGCTCCGGCGGCGCCGAACATGGCCGCCCGCCACCACCGTGGGCCCCGGAGGGCCAGGCACACCGTCAGTACCACCGCACCCCCGCAGATCGAGCCGGCCACCAGCCAGCCCAGGTTCGACGGGTTCTCGTTACCCCCCCCGGGCTGGGCGAAGACGAGGAAGCCGGCGAGTCCGCCGGCGGCCGCCACGCAGCCGAGCCACTCGCGGAGGCCGATACGGAACCGGAACCAGGTGGCCAGAAGGAGGATGAGGAAGAGCAGCTCGGTGGTCAAGATGGGCTGGACCACGCTCAAGTTCCCCAGGTGGAGGGCGACCGCCTGCATCAAGAAGGACCCCACCATGAACGCGAACCCGAGCAACCACACCCCGCGCTTCATGGCGTGGGTCAGAAGGCTCAGCTTGAGCGTGGCGTCGGACGGAGCGTCCTCCACCCCCATGCGCTGGAGCAGGCTGGTCAGGGCGTTGGAGAGGGCGGCAGCCAGGGCCAGCAGGTAGACCATGGACCGATGCCGCCTAGGACGGTCTGGCGTCGGTGGGAGGGGGAGCCAGCTGCTCCATGAACTCGAGCCGGATGCCGCCCGGGGCCCTCACGAAGGCGATGCGACGGGTGCCGAAGGCACCCTCCACCACCGACGGCCCCCAGATGACCTCGTGCCCCACCAGCTCGGCGTCGAGGTCGTCACTGAACAGCGCGGGGTGAAGAAAGCCTTCGGGCGGGAGCTCCACGGCGTCCTCGTAGATGGCCCTGGTGAACAGGGTGATCATGACCGGGCCGAGGAACACGTCGGCCCGCTCGCCGTCCCCCCATTCCATCCGGTCCCGAACCACAGCCCCGGCCTCTTCGTAGAACCGACAGGCTCCGTCGAGGTCGGCAACCTTGATGGCCAGATTGGCCAGGCCCGTCACGGACACGGCTCCTCCTCACTGCCCCTCGGCCCAGATTCTAACGATTCTCACAGGTAGCCAGGACCGGGCCACCCGGTCGGACCCCCGTCCGGTGGACCCCAGCCCGCGACGGTCTGGTCGGGGCTCATCCGCCGTGGTAGCCGTCGGAGGCCCGCCCCACCGAGAGCCGGCACGGGGTGCGGGCGTCACTCCCCGTGTCGCGGCCCGGCCCGCTCCGTCATGCAGAGTACAGCCTCGGCCCCTCACGTTGCCCGACTCGGCCGCTGGAAACTACTGTCGCCGGGACATCCAGGAGAGCGGATCGATCGGGGGGCGGCCATGCGGGTGGTGATGCCGTTGCCGGACCAGGACTTCGATACCACCGAGGTGTCCGTGCCGTGGCGACTCCTCACCGACGCCGGCCACACCGTGACCTTCGCCACCGAGCACGGTGGAGCGCCTCCGGCTTGCGATCCTCGTCTCCTCACCGGGGTCATCCTCGGCCAGCTGGGCGCCGACGCAGACGCGGTCGGGTTCTACCACGAGCTGGCCGCCGCTCCCGAGTTCCAGCACCCGGTCAGCTGGTACGCGATGGACGTCGAGCGGTTCGACGGACTCATCCTGGCCGGAGGCCACGCCCCGGGCATGCGCCAGTACCTCGGCTCTCATGAGCTGCAGCGGAAAGTGGGCGCGTTCTGGTCCCTCGGTCGCCCGGTGGGTGCCATCTGCCATGGGGTGGTGGTGCTGGCCCGGACCACCGATCCGGCCACGGGCCACAGCGTGCTGGCCGAGCGGCGGACCACGTGCCTCCCCAAGTACATGGAGAGGGGCGCCTACCTGGCCACCGCCTGGCGGCTGGGCCGCTACTACCGGACCTACCCCGCCTACGTCGAAGACGAGGTGCGCAACAACCTCGGTCACCCCGACCAGTTCGAGCGCGGTCCCCGCACCCTCCGGCGGGGCACCGCCACCGACGACCGCGCCGCCTTCGTGGTCGAGGACGGAACCTATCTGTCGGCCCGTTGGCCCGGCGACGCCTACCTCTTCGCCCGCAGCTTCGAGGCCCTGCTGACCGGAACCTGACCCCGGGTCACGCGGTCAGGGGCCCCGACCACCCCACTCGTCCAGCCTGCGCCCGAGCAGCTCGTCGAACAGCTCGGCGGCCATCGAGGGGCGCTGGAGGAAGAGCCCCTCGTTGGCGTCGAGCCAGGCGGCAAGGGCGGGCGCATCCTCGAGGTACACCTCGGTGTTGCGGTCCATCACGTAGACCACGACGGACCCGCTGTCGACCGTGACCGACAGCTCGATCTCGGGTCCGGACAGGAGGCACCACTGGGCCGGCATCCCGGGCGACGACGACGGCTGGCGGCTCCAATGCTGGCGGCCCCGCAGGAGCCCTTCCACCTCACGCCCCAGCTCGCGGTCACCGGATGCCACATGCCCTCCTCAGGTCGGAACGCTGGTTTCGGCCACCGTAGGCCCGATCCCCGGGGTCACCTCGTCCCCGGCCGCGGACCGGCGGGCACCGGTCGCGGGCCGCTCAGGATTGGGCGAAGACCGTCTTGGACTGCACCATCTCCTCGATGCCGGCCCTTCCCCCCTCACGCCCGAAGCCGCTCTGCTTGGTACCCCCGAACGGGGCCGCCGGCGAGATACGGCCCGTGCCGTTGACCATCACCGTCCCGGCCTGGAGCCCTCGCACGAACCGCTCGATCCGGCGAGCATCCGAGGTGTGCAGGTAGGCGGCGAGACCGAACGGGCTGTCGTTGGCCAGGGCCAGTCCCTCGTCCTCGGAGGAGAACCGCACCAGGGCCTGGACCGGCCCGAACACCTCGTTGCGAGCCAGGTCGCTCCCGTGGTCGACGTCACCGAAGACCGTCGGGGCCACGAACCAGCCGGGGGCCAGCTCCCCCCCGAGCCGGATGCCTCCGGTCACCAGTGTGGCGCCGTCGGACCGGGCCCGTTCGATCACGCCCAGGATCCGCTCCATGGACGGCTCGGTGACCACCGGGCCCACCGACGTACCGGGATCCAGTGGGTCCCCCACCTGCAGGTCCCCGACGGCCGCCGCCACCCTGGCGGTGAAGGGCCCGTAGATGTCCTCGTGGACGTAGACGCGGGTCGGCAGGGCGCACCCCTGTCCGGACAGCAGGCCCGTCCCCACCCTGGCCGCCACCAGGGCGGCCCGGTCCAGATCGGCGTCGGGGAAGACGATGAGGGGGGACTTGCCCCCCAACTCCAAGGCCAGCGGGGTGAGGTGGGCCGCTGCGGTGGCCATCAGGGTCCGGGCCGTGACCGACCCGCCGGTGAAGCTGATCTTGTCCACCCCCGGATTTCCCGCCAAGGCCGCCCCGGTGGGGGCTCCGCCCACCACCACATTGAGGACCCCGGGTGGCAGTCCCGCCTCGGCGGCCAGTTCGGCGAAGCGCAGCACCCCGAACGGCGCCAGCTCGGGGGGCTTGGCCACCACGGCGTTGCCTGCGGCCAGGGCCGGGGCGGCCTTCTGGCCCATGCCCATCATCGAGCCGTTCCAGGGCGGGACGACCGCCACCACGCCGTAGGGCTCCAGGCGGACCGAGGCCGACACCCGTCCCCCCGGCAGGCTCTCGCCGTCCAGCTTGTCGCACCACCCGGCGTAGTACCGGACCCAGGCTGCGGTGTACGGTCCCGGGTGCATCACGCCCACCGGAGTCCCGTTGTCCAGCGCGGCCAGCTCCGCGGCCTCGGTGGCATTCCGCTCCAGGAGGTCGGCCAGGGCGAAGAGCACGCCGGCCCGCCGGCCCGGTGACAATGCGGCCCAGGCCGGCTGGGCATGGCGGGCGGCAGCCACCGCGTCGTCGACGTCCGCCGGGCCGGCCAGCCCCACCTCGGCTTGCACCTGCCCGGTCGCCGCATACCGGTGCCGATGGGTGCCGGAGGCGCCGCTCCACCGCCACTGTCCACCGACGAGATGACCCTGATCGGCCAGCCGTCGCACGGTGCCCGAGGTCCCGGTGGTCCTCACGGCACCACGTACCCGCCGTCGACCGGCAGGGCCGCACCCAGCACGAACGAGGCAGCAGGCGTGCAGAGCCACATCGCGGCCTCGGCCACCTCGGAGGCCTCCCCGATGCGCCCGATGGGGTGCAGGGCCTTCAGGTGGGCGTCGATGGACGGGTCCCTGGTGATGGCCCGGTCCACCATCGGGGTGCGGGCCGTGCCGGGGCAGACGGCGTTCACGCGAACGCCCCGGGCCCCGTAGTCCAGCGCGGCCACCTTGGTCAGTCCGATCACCCCGTGCTTGGAGGCCGTATAGGCCGCCTGATGGGGATAGGCCACCAGCCCCACCCCCGATGCGGTGTTGACGATGGCCCCGCCGCCCCTCGCCAGCATCACCGGGATCTCCTCTTTCATGCAGAGGTAGACGCCGGTGAGCATGACCGCGATGGTCCGGTCCCACCCCTCGTCGGGGTAGTCGGCCAGCGGGGCCAGCGGGGCGGCGATCCCGGCATTGTTGTGGGCGCAGTCGAGGCCGCCGTAGGTGTCCACGGCGTGGCCCACCATGGCGGCGACGTCCCCCCGGGAAGCGACGTCGGCCCGGACGAACGAGGCCTGCCCCCCTGCCGCCTCGACCAGCGCCACGGTCTCGTGGCCGTGCTCCTCGTCGATGTCGGCCACCACCACGCTCGCCCCCTCCCGGGCGAACACCAGGGCCGAGGCCCGGCCGATCCCCATGGCCGCGCCGGTGACCACGGCGACCTTCCCGTCCAGGGCTCCCATGGGTTGCACAGTACCGGTCGGCGACGTCGTCACCGGCGAGTCCAACTACGTTCTGGGGATGGGACGATTGGACGGGAGGGTGGCGCTGGTCTCCGGGGCCGCCAGCGGCATCGGGCGTGCGGTATGTGACCGCCTGGCCGCCGAAGGGGCCGAGGTGGCCGGGTGCGATCTCCTCGGGGCGCCGGGCGGGAGCATCGTGTGCGACGTCCGGGACTCCGACGCCTGTGCCGCCGCGGTCGCCACCGTGCTGGAACGCCACGGCCGGCTGGACATCCTGGCCAACGTGGCCGGCATCGGCCTCTCCAAGCTGGTCGGAACCCTGACTCCCGACGAGTGGCGGAATGTGATCGACGTCAATCTCACCGGCACCTTCCTGCTGTCCCAGAGCGCGTTGCCGGCGTTACTCGACACCCGCGGCACCATCGTCAACATGGGCTCGGTCGCCGGGATGCGGGCCACCCCGTACAACGCCGCCTACTGCGCGTCCAAGGGCGGCGTCATCATGCTGACCAAGTCCATGGCCCTGGAACTGGCCAAGGACGGGGTCCGGGTCAACGCGGTGTGCCCGGCCTCGGTGGACACCCCCTTCCTCCGGAACTTCAAGCTCCCCGAGGGTGCGGACATGGCCCTGCTCACCCGGGCCTCCTCCCCGATGGGACGGCTGATCCGGCCCGAGGAGGTGGCCGGGGCCGTGGCCTACCTGGCCTCGGACGACGCGGCCACCATCAGTGGCTCCACGCTGGTCATCGACGGGGCCGCCACGGCATGACGCCGGGGCGCCCACTCGGTCCCGGCGTGCGTCACCGTACGACGTCGGCCAGGGTCACCGTCTCGGTATCCCGGCCCGACCGGAGCACTCGGCCGGGGAGCTCGCCGGTCACCGCACCGCCCCGGACCACCTCGCGTCCGGCCACGAGCACCCGGCTCACACCCGTCGACCCGGCATGGAGCCGCTCACCGCCCCCGGGAAGATCGTGGAGCAGGGTGACGGGCAGGCTGCCGATGGCGCCGGGGTCGAACACCACCAGGTCGGCGTGGAAGCCCTCGTCGATCCGGCCCCGCCCCGCGAGCCCGTAGAAGCGGGCCGGGCGATCGGTCATCATCGCCACCGCCTCCTCCAGGGAGAGCAGCCCGCGATCCCTGACCACCTCGCCGAGGACGACGGTCGGGTAGTTGGCGTGACACATCAGGTCGAGGTGGGCGCCGGCGTCGGAGCCTCCGAGCATCACCCGCCTGTCCCGCCAGATGGCGGTGCGGGCCGCCCACCCCTCATCGGTGCGACCCAGGGACGGGGTCAGCGAGGGGAGGACGGCGAACAGGGTCAACCCGTCGGTCAGCACCACGTCGATCAGCACGTCGACGACGTCGGTGCCCCGGGCTTCGGCGATCTCCCCCACCGATCGGCCCACCCAGGTCGAGTCGGGGTCCGACACTTCCATCAAGGCGAAGTCGGACAGCACACCCATCGATCGCCGGGCCGCCTTCTCGGCGCCCGCCCGAAGTTGGGAGCGAATGTCCGGGTCGGCGATGGCCGCTCGACGGGCCTCGGTCCCGAGCTGCGTGACGTGGCGCCAGCCGGGCAGTCCGGGCAGCAGTGTCGAGGCCCGCATCCGCATCATGTCGGGGAGGGTCAGGGCCACGACGTGGGCGCCGGCCGCCTCGGCCAGGTCGGAGGCCTCCAGCTGCTGCTCGTAGATCTCCTCGGAGGCCAGGCTGCCCAGCAGGTTCCAGTTGAGCGGTCGGTCGGCGGCGAGGGACATGTCGGCCATCAACTGCATCCGCTCCTCGGGAATGGGCCCGACGGTCGGGATGAACTCGAGGGTGGTCCCGGGGTGGTCCCGCAAGACCCTGGCCAGGGCCACGAACTCACCGAGTGCCGCCGAACTGGACGGGACCGGCCGACCCTCGCCGTCGAGATGGCCCTCACCCAACGAGGAGGAGAAGCCCAGCGCCCCGCCGGCCAGCGACTCCGCCACCAGGTCGGCCATGGCCGCCACCTGCTGCGCCGAGGCCTCGGCTCTCGTGGCGTCGTCCCCCATCACCACCCGGCGCACGGTGGAGTGCCCGACCAGGAAGCCCGCATTCACGGCCAGGCCGGTGTCGATCCGGTCGAGGTACTCGGCGAAGGTGTGCCAGTCCCAGGGGCCCGCGCCCTCCAGCGCCTCGAGGGGGATGCCCTCGACCACCGCCATCATCCGCCGGATGTAGGGGGCGTCGTCGGAGCCGAGCGGCGCCACCGAGAAGCCGCAGTTGCCGCCCAGCACCGTGGTCACCCCGTGCAGGACCGAGGGGCTGGCGGTGGGGTCCCACAACAGTTGGGCGTCGTAGTGGGTGTGCAGGTCGATGAAGCCCGGGCAGACCACCAGGCCGGTGGCGTCGACCACCCGCTCCGCCGGCTCGGTGGTCGATCCCACCACCACGATGCGGCCGTCGCGGATCCCCACGTCGGCCGGGAAGGCCGGAGCGCCGGAGCCGTCCACGACCGTCCCCCCGGTGAGCTGCAGATCGAGCACGTCAGTCCCCGGCCAGGAGGTGGTCGACGGCCGACTCCACCACCGTCCCCTTGAAGAAGGCGGGGTTGGTGCCGGTGTAGAAGCGGGCCGGATTGGTGAAGACGAACCTCTCGAAGGCGCCCTCGTCGATCCACTGGTGCTCGACCATCTCCCAGGCCTCCTCCAACACCCCGGTCACGTCGGGCACGTCCCAGTGGGCGATGTCCGAGCCGATCATGGCCTTCAGCTCGGTCCCGAACGGGAGCACCTTGGTGTTGAAGGCCAGGGAGGTGAGCGGGTCGTCGGCCTCGCAGCCGAAGTAGAAGCGGTCGGCGAACAGCGTCCGGATGTCGGCAGCCTCGGTGATCCCGCACGCCGCCCACTCGTCCAGGGTGGCCTCGTCCTCGGGAGGCCGGCGGGTCGGGTCGCGGCCCAGGCGGGGCGCACCCGAGCCGTAGCGGCCCATCATCTCGATCATCACGTCCCGGTCGATGAGGCTGGGGTCGAGGGTGGCCCGCAGGGCGGCCAGGTTCCGCTTCTCCCAGTGGCCGACGATGTCACTGAACAGGGCGGCGGCCCACGCCACCCCTCCTTCCAGGAACACGAAGTTCATGGCGGGGAACCTCCGGGTCACACCGCCGAGGAAGAGCGACTTGGCCAACGACTGCTGCCCTTCGGCCAGCATGGACAGGTGGTTGAAGACGTAGCTGGTCGGCGAGCGGTACGGGGTCATGCCGATGAACCCGGAGTGAAAGGCGATGGAGACCCCGAGTTCCTCGGCCCGGGCCCACACCGGGTCGTAGTCGTAGGCCGAGTCCATCCCGAACTGGTCCAGCCAGAAGGCGTAACGGGACAGCTCCGCGTCCTGGCCCGCCAGGGCCTCGAAGGGGCGCTGGACGTAGCCGGCGCAGAGCACCGCCTTGAAACCGAGCCCGGTGACGGCGTACTCCAATTCGGCCACCGCCTCCTCCGGGGAGTGCATGGGGATGGCCGCCACCGGACACAGCCGGTCGGCCAGCGGGGCGAAGGTCTCGGCGTTGGCCCGGTTGAGGGCCCGGCAGGCCCCGACCCGGTACTTCGGGTCGTCGGTATGGAGAAAGACCAGTCCGAGGCTGGGATAGACCAGTCCGAAGTCGATGCCGATGTCGTCGAGCCGCTCGTAGAGGAGCTCGGGGAAGAGGGCCGTGGCGAGGTCGATGGTCCGGCCGGCCGGGGCGCTCCACCACGGTCCCCGCGGGGTGCGGGTGGCCGCCCGCTCGGCCGGGGTCTGCTCGTGCCAGCTCCGGTCGGTCCCCCCGTAGGGCGGTACCAGCCGCCGGAACGACGGGTGGTCCAAGGAGAGTCCCTCCTGCTCGAGATAGGGGGCCAGGGTGGGGAGGTGCTCGGCCATGTGGCCGTCGATGTCGATGACCGGGTGGCCGAGGCGCCGGCGGATCTCCGAGGACCGTCCCATCGAGGTCTAATATACGCTCATTACACGCCCGGGAAGCGGTGAGACGGCATGCCCTACGACTTGGTGATCCGCAACGGCACCGTGGTGGACGGTTCGGGGCTCGGCTCGTTCCGGGCCGATGTCGGGATCGTGGGGGACCGCATCGCCTTCGTCGGGCCCATCCGCGAGACAGGGACCCACGAGCTCGACGCCGAGGGCCGGGCGGTGACTCCGGGCTTCATCGACGGACACACCCACCTCGACGCCCAGGTGTTCTGGGACGCCACCGGATCGAGCTCCTGCTGGCACGGGGTGACCACGGCGGTCATGGGCAACTGCGGGTTCACCCTGGCCCCGGTCCGGGCCGCGGAGCGGGCCCTGGTGGTACGCAACCTCGAGCGGGCCGAGGACATCGACCCGGGCGCCCTCGCCGCCGGCATCGAGTGGAGTTTCGAGACCTTCCCCGAGTACCTCGACGCCGTCGAGCGGTTGGACAAGGGGATCAACTTCGCCGCCCAGGTGGGGCACTCGGCCCTCCGCACCTGGGCCATGGGTGAGCGGGCCTTCGAGGAGGAGGCCACCGACGACGACCTGGCGGCCATGAAGGGCCAGCTGGCCGAGTCGCTCCGGGCCGGGGCCCTCGGCTTCTCCACCTCGCGCACCCAGCACCACGAGACCTCCGACGGCCGGCCGGTGGCCTCCCGCCTGGCCAGTTGGTCCGAGGTGGCCGAGCTGGTCGGCGTCCTCGGCGATCTCGGCACCGGCATCTTCGAGACCGCCGATGCCGGCATGTCCGACCCCGACCCCGAGGACCGGGCCCGTGGCCTGGACCGGGTGCGGGCCCTGGCCGCCCAGACCCAGGTGCCGGTGACCTTCGGCCTGGTCGCCACCCGGGGCTCGGGCTACCTGCTCGACTTCCTGGACCAGGCCGCCACCTCGGGCGGCCGGTGCATCGCCCAGACCCACTGCCGGGGCATCTCGGTGCTCCTGTCCCTGAAGACGCGGTTGCCCTTCGACCTCATCGGGTCGTGGGAGGCACTCCGGTCGCGGCCGGTGGCGGACCAGCTGGCCGTGCTGGCCGATCCCGAACACAGGCGGGAGTACGTGGACGCCGCGGTGCGGGCCGACTACTCGGGGTGGAAGGGGGTCGGCGCCCAGGCGCGGCCGCCGGACTTCGAGGGCATCCGTGTCTACCGGCAGGGGCTGCCGCCCAATCCGTCGGTGGCCGACGTGGCGCGGGAGCGCGGGGTGCATCCGGCCGAGGCCATGATCGACCTGTGCGTCGAGTCCGGCGGTGACCAGCTGTTCATCCAACCGAGCCTGTACCCGCAGGACGAGGAGGTGCTCCTCCGGGCCATGCGGCACCCCCGGACCGTCATGACCTTCTCCGACTCGGGCGCCCACCTCAGCCAGATTGCCGACTCCTCCATCCACACCCACCTGCTGGGCTACTGGGTGCGGGAGCGCCGCGAGTTCACCCTGGAGGAGGCGGTTCGGATGATCACCCTCGCCCCGGCCCTGGCCTGGGGGTTCACCGACCGGGGACTGATCCGGGCCGGCATGGCCGCCGACCTCAACGTCCTCGACCCGGCCACGGTGGGCCCGGCCGTGCCGCGCCTCGTGGACGACCTGCCCGGCGGGGGACTGCGGTTGGAGCAGCGGTCGACCGGCTTCGCCGCCACCGTGGTGGCCGGCCAGGTGACCATCCACGAGGGGGTGCCGACCGGGGCCATGCCGGGGCGGCTGGTGCGGAACCGGCCGGCCTGAGCCGGGTTGCCGCCTAGCGCATCCAGACGGTGCGCGACTCGCGGCGGATGATGAGCCAGCGCCCCTGCTGGTGGACCGCCCGGTCGAGGTAGTTGATCCCCAGGGTCAGGTCGCCTCCCCCCGAGGCCGGGTCGCCGATCTGGTAGACCACCGCGTAGGTGTCGAGGCTGGCCTCGGTCCCTCTTGTCCCGACCGAGATGAGCGGGTCGCCGAGGAGGTGCATGCTGGTGGGGAAGGCCCGGGGCGCCCGCATGGTCCCGAGCCACTCCCCGACGGTCTGGGTCCCGTTCGCACCCACCAGGGTGGCGTCGGGATGGAACAGCGCGGCCAGGGCCTCGAGGTCCCGACGGTCGACGGCCCGGGCGTAGCGCTGGACCAGGGCGCGGAGTTCGTCGTGGGCCGTTCCGGCGCTCACAGCACGGCCACCGGATTGACCGGACACCCGGTCCCCTTGGGGATGCGCAGCGGGCCCATGGTGAAGAGGAACTCCCACCGCCCGGCGGCGGCGCACCGTTCGCCCAGCGCGGCCAGGGCCACGTTGTCGATGAGGTGCAGGCCCATGGCGGTGATGCCGACCTGGTGGACCGGGAACGGCCACTGCGGCGTGCCCACGAACGGCATGGGATCGGAGATCCCGTCGCTTCCCAGCACCGCCACCTCCCGCTCCTGCAGCCAGGGCAGGCACTCGGCGTGCAGGCCGGCGAACCCGTCGAAGCCCCGGGTCGCCGCCTTGCGGGCCTCCCGGCCCCAGGCCACCAGCAGGATGTCCCCGGGGCCGACCGTGACCCCCTGGGCCCGTTCGGCCCTCTCGAGCTCCTCGACCGTCACCACCTCGCCGGGCCCGAGATAGGGCGTGCCGAGGGCCCGCGGCACGTCGAGGAGCACGCCGCGGCCGACCACCCCGTCGGCCATCGAGAGCACGGTGTTGGCGGTGGCCCCGTCGCTGCGCACCTCGCTGGCCGGCGCGCCCGCCGTACATCTCGCCGCGGACGAACATATGGGACAACGCGTCCACATGGGTGGTGAGGAGGCCGTGCACGTCGAGGGCCAGGTGGTCGCGGGCCGCCTCGTACCCGGGGATCCCGTTGGCGTCCCGGGCGTCGCCGGAGGCCAGCATGTGGTGCTGCACCGGACTCGGGTGCTCGGGTTGGGGCTCGGTGGCCAGGTCGTGGGCCAGGCTGAGGGCCTCCCCCGTCCGTACCAGGCCGGCGGCCGAGAGGCCGGCGGGCATCGGTCAGATGGTTGAGCATGCCCCGCTGGTCGTCCCGGCCCCAGCGGTCCCAGTTCTTCAGCTTCTCGTACATGGCATCGAGGTCCGCCGTGGTCGGGACCCCGTACTCGCTGGCCATCGGGACAGCCTCTCATCCACCGAGGTGGGGTGCGGTCATCGCCCCGATCACCATGTCGACCAGGTTGTCCACGAACCGGTCGTCGGACAGTACGGGCCCCTTCTCCCCACGGTCCAACCGTCGGGCCCGGTCGGCGGCCGCCCGGCCGATGAACGCGATGCAGATCTCCCGTCGCACCCGCCAGAGATCGCCGGGCACCCCCGGACAACGCCGGCGCAGCAGCTCCCAGGCCTGGTGACCCTCGGTCCGGGCCAACAGCTGGCGGATCTCCGGGGTGGTGCGGTCGACGGCCCCGGTCATCTCCGATCCGATCTGGAGGTAGGCCCGCTCGCGCCAGCCCGCGTTGGGCGAACTCGGTGACGGGTCGGACGATGGCCTCGGTCGCCGACCGGATGTCATCGTCGGCACCGGAGCGGGCCTGCTCGAGCAGTAGGTGCCGCCGTTCGGCGATGACCGGGACGTGCCGGGCCAGGAGAGCCCGGAGCACCTCGTCCCGGTTCCCGAAGTGGTAGTGGACCGCCGAGGCGTTCCGCTGGTGGGCGGCCCGCACGATCTCGGCCAGTGAGACGTTGTCGACCCCCCGCTCGGCGAAGAGGCGGGCGGCGGCGTCGAGCAGCAGGTCGCGGGTGGACGTCGGCTCGGCCATGGTCCCGGTCACAGTACCGGCCGGGCCCAACCCCTCAGGGCCAGCCCGGCAGCAGCCCGAGCTCCCGGCAGACCGCCTGGGCCTCCACCCACTGGCCGTTGCGCTCCCGCGCCTCGGGGGCGGTCACCAGCCAGGCCGCCACCGCCCCGACCACGTCGGCCGGCGCGCCGGCCTCGGCGTCGAACCCGAAGCCGCCCATGTCCATGGCGATGCGCTCGGTGGCCACGAAGCCCGGGCTCAGGTTGAAGGCCAGTACACCGCGGTCGCCGAGCTCCACGGCGATCATGCCGGCCAGGCGGTGGAGGGCGCCCTTGGACATGCCGTAACCCAACCCCCACCCACCCTGCCCGGCGGGAGCGGGCGGATCCATCCGACCCGAGCCGGAGGCCAGGTTGACGACCACCCCGGACCCCCGCTCCACCATGCCCGGAAGGACCAGGCGGCTCAGGATGACCGGGGCCATGACGTTGGCCTCGAGGTGGCGGTCGAGCAGCTCGACCGGGGTGTCCAGCAGCCGGTCCATGTGGCCGGGGCCGACGTAGCGCCCGTTGTTGACCAGCACGTCGATCCGGCCCCACCGTTCGAGCACGGTGGCCACCGCGGCGCCCAGCGAGGCCCGGTCCAGCAGGTCGAGCACCAGCGCTAGGGCCCGCTGCCCGGTCTCCTCCACCAGGGCCGCGGTGGTGTCGAGCGAGCCGGGCAGGGGTCGAGTGTCCGAGGCGGCCACCGTCGAGGAGTGCTCCCGCGCCTCCCCCTCGTGCCGGGTCCGGGCCCCGAGGGCCACGTCGAACCCGGCTCGGGCCAGGTGCACGGCGATGGCCTTGCCGATGCCGCGGCTGGCCCCGGTCACCAGGGCCACTCCCCGGTCGGTCACCGGATCACCGTTTGGGAGAACACCCTGGCCATGGCCTTCATCTCCGAGTTAGTTGCATCATGCAACACAGTCCCCTACAGTCGGTTCCGTGACGGAATCGACTGTAGACGAGGAGGCCGGGGCCCTCGCCCCTTCGCGCCAGCGGACCATCTTCGTGGTCACCGCCCTCGGGGCGTTCATGGCCTCTCTCGACCTGTCCATCGTGAACGTGGCCTTCCCGGCCCTCGAGCACTCGTTCCCCCACGACAGCCGGGCCACCCTGGCCTGGGTGGTCACCGGCTACGGCATCGTGTTCGGCTCCATGCTGGTGACGGCGGGCCGGACCGCCGACCGCATCGGGAGCCGACGGGTGTTCTTCGCCGGACTGGGCATCTTCTGCCTCGGCTCGGCGCTGTGCGCCCTGGCCCCTTCGGTCCCGCTCCTGGTCATGGGCCGCCTGCTCCAGGGCGTGGGGGCGGCCGCACTCCTGCCGTCCTCGCTGGGGCTGCTGCTCGGGGCCTTCCCCCGGGAGCGCCGGTCCCAGGTGGTGGCGCTCTGGGGAGGGGTCGGGGCGCTGGCCGTGGCCACCGGGCCGTCCTTCGGCGCCGGTCTCATCGCCGCCGGGCGGCTGGCGGTGGGTGTTCGTGGTCAACCTGCCCATCGGAGCGGCGGCCTGGCTGGTGGGTCGGCGGGTCCTCACCGAGAGCCGGGCGGGCGGGGACCGGGCTGCGCCCGACTACCTCGGGGTGGTCCTGATCGGCGCGGCCCTGGCCGCCCTGGTGCTCGGGATCTCCGAGGGACCCGACCTGGGGTTGGTCGTCGGCGGCCGTTCTCGGCTGCTTCGCCGGCGCCGTGGTCGTGGGCCTGGCCTTCCTCCGTCGGTCCAGCCGGCATCCCGAGCCGGTCCTCGACCTCACCTTGTTCCGGTCCCGGTCCTTCAGCGTGGCCAACGCCTCCACGTTCCTCTACGCCATGGGCTTCTTCGCCATGCTGCTGGGCAACATCCTGTTCCTGACCGGCGTGTGGCACTACTCCATCCTGAAGGCCGGACTGGCCGTCACCCCGGGTCCCCTGGTGGTGGCGGTGGTGGCGGGGCCGGCCGGACGGATGGCGGCCCGCTTCGGCTTCCGACGGGTCCTCGTCTGGCCGGGTTCGTGGTCTTCGTGGCCGGGCTGGTCTGGTACGCCACCCGGGTCGGGCTCCGGCCCGACTACGTCGGCATCTGGTTGCCGGCCACCCTGATCACCGGCCTCGGGATCGGCCTCACCTTCCCGGTCCTCAGTGCCGCCGCCGTCTCCAGCCTCCACCCCGAGCGGTTCGCGGTGGGCAGCGCCGTGAACCAGACCGCCCGCCAGGTGGGTGGCGCCTTCGGTGTGGCCCTCCTGGTCGTGATCCTCGGCGCCCCCACCGGGGCGCTGTCGGCCCTGCGCAGCTTCCACCACCTCTGGTGGTACTGCGCGGCCATGGCCGGGCTGGCCGGGCTGCTCTGCATCCTGTTGGCCCCGGGGCCCGCCGGCACCGGCCCCGGGACCGGAACCGGAGCCGGGAGCCGGTGAGGCCACCGCGGGAGCCGGGCCGCCGGTGGGCGCGGGAGCGGTCCTGGGCGGCTGAACGGCCCGGGGGCGTTTGCCGGAGGGGCGCGCTGGGTAACGCCAACCGTGCCGCAACCAGTCGTTCCGGACCGTTCAGGTCGGCGCGGCGCACTACCAGCCCGGAGGAGACCATGGACGAACACACCGAACCAGACGCCAGCACCGAGGCCGCCGAGCGGGCCGACGCCGGACACGGTCACCAGGCCGATCGCGCCCCGACCGACGAGGAGAACGCCGCAGCTGAGGAGCGGTTTTCCGCCACCGACGACCAGTCGCGAAAGGAGGTCGCCGAGCACGAGGAGGAGATGATGGAGATCGGCGCCCAGGTCAAGGGCGAGGGCGCCATCGAGTAGGGCTGCGCCACCCGCCGAACGGGGCCGCCTTGTTGGCCCACGGCCCGGGCCACTAAATTGGTCCTCCATCGTGTTTCGCGCCCGGTTCTCACCGATGGCGGACGTGACCGCCAGAGTGCACCGTCGACGCAGGATCTCGGCAGTGCTCCTCGCCACGCTCGTGGCCTCGACCTCCTCCCTGGTGGTCGTCGATCCGCGACCCGCCGGGGCCGACCAGGTGGCCGCACTGCGGGCCCAGGCCGCCGCCATCGCCCAGCAGCTCGTCCAGGAGCAGCTGAGGTCGACACGTACCAACAGCAGTACTCGGTGGCCTCGGCCCGGGTGGCCGCCGACGGCCAGGCCATCACCCAGATCGGCCAGCAGATCGGCCAGGACAGCCAGCAGGTGGCGAGCAAGGTGGCGCTGGTCCGGAGCCAGGCGGTACGGGCCTACATGGACTACGGCACGGGCTCGGGGAGTTCCGCCGCCTCGCTGTTCGCCGGCAACCAGGAGCACGCCCAGGCGGCGAGCGAGTACACGTCCATCGCGGTGGGCAACATCACGACCGCGGTGGACCAGCTCCACACCGCCCAGGCGCAGCTCCAGGCCCATCAGGCCTCGCTCCGCCAGCAGCAGGACCGGGACCGCGCCGACGAGGCCAGCCAGGCCACCGTCCTCGGCCAGGCCGACACCAGTGCCGGCCATCTCGCCGCCCTCCACAGCCAGGTGACCGGCCAGCTGGCCACGGCGGTGGCGGCCCAGGCCTCGGCCCAGGACGCCGCCGCGGTGGCCGCGGTGGCGGCGGCCCAGAAGCAGGCGGCCAGGTCGGCTCCGAGCAAGACCGCCACCACCGCGGGGGCCACGACCGTGCCGACCATCCCCGCACCGAGCACGCCGACATCGCCGGGCACCACGGCTCCCGCACCGGTCGCCCCTCCCGCCGGGGCCGGGGCCGATCTCCCCGACCCCGCCCTCAATTCCTTCCTGCAGTGCGTCATCCAACGGGAGTCGGGCGGGGACTACAGCATCAACACCGGCAACGGCTACTACGGGGCCTTCCAGTTCAGCCAGTCCACCTGGAACGTGGCCGCCCAGGCCGCCGGCCTCACCTACCTCATCGGGGTGACCCCGAGCTCGGCCTCCAAGGCCGAGCAGGACACCGTGGCGGTGGCCCTCTACGCCCTCGACGGCAGCCAGCCCTGGACCGGCGACTGCGGCGCGTAGCCCGCGCCAGCGCGGCGGAGCGACCGACCCGGGTCCGGGTCGGGCCCGGAGTCGTCCGGGATCCTCAGATGAGCCGGCACCGGCCGCTGCCGGCGCACACGTCGCACTCGGGGGCGTCGCCGGCCGCATGGGCCAGGCAGTGGTCGATACGCTGCTCGACGATCTCGCCGAGCAGGGGGTGCGGACCGAGGGGCGCCGCCACCAGATACCGGACACCGGGGTGGGAGCGGCAGGCCTCGGCGGCGAGGGCCGGGATGTCGCGATCCCAGTGGCTGCCGGGCCACAGGAAGTACGGGGCGACGACGACGATGGCCGCGCCGGCCGTCACGCAGGCGTCCACCGCGGTCCCGATGGAGGGCTCGGCCAACTCCATGTGGGCCGCCTCGACGTTGGCCAGCCCGCGTTCCTGCCGCCACCGGGCCACGAACTCCTCGTGTCGCCGGTTGGCCTCGCTCCGGCGTGAGCCGTGGTCGACGATCACGATCCCGAGCCGGGTTCCCTGATCGAGCACCCCACGAGCGTAGGCCGGAGCCGACAGCCCGGTCCCGCCCGCCGACGGCGGTCAGCGGGCGGTGATGTACTCCATCAGCTCGTTACGATCCTTCTCGAGCTCCCCGATCCGGCTCTTGACCACGTCCCCGATGCTGATGATCCCGACCAGCCGTCCGGCCTCGACCACCGGGACGTGGCGGAACCGGTGCTCGGTCATCAGGTTCATGATCGACTCGATGTCGTCGCTCGGGGAACACACCCGGACGTCGGTGGACATGATCGAGGACACCGGGTCGTCGAGCAGCTGGGTGCGGAGCACGCTCAGCTGCTTCACGATGTCCCGCTCGGAGACGATGCCCTGGATGCGTCACTCCATCGGGCGAGACCACCAGGGCCCCGACCTTGTGGTGGGCCAGGTCGGCCACCACGTCCCCGACGGTGGCGTCCCGGGTGACGGTGACCACCATGGTCCCTTTCCCTTCGAGAAGGTTCGACACACGCATGGACTTCCCCCTTCCGGGGTCTCCCCCGGGGTACTCCCCCGCCACGGGCGCAGGTGCGCCCACCCGCCCATCTTCGCGCTCCACCCCACCAAAGGGAACAGCGCGCGCCAAGTTGCAACAAACCACGGACCCGATCGGGAACCGGTTCACAAGGGCGGGGCCGTCCCGATCGACCTCTCGCCGGGTGCGGTCTCGTACCATGGGCCCGATGGCCGACGACGACAGACCGGGCGCCAGGACCGGCGGCCTCGCCGGCCGGCCCTGGGTGCGCCGGGCCGAGGGGGACCGCCGGAGCCGCCTCCGAGCCACCCTCGAGATGGTCGGGGGCCGGGGGGTCATCGTTCTCAACGACCGCCGGGTCCCGGACTCCCCGGTCACCATCCCCCTGATCGCCGTGGGCCCGGCCGGGGTCTTCGTCATCGACGCCCAACACCACAAGGGCCTGGTCCATACCAGGCGCCCCGGCCCCCTCGGCCGGCTCGACCTCCCCGAGCTCCACGTGGGCCGAAAGAACTGCACGGACTCACTGGACGAACTGGGCCGTCAGGTCGAGATCGTCCGGGCCAGCCTGGCCGGGGCGCGGTCGGGGTCCGAGGTCCCGGTCTCCGCCATGCTCTGCCTGACCCGGGCCGAGTGGGGCCTGGCCTCCTCGGCCCGGGTGCGCGACGTGTGGGTGGGCTGGCCCCAGCTGATGGCCGGTGCTCTCGTCTCCCCACCGTGCATGGACTCGCCCACGGTGGAGGAGGTGGCCGGCACCATCGGCGCCCGCCTCCCCGCCGCCTGACGGGATCCGTCCAGCCCACCGTGGCCTCCGCCGGCGGAAATCCACTGGTCCCGGCCGGCCCGCGGTCACTCCTCCCCGATCCGATCGTCCACCACCCGCCAGCAGTACCAGGCCACCAGGCTCCGGTAGGGCCGGAAGGGTTCGCCCAGGGCGGTGAGGGCCATGGGGGTGGGGGTCTCGTCCATCCCCCACGCCCTCCCGAAGCCGGCCCGGACCCCGTAGTCCCCGGTGGGCCAGACGTCGAGCCGGCCGAGCGTGCCGAGGAGGAACATCTGGGCCGTCCAGGGGCCGATGCCCCGCACCTGGGTGAGATGGTCGACGACCTCTTCGTCGGGCAGTCGGCCGATGCGCTCGAGCACGATCCGGCCGTCGGCCACGTGGGCGGCGAGGTCCCGGATGGAGGAGGCCTTGGCCCGGCTGAGCCCGGACGAGGCCAGGAGGCCGTCGGGCGCGGCCAGTACCGCTTCGGGGGTGACCGAGCCGGCCATCGACTCCACGAAGCGGCCGTGGATGGTGGCCGCGGCCCGCCCGGCCAGCTGCTGGTAGACGATGATCTCGGCCAGGGACTCGAACCGCTGGTCGAGCCGGACCGGTCGGCGGCGGGGCGGCGGGCCGTGACGGTCCACCAGGTCGGCGAGGACGGGGTCCAGGGCCGCAAGGTGCGCGGCGGCATCGCGCATGGAGGGGCGGGGCACGCCCCGATGATGCCATCCGTGCCGCGGTTTGGGCGACGGTGGACCGCGTGCACCTGGGTCCGCGCCGGGTCTGGGGTCCCGGGTCCGGCACCGGGCGGACCGTTAGGATCCGTACGCCGGCGGGAGGCGCCCTGGAACGACCGGCCCGGAGCGCCGGAGAACCGGGAGCCCCGCCGGACCGGCCTCACCGAGCGCACGGGAGTCATATGAGACTGCAGGGAAGAGTGGCCATCGTGACCGGTGGCGACACCGGCAGCGTCCCCTCCGACTCCGTCGGCGGCATCATGCACTCCAGCCCCGGTCGCTGAGACGGCAGGGGAGCCCGATGGATGGATACGTCGTCTCCACCGAGCGGACCATCCCGGCCCCGCCCGAGGCCATCTTCGACGTCATCGCCGACGCCTCGCGTCACACCCAGTTCGACGGCTCCGGCCAGCTGCGGGGGGTGAAGCCCGGCGCTCCCGAGCGCCTGGCCCTCGGCACCACCTTCGGCATGTCCATGCACCTGGGGATGGGCTACTCGATGGGCAACACGGTCATCGAGTTCGAGGAGAACCGCCGGATCGCCTGGCAGGCCACCCTGGCCGGGTCCCTCGGCAAGGTTCCTGGGCGGCCGCATCTGGCGCTACGAGCTCGAGCCGGTCGAGGGGGGTACCCGGGTGCGCGAGAGCTGGGACATCTCCCAGGACCACCAGCGGCTCTTCCTCCGACACGACAAGGTGGCCGAGGCCACCAGGACCAACATGGAGAAGTCGCTGGCCCGCCTGGAGGAGCTGGCCGTCCCGTCGACCTGACCCCCGGACCGCGGCCCACCGAGCGGCCCCGGAAGATCGCGGACCAGGACGGTGTTGACCTGGTCATGGTGCCCCTCTCCGTGCTCGACCTGGCCACCGTGGCCAAAGGGCTTCACGCCGGCCGAGGCCCTGGCCGACACCACCCGCCTGGCCGGAGTGGTCGAGCAGCTCGGCTACCGCCGGATGTGGGTGGCCGAGCACCACGGGATGCCGGCGGTGGCCAGCTCGGCCCCCGCCGTGCTCATCGGCCACCTGGCCGACGCCACCACCACCCTGCGGGTCGGGGCCGGCGGGGTCATGCTCCCCAACCACGCCCCGCTGGTCATCGCCGAGCAGTTCGCCACCCTGGAGGCCCTCCACCCCGGGCGCATCGACCTCGGCCTGGGTCGGGCCCCGGGCACCGACCAGGTCACGGCCCGGGCCCTCCGGCGCGCCGCCGACACCGGGGCCGACACCTTCCCCCAGGACGTGGTGGAGCTCATCGACTACCTGGCCGACAGCGACGGCCCGGTGTCCCATCCCGGCCCCGGTCCCCGGCCGGGGCTACCTCCCCGAGGTGTGGCTGCTCGGCTCGTCGACCTTCAGCGCCCAGCTGGCCGGCCTGCTCGGCCTGCCCTTCTCGCTTCGCCTACCACTTCGCCCCCGCCCTGTTGGACCAGGCGGTCGAGCTGTACCGGGCCGAGTTCCGCCCCTCCTTCCTCCTGGCCGAGCCCTACTTCATGCCGGCGGTCTCGGTGCTGTGCGCCCCCACCGAGGAGGAGGCCCGGTGGCTGGCCGGGCCCTCGGCCCTCAGCACCCTCCAGCTGCGGACCGGCCGGCTCGGTCCCGGTCCCCTCCCCCGAGGAGGCGGCCGCCTACCGGTACACGCCCCAGGAGCGGGCCCTGATCGACGCCGCCACCGCCACCCACCTGATCGGGGAGCCCGACACTGGTCCAGCCGGGCCTGGCTCGAGCTGCAGGCGCCGCACCGGGGCCGACGAGATCATGCTGTCCACCCGGGCCCACTCGCTCGAGGCCCGGGTCCAGTCGCTCACCCTGGTGGCCTCGGCCTGGCCCTGGGACGACCTGGCGGCCGGCTCGACCGCTCGGCGGTCTGAGGCCGCCGGTCGAGGCCGACGCGGCCGAGCCACCGGGATCACAGCGAGGCGCAGTGGGGCAGGACCGCCTCGGCGATCAGGGCCAGGTGGTCGAGGTCGGCGAGGTCGAGGATCTGCAGGTAGATGCGGTCGGCGCCGACCCCGGCGAAGGTGGCCAGCTTGGCCACCACCTCTTCGGGGGAGCCGCACAGCCCGTTGGTCGCGCAGCTCGTCGACCTCGCGGCCGATGGCCGCGGCCCGGGCCGGCGACCTCGGCGTCGGTCCGTCCGCAGCACACCACCTGGGCGGCGGAGTAGGCCAGCGTGGTCGGGTCGCGGTCCCGCGGCCTCGCAGGCGGCCCGCACCCGCTGGAACTGGGCGCCGGTGTCGTCGAGCGACGAGAAGGCCAGGTTGAACTCGGCGGCGTAGGTGGCGGCCAGCCGGGGCGTGCGCCTGGGCCCCGTGCCCGCCCACGATGATCGGTGGCCCGGGACGCTGGACCGGCTTGGGCAGGGCCGGGCTGTCCACCACCTGGTAGTGGGCGCCTTCCAGGGTGAAGCGTGGCGCCGTCCGGCGTCCCCCACAGTCCGGTGATGATGGCCAGCTGCTCCTCCAGCCGTTCGAACCGCTCGCCCAGGGGCGGGAAGGGGATGCCGTAGGCGGTGTGCTCGGCCTCGTACCAGCCGGCCCCGATGCCCAGCTCCACCCGGCCGCCGGACATGGCGTCGACCCCGGCCACCGCTGATGGCCAGGGGCCCGGGTAGCCGGAAGGTGGCCGAGGTGACCAGGGTCCCGAGCCGGATCCGGGCTGGTCTCCCGGGCGATGCCGGCCAGGGTGATCCAGGCGTCGCTCGGGCCGGGAAGGCCGTCTGGCGCTCCCCATGGCCAGGTAGTGGTCGCTCCGGAAGAAGGCGTCGAAGCCGAGGCACTCCGAGGTCTGGGCGACGGCCAGCAGGGTGTCGTAGGAGGCGCCCTGCTGGGGCTCGGTGAAGATTCGTAGCAGCATCTCCACGGTCTAGTCGAGCGCGGGGCCGGCGGGAGCCGAGCCGATCGGCCGCAGGCGTCGAGCTCAGCCGACGGCCTCGGCGCCGCCGATCACGCCCTCGTCGAACTCGGCGTCGCCGGCCCCGGACATCCCGCCGCCCATGGCCAGGTCCTCGCTCGGCCGCTCCAGGCCCGAGGTCGACCGCAGCCGGACCTCCTTCAGGAACAGGGTCAGGACGAACATCACCGCGGCCAGGGGCACGCCCGAGCAGGAACACCGAGTGGAGCGAGCGGACGAAGGACTCGAGGATGCCGTGCTGCACCACGGGAGGGAAGGCGTGGAGCTGGGCCGGGCTCATGGAGAAGCTGCCGTTCACATGGATGGACGAGCCGGCCGCCCCGGGCACCAGGCGGGGATCCAGTGGCTCAGCCCGGCGATGAACACCGCTCCGAACAGCGAGGTGCCGAAGGCCCCGCCCAGCGACCGGAAGAAGGTCACCGCGGCGGTGGCCGTGCCGATCGTGGGTCGGCCGGCACGGCGTTCTGGACGGCCAGCACCATCACCTGCATGGTCATGCCCATGCCGGCGCCCAGGACGATCACGTAGAGGCTCATGGTCAGGTGGGAGGTGTGCAGGCCGAGGTGGGAGAGCAGCCACATCCCGAGTGATGACCAGCACCGAGCCGATGACGGGGAACACCTTGTACCGGCCGGTGCGGGTCACCAGCTGGCCCGAGAGCGATCGAGGCGCCCAGCACGCCCATCATCATCGGGATCATCAGGAGGCCCGACACCATGGCCGACACCCCGTCGACCAGCTGCAGGTAGAGCGGGCAGGTAGATGATGGCGCCGAACATGATCATGGACAGGAGGAACGACACCGACGATCGAGACCCGGAAGATGCCGATGTGGTAGAGGCTGGGCGGGCAGGATGGGCTCGGCCGCCTTCCGCTCCCACAGCACGAAGGCCACGATGAGCACCACGGCGGCGACCGACAGCCCGACGATGACCGGCGAGCCCCAGGCGTACTGGGTGCCGCCCCACACCGTCACCAGCAGGGCGGCGGTCACCCCGACCAGCATGAGGCCGGCCCCCAGGAAGTCGATCTGGTGGGCCTGGCGCCGGAACGGGAGCTTGAGCACCGCCGAGGTGACCACCAGGGCCACGATGCCGATGGGGATGTTGATGTAGAAGATCCACCGCCAGCTGAGGTTGTCGGTGAAGACCCCGCCGAGCAGGGGCCCGGCCACCGAGGACAGGGCGAAGGTGGCCCCGAAGTACCCCTGGTAGCGGCCCCGCTCCCGGGGCGAGACCACGTCGGCGATGATGGTGAAGGCCATGGCCATCAGGCCGCCGGCGCCCAGTCCCTGGATGCCGCGGAAGGCGATGAGCTGGGCCATGTTCTGGCTGAGGCCGGTCAGGGCCGAGCCGATCAGGAACACCACGATGGCGAACTGGAAGAGCCCCTTGCGGCCGAACTGGTCGGACAGCTTGCCGTAGAGGGGGGTGGAGATGGTCGAGGTCAGCAGGTAGGCGGTCACCACCCAGCTGATGTGGTTGAGGCCGTGCAGGCTGTTGACGATGGTGGGCAGGGCGGTGCCCACGATGGTCTGGTCCAGGGCGGCCAGGAACATGCCGATCATCAGGCCGCTGAACACGATGAGGATCTGGCGGTGGGTGAGGGCCAGCATCGGACCGGTCCCGGACGGGAGGTCGGGACCGGCCCCGGACGTCGCTCCGGCCGCGGGGCCCGGGCGGGAGGGGGTGTCGATGCTCACGGCGCCACCTCCCGGCCCGGTAGGTCCCGGGTGCTGCTGTTCCCGCGCCGCGGTGGAGCCCCTCCTCCAGTCGGGACAGGCCCTGGGTCAGAGCGGTGCGCTCCTCGTCCGACCAGTCGTTGATGACCTCGGCCAGTGCCTGCCGGCGGGCCTCCGAGACCGCCTCGAGCACCGCCCGACCGCGCTCGGACAGGCTGAGCAGCGACGCCCGGCCGTCGTCGGGATCGGGAACCTTCGACACCAGCCCGATGGCCACCAGGTCCCGCATCTGCCGGCTCACCGTCGACAGGTCCAGCTCGACCGTGTCGGCCAGCTCGGACAGGCGCACCGGGGCCTGGGTCGACAGGCGCACCAGCAACCAGTAGCCGGCCCGGTCCACCGACTCCCCCTCGGCCAGCTCGCTGCGGGGCACCTCCAGGCGGAGGATGGCCCGGGCCACCTGGGTCAGCGAGCGCTCCAGCTCGGCCGACACGCTGCACGTGGGACGGACGCCGTGTGTCCGCGTCTGGATGGGGTTCGCGGTCGGTGCCACCGGGATCTCTCGCACTCCTGGGCGTCGGTCACCAATGTGCTTGTAACAAGCAACTATATCACCCTTCCCGGACGGCTCGCCACCAAGACCCACCCGAGGAGCGGGGCGCTGGGGACAGGAGAAGGCCGAGAGGGCGTCACTCCGAACGGTGGAGCAGGAAGGTGCCGGTGGACCGGCTGACCAGCCGGTCCAGGTCATCGGTGACCGTGGCCTCGCCGTAGGCCACCTGCCGGGCCATGCGGACCACGTCCCCACGCAGGCGATAGTGTCTCCCCCACCCGGGCCGGGCGCATGGTCTCGATCTTCATCTCCAGGGTGCCCCGGGTGCGGTCCTTGCCGGCCAGGGCCGAGTTGATGGCGAAGTTCATGGCCGCGTCCAGGAGGAGACCGTGCACCCCGGCCTGGACGATGCCGTGGGGGTTGCAGGCCGCGGTGGTCGGGACCAGTGACCCGGTGACCCACCCGAGGTCCTCGCCGTCCACCCCGTAGTCGTCGAAGGACCCGCCCACCGTCCCGATGAGCTCCATTCCGCCGTCACCCAGCCAGCGGTCCATGTCCTTGATCCGGCCGGTCATCCCCCGAACCGTAGCCCCGGCGGCATCGTCCCCGGTCGACGTCCCGATGCCGGCCCACACTCTCGGCCACCTGGCGGCGAGGGCGGAGCCTGGGCGGTTGGACGCGGTCCCAGGGCGGGTACGATCGGAGCGTGACGATTTCTTGACCGGCCGGTCAAGTTTTTGCCACGGCCGGGGACCTCGCCGTCCGACGTCCACATCCGAGACCGAACGCGGCCGGCAGGCACCAGTCCGCCGGACCGGAAGAAGGAGAGCCGCCATGACCGACGCCGTCATCGTCGATGCAGTCCGCACCCCCGGGGGCAAGCGGAACGGGAAGCTGCGCAACTGGCACGCCGCCGACCTGGGATCGGAGCCGCTGAAGGCCCTGGTGGAGCGCAACGATCTCGACCCCGCCCTGGTCGACGACGTGATCATGGGCTGCGTCATGCAGGTCGGCGAGCAGTCCCTCAACGTCGGGCGCAACGCCGTCCTGGCCGCCGGCTACCCCGAGTCGGTACCGGCCACCACCATCGACCGGCAGTGCGGCTCGTCCCAGCAGGCCCTCCACTTCGGGGCCCAGGGCGTCATCGCCGGGGCCTACGACATCGTCATCGGGGGTGGGGTCGAGGTCATGACCCGTACCCCCATGGGCTCGTCGGTCGTCCGTGACCTGGGCTACCCCTTCGGTCCCCGGATGATGAACCGCTACGCCGAGCGGGGCGGTCTGGTCGGCCAGGGCGAAGGTGCCGAGCTGATCGCCGAGCAGTGGGACATCAGCCGTGAGGCCCTCGACGAGTTCTCGGTCCGCTCGCACCAACGGGCCGCCCAGGCCACCGCCGAGGGCCGGTTCGAGCGGGAGCTGATCCCGGTGGCCGTGAAGGACGACGACCGCGCCGACACCGACGAGCTGATCACCAGCGACGAGGGCATCCGTCCCGACTCCTCGGTCGAGACCCTGGCCAACCTGAAGCCGGCCTTCCGTCCCGAGAACGGGCGGGTCACGGCGGGGAACTCGTCCCAGATCACCGACGGTGCGTCGGGTGTCCTGATCATGAGCGAGGAGAAGGCCAACGCCCTGGGTCTCACCCCGAGGGCCCGCTTCCACGCCTTCGCCGTGGCCGGCAGCGACCCGATCACCATGCTCACCGGGCCCATCCCGGCCACGAGGTCGGTGCTGGAGAAGGCCAAGCTCACCCTGGACGACATGGACGTCATCGAGATCAACGAGGCGTTCGCCTCGGTGGTCCTGGCCTGGCAGAAGGAGTTCGGCGCCGACCTCGGCAAGGTCAACGTCAACGGGGGCGCCATCGCCCTCGGCCACCCGCTCGGGGCCTCCGGGGCCAAGCTGATGGCCACGCTGGTCAACGAGCTGGAGCGGACCCAGGGCCGCTACGGGCTGCTGACCATGTGCGAGGGCGGCGGCATGGCCAACGCCACCATCATCGAGCGCCTGGGCTGATCCGGCCGGCCCCGCCGGTCGACCAGCGCAATCGCCTATCACCACGATGGAGAGCCGGCCCGAGGGGCCGGTTCTCGTGCGTCCGGTGCGGACCGGTCCCAGCCCGGACCGTGCCGATGGGACGTTCCGGCCCTCGTGGCGCGTGCAGCGGGCGGCTCAGTGGTAGCGGGTGGCCAGGATGAGGCCGGCGAAGATGGCCCCGATGGCGGCGATCAGCCACAGGTTGTTCACCCCGCCGGGGAGCACGTCCGGCGTAGTTGAGGATGACCACCGCACCCCGATGCAGGAACAGGACGATGATGGTGATGCCCATCCACCGGGGGCTGGTCTTGACGTTCTTCGGGATGGGGGGCGTGTACCGGCTGGACTGGACGGACTCGGCGCGCCTCGGTGGTCCGCCCGCGGCGGAGCGGCCCTTCTTCCTGCGCCTTGCCCGGACCCGACTTGGCCTTGGTTGCCATGGGCGAAGGATAGCCAGTCGTCGCCACGGGTTGGCGCCGGTCCGGGACGGCCGGGCCGGGCCGGTACGATCAGCGGACCATGGGGACGCGGGTGCTGGTCATCGACAACTACGACTCGTTCGTCTACAACCTCGTCCAGGAGCTCGGCGAGCTGGGGGCGGACCCGGTGGTCCACCGCAACGACGCCATCGACGTCGCCGGCATCCGGGCCGCGGCCCCCGACGCCATCCTGATCTCACCGGGGCCCGGGCGGCCCGAGTCGGCCGGCATCAGCATGGACGGTGATCCGGGAGCTGGGCGGGGAGATCCCCATCCTCGGGGTGTGCCTCGGGCACCAGGCCATCGGACAGGTCTACGGCGGCGAGGTGGTGGCGGCCCCCACCCTCATGCACGGCAAGACCTCGGCCATCCACCACGACGGCGCCGGGGTCTTCGCCGGACTGCCCGACCCCTTCGTCGCCACCCGGTACCACTCGCTGGTGGTCGACCCGGCCAGCGTCCCGGACGTGCTGGAGGTCACCGCCCGCATCCGCCGACGGGGTGGTCATGGGCCTTGCGCCACCGGACCCTCGCCGTCGAGGGTGTCCAGTTCCACCCCGAGTCGCTGCTCACCCTGGAGGGACCCAGCCTGCTGTCCAACTTCCTGGCCTCGACCCGAGCGGGACTGAGGGGGTCCGACCGGGCGGGACGGCGGGCGGTCACCGCCCTCCGTCAGTGCCGCTGGCGGACGTGCCCGCCACCACCGGCGGACGGCGGGCTGGTGGTGGAACTGGAGGGCGTGGTCGTGGTGGTCGTGCTGGTGGTGGAGGTGGTGGTGGTCGTGGTGGTGGTGGGGGGCGGGCCGGTGGATACCACGATGTCGACCGAGCTCCCCGGCTTCACCGACGTCCCGGCCGGTGGGCTGGAGGAGATCACCAGTCCGGCGTTGCTCGGTGACGACGCCTGGCTGATGTTGCCGAGGTTGAGGCCCGCTTGGCCCAGCACGTTGCTGGCCTGGTTCTGCGGCAGCCCGTCCAGCGAGGGCACCCGCACATCGGCCGGCCCCGACGACACCGTGAGCGTCACCGAGCTGCCCTTGGGCACCCTGGTCCCCGGAGAGGGACTGGCCGCCAGCACGGTCCCGGCCGGCTGGTTGCTCTGAATGTTGTTGACCGTCGAGGTCAGCCCGGCCGCGGTCAGGATGGACTGCGCGTTGGCTAGCGTCGTCTGGGTGATCCCGGCCGGCACGGCCACCTTCTCCACCGTGGCCACCGTCAGGGTGACCGTGTCCCCCTTCTTGACCAGTGATTGGCCGACGGATCGGTGGAGATCACCGTGCCGGGCGGGTCGGTGGAGATCCTGGATGGTGGCCTTCACCACCAGGCCGTCCTGGGTCAGCTTGGACGTGGCCTGGGCCACCGGTTGGCCGGTGACCGTGGGAAGATTGAAGGACGCGCTCCCGCCCAGGTACCCGAGGTTGCGGGCCAGGAAGTACCCGGCCACCAGCAGGAGGAGCACCAGGATGGCGAGGATGATGGCGTAGGTGCGGGTCCGGTTGGAGCCGCCCTCCTCGTCCTCGCTCTCCTCTGTCCGGGCGCGGTGGCGGCCACCGTCTGGGTGGCATCCATGCCGGGACCGCCCCGACCACCGGCGGTGGTCCCGGCCACGGCCAGCAACGTGGTGGCGTCGTCCATGGCCAGCACCGTTCGACCTTCGTTGAACCGGAGCAGGTCCGCCCGGAGGTCCTCGGCCGTGGCGTACCGGTGCTCGGGGTTCTTGGCCATCGCCTTCAGGATGATGGCCTCGAAGGTCGGCGGGATCGCCGGGTTGAGCTCGCGGGGTGCGGGCGGATGGTCGCGGACGTGCTTGGAGGCCACCGCCACCGGGGTGTCCCCGAGGAACGGGGGTCGTCCGGTGACCATCTCGAACAGCACTACCCCGAGCGAGTAGATGTCGCTCCGGGCGTCGACCCCGATGCCCTCGGCCTGCTCGGGCGAGAAGTAGGTGGCCGTGCCCATGACCGCGCCGGTCTGGGTCAGGCTCTCCTCGGTGTTGATCGCCCGGGCGATGCCGAAGTCGGTCACCTTCACCTGGCCCTCGTCGGTGATCAGGACGTTGCCGGGCTTCACGTCGCGGTGGATGACCCCGTGCTTGTGGGCGTAGCCGAGGGCCGCGGCCACGTGGGCCCCGATGTCGGCGGTCCGGTCCGCCGACAGGGGCCCGGCCGTCTTCAGGATGGACGACAACGGGCGGCCGTCGATGAACTCCATGACGATGAAGTAGGTGCCGGTGTCCTCGCCCCAGTCGAAGACCGGGCACGATGTTGGGGTGGGACAGGTTGGCCGCCGCCTGGGCCTCCCGGCGGAACCGCTCGACGAACGAGCGGTCCACCGAGAGCTCGGGGAAGAGCACCTTGAGGGCCACCGGCCGGTCGAGCAGGCGGTCGTGGGCGCGGTAGACCTCGGCCATCCCGCCCCGGGCGATCAGGTGGTTGAGCTCGTAGCGCTCGGAGAAGATTCGGGGCGTCTGGTTCGGTTCCATGTGGGTCAAAGCCTAGGCCTGCGCTCTCTCGGGTCCGGGGTTCTCATCGTTCCTGCTTCGGGTGTGATCGGTTGGCATGAAGTCATCGGGGTCCGGTTCGGGTGCGTCACGGCGTCGCCCCCTGGTCGGCCAGCACGTCGCCGAGGATCTGCTTGACGATGGGACCGGAGTAGGCGGCGCCGGTGGCACTGCCGGGCTGCTTGGGAAGGACCACCGCGATGGCCACCTTGGTGTTGCCGACCGGGGCGAAGGCGATCAGCCAGTCGTCGGTGAACTGGCGGATCGGGCCCGAACGAGCCGGTCTGGGCCGTCCCGGTCTTGGCGGCCACGTTCCAGCTGGCCGGGAAGACACCGGCCGGCCGTACCCGACTTCACCACCCCCTGCATGAAGGTGGTCAGGGTGTTGGCCGTCTCGGCCGAGATGGGCTGCATCCACGGCTTGGGCTGGTAGGCACCCCACCAGGTTGCCCTGGGAGTCGCCGGATCTGGGCCATCAGGTGGGGGGTCATCTCCACGCCGCCGTTGGCCACCGCTCCCGGCCACCATGGCCATCTGGAGGGCGGAGGCGGTGACGTTCTCCTGGCCGATGGCCGACTTCATCAGGCCGGGGATGTCGGTCGGCGAAGCTGGGCGGTGGTCCCGAAGTTGGAGACGGCCACGGTGTCGGCGCGGCACGTCGAGGGGGATCTGCTGGTTGAACCCGTACGCCTCGGCCTGGTTGCACCAGTGTCGGGCCCCCAGCAGCTGGCCGATCTGGGCGAAGTCGGCGTCGCAGGACTGGATGACCAGCTGCTCGAGGTTCCCCCGGGCGGTGGCGGACAGACCCCGCCGTGGTAGTTGGTCAGCACCTGGGCCGGGGTGCCGGAGTTGGGCAGGGTGACGGACGGACCGCTGGGATAGATCATCGTGGCCAGGTCGGGCCGGTTCTCGAGCACGGCGGAGGTGGTGACCACCTTGAAGCTCGAGCCGGGTGGATAGACCTGGCCGTAGGTGCCGGGCACGAGCGGGCTGCCCGGCACGCACTGCGCCTGGAGCGCCTCGGCTGGGCAGGCGTAGGCGTTCCACGCCGCCGTCTCCGTGGCCAGGTCCTGCGACACCAGGGGTTGGGGTCGAAGGTCGGATTGGAGTACATGGCCTCGATGGCGCCCGTTGGTGGGGTTGATGACCGCGGCGGCCGCGCCCAGCACCCCGGGCGCGTGCTGGTCCAGGGCCGCGGCCACCTGGCTCTGCAGGTTGGTCGTCGACGGTCAGGGTCACGTTGTCCACCACGGTCCGGTTGACCAGCAGGTCGCGCAAGGTCTTGGCCGGGCGGGTGTGGGGGGTGAGGTAGCTGTTGTACTGCGCCTCGACCCCCCGGAAGTTGCCGTATTTGATGGAGTCGAACCCGATGATCTGGGCGAAGAGGGTGGCGGTGTTGGGGTCGTAGACCCGCTGGTACTTGTAGACGCTGCCCTTGGGGGCCAGCACCGACGAGGCCAGGGCCACCCCGTCGGCCGACAGGATGCTGCCGCGGGTCTGGCTGCGGGCCACCGCCTGGACCCGCGGGTTGTTCGGGTCGTTGGCCAGCGAGTTGGCCTTGAGCACCTGGATGTTGTTGAGCTGGATGAACAGGGCCACGAAGCACAGCACCATGAAGATCCCGAGTCGTCTGATCCGGCGTTCCATCAGGGCGCCTTGCGTGGTGGTCGGTGGCACGGCGTCGTGGCGGCACGGTGGTGGTCGGGACGGTGGTGGGCGACGGGTGCAGAACCGGAGGCCGGATTCAGCTGGCACTTCTTGGCTGGCCTGACCAGGTTGAGCACATAGGCTCCGGGCACTGGCCACCGAGGTCTCCTCCACCCCGGCCTTGAGTTGCGTCGAGGTAGATGGGCCGGCACGTCGGCGGTGGTCACGCCGGTGCGCTCACCTCGACCGGGTTGTACCAGAGGAAGCCGCCGATCCGGCCCTGGTAGATGACCAGCTCGTTGTTGTTGACGCCGACGAAGTAGGAGTTGGTGTCGTACCAGCGGACGGCGTAGAACGCCCCGGCCAGCACCGCGCCGAACAGAATGACGAAAAGCAGGGTCCGGAAGGTGATCAGGCGGCGACCCCGGGCCAGCCGGCGCTCGCGTCGCTTGGCCCGGCGGCGCTCCCGCCGGCTGGGCGGCTTCTCCTCGGCCACCGACGGCCGGGTAGAGGTCGGCGCCCGGGGCCCGGCGACCCGTCGGCCGCCGGTCGGAACGGTGGCGAAGTCGGAGTTGACCGCGGCCACCACCGGGGCCGAGTCGCACGTCGTCGCCCACCACGACATCGACCACCACCACGGTGATGTTGTCGCTGCCTCCGTGGGTCCGGGCCGCCTGCACCAGCAGCTCGGCGGCCGGCCGGGTCGCTGACCGAGGAGAGGACCTCACTGATCTGATCGAGCTCGAGCTCGTTGGTGAGACCGTCGCTGCAGAGCAGGAAGCGGTCGCCCCGCACCGGCTGGATCCGCCACAGGTCCACCGCCACGTCCGACGACACCCCGAGGGCCCGGGTCAGGATGTGCCGGTGGGGATGGACGGCCGCCTCGGCCGTGGTCAGCTCACCGGTCCGGACCATCTCCTCGGCCAGGCTGTGGTCGGTGGTGATCTGGGTCAGCTCGCCGTCGTGGAAGCGGTAGGAGCGGGAGTCACCCACGTTGACCAGGGCCAATACGTCGTGCCCGTCCTCGTTGACCAGGCCCACCGCGGTGAGCGTGGTCCCCATGCCCCGCAGCTCGGGGTTGTCCTGGCTGTGCTGCCAGACGACGGCGTTGGCCTCGGTCACCGCCTGGGACAGCCCGGCCCCGGTGGGCTGCCGCCCGAAGGCGACGGCCAGGGCGTCGACGGCCAGCCGGGCGGCCACCTCGCCGCCGGCGTGGCCCCCCATGCCGTCGGCCACGGCGAAGAGGGTGGAGGTCTCGACCGCCAGGTCCTGGTTGACCGAGCGGACCAGGCCGGTGTCGGTGGCGGAGCCCGAACGGAGGAGGGTCATCTCACTTCCCGACCTCGAAGACGGTGCCACCCACCTGCAGCAGATCGCCCTTCTCGAGGCGGGTCCGCTCGTTGATCCGGATCGTGTTCACCCAGGTGCCGTTGGTAGAGCCCAGGTCCTCGGCCCACAGGTCCCCGTCGAGGCGGAACAGTCGGGCGTGCAGGTTCGAGGAGTAGGTGTCGTAGTCGATGGGCACGCCGCACCCGGCGGCCCGGCCCACGGTCACCTCGTCCCCGATGTCGTAGATCCGCCCGGCCTGGTCCTCGGGCCGGATGACGTGGAGGCGGAGCAGCTTGCCCTTGCGGCCCCTTGCCCCGTTCACGGTGGGCTCGTTGGCGTCCTTTCGGCGCCGGCGGCCGCTTCAGGGGGCGGACCTCGACCCACACGGCGCGGACCACCCACATGAAGAACAGCCAGAGCAGGATGATGACCCCGTACTCGAGCGCACGGAGTACGGGGGTGTTGTCGGTGGGTCCGGGAAGCGAGACCAGAAGCAGATGCATGTGCGCTTAGAAGCCTGCCGTCACGAGGTCTCGAATCGAAGGACGGTGGTCCCGATCACGATCTGATCCCCGTCGGCCAATTTCCGCTCCCGTGACGGTCGCCCCGTTGACCCGGGTGCCGTTGGTCGAGTTGAGGTCGACCAGTACGACGTCGTTTCCCACCCTCCGGATCTCGGCGTGGCGTCGGCTGGCATTGGGATCGGTGACCATGACGGCGCTCTCGGGAAGGCGCCCGATGGTGAGCGGCTCGGGCCCGAGCACCACCCGCGAGCCGTCGGCCAGGACGACGGAGGCCGCCGGGAGGCCGGAGGGCCCTTCTTCGACCTCGGACACCACGGCGAACCGGCCCCGACGCTGGCGGGTGTCCTCCATGACGGTGACGGTCACCGGCCCGACGAAGACATAGTCCTCGGTGCGGGCGTGTTCCCGGGCCGCCTCCTCCAGCTCACGGACCAGGGCCTCCAGAAAGCTCTCGAACCGGTCGAAGTCACTGGTCGAGAGGTACACGGTGAAGGAATTGGGCGCGATCAGGCCATGGACCCCCAGGCGGCGCTGGAGGTCCATCTCCCTGGTCACCCGGCGCCCGATCTCCACGGGGTGCAGCTCGCCCCGGAAGGCCTTGGAGAGGGTGCCGTCTACCAAGCGCTCGAGGCGCCCTTCGAACCGTTGGAGTCCCATGCTGGCGTCAGCCTACCGGTGGGCACCCCCAAATAGGGGGTAGGGCGGCTCCAGGCGTCACGGTGAACGGCGGCCAGGGGCTTTGGCCCGCCGGGCCTCGCTCGGGGCCGCCGGGGTGCGTGATCAGGCGCTTTCGGCCATCAGGTAGCCTCTTTCGGTCGCTCGGGCGAGTGGCGGAATTGGCAGACGCGCAGGATTCAGGTTCCTGTGTCCGAAAGGATGTGGGGGTTCAAGTCCCCCCTCGCCCACTACTACTGGATCTTCGGATTTCAGCGGGGAGCCCTCGTTCCCGAAATCACCCAGAATTAGGCGAAGGCGCTTCAAGCTTGAGGTGTGAGCCAAAAAGCAAGAAGCACCTTCGTCCTTGTCCACCTTACTGAGATCCTCCAGGCACTCGTGGGTCTGAAGGACGTTCGCGTCCTTCGTTACGAGCGCCGCGGTCCCCGTGTCGGCCTGATGGTCGAACAGACTCCGGGCATCGTGCACTGTCCGGCCTGTGATCGGGTGGCCCAGGTCAAAGAACGGCCGGTGGTGCACTACGTGGACCTCCCCGTCTACGGCACACCGATGTCGCTGGCCTGGAGGAAGCACCGCATGCGCTGCGTGGACGCAGGCTGCACCAAGAAGAGTTGGGTGCTGGAGGACCATCGCATCGCCGCCAAGAACTGCCTGCTCACCACCCGAGCGGCCAAGTGGGCGACTGTCCAGGTCGGCGGGGGTCGGACGGTCTCGGAGGTGGCCGCTGAGCTCACGTGCGACTGGCACACCGTCAACGACGCCGTGACCACCTATGGGGCCGCCCTGCTCGCAGCCGACCGCAAACGGCTGAACAGGACCAGCGCCATCGGACTGGACGAGACCTCGTTCGTCAGAGTGGGTGAGTACCGCCAGACCAGCTTCGTCACCACGGTGGCCGACGTGGAGAACCACCAGATCATCGACATCCTCCCGACCAGGAAGTACACCGACGTGGCCGGTTGGATCGACGGTCAGCCCGAGGCTTGGAAGGAGCGGATCCGTTTCGGCGCCCTCGACATGTCAGCCACCTACGCGGCGGTGTACTCGGTCATGTTGCCCAAGGCCCACCAGGTGGTCGACCCCTTCCACCTCATCGCCCTGGCCAACCGCTGCCTCGACGCCGTCCGCCGTCGGGTCCAGACCGAACAGACTGGGCATCGGGGTCGCAGGGACGATCCCCTCTACCGGGTCCGTCGGGTGCTCCTCATGGGTGAGGAGAAGCTCGACGCCGAGGCCACCGACCGGCTGGCCTCCCTCCTCCAACTGGGCGATCCCAATGCCGAGGTGGCGGTGGCCTATCGAATCAAAGAACGGCTCCGTGACTTCTATCGGACGAACGACCCCGACGAGGCCAGCCGGATCCTCGAAGAGCTGAAGATTCACTGTCTCAAGCGGGCCATGCCCCCAGAGGTTCGAAAGCTGGGACGGACCATCAGGATGTGGTTCGACAAGATCTGCAACTACCACCTGGCCAAGGTGACCAACGGACCCACCGAGTCGCTCAACAACCTGATCAAACGGATCAAGCGGATCGGCTTCGGCTTCCGCAACTTCGAGAACTACCGGATCCGGGCCCTGCTCTACGCGGGCAGACCGAACTGGAGGGTCCTCGGCTCGATCGTGGTTCGATAAGGGGTGGACCCCGCCAGAATCCGAAGATCCCTACTACTACTACCAACACACTCACTCACACTTACTCACACTCACTCACACTCACTCACACTCACTCAACCAACTCACTCTCACTCAGCAGGCAGCAACTGGTGTGGCTGGACATTTCTTGATTTGAGCCCGTAGTAGAGCGATCTCGTACGACTCACGTCACGGCCCTTGGTCAGAAACTTCGGTCTTCGAGGCTCGGATCATGTCCGCAACGATCTGTTCGGCCTCAATCCGCTGAACACCCATGTCTACGCGGCAGAAGCTTCCAAACGAGGACGTCAGTAACCGCAATGATGCCGATTAGCCGGCGCTCTCGCCGTCGTCCCCTCAGGCCATGGAGGAGCGGTTCGAAGGTCCCTTCGGCCCACCTCCGGTGGTAGTCGCGACCAACGTCCATTAGATGTCGAACGGCCGGCACTCGATCCTCTTGAGACAACATCCGGAGGATGGCTAGACCATGAGCCTCATAGTGCGCAAAGAGAATTCCGACTGCCCCGGGAACATCCCCCACTCGAGCAGCGTCACGAGCAGCACTCTCCTGCATTCCCCACCACTTATACGCTTCGGTAAGGAGTTGGTCTTTGCTCCCAACCCGTTGGTAGAGGGTTTGCACGGTGACTCCAGCATCACTGGCGATGTCTTGCAGACGCACCTCTTCGTAAGGTCGCGAGCCGAAATGCTCCCATGCCGCTGCGAGCAGACGCTCGCCTGTTGCCGCGGCTGCGTCGGCTCGTGCGGTCATTCGATATGAACGCTTGTGGGGTTTCTTGGTCGGCAATTCTCCGAAACGTCCTCTTGACACTTTGGATTGAATGTACTTAAAGTGAATATACCATGCGAGTGCTGCAAACCCTTCTGGCCTTTAGCGGGAACGCTCCGCCTCAACTCGCAGTGACCCGATCCCTAGTCGAGAGAGGTCATGAGGTTCGCGTAGTGGCCCACCGTGCAGGCCGGGAGCGAGTGGAGCGAACGGGCGCCACCATGATCGAAATCGAGGGGTCGACCGCCGAACTTGACCTGACTCGAGCCGAAACCGATTCGGTGCGAGATTGGGCGGCCAAGACGTCCCTAGGGTGCTGCCGTTCGACTGAGGGACGGGGCAATGATCGAGCCACTTCCAGAAGGTACTCGGCAGTACGCCGCTCTCTTGCGCGATTGGACGGCTGATGTGGTGGTATTCGACTGGCTCTTTCTCGGGGCGGCGGTGGCCGCCGAGGCTGCGGGAACGCCCGCGGCTGCGCTGGTGCATTGCCCGTATCCGTTGCCCATTTCCGGTGCACCGCCATTGTTCAGCGGCATGAAACCGATGGCTGGTGCCATAGGAGCCCTCCGTGACCGGGCCGTCAATGGATTCTTCAAACGTTTCTCGGCGGTTGGACTGCCTCAGCTCAATCGGGCCCGAGATGAATGTGGACTCGAACCGCTGAGTGCCTGGGAAGACCAGCTACGTTCCGTTGCTGGCATATATGTCTTGACGGCGCCAGAGCTCGACTTTGCCGGTGCCCTCGACGTTGCCGGCAAACGTGCACTACGTCGGGCCAGCATTCGAACACTACAGCGACCAGTGGACTTCTCCCTGGCCGCCGGAGAACACCGATCCCTTGATTCTGGTCAGCTTTTCGACCAGCTATATGAACCAGGATGCCCTCGTTCAACGCGTTCTCGATGCTGTCGATGGACTGAAGACCAGGGTCCTCTTTACTGCTGGTCCCGCCATTGACGGATCGCGCAACTTCGCATCCCTGCGAATACCCAGGCTTGGAAGTGTTTGTGCCACACAGGGCCGTCTTGCCCAAGGTCGACCTTGTCATTACCCACGCCGGCTGGCAGACCGTCAACGCGGCGCTGTCATGTGGCGTACCGCTTGTGTGCATCCCTGACGGTCGCGATCAGCCGGACAACGCTATTCGAGTCGTGTCCGTCGGTGCCGGTGTTCGCGTCAATAAGAAAGCATCGATTAGCAAGATTCGGCGAGTAGTCGGGCAAGCACTCCAAGACCCGAGCCTGAAACGCGGTGCGGAGCTGATGGCAACTGCTCTTTCACGAGAGGACGGAGCTTTGACGACTGCCGAAGCACTCGAGGTATTGGTGACATCAGGGGACACGCCAGCTTCGTCGCAACCCTGAAACTCACTCTTTGAAATTGGTGAAGAAATGATGGTGGCGAAATGGACAGTCGGCAACCACTGACTAAGAGATAGCAATATCCGCTGTTGACCTATAAGGCAGAAGCATTCGCGTATTCACGATCGAATTCAGTTGGCATGCCTTGCGGCAAGCATTGCGTATGGCGGGCGCTGTGGTGGTCTCTGCTCCGAGCAGCTTGGGCCGGCAAATCAATGGCTCGATTGACCGGCACATGCCGGTGGAGAGGTCAGTCCAGCGGAGCCCGACACGGGTTTCGTCCCGTGCCAGGGAAATCGGGAAAGGAATCGGACCTATGGAGCTGACGACAAAGGTGGCTCGTCATCAGGCTGGACGTTTCGGACGGGCACTCAGGACTGCTCTGCCGGCATTGATGGTGGCTGTGGTGTTGGCTGGATGGATCTCCCCTGGTGACTCGTCGGCGAGCCAGACCACGCCCTCCACCACGAGCTCCGACATCCTGCAGAAGGTGACTTCATCGTTGGACGGGAAGCGTTCTATCCCCTTTCGGACCCACTGGATCGCGACACCTCATCCCGCCGGAGCGATCGTCACCCAAGTCGCCTTCCTCATCGATGGAAAGTTGGCCTGGACGGAGATGAATTCGCCGTACGTCTTCGGCAGCGACGACGACGGCACCAACCTCGGGTACCTGATCACGACCTGGCTGAAACCGGGGCGTCATTCCTTCACGGTGCGGGCGATCGGCGAGTCGGGCCGTGTCGTCTCGGACACCGTGACCGCACACGTCGCGGCTGCGCCACAGCCGCCAGCGGCTCTCCAGGGCACGTGGACCCGAACCATGACCCAGCAGGACATCACAAATGCTGGCCTGACGCTGGGTCCTCCAACAGGTCGTTGGCAACTGGTCTTCGACCGGGTCGGTGCCTGGGAACTCGACCCGTTGGGGACAGGGCTGGGCACCCAGTATGCGGTCACCGGAAACACGATCAACGTGTACGCTCCGATTCAAGAGGTGCCGTGTTGCTCCAGCGGAAGCAGTGGGATCGCCCGATACGGCCATCACGGCCTGGGTGGCGTTGATTGCAATCCCTCGGGCCCGTTCGGCTCCTACAGTTGGTCCGTCCACGCCGACACCCTGACGCTCACTCCGATCGTCAAAGGCTGCCCGAGCCAAGAAACGATCTGGGCCGGCGTATGGACCCTTCAGAGCCCAAGGCCTCCGCCGGCCTAATGTGCCATCGGAACCAATTCCTCCGAACCTGAGTTGTGGGGCACTCGAATCTTCCACTTGGCACCAGAATTCCCGTCGAAGCTGTGGCCGGGGATCTCCAGTTGTTTGTTTACGCAACAATGTGGGAGCACGAATGCAATAGCGTGGGAAGTCGTTTTGGCCGCGTCGGGCCCAGCCCAGGTCAAGTGCGTATTGTCGTTGGCCCACTACTACCAACCACCACACCACCAAACCACCAGACCACCACTTTGAGGTCGCGGGACATCGTGGACAGTTGTCGCGAGACATCATGGACGACTTTGGCTCCCCATGGGCTGGTAGATCCGCTTCGGGTCCAAGATGAGCTCTCCGCCGGGCGTGAGGATTCGCACGTCACGGTCCTTCACCAAGATCGATACAGCGTTCCCATCGTGCCGGCGGCCAACGTAGGCGTGATAGAGCTTGCTCCGGTAGCGGAGCGTGACATTTCCCCGGCTGACCTTGTCCTGGCGAACCGGACAGTGCGGAGGGATGGCGAATGGCTTGCCCGTGGGCCTGGCCTTCCGTCGGGCTTCGAAGGCCCGGTGATCAGATACGCCGCTATCTCCATCGGGCCACCCCCTCTGAGGTGGTCCACGATGTCTCGCGACAGGCGCCCGCTATCGCACCCCGCACGCCCACTACCACCCACCACACCAACCAACCCAACTCGCCGAACTCACTGTTCGCCAATCAGCTAGGTGTTGCAATCCTTGTCACCTTTAGGGTCGTACCCTACCGAAACGCCGACCGCCGGAGACACCGGCCCGAGTTGGCCAGGACCTTTGGCCCTGTGCGTCCGGGACCGACCCCTCCACAATGGCTGTAGGCAGTTCCGGCCACGCCAGATATCGACGAAGGAAGGGAACGTTCCATGCTGGTCAGGGAGTTCTTGCGCAAGGCCCCGGTCACTGTGCCGCCTCAGTGTTCACTGGCTGAGGCAGCCCGCCTCATGAGTGATCACGACGTCGGCGCCCTGCTGGTGATCAGCGGTGAACAGATCATCGGCATCGTCACCGACCGGGATATCACCGTCCGTGGCGTCGGCAGCGGTCAGGGCTCGGAGAACACGATCGCCGACGTGATGACTGAGCACCCGATCACCATCGAGGGGTCGGCCGACATCGTCGAGGCCTACCGGCTGCTGAAGGAGGCCAGAGTTCGACGCCTCCCGGTGGTCGAGGAGGGGAAGCTCGGCGGCATCGTCACTATGGACGACCTGCTCATCGCCCTGGTCCTTGAGCTTGGCGCCGTGGTCTCGCCGGCGGCCTCGGAGGTCCTCGGCTTTGAGGGCACATCGTAGGGAGGGTCGACGGGCAAACGGGCGGGCTGGGCAGCAAGTTGTGGGTCAAGAATGTCATCCGCTACGGCTGAGCCGGGGCTTCCTAAAGGTAGTTGCGCCAACAACAATGTGAAATGTCCGGACCTATAGCGTGGAAAGTGGCTCCCGACTGGGCTCCGTTAATCCAGGTCAATCGAGTTATGTCGGTAGCCCACTAGTAACTAACCAACGGTTGCCGACAAAAGTGGCCGAATCTGGCGGCTTATGTGCGTCCATGGCGGAGCGGTGCTCCACTGTCCAGCGTCCACGGTCCACCCCAAAGGACCAACAGATCGAGGCGGCAGGATCGAGTGATATCCAGGAGTCGGGATCAGCAGTCAGCGCTCGAATCGACCTCGGGAGTCGGGTGCTCACGATCTCGGCGATCGTGGCATTTTTCGAGCACGGAGCGCAGACTCGCCCGGACTGCCACCCACACTCCCCGAAGGATCTCGGCCGCACCTTCCTAGGTCGTCGCCTCCGGGCACAAGCTTCGTACCCAATGAGAAGGTAACTACCGTCGTGTTCTCGCCTGCCACCTACATGGTTCGCCCGACGGAGGCCATTCAGCGGAGAGGGCGGGCCAGAGCTCGATGGAGCACCTGGTCGCCGTCGACCAGACCGAGCTCCCACTGGTCGCATTCATCGATCCCATGGTGACGATCACGAACGTAAAGAGGCCGAGGACGATCACGTCCGGGCACGACCATGCCCTGTCCTCTATTCCGCATAGGCATACCGATCCAGTGGCCCACCTTGGTGCAGACCGGCGATGGTTCCGGCCGCCACTGCCAACGCCGACAGGAACAGCGCAGTGACGGTGAAGGCGTTGGCCACTGACGACGGTGCCGAGGAGCTCCCCCCTGCGACGTCGAACACGAGCCCCGTGAGCGCCAGACCAAGGGCGGTGCCCGTCCCCCTCGTCATGTTGAGCAGCCCCGAGGCCAGACCCGACTGCCCCTGGGGCACCGAACCCATGATGACAGCGTTGTTCGGAGGTGTGAACAGGCCCAGCCCGATCCCCACGATGGCCAAGATCACCAGGAACACAGGGGTCGTCGGCCGGAGCGCACCCAGCACGGCCAGAGCGCCGGCGACAGTAGCCATACCCGCGATTGTCAGTGGCCGCGCGCCGAGTCGGTCAGCCAGGCGCCCGGCCGATGGCGCAGTGATCCCCAGAGCCAAAGGCATGGCCATCAACTCGAGACCGGCCCGGCCCGAGCCGAAGTGCAGACCACGCTCAAGGTAGAAGGGCACCAGGAACAAGACGCCGAACATGACCAGGTAGGAGAGCATGCCACTGGCGATACCGGCACTGAACTGCGACCTTCGAAAGAGGCCCAGATCGACCATTGGCTCGCTGCATCGGGCCTCCCGCCGAACAAAGCCGATGGCCAGGGCGATACCGACCACGAACAGTCCGAGAATCGCTGGTGAGGTCCATCCCTTCGAGTTGCCGAACGAGACGGCAGACAAGACGACCACCACGGCGGGGAAGAACAGAGCCAGTCCGGTCCAGTCAAAGCGCACTCTGGCCTGGAGGTGACGGCTCCGCGGCACCAGAAGCAGACCGGCAATCATCCCTAGTAAGCCGAAGGGGACATTGACGAAGAAGATGAGCCTCCAGCCACCTGCCGCCAGCAAGAACCCTCCGACCGTTGGGCCGAGGGCCAGTCCGACGGCTTGCGCTGCGCCCTGGATCCCGATGGCCTTGCCCAGCGCGGTCTTGGGCACCGCCAAGACGATGATGGCCACACTGTTGGCCTGCAGCAACGCCGCGCCCACAGCCTGGAGCGCCCGGAACCCGACCAACGTGCCCAGGTTCGGAGCCAGCCCACATAGCGCCGAGCCGACGATGAAGATCGCGAAGCCGTAGACGTAGAGGAGCTTGTGGCCCCACATGTCGGCGAACCGACCTACGGCGGCCACCGTGGCCACTAAAACCAGGAGGTAGCTCAGACCCACCCAGGTCACGGCACCGACACTGGTGTGGAACGTCTGCTGCAGGGTGGGCAGGGCGACGGTCACGATGCTGGCATCGAGTTGGCCCATGAACGCCCCGATGCACACGGCGGCCACGGCCAGCCAGAATGCGTTGGGCCGACGGCGGATCACCTCCGGGCGCCTCGGCTCGACCACCAAGTGCTGCCATCCCACCGGCCTCACCTCATCGAGTGCGTCCACTACCTCATTGTCCCGGTCTTCTCCCGAGAAGAAAAATAGATATTTCTTGTAATTCCGATAAGCTTTACAAATGGATACCCGTCGCCTCCAACACTTTGTGGCCGTAGTGGACCACGGCGGTTTCACCGCGGCGGCGAAGGCGACGTTCGTCTCCCAACCTGCCCTCTCCCTGGCCGTCAAAGAGCTAGAGACCGACCTCGGTACACCGCTCTTCGATCGCATCGGCCGGAGGATCCAGCTCACCGCGGCCGGGACCGCCCTCCTCGGGCCGGCACGTCAGGTGCTCCGTGACCTCGAGACCGGTCGGGCTGCGGTGTCCGCCGTCACTGGCTTGGAGGCAGGCGTCCTGTCCCTGGCGTGCCTTCCGACCCTCGCCGCTGACCCCACGGCAACCCTCATCGGCCGGTTCTGTAGTCAGTATCCGGGCGTTCGGGTCAACCTCGCCGCTCCCGACGATACTCGCGAGCTTTTCGAACTCGTCGAGACCGGAGCATCCGAACTGGGACTCACCGATGCCCTGGGTGTTCCCGGCGCACTCGAGTTCACCGGGCTCGGGTCCCAGGTGCTCGTCTTCATCCTGCCTCCGGACACGACGAGCGACGTCACCGCATCGGCGGCGATCATCGACTTCGAGAACACGCTGTTCGTGGCATCTCCCGCCGGGACCTCGTCACGACGTCTCCTCGATGAGCGGCTGGCATCGGTGGGCCTGGATCCGAAGTTGGCGGTCATTACGGCTCAGCGAGATGCCATCCTTCCTCTCGTACTGGCCGGTGCCGGTGCTGCGCTGGTTCCTGAGTCGATGGCCCTTGCTGCCGAACAGCTCGGAGCGGTGATCGCCCGACCGGACCCTCCAGCCGTCCGGGAACTGGCCCTGGTGCATCGGGTTGGTGCTCTCTCCCCTGCCGCTGCCCGATTTGCTGAGCTGGCCGTGCCCAAACTGGGTCTTGCGCACTCGTAACACGGCGTGAGAGACGTCGGATCCTCCACGGCGGCCCAGACCGCCGCCACTCGCGAATGGTCAGTCTCCGGAGTAGGGCCCCCGGAACGCCAGAGGAAAGAACATCGAGCTTGGCAGGAGGTATCTCCACGACCGTGATACCTGCAAGGGCTCGGGATCTGCTTCAAGACAATCGATGTATCCGGCGAAGGGACGGGTCGGCGACGCAATGAGCGTGAAGTGGTTGCTTCCCGCAGGAAAGCGGATCTCACTGCCTGGCTGCGACGTGACGGTGCGGGAGCTAGGCGATCTTCAGGATCGCATCTCGCGCTCTGCTCCAGTCCGACCAGGTCTGATAGCCGCCGTCAAGATTTCGAGCCACTAGTCCGAGTTCCTGCATCAACGCGGTGGCAGTGTGTCCCCGTTGCCCCACCTGGCAGTAGACCACCACCGGCCCTTGACCCAGGGAGGCCAGGTTGTCTCTGAGTGAGTCGATGGGAAGGTTGATGGACCCGTCGATGGCGCCTGCCGCGTGCTCCTCGGCAGTGCGCACGTCGATGACCGGCCATCCCTTTTCCATAAGGTCGGCCAATTCCCCGGGGGCAACAACGTCGCAGTCCCCACTCAGCACATTCTCTGCCATGTAGCCGAGGAGGTTGACGGGATCCTTGGCCGAGGAGAATGGAGGTGCGTAGGCCAGTTCCAGGTCGGCGAGCTGATCAGCCGTGATACCGCCGGCCATGGCCGTGGCAATCACGTCGATCCGTTTGTCCACGCCGTTCCGCCCGACGATCTGCGCCCCGAGGATCGTGCCGTCATTGGGGTCGAAAAGCAGCTTCGCCGCCATGCGAGTCGCCCCCGGGAAGTAGGTCGCGTGGTCGAAAGGATGGGAGTGGATGGCCCGGAAGGGACGCCCAGCATCCCGCAGGCGCCTCTCGTTCCACCCGACCGTGGCAGCGACGGTGTCGAACACCTTCACGATGGCCGTGCCGCGAGAGGGTACCATCCGCGACGGTCGCCCAGCGATGTGGTCGGCCACTCTCCGCCCCTGGCGGTTGGCCACATTCGCCAAGGCGATGAGCGAGGTGGCGTGTGAGATCGCATCAGGCTTCTCTGTGGCATCACCCACGGCATAGATGTCCGGGTCGCTGGTCTGATTTGCCTCGTTCACCGCGATACCGCCGCTCGGTCCGAGGTCGAGCCCGGCCAGTTCGGCCAGGCAGACGTCGGGCCTAACTCCGATGGCCCCGACAACGACCTCGGCCGCGAAAATGCGCCCGTCGTCCAGGGTGACCGAGTGCTCCTCCACGGATGCCACGGACACCCCTGTTTCAACCGCGACACCCTGGGCCACGAGTTCGTCGCGCACAAGGATGGCGAGCTCCGGGTCGAGCGGAGCCAGGACTTGGGGGGTGGCCTCGACAATGGTGACTTTTATGCCCTGCACCACTAGATTCTCCGCCATCTCAAGGCCGATGAATCCAGCACCGATCACGACGGCCGTACTCGGCGCAATATCGACCTCCGTGGCCAGGCGGGCGGCGTCCTCAACGGTCCTCAGCGTCCGCACTCTGTCATAGCCGGGGATCGGTGGTCTCACCGGAGCCGCTCCCATGCTCAGGACCAGTTTGTCGTAGGCCACGATGCCTTCCTGGCCACTGACTGTCGATCTGGTCTCAACCGCACCGCCGGCCCGGTCGATCGCCACCACCTCCTGGTTGACCCTGACATCGAGGCGGAATCGATCGAAGAGCTGCTCGGGAGTCTGGAGCGTCAGATCCTCCTCCTCTTCGATGAGGCCGCCAACGAAGTACGGCAGCCCGCAGTTGGCGAACGACACATGCCCTGACCGCTCGAGGACGGTGATGATGACGTCAGCGTCGAGGCGGCGAAGTCGAGTGGCAGTCGACATCCCTCCGGCGACCCCACCTACGATTACCACTCGGTTCTTCTGATCAGCACAGCGATTTGTCATCGCGAGAACCACGACTTCCTTTTGGAGGCAGCGGCCTGAGTTGTCCGACATTGACAACGCTCGTCTCTGGGTATATCGCCCAGTACCTGTTCGACGTGGGTCCCACAGCCCTTCCAAGTCGGCCGACCGCACTTCTTGCACATAGCAACCCTGCACATACCCCATAGGGTATCAGTGCCAACCTGGCCCCGCAACGCTCGATCTCGCTCCATCGCGCCACGGGTTGATACCCATGGGGGTATCCTGTATAGTTCACTTTATACCCCTATGGGTATCAAGTGAAGCCTGACCCAAAGGACTGCTCCCCATGACAGCTTCCCTGAGTATCGGCCTCGAATCACCGCTGTCAGCTCCAGAGGGTGAGAGCCATGACCTGTCCCCGACTGGATCCCCGGGAGACGGGGGGTCGACTCAGGCGGGGCGACCCAGCCCGTTCACCCGGCTCGGCGCGTGGGCTGCCACCCACTTCCGTCGGGTCCTCATCGCATGGCTGTTGGTGACAATCGCCTTCGGACTCTTCGCCGTACACGTCGAGAGCGCACTCGCCGGGGCCGGGTGGCAAGCCTCCAACAGCCAGTCCGTGGCGGCACGGGCCATCATTCAGAAGGACTTCTCGGGGCTTGGCGCCACCGGGCTTCAGGTCGTCATCGTCGACCACCACGGTCCGATCGCGTCGGATCCCCAGGCCCACGCGGTCGTGGCCAAGGCGACCACCGTGCTCCGCAGCGATCCCAGGGTATCCACAGTGGTCCCGCCGCAGGCCCCGGTCTCGATCTCCCGTGACGGCCGGACCGCCATCATCACCGCAGGATCTGCTGCGGACTCCAACAAGATGGTGCAGGCCGCCGACGCCGTGGAGCCGAAGCTGGCGGCACTGTCCTCGTCGGGCGTCACCGTGACCCTCACCGGCGACAGTGCTCTGTGGGCCGACTTCAACACGGCCAACCGGTCGGCCATGCTGCGGTCGGAGATGCTGTCCTGGCCGGTGACGATCATCATCCTCGTGATCGCCTTCGGCAGTTTGGTGGCTGCCGGTCTCCCGCTGCTGCTCACGATGGCCGGCCTGTTGGTCGCCGCCGGAGCCCTTGTCATCACAACCAAGTTCACTCCGGTCTCCATCTGGGCGCTCAACTTCGCTCTCATGTTCGCCCTCGCCCTGGGGATCGACTACGCCCTCTTCCTCGTCATGCGGTTCCGTTCCGCCCTCAAGCGTCGGGGAGCCGAGCCGGGCGATGACCAGGCGATCGTGGCTTCGGTGGCCGAGACGATGGACACGGCCGGGAAGGCTGTGGCCTTCAGTGCGCTCACCGTGTTGGCCTCGCTCGCTGCCATCCTGGTCGTTCCGAGCCCAGCCTTCCGCTCCATGGCATTCGGGATCATGTTGTCCGTCGTAGCCGTTCTGGCCGCGACCCTCACCCTCTTGCCGGCGGTCCTCGGCAAGCTCGGGACCAACATCAACAAGGGCACGGTCCGGCTGCGCCGAGGACCTCGGCCCGAGGGTGAAGGCCCGCTCGACCGGATGCTGCACTCCTGGGGAAAGCTCATCTGGCGACACCCCTTCCCGATCGGTGTTGCCGCCCTGGTCCTTCTGCTGCTTGCCGCCGCGCCGGTCGTCGGCATGCGGACCAACATGCCCTCGATCACCATCGTCCCGCCCAGCGCCAACGCCAGGGTCGGCTACGACCAGGTCACCAACGCCTTCGGTCCAGGTGCGCCGGGGACGCTGCAGGTGGTCGTGCCCGAAGCCGAGCAGGCACAGGCGTTGGCCACCCTCTCCCATGCGTCCGGCGTGGCCGGTGTCGTCCCGGAGCAGACCAACGCCGGGTGGACCCTCGACCAGGTGGTCCCGACCACTGGGCCCTCGACCACCACGACAGGTGCGACCATCGACCGCTTGCGCCAGGTCCTCCCGCCGGGGACCCTGATCGGTGGTGCCGCCGCCGAGAACCACGACCTCCAGCAGACCCTGGCGTCACACACTCCCCTTGTCCTCGGGATCCTCGGCTGTACTCGGATTCCTCCTGCTCCTGATCGCGCTGGGTGCGCCGTTGATCGCCGCCATGGGCGTCCTGATCACCGCTCTGTCGGTAGCCGGGGCCTTCGGCATCGGACGGCTCATCTTCCAGAACGGGTTCCTCTCCGGTCCGCTGGGCTTCCAGCCCCAGGGGTTCATCGACGCCTGGGCTCCGCTCTTCTTCGGGGCCATGGTCTTCGGCGTGGCCATGGACTACACGCTCTTCATGCTCTCGGCGGCCAAGGAGCGCTACGAGACCCACCCCGACCCCGAGCACGCCATGATCGGCTCGATGCGAACCTCCGGGCGCGTTGTCCTTTCAGCTGCTGCGGTGATGGTTGCCGTCTTCCTGACCTTCGCCCTGTCCGGGCCGCTGGCACCCAAGGAGATGGGGGTGATCCTGGCCATCGCCGTGGCCCTCGACGCTCTGGTCGTTCGACTGGTCGTGCTCCCGGTCGTGCTGCGCCTGGGGATGCACCACAGTTGGCACCAGCCAACATGGCTCGGCCGCGTCCTGCCCAAGGTGCGGTTCTCGCACTGACCTGTGAACATCGAGTCACACGGGAGATTCCCAAGCTAGAGAAGGAGAGAGAGTGCAACTGCCCGATGAAGTCGTCGAAGACCTTCGGAAGAGGCTGCGCCGCGCCGGAGGCCAAGTACAGGCCGTGGAGACCATGCTTGCGGAAGGCCGCGAGTGCCGCGACATCGTCACCCAGCTCAGCGCGGCCACCAAGGCCCTCGATCAGGTGGGTTTCCGCCTGATCGCCAGCGGACTGACTTACTGTCTCGAGCACCCTGACGAGGCGACCGAGTCCGGCTATCCGCTCGATGAGGTCCAGCGCCTGTTCACCAAACTGGCGTGACCGGATCGCAACCGCAACCAGGATCGGAGCAGGAGTAGAACTGACTTCTCCACGTTCACGGCACCGACCGCAGGAAGGACGATGTGATGACAAGCCAACAGTGGGACGATCGCTACAGCGGAGATGAGCTGGTGTGGACCAGCACGCCCAACCAGTTCCTCGTCGCTGAGGCCGGCGGCCTTCGTCCCGGGCGGGCCGTAGACCTTGCCTGTGGGGAGGGTCGCAACTCGATCTGGCTGGCGGAGCAGGGTTGGGAGGTGACGGGCATTGACTTCTCGCCGGTCGGCCTGGCCAAGGCCAAGCGGTTCGCCGACCTGTGGGGCGTGAGGGTCACCTGGACCGAGGCGGCTATAGAGGACTGGGTTCCACCTCAGGATGGGTTCGACCTCGTCGCCATGCTCTATCTCCAGCTCCCCCAGCCCGCTCGCTCCAGAGCAATCAGCGCCGCCGCATCCGCCGTGGCCCCCGGGGGAACGCTCGTCATCGTGGCCCACGACCTGGAGAACCTGACACGTGGGTTCGGGGGGCCACAGGACCCTGACGTGCTCTATCGGGTGAGCGACGTGACTGAGGCTGCGGTCGATGCCGGCCTCACGATCGACAGAGCCGAGCAGGCTGTTCGGTTGGTGGACACGGACATTGGTCCGCGGGAGGCGCTCGACACCGTCGTCACCGCCCGACGGCCACCTCGGGGAGGACCCCCGACGTGGTCTCGATGAAGGGATGACGACTCTACTTGATATCTATCCCACTGGAAGATGTGGGACGGCGGCTGAGGCATGCCCTGTACCTTCTCTACCACCCAGCCGAGATCGGCCGCTGCCGAGTTGACAGCCATGAGGGAGCCGAACGCCTCCGGTTCGTCGGGTCCTCTCGATGCCGCTGAACCGGGCGGACCCATGTCAGTTTCCGGGCCAAAGAGGTGACGAATTGCCCTAGTCGGATCATGATGGATGACTCACGATGGGACCATGACCAAACGGATCGTGATCCTCGGAGGGGGAACCGGGGGGACGCTCAGCGCCAACCGTCTGCGGCGGCTCTTTCCCACAGAAGAGGTCGAGATCGTCGTCGTCGACCAGAACGATGACCACGTCTACCAGCCGGGGTTGCTCTTCGTCCCGTTCGGGTTGACCCACACCGACGAGATCGTCCGCTCTCGGCATCATCAGCTGCATCTGGGCCATCGAGTTCCGCCAGGTCCCGATCGAGCGTGTCGACATCGATACGGACACGGTCCATCTGGGAGACGGGACGGAACTCACCTATGACGTTCTGGTCGTGGCTTCGGGCTCCATCTTGGTCGAAGAGGAGACCGAGGGGCTCACCGGGCCGGGCTGGATGGAGAAGGTCTTCACCTTCTACGACGTCGCCGGAGCCGCCGCGCTGCATGGTGCACTCGAGGGATTCGATGGCGGACGCCTGGTGGTCAATGTGGTCGACATGCCCATCAAGTGCCCGGTCGCACCCCTTGAGTTCTGCTTCCTGGCCGACTGGTTCTTCCAGCAGGCCGGCATTCGCGATCGGGTCGAGTTGACTATACGTGACCCCCCTCGACGGCGCCTTCACCAAGCCGGTGGCGTCGAAGACGCTTGGCGGGTTGCTCGAGGAGAAGGGCGTCGCCCTGGTGACCGAGTTCAACACCGGTGAGGTGGACGGATCCGGCGGACGACTCGTCTCCTACGACGGGCGTGAGGTCGGTTTCGACCTGGCCGTAGTCGTTCCCCTGCATGGTGGCGCCAGCTACGTGACGAGATCCCCGGGACTCGGGGACGAGTTGGGCTTCGTGCCGGTGGACGAGCACACGCTGCAGTCGACCGCCAAGCCAAATGTCTTCGCCATCGGCGACGCCGCTGGAGTTCCCACATCGAAGGCCGGGTCGGTCACCCACTTCGAGGGAGAGGTCCTGGTCGAGAACGTCCGGCGCTTCCTGGCCGACGAGCCCCTGGACGGCAGTTTCGACGGGCACACCAACTGCTTCATCGAGACCGGGTTCGGCAAGGCACTGCTCATCGACTTCAACTACGACACCGAGCCCCTGCCCGGGCACTTCCCCGCCTCGGTGGGTCTGCCGCTGTTGAAGGAGTCACGGCTCAACCACCTCGGGAAGCTGATGTTCCAGCCGCTCTACTGGCACAGCCTGCTGCCCGGCCGTGATCTTCCCGGCGTCGGCACGGCCATGCCCACCCGGGGCAAGGACTTCCAGAGTGTCCCATGACCGCCCGAGCTGCTCGTCAGATCAAAGGATAAGGAGCTGACCATGCCCACCGCCACCTATGCCGGTACCATCCGTTGCCGTCAACGACGAAGGGTTCTTCGAGGACCCGAGCCAGTGGACCGAAGCCATGGCGCCGGAGATCGCCAAGGAGCAGGGCATCGACGAACTCACCGAGCCCCATTGGCAGGTGATCAAGTTCATGCGGACCGAGTATGCCGAGAAGGGAACCGGACCCACCGTCCGAGTCCTCGGCAAGACGTCCGGCGTCTCGATCAAGGAGCTCTACCAGCTGTTTCCGAAAGGTCCGGCCAAGACGGCCGCCAAGATCGCCGGCATCCCCAAACCGCGCGGCTGCATCTGACAGCCGGTCGGTCTCCGATCACACAGAAAGGTGCACCATGAGTGACCCGATCCAAAAGGTGTCGATCATCGTCTCGAAAGGCTCATTGGAAGGTGTCTATCCGGCGCTGATCATGGCCAATGGCGCCCGTGCCGAGGGGATCGAGGCCAACCTCTTCTTCACGTTCTTCGGCCTCGACGTGGTCCATCGGTCGACAATCGACCACATCAAGGTGGCCACCGTCGGAAATCCCGGCCTGCACCTGGCCACCATCGCCGGCGGCCTGCCGGGGGTGTCGTCGGTCATGACCCACTACCTCGAGAAGAAGATGGAGAAGCTCGACATCCCCCCCATTCCCGAGTTCGTCGAGATGATCGCTGACACCGGGGCCGGGATCTACGCCTGCAAGGCGTCGACGGATCTGTTCGAGCTGACCAAGGACGACCTGATCGAACAGGTCATGGACATCATCACTGTCGGCGAGTTCTACGCCATGGCCGCCGGCGGTGAGATCATCTTCACGTAGGGATCGGTGGTGGGCAGTGACGAAGCACACGCCCGAGGAAGGATGACTACCCTGACCATCCGGCTACGCATTTCGGAGATCGGACATGGCGCTGGTTGACCAGAGCAACCGCAGGGGCGACCCTCCGGGTCGGAGAGGCCCGCATTCCTAACGATCCAACTCGGCCGCAGGGCCATCGCCGTCGGATATCCAAGCGCTTCGGCGGGACGTCGAACCAACGGGTGGTCCCGGCTCGGCTAGTTGTCCCCGGAAGAACGACGCAGGTACGCCCGAAGGCGCACACACTCGGCAGGCTCATAGGAGCGCCGGCCTGCGGGCCCCCGCCATGGTGATATCGCCAACGGCTTCGCTGAGCGACTCGTCGGAATCGTTCGTCGCGAATGCCTCCGCAGTACGCTCATCCTGGCCATCGACATCTTGAAGGTGTGCTCGCCGAGTATTGACCATTACAACGAACATCGGCCATGCCGGTCACTGGACAGTCCCCGCTCACGGTCGATCTCCCACCGGTCCGTCATCCCAGGCCGGAGGAGTCGCGTCGTCGCGACTCCGTCTTCGGTCTCATCAGTGCTCATCGCCTAGTCGCGTGGCGTGGACGGGGTTCTCGGCGCCCACAGTGGCGCCGGTCCCACCCGGTCTTCGAGAAGGGGCGATCGGGTTCAAATGTCTCATGCTGGGTTTGGCTGGACGTATCCGCATTAATTAGCTACTACAATGATTAGTATATGATTACACCCTCCGGATCTGCTGTCGAAGTTCACCGGGACCTCATCGTCGACGCCGTACTCAGCGCCAGCCGTGTTCTGGTAGCCGTGGCCGCCCGATCCCTGGGAGACGTGGCCGATGAGGTGACGCTCACCCAGTACCGCACCCTGGTCGTCCTGGCGTCCCGTGGTCCGCAGAGCCTGGCCGAACTGGCCGATGCGGTAGACGTCACGTCCCCAACCGCCACTCGGATGTGTGACCGCCTCATCAAAAAGGGCTTGATCCTGCGCCGCCACGACCGTGGCGACCGTCGCCTGATTCGGCTGACATTGGCCAAGAAAGGTCACGATTTGGTAGATGCCGTGACCAAGAGGCGACGAGCAGAGATCGCCCGCCTTTTGGAGGCCATACCGCCAGAGCAACAGGCAGCGCTCGTCGACTCGCTGCAACGCCTAACCGCCGCTGCTGGCGAGGTGCCCGAGCAGGACTGGTCGACAGGGTGGGATCTCTAGATGGTACACCGGCGCCCGTGACCGCATTCCGTCGGACCTCATGGCGGGCCACGATGACCCGGACATCGCGGTGGTTGGCTGGTGCGTCCTACCTGCAGAATTGGCTGATCCTCGGCGTGCTGATCGGGATAATGGCCGGTGTCGGTGCCATCGTGTTCTACGAGGCCCTGCTGGCCTGCACCCACTTCTTCCTCGGGACGCTGGCGGGCTACCACGTGCCCACGCCGACAGGCGAGGGCGGGCACGGAGCCTCCGCCTCGTTCGCCCGCCCCTGGGCCCTCCCGCTCGTCGTCGGGCTGGGAGCATTGCTCGGTTCGATCCTGGTGTTTCGATTCGCCCCCGAGGCGGAAGGTCACGGTACCGATGCCGCCATCTCTGCGGTCCACCACAATCCCCGGGGCATCCGGTTCCGAGCCGTCATTGTCAAGCTCGTAGCCTCTGCCCTCACCATAGGCTCGGGTGGCTCCGGCGGTCGCGAGGGCCCAACCGGCCAGATCAGCGCGGGGTTTGCCTCCCTGCTCGCCCGAGAGCTTGAACTCAGCCCGGGCGACGCCCGCATCGCCGTGGTCAGCGGGATCGGTTCAGGCATCGGCGCCATCTTCGGGGCCCCCCTGGGAGGCGCAGTCCTGGCCACCGAGATCCTCTACCGGGACGACTTCGATGCGGAGGCCCTGCTCCCAAGTTTCGTGGCCTCATTTGTCGGCTACATCATCTTTGGTGCTGCGGTTGGTTTCACACCGATCTTCGGCTTCGCCGGCAGCTATCACTTCACTGATCCTGCGCACCTACCCTGGTTTGCGCTGATCGGGGTGCTCGGTGGATTGATCGGTCTTCTCTACGCCAAGAGCTTCTATGGCATCGCTGACCTCTTCGGGCGATCTGGACCTCCCCCGCTGGATCAAACCGGCCATCGGGGGAGTGATCGTCGGGCTCATCGCCCTGGTCATCCCTGAGGTGCTCGGGACCGGTTACGGGTGGATCCAGCAGGGGCTGGGTCGCCAACTCCTTACCCTGCCGTTGTGGATCGTCCTGATCCTGCCCTTCGCCCGGATCCTGGCCACCGGCCTCTCTATCGGCTCGGGTGGCTCGGGTGGCATCTTCGGTCCCGGACTTGTCATCGGTGGGTTCATCGGTGCCTCGGTCTGGCGGCTGTTTGAACCGGTCGTCCCTACCTTGGGCCACAACCCAGCGCCCTATGTGATCATCGGGATGATGTGCTGCTTTGGCGGCATCTCCCGGGCGCCGCTGGCCGTGATGCTGATGGTGGCGGAAATGACCGGAAGCCTCTCGATCCTCGGTCCAGCCATGATCGCCGTCGGGCTGGCGTGGTTCATCGTGCGCCGGAGTGACGACACCATCTACCGAAGTCAACTGAGGTCTCGGGCCGACGCCCCGGCCCAGCGGCTCTTGTTGGGGATGCCCGTCTTGGCCAGTGTCCCGGTTCGCCAGGCCATGGCGCTCCCTCGCCTGGTGGTCACCGGCGGAAGTTCGGCGGTGACCACCCGCCTCGAGCTCGTACGGCACGGGCTCACCGGAGCGCCGGTCGTGGACGAACAGGGTCGATTCGAGGGCACCGTGTCGCTCCGCGACCTCGAGGAGGTCAAGCAAGATCCCGAATGGCAGCTCGGGTCGTCTGTAGATGTGTCGGCAGCCACGGTGTCGGAGTCTGCTCATCTTGATGTTGCCGTTGATGCCATGACCACGTCCACGCAGCATTGGGTGTCGGTCCTGGACGGGGACCGAAGGGTAGTTGGGACGATCGCCACGGTCGACGTGGTCAGGGGTTACCGGTTGGGACTTTTGGACAGCCTTCGGAGAGTGAATGCCGAGGGCGACACCAACGGATCCGACCGGGTAGTCATCGCGAATCGGTCTCGATTGGTGGGACTAACTCTCCGCGAAGCAGGACTACCGCTCAGCATCATCGTGACGACCATTCAAAGGCATCGAGATCTGATGGTGCCCGAGGGGACCACCGTGCTCGAAGCGGGGGATGAACTGGTCCTCATCGGGAACACGGCTGACATCGACGCCCTCCGTATCCTCGCATCGCAAGCTGGGCGCTGCGCCGACGACGCGATTCCTAACCGGGCCTCGGAGTTCACAAGATCAACGACTCATGAACAGGAGGCGGCGTTGTCCGAGGAGGCAGGGTACGCCTGGATATCATCGACGAGGCCCTTGGATTGGATGAGAGTCAGGTCGCGTACTCGCCTCCGTTTCGGCCCTGGCGGTGGAATGAAGAAACGAGAGGCCCAGGGGCACCTGGTCCTCACCGATCGCCGCTTAATCTTCGGCATTTTGAAACCCGGCATCCTGGTCGACACGACAAGAGTGGACATGAGGGTTCTGGCCTCAGCCACCTACAAGTGGATGACGGCTCGCTAGGCCTTCGAGGTCGATCCAAGGCCTAGGCGCATCCTTGTTGTGAGCAAAGGCGCAGCTCGGCACACAGCCTTCGAAGTCAACAAGGCGACGTCAGCATGACACCCGCTACCGCGGAGTGGAGTGACACTGGTGCGAGTTGGTGAGCTCAGTTTGGAAAACTCGACTGAGCGATCTGGAACTTAGCCCCGGTGCCGGTGAGGGTCGGACTCGATGCGCTGCAGTCCGCTGCTACGGTGTCGCCGGACACCTCGGCATAGTAGTTGCCAGCGGCAGTAGGAAATAGAGGGTCTGGGCAGACGCCGTGCCCGACTTCGGGCTGGTGGTGGCGGTCGCCGCCGCGGTGCCGGTCCCGTAGGGCCTCTTCTTGTTGGCCGAGTTGATCGTGGTGGAGATGGCCCTCGGGTTGTCGATCGTGTACCAGCAGTTCCCGGCCGAAGATCGATTGGCGAGCACGATTCCGTTTCCTCCAGCAGAGACGTACACCGAGATGCTGGAGGGACTGGTTGAGGTTGAGGTCGTGAACCCGAGTGAAGGCTGTCCGCTGGTAAGCGATGCCACCATGAATGCGGCAAACGATGTGAACTGGGCAGTGCTGCCCAGAGCAAACGACTGGCCGTTCGTCTGAAAGACGGTGTCTGAAGTCACCAGCGCTGTGTTCAGATTCTGCTGTGCTCCTCGATCCTTGGCCGACTTGCTGGTCCCGAGAAACGTAGGGATGGCGATGGCAAGCAGGATAGCCAGGATCAACAGGACAACCATAAGTTCGATGAGAGTGAATCCTGAGTCAACCACCTCTTGAGCTGCGGGATCGGAGCCCTCCATCACGTTTGCATCGTCTCGAATGCGAAGAGCCTTGAGCCGGAGGGACATACCGGAACCCTGACGCCGGCCATCACTACACTGGGGGGTGGAGAGCCGGGAAGCCTGGTCGGCAGTACGTCGATCGCGGAAGGAACTCCCCAATGCCACTTGCGGCAGCCGCATTTGTGCTTGGTACTGCCGTCAGCCTGGCAACCAGTTGGGTCCTCGTATCCCGCCTGGAGCGTGTGGGCGAGCGCCTTGGCCTGTCCGAGGCACTGTTGGGTATCGTCGCTGCACTCGCTGCCGATGCGCCGGAGATCACTGCTTCGATCTCCGCGCTGATCCAGCATCAAAAGGCGATCGGTGCCGGCGTGGTCATCGGCTCGAATGTCCTCAATCTTGCTGCGCTGCTGGGGCTTGGCGCGATTGTGGCCGGATTCATCGCCCTTCACAGGAAGGTGGTTTTGTTGAGTGGAGCGGTTGGCCTCGGCGTCGCCCTGGTCTGCCTGGGCGCCGTTGAGGGGGTGCTCACCCCCGAGGTGAGCATCGGCATTGCCTTGGTGCTCCTGGTCCCCTACGTCCTAGTACTTGGCCTCTCGACCTCCTCCCTCAGCCTCCTTCCCCTACCTGGCCGCCCAATGCGCTGGATCGTGTCGGCGGTAGACGAAGAGGAGCTCGAGCTGCAAGTAGCCATCCGACCCCGCCGCGGTCGCCCCATCGATGCGTTCGTCGCTCTCGGGGCGCTCCTCGTGGTGGTGGCGGCCAGCGTGGCGATGGAGCGGGGGGCCTCAACCCTGGGGCAGCACTTCCACATCGCCGACGCGGTCATTGGAGGCATCGTCCTGGCCGCGGTGACCAGCCTGCCCAACGCCGTCGCCGCGGTACACCTGGCCCGCCTGGGCAGAGGTGCAGCCGCCTTCTCTACCGCGCTCAACTCGAACAGTTTCAACGTGCTGGGCGGGCTCCTCATCCCTGGAGTAGTGCTCGGGCTGTCATCGCCTTCGACCTCGGGGAGCCTGGCGGCTGGGTGGTATGTGGGGCTGACCGCACTCACGTTGGTGCTGGCTTATGGGGAACGCGGACTTGGGAAGTGGGCTGGTTGGCTGATCGTGATCGGGTACGCCGCTTTCGTTCTCGTGCTGGTCGCCGCCTCGTGACGGAGATGGGGCCCAAAGACCGAAGCAGAACTATCGCGAAAACGAAGGGAGTCGAAGCCTCAAATGGGGCGGATGCCACCGGTCACCCCTGCCAACCGGTGGCCGGTGCGACCGTCAGATCCCGGCCGTCCTGCCCTCCCCCATTCGGGTGGAGCGCCCCGCTGGGCTCATGCCCTGCGCTGGCCGGCCTGTGGACTCCCGCTCCGGCCTTTGCCGGCTCTCTCTGGTCCACCTCCGCCAATCGACGTGGTTGTCCCGCTTACGGGACATCGTGGGCACAGAGGGCACCGCCGTCACTGGGCGAGCCGGCCCTCGACACCTGACCGGAAAACGCGGTCAGCGGGCAGGATCGATGGTGAGGGTGAGGTTGGCCGATGCCGTTTCCATCGGACTCGTCGAGTCGACGACCTGGACGGTAAACGTGGACGTTCCGGACACGGTCGGCACGCCCGATATTGCTCCGACGGAGCTCAAGGTGAGGCCGGCCGGCAGTGCGCCGGCGGTGATCGACCAGGTGTAGGGCGCCGTGCCGCCGGTAGCCGCCAACTTCCCCGAGTACGCCTTGTTCTCCTTGCCGACTTTGAGCGTGGCCGTCGCCACGGAGAGCTTGACATCGGGGGCGACCGTGATGGTGAGCGCCTGCGAGACCGGGGTGGATCTCGCCGAATCCTCGGCCTGCACCGTGAACGAGGTGGTTCCGGCCACCGTGGGCGTTCCGGTGATGAGACCGGTCGTGTGGCCGAGCTTCAGCCCCTTGGGAAGAGACCCCTGGGTGACGGTGTACGTGTAGTCCGGAGTTCCCCCGGCGGCGTAAACACCTCCGAAAAAGTAACTCGTCCCGACGGTGCCGCCGGGCAACGAGGTGGTGACCATCGTCAGAGGAGAGCCCGTCGGGGTAGGCATGTACGCGGTGCAGGTCACCCCCGAGCCCGCATTGGCCCACGAGTCACAGATGGGCCCGGAGTCGAGCTTCCGATTGGCGACGGTGTTGTGCATGAGCTGGGTGCCGGCCACCAGATCCGCGTAGGGATTGCCATTGACGTCAACCAGTCCAAAGTTGTCGTTCTCTCCGTCGCCGGTGCGTCCGTTGGCCGGTTCGTCGACGTATTGGAACCAGTCGTCGCCGATCATCCATGGCGCGTCCTCGTACAGGGGCGCGACGAAGTTCTCGTACTCGGACGTTCGGGTCGGTTGGTCCGGAGCCACCTCGTAGATGCCCGGCAACGTGTCCGGTGTCTGCGGTTGGTACGCCATGAACGAGTACTCGCCGATCATGAAGGGGCCGTTGAAGTCAGCTGCGAGATCGGCCAGGTTCGGATCGACCGCAAGGTAGGGAGCACCCTGGTTCGTACCGAACTTCTGTGCCGCCTGATCGAAGCCTGGCCACAGCACGTAGTCCTCGATGCTGAACACATTGACCCCGTTGGCCGCGGCCGCCTTCAACAGATTGGGCTCGATCTCCTGCCCTTCGGCTTTCACTCCCAGGATGAGATGGTGTGTGTCATACATCCGGATCGCCGCCGTCGTCACCGAGAAGTAGTGGTCGGCCAGGTCGAGGAGGAACGCGCTGGCGTTGGGCGGGTTGTTGTATTTCTCGGCTTCGACCTGGCCGGGCGAACCTGCGGGAAGACTCAGGTAACACGCCAGAGCGGTGGTGTAGGTGCAGCTGCCGCTGCCCAGCAGCGGTCCCCAGTCGAGTTCGGTGTCGGTGAAGTAACCGATGACGTTGGGGTCGTTGGCCAACGGCGCCACCTGGGTCGCCGCCACTTGGTCGGCTTGGGTCACGAACGACGGGTCGAACAAGTCGTTGTCGAGACCGGCCATAGACAGCTGGACCTCATACGGCATCTGCGATCCCAGGTCGGCGTTGTCCGAGTAGGGCCCGAGGGTGTTGAATCCCCAGGACCTGAGCTGGGCCACCGTGGCCGTGGCCCAGGCCGCTGTACTCGGGTATTGGCTCTGCTCCCAGTTGAAATAGGGGTTCTGACCGGTCACCCGGTCGGTGCCGGACCCATAGATGGAGACATCGTCGATACCCGAGGCATAGAACGGATTCCCTTGTGGTGTGACGAGGTACCAGCGGCCTTTTTTGTCCTGGCCGGTGCTGAAGTAGCCCGTCGCCGGGAACATCGACCTCGCAGACTTCGCAGCCCGTGCCGAAGTCACCTTGGCGTCCAACGCCACCGAGCCGCTCCCGGGGGTAAGCGACGAGACTGAGCGTGCCGTCCTTGCGGCGGGCGAGTTCGCCGAGGCTGTGGACTGCCAAAAGGTGAGCGGGACGAGAACGGCCACCAGTGCCACGATCGAGGAGAGGAGGCGGCGCGGCCCGGCGGCAGGCGCCTTCTGGTCCCCCGTCTCCTCCGATTTCCCCCGTCTCATCCACCGCACCGTACCCGCCGAGGGCCGGACTTACCAGCGCGAACCCCACGCCGGACCCCTGCCCTCGGTACCGAGAGCGCTCTGGGGGCTGCACACAGAGTGTTTGAGTGGTGACGGTACGAGCCTTCTGATCGTGGTGCACGTTCCCCTTTTGAGTCAATGAACCGGACGGACCGGGGTGGGGAGGATCGGTCGAGAATCACACGGCATGGGTCGCCAGCAGGTACTTCGGGAGTGACCCCCACCAGGTGCTTTGAGCGCTACGCAGCGTCTTCCATATGTCTAAATCAGGCGCATTGGGTGGGTGGACAACTTCCGTCGGGACTTGAGTTCCGCCCGGGTTCAAGGCTGCTTGGCCGCCGCAGCTGTCGTGCAATGTCCGAACAAGAGAGGCGGCCCGAGCCGACGGTAGTACCTGTAGGACGACGATTGGAACTCCCCAAGTCGGTCCTCCTTTGCCGAATTCAGTCTCATGGCGAAGGAGGGTTCTGCTCCTGCCTGGAAGAAGAGCACTTGGCTTTGGAGGCACGCGTGGCTCCGGTGGCGAAACGCGGTCGGAGTTGACGAAGAAGCGCGCACTTGAGGTCCAAGCGGAATGGATCACACCACCGTTGACCCGGCCGAAATCAATGGCCTCCTTCACCTGGACCACCAAGAACACCGCCACGACGGCCGCAGCCAGGCGAGGGATACTGATCTGAGTCAGCGAGCCAAGCGATGGCCGATGCTTCCATGCGTAAATGACGATTCCTGTGAGAAGGACCAAGTTCGGCATGACGTATCGATTGGCGCTCACCGCACCGGCTGGTCCCGTCCCCCCACGGCCGAGAGCGATCGTTACATCAAAGATGAGACCGAATCCGATCAGCAAAAGCGGAACCGGGACCCTTTCAAAGGCTCGATGTCGCCATGACTGGACGGCGATCGCAATCGCTGCGACGAACAGCACGACACCGAGGGCTTCAAAGCGCCATAACTGTTGGGTCGAAGGGAAAAAGAGGACGCCGCCCGGGACCACATTGCCAATAAGGGCGAAGAAGAACTTGATCACGGTGATCGGGTGACGGAGGGCGACGCTGGGTGTGCATCCGCTGAGGCAACCGTTTTCATGTACGTCGTAGCCGGGCAGATACAGGGCAATCGTGCCGATGGCGGCCGCTGCCCATGTCACGATCTCACGAACCACCCGAGGCGGAAGAGTTCGAACTCGGTCATTGCCCACCGAGCCGTCGGGCCAGAGGATGGCAACCGCACCTAGAGGCCAGATAGTGAATCCTTGGATTGTCGACAGGGAACCGGCGATCGCAGCGATGACGGCCACAGAGAACCACAGCCTGCGATGACGAATCGGCACCAGTAGTGCGAACAGCATCAAAAGCAGAAACAGGACAGTTAGGTACCAAGAGAGCTGGAACGCCCACAGTGAGTTCTGGACGTCAGCCCAACTGAACCAGACGACCCCCACGGCCAGGACCGGGATGGGAGTGAGTCGCTCCCCGAGGTAGCGGCGGAGAAGTCCTAGCAGGAGTGCGTAGGAAGCCGTAAACACTGCGGCATCGAAGAACACGATCGAACGGAGGTTGAGCCGATCGACATATCCGAACAGGACGTCGATGGTATTTCCCATGAAGAGCCGCGACTCATTGTATTGACGCCACAGTTGACTGAGGGAGAGACGTCCATGTAGCGCCTGGTGGACCAGCGTTGCAATTGACCAGTCATCGCCATAGAAGGAGTTGACCGCGTAGCGATTGATGAAGGTGAAATAGAGGAAGGGCCCGATCAGCGCCGCGACGCATGTAAGGAGGGTGTTGTATCGAGTTGTCCACGAGGTGAGCCCGTCAGCCACCCGTTTGTCGGAGCGCATGTAGGTTCCTGACTTACGACCGCTGGCGGTCCGCGACTCGGTCGCTTACGAGTCCGATCGGTCCAGTTGTGATGCCGATCAGGCTAGTACCCCGCGAAACGCAGCCTTGAGTGTGACAGGAACGTCATTTGGAAGGCTTACTCCGCACACTTAGGAACCTGTTCCAGCTGGCCCCGGACCCATAGGACTACCCCCTCAAACTCAGCCCTGTCATAAACCCTCGACCAGCACATGAGCACGATGGCCACCCTGCCTCCGTCAGATACGAGGGCGGGCACCAGGGTCGAGGAAGACAGGACCTGGGGTTGGGCACATAACCACCGATCCTGAAAGGCAGCTGTCCAGCAAGGCCAGATACGAGAACGACCGACCGTCGATCAGGTGACGAGGGGCAGTACGGATCTGTTGTCAAACGAGCGCGTCGGGCCGGGCTCGCAAGCTGGTCCAGGCACCATCTTGCGAAGGCAGCCGGCCCGGGCCAACCGGTCCAAACGAACTTGTGGGTGCCAGCAATGTCGACTGGCTTCCGATCCCGAGACCCAGGCCTACAGGGAGCGCCGAGTGAAGGAGGGTCGCTCCAAGCGCGAGGTCATCCGCATGCTGAAGCACTACGTCGCCCGTGAGGTCGACCGCCCCCTGCCTCGCGGCTGAATCCCCGGACCAGGATCGGGCTCACCTGACACCTGCCTTCGATCGAGACTGGCCTCTCGCCGATCTGCCGGTCCATGGTCCGGGCTACCGAGTTCTCCGAGACGCCTGACCCGATAAGAGCTTGCCCTCTGTACCGAGTGGCCCATCACTGGTCTGTCCGCTGTCTTCTTTTTCCGAGAATCCTCCAGAAGGGCTTGACTTCATCCAGAGGTGCTTCGGATCGGGGCGCGTTATCCCCGCACTGGTAGCTCGCCAACCCTCAACCGCCTATGAGCGGCGCATCCGGGCGTGCAGAAGGACCAAGCGTAGGGTGCCTGCTCAGCTTGCTGCGGTAGCCGCCCCGGCCCCGTTAGGGGGCGACGCCGTTTGCCCCGGTGGAGGTCGCTCCGACCACCGGAGCGTTGAGATGGAGGGCACCGGCCGAACCGAAGAACCCGGCGTCACCGAAGGTGAACACGCCGCCGTCGGAGGCCATGAGCCAGTAGCCCTTGCCGTCCGGGGTCGCTGAAATGCCGACCACCGGCTTGTTCAAGTGCAACGAGCCGGTGGAGCCGAAGAACCCGGCATCACCGAAGGCGAACACGCCGCCGTCAGAAGCCACCAGCCAGTAGCCCTTGCCGTCCGGGGTCGGGGCGACTCCGACGATGGGCTTGTTCAGGTGCAACGAGCCGGTGGAGCCGAAGAACCCGGCATCACCGAAGGCGAACACGCCGCCGTCAGAAGCCACCAACCAGTAGCCCAGCCCGTCGGGGGTCGGGGCCATGCCGACCACCGGCTTATTCAGGTGGATGCCACCCGTGGACCCGAAGAACTTGGCGTCCCCGAAGGTGAAGATCCCGCCGTCGGAGGCCACCAGCCAGTAGCCGAGGCCGTTGGTCCCGGGGGTCCCTTGAGGCCCGCCGGCCGCCGGCGTCATGGCCACCCCGACGATGGGGGCGTTCAGGTGGGTGCCGCCCATGGAGCCATAGAAGCTGGCGTTACCGAATGTGAACACCCCTCCGTCGGAGGCTGCCAACACGTACCCACCCTGGTCACGGGTCTGGGCCATGCCGACCACCGGAGCGTTGAGCCGGAGGTTGCCCGCCGACCCGTAAAACCCGGCGTTGCCGAAATTGAGGACGCCCCCGTCGGAGGCGCTCATCCAGTAGCCGCGACCCGGAACGGGCTGGGTGAACAGGAGAGTCGTGCCGCTGAAGGTATTCCCCGACTGGGTGGTGCCGGTCACCTGCCAGCTTTGCCAGATGCCCACATACTCGCTCATGGTGTTGCCGGTGATGGTGGTGCCGGACAGCGTCGGGGTCGCCGGTGGCGGGATCGGGTTCACCTCAAGGGCGATGGCGGTCGTCTGGGGCGCTCCGTTGACCCGGCCCCAGTTGTTGCCGCTCAGAGTGTTCCCGGTGATGGACGTCCCCGTGATGGAGTCGCCCGGGGCGTTGGAGTGGACGGTGATTCCGCTCAAGAAGCTGCCGGTCACGGTGTTACCGCTGACCGTGGTGCCGGACAGGGTGGCGCCTGGAGCGTTGGTGGCCACGACGATCTGGCCGATCACCGGGCCGTGGGGTCCGAACATGCCGGGCGCGCCCTGGATTTGGTTGTTGCTCACGGTCGTCCCGCTGACGCCTGCGCCTGGGACCCATGCTTCGATGACGATGGCGCAGCCTCCGTAATTGCCGTTGATTATGTTGCCCGTCACCGTGTTGTTCGTGGAGGGCACGGGCGTAGTCGGTCCGTTCGGCGCGGCGGGGTCGAAGCCACCGCCCTCGTCGGTCACCGAAATGCCCCCGTCAGCCAGGTTGCCGGTAACCGTGTTGCCGCTGACCGTCGAGTTCGCTACCCCCACCAGCTCGATCGCCTTGTCGGCGCCCAAACCGGCCGTGGGGGTCAGGCCGTTGTTCTTGACGGTGTTGTTCTGGACAGTGAGGTTCGACACGCCCTCGGCCATGATCCCGTGGTCGCCGGCCCCCGAGACGGTGATGCCGCTGATGGTGACGTTGTTGGCTCCAGGGGCGACGTAGATTCCCAGGTCACAGCCGGTTCCGTCGACGTTCGAGCTCACGGTCGTGCCGCTGGTGCTCACGACCTGGGCGGCGGTGAACCCCGTGCTACCCGCCGGGCTGCACGTCACTCGGGGGGCGGCACCCGCCGTCGGTGTCCCGAGAGCAGCCGGTGCCAACCATCCGGCGCCGGTCGCCACCATCGCCAATGGCACTCCTCCGAGCAGAGCGCGCCTCACGGACCGCCATTGAGCCATTGTTCCTCCCGTGGGTAGCAGGTTCAGGGAACAGCCGATCGTCACTTGCTGAACCCTTGGTCGTAACGCCGAATGTAGGCGCCTATTCCTGTCGCTGCAACCGCGAATTCCACGGGGTTGGCTCGCAGCAGGACCATCCCCGAGCCGTTCTTCGTCGGATCCCGGTTCCGTGCTCGACTGGTGACGCCGCTCCTGCCCCACAAGTGGATCGTGGCCGATCAGCCCTCAACAAACACACCCCGTCGCTTGCATCCCTCCGCCCGGCGCCGGTCCGCCGGTCGGCCCTCCCGGGCCACCCTCTGCCGTCTGACCGTTCCTCGGTCCCTCTCCCGGCCCCTTGTCCGGCTTCGGGCGCTTTCCCGTCCCCTGGCTTCCTTTGTGTTACAGGGTGGGGCGAGGAGGACAGGTACCACTCTGGGGGATGGGCGGTCGGAGCTTCCGGCACCTCGGGTATCCAGCGCTTACGCGTCGTCTGGCACCCAGTTCCCGTGGAAACCGAAAGGCACGCGCTGGGGCAGGTGAACGACGGCTTGGGGCTCCCCCGTGAAGTCAGCGGCGTTGAGGACGATGAGGTCGCTCGTGTCGTGGTTGGTGTCGTAGACGAGGGAGAGGACCCAGCCATCGTCCTCGGCCGCATGAGGGCCTGATGGGACGAAGACCGCCTCTGAGGCTCCTCCCGGCGACGCTAGGGGTCGCACCTCGCTGGTGCGCCGGTCGAGGTCGTGCTTGATCAACCCGCCTTCGCTCACGAGGAGGGCGCCGGCGTAGCCATAGCGGTGCCGGCGGCCGACCACCCGCTCGTCCACCCGGGGGAATTCCTGGGCCCGGTCGTCGAGCCGTTCTTCGACGACCTTGCCCGCCGCCAGGTCGATAGTCCACCGTTCCAAGGTAGGCGGACCCTCGTCAGGACCCAGACGATTGGCGTCGAACATCCGGGCATGCCGCACCACGTCGAGCACAACATTATCGCCCTCGTCGTAGGCGTTCATGGGATGGAAGATATAACAGGGTTCCACCTCGAACCACGTGATGTCTTCTGCACCGCCGTTGCGCTCGAGCAGCCCAACGCGTGCTCGGTAGTCGGGATCCCAGCGGTACGGGAAGCCGGAGCCCGACATGGCCGCCTCGACATCGAACACGACCGGGAGGTCATAGATCACCGCGAAGCGCCCCGTCAAGGACAGGTCGTGGATGCTCACCGGACCACCCACCTCGACGTCGACGACCTTGCGCACCAGGCCTGCGGTGTCGACCACCGTGTACTGAACAACATTGCCCCATCCCCAGTAGTAGGAAATGGCGTGGAGTTCGCCGCTCACCGGGTCGCGCTTGGGGTGGGCCGTGTATCCACCGGGCAGCGTGCCGCCGAAATCTGAGGGGCCGACCGTGTCCAACTCGTAGGTGAGTTCGTATGGACGACCTCCGGCCTCGACGATGGCAAAGGTGCGTCCCGCGTGCCCGATCACGTTCGTGTTCGAAGGAAAGTCCATTTCCGCATGTATCGGACCAGGGCGGACCGGCTCACCCAATGCTCGAGCCACCTCGGCCGAGCGGACCCATCGGTTCCGGTACCACTCGGCGCGACCATCCCGCATCCGGATTCCGTGCACCATCCCATCACCTGTGAACCACTGGTACGTCGACGGCTCTGGCGTGGCCAAGGGATTCGGCCCGTTCCGTAGGTAGCGGCCACACAGTGCCTCCGGCAGCGATCCGGTGACGGGGAGTTCAGTGGCGGTTACCTCGTCGGCGACCGGGGCGTAGTTGCCCACCAGATAACGATTCTCGACGGTTGTCATATGACCTCCATTATGAGCTATTTGAGGCGTGCTTTCAGGCTGGGAGCATCGCGTGAGCTTGCCGGTGTCAATTTGAACAGAGAGCCGCCGCCGCAAGCGGGCCACAGCGCACGTCCGCATGGTTACTAAAGGTGTCGAGGACCTCTCGGTGCTGCTGGGCATCGCGCTTGTGGTTGCGCATGAATCGAAGTCGTTCCTGCCAGCCGGGGAACGGGTACCAACGGTCGAAGTCGAGTCCGTTGCCCGGCGGACCCTCGCCGGAACTCGCTCGAACACCGAGCTGAGGTGTACATGATCAGGGAGGAGAGCACGAGTGGCCGGGCCTCGGGCGCGTTGCGGCGCAGCCCGTGGAAATCCAGTTCGTGCAGCGGGGCATCAGCCAGTTTGTCCAGGAAGGTCAGGTACGCCATGAAGCAGGCGGATACCGCTTTCGGGTGGGGGCCACCGCGTCGGTCCGACGTCGAGTCCGGCTGACCCGGCTCCGGACCATGACCCGGAATACCACCTGGTGCACGGGCCAGAGGACCCACCAGTAGGCGAGACCGAGCAGGCCCTTGGGCCGGAAGACGGCGGTCTGTTCCAGGCGTGGTGGTGCTTCGCTGACGCACAGGGCGAGCCAGCCGTCCCCACAGAACCACCCGACCGAGGCCAGCACCAGATGGTCGGTATCGGCCCGGACCACCTCCCAGAAGTCGACCGTCGCCCCCGGGGCGAGCTGCTCAGGCCGCTGGATTCCGAGCTTCTCGCCGAACATCCAGCCAAGTGCCAGGCGCAGCGCCCAGGCCCACGCCGCGCCGTACCAGGCCAGGTCTCCGCCCACCTGGGCCAGGTCGTCTCGCACCTCCTCTATCCGATCGTGGTCCAGCGGTGCGGCACATCGCATGACGTAGACGCCTCTCCCGAGCGACAGCGAGTGGTCGAGCAGTCCGGCCGAGACCCGTTCACCCTCGTCGCTGATGGCGCAACGGACGGCTTCCCTGACCGGTAGGGGGGTGATGCCGAAGGCGGCGTGGGTGCGCTCTGGGTCGTCGACCACCACCTCGTTCACCAGACTCTGTATCAGGGCGTGGCTGATGCGGCGGTCGACCGGGCTGACCAGGTCGACCCAGCGGGCCGACAGCGACGGCGTCACGAAGGGCACCGTGAAGATGCGGCGGGGCCGCAGCCCCCTCGCCTCGGCGTAGCAGCGCATCATCGCCCCGTAATCGGTCACGTCAGGCGTGCCGATCTCGTAGACGCCCGGCGGGGCGACGAGCGAGCCGGCGAGGTAGTCGAGCAGGTCACGTTCGGCCAGTGGTTGGAGCCGGGTGGTGATCCAGCGCGGGCAGACCATGACCGGCAGCCGCTCGGTGAGCGAGCGCAGCATCTCATACGAGATGCTGCCGGCTCCGAGGATGACCGCGGCGCGCAGTTCCACGACCGGTACACCGGAGCCGGCCAGCACCGTGCCCACCTGCTGGCGGCTGACCAGGTGGGCCGACAGGTCGCCCCGGCCCAGGGCGCCCAGATAGATGATGCGCCCGACACCGGCCGACTTGGCCGCCCGGCCGAAGGCGGCTGCGAGCTCGCGGTCACGGGCCTCGAATCCGGTCCCACCGGCCATGGCGTGCACCAGGTAGTAGGCGGCGTCGGCACCCGCCAGGGCGCGGGCGGTGGCCCCGGGGTCGGCCACGTCGACGACCATGGCTTCGATCCGTTCACCGGCGGGTAGGGTGCCCGGGTGCCGGCCCAGGGCCAACACCTGGTGTCCGGCACCGGCCAACCGGTTCGCCAGCAGGCGGCCCACGTAGCCGCTGGCCCCGGCGATGGCGATCCGAGACGCCGGAGTGACGGAGCCCCTTTGTCCCGTCCCTCCCGCACCGGCTTCCACCGGATCGGTCATGACCGTGCCCCGGGCACGGGCGTCTCGGTCCTGGTGCGCCCGGCACACCAGGCGAGAAGGCGTTCGGGATCACCGGGTCTGCTCGGGTGGGTGACCGGGAGGCGGTGGTCGGACCGGAGACGCCGGTCGTGGAAGAATCCCGAGGTCACCGGCGCGGTTGCCGCCGCCCGCGGCGCCACCGTCGGGCCTCCGGCAGCCAGCCAGACCGCGGTGTCCGCCCCTTCGGCAGGCGTGCGGAGCAGCGGGCGTACGACGGCACGGAACCTGGGCAGGCCCTGGGTCAGGCCGGGCGTGTCCACCCAGCCCGGGTGCATGGCGAAGCTGGCCACCCCGGCCGGGGCGAAGCGCGCCGCCCAGGCCTCCGCCAGCACCAGCTGGGCCCGCTTGGCCCTGGCATAGGCGGCCACACCGTCGTATCCGTCGGGCCCGACCTCGAGGGTATCGAGGTCGAAGGGTTGCGAGTACATGCCCCCCGAGCTCACCGTGACGATGGTGGCCGGGGCGCGGGCCGAGTCATCGGGACGGGGACGCGAGGAGAAGAGCAGCGGGGCCAGGGCCGCGGTCAGCAGGTAAGGGCCGAGCACGTGGGTGGCGAGCGTGCGCTCGACCCCGTCGACGGTGGTCTGGTAGGTGCGGGTGAGCGCTCCGGCGTTGTGCACCAGGGCGTCGAGGCGTTCCATATCGTTACCGAAGCTCCTCCCGAGTGTGGCCACCGCAGGGGGATCCGAGAGGTCGACCAGGTGGAGGCGGGCCCGTCCGGGGCCGGCCGCTTCGACTGCGTCGAGCGCGGCGGCACCCCGTCCGGGGTCGCGGCCCACCAGGTGGACGTCGGCACCGAGGCCGGCCAGCGCGAGGGCAGTGGCCAGGCCGATGCCCGAAGTCGACCCGGTGACGAGGGCCACGCGGCCGTTCATCGGGGGCGGTTCGCCCCACTCCTCCAAACGGCGCCGGAGTGCGATCCCGACACGGCTGAAGCTCGGGGCCACGGTGGCCTCGGCCACAGCATCGGTGACCCGGGCCAGGGCCCAGCGGACGGTGTGGACGTTCAGGGTCATGCCGCCAGGGCGGCGCGCAGGCCGACGATGGCCCGGTCCCCGATCCGGCGGAACGAGAGGCCGAGCAAGGGCGTGAAGAGGGCGGCTACCCCAGTCAGCCCCAAGGTGGCGTCGTAGGTGAGGGTCGAGCCGCCCTCGGGGCCCGCAGAGACCTCGATCACGTCGGTGGAGCGCACTATTGAGTTCTCCGCGCTGAGCACGACCCTGTGGGGCCGGTCGAACTCGGCGATGCGGTACTCGAGCGGGACGCCCCGACCGAAGGCCCGGACCATGAGCCGGTAGGTGCTGCCGAGAACCGGCGACCCGGGGTCGACCTCGATGGCCTCGGTCACCCCGGGGTCCCACTCGGCCGCGTTGGAGAAGCGGGCCATGTAGTCGAAGACCTCGGTCGGGGGCCACGGAGAGGTGACGCGTGCACGGTAGGTAGCCATTGGTCTAGTTTAGTACTAAATACCATCCAAAGATCGTTCGGCCCCGAACAACGGGTGTCCGACAGCACGAAAGTGGGATGTCATGCGGATCGCCATCATCGGGAGCGGGGTATCGGGCCTGGTCACGGCCCACCTGTTGCACGAGCGCCACGATGTCGTCCTCTACGAGTCAGACGAGCGTCCCGGCGGCCACTCGCACACCCATCGGGTCGAGCTGCCCGAGCTGACCTGCGACGTCGACACCGGGTTCCTCGTCTGCAACGAACGCACCTATCCCCTGTTCTGCCGCCTCCTCGACGAGCTCGGCGTCGCCACCAAGCCCAGTGACATGAGCTTCAGCGTCGCCGACCAGCGCACCGGCCTCGAGTGGCGGGGGACGTCGTTCTCCACCGTCTTCGCCCAGCGGGCCAACCTGGTCCGGCCTGACTTCCTGCGCATGCTGGCCGACGTGGTCCGCTTCAATCGCCTGGCTCGGGGCCTGTTGGCCGACCCGCCGCCCGAAAGCGTGACGTTGGAGGCGGTGCTGGCCCCGCACCGTTGGTCGGCCGGTTTCCGGGACTGGTACCTCATCCCGCTGGGTTCATCGATCTGGTCGGCCGAGGCGTCCAAGCTGACCCAGATTCCCGCCGCCACCTTCGCCCGCTTCTTCGAGCGCCACGGGCTCCTCAACCTGCGCGACCAGCCGAGATGGCGGACGATCGAGGGCGGCTCGAGGCGCTACGTCGATGCCATCCTGCGCCCGTTGCGCAAGGAGGGCCGACTCCGGCTCGGGGACCCGGTGGGCAAGATCCGCCGCGAGGCGGGTGGGGTCGAGGTCGTGAGCGAGGCCGGCGTCGAATCCTACGACCACATCGTGCTCGCCACCCACAGCGATCAGGCCCTGCGGCTCCTGTCGGACCCTGACCGGAAAGAGCGCCAGACGCTCGGTGCGCTTCGCTACCAGCCCAACCGGGCCACCCTGCACACCGACGCCACCCTGCTGCCCACCGAGCACCGGGCCTGGGCCAGCTGGAACTACCACCGCCTCGAAGCCGACCGCGACGAGGCCACGCTGACCTACTACCTCAACCGCCTCCAGGGCATCGACTCGGCCACTCCGGTGTTGGTCACCCTCAACCGTGACGACGCCATCGATCCCGACAAAGTGCTGGCCCGCATGCAATACGCCCACCCGGTCATCGACCCGGCTGCGGTACGGGCCCAGGGACAGCGTCACGAGATCAACGGCACCCGGCGCACCTGGTTTGCCGGTGCATACTGGGGCTATGGCTTCCACGAGGACGGTGTGCGCAGCGCTGTGGAGACGTGCCGAGCCTTGGGTGTGACGTGGTGACCGTCGTGGGCGACTCCCTCGTCACGGACACCGACGACGTGACGGCACCGGCTCAAGTGGCCGTGCCGGACAACTTGGCCGTTCTGCCCACCTGGCCCGCCCGGGACTCGAGCGGCCTGCGCAGTTCGATGTACGAGGGTGTGCTCACTCACGTACGTTTCGGCCCCGGGCCGACCCACTCGTTCAGCTACAGGGTGGCCATGCCGCTGCTCGACCTGGCCGAGGTGGGCGATGTGACGGACATGCACCCGGCGTGGTCGGCCCGCCGGGCCGCCCCGGTGCGGTTCAGACGCGAGGACTTCCTGGGAGACCCGGCCACGCCCCTCGACCGGGCGGTTAAGGACCTGATCAGCGAGCGCACCGGCACGCGCCCCGGTGGGCCGGTCGCCGTGCTGGCCAACCTGCGCACCTGGGGCTGGCTGTTCAACCCCATCAGCCTGTACTTCTGCGCCGACGCCGCAGAGGCAACGGCGGACCGGGACCCGATCAGCTCCCTGGTCGCCGAGGTGGAGAACACACCTTGGCACGACCGCCACGCCTACGTGGTGGGCCCCCCGGGGAGCTACCGCTTCGCCAAGGAGCTGCATGTGTCACCATTCCTCCCCACGGGCCTCGACTATCAGCTCCGCTACACAGCTCCGGGGGAGCGGCTCACCGTCAGCCTCGACGTACTCGAAGGCGAGCGGTGCCTCTTCGCCGCCACCTTGTACTTGCGTCGCCGTCCGCTCGACCGCGCCGCGCTCGGCGGTCTCCTGTGGAACTACCCGGCGTTGACCCATCGTGTCACCGCGGGCATCTATGCCCACGCCGCCCGCCTCTGGTTGAAGGGCGCTCCGTTCTTTTCCAACCCGGCGCGCCAACCCAGAAGGGCCGCCACCGCCTCCAGCGGTGCCTACCCCGCACATGACCGGCGGAGGGTGGACCGAGCGATGACCGACAGCCCTGCGACCAGCCGTGTGGTGACGGACACCGTGTCGGGCGGCACCCTCGCGAGCAGCTGCATTGCCGACAGCTCCAGGCCGGACGGTGTGTCGAGGACCAGTCTCGGCACCGGCGGCGGTTCCACGGCTTCACCGTCGGCCCAGGCCCGGGCTCCCGAAAGGGTGCGAGACCCGAGGATCCTGCGCCATGCCACCCCGAGCGGCTGGCGGGGGACCGGTGGCCTGTCACGCCGGATCGTGCTGGCGGCCGGACGGCGCGCCAGTGGTGCGGTCATCGAGATCACCGAGGGGGGAGGGACGTTCCGGCTTGGCCGAGGCGAGCCCATGGCCCGGGTGACGGTGCACGACCCTCGCGCCTACAGCGCCCTGCTGCGCTCTGCCTCGGTGGGACTCGGGGCCTCGTACGTGGCGGGCTGGTGGGACACCGACGATCTCACCTCACTCGTCCGGGCCCTGTCGCGCAACACCCGCCCACTCCGTGAGCGTCTGGACCGGCTGGGCCGGACGTGGGGTGCCGTGCTCGACATCCCGGCCCGCCTGACCACCCCGGGCCGGGACGACGACAAGCGCAATGTCACCGAGCACTACGACCTCTCCAACGACTTCTTCGCCATCATGCTGGACGAAACCATGACCTATTCGTGCGCCGTATTCGAGCGGCCCAGCGCGACACTCGCCGAAGCGCAGGAGACGAAGGTCGACCGGCTCTGCACCAAGCTCGAACTCGCTCCCACCGACCACCTGGTCGAGATCGGCTCGGGCTGGGGGGGCCTTGCCGTCCATGCCGCCGCCCGCTACGGCTGCCGGGTGACCACCACCACGATCTCGGAAGCCCAACGCGCCTACGTGGAGAAGCGGGTGGCCGACGCCGGACTGGCCGACCGGATCACTGTGCTCGGGGCCGACTGGCGGGACCTTGCGGGCCGGTTCGACAAGCTGGTGTCGGTCGAAATGGTCGAAGCAGTGGACTGGAGGTGGCACGACCAGTTCCTGGCCAAGTGCGCTGATCTGCTGGCCGACGACGGGCTGGCCGCCATCCAGGTCATCGTGATCGACGACCGCAGCTTCGAGCGGGCCAAGCGCCATCAGGACTTCGTTCGCCGCATGGTCTTCCCCGGCGGGTGCCTCCCCTCGGTGGCCTCGCTCACGACCAGCCTGTCCCGGGCCACCGACCTGCGTATCGTCGACCTGGAGGACATCGGGCACCACTACATCGAGACGCTACGGCGCTGGGCGCACAAGCTGGCCACGCACAGCGACGCGGTGGCGGCCCTGGGCGTGGGCCGGGAATTCCGCCGGCTCTGGGACCTCTACCTCGCCTATTGCGAGGCTTCGTTCCTCGAACGCCACATCAGCGACGTTCAGCTCGTTCTGGCCAAGTCTGGCCGCGCCGGCAGATTGGCCGCCCGATCCGCCTGACGCTCTCGCCGGCCGGAGGTCCCGAGCTCACCGCGCCGCGACGACTTCCTCGATGGCCCGGACCAAGTCGTCGCCCCGCCGGCCACTGAAGCCGTCGGCCCCGAGACGGAGCGCCTGGTCGGCATCGGTGATCGCGGCGCCCCCGAGCAGCACCGTCATACCGGGGGAGGCGGCACGCAGATGGGAGATGACCCGGCGGGCCGAGGCGGTCGATGCTCGGGTGGTGCACGCCAAGGCGACGGCCAGGAGGTCGGGCGTGTCCCCCAACACCTGGGCCAGCGCGTCGGCCGGGGTGTCCGCTCCCAGTTCGATCACGTTGAACCCGGACCAGCGCAGCAGGTCAGCGGCGATGGCCACAGGAGCCGAGTGCCGCTCGGCCGGCGGCGTGGTGATGACGACACTGCCGCGCTTGGGCCCCCGGCGTGCGAACCGAGCTCCGATGCGCGAGATGAGCCGCACTGCCACCGCACTGGCCCGATGCTCGTCGGCCACGGTGAGCTCGCCAAGGTGCCAGCGGTCTCCGATGGACTCGAGGGCAGGTGCCACCAGCTGGAGGAGCACCTCAGAGGGCGAGCGGTCAGAGGCCAGCGCGGCCTCGAGCACACCCCACGCGCCGGGTTCATCGCCGGCGAGTAGTCGGGCTTCGAGCTGGGCCTTGGTCGCGGCGGCGCGGGCGGCAGGGTTCCGGGGAGGGCCGGGCACGGCCGGCTTTACCTGGGCCAGGTCATCGGGGTCGACCTGCCAGGCACCGCCCACCCGGGTGGCCGGGAGCCTGCCGGTCCGGACGTAGCGGTACACAGTCATGTAGTGCACGTGCAACTGGTCCGCGGCCTCCTGCAGCGTCAAGGGCTTCTTTGGCATCCTTGCTCGTTTCGACTCCGACCCAGCTTCGGACCGCCCAATTTAGCAGTAAATCAAAGGGGGTCGGATCGCGTACCTCGGCTCGGCACCACCGGCTCGTTGAACATTCGGCTGTGGGGAAAGTGAATGGACCTCACAGGGCGGACGCTCGGTTGTGATGGATGGACAGACCTGGAGCATGTGGGCCGCCCCCAAGGTCTTGAGCGCCTGGACTCAGGTCGTAGGTGTAGTCCTGCATGAATCCAGCACCACCTGGCAGTCCATGACCCTTCACCTTGACCGGCCGTAGGAGCGCGGCGGACTTCGAATCTCCTTGGCCCCTGAACCCGTAATCGTCGGCCATCAACCGCGGCACCTCAATGCCGGGGAGCTGGCCAAGGGCTCCGAGATCCTGGAAATTGGTGGTGAGTTCCTCAAAACCCTCCTCGAGACTCCGGCGAAGCCCGAGCTCGATCTTCGCCGCAACTCGCAGGGACCCGTGTGGGTCGCCGCCACGACATAGCTGTGGCCGCGTCGAGTTGCTGTCCTGGTACTCGGTGGTCAAATCGTTGACAGCGTCCTGTGGGACGCCCCCTACCAGAAGCCAGATGCTGTGAGTTCTGGTCTCAGATGCCTGATCACGAACTACCCAAGTAACCCCATAGACTTTGCGTCCCTTTGCTACTACATTGGGCGGGCTGGCCCGATTAGCGATGGCACCGATCGACAGTGGGGGCATCTGTGAATATCAATCCCTACATCGTGTTGGGAAGCGCTGTCGTTGGCTTTCTCGTTGGATTGACCGGAGCCGGAGGCGGGGCGCTGATGACGCCGATGCTGATCCTGCTTTTCGGCGTCAAACCGTCGACGGCAATCTCGAGCGACCTGGTCGCCGCCGTCTTCATGCGGCCGTTTGGGGCGGCCGTCCACATGACCAAGAAGACGGTGAACTTCCACCTGGTCGGTTGGATGGTTGCTGGTTCCGTGCCCATGGCCTTCCTAGGCGCCTACCTGTTGCATCTGATGGGACACGCCAAGACATCGCAGACCAACATCGAGAGGGCACTTGGTGCAGCACTGCTGGTTGGCGCAGCAGCCATGGTGATTCGGTACTTCCTCGACCGCCGAGGTGGGCACGAGAGGAGGGGTGCGGTTCACGATCTCGTGGTGAGGCCGGTGCCGACCATTCTGATTGGCATGGTTGGGGGGCTCATTGTCGGCATTACCTCGGTCGGGTCGGGGTCGTTGATGATTGTGATGCTCCTCTTTCTGTACCCGATGCTGGGTGCCAATCAGCTCGTAGGTACGGACCTCACCCAGGCGGTCCCGCTCACCGTCGCTGCGGCGCTCGGGGCCCTCGCCTTCGGGCATATCGAGTTCTCGGTCACCACCTCTATCATCGTTGGAAGCGTTCCCGCCGTGATCGTGGGTTCGTTCATCTCATCGAGGGCCCCGGACAAGTACATCCGGCCAGCCATCACGTTTGTGATCTTTGCCTCAGGTCTGAAATATGTGGGGCTCGGCACCACCGCGCTCGGCTGGGTCTTGTGCGCGATCCTGTTGGGTACTGCAGTCGTCTGGCTGGCTTATGTGCGTCCGTGGCGCAGCGGTGCTCCACTGTCCAGCGCCACGGTCCACCCCAAGGACCAACAGATCGAGGCGGCCCGTATCGAGTGAAGTTATTGGTGCCGAGTCGGTCGGGATATCCCGGAGTGGGGATCAGCAGTCAGCGCTCGAATCGGCTTCGGGAGCCGGCCGCTCACGACGTCGGCGGTCGTGGCTTTTTTCGACCACGGAGCGCAGACTCGCCCGGACTGCCACCCATAGGTCTGACTCGGGCGAGTACGGCACCCTCGGTACTGGCTCCACCTCCAACAACTCCATCCCAGCAATGGCGCCCGGAGTTCCTGATGCACCTGGGCTTCTCGACGGTAAAGGGGACGGACTTCAGCGCAAGACCACCTGCCCCTCATCGCCGGCAATGGGCGGTTGTCCTTGTTCGCTCTCAGCGAGGTCCGCTCCCGTACCCCAGCGGTATCCGGCAGCTCCCGACGGGTGGCTCGCACTCACCGTGCCCGACGTCACATCCGAGGAGGCCTAGGGCGACCCCTCTCCTCGCAGCGGACCAGATCTGCGATGTCGGGACCGCCCTGAGGGCAGAGCGTTTCGGACCGACGTTGACCCTGTTGCCGCGGCAGTGAGTCCATGAACGTCATCGATTACGTCATCTACAGCCTGTGGATCGCCTTCTGGTTGGCATGGCTGGTAGCTGGCTTGAGCGCCAAGCGGGCAGCTCAATCGCGAATGGGACAGTTCCTCGGCTTGAGGATCGCCATATATGTCGTCGTGTACCTGATCATTCGCTTCGGCGTCCTGAGAGGTCACCATGCCGTCGCGAGCAGCCCCGTTCTTCAGGGCATCGGAATGGTGCTGTTCTTGAGCGGATTGGGGCTGGCCGTGTGGGCACGAGTCCATCTGGGGCGGAACTGGGGCACCCCGATGTCCGAGAAAATGGATGCGGAATTGGTCACGACCGGTCCATACCAGTACATCCGGAACCCCATCTACTCGGGCATCATCCTCGCCGCTTTCGGGACGTCGGTAGCCATTAGCTGGTATTGGCTCGTCGCCGTCGTCTTGATGGGCGCCTATTTCGTGTACAGCGCCAACGTCGAGGAGCAAACCATGCAGCGCCTCTTTCCCAACACCTATCCGGAATACAAGCGCTCAACCAAGAAGCTGATCCCCTTCATATTCTGAGCCGTCAGTCGGTCAGCTGGGAACCGTGGCATTGAGCCCTCTAAACCCATCGAATTGAGCCCTCTAAACCCATCGACCCCCTCATGACCACCACCACAAGTCGGATCGGCGTCGATGGCCTACCAACCACCACCGACCATCGCCGCCACCACCACACCAACCACCAATGTGATCCGTCAGGGTCACGAGACGAATGGCCAGATCAGCCACCCTAGAGCCGTATCGCCGTTCCCTGGTGGCGCCGCCCGATGGCGATAGGGAAAAGACTCGAGTCGTGGGGAAAATCTTCGCCGACATCTTGGTCACTACCTTGGGTCGTCCGATCGAAAAGTTCCATGACGTCACGGCGTGACCCGTGGCGCCACCGGCTTCTGGGACGCCCGCCAGGCGGAGATCCTATTGAAGCAACGGTTGGGCTACGCGGAGGTTTCTGACGAGTCAATGCGCTCGCGCCCCATTTGGGTGCGGAGCCAACTAGACTGGTGCCGCACGACCTCCGCCCTGGGGCGTCAGCTGCCGGCGAACACGGGACCAGTGAAGAAACCTTTCTCCAGGAACCGGTCGTCCAGCTCCGGAAAAGCACCGACCGACTCCTTGCTCTCGGTCATGCGGACGATCGGTCTGGGCTCGCTGCGTGTGAAGCTCGCCGCCTTCACCGTCCTCTCCCTCGTCGGCGGACTGAGCCAGGCCGTCGTCCTTGTGCTCGTCTCCGAGGTGGCCGTGGCCCAAGTCGACAAGGAGCACTCGGTCCATGCTTTCGGCCGCTCCCTCTCATCATCGAGCGCCATCATCGTCGCCTTCGTGGCCCTGGCGTTCTTCTTCTCCACCAGCATCGTCGCCACCCTGCTCAGCACGTCGGTCTCGGAGCAGGCCCTCACCGTGACCCGCTCACGGATCGTCAGCGGCTTCTTCCAAGCGAACTGGTCCCTCCAATCCACCGAACGGCTCGGGCACCTCCAGCAGCTCCTCACGGTGAACAGCATGGCCACCGCCAATGCCGTAGGGAACCTGTCGGGCGCCATCCAGTCGCTCCTGATGGTGAGCGGGCTCCTGGGGGTGGCCCTGGTCGTCGATCCGGTTGCCGCGATCGGCGTCATCGCCATCGGCATCGTGCTCTCGCAGATCCTCAGGCCGCTCAATATGGGCAGCAGACGGGCAAACCGGGTGGTCTCGAAGGTCACGAGAGGCATGGCCACCCAGGTGACCGAGTACTCACGACTGGCCCGGGACTTCCGATTGTTCGGTGTGGAGACCCGGGCCACGGACACACTCCACACATCGATCGAGGAGACGGGTCACGCCTTCCGCCGGGCTCAGATTCTCATCAACCTCACGCCCGTCCTGTACCAGTCGCTGGCGCTCGCACTCGTCATCGCCGCCATCGCATTCCTGTCCGGTGGCGGACACGAGAGGTTCGCCGAGCTCGGGGCCATCCTCCTGCTGGTGCTGCGATCGGTCAGCTACGGCTCCTCCCTCCAGACCGCGATCCAGGGCATCCGCGGCTCGCAGGGCATGCTCGAGGACGTGACGAGCGACCTCCGTCGATTCGACGAAGCTCGGGTCAGCTCCGGAGCGCGTGTGCCCGAGTCCTTCGAGGTGGACTTCGACTCGGTGGAGTACTCATACGACGGCACGACGCTCGCCCTCCGTGACGTCACCATGAACATCCCGGAGGGAAAGATCGTCGGTGTGCTCGGACCCTCCGGCAGCGGGAAGACGACCATCAGTCAGCTCCTGCTGGGCTTGCGCGAGCCCACGAGCGGTCGGGTCACGATTGGCGCCCAGGACGCAGTAGCGATCTCCAAGAGCGATGAGCGCAGTACGGTAGCGCTCGTTCCCCAGGAGCCGGTGCTCCTCCAGGGCTCGATCATCGACAACATCAAGTTCTTCCGGGACTTCGAGGAACGAGAGGTCATCGACGCAGCGAGAGTGGCATACCTGCACGAAGACGTCGCCCAGATGACTGACGGTTACGTGACTCCAGTGGGTGAGGGCGGTGGCGCCCTGTCGGGCGGCCAGAAGCAGCGCCTCGCCATCGCACGTGCACTGATCGGCTCCCCGAAGCTCATCGTCCTGGACGAACCGACCAGCGCGGTGGACGGACGCACCGAGAAGCTGATCCGCCAGACCCTCTCCGAGCTCAGAGGACACGTCACCGTGGTCATCATCTCGCATCGCATCGAAACGACGAGGCAATGCGACTTGCTTCTGGTCCTCAAGGACGGGATGATCGCGGATTATGGCGACCGAGACGCGGTCCTCGCCGGATCGGCGTACCGGGACATCGTATTGAGCGCAACCAGCTCAATCCCTTGATAGGCGCTCAGTTCGAGGTTTTGAAGCTGCCTAGGGCAATTCTCGGTGGCTCATTGGCATCGTATGGGTAAAGAACCAGCCGATCGGCGGCGGACCCTCACGGAAGCTCAACAACATCATTGTTGTGGGGCGTTCCCCTCGAGGAAGGAAGGGGTCGAGACCTACTGCGGACGTTGCTGGGTCTCTTCCGACTGCCACCTTGTCGCCCCTCCCGGGTCGGGCCGCGGCGGTGCCACGACGGGAGGGCACCCCGCCCCGTTGGGGGGACGGTTGCGGTGGCACCATTACCCGTCACGAGCCGGACAAGGGACGAGCCGACTCAGTGAGGTGTTACCAACGCCCGTGCGGGCAGAAACGTCATGCGCGAGTAAACCTTTCGCCAACTGGCAGACTTCACCGCAATCCCTCACTGCAGGTGCCGGGGACCAGCCAGCCACCGCTCTTCGTCGTGGACCGACCACAGCCAGCGGTTGCGCAATTGAGTCCGCCGTCGGTACGTTCGTCTGATGGGGCCGGGAGGGGCGCAGATCGCGGCGGTCTGTCCGTTCGAGTACGGCGAGTGCTGTCTCCGTTTCTACAGTTCGGAAGAGTTCGTCGCTGGCGGATGGTGGCTGGGAGTCACGGATATGGACGGTGACCTTCTGCGCACCGAGTTCCTGGCTCGCGCCACTGCGACGCCGGGTACGGTCTTGGCTTGGCTGGAGACCTTCATCGGGTACGAGCTTGCTGACAAGTTGGTCAACCAGGTGAAAATGATCGTCGACTCCCGTCAGAAAGGACTTGCCGACATCTCCGGATGAGCCTGAAGTTCAGGGTCCCCGTCCCTCACCGATCTGCCGCTCTCCGCTGCATCTCCTCCGGCGACACATCCTCAATCCGCTGACTCATCATCCACTGTTGCCCATAAGGGTCGCGAAGCCTCCCTCCACGCTCGCCGTAGAACTGATCCTCCAGCGGGTAGATGACTACGGCTCCGGCACTGACTGCGCGTTCCCAGGCCGCATCAACGTCCTCCCAGTAGGTGGACATGACCGCCGTGACCACGCCGCCGACCGACCCAGGGGCCACGGCAGGCGCTCCATCGGCGGTGTCCTCCGTAATCATGACGACCGAGTTGCCGATGGCGATCTCCGCATGGATGATCTCTCCTTTGGGCCCAGCGAAGTAGTCCCCAATGAGAGCGGCTCCGAAGGCTCGGGCGTAGAACTCCAATGCTCGGGCTCCGTCCGACACGACAAGGCGAGGGGTGACGGTTCCAAGGTGAGGGGGGATAGGTTCAACTGCCGACATGCGAGGGTTCCTTTGGTCGATCGACGATGCCTACGCTGAAGTGGAGCTTCAAAGCTGAGTGCCGTCACGACCGTTACTGACGGCCGAGGTCGGTGACTGCACTACTGAGTTCAGTGACTGATGACCTCGGATCTGGATCATGACGCTTTTCGCCGGGTTGTGCCAACACTCGGCGATCTGGTGAGGCCGCCAACCTCGACCCGGGCGCCGACGGTCGCACGCTAGAAATAGTGACCCATGGCGGTCGTCCGAAGGTTCACGGTCGGTGAGGGCTGCGCTCCGACGCCGCCACGTATCGCTTCGCGAGGACCCTCCAACCACGGATCGGCGGATACTTGGCGCTAGTGCTCTTGATCGGCCCGGTTGGCGGTCTGTCTCTCGGGGCCACCCCGGGGGCCAGGCGTACGGCATCGTCGTTCCCGACCTATGGTGCCAACACCAACCCCTCGACCTCGAACGAACTGGCCGCGGTTCCCGGCCGCCTGGCGGCCCGGACGCCGACGGCCCCATTGCTGCGAGCCGCGTGACTCCACCGACATGGACAGCGGCGCAGGCCTGCAGGGCGAGCGGTCGGATTACTTGTGCGGTCAACAATATGGAGGCAGCACCGACCGCGTCGATCAAACGCCCCCCACCTTTCCCTGCTCGGAGGAGCCGGGGCGCCGCACCTATCTTTTCGACTACGGGCTTCGCCCTTCTCGACCACCAGCTTCGCCGCCATCAAACACATGGGCGGCGGCATGCGAGCCGCCGCCCATCGCAGTATGGATGCGGCTACATTTGCGCAGTCGACGTGAGATGAAGCTTCAGAAGTGGATTCGCATATTAGTGACGACCGCCGATGTGGTCACGCCGCGATTGAGCGCGGGTGGCATAGGCCACTCCGGTGGAGTCTCCACGACGAGGGGTCACGGGGCCCGGTCGGTAACCAGGAAGGGTGGACAATGGGGAAGCACCGTGGAACGTGGCTGGTGCCGGGGGCACTGGCCATCGGACTGGCCCTGTCGGGAACCGTGGCCATTGGGGAGGCCGGCGCAGCCACCACAGCGCCCGGGGTCTCGGCCACCCAGATCAGCATCGGTGCCATCTCCTCCAAGTCGGGCCCCCTGGCCGGCTACTTCGGCGGCCTCTCCCCGGGCATGATCGCCTACTTCAACACCCTGAACGCCAAGGGAGGCATCAACGGGCGCAAGATCGTCCTCACCAACAACCTTGATGACGGCGGGTCGCCCAGCCAGTTCACCCAGGACGTCCACACCCTCATCGACCAGGACCACGTCTTCGGGGTGGGCGTGGCCACGTACTGGTTCACCCCGGGTTACTTCGTGTCCACCAAGACACCGACCTATGGGTACAACGTCTCGTCCAACTGGCAGACCGTGCCCAACCTGTTCGCCGTGGGCGGGTCTACCCAGAGCTACTCAAACGGGTTTCCCCAGATGGCGTATTTCATCAAGAAGGTCGGGGCCAAGTCGGTGGCGTTCATCAGCTATGGACCGTCCATCTCCTCCTCCTACAACGCCTGCAATGCCTTTTCCAAGGGGATGAAGGCCGCCGGCGTCAATGTCAACTTCGTCGACGTCGGCGCCCAGCTGGGCGGGAGCTACGCCTCCGACGTGCAGCGCATGCAGCAGGCCGGATCGCAGTTGGTCGCCACCTGCATGCAGGGCTCGGACAACATCACCCTGGCCCGGGATATCCAGCAGTACGGGCTCAAGGTCAAGCAGTTGTGGCTCAACGGCTACGACCAGAGCCTGCTCAACAAGTACAGCGGCCTCATGCAGGGTGTGTACGTGAACAACACCGGTCACCCTTCCGTTCGAGGCCGCCAACACGTCCCGGTACGGGAACACCTACTCGGGGATGCAGGCCTACATCGCGGCCATGAGCAAGTACGAACCCGCCTACATCTACAACGGGGTAGCCCTCCAGGGCTGGCAGTCGGCGGCCCTCATCGCTGCGGGAATTAAGGCCGCCGGCAGCAACCTCACCCAGGCCAGCGTGATCAGTGCCACCAACAAGCTCACCAACTTCACCGGTGGAGGCATCTCCGCCCCGGTGAACTGGACGGTGCGCCACACCGGCTCGACCTGGCCGAGTTGCAGTGCCTACGTCCAGGTTCAGAAGACCAAGTACGTCCCAGTGTTCGGCAAGGGGAAGCAGGTGTTCGTCTGCGTGGGCAAGAGCGTGACCAACCCGGTGCCGGTCACGCCGCCGGCGGGCACGCCGGGCGCCTAATCTCGACAATCGACACCGGCGAGCGAGCCGCTTCAGCAACACGGGGGCGCGCCCTCGGCCTTCCCCGAATTCGTCGATCTTGCGCAGGTCGGCGGCGAACAGCCAGACCGCCGCAAGGACACTCTGGGCAGCGAGAGCCCGGCATCATCCCTCGCCCGGCGTTGTCCACAGCTTCCCGGGGCCGGTCCTGGATGGTGCCGATCGGTGATCGTCAGTAGTAGATCGCCGGATCCGGCGCTCCCAGTCGACCACGGAGAATCTCGAAGTCGCAGCCCTCGTTCGCCTGCAAGACGTTCTGGTCATATAGAGCGCTCCAGCCCCGCTTGAATCGAGGCGGAGGCTCCGTCCAAGCCTCACGACGGGCTGCCAGCTCATCAGGACTGACCATCAGCTCGAGCCGCCGACCGGATATGTCCAGTTCGATGATGTCCCCGTCATGCACCAGGGCGAGCGGTCCGCCTATAAAGGACTCGGGTGCAACGTGGAGTACCGTCGTTCCATGGGCCGTCCCGCTCATCCGCGCATCACTGATGCGAACCATGTCACGGACGCCAAGCTGGATGAGCTTGAACGGCAGCGGAATCATCCCCCATTCCGGCATACCGGGGCCGCCCCGGGGCCCGGCATTCTGGAGGACCAGGACGGACTCCGCCGTGACGTCGAGTTCGGGGTCGTTCAGGCGGCGATCCAAGTCCGTCCGGTCAGAGAACACCACGGCCGGGCCACTGTGATGGCACAGGTCCGGACTCGCGGCGCTCACCTTGATCACCGCCCCGTCCGGTGCCAGGTTCCCGTGAAGGACCGCCAATGACAGCGGTTGCACCGGATCGTCGATCGGCCTGATCACCTCTGGCTTGAATACCTCCGCACCGTCGATGTTCTCGCCCAGCGACTGGCCGTTCGCGGTCATGCACGATGTATCGAGATGCCGTCGGATTCGCTGTAACAATGCCCGTAGACCCCCGGCCTCGAAGAAGTCCTCCATAAGGAAGTCACCCGATGGCTCAACATTCGTTAGCACCGGGATGACCCTGGCAATCTCGTCGAAGAGCGACAAGGGAACAGCGATCCCGGCTCGTCCGGCGATGGCTGGAAGATGGATGGCGGCGTTGGTCGAACCGCCGAGCGCCATCATGGCCACGATCGCGTTGCGGAACGATGGGGCGCTGAGAATGTCTGAGGGCCGCACTCCGTCGATGGCCATGGCAACCGAACGACGGCCGGCATCTGCGGCCAAACGCCTCTGGTGGGAGTTTCCGGCCGGAACCGAGGAGGCCCCTGGCATGGTCATGCCGAGCACCTCAGCGATCGCCGTCATCGTCGATGCCGTTCCCATGACATTGCATGTACCCGGTGAACAGGCATAGCCGTCTTCGATCTCATACCAGTCGTCCATCGAGATGTTGCCGGCGACCAACTCCTCCGAGTACTTCCATGCGGTGACGGCAGCACCAAGCCGCTCGCCCTTCCAGTTGCCGTGCATCATGAACCCGGCGGGCACATAGATGGACGGCAGGTCAGCGCTCACCGCGCCCATGAGGAGCGCCGGAGTGGTCTTGTCGCATCCGCCCAGAAGCACCGCCGCATCCAGCGGATGGCTACGCAACACCTCTTCGGTCTCCATCGCCGCCAGGTCGGAGCGGGATGCTTTGGCCCATGAGGTCGAGCGGCTGAAGGCGCCTCGCAAGCGGCGGTTCCGGCGCGGGGTCGTGGGCATTTTGGTGGCCTTGTCCTGCATCTTGGTCGTGATGTCCACCACGGTGGTATGGGCACATCGGACCGTCCTCAATACGGACACCTTCGTGCACACCGTCGGTCCGGTCTTCCAACACCCGGAGGTGGACGCGGCAGTCGCCACTCGGGCCACGGATCAGCTGTTCGCCCAGCTGCAGCTCCAGCAACGCCTCCGAGAGGCTCTGCCAGAGAAAGTGAGCTTCGCCGCCGGGCCTATCACGGGTGCCACCAAGGGCTATGTCTCGGGCCAGCTGGCGAAGGTGCTGGGATCCGACCGATTCCAGACCATCTGGGTGAACGCGCTCACTTTCACCCACGAGACGGTGGTCGCGGTCCTTCGGCGCCAAAGCACCTCGACGATATCGACCTCGAATGGCTACATCGTGCTCAACACGGTCCCGGTGATCAACAAGGCTCTCGGATCGGTATCAGGGCTTGCTTCCAACCTCACGGGCAAGAACATCACCCTTCCCACCATCACCTCAGCGGAGCCACCCAAACAAGCCGTGGACAAGCTGTCGAAAGCGCTGGGAGTGCAGTTGCCCTCCGACTACGGTCAGATCAGGCTGGTCCGATCAGCCAATCTCGCCGTCGCCCAGCGGGGGGTGAGGGCCTTCGACCGGTTGGCCATCTTTCTGCCCCTATTCACGCTGGCGTTGATCGCCATCAGTCTGTGGCTCTCGATGTCGCGGCGGCGAACCCTGGTCCAGCTCCTGGTCGGGAGCTCCCTCCTGCTGATCGTTCTTCGGCGCGTTGTGATCTACGAACAGAGCGCACTGGCCAATGACGCCAACAACCGTCAGGTCGCCCTAACCGTCCTCGGGGACCTCCTCCACGGGTTCTTCATCCTCACCGCCTGGCTCCTGGCCATAGCGCTTGCCATCCTGGTAGTGGCCCTGTTGACCGGCCCGTATCGGTGGGCCGTGAGCCTGCGCCAGTTCGTGGCTCGGGTCTGGCGCCGAGGCGTCGAGGCGGCAAGCGGTGAGCGGCGGGACCGGTCCCTGTCCTGGATGAGGGCGCATGCCGACGCCCTCCAGCTGGTGGGGGCTGTCGCGGCCGGGGTGCTCCTGCTCATCGTAAGCATCTCGCTGTGGAGTTTCCTGATCATCGGCGCTCTGTTGGCCGTCTACGAGGTCGTCCTTCAGTGGACCAAAGCTCATACGCAGGAGGAAGCGCCCCCCGAGGCTGGGTCCGAACACCAGGACCAAATGGTGGCTTCGGCCGGCGATCCCTGAGACGCGCGCTTTGTGTGGCGTGCGACGGTGCGTCGAGACATTGGCAGGTCAGCCATCGCCGGTTGATTGGACCTCTCCGGCCAGCCGATGGTCGGCATGAGGTGACCGCCAGGATCTGATCCCCCACGTAATTCCGAGTCGGTCGCATTGGATACCCGACGAGAGGGCGAAGCGCGGGCATCGCAATCGCGACTCAGCCGTGCCCACAGCGATCCACCCGTGCGGGTACTCGGATATCCTTGCGGCGTGCGGACGCCGATCATGCAATCGCCGGATCCGGCCTACGCGGAGTTTGAAGTGCACCGGACGATGATTCGCGACCGTGTGCGCACGGAAGCGTTCAAACGGGCCATCGAATCGGTGGTTCGCCCCGGCGACATTGTCCTGGACGTCGGAGCAGGAAGCGGCATTCTCAGTGTGTTCGCCGCTCGGGCGGGTGCTGCGCGTGTGTATGCGATAGAGCAGACGACGATCGCCGTCCTGGCTCAGGAGCTGGCCGTTGCGAACGGAGTCGGTGAGCTAGTCCAGGTCATCCAAGGCGACGCGGCGGAGGTCGAACCTCCGGAACGAGCCGATGTGATCGTTTCCGAATGGCTTGGAGGATTCGGGATTGACGAAGGACTGCTCGTTCCCGTTGTTGCAGCCCGTGACCGATGGCTGAAGCCGGGCGGAGCAATGATTCCCAACTCGGTCACCGTGTGGGCGGCGCTTGTCGACGACCGCTATCTCGCGGACATGGTTGGCTTCCTTCAGGACAATCCGTACGGGATCAATCTCGATGACCTGATCGACAAGTCAGTCAACGAAATACACTATTCAGGCATCCACCGCCACCTGGCGGCAGGAGACAGGCGCTCAGATGCGGGTCGGTTGTGGACGACGGATGTTGATTCAGTCACGTTCGAGAGGGCGCGGGAACCTCACGAAGGTGAGACGCTTCTGCACGTCCGCGAGGGCGGTACGGCCAACGCGCTCGCGCTTTGGTTCAGTGCCGAGCTCGCTCCTGGGATCTCGCTCTCCGTGGGACCGGGGGATCCACCTACTCACTGGGGGATGACGACGGCCCCGCTGAAGTCATCCCTGGAGCTCACGGCCGGTACGGCGGTTCGTGCCCGGGTCAGGAACACTCCCGCTCAACCGGCCGGCACGTGGACGAGTTGGGCCATTGCTCTCCCCGGCGCCGAATGGGAGGAGCACGACGAGCAGATGGTTTGGATCGAGATCGATGAGTGAGCACGCTCTGGCTTCCACAATCCGCCACCGCGACCCGGACGTTCCGAACGGTTGCGCCGCCATGTGGGAACTCCGTTCCGTCGGAAGAAGTCATCGATGACTCCGGGCGGCAGGAGTTGATCCACTTCCCTCCGATGTCGGCTGCGGGAGTGGATGGTCGTGTGCGGACCTGAGTAGCGTCCCTCGCAAGTGTGCCGGAATCCAGGCAGTTAGGAGTAACGAGTGAACGAGCCTTCTCGAATCTGGGGCGTGAACCTTCGGGCAGCACGTCTCCGCCAACGACTTACTCAAGCACAGCTCGCCGAAGCGGTGTCCGTAGGTCGGGCATCCGTCACCAGATGGGAGAGCGGGACCAACCGTCCAAACGAAGTAAACAGGGTTGCCCTGGCTCGGGCCCTCCAGGTGGACGTAGGCGACCTATTTCCTCAGATCGGGTCTGTGACAGAAGTACCCAATGGCATGGACGTGCCCGCGATCGATGAAAGAAGCCCAACACCCTCGGACGATCACCTCGACTCGCCGGCGGAATCCTTGGCAGTAGAGTTCGCGATCGGGATCGGGATCGGCGTGCTCGCAATCGTCATCGTCGGTCTACGGCTTCGAAGGCGGTCGCTGGCAACGAGGCGCATGACTGGGCGTTGACGAAGCATGCGATCTGGCTAGTGACAAATCGATTGTCGATGGTCCGAGTCTCTGAGCATCGTCTAGCGCTGCGACTGCAGGTGAGAGGCCAGAACCTTCCTGTCGGTCCTTCCCTCCGCTGGACCCGCATGCCGTAGTCCGACTGCGGCGGCTCAGCCCTCCTCGACGATCGGCTGCTCGGCCGTGTGGAGTTGCACGGTCATTCCGTTGGGACCCACGACCTCGATGAAGTACCCTGCCGAACTGCGGGTCAGTTCGCCATGGGCTACTCCGAGGCGGTCCAACTCCTCGATCCAGTTCGGAATGTCGTCGGCAATGAGTCCGAGGACGTTGAATCCTTCCATGGCCGAGACCAGAGCGGCCTCAGCAATGTGCAGACCCAGTACGACACCGCTTTCGTGACGAAGAACCGCCCCTACCGCCATGTTCTCTTCCTCCTCATAGAGGAGGATCTCAAATCCGAACACCGTTTGGTACCAGTCTGAACTGGCCTCGATGTCCATGACCGGTATGCGGATGTGATGCACTCCGAGTAATGACGGCATTCCAGTAGCCTGCCATCTTGGGGGGGCGGCTGAGCACATCGGGTGACACCGGTGAGTTCACACGATGAGCCCTGAGCCGGATGAGGCAATGCCCCGCGGTCGAGGGTGACCGGCGTGGGAGTCAATCCGGAAGGGGCACCTGCCAGATCAGAAGGGTTCCACCCGTCTCGGGTGTCACCATCTCGAGACTCCCGTGCAGTTTCTCCGCCCGTCTCCTCATATTGACAAGCCCGAGCCCTCCGCTGGTGGTGGCCGCCCGGCCTTCGCTTACTCCTCGACCGTTGTCGAGCACCCGCAGCCGACAGGACTCTGTGTCCACGGTGAGGAGCACGCTGGCCCGAGAGGCGTGGGCGTGCCGACCCACATTGGTCAGGGCCTCCCGAAGGGTGGCCAGGAGGTGCTCTTCGATCTCGTCGGAGAGAGCGGCATCCACCGGACCGTCGATGGAGACACCGATCTCGAATCCGACTACGGGAGACAGTTCGTGGATCAAGGCCACGATGTTGGCTCGTGATCCTCCGCTGTCCTTGTCGAGACCGAGCTCGAAGATAGTGGTCCGCACCTGACGGATGGTGTCGTCAATATCGGCAATGACACCTTTAAGGCGGTCCGCGGCGGGCGAGGGTGCCGTTCCAGCAATGCTCTGGATCGCCAGTCCGACGGCGAACAGTCGCTGAATGACCGTGTCGTGGAGATCTCGGGCCAGTCGATCGCGCTCATCGTAGATCGCCGTCTCCTGGACACGCTGGTGGAGGCGGGTGTTCTCGATGGCGATACCGGCGGCAAGGGCCAGTGCGCCCACCAGCGCCTCATCGTCGTCGGTGAACTCCGACCATCCGATCTTGTCCGTCAGGTACAGATTGCCATACACCTCGTTTCGAACCTTGATCGGCACGCCGAGGAAGGACGACATCGGGGGATGGTGGGGAGGGAAACCGAAGCTCTCAGGATGAGCGCCGATCTCGGCCATGCGGAGGGGCCTGGGATCAGCGATGAGCAGACCGAGCACGCCCTGGCCGGTGGGTCGAGCACCGATCAGCATCTCCTCGTCGGGCGTCAACCCCGAAGTGATGAACTCGACCAGTGCGGTGCGGTCGTCATTCAGGACTCCGATTGCGCCATATCGGGCATTGCTGATGGACCGGGCCTCATCGATGACGTGCCGCAAGAGAATCGGCAGCTCGAGGTCAGCTTCCAGCAGGAGGATCGCTTCGAGGACCCGGCGCAGTTTGGCGGGATCTTGGATGGAGCGGTAAGGCACGAGCCCGCCTCGGTTCCTCGTCGACCCCCTTGGTCCAGAGTGGTCACGTCCAGTAGACCACGGAAACGTTCGATCTCCGAGAAATGGGTCCCCCAGGCACGATATCGGTCCCGACTTTGGGCCCATTGCACTGAAGCCTGGGGACTGAGAGGCTCGTTCAGTGGATATCCGTGTCTTTCTCCTCGACGATCATGAGATCGTCCGCAGTGGGATTCGATCCCTGTTGGAGGCGAACGATGGCATCACGGTCGTGGGCGAGGCGGCGACCGTGGCTGAGGCCCGGGCCCGGATCCCTCCCTTGCGACCCCATGTGGCGATTCTCGATGTTCGGCTCCCTGACGGCAGCGGGGTCGAAGTCTGCCGGGAGGTTCGATCCCAGCATCCTGAGATCGCCTGTCTGATGTTGACGTCGTATGCCGACGACGAAGCGCTGTTCACAGCGATCATGGCCGGAGCCGCTGGGTACGTATTGAAGCAAGTGGGTGGGAATGACCTGGTGAACGACGTTCGCCGTGTGGCCGAGGGACAATCACTGCTCGACCCGGCCCTGACCGAACAGGTGATGAAGAGGTTGCGGGGCGGAAAGGATCCAGATCCGTTACTCGCCAGTCTGACGCCTCAAGAGCATCGAATCCTCGGACTCATCGCCGAGGGAAAGACCAATCGCCAGATCGCCGATGAAATCTTCCTCGCCGAGAAGACGGTGAAGAACTACGTCTCCAACCTACTGTCCAAGCTCGGCATGAACCGGCGCACAGAAGCCGCAATCTATGCCGCCCGCCTGGATGAACGGACAGCTCACGACCAACACCGGGATCGCACCGGAACCTAGACGCTCGGTCCGACTAGGTGTCCAATTCATCCAATCTGATCCCCTGGGTCTCGATTGCCTGTTCGAGCCGTGACCTTTCGAGGCTCGGTTGGCTGAAGGCCTGGACGTCGACCTCGATGCCCAAGAGCCGAGCCAACCGGAGCAGGGCAATGTCGTAGCCCAACTCCTCACCCAGAGCCGATGCGGTTCCTCTCGATTCATCGGGACTGTCACTTCGTTGGCGCAGCTGGCTACGGCACAACATCACTTGGACCAACGCTTCGCTCCGAGTGAGTCCGTCATCATCAGGAGCTTCGTCGAGAGCCAAGCCGAGGAACCGCTGGTACATGGACGTGCTGATCAGCCCCGACTGCTTTGCAACTGCATCATCGACTCCCAAACCCCTGTGATGAACTACCACCCGTCAGTTTGGAATGGCAGTGCCATCGGCGCTAGGGGCAAAGGTCCTCCACGGAGGGCGAAAACCTGCCCGGCACCGGCGTGTGTGGCCACGAACCATCTCCTCCTTTTGACTGACAGCTGATTCGCAGTGATCGATCTCGAGATCCAACAACACGGTGAACACCCCGGCCATCCCGTCGACCAACGCATGGTGGACCTTGAACGCTAGAGCCCCAACACCCGCCTTCGAGTCCCTCCACGAGCCACGCCTCCCACAGCGGCCGCTCGGGATCGAGTGGTTGGGACATGATCCATCCCATCAGACGAGAGAGCGTGGCGTCGTCCCCGGGCATGGGAAGTGCACGCCCGAATCCCCGAAACGTGACGTTCGACCCTAAAAGCAGAAATGGCGATTCCGTAGATTGGGACCGAGGGTGATGTCCAGGAGGGTGCCGTGAGCTATCGGGCTGAGCTGTTCATGCGGGACACAGATGCATTCTCGTGGTATCTAGAGAAGGATCCTGGCCTACGCGCCACAATTGTCGCCGTCGTTTGGCTCGACGAGAATCCGGATTTTGACGTACTTTCGCATCGGTTGGAGCGGGCCACCCGACTGGCTCCCCGCTTCCGCCAGCGCCCGGTTGAGCCACCGGTCCGTTTGGCCACGCCCCGTTGGGTCGACACCGACTTCGACCTCTCCTTACATTTACACCACATCGACTCGCCTCCACCCCACACGCTCACTACCGTCATTGACTTTGCTCGGATCCAGGCTCTGGGCGGATTCGACCGATCCCGGCCACTGTGGGAGTTCACGCTCATCGGGGGCCTGCTCGATGACCGTGCCGCGCTGGTCATGAAGGTCCACCATTCGCTGACCGACGGAATTGGTGGCATGCAGCTGGCATCCCTGCTGTTCGACACCACTAAGGGGTCTGATCCCGTGGACCACGTCCCCGTGCCGGTGTCCGGGCCCGTCCCGACAACCAGCGAACTGATTCGGGAATCACTAACTTATGATCGGCACCGAATTTTCGAGACGGTCCGCCGCGGGTTATCCAACGCACTGCCGACGACCTGGCACATCGCTCGGAACCCGTTGCGCTCGACGTCCGATGCGCTGGCGACAGTGCGGTCCGTCGTTCGTTTCGTCGAGCCGGTCCCCGACACGCTCTCTCCGATCATGACCGGCCGGAGCCTAGACCGGCACCTCGACATGATCGGTGTGGACCTCGATGATCTGAAGAGATCAGCGAGTTCTGTCGGGGGCACGCTCAACGACGCCTTCGTCGCCTCGGTTACCGGTGGGCTACGTCGCTACCATGAGCGACACGGTGCCTCGGTCGAGGAGCTTCGGATCACCTTGCCCATCTCTATCCGCAAGGAGGATGATCCCGTCGGCGGTAATCGGATCACGCTCGAGCGGTTCAAGGTGGCGATTGGAGTTGTCGACGCCGCCGAGCGGGTGCGACTCACCGGTCAACAGTGCAGAGCGGCTCGCGACGATCGTGCGCAGCCACTGAGCGATGCCATCGCCGGCACTCTGAACCTTCTGCCATCCGCAGTGGTCGGAAGCATGCTCAAGCACATCGACTTCTTGGCGAGCAACGTACCAGGTGTCAATGTCCCCATCTACCTCGCTGGCGCTCCGGTCTCGGGATACTACGTCTTCGGGCCGACGACCGGCTCGGCTGTCAACGTCACGTTGCTGTCCTACGACGGGATCTGCTGTATTGGCGTCACCATCGACCCCGCCGCCGTACCCGACCCCGACGAGCTCATGCAATGCCTCCGCGAGGGATTCGAAGAGGTGCTCGAGCTCGCCGGGGGACACCAACCAGTCGAATTCGCGCCAGGGTCACGTCTCTGGGCGCCAATCGTTTGTGAAGATCGCGAAGAGCAGCTCGAGTAAGGACTTCTCATCCCTTCAGGACCTTCGGCCCTAACCGCGAACCGCGCTGCGCCATACCATCGGAGTGGATAACTGGAGGTGTCAGATGAAGCGGCTGAGTGGCGCGGATGCCAGCTTTGTCTACGGCGAGACAGCGAATTCCCACATGCACTTGGGCACAGTGGCCGTACTGGACCCTTCCACCGCGCCGGGCGGCTTCGATGTGAACCGGCTGCGCGCTCTATTCGAGGCCAGGGCCGGCCTGTTGGCGCCGTTCTTGCGGCGCTTGGTTAAGGTTCCGTTCGGCCTCGATCGGCCCGCCTGGGTTTATGACCAGCACCTCGATCTCGTTCGCCAGATCCGTCCTGTCGGCGTGCCGGCTCCGGGCGGCCCCCGTGAGCTCGGTGCACTTGTCGGTGATCTGTTGGCCTACAAACTCGAGCCGGGCCGCCCCCTGTGGGAGGTCTGGTTCATCGAGGGCCTGGAGCACGGTCGAGTCGCTCTTCTCACCAAGATGCATCACTGTTTGGCGGATGGAGTCCGCGGGGCCCACATGTACGAGGCGCTCTGCGATCTCGAACCCGGCGCCGCCCTAGAACGTCGCAACACACCCGTGCTTCAGAGTGAGCAAATCCCCCCTGATTGGGAGTTGGCGATGCGGGCCATCCCCAGGCTGGCAGCCACTCCGCTCAGGGCCGGCCGCACCGTCGGTCATCTCAGTCGCGCCGCCTTGAGGACCCTGCGGCTTCGCAGATCCCCAGAATGGCCGGCGATCACCCTGCCTTTCCAGGCCCCGAGCACATCGCTTAATCGGGCCATCACCCCCCATCGCGGATTCGCATACTGCTCCGTGTCACTTTCTGGCGTCAAAGCCATAGAGAATGCCTTCTCGGTCACCGTGAACGACGTAGTGCTCGCGACCTGCGCCGGTGCTCTACGTCGCTACCTCGCCGACCGCGATGAGCTTCCCACCAAGCCACTCATCGCCCAGATACCTGTGGCGGTGCACGTTCACGACAGAGCTGATGCCTCCGGGGGCGGGTGGGGGAACGCCACCTCCGTCATGGGTGCCGCCCTACCCACACAACTCGATGACCCGGTCGAACGACTTCGGACTATCCACGCCTCCACCCACAGCGCAAAGGCCATGCAACGCGCGCTCGGCGATGACCTCATCCTCGATTTGGCCGATGTCATTCCACCTGGGCTCCTCGCCGCAGGAGTGCACGCCTACAGCCGGCTGCGTCTGGTCGATCATCACCCACCGATCTTCAACCTGATCGCATCTAACGTTCAGGGTCCATCGTTGCCGCTCTACATTGCCGGGGCACGGCTGGAGGCCAGCTACCCGATTGGCCCGCTCCTTGACGGAGGAGGACTGAACATCACTGTGTTCAGCTATCTCGACCACGTCGACTTCGGCTTCGTCGTCTGTCCGGAGATCGTGGACGACCCTTGGGAAATTGTCGACGCGACGTACGAGGCATTCGCCGAACTCGAAAAAGCGGTCAGTAGTACTTCCAGGTAGGACGACAACTTGGACGATTCCAACTGGGGCATTCGGGCCTGTGTCTCATATCGCTGGTGAAGGAACGACGAGCTATGGCGGGCTTCCACATCCGGGTGGAGTATCACGGAGCGGTGGACACGGCTTTCCGGCTGTACCGATGACTGCGATGTCCATGGCGTTTCTATCAGTTTGACTTCAAACCTATCGCTACGGGGATATCGCCGTCGCACGTGTTGGCGTGCTGCCCCGTCTGGAGCGCGACCGTTGGGTCCGGCCGTGGAGGTCTGATCGACTGAAAGGCCCACGTGACTTTCGGCCCTGGTGGATTGGGTTCCCCCGACGAAGACTTGGCAAGAGAAGCCAGCGCCGGCCTGATCGCGAAAGGAGGACTGTGCGAGCCGTGTTCATCAATGCTGAGCGGTGCATCGGTTGTTACGAGTTGACCGGTGCCATCGTCCTCGACGGCCAGGGACCCGTCGTGCCGGTGGATCAGCGGCCTGATCGGTGAAGACCGTCACCGAGGACGGGGTCGTGGCGCAGCTGGCGTCGCTGCCTGGGCCCGAGCCACGGGTGGTGGTGGCGGGGAACTTCGCCACCCCTATGGTCCTCCTTCGCTGCCTCGACGCGGCCCGGGAGTCCGTACGCACCTTCTCCCTCAACGCCCAGCCAGACTGGCCCATGCGGGCCGGCTTCGTCAACGAGACCCCCTTCGTCGGGCCCGGTGTGCGTCATGACCCGCTCCTCGAGTACCTCCCCATGCGCCTGTCCCTGGTGCCCCGCCTGTTCGACACCGTTCGGCCGGTCGATGCGGTCCTGGTCCATACCTCGGTGCCCCGCAGGGGCAAGGTGTCGCTCGGGATCGAGGTCAACATCCTCCCCGCCGCCATCGAGCGGGTGCGGGCCCGCGGCGGTCTGGTCGTGGCCCAGGTCAACCCCAACATGCCCTACACCTTTGGCGACGGTGAGATCGCGGTGGACCAGATCGATCTCGCCCTCGAGGTCGACGAACCGTTCGCAGGCCCACACCCGGCGTACGGCCACCGGGGCGGAGCGTGTGATCGGCCAGCAGGTGGCGGGGTTCGCCCGCGACGGTTCGACCCTGCAGCTCGGCATCGGGCAGATCCCCGACGTCGCCGCCGCAGAGCTCGTCGACCGGCGCCATCTCGGTATCTGGTCGGAGATGATCAGCGACGCCGTCCTGACGCTCGAACGGGCCGGGGCCCACGACCTGGACCGCCCCATCTGCGCCTCGTTCCTCTTCGGGTCGCCGGAGCTCTATGCCTGGGCCGACGCCAATCCACGCCTGCACATGACCCGCACGGAGATCATCAACGATCCCCTCCGGATCGCGGCCCAACCAGCCATGCTGTCGATAAACACGGCCATGCAGGTGGACCTCTTCGCCCAGGCCAACGCCAGTTTCATCTGCGACTCCATCTACTCGGGATTCGGGGGCCAGCCCGACTTCGTCACCGGGGCCCTCCACTCGGTGGGCGGCCACGCGGTGGTGGCCCTGCACTCGTGGCACGACAAGAGCGACAGCTCGGCCGTGCTACCCATACTCACCGACCCCGTCACCTCGTTCCAGCACACGGCGATCGTGAGCGACCAGGGCTGTGCCGAGCTCTTCGGCCGCTCTGAACACGAGCAGGCCATGAGCATTATCGAGCGCGTGGCCGATCCCCGGGCGTGCGACCTGCTGCTCGAAGGGGCAAGCTCGCTCGGCCTGCTCCCCACCCGTCACTGACCCCATCGGTCCTCGGCAATGGCGTCGGTCAGGGTAGATGCCCTTCATGGGCCCATCATTGGAAGACCCATGGGACCTATGGCCCTTCCGTCATCCGGCGGCCCAGACGACACTGGTCTGAAGAGGAGGTCGGGCCGCCAGAGACGACGCGATCTCCAACGAGGAGGTGACCATGCCATCGGTGATGTGGTTCGAGGAACTGTCCGTCGGCGATGTCGACCTGGTGGGCGGCAAAGGGGCAAATCTGGGCGAGCTGACCGGGGCCGGCCTTCCGGTGCCCCCCGGGTTCGTGGTCACGGCCGGCGCCTATCGCGACGCCATCGAGCACAGCGGTATCCGCTCCAAGCTCGTGGACCTACTCGACCGGATGGACATCGACGACCCGGCCAGCTTGAAGGACATCGCCGCGCAGGCCCAGGGCCTCGTGGCCGGGATGCCCGTGTCGCCCGAGCTCCGCGCCGTGGTGCTCGACGCCTACCACAAGCTCGGCGACGGGATCCGGGTCGCGGTGCGTTCGTCCGGTACCGGCGAGGACACCTCGGGCACCTCTTTCGCCGGCATGAACGTGACCTACACCAACGTGGCCGGCGACGACGAGCTCCTCCAGCGCCTGGTCGACTGTTGGGCCTCGATCTACGGGGAGCGGGTCATCGCCTACCGGTCCGTCGAGGAGATCACCGAAGAGCCCACCCTGGCGGTGATCATCCAGGAGATGGTGGCCTCCGAGCGCTCCGGGGTGATGTTCACCGCCGACCCGGCGACGAGCGCCACCGACCGGATCGTCATCGAGGCCGCGTTCGGCCAGGGCGAGGTGGTGGTGTCCGGGATGGTCGAAGTGGACACCTACGAGGTGATCAAAGACGGGCTCCGTCTCCAGAGCGCCCGCATCGGCCATCAGTCGTTCAAGATCGTCCGCGGCCCCGACGGGGGCGACCTGGAGGTACCGATGTCGGCCGAGGAGGGCGGGGACGGGTCCTCGCCGATCCCGAGGTGCTCGAGTTGGCCCGGCTGGGCCTGGCGGTCGAGCGGCACTACGGCTCCCCCCAGGACACCGAGTGGGCCATGGTCGGCGACACCGCCTACCTCGTCCAGTCCCGACCCATCACGACGCTCCAGACCTCCACTTCGCCCGCGCCGGGACGCCCCCAGGACCGCAGAAGATGCTGGTCCAGGGCCTCGCCGCCTCCAAAGGCGTCATCTCGGGCACGGTCCGGGTGTTGCTCAGCCCCGATGAAGGGTCTCGCCTGATCGACGGGGAGGTGCTCGTGGCCCCGATGACCAGTCCCGACTGGGTGCCGGCCATCCGACGGGCCGTCGGCCCTGGTCACCGACGGGGGAGGCATGACCTGCCACGCCGCCATCGTCGCCCGCGAGCTCGGGGTGCCATGCGTGGTCGGGACCCGCACGCGCCACCACGGTGCTGCGGGACGGCGAGATGGTCACCGTCGACGGCGGGCGCGGACAGGTGCTCGAAGGAGTACCCGCGCCGGAGCGGCTGGAGCCCACCACCGCGGCTGCACCGGCCGTCGCCGGTCTGGCGGCCGCCGAGCCTGCCACCCGCCTCTACGTGAACCTCGCCGTCGCCGAGCACGCCGAGGAGGTCGCCGCCCAGGACGTCGACGGGGTCGGCCTGCTGCGGGCCGAGTTCATGGTCACCGACGCTCTCGGCGGCGTCCACCCGCGGCTGCTCATGCAGCTTGACCAGCAGCAGACGTTCGTCGACGGAATGGCCGAGTCACTGCTCAGGATCACCAGGGCCTTCGAGCCCCGCCCGGTCGTCTACCGGAGCATCGACTTCCGCAGCAATGAGTTCTCGCGGCCTGGAGGGAGGCGACGAGTTCGAGCCACACGAGGACAACCCGATGATCGGCTACCGAGGCTGCTTCCGCTACGTCGACCAGCCCGACCTGTTCCGCCTCGAGCTCGACGTGCTGGCCCGGGTGCGCGGCGAGACATCCAACCTGCACCTGATGATCCCCTTCGTGCGCACCGCCTGGGAGCTCGAGGCGTGCCTCGACATCATCGACGACCACCCGGGGGCCGCGTGGGCTGCCGGTGTGGGTGATGGCCGAGGTTCCCTCCGTCGCCTACTGGATCCCCGACCTACGCTCGGATGGGGATCGAGGGGGTGTCCATCGGCAGCAACGACCTGACCCAACTGACCCTGGGGGTGGACCGTGACTCGGCCGTGCTCGCCGATCTGTTCGACGAGTCCGACCCCGCCGTGCTCGATGCCATCGCGCGGATCGTCCGCGCCTGCCAGGACTCGGGGATCACCTCGTCCCTGTGCGGCCAGGCCCCCTCGAACCGGCCGGAGTTCGCCGAGTTCCTGGTGCGACTCGGGATCACCTCGGTCTCGGTGAACCCCGACGCCGCAACGGCCGTTCGACACTCCATGGCCGCCGCCGAGCGACGCCTCCTCCTCGAGGCCGCCGACGCCCGGCGGGTGCCGCACAATGCCGCGCCGGTGCCCCGGCATCCCCTTGGCCGTCATGACGGAGGCCGTCCGACCGTTTGAACCGGTCCCGGGCAGCTGCGACGGACGATGGTCGGGAGCCGGATCCCACCCTCTTCAGGCAGTGACGTTCGGCCCTACTCCGATCGGCCGGTCAGGGGCCACGATGGACCTCAGGGGGTGTCGGACCCCACGAGCTCACAGGAGGAACAGGTATGCCGGTTCGATTGGCTATCAATGGCTTCGGGCGGACCGGACGGGCTCTGCTCCGCTCCGTGGTGGCCTCCCACCACGAGTTCGAGGTCGTGGCGATCAACGACCTCGGCTCGCCGACTGCGCTGGCCCGTCTGTTCGCCCGGGACTCGGTGCATGGCCGCTTTCCCGATCCGGTGACGGTCGAGGAAACCACCATGGTCGTGGGACCCCGACGCATCCGCATGCTGGCCGAGCCCGAACCCAAATCGCTCCCCTGGGACGAGCTCGGGGTGGACGTGGTCGTCGAGTCCACCGGCAGGTACACCAGCCGGGAGAGTGCTACTGGCGCACCTCGAGGCGGGTGCGACCCGCGTGGTGATCTCGGCGCCGGCCGACGACCCTGATGCCACCTTCGTGGTCGGCGTCAACGAGGACCAGTTCGACCCGAGCCACCACTTCATCATCTCCAACGCGTCCTGCACGACCAACTGCCTGGCCGTCCTGGCCAAGGTGCTCGACGACGCTTTCGGCATCGAGGACGGCTTCATGACCACGGTGCACGCCTACACCGGCGACCAGCAGTCTCGTCGACGCCCTGCACAAGGATCCCCGCCGTGCGCGCGCCGCCGCCATCAACATCGTGCCGACCACGACCGGTGCGGCACGGGCCACCGGTCTGGTCCTGCCGAGCGGTGGACGGCGTACTCGACGGCCTGGCCCTTCGGGTTCCGGTGCCCGACGCATCCATCACCGACCTCGTGGCCAACCTGCGCACCTCCGCCTCCGTCGACGAGATCAACGACGCATATCGGGCCGCAGCTGGCGCCGGTCGCCTCGCCGGTGTGCTCGAGTACTCGGAGGAACCCCTCGTCTCCAGCGACATCGTCGGCTCACCGGCCTCGTGCGTCTTCGACTCCGAGCTGACCATGGTCCACGGGCGCCTCGTCAAGGTGCTCGGCTGGTACGACAACGAGGCGGGATACTCGAGCCGGCTCGCCGACCTGGCCGCCATCGTCGGCGCGGCGGCCGCTGACCAGCGGTCCCGACCCGAGGTACCGCCATGTTCCAGGTCCGCATCCACGGACGCGGCGGCCAGGGAGTCGTCACCGCAGCCGAGCTGCTGTCGGTGGCCGCCTTCGACGACGGTCGCCACGCCCAGGCGTTCCCGAGCTTCGGCTCCGAGCGGATGGGTGCCCCCGTCGTGTCCTTCTGCCGGATCGACGATCGCCCCATCCGCACCCGCGAGCCGGTGATGGAGCCCGATGCCCTGATCGTCCAGGACGTCACGCTGATCCACCAGGTCGATCTCTTCGCCGGGCTCGCGCCGGAGGCCTACGTCCTCATCAACACGTCGCAGACCCTTCGACGAGCTCGGGCTCGGGGCACTCTGCCGACCGTTTCCAGCCCGATCGGCTGCTCACCTGTCCGGCCACCGAGCTCGCTCTCGAGCACGCTCGGCCGGCCGCTGCCGAACGCCGCGCTGCTCGGCGGGTTCGCCGCGCTGACCGGCCAGGTCTCGCTGGCGCGGTCGAGCAGGCCATTCGCCAACGTTTCGCCGGCCCGGTCGGCGAGCGCAACGTCGCCGCCGCCGACGCCGCCTACCGTCCGTGACCCTGGCCATCGCGGACCGATCGGAGCCGAGCTGACCCCAGTCCCATGCTGCGTCAGATTGAGGGCTCCCGGGCAGTGGCAGAGACGGTGGCGCGCTGTCGGCCCGAGGTGGTCTGCGCCTATCCGATCTCCCCCCAGACCCACATCATCGAGGCGATCGGCGCCATGGTGAAGTCCGGCGACCTCGTCCCCGTGCGAGTTCATCAACGTCGAGTCGGAGTTCGCGGCGATGTCGGTGTCCATCGGCGCCTCGGCGGCGGGCGCGCGGGCCTACACCGCCACCGCGAGCCAAGGCCTCCTGTTCATGATGGAAGCCGTCTACAACGCCGTCGGGGCTCGGGCTGCCCATCGTGATGACCCTGGCCAACCGGGCCATCGGCGCGCCCGATCAACATCTGGAACGACCACAGCGACGCCATGGCGGTGCGCGACTCGGGATGGATCCAGCTCTTCGCCGAGACCAATCAGGAGGCGGCGGACCTGCACGTCCAGGCCTTCCGCCTCGCCGAGGAGCTCTCGCTCCCGGTGATGGTGTGCATGGACGGATTCATCCTCACCCACGCCGTCGAGGCGCATCGACGTCCCCGAGCAGGCCGCCGTCGACGCCTTCCTCCCCCCCTTCGAGCCTCGTCAGGTGCTCGATCCCGACGACCCGGTCTCCATCGGGGCCATGGTCGGCCCCGAGGCCTTCGAGGAGGTCCGCTACCTCGCCCACCTCCGCCAGCTCGACGCGCTCGACCGCATCCCCGCCGTCGCCGCCGAGTTCGCCGAGCGACTTCGGCCGCGCGAGCGGCGGCCTGCTCCACCCCTACCGCACCGAGGACGCCGAGACCGTGGTCGTGGCGCTCGGATCGGTGCTCGGGACGATCAAGGACGCGGTCGACGCCCGGCGAGATGCCGGGGAGCGCGTCGGGGTCCTCGGGATCACGTCCTTCCGTCCCTTCCCGCGTCGACGCGGTCGCGCGACGCCCTGTCGAGCGCGCAACGTGTCGTCGTCGTCGAGAAGGCGTTCAGCGTCGGATTCGGCGGAGTCCTCTCGACCGACGTCGCCATGGCCACCCATCGCGTCGGACTGCTCGCTCCACACGGTCGTCGCCGGTCTCGGCGGCCGGCCGATCACCAGGCGGTCCTCGAGGCGCATGCTCGCCGACGCGGCAGCCGGACCGGCTCGAGACTGCTCACCTTCCTCGACCTCGACACCGGGCTCGTCGAGCGGGAGCGGCCCGCATGGCGGCGACGACCCGCCGCTCGGGACCGATCGGCCGAGAACGTGCTCCGCGACCTCGGCGCCGTCCCGCCGAGAGCCGGTGAGGTGGATCCATGACCACCCAGCCGGTCCGCTTCTACCAAGTCGGGCAGCTTCGCGGTCGGCAACCGGCTCCTGCCCCCGGACGATCGGACCGTCCAGTCCGACGCCGACCGCACCAACTCGCTCGACTCCGGCCACCGCGCCTGCCAAGGGTGCGGCGAGGCGCTCGGCGCCCGCTACGCCCTCGACGCCGCGATGCGAGCCACCAGCGGCCAGCTCGTGGCGGTCAACGCCACCGGCTGCCTCGAGGTCTTCTCCACCCCTACCCGCGAGACCTCGTGGCGGATCGCCTGGCTCCACTCGCTCTTCGGCAACGCCCCGGCGGTGGCGACCGGGGTCGCGGCGGCGATGAAGGTCAAGGGGCAGGCCGACGTCCGGGTCGTCGGCCAGGCCGGCGACGGCGGGACGGTCGACATCGGCTTCGGCTGCCTGTCGGGGATGTTCGAGCGCAACGACGACGTGCTCTTCATCTGCTACGACAACGAGGCCTACATGAACACCGGCGTCCAGCGCTCCGGCGCCACGCCGCCGGCGGCCCGCACGGCCACCACCGAAGCGGTCGGGCCCGAGCCGGGCAACGTCTTCGGGCAGGGCAAGGACCTGCCCCGCCTCGCCATGGCCCACGGCATCCCCTACGTCGCCACCGCCACGGTCGCCGACCTGCACGACCTCGAGGCCAAGGTCGAACGGGCCATGGAGCTTCCACGGTGCCCGCTACCTGCACGTCCTCGTGCCCTGCCCGCTCGGTTGGGGTTCCGCCTCGACCGACACGATCCGGGTCGCGCGCCTGGCGCAAGGAGACCGGCCTCTTCCCCGTCTTCGAGGCCGAGGACGGCGAGGTCACCGCGGTGTCGCCGATCCGCCACCGTACCCGGTGGAGGAGTACCTGTCCCGATCCAGAGCCGCTACGCCCACCTCTTCGGCGAGCAGCCCGACCCGACTCGTCGCCCGCATCCAGGCCATCGCCGATCGCAACATCGCCCGCTACGGGCTCGACTCCGGCAAGCACGACGACGCCGAGCCGAAGGGGGACGATCGTGATGGAGCCACCGTTCGCCATCACCCTCGACGTCGGATCGAGCCAGGCCAACCACACCGGCTCGTGGCGTGTCGAGCGACCCGTCTACGTCGACCGGCTGCCGCCGTGCAACAACGCCTGCCCCGCCGGCGAGAACATCCAGCGCTGGCTCTACCAGGCCGAGCCCGGCGACTACGAGGCGGCGTGGCGGCAGCTGGTCGAGGACAACCCGTTCCCCGCCGTCATGGGCCGGATCTGCTACCACCCTTGCGAGACGGCGTGCAACCGCGCCCAGCTCGACGAGGCGGTGGGCATCAACGCCGTCGAGCGGTTCCTCGGCGATCTGGCGATCGATCGGGGCTGGCAGCTGCCCCGCGCTGGGACCGACACCGGCAAGCGTGTCCTCGTGGTCGGGGGCGGACCGGCCGGGCTCGAGCTGCCGCCTACCACCTCCGGCGCCTCGGTCACCAGGTGCGCCTGGTCGACTCGGCGCCGACGCTCGGGGGGATGATGCGCTACGGCATTCCCGCCTACCGCCTGCCCCGCGAGGTCCTCGACGCCGAGATCGAGCGGATCCTCGCCCTCGGCGTCGACGTCGAGCTCGAACACACGGTCGACGACATCGAGCCCGAGCGACGCCGAGCGGCGCGCTTCGACGCGGTCTTCGTCGCCGTCGGTGCCCAGCTGGCCCGACGCCTCGACATCCCCGCGGGCGACTCGCGCCCGGATCCTCGACGCCATCTCGTTGCTCCACCGTGTCGCCGACGGCGACCCACCCGCTGCTCGGACGACGGGTCGCCGTCTACGGCGGCGGTGACACCGCGCTCGACGCGGCACGCACGGCCCGGCGCCTCGGCGCCACCGACGCCGTCGTCGTCTACCGGCGGAACCGTGAGCGCATGCCCGCCCACGGCGACGAGCTCGACGAGGCCCTGGCCGAGGGCGTCACGCATGCGTTGGCTCTCGACGGTCGACCGGGTCGACGGCGGCCACCTGGTGCATCGAGAAGATGCGGCTCGACGACGAAGGGTTCCCGGTGCCCACCGGCGAGTTCGAGGAGCTCGATGCCGACTCGCTGGTCCTGGCGCTGGGCCAGGACACCGACCTCTCCCTCTTGGACCGGGCGCCGACATCGCCGTCGACGACGGCGTCGTCCAGGTGCAGACGACCATGATGACCGACGAGGCCGGTGTCTTCGCCGGCGGCGACGTGGTGCCGTCGCAGCGCACGGCGACCGTGGCCATCGGACACGGAGGCAGGGCGGCGCTGGGTATCGACGCCTACTTCGCCGGACACGAGGCCGCCGATCCCGGCACGGCCGGCGCCGGCCACGTTCGAGCGGCTCAACACCTGGTACTACGCCGATGCGCCGACGCACCCGGCGCCCTGAGCTCGAGCCGGCGCCGGCGCAGTCGGCACCTTCGACGAGGTGGTGGGGGCCTGACCGAGGAGAACGCGCTGTTCGAGGCTCGCCGCTGCCTGTCGTGTGGGAACTGCTTCGAGTGCGACAACTGTTTCGGCGTCTGCCCCGACAACGCCGTGATCAAGCTGGGTCCCGGTCAGCGCTACCAGTTCGACTACGACTTCTGCAAGGGATGCGGGCATCTGCGTCGCAGGAGTGCCCGTGCGGCGCCATCGACATGGTGCCCGAGGAGATCTGAGCGCCCCGGCCGATGTCATGCACCGGGCCTGGGTGGCCTTCGTCACGGACGGCGACCCCGGGGTGGTCGCCGGTCAACGTCGGCGAGGACCGACGGGTTCGACGACACAAGCGCGGTGGACGACGACCCGTTGAGGCTCGAGTCCGCCCTGTGGGGCGGGACCTGACCCGGCTCGGCGGATCGGTTGAGGCGGAGACCCGGTCGATTGCTATCTGCCGTTGCGCTCCCGGTGCTTGCACCCTGGCCAGCAGCAGGGCCGACGCTGGCCTTCCTCCAGCTCCTCCTGCGTCCGGCGAATGCGGCGTTCCCGGGTCATCTCCTGCTTGGCATCCTCGACCCAGCAGATGAACTCGTTGCGGGCCAGAGGCGTGATGTCCTTCCAGGCGTCCAGTGCCGTGGGGTTGGCGACCAGCGCCTTGCGCAGGTCTCCTGGAAGCTTGTGCACCGCCCCACCGGGCACCCGGGTGTTGCTCACACCGTCAGCCTTCGGGAAGAGCGGCAAAATCGCGCTTGGCTTTCCGATACCAGCCCATACCTTTGATGGGGTTCTTCCACCGGCCCTTCATCTCCTTCAACGCACCTTCGTGCGTTGTGTCGCCGTTAGCGACCATCTCCTTGAGATGTCGATCTTGCGCCTTGATTACCTCGTCTGCTGTCGAGCCCTGGTGCGGAGCAGCCGCACGGACCACCAAGTTGCTCACAGGTCATGGTCTTCATGATGCTCGTTTCCTTTCACTTGTCTGACGGTTCGTTCGGAATGACAAATGGATCCGGCGCAGGTCATCCTCTCGACTTCGTCCGCACACGGACGATGTCCATGGTCGCCAGAACGTCTGGGTCGGCGATCAGCTCGACCTCCTGCACCAGGCCGGCCTCGAGATGGAAGACAAATGCCACCTTGGTCGACCCGGCCTGGATCCAGGCGGCACCCAGCTCACCATCGATGGTTACCGGTGTCGCCCCTCGGGTGCCGTTGAAGCGAGCAGCCACGGCGGCTGCCCCCTCATAGGCGGGCTCCGTGCCCATCGTCTGCCCGACCAGGTCGGCACGCATGACGGCGTCGGGCGCAAGCAGCGACAACAGGGTGGCAAGCTCCCCACCGCGGGCTGCAGTGAGGAACGCGTCGACGACCCGCTGACTCTCGGCGCGCGTTGCCCGCGATGTGGCTGGCTCCGGCACGCCTTGCACCTTGCGCCGCGCCCGGCTCGCCAACTGGCGTACGGCGGTAATCGAACGCCCCATGACCGCACTGACCTCGTCGAACGGATAGCCGAACACATCGTGCAGGACGAACGCCGCCCGCTCGGCTGGCGCCAGCGCATCGAGAACGACCTGCATCGCATCGCCCGTCATCTCGGCGAGCAACGCGTCAGCCTCGGGGTCAACCGGAGCATGGTCGTCGGGTACCGCGGCTTCGACCACTGACCTGGTGCGCCGCTCTGCGCAGCTGGTCCAGGCAAAGCCGGGTCACGACGGTGGTGAGCCAGGCGGGGAGGTCATCGATGCCGTCAGTGCGGGAGAGCCGAAGCCAGGCTTCCTGCAGGACGTCGTCCGCATCGGCGTCCGACCCGAGGATCCGGATGGCGATCGCGGTCAACCGGGGCCGCTCGGCGTCGAAATCGGTCACTTCCATCGTGCTCATACCTTATTGACGCAGGGCACCGCCAGAATGTGACGTTCACGCTCAGGATCGGGACAAGTCCTGGTGGCACTGGGAATCTCGTGTTCGGGGCTGCCCACGGGTGGAGCCCGGATTCAACGGCATGGGACACCCGGGGGGACTCACCGTGCACTTCGGTGGGGTTCCCGGAGGCACCGAACACGCGTAACGCTTGGCATTCTGCGGCCAGTACCTGTCCTTCCCGATCAAGAGCGACGGGTCGCACTGCGGACCGTTCGATGTCCCGGTTATCCAGACGCCCTCACGTGGCGTTCGGCCGGGCCCAATAGCCGCCCCCGCTCCCGGCGGTAGGGGGGTAGTCCAAGCACCGGTCCCAGTCTTCGGGCTGCATAATGGAGTGGTGACCGATCTACGGCTGGCCCTCTGTCAATCCGCCGCCACTGGCAATCCACAGGCCAACCTCGAAAAGGGATTGGCCGCATGTTCCAGGGCCGCCGAGGAGGGGGCGGACATCGCAATCCTGCCGGAGATGTGGCAAATCGGTTACGCCCCTTGCCCTGATGACGAGGCTGGGCGGGCCAGGTGGCAGGAGAAGGCCATCACCCGTCACGATCCATGGGTGAGCGCATTCAGAAGAGCTGCGTCCGACCTCAACGTGGCGATTGTGGCGACATTTTTGGAACGGTGGCCCGGTCTCCCTCGGAACACCGCCCTCCTGATCGACCGGCATGGTCGAGATGTCCTTTGCTACGCCAAGGTTCATACGTGTGACTTTGGAATGGAAAAGGCCCTCACGCCGGGTGAATCCTTTGAGGTCGCTCGGCTCGACACTGAGGGCGGGCTCGTCGATGTCGGCGTGATGATCTGCTTCGACCGGGAGTTCCCAGAGTCAGCGCGTGAACTGATGCTAGGCGGCGCTGAACTCATTCTGGTTCCAAACGCCTGTCCCATGGCTGGCGAGCGGACCAATCAGCTTCGGTCCCGAGCCTTCGAAAATATGACGGCGATCGCAACGGTGAATTATGCGGCTCCCGGGCAAGATGGCCATTCCAGTTTGTTTGACGGAATGGTCTTCGAACAGAATGGTCAACCTCGTGACCAGCTCATTTTCGAGGCCGGCGGTGGCGAGGGCGTCTACCTTGCCACTCTCAACCTGGATGCACTCAGGGAGTATCGAAAGCGCGAGACGATGGGAGATGCATACCGGAAGCCCGGTGCCTACAAACGCTTGGCTATGTCCGACGAACAGGGCGTGCCCGTCTTCGATCGGTCCGATTCGCGTAGAGGAACTGTGATCACAGAGGGCTGAGAGCTTGCGCTGAAGACCAGTCAGAGTCGGATGGTCCGGCTGCCCCACCACCCAGCTGCTTCGCGGAAGGACTAGCTCCAATCGCTTCTCTACACTTGCCCTCATGAAGACCGAAGAGGCACGAGAAGGAGCGGCCGCTAGCTTGCGAGCTCTGAGCCACGCATTTGCTGCGCACGATCCCGCGGACGATGCCCTTGCATCGATTGCGGAGGCGGCGAACGAGCTCGCACTCTCGGTCAACGAGGCGCCAACCCGCGATCGCCTGGCCCTCATGCGGAGCAGCCCGGAGGGGTCAATCTTGGGCGGAAGCGGGTTCGAAGACCGTGCTGTAGGCGGTCGCTCGAATCCGACTGGCGTCGAACTCGACGTGCGATTCGACAATGGTGAAGTGATCGCCGACGTTGTGTTGCGGCGGGCGTTCGAAGGTGCGCCCGGTCGTGCCCACGGCGGCATCGTCGCCGCTGCGTTCGACGATGTTACCGGCTTCGTAATCGGCAAACTGCAGGAGCCGGCCTTCACGGGCGAGTTGACAGTTCGCTATCTCGCAGCCGTGCCCGTTGACGAAGCCTTGGAAATTCGCGCACGACTCGACGGACGAGAGCGTCGCAAGCTCTTCATAAGTGCGGAACTGCGCACAAGTGACGCGGTGGTTGCTACGTGCCGGGCTGTCTACATCACTGTCGATCTGTCCCGCTTTGCGGGAGCGCTCGACCCACGCTGACCCGATCGGCAGGCTGAAGACCGGCAATAGTTGATGACAGACCTCAAACTGTGTCTGAGCTGTTAGCGCGCCCTGGTCTAACCATGTCCTTTCGGTCGCCCTGGCTCACCGGCTCCTGTGAGCTGAGACCACCGGGTGCCGGCCCGGGGTAGACGAGCCACCGTGCCACCGGAACGCGGTTCGGCCACGGAATTCGCCGTGGAGGGGCCGTCGGGCTGAGGACGGCGCTCAAGTCGCCCCGACCGTGTCCATGGTGACCGTACCCAGCAGCCCGGAGTGGTGCGAGGTAACCGCCAGCCCGGCCAGCATGGTCGGGCCCGGATTCATGGTGAAGACGGAGCCGGGGATCGTCGTCCAATTCACTCCGTCGGTGGACGTGGAGGCGGTGAACGTGTTCCCTGCTCGTGTCACCTCCAGGTAGATGGGCGTGGTACCAGTTGGATTGGCCAGCTTTGTCGTATTTCCCCCCAGGACCGAGCGCTCTTGGACCTTGATCCCAACGCCAGGGGAGACCAGCACGGCGTAGTAGGGCGCGGCCGGATCGGTGCTCGCCCGCAGCATGACCCCCGCCTTGGCATTGGAGCTGGAGTTGGACTGTGAGGTCACGTGGGCTCTCACGTTCGCGTCGCCGGACGTGGTCTGCCATACGAAGTGGAACTGATCAGAGATCCCGGTGATGTCGGCTCCACCCGCGGTGATCGTCCAGGTGCCCGAGTTGGGATCGAAGGACTGGCCCCCAGCCGGTGCCGGGCTGCCGATGTCGGCACAGCTCCAGGGGGACGGGCACGAGGAGGAGGCGACGACGATGGTGACCGTGGTCGCAGCCGACGAGACCGCCTGGTAGTCGCCGTCGGAGGCCTTGGTCGCCGTGACCACACAGGTGCCGGGGCTGGTAGTGGTCAGGGTGTTTGAGGCGGTGACCGTGCAGCCCGAGGCGCTTCCCGAGGTAACCGCGTAGGTGACAGCCCCGGCGCCCGAGCCCCCGCTCGTAGTGAGCGGTAGGGGTGCACCATAGGGGCCCGAGGTCGAGGTCACGACAAGGGGAGCTTGAGGCGCCTCGCTGATCACAATGGTCTGCGGGACCGACATAGCCGCGATGTAGGTCGCGTTCCCGGCCTGGTTGGCATCGACGACACAGTTACCCACCCCGGTGTAGGTGACCGTGGCGTTGTTTGTGCCCGAGAGGACGCAGGCGCCGGCCGTGGTGTTCACCGTGTCGAGGCTGAACACCACTGGGTTGCCCGATCCCCCTCCGGTCGCGGAGAGGGCGGCGGTCCCGCCAAAGGTACCGGTTCCTGGGCCGACAAAGGAGACGACCTGGGGGATGGTCGGCTGGGTGCTGGTGACCGTGGTCGCAGCCGACGAGACCGCCTGGTAGTCGCCGTCGGAGGCCTTGGTCGCCGTGACCACACAGGTGCCGGGGCTGGTAGTGGTCAGGGTGTTTGAGGCGGTGACCGTGCAGCCCGAGGCGCTTCCCGAGGTAACCGCGTAGGTGACAGCCCCGGCGCCCGAGCCCCCGCTCGTAGTGAGCGGTAGGGGTGCACCATAGGGGCCCGAGGTCGAGGTCACGACAAGGGGAGCTTGAGGCGCCTCGCTGATCACAATGGTCTGCGGGACCGACATAGCCGCGATGTAGGTCGCGTTCCCGGCCTGGTTGGCATCGACGACACAGTTACCCACCCCGGTGTAGGTGACCGTGGCGTTGTTTGTGCCCGAGAGGACGCAGGCGCCGGCCGTGGTGCTCACCGTGTCGAGGCTGAACACCACCGGGTTGCCCGATCCCCCTCCGGTCGCGGAGAGGGCGGCGGTCCCGCCAAAGGTACCGGTTCCTGGGCCGACAAAGGAGACGACCTGGGGGATGGTCGGCTGGGTGCTGCCTAGCACGGTGACCGCGTCCATGGCGACCGTGGAGAGCACGCCGGCGCTGTGCGAGGTCACCGCCAGGCCGCCGAGGAACGAGGAGCCGAGGTTCACTGTGGCCGTTGATCCCGGGATGAGGGTCCAGTTGGCCCCGTCGGAGGAGGTATACGAGCTGAAGGTCTGGCCCGACCAGCTGACCTTCAGGTAGACGGGCACCGAGCCCGCCGGGTTGGCGATCGTCGAGGTACCGCCCCCCTGGGTCGTTCGGACATGCACCTTGATCCCGGGTCCGGGCGAGATCAACAGGGAATAGTTGGGGGACCCCGGGTCGGTGGTCGCCCGCACCATGAGCCCGGCCTTGGCCTGGGAGCTCGAGACCGACTGCGAGGACACCCGGCCACTGATGCTGCCGTTCCCGGTCAACGGTTGCCACACATAGCGAAATTGATCGGCGGTCCCGGTGATGTCGGTCCCCGCCCCATCGATCGTCCAGGTCCCGCTGGAGGGGTCGTAGCTCTGACTGCCGGCCACAGCCGGGGCGCCGATGTCGGCACAGGTCCAGCCGGTCGGGCACGAAACCGGTGGGGCCGGCGCTGGCAGCGAGGTCGTCAGGACCACCGATCCGAAGTTGGCGGTGTTCAGCTGGGCCGCACCACCCGAAGCGACGGCCAGCCCGGCCAGGGGAGCCGAACCCAGGTTGACCGTCGCCGACGAGCCGGCCAGGGGGCTCCACACGTATCCGTCACTCGACCCGTAGGTGACCTCCGTTCCGTTGACCGTTGCCACCCAAAGCTCGATCGGCGATGGGCCCGACGTGGTCATGAGCGTGGTGGTGGAGCCACCTTGGGAGGCGCGGTCTTCGATCACCAGCTGGCCGCCGGGCTGAACGAAGGCCGCGTAGAAGGGTGAAGCCGGGTCGGTGGTGGCCCGCAGCACGACACCGGCCTGGGCACCCGAGGCCGTCCCCGACTGGGCCGTGACGGTAGCCGCAACCCCTCCGTTCCCAGAGAGGGTCTGCCAGACATAGTGGAATTGATCGGCGGCACCACCCAGACCAGTCCCAGCTCCCGCCACGGTCCAGTTGTCGCCGGTCGAGTTGAACGACTCCGTCCCGGGTGGCGTCGGATTGCCGATGTCCGTTCCCGTCCAGCCGGTCGAGGTGCCGTTGATCCAGAGCACAGTGGTCGTATTGGAGGTGAAGTTGCCCACCGTGGTCACGCTCGCCCGGACGAAATCCTCCCCCTGACCAGTCCCCGTGTACGTGAAGTTGGCCTGCCCGCTGGCGTTGGTCGTGGCGCTACCGGTCGTCCCGGCGTCGGGACCGCTGACCACGTTGAAGGCAACCGTCGAGTTCGGGATCCCGGTCCCGGCCCCGTCGAGCAGGGTGGCCGTCTCGGTGACCGGGCCGCCCTGGACGGCCGTAGCCGTGGGCGACCCGAGGGTCAGAGTGGCGTTGTTGGTGCCAACAGCCCCGATGGGGCGCCACTGAGTCGACTCGTTCTGGTTGGGTGGGCACTGCCCTCGATCGATGCCTCCAGTATCGAGGACATGGGTACTGTCGACCAGCGTGGTAGCCGTCCCACCGATGGTCAGCGTGACCGTGGGCGCGACGGTGAGTGGAGTGCAGGTGCTGGGAAACCCGGAGGTGTCGAAGTTGTCGTACGAGGGATTGTTGGTGGGTGGGTTGGCCGCAAGGATGTCACTCGTACCGGGAGTGACGGTGAACGATCCCCATAGGTCGAAGACCTTGCCTCCCGGCAGAGATGAGTGGTCGTCGACCGACACGTCACTGACGGTGACCGGGCTGGTTCCGAAATTGTCGATCCGGATGGCCCCGGTGTCGTAGCAGGTCGGCAGGGTTCCGCAGGCCGCCTGGCCTGGAACCGTCCCGCCGAGGAAGACCGTGTTGGGCGAGCCGGCCCAGGGCGTAGGGAAGGCGGCTGGGTTCGGCGTCTCGATCTCCTTGTCCTCCGCGTAGCCGACGAAAATCGACAGCCCACCAACGGTGTTACTCGCCGCTGCGTCATGGAGTGACACCACCGACACGATCGGCAGGACGAACAGGGGCAACAACACCAACGCGAACAGCCACCGCCAAAGAGGACGCACTGAGATCCACCATTCTCTGAGCAAGCGCCCGCGGACGCTTCTTCGCCTTACGAAGCCCCTCCGCTGCTCACTATAAGATCCCCACGCCGAGTGTCAATTGGGAAGATCGCTTCCTCTCGGATCTCACCCACAGCGTCGGGACAGACGCGTTGTGTGCCGAGATCAGTCACCGCCACTACTCACAACCGCCTTTGGTTTTCCATGCGAACGGCAAAGCGTACCGACCCGATCAGTCGAACGACAGATTGCCCCTGGTCGTGCCGAGCGGACGAGATTCCTGTCACCCACCCCACACCTCGATGTGCCCGACCGGCCAAGACCCGGGCACCTCGGGCCCGGACGCCGCACCTGCGCTCATCTGAACCCGGGCCGCGGTCAACGGGCGGAGGCGGTCGCTGACACCGACGGAGCGTCGCTGACACCAGCGGGCCATGAATCGCATTTCGTCATATAGTGACGCCGTGGTCGGGCGGACGACGCGGAGCGGGCGAGGCACGACCTCGAGCAACCAGGTCGATGAGCTGCTTCCGGAGCAGTGGAACACCGCCCGGCCGATGCCGGCCGGAGCGCCGGTGGGAATCATCACGAACGTGCGAGCTTTGGCGCTCGTATTCTCGACGCTGCTGATCGTGGCGACCAGCGCTTCGTCCGCCGAAGCCCTGACCCTCCACCGTGGTTCCTCGGTTGCACCGCATGCAGGGTCGCCAGTTCCGTCCGCCTCGCGCTTCCATGAGGCAGGACGGTCCCAGATTCCACCTCCGACCAGTGGATCGAATTGGCCCGCCTACCTCTTCGGGGCCACGCACAGCTCCGACAACGCGTCAGCCACCGACATCACCACCTCCAACGCGTACTCCCTGCACCCGGTCTGGAGCTACATCCCGACGGGAAGCAAACCGCTCGGCAACGTCATCTACTCCAGCCCGGTGGTGTACGACGGCCAGGTCTACGTGGGATCCCAGAATGGAACGTTCTATGACTTGAACGAGACCACAGGGGCCGTCGTCTGGAGCCACTACACGGCCCAGCAGCAGCAGACGACCTGTGGCATCGTGACGGGAAGGGGGTTCGTTTCCACTGCCACCGTGGCTCCCAGCCCCGCAACGGGGAAGACCACCGTCTACGTTGCCGCCCCGAACGGCTTCATGTACGCCTGGAATGCCAGCAATGGACGCCGGGTCTGGCGCAGCGTAGTAGCCATTCCCTCGAGGAAGCAGAACGACTATTTCAACTGGTCATCTCCCACGGTCGCCAACGGGAAGATCTACGTCGGGGTGTCATCGAATTGCGACCACCCTCTGGTGCAGGGAGGCGAGAAAGTCTACGACCAGGCGTCTGGCCAATTGTCGGCCACCTTCGACACCACGCCCCCGAACGACGCGGGTGCCAGCATCTGGAGCAGCGCTCTGGTGGCGAACGATGGCACTGCGTACGTGACCACGGGCAACCAAAATTCCCAGGGAGGGGCGCCTGGGTACTCCCAATCGATCGTGCGCCTCGATCCCAGCACGCTACAGGTCGACAACTACTGGACGCTTCCTGAGAACCAGCAAGCTTCCGACGGCGATTTTGGAGGTTCCGCGACCGAGTGGACCGCAGACCTCCCGAGCGGCCCGACCGCAATGGTGGGCGCCTGCAACAAGAACGGCACCTACTACGCGTTGGGCGCCTCCGACCTGGCCGCGGGGCCAGTCTGGCAGGATCCAATCGATGAATACTTGGGCGGAGTCGGGATCTGCATCGCCGCAGCAGTGTGGGATCAGGCGAACGGTCGGCTCTTCCTCTCCGGCAGCAACGCCTCGATCAACGGCACCAACTACGGCGGGTCGGTGCAGGACACGAATCCCGCTACGGGCGCGGCCATCTGGCAGACGGGCCTGCCGGCGGCGGTGATGGGTACCCCTGCCCTGGACGGAGCGGGTGTCCTGGCTGTTCCGACCATGCCCCGTCAGGCCGGTGAGACCAGCGCCGTCTACTTGCTCAATGAGTCAAACGGCCAGGTCCTCGATACCATCGACACCGGTAACACACCGGTGTTCGCACAGCCGGTCTTTGCCGACAGCTACGTGTTTGTGGCCACCGCCGGCGGGGGCGTGACGGCTTATGAACCAACCGCCGGCTGACTAGGCCTCGTGAAGGGCCCCTTCCTCGGCGGCACAGACGAAGGCGAACAGGCGACGGCCCGGGTCACCCGGTGAATTCGACCACCGAGCGGCGCACCCAGCTTCGTCTCTCCTTGTCATCTCACCGGCCCCTGCTCACCTCACTCCCCCTCCGAGGGACTCTCCGGCGTGGGCAACGGCGTCTGATGGTTCGGGAACGGGCAGATCTCGACGCGGCTGGGAACGCACACGGTGGCACTGGTGGGAAAGGCAAAATGATCGGCGACCGTCACCGGAAGGCTGGGCGACTCGGCGGCGCCGAAGGTCACCCTCATCAGCCGCCCGTGGAAGTCCTGCGGACCGCAATTGCTCAGCAGGCCGGAGCACACGATGTGGATGTCGATGAAGTACAGGGTGCCGTTCGGGGCAAAGGCCATCCCGAACGGGTTGAAGCCACTGGGATCCGCCCCGAAATCGGAGAGCGACTCGCCGGGGACGCCGGGCCGGGCAACCGGTTGGCCGCTGGAGCTGAACCACTCGATGACGTCATTGGCACTTCCACCGCCGAAGATGGAGGAGATGGCATAGCAACCACAGGTCGGGTCCTCGGCCACCCCCATCGGGACGGGCAGATTGCTGGATGTGCCCTGGAAGAACACCGACGAGGAGATGTCGGCCCGGGGATAGACGCCGCCCGGGCATTGGGACGCGCTGGTAGGGAAGGACGAGTGATCGAACTCGAGGACGTCACCCGGGAAGCCCCCGGTCGAGGATCCAGCTTGGGGCACCAGCAGGTTCCCATTGGGCATGGCGGTCATCATCCCCGGTTGGGACAGGCCGCCGGTGCCGTCGTCGTGGTCGACTCCCCACACCACCGGAGGTTGGCCCGTAGAGGACACACGAGCTGGTGTAGGAGGGTGCGAACCACTCGACCAATCGACCCGAAGTGGGAACCGGGAACGACCCCTGGGCCGTGCCGATGTCGTTGGCGAAGACGTTGTGCTGAGCGTCGACGGCACATCCCGTGTAGGTGGCCTGGCCGTTGTAGACGCCGGTCGGATCGGGCGGTGAGTCTTCACCGGGAAGCCCCGGCCCCATCCGGTAGGGCCCAGGGACGTAGAGGGTCTTGCCGGTGAAGTTCCCGTTGACGTCGTTAATCTCATCGCTGATCGCCGGCTGTTTGAACGGGTAGGTCGGCGGACCGCCGGGATTGTGCTGGCTCTCGTTAGTGGGGTCGGACCCGCCCACCCAGCGACCGGTCCCGTCATTGAGAAGGCAGACCTGACCGTTCAGATCCCATGGGGCCATCAGCTGGCCCTGGTTGTGGTTGGCCGACTCGTAGTAGTCCACCTCCTCGTCCTGGTCCCAATAGACGAGGTAGCCAGATCGGGGGGCCGAAGAGTCTCGGTTTTGGTTGACCGGCGGTGGCGGCCGTTGCGCTGGTCGAGATGCAGGCAACCAGCACCAGCAACAGGACCAATCCGAGCGCCACGAGGTCCGGTCGCCGGGCGGTGCGGATGACACGCCGCTGATTCCGTGCATGGCCGCTTGGAGCGTGAACGGCGTCTCGTCATCGCCGAACCCTCACGCTGTTCGAGTTCGCCGACGCCGGACCCGACCCCAGGGCGTTCTCGCGCCGTCACCGTGAAGGCGTAGTGGATGCCGTTGGTGAGCCCGCTCACAGTCGCCGATCGTCGACCCGCCACCGACATCCACAGTGGCCGCACCTCCGAGCGGTGGTCACCACGTAACCCGAGACCGGAAGACCACCGGGGTCTGACCGGCGGAACCCAGCTGACGGTCGCCGAGCCACTGCCGGAGGGTGGCGGTGACCGAACGAGGCGGTCCGGGAACCGCTTGGCCGGCGGTGAGATCGCGGACACAGTTGTTGGCGGTGTCGGAGATGAACAGCGAGCTTCCCTCCGGCGAAGGCCACCCCGAGCGGCACCGAAAGTGCGGCGCTCGTCCCCGGCGCCGGCACTCCGATGCCAGCCGGGCAGCTGGTCGTACCCGCCGCCGGCAATGGTGTAGATGTCCCCGGTGGTCATCGGCTGGCCGTAGAAGGTGCCGGTGGCAGCGGCCACCACCCGGACCACGTTGTTGGCCGAGTCGGCGAAGATCACGTTCCCGGTGGGATCCACGGTGATCCCGGCGGGGAAGGACAGCTCGGCCGCCCCTGCCGGACCGCCGTCCCCGGCCGAGCCCCGGGAACCGTCACCGGCCAGTGTGTAGACATCACCGGCTTCCATGGGCACTCCGTAGAACGTTCCGGTTGCGTCGGCCACCACCCGCACCTCGTTGTTCCCGTAGTCACCCACCACCAGGTTCCCGAACCGGTCGACGGCCACGCCCACCGGCAGTTGGAAGGTCGCACTCATGGGCGGGCCCCCCATCGCCGGTGTCTCCCGGAGCACCGGTGCCGGCGACGGTGTAGATGTCGCCGGCGGTCATCGAGCGCCCGAAGAAGGTGCCGGTGGCTGCCGGCAATGACCCGGACCCTGTTCCCGTAGAACTCGGTGAAGACGACGTTGCCGGAACCGTCCACCGCCAGGTTCTCGGGCGCGTTGACCTCGGCCCGGGAAGCGGGCCTCCCGTCACCGGTGCTGCCGATGGCTCCGGTACCGGCGATGGTGTAGATGCTGCCGGCGGTCATCGAACGTCCGTAGAACGTCCCCGGTGGTGTCGGCCACCACCCGGATCCGGTTTCCGGCGAACTCGGCGACGAGCAGATTTCCCGCCGCATCGAATGCCAGCCCGGAGGGGGCGTCGATCTCGGCGCTCGTGCCACCGGTTCCGTCCGGGCTGGTCCCGGCGGTCCCGTCTCCGGCCACCGTGTAGAGGTCGCCCCCCACCATCGTCTGGCCGAAGTACGTCCCGGTATGCCACGGGTACGAACCGTACGCGATTGTTGTTCTGGTCGGCCACCGCCACGTCTCCCGCTCCGTCGGCGGCAACTCCGGTGGGAGGTTGAAGACGGCATCGGCGGGCAGGGACCTCCGTCACCGGAGAATCCACCCAGTGCGCCGGTGCCCGCCACAGTTTCGATATCGTCGGCGGCGACGGACTGGCCGTAATCGGTGCCGGTGGAGGCAGCGATCACCCGGACCCGGTTGTTCCCCGAGTCCGCCACGACGATGTTGCCGTGGCGTCGACCACCACGTCCCGGGGCGAGGAGAGGGCGCGAGTCCACCGCCGGACCACCGTCACCCGAGAACTGCGGGCTACCCGTTCCGGCCACCGTGTAGATGTCCCCGGCGACGACCGGCAACCCGTAGGCGGTCCCCGACTCCTCGGCGACCAACCTCACCCGGTTGTTGCCGTAGTCGGCGACCACCACGTTCCCGTGGGCGTCGACGGCCACGCTTTCGGGCTCGTCGAGCTCGGCGCCGGAAGCGGCGGCGCCGTCGCCGGCGTAGCCGGCCGTGCCGTCACCGGCCACCGTGTAGATGTCACCGGCGGTCATCGACTGCCCGTAGAAGGTACCGGTGGCTGGCGGCCACCACCCGGATCCGGTTGTTGCCGAGGTCGGCGATGACCAGGTTGCCGTGGGCGTCGACGGCAACGCCCGTGGGCTGGTCGAGCTCGGCGCCGACGGCGCTGGTGCCGTCGCCGGCATCGCCCGGCCGTACCGTCACCGGCCACCGTATAGATGTCACCGGCGGTCATCGACTGCCCGTAGAAGGAGCCGGTGGTGGCGGCCACCACCCGGACCACGTTGTTCCCGGAGTCGCAGATGACCAGGTTCCCCGAGCCGTCCAGGGCGATGCCGGCCGGATAGGCGAGTTGCGCGTTCGTCGCCGCACCGGCATTCCCCGCGTAGCCCCATGTGCCATCGCCGGCCACCGTTGTGATCTGGCCCGCGGTCACCGGTGTCCCCAGCAGCGTTCCCGTTGTCGTCGCCACCACCCGGATGCGGTTGTTCTGGTTGTCGGCGATGTAGAGGTTGCCGCCTCCGTCAACGGCCAGCCCGTAGGGCCCGTCGCACGAGGCATCGGCGGCCGGCCCTCCGTCCCCTCCGTACCCGGATGTGGCGATGTCGCCCGAACAGGCCACGCTCGCCTCACGTCCGGAAGACGTGAGGCCCCTGACGACCATGAGTGTGCCGTCCCCGATCTGGAGGCCACCGGAGGGAGTCGTCGCCAACGAGACCGGGTTCTGCGCCACCGTGGTTCCCTGACCGGCACCGGACCCACCGATGGTGGTCAGGATCGGGGACGGCGACGCGGCGAACGATAGACCGGCGGCGGTTCCCGCCGCACAGACGGCCACCACGATCAGGACCACCGGGACGAGACGGTTCCGCCGCCGCAGCCCGCCGGTCATCGCCCCCGGCCCGGCCGGAGACCGCTTGGGCCGAAGCCACATCGGCCAGATCGTCCGATCGGCGATGCCCGACCATCTCTCATCGGACCTGCCCGATCCGATCCCCTGTTGCGACACGGTCACATTGTTCCAGAGGCGAGCGATGTTTGCCCGTTGAAACCCATATCCAGTCAGCATTGCCGATCCATGTGGGTCGGCGGACAACGCCGCAGTCAGCTCAGCCTCGACCTCCCGACCCCAATGTCTCGCCATTCGGTTGAGCGCGGTGGACGCGGGCGCAGGCACAACCGGAACGCCCCGACGATGCGCAGCTCGGTGTGGAAGCCGCGGCCGTGGCCGCACTGCCCAGCCCAACCAGCAACCCGATAGGCCAGGAGAACCAGGCCTCGGTGGACGTAACAGGAGCGACCCGGGATAGCTGGTGCGGCTCTCGGTCAGGTCGACCCGCCGCCCGTGCCCGGGGAACCGTTCAGGGGATTTCCGTCACGCTCTGGTGGGGGGCCGCCCTACTGTTCGTGGGCTCCCCGAACCTCTCGGCCGCGCTCCCCCGACTCGAGAAGTCGACCGATCTCGGCGACCTCGGCCTCGACGGACCGGGAGAACCACCTTCCGGCCACCAGGTCGTGGAGCCACCCCAGCGGACCGTGGCCCAGATCCAACTCCTCGACGTGGCGGATCCTGGTCCCCCCGTCGACGGCACTGATCTCGAACCAGGCGTGGAGAGACCGCGGCACCCCGTGCTCAAGGGTGACGTCAATGCTGGAGGGCCGCTCCCACCGGTACCGGGTGATCACCGATCCGCGGAACCGACCAAGGAATTTCCCATCTTCTCGTGCCAACATGCCGTCTGGAGTGTCCGCCAGAGGGGTGACCCAGACCATCTTGGTATCGGCTTTGGTGTACTGCGCCGGATCGAGCACGAAGTCGAAGGCCTCGTCGGGGGTCACCCCTCTGGCCAGCGTGGTGCCCTCCCCCCTAACCATGTGCGCTCGCCCCCTTCACGCTGTCGTCCGCCGGGACTCGCTACCGGCCGGCCCGGCGCACTTCATGCTTCCTGAGGCTCCATGCCCTGCAGGCTATCCCGAGAGCGGCCGGGCCGGCGGCTGGCAGCAGCGCCAAGCGGGGAAGGTACCGACTCGCTTGGGAAGGTGGCCGCTATCCGGTGGTGGAGAAACGGCGCATGGACCTTTGGTAGGCGATCGGAGCAATGGTCCGGGCTATCGGCGCAAGCAACGGCAGCCAGGCAGCGTTGATGTCGATTCTCTCGCCGCCCATCCGGTCGGCGAGCAGGGTGGCCACTCCGACCTCCGTGCGCCGAACCATTCGGGGCGGCAGTGAGCCGCCATCCTCGTTCCCGGACAAGCCCATAGCCGTAGGCACCCACCCCGGGTAGAGGACGTGGACCGACACCCCATGAAGAGCCACTTCGTGGGCCACCGACTCGGTGAAGGCCGAGATGGCAGCCTTTGACGCCGCGTAGGCTCCCTGACCGGGCTCGGGCGCGCGGGCCGTGTCGGAGGACACATTCACCACGATGCCCGATCGCCTCTGGACCATGGAGGGCAATACCGCCAGGGTGCCGGCGACCGCGCCGAAGAAGTTGACGTCGAACACCCTCCGCACAGTGGCGTCAGCTCTCTCCGTTGCCTGCAGAATGAGATCGATCCCGGCGTTGTTGACAAGGACATCGATTTTCCCGCGCTCCTCCTCGATGCGGGCCAGAGTGGCGCAATAGGTATCGGCATCTCCGACATCACAGACGTCGGTGGTACTGCCCGGAGAACGCCGATGCAGCTCCTGGGCGAGCTGCTCGAGCAGCGGGCGTCGTCGGGCCAACCCGATGACACATGCGCCGCGCTCGGCCAATGTCAGGGCCACGGCTCGCCCGATACCGGAGGAGGCGCCGCTGACCACGGCCACCTTCCCGTCATAACGGCGGGGAGAGCGACGGTGCCTGGTCACGGATCAGACTCTACGACCTCACTCGGTGATCGACCGGTCCGTGGCCTGTGGACAGGGTCGGACCCCCGGGCCCAACGCCCCCACGCTCCGATCGGTGGACATGAGAATGGAATCCGACCGCCCTGCGTGGGCGCAGCAGGCACATCATGGGCTGGCCGCTTAGAATGTCATCCCGCCGGCCCCGTGTGGTGGCTGGGGGAAGGCATGGGTGCGATCCGAAGGTGTCCCCACCCCGCTCGACCTGCGGCAGCTTCGCCGTCGGCGAGCCGGAAGCCGAATCTGTCGCGCCATAGCCGGAGCGGCAGTGGTGGCCCTGGTGGTTGCCGGATGCAGTGAGGCGGTTTCTCCGGTCGCCGGCGCCGCGACCACCGCACGCATCACGCCGGGGTCTTGGGATTGGCCCACCTACGGTCATGACGCCCAACACACCTTCCACGGCCGCACAACGCTGACAAGGTCAAGCGTGAAGAAGCTCAAGGTGGCATGGTTCTTTCCGACCGGCGATGCTGTGACCGCCACCCCGACAGTGGTGGACGGCACTGTCTACGTCGGTTCGTGGGATGACTATTTCTATGCGCTTGATCTCTCCACTGGCGCCGTACGGTGGAAGTACCAACTGAGCGCACAGAATGCCATCACCCCGTACCCTGGGCAGCAACCCCGTGATGCCACGTCGGACGGCGGTCTCGTCACGTCGTCGGCGTGGTACCAGCCGGCTGAAGGCACGCGTCCTGACCTCGTGATCTTCGGGGGGGCTACACGTTGTACGCACTGGACGCCTCAACCGGTGCGCTGTACTGGCGCCACGACTATACGGGGCAGCCCGATCAACCCCCCAGCCCGAACACCGATGGCACCCGCATCTTCTCGTCACCGGTCGTAGTCGGGAACGAGGTGCTCTTCGGCGTGGACGTCGACGGTCAATCCAACACTCGGGGGTACATCGTGGGGGCCGACCTCGACACCGGGGACCCGTCGTGGGAGTTCCAGACCGACGTTGACGCCGCCGGTAAGGTGCTCAACAACGGATGCGGGAGTGTCTGGTCGTCCGGAACAGTGCTTCCCCAGCTGGGACTGGTAGTGTACGGCCTGGCGGACTGCGGATTCACCAACACCGAGATCCTGTCCGACTCGATCGTGGCACTGCACATCGACAACGGGAAGTTGGCGTGGGTGTACCGTCCACAACTTCCCAGCCTGTCCTGTGATTGGGACTTCGGTGCCTCCGCGAATGCCGGAGTCACCGCGGATGGAAGAGCAACCTTCCTCGGCGAAGGCAGCAAGGACGGTACTTACTATTCGCTCAATCCGGCCAGTGGGCGGCTCCGATGGGCCACCAACGTCGTCTTCGGTGGATTCGCGGGCGGCTTCATCGCGACCACCGCCTTCGATGGGCACCGGATCTACGGCACGACCGCCATCGGAGACTTCGGTAATTTCGAAAAGGACACCCAGATCCTGTGTGACCCGAGCGATCCCCGGGACACCGCCAAGCAGGAGCCAACCGTCAATACCTTCCGCGCCCACACTGGCGCGGTCGCCTGGCAAGTCGACAGCGCCCCCTCGTTCGGCCCGACCACGGTTGCCGGCGGCATGACCTTCAACGGACCGGCACTCGATGGGGACATTCTGCAGGTGCGATTGGCAGCCTCAGGGGACCTCCTCGACACCGTTGCCCTCCCGGGCCCGATCTGGTCCGGCGTAGCCACCGTGGGAAATGCGCTCGTCACGGGGATCGGGTCTTCCTATTCCGCCCAACCGGCGGGCGTCGCCGCCATCACTCCCGATGGGATCCCACCACTCGAGCCACAGGTTCCGGCCGCCCAGGAGACGGATCTCATTCGCGCTCCCTGATCTCCTTCGCCAGACGGGAGGCCAGCTGTCGCGAGAATCCGTACTGTCGGCTGACCTCGCCTATCGACATGCCCTCGTCGAGGCATTGGGCGATCACGGCCAGGCGTAGTTCGTGACGGGCTTCTTCGAATCGCTTGATGAAGTCGCGGACGTTAGGCCGTTCACTGACGGGAGGCATACCCAACAGTGCCTGTTGGACACTCCGCGTCCTCTTGAGAATGACCAAAGCACGCTTCAGCGTCAGTTCGCTGTCCCGCATGGATCGCCGAGTCTCTTGATTGATGGCGATTACCGCCTCAATCCGCTGAGCAACCTCATCGATGCCCTTGACCACGTTGGAATCCTAGAGGTCGCTGTCTCCACTCGTGGCGCTCCTGGGTAGAGCGACTTTTTGTGGCCGGCAAGGGGTGTTGGGCATTGGGTGTTGCGCAACACCTGGTGACAAATCTCTCAAGCCGGCGCCGGTACGCGCCGAAGTCACAAGCGTGACCTCTACCAGGCCAGCTTCATCTGCGCGACTCCATCAGGCCCTTGCTGGGCTCGTGATGTTGTCTGTTGCCGCCCTGACCGTCGTTTGCACGGTGGCGGCGGTCGCAGTCATTGCCTTCCATCTCGAGCTGCGGCCAGTGCTCACCGGCAGCATGGTTCCGACGTATGGTCCCGGCGCACTCCTCATCACGAGGCCGATTCCGGTCACCGAGCTGCGCCCGGGGATGATCGTCCTCTTCGTCCCACCGGGGGAACATGACGAGTTCGCCCACCGGATCACCTCGGTGAGCGGCAACCCCGCGGCGCCGACGATCACCACAAAGGGCGATGCCAACAAGGCCCCCGATCCCTGGCACGCCCAGCTGACCTCGACCACGGTTCCCGAGGTCATTGGAACGGTGCCGTGGGTCGGTCGACTGATGGTCGGACTTCGAGGGCCGGTGCAGTTCCTCCTGATCGTCCTTGGCGGCCTGGTAATCGGCGTGAGTGGAACTCGTTGGATCCTGAATTCACCACCGGCCCAGCACCTGACCGCCTGATCTGTTGCCTGTCGTACCCCTAATGACCCACTAGAGAAACGAGCATGGAATGAGCCAGCACAGCCGCAGCAGGAAGACCAGGGCCAAGCGCCCAGGGAGGAAGGTTCTCGCCGGGTTGTTTGCCGCCTCGGTCGGGCTGCTGACCACCGCGGGTGTCTATGCCGGTCTCACCGGGGTGGCCACCGGCTCGGAGGCAGTCACCTCGGGCACCCTCAATCTGACTCTGAGCGCCGATGTCGGTGTCGGATTCAGCAACTTCGTGGCCAAGATGGCGCCCGGAGACACCAACAACGTCTACGTGAACCTCAATAACACAGGAACCTTGGCCTCAGCCGCGGGGATGACCCTGTGGGTGGCCGGAACTCCCGCGAATGCCTTGACCAACGGCACCGCGCCCGGCGAGGGCCTGACCGTCACCGCCACCCAGTGCTCGGTGGCTTGGACGCTCGCCACCGGCGTGTGCTCCGGCACCACCACATCCATCCTGGCTTCGACCCAGATCAGCACCATGAACACTGCAGGTACCGCCGTCAACTTGTCCAACATCCCGGCCCTCGTGGCTGCGACCGGTCAGGTGGCACATGTACAGGTCAGTCTGGGTCTGGTGGGCACGGAGACCTCCACCAACGGTGTGACTCCCTCACCCACCATCCAGGGCCTGTCCACGACGCTCGCCTACACCTTCACCGAGCAGCAGCGGGCTGGCGTCGCCACCAATCAGTAGCTAGCAGGTCGTGATGAGGTTCCATGGCCACGCACGCAGGACGGTCGCCCTGGCGACCGTCCTGCTGTGCGTGGGGCTGGCAACATCGGCCCCCGCCGGAGCGAGCAGCAACAAGGGCATCGCCACCGGAAGTGAGGCCATCACCAGCGGGACTTGGGCTGCCGTGGCGGCCACGACCTCGATGACCTTCACGACCACCACGAACCAGACCTCGAAGATCACCAACACCGGCACCATCGCCCTCAGTGCCATCAGCTACAAGGTAACCGTCTCCAATCCTGCCTCGGGTTCCCCCACGTTCAAGGTCTTTGCCTGTGCCGTGGCATGGGTGTCCAATTTGTGCAGCGGTGGAGCCGGAACCCAGGCCGGCGGGACATTGGCCAAGAACTCGACCACGACGGTGAACTCGACCGTCGTTCCTGCCGTCGGCGGAGCCGTGTATCTCCAGATCGAGCCGGCCAGCGTCACCTCATCGGTGACCGTGACCCTGGGGACATCGATCACTTCGCCCTCTCAACTCCGAGCCGCCGTCAAGACCAACCAATAGCGATCGGCCCTCTGCTCCTTCCAACACTGGCACTCGGATCCCCCCAGTCGGTGGTCGTCGACGGAGATGCCCGCTCGCGCACCTCACGCGAAGCGGGCTCCGGGAGGAACGGAGGGTCTTCGGCGATGGTGAGGTCGGCTCCCTCTCAGCCGACCGGGGTGAACTCGAGGAAGAGCCGGTCGTGGCCTCGGAGCATCCAGGTGGGCGTGTACTCCCAGTGGCGGTCGCCGCTCGGCCCGTGGTGCGTTTCGGAGATGCGGATATCGGCCATCCGGTCCAGGAGGCGCTGCAAGGAAACGTTCGACTCCGCCCGGGCCAACGGGGCCCCGGCGCAGGTGTGGATGCCGTGCCCGAAGGCAATGTGCTGGCGACCGTTCTCCCGGTCGAGTCGGAGCTCGTCGGGCTGTTCGAACTCGCGGGGATCCCGGTTGGCCCCACTCGGGAGGATCATGACGGTGCTGGCCGCCGGGATGCCTGTCCCCTTCACCGTGGTGGGCGTCCGGGACAGGCGGAAGGTTCCATTGATGGGCGGCTGCAGTCGCAGCGTCTCCTCGATGAACGGCGCCACCAGCGCACGGTCCTCCCGCAGCCGCTCTTGGAGCTCGGGGCGCTCGGCCAGGGTCTGGAGGGCGGTGCCCAGGAGCCGGGCGGTCGTCTCCTGGCCGGCGGCGAACAGGTTGGAGGCGATCTTCATCACGTCCTCCACTGGGGGCAGCGATCCGTCCGGGAAGGTGGCCGTGGCCAGACCAGTCATCACGTCATCGCGAGGGTCGGCCCGCCGGTCCTCGATATAGCGGGTGAACTGACCGTAGAGGTAGTTGAGCGGGCTGTGGCTCATCTCCAAGGTGCCGGTGTGCATGAGCTGCTCGAGGAACTCGGGGTGGTCCTCATCGGGTACGCCGAGCAGGTCGGCGATCACCAGCATGGTGTACGGCTGGGCGTACTCCCCGATGAAGTCGCACTGGCCCCGGGCGTGGAAGCGGTCGATCTGGTCGTCGGCCAACCTCCGCAGGGCCGTTTCGTTCTCCTTGAGCCGCTTGGGGGTGATCAGCCGCATCAGGAGCCCACGCTGGGCAGTGTGCTTGGGCGGGTCGAATGTGGGGAGCTGGTCGCCGAAGGGAAGCTCGTCCCGGTAGGTCTCGATGGTCTCGGTGATGTCGTCTCCCTCGAGAGGTACGGGGAACTTGGCGAATGGCCCGATGGCCGAGTTGCAGGCCGAGAAGGTCTCCGTATCGTGGTAGACCTCGATGGCCTCGTCGTACCCGGTCACCATGAACACCTCGTGATGGGGCTCCTGCACCACGGGGCACTTGCCTCGGAGGTGGTCGAGGTAGGGGTAGGGATCGTCGATGACCTCCTTGGAGCGGAAGAAGTCGGTGGATTCGAACTGCTCGTTGCTCACGGGCGCTCCAGCGGGGTCATGGGCGGTGCCCTGATCGGATGGGTGCGAAGGCCAGTCGCGTGCGTTGCTGATCGCGGGTCCGCAATGGGCTCGGTCGTCGGCCGCGACTCGGAGGAGTGGGTGTGGCCCGAGCTACCGGGTAGACGTCCCGGCGTCGGACGCCAGCGAACAGGAGTCGGAGATGGGCACGGAACTCTCGGGGAAGGTGGCAATCGTCACCGGCGGGGCCAGGGGGCTCGGTCGTGCCACCGTCGAACTCTTCACCGGCACACTGGTCCCGGCGGGCGGAGGAACGGTGGCCGGACTGCCAGTCCGGCAAGTCCTGCTGGACCAGATCCGCACCAAGGATGCTGGCGCCGGCTGGCCGCCGGTCCAGGCCGCAGATGGGCGTCATGCCGGTACATCTCCCTTTCGCACCGCGGCTTCGACCAGTCCGATGACCCAGGTGATCGCCCCGACCGCCTGGGCGTGGTCGATCGACCAGCCGTCGACCAGGCGCTCGTAGCTGGCCACGCTCCAGAGGGCATCGAGCACGGCGGCCACCGTCACCCGCTGGGCATCCGATGCCTCGTCGACCTCGGAAGCCACGGCGTCCAGCAGCGCCTGGTGCTGCCGGTCCCTTGCCACCATCAGGGTCGCATCGAGAACGGGGGGTGGCTCCCGCGGGTACTGGGCCACATGGTCGAGGATCCGGGACGCCACCTCGGCCACGTCCTCGAGCCGCATCCCGTCAAGCTCGATCCCCGCCTCCTCCCTGTTCCGGAGGAGCACGGCGTCGTGCAGCCCACGCTCACTGCCGAAGTAGCGGTAGACGGTGCGCTCGTTGACCCCAGCCCGTTCGGCCACCGCCCGGACAGTCAGTTTCTTCCAGTCGCGCACTGCGCTGCGGCGGATGAGCTCGGCGCCGGCGTCGAGGATCCGCTTCCGGGTCTCCGCCGCTCGCTCGCGGCGGAGCGTCCCGTCGTAGGGTCGGACCGGCCGGGCATCGTCCGCCGGCTTGCCCTTCTGGGCTTTGGTGGCCGCATCCATGCCGCTAGGCCAACTTGGCCGACCAACCCCCGTCGACCGGGATGACTGCACCCGTGACGAACGAGGCCCGGTCGGACGCCAGGAAGGCGCCGACCTCGGCGACCTCGGGGGACTGCCCGGCGCGGTTGAGGGCGGCCTTGCTGGCAATGTCCGGGATGAACTCCTCGGCCCCCACTGCCATGATCTCGGTGAGAATGAAGCCGGGACAGATCACATTGACCCTGATGCCCTGGGTGCCGTACTCGATGGCCGCCGACTTGCTGGCCCCAATGATCCCGTGCTTGGCCGCCTGGTAGACGCTGGTGTAGGCCGAGCCGTTGAGGCCACCGACCGAGGACCAGTTCACGATGGAGCCTCCGCCGGTGGGGAGCATGGCCCGGATCCCGTGCTTCATGCCCAGGAACACCCCCCGCAGGTCAACGTCCATCAGCCGGTCGTAGAACTCCATGGTGAGGTCGGTGAGGGGGCCGCCGTCGGCAACTCCGGCTACGTTGAGCACGGCATCGACCCGTCCGTACGCCTCGATGGCCGCCGCCATCAAGGCCTCCACCTGATCCTCCTGGGTCACATCGCACCGCACCGGCAGGACGTCGCCGCCTACCTCGTCGGCTGTGGTTTCTTCGGCGCCGCTTATGTCGGCCGCCACCACCTTGGCGCCCTCGCGGACGAACACCTTGACCGACGCCTTGGCCATGCCCGAACCCGCGCCGGTGATGACCGCCACCTTGCCGTCCAACTCACCCATCACACACCCCGGTGGGCCTTGGGTACCGAGTGACCTCGAGGATCACGACGTGAACGCCGGGAGCGTCTCCCAGCCCCTGACCGTCGACGTCGGGGCGTGCCTGGCTCGGTCCATATCGATCTCCCAGGTGGGAAAGCGCTTGAGCACCTCCTCGAGGGCAATCCGCCCCTCGAGGCGGGCCAGGGCCGCGCCCAGACACAGGTGGATGCCGTAGCCGAAGGTCAGGGGCTTCCCATCCCTCCGGTGGATATCGAAGCGGTCCCCGTCCGGAAAGCGAAGGTCGTCGTGGTTTGCCGATCCCGGCAGCAGCATCATGATGCTTCCCTCGGGAACGGTCTGGCCGTGGATCTCGACGTCCTGGGAAACGTACCTGGCCGCGTGGGGAGCGGGCGTCTCGAAGCGCAGGAGCTCCTCGATCGAGCCAGGGATGAGGGAGGGATCTTCGACCAACTCCCGACGCTGGTCCGGGTGGTCGGCCAGCACCTTGCCGGTCCAGCCGATGAGGCGGCCGGTGGTCTCGTTGCCGGCTCCGGTGATCACACTGATGTAGGTGAGCAGCTCCTCGCGGGTCAGGTTGCGAACGGTACCGTCCACGTCCTCGAACTCGGCCTGGAGGAGCTCGGTCATGATGTCGTCGGAGGGGTGGTCGACGCGCCAGTCGATGTAGTCGGCGAACATTTCGGTGGGGACGATCTTCTCACCCACCTCCATGGGCCGGCCGGCCTCAGTGCGGAGGTTGGCGTCGACTCTGTCTCGTACGGCCTCCTGGTCCTGTTCGGGGATGCCGAGCAGCATGCCGATGACCCGCATGGGCATCTGGGCGCCGAGGTCGGCGATGAAGTCGAACTCCTCGCCACCGACCAGGGGATCGAGGCACTGAGTGCAGAACTCGCGGATCTGGGGCTCGAGGGCGGCCACCCGGTTCGGGGAGAAGACCCGAGACATCAGCCGTCGGTGGATGGTATGTACCGGCGGATCCTCGAAGATGAGCACACCTGATGGCATCTCGATGTTGGCCCGGATCAGCTCGATGATTCCCCCGCGCCCGGAGATGAAGGTCTTGTTGTCGAGATAGCCACGCTCGACATCGACGAAGCGGCTAAGGGCGTAGAAGTCGTGGACCTCGTTGTAGTACAGAGGGGCCTCTTCCCGCAGTCGCCGGAACACCGGGTACGGGTCGGCATCGATGCCCACGTCATAGGGGTCGTAGTACAGATCACTGGCGCTTGTCGCGGTCACGCCTCGCCTCCCCGTGGTTCCATGTCATACTGTGACACTAAGCTGCTGATCGGTCAAGCACGGCTTCGTGCTGCCTACCGGAATGGCCCGAGGATGGGGGACGATGAAGACGCACGCTGCGGTCCTATGGGGCCGGGAAGAGGATTGGAAGATCGAGGAGATCGACCTCGACCCACCCCACCGGCACGAGGTGTTGGTCGAGTGGGGGGCGGCCGGACTGTGCCATTCCGATGAGCATCTCCAGTCCACCGAGATGGGCTCGGAGGCGGGTACCGGCGAGCCGGCGAGGGCGGGGCTTTTCCCCATGGTCGGCGGCCACGAAGGGGGTGGGGTGGTCCTCCAGGTGGGCCCGGACGTCGACAGTCTCCTACCCGGCGACCACGTGGCGGCTAGCTTCTTTCCCATCTGCGGTCGGTGCACGATGTGCATCACCGGCCGTTCCAACCTCTGCGACCTGGGCGCCGCTACGTTCGCCCGGGGCCAGATCTCGGACGGGACCGTCCGGTACCACTTCGACGGCCAGCCTCTCAACGTGATGTCCAAGCTCGGCACCTTTGCCCAGCACGGCGTTAGCCATGAGGCATCACTCGTCAAGGTCGACCCCGACCTGCCGCTCACCGCTGTGGCCCTGGTGTCCTGTGGGGTGGCCACCGGCTGGGGCTCGGCCGTGTACCGGGCCGAGGTGAAGCCTGGAGACACCGTGGTGGTGGTCGGTGTCGGCGGGGTGGGCATGAACGCCGTTCAGGGAGCCCGGATGGTCGGAGCCCGGACCATCGTGGCCGTGGATCCCGTCGAGTTCAAGCAGAAAGCGGCCCTCGACTTCGGGGCCACCCATTCGACGGCGTCGATGGAGGAGGCGCTGTCCTTGGTGACCGAACTGACGAGGGGGCAGATGGCCAACGCAGTCATCATGGTGCCGGGCGTGATGTACGGCGACCTGATGGCCAGTGCCCTGGCCCTGACGGGTAAAGGCGGCACCTGTGTCGTCACCGGTGTCGCCCCCCAGGTGCAGCTGACGGCCAGCGTCAACCTGTTCGACCTGGCCATGATGCAGAAGGAGGTGAAGGGGGTGATCTTCGGTGCGTGCAATCCGCGGTTCGACATCCCCAACCTCCTGGCCCTCTATCGCTCGGGTCACCTCAAATTGGACGAGCTCATCACCCGGACGTATCCGCTCGAAGAGATCAACCAGGGATACCGGGACATGCTCGACGGTGTGAATCTCCGAGGCGTGGTCACCTTCGGGTGAGGGCGCTCCCTCGGCCGACCGCTCAGGAGCTGTTCGGGCCGGCCGGGACACCGCGGGTCGTCGTGATCGGCGCCGGGATGGGGGGGATCGCGGCCGGGGTCAAGCTGCAGCAAGCGGGGATTTCCACCTTCACCATCTACGAATCCTCCAACGGCGTCGGTGGCACGTGGTGGGACAACACCTACCCCGGGGCCGAGGTCGACGTGCACTCCAACCTGTACAGCTACTCGTTCAAGCCCCACCGCTGGACCCGTACCCACGCCCGCCAGCCCGAGCTGCAGTCCTATCTGCAGGAGACGGTCACCCAGTTCGGCCTCGGCCCGCACCTCGAGCTGGGGGTGGCTGTCGACTCAGCCATCTGGGACGACGACCGGCACGTCTGGACCGTCACCCTGGGCACGGGGACGGTCGTCGAGAGCGAGGTGCTCGTCAGCGCCGTGGGCTTCCTCAACGTCCCCCGCTCTCCCGACTGGCCCGGATTGGAGTCTTTCCAGGGCGCGAGCTTCCACACCTCCCGCTGGGAGCACCAGCACGACCTCTCGGGTCGGACCGTGGCCGTGGTGGGGACGGGATCGAGCGCCACCCAGGTGGTGCCAGCCATCCAGCCACTAGTGGGAACGCTTTACGTGTTCCAGCGGGAGCCCGGATGGGTCCTGCCGAAAGGCGAGCGGGAGTTCACCGAGGCCGAGCGCCGCCGCCTGGACCGGCCGTGGCGACGCACCTGGAACCGGGCCTCGTTACGGTTTGCCCTGGAGCGGGGTCTCCTGGGCGCGGCCACCTTCCGGCCGGGAACAAAGCTGAATGCACAGCGGCAGCAGACCTGCCTCGACTACATCGCCCGGGAGTTCGCCGATCGACCCGACCTGGGCAAGGCTGTGACTCCGACCTACCCGTATCCCGGCAAGCGGCCCGTCATGGCCAGCACGTTCTACGCCGCACTCCGGGCGGACAACGTGGAGCTGGTGCTGCGGGCGGTGTCCCGGGTGACCCCGTCGGGCATCGTCGACGCCGACGGAGTGGAGTGGCCGGTGGACGTGATCGTGATGGCCACAGGGTTCCAGGCTGTGGACTACCTGGCCCGGGTTCGGGTCGTCGGGCGGCGGGGCGAGTCGCTCCAGGCCCGGTGGGCAGGCGAGCCCCGGGCCTATCTGGGCATCACCGTGCCCGACTTCCCCAACTTCTTCATGCTCTACGGACCGGGCACCAACGGCGGCGAGCTGGTGTCCATGCTCGAGGCGCAGGCCGAGTACGCGGTTCGGGCTGTGAAGGGCATGGTCCGGCTCCGGGTCAGTGCCATCGAGGTCCGGCCCTTGTTCGAGGCCCTGTGGTTCGTGTGGCTCCAAGCGAGGATGGAGGGAACGTCCTGGACGATGACCCACAACTACTTCCGGTCGCCCACGGGGAGGGTTGTCACCCAGTGGCCATCGGGCAACCTGGTCTATCGGGTGCTGACCAAGGCTCTGGGCCGGATGTCCGAGACCACCCGACGCCGCCAGGGGATGGCGTCATGAGCGGGTGCCCGCCCGGATTCGTCGCCGGGCGACGGGATCATCGAGCTCCTGGCCGTCCGACACCGCCTGACCCAGCGCCGGCCCGACGCAGACAGGATGCTCCCGAGATCTGACCTACGACATCGGATTCCCAAACCGACGGTACCGTCCGTCACGAAAGGATCAAACAGACCATGGACGCCACCAGCATCTACTCCTGCGACGATCACCTCGACCTTCGCTCGGTCCCGCCCGGGCTGTGGCAGAACCGACTGCCCAACGACCTGCGGGAGCGCGGACCACGGGTCGTGAAGGGTGACGGCGACGCCATGTGGGTGTGCAACGACCGCGTCCTCGGCCGCAGCGGGCTGCCCAAAGGGGACAAGCTGCAGGTCCTCAGCGCGGTCAGCAGGGCCGGGCTGCACGATGACGGCTTCCGGGTCAGCGACCCCAAGCTGCGGCTGGAGGACATGGACCTGGACGGGGTGTGGGCCTCGGTCATCTACGGTCCCATCCCGCTGACCCTGTCCATCCCCGAACCGGATCTGCAGACCGCCTGCTACTCGGCTTGGAACGACTGGGCCATCGAGGAGTTCAACGCCTTCGCCCCCGACCGGCTGTGCGCACTGCCCTTCTTGCCCTCTCATTCGCCCGGGGCCGCGGTGGCCGAGCTCGAGCGGGTGGCCGAGAAGGGCCACCGCGGGGCCATCATCGACGTCTTCGACCTCGATGCCGGCGACCCGGCCTGGGACCCTCTGTGGGCGGCGGCCGAGCAGACCGGCCTGCCCCTCAGCTTCCACATCAAGGAGGGGGCGTCGTCCCGGCTCAGCTACCAGGTGGGCAAGTGGCAGTCAGTGGCCTTCGCCACCCTGTTACCCCTGCAGCTGGACGAGGCCCTTGCCATCATGGTCTTCTCCGGTGCCCTCGAGCGGCACCCCGGACTCACCCTGGTCCTGGCGGAAGCCGGCGTCGGCTGGCTCCCGTACTTCCTCGCCCGGATGGACATGGAGTGGGAGAACCTCCGGGACAAGGTGGACTACGCGCCCAGCATCGCCCCGAGCGAGCTGTTCAAGCGACAGATCATCGCCACCTTCGAGGAGGAGAACCTGGCCTACCAGTACATTCCGTTCCTGGGGTCCGACTCGTGCATGTGGGCGGCCGACTTCCCCCACACCGACAGCACGTTCCCCGAGTCCCGGCGCTCCATCCGGGAGACGCTGGGCGGACTCCCCGACGAGGACCGGCGCAAGATCACCGCGGTCAACTGCGCCAAGCTCTACGGCTTCGAGTATGTCGCCTGAGGGGGCCAGGTCCGAAACTCCCTGACTCGACTACCTGTTGGTGCACGACGCCCTGCCAGCCGCAATCCCGACCACAATCGGCGACGTGACTGGCGCGATCAAGCGGGGCCATCCCGGTCGGGATCGTCAACTTCGGGTGCATCGACGTGGCTCCGCAGATGCTCGGCGATGATGGAGCCCGCCGCCGAAGCGGTTGGGGCATGACCAGTCACGCTCACCACGAACGGCTCCTTCCCGAGTACGTAGAGGAGCGCGTCCGAGAGGGCGGTAACGGACGCGGTCCGGGGCACCTGGCGGATGAGGGCGATCTCGCCGAAGCCGTCGCCTCTCGACAGTGTCCCCAGCCTCCGGCCGTTTCGAGACACAGCCAGCGTGCCGTCGGCCACTGCGTAATAGTCGTCGCCCAGATCGCCTTCGGTGACGACCACCGTCCCTTCCGTCACCGAGAGAGAGTCCAGCTGGCGGGCAATGCCTTCGATGGAGGGGGCAGGCAGCGCGGCGAACAGGGGGATGGCCCGAAGGAGCTGTATCTCCACCTGAGGCACGGTGGCTGCCGAATCGATGATCCTGAGTCGGTGCCACACCACGGCGACGAGTACGGCCGCCACCACGGCCGGGCTACACAGCGCGGCCGGAATGCCACCGAGGGCCAAGGCCACACGGACCAGGACCGCCCCGAGGGCAAGACCGAGGTCCATGAGGGCCTCGTAGACCGAGAAGGCACCGGCAACGGCGTCCGGCGGCGCCGACCGCTGCAGGAGCGTTCGGCCCGTTACGTCGAACACCGCTCCGGCCAGCCCGACCGCTCCCAAGAGGAGGATCGCCGGCGCCACCCGGGGCACGAGCTCGATCGCCGCCAGCGCAGAGACAGCCACCGCCACGGAGACCGTGAGGGTGGTCGCCAGGTGCTGCCGACCCACCAGGAAGGCGGTCACGAAGCCCGCCGCCAGCGCCCCGGCGCCGATGGCTGCGTTCAGGAATCCCGGGCCGCCGGCGCCCATGTGGAGGAGTTCGACGGCCAGGACCACACAGAGCAGGTCCAGCGAGCCGATGAGGACGAAGTAGAACGTGTGGAGTACGAAAAGGACACGCAGCTCTGGTACCTGGGTGGCCGTACGTAGGTTCGAACGGGCGGACAACAGCACCGCGCCGAGGCCGTGCGGCTCGGCCTCCGGCTCCACCGTGTGGTCACCGGTGGCCCCATCGTCCTCAGGTGCGCCGCCGCCTGGGTCGGAAGCGGAGCGTACCGGGGGAGCGGCGGCCTCGGGTCCGACCACCCCCAGCATGAGGACCAGCGACCCGCAGGCCATCATCGCCATTGCCGCCACGGCCAGGCCCGGTCCCCGCCAGGCCAGGAGGAGCCCTGCCACGAGGGGCCCGGCCAGACTGGCGGCCCCGTCGGTCCACCCGGTCATCACGTTCGCCGCCGTCAGTTCGTCGGCGGTGCGCACTATGAAGGGCAGCAGGGCGGCTTGGGGCGGCCGGGTCACGGTGAGGCTCAGCGCGGTCAGCGGAGCAAGCAAGAAGACGACGGCGTCAGGAACGCCCGTGGCGATTGCTACGGCCAGAGCGGCCATGGATCCGGCCTGGAACCCGTAACCGATACGCAGGACGGTGGCCACTCGGTGCCGGTCGGCCAAAGCCCCAAGGAACGGAGAGAAGAGTACGCAGGGCAGCAGCTGGACGAGGACCATCACCATGCCGGCTGTTGCCCCGCCATGGTGGTAGGCGAAGACCAGCAGTGCAATCCAGAGGCCGAACTCAGCCGCCCCGAACAGGGCGTAGGCATAGCCGACCCGCCGGAGCGCCGGGTTCCCGAGCGCGGCACGGAACACCGACGCGACGGCGCGCCCCCGCCTGATCACCGACGCCCCGGACGCCGAGAACGATCGGCGAACCGGGCCACCGCTAGGTGCCCCTCCGCCAGGGCCGCAAGACCATGGCGCAGAGTACCCGAGAGATCGTCTCGCCGCTTCGATCGTTGGCGGCCGCTCTCCGGCGTGGCCGGCAAGGGCTCCGTCGACGGTGCAGAGGAAGTGCCACCCCGCCGAGGGAGCTGTTGGCCATTCGGCTCGTGCCAGCCTACGGAAATGACGAGCGCGTGATCTCCGATCAGGGGTTCAATGAAACCGAGTGGATCCCCGTTCACACCGGGAGGGCGCTTGCGACCGGATGGTCGGCGGGTTATCTTCCGCATGGCGGCGCACTGGGCGGGTGCGGGAGCCAGCTTCGACTGGGCCGACCTGAGCGGCGGGGAGTTTGCAGCGATGAGTATCTCGTGGAGAAGGCGACTGACCACTGTCGCTTTGGCGGTGCTGGGTTCCTTAGCAGTCCTGCCGGGCGCGGCGGCACCGACACTCGCGGGTGGGGCGGGAAGGACCACCGTTGCGACCGGGACGGGAGCGGTGGCCATGCCGTCCGCGATACGAGTCATCAACACCGGACACCAGCTCCCTGCACCACTGGCGACCACCGACTGTCAAGCCTTCTTCAGAATCAGCTGTTATACGCCTCTGCAGTACCGCACCGCCTACGACGTAGCTCCGCTCTACAGGAATGGGATCACCGGGGCCGGTCAAACCATCGTGATCGTCGACTCGTTCGGGTCGCCCACCGTCGGGAGTGACCTACAGACCTTCGACACCGAATTCGGGCTGCCAAATCCGAACCTGCAGATCGTTCCGTTCGGACCTGTCCCTCCATTTGATCCGACCAACTCCGAAGAAGTCGGCTGGGCCACCGAGACCACTCTCGACGTCGAGTACGCGCACGCCATGGCCCCTGGGGCCGATATCGTCCTGGCGGAGACCGCTGAATCCGAGACCGAGGGGGTGACCGGCTTCCCCGAGATGATGGCCGCCGAAGAGTACTTGATCGACCACGGCATTGGTGACGTCATCTCTCAGAGCTTCGGGGCGACCGAGAACACCTTCCCTGGCTTTGCCCGGGGTCACTATTCGAGCTTGCTCCGCCTGCGCTACGCCTTCGCCGACGCGGCGGCCCACCGTGTCACGGTCCTCGGCGCGTCGGGCGACCTCGGTGCTACCGGCTACCGGACCGACGGGACGTCCCTGTACCCGCACCGAGTGGACTCGTGGCCGTCGTCCGACCCGCTGGTCACCTCTGTTGGCGGGTCGCAGCTCTATCTGGATGACAATGGCGACCGCATCGCGCCTGACACGGTGTGGAACGACGTCTACGGTGCCGGCGGTGGCGGGCGGTCCGACGTATTCTCACGCCCGCTGTTCCAGCTTGGTGTTGCCAGCACGGTCGGAGCCCGTCGTGGTACCCCCGACATCTCGATGAGCGCCGCGGTCAGTGGTGCAGCCTGGGTCTACTGGTCCTTTGCCGGGGCGGGCCCACCTGGCTGGGAACTCGTCGGCGGCACCTCAGAAGCCACCCCGATGTTCGCAGGGATCGTAGCTATGGCCGATCAGGAGGCGCATCACCGCCTGGGCAACATCAACCCCGACCTCTACTCTCTAGGATTGCTCCGCAAACATGACCACCTGCCCACAGGCATCCAGGACATAACCCAAGGCAACAACAGCTTCAACGGCGTAAACGGGTTCACTGCCGTTCCCGGCTATGACCTGGCCAGCGGCTGGGGCACGATCGATGCGGCCGAGTTCGTGCCCGCTCTCGCAAGCTTCGGGGATCGAAGTCGGATGCAGACCGGACCATCGTCATCGGTGACGACGCCCGGGCAGTCCCACACGGGGTTCCGGAAAGGTCCCAGAAGAGTTGGATCGGTCGGCCCCTCACGGCGACCATCCAGAGAACCGAGAACCACATCCGCTCGGTGATCTGGAGTTCTTGGCCGGACATCCCGCCCTGGATGGGCCCGCCCGGCGCTCGGCGCCCTCCGGATCGGCCCGTGGATGCCGATCCGCTTCAACGACCGCCCCGACTGTCCCTGGAACCAGGCTCCCGCTCATGATGGGCTGGCTCCGATCGATGACCCGAGCCCGCAGATCTGCGTAGCGACGATGCGGACCCACCATCATGTGCGAGGGGCAATGGCTGATCGCAGCCGGTTCCTCAAAGGGCAGCGGGGCAGCAGAGAGCGGGTGGTTCTCAACGTCCATCGTCCAGCGCCTCGGGCGGTCGAATGTTCGGTCGAAGACGAAAACAACCACTCCCTCCCCCCGGGAGTCGAACAGCCTGACGGACCGGATAGGGCCTTGTGCGGGCGACCGAGCCCGCCGGCCCGAGACGGCCAACGTCCGCCTCAGCCGAACGACGCGTCTCACGGCTGATCTGATTCAGAGGGGCAGATGGTGCTGGGATCAGAACCCGAGCGGTTCATTCACCAGGATTACGGTTATCCGGCCGGGGGCCACTGCCTTGTTGATGACCAGGACGGTATTTACTCCACTGGGAACGCCGTAGGCCTGCCTGGCCCGCCGATCCTCAAGAGGAAAGCAGTAGTCGTAGAGGCGTCGCAGTCCTGTATCGAAATCGGGAACAACCTTCTGGGCACCGACGATCAGGATCACGTGACCCGCCCCGGAAGCGATCGGGCCGAGTTGGCTCCCGCTCGCGGAGGCAATGAGAAGCGAACCCTCCTGCGTCAGGGCGTGGACACTTCCGACGACCCAATCCGGAGAAGCGGAGAGCTGACGCATCTCACGACCCTGCATTTCCCGATCCATCTGGTAGAGACGGGGGCGAAGCGGCTGATACTTTCCGGATCGCTCGATGTCCTCGGCTACACCGATGGCTTCGAGCGTGCGGGAAGTGTTGTTATAGACCTCGGCTCCCACCGGGAGGAGCGACTGCACGGCCACTCTCGCTTCTTCGCCGGAGTCGACCACAGTGCACGTGATCCCGTTGCGTTCAAGGGCGCTGGCCACGGCGCGGACTTGCCCTTCTGACGCTGGCGGAGAGAACTCCGCCTCTGCCTCCTTGCTGGGACCCGCCGCTGCTGGGCCTCCGCTTCGGTCGGCCGAGGCATCCATGTCATTCACCGCCCAGCTCGGCGAGGCGCTGGTGGACCAAGGCAACCGCCATGGACCCCTCGCCTATGGCAGCTGCGCAGCGCTTGATCGATCCACTCCGGACGTCGCCAGCGGCGAACAATCCGGGTAGGTTCGTTTCGAGCGGTAGGGGTTGACGAGACAGCGGCCATCCGGCCAGCGTGCCAGCGGACTGTCTGAGTTCGGCGCCAGTACGGGCGAATCCGGCCTCGTCGAGAGCCAGTCCCAGCGCAGCCGCGCCCTGGGTGCGCGGCACCCCTCCGATGCAGACGAACAGCGAGTCGGCGGGTAGCCGAGCAACCGCGCCTCCTGACGAAGTAATGAGCGCCCGCAGGCGAGTGTCAGACTCGAGACCGACCACTTCCGTGTTTGTCTGAACTTCGACGTTTCCAAGCTCCTTCACCCGGCTGATCAGGTACTGCGACATGGATGCCTCAAGCGAGGGACCCCGGACCAGCAAGCTCACGTGCGCCGCGTACCGCGAGAACCGTACGACCGCCTGGCCGGCGGAGTTCCCTCCCCCGACAATGGCCACTCGGCATCCGCTGCAGGTGACCGCCTCGCTCGGGCCGGCGCCGTAGTACACACCCGATCCCAAGAGTTCATCGATGCCCGGAACCTCAAGACGACGCCAGTCGACACCGGAGGCCACGAGCATGGCCCTAGACCGCACCGCGGTACCGTCGGAAAGACGGGCAACATAGCCCGGGCCGTCCCTGGTGATGCCAGCAAGCCGCCGAGCGAGAAGTATTTCGGCCCCGAATCTTCTGGCCTGTGCCGTTGCCCGCGTCGCCAACTCGCTGCCGCTGATCCCTTGTGGGAATCCGAGATAGTTCTCGATCATGGAGGTCGTTCCGGCCTGACCTCCAGGCGCCACAGCTTCGATGGCCACATTGCGCAAACCCTCGGATGCGGCATACACGGCGGCGGCCAGCCCGGCTGGACCGGCACCTACGATCGTCAGATCGTATTCCGACAGCGACGGAGCTGACACCATGCCCAGCCCGTCCGCCACGCCTTCGAGCGTGGCCGGAGCAAGCCGCATGCCGTTGGGGAGTATGCAAACAGGCAGTTGGTCCGCATCCCTCTCCCCTTCGGGAAGCAGGGCTCCAACCCGCGCCGCGTCGTCCATGTCAACCCACTCATACGGGACTCCATTGCGGCTGAGAAAGTCGCGGATGCTGTACCCGACGGAGGAGGCCCGGTCCCCCACCAGCAAGACCTGAGGGGTGACGGGCCTGGCGTCGTAGTCGATCATTGACATGGCGCCTGAACCCCTTTCAAAGCGACAGGCTCGCGCATCCACCGTAGGGCACTTCTCAGGGCTGAAGGGCCTCAACCGCTACACAGGCGATCAACGCCTTTCCGGTGCCACCGATCCAACCATCAAATCCCCAAATTCGAGAGGAAAACAAGAGGAAAGCGCCAGGGAATGCATGCAGCTTGGGTGCGCCCGGTGGTCCGACCGGTCCTCCAGCTCCCGATCAGGTCATTCCGGTTCCCTCGATGGTCCGATAGCCAGCCCGCTCATTGTCGTCGGTGATTGCCGGCACTTGCTACTGGCTCGGCACCAGATACCCGCCGTCGCACCGATAACCCTGGGTCCTTCCGCTGACTGGCGGATCATCCGAGCGAACGAACTTTCCGTTGACGATCTTCGCAACCAGGTAACAAGTGGAGGGCAGGCCGGCTGCTGGGTTGGAAGGTGCCAGCAGCCCCGACGCGTTGAACGAGGTGATTTTGCGAAGCTGCTGCTGCAACGATCCCTGCGTCGGGTTCTTTCCGGCTGATTTCAAGGCTTGGGCGAACAGCTGCGCATTGGCCCAGCCCGCCAAGGTGTAGTAATCCGCTTTGAATCCGGGTGAGACCTGCTGCACCCACCTCAAGAAGGTGCCAACAGCAGGAATCACGGCTGCGTCTTCTCCCAGGAAGAGTGCATTGGGCATTTCGAGGTTGCTCCCGTTGGCCGCCGCCGGCCCACCGGCCGAAGCAACCAGTTCATCGCTATAGGCAGCCGTCCCGATGACCAGCTTGGGATGGAAATTCTGCTGACTCAGAGCCTTGAGAAGCGCGCCGGCGTAGTTCTGTGGCAGTTGATCGACGAAGACGAGTCGCACCCCCGCATCGCGCATGGCTACGACGTTCTGACTGAAGTCCGTCTGGGTGACGGGCACGGTGTCGAAGTACGTGATCTTGTATCCGGCCCGCAGGAGGCTCGGCCTCTCCTTCTTCCATATGGCCAATGCCGATCCGTAGGTCGAGGCCAACACCGCGGTGTGCTTGATCTGGTTCGGGTACCTCCTCGCGAAGTAGTTGACCGGTCCCGTCGGCCAACCCTTTCCGGTGGGGTTGGCGCTATAGGAGTTGGGGAGTTGGGCAAGGGGGGGGTCCAGTGTCGTGGACACGTCTGGGAAGGCGGGGTTCTGGGCGAGCACCGATTCTCCGAAGCTGTCCTCGAGGGAGAAGCTGCCGACCAGCGCAAAGTCGTGCTGAACGGCGCTCTGTGTCAGCTGCTTATTCTTGGCCCCCGTGAACTGGTCGTCCTGAGCATCCACCACGAGCTTCCGACCGTTGATGCCACCCTGCGAGTTGACGTAAGCCGCGTAGGCCTTTGTCCCCACGATGGAGCCGGTAAACAGCCCCAAGGACTCGGTGGTCACGTTTCCGACCGTGACCGTGGACGAGGTGAGGCCGGGAGATGATTTGAAGGCCGAAGCCGGTATCGGGGCGCGACCGGCCGAACTCGAAGTTGCGGCCTGGGCGCTCGGGGCGACCGCAAGGCCACTGGCCACCGCGGCGAGAATCACCAGTCCAACGATGAGGCCCCGACCTGACGAACGCCCGGAATGTCTCGATCTCATGGCTTCCCCCCGAATAGGCGCCGCACAACTAGAGAGTCGCTCGCCGATAGCCCTGCTCCTTCCCCGACGAGCATGTCGAGGGTACGTTTTACACCTTTCTGGTCGACGCCGGGTGGGCGCCCTGGTGGTGGAGGGCGGCGGGATGCAACCCTCAGAGAACTCGTCGGGGCGACGATTCACCCACGCAGTTCACATCGGCTGAGGGTCGGAAATGCCACCGCCAGTCATTGGCTCTGGCGACAGGGCGGTGGGCGGCGAGTAGACGGCGTCAGACTCGGGACGCTGGTGCCTACCAACCGAGCGCTGGGACATCGAGGTGCCCCGGGCGACGATATAGATCACAGCTCCTACCCAAGGGACGATAATCACGAGGAACGTCCACAGAGCTTTCCCCCAACCGCTGAGGTCGTCGCTGCGGAAGACATCGCTGATGATCACGATGATGAGCCAGATCCACAGAACGAACACCGCCAGTTCCAGCAGCGTCCAGAACAGGTCAAGCGCGGGATAGACGATTCCGAGCATGAGTACGCGGGCTCCTTGGTCAACAGGTCCTGTGGCTGCCGAACATCTCGTCGGAGGACGAGGCAGAGACTATTCGAACCTGGTGTCACGGTGGTCGGACCGTATGGTGCTCGACGCTACAAACGTTTGGACGTACTGCGCCCCGTTCGTCAGTTCGGCGAACGAGATGGGTGTGCAGGGGGAGCCTGAACCTCCTCCGTGTCGCTGACCTGGGGGTCCTCACGGTTAGTCATTTGCAGCTGGGTGGGAATGACGGCGAACGAGCGTCGGACATGCCGCCAACGGATGACGCATGCGCCCAGGTGATCCGAGTTCTGTCGGCAGACCCCCACAAGCCGTGCATAAACGCTCTGTGAACAACTCCGATCACGCGTTGACATTCGACCGATCGGGTGTTCAATCGAATCATGACCGGCTGCGGGGCCGCAACGGCCCGGAAGCTCGACGAATGTGAGTGCACACTGCCCCCGGGCCACCCAGCTCCCCACCGCTGCGACGACTGCGGCCTGACGTGGCATGAGCCTCCGGGTGCACTCGGGCACGAGAGACCGGTCGAGCCACATGCCTCGGTGCCGTGCCCCGACGCTCTGCGCGGTGGATCTACTTCTGTACCGCACCGGTGATGCGGGCACTCTGATGCCCCGACTGGTTGCATCGACCGTGCGGCCTGAAGCGGGCAGCATGTCCGAAGCGGGCCAAGTCTCCAGGTGCCGACGACCTCTTTCGAGGGTGGAACGAGGGCATCGCGGCCCGACGGTCACCGGGCGGCTCGGTAGCCCTCGGCCTCACTGCGGACGAGCGCCACGGGCAGCCCGGGTTCCAGCGTGAACCCGGTGGCCACGGTCTATGCCTGATGGGCATCCCGGATGCTGCCCGCTTTGTTTGGCTCCTGTTCTACCAATGCCTCTGGTGAACCCGGCGGTCGGCTCATGCGTTGGTATCGTCGGAAGGGATGAGATCGGGATCGGGAAGCGCAGCTGCAGAGGCTTCCGAGTGCGACCGCTCGGTGAATCTGGCGCCGATGGTATAGCTGGTCATGGAGAGAGAACCGTAGGTGTAACCGTCCACCAGCACCTCCGCCCTGGAACCGGCAGCACTGGCCAGGCCCGCTATGTAGAGAAGGGGAATGAAGTGGTCAGGTGACGGCACGGCGGCGCCGAAATCGTTGTGGCCTCGCAGCGAGGCCAGGCCCCGAGGGGATGACGTCATGTGGCCACGCACTGCGTCATCGAAACGGTGGGCCCAGTCGAACCCTCCGTTGGGCTGGCTCCAGTCGACGCGATGGAGGTTGTGGACAACGTTGCCGCTGCCGATTACCAGCACGCCCCGTTCGCGCAGCGGCGCCAGCCGAGCGCCGAGTTCGAGATGGTACTCGAACGGCCTCTGCGCGTTGATCGACAACTGGACCACAGGAATGTCAGCGTCCGGGAAGGCATGGACCAACACCGACCAGGTGCCGTGGTCGAGACCCCAACTGTCGTGGTCGAACCCGACCCAGGTGGGCTTGGCGGTCTCGGCCACCTCCGTGGCCAGGGCAGGGTCACCTGGCGCTGGGTACTGGACGGAGAAGAGCTCATCGGGAAATCCGTAGAAATCGTGAATCGTCTTGGGTGGATCCATGGCGGTGACCGCCGAAAGGTTGACGTACCAGTGAGCCGAGATCACCAGGATGCCTCGCGGTCGAGGAACGCTCGCGCCAAACTCGCGCCAAGCATCGGTGTAGCGGTTGTGCTCGAGCGCATTCATCGGGCTCCCGTGACCCAGGAATGCAGCCGGCATCGGATCCGCGGTCATGTCATCTCAAGCGAGGTGGGCGGCATAGCTATAGGCCACCTCGTTTGATCCCGATGGTGCCTCCCTCGGTATATCGGATCGGCTCATCGAGCGTATCGACAAGGAACATTTCCCGCTCTCCGCGATCCCAGGCCTCGCGAAGCCCCGGTGCACCCAAATCGAAATCCGGACGGATTTTCTGGAGAAGCGAACGCAGATCCACGTGCAATTCGTGCATTGTCGGTCGGCCCCAGTACCAGTAGCCATTGTAAATGCTAAAAATCCGCAGCCCCGGCTCCAAGACAAAGGTGTGGGGGATCATGGGATTGTGAGGATCCGTGAACTCCTCGATACCGAGGTCGAGTTGCACGGTTCTCTCGGGGTCGCCCAGAAAAGGCCACGGGGCGCCCAGAGAGTCGCGGAATTCGTTGAGGTTGAGGGGGTTGTCCGTGCAGACCACGACTAACCGCGTGTAGGCGACGCGGAACTCTGGGTAACTATCCACCAGATTCCGGAGAAAGCGATGCTCCTTGGGATCGTACGCTCCTCGCGACAGGTGGAGGACCATTGGATTTCCGCCCTGGAGCTCAGAGAGTTTCCGAAGGACGCCGGCTTGGTCCTCGAGCTGGTAGTCAGGAAAGGTGGCTCCAACAACGATGTCTTTTCGCAACCTTTTGTCCTCCTCTATTCATTGGCTCCTCGCAAGGGTCGGCCCGTCCAACGGAAAAAGAGCCTTGGTCCGTCATCAAGGGCCCTCTGAGCCCGTCTACTCGCCGATTCCGTAAACAAAGTCATCTATTGCTCTCCAGCTGTCCTTGGCATTCTCCCCTCCGCCGGGATGCCATGCCACGACTACGGCCACCCCGTCCGGATCGCGCCCCACCACTGCAGTCCACTCGCTGTGATCACGCCGGCTGACGAGGACCCTCCGAGAGTCCAAGTCGCTCGCGATCCGCTCCAGTTGATCGGCCGAATCGACTTCCAATACGAAGGCTCGCAGTCCGATATGGCGTGCTCCTCCGAGGGGACTGCTTCCAAACTCTCGTAGGACGATGATCTGAGGTCGGTCGCCACCTGGAGCAGTCATAGCCGCCAGTTGCTCCTCTTGGGACAGCAGCGCAAAACCAAGCACCTCACGATAGAAGTCAATCGATCGGTTGAGATCAGCCACGTTCGTCACGACACCCTGAAAGTTCATCCCTTTACTCCCAGCTTTTGGTAAAGCGGAGGCACCACCCCCGTACCCCCAAGCTGCATCCTCTCTTCCAATCGTCCGGTCTACAGGTTCATCGCTGCTAGCGGCATGCCGGCTTCGGTTACAGCCCGGAGACGAGCTCGGCCACGATCTCGGCTGCCGGTTGTGGCTGCCGGGCGAGCGCAACGCTCTGTCCGGCCCACAATGAGAGCGCTTCGATATCACCGGTGGTGCCGACCATCGGCGCCGCCGGCTCGTACCGGAGGATTGGTTCGCCGGAGGCGAAGTGGGCGATGACATCGCCCTCTCCCGGTCGACTCCCCGGTGGGGGCCGACCCGCGGCCTCCCACACTTCGGCCGTCGAGTTGCGGAGAGCGCGGTGGGGTGCTTCCGGCCACCCGACCTCGTACAGGTCGGCGTACCACTCCGTATCGGTCTCGGCCGCGTCCATCAGGCGACGGCGATACTCCTCGTGGGTGGGCATCTCCTGGGCGAGCAGAAACCGGGTACCCAGCCACGCCGCCTGCGCCCCCAGCGCGAGCACGGCGGCCACTCCGCGGGCGTCCCCGATCCCGCCGGCCGCGATCACGGGCACCGGTGCCACCGCGTCCACGACGGCAGGCACCAGTGGAAGCGTCGCGACCTGACCCCACACGTGTCCCCCAGCCTCCCAACCCTGCGCCACGATGACATCGACTCCGCTGGCGGCCGCCCGCCGGGCCTCCTCAGCGCTGCCGACCGTGTGCAGAACGACTCCGTTGGCGTCGTGGACCTGCTCGACGTAGCCGGCGGGATCTCCCCAGAACAGCGACACGATCCGCATGCCGGCTTCAAGGGCTTCGTCGAGGCGACGGTGCTGATCCGAGGAGAGGACCAGATTGCCGCCAAACGGGCGATCGGTGAGCGCCGCCGTCTCACGAACCACGTCTCCGGCGGGAGTGGACCACGTCAGCGCCAACATGCCGAGCGCTCCGGCATTCGAAACCGCTGCCGCCAGCTCTGGCACCGCCGACATCGGCGCCTGGACGATCGGCTGTTCAATCCCGAGCAGCTCACAGACCGGCGTTCGCACCAACACCACCTACCCGTCCACTCCGCCTCACCGCCTATCTGTCCGCTGCGCCACGCAGCGCCCCGTTCGCTCCGGCTCGAAGCAGCGCCTGCAACAAGCCCCGACGTGGGCCCGACAGGCCCGACGTGGGCAGATCCACATTCAGCTATGACTCATACGACGTCGGCATCGACTCAGGAGCCCGCTTGTTCCATCCGTGAAAGTTCGAGTAATCGCCTGCATCCCAGGCCTCGCGGAGTCCCGGCTTGCTCAGGTCCCAGTCGGGGCGGATCTCGCTCGACGCAGCGCACAAGTCGCGCCATAAGTCGTAGAACGACGGGCGTCCCCAGAACCAGTAGCCGTTGTAGAGGCTGTGAATCACCAGTCCCGGCTTGAGCACCAGCGTGTGGGGGATCATCGGGTCGTGCTCGGGGTCGGTGTACTCCTGGATGTCGAGGTCCTTCTGGATCGATCCGGCCGGGGTCGGAGAGGAAGGTCCATTGGGCGCCGACTGAGGCCCGGAACTCCTGTGAGCGTGTGGTGGTCGTCGGTGGAGATCGTGACGATCTGGGTGTAGGCCACGGCGACCTTCGGATAGTTGGCCGCCAGCTCCAGGTGCTGCTGGTGCTCCTTCGGGCAGTAATTGCCCCGCGCCAGCGTGAGGACCAGCGGGTCGTCGCCTTGGAGCTCGCTGAGCTTGCGCACCGTGTTGGTGTGATCCGGCAGGGAGTAGTCGGGGAAGGTGCCGCCAGGTCTGATGTCGGATCGCATGGATCACCACCTCTCTCGTCGACTTCAAGCCGGCAACCTTCGCGGTGGAGTCGAGCCTCGCCTTGGCCAGCGACGGGCGAGCTTGTCGTCACCAGATTATCCTTGGCGAGCCGCCGTCGCCTCCGCGTCGCCCGCCGTGCCGCCAATGCGGGACCACGGGCCATCGCCCGATCTCGTATCAGAAAGGATCTCAGGGACCGACCTCGGCTCTGGGAGTCCCCGCCATTGCTCGGATCGGTCGGTGAGCACGGTTGATCAACGACCACTGCTCGGTTCTCGTACCCCGATTCCAGGTACTAGGTACGCTGAATATTCCCCGGCTGTAGTTCGGATCACCGACCACAATGGGCGGGATCCGACGGTTCACCGGAGCTGCCAGATTCCGATCCCGCGAAAGTACGGGCGAAGGAGCTCACGTGAGCACGACCCCCATAGCCGACTATGCACTCCTTTCGGATCGGCACAGCGCTGCGCTGGTGAGCCGAGACGGGTCGATCGACTGGTTGTGCTTCCCACGCTTCGACAGCCCGTCGATCTTCGGTCGCCTCCTCGGTAACGAAGCTGGCCACTGGTCGATCCGGGCCACGAGCGCCACACAAGTGACTCGCCGCTACCTGGACCGCACCATGGTGTTGGAGACCACCTTCCGCACGCCGACGGGTACGGTCGCGATCACCGACGCCCTGGCCATGGGCGACGGCAACCGGGGGCATGAGCTCGGCAGCGGTGCGCCGCATCTTCTGCTGCGACGTGCGACGTGCCTCGAAGGAGAAGTCGAGTTGTCCCTGGAGTACGTCCCGCGCCCCGAGTACGGGCTGGTCCATCCCCTGCTCGATGCTGTCGATGGTGGAGTGGCCGCGTTCGGGGGCGCCGACGTGCTGGTCCTCTCTTCTCCTATGCCCCTGACCGTCGACCAGTCGTCGGTCTCGGGCCAGCTCCAGCTCCGCCAGCGGCGAGAGCGCCGGTTTCGCCCTGCATCACAGGAAGCGGGCCGAGACGGGATCAGCCAAGGTCTGGAGCCAATCCGAGATAGGCGCACGGTTCGAAGACACCGTGTCGGCGTGGGAGTCGTGGTCGGAGCTCCACCAGGCCTACGTGGGTCCGTGGCGAGACCTGGTGCACCACAGCGGACGGGTGCTCCAGTCACTCTCCTTTGCCCCCACCGGCGCGATCTGCGCGGCGGCGACCACGTCGCTGCCCGAGGCGGTGGGCGGCGCCCGAAACTGGGACTACCGCTACGCCTGGATCCGCGACGCCTCCTTCACGATCGAGGCCCTTTGGGTGGCGGCCTGCCCTGACGAAGCCAATGAGTTCTTTGACTACGTGACCTCCTCCGCGGCCGGCTCGCTCGACCGGGGCGGCGACCTGCAGATCATGTTCGGCATCGGCGGCGAACGGGACCTGACCGAGCGGGAGCTGCCGCATCTGGAGGGCTGGCGACACTCGGTCCCCGTTCGGGTCGGCAACGGTGCCTGGAACCAGCGCCAGCTTGACGTCTACGGCGAATTGCTCAGTGCCGTGTACCGCCTCTCGGACCACCTGTTCGACAACGCTTCCCGACGGGTTGGGCCCATGGCCGCCCCTGACAAGTGGGGTGCGCCCCCCGATCTGGCACCAGCCACACGACGGTTCTTCGTCCAACTGGCCGACACCGCCGCCCGGCGCTGGCAGGAAAAAGACCAAGGGATCTGGGAGGTTCGGGGCGAGCCCCGCCACTTCTTGTACTCCAAGCTGATGTGCTGGGTGGCCCTCGACCGGGCGGTGGCCTTAGCCGACCGTCTCGACGCCTCCGACCGAGTCGAGGCATGGAAGCAGACCCAGGCCCAGATCCGTGAGGCGATCCTGACCAGAGGCTGGAGCGACCGGGCTGGGGCCTTCACCCAGTCCTTCGGCTCGGACGAGCTTGACGCTTCCAATCTGATGCTGCCACTGGTGGGGTTCCTTCCCGCCGACGATCCCAGAGTGCTGGCCACGATCAACGCCACCGAAGAACGCCTCACCGATGAGCGCGGACTCGTCTACCGCTACCGATCCCACGACGGGCTCGACGGCGAAGAAGGCACGTTCCTTCTGTGCACTTTCTGGCTGGCCCAGGCCCTGGCCAGGGCCGGACAGCCGGCTCGGGCCCGCACCGTCTTCGAGCGGGCAGCAGCCTTCGTCAACGACGTCGGCCTGCTCGCCGAGGAGGTCGATCCCGTCAGCGGAGAGCTCTTGGGCAACTTCCCCCAAGCCTTCAGCCACATCGGGCTCGTCAACGCGGCCTGGGCCATTTCTGAGATCGAGCTCCGACAGAAGTCACCTGCTGAAAATGCCCCCGCTTCGTCTGGTCCCGAGGATCCCACTGCCGATTGATGGCGGTCGCCCTCGCCCTCTCGGTCGATCTCGTCAATGAACATGCTGGCAGAATGCGGCAACCAACGATCGTCGCCCCCGGGGACGGCTACGCGTTGGAATCAGCCGGCGCTCACTCTCCAAACCGGCGGGGACGAGTCACCGGCAGGTCTCACCTGTCCGGTCAGTCCGGACGATCGTCAGGTCGCAGTGACATCGGTTCGACCGGCGGACGGGCGCGCTCCGAGCGAGCCAGTTCGAGCCTCGAACTCGGCCCCGGTCGCGGCCGGGCAGCACCCGCGACCTGAAGGGAGCCTCGGATCTGCAATCGCCCGCCACCTGCTCGTACTGGGCCTGGACTTCGACGGCGAGTGGCGCGAAAGTGGTGCAACCAGCAGCTCCCCTCGGCGGGGCCTGGCCATCGGCCCCCGAAAGAGAGGAGCTGCGGTCGTGGACATGAAGCTCGAAGTGGTGGTGATACCCGTGTCGGATGTGGACCGGGCCAAGGGCTTCTACGAGTCGCTGGGGTGGCGCCTGGATGCCGATTTCCCCGGTGACGGTGGCTTCCGAGTCGTCCAACTGACCCCGCCGGGCTCGGCGTGCTCGATCATCTTCGGCAGCGGGGTCACCTCGGCCGCGCCGGGCTCGGCTGAAGGTCTGCAGCTCGTCGTCACCGATATCGAGGCGGCCCGGGCCGAGGTGGCCGACCGTGGAGTCGAGGTGAGCGAGGTGTTCCATGACACTGGTGGGGTGTTCCACCACGCCGGGGCTGAGGCACGCGCCCCGGGCCCGGCCCCCGAGCACAAGACCTACGGGTCGTTTGCCTCGTTCAGCGATCCGGACGGCAATGACTGGTTTCTTCAAGAGGTGACGACGCGGCTTCCGGGTCGGTGACCTCATGGGGAGCTGACATTCGCCCGGTGGGCCATTCTCAATCAGAAGGAGGTTCCTCGATGCCAGCCACCTACGATTCCGCCATCGACCTGGCCGCCGCTCTCCGTCGGGCCGAGGATGCTCACGGCCGCCACGAAGAGGAGATCGGGCATTCCGACCCGGACTGGCCGGATTGGTACGCGCAGTTCATGATCGACGAGCGGTCCGGGCCTTCGGACCAAGCCGGGGCCGGGACCACCACATGAGCAGCTACGACGTCATCGTCCTGGGCGCCGGCTCGCCGGGCGAGCATTGCGCGGGGGAGTTGGCCGACGGCGGACTGCGGGTGGCCGTCGTCGAACGCCAGCTGGCCGGCGGCGAGTGCTCCTACTGGGCGTGCATCCCCTCCAAGACACTGCTGCGTCCCGGCGAGGCGGCCCAGGAGGCGCGCGAAGCGGCGGCCAGCGCCCAAGTCGATGTGGAGGCGGCTCTGGCCTATCGGGATTTCATGGTCTCGAACTACTCCGATGCCGGCCAGGAGCGCTGGCTGGCAGACAAAGGCATCGACCTGCTGCGAGGTACCGGTCGGTTGGCTGGGGCCGGAGTGGTCGACGTGGACGGAGTGCCCCACACGGCGGAACACATCGTCGTGGCCACCGGCTCGGATCCGGTGGTGCCACCCATCCCGGGCCTGGCCGACCTGGAAGGTGTCTGGTCCAACCGCGAGGTGACCGGCATGAAGGCCGTTCCACGGCGCCTGCTGATACTGGGTGGTGGCCCGGTCGGCGCCGAGATGGCCCAGGCCGTGCGCCGTCTGGGCGGCGAGGTGGTCCTGGTCGAAGGGTCCGACCATTTGCTCGCCCACGAGCCCGCGGCGCTGGGCCGGGCGCTGGGCGACGTCCTACGCGGTGACGGAGTCGAACTGATCTTGGGTGTCCAGGCGGCGGCGGCCCGGCGCGACGCCGAGGAGTACGTGCTCACACTGGGTGACGGCCGGGAGTTTCGCGGCGACCACCTGCTGGTGGCCACCGGTCGGCGCCCCCGGGTGGACGGGATCGGTCTCGACACAGTCGGCGTCCACGCTGACCGGCATGGGATCCGGGTCGACGCCCACCTGCGCGTCGCCGACGGTTTGTGGGCCGTCGGCGACGTCACCGGCGTGCGGCTGCTGACCCACGTGGGGAAGTACCAGGGCGAGGTGGTCGCCGCCAACATCCTCGGTGAACCCCGTGAGGCCAACTACGAGGCCATTCCCGACGTCGTTTACACGGACCCTCAAGCGGCGTCAGTGGGCGCCACAGAGGCCCTCTTCAGCGCCACCACCCCCCTCTCCGAGGTGGCCAAGACCGCTACTTACACCCATGCCAACGCACAATCGAACGGCTTTCTGACCCTCCTGAGCGACGGCGACATGTTGACTGGCGCCTACGCCTTCGGACCCGAGGCCGGCGAGTGGCTGCAGCAAGCCACGCTGGCCATCCGGGCCAAGGTGCCACTCGAGGTCCTGCGGGACACCATCCAGCCGTTCCCCACCTTCTCGGAGATTTACGTCGCCGCCCTCAAAACTCTCCACGAGGAGATCAGGGCGGCGCGCCAGCCCGCCTAGGCAGAAAGCAATGCGAGCGGGTCGTCTCCGTGACTTGATCGAGGGCATTCCCCCTGGGCGTCAACGGGCAGGGGGAGCTCTGGGTACACGAAAGGTGAAGATCCGCGTCAGCTCGCTCGGTCAGCGCCGGCGCGAACCTGTGATCGACTGGCGCTGGCCCTCGATCGGCTGCCCGTGGGCCGGATCTCGACGTGAGGCCGGAGCTGCCCGCATGGACGCGGCACATCGCAGCTTGCACCAACCCCTTCCCCGACTTCGGCCCAGGAGGCGATCACGATGGAGTACCTCGTTACCATGACCACCGATGTTCCGGATGGAACCTCAGCGGGGGCCGTCCAAGATATTCGCAGCCGCGAGGCGGCACGCTCGAACCAGCTGGCGACACAGGGGCACCTCCTGCGTTTATGGCGGCCGCCGCTGCAACCGGGCGAATGGCGCACGCTTGGCCTATTCGCCGCCGACGACGGCGTCGAGCTCGAGAAAGTCCTCGCCTCGATGCCGCTGAGGGTGTGGCGTACCGATGAGGTCACTCCGCTCTCGCCTCACCCAAATGACCCGGCCCGCCGGACCGAAAGTCCCGGGGCGCCCGCGCCCGAACCCGAAGGCAGCGAGTTTCTGACCACGATCACCGTGGCCGATCCGGTGGACACCGCCCCAGAGACCGTTAAAGCCACCACCCGGCGCCAGGCAGATCAGGAGCGGGAGCTCGGCAGGCAGGGACACCTGGAGCGGTTGTGGACGCTGCCCGGCCAGAGCCGAACTCTGGGACTGTGGCAGGCTCCCGACTCGACCGGGATGAACGCCATCCTTGCGTCGCTGCCGCTGTCCTCCCGGATGAGCGTGCAGACCATGCCACTCAACCGGCACCCTAGTGACCCGGCGCTCACCAGCGGTAAACGATGGGAGGGGACATGAGCAACCAAGACCGCAAGGTCGCCATCGTCACGGGAGGTTCTCAAGGCATCGGCGCCGGCCTTGTCGCCGAGTACCGGCGGCGGGGCTGGGCGGTGGTGGCCACGTCCCGGACAATCAAGCCCGATGGGGACCCGGCTGTGCTCACCGTTGACGGGGACATTGCTGAAGCCGCCACCACCGACCGGATCATCAGCGGGGCGCTCAGGCGCTTTGGCCGCATCGACACCCTGATCAACAATGCCGGAATCTACATCTCCAAGCCGTTCACCGACTACACCGCGGACGACTACGCAGCTGTGGTCGGCGTCAACCTCACCGGATTCTTCACACTGACCCAGCGCGTCATCGTTGAGATGCTGAAGCGGGGAGACGGCCACATTGTCAACATCACCACCACCCTGGCCGACTACGCCAATTCGAGCGCTCCCTCTGTCTTGACCTCGCTCACCAAAGGCGGCCTTGCTTCGGCCACCAAGTCACTGGCCATCGAGTACGCCTCCCGCGGCATCCGGGTGAATGCGGTCTCGCCAGGCATCATCCGGACACCGACGCATTCCGCCGAGAGCTACGCCGGACTCGGCGCGCAGCTCCCTCCAGTCGGCCACGTGGGCCAAGTCGGCGACATCGTCGACGGCATCTTGTTCCTGGAGTCGTCACCGTTCATTACCGGGGAGGTCCTGCACATCGACGGCGGGCAGATCGCCGGCCACTGACAGTCCACCAACGACTGGACCGCTCGCCAGTTTCTCGCCCGCCGCCCCCTGCCTCGCGGCCATTGAGCCCGGTTCCGTCTCCAGCGCGATGGGCAACGGACATCCGTGCGGCCGGAGAATTTGTCCGGTCACTAAGCCCCGGGGAACACTGCACTCCACGCTATGCGGGAGGCCACTCCCCACGGGCAAGCCTATGATGAAGAAGGATGCACCACGAAGCCTGAACGTCGTCACCCAACTGGTCGCTTCGCTTGGCCACCCTCTGGACATTCTTGAGTGACTGGAGCAACGAGGGGTTCGAACCGGTGGGGGTGATCACAAGCATCTCGTTGCAGTGCCCAAGAATGTCGGCGGCCGCATGGGAGACGACCTCAAGGGCGTGGAACGAATCACCGACGGCACTCAGCTGGGCGTACTCGGAGGCAAGGTGGTGATCCTCGGCCACCAGTGTGGCGTATCTCGCCGGTGCGATCGACCGAGCGGTCACGGTCCTTCGAACATTGGTCACCACGCCGCCATCACCTCTCATGTCTTCTTGAGAATCTCCACTGTCATCGGCTCCGACTGGCAGTGGCTTGAGGAGGGTGACGAATGCAACCGAATCGGTCGCTCAAGACGGGGGGGCGAGGTGCCGATGCAGCAATGGTGGATCTCGGCGGGTCTCCAGGGTCGCCGGGCCATCTCGGCTCTCACGAAACGAGCGACCCAATGGCCACGAGACGATGAGGACGCCCTCCCTGACCAGGGATGACCTGTTGATCATGCAGAGCGACACTCTCGCGCCACCAACTGAAAGACTCAGCGGCCGTTCATCCCGGTATCACCCTGCTAGCCGCCGCCTCATCCGCAACAGGAGTGAGATCGAGCGGCAAGGCAGACAGGACCAACTCATACGTTCGACGATTGCCAATCGATCCCTGGAAACACACTTCCAACCGATCGTAGATCTCAAAAGTGGCCGTCCGGTTGGAGTCGAGGCACTGTCCCGCTTTGCCCAGCAACCCATCCGTCCACCCGATCTATGGTTCTCCGAAGCTGCGTCCCTCGGCCTCGGCGTCGAGTTGGAACTCACCGCTCTGGTCTTGGCACTGGAGCAACTTGACCGTCTTCCTACCAGCCTCTACTTGTCGCTGAATGCTTCGGTCGACACCATCATGTCTGAGCAGTTCCAATCAATGTTGGCTGACGCTCCGGCCGAGCGGCTCGTCGTCGAACTGACCGAGCACACCCCGATTGTCGACTATGTCGCGTTCGAGCACCGCATTCGGGATCTGAGGTCAAAGGGCGTTCGGCTGGCGGTTGACGACGCAGGCGCCGGCTTTTCCAGTTTCCGTCACATTCTCGATCTCCGACCCGACGTGATCAAGTTGGACATCGGCCTCATACACGGCATCGACAAGGACCCGGCTCGGCAGTCCCTCGGGCGGGCCCTCCTCACCTTTGCTCTCGAGACCTCCGGGACAACCATCGTCGCGGAGGGCATCGAGACCGAAGGTGAGTTGGAGACTTTGCGTGCATTGGGCTGCCCGAGTGGCCAGGGCTTCTTGTTGGGACGACCAAGCAGACTGCCGTCGATCTCGGCACCTCCTCCAGCCAGCGATACCGAAACATCAACCCCGTCAGGTTCTTGATCCGTGGCCCGGACGCCACGTTCCTACTGACAGCCTCCGTACTGAGAGACCACGGCAGCCACCGAAGACTCCTTAGGTGGTTCCGAACCCAACGCCCCTTCCTCGAGGCCGAGTGCGAAGCGAATCGCTCCGCACCCTTCCTTATCGAGGTGGACCGCGTCGTCACCGCCGGTTCTGATGCGGACCCGACCGTCACGACATTGCTTTGCGTCCCATGCCTTACAGGGCAGGGACATCATCCATGCCAGGTTGTCCGTCGATACCGCGATCGCCGCTCTGTCGTCGTAGCGCCATCGATGGGAGTTGCCGGCTGCCAGGTTCTCATAGAACGAGGCTAGGGCGGGAGAACCCTGAAACCCCAGATTGATCTGGCGCTGCACGTCGTACCCAACGGGTACGGCTGGGTTCCTCGGAGGCGGCCCTTCGAAGTACACCAAGGCCCCACTGCGCGCTGCGCTTGTGGCCATGTCAACAAGTGGCGGCTCATAGCTGGCCAAGAGGGCTGATAGGTCGTATGGCTTGGTGGCATCGACACAGCCGGCCCCGGTGCCTGACAGACCGGGATTGCCCGTGAATATGAAGGCCACAACAGTTGGGTGCGAATCGCTCAGGATGGTCGAGAAGTTCGGGAACAACGGGCCGTTGGGAACGGAGAACCCATGGTCCCAGTCGCAGGGGGCGGTTCCCGGTTGTACTGCGTCGACCATAACCTTGGTCCCCTCCGGAGCCAAGTGGATCATGGCGGCAGCAGCCTGCGCCGCGACACTGTCACCGACGATGAGGAGTGAGGCGGATCGAGCGCCCTTGGCCTGCGAGCATGAGGAGACAAGGAGCGAGAGGGCCACGACTCCGAGCAGAGATCGGTATAGCGGCCGGCGGCCGGCCGGCCTCTGCGCTCGATTGTTCATTCTGACCTCGTGCCGCTGCGGGGATCCGGACATCTTCGGCGCCAGACGATCCCGGTTCTGATCAGGTGCTGGTACTGCTGCGATGTCCTGTGGCCGCCAGATTCTCGTCACCGTTATGCTCCCAAGCGATACTCGTAGATCACGGGCGATCGGGTGGTCAACGGCGTGGATCCTCCCCTCCGCTGTCGGCCCGTCCCGTATCATTCTGTTCGGCTGTGGGGATCCCATCGATTCTCGGCATTCCTTCCAATACCTGGGGTGGCCTGGCTCCGGCCAGCAGGATTATCCCGACCAGAGCAACGCCAAGACCGATGAGCGCCGGCGCCAACCGCGCTCCGCCGGACGAAAGACTCTCCCCGAAGACGGTCGCGCCGAAGGCCACGCTGCCGAACAGTGTTACTGCATTGCTCGATGCGATGGCCGGGGCCAACACCCCGGTCTTAAGGGCTGATTGCTGAAAGGCGAACCCGACGATGGCCGAAGCGACGAGGACGTAGATTGTCCAGCTCGAAAGGACGGCATCAAGGCCCTGCCCGACGACGGTGACGAAGACTTTGGTGACGGAGGCCTGCAGCGCGAATCCCACACCCGCCGCCGACCCAAACAGCAGAGCTCGGGTAGCACCCTGGCGACGATGGCCCATTGATCCCAGAATCGCAATCAACAGGATCGCCGTGAGGCCTGCCGACCACCATGCCGATGCCGGAGGCATGGACGACCCTCCCTGTGGAGAACCAACAGAGAGGAACAGCAGGATCCCCACCACCATTGCAGCCGCACCCAGCCAGACTCGGTGGCTGATCTCCTGACCGGTGAATCGGGCGCCAAGGGGCAGCGCGATCACCAGACTCATCGTCGTGAGGGACTGGACGACAACCAGTGAGCCAGTGTTCAGGGCAACAGCTTGGAGCACCCAACCACTCGCTTGCATCCCTGCGCCGGCAAGCCACACCGGGCGCCGGAAGATCTGGATGAGAAAATGAGAGCCGTCACCGCCAGACGGTGTCTGGAGTGTGCCTTTTTGTTGAAGGACGTTGCCGAGGGCAAAAGCAAAGGCCGCTAGGAGGGCCAGGATGTTGGCCTTCATTGTCTATGCGCCAGGGCGGCGGCTCGGCCTCTCCGGCAATTCGATGCCCGTTCGCCTCGCTCATGCCTCGCCGCCGGCCATGCGGTCAATTTCGGCCTTACTTTCCACCGGCGGTCGAGCGGTACACCAACCCCGGGGTTCCGACGCTCACGCGTGCACCAGCCGGAACATCTGGGACCTCCATGAGAAGTCCAGGCCGAGGCCGGCCAGGAGTACGACGGCTAGCGCGACCAGAGTGGCCGGCTCGGGGACCAGGGCCGCGAACGGGAAACGTGAACACGAGGTGCACGGACTCCGTGGCGCCGACAGCGATCGGCAGGATAGAAAGAGGGGCACCCTCACGCCAGATCTTCCGCCCGGCACCCGCCCGCATCGGGCGCCCACGCATCAGACGAGAAGCTTCGCTTTCTGGGTCTCGAATGCGGCGTCAGTCAACGGACCCTTCTCCTTCAAGTCGCGATCACCCAGAAACCAGGCTAGTCGACGTCGGCACCCGTCCCGCAGATGCCCTGAGTCTCCCCTGACCCGGTGGGCGACCCGATCCACCCGTCGGAGCCACCGGAACGAACGACCATTGATCGCATCGGCGAGCTCATCCATGGAAATCGGCTGGCCGTAGGAAATGGATGACGTCCTCGGCAGGCACAGGTCAGTAGCGGCGATCATGACTTCGTCATCCCATCACCGTGCTCTCCGGGCCACACCGTCGGTCTATCGACATGGCCCATCTGTGTCTCGACGGCCCGATAGACATTTCCGTGTGTCCTGTCTCTACCGATCCGATCCAGAACGCCATCTCGGTCGAGCACCTCTTGCACGGCTGGCTTCACGCGGGCGAGCCGCAATGTCACCCCGGCCTGCTGTGTCAGGATCAGGATCTCGCTCATCTTCGCCGATCCCTGCGAATCGATGAAGTCGATGCCCTCGCAATCGAGAACGATTCCGGTGATGTCAGGGGTGGACAGTGCCACCTCGCGGACCCGGTCCTCGAGAGCATCGGAAGTTGCAAAGAACAAGCCGCCATCCAGCCGGAGGACTACAACGCCCGGGAACTGTTCGTCAGCCGGATGGCCGTCTACCTCTCTAAAGACCTGGGTGCCCGGCTCGCGTCCCAACAGTGGTATCGCGGGCGGGTCGTTACCGAAATGAGCCACAGAAGTGAGAGTCCGATTCCGATCATCACCCCTGTGAGAACGCCGAATATGAGCGTCCCTGCGATAGCAGCCACGGCGATCCAGAAGTCGAACCGCTGCACCCTCGCCAGCCGCCGCATTTCAGGCAAGTCCATCATTCCCATGACCACGGCTTCGATGATCAGGGCGGCGAGAACGGGCTTGGGCAAATCTGAGAACAGCGGCGCCAGAACGAGAAGAGTCAATAGAACCATCCCCCCTGATGTCAGCGAGGCGAGGCCCGTGAGGGCGCCTGAATGGTCGTTCAGGGAACTGGCCGACAGGCTCGTCGAGACGGGCATTCCTTGAAGCAGCCCGGCTCCGACGTTCGACATACCTTGGGCGACCGATTCTTGGTTGATGTCGATGCGATAGCGATGCTTGGCGGCGAAGGTTCTCGAATCGCCGGCAGTCTGCGAGAACCCAATGAGTACGAGCGCCACTGCAGCGAGAGCGATCGTGCTGGCGTGGTCTCCCAGTTGCTGCCATTTGGGAAGGGCCACACTCGGCAGCCCCCTGGGCACCGTGCCCACCAGTGCCACCCCGTGGGTGCCTAGGTCAAAGATCCAGGAGGTGAGGAGACCGCCGACGACGAGCACTAGGGCCCCCGGTACCCTCGGAGCAATGGCTCGCAGTCCGAAGACCACGATGAGGGACACCCCACCGACGACCACCGTTGCCAGACTGGTGGCGCCGAGGGAGCTGATCCATGAACGCAGTTCCTGGAGGGGATTCGAGCCACTGACGTCCGTCCCGGTCAGCTTGGGTAGCTCGCCTATGACCACGTCGATGGCCGCCCCGAAGAGAAAGCCGGTGACCACGGCGCGAGAGAGGAACTGCGCGATCCACCCCATCTTGAATACCGCGAGGAGAAGGAAGAGAACCCCAGAGGCGAGGGTGATGGTCGCCACGAAGGATGCGACGTCCTGGGTCCCGGTGATCTTCGCCGCCACAACTGCGCTCGCCGCCACGGCGGCCAATCCCGAACTGGGTCCGGTCGAGATCTGGCGGCTGGTGCCGAACACGGCGTAGAGAATCGCACCGGCCGCGGCCGCGTAGAGCCCATTCTCCACCGGGATCCCAGCGATTGCCGCGTAACCCAGGTTCTTGGGAACGATCAGAGCTGCGACGGTAACCCCAGCAATCAGGTCACCCCTCAGCCAGCGACGATCATACGACCTTACCCATCCGACTATTGGTAGTAGGTGCCAACGGTCCCTCGGAGGCAGTGGTTGTTCAGCTTGGGCCATCAGGTCGCCACGGTCACTTTCTCCCTTTGGTCATTGCCCCCGGCTACCGACGTCAGCCGGTGCCCTGCGCCGTGCCCGTTTCAATCTGCATCGATCCCCAAAGACTGGCGGAAGCCGGAGGTCCATGTCCTACCAGAGTGTTTTGGGTAGCTGGGAAATGCCCACCGGGCGGCGAGGAGCGGTCTGGCGCACCACCCAGGTGGTCGGCGATCGTCCGGCTCCGGGTGGCTCCCGCGACTTGCCCTACGTTCGGCCACGACCGCGCCGGATCAGGAGGAGTGCACACCCGCCCACAGCGAGACCGATGCCGGCCCCACCGACCACATCGAGGGGGTAGTGAACGCCGAGGTAGACCCGGGACCAGCCGATCAGGACGGCGTAGACGAGTGCCACAACGACGCCTGTCCGCGGGAGAAACGGGATCAGGGTGAGGACGACGGCGAACGCCACCGCCGTATGGCTGGACGGGAAGCTCGTACCGTGAGCGGGTTGCTGTCGGAGGACGGCGCCCGCCATGACCTCATAGGGCCGTGTCCGCTCGGCCACAGCCTTGGCCAGATTGGCACCGAGCCATGCAGCCGCGGCGGACCCGGCACAGAACACGATGGGCCAGAGGCTCCGGCTCCGTGCCACACAGAACACTGTGGCGGCCACGGTCACTATGGTGATGCCGAGTGGGAGGAACAGCTTGGAGAGCGGCGTGAGTACGGCTGCGATAGGAGAAGGGACCTCGTTCAAGGCTCGGTACATTCGTTCGTCCCAGTTTGTCGCCCCCGCTCTCACCAGCAGCGACGTCCCGGCAAAGAGAAGCAGACCCGTCCCCAGCAGGATCCAAGCACTTCGACCCGACACGGGTCGCAAGTCGTGTCGATGAGCCGGCCGTTCCCGGTCGTCATCGACGGTGCTCATCTAGGTGGTCTTCAGGGTTCGACGATCGAGTCGTGTGCCGACCACGAGCCCGACCGCCCCACCTGCCAGCGAGCCGACGATGGCATCTCCTGGGTAGTGGACTCCCGAGTGGACACGCGAATAGGCGACGGCGGCGGCCAGCACCCTGAGCGGGAAGGACAGCGACGGAATTTGCCGTCCCACCGCAGTGGCGAATGCGAACCCCGAGGCAGAATGCCCGGAAGGGAACGACGAGGACTCGGGCATCCGGGTGTGCCGCGAACGAATGACGCCAGCGGTGGCCCGATCCGGTCGCTCCCGCGCGTAGAGATTCTTGAGGGCCACGTTCACCAGGGCCGAGGAGACGGCGACAGAAGTGATCCCGGCCAGGGCCGCCCGCCGACCGCGTCGTCCCCCGACACCCGCCAGAACACCGGCCGCCACCATCCATATGAGGGAGCGATTGGCGGCATTCGACAGACGTCGCAGCGGCTCGTCGAGGGACGGCGTGGGGGTGGCCGCCACTGCCCGGTACACGGCGTGGTCGACGTTGGAGAGGTCGCGGAGCAAACGCTGTACCATCGGCATCCGGTCGCCTTCGGCGACGAGCTCGGCGATCAGGTCCTCGACAGGCTGCGGGGTCTCTGGCGTCCCTCGATCGTCGGTCACGGGGTCAATTGTCCTATGCCGAGCCACCGTTCGCCACACGGTCGGCCGGAATCGGTCAGCACAGCCAGATCGGGCGCATCCCGATGCTGAACCGGGTGCCGGGCGTCCGGATGATCGCTGCCTATCGGCCACGATGGCTGCCCAAGGACCTGATGGCGGGACTGGTTCTGACAGCCATTCTCGTGCCCCAGGGGATGGCCTACGCCGAGCTGGCCGGGCTGCCGGCCATCACCGGCCTCTACACTTCGGTCCTCTGCCTCGTCGGATATGCGGTCCTGGGACCATCTCGCATCCTGGTGCTCGGGCCCGACTCCTCCCTCGGGCCGATGATCGCCGCAACGATCTTCCCGCTCGCGGGTGCGGACGGAAGCCCGGCGCGTGCGGTCGCACTGGCCTCCATGCTCGCACTCCTGGTGGGCGCCACGATGATCTTGGCCGGGGTGGCGAAGTTGGGTTTCGTGGCCGATCTGCTCTCCAAACCGACCCAGATCGGCTACATGACCGGTCTCGCGCTCACGATCCTGGTCGGCCAGTTGCCCAAGCTGTTCGGGTTCTCAATTCACTCCGACACGCTGATTGGGGATATCACCGGATTCGTGGACGGGGTCCGCTCGGGAGAGACCGTCACCGCGGCCGCCCTCATCGGGATAGCGGGACTCGCGGTCATTCTGGTGCTCCAGCGTTGGCTACCGAAGATCCCGGCAGTGCTCGTGGCCGTGGTGCTGTCCATTGGTGCTGAGGTGGTGTTCGACCTCGCAAGGCACGGGGTCGACCTGGTGGGCACCCTGCCCCAGGGATTGCCGCCGTTCACTATCCCGAATATAACGGCGTCGGACTTCGGACTGCTCGTCGCCGGTGCCCTCGGGATCTCTCTCGTGGCCCTGACCGACACCATCTCCACAGCCTCGGCGTTCGCCGGCCGCAGCGGGGACGAGGTGCAGCCCAACCAGGAGATGATCGGCATCGGCACAGCCAACATCGCCGCCGGGCTCTTCCAAGGGTTTCCCGTCAGCACCAGTGGTTCGCGCACCGCCGTGGCAGAGCAGTCCGGCGCCAAGACACAGGTCACCGGCCTGGTGGGTGCTGCCGTGATCGTGCTCATGCTCGTCGTCGTACCCGGACTCTTCCGCAACCTTCCTCAGCCCACTCTGGCCGCCGTGGTGATGGCAGCCGCCCTGTCCCTCGCCGACCTGACGGGGATGAAGCGGCTGTGGGAGGTGCGCCGTACCGAATTCGCGCTGTCGATTGCCGCCTTCCTCGGAGTAGCCGTCCTCGGCGTGCTGCCCGGGATCGCCATCGCCGTGGGGCTCTCCATCCTCAACGTCTTCCGCCGATCGTGGTGGCCCTACAGCACGCGCCTGGGGCGAGTCGAGGGAGTTCCCGGCTACCACGATGTCCACTCATATCCCGGTGCCGAACAGATCGAGGGCCTGGTGGTGTTCCGGTTCGATGCGCCGCTGTTCTTCGCGAACGCGAGAGCCTTCCGTGAGCAGATCCGAGCGTTGGCGTCGGCCGAACCCCGGCCACAGTGGATCGTGGTCGCATCGGAGCCCATCACCGACGTCGACACGACGGCCGCAGACATGCTCGAGGACCTCGACGAGGCGCTCAACGAACAGGGGATCTCCCTAGTGTTCGCCGAACTGAAGGATCCAGTGCGCGCCAAGATCGAGCGGTACGAACTCGACGCGGACCATCGATCCCAGCCATTTCTTCCCGACCATCGAATCAGCGATTGCCGCCTTTCCCGGTTGGCCACTGGTCGCTGGCGATCAGCGCGAAGACCACGCCAGCGACGAGGGCGGTGTCCATGACTGATGTTGCCCGAATCGATCGGAACGGCTCACGGCCATCATCACCCTGCCCTCCTCGGCGAGGGTCACAGTCATCGTCGTCGCGGCTCGCTCAAGAGTCCGGACTCTGCGGATTGGGTGGACACGGTGCCACCAGCCTCGCTGGGAGACGGCCTTGTCAGCTCGGCCATCAGATTTCCGAGTCGTCCAGTCCCCTCGAACTTCGCCCTCGGGTCGCGGCCCGAAAGCCGGAGCATCCAATGCGCACCATCAGTCCGCACTTCCCCCAGGCGGGCTGGGACAACTATCCGAAATTCGGACGACCAAGGTCAATAGGTCCACCCCCGACCGTCTCCTCGCCGAGACATGCCGCCTCAGCGGTAGATTTAGAGATCGAGCAGCCAATTCAGCGGAGATGCCCGGCCCCGTCGGCCCGGGAAAGACCCTAGGAGGACCACCATGCCTGTCGACACGTTCATCGCCTACTCCGGCGTGTACGCCAATGTTGAAGCCGCACTGGCGGACTACGACGCCGTCCACGCTCTTCACACCGAAGCCGGCCTGATCGATGCCTATGACGCTGCGGTGGTGGAGCGCAAGGCCGATGGCAAAGTCAAGATCGTCAAGAAGCATGAAACACCTACTCGTGTCGGGGGGGTACTTGGCGGCGGAGTCGGCCTGGCGACCGGGCTGGTGATCGCCCTGTTTCCTGCCGCAGCGATCGGGGGTGGACTGCTTCTTGCCACCGGGGGCGGAGGAGCCGTCCTTGGCGCCTTGGCCGGACACGCTGCCGCCGGCATGAGCCGCAACGACCTGAAGGAGCTGGGAGAGGGACTCGACAGTGGTCAGGCGGGACTCGTCGTCGTCGCAATTTCGGACATGGAATCCAAAGTCAAGGCCGCCATGAAACGAGCCGAGAAAGTCCAGGCCAAGAAGTTGGAGGCGGATCAGAAGGCCATCGAAGCCGATGCCAAGGGGAATGCCGAGTAGGGGCCGTGGCTCTCAGGCGACCTGCGACCTGCGACCTGCGACCTGCGACCTGCGACCTGCGACCTGCGACCTGCGACCAACCAGGCTGGCTGACGAGACACTAGGAGGTGCCGGCGAGGTGACGGGAAGCGCGCTTGTACCTCGGCGGTTGCCGGGCTTGCCTTTCGAGCACGGAATACCCTCACTGGCCAAGATGATTGTTGCCTCGGTAGCATTGTGCCTTCGCACCCTCAGCCCTATTCGTGACTGGCATCAGGCGTCAACGATGAGCCGGCTCGGAGCGGACGCACCCGTAATAACGGATCATTTGGGAGCCTGCGGTGGGTAAGACCAAGAACGAGAGGCCGAAACAGCCCCAACGAGATCCTCGGGGTATCGGCCCACCCGCGGAAGACGCCCTAGCGCCACCGGATCGCAGCAGGAAGATGAAGCGAAAGGAGTACGAGAGCGAACTCAGGCGCCTGCACGGAGAATTGGTCGCGGTTCAGGAGTGGGTGAAGACGTCCGGGGCGAAGATCTGCATTGTCTTCGAGGGGCGCGACACTGCTGGCAAGGGTGGGACCATCAAGGCCATCACCGAACGCGTCAGTCCGAGGGTGTTCCGAGTTGTCGCCCTACCCGCGCCGACTGACCGTGAGAAGTCGCAGATGTACATTCAGCGGTACATGTCGCACTTTCCGGCAGGAGGCGAGGTGGTGATCTTCGACCGCAGCTGGTACAACCGTGCTGGGGTCGAGCGGGTCATGGGTTTCTGCACTCCAGAAGAGAGCAAGCGCTTCCTGGAGTTGGTGCCTGGCGTGGAGAAGGCCATGGCTCATTCTGGCATTCTGCTCATCAAATTCTGGTTGGAGGTGAGCCCCGACGAGCAGACCAGGCGTCTCCAGAGCCGGATCGACGACCCTCGGAAGATCTGGAAACTCTCGGACATGGACCTCCTGTCCTACCAACGGTGGTTCGACTATTCACGCGCCCGCGACGAGATGTTCGCGGCAACCGACACGGCCTGGGCGCCGTGGTGGGTCGTCAACTCCGACGACAAGAAGAGGGCCCGGCTCAACGTCATCTCGCACCTGCTCGACTTGATCCCTTACGACCCCCTCGAGCACCGTGACATCGAGCTCCCCCATCGTCATGAGGTCGGCGACTATCAGGAGGCAAGTGCCCCGCTGCGCCACGTCCCGACCAGGTACTGACTGACCGGCAGGTACTGACTGACCGGCGCAGGTACTTCCCTCAGCGGCTCCGCTCTCGGAGAGGCCCCCGGAGAAGGATCAACGCTCGGACGCGGCAAGCGGGTCGGAGCCCCGCGCGATAGCGATCAGGTCACCGACGGAGATGTCCCGGGCCTGCCGTCGCTCGGCGGCCGTCAGGTTGCCTTCGGGGACGAGGAGTCGTAGGCCGCCAGGATGGATCTCGAACTTGAGCGGTGTCGAGAGCTCCAGAGCCTCGCCGTCGATGCCGGCATAGGCCTTACCCGACCGCGACCGCACCTCGAAGTGCTCGGCACTGAACTCGTGCCAGTTCCGGCTCCGACGGCGCTGGCCCAATGCGGAAAGGGCGAACACCCGGGCCGCCTCGCTCCCCGTCCGGGCCGAGATGGCCACGATCCCCAGCGTCCCTGTGTCCATCCGCCGCCGTTGCGATGCGTCCAGGGTCGCGCCCAGAACGTAGGGGTTGTTGGACACCTGGATCAGGAAGGCACCGTCCACCTCGATGCCATCGGGCCCGGTGAACTGGAGGTCGAATGGCTCCTGGGTCCGGCCCAGCATCTCGGGCAGCATCGCCTTGGTGGTATCCGACTTGGCCTCCCGGTACCCCTCCTGTTGCACGATCGTGGCGTAGATGCCGAGAGACACGTTGTTGACGAACAGCCGGTCACCTACGGTGGCGTAGTCGATGCGCCGCTCGATGGCGTCGGCGAAGGCACGGAGGCTGAGGCGAGGATCCTCCCGGTCGATCCCGAGGTCGAGGGCGAAATGGTTGCGGGTTCCTGCTGACACGCACACGAAAGGGAGGTCGTGCTCGACGGCGATGGAGGCCACCAAGGCCTGAGAGCCGTCCCCTCCAGCCATCCCGAGGCAGTCAGCCCCGCCGGCGATGGCGCCCCGGGCCAGCTGTTCGAGGTCGAGTCCGTGGTCGAGCATGACCACTTTCACGCCGAGGTCCTCAGCCAGATCGACGAGTCCGAACTTCTCCACCTTTCCCCCGCCTGACCACGGATTGCAGATCAGGACGGGGTGGCGCGGACGCTGGACGGACACCGGTCGACGGTCGTCGTGCCCCTGTAGGTCACGCACCAATGCCGCCCGACCGAGGCCTACGGCACCACACAGGAGCAGGGCCACCGCCACGAGACGGATCAGCGGTCGGTCGGCGTGGGGCGTGACCCAAATGACAGACAGGGCGATCAGGGCGAGGCCGCCAATTCCACCGGCAATGCCCAGCCCCCGACGGGGCATCCGCTCGGTCATCGCCCACCACAGGCCTCCGACGGCCACGACCAGGCCGACCAGGGCCAGCGCGAGGTAGCCGACGTTGCGAAGCGCGAAGACCACGATCGCCACGGCGAGAAGGAGACCGCACGCCAAAGAGGCCAGAGCCAGCCCCCGTTCGCGCCCGGTCACCCGTCCCGGCCGGGGTGGCGTGCTCGGTACCGTGTTCATTCCTCACCTCCTGGTCGCCAGGTTAGGCCGCGTTGTCCCCCGGGGAGGAAGGGCTCAGGTTCACCCCGATCCCGGCCGATGATCATCGGCTGCGTCGACTTTCACTGCGCGCCGGCCGCCGACCTCGCGACGGTCCCACGGAGCCAGTCACCTATGAGGCCCACCCGCGGGATATCCAAGGGCCCCTGGGACGAGACCCGTTTCCCAGCTGGAGCCGGTTCGTGGGTTCCAAGTCCCCCCTCTTGCAATCATCGCCGTAGTTCCGAGGCTCGAGCTCGCCAACGATCGGTCATGAAGCAGCAGGTGGTCCGACCCGGCGTGCTACGAGCTTGCCCAGCTCCCAGAGAAGGAGGAGGGCGACGGCCGGCGCCAAGGCCCAGAGGAACTCCCTAAACGTCAGCTGTGTGGTGCCGAGGATGCGTCGGAGTGCATCCATTTGGGTGGTGAGGACGGCAAGGACGAACTCGACAGCAAGCGCCCGATTCATCTGGCGGCTCTCGAATGTCGCGGTGGTGAAGATCGAAGCTGCCTCGCTCCGGCACTCAAGTGCGGCGACAATCAGGCAGAAGGCGAACGCGGTGAAAGCGATCGAGGTTCCGACAGCCTGGCTGTGAAAGTGCGACGTTCCGATCTCGATCGTGCCGAGCAATCCCGCGGTGATAGCCAGACCGCTGAGTCCGACGATGGTCATCATGGAGGGGGTGAGGACGGATTGGCCGCGGGGTTTTGGCACCCGGGACATCAAGCCCGGCGTCTCGAGGTCGAATCCGAGCGCGAACCCGAAGACTGCGTTCACGACGAAGTGGATCCAGAGCACCTGGGCCGGTGTGAAAGGCTCGCCCGAAGCGATATTGAAGACTGACGCACCCAGGAAGGTCAGGACGAACACGACGAGAAGGACCAGCACGAACCGGATGTACTTGGTCAGGTTGTCGAAGATCTTTCGGCCCTGTTCGACTGCGTACACGATGGTGGCGAAATTGTCGTCCGACAGGACCATCCTGCCGGCGTTCTTCGCCACCTCCGTTCCTGACCCCATGGCAATGCCGATGTCTGCTGCCTTGATCGCCGGCGCGTCATTGACTCCGTCGCCGGTCATGGCCACTACATCGCCCTTCATCTTCAACGTCTCGACCAACAGGACCTTGTGCTCGGGAGCCACCCGGCCGACAACTCCGATCCGGTCGATGCGATCGAGGCGCTCCCGCTCGGACATCGCGGCGAACTCGGCGCCCAGGATGGCCTCACCGTCGATCCCCAGCTGCTTGGCGATGGCGGCACCGGTGGTCACGTCGTCGCCTGTGATCATGCGTACCCGGATGTGAGCTGCCTGGGCCTCCGCCACGGCGGATCTCGACTCCGACCTCGGCGGATCAACCATTCCGACAAGGCTGGTCATCTGCAGATCGGCCATCCATGCGAGCAGGTCTCCGTCGGGATCGAAATCGTCCGGGGCTATGAGCCTCGTGGCGGCCGCCATGACCCGCAGGCCAGAACCGGCCATGCGCTCAGCATTGATCTGAGCTCGCTCAGACAACTCCGTGTCCCACGGGATGGACGCACCACCGGAGAGCGCGGTTCCTGCACGGGCCATGACAGCGGGGGCGGCCCCCTTTACGAAGCACCGGACCACTTCCCGTCCTGACGGGTCGAGAGCGGCGTGGAAGGTGGCCATCAGCTTGTAGGTCGGATCAAAGGGCAGGGTCGCCAGTCGGGGCAGGCGGTCGCGGGTGGCGTCGATGTCCACTCCAGCCTTGTGGCCAAGTACCAGCAGGGCTCCCTCGGTAGGGTCACCTACCACGGTGCCATCAACCATCTCCGCGTCGTTGGCCACTACAAACGGCAGGATCGCGTCCTCGATGGTGTCGGTCGTGCCCGCCGCATGCTCGACTCGGCCTTCGAGGCCGTAACCCGATCCCGTGATAGTGAATCTGTCGGTGGGGTCGACGACTTCGACGGCCGTCATCTGATTCAGAGTCAGCGTTCCGGTCTTGTCGGAGTTGATGGCCGAGGTGAACCCTAGGGTCTCCACCGCCGGCAACTCCTTCACCAGTGCATTCCGCTTCGCCAGTTCAACACTGCCCAACGAGAGAATCACCTGGGTCACGGTCGGAAGCGCCTCCGGGATGGCGGCGATTGCCAATGCCACCGCGCTCACGAACAGGGCGTCCCACGCGTCCCCCCGTGTCCGCCCCAGAGCAATCATGACCACCATGGTCAATCCGGCCGCTCCCGCGATCCACAGCGTCAGACGATTCAGCTCCCTCGTGAGAGGGGACTCCTCCTTGGCGGTCGCCGACAGCATCCCCGAGATCTTCCCCAGCTCACTCCCGGCCCCAGTCCCGGTGACGACCATGAGCCCACTGCCGTGCGTTACCGGTGTGTTCATGAACGCCATGTTCACCTGGTCACCGGGACTGCACGGACCGTTCGGAAGGCTCGGGACCTCCTTGTCGGTCGGAGTGCTCTCGCCGGTGAGTGCCGACTCATCGATCTGGAGCGCGCTCGGCCTCGATTATGCGGCCATCGGCTGGCACCTGGTCGCCTGCCGAAAGCAAGATGATGTCACCGATCACCACGTCCTCGGCCGGCGTAACCGTCTCGGTCCCGTCGCGTCGGACCCTGGCGGTGATCTTCATCATCGACTTGAGTGCGTTCATCGCACTCTCCGCCTTCCCTTCCTGCCTCAAGCCCACCACGGCGTTGACGACGGTGAGCAGCAGCAGCAGGACTGCCGTGCTCCACTCCTTGACGAGCAGGGACACGACGGCTGCCCCGATCAGAATGATCTGCATGTAGCTGCGGTACTGCTCGAGGAACCGTAGCCAACCGGGTCTCGGCTGTTCTTCGGGCAGGGCATTGGGGCCGTCGGCGGCCAAGCGCTCGGTCGCTCGTGCCGTACTCAGGCCGAGTTCCGACTCGACATCCAAAGCGGCCAACACGTCGGCTGGCGACAACGCAAACCACTCAGGGGTGTCCGCTTCGATCTCGGTCGCCGACATCATGCTCCGAGCGTAGCGACAAGGACAGGTCTAGCGCAGCAGAGCGTTTTCGACCGCACCGGCCAAAGGGCTGGCCTTCGAAAGGATTGAGGTACGAGTCCGAGATGACGAAGCGGCTCGGCGAATCGATTCACGACCAACGCCCGGTCGCTTGACGTGATGACATTCATGACGTCCACCGGATGCCAGGGGGCTGACCTGCCCGGCAAGGACGCCAGTGACCCTAGAGGCCGGACTCCACGGTGATCCGCCCCGCGGCCGCCGCCTGCCGGAGCGCCTCGTAATCTCGCTCGTTCTGATCGGCGTACGCCGTGGCGAACTCGGCGAGCGCCTGCTCGAAGCTGGGTCCATTTCCCAGGTAGCTGGCAATGGCGATGCGGTCGCCCGAACGGGCATGGGCACGGGCCAGGGCCTGGGCGCAGACGGAAACGTACTTGGTGAGGCCCTCGGGGATCGCTCCGTCGATCTCGAAGCTGCCCTTCCAGTCTCGGAGTTGGCGGAGATAGAAGTCCCGCTTGATACCGTCGGGTCCTTGGACTCGGTCATAGCCGAGGAAGATATCGCTGGACGCCTGCATCAGGTGCTGTCCGGCCACCACTCGGGCCCCATGGTTGGCAAAGCCGCTCTTTCCGACGAACTCCTCCAGGACGGACGACTCTGCCTCCTTGGCTTGGAGGATCAACGGGTCGTCGTTGTCCTTGCCCACCAGCAGCAGGATCCAGGCCCGGGTGCCCACACTGCCCACGCCGACGACCTTGCGAGCGATCTGGACGAACTGGAACTGCTCGAGGAGGTGGCGCCGGTCGGTCTGGAGGCTGTGCCGATAGCCGCGCACGAGCTGGTGGAACGACTCGCGGAGCGCGGCGTTCACATCCTGCGGAAACAACTCCTCGGAAGGCACAACGAGGGGCGGGTCGCTCACGAACCTCAGCTCACCTTCGACGACGGTGGTGAGCTTGCTCAGCGCCTGGAGATTGTCGCGGGTGCGGGCCTTGGTGATGATCCTGGCGGTGCGGGCCGCCATGCGCTTGTCGGCCTTGGACCCCGTCCGGCCGGCCGTGGCCTCGAGCTCGGCGAGGAGACCCGCCACGTCGATCCGGGTGTACCAGACATCCATGGTCGCCAACCCAGACAGCCGGAGCATCTCGGAGCGGTAGCTCGCTCCCACGGAGAGGGCTGCGTTGTTGGCTTCCTTCTCGGTGAACTCTCGGTCCCTGGCCGCGATCACGACGCTGGCCGCCAGACGCTTCAGGTCCCACTCCCACGGCCCAGGCAAGGTCTCATCGAAGTCGTTGACGTCGAACATCATCGTGCGCTCCGGTGAGGCGAAGAGACCGAAGTTGGACAAGTGAGCATCGCCGCAGACCTGAACCCTCAGCCCCGAGCGAGGCGTGGATGCCAGATCGGCCGCCATGATGAGTGCTGCCCCGCGGAAGAAAGTGAACGGTGAGACCAGCATCCGCCCGTAGCGGATCGGGACAAGCTCGGGCACCCTCGAGGTCGCCTGGCGCTCGAGCAGGGCGACCGGGTCCGGGCGGTCTCCGGCCGGGCGGAATTCGCCGTGGGACGATCGGGGCGCGACGGAGCGGGCCTCCTTGCCCAGGGTGGCCCGCTCCTCTGCGGTGAGGTGCGGGACAGCGTGTGCCGCGGTTGCTCCATCGTGAACTCTGTGCGCCATGGCTGCCTCGATACTGGTCGATGTGCTTGATCTCGTGTCGCCCCATCATGGTCCCTTTTGGGTGCCAAAAGGTCATCCAGAGCTGCCACCAGGGACGATCCGGGTTCGTCTCTCCTACTACGGTTGTCCAAGCTGATGCGCCGAGGAAACGTCGGCGCTTGACGCAATCGGTTCCCGGGGATCAGGATGCAGGCGGGCCGGCCAGTGGCGGTCAGCCACGAGACCGAAGGGAGTTTCCCATGGGGATGAGACGACGGGTACGACGTCGAGGGCTTGTTGCTGGAGCGGTGGCCGGAGGGGCGATAGCCCATCACCGCGCCAAGGGGCGGGCGCAAGACGAGTACGACCAAGGCTCTGCCGACGACAGCCAGAGCCAGTATGCGCCGCCTCCAGCAAATCCCGCGGATGAGATCGAGCACCTCGCACAGCTCCACTCCTCGGGAGCGCTCACCGACGAGGAGTTCGCGTCCGCCAAGGCGAAGGTCCTGGGGTCCTGACCCTCGGTCGGTTTGCTCAAACCATTTTGAACCCATCGATACGACAGAAATAGGGACGTGATGAGTGAATCTCGCAGGGATGTACTGCTGAAGGCTCTCGAGGCCGAGGTGGGTGGCGAACCGGTTGACCTGGACACGCTGTTCACCGACGATGTCGTGGGTTGGTCCCCGTATGCGTTGGTATCGGGGCTATCGGAACTCGCGGTCCTCACCGCACTCCGCGAAGTCGCATTCTCCAACGTCGTCATACTGATCCGAGGGCTGGATGAGGTGGGCAACCGGGCGTACGCCGAATGGGTGATCGAGGCCGATCACACCGGGCCGCTGATCCTCGGCGAAGGTGCCGAAGTGGAGGCCTCGGGACGACACGTCAAGTTGCCCGGCGTCACCGTGGCCGACTTCCGGGATGGGAAGATCAGGTCATATCGGACGTACTTCGACGACATCTCGCTGATCGAGCAGATGGTCGACCTCTGAGACTCCAGTCGCCGTGGACTTCCACGTCGAGGATCGACCAGATCCGTTGGATGTCGACTTCCTAGAAGCGCAGATTCGTGGTGAGGCGTCCGCCGCCATGGGACTCGGTGAGGAGGTAGAGCTGGCGATCTTCATTCGCCACGCTGGCGCCATCGTCGCCGGCATAAGCGGATGGACCTGGGGCGACTGTTGCGAGCTACAGAGCCTCTGGGTGGACCCCAGCCTCCGAGGCGGTGGTCTCGCCACCGAACTCATCGCCGCGGCCGAAGCAGAGGCCGCGGCCCGCGGATGCAGTCAGACCGTCCATTTCACCTACGGCTTTCAGGCACGAGATCTGTATGAACGGAATGGCTACGAGCTGGTAGGTCGAGTCGAGGATTTTCCGGCAGGAACCGACGCGCTCTGGTACCGAAAGGGACTGCAATCCGGCGACTCCGGCGCCAGACCGTCGTAGGCCCGCGTCAGGCGGGCCGATCACCGTGAAATAGGTTGCCGCGAGTGAAGCGTGGGCGTCCTCCCTCCCCCGAGCTGGCGGTCTGGGGCATTTCCCACCTCCTGGTCGGGCTCCCGTTGCGCCCTCACCGAGCCGGCGGGCTGCCAAGATCCCGCTCGTCCGCCGGTTGGGCAAATGGAGATCGCCGTGGGGGGTGCCTGGATGCCACGAGCCCGGAAATGGGGGCATCCTGACATTGCCCACTCGAGGATGCCTGTGCTGCCCTCGCTGGCGGGTTGCAGTGTGGTGGCGGCAGTGAGATCGTGTGCTGATTGAGTCCACACCTACGTGGCGGCTAATCAACTCGAGCTGCATCGGCTTCTGAGGAGGATAAGGGTGACGGACGCGATAAGGGTGGCCCCGACGACGGGATCCACCCCGACGAAGAAGGGCTGGCTGGCGTTGGTGGCGCTGGCCACCGCACAGTTCGTGATGGTTCTCGACCAGTCGGTGATGAACGTCTCGATCAGTTCACTGGTGAAGGACTTCAACACCACCGTTACAACGATCCAGGCCGTCATCACCCTCTACTGCCTGGTGATGGCCATGCTCATGATGACTGGAGCCAAGATCGGCGACATCATCGGTCGGCGCAGAGCGTTCGTGATCGGGCTGATCATCTACGCCTGCGGCTCGGCCGTGACCGCACTCTCGCAGTCGGTGTTCATGTTGGCCCTCGGATGGTCGGTACTCGAAGGGATCGGCGCTGCTCTCGTCCTTCCCGCGCTGGCGGCGCTGATCGCGGGGAATTTCGAGGGCGCCCGCAGGAAGGTCGCCTACGCCATCATCGGCGGCGTTGCCGGGGCCGGGATCGCCGTCGGTCCCATTCTCGGCGGATGGGCCACCACGAACGTCACCTGGCGGATTGTCTTCGCAGGTGAGGTCGTCCTGGTCGCCTTCATCCTCATCATGACGCCGAAGGTCGGCGATGCTCCCCGCCCAGGACCTGCCCCCAAGCTCGACTATCTCGGCGCGGTGCTCTCGGCCACCGGCCTCGGGGTCCTCGTCTATGGCGTCCTCCAGTCGAGCACCTGGGGGTGGGTGAAGCCCAAGAACTCTCCGATCACGATCTTCGGCTTCTCGTTGACGCTTTTCGTCATAGCCGCCGGCGGGGTGCTCATCTGGGCCTTCGTGACCTGGCAGCGGCATCGGGAGTCGATCGACCGGGATCCGCTCGTCCACCTCTCCCTGGCCCGGGTCCCGACCGTTCGGTCGGGGCTGATCGGGCTTTTGTCCCAGAACCTGATCCTCATGGGCATCTTCTTCGTGGTCCCGCTCTACCTCCAGCTCGTCCTGGGCCTGAGCGCCCTCGAGACCGGCATCAAGATGCTGCCGGTCTCCATCACGATGCTCCTGACCTCGGCCGCCGGTTCGCGGCTCTCGAACCGACTCGCGGTGCGCACCATCGTCCGCTCCGGACTGATCGTGACCATTGCCGGGACGTTGATCTTGCTCGCCACGATCAAACCGACGCTATCGAACGCGGGATTCGCCATCGGCATGGGCGTGCTCGGTATCGGGATGGGCCTGATGGTTTCTCAGTTGGGCAATGTGGTCCAGTCCTCCGTGGAGGAGTCCGGACGGAGTGAGGCCGGAGGTCTGCAGTACACGGGGCAGCAGCTCGGCTCGTCGCTGGGGGTGGCCCTGATCGGTGCGATCGTCCTCATAGGTTTGGCGAGCACGTTCATCTCCAACGTAGAGAAAGACCCCCGGATCAGCTCGGAGGTGGCGGCCCAGGTGGGCGTGGCCGCAGGCAACAACACCAATTTCATCTCGTCCAACGAGATCGAAACTGCAGCGAGCAAGGCCGGCCTCGATTCCACCACGACCACTGCATTGGTGGAAGACTATGAAGCCGCCCAGCTCCGGTCGCTAAAGGCCGGCCTCCTGGCCGCAGCATTGCTCGCTCTCCTGTCGCTCGCCTTCACCAGGGAGCTGCCTCGTCAGCGGCCAACGCGTCAGAAGGACCCGGAGCCGGAGCCGGCAGTAGTGTGAGCCGGGGTCAGCCGATGTGGTCCGGCGGGCCGCGCTCGTCGGTCACGTACCTGGGGCCCCAGCTCCGGCGTCTGAGTGGTCTGGGCCGACAGCCCCTTTTGCCGCCTGCTCCCGCCGGGCGCGAGCTGGTTCGTCGGAGTGGACCTGTCCAAAGCCATGCGGTCGTCCACGGATCCCCGCACCTCTGCCGAGGTTCTACGACCGGTTCTTCATCGAACTCGACACCCGACGGGTCGATCTGGACCGAGTCACTCCTCACCCGGCTGGAGTATGAGCCAGAACCTGTGCGGTGACAGGCTCCACGAACGGTCAGTTCCTGATCCGCTTCACTTCGGCTCCTTCGGCGCCGAAGGGGCTGGGTCGGAGACACCGATGGGTTCAGGTCGCCACTCGGTTCCGAGGGTCCCCTGGGCGGCATGAGTTCCAGAGGTACCACCGCCCGGACCACGCAGTATGTAGGCGATTCCAACTGCGATGGCGCCTCCGGCGATGGGTCCTGCCAAGTACACCCACCATGATGCCCAGTCGTTGAAGACCAGCGCCGGTCCGAGCGAGCGGGCAGGATTCATGGATGCGCCGCTGACCGGCGCAGCCCACATTCCAGCCAGCGCGATGTAGAACCCGACGCCGAGGGCTGCAATCGGACCGAGCTGCTGAGCACCCGAGGCTGTGCCAAGGATGACGCTCACCAGCCCGGCGGTGAGGACCATCTCGGTCAAGAAGGCAGTCAGATTGGTGACGCCGTGGCCAGGCAGTGTCAGTCCGGCCGGCCCGAATTTGCCCAGCATCCCCCACAGTGTGAGTGCGGCGAGGCTGGCCCCGACGAACTCCGCGACGATGTATGCGGGAACTCGCTTCCAGGGGAAGTTACCCCTCAAGGCAAAGGCCAACGTGACCGCCGGGTTGAGGTGTGCACCGGAGACAGCCCCCATGAAGAGAATCACCGCGGAGACCATCAGGGCCGGGGCCACCACCCGGACCGCCAGGGGGATGGAGCCGGGGAACCTGGCATCGACGATGCTCCCACCGACGGCAACCAGAACGAGCATGAAAGTCCCGAGGACCTCGGAGAAGAGTCGTCGCCCTTCATAGCGGTCATCCCAGAAGTCGAATGCCCGAACGACGGAGTTCGGCTGTCCCATCGAACGAATGGAGACCCCCGCGTTGGCCAGTTGTTCCTGGTGACGGGCGACCTCTTGCTGGACTGCCGCTTCTGTCTGCTGGGTCGTCATTCTGCCTCCGTGCTCATTCCCCCCGCACAATGGTCATCCACTCTAGTGCAGGACGTGTCCGGACTCCCCGTGGACGACGCCTCGCTACAGGCGTGGATTGGATGCCGTTCGACATTTGCCGACCTCCCCGTGAACGGCACTAGAACCTCGACCCCGAGGCCTCGGAGCTACCAAGAGATCCGTGCTTCCCATGGACTCGTAGGACTGCTTTGGTTCCGAGACGAGCCGGCAGATGAGCTCCCTGCCGGGCGTCAGGGTCCACACGTCACCATCCCTCACCGGGATCGACACGGCCCCACCGTCCCGGATACCGTGCCCGTCCGGCGGCGCGGACACAGTTGAACTTCTGGCTGATCTACGTCGGACCGGTGGTCGATTCCTCTGGACTTGCACGTCGGAAGGCGAGCTCTTCGGCTGGCTTCGGTCGGCTGATGCAGTAGCCCTGGGCGATGTCACATCCGTATTCGGCCATCAAGTTGAGGGTCTCCTCGTCTTCAATGCCCTCCGCCACGATCCGCAGGCCCAGGGAATGGCCGAGTTCAATGGTGGACCGCACCACATCCAAATCTCGGTGCGGAGCTCCGTCGGTGAGCCGGGTGATGAACGAACGGTCAAGCTTGAGTTCCTGAACGGCCAGGTCACGCAGGTAGACCAGCGATGTTACCCCGGCGCCGAAGTCGTCGATCGATACGATGATGCCGGAGTCCCGTAGTTCTTCGATCACCCTCTGACAGATTTCGAACCCCTCGATGACATTCGTTTCGGTCAGCTCGATGACCAATGCAGAGGCTGGCAGCAAGTGATGGCGAAGCCGCTCCTTCACGGTGTCGACAAACCGCGGTTCAAGCAGGTTGGAGGGCGACACGTTGACGGCAACGGAGAATTCTTTTCCGGTGCTCCTCCAAACGGCGCACTGGGCCAGTGCGGTTTCGAGCACCCACTCGGTAACCCTCTGCATGAGGCCGGTCTCCTCGGCCAATGGAATGAATTGATCGGGAGGCACAAGACCCAAACGGGGATGAACCCATCGGATCAGGGCCTCGACGGCCCGGATCTCACCGGTTCGGAGGTCGAGTTGGGGTTGGTAGTGCAATACCAGCTGATCCGCGCCGATCGCCTCACTTAGCTCCTCTGCCAAGCGCATGTGATCTTGCCCTTCGTCCAGGTTCTGGACGTAGGCTGCGAAGGGAACTCCGCCTAGTTTTGCCCGGTACATGGCGACGTCTGCGCACCAGATGAGCCGAGACGTGTCCTCGGCGTCGGCTGGGGCCACGGCGATCCCGATGCTGGCTCCGATGCTCGCACTCACGGAGTCGAGGGCGAACGGCCGGCGGAGATCTTCCGTCAACCGCTCGGCTACCGATGTCGCGTAATCCACATCACTGCCAGCCAGCACCACCGCGAACTCATCGCCGCCGATCCGAACGAGCAGATCCTCCTCGCGGAGCGAACCTTCCAGCCGCGCGCCCAGTTGTCGTAGCAACTCGTCACCGGCTGGGTGTCCAAATGAATCGTTGATCTCCTTGAATCGGTCAAGGTCGACGAAGAGAAAAGCCAGGTTGTCGCCGTAGGAGTTCCCGTCGTGCTCGGCAAAGTAGGTATCCAGCACTCTGAACAGGAAGCGCCGGTTTCGCAGGCCGGTGAGTTCATCGGTAATAGCCTGGCGATGGCGCTCCTGGCTGAGTTGTTCAAGTCCGCGCACGGACAACACGAGCCGGATTCCGACGAAGGACAATGTTGCTGCCGCCAAGGACAAGGCGAATCGGCCAACCGGCAGGAAGTCACCGAGGAAGAGAAGGACGAGGGCTGCGGCGGCCGCGCACGTGGGAAGCACGAACCCAGCGGGCTTCTCGAGAAGAATCGGGCTCGGAGGCCGGGGACGCAGCCATACCACGATGGATATGAGGATCATGGCCACCGGCCAGGCGATGGCGTTCAGAATCAGGCCGATTTGGGTTGCTCCGAATGAGTGCTGCAGAAAGTTCGACGAGTCGCCGAACACGTTCAATGCAGTAGCCGCGGCCAAGAGGATCCATGGGGCCCTGCTCCGTCCCGGCAGTATGACCAAGCCTCCGACGATGAGTCCCAGAAGCAGCGCGTCGCCAATCGGCAGGGCCAGATTGACCAACCCGGCCGCGCCGTCCAGTCGGGGAACGCCCTGGAGTACGACCGCCGCACACACCGCGGCGGCACCCAGACCGGCAATGGCCCCGTCCAGCCAGTTCGTCGTGGCCACCCGTCCCATCTGTCCCCGGATGAGGAAGATGGCAGCAAGAAGCGCGAATGGGTAGAAGGCGATGTAAAAGAGGTCGGCCAGGGACGGCGACGGCGGCGTGGCCCCTCCGATGGACTGGATGGTGAGCACGACATCGCCGAACGTCCAGCACAGGAGGCTCAGGCCCAGGAACAGTGCCGGCAAGCGTCCCGGACGTTTGACAAGTGCTCTGGTTATGCACAGACCACACACGAACAGCTCGACTCCGCAGACCACCCAGCCATCGAGCCAGGTCCAGTACGAGTTCGGCCCCCGCAACATCAGCGACACCAGGTAGGCCATGACGACGGCGCCTGACAGTGCCAACAGGGCCCAGACGGCGATCTCGATTCGAGTCAATTGGTCCGACGACCGCGCACCCCTGTAGCGCTGCCCGAGGACGATTCGACTCATCGTATGAATGTCGACATCGGCGTGACCCGGCTTGAGGGCGGATCTGCCGGGGCACCGAACCTCATCCGGGCTGGCGAACTGGGGACCTCCGCTGTGGCCGATTCCGACGAAAATGACCCAATGCCTGCCACTGTTGTCATCCGGCCCACTGAACGGGGACCCGTACGTTAGTTGTGCCCGCAACGAGTGGGAGTACAGAAGTCCGGCGCTTCAGCGGCACTAGGTGGAAATCGGTCCCACCGGGGTCGCACGCCTCGCCGCTGCTCGGCAACGTGGAAAATCGAGCGCGGCCGCGTCGAGAACGTCGAGCCACTGTTGGATCCAAGCCAGAAGTTCCCCCTGCCCACGGTGAACGCCTGAAAGGCCCTCGACAATTCGTCCGAGCTGAAAGCTCGTAACGGCAGCCACGATGACCGAGAGTGGAAATCGTTCTTCGTCGAGTCCGTAATCGCGCAGCGCCGGGCCGGAGTAGTTCTCGAAGATCATGAGTGAACCTCTTCGGCCAGCCGTGGTTGCAGTGAGGGCATGGTCCAACCCATCGCCAAGAGCTCGAGCATGATCTGGGGGAACCGGGAGGTCGGATGGTTGACCCAGAACTGCGCCCCGAGGCGCCACTTCTCTGCGAACGTGAGCCGAACGGAGAGGGGGTGTCAAACCCAACGGTGTCCGCCGCCGGTGCCAGGGCGGTCAGCCTCAGCAATGGGGATGGCATTGAGATACTAGGTAGAGGTCGGTAGGATGGCGGTCCTCATGAGCTGACCAGATGGGAAGGGCCAGAAGGCTCCGGCTCGTGTCGACAGAACAAGATTCTTCGACGCGCCAAGGAGTCACGATGCACCCTCCCACCACGCCCAAGATCGAACTGCACGTTCACCTCGAAGGGACCGTGAAGCCACCTGACCTTTTCGAGATCGCCTCTCGGAACAGGTTCGCTCTACCGGCTCAGGACGCAGCCGAGCTGGCGCAGCTCTATCGTTTCAGAGATTTCGAGCATTTCCTCGAGCTATGGACGTTGACGACGCCGGCCCTGCAGAAGGAACGGGACTTCCGTCAGGTGGTGGCCACCTACGCAGAAGAGGCGGCATCCCACGGTGCGGTGTACATCGAAGGCATCTTCACCCCGGTCGAGCGCGTCACTGGGGGTGCCTCCTGGGATGAAGTGTTCTCCGGCTTCTGCGACGGTGCAATCGAGGGTAAGGAGCGGTTCGGTGTCGAGATCAGGTTGACGCCGGATACGCCGAGAAACCTTGGCCTCGACGCGGCGATGACGACGGCTCGCTACGCAATCAAGTACCGGGACCGGGGCATCGTCGGTCTCGGACTTGGCGGACCTGAGGCGTCTTTTCCTCCCGATCCTTTTGAGAGGGCGTTCCGTATGGCGAAGGACGCTGGACTCGTCTCGGTGCCACACGCCGGCGAGGGGGCTGGGCCGGAGTCGATCCGGGGCGCGATGGACATTCTCCGGGCCGACCGGATCAGACACGGCATCCGGGTCGTCGAAGACCGAGGACTGCTGGAGGAGCTGGCAGCCAGATCCATCGTTTGCGACGTGTGTCCGGTGTCGAATCTGCGCACAAGGGTGGTCGAGTCTGTTGACAAACATCCACTTCCCCAGATGTTGGAGGCCGGCATTCTGTGCTCCATCAGCACTGACGATCCGGCGATGTTCGAGACCGATCTGACCCGGGACTACGCACTGGCCAACCAAATGGGTTGTTCTCCACGGCACGCCTTTCTGGGTGGGCTGGCTGGTGCGGTCTGCGACGACCAGACGCGCTCCAGGCTTCGGAGCATCTATGAATCGTTTCCGTGGTCAGATACCCGTCCGTCGACCGGTTGATTGCTGAGCTTCCCTGCGGTGCCAAGAACCTCATCCGAGGCCATGGAACACCCGGTGGATGCCTGAAGTCACCTGTACTCCGTGCCCGGGGACAACCGGTCAGGCTGACAGCCCCTCGCCGCCCCACTCGCTGGGCGACGGAAGTGGCCGGCGCCCGGAGTCGTGGGACCTCCGGGACGGCCCGCGAGAAATACTGCCTCCGCTTTCAACGGCCAGTGGCCCTCAGGACACCCCGCACCGCGACGCTGGTGGCCCCACCGACCGGCCGGAGAGCAAGGAACTAGTCGTCGACCGGCACGACACCCCGAGGCAGCACCAGTGCCAGATCGGTGTAGGTGGCGATGCCGGGAGCGGCAGCCACGACGGCCGGAATCGCGTTGATCGGGGGGGCCGCCGTCATGATGTGTCCCAGCACCATGAAGTCGGCGATCGTCTCGGCCTGGAAGTCGGGCGGCGGGAGGAAGCCTATGGTCGCCGTCACGGTCGGCCGTCCGTCTATCTGGATCACCCAGCCATCCTGGTCGATTTTCCAGTCAGGCTCCAGCGTCTGGCCTTTCCGCCACCGGACGTTCAGTTCCACGACCACCCTGTCGCCGAGGGTTCCTTTCCAGCTGGCCGAGACACCGGCGACACACCCCGCGGCGATGGTCCACGATTCCAGGTCAAGATCGGCGGTGGTCTGCGCGTACTCGGCCTCGCAGCGAATATCGTCGAGTTCGATCCCGAGCGCGTCACCGATCATCCGCACGGCTTCGCCGAAGACAGCCGTTCCCTCGGCCGTCATCTCCTGGAGCCCGGGGTGGTCGATCGGTTTGCCGAAGCCCACCGGCATCTCGGTTGCCGGAGAGTCGTAGAACGTCGTGTCCGCGGCTTCGTTGACCGTTATCTTGTCCACCCGGTCGCAAATGGTTGCCGACACGATGGCCAACAACTCAGCGAAGCCCGGGCTGATGCCGGTACCGAACATCGTCGAGCCGCCACGCCGGCACGCCTCGACTATCCGGTCGCGACCGGCACCGAGGTTGTGGCCGGTTATGAACGCCGCCGTCGCCACCACGTTCACTCCCGCCCCCAGTATGCGCACCAGCTCGTCGACGTCGAGCCACATGGGGTTGTAGACCACGCAGTCAGGTTTGAGGGCCAGCAACGCGTCGATGTCGTTCGTGGCGACGACGTCCAGAGGACCGATGCCACACAGATCACCCACGTCGCGGCCCACCTTCTCCTGCGACCAGGCGTAACACCCGACCAACTCGAGCGTGGGATTCGCAGTGATCGCCCGCACGGAACTCTTGCCCACATTTCCCGTGGTCCATTGGACAATCCGGTACCGCCGTGTGTTGTGCACTCGCTCAGCCTAGCGGCGGCAGTCCTGGAATTCGCGGTGAGCTCCCATGCTGGCAAAGCGCAGGATCCGATCCACCTCCGGCACCCCGAAGGTGGCCATACGGGCCCTTGACCAGCCAGTGAGGACCGAGGTCACCGCGGATCTCCCGGCACCTGACCATCTGGCTTGTGGGCCGCCGTCTTTCGCGACCCACGATGGCGGCGCCACCGCCTCGCCAACGAGTGAGACCGTGCTTCCCGGCTCCTCCCCAGCCTGACCATCGGACGTGTTCACCTGAGTACGAACCTCTCGACTGCATTGGCAAAGCCCTCTTCCTCGTTGGAGGTGGTGACTCGCCGAGCGGCACGTTGCACTTCGGGACTGGCGTTGCCCATGGCGATACTCACTCCTGAGTGGGCAAACATGAGCACGTCGTTGGGCATGTCGCCGATGGTGGCGATCTCGTCGGTATCGACGCCCAACTCCCTGGACAGGTAGCCGACTACAGCGCCTTTGTTGGCCTCGGGATGGGTCACGTCGGCGTAGTAGGGCTGGGAGCGAGCCGCGGACACATGGTCGCCGAAGCGGGACCGCGCCGCGTCCACCGCACTCTGGACAGCGTGACGGTCGTCGCTCACTCCGACGACCTTGGCCACCCCGTTTGAGACGGCATCGAAGCTGTCCACCACCGTCGGCTGGAATTGCACCGTCCAGGCCTCCCGGTCGACGTGAGGAGCTTTGGCCTCGTGGACATACCAATCCGCCCCCCGGTAGATCCAGACGTCCAACCGATGGTGGCGGAATAGCTCAATCACTGACGGGACCACCTCGTCGGCGATGGTGTGCTGCTCGATCACGGTCATGTCGGGGCGAGTGAACACGCCCCCGTTGAAGGCGGCAATCGGAGTGGTGATCCCCAGCGGCTCGACCAGCATCTCCATTCCCTTGGGCGGTCTTCCGCTTGTCGAGCGCGAAGTACACTCCGGCCGAACGGAGGGCTGCCACGGCCGCTATGGCCGCGACGGTGAGCTCCTTGTTGGAGGTGACGAGGGTACCATCCACATCGGCGACGAGCAGCCGGACGGGCTTCGGCGTCATTGGTCCTGTCCTCTCCGTGATGGTCGGTGTCCTCTGTGTTGAGTCGGCTGGGTCTCGGCGAACCTGCGGGACACGGACGTCTTCGCCGGCTCCCCGACGGAGCGATTGGCCAAAGCGTACCGTCGGCCTCTTTCCAGGAGTGGCTGTGGCATCGGCCGTGAATCCTCACGGAATCGCCGTCGGGCCTCGGTCCGAAGCAAAAGGGGATCAGCGCCCGGGATTTGGCGGTGGTCCCCACCGCTCCACTGACCCCTCGCCCTCATCCGGGTTGGAAGGACACCTCGAAGACTGGCACCGGTTCTGGAAATCCCTTGAGCTCCAGAAGGCCTCTGGAATCGAAGCCAAGGCGCTTGCCGACGCAGAGATCGCGCACCGCGGTCGAGACGGCGATGCCGTCAGGGTTCGCCACCGCACACAGCCGCGCCGAAAGCTGAACCGCGGCACCGAACAAGTCGCCGCGTTCTGTCAATGGCTCGCCGACACTGATTCCCACGCGCAGGTGGATGGGCTGCTCAGCCGCCTCGTTCCGGCGCAGTACGGCGCGTTGGATGTCGATGCCCGATTCAACCGCGGCGGAAGGTGAGGTGAACGACGCCATGATCCCGTCGCCGGTGTGCTTCACTTCCCGTCCACTCCGTTGATGCAATGCGGCCCGAACGATCCGGTCATGTTCGTGAATCAACCCCATGAACCCCTCGTCGCCCAATTCTTGGGTCTGCTCCGTAGAACCACAGAAGTCAGTGAACAAGACGGCCCGGACTGCCGACTCGACATACGCCTCGCCAGGAGCATGCGTGGGAGGAGCACCGAGGAACACGTTGATCGGACCTTCGCCCACCTCGATGATGTTGTCGGCCACCAGACCATGAGCTTCCCGGTGTACGGCTTCCAGTGCTTCTCGATTGGGTCCTTCAGCGAGGCAGAACACCGACCCCTTGTCGTCATCGAACCAATAGGTGACGTACCGGACTCCGTACTTGTCCTGGACGGCCAGATCGAGTCGGTGAGCGGCGGCGACATCGGCCGGCGATGCTCCCGGTACATCGTGTCGATCCAGGAAGAGCGACATAGCCCAACGTTAGTCACCCCCGCGTGTGGCTGCCCACGATCGCCTCCGATGCCCTCTCAGCCGACTGGGCAAGCGAGGTGGCAACCCGGCAGACTGGGCGACGGTGACATTGTCGAGTGAGGTTATTGGGCTGCTGGCCAGGCTGGGGCGGGCCCAGACCCTTGACGTCTCCGTCGACCGGGACCTGAGGGCGAAGATGGACGACGAGGTGGCGCTTCTGGCCGACCGCTGGTTCCCAGCCGGCTCGGGAGAGGGCCTGCCCGTGGTCCTGATCCGTACCCCCTACGGGAGACGTCAGATGGGCGTGGTGGGCCGGCTCTTCGCAGAACGGGGCTACCAGGTGGTCATCCAGAGCGTCCGGGGGACGTTCGGGTCGGACGGCCGGTTCGATCCGTTCCACAACGAAGGAGCCGACGGCCACGCCACCCTGGACTGGATCGCCGGCCAGCCGTGGTTCGGCGGGCAGTTGGCCACCTTCGGTCCGAGCTACCTCGGCTTGACACAGTGGGCGGTGGCCGAGGATGCGCCGGCGTACCTGAAGGCCATGGCACTCGAAGTGACGGCATCGGACTTCAGCAAGTCCGTCACGTACCCAGGTCGCTCCTTCGCCCTCGAAACGGCACTCGCCTGGATACACCAGGTGTCTCACCAGGAGCTCTCGCCGCTCCGGGTCCTGAGATCCCAGGTGGTCGGCCGGCGTGTGGTCCGTAAGGGGGCCGAGGTCTTGCCCCTGACGGACGCCGACCTGGCCGTCGTCGGCAAGCACGTCGGCTTCTTCGATGACTGGCTCGTCCATGAGGAGCCGGGCGACCCCTGGTGGGAGCCGGTCACGTTCGGACGCCGGCTGGGGAACGTGGCGCCCACGAGCCTCCTCGGCGGCTGGTACGACCTGTTCTTGCCCGGCCAGATGGCCGATTACGAGGCACTGCGAGCTGCCGGACGGGAAGTGCGTCTGACCATCGGTCCCTGGACCCACGTCAGCCCGGGAGGCCTCGCCGCGAGCCTGCGGGACGGACTCGAGTGGTTCGACGTCCACCTTTTGAACCAGCCCCACCGGGGCCGGCGCCATCCGGTGCGGGTGTTCGTCATGGGCTCTCGACGCTGGATAGACCTGCCTGGCTGGCCACCGCCGACGGTGTCCCAATCCTGGTATCTGCACGCCGATGGGCGACTGAGTCCCTACCCTCCCGATGAGTCCTCCCCCGACCGCTACCGTTATGACCCAGCCGACCCCACGCCCAGCATCGGGGGACCGTCGCTCCTCGCCGGCAACGCCGGACCGAAGGATCAACGGCGGCGGGAGGCCCGTTCTGACGTGCTCACCTACACGAGCGACCCCATGGCCGAGGACCTCATCGCAATCGGCCCGGTGCGGACCGAGCTGCACCTCCGCTCGAGCCTCGAGCACACCGACTTCTTCGTGCGGTTGTGCGACGTGTCCCCTCAAGGCAAGTCGAAGAACCTGTGTGACGGGATCGTTCGCCTCGGTCCGGCCGACATGGTCCGGAGTGCGGACGGTTCGTTTTTCCTTCGCGTCGAGCTGTGGCCCACCGCCAACACCTTCCGTCGTGGACACCGCATACGCCTCCAGGTCTCGAGCGGCGCGCATCCACTGTTCGTCCGGAACACGGGGAGCGGACAGCGGCTGGCCGACGCCACCCAGCTGTACCCGGCGGACCAAGAGGTCTTCCACGACCCCGCCCATCCGTCGGCCTTGGTGCTTGCGGTAGGCGGGTTCTGACCCGGATCCTTCGGGTCCTCCCCTGGCCGCCGTCGAGATTCATGGTCCGGCAGACGTGCCTACGCCGATGAGATCTGGGACAGGGCCAACCACGCTGGGGCCAGTACCCGGTTCTCGCGAAAATCGAAACGAGTTCTACGTTCAGATGAAGGCGAGAGCTGCCGAATATCCAAGGGTGGATCCAGAAGCCGATGACCCCGCCGCGGTGTCCATGCGAAAGGACGGGTTTGGGGGCATTCTGGCTTGTTCGGATTCGGTACGAGAGGTGCTCGGTTGGGAACCCGAGGCACTCGTGTCGGCCCGATCGCTGGACTTCATCCATCCCGACGACCATGACTATGCGGTGAGTCAATGGATGGCGATGTTGGAGGAGCCAGGTGGCATCCAGGTACTGCGATACCGGCATGGCCACGCTGACGGATCGTGGATGAACGTCGAAGTCACGAATGAGAACAACCTCGAGGTAGAAGGGTGCATCTGCTGCTCGCTTACCGTCCTGGACAGAGCAGCAGACGATCACACTGGAGTGCGGCACGGAAATTCCGAGATCAACGCCATCCGATTCGTGCGTTCGGGCGAGCGGCTCCTGCGTCGCCTCGCCGAAGGACTTTCGCTCGGGGTGGCCTACATCACGGCCGACGGTGTTGTGACGTATGTCAACTCGCAATGCCAGGCGCTTCTTGGACTGACCCCCGGAATTCACATGACCTCGATCCCAAACGAACGATTCGACGGTGAAGATACAGATGCCGTCCTGAGTACACTCACCCAAGTCATGGGGACGGCCGGAGAGGCAACCCTGACAGCTGAGAGCCATGCAGACTCGGTGCATCGCTTTCTTCGAATCGTCATGCGAGGTCTGGCTCAGGATGCCGAAGGTCCGGCTGGCATCGTGATGTCCATTGAGGACGTCACGGATAGCACCCGAGCCACCGAGGACCTCGAGCGCCGCGCCAGCACTGATCCATTGACCGGGGTGCTCAACCGTGCGGCCACCCTGAGCTTCCTCGAAGGTGTGCTTCAGAACCACGAACGCGTAGCTGTGGCATTCATTGATGTCGATCGAATGAAAGCTCAAAACGATCTCTTGGGTCATGCAGGAGGGGATGCCCTTCTCATGGCCACTGCCCGCCGCCTCAATGGGGTCGTGAGGCCCGGTGATGTCGTGGGGCGCCTGGGCGGAGACGAGTTCGTGGCCGTTTGTCGTCATGTCGAAACGCCGGCGGCCGCCAGAGCACTGGCAGGTCGGATGGCTCGATCGATGCACTGGACCTTCTCGTCGGGGACCGTCAGCTTCCCGGTGTCGGCGTCAGTGGGGGTCGTGCACTGCACGGATGCGGAAAACGCCGCAGAGGTTCTCGCCCGGGCCGACGTGGCGATGTATCGGGCCAAGGGGTCGGGGGACGGCAACGCTGTGGTGTGGAACGACACGCTGTCGATGACCGAGCGCCTCACCTGAACCACTGTGACGCCGCTGCCCTCTCCAGCGGAGTGAGAGGCGACCGGTCAGCCGGGCGCTGGCGCCAGTCGGTCGACCTCCTCGACCTCTTCGGGGGTGAGGGTCCAATGGGCGGCCGTGGAGTTGGCGATCACCTGTTGCCGGGACGTCGCACCCGCGATCACCGAGGCGACCACCGGCTGGGATGCCAACCAGGACAGCGCCAGCTCCAGGATGGTGTGACCCCTGTCGGCGGCCCAGGCGCTCAATGCCTCGACCGCGTCGAAATTCCGATCGGAAAGCAGTCCGCCTCCGTCGTCCCCGAAGTGCACCAGCCGGGACCCTGGCGGGGCGCCCTCTCCTCGGGAGTACTTGCCGGACAGGAGGCCACTCGCCAGAGGAAAATACGGGAGATAGGCCAGGCCCAGGCGCTTGCACTCAGGGATGGCATCCACCTCGTCCTCACGGTGCAGCAGGTTCCACTGATTCTGGACGCTCGCGAACCGTGCGCCGCCCGGACGGACGGCTGCATCGGCCTCCCTGAGTTGGGCCGCCGAGAAGTTGGAGCAGCCGATCTCCCGAACCTTCCCCTCCCCTACCAGGTCATCGAGCACGCCCAGCGTATCCGCAATGGGCGTTTCGGGGTCGGGTCGGTGAAGTTGGTAGAGGTCGATCCGGTCGGTGCCGAGCCGGGTCAGGCTGCGTTCCACGGCCGACCGAATGTAGGCCGGAGCCGCGCCGCCGGACCCGTCGTCCACGGGACTGCCGAACTTGGTTGCAATAACCACCTCGTCCCGACGACCGGCCAGTGCCTTCCCCAGACGGGCCTCGCTCTCGGCATACGAGTCGGCCGTGTCGAAGAAGTTGATTCCGGCGTCGAACGCCGCGTCCACTACGGGCGGGACGGCGTCGCCCTCCATGAAGAAACCGAAATTATTGGTTCCCAGGCCGATGAGCGAGACCTCGAGCGATCCGATCCGGCGAGTCTCCATGGCGACAGTCCTAGCACCGCCATCGCCACTTATGCACGCTGGGCTGGGGAGCGCCGCCGGCCGTCGGCTCCTGTGGCGGTCGGTCCGGTGCCCCAGGTATGGCCGCGACGTGTCGATGGACACTCGGGGACCTCCAGGATCGCTGCGACTCGCTCCAGCTCGATCGGTCGGTGGAGCTGCGAGCCACGAGTGACCGCGCCCGTCGGCCGGGTGGTGGTCCCGTCCGGGGCGCTCCCCATCTTCCCCTGGTCGGCGCGAAGCTAGTCGGCCGGTGGCCCGCCAGCGTTACGTCCCCCAATTCGATGGCATCCGCGCACTCGCCATCTCCGCAGTAATTGCCTATCACCTCGGCTACCTGCCCGGCGGATGGGTGGGTGTCGACGTCTTCTTCGTCCTTTCTGGCTACCTCATCACCGGCCTCCTCCTGGCTGGGAATGGGCCCCAGAGAGATCTGGGCCGGTTCTGGGGCCGAAGGGCGAAGCGCCTGCTGCCGGCGGTGCTGGTCCTGCTCGTGGCGCTCTCCGTCTACGCCTGGGCCGGCGGGGTCGGCTTGGTCCCGGCCCAGCTGCGGGCCCCGGCCCTTGCCACCTTGTTCTACGTGGCCAACTGGCAGCAGATCGTGGCCGGCCACGGTTACTTCGCCCGCTACCTGTCGGTCAGCCCCCTTCAGCAGACGTGGTCCCTGGCTATCGAGGAGCAGTACTACCTGGTTTGGCCGGTGTTGCTTCTGGCCATGGCTGGCGTCACCCGGCGGCGTCCCGGATTGAAGGGTCGAACGGCGATGCTTGCGTTCACCGTCGTGCTGGCGGTGGCCTCGGCGATCTGGATGGGGGTGGCGGCCCACCTCTACGGGGCCAACCGTGCCTACCTGGGCACTGACACCCGGGCCTGGGAACTGCTCGTGGGCGGAGCGGCAGCCATGGTCTGGCCACGGGGGGAAGAGGGCCGGTCGAGAAATCGGTCCACCACCTGGTCGGTGGTCACTGCGCTGGGTCTGGCAGGCGTGGCGGTGGGCGCGGCGGTGGCCGGCGGTCCTCCGTCGTGGATCTGGGAGGGCGGGTTGGTGGCCATCGCCGCCTGCGCCACCGTCGTGGTGGTCGGCGTGACCAAGGCCGGAGGGGGAGCGGCGGCCCAGGCCCTCGCCTTCGGTCCCCTCCGCTGGGTCGGGCTGATCTCCTACAGCCTGTACCTATGGCACTGGCCAGTGATAGTGCTGATCACGCCGGCCACGGTCGGCTGGTCTGGCTGGCCTCTCCTGCTGGCTCGCCTCGGGACGATGGTAGCCCTGTCGTGTGCCAGCTACTACGTGGTCGAGCGGCCTCTGCGCCGCGCCGACTGGACCGCCTGGGCCCGCCGAATGTACATCCCGACGGTAGCTGTTGCGGTGGTCGGGATAGCCACGACGGCCATGGTGATCGTGGCCGGGACCATCGGCCCCCCACCGGCCACCTCTGGGCAGGTGGCGGCGGCGCCCACGTCTGAGACCACCGGCGCGGCGTCGTTCCGGTTTCCAGCGGCCGCCCCCGGCAAGCCCTGGCGGGCCTGGATCTTCGGTGACAGCGTCATGGTGGACAGCTCCCTGGGCATCACTGCGGCGCTGCAAGCCACTCAGGACGTCTCGGTGGTGCTCGACAACGCCGTCCCGGGTTGGGGGCTTTCCACCGACAACAACCGACTGGCCGAAGTAGCCAACATCCTGGCCCAGAGTCACCCGCAGGTGGCCATCGGGTTCTGGTCGTGGGACGACCAGAGGGCCCTGGCCAATCCGGTCGCCTACCGGACCGAACTCGAGCAGTTCCTGGCCACCATGCTCACCCCCTCAGGTGGGCTCGATCTCGTGGCACTGGTTCAGTTCCCCCGGCCCGGCCCCGATGACTCGATAACCGATGCCGCGGCACGTCTGCGGGCTTGGAAGACCGAGACCGCCAACACCGACGCCTGGAACGTGGTGGCGCGCCAGGCGGTGGCTGCCTTCCCCGGTCACGCCCTCTTCCTGGCGACCGACCAGCTCTTCGCCCCAGGCGGGAGGTTCCTGACCTGGATGCGCACTCCCCTTGGCACCTGGCTCCGGGCCCGCAAACTGGACAACACCCACATGTGCCCCTACGGGGCGGCCAGCTTCGGGGCCCTCGTGACCCAGGAACTCACCCCCGTGCTGAACCTCGGCTCGCTGCGCCCGGGGTGGGAGTCCGGCCCGTGGACGAGGGATGCCCGCTACAACGACCCACCCGGGGCCTGCCCTGACGACCAGCCGCCGGCGGGCTATCGCGGCATCACCGTGCCCAAGGTGGCGAGGGACCGCATGGTGAAGCAGGACGGGGTGTGGATCAGACCCGGTTCGACGAACTCGTTGTGGAGGTGAGCCACTGACGTCCAGGGGCAGTGCTCACTGGTCGGTGCACGCACCATCAGCCTCAGTTGTCGGTACACCCACGCCAGTCGTGGTCCTGGGCCCGGTCGATCAGTACCCATGTCGTCGGGCACGTCAGGAACCGACATGCTCGTCCTGAGGATGGTCGAACAAGAAGCTAGGTCACTGTCCATCAGGTCCTCGGCACCGCCAGTGGTCCCCATTGCGACCGTACGAGGGCGAGCATACAATTCCCGTGGGGTGCAGGACTGGCCCTTGGACCTCAGCTGATTGTCCGAGATGGAATGCTGAGGCCAGGTTCGGGCGTCGTGCACTGGAAGGACCGAGGCGGATGACACAGCAGTGGCAGGTCATGATCGTCGGTCAGTCCCACGTCGTCGCGCTCATCCACGGATACGAGTTACAAGCCCAGTCCGATCCGAGCCAGTTCGATGACCTCGGAGTTTCCTTCGTCAGGAAGCGGAAGGACGATCTCGTACGGTCCGTGTGGGGTTCGGACGGTCTCGTGCGACAACGCAAGAGGCAGTCGCTGGTCCAACTCACGGAGGGGATCAAGCCGACTCATCTCGCTCTTGTCTGGGGGGGAACCAGATGAACGTCCGATCCCTCATTGCGAGTGATCGACCGTTCGATGTCATGTTGCCATCCGCGAATGGACCGTCTCACGTGGATCCCGACGTCGAGCTGATCCCCTGTTCAGTCTTCGTATCCGCCATTCGGCAACGACTTGAGGCGAACGAATCGCTGCAAGATCTGCTTGTGGCCGCGGATCGCCTGAAGGTGCCGGTATCGATGTTCGGAACACCGCCACCCCTGCCTGAGTCCGCGGTGCGTGAACGGCTGGCGAGCTCTCCGCACTTCGTCGAAGTTCTGCAGAATCGGGCATCTAGTGCCACTGACGTGGCGATCGTTCCGGACAACGTTCGAGCAAAGCTCTGGATGCTCTTGCTCTCGGCCTATCGAGACTTCTCCGCCGATCACTGCATCGACTTCCTGGAGCCCCCGAAGGCCGCCGTCGATGGCGCCGGTATGATGGATGCGGGCTACTGGAGCCCTGATCCAACTCACGCCAATGCGGCGTACGGGTCCTTGTGTTTGGAAAGCGTCTTCCACTGGGTGAGGGGTGGGCACCGTTGACAGAGCACCCTTACAAGACAGCCGAGGACAGAGCATTCTGGTCGAGGTCGGTGACAACCGGTTTCGATCCGGCTTCGACCGTCGACGAAGGATCGGTCAGGTTGGGCCGAGACGACACCTTTATGTCAGCTGGTTCGTGCTTTGCCTCCAACATCCGCCGCTACCTTGAGCTCTGGGGCTACCGGTACACAGTGGCCGAACGCTTCCATCCGCAATGGCCAGAATCCAAAGAGGCGCTGTTTTACGAATCGTTCTCCGCTCGGTACGGCAACATCTATACCGCCCGCCAGATGGCGCAGTTGCTTCAACGGGCCACTGGCACACTTCAGCCCCTCGAGGAGTACTGGGAGTCGGCTGACGGCAGACTCATCGATCCCTATCGCCCTGGTCTCACTCACCGGGCATCATCCGTGCCAGAGTTTCGGGCCCTCACGGAACAACACCTTCGAGCCGTACGGGGAGCGGTAGAGCGCTCGACCGTCCTTGTATTCACACTCGGTCTCACCGAAGCCTGGCTGTCCGCCGACGACGGGTGCGTTTTTCCTGCATGTCCCGGCACCGTTGCTGGAGAATTCGACCCAGTGCGCCACCAGTTCGTCGAATTCTCCGTTGATGACGTCGTCGAGGACCTCGAGAGGATGGTGGAGATCCTCCGGTCGATCAACCGCACCATTCGCATCATCCTCACCGTCTCGCCTGTGCCTCTGGTCGCCACCGCGTCAGGCCGCCATGTCCTCACCGCTACTACCTACAGCAAGTCGGTACTCCGAGTCGCTGCAGATCAGGTGGCCCGCCGTGATGCCGGCGTTGCCTACTTTCCTGCCTACGAGATTGTTACCGGCCCTCAACGTCTCGGAGCATCGTTCGAGAGTGATCTGCGGACAGTCCGCGAGCCGGTGATTGCCTCTGTGATGTCGGCCTTCGCCGCGGCATTTCTCCAGTCGAACACTCAACCGAATCACGCGGTTCTCTCGGAACCGCAGCGTGACGCCCACGATCAGATCGCCCAAGCCTTCGAAGCTGAATGCGAGGAGATGATGGCCGACGACGAGCTCGGTCGCCACAGCGGTGCTCGCCCCCCAGGACGGCGCTCTCGCTGGGCTCAGCACCGGTCGCTGATACGACGCCAGCGATAGGGATCCGAATGTGATTCGCCTCATCGCGGCGTTGGATAGTCAACGCGGGATCGCCACCGACTCCGGCATCCCTTGGAGCCTCCCCCAGGATTCCGAGCATTTTCGCCAGGAGACCAGTTCCGGACTGATCTTGATGGGTTGGGTGACTTACACGGAGTTCGCGGCTCCGCTCCACGGTCGAGACAACTATGTGCTCAGTAGGTCATCCGGCGCGCTCAGAGACGGATTCCTGCCCGTTGGCAGTCTCGAGCAGCTGCACGCGACGCATCCGGGCGATGACGTCTGGGTGATAGGCGGCGCTGCCGTCTACGCCAACACCATCGACCAGGCTGACCAGTTGCTGCTGACCCAGGTCCTTGCCGATTTCCACTGCACCAAATTCTTCCCTCCGTACATCGACCATTTCGTCGTCACCGAACGCGGCTCCGATCGCCGAGACGGACACGTCGCCTTCCGATTCGAAACATGGCAGCGCATGCCCGGGTCACAGGTCGACCTCGGTACCTCCTAGCCGTCCATCCACCCGGGACGCTCCTGTTGGCATCGCGGGAGAAAGTGCCGGGACGCCCCTGGAGTCGTCCGCAGTGATGGACCCTGGGGAGGCGATGTGGCATTCCTACCCACGCGTCGAGCCGATGGGGGGCGTCAAGCTGGGCGCCAGCCCGCCAGCAGGCAGCTTCTCGCCGTTGACTGTCTTCTTCCTTCGCTTTGGACGCCCGCAGGCACAGATGGGTCGGCTACCAGCCGTGCCAGGCCGAACCCATTTGAGCGAGCGAAAGCTACTGTGCCGCGTGGGTGTCAACGATCAGCACCGAGCAGTGGGCTGAGTGGGCGACTGAATTCGGAACACTTCCCAGAACCCGCCGCGCTCCGGACATGCCCTTGTTGCCGACGACGATGAGGTCGGCGCCCTCTCGTTCGGCGACCCGCAATACCACGTCGGCGGCAGCGCCAACTCCCGGATGGATCACCGGCTCCACCCCACGCTCGGTTGCTATCAACGACAGTTGCTGCAGAAGTGCGTCCGCAGGATTCATGTCTGCCGTATACCGGAACTCCTCGGGAAGATCGGTGAGGCGGACCGACTTCGGGTCGTAGGCGGTCACGATGTGAAGCTTGGCCCCGGTCAATTTTGCCAGGTCGGCAGCGGAGATCACCGCTGCACGCGCCGTTGCGGAATCATCGGCACCTATGACGATGTTGCTGAACATACTTCCGCAGTTTAGGGCAATCGACCTTTACCCGGCGTGTGAACCGGATGCCGGCGTCCACGCCCGCAGCGGAGTCGATGACAACCGGATCCACCAGCTCGTTTTGGGAAAGGGCGCCGACGGGCTGTCGGACCCAACCCCGCCCCGTTCGCCGGGGATCCTCCGGTACCGACTACTCGATAGCACTGTAGGAATCTGGGGAAACAGTCATGGCACGATGCCGGTCGGCGTCAACTGCTCGGTCTCGTCGTCTGGCTGCGGGAGAGGCATTGAGCTGCCGGGAGGACCGGCCCCCCGGCAACAGTCGAACGGCAGGGATGTGGACGCTGTCAATGGGCGGTGGCGTCTTGCTCCAACGCAGCCTTGGAAAGGGTCTGTTGCTGCTTTGCGGTCAATGGGGCCACCGATTCGGGTGTGGTCGTGTTGCTCGAGGATGCGGGGATGTTCACGTCGATCGCCACCAGTTCGAGCAGTCTGCCCCGCTGCCAATAGATGGCGTAGGTCGAGCTTCCCGCCGCCCTTTCAAAAGCGGTGACTCCGAGGGATTTCGGTGGTTTCTGGCTCAGCGCGGCGGTTGCAGCCTTCTTTGCCTTCACCATCAGGCCAGCCGGCACACTTGTCGACTTGCAAACGAGGACTTCGGACAGGACTCCGGTAGCCCGCTTGGCATCCTCGAACTCCGCCTGGGCACCGATGGCGCACCCGGCCACGCCGGTCTTCTTACTGGTCAGGGGCTTGCCAACCGACTTCGTGAATCCAAGGCGACCTGCCTCGCCAACCGTCAGAAGGCCCTTGGTGGGAGCGCCCTCCACCGAACTCACCGATGCACCTGCCGGGAGGCACTCGAGAACCGCCAATCCCCCCGAGAGAAGACCGACGGCCAACACGAGAGCCGGGAGACGTGCGCGATGCGGCATTGGGAACCTTTCGGAGACAGAAGGAGGCGATCTCTGGATGGACCGTAGCCTGCGGATCGATCGCCGGGGCCTCGCGCCCGATCACCGAAGCCGTCGTCCTCATGGGTGTCGAACACGTTATCACTGCGCTGACCTGGGACTCTGATGAAGTGCCGCCATCCGCGACGACACCGGAAACGCCGACCTGCACTGGTTTGGCCCACGAGTGCCACTGCACTGCATCATCCGGGATGCCTCGCCTAGCCTGAGCCGGGGATGAAGCCGGTCTTGCCTGGTCGCGATCCCGCTCCAGGCCACAGGTCCTAGATGTGCGACCACGGCACGTGGCCTCGTCACAGGTTGCAGCCAGAAAGGTGGCCATGGCATGACCACTCTCGAGCAAGACAGCCCGGCGGTCGATCTGCCCGAACCCGTGGCCTCGACGCCTCACCGCACGACGGGATGGTGGGTCCGCCCAGGCCGCCCCACCTGGGCGCTGCCCGCCCACAGTGGCGTAACGCTCCTTGCCGCCGTGCTCTATACCTGGGATCTGTCGTCGAACGGTATGGGAAACGACTTCTACGCCGCCGCCGTGAAGGCGGGGACGGAGAGTTGGAAGGCGTTCCTCTTCGGCTCCCTCGACCCCGGCAACTTCATCACCGTGGACAAACCGCCTGCGTCTCTCTGGGTCATGGAACTCTCGGCCCGGACCTTCGGATTTTCGAGCTGGAGCATGCTCCTTCCTGAGGCGCTGGCCGGGGTGATCACCGTTGCGGTCCTCTACCACCTCGTCCGTCGGTGGGCCGGCGAGGTGGCTGCGGTTCTCGCCGGCCTCGTCATGGCCCTCACGCCGATCGCGGTCGTGATGTTCCGCGACAACAACCCTGATGCCCTACTCACCCTGATCCTGGTGCTCAGCGCATGGGGGCTGTGGTCGGCGTTCGAGTCGGGCCGCACCTCACGTCTCGTTCTGTGCGGTGCACTCCTCGGTCTTGCCTTCAACACGAAGATGCTCCAGGCCTTCGTCGTCGTACCGGTCTTCGCACTCGTCTACCTGGTGGTCGGCCGGCCCCGGCTGCTGCGCCGATTGATCCAGCTTCTCTGGGGCGGCCTGGCCTTGCTCGTCACGAGCAGTTGGTGGGTGGCCGTCGTCGAGCTGTGGCCGGCCGCATCCCGCCCGTACATCGGGAGTAGCACAAACAACACGGAACTCGACTTGATTTTCGGATACAACGGCTTCGGGCGTTTCTTTGGCTCGGGGAGTGGCACCCCGGGTGGGTTCGGCTCGATCGGGGGCGGATCCCTCGGCACCGGCGGGCCCGCGGGGTGGCTCCGCATGTTCAACGACCTCGTTGGGGGACAGATCTCATGGCTGCTTCCCTTCGCTGTCGTCGGTTTGGTGGGCGGGCTCTGGCTCACCCGGGGCAGACCGCGTCGGGACCTCTGTCGGGCCGGCTACCTCCTGTGGGGCGGCTGGATGCTCTGTACGGCGGCCGTCTTCAGCGACACCAAGGGCATTTTCAATGCCTACTACACCGTCGCTCTCGCTCCGGCGGTGGCAGCGGTAGCCGGCGCCGGCGCAGTTGCCCTCTGGCGTCTGGGAAGGGACAACCGCTGGCTCTGCTTCGCCCTTCCTGCCGCCGTAGCCGGCAGCGCGGCCTGGGCCGCTGTACTACTCAGGCGCAGTCCGGGCTACGCCCCCGGACTGGCCACCGGGATCCTCGTGGCCGGCATCGTCGCTTCGGTCGGACTCCTGTGCCTCCTCGCCGGTCGCCCATCATCCCCAGCTGGCCGCTGGCTCGGTGCGGGCGCTGCCACCATCGGCGGTCTTGCGCTACTCGCCGGACCGCTCGCCTACTCGGTGACCAGCATCGAGCAGGGTACTTCCGGACCTCTTGCATTGGCCGGTCCTGCCGTCGTAGGCGGCCTCAGCCCCATACCCGGCATGACGATATCGGCGGCATCCATTCGACAGTCGAGCAAAGCCGCATCTCACCCCTCGAGTGCGTTGGTCGGGTACCTCGAGGCGCACAGACACGGCGCCCAGTATCTGGTCGCCGTATCGGGATCCCTTACGGCGGCGCCCTACATCATCTCCACGGGCCAACCGGTTATGGCCATGGGTGGCTACACCGGAATGGATCCATGGCCAACCCTCACCGCCTTCAAGACCATGGTCGCCCAACGCCGGCTTCACTACGTCCTGGTCGGAAGCGCTCTCTCCTCCCTGGGGTTCGGCGGGAAATCCTTCCACATCACCCCCGCCTTCCTCCACGAGATCGCCGGTTTCATCGCCGAACTCAAGAAGCATCCGCGAGCACTTGCCTCCAACCTCTTCGGGAGCAACAACTCGGGGCCCAACGCCGTCGACCAATGGACACGCACCCATGGTGTGGCGATCCCACCGGGCGCATACGGGGGTATTCCCGGGGACGTTCTCTACTACGTCTCGCCCTTGTCCACCAAGCTCTGAGTCTCAGCTCCTCCACCGGCCGGCGGATCACCGGGCCGGACCGTGGGGGCACGGGCAGCCGCGGATCCCAAGGCCACCACGGGTCATCGGCGATCTGACGCTCGGAGCCAGATCGATGATCGAAGCGGGAGCTCTTCGCGAACTCGAGACCGAAGCTGCTCTGTTACTCATGACAAAGGGTCCTTTGGCACTACTGGCCCGTCCTGGGGAGGTGGAGGATGGGTGGTAACCCGGACTCTCTGGGTGTGAGAAGGACGTGAACCAATGGTTGCACCTACGCAGATCGTCCCCGACGACAAAGCCCGAGATATGGCTACTCGTGCAGATGGACCGGCACCTGGCAATCCCTCTGGGGCCGCGGTCACCCCACCAGCGGGCCCGAGTGACGTGAGCGCGAGAATCAGAATGAGGAGGACGTTTGACCTTCTGGTCAGTGCGGCTGGACTCGTGATGGTGGGTGTGTTGGTCGTGGCCGGAAGCCTCCTCACCTGGGGCCACGTCTACATCGGCAATGAGGTGCACAATCAGCTCGCCGCCCAGAAGATCGTGTTTCCGGCCGCTAACAGTCCAGCCGTCGCCGCTCCTGAGTTCCAGGCAATGCGCCAATTTGGTGGCCAACAGATGACCACTGGCGCCCAGGCTGAAGTCTACGCCGACCATTTCATCGCCAATCACCTGAAGAAGATCGGTGGCGGTGAGACGTATGCCCAGCTGTCAACTCAATCCCTGGCCCAACCCAACAACGCCAAGTTGGCCGCTCAGGTCGATACGATGTTCAAGGGCGAGACACTGCGAGGTCTGCTGCTCAACGCCTATGCATTTGGCACGATCGGAGTCATCGCCGGGATCGCGGCAATAGCGGCCTTTGTGGCAGCAGGTCTCCTGTTGGTGCTCTCCCTGCTCGGTCTCTTCCACGCCCGCCGCAAGTCTCAGGCGTAGGCGCCCTCACCGAGTCCGTCCCCGATGCCGGAGTGCGCGGCTCACAGCACCTCGGCATTGCGGGCGCATTGGCTCGGAACGGTCTCTTGACCAATCGGGACCACACCGCGGTCCCCGTGTCGGTAATCGGACCGTGGCCAGGGGTCGGGCGCACTATGAGCCCTCACCGGGCTCTGCCCGTTCCCACCCGCCAGCTAGCCTTCCCTTCAGAGTAGAGAGCTTGGAGGTGGGCGTGGCCGAGTCGCAGATCGCCGTCGACTACCTGGTCATGGGGGCCGGCGCCACCGGGATGGCGTTCGCCGACTCCATACTGACCACCACCGACGCGACGATTGCGATCGTCGATCGGCACGATCGGCCCGGCGGTCACTGGAACGACGCCTACCCTTTTGTCCGCCTGCACCAACCGGCCAGCAGCTACGGCGTGAACTCCGAACCTCTCGGCTCGGGTGCGATCGATCGTATCGGCCTCAACGCCGGGTTCCACGAATTGGCCTCGGGTCAGGAGGTCCTGAGTCACTACGATCTCGTGATGCGGCACCGCTTCCTGCCGTCAGGCCGGGTCCACTACTTCCCGATGAGCGAGGTCGATGGCGACAGGGTCGTGACCTCCCTGCTCTCCGGAGAGCATTGTCGGGTGGACTCTCACCGCCTGGTCGACGCGTCGCATTCCCAGATGGCCGTCCCCTCGACGACACCTCCGCCGTACCTCCTCGCACCGGTGGTCTCGTGCGTGCCTGTCAACGACCTGCCTCGGACTGCGCAGGCGTATGAGGAATATGTCGTAATCGGTGCGGGCAAGACCGGAATGGATGCCTGCATCTGGCTCCTCGACAACGGGGCCGAACCGAACACGATCCGCTGGGTCGTGCCGCGCGACTCATGGGTACTGAACCGGGCGAACGTGCAACCAGGTGAGGAGTTCTTCGCCTCGCTCTGCAAGAGCATCGCCGACCAGGTCGAGGCCGTCGCTCTGGCCGACTCGGTCGATGACGTCTTCTCCCGCCTGGAGGCCGCCGGCGAGCTACGCCGCATCGATCCCACCGTCATCCCTGGGGCCTACCACTGCGCCATCCTCAGCGATGGGGAGTTGGCGCAGCTGCGCCGCATCGACAATGTCGTCCGCCTAGGACATGTCACGGCGATCGACGACGACCGGATCCATCTCGAGCGCGGCGCGCTCCCGACCGGCCCAGGATGCCTGCATGTCGACTGCTCGGCCGCCGGGATACCGACGGTTCCCGCCATCCCAGTATTCGACGGTGAGCGGATCACCCTTCAGTGGGTGCGCACGTGCCAACCGGCATTCAGCGCCGCCTTGATCGGCTACGTCGAGTCGGCCTTCGACGACGAGGCCCTGAAGAACCGGATCTGCCGCCCGATCGCGCCACCCACCGTCCCGCGAGACTGGCTCCGAATGCTCGAGGTCGAGCTCTCCAACCGGCGGTGCTGGGCCGAGTACCCGGAGATCGACGCCTGGATGGCAGGTTCGCGCCTCGATCCGTTCACCAAGACGGCCCGAGTCCGGCTGGGCGTCGACGGCGAGGCGACGGAGCACCTCCAGCGGTACCTGATCAATATCGACCCGGCGACATCGAAGCTCGAAGAGTTGCTGTCTCAGTAAGGAGCTGAGGATGGACGAGATGCTGATCGACAACGGCGATGTCGCCCTCCGGGTGGAGGTGACCGGTGACGGTCCGGTGATCCTCTGCGTGCCCGGCTGGCCTGAGCTCTCGAAATCGTGGCGCCACCAGGTCGCGCATTTTTCCAAGCGGGGCTACAGGGTCGCCGCCATGGATGTCCGAGGCTACGGCGGGAGCTCAACGCCGTCCGAGGTCGAGCGTTACACCCTGCGGGAGCTGGCCGGCGACATCGCCGCTGTCGCAGGTGCGCTCAGCGATGACCCGATCATCCTGGTCGGGCACGACTGGGGCGCTCCGATCGTCTGGAACGCCGCAATCCGCTCTCCGGGTCTGATCAAGGCCGTCGCGGGGCTGAGTGTGCCGCACACCCCTCCACTGCCGATCTCGATCCTCGACCTCTTCGACCAGCTGTACGCCGATCGGTTCTTCTACATGCTGCGATTCCAGGAGCCCGGCGTCATCGAGTCCGAGTTCGCGCCCGACATGCGCGCCGCCCTCAAGCGCGTCTATTTCGCCCTCTCCGGCGATGCTCCGACCAACGACTTTCTACCGGACGCTCCACGCGACGCGGCATTCCTGCCTCTTCTCCCCGAGCCGCCGGCGGGGCCCCTCCGTTTCATGTCCGACGACGATCTCGACGAATGCGCCGAAATCATCGAGGGCACCGGCCTGACTGGTGGCTTCAACCGGTATCGCGCCCTTCCGTTCGATGTCGACGCTTCTGCGGACATCGTCGGCGCCAAGGTCGACCTACCGTCCTGCTTCATCGCCGGCGAGGTCGACCCGGTGCGGGCCATGATTCCCGGCGTCGACTCGTTCGCCGATCCGGGCGCCGGCTGCACCGACTTCCGCGGCAGCACGATCATCCGCGGTGCCGGCCATTGGGTCCATCAAGAGGCGCCGTCCGAGGTCAACGCGGCCCTCGAGGCCTTCTTCGACACGATCTGACATCTCAAGGAGAACACCGACTCCCGCCCCCAGGTCCTGGGGCACTTTGGTGTCCGGTGGTTTCCACATCATCCCCTCTCCCGTCCGACCTATCCGATGGCGCCGTGCTCCTCCAGTGCCTTGACCAACAACCGACGGAACGTCGCCCGCTCCGACTCGCTGAGTCCGCAGAGGATCTCGTCCTCGATGCTCCCTTGGGCCATCTCCGCCCGCTCCAACGCCTCCAAACCGACGGCGGTGATGTCGACGATGTGACGCCGGCGGTCGGCCGGATCCCGTCGACGCTCCACGAACTCCAGGTCCTCGAGGTCGTTGAGCACCAGCACCCCGGTATTCGAGTCCATGGACAGGTCCTCGGTCATCGTTTGTTGCGGCACGCTCGGGTGGTCACGTAGGTACGCCAGGACCACCATGTTCTTGAGGTTCATTCCCACCAGGTCTATCGAGCTGCGCAAGAAGACGGCCCGGGCCAGACGGGTGAGGAGCACGATCGTACCCGTCGTCGACGTAGCGGTGTCCCTGACGTTCACCTTCCCCATCCTACCTGAACGCCTCCGTCGATCACTTCTGTAGGATAGTCCCGAGATTATGACTATCCCTAACTCCGTGACTATTCCCCACGCCACGAGTGGTCCGATCAAGGACCGCCGACGCTGGATAGCCCTGGTCGTGGTGTGCCTGGCCATGCTCATGAACGCACTCGACGGTTCCATCGTCAACGTGGCGCTCCCGGCCGTCCAACGCAGCCTGCACTTCAGCCAGTCCGGCCTGACCTGGGTCGTCGATGCCTACCTGATCTCGTTCGGAAGCTTTCTCCTCTTGGCCGGCCGGCTGGGCGACCTGGTCGGCCGAAAGAAGGTGTTCTTGGCCGGCGTGTCCGTGTTCACCCTCGCGTCGATTGCCTGCGGTTCGGCCGACAGCCAGGCCATGCTGGTAGCAGCGCGCTTCGTCCAGGGCATCGGCGGCGCTCTCTCGTCCTCGGTGATCGTGGCCATCATCGTGACCGAGTTCCCCAGTCCGGCCGAGCGGGCCAAGGCCATGAGCGCCTACGTCTTCGTAGCCGTGGGCGGCGGCTCGATCGGACTCCTGGCCGGCGGGGTGCTCACGCAGGCCCTCAGCTGGCACTGGATATTCTTCGTGAACGTCCCCATCGGCATCACCACACTGATCCTCGGCCGAATCCTCGTTGTCGAAAATGTCGGGATCGGCATCCGGCAAGGTGTCGACGTCGTCGGTTCCCTACTGGTGACCCTGTCTCTGATGGTCGGGATCTACGGGATCGTGACCGCCTCGAGTGACGGGTGGGGATCGCCTAACACCCTCGGTATCCTCGGTGTCGCCCTGGCGCTCTTCGTCGCCTTCATCGTCTTGGAGTCTCGTCTGGCCAATCCGATCATGCCCTTGCGCATCCTGAAACTACGGACGCTCACCGGATCCAGTGCCATCCGCGGCCTGATCGCCACGGGGATGTTCTCCACGTTCTTCATTGGTGCGCTCTACCTGGAGCACGTGCTGGGCTACAGCCCGGTCCGCACCGGTCTGGCCTTCATGCCCGCCACCGCGGGGATGGCCATCATGTCGGCCGGGGTCACGGCGCGTCTCGTCAACCGGTTCGGCGCCAAACGGGTCATGTACCCGGCGATGGTCTTGGCTGCGGCCGGCCTGATCCTTCTCGCCTCGGCCGGCCAGAATGCCCAGTACTTCCCGGGCATCTTCCTGGCATTCCTCTTTTTGGGCGTCGGCGCCGGTGGGTCGTTCGTACCCCTGCTCCAGATAGGTATGTCAGAGATCCCCAATGTCGACGCCGGACTGGGGTCAGGCATCGTGAACGTCTCGCAGCAGATGGCCGCCGCCGTCGGACTGGCCGTCTTGAGCACCGTCGCCACCAACCGGACACAGTTCCTGGTCGCCAGCGGACACGCCCTGGTGCAATCGCTCACCGCGGGTTATGGGTTGGCGCTCTACATCGCCTCCGGCTGCGTCCTGCTCGGCGTGGCGCTCGCTCCTGTCCTGTTGCGGACGAACGAGTCGCCGGAGGAAGAACAGGGGCACATCGCAGAGAACATGCAGAGTCCCGAGACGTATGAGCACCTGGTCCTCTAGCTCCCCTACTGACCCAACCCCTACTGACCCGACCGCCGCCGGGACATGCAACAATCCCTCGATGCCGACGGCTCACGACCACCATCCTGACCTTCGCCGGATTGCCCGCTGGCTGCCACGTGCGAGCGTCAGTCGAAGGACATTGGCCACTGTCCGGTTGCTGGCTGGGTGGACCGCAAGGCGGCCGGCCAAGGGCACAGAGGTGGCAACGGTGGGTCCCGTCTCGGTCCGAGTCCATCGTCCGCCAGGCTCTGAGCTGTCTCCCGCGCTTCTGTGGATCCATGGAGGCGGCTACGTGATCGGTACGGCCGCACAGGACGACGCCCTATGCCGCCACTTCGCCGAGACGCTCGGAATCATTGTCGCCGCGGTCGACTATCGGCTCGCGCCCGAATCGTCCTTTCCGATACCCCTCTACGACTGCTACGAGGCCCTGGCGTGGCTGGCGAACCTGCCCGAGGTCGATCCGAGCCGGATCGCCGTCGGCGGGGCGAGCGCAGGCGGCGGACTGGCAGCCGGACTGACATTGTTGGCACGCGAACGAGGCGAGATCCAGCTCGCATTTCAACTCCTGGCCTACCCGATGCTCGACGACCGCACCGCCAGTCGCACCGACATCGACGAGCGGCACTTCCGGCTATGGAACAACCGCTCGAACCACTTCGGCTGGCAGTCGTACACCGGTCTACCACCGGGGTCGCCCGAAGTCAGCGGATTGGCGGCCCCTGCCCGCCACCAGGACCTGACTCGACTGCCGCCAGCGTGGATCGGCGTGGGGACCGAGGACCTGTTCCATGAGGAGAACGTCGCCTATGCCCGACGCCTCCGGTCGGCCGACGTCGCCTGCGATCTCGACGAGGTAGATGGTGCATTCCACGGCTTCGACCTCATCCGACCGAAGGCCCCCGTATCGCAGGCATTCCGCGTTGCGCAGGTGAACGCTCTGGCCGCAGCCCTGAGCTGAGCTGAGCTGAGCGATGTCGCGGCAACATGGCCGCGCGACCCTGCAGGCACCACGAGCTCACCCGGCTCGCTGAGCCGCCACAGTTTTGGACCCCCGGATCGCATCATTCCCAGACCGAGACGTACCGGGCGTCCGTACGCCGTCGAGCCGCTCACCTCGGTGATGGTCGAGTTCGATCGTCCATTCCAGCGCCTCGCAGATCGGCTCGATCGAAAGGGGGTCGAACGCGTGTCCCATGTTTCTCACCAGCAGGGCTGAGCGTCGGGGATCCCCGTGGAACAAGGTGCCCAGGCCCATCGTGTGAGGAATGATGGGGTCGCGTTGCCCGTGAACCGCGACCAAAGGGCACGTGACGCGTTCGACCAGAGATCTCGGAGACTCAGGAGACGACCATCGGGCGATTCGGACGTTCATCCGTCGATCGGCGAAGGCACGACCAATCGCCGTGCGAGCCAGGGCCGCGGTCAGGAGCGAACGGGGCCGCAGCGGTAGTCGCCAATCGGCAGGGCTCGAGACCGCCACCACGCCCGTCAGATCCCGGGTCGTGGCGGCGTAGGCGAGGGCGGCAACGGCTCCGAGGGAGGCTCCGATCAGCAGCACATGGGGGCTTCGCGATCTCGCCCAGGAGGCGACCGCGGCCACATCGTGGTGTTCCTGGTGGCCCAGGGTGCATCTTCCGCCCGACCGGCCGTGGCCGCGTGCGTCATACGCGATGACATCGAGCTCACGGGCATGCAGCTCCGTGGCGAGGAGTGCGATTCGGGGATCGTCCTTGTTCCCGGCCAGGCCATGGACCAGGACCACGACCCCTCGAACGGAATGGCCGGAGGTCCACCAGCGGGTGGCCAGCGGTATCCCGTCCGCGGTCCAAAGGAACGGTCCCGCTTCTCCGCGAGCCGCGGAGTCCTCACCGGCTGAACCGCACGAAGTCGACTCCACGCCATCAATCTCCGGACGGAGTGGGTTCGCTGGGGTTCGCTCCGACATCTACATGCCTCGTCGTCCGTACCGGTTGGTAGGTGGTCTCCCCTGAGTACAACAGAGCGACCCGATGACCTACCACCGGGCATACCCGATCGAGGGGTGGGGCACACCCTCACGGAATGGCATGGCCCGGGTAGATGCGGAGACCCAATTCCGGTCGGACCGTCCCGGGCCGGCCTGGAGCCCACCGGCGCTGACTCGTCACCGGCCTCGAAGGAACGGCGTCGAATCTGGTGGGCCCGAGGCCGAGTCGCGATGTGCCTAGTGTGCCTGAGCGCGTAGATAGGTCAACGCCGCGGTCACTCGGCGGTCGACAAGGTCCCCGTCGACCAGGTCGAGCTTCCGAAAGATCGTGGTGACGTGCTTCTCGATCGCTTTGACCGACAGGTTGAGCTCGGAGGCGATCCCCCTGTTGGACCGCCCGTGGGCGATCTGCTCCAGGACGTCGGTCTCCCGAGACGTGAGGTCGTCGATGGCCACGCCCTCGCGACGGCGAACCAGGGAGTCGACGATGCTCGGGTCCAACACGGACTGACCCTGACGTATCTCACGGAGCGCACCGAGAACGGTGGCCATATTGGGCAGCCGTTCATCGAGCAGGTAGGCGATCCTGGACGATCCCCCGCGGAGTAGTTCGAGAGCGAAGCCGTCTCCCCGGTCCGAGATCACCACGATGCCCAGCTCCGGATGGTCCACTCGCAGCTGCCGGGCCGCCTCGATGGTTGCCATCGACGTGAGGACCGGCGTCCGGATGCTGATGATTGCCGCCTCCGGTCGGAGTCCGTCCACCCGTGCGACCAGCTCTTCGTGATCGCGGGCCCGGCCTACGACCTCGACGTCGTCGACATCAGCCAACAGGGAGGCCAGTCCGTCACCCAGGAGAAAACTGTCGGTGGCGAGCACCACCCTGATCGGACCGTGGCGGGGGGACATCTCCGGGCTCCTTGCAGTGGACTGCGGCAGATCTCGGAGATGGCCGGTTGCAACGGGGGCACAGGGCCTCGGCAACCGCCGGACAAGTCAAAGGTCTCCGGACCAGTGTACGAGCCGAGACCCGATGGGTCGGCCGTAACGGCAACGGTCGGGCTCCGGAACCCTCGGTCAGCCGGGCCCGAACCAGAGCGCGCCGTCCTGTTCGGCGGCATTGCGGTCTCGACCCCCGAACTGCACTGCCGTTTCAGTAGTTGCCTACACAAACATTGGGCTCCCCACTCCGGGTAGCGTCGTCGACAACACCCTGTGGTGGTAGCCGACGAGGGGGCGCGGCCAACGAGCTGAGGCTCTGGCAACTACCTCCGGGCACGGCGCGAAACGAGCCGGGCCCCGGGGCATCCACCGGGTCGGATACGGCCGGGGCCAGCCCGCCAAGCGGCTCCCGGTGCAGCCCATCCAGGAGTGGCTCGTCACCATCAGCCGATCTCCTCGATCGGACACCCCGTCGTCGATCGGATCACGAGGATGTGGTGGGCGCATCACTCGCTTAGCCGACCGGCCTGTGATTGGATGTCGAGGGGGTTTGCACATCATCGCCGTTGTCCTCGAAAGAGGGCGCATCAAGGGGGAGTCACCATGTTGAGGAAGCGCATCGTTGCGGGGGGGATGGCACTGCTCGCCGGAGTGGCCACCGCCTTGGTCGGGGCCGGATCCCAGTCCGCGGGTGCCTCCGGCACGTCCGATCCCGGCGTCACCGCCAACTCCATCACGGTCGGCTCCATCAGCGACATCTCCGCGCCCATCCCCGGACTCTTCGAGGGGGCCAAGATCGGCACGGAGGCGTACTTCGCCTACATCAACTCCCAAGGTGGGGTGAACGGGCGCAAGCTCATCCTCGACGCACGGGACAGCGCCTTCTCGTCGGGGACGGTGGCCAACGAGGCCAGCAGTATCGCCGCCAACGACTTCGCCATCGTCGGGGGCTTCTCGCTCGTCGACGGCTCCGAGCAGCCGGCGGTCGACGCCGCCCATCTGCCGGTCGTCACCCAGGTCCTCACCCCGGCGTACTATGCCGACCCGAACCTGTACTCGGCCGTCCCCCTGGTCAACAACGGGGAGATCGACGGGCCCTTCAAGTGGATCAAGACCAAGTACCCCGAGGACATCAAGCACGTCGGCGTCATCGGTTCCAGCTCCGCCGCCACCGCCATCACCGCCGAGCACGTGTTCAAGAACCTCAGCCAGAGCCTCGGCTACCAGTGGGTGTACGACCGTGATGCCACCTACACCGAGACCTCCTTCCTCCCCGACATCATCAAGATGAAGAACGCCGGGGTGAAGATCGTCTTCGAGCCCACCCAGCAGGGTGCCTACATCAGCAACATCGCCCAGGAGATGAAGCAGGAGGGCCTCAACGCCCTCCTGCTCAGTGGCTCCAACACCTACGAGGAGAACTTCGATCCGGGATCGGCCGGCAACGGCACCCTGGTCACCGGCGTGGACGCCCTCTACATGGGCCAGGACGCCAAGGTGGTGCCGGCGGTGGCCACCTTCGACAAGTGGGCCAAGAAGGTCGACCCCCAGACCCAGCTGGACCTCTACACGCTGGACGCCTGGATCAACGCCGAACTGTTCGTCCAGGCCCTCAAGGCCGATGGGGCCAACCCGACCCGGGCGGGTCTCGAGGCCCAGCTGGACAAGATCACCTCCTTCGACGCCAACGGCCTCATCTCCACGCAGGACCCGGCGAAGAAGATCCCCGGGCAGTGCTGGCTGGTGGCCGAGTACGAGAACGGCACCTGGAAGCGCATCCCCCCCGACCCGAAGTCCGGCTTCGTGTGCAACCCGGGCGGCTTCTATCCCTCCAGCTACAAGGGTGTGAACCGCTAGGACCACCGGCTCCCGAGGCAAAGTCGAGCAACCGTGAGTGAGTTCGTCCAGTACCTGGTCATCGGGATCGTCACCGGATCGATCTACGCCATCACGGCCAGCGGGCTGGTCGTCACCTACACCGCCACCGGGATCTTCAACTTCGCCCACGGAGCGGTCGGGATGTTCCTGGCCTATGTGTACTGGCAGCTGTGGCAGGGGTGGGGGTGGAACCCGGTCATCTCCCTGGTCATCGTCCTGGTCATCCTGGCTCCGCTCTTCGCCCTTCTGGTCGAGCGGGTGCTCATGCGACCGCTCCACGGCGCCACCCTGAACACGATGATCGTGGTGACCCTCGGGCTGTTCCTCCTTCTCTACGGCATCACCGGAACCATCTGGAACCAGTCGACCACCCGCAACCTGCCCGAGTGGTTCGCCGGCGACCAGGTCGACGTCCTCAACGTCAACCTGACCTACGAGCAGCTGATCACCGTGGGTGTGCCGTCCTGGTGGCCGCCGCGCTCTGGTTGCTGTTCCAACGCACCCGCATGGGGGTCTCCATGCGGGCCGTGGTCGACGACCCCGCCCTGGCCTCGATGACCGGGGCCCGGTCCGGTCGGATCTCCGGGCTGGCCTGGATCATCGGGTTCATGGCTGCGGGTCTGGCCGGGATCCTGGTGGCGCCGGGCACCGGGATGAGCCTCCAGATCCTCTCCGAGCTGGTCATCTTCGGTTACGCCGCCGCCATCGTCGGACGTCTCCGCTCCCTTCCGTTGACCTATCTGGGCGCCATGATCCTCGGGATCAGCGGATCGCTGGCCATCGGCTACGTGCCCGGCAGCCGCGCTGAACGACGTCACCAACGCCCTGCCCATGGGCCTGCTCATCATCGCCCTGATCCTCCTGCCCCAGGGCGCCCTGACCGCCGGTCGCCTGGCCCGCCACCGTCCCCCCCGGACGCCCAGCCTGCAGACCACGCTGATCAGTGGTGCCGTGCTCGTCGGCCTGGCCACCGTGCTCTCCTACCTGATCACCGGCACCAATCTCTACACGGAGGGACTTGGCCCTGGCCACCTCCATCGCCGCCCTCTCCCTCGTCCTCCTCTCCGGCTACGGCGGCCAGGCCTGGCTGTGCCAGTTCACCTTCATGGGTATCGGGGCCTGGGCCATGACCAAGGTGGCCGGCGGCAGCTCGGTCCTCGGCGTGCTGGCCGCCGTCGGCCTCTGCGCCGCGGCCGGGGGGATCCTGGCCCTCCCTGCCCTCCGGCTGCGCGGCCTGTACATGGCCCTGCTCACGCTGGCGTTCGCCGTCCTCATGGACGAGATCTTCTTCACCAACCCGTCCATCGTCAGCAGCGGGTCGATCGCCGTCGGGCGACCGAGGATCTTCGGGACTGACCTTCGCCTCCGACCGTTCGTTCGTCATCCTGCTGGCCATCGTGCTGGCCCTCTGCATCGTCGGGGTGGGAGTGCTGCGCCGGGGCACCTTCGGGCGCCGCCTGGTGGCAATGAGCGACAGCCAGGTGGCCTGCGCCACCGTGGGCATGAACATCACCAAGACAAAGCTCGCCGTCTTCGTGATCGCCGGGGGCCTGGCCGGACTGGCCGGTGCTCTGTACGGCGGCATGGCGCGCTCGGTGTCCGTCACCCAGTTCGGCTTCGTGAACAGCCTCGTCCTCTTCGTGGCGGTGGTTCTGGCCGGTGTCACCATGTTGAGCGCATCGGTCCAGGCCGGCGTCAGCCTGGCCGTGATCACCCTCATCGGCCAGCACCTGCCCTCGTTCTCCGGTTTCACCTACGTTCTCTTCGGGGTCGGCATCATCGCCGTGGGCCGCAATCCCTACCGGTTGGGTCAGTACTACGAGCGCCTCGGCAATCGAATCCGGGCCCGCGGCGGCAGACCCGTCGGGCCCGGGTCCGGGCCCGACGAAGGGGCACCGGACGCCGCAATGCCTCTGGGGCCTGCCCAGGAACCGTCCGTTGCCTGACAGCTCGGTCACCCTCGCCCCCCCGGCCCTGCTGGCGGGAGAGGTCTCCGTACGGTTCGGAGGCCTCCAGGCGCTCGACCGGGTGAACCTGGAAGTGGCAGGGGGCGAGGTCCACGGCCTGATCGGCCCCAACGGGGCGGGAAAGACCACTCTGTTCAACGTGATCGCCGGTCTGCAGCGGCCGACCGGAGGGACCGTCCGGCTCGGGACACACGACGTCACCAGGGCCAAGCCCCATGACGGTCTCGCATAGGGCTCGGTCGCACCTTTCAGCGACTGGAGTTGTTCGGCACCCTGACAGCCCGGGAGAACGTGCAGCTGGCGGCGGAGGTGCAGCGGGGCAGGCTCAGCGACGGGCGCACTCCCGCCGAGGAGGCAACGGTCCAGCTCGAGCGGGTCGGGCTCTTGGCCATCGCCGACGAACCCACTGACTCCCTGCCCACCGGCCTGGCTCGATTGGTGGAGTTGGCTCGGGCCTTGGCCACTTCCCCCGACGTCCTCCTTCTCGACGAGCCGAGCTCCGGGTTGAATGCCGTGGAGACCCGCGCTCTGGGCCATGTGCTGCTCCAATTGGCCTCCGGCGGAATGGGAATCCTGCTGGTCGAGCACGACATGGATCTGGTCATGTCGGTGTGTGCCCGAGTCGACGTACTCGACAACGGCCAGGTCATCTCCCGAGGCGACCCAGCGACGGTCCGGGCCGATCCTCTGGTCCAGCAGGCTTACCTCGGGGGTGAGATCGACACCGTCGGACCAGCAGGGCCGGGTCGCCGCCGGTGCCGCGGTCTCGACCACCATCACCGAGCCCGTCGCCGACAACCGTCCCCCGGCCGATCAGGTGAGTGCGGAGCCGGCCCTCTCGATTGCCGGCGTTCGGGCCGGTTACGGCCGCATCGAGGTGCTCCACGGCATATCCCTCGACGTGGCCAAGGGTTCGGCCCTGGCCCTGTTGGGCCCCAACGGAGCCGGAAAGTCCACGCTGCTGAAGGTGGTCTCCGGTCAGTTGCCACCCACTGCTGGGACCGTCGTCTTCTCCGGTAGGTCAGCCGGTAAGAACGCCCCCGAGCAACTGGCCAGGACCGGCGTGTGCATGATCCCCGAGGGACGTTCCATCTTCCCCAACCTGACGGTGAAGGAGAACCTCCTGATGTACACCTTCCGCCGGACTGGGCTGAAGGCGTCGCAGATCGAAGAACGGGCCTTCGAGCGGTTTCCTGTCCTCCGGGCGCGGCAGAAGCAGTTGGCCGGCACGCTCTCCGGCGGAGAGCAGCGCATGCTGGCAATGGCCCGGGCGCTGACCACCGACCCCGAGATCCTCATCCTGGACGAGCTTTCCATGGGTCTGGCGCCGCTCATCGTGGAGGAGCTCTACGGTACCGTGGACCAGCTGGTGAAGACGGAGAGCCTGACCATCGTGATGGTCGAGCAGTTCGTCCAGACCGCCTTGTCCATTGCCGATCACGCGGTGATCATGATCAACGGGACCTTGGTCAGGAGCGGCCCTCCCGAGACCATCCGGGCCGAGGTGGTCAGCGCCTATCTGGGCGCCGACGCCGACCCCGCAGCCTCCCCGTCCACCTGAATGGGCGCCGGCGCACACGGAGAGACCCCTCGAGGCGGCCGCGGCACACTCCATGTGAAGCACCTGCTGCCCATCTGGTTCGACGTGCAGTGCATGGAGTGGCCCGCCGACGCGGAGCCGGTCCAGCGATGGCCTTACTGCTGAGCCGACGCCGAGACCACGGTCGGCCGGTGAGACCGGACGGGGCCAAATGAGGGCTATCGTCCTGGCCGACTCGGCTCATCGTGGTTCTGTGGGCAGTCCTTCGACCAACGGTTCGACGATCAGTGGCCAGAGCTGCGCCCCGATCCAGTCGGAGAAGCGTTGGATGGTCCTCAGTGATACGGACTGGTCTTGAACGGGGACACCGAAGTTGTAGAAGGGGAAGTGGATACCGTCAGGTGTCCGGACCGTCAGGGATCCGACGTGGCTCACGTAGGTGCCGTTCGGACTCACCAGCGCGTTCAGGTCGATCACCCTCGCCACGCCTGGGTGCTGGGCCGCCACCGAGGAGAGAATCCGGTTGTAGACATCGACCCTCTCAGGATCGTCCTGGGGGGCAGGCTGTCCATCGGGTTGTGGTCCGCTGTCGAAATAGGGCGCAGTGAGAAGCTCCACTTCCGCACCTCCGGACGATGCTTCCGTTACGAACCGGTCCAATTGACTCCCGACGTAGCCGGCATAGGCCGCGTGCATGATGTTGGTGACCTCGCCAGCTCCGTCTGTGCGATCGAAGACCTCCCAACGACCGGCGAGCAGCGCCACGATCGAGGGACGGTCCCGGGAGATGGCCCTGGCCAGCAGCGCCGGCCATTGATCGGCGAGGGGCGCGGTCGGATTGCACGCGGCAGGGACCTCGATCAGACGGCCCGCAACCTCGATCTCCGTGCCTTCGGCGACTCCGCAGCCGAGATTCGACGCTCCGATCAGATCGACGCCGAAGTGTTGCTCATTGGAAGGGGTGCCGAGGGCCGCGCCAAGCGTGAGGGCTGTCGAATCGCCCGTCAGCAGTACGGTCGGTCGAGATGGTCGAGACCCGTCCGTCGACCCACTTGCCTGGATGAGGTTCGATTCGGCCGCCGAGCTGTAGGCCACCTGGTTCTGGAAGGGCTGGAACTGGGTCAGTGCCAGTCCCGTCACGACCAGTGCGGCCAACCGGACCGCCCTCCTCGGGCGGTCCGTGGCTGACCCGATGAGGGCAGGAGCCCGCACTCTCCCTGCTGGACCACGACGGGAACGTCGCGGGAACGGCCTGAGGGCCACGTCAGGTCCACGGCCGATGCGGGATGGCGGTCACAACGGATCGCCTACTGACGACGAGTAGGAAGTGTGGGTAGCGGGGGGCTCGAGCTGGGTCCCGCAGACGACCATCTGTAACACTCCGCCACACTGGGCTCAGACTACGAGATCCGACGAAGGCTCGCCCAGAGGGGAGGCGAACCGGCGTCGGCCCCCTGGACCGGTGCCGGATGCCCGGGCTGCCGCCGGCGGGCGGGGGCTGACCGGTGTCCGCCCCGTTGATCTGGGCATTTGATCCGCAAGGTGCCGTCAGCTGGGTTATCGGTGAGGACCGGTCACGATGGCTCGATCACGACTCGGATGGCCCGCTCGTCTTGTCAGCGGCCACCGGGAAGGCGCGAGCGGCGTCCAGGCCGGCCTTCGTGCCGGCGGCCCCGACGACGATGTCGTAGACACCTTCGGTGCGGGGCCGCGCGCCCAGGCGCTCGTCCGCCTCCCACTGTTGGGTGTGGCGAGCTCCAAGGGCACCCTCCGCGCTACGTACCCCCCGTGCTGGACCTCCGATCGATCACCGCTCTCTGGCCGCGCTGTGCACCTCCTGAGCTCCAGAGGGACTGCCGCATCACCTGCAGGCCGGAGGCACCCTCCTCCGGCGGCCCGTCGGAACAGGGTCGGTTGGATCAGCGATCACAGTCGAAGCCTCAACTCCTGCCGACCCTCAAAATTCTCGTAGAGCTCGAGCACCGTATGCGGACCTGATGCACCGAGCAGGTTCTCCGCATTGGTACGAAGGTGGGCCCGCCAGTACTTCTCGGCGTCGGCGTCTCGGCGTTCCTCGAGGAGCTCGACAAAGCTCTCGTGCTCCTCGAGTGCGGCTACCCGTAGAGGGTCGTGCTCCCGGTCAGCGTTGACTGCGGTCTCGTGGAGCCGTATCACCTCGTCGAGCAGACGGACCATCAGAGCGATCGTCCGGTTGCCGGCCAGCCTCACCACGAGCTGATGGAAGTCCGCCTGACTCTCCGCGAACGCGATGGGGTCGGGGAGACACGTGCGGCTGTTCTCGAGGCCTTGCCGCAACTCGGCCATATCCTCGTCATCCCAGGTCCGAGCCAAGAGCCCCGCCATCGGGGGCTCGAACATCATCCGCGCCTGGGATACGTCTTCCAACGTGGTCTGATGGAGTTGGAGGAGGATCCCGACGGCACGACCCGCCGCCGCCTCGTTCGGCAACTGCACCCGGGCGCCGCTGGCCCCGCGGCGAACCTCGATCAGCGTTTCAGACTCGAGGATCCGAAGCGCCTCTCGGATCGTTGGCTTCGACACACCGAAGCGTTCGATGAGCACACCCGCGGGCGGCAGCGACTCGCCCTCCTTGAGTACCCCAGTGACGATGTCGCGTCGGATGTACTCGGCCACGACCTGGGCCATCTTCGGCAGGCGTAGGGGCCGTGCCAGCCGGCCGTACGAGTCCGTGCGGGCACCTGCTTCCTCGGTTGCACCGGCCACGGACGGAGCATATCGTGCCCGCCCAGCAGTAGACCATATTAGATAACTACGTTAGCCTTCTGTGGAGACGCCACCCAGCTCCCGGGGGTCGAGTAGAAGGAGGTTGACCGTGGACTCGTTGACCGTGCCGATCAAGCCTCAGCCCTTCCCTGCGCTCGACGTCACCCCCCAGCAGGAGCTGGCGCTGTTGGCGCGCATGCTCCATGCCGAGGGATACGACGATCACCTGGCCGGTCACATCACGTGCCGGCAACCGGACGGCACCTTCTTGGTGAATCCGCTGGGGCTCAGCTGGGATGAACTGGGCGCGAGCGATGTGGCGACGATGGACGCCCAGGGCAACCAGATCGGCGGACCTTGGATCATCTCTCCGGCCGTGCAACTCCATGTCGTGCTGCATCAGCACCGGCCGAAGGCCGGGGTAGTGATTCACAACCATCCACGGTGGGGGACGCTCTGGGCCGACAGCCACCGGATTCCGCCCATCTACGATCAGACCAGTGCCATGTATGGGGGCGAGATCGCCATCGACATCTCCTACGAAGGACCGGTGAACCAGACGGCGAACGCCCTCGATGTCGTCGAGGCCTTGGGGAGTGCCGACGTGGCCCTCATGGTGAACCACGGCGTACTCGTCATCGGCAGGGACGTCAGAGAGGCGTATCTGCGCGCGGCCGTTCTGGAATGGCGCAGCCGCCAAGCCTGGCACGTCGAAGCCCTGGGCTCGGGGGTGCCGATGCAAGACGACTCGGCAACCGCGTTCGGAACCATGATTGCTGCCTCTGTTGCCAAGGGAAACTTTGACAACTGGTTCGCGGCGGCAGCCCGCCGGGTCATTCGACAGGATCCGGCAGTCCTCGACTAGCCGCCGGCACGTACGCGCCCGGGGCCACTCGGGCGGGCCTGGCGTCGTCTCACGATCCGAACAGGAACTCGTCGATGGCCCGGTGGTAGTTCCAGATGGTCATCTCCTGGGCGGTGTTGAGATGGTACCCATCGAAGCCCAGCGAGTGCAGTCCGACGGTGACCTCGGACATGTTGGAGAAGTCCTGTTCGAGAATGGCGCCGAGAGAGGCCTTCGTCCAATCCTCGAAGCGTTCCGGCTTCGCCGTCTCGATCCCTTCCTTGGGCGGCAGCCATAGGCCCTGCACATCGAAGATGCACTTGTCGGGATCGTCGCCGTAGGGACGGGCCCGATAGGTCAGGGAGGTACCGAAGTCCACGAGGAACACCGTGTTCGGGAAGACATGCCAGTCGTACATGCCCTTCTTCAGCTGCTGCTCACTCAGATCCGGGTAGTCGACTCCGGCAGCCCGGGCGTGCTTCTTCCGCAGCTCCTGGTAGATCGCGTTCCCCTGCGGTCCCGTGGCCTCGGGGACGGTCCGGAGTTCCGCCGCCGCCCCGAGATCGGTCGGGAGGTACAGGCTCCGGAGCTCGCGCAAGTTGTAGACGACGTTGTCGTACACGGCGTCGGGATTCATCCCATACTCCGGCCGCAAGCGCTTGGAGTCGCCTTCGCTCCCATAGCGGAAGATGTCGGCGTGTCGCGAGTGGTAGCGGAACAGCTCATTGAAGGTCTTGCCGCCGTAGTTCTCACATTCGGCGATGGTCGGGGGGGTGGTGTGCTTGTCCGCCCTGAGCAGCTGTGGATGCGTTCCCGGGACGTGCCAACTCTCGACGAAGGCATCGAGTGAGGTCTTCCAATTGGCGTTGACGACCACCGACTTGTACCAGGCGATCCGCATGTCCTCGAGCTTGAAGCCCTCCATCCGCGACGGCAGCGGGTCGAGGTAGTCGAGCAATGGCTCGGCGTCCGGATCCATGCTGACGAAGATCCAGCCTCCCCAGGTGTCCACCCTCACCTCCGGAAGGCAGAGCTCATCGACTGGCCGCGGCATCGAAGTTCTCCTCGTCGGCCTGGTACTTGAGCGAGCCGTCCAAGTTCCAGCGCCAGGAGTGGAACGGGCATCGGAACTCGCCGATACGGCCCTGCCCCTGGACGAGCCTCGTCCCACGATGTCGGCAGGCGTTGAAGTAAGCACGGAGGCCCTCCTCGGTGCGTACGATCACGATCGACTGGCCGCCAATCTCGAAGTCCACGTAGTCGCCGACCCGCTCCACCTCGTCGAAGCGGCAGGCGTTCAGCCACGTCCTCGGGAACAGGCGCTCGATCTCGAGCCTGAGGAACTCGGTGTCGGTGTAGCGGCCTTTGGGAACGTAGGCGGGCCCGAGTCGCCAGCGTTCCGGCACATCGAGGTCTGGGTCCGTCGGCCGAGCATCCATCGTCGTCATCCAGCCCACCTCCATGGTCAAACTTACGCGCACCTCGTAGCCCATCGGGTGGTCCGGCCACCGGCCTCCGCCCGGCCTCCCTCCGCGAGTACCACCCGGCCTCGATAGCATAGCTAACAAAGCTAACTATGTTGGTCAGACCCCCCTGGGCCCACCCGGAGAGACCGCCCCGGACCCGGCGTCCTCGACGATGTCAAAACTGCGTGCCGACCGGCCGGTCCGGCGTTGGTCTTGTACCGACCGGTCATCTACGCTGCTCCAATGGACCTTTCGCTTACGGAAGCCGAAAGTGACCTCGTCGAACTCTGCCGCGAATTCGCCACCAAGGAGATCGCTCAGCGGGCCCCGGAGGCCTGGGAGCGGGCCGAGTGTCCGACCGATCTCCTCCGCGAGATGGGCCAGTTGGGGATGTTGGGCATGTTGATCCCCGAGGAGTGGGGCGGCATCGGCATGTCGACCGTGGGCTTCGTTGCGGCCATGGAGCAGATCGGCCTGGCCGATCAGTCGGTTGCGGCGGCGTGGCAGGCCCACGTGACCATCGGGTCGCTACCGCTGTACCTGTTCGGCAACGACGCCCAGCGCGACCGCTGGTTGCGGCCGTTGGCCGAAGGGCGGGTGCTCGGAGCCTTCGGGCTGACGGAACCCGATGCTGGGTCCGACGCCCGCGGAATCGCCACCCGGGCCGAGCGGCGAGACGGAGGTTGGCTCATCAACGGTCACAAATCGTTCATCTCCAATGCCGGAACGGATATGTCGTTCGGCGTGACGCTGCTCGCACGCACGGAATCCCCCGAGGACCAGGAACCCGGATTCGCGAGCTTCGTCGTGGAGAAGGGCACCTCGGGCTTCACCACCGGACCCAAGATGCGCGGCATCGGGTGGCGGGGACTCGACACCCGAGAGCTGTATTTCGACGATGTCTGGGTGTCCGACGACCACCTGATCGGTAGCCAGGACCTCGGCCTGAACCAGTTTCTCGGAACGCTCGAGGTCGGCCGGATCTCGATCGCCGCACTTTCGCTGAGCCTCACTCAAGCGGTCCTGACCCTGGCGACCGAGTACGCCCGACAGCGCAACCAGTTCGGCAGGCCGATCTCGAAGTTCCAGGCCGTGCAGTTCAAGTTGGCCGACATGGCGACGGAGTTGGAGGCGGCACGGTGGCTCACCTATCGCGCTGCCCACCTCCGAGACACCCGGCAGCCGTTTCTGAAGGAGGCCGCGATGGCCAAGCTGAAGGCAAGTCGTGTGGCGGCATGGGCGGCATCAGAGGCGGTGCAGATCCACGGTGGATTGGGCTACATGCTCGACTCCCCCGTGGCCCGCTTCTACTGTGACTCGAAGGTGCTCGAAATCGGGGAAGGGACCAACGAGATTCAACACATCGTGATCGCCCGCGCCCTGGGTTGCTGAGACCTTGCAACCTCGCCGATGCCGCGCCGTGTCGGTCGAAGCAAGCACGGACCCGCAGGGCCGAGAGGAGCAGGAGCTGTGACGAAGCGGTGGATGCAACGCCCGCCGGGCTCGACCTGGGGCGACTGGGGTGACGACGACGAGCTCGGCCGGGTCAACCTGCTGGACTCCGACAAGGTCCTCCAAGGAGTGCGGGAGGTCGAGGCCGGTATCAGCTTCTGCCTGAGCCTGCCTCTCGACTACCCGGGTGGGACCGCCTTGAACCAGAGGCGGTATCCGCCCGTCCTCGCACCCACCGAGGACATGCGCGGCAATCCCGACACCTTCTACAACGTCCACATGCGGGACATGGACGAAGGGGACGCCCGGTACGTCGACGTGTGGGCCGACGACACGGTCACCCTCTCGCTGCAGTACTCGACGCAATGGGACTCCCTCGCCCACGTCGGAGCCGAGTTCGACGCCGACGGCGACGGAATCGAAGAGGCGGTGTACTACAACGGGTACCGTGCCGGAATCGACCTCGTCGGGCCCAAGCCCGACGCGGCGGGAGACGGCGGCAACCACCGCTGCTTCGCCCACCACCTCGGCCTGGAGCACATGGCGTACCACGGCGTGCAAGGGCGCGGGGTCCTCGTCGACCTGGCCCACCACCTGGGGCACGACTGGCGCGGTGTCGACCGGAATACCCTCGAGGAGATCCTGGTGGCCGACAGGGTCGTGGTCGAGCCCGGTGACATGCTCCTGCTGCACACGGGGTTCGCCACCAAGATCCTCGAGTGGAACCGCGACCCCGATCCCGTCAAGATCCACACGATGTGCACCTACCTCGACGCTCGGGACGAGTCGTTGCTGGACTGGATCACCGATTCACAGATTTCGGCCCTGGTGGCGGACAACTACGCCGTCGAAGGACTGGTCGGCCGAGATCGCGACCAGAGCCGACACTCGCTCCTTCCGATCCACCACCTCTGCCTCTTCAGGCTGGGTGTCCCGCTCGGCGAGATGTGGTACCTGCACGAGCTCGCCTCGTGGCTGCGTGAGCACCACCGCAGCCGGTTCCTGCTCACGGCGCCACCCCTCCGGCTGCCCGGAGTGGTCGGCTCACCCTTGACGCCGGTCGCCACCGTCTGACGAGGGTGACAGCCGGAACGCCTTGTAGTCGTCATGGACGACCCTGGCGATCTCCTTGAAGAGCTTGGGCCGACCGCCCGAGTTGAGGAGGTAACGGCGAGGCTTCCCGGGAATGTTCGCTCCGAAGAAATAGCTGCTCTCCCCGAAGGGGGACGCGGCCGCGCCTTGATCGACCATGCTGGTCCAACGGTCCTCGGCCGCCGGGTCGACCTCGATCGAGCGGTAGCCATGGTCGCCTACGTAGGTGATCGCGTCGGTGACGAAGTCCACCTGATCGCCGTTGTACCGCGGGTTGTTGCCTGCCGCCGCGTGCGGACCGCCGGGGAAGAAGAGATTGGGGAAACCAGTGGTCTGGACACCGAGGAACGTCCTCGGACCATCGGCCCAGTGGTCCTCGAGCGCCAGGCCACCCCGGCCGCGGATCCCCATGCGCATGAGCGCGCCGGTACCGAAGTCGAACCCGGTCGCCCACACGACGATGTCGAACTTCCGTTCACCGTCCGCCGTCTCGATCCCGTCCCGGGTCATCCGGGTGATCGGCGTCTGTTTGAGGTCGACGAGCGAGACAGTCGGGTTGTTGAACGCTTCGTAGTAACCGGTCACGAACGGGGGCCGCTTCTCCCCGAAGCGGTGGTCCTTGGGGATGAGCATCTCCGCCGTCTCCGGATCCTCGACGATGCTGCGGATCCTCTGGGCGACGAACTCGCACCACTCGGCGTTGGCCGCGTCGTTGAACAGCAGGTCGGTGTAGTTGCTGGTCAGCTTCGAGAAGCCGGGACTCCTCCACATCGTCTCGAAGAACGACCGCCGTTCCTCTTCGGGGTCGTCGAAGGTGGCACGATCGTGCACGGGGTGGAGGAATCCGGACACCGACGTGTTCAGCGTTTCGCGAATCTCCTCGAAGTCGGCTCTGAGCTGGGCCTGCTCCTCGGGCGTGATCGGTGAATTGTTCAGCGGTGTGCACCAGTTGGCGCTGCGCTGGTACACCGTCAAGGCAGCAGCCTGACCGGCGATGGCTGGGATCACCTGCACACCACTCGATCCGGTGCCGATCACCGCCACGCGCTTGCCTGTGAAGTCGACCGGCGATGCCGGCCAGAGTCCTGTGTGGTAGGAGGCCCCCCGGAAGTCCGGGCGTCCCGGCACCTCCGGGAAGTAGGGCACCGAGAGGACGCCGGTCGCGGCGATGAGGAACCGCGTCCGGAGCGCAGAGCCGTCGCTGCCCACCACGGTCCACGTCCCCGAGGGCTCGTCGTAGGTGGCCGAGGTGACTCTCGTGTCGAATCGCATGTGGCGCCGGAGGTCGAAGCGGTCGACCACGTGGTTGAGATAGCGCTCCGTCTCCGGCTGCTCCGCGAAGTGCTCTTGCCACTCCCACTCGTCGAACAGCTCCCTGGAGAACAGGTAGGCGTAGGTGTAGCTCTCCGAGTCGAACCGGGCCCCGGGATAGCGATTCCAGAACCACGTCCCGCCCACTCCGCCGCCGGCTTCGACCAGTTGGACGGAGAATCCGGCTTCCCTGGCGCGGTGGAGCTGGTAGATGCCGGTGATGCCGGCGCCGACGACCAGCACGTCGGTGTCGGCCGCCAGCCGGGGGAGCTCTCATCGGGTGCGGATTGGCGAGGTTTCGTCATGGAGCCGCGGCAATCTAGACCAACCGGTCAGTACATGCAACCGCCATCAGTCCCGCGGCACGACCCGTCCCGTCCCGGTCCACCCGGGCCCGAGCGCCGCACGGGACGGTGGGAACTTCGGATCTGAGCACTACGGCGCCGAGTAGCCGCCATCGACCACGATCGCCGAACCAGTCGTCCAGCGGGAGGCGTCGCCGGCCAGATACGAGTAGGCCCCGACGAGGTCACGCGGCGAGCCCAACCCCAGCGGGTGCTTGGCCGCCATGGCGTCGATCGTCGCCGGAGAGAGGCCGTCATGGATCGCCGACAGGAACGTCCCGGGGCACACGCAGTTGACACGTATCCCGTCGCGGGCGTATTCCACCGCCGCCACCTTGGCCAGTTGGATCACACCGGCCTTCGTCACACAGTACGGGGCGGCGTGCGACCACGCCGTGAGACCGGCGACGGACGCCGTCAGGATGATCGAGCCGGACCTCCGGTCCCGCATCGGTGGAACCGCGGCACGGATGGCATTGACCGAACCCATCACGTTGACCTGGAACGTCCGCTCCCAATCCTCGGTCGTCAGATTGTGGACCCGGCCACTCGGCGCCAGTACTCCGGCGTTGCTGATCAAAACGTCGAGGTGTCCGAAGCGCTCCACCGCTCGCTCGACGACCGCCTCCACCTGGTGGAAGTCCCTGACATCAGCTGGTACCGCCTCGATCGGGGCGTGACCGTCCGGCAAGCCGTCGATCGTGGCTTCGAGGGACTGGACGCTCAGGTCGCTCAACACCAGACCGGTCGGAGATTCATTAGCCAGCTGGCGGGAGATGGCAGCGCCGAGAGATCCACCAGCGCCGAGGACGGCGATGACCCGCTGCTCCGGACCCATCAGGCACCTCCTGCTCGACGCCGGCGCTCGCGACCTGCCAATGGACGCCCGCCCGTCGGCCGGCATCGCAGGGGACCGTTCATGCCAGTGGGTGGCCCCCGTCGAAGCTCAGCACGATCCCGGTCACAAAGGCTCCGACATCGGAGGCCGGTCACGACGATCCCCCGTCCGCTGACGTTCCGTTGGGGAAGAAACGATTGAGGTATCTCGATCTGTCCGCGCACGGCCCTCTCCACTGGCACAAAGTCTGTACCGACCGTACAGTACACTCCGGTGGACTCCGACCAGCCAATGCCTGTCGCCTTCTCCGGTGATGACCACATCGAGATGCATCGCCGAATGCTGTTGATCCGTGGCTTCGAGGAGCGCGTCTCGGTGCTGTATCGAGACGGGGAGGTGCCAGGGTTCGTCCACCTGTCGACCGGTCAAGAGGCCTCCGCCGTCGGCGCATGCTGGCCCCTTCGGCCGACAGACGTGATCACCTCGAATCACCGCGGGCATGGCCACTGCATTGCAAAGGGCCTCGCTCCCCTGGGCATGTTCGCAGAGCTGATGGCGAAAGACCAGGGCACGAACCGTGGTCGTGGTGGATCGATGCATATTGCCGACCCGAGCATCGGGATCTTCGGTGCGAACGGCGTGGTGGCCGCCGGCCTTCCGATTGCGGTCGGAGCATCGGCTGCGGCCCAACTGCGGGCCGACGGAGGCGTCGTGGTGGCGTTCTTCGGGGACGGCGCGGTGGCACAGGGCGCGTTCCACGAAGCGGTGAATCTCGCTGCCGTGTGGAGACTCCCCACCATCTTCTGGTGTGAGAACAATGGCTACGCCGAGTTCTCCCCGGTAGCGACGCAGCACGCCGCCAACCTCGAGGATCGTGCCTCGGGGTACGGCGTCCACTACCTGGCGGTGGACGGCAACGACGTGACGGCGACCGCTACCGCGGCGACACAGGTGGTCGCGGCTGCCCGGAACGGGAGCGGTCCCACCATTGTCGAGGCCACCACGTACCGCTGGCACGGCCACTACGAAGGGGACCCTCAGCGATACCGAGAGCAGGAAGAGGTTCGCCTCTGGCAAGCTCGGGACCCCATCGTGGTCCACGCCAAGCAGCTCGAGGGAACGGGATTCGGCAGTAGCGAGATCGCCTCGCTGGAATCCCTCGTGACCAACCAGCTCGACGAGAACCTCGAGGCAGCCCGACGACTGGCCCAACCCGAGGCGGCAACCCTCACCAGCTTCGTGACGCGTCCCCGCCCCGCGCTCGTCGAGCCGTCGCCGCCCGCCCAGGATGCGCCGACGTTCCGAACCCTCGACGCCATCCATTCCGCCCTGGAAGCGGAGCTGGCGAGCGACGACCGCGTGTTCGTCGCCGGTATCGACGTAGCCGAGGGAGGAAACGTCTTCGGGCTCATGCGGGGTCTCCACTCGACGTTCGGTGACCGGGTGCGCGACACCCCGATTTCGGAAACGGCCATCATGGGTCTCGGCGTCGGCGCAGCAATGGCGGGCATGCGACCGGTCGTCGAGTTGATGTACCTCGATTTCGTCGGCGTTTGCTTCGACCAGCTGCTCAATCAAGCGGCCAAGATGCCGTTCATGACCGGTGGAACCGCCGAGATGGCCCTCACCGTCCGAACGCAATTCGGCGCAGGCCGTTCGTCGGGAAGCCAACACTCTCAGAGTCTCGAGGCTCTGCTTGCCCATATACCGGGCCTGAGCGTGGTCATGCCGTCCACCCCTGCCGACACCTACGGTTTGCTGAGGGCCGCCATCCAGGACCCGAATCCCGTCATCTTCATCGAGAATCGGCTCCTCTACGGCATGAAGGGCCCCCAACCGGCCGATGAGTACCTCCTTGCCATCGGTAAGTCAGCAGTGGTTCGCGTCGGCACCGACGTGACCGTGGTGTCCGTGTCACGAATGGTCCACGAGGCCGTCGCGGCCGCCGAGGTCCTGGCCGGCGAGGACGTGTCGGTCGAGGTGATCGACCTCAGGACGGTGGTTCCACTCGACATGACACCCATCCTCGAGTCGGTCCACAGGACGGGGCGACTGTTGATCGCGCACGAGGCGGTCACTCCGTTCGGCATCGGAGCGGAGATCGCCGCCATCGTGGCCCGGGAGGCGTTCTGGGATCTCGACGCGCCGATCGTTCGGGTCGGGGCCGCCCCTACGCCCCCTCCGTATGCACCGAGCCTCGAGCAAGCCTGGCTGCCGGATCGCGAGGACATCACCGCGGCGATCCGCGAACTCGCGGGCATCTAGCGGTATCACCGTGACCGAGACCCGGAGAGTCCGGATCCGGTGGCAACTCCAGTTCGCGTGCCCAGCCAGACTCTTGACCCGTGGGTGAGACCACAGAAGAGGTGCGAGATATGAGCGAGTACAACTTCGAGGGACGGGTGGCCGTCGTTACCGGCGCAGGGCGCGGCATCGGAAGGGCTTACGCCCTCCTGATCGCTGAGCTCGGCGCGGGTGTCGTCGTGAACGACCTCGGGGCCACCAAGGAAGGCGACGGCGAGGACGAAGGGCCGGCGGCTTCCGTCGCCGACGAGATCGTTGCCAACGGCGGCAGAGCGGTGGCCGATGCCAGCGACGTGTCCAAGGCTGCCGGCGGCCAGGCAATCGTCGACCGGGCGCTGGGTGAGTTCGGGCGCATCGACATCGTGGTCAACAATGCTGGCATCATCAGGTGGGCTGGACTGCCCGAAGCCGACGTCGACAACCTCCAGAGCCACTTTGCCGTACACGTCGGCGGCTCCTTCAACACGGCCCGGGCCGCCTGGCCCCACATGGTCGACCAGGGCTACGGCCGCATCGTGATGACGACCTCGATGGGGATGTTCGGCCTACCCGACAACGTCGGCTACGCCACGGCCAAGGCGGCCGTGATCGGAATGACCCGGAGCCTCACCGTGGCGGGAGCCGCCCACGGCATCAAGATCAATCTCATCGCACCCAACGCCTGGACAAGGATGGGGGCCCACCCGTCGGACGGGTCGGCCGACCGGCCGGCCCCGAAGAACATGGAACCCGAGCTCGTCGCACCGATGGTCGCATTCCTCGCCCACGAGCGTTGCCCGGTCAGTGGCGAGATCTACGTCGCCGGCGCCGGCCGATTCGCCCGGCTCTTCATTGCCTCCACCGAAGGCTACGTTCACCCCCAACCGGACCGTGCAACGATCGAAGATGTCGCCGAGCACTGGGCGGCGATCAACGACGAGCGCGGCTACTTCGTCCCCGCCGACCTCGTAGACTGGTCCGGCCGCTACATGGCCCACCGTCGCTCTTCTTGAGGTCGGGCGTTCGGGGATTTGCGTCTCGGCCGGCCATGGACTCTGCCCTAGCCGCGCCTTATGACCGGTCCCGGAGCTCCCGTTTCAGTACCTTGCCGGAAGGGTTCCGGGGGAGGGCGTCGACGAACACCACCGCTTTCGGGACCTTGAATCGGGCGAGCTGCTCACGACAGTGTCCGATGATGTCCTCCGGCGTCGTGGCACCCGGGGAGTTCACGACGACATAGGCGACCGGGACTTCACCCCACCGGTCATCTGGGCGTCCGACCACCGCCGCTTCGACCACGGCCTCGTGCTCGTAGATCACACGCTCCACCTCGGAACTGGCGATGTTCTCGCCGCCGGAGACGATCATGTCCTTCAGACGATCGACAATGTAGAGATAGCCGTCATCATCTCTGAGACCGATGTCCCCGGTGTGGAACCAGCCTCCCTTGAACGCCGCAGCGGTGGCGTCGGGGTCCCGCCAGTATCCCTTGAACACCTTGGGGCCACGAAGGACGACCTCCCCGCGCTCACCTGCGGACACCGGGGCACCGTCTTCATCCCAGATGTCCAGCTCGAGGTACTGGCAGGGCCGGCCCACGCTACCCACCTTGGACCGGGTGGCGTTTCGGTCCAGGAAGGTGTCCCCCGACACGGTTTCGGTCAGACCGTAGGCGTCTGCGAACCACGCAGACGGAAAGGCTCTCTGCAGACGATCGATGAAGGGGATCGGCATCTTCTCCCCCCCACCGATGAGCAGGCGAACCGAGGAGAGATCCCGATCCTCGACTCCGGGCAGGTCCAGGACGGCTCGGACCATCGATGGCGCCATCCACAAGGTGGTCACCTGCGACCGTTCGATCTCCCCCACGACCCTTTCGGCCTCGAAGGCCCTGTGGATGATGGTCGTGGCGCCGGCCGCGATCATGGACGTCGTGGTGAGGTCGAGTGCTCCGACATGGTAGAGCGGCCCACAGGCCAGCCCTAGGTCGGAACCGGTGAGTCCGAACTCGACGAGGTGCGCATAGTTCTTCCAAGCGAGGTTGGCGTTAGTGATCATCACCCCTTTCGGCCGCCCCGTGGTCCCGGACGTGTACATCAGCCGGTGGACGTCGTCGGCACGGGTCGTGGCCCGCTCGGGGACAACGGACGCAGCGCCCAGATCGGAGAACGGCTCCCAGCCCGCCAGGTTCCGGGCCGACACACAGACGCGGACAAGATCGCCCAGCTCGGCCGTCGCTGCGTCGGCAAGCTCGATGAGCTCGTCATCGCAAATCAGCACCCGAGCACCGGAATGGTCCAAGATGAACCGCAGCTCTGCAGCTGCGAGCCTCCAGTTGAGCGGCATGACGATCGCACCGAGATAGTTTGCGGCGAAGATGGACACCACGAACTCGATGCTGTTGTATGCCAGCAGACCGACGACGTCGCCGACCCCCACCCCGCGCTCTTGGAATCCTGCCGCCAAGGTGGCCGCCCGACTCAGCATTCCCCCGTACGTGACGATCTCGTCTCCGAGGACGGCGAGAGGTTTGTCGGGCGCGCGGGCTGCATGGTGCTCCAGCACTGCGCACCAGCTCATGTCGGCACTCGTCCTCGGCTCTGGCGTGGCGGCACCGGTCGACGGAGCCGGCGACGTATTCAGTTCTCCATGCATCGACTGAACTCCTCGGGGCGGCCATCGTCGGGGTCGGTCCCTGGGCACCAGGACTGACTGGTCGGAACACGATCCTAGGACAGGAACCTCGGGCCTGGTCGACCTCGGCGTGGGTAGGACGGCCCCATTGCTGCTGCTGACGTTGGGCCGACGGAGCATCCCACCTGGAGCGGCCATCGGCCGGTTCCCGACGAAACCTTTCGTCGACGACACCATGGCGCTGAGCGCATGAAGGGTGCACCCTTCGGCCCCCTCATCCACGGAGATCTCGCACGCGAACCCCAGAGATCCTCCGGCGGCCGTTCACCGCTCACAGGACGCTCGGATGCGGCCGTGCCGGGCTCGGTGACCGGGCGTCCCCCCTTCCCTCCAAAGGACGGAGTCATCGGTGATCCACCGAGCATGTCCGTCAGCCGGATGGCGACGGACACGGCATCGATCGATCGGATCATCCTGTCATTCACCGCAGACCGACCCCGGACCGTGGACCCGTTGAGAGCGGATGTGTGCACCTCGCCGGGGACCGCCCGGAAGGCGCCATCTCCCGATGGCATGCCGGCCCAGCGTGGGGGCCATGCCCCCCGACGGATTCCACTCGGACCGGAGAGGTGCTGTTAGCGTTCACGGGTGAGGTGCCCCTCGAGCCAGCGATTGCGTGACAGACAGCAGTAGCGCGATGCGCCTTCCTCGTCGGGGTTGCCAACAATGACCGGGGCGAGGGGGCAGTGTCAGGTGAGAGAAAGCCCAGAGTGAACGTAAAGGACGAACAGCCACGGAGCGCACGATGGCACGTGCGCCGTCAGGCCATCGTCGACCTCTCTGCGAAGGTTTTCGCCGAACGCGGCTACCACAACACGAGCACCATCGAGCTCTGTGAAGCCAACCAGCTCGGTAAGGGCGCGCTGTATTACTACATCGGCTCCAAGGAGCGGCTGCTCGCCGCCATCCACGATCGTGTGATGGACGAGGTGCTGCTGGGCGCAGACCGGGTGGTGGCGGCTGGTGGGTCCCCACCGGAGCAGCTGTCGATGCTGGGCGAAGAGCTGCTCGATGTCATCGTCCGCTACCCCGATCACGTCTGGGTGTTCTTGCACGAGTTCCCCGCACTCTCTGGTGAGTACGCCGAACAGTTCCGGAAGCGGCGGCGGGAGTACGAACGGCGCGTCGAGGGAATATTCGAGGCGGGTGCCGACTCAGGCGATTTCCGGCAACTCGATCCCCGGTTGGCGGCGCGCGCCTGGTTGGGGATGCACAACTACACCTACTTGTGGCTCAAGGCGGACGGACGACTGTCCGCAAAGCAAGTGGCCATGTCGTTCGCCGATATCTTCATACTCGGTATCGCCCATCAGCAACCACCGGGGATTCCGGGTCGATCCTGAACGAGGAGAACCCGCTACTCTCGCCCAGGCCCCGGCTCTTTCCCTTGTCGACGCCTAGGCCGACACCGATGTCTTGAATCCCAGGAGCTCACCCAGAGTCCCGCCGAGGATGGCGGCCCGGTCGGCCCGGGACACTCCGGCGAACTGCTCGGCGATCAGCTCCTGGCTGTGCCGGAACGTACCTTCTGCGTGCGGGTAGTCGTTCCCCCAGACGATCGTCGGCACGCCCGTGATGTTCCGCGCCGCCACCGCGGTGGGATCGTCTTGGAACGAGACATGGAATTGGCGCTGGACGTATTCGCTGGCCTTCAACGGATACGGCCACTTCTCGTTCAGACGGAACAACCGGGCCATGGCCGGTTGGTCGGCGGCGGTTGCAGGACGCTCGGGATCCCAGTACCCGAGCCACCAGTCGGCGTCCTGGCCGATCCCGGTGATCCACGCCTTGTCCATGGAGCCCATCAGCGACACCAGCCAGTGGGCGTTGAATTCGATCAGCCCGAAGTGCAGATCCGGGTACCGCTCGGGAACTCCCCCACCGACAAGCTCGGCAATGAGCTGCTGCGGAACGATCGGAGCCATGACGGACTGCGCAATCATGCGCTGGGAGGCGATCTTCTCGTCCATCGGGCGGTTGACCTGTTCGCTCATCCGGATGACCGTCTTCATCGTCGAGGATTCCGGATCGTTGACCTTCACCCCGCCGGTCTGCGTATGGAAGAACACGTGCGTGCCGTGGGCTTGGGCCGCAGCCCAGATTGGATCGAACACCCGGGAGTAGTACGGCTTCGGCGGTATGGCCGGCAGAAGGATCGCGCCGAGCCCGGCGTGGGCGATCCGCTCGATCTCGGCCACCGCGTCGTCGACGTCGGTGATCGGGATCGGACAGGTCGGGCGAATCCTCCCCGAGTAGGAAAGGAACCGCTCGATCAGATAGTCGTTGTAGACCCGGGCGTGCGCCATCGACAGCTCGTGATCATCCGAGTACAGCCCGAAGAGTGACAGATTCGGATGCATCAGACTGGCGTCGACCCCATCCTCGTCCATGTCCTCCAGGATGCGGTCGGGATCACCCGTGGGGATCGGGCCGTCCGACTGCCGATACCGGGAGATCGTCCAACCCTCATAGCCCGGCGTGTGAAGACGCCGGAAGTGGCGGGCGCCGCCCTCCGCCAGTGGCTCGATCTCGAAGTCTTCTTCCCAAACGGCGCGCTCCCTCAGATGCTCAGGGAGGCGGGTCTTGAACAGGTCGGTCGGCTCCAGAATGTGCCCGTCTGCGGAAACGATCAGGTCCTGAGTCACTACCCCCACCTTCTACTTTCTCTCCCTCGTAGAATTCTACTTCTCTTCCTCGCAGAACCTGCCTTCTGTCCTCCCGCCGTCCTGATCCGCACTCCGCACCCATCCACTCGGGGGCTCGCCGACCTCGCCGGCCGGGCCGGAGGGACCCACTTTTGTACCGACTGGTTGGTCTGATACTGTCACACGAGAGGCTTCGATGCCAGTAGAAAATCGGGGTCCGCGGCTTCGCGGGTTCACGCTCCCCGGGTCACCTGCCGCCGGTCTCGGTGGGCCGGGTGAGCCCGTCCATGAACGGCCCCGCAATCCCGGTTCGAGAGGAGATGGCTTTCCGTGCACGTGGAACAACTGCCGTGCGGACTACGTGGACGCATCGAGCTCCGCCGGCGGTGGGCGGCATGAGCGGCCCCGATGACATGGACTTCTTCAGCGGAAGCGACCTCCTGGCCGACCCATATCCCTACTTCGACGCCCTCCGCGACGAGTGTCCGGTGCGCCGTGAACCGCACCACGGCGTAGTGATGGTTACCGGCTTCGAGGAGGTGGTCGCCATCTACAACGACAGCAAGACCTTCTCCTCGTGCATCTCGGTGACCGGGCCGTTTCCCGGACTCCCGGTTCCACTGGAGGGTGACGACATCACCGATGTCATCGAGGAGCATCGTGACCGGCTCCCGATGAGCGATCAGCTGCCCACCCTCGATCCTCCGGTCCACACCGATCAGCGAGCCCTCCTGATGCGGCTCATCACGCCGAAGCGACTCAGGGAGAATGAGGAGTTCATGTGGCGTCTGGCCGACCGACAGCTGGACACCTTCCTGGAGGACGGGCGCTGTGAGTACATCAGTCAGTTCGCCGCACCGTTCGCCATGTTGGTCATCGCGGACCTGCTTGGTGTCCCGGAGGAGGACCACCAACGATTCGCCGAGGCGCTCCTGCATGGTCAGAGCGGAACCGGGGCCGTGGGAAGCACCGGAAAGGCGGCGCTGGCCCACACGCCCCTGGAGTACCTCTACCAACGGTTCACCGAGTACGTGGAGGACCGTCGGGAGAACCCGCGTGATGACGTCCTCACGGGCCTCGCCACCGCCACGTTCCCGGACGGATCTACGCCGGAGGCCATCGACGTCGTCCGCATTGCCGCAAATCTCTTCGCCGCCGGACAGGAGACCACGGTTCGGCTGTTGAGCTCCGCGGTCAAGCTCATCGCCGAGGATGCGGATCTCCAGAGGCAGCTCCGGGCCGACCGCGACCTGATCCCGAACTTCATCGAAGAGACCCTGCGGATGGAGAGTCCGGTCAAAGGGGATTTCCGACTCTCGAGGGTGCCCGCCAACGTGGGAGGCGTGGATCTTCCGGCCGGCACGACGGTCATGTTGGTGAATGCGGGAGCCAATCGCGATCCCCGCCATTTCGAGGATCCGCAGACCTTCAAGATCGACCGGGCCAATGCGCGGACCAACCTCGCCTTCGGCCGCGGCATCCACACCTGCCCGGGGTCCCCCCTGGCCCGGGCCGAGGCACGTATCAGTCTCGAGCGCCTCTTGGACCGCACCACGGATATTCGAATATCCGAGTCGGCCCACGGACCGGCAGACGCAAGGTCCTATCGCTACGTTCCGACTTTCATCCTCCGCGGCCTCGTCGAGTTGCACGTGGAGCTCGAGCCGGCCGAGGCCACCTCCACGTGAGTCGGTCAACTCCCATCGTTGCAACGGCGCGCCACTTCAGATGTACATGCCGCCGTTGACCCCGATCACCTGACCGGTGATGTAGCTCGCCTCGTCTGAACAGAGAAACGCGGAACTCGCGGCGATGTCTTCCGGCGTACCGGCCCGGCCGACCGGGACCATGCCTCCCATGACTTCGATGCTCGGTACGTCACCGACTTCCTCGGCATGCCTCGCCATGGGCGTGTCGACGAGCGTCGGGGGAACCGTGTTGACCGTGATGCCCTGACCTGCGAATTCACGAGCGAACGCCTTGGTGAGTCCGATCACGCCGCCCTTCGATGCGACATAGTGGGCCATGTGGGGTGCTCCGGATTGGGCGCTGGACGAGGAGATCGTCACGATGCGACCCCAACCGCCGGCAATCATGTCCCGCACTGCCAGCTGCATGCAGGTGAACGTGCCGGTCAGGTTGACCGCCAGGATGTGATCCCATTTCTCGGGCGTGATGTCGAGCACGGCGTCGAAGGACTCGATGCCGGCGCTGGTCACCAGGATGGAGACCGGCCCGAGCTTGTCGCGGACCGCCGAGAACACCCCCTCAAGGGTGCTCCGATCCGCCACGTCCACCTCGTAGGCAGCCGCGGTGAGCCCTCGACCGGACAGATCGGCCGCCGCGCCCTCGGCCGCGGCACCGGCCCGGTCGAGCAGGGCCACAGCATGGCCGTCTTCGGCCAGCCGACGGGCGACACCGAGGCCTATGCCCGAGGCCGCCCCGGTCACCACGGCCACCCGGCTGCTCATGCCACCTCCTCCATGGGCGTGAACTCGATGTGCAGGTCGTGAAGGCCGCGGAGCACCCAGGTCGGTTCGTACTCGAAACGGCGATCTCCGGGTGGGCCGTGGTGCTCCTCCGAGAGCCGGATGTCCCGCATCCGGTCGAGAATGCGTTGGATACTGATGCGGCCCTCGGCCCGGGCCAAGGGCCCGCCCGGGCAGGAATGGGGTCCGCGCCCGAAGGCCAGGTGTTCCTTGGCGTTCGGCCGGTCGATCCGGAACTCGGCTGGACGCTCGAACCGTCGCGGGTCTCGATTCGCCGCGCCATTCAGCAACATGACCGGCGTCCCGGGCGCGATATCCACGCCGCCGACGCTGACGGCCCGACGGGCCAGCCGGAAGTCGGCCTTCACCGGGCTCTCGATCCGCAGGGCCTCCTCGATGAAGTCGGGGATGCGCTCCTGGTGCGCCCGGAGTTCATCTTGAAGCTCGGGGTATTCGGCGAGGTACTTGAGTCCGGTGGCGAGCAGGCGAGCCGTCGTCTCCTGACCGGCGGCGAACAGGAACGTGGCCGTCCTCACGACTGAAGCCACCTCGGGGGTCGATCCGTCGGGGTACTTCGCCAGTGCGAGGTCGGTCAGCACGTCGTGGCGGGGCTCGGCTCGCCGGTCCTCGATGTACCTGGCAAACCAGTCGTCGAGGGAATCGAGCGCGTTCAAGGGGCGCTGGGCCGTATCGCCGGCGCTGTCCGGGCCGGACGAGGAGATCTCGCCGGGGGTGGTGGCCAGGCCGAAGAATCGACGAAACGTCCGGTGATCCGCCTCTGGCACCCCCAGCACGTCGGCGACCACCAGCATGGCGAAGGGCTGTGCGTAGGCGCTGATGAACTCACAACGGCCGCTACTGAGAAATTCGTCGAGTTGCTGGTCGACGGCGCGCCGCATGAACGTCTCGTTCTCCTTGAGCCGCTTCGGAGTCAGCAGTCGCATCATCAAGGCCCGTTCCCGAGTGTGGGCCGGCGGATCCATCGTCACCATGTGCTCGTTCATGGGAAGCTGATCGCGGTGGCGTTCGATGATGGCGCTGACGTCGTCCCCCTCGAGCGGGACGGGGAACGTGGCGAATGGCCCCACCACGGAGATGCACGACGAGAACGTGTCGATGTTCCGATAGATCTCCGTCGCCTCGTCGTACCCGGACACCGCCGTCACGCCGTAATGGGGCGTCGCCACCACCGGGCACTTGGAGCGCAGGTGTTCGAAGTAGGGATAGGGGTCCTCGATGAGCGACTCGTCGGTGAAGAAGTCCACCGATTCGTAGTTGGCCATACGGCTCCAATCTTCCTTCACCAATGCTGAGCGACTGCTTAGCATTGGTGTCGGGTGGGGTCAACCCTCCCGAGCGGCCGGGGCACGGGCTATCCGGCTCACACTCTGAGAGGCTGAGCGCCTGTCCAGCATTTCTCCATCGGACGAGCAAACGGGTGGATCGGGAATGGCTTCAAACCGCAGGATCGGTGCTGAGAACTCGAAGAGCCGCGCTGCGCTTCTCGACGCCACCGAGCAGGTCATGCTGGATGAGGGCTACGCCGCCGTGAGCTCCCGGCGCATCGCACGGAAGGCCGGCCTCAAGCCCCAGCTCGTGCACTACTACTTCCGGACGATGGAAGACCTGTTTCTGGCCGCCTTCCGTCGCCGCGCAGAGGACGGCCTCGAGCGCCAGGCCCAGGCGTTCGCCTCGGATCAACCGCTCCGAGCTCTCTGGGCCTTTGGCGACGACCCGACGGGTACCGCTCTGACCATGGAGTTCGCCGCCCTGGCGAACCATCACAAGTCGATCCGATCCGAGATCGCCCGCTACGCCGAGTTGTTCCGCAGCCGGCAGACGGAGGTCCTGACCGAGGTCATGCTGGCGCACGGGATCGACACCGAGCTCTTCCCTCCGGTGGCGGTCATGGTCTTCATCACGAGCGTCTCGCAGGTACTGGTGATGGAGGAGGCGCTGGGAATGTCTTCTGGCCATGCCGAGACGCGTGAGCTGGTGGCGCGCCTCCGACAGCAGTACGAAGGAACGACGAGGTCGTCGGGTCCGACCGCCGGCTAGTGGCAGCGTGGGGCACGGGCCGCGGCTTGGCGGTGACTCACCCGGGCCGTTGGCCAGAGCCTTCATCGATGGCGGCCCGACCGGGGACTCCTGTACGGAACTCATGCGCTCCTCCCTTCTCGGCGGGGGTGACGGCCCCGGTGCGGACGAACAGGTCGTCACGCTCTGCCCCGTCGTGGCAGAGCCCCGGCGCCATGGGGCGGCCCGGTCGGGCGGTCCCAGCCCCTTCCCGGTCGCCTGATCCTTGGGCCTGGAACCACATCGGCGTGCACTGACCTGGTGTTTCTCGCTCGCCGGCACTTCGGACGCGGGGCCTCTCGAGCCGGCGATACGCCTCCGAGGTTCCACCGTCCCATCCTCGACCGGTATCCACGCCTTCACGTGATGCCGGAGGAGTCCCGGGGCGCGATGCTGGAGTGGGCTCCAAGAGCTGGGGCTGACGACGCCAACCGGGCCGGACCGGGAATCGAGGATGATCTGATGAGCAACCCCCGATCTGAGACGAACCGATCGTCATGGAGCGAGCTCCTCGACGCGGCCACCAACGATCACCAGGGTGAGGACACCACGGTCGAGGCGCTCGGCACCGACATAGGTGATCAGGTGATCGCTGAGCATATGGCCCTCGTATCGTTGAGCTACGACCGCAAGGACGACGCCGTCATCGTGTCGGTCGACAAGGGCCGGGGGGCCGCCCCTGCCGTCGTTCGTCACATCATCGAACACCCGGAACAGGTCCTCGTCGATGCCGTGCCACCGGGAATACCCCTGACCGTGGAGATCGTGGGTGCCGACGGCGCCACCACCATCGTCACCGTGCACCAGACCGGGAAGGATGACGGGCAGCCGTCCGGGTGATCTGCAGACTGTCGTCCATGGCGGGAACCTGCTGATCGCTGCCGGCACCCCTCCGACGGCTGGCCCTCCACCGGGGTCCGGGCCGGCAGATTCGGGGTCCGGGTCTGGTTCCCGACAGTCAGGGGCGTATCAGCCTGTCACCGTCGGCCCAGCATTCGGCGATGGCGTGGCACGAGGCGCACAGGACACGGGGCCTGGTTGCGTCGGCCCGGATCTCGTGGGTGGTACCGGTGACCGTGCTCAGGACGGTTCGGTTGACACGACTCTGCATACGTTCGACACCAAGGTCCGTATGGCTCCCGCAGAGGAAGCAGTACGGATGGTTGTGGATGATGCGTTCGTCAGTCGCTCGTCTACTTCCCATGGCTACCAACATCCGACACTAGAGAATGAATACCTGCAATTGAATGATCGGTCGGTTCGCATGCTTTCTTGACGTCGCGGTCGCTGCCGCCGCCCTCACTGCCCCCTCATGATTTAGCACCATCGGGGTTCGGGGTTGGTGGATGCGCCACCATCCAACAGGCTCGTCACGGCGATTGACATTCTCGACGCAAAACGTCACTATGTCACCATGCGCGGTGGAAGCCAGGGAACCGCCAACGGGAGCCGCGAACGAATTCTCGACGCCGCGGCCCGGAGCTTCGCCGTCTACGGCTACCGGCACTCGACCTTCGAGGAGATCGCGCGGGACGCCGGGGTCTCCCGGACCCTCATCTACCGGCACTTCGACAACAAGGTGGATCTCCTGAGAGCCGTCCGGGAGCGGGCGCTCGGTCAATGGGCCGAGTCCGTAGTCCGGGCGGCCGAGCCACGGCACACGGCCCTGGGCGCCTTGGAGGCCACCATCGGGGAGACCCTCCGATTCGCCAGCGCACGGCCGGACTTCCGTGCCTTCCTGTCGGGAGACACCCGCCTGGCCCTCCATGGCGAGGACCGCGGGGGACGCCTCTCGCGAGAGGCGTGGCGAGATCAGATTGCCGCCATCCTGGAACGAGGGGTGGCGAGAGGCGAGCTCGACGCCGATCTCGACACGCGTGCCGGCGCGGACGTGCTGTGCGCCATGCAGCTCGGTGTGATCGATCAGATGCATCAGGTAGGTGATCCCACCTTCGTCCTCGGGCCGGACCACATGGCGGCGGCATGTCGAATCCTCGTCTCGGGCGTCAGCTGCCGGAAAGACGCTCTCTCGGAGTCGACCGCGTGACCAGGGCCGGCTTCATCGGCCCCGGGAGCCAGGGAACCGGGACGTCGCAACGAATGTCCACGCCCCTCCGGGCTCGTGCTTCGACGTCACTGGCACCATCCCGTGGCCGGGCTGCGCTGGTTCCACTCGAGCCCATCGTCGGACAGATGGGTCCGCTCCTGTCCCAAGACATCGCTCGCTTCACAGAAGGGGTGCGGCCGGCGACCACGGCCGAGAGCCAGACCCAGCTCGAGGTGGCATCTCTTCTCCGTCCGGTCGTCGACCACCGGCGCGGTGCCGGCAAGGAGTCGACTCGATGAACGAACGGACTGGAGGCCCGCGGTCGAGCGTGGACGTTCGCACGCGTCTCAGGGGATCGGGACCGCTCATCGACGCCAGCGACTTCTGGGAGAAGGAGTGGAGGGATGCGCTGGGGGCACACGGGGAGCGGGCGGCCGAGGATGCCGAGTTCCTCGGCGTGGGGCCCCTCACGATCCGCACGGGCGGCCAGAGTTGGACACTGCGTCTCCAGTCGGGCCGGCTCGAGGCCACCCCCGGACGCCGGGGGTCCCTCCAGGTCGACCTGGATCGGGCCGCATTCACCGACCTGGTACACGAACGCAAGACGGCGTTCGGACTCGCCATCGCGGGGCGTGTCGAGGGCGCCGGCGAGTCGATTCAGATGTTCTGTGCCTGGGACGCCATACTGCGCTCGGTGCTGGCCGGCCGTCACGTGTATCGGCCGGGCGAGGTGACCCTCCGGGCGATGGACGGGACGGACCTCGACCTGAGCCGGGAGTTCCGGCTCGGAGAGCAGGCCGACGAGGCTGCCCACTTTCTCTCCGAGACGGGCTTTCTGCTTGTCAAGGATGTCTTCAGCGCAGACGAGATCGCGCTCATCGACGCGGATCTGGCGGCCGCGGTGGAGGCTTCGCGCCCGGACGATGGGACGTCCTGGTGGGCCACGACGGGGCAGGGGGTGCGCTACCCCTGTCGCATCCTGGACTTCGTCGACAAGTCCACGCATCTGCAAGCGTTGCTGGCTGAGGCACGATTCCTGTCGATCGGGGGCATTCTCGCCGACGGACACGTGCCGGGCGATCCCTTCGGCGAACACTTCAGCGAGGTCACCGCCGAAGGGCTGGTCAAGCGGGTCGACTCCGTGGTCGGACTCGCCTGTCTGCCCTGGCACAAGGACTGCGAGCGCGGGGGACACTCGATGTTCTGCTCGGGACTCACGATCGGCATATGCCTCACCCCGGTCGACGAGGCCCACGGCGGGCTGGACGTCATCGCCGGTTCGCATCGCGCTCTCATACCTCGCAGCCAGGTTGACGCAGGGCTCGATCTCCCGACCGTCGCGCTTCGGGCGAATCGTGGGGATGTGACCGTGCACGTCTCGTGCATCCAGCACCGTTCGACGCATCCGAGAAGCGCAGAGCGACGGGTGGTCTACACCGGGTTCGCCCTGCCCTCCCGGCCGGGCGATCACCAGGAGTCAGTGGAACGGGGCGCTCTGGCGCGGGAGCGGGCCGAGATCGCCGGTGAGCCGAAGCATGCGCCCTTCCCGGCGGCGAGGCCGACGCCAGATCCACGGCAGCCATGACGCTGCGCTGTCCATCGCGACAGGGGGCGCCGGAGCAATGGGCTGCGGGCTCGTCGCGGCCGGCAGCCGGCGTGAGCCCCAAGCGCTCGACCGATGGGAAAGGGGAGGATCACGTGGATGACGACCAGTACCAACGCTTCTCGATCGAAGCCGCCGAACGGCGGACGGAGATCGGCCGAAAGCGGTACAAAGAGGTGATGCTGCAAGAGGCCCCACCTCGGGTGAGTCCGTTCACCGCCGACGGCGTCGTCGATTCGGTCTTCGCCGAGCTGTGGGACCGCCCGGGACTCTCCCGGCGCGACCGCCGCTGGATCACCCTCGCATCTGTCGCTGCCGCTGCCGTCGACGAGCCCATTCACTCACACGTCTATGCCGCCCTGGCCAGTGGCGACATCTCGCGTGAGGAGTTCCAGGAGTTCGTCCTCCACTTCGCCTACTACGGCGGGTGGCCGCGTGCGTCCGCCATGGAGATGGCGTACCACCGGGCGGTGGCCGAGATCGACGCCGAGCAGACCGACACGAGCGGCTGACGACGCGGGTGGGGTTCGACCCCGGGCGGAAGGCCGTGCGCCGTTGCCCTCGCTCCGAGCAGCCGGGTCGAGGGAGCAACGGAGAGACGACAGAGGGTGGGGCCGCAGCCCCACCCTCTGTCAGAGACCGATGAGCTTCCCGACTAGGAGCTCAGGTCCAGTGTGGAGCCCGCCACGATCCCGATCTTCTTCAGGCCCTTGGGAGCCTTCAAGGTGGCCGTGGTGACACCCTTCTTGGTCTTGACCGACAGCGTCGGTTGGCACTGCGGGTAGACCGGAACCGGGCTGGACGACGTGGGCGGAGCCTGAAGCACGGCTCCGACGGTGGTCGAGTCGGGAACGCCCGAGGCGCTGGACGTTCCACCGGCGAACGAGCCGCTCACCGTTCCACCGCTGATATTGAACGTAGCCGGTGGGATCACCTGATCGGTGACGGTGGTCGGAGTGACCTTGGCGCCGGTCGCCGTGTAGGAGATCGACGTGTCGTACTCAGCGGTGCTCGGGGGCACTCCGGTGACAAGACTGCTGCACGACGCCTCCGTCGTATTTCCCAGATGCGCAGGATCGTTGGTCAGGGAGAACTTGACGGCGGTGACCGGAGCCGTGTTCACGCCGTCGGTGACCGATCCGGTGCACGTCCCGGTTCCCTTGACGGTGATGATGACGGGTCCGTTGGAGGCAAAGGTGGTATCCGGAATGGCCGCCACCGCCGCCACCGGGTCCGACGTGTGCTGGGACTGCACCCAGTCGTCCTTGAGGGAGGGGCTCGCCTTGACGCTGGCGGTGATGTTGCAACTGATGCTGCTTCCCGGACCGGCGGTGATCGTTGGAGTCTTGGCCCCGGCGGTCGTGGCCGAGACGACAGCTAAACCGGCCAGGGCGACGGTCAACGCCGACGCACCTATCAGCAGCCTTCGAAACATGGGTGTTCCCCCTTCTCGTTCTGGCCGTACACGGTGAACAGCCAGGGCGCGCGAAATTTGGCGTCCCTCCATACAACGAACGTCGCTGCCCGTTCGTTACATCGGTGCGAGCCGGGAGCTTCTGCCGCAGAGGCGCCGGCGGCGCTGGGCTCCGGAACGCCGCTCTCGGGTCCCTCCGATCTCCGGAGAGCGGACCGATCTCCGATCTCCGTCTCGTTCCGCCGAGGAGTAAATTCCCCGGAATGGAGTGGCCAGGGGTTTCCTATGAGGATTGGGGTGCGACCTGCGATACCTTGCACGCCCACACCCAACTGCTGGGCAAACTGGCGGTGGCGATGGCGCCGCCCGAGCCGGAGCTCCAACACGCCGCTCTCCGCTTGACGGCGAGGGGTTGGGAGACGGCCCCCCTGCCGGCACCGGACGGTTCCGGAGCTGTTGTCGTCACGCTCGACCTCAGGGAACACCAGATGGTGGTGGAGCACAGCGACGGGAGGAATGAGCGAGTCGCGTTGACCCCCCACCGCGCCGTCGGTGAGGTGACCCGCGAGATCTTGCCTCTGGTTCGTGGGCTGGCGGGCGACTTCGAGGTCAACCTGACCCCCCAGGAGGTGACATGGAGCGTGCCTCTCGACGCGGACGACGAGCATGCACGATACGACCCGGACCGAGTCGAGGCGTACTTCGCCGCCGCCACGCAAGCCGCCCTCGCACTGGCGGCGTTCCGGGCGCCCTATCGCGGCCGATCCACTCCGGTGAATGCGTGGTGGGGATCGTTCGACCTGGCCACGAATTTGTTCTCCGGCCACCCCGCCGACCCCCCTTCACACGACTTCATCATGCGCAACGCCATGGACGTTCAGGAGGTCGCCGTCGGATGGTGGCCGGGAGACGCCCGCTACGGTCGAGCCGCGTTCTATGCGTACGCTCATCCAGCACCAGAGGGATTCGCTTCGGGCACGATCTCGCCGGACGCCGCCCGCTGGAATGAGACGCTCGGCGAATACACCCTGGACTGGGACGACGTCCGTTCGTCCGCCGACCTGCAGGCCACGGCGCTGTCGTTCGCGCGGTCCGTGTTCAGGCACGCCTGTCTGGTCTGTGAATGGGATCCGGGGCTTGCCGCCAGCGCCGAGGCGGTACCGCCTCCGGTCTCGTAGACCACGACACGATCACCGCACCCCGGGCACTGGTCGACGGCTAGCGCGCCGCCGTCCCGACCGGGTTCGGACAAAGGAACGGTCGGGCCATCGAGGTGGCGTTCCTCGACGACCAGGTGCTCGGTGGCGGCGCCACGCGAAGGCCGGGGATCACCCGCCGTCGCGGGCCACCGGCTCGGCGCGTCGTTCGGCGTACATCTCCCACGGGGGCCGGGGCAGGACCGCTCCCGTCTCCAACAGGGACTTGAGATTGGCCATCACGGCCGGCCAGCCTGCCGAGACGGCGCCAAGGGCGTTCTCGTCGACCAGGTTCTCGTGGGTCACGACCAGCCGCACGATCTCGTGGTAGGGCTCGATCTCGAACGTCACGGTCGAAGGACCCCCGGGAGGCGGTTCTCCGGGTGCGTCGAAGGTCACGACCAGCCGCCGGGGAGGAACGGCCTCCAGAACGGTTCCGACCACGTCGGCGATACCGGAACCGTCGGTCCGGACGTGTTCCCATCGCGAGCCGACCTGCCAGTCCGAGACGTTGCGGTGGCCCCAGTAGTCGGCACTCAGGTCGGCGTCGGTCAAGGCCTGCCAGGCCTTTTCAGGCGAGCTCTTGATGTAGGTCACGTACACATAGGTCGGGATCTCGGGCATCTCGGGCTCCTCTGCCAGTCTCTTGATGTCGGCGAGGGCCCGAAGTCGTGGGCCCTCGAACTTGTCGATCCACCGTTCCTGGACCTCGTGGATGGGCACCGGATTCAGGAAGTGCAGCTTTTCCCGCCCCCTCCGGGTCGTGGTCACCAGGTTGGCGGACTCGAGGATCTCCAGGTGCTGCGCCACCGATTGCCGGGCCATGGCCAGGCCCGAGCACAGCTCGGTCGATGTCTGCCCGTTGCGCTCGTGCAGACGGTCCAGGAGCTGCCGGCGACTCCGGTCGGCCAGGGCCTTGAAGACGGCGTCGGCCTCACCGACCATGTTCCATTATGCAGGTATTAACCTGCATGAGTCAACCGCGCCTACCTTCGTCGGTCCCCTCACTAGGGTGCATCACCGTGAGGGGGTTCGGCCGATTCGTTTCGCTCGGAGTGACTTCGGGTCGCCGCACCCGTGCCGCGGCCCTCACCGTCGGGCTCCTCGCCGGCGCCATGCTCGCTCCCACGGTACAGGCCGACGCCGGCGCCTCCGTGGCACCACGGGCGGCCGCCGCCATCCACTGGACGCCCTGTGGGAGCTCGCCGGGGTTCCGTTGTGGGACCCTCCCGGTCCCGCTCGACTACCGGCATCCCGGGCAAGGCTCGGTGAGCCTGGCAGTGATCGAACATCCCGCGCCGGACAGCCGGGGCGTGGTGGTCTTCAATCCGGGCGGGCCGGGTGAGAGCGGGGTGCTCATCCTCCCCCTGCTGGCCTCGCTGGTCCCCGCCGCGGTCCGCGACCAGTTCTCCCTCGTGAGCTTCGACGAGCGGGGCACCGGTTCCAGCGTGCCCCTGCTGTGCGGTCCCTCGCCCGCTGCCGCCAGCAGTGCCGTGGCCGGGTCAGCGGCAGCAACCCGGTTGTTCGCCGGCCTCGAGCGGTCGTGTCGCTCCGACCGTCCGGCCCTCTTCCCCACCGTATCCACGACGACGTCGGCCCAGGACATGGACCGCCTGCGAGCGGCACTCGGCGTTGCGACGATCGACTACTACGGCCTGTCCTATGGAACCGTGCTCGGCTCGGTCTACCGGCAGCTGTACCCCGGGCGTGTCCGGTCCATGGTGCTGGATGGCGCGGTCGACGCCAACCTGAGCCTCTCCGCCGATGCCACCGAGGAGGCGCCCGCCATCCAGTCCGCACTCGAGCACGAGCTGAACAGCTGCGTCGGGACGGCCGGCTGCCCCCTCGGACCCGATCCGGTCGGTTTCTTCCGGGACCTGCAGCAACGCCTGGTCCGAGCGCCACTGCCCGCACCGGGGGACGGAGACACCCTGCCGGTCACCGAGGGGGATCTGGCCACCGCCACGCTGTTGTACCTCTCCGTCCCGGCACTCACCCCCGGCTACTTGCCGGCGCTGCAGTCAGCCGCCGCCGGCAACGGTGGCCCGCTCCGCTCCGTGGCCGCGGGCCTGGAGACCGACCTCGACGGGTCGTCCTTGGTGGGGCCGCTGTGGACCATCACCTGCAACGACGCCAGCACCCATCCGGACGGACCGACCACTGCCGCCCTGGCCCGCTCCCTCATGGCGCGCTATCCCCTCGGGGGCGCCGAGGCCGTCTCCAACAACCTGATCGCCTGTCCGGGTTGGACTGGTGCGGGTCGGTCACCGGTCGCCCATCTGAGCCCGGCTCACGCCCCGACGCCTCTCGTGATCGGGAACACCTACGATCCCAACACCCCCTACGCCTCAGCCCGACAGCTGGCCTCCGCCATCGGTGGCCGCCTGGTCACCTACAACGGCTACGGGCACACCTGGCTGCTCAACGGATCGGACAACGCCTGCATGCAGGGGGCGGTCGGTCAATTCCTCCTGCGTGGCACCCTCCCTCCCCGTGGGACGGTCTGCGCGCCGTGACCTGAGCGGGCCGCCTCTCCCGTGGGCCGGGCGGCTCCGACCATACGGCCGGTGGCGCCATGGCCGCGGAGGCGGCCGACCACCGGGGTGCGGGTTTCAGACCTGCGGGACCTGCTGGGTGATGCAGTGGATGTTGCCCCCTCCGAGAAGGATCTCGCGCCCGGGCACGCCCTCGATGCGACGGTCGGGGAACTCGGCGGCCAGCAGTGCGCCGGCCTCCTCGTCGTGTGGCGCTCCGAGGAGGGGGTGGACCACTGCCGAGTTGGCGATCAAGAAGTTCACGTAGGAACCGGCCATCCGGTCGCCGGCCGAACGCCGACGGGCATACTCGCTGCGGTCGACCCCGGCCACCTCGTCGGCGGTCATCGACAGAGGTCCCGGGGCGGGGAGGAGTCCGACGTCCAACCGGCGCCCCCGGGCGTCGGTGGCCGACTCCAGAACCGTCCTGGCCTCCTTGGAGATCTCGGCCTGGGGGTCACCGGAATCCTCGGTCCAGGTCAGCAGCACCCGGCCGGGGCGGGTGAAGCACGCCAGGTTGTCCACATGGCCGGCGGTTTCGTCCCCGTAGACACCGCGGGGGATCCAGATCACCTTCTCCACACCGAGGTACTCCCCGAGGAGGGACTCGATGTCCCCCCGGGAGCGTCCGGGATTGCGGTTGGGATGGAGCAGGCACTCCTCGGTGGTGAGGCAGGTCCCCTCACCGTCGACATGGATCGAGCCACCCTCGAGCACCAGCGGCGCACGGTAGCGGCGGACGTCCTCCAGCTCGCACACCTTGGCCGCCACCAAGTCGTCGGAGGCCCAGGGGAAGTAGAGCCCACCCTGCAGCCCGCCCCAGGCGTTGAAGATCCAGTCCACCCCCCGCCGCTCGCCCAGGGACCGGTTGACGACGAAGGTCGGGCCGGTGTCCCGCACCCAGGCATCGTCGGTGGTCATCTCCACCACCCGGATCCGCCCGGAGCACGAGGCGCGGGCGTGCTCCCACTGACGGGCGGAGGCGACCACCGTGACGGGCTCACTCCGGGCGATGGCCTCGGCCACCGCCAGGAACGCCGACTGGGCCGGCTTCGCCCCCAGCCGCCAGTTGTCGGTCCGTTCCGGCCAGACGAGATAGCAGCGCTCGTGCCGCTCCCACTCCGCCGGCATGTGGAAGCCATCGGCTCGGGGGGTCGACTCGAGAGGGCGAGCGGGCAACGGGGCGCCTCCTGACCCGAAGGGGTTCGGAGATCGTACCGCCCCGACCCGGCGGTAGTCTCGGACCACGATGCGGTGCGGACCCTCTGAGCTCCTCCCGCCCCCGCCGGACACCGGGGTCGGAGGTGGGCCATGAGCCGGAGGCCGGTGGTGGCGGCCATCCAACGGGCCTTCGGCGAGGACCGCGCCGAGAACCGCGACGCCACGGTGGCGGCCGTGGCCGAGGCCATCGCCGCCGGGGCGGACATCGTCCTGCCGTCCGAACTGTTCGAGGGGCGCTACTTCTGCCAGTTCGAGCGCCAGGAGTACTTCTCCTGGGCCACCACCGCAGAAGACAGCCCTGCCGTCCGGGCCGTCCGGCAGGTGACGGCGGGCACCGGCGCCGTCGTCCCCGTCTCGTTCTTCGAGGATGCCGGCCCCTCGTACTTCAACTCGGTGGCGGTGGTCGAGGACGGCACGTTGCTCGGGGTCTACCGCAAAGCCCACATACCCGACGGCCCGGGGTACGAGGAGAAGTTCTACTTCACACCGGGCAACACCGGCTTCCGGACCTGGGCCACCCGCCACGGCCGGATCGGGGTGGGAATCTGCTGGGATCAGTGGTTCCCGGAGGCCGCCCGGGCCATGGCGCTGCAGGGCGCCGAACTCCTCCTCTACCCGACGGCCATCGGAAGTGAGGTCGGCAGCCAGGCCGGTAACGACACCTCCGACATGTGGCGGCGGGCCATGGACGGCCACGCGGTGTGCAACCACGTTCCCATCGTGGCGGCCAACCGGATCGGCATCGAGGATGGACTCACCTTCTACGGGTCGTCCTTCGTCGTCGACCACCGGGGCCGGCCCCTGGCCCAGGCCGGCCGGGATTCGGTCGAGATCCTCTATGCCGGGCTGGACCTGGACCAGGCCCGGGCCGACCGGGCCGGTTGGGGGCTGTTCCGCGACCGCCGGCCCGACCTCTATGGTGACCTGACCCGGACCGACGGCTGAGACGGGCGGTGCGCCGGTCAGGCGGTGGCGATGAGCACCAGGCCCACCAGGGCCAGGCCGAGCCCGGCCTTCTGGATCAGGGAGGCCCGCTCGCCGAGGAACCACCAGGCACCCAACACGGTGAAGGCCGGGGCCAGTGCCGCCACGGGCGCCACCACCGCCACCAGGCCTTTCCGGACCGCCACCAGGAGGAGCGTGGTGGCCACGACGTCCAGCACCCCGGCCCCCACCGCCAGCCATCGGGGGCGGACCGGCAACGACCGTGTCGCCCCCGAGAAGGCGAAGACCAGACCCACCCCGACCACGGCGACCACCCGTCCGGTCAGTACGGGCCAGAAGCCGCTGTGGTGGGATGCGTCGGCGAACAGGATGAACGACGTGCCGAATCCCACGCCGGCGGCCAGGGCCAACGGTAGGGCCCGTCCCTCGCGCAGCCCACGCCGCTCCTCCCTGTCGAGGGAGATCATGGCGGCGGCCACCACTGCCATCGCTCCACCGACCAGGGCCACGGCCGCGGGTCGCTCACCGACGGCCAGGCCCCACACCACCGGGATCACCGCACCCACGACGGCGGCCACCGGTGCCACCTCCCCGATCTGTCCGATGGCCAGACCCTGATAGAGGCAGCCGAGGGCGGTCACGTTGAGCGCCCCCGCACCGGCCCCCAACCAGGCCACCGAGGCGGTCAGAGGCCCGCCCACGGCCAGTGCCACCGCCACCGCACCGGCCAGGGCGGCCACTTGGGCGATGGCCAGCACGGTCAGGGTGCTCCCCTGCCTGGAGGCCAGCCCGCCGAGGAAGTCCCCGCTGCCGAACCCGGCCGCCACCAGGATGCCGACCAGGATCGCCACCGGATCAACCTATCGGCCCGCGGCGACCGCCCGGGGACGTGCCCGTCGGCTCCGCCCGCGGCTCAGCGGTGCCGCTCCTGGCCGCGCCCGGGCCCACCGAACGGACTGACAGCCATGGCCGATCCGCGCCGGCACCGTCCGGAGCGGCGTTGGTGGCGCTGGTCCACCTCGTCCCGTGGTCGGTGCGGCCCAGCCGGTACTGGAGGGGGTGCGGCGGCGCGAGCCTCACGAGAGCCGGGCCCCGACCGCTCCGGCCTCGAGATCCATACGGCGGAGGAGCCCCGGCACGATCCGCCGTTCGGCCATGCGGCCGAGGCCCGGCACCGCCACCACCAGCTCGCCCCGGAGGCGGCGGACGGTGCCCTCCCCTGACGGCTCCAGGGCGAAGTCGGCCTTCCCGTGAAGCCGCCTTGGATCCGCCTCGGCCTCGAAGGTCAGGGTGCCCGAGGACGACGACCGGTCGACCCGGGCCACTTGGACCCAGGCCAGCCGGTCGGACCCGATGAGGCGTCGGGCCACCGGGTCGAGGCTGCCGACGAACTCGTATCGGAGGCGGATGACCGCCAGGACGCCGTCGTCGCTGGATGCGAGCAACTCGGGCAGCCCGAGGTCGGGCAGGCTGAGCGCCAGGTAGAAGGACGGATCGGCCAGCACGGCGGCCACCGCCTCCTCCGGCGCATCGAAGCGATGTTCGGCCTGGAATCGCACCGGTCGATCCTGCCACGACCGCCCCGGCAGGGGGGTCCCTGGCCCCGCATCGCCCCGCCGTCGGTCCCGTCTTCGCCGCCACGACCCGGTCGCCTCCCCCGGGCTGGGGCCCGGCAGGGGCGACCGTGCTGTGCCACGATGGCCGCGGGCGGGCGAGGGCCCGTGTTCCGGTGCATCAGGGGGAGTCGTCGTGGAGGACCTGGCAGGCAAGGTGGCGGTGGTGACCGGCGGGGCCGCGGGCATCGGTCGGGGCATCGTCGAGGCACTGCTCGACGAAGGGGCCCGGGTGGTGATCGCCGACATCGAGGCGCCGGTCCTGGACGCCACGGTGGCCGAGCTGTCCGCCCGCGGGCGACGTGCTCGGGCGTCGTCACCGACGTCTCGGACCCCACCTCGGTCGAAGTCCCTCGCCGACCTGGTCTTCGACGAGTACGGCGCCTGCCACGTGCTGTGGAACAACGCCGGGGTGACCTCCGGCGGGGGCGGGCAACCCCTGGGACCAGGAGCCCAACGACTGGCGGTGGTGCTTCGGGGTCAACGTCTTCGGGACCGTCCAACGGCGTGCTGGCCTTCGTGCCCCGGATGATCGCCTCGGACCAGCCCGGCGTCGGTCGTCACCACCTCCTCGGGCGACGGCGGCATCGCCCCGGTTCCCTATGCCTCGGTCTACGCCTCGTCCAAGGCCGCCATCAGCTGCTTCACCGAGGCCCTGGCCCACCAGTTCATCGCCCAGGGGACCAAGCTCTCGGCGTCCATCTTCTACCCGTCGGGCGGCCTGCTCGAGACCGGCCTGTGGGAGGCACAGCGCAACCGGCCCGAGGCCCTGGCCCGCCAGAAGCCCCGACCGCCGGCACCCGGGACCACCTTCGCCGAGTTCAAGGCGGCCCTGGCCGCCGCCGGGCGCCCCACCGACACGGTGGACCTCGCCGAGCTGGGCCGGTTCGCCGTCCGGGGCGTCAAGGAGGGGCGCTTCGTCATCAGCCACGACCTGGACCAGGCCGGTCGGCTTGCTCCACGCCCGGGCCGATGCCATCGCCCAGGGCGCGCTGCCCCCCTCCGCACTCGAGGGCCTGACCTGAGGGGTACCCGGTCCCGAGCAGGCGACCGCCGGGAGGGAACCATGACCGACACGCTCGAACCGGACTACCGCTACACCGTGATCTCGGCCGACGCCCACGCCGGGGCCGACATCCCCGACTACCGCCCCTACCTGGCGGCCGTCGTGGCACGACGAGTTCGACGCCTGGGCCGACGACCTACGTCAATCCGTTCGCCGACCTGCTGGCCCCGACCGCCTACCGCAGCTGGGACTCGGACCGCCGCCTGGCCGAGAACGACGCCGACGGCATCACCGCCGAGGTGCTCTTCCCCAACACCGTGCCCCCCGTTCTTCGAGGAGGGGAGCCTGGTGGCCCTGCCCCCCACCGAGTCCGAGTACGACCGCCGCTGGGCCGGCATCCAGGCCCACAACCGCTGGCTGGCCGACTTCTGCGCCCGGGCTACCGGGCCGCCGGGCCGGCGTGGCCCAGATCTTCGCCAACCGCATCGACGACGCCCTGGCCGAGGTGCGGTGGGCGGCGTCGACCTTCTCACCCGTTCGGCGGGATCCTGTTGCCTTCCCTCCCGCCCGGATCGGGACTCCCTCCCCTGTGGGACCCGGCCTACGAGCCCTTGTGGACCCTGTGCGAGGAGTTCGGGGTGGTCGTCAACATCCACGGTGGGGGCGGCATCCCCGACTACGGCGACGCCGAGGTGGCCCGGGCCATCATGCTGGTGGAGCTGCCCTGGTTCTCCCACCGATCGGTGTGGCACCTGATCTTCGGGGGAATCTTCGAGCGCCATCCCGGCCTGCAGGTGGTCCTCACCGAACAGGGCCTGGCCTGGCTGCCCCGTGGGCTCGAGACCCTCGACTGGTTCTACGGCCGGATGACTCTCGGCGACGCCGCCGAGGCCAACTTCTTCGGGGCGGCGGCCAAGGGCATGTCGATGACCCCGACGGAGTACTTCCGACGCAACGTCTCGGTGGGCGCCAGCTTCCTGCGGGCCAGCGAGTCGGCCCTGCGCCACGAGGTGGGGGTGGAGAGGATCATGTGGGGCGCCGACTACCCCCACTCCGAGGGCAGCTATCCCTTCAGCCGGGAGGCGCTCCGTGCTGCCTTCGGCAGCTGCGACCCCGAGGAGACCCGGCAGATGGTCGAGGTCAATGCGGCGGAGCGCTACGGGTTCGACCTCGAGGCGCTGTCGCTCATCGGCCGGCAGATCGGCCCGACCGTGGCCGAGGTGGCCACCCCGCTCCCCGTGGAGGAGTACCCCATCGGGTCGACCTGCAACGCCTTCGACCGGAATCAGGTGCTGCGCTCCTGGTAGTGCCGAACCCGGATCCTCTGGTAGTGCCGCAGGCCATCCTGGGACCCGGGACCGCCTCCGGGTGAGGTCGGGCGCTCAGACCGGTGGCTGCAGCCCGTACTCCGCCTTCCACCACCGGGCCCCGGCCCGCTCGGCCGGGTCGCTCCTCCGCGTGGGGTCCTGGCCGAGGGAGTCGGGCGAAGGGCCGATCCGCGCCGCGATCGGCCGCAGCGCGTCGAGATCGAAGCCGTAGACCTTGGCGGCGGTGAGTCCCAGCATCTCGGCGGTGTCGTCCACCGGCACCCCGCCGAAATCGGCCCTCAGCTTGGCCGCCGTGTTGGGCCAGGTGCCCTCGGGGTGCGGGTAGTCGGTGCCCCACATGACCACGTCGGTGCCGATGATGTAGCGACGACGGATCTCCTCCTTGGACATGGTGGAGGCTCCGATGAAGATGTTGGAGCCGAAGTAGTCCGAGGGGAGCTTGGAGATCTTGCCCTTCAGGAGGGCGGCCATCTTCTTCGTGGTGTGCCCTCCCCCCATGTACTGGTCCCACTTCCACATCATGTCCGGGGCCCAGTACGCCGCGGCCTCGGTCACCACGAACTTCAGCGCCGGGTATCGCTCGAACACCCCGCTGAACAGGAGGTGCCAGGCCGGACGCACCGCCCACCACACCACCTCAGCCAGGTAGACCCCGGTGTGCTCGCCGAACTCCTCCATGGGCGCTTCGCCCGAGTGGGTGTGCACCGGGAGGCCGGCCCCGGCACAAGCCGCCCACACCGGGTCGTAGACGGCGTCGTTGTACGGGGGCCGGCTGCGCCACATCGTGGGGATCATGATGCCCCGGATGCCGGGTTGGGCCGCCACCCACTCGATCTCCCGAACGGCCCGGTTCACGTCGTGGGTGATCGGCACCGAGCGCGATACCTCCCCGTCGGTGGGGGGCGTGCGAGCACATCTCGGCCAGGAAGCGGTTGTGGGCGTGGGCCCCAGCGAAGGCCAGCTCGGGATCCTCGATGGCCCCGGCGAACAGTCCGGCGCCGAACGGCGGGGAGGCCATCCCGGTGATGGCGTCGGCGTCAGCGAACAGGACGTCGGCCGCCACGCCGTCGGCGTCGAGCTCCTTGTCCCGGATGACCGGGTCGAAGGCGCCCTTCAGCCCCTCTTCGTTGTCCTTCTCCCAGCCCATGATGTAGTCGTAGTTGAAGGCCAGGGACTCCTCGCGGTGGGCCATCCGCTCAGCCAGGTAGTCGTCGAAGGCTGGATGGTACTTGGCCTCGAGGTACCGCCGATACTCCTCGCAGGCCAGGCCGGCGTGCCCGTCGGCGGACACCACGATGTAGCGATCCGAGCCTGCGGTCGGCACCGTGGTCATCGCTTCGCCCCCAGCACGGAGAGGTCGTCGTAGCGCTGGTGCATGAACGGGACCGAGCCACTCGGCCGGCACCCGGCCCACCGTCTCGCCCCGCTGCGACGAGGAGATCTCGGCGTAGTCGAAGGACACCACGTTCCGCACCGGGAAGTCGGCGATGGGATCGAGGGGGGCGTCCAGCAGCTTGCACTCGCCCTCGACCGGACGCACCACGCGGGCCACCTCGTGCCGGCGGCAGTAGACGAAGGCGGGATCGCCCTCCAGGCCCGAGCCCGAGGGGTCGGGGAGGAGCTTGAAGTAGAAGTCGAGCTTGTCGATCTCGTAGCCGGGCCGCTCGGCCCCGAGGGTCCCACTCACCTCGGCCACGAGGGAGCCCATCCGCCCGATTCGGGCAGTCAGGACATCGCCCTCGACGGTCAGGTCCATCTCCGCGATCTTCTTGGGCTCCCCGAACGTCTCACGACCGCCCACCGTGGCCTGCTCGGTGGTCATGGGCATGAACAGCGCGTACTCGCCCTCGGTCTCCCCGTGCCGGGCGCGGACGCCGAACCAGCCCGCCCCGAACGGCTTGAGCCCGGTGCCCATGTCCACCACTGCGATCCGGAGCCGCGCCGTCGGCTGACGAGGGTTCGAGTGGTCGGGGCAGAACGGCGGCAATGGCCTCCGGGTCGGTCTCGAAGACCACGGTCACCGCCCGGGACCAGATCGGCGTGGCGGTGGCCTCGACCTCGCGGTTGCGGACCAGTTCCGGTGGCCGGGCGCCGTAGCGGACGTTTCCCATGGGGTCCCCCTTCCCGGGCGGAACACTGACGTCCGCCCGTTCCAGTGTGGCATGCCACAGTCGGTGGCGCCCCGCCCTGGCGGCGCCGGGGTCACCCCGGGGCGTCCTCGGCCAGAGGGTAGGGGGTCGGGGGCAGCCCGGGCATCGGGTGGTGCCACCAGAGCGTCTCCTCCACCCTCCGGGTGATGCGCCAGCCGAGGGGCAGGCGCTCGAGTCGGTCGTGGTACCGGCCGCCGACCACGAACAGCCACGGCTCGCCGTCGACGACCATCTCGTTGGGGTTGTGGAAGTCCGAGCGGGCCCGGGCGGTGCCCCCACCGGGGTCGATCGAGACCGTGCGGTTCACCACCAGGTGCTGGGTCCAGGTGAACAGGGGGAGGACCTCGGACAGCCACTGCCGCACCTCGGCGTACCCGCCGCTGATACCCCCGGCCGAGCGGTAGTCCAGCTGGGCGTGGGCAGCGAACACCGAGTCCAGCCGGGCCCAGTCCCGGTCGTCGACGGCATCGGCGTAGGCGGTCAGGAGATCATCGATCTCCTGCCGGTCGACGAGGAGCTGCAGGGTTCGGTCCACGGTGCCGAAACCTATCCTGCGACGCCCCTCGGCGCAGGAGGGCGAGGGCGGCCCGGCCGCCGCCGGGTCGCCCTTCCGGCCTGCGGGCGCGATAGCGGAGGGGGACCGTGTGGATCGCCCCTCCGTACCGCAAGCCCGCTTCAGGCTTGGGATCCGCCGCCGCTGCGGAGACCGTATACGCGTTCGCCCGGGCTCGCAACCGATAGTTGCAAGCTTGCCGGCCCGGCGCCCCTGGGGTCGACACCCCACGGCGGCCAGCCCATGATGGGGGGCATGCGGCAGCAGGGCAGCGGTGACCATCAGGGGGGCCAGCCGGTGGCCGACCGACGCAAGGCCAGGCTGACCCGGGACGAGCTGCGCGCCCTGGTCCTGCAGGCCGGTCGCGAGATCCTCGAGACGGAGGGGATCGAGATCGGCACGGACAACCTCACCTTCAAGCGGGTGTTCGACCACATCGAGCACCACACCGGGGTCCAGCTGACCAACGCCTCGGTGATCCGCAGGGTGTGGGAGAACCAGGCCGACTTCCGGGCCGACGTGTTGGTGGCCATCGCCCTCGACCACGAACGACACGAGGTGGACGAGACGCTCGACACCGTCAGGGCGTTCCTCGACACGTTCGATCTCTCCACTCCGGACCTGCGCCGGCGGGCCATGAGCGAGCTCTGCCGCGTCGTGGGTACGTCCAGCAGCGAGGCACTGCAACTCTCGTCGAACTGGCCGCTGTGGATCTCGGTAGTGGCCATGGCCACCTCCGCCTGGCCGTCCGAGCGGCGCACCCGGATCCAACAGGCCCTGCGGGAGGGCTACGCGGCGATCACCGAATTCTGGGAAGCGAACACCGAGACGTTCATGGCCCACCTCGGGCTCCGGTTCCGACCGCCATGGAACCTTCGCCAGTACACCCTCACCACCACCGCGCTCAGCGAGGGTTACGCCATGCGACAGCATATCGAGGGAGGGCTGGAGGCGTTCCTGCGCCCGACCGGGCCGAACGGCGAACCTCAGGAGTGGACGCTGTTCGGCACGGCGATGGAGGCCCTGGTGATCCAAGCCGTCGAGCTGGATCCCGACTTCACGCCGCCGGCCCCCGGGGGGACCGGCGGAGAGTAGAGACGAGCCGTCCTGGCGCACCCTCGGCTCCTCCGAACAGGCGGTCGGGGGCCCCTTGGGATGGTCGGCGACGTGCGCCATCCTCCGGGACTTCCTCGGCACCACGGCGCCGAGCCGGGGCGTCCCCGGCGAGCAGCAGGACCGGCTGCTGCGGGGCGACACCGGCACCAGGGCCTGACCCCGGCCGGACAGTCCCCGGCGGGTCCGGGGACGGGAACGGTCGAGCCCGGTTCACCACCGAGTGCCGGCCGCGGCTGGTTAGATTCGGAGGCCGGACCCCCGACGGCCGGCACCGCCGGTCGCGAGCAGAGACGAGGACCGCCGTCGTGCCAACCCAGCCCCCGGAGCCGGAGCGTTCGTTCTTCGACGTCGTCCTCCACCAGAGGGCCTGCCGGCAGTTCGACCCCGGGGGGGTCGATGAGCGGCTGGTCGAACGGTGTCTGGTGGCCGCCACCCATGCACCGAGCGCCGAGAACCGACAGCCCTGGGTGTTCGTGGTGGTGCGGGACGGCGATCTCCGCCGACAGGTTGCGGCGCTCACCCGGCGGGCCTGGCGTGAGGGGGGCCGGGCCCACTCCGAGGGTCGGCTGCCGGCGGCCCTCCTCGACGACGTGGACCGGGGGGCCGAGACCGGGATGGGGAGCGCCCCGGTGCTGGTGGTGGTGGGCGGGGATCGTGCCCTCGGGCTGGAGTCCACCCTCCCGTCCTCGGTCTATCCCGCCATCCAGAATCTCCTCCTGGCCGCCAATGCCCTGGGCCTGGGATCGGCGATGACCACACTGGCCACCCGCTACTCGGTCGAACTGGCCACCCTCCTGTCACTGCCCGACAGCGTCGTTCCCATGGCGGTGGTCCCCCTCGGCTGGCCGGCCCGACCGCTCGGCCCACCGCGGCGTCTGCCGCTGGCCGAGCGGGTCCACCTCGACCGTTACGGCCGACCTCCCGGCGGAGGCGGAGCCGGCTGAGGAGAGGTGACGGGGCTACTCCCCTGAGGTCGGGTCGGAGGCGGTTCCCGGGGCGCGGTCAACGCCCGGTCGGTCGTCGGTGGCGGAACCCTCCGAGAGCCGGTCGAAGACAGGGATCAGGTACCCGAAGGCGGCCACCACCGGCCCGACCAGCATCAGGGCCACACCCACCAACCGGAGCGGGTGGGCCACGGTCAGGATCCCTCCCAGGCCGGCCAGCACCACGCCCACCCCGCCGATCCAGCCACTCAACCGGAGCAGTCGGGTGGACCGGCGGGCCCGTACCAGCAGATTCGCGGCCAGAACGGCCAAGGGCAGGCCCACCACGGCGTGGGCCAGGTAGACCGCGGTTCCCTGCTCCGGCCACCAGCCGGTGGGGCGTCCGGTCGGGACCAGCACCAAGGTGGCGAGGCCCAGCGCGAACTCCACCCCCACCAGGAGGGCCAGCCACAGCGACCACCGGTAGAGACGTTCCTCGCCGGCCTCGTGGCGCACCCCTCCGCCCACAGGTCGGTCGAGCCGACGGGGCGGGGCCAGGCCGACCAGTGCCTGGTAGGTCACGACGGCCACCGCCACATGGAGGACCATGAGCACGGCGACGTCCCGGGCCGGTTGGTGCCGGGCCAGCAGGTAGGCGTCGGGAACCCAGAGGACGACGGTCACCACGACGGCCAGTCGCAGGAAGGGCCGGCGGGGTCGGGGCGAGATCCGGCAGACCGCGGGCCAGGCCGCCCCGGCCGCCAGCACTCCCACGACCGTGAGCGTGGCGTAGTCGGCGAACCGGAAGTGCCCGTACCCCCGGGCGGCCGGCTCCGTCGTCGTCCACCAGGTGACCAGCAGCCAGTTCACCGCCAGCGAACCGCCCACGGCGACCAGGGTCGCCGCCGCCAGTGCTCCCGGCCGCGGCACCGGATGCGGTGTCGACCGGTCAAGGAGCAGAACCCGATCGACCCGATCGGACAGTGGTGTGGGCGGCATCCCTTCGGAGACTACGGCGCCCGCTCCGTCGGGGCGGAGCGCATCAACCGGTGCCGGTGGTCCGCATCGCCGCCTCCAGCACGCCGGCCATCCCGGCCATTCCCTCGGCGTCGGGATGGAGGGGGTACGAGCCCGGGCTCGGCAGTACCGGCTCCACCCACCGCGTGTTCCGGGAGGCACACGCGCTGTGGGCCGCACTCGGCCCGGCCATGTCCACGAAGTGGTCGCCGGCACCCGAGGCCGCCCCGGCCAGGGTGGCGTCGAGCTCGGACTCCACCCCCCGCAGGAAGTCGAGGTCCCCGTCCCGGAAGGGCAGGGAGGGCCAGCACCCCGATCCGGTGGGCGGCACGATGTCCGGGTAGCCGACCACGAACACCTCGGCCCAGGGCGACCGCTGGCGGATCTCGGCCAGGACGGCGGCGACCCTCGCCCCCACGGTCGCCACCACCGCGGCCAGCCGGTCCACTCCGCCGGCCGTGTAGTGGTCCCGGCAGCTCCATCCCACCCGGGTCGGGCCCCAGGGGGTGAGCGAGGCGCAGTTGGAGGCGACCGTGGAGAATCCGAGGTCGTTGCCGCCGATCCCGACGGTGACCAGGGCCGTCGACCGCTGCAGGGCCGACAGTTGGGCGGGAACCCCGGGCTCCTGGGACCGGTCCAGGTCTTCGGTGGTGGCTCCCCCGCAACTCACGTCGACCAGTTCCAGGCCGAGCGCCCGAGCGGTGAGCGACGGGTAGTTCTCGGACGAGCGGAGGCAGGCGGTGGGCGCCGGCGGCGTGGTGGTCGGGCCGAGCTGGTTGGGGATGGCCGGTCCGGACGTGAAGGAGTCCCCCAGCGCCACATACGTGCCGGGCACCAAGGGGGATGCGGTGGTGGCTGGATGCGCCGGGCGCGGCCCCCGCCGCCGACTGACCCCCTATAGAAGTCAATCCGAGCACCGTGGCGCCGACGACGAGCACTGCGACCACGACGGCGGCCGCCACGCGTCCCCTGGCCGCGGAGGTGCCCGGGGGGCGGTCGTGGGTCATGGCCGGCCAATCGTAGGAGGGGCCGTCGCCGTTGGGGCATCGCCCCTCCCCCGGGGACCGGACGACAGACCCGCCGAGAGTGACCAAGCTGTATGGAGAACGGCCGTTGCGGTATCGTCCCTGCAGTCACGAGCGGTCGGACCCGACCCGTCAGCGGTGGTCGCCGGACACTTGAGCGCTGATGGCCGGGTTTCGCCGGACAAGGAGGGCAGGTTGCCGATCGAACGCAATCGACGGGTGGCAAGGACCATGGCCCGGGGGACCCGGGCACGCTCGGGAACCGGCTCGGCGCGCCGTTTCAGGCGGTCGCTCGTCGCCGCCCTGGTCGCCGGGTCCACCCTGGCCGTGGCGGCCTCCTCGCCGTCGTGGGCCGCCACCGGCACGCCCAACCCCAACGGGATTCTGAAGTACGGGGTCGACCTCAACGAGACGTTCTCGGGCACCTTCGACCCCGGCGCCAGCACCAACGACTGCTCGTACACCGAGTACACCGGCCTGTACGACTCCCTGCTGGCACCGGGCAACACCAAGGTGGGCCCGCTGTTGGCCACCAGCTACACCACCACGCCGACCTCGATCACCTTCCACCTCCGGCCCGGGGCCACCTTCTCCAACGGCGACCCGGTGACCGCCGCCACGGTCCAGGCCAGTCTGGAGCACATCAAGGCCAGCCCGTTCCGCTTCTCGCTGAGCTACATCCAGAGCATCCAGCAGGTCGATCCGCAGACCATCACGCTGACCCTCAACAAGCCGGTGGCCGGCGACGTCCTCTGGGCCATGACCTACATCGACGGGATGCAGCTCGACCCCTCCGCCCTGCCCACCGCCACCGCCGTGCCGGCCAGTTCGGGTCCCTTCACGCTGAGCAGCTACCAACAGGGCTCCTCCATGGTCCTGAAGCCCAATCCCTCCTACTGGAACCGATCGGCCTACAAGCTCGGCGGGATCGACTTCGTCCAGGTGTCGGCCGGTCCCCAGCAGGTGAGCGCACTCGAGTCGGGGGCGGTGGACATGCTGGCCCTGCAGCCCGAGGACTACGCCCCCGTGAGGGCCCTACCCAATGTGGCGCTGGCCACCACCCAGTCCCAGGACTACCTGCTCATGCAGACAAGGCAGAACGCAGCGCCCTTCAACAACCCCAAGATCCGAGCGGCCATGGAGTACGCCGTCGACCGCAACGCCATCAACAAAGCCGTCTTCTCCGGACTGGGCCAAGCTGCCTTCCAGCCCTTCGCCACCTCGACGGCGGCCTACAACAAGACCGTGGGGGCCAAGTACACCTACCAGCCGGCCAAGGCCAAGGCCATGCTGGCCGCCGCCGGCCACCCGAAGGGCGTCAAGTTCACACTGGTCATCCCGGGCGGCTCGGCCACCTTCAGCCGCACGGCCCAGATCCTGCAGGCCGAGATGGCCCCGGCGGGGTTCAAGCTCAGCATCCAGCAGGTCAACGGAGCCGACCTGGTCACCGAGGTCTACCTCCACGGGGTGGGTGACGCCGTCCTCTCCGAGGAGCTGACCAACGGTCCCGACCTGGCCAACAACTTCGAGGCCGAGTACGCCGGCGTGGGCTTCACCGGCAAGGAGTTCGGGACCACCAACGCCACCTTGACCCCTCTCATCGACCAGGCCCTCACCTCGCTCAGCCCCTCGGTGCAGGGCCCCCCGATGCAGAAGGCCAGCGCCGTCGCCATGGCCACCGGCACGGAGGTCCCGCTCATCTTCGAGCCCTCGGTCATCGCCTACAACACCAAGCGGGTCGGTGGGACAGTCGTGGCCCCGATCGGAGGCTGCCGCTCCAACCTGGCCGGCATCTACATCAAGAAGAGCTGAGGGGCCGCGGTGGGCTCTTCGGGAGGGTCGCTGGCCACCTTCATCGCCCGGCGACTGTTGATCATGATCCCGCTCCTGATCATCATCTCCTTCGCCGTGTTCAGCCTGGTCCTGATCATCCCGGGGGACCCGGCCCAGACCCTGGCCGGCGGGGCCAGGGCGTCACCGGCCACGGTCGAGCACATCCGACACCTGCTCCACCTCGACGAGCCCTTCCTCGCCCAGTACTGGCGCTGGCTCTCCGGGGTGCTCCACGGCCAGCTGGGCAACTCGCTGTTCAGGAACCAGAGCGTGGCCGCCGGCATCCGCGAGCGGCTCCCGGTGACCGTGAGCATCGCCGCCGGCGGGATGATCCTGGCCGTGGTGATCGGCCTGCCGGCGGGCATCGTGGCCGGACTGCGGCCCCGGTCGTGGGTGGACCGGGTGGTCTCGGTGGGATCCAGCCTGGGGGTGGCCATCCCCGACTTCTGGCTGGCCATGCTGCTGGTGGTGGTGTTCGCAGTCGACCTCCATCTGCTGGCGCCCCTCGGGTACGTGCAGTTCGCCACCTCCCCCTCCCAATGGTTCCTGCACCTGATCATGCCGTGGCTGGCCCTCGGCATCGGCGGGGCGGCCACCATCGCCCGCCAGACACGCGGCTCCATGATCGACACTCTGCGACAGGACTACATCCGGACGGCCGAGGCCAAGGGACTCTCCCGGTCGCGGGTGATCGCCAAGCACGCCGGGAAGAACGCCCTCAGCCCGGTGATCACCCTGGTGGGCATCCAGTTCGGCTACCTGCTCGGCGGCACCTTCATCATCGAGCAGATCTTCTCCCTCCCCGGCCTGGGCACGTACATGCTCCAGGCCATCAGCACCAAGGACCTGCCGGTGATCCAAGGGGTGGTCCTGATCACCGCATTGATGTTCGTCGTGATCAACCTGGTGGTCGACGTGCTCTACGGCTTCCTCAATCCCAAGGTGCGCCTGGCGTGACCGCCCTGCCACCGCCCGGCACCGACGACCCGCTGATCGGATCGTCGCTCCCCGACCTGGCCTCAGCGGCCGAAGTGGTCGAGAGCCCGGCGGAGACCCGGCGGTTCTGGCGGTCCTTCCTCAGCGACCACTGGGCCGTGGCCGGCCTGGTGTTCCTGGTGGTCATGATCATGGCGGCCATCTTCGCCCCGCTCGTCTCGCCCCACGACCCCAGCGCCCAGGACCTGCTGGCCATCGACGCCGGGCCCAGCCTCCACCACCTGTTGGGCACCGACGATCTCGGCCGGGACATCCTCAGCCGGATCATCTGGGGCGGCCGGGTCTCGCTCCGGGCCACCTTCGAGATCGTGGCCCTGGCCATCGTGGTGGCCCTGCCCCTCGGGCTGCTGGCCGGCTTCCTGCGGGGTTGGGTGGACTCGGTGACCATGCGGGTGATGGACGCCCTGTTCTCGTTCCCCCCCTGGTCCTGGCCCTCACCGTGGCGGCCCTCCTCGGCTCGAGCCTCAACAACGTGGCCGTCGCCATCGCCATCGTCTTCGTCCCCAGCTTCGTGCGGCTCATCCGGGGCGAGGTCATCGCGGTTCGGGAGGAGGCCTACGTGGAGTCGGCCCAGTCCCTCGGAGCCCGGCCGGGCCGGATCATGCGGACCCATGTCCTGCCCAACGTGGCCTCACCCGTCATCATCCAGGTGGCCCTGGCCCTGGGCTTCGCCCTCCTGGCCGAGGCGGGGCTCGCCTTCCTCGGCATCGGGGCCCAGCCCCCCACCCCGAGCTGGGGGGACATGTTGAACGAGGCCTACCAGTTCATCTTCCAGGCCCCGCTGGCCCTGGTCTTCCCCGGCCTCGCCATCATGCTCTCGGTCCTCTCGTTCAACGCGGTGGCCGACGGCCTACGGGACGCCATCGGGGCCGGCAGCACCGGCACGGCCGGGCGCGGGGTGCGCACGCGGCTCCGGGAACGCCGGGCCGCCAGGGCCGCCGTCCTGGACGCCCCTGTCGACGCCGTCCTGGACCGCCCGGTGCCGATCGACGCTGTGCCGCCGCCCGACTCCACCTCGAACGGCCGGGCACCGGCCGTGGCTGCCGGAGGCGGGCCCGCCCGCCCCTCCCACCTGCTCGACGTCGACAGCCTGCCGCGTCGAGTTCGCCATCGGCGGGGGGTCATGGCCGGTGGTGGAGGACCTCTCGTTCTCCGTCGAACCCGGTCGGACGCTGGGCCTGGTGGGCGAGAGCGGGTCCGGCAAGACGGTCTCGGCGCTGGCCATCATGGGTCTGCTCCCCCATCCGGTGGCCCGGGTCACCCGGGGTTCGGTCCGGTTCGAGGGAAGGAACCTCCTCGAGCTGGACCGAAGGGACCTCCGCGCGGTCCGTGGCGACCAGATCGCCATGATCTTCCAGGACCCGATGACCAGCCTGAATCCGGCCTTCTCCGTCGGCAACCAGATCGCCGAGCAGGTGCGGGCCCACCGGGACGTCAGCCGTACCGAAGCCAAGCGCATCGCGGTCGAGATGCTGGATCGGGTCGAGATCCCCGGGGCGGCCTCCCGCGCCGGCGCACTATCCCCACCAGTTCTCGGGCGGCATGCGCCAGCGGGTGATGATCGCCATGGCCCTGTCCTGCTCGCCGAAACTACTGATCGCCGACGAACCGACCACCGCGCTCGACGTCACCACCGAGGCCCAGATCCTCGACCTCCTCCACACCCTGTCGGTGGAGGAGTCCATGGCCATGATCTTCGTGACCCACGACCTCGGGGTCATCGCCGAGGTCGCCGACGAGGTGGTGGTGATGTACGCCGGCCAGAAGGTGGAGCAGGCCAGTGCAGACCGCCTGTTCGTCCGCCCCCGCCATCCCTACACCGAGGCACTGCTGTCGTCGATGCCCCAGTCGACCCCGATCGGCTCGCCCCTGCCGGTCATCCCCGGCGTGGTGCCCCGTCCGGAGGACTTTCCGGCCACCTGTCGCTTCCGTGACCGCTGCCGCCACGCCGTAGGGGCCTGCGGCACCACCGTGGTCGAGTTGCGCCCCACCCGGGGGGAGGACGACGACCCGACCGGCCCGCCGGAGGGGTGGGCCCGGTGCCTCCGTCAGGACCAGCTCCAGTTGGCCGGGGCCGGTTCGGCCCGGGACACCGGGTCGGTGCCCGTGAACCGGGTCGACGAGGTCCCGGTGCGGCCGGCGGCCCTCGCCGTCCATGACCTGGCCAAGCGGTTCCCCACCCGGTCGGGGGTCCTGCAGCGGGTGACCGGAGGGGTGGACGCCGTCGACGGCGTGTCCCTGGTCATCCCGGCCGGCACCACCCTCGGGCTGGTCGGAGAGAGCGGGTCGGGCAAGTCCACGCTGGCCCGCCTGGTGGTCCGCATCATCGAGCCCACCGCCGGCTCGGTCGTCGTCGACGGCACCGACGTCACCGCGCTGTCCGGTGTCGAGCTGGGACGCAGCCGGCGGCAGATGCAGATGGTCTTCCAGGACCCGTACTCGTCGCTCGACCCCAGCCACACCATCGGGGACACGGTGTCGGAGCCCCTGGTCCTCCACACCGACCTCAGGGCCGGGCCGCGCCGGGAACGCACGCCGCGAACTACTGGCCCTGGTCGGCCTGGGGGACGTCCCGCTCGACCGCTACCCCCACCAGTTCTCCGGGGGTCAGCGCCAGCGGATCGCCATCGCCCGGGCCCTGGCCGTGAACCCGAGTCTTCTGGTGTGCGACGAGGCGGTGAGCGCCCTCGACGTCTCCACCCAGGCCCAGGTGCTCAACCTGCTGGCCAGCCTGCAACGCGAGCTGGGTACCGCCTATCTGTTCATCTCCCATGATCTCTCCGTGGTCCGTCACATCGCCGACACCATCGCCGTGATGTACCTGGGCCAGATCGTGGAGCGGGGACCAGTGGCCCAGGTCCTCGACCGGCCGGCCCACCCCTACACCGCCGCCCTGCTCTCGGCCATCCCGGTGCCTGATCCGCCGGTGGCCCGGGCCCGCCGCCGAGTTGTGCTCCGCGGCGAGGTGGAGACCGAGGCAGGCCCCCGGGCGGGCTGTCGCTTCGCCCCCCGGTGCGCCTACGCCATGGACGTGTGCCGCCGCGAGGACCCGGCCCCCTACGCCGCCGACGGTGGCACCGTGGTCCGGTGCCACCTCCACACCGAAGGTCCCCGACTGGCCGGCCGGACCGTGCTCTCCCTGGCCCCGTCGGCCACCGGGAGCCAGTAGCGCGGACACGCCCGGCCCACGGCATGATGGCCGGGCCGGCCCTACCACAGGAGGTCGTGATGGAAACCCCCAAATTCGAAGGCGTCATCGGTGACGATTGGCGCCATTCCACACCCTGGTGGCCCGATGGCCCCACCCCGCCGAGCGGTGCCCCCAACGTGGTGCTGGTGGTCCTCGACGACGTCGGATTCGCCCAGCTGGGCTGCTACGGATCGGACATCGCCACCCCGGTCATCGACACGCTGGCGGCCGACGGGATCCGGCTGACCAACTTCCACACCACCGCCCTCTGCTCGCCGACCCGGGCCTGTCTCCTGACCGGACGCAACCACCATCGCAACGGTTTGGGGCGGGTGGCCGACCTGGCCGTGGGGTTTCCCGGCTACAACGGCGAGGTCCCCAGGGAGAACGGGTTCCTCTCGGAGATCCTGCGCCAGCAGGGCTACGCCACCTACGCCGTGGGCAAGTGGCATCTGACCCCGGACGACGAGACCTCCATGGCCGCCCCCCGGCACAGCTGGCCCCTGGCGCGGGGCTTCGACCGCTGGTACGGCTTTCACGGAGGAGAGACCCACCAGTTCGTACCGGCCCTGTACCACGACAACCACTCGGTGGCCCCTCCTGCCTCCATCGAAGACGGCTACCACCTGAGCGCCGACCTGGCCGACCGGGCCATCGCACAGCTGGCCGACCTGCGGGCGGTCGACGTGGACCGCCCCTTCTTCCTGTACTTCTGTACCGGCGCCTGCCACTCGCCGCACCACGCCCCAAAGGAGTGGATCGACGGCTACCGGGGCCGGTTCGACCAGGGCTGGGACGCCTGGCGGGAGCAGACCTTCAGCCGCCAACTGGAGCAGGGGCTGGTCCCACCGGGCACCGAGATGGCACCACGGCCGCCGTGGGTGCCGGCGTGGGACTCCCTGTCGACGACCGACCAGCGGGTGGCCGCCCGGTTCATGGAGTGCTTCGCCGCCTTCCTCTCCTACACCGATGCCCAGCTGGGTCGGCTGCTGGAGTTCCTCGAGCGCACCGGGGACCGGGAGGACACGCTGGTCATCCTGGTGTCCGACAACGGGGCCAGCTCCGAAGGCGGTCCCACGGGCTCGATCAACGACAACCGGCTCCAGAACTTCGACCCCGCCGGTCCCGGGGAGCTGGCCCGGCGGGTCGACGAGCTGGGCGGTCCCCGGGCCCACAACAACTACCCGTGGGGATGGACCATGGCCGGCAACACCCCGTTCAAACGGTGGAAGCGCGAGGTCCACGAGGGGGGGGTCGCCGACCCGTGCATCGTGAGCTGGCCGGCCCGGGTGGCCGGCGGCGGCCTACGGCACCAGTTCACCCACGCTGTCGACATCCTGCCCACCGTGCTGGAGCTGGTCGGCATCGAGTCTCCGGCCACCATCGACTACGTCCCGCAGACTCCGGTCGACGGGATCAGCTTCGCCCCCCAATTGGACCACGACGGAGCCGACGCCCCGCCGCACCGCGACACCCAGTACTTCGAGATGTTCGGGAGCCGCGCCCTCTACCACGACGGGTGGAAAGCGGTGACCTTCAAGCCGATCGGGCCGCTCTACGACGACGGCCTCAACTGGAACGCCCCCTTCGGCGAAGACCGCTGGGAGCTGTACCACGTGGCCGAGGACCCCACCGAACTCCACGACCTGGCCGACGCCGAGCCCGGCCGCCTGGCCGAGATGGTCGAGCGCTGGTGGGCGGAGGCACGCCGCAACCAGGTGCTGCCCCTGGACAACCGGATCCTCCACACCCTGGTCAACCCCAAGCCCGACCGCCGGGCCCCCCGCCTCACCACCACCTACTATCCGGGCACCTCCCCGGTGCCCGAGACGGTGGCGGCCAACATGAAGAACCGCGGCCACACCATCGACGTGGACCTCACGGTGCCCGAGGGCGTGACGCCCGAGGGGGTCCTGCTGGCCCAGGGGTCGGCGCTCGGCGGCTTCTCCCTCCATCTCTGGGAGGGACGACCGCGCTACCTGCACAACCTCTACGGCAAGGAGTGCTACCAACTGCTCGCGGACCGGACCCTGCCGTCCGGGCGGCACCAGCTGGCCTTCCACTTCGAACGAGAGGGGAACGCCGGAGGACCGGCCCGGCTGGAGCTGGACGGGGAGGTGGTGGCCGAAACCCGGTTCCCCCTGTTCACCGTGGCCGCCTTCAGCGCTACCGGTGCCGGCCTCACCTGTGGGTACGAGTTCGGCCCATCCGTAGGCGAGGACTACCGGGCGCCCTTCAGCTGCACGGCCACCATCCACTCGGTGACCGTCACCCTCAGCGAGGAGGTACCTGTGAACCCCATGGTGGAGTTCGAGCGCATCATGGCCGAGCAGTAGCCCACCGCCGGCGGATGGGTCTTTCGGCCCTGTTCGACACGGCCACGGGATCCGTAACCTCCAGTGCAGGAGGTCACTCACCATGCAGACGCTGCCCGCAGTGCTGAACGGACTCGTCGGGAGTCTCGTCAACCTGGATCACCCCGGCCACTACGTGCACTGGGGCTTCATCCAGCTGTCGGTGGCCAACCTCGTCGTCATCGGTCTGATGGTCGTGGTCTTCGTGGCCGCCATCCTCATCCCGTTCCGCCGCCACCGGGGGAGCGACCGTTGAGCATCGGACACCGGTACCCCGGTCCAGACCCCCGACCAGCCCGCGGCGGACGCCGCCGCCGACCGGCCCGAGGACGCCGGCCAGTGGAGTGCCAAGCTCCGCCGTTCCGCCGTCGCCGCCCTGCCCCCCGAGCGGCTCATGCCCGACCGGCAACCGGCCTATGTGGCCTCGTGGATCTACGTCTTCGGGGTGCTCACCATGAGCGCCTTGGCGGTGGTCATCCTCACCGGCGTCGTGCTGGCCGTCATGGGTCCGCAGTGGTGGCACGTCTCGACCACCGGCCTGTTCGTCAACTCCCTCCACCTGTGGAGCGTCGAGGTCTTCTTCTTCACCATGGTCATCCATCTGTGGGGCAAGTTCTTCATGGCCGCCTGGCGGGGAAAGCGCCGGGCCACCTGGATCACCGGCGTGGTGTCCTTCGTGGTCTCGGTCGGGGCCGCCTTCACCGGCTACCTGTCCCAGCAGAACTTCGACTCCCAGTGGATCAGCACCCAGGCCAAGGACGGCATCAACTCCACCGGAGCCGGGGCCATCTTCAACGTCACCAACTTCGGACAGATGCTCATGTGGCACATCGTCCTGCTGCCCCTGGTCGTGGTGGCCCTCGTCGGGCGTCCACGTCCTGCTGGTCCGGCGGCGGGGCGTGGTGCCCCCCTTCGCACCGCCCGACAACAGTCCGGTAGGAGATCCGTCCGCCCGGACGTCCTCGGCCCCCGAAGCCGCCGGCCGGGTCACGGTCGGCGCGGCGGCCACCGACGGGCACGACGGCGACGGGCGGCCGGCATGAGCCCGGCAGCGCCGGCCAGGGGGTCCCACCGGGCCCGCCGCTTCAATCCCGACCGCGACGTCGAGGAGTGGCACGGCAAGTACCTCCCCTACGACCTGGTCAAGGAGTTCATCATCGCCTTCGTGGTGGTGGTCATCCTGGTGACCGGCCTGGCCGTCATCTTCTCCTCGCCCGACGACAAGCCGGTCACGGTCAAGTCGTGGTCGACGGCCACCCCCGTCGACTTCGCCCAGACCGCCATCACCGAGTTGGACGGCACCAGCGGCACGGCCACCTACGGACCTCCCTACAACGCCACCGCCGGGGCCAGCCAGTCGATCGCCGGGGTCTCGCCGGAGAGCTTCTTCGGTGTGCACCACCCCATCGACACCGCCGACGACTACGTGCTCGGTCCGCTCCGCACCCTGCCCGACCGCCCCGAGGTCCAGGCAGCCGTCGACGAATACACCTCGGCCCCGCCCGCCCAGCAGGCGGCCTGGACCGCGGCCTACGAGAAGGCGGTGGCCAAGGCCAGCACCGCCAGCGGCGGCACACTGGTCGTGCCGAAGGGCGACTACGGGCCGGTGGGCACCATCATCGGCTCGCTGACCTCGATGGCCCGCAGCGGGGCGCTGGACGGGGCACTCCTCAGCTCCCGGCAGTTCTACGGCACCGACTACACCAAGCCCCTGCTGTTCATCGCCGACGGGACCTATCTGGCCGACCTGGCCCAGGGCCAGCACCTGTCGGGGGACCAGTGGGGGATGATGAACGAGACGGGGAACTACCCGGGTCAGGCCTGGCTCTGGCTGTACACCCTCTGGTACCAGGTGCCCCCGATCAACACCTCGGCCAATGCCGACCTCCAGGTCTGGGCCATCATGATGCTCCTGACCCTCGGGCTGGCCCTGCTCCCCTTCATCCCCGGGCCTGCGCTCGATCCCCCGGTGGACCCGCGTCTACCGCCTGATCTGGCGACAGCACTACCGGGATCTGGCCGCGGGGTCGGCCCCCTGAGCAGGTCCCGCCAGCGGCGGGACCCTCGGGAAGGCCTTCGAAGTCTCAGCTGGCGCTACGGCCGGACCCAGTCCGCTCACGACGGGGCTTCGTACCGTGGTGGTCGAAGGAGGCAAGCAGACCCCAACCCACTGCTTGATCGCACATGACACTGTTCCTCATCATGGTGCCGCTCATGGTGGCGGCGGTGGCCATTGCCACCGTTCCCGTCCTGTACCACTCGGTTCGCGAGCACCGACTGATCCACAGCGGATCGGCCGAGAAGCCCAGGGCGCCGATGGCCACCGGCTACTCCGTCCGAAAGGTGACGCCGGCCCAACGACAGGTCCAGCGCCAGGAGGTGGCCGCCTGAGCTGCTCCCCCCTCTCCCCCACCCCCACCCACGACGGTCGCCCTCGGGCGGCCGTCGTGGCGTTCCGGGACGGGCTGACCGGCCAGGGGGTCAGAGGGTCCGGGAGGAGGTTCGGCCGTCCCGGCTCAGGAGGTCATGCCGCCCAGGCCCACCAGGCCGCGGGCCAGCTCGATCTCCCCCATGTGACGGAGTCCGTGTTGGTAGATCCAGCACTCGGCGGCGTCCAGCAGGGTGATTCCCCCCGGGCCGGCCACTCGGGCGCTGTAGGTGCTGGCCACCTGAGGCAGGGAACGGGCGGGTGATCACCACCCGGGTCAGCTCGGTCGGATCGAGCTGTTCCAGCCAATCCTCGGTGCGCTGGAACACGGCGGTCATATAGGCCCGGAACTGGTCGTAGTCCCCGATTCGCTGGTGGACCATCTCGGCCACCGTGCGGTGCTTTCCGTGATCGGCGATGGCCGGCCGCACCGCGGCCTCCCAGGCGTCGTCCCAGATGGGAGGGGTCCCGGTCATCAGCAGGAACGAGGCGTCCATCATGTTGACGATGTGGAACAGGCTGAAGGCGATGGGCACCACGCCCTCGCGCTCGAAGTGGTTGACCTGGTCGATGTCCATGGTGGCCACGGCGTCCACGTAGAGGGAGTGGAGGGCCCGCATCCTCCTCTGCAGCGAGTCCAGCACCAGCTCATCGCCCACCATGGCACCCCGGTTCGAGCCGCCCCGTCGGCCGGCTCCGCCACGCTAAACACTTGGCAGTCCGACTGTCAACTGTTACCCTCCACCACGGAGTGCCGGCCGACGGCGCTCCGCTCGGGAGCCCGACGCCGACCGGGGGAGGACTCGTGATCATGGACCTCGAGGTTGACCGACAGGACCTCCGCCGGGTCCGGGCCGTCCCCGCCCGCGCCGTCCCTCTCGACCCGGGCGAGGCCCGGCTCCGCATCGACGCCTTCGGCCTCACCGCCAACAACATCACCTACGCGGTGTTCGGCGACGCCATGAACTACTGGGAGTTCTTCCCCGGCCCGGTCGAGGGAGACATCCACTGGGGCCGCGTGCCGGTCTGGGGGTTCGCAGATGTCGTGGAGTCGTCGACCCCAGGCCTGTCCGAGGCCACCCGGGTCTATGGCTACTTCCCGATGGCCGGTGCCCTCACCGTCCGTCCCGGTCGCATGGACGACCGCGGCTTCTCCGACATCGTCCCCCATCGGGACGCCCTGACCAGCGTCTACAACCGGTACTCGTTCGTGCGTTCCGACCCCGCCTACCACCCGGACCGGGAAGCCCAACAGATGCTCTTGTGGCCGCTGTTCGTGACCTCCTTCGTGGTCGACGACTTCCTCGGCGACCACGACCTGTTCGGTGCGTCCCGGGTCGTGGTGTCGAGCGCCTCGGCGAAGACCTCCATCGCCGCCGCCTTCCTCCTCGCCGAACGTCCCGGCATCGAGGTGGTGGGCCTGACCTCGGGCGCCAACCTCGCCTTCGTCGACGGACTCGCCTGCTACCACCGGGTGGTGGCCTACGAGGATCTCGCCTCCGTTCCCGGTGGCGGTGCCTGCTACGTCGACGTGGCCGGCCGAAGGGACGTCACCGCAGCCGTCCACGACCATCTCGGTCCGGACCTCCGGTACTCCATGGTGGTGGGCGACACCCACTGGGACCACCCGGCCGGTCCCACCGGGCCCCTGTCCGGGCCCAGCCCCGTCTTCCTGTTCGCCCCCGATCAGATCGCCAAGCGCCGCCGGGAGTGGGGGCGGGCCGGGTTCGAGCAGGCGGTGGCGACGGCCTGGGGGCGCTTCTCCCCGTGGACCGACCTATGGCTGACGGTCCGCCGGACGGTGGGAGCCACCGGCGTGGAGACCGTCTACCGCGACCTGCTCGAAGGACGGGTCGACCCCCGGGTCGGTGATGTGTGCACCCTGCACGCCGAGCCGGGCACCTGAGCGATGGCCCGAGCGCACCCCTCCACGACGGCGACCGCCGGCCGCTAGCCTGCCCCCACCATGCCCCCCGTCCGACCCGCCGACAGCCCAGCCTCCGGTCCCGATCCCGACGACATCGGCGACGCGGGCGCTGACGACGACGAGGGGGGGGCGGCCAGCACCGACGGCCGCCAGCTGCGACGCGAGCGGAACCGCGAGGCGGTGGTCGAGGCGTTGCTCGACCTGTACCGGGAGGGAAACCTCCGGCCCGGCACCGAGGAGATCGCTTCCCGGTCGGGACTGTCCCCCCGCTCGCTGTTCCGCTATTTCGACGATGTCGACGATCTGACCCGCACCGCCATTCGGCGCCAGCAGGAGCGGGTGCTGCACCTGTTCCCCGTCGAGGTGCCGCCCGAGGAGCCGACCAGGGCCAAGGTGGAGGCGCTGGTCGACCAGCGGTTCCGGCTGCTCGATGCCGTCGGCAACGCGGCCACCGTCGCCCGTCTGCGGGCCCCGTTCCAACCGGTGCTGGCCGAGCAGGTCCAGCAGAACCGGAGGTACCTCCGGGACCAGATCCCCCCGCTGTTCGCCCCGGAGCTGGCCACCATGGCCGCCGGGCACGCGGCCCGGGTGGTCGCCGCCGTCGACGTGCTGACTACCTTCGAGGCCTGCCAACAGCTCCTCTCGGCCCAGGGCCTGGACCCGGCGGGGGCCCGGGCGGTGGTGGTCGAGGCGCTGACGACCTTGCTCGGGTCGACCAGCTGAGCCCGCCGAACGGCACGACCGCGTACCGGGCCGGACCGTGGCCGGGCGAGGACGGCGGCCCGCGGCGCAGGCAGGTTGCGGGTGGCCGACACTCCCTGGCCCTCGGCCCCCGACCGGGCCTCGAGGCGGTATGGCGTGCGGTCCCGGCCGCCACCATGGCGGTGACCCGCGATCCCGGGGAGCTCTATCTGCTCCGGCACACCACCGGGGAACTCGCCGTCTCGTTCGTCGAGCGCCTCGATCCCCTGTCCCTGGAGGCGATCGGGCGATCCCCCGATCTGCCCGGTGGCCCGACCTGGCCCGGCAGCCTGGCCGCCCACGCCAACGGCTCCCTCTACGTGGTCTTCGGCAACCACGCGCACCGCCTCGACCCGGACCTCTCGGTGGTGGCCAGCACCAGCCTGCCCCGGCCCCGGCCGTACAACGGATTCGTGATCCTGCCCGACGGCCACCTGGCCACCAAGGATTTCGCCGGATCCCGGCCGGGAGCCCCGGTGGCGGCCGACGACCGGGTCGCTGCCGAGCTGCTGGTCCTCGAGCCCGACCGGCTCGAGACCGTCGACCGGTGCACCCTGGCCGAACCGTCCGTCGCCCGCCTGTCCGCTGACGGAGGGGAGATCTTCGTGGTGGGGGACACCAGCCTGCTGCGCGTGCGCTGGGACGGACGACTCCACCCCGACGAGCAGGAGCCGGTGCGCTACCGCACCCTCCCGGGCCAGACCTACGGCTGGGACTGCGTGATCGCCCTCGGGGCGGCGTGGTTCCTCGACAACGGGGAGGGCAGCGACCGCTACACCGGGACCCTCTTCGGCCACGGGGTGTCCCAGGCGCCCCTGCACCTGGTGAGGATCGACCTCACCGAAGGCACCTGCGCCATGGCGGAGGTGTGCGGCCTCCCGGGCGGACTGATCGCCAATCCGCCGGTCATCGACGTCAGCCGCTCGATCGCCGTGGGCTACGACAGCGGGAACGCCGTGATGACGGCGTTCGACATCGCCTCCGACGGTACCCTGACCCTCCGGTGGCGGCGAGACCAGCATCACGCCGGCCACCTCCTGTTGGACCCGGAGACCGGGGCGCTGGTCACCGGCGACTTCGACGCCGGACGGGGAGCCGACCAGGTGGTGGTAGTGGACATCGGGACCGGGGAGGAGCTGGCCCGTTGCGACACGGGCAGCCCCGTCCAGTCGGTCCTGTTCCCGGCGGCGGGCTTCCACAACGACGTCTACGTCTGCACCTTCACCACCGTCACCCGGGTCTCGGTTCGAGGGGGCTGATCGGCCGAGCTCAGACCCTGGCCGCCGGCTGGGCGTCGGCCAGGAGCCGATCGTCGTCGGCCAGCAGGGCCTTGGCCAGGTGCCGGATCATCTCCACCACCTCGGGATGGTCCTCGGGGTACCAACCCTCCAACACCTCGGTGAGCGACTGGCGCCGGGCGATGGTCAGCTTCTCCATCGCCTCCTCCCCCAGCGGGGTGACGACCACGGAGTGATGGTGGCCGTCCTGCACCCTTCGCTCGACCATGCCCGCCGCCACCAGGGCGTCCACGCCCTCACGCAGGCGGGCCGGATCCACCTTGAGGCGGGCGCCCACATCCTCGGTGGTCGAGGCTTCCCGGTCGGCCAGCCGGTAGAGGAGCCAGACGGCGCGGGGCTGGAGGTCGAGCCCCGCCCGAGTCGGCCAGCATCCCGTAGAGCTCGGCACGGTTCTCCCGGCTGGCAGCCCGCTCCAGCAGCAGCTGACCTCCTCGAGCGACGTCCGGGGCGCGGGAATGCCGAGGTGTCTCGGCCGGCTCGGAGGTGCGGATCGACTTGCGCAGGGCGATCTCGGGCAGGGTCCAGCTGAGCAGGAAGGCCACGAAGGCGATGGGAACGCCGATCAGGAACATGGTCTGGACGGTGTGGGCGATGCCCTGGACCACTCCGGCCTGGACCACAGCCGGCAGACTTGTGGATGGCACCGGGGTTGTCGGCACTCAGATTGAACCCGGGCGGGGCCTTGGTCAGGTGGAGCGCCTTCAGCACGTTGCTGACCACCAGGTTGGCGAAGATGGCGCCGAACACGGCGGTCCCGAACGAACCACCGATCATCCGGAAGAAGGTCACCCCCGAGGTGGCGGTGCCCAGCTCCTCGTAGGGGACGGCGTTCTGGACGGCCACCGTGAGGACCTGCAGGATGAGGCCCAGTCCCAGGCCGAACACCACCATGTAGGCGGCCGTCGTCCAGGTACCCGTGGACACCCCGATCAGCGACATCAGGTACAGGCCGACGGTCATGAGGGCCGTCCCCACCACCGGGAAGACCTTGTACCGGCCCCACTTGGCGACCAGCAGGCCCGAGCCGATGGAGGCCACCAGCAGGCCGCCCATCAGCGGGAAGAGGCGCACCCCGGACTGGATGGCGCTGATCCCCTTCACGTCCTGGAAGAACAGCGGGAGGAAGGTGAGGGCCCCGAACATGGCGAAGCCCACCACGAATCCGATGGCGCTGGCCGCGGCGAACACCTTGTTGGCGAAGAGCGGCAGGGGGATGACCGGCTCGACGGCGCGCCGCTCGGCCACGAAGAAGAGGATCGTGAACACCACCCCGGCCACGGCCAGGCCGATGATGAAGGGTGAGGTCCACGGGTACGACGTCCCTCCCAGGCTGGTGAACAGCACCAGGGAGGTGGCGGCCAGGGCGATCAGCGCCGTGCCCAGGTAGTCGATCACCCGGCGGACCCGGCTCAGTGTTCCGGGCAGAGCGACGGAGGTCACGGCCAGGGCGACCAGCCCGATGGGGATGTTGATGTAGAAGATCCATCGCCAGCTGAGGTAGTCGACGAAGAACCCGCCGATGAGCGGGCCGATCACCGAAGTGACCCCGAACATGGCCATGAAGAGACCCATGTACCTGCCTCGCTCACGGGGTGACACCACGTCTCCCACGATGGTCTGGGCCCCGATCATCAGGCCGCCGCCGCCCAGACCCTGTACGGCCCGGAAGGCGATCAGTTGGATCATGGACTGGCTGAGCCCGGAAAGGGCCGACCCCACCAGGAAGATCACGATGGCCACCTGGAAGAAGAACTTCCGGCCGTACATGTCGCCCAACTTGCCCCACAGCGGCGTCGACACCGTCGAGGCCAGCAGGTAGGCGGTGACCACCCAGCTGAGATGGGAGGCGCCGTGTAGGTCGCCGACGATGGTGGGCAGGGCCGTCGAGACCACCGTCTGGTCCAGGGCGGCGAGGAACATCCCGAGCATGAGGGCGCCTATGACCAAGAGGACCCGACGGTGGCTCAGCGCGGGTGCAGGCTCGGGCCGGACCAACTCTGCCGTCTCGGTCATCGCCTCGCTCCCTGCTCCGCACCCGGGTCCCGGGTACCGTCACAGCGAGTGTAGAAGGAACGCCTGATGGCGGGCCCACCCGACTACCACGGGCGGCGCCGGACCCCCGGCGGTCAGCCGGTCCGGTCGGCCATTCGACATGAACGGGAGGTGACGTGGCACACTTGGCGCTCGCCCCTGTTGACCGATTGCGGAGGTCGCCTCGTGTTCACCGTCCACCATGGGTTCCGGAAGACCGCGCTGGCCGCGACCATCGGGGCGGTGGCTTTTCTGGCCGCGGCCTGCTCGAGCGGCTCGAGCAGTACCGGCACCACGGCAGCCCCCTCGACCACCGCCACCACCGTCCCCATCCCGGCCACGGTCATCCCGACCCAGCCCACCAACGCCGCCATCGCGGCGACCGTGCCGGCCGCCGTCAAGTCCAAGGGCGACGTGACCATCGCCATGGACGCCACCTACCCGCCGAACGAGTTCATCGCCCCCGACGGATCGACCATCGTGGGCATGGACGCTGACCTGGCCACCGCCATCATGCAGGTCCTCGGCCTCAAACCGAAGCTCACCAACGTCACGTTCGACGACATCATCCCGGGTATCCAGAGCGGGAAGTACGGCATGGGGGCCTCTTCGTTCACCGTCACCCTGGCCCGGCAGAAGGTGGTCGACTTCGTCAGCTACTTCCAGGCCGGTGAGAGCTTCTACACCAAGTCCGGAAGCTCATTGAGCTTCGACGGCCTGGCCTCGCTGTGCGGCCACACGGTGGCCGTCGAGGCCGGTACCACCGAGGAGTCCGACGCCAAGGCCCAGGCCAAGAAGTGCACCGGTGGCAAGACGACCGTCCTGTCGTTCGGCAACCAGAGCCAGGCCAACCTGGCGGTATCGAGCGGTCGGGCCGACGTCGGGTTCGCCGACTCCCCGGTGGCGGCCTACATCGTGGCCACCTCCAACGGCGTGTTCCAGAACAGCGGCAGCGCCATCGAGGTGGCCCCGTACGGCTTCGCCCTCCCCAAGGGGAACGGCATGGCCGCTCCGGTCCAGGCCGCGGTCAACTATCTGATCGGCAACGGTGTCTACACCCAGATCCTCACCAAGTGGGGCCTCCAGGCCGGTGCGGTGACCACTTCGGTGGTCAACGGTGCCACCAGCTGAGGAACCACCCCGGGGTGTCCACATGACGGATCCCCCCGCCCCTGCGGCCGCTCCTCCCGGCGGGGCACCGTCCGGCCCCCCTGACACCATGGAGGTCGTCCCCGTACGGCACCCGGGTCGGTGGGTGGCCGGGGCGGTGATCCTGGTGCTGTCGGCCATGCTCGTCGACACCCTGTTGTTCTCGCACGTGACCCGGGGCGGCGTGCGGGAGGGCCGCTTCCAGTGGGGAGTGGTCTGGAGGTACCTGTTCGACGCCCCGGTCCTGCGGGGAATCGGGGTCACGCTGGAATTGACCCTCATCGCCATGGTGGTCGGTGTCGCCCTGGGGGTCGTGCTGGCGATCATGCGGCTCTCACCCAATCCCCTCCTGTCGGGCACGGCCTGGCTCTACATCTGGTTCTTCCGTGGCACCCCGGTACTGGTCCAGCTGTTCTTCTGGTATGTCGGGATCAGCTACCTCTATCCCCACCTGACGTTCGGCATCCCGTTCGGACCCGCCTTCACCACTGTCAACGCCAACGTGTTGGTGACCTCGTTCGTAGCCGGAGCCCTCGGGCTCAGCCTCAACGAGGGCGCCTACATGGCCGAGATCGTCCGGGCCGGCATCATCTCGGTCGACGAGGGCCAGAACGAGGCGGCACAGTCGCTCGGAATGAGCAAGGCCCAGACGATGCGGCGCATCGTGCTCCCGCAGGCCATGCGGGTCATCATCCCTCCCACGGGCAACGAGACCATCTCCATGCTCAAGACCACCTCGCTGGTCTACGCCATCGCCGGCGCCGACCTGTTCACGGCGACCCAGAACATCTCCAACACCAACTACCAGATCGTGCCGCTGCTCCTCGTGGCCAGCCTCTGGTACCTCCTGTTCACCTCGGTGCTCACCATCGGGCAGTTCTACGTCGAGCGCTACTACGCCCGGGGATCCTCTCGGGCCCTTCCGCCCACTCCGTTCCAGAAGCTGCGCCAGAGCCTCCTCCACATCCGGCCCGGCCCGGAGCCGGCCCTGGAGGGTGAGCCGTGGCCCGCCGCCCCGTCAGCGTCGGTCAGCGTGCCGCACCACGAGGAGACTCGGTGACCGAGCCGATGGTCAGGGCCGTCGGCGTGCACAAGTCGTTCGGCCGCCTCGAGGTGCTGAAGGGCATCGACCTCACCGTCGACCACGGCGAGGTCCTCTGCCTGATCGGTCCGTCCGGCTCGGGGAAGAGCACCTTCCTGCGGTGCATCAACCACCTGGAGAAGATCGACCGCGGCGAGCTCTCCGTCGACGGCGAGCTGGTCGGCTACCGCCGCAGCGGCGGCAAGCTCTACGAGCTGCGGACCGGGAGGTGTGCGGCAAGCGGGCCGAGATCGGCATGGTCTTCCAGCGCTTCAACCTCTTCCCCCACATGAGCGTCCTCGACAACGTGATCTCCGGACCGGTTCGGGTGAAGAGGGAGTCGGCCGGGACGGCCCGGGACCGGGGCCGCCTGTTGCTCGAGCGGGTGGGGCTGGCCGACAAGGTGAAGAACTACCCAAACCAGCTCTCCGGTGGACAGCAGCAGCGGGTGGCCATCGCACGGGCTCTGGCCATGGCGCCCAAGCTGATGCTCTTCGACGAACCCACCTCGGCCCTCGACCCCGAACTGGTCGGCGACGTGCTCGACGTGATTCGCGGCCTGGCCGAGGACGGGATGACCATGATCGTCGTCACCCATGAGATGGGCTTTGCCCGCGAGGTCGGGGACACGGTGGTGTTCATGGACGGTGGCGTGGTCGTCGAGTCGGGCGAACCCAGGGCGGTGCTCACCTCCCCGACCCACGAGCGGACCAGGTCGTTCCTGTCCAAGGTGCTCTGAGTCGGAGAGGGGTTCCAGCCGCAGCAGCCTCACCAGCTCCACCAGGTCGGTCTCGTCGATCCGTGCGGCCGCCCGTCCCGAGGCCCGGCCCAGGCTGGACCCGAAGGGCAGGGCGTCGAGCACACCGCGCCCCACCCAGCTACGGGCCAGGCGTAGCTCGGTGGACCGGGACAGGGCACGGTGGTCCACCGTCGATCCCCTGGACATCAGGGCGGCGTTGGTCAGGCGCCGCACCTCGGCGCGGTCGACGGTGATCCCCTGTTGACGGAGGCCGCGCACCAGGTACGAGCCGGTGTTGTACCAGTCGCAGAAGCCGTGGACCACCGAGGCCACCTGGCCCACCACGCCGTCGATGGCCAGGGCCAGGATCGGCCCACCCTCCGGCGTGGAGGCGACCGCCGCCCCCACCAGCGCCACCTGCAGGGCCCCCACCGCGGTGGCGATGGAACGGGTCTGTCGGGCGGCCAGCGCCTCCACGCCCTGGCGGTCGTAGAGCGGCGCCGGATGCTCGAGCACCTGGCCCGACATCCAATCGAGCAGTCGGGGCGGTGCCGCCCTGACCTCTGGCGCGCCCGGGAGAGGCGCCCGGGTCCCCCCGTGAAGGCGGCGCGGCCGACATCCCCGAGTGTCGTCTCCAGCTCGGCGGCCGCTTCGGCCGGCAGGCCCTCCGGCCGGAGAAGGGAGCGGAGTCCCTGCCCGAACGCGGCACGGGCTCTCGCCAACCGCATCCGGCGGCGCCCGGGGACGGCGTCGGGCGGGTCGGAGGGCACGCCGGTCATGACCGGATCCGCTGGTTGGAGGGGTCGAAGAACGCCCGGAGCCCGACGCGGGCAGGGCGGAGGTCCCCCCTACGTTGAGCTCGTAGACCCCCGCGGCGAGGTAGTCGGGCGTGACCGGTTCCCCATCCCGGCCCCAGACGTAGGCCAGCCCGACGCAGGCGTCGAGCGTCGCCGACCAGGCCACCGAGGTCACCTGCCCGGACGGTTCACCGTTCCGCTGGACGAGCTCACCTCCCCACATCATCGGATCGGGCTCGTCCAGCCGGAACGAGACCAGCCTCCGTCGGGGACCCTCGGCGATGACCCGCTCAACGGCCGGCCGGCCGATGAAGTCGACCCCCGATCCGAGCTTGCAGGTGAACCGGAGACCGGCCTCCACCGGGTTGTGGTCGGGCGTCAGGTCCGTGCCGAAGGCACGGTATCCCTTGTCCAGCCGAAGGGAGTTGATCGAGTAGTAGCCGGCGTTGGTGAGCGGGAGGTCGGCACCAGCATCGATCAGGGCCTCGTACACGCCCACGGCGAATTCGGCACGGTACGTAGAGCTCCCAGCCCAACTCCCCGACGTAGGTGATCCGGGTGGCCCGGACCGTCGAGTGGCCGAGGTCGATCTCCCGGCTGGTGCCGAACGGGAAGGCCTGGTCGGAGAAGTCGGCGCGGCTCACCCGTCCGAGCAGCTCCCGGGAGCTCGGGCCCATCACCCCGTAGACGGCATAGGACGACGAGACGTCCACGACCGACACGTGCTCGTCCGATCCGATGTGGCTCTCGATCCACACCCGGTCACGTATCACCGACGCCGAGCTGGTGACCAGAAGGTAACGGTCGGGAGCCAGGCGGGTCACGGTGATGTCGGCCTCGTAGCCCCCCCGTCGTTCAACATCCCGGTGTAGACGGCACATCCGATGGGCACGGCCACATTCGCCGGTGCACAGACGCTGCAGGAGCACCTCGGCGTCCCCGCCGTGAGACCAGGAGCTTGCCGAACGAGGTCTCGTCGAAGAGGGTGGCCACCGTCCGGGTCCGGCGCTGCTCGTCCGCCGACCACTCCAACCACGTGGGCTTGGACCAGGTGTAGTCGAGCACGCGGCTCCTCGCCGGCCGGGGCGAAGGCATTGGCCCGCTCCCAACCCATCTTCGAACCGAACTGGGCGTTGGCCGCTTCGAGCAGGTGGTAGACGGGGAGCGTCGGAACGGGCGGGCCGTCTCCAGCTCGCGATTGGGCCACGGGATCTGGTAGTGGAGCCCGAGGATCTCGCCGACCCGGTCGTGGAGCCACTGGACGTTGCCGTTGAACGGAGCGAACCGCCGGATGTCCACCGCCACCAAATCGCTGGTGGGCTCGCCCTGCACGATCCACTCGGCCAGGGCCCGACCCGCCCCACCGGCCGACGCGATGCCGACGGAGTTGAAACCGGCACCGACGAAGAAGCTCCGCAGTTCCGGGGCCTCCCCCAGGATGAACTGGTTGTCGGGCGTGAAGCTCTCCGGTCCGTTGTAGAACTTCCGGATCCCGGTGTGGTGGAGCGACGGGATTCGGTCGAGCGCGCTCTCCATGAGGATCGAGAAGTGGTCCCAGTCCTCGTCGAGCAGCTGGAACTCGAACGGGTAGGGCAGCCGGTCCGGGGCCACCCACGGCTTGGCCTCCGGTTCGAACCCACCGATCACCAGTCCGCCGACCTCCTCCTTGAAGTAGGTGAAGCCGTCGGGATCACGCAGGATGGGGAGGTCCGGATGGACGCCCTCGATCTGCTCGGAAACCACATAGAAGTGTTCGGCGGAGTGCAGGGGGACGTTCACCCCGGCCATGGCACCGACCGCCTTGGCCCACTGTCCGGCACAGTTCACCACCACCTCGGCTTCGATCGGGCCATGATCGGTGATCACCCCGCTCACCCGACCGGCCGCCTGCTCGATGCCGATGACCCTGGTGTGCTCGAGGACGCGGGCCCCACCGTCGCGGGCCCCCCGGGCCAGGGATGCCGTCACGTCGACCGGGTTGGCGGTGCCGTCGCCGGGCAGCCAGATGGCCCCGACCAGGTCGTCCGTGGCGAGAACCGGGTACAGCTCCTTGGCCCGTGCCGGTGTGATCAGCTCGCATTCGAGGCCGTAGACCTCGGCGGTGGCTGCCGTCCGGCGGAGTTGCACCATCCGATCCTCGGTCCGGGCCACCGTGACGCCGCCGCAGCGCTTGAACCCGGTGGCCAGGCCGGTCTCCTCCTCGAGGGTCGCTGTAGAGCTCCGCCGAGTACTGAACCAGTCGTGTCCCGCCCTCCGTCGCCCGCAGCTGGCCCACCAGGCCCGCCGCGTGCCAGGTGGTTCCCGACGACAAGCTGACCCTGCTCGACGACGAGAACGTCGGTCCATCCCAGGTGGGTGAGGTGATAGGCGGTGCTGATGCCGACCATGCCGCCACCGATGATCACCACCTGAGCCCGGCTCGGCGGGTCGCTCCCCGTGCTCATGCCGCTCGGATTCTCATGGCGCCCCGTCCCCCGTGTCGTCCCGTCGGAGCCTGCCGAAGGGTGGCCACCGTGACCACCCCGATCCTGGCTGATCAGTCATCCCGTTGCACGTCGGCGATGAGGCGGTCGAGGAGCGGCCCGCGGAACATCGCCACGGCCCGCTCGTACTTCTCCAGCCCCCACGGCCAGAAGTCGAAGTTGATGTCGCTCGTGGCCTGCTGGATCGAAGCCCACAGGGTCCATCCGTACTGGGACATCAGACCCTGGAGACGGGCCCGGGCGACCTTGTTGACCAGCGGCCTTCCGTAGTACGAGGTCACCAGGTGGACCAGCTGATCGTCGGAGAGGTGGCATTCGCTGCCGATGTTCCCGAGCTCGAAGCAGGGGTCGTTGTTCCCCGCATACTCGTAGTCGATCAACCGGATCCGGTCCCCGTCGTCGATGAAGTTCCCCGCCAGGAGGTCGTTGTTGCAGGCCACCGTGGGCTCCCGGCGAACAGCGAGGGCGCCCCGGATCCGCGTCACGTCCGGCTCGAAGTCGAGATAGCCCTCGGGCAGTCTGTAGCCGCCGTCCAGCACCGTCCGAAGGTAACCGCGCTGGATGTCGAACATGTCGAAGTCGTTGACGAACCTGCCGCCCTGGTGCAGTCGGTGGCATGACTCGGCTGCCCTCTCGATGACATCGGGCCGGGAGAAGTCCCGGTCGGTCAGCGTTCTTCCCTCGATATAGCCGATCACCAGCACGGACTCCTCGGGAAGGTACGCGATGACCGGCGCTCCCACGCCGGACTCCGCGGCGATCACCGAGTTCTGGTACTCGTGCTCGCGGTCGATGGCCAGCCCGCCCGAGCTCAAGGCGGAGATGCGGACGACGAACGACCGTTGGTCGGTGGTGACCTTGAGGTTGCGGTTGGTGAGGCCACCGGCGAGCTCTTCGACCTCGACCGGCCGGCCGCCGAACACATCGACCCTGTCACCCAACCACGCGGGGAGCACCGGGCCCTCCCCCCCTCCTCCCGCTGACGCCTTGGCCTTGTCCACGGCTCGGCGGACGAGCTGGCGCCGCTAGATGCCGGCGACCAGCTCCTCGTCGGTGAGGTCGACCGTCTTCTTCGGGCCGGTGAACCAGTTCTTGACCGACAGGTGCCAGTAGACCCACAGGAAGATCATGGCGGCGGGCACGACGAGGATGGTGTAGTTGACATACTTCCAGGCGAACCCGGTGGTCCACGGCACGCCCAGGTTCGAGGTCGGCATGAAGGCCATGAAGGTGACGAGGACGACGTCGATGAGGGCGATCACACACAGCACCTTGTACTTGGTCCCGAGGTTCCAGCCTCCGGGTACGAAGGAGTCGCCCATCCGCCAGCGGTGCCAGATCGGGATGGCGAAGCACCAGTACAGGCCGATGACCCCGATCGACACGACGGCGAAGAAGGCAACCGGGACGGCGGCGCCGGCGATGTCCACTTTGATCAGCGCAGGGGAGGTGAGGATGATCCCGATGACGGCGGTGAGTACGACACCGGCCACCGGCACCCGGCGGGAGCTGAGCTTCGACCAGTGCTTGTGTCCCGGCACGGCTCCGTCACGACTGAAGGCGAACAGCATCCGGGAACAGCTGGTCATGCAGGCCATCGTGCAGAAGAACTGGCCCACGGAAGAGATCAGCAACACGGTGCCGCCCCAGCGGGAGGAGAGGGCCTGGGCGAAGATGGTGGCGACGCCTCCCCCGGCTGCTGTCACCTTCGACTCGTCCTGGACGGCGAAGAGGAAGGCCAGGAGGAGTATCCACCCGCCGATCGCCGAGTAGAAGATCGACCGCCACATGCCTTTGGCCGCGGTGTCCGCTGCGCTCCTGGTCTCCTCGGAGAGGTGGGCGGAGGCGTCGTACCCGGTGATGGTGTACTGGGTCAGCAGCGCGCCGATGGGCAGCACGACGATCAGGAATCCGAGTCCGTGAGTCTTGCCCCCGAAGAAGCCGGTGTTGTTCACCGTCGAGGTGAAGACCATCGAGGCACTGGCGTGGTGGTCGGGGATGAAGACCAGGATCAGTACCACCGCGGCGGCGCCGAACACGTGCCACCACACCGAGACGTTGTTGACCAGGGCCAGGAGGTGGCTGGAGAAGATGTTGACCACGGCGGCGATCAGCAGGATGCCGATGAAGAACAGGAAGATGGTGTCGAGGCTGCCCGAGTGCCAGCTGGTGAAGAGAAAGCCGAGGGTGAGATCGAGGAAGGTGGCGCACCCGTAGGCCACCGAGGCCACGATGGCCAGAAGTCCTATGAGGTTGAGCCAGCCCGTGTAGTAGCCGGCCTTGGCCCCGCCCAGCTTCGACGCCCACCAGTAGATGCCGCCGGAGGTGGGGTACGCGGAGACCAGTTCGGCCAGGCACAGGCCGATGCATAGGATCAATGCCGCCAGGATCGGCCATCCCCAGGCGATGGCAGCGGGACCGCCGCCGTTCCACCCACTCGAGAAGGTGGTGAAGCAACCGGCCAGGATCGAGATGATCGAGAACGAGATGGCGAAGTTGGAGAAGCCCGACCACGATCGGTTCAGCTCCTGCTTGTACCCGAGCTCCGCCAGCAGCTCCTCGTCCGTGCGAACCCCGAGGTGTTCGGGTTCGATTTCACTGATCTCAATTCCCTCGGGCACTGGAGTCCTCCATCTTGTGGTTGCACTCGAACCGTGAAGTCGAAATGAAGCCAAACTGAAGTCGGGAACCCCTCTTGTCATGGGGAACGTAACACTGAACCGGCGAGACATGTTGCACCCGACCTGGGTACCGGGCCACAGGGCACCGCCCGGCCCCGGTAACGTCGATCCTCGTACGGACCTGGCAGGCGAAGGGGACCTATGGCGCTGGACATCGGACGCAGGCAGCTGGAGCACGCGGTGCGATCGGCGCGCCTCGAGGGCCGACCCCTGCCTCGCGTGGTGATCGTGGGCGGAGGCCTGTCCGGGCTGGGCGCCGCCATCCAACTGGTCCGAGCCGGTCTGCGAACGTTCACCATCGTCGAGCAGTCGGAAGGGGTCGGGGGGACCTGGCGGGACAACACCTATCCGGGGAGCGGCTGCGACGTCCCCTCGCACCTCTACTCCTTCTCCTTCGCCTCCACCTCCGCCTGGACTCGCCGCTTCGCCGACCAACGGGAGATCCTGACCTACGCCGAAGGCCTGATCGGGCGCTTCGGCCTCGCTCCCCACCTGCGACTCGGCACCACCGTGACCGGGGTCGTCCTGGACGAGGAGACCGCGAGGTGGAAGGTGTCGATGGTCTCCCCCGAGGGCATCGGTGTGCTCGAGGCCGACACCGTGGTGTTCGCCTGCGGCCAGCTCAACCGACCCCACATCCCCGACCTCGAGGGACTCGAGCAGTTCGCCGGACCGATATGGCACTCGTCCCGCTGGGACCACCGGGTGGACCTCACGGGCAAGCGGGTGGCGGTGGTGGGCAGCGGAGCCAGCGCCATCCAGTTCGTACCGCCGGTGGCGGCCCTGGCGGCCAGCGTCACCGTCTATCAACGGTCGCCCAACTACGTGGGCCCGAAGAAGGACCGGGCCTACCGGACCTCGACGCGCCGGCTCCTGGACCGGGTGCCACCCTTGGCCCGGGCCTACCGGTGGTGGATCTACTGGAGCCTCGAACTCCGTTGGATCTGGTTCCGCAAGGACAGCTGGACCGGTGGGCGGCTCCGGCAGCTGCTTGGCCAAAGGGATCCGGGAGGGGGTGGTCTCCGAACGGCTGCCCGAGGCGACAGTGGTTCCCGACTACCCCATCGGCTGCAAGCGGATCCTGATCTCCAACGACTGGTACCCGGCCATCATGCGACCCACCGTCGAGGTCGTCGATGAGCCCATCGACCGCCTCGAGGCGGACGCTGTGGTCACCGCCGACGGCACCCGGCGCCCGGCCGACGTGCTCATCTTCGGCACCGGCTTCTCCACCACCGACTTCCTGGCCCACATCCCGGTCACGGGCGAGGGCGGCGGGACCCTGGCCCAGGCGTGGGAGGGCGGGGCCCGGGCCTACCTGGGGTACCGCAGTCCCCGGCTTCCCCAACTGCTATTTCCTCTACGGACCCAACACCAACCTCGGGCACAACTCCATCCTCTTCATGGTCGAACGCCAGCTCAATCTGATGCTCCAGGCCCTGGCGGTCCAGACCGCCGCCTTCGGACCCGGCAGGGCTCCCTGGTGGGCGTGACCCCGGAGGCCTACCGCCGTGACGACGAGCGCACCCAGCGGCTGATGGCCGGGACCGCCTGGGTGGCCAACTGCCGCAGCTGGTACAAGACCGCCTCGGGCCGGGTCACCAACAACTGGCCGACCTGGACCGTGCGCTACTGGTACGACACGCTGCGCCTCCGCTCCTCGGAGCTCGGACTCACGAGGCCCCGGTCATCGAAGGGAGGTGCCAGGCCCTCCCATCGCGAAACACCGTCCGCTGCCGCCCGGTGAGAGACCGGCCTTGCTACCGTCTCCGGCCATGACGGGTACCGGCTCGGAGGACCGACCACTCGGCCCCTTCTCCGATTTCTCCAGGGTCCCGGCCCCAGCCCCGGACCCGGAGGAGTCGGCGCCCGACGCCGCGGTCCCGGCGGTGGACCCGGCCGCGGAGGAGTCGGCGCCCGACGCCGCGGTCCCGGCGGTGGACCCGGCCGCGCACCCGGACCCGGAGGGGTCGGCGCCCGACGCGGGCCACACCGGAGAAGGTCCGAGCCTGGCCACCTTCGACGAATCCGGGCTCCTGGCGTTGGGCGAAGAGATCCGCGGCGCCCAACGGGGCCGGCGGCGGCGCCATCGGAAGATCCGTTGGATCCTCGGGACCGCTGGCCGTGGTCGTCGTGGTGGTGGTCGGCGCACGGCCGGTTACGCCTGGTACCTCAACCACGAGATCCACCGCATCGATGTGCGGGGCCTCACCGATGTCCCGACCAGCGGGGCCGACGCCGGCACGGAGAACATCCTCATGGTCGGCTCCACCGACCGCTGCGCGCTCAAGGTCCAGAACGCGGCCTACGGCCTGTGTTCGGCCGGGGTGAACGGGGTCAACAGCGACGTGGTCATGATCCTGCACCTCGATCCCGCCCGGCACTCGGTCTCCATCCTGTCCATCCCCCGTGACCTGTTCGTGCCCAACGCCCGGACCACCGGGGCCAACAAGATCGATGCCGCCCTCTACCAGGGGCCCAGCCAGTTGGTGGCGGCCATCAACCAGGACCTGGGGATCCCCATCCAGCACTACGTGGTGCTCAACTTCGACAGCTTCGCCAACGTCGTGGACGCCCTCGGTGGAGTCAAGATGTACTTTCCCGAGCCGGTCTACGACGCCTACTCCGGCTTGAAGCAGCTGACTCCGGGGTGCGTGCAGCTGAACGGTTTCCAGGCCCTCCAGGTGGTGCGGGCCCGACACCTTCAGTACAAGGGGCCGGGGATCACCACCAACCTGCCGGAGTTCTGGCCGTCCGAGAACCTGAGCGACCTGGCCCGGATCCGGCGCGACCACGAATTCCTGCGGGTCCTGGCCTCGGCCGTGGCCAAACAGGGCCTGTCCGACCCGATCACCGACGAGCGGCTGGTCAGCGGAGTGGCGCCCCAGCTCGAAGTGGACCGGAAGTTCTCCAGCTCCGACATGGTTGACTTGGTACTCACCTTTCACTCGGTCAACGTGAACGGCGCGCCGCAGCTCACCCTGCCCGTCGAGGTCGACCAGTCCGGCTCCGGCTACACCTACCGGGGGGCGTCTTACGGGGACGTCGAGTTCCCGTCGATCACCCAGGACCAGGCCGTGATCGACAAGTTCCTGGGCATCGACTCGACCACCGACTCCATGACCGGCCAGAAGCTCCCCGCCCCGGCCACCGTCTCGGTCTCCGTGACTGAACGGCACCGGGCCTACAACCAGGCGACCGACACCTCCGCCGCGCTCCAGGCCCTCGGGTTCCACGTCGCCGGCATCGGTGACACCGCGTCGGTGGGCCCCCAGTCCGAGACCGTCGTCTACTACGCCTCCAAGTCCCCGGCGGACCAAGCCGCGGCCCAGGTCGTGGCCCACTCCCTGTCAGGGTCGGTCATCACCGCCCTCGGCCCGACCGCGGACGGAGCCCCGGTCACCGTGGTGACCGGGACCCAGTTCAGCGTCAACCCCCCTACCGGTGGCCCCGGCCGCGCCGGGCTCGTCGACCTCGTCCACGAGCCGCGACGGCGCCACCGCCGGGGCCACGAGTACCGACCACCGCGCTCGACCTCGTCTGTCGGGTCCCGTCGAGCAGTGCCTTCCTCCCTCCGACCGCCGCCGTCACCCCCCTCCAACCCTGGGACCCCCGGTCCTGTTCAGCAGCAGGGGAGCGAGGGAGCCTGAAGGGAGTCCCGACGCAGCATCACTCCCAGGTCATGAGCCAATCGGAACGGAACGGTTGCGTTCTGTCCAGTTCGGTTCGGTACGATGCTCGTGAACGGAACAGTTCCGTTTTCAACGTGATCGGAGCAGCGTGTCGTGACCACCGTCGGGTATCGAGGAGAGCAACGGGAAGGCCGACAAGCCGACCGGGCCGCGGGCCGAGGCCCGTGAGCAGGCCATCCTCGACGCCGCCCTCGAGCTGCTGATGGAGGTGGGCTACGACCGCCTCAGCATGGACGCTCTGGCCGAGCGGGCCCACGCCGGCAAGGCCACCATCTACCGGCACTGGTCGGGCAAGGCCCAGGTGGTGGCGGCGGCCGTGCGGTGCATGAAGGGCGCCAGCGGCCTCCGAGCCGTTCCCCTCCACCGGCTCGCTCCGCGGCGACCTGCTGGCTGCGCTGGACCAGATCTCCTGCTCGGCTTCCGAGGTGGACGCCGCCGTCATCGCCGGCGTGACCTCGGCCATGCGCTCCGATCCGGAGCTGGCCGAGCTGGTCCGCACCCAGGTGCTCGACAGCAAGAAGGGGGAGTTCAACGGGATCATCGACCGTGCCGTCCATCGGGGGGAGTTGCCGAAGGGCAGCTCGGCGGCGGTCGTGGAAGAGGTGATCCCGGCGCTCCTCATCAATCGGCTGGTCATCCACGGCCTATCGATCGACGAGGAGTTCTCGACCCACGTGGTGGACGACATCGTCCTGCCGCTGCTGCACCGCTAGTACCCCGCCCTCACCACCGCCCCCCGACCCGAGGAGCCCCCATGACCACCGTCGCCGAGATCGACGCATCCCAATTTCCCCCCGACCCCCGGCCCCGGGCCCGACCCCAAGCGCTGGCTCGCCCTGGGGGTCATCGCCGTGGCCCAGCTGATGGTGGTGCTCGACGCCTCCATCGTCACCATCGCCCTGCCCTCCGCCCAGCACGCGCTGCACATCTCCACGGCCAACCGGCAGTGGGTGGTCACCGCCTACACGCTCTCCTTCGGCGGCCTGCTGCTGCTGGGCGGGCGGATCGCCGACTACGTGGGGCGCAAGCGGATGTTCGTCATCGGGCTGCTCGGCTTCGCCGGGGCGTCGGCCCTGGGTGGCGTGGCGGCCAACGCACCGATGCTGTTCGGGGCCCGGGCCCTCCAGGGCGCCTTCGCCGCGCTCCTGGCCCCGGCCGCCCTCTCGCTCATCTCGGTGACCTTCACCGAGGTCAAGGAGCGGGCCACCGCCTTCGGCGTCTACGGCGCCATCTCCGGCGGCGGGGCGGCCATCGGGCTCATCATGGGCGGCGTGCTCACCGAGTACGCCTCGTGGCGCTGGTGCCTGCTGGTGAACGTGCCCATCGCCGCGGCCGCGGCCCTGGCCGCGGTGCCGGTGGTCCGGGAGTCCCGGGCCCACGGCAACACCAGCTACGACATTCCCGGCGCCGTCACCGTCACCGCCGGCCTGGTGGCCCTGGTCTACGGGTTCACCAAGGCGGCTTCGGACGGTTGGGCGGCCTCCGCCACCTTGACCTGCCTCGGGCATCGCCGTGGTGCTGCTGGCCGCCTTCGTCACCATCGAGGCCCGGTCGAAGAACCCGCTGCTGCCCATGCGGGTCATCCTCGAGCGCAACCGGGGCGGCTCCTTCCTCAGCTCGTTCATGGTCGGGGCCGGACTGCTCGGGATGTTCCTCTTCCTCACCTACTACTTCCAGGGCAATCTGGGCTACTCCGCCCTGAAGTCGGGCTTCGCCTTCCTGCCCTTCTCGGCCGGCATCATCGTGGCCGCCGGGGCGTCGAGCCGGCTGCTCCCCCGGTTCGGCCCCCGGCGTGCTGATGGCCACCGGGTTCGGGGCGGCGGCCCTCGGCATGCTGTGGCTGAGCCGGATCACCCCCGACACCACCTATCTGGCCCACGTCCTGCCGGCCGAGATCCTGATCAGCCTGGGCATGGGCCTGGCCTTCGTCCCCATGAGCAGCACGGCCCTGTTCCGGGTGCCCGCCCACGATGCCGGGGTGTCCAGCGCCCTGGTCAACACCACCCAGCAGGTGGGTGGCTCCCTCGGGCACCGCGCTGCTCAACACCGTGGCCGCCTCGGCCACCGCCACCTACCTGCTGACCCGGGTCCCCACCCGGGCCAACGTGGAGGCCGCCCAGGTCCACGGCTACACGGTGGGCTTCCTGGTCGGGGCGGGCTGCCTGGTGGTGGCGCTGCTGTCGGCGGTGTTCCTGGTCAACGCCACCCGGGAGGACCTGGCCGACGTGGACGGGGTGTCCGGCGAGGTGATCCCGGTCTAGTCGGCCACCTGTCCGGCCGGGGCGAGAAGGGCGGTCCCGGTCGTCCGGCGACGCCCGGATCGGACATCACCCTTCGTCCACTTTCAGGGCGCCCGGCACGGAGACCTCCAGGCAGGCCTCCTCGACGCATCGTGACGTGGGCCTACCCGAGCACCCGGCGCCATGACCGGTGCGCCGCCTCCGCTCCCCGGGGCGAACTGTCGATCCAAGCCACCGGCGTGCATGGATCGGTGGTCACAGGTCCGGCAGGTTCTTGACCGAGCCCGGGACGGCGCCGGCGTACTCGGGCGTCGAGAGCACCAGGGCGTCCGCCGTATGGACCTGATGCCGCGGGTCGCTCACAGCCGAGTCGAGCGGGCCGGATTCATCGTCGGGGATTGAAGTGGGGCAGGAGAGACATCGTTGGCCGGTCGGCGGGGACCGGCACCATCCGGGGGCCGGACGCTGTCCAGGTCCGGTCCCCGGGGGCCTAGGACCCGATGTGGTCGGCGGGCACCGTGCCCAGCCGGCCCGCCTGGTAGTCCTCGAAGGCCTGGGCCACCTCCTCGCGGGTGTTCATGACGAACGGCCCGTAGGCGTAGACCGGCTCGCCGGATGGGCCGGCCGCCGAGGACCAGCACGTCGAGGTCGGGCGTCGCTGCCTCCTGGGTGGGCGTCGGCGGCGACGGTGACCGAGTCACCCTCGCCGAAGACGGCCAGCTGTCCGGTCCCGGACCGGGTGCCCGTCGGTACCCACCGAGCCCGCCCCCCCGAGCACGTAGACCAGCGCGTTGAACTCCGGGCTGCCACGGGAGCTCCACACGGGCCCCCGGGGCCAGGGTGGCGTGCACCATGGCCATGGGCGAGTGGGTGGACCCGGGCCCGGCGTGGCCGGCCACGTCGCCGGCGATCACCCGCAGCAGGGCGCCACCGTCGGGCGAGGACAGCAGGGCCACGTTCGACCGGCCGATGTCCTGGTAGCGGGGGGCGACCATCTTGTCGGCCCTGGGCAGGTTGACCCACAGCTGGATGCCGTGGAAGAGCCCTCCGCTGGCCACCAGGTCCTCGGGGGGGCCTCGATGTGGAGGATCCCCCCGCCGGCCGTCATCCACTGGGTGTCCCCGTCGCTGATCAGCCCGCCGCCCCCGATGGAGTCCTGGTGCTGGAAGGTCCCGTCGATCATGTAGGTGACCGTCTCGAAGCCCCGGTGCGGGTGCCACGGGCGTCCCCTTGGGCTCACCGGGCGCGTACTCCACCTCCCCCATCTGGTCCATGTGGACGAAGGGGTCGAGGTGGCCGCCGGTCCACGCCGGCGAAGGCGCGGCGCACCGGGAAGCCCTCTCCCTCGAATCCGGCCGGGGCGGTGGTCACCGAGACCACGGGCCGCCCGGTGGTCGACGCCGGATCGAGCGTCCCGACGCTCGGCAAACGCACCTGCATCGTCCACGGTCACTGCTGGCATGGCCATCCTCCTGGTCGCTCTCAGGTTGCCACTGCGCCACCGGCACGCTGACGATCGCTTCTAGTCCCTCCAACAATAGTTGCGTCGCAACATTCCCTGGGCCGGCGGCGGACGGTGACGCCCGATCGGGCTGGATACAGGTTGGCGGCGATCGTGCCGAAAAGACAGAGTGAACAAGTACGCTTGGCCAACTGGGCAACAGTCAGGAGACAGCTGGTGATCCGGCAACGCGGCGGAGCGACTCGGCGGCGTGACGACCAAGACGAGGGACCGAACTCCTCTGCCGAGGAGATCGGGCGGCTGCTCCGCGAGGCCCGGGAGGAGCGGGGCCTCGATCTCCTGTCCGTCCACGACCGCCTGAGCCGGCCCATCACCCAGCTCGAGGCCTTGGAGCGGGGCGACCTGGCCGGCCTCCCCGACCAGGCCCTGGCCCTGTCCACCCTCCGGCGCTACGCCGCCTTCATCGGCCTGGACGGTGACGCCCTGGCCCTCCGGATGATCGACGCCTGGTCCACCGCACCCTGCCGCCCCCACCAACGGTGCGCCCCGGAACGACGACGGTGCCCCGTCACCAACGTGGTGGCCGCGGTCACCACCGGTCCCGACCACCTCCGGGCCTTCACCCAGACCGGCCAGGTCCCCACGGGTCGGCGCCGGCTCCACGGCCGCCGCCGGTGGCTACGGCTACGGCGTGGCCACCGGTCCCCCCACCGGCACCTTCCCGGTCGTCCCCCGCCAGGAGCTCCGCCAGAGCAAGCGGGCCGTGGCCCGGGCCCGGCGGAGACTGCGGGCCCCGACGTCCCTGAAGATCACCACCTGGCTGGCCGGCCTGCTGGTCGCTGGCTGTGGTCGCCGGGACTGGTCATCCTCCAACAGCGGCCCCGGTGGCTGGTCTCGGCCCACATCCTGCGGGTGGTCGGAGCCCGGTCGGTGGCCCAGCCCTCCGCTCCGGCGACCACCCCCACCGCGCCCCGCCAGGCAGTCGCAGTGGTGACCCCGGCCAGGTCCACCGGGCAGAGCTCCAACTACTCGGTCAACACCAGCGCAATTCGCCGTCGACATCACCACCACCGGTCCCGTGCTGGGTGCAGGTGACCAGCACGCAGTCGTCGGTACCGCTCATCGTCGGGGTCCAACCCGCCGGCAAGCACCTCAGCTTCCCGGCCCAGGGGACCATGACCGTCCAGGTCGGCTCGTCGGCGGTCGTGGTGGGCGTCTCGGTCAAGGGGAAGGTCGTGTTCTACAACGCGCCACACGTCACCCCCTACACCTACGTGTTCACGCCGGCCGCCTCCACCGCACTGATCCCGACGCGGTCGCCGGATCACGTCGTCGACGGCGGCCGCGGTCCGGCCCGCTCGGCCCGGTCGGCCGCCTCCTCGGCGTCCAGCTGGGCGTCGTAGCGGGCCCCTCTGCGCTCCTCCATCCGGACCCACTGGACGAACACCGGGATCAGCGCCAGGAAGGTGAAGAGCTCGGCTCCCACCCACAGGATCCCGGCCCCGGCGTGGGTGCTGGCCAGCGTGTAGATGGGGGCCGCCGGACGGGTGGTGCTCAGCAGGGCCAGGGCCAGGAACGACTCGATGGGCACCCCGATCAGCAGGTTGATCATCTTGGCCCCGTGGCTCATCGGCCAATGCGGGATGGGGTCCAGCCCCACGATGGGCCACCAGAACAGGGTCGAGGCGAACAGGAAGACCAGGTTGATCAGGTCCATCAGCCACATGTGGTCCATGGCGAACCCGAGGGCGAACGTGAGGAAGAAGGCGAACATCGAGAAGTAGTAGGCGAACCACACCGGCACCGGGTGGGTCACCACCCGGAACGGCCGGGAGTTCAGGATGCCGAGCAGACGTACCTTGGTGTCCCGGCCCGAGGTCTGCAGGGCCAGGGTCATCGGCGCGCCCATGGCCAGCAGGGGCGGCGCCACCACCATCAACAGGAGGTGTTGGATCACGTGGGCCTGGAAGAACTCCATGGTGAAGGTGGCCACCGGCGACTGCAGGGCCAGGTCCAGGACCACCAGCCCGGCCAGGAACGAGAGTGTGCGTTTCCAGCTCCAGCGCCGGCCCCGGCCGCCAGGTCGGACCGGGCCCTGAGGTACCAGGCTGCCGTCACGATGACCGCGGCCAGGACCAGCAGGGGGAACGGGCTGAACTGCCACTGGGCCACGTGCCGTGTGGGAGTCCAGGGGCACGTACCTCATGCCCGGCATCCCGAGCATCGATCTCCTCTCCGGCACGGACCCAGCGTACCGAGCCGGGCCGGGCTCTCCCATTCGGGTCCGCTCAGAGCATGAGGACGAGCATGAAGCCCGTGGTCACGCACATGGCGATGTGGCATCCCGCCTCGAGTCGGGGGGCCAGCCAGCGGTCATCGACCCCTCCACAGTCCCCCGACTGCTCACGAGGCGGCCCGTTGCCTCCCATCCGGCCCCCGTGGGGGCCGTCGGAGCCGGTGGCGCCCCTCCCACCCCGGCCGGCCAGGGCCACGACCCTCGCCCGCGAGGCAAAGCGCTCGATGCCAGCACCAGCTGCAGCGTCCTACGGCCGTCGGGCCGGACGAAGGTCGTACCCGCTCCCTCGGGGGCCCCAGCAGGATCGATCGGCGCCGGCAGGCGCGGCCGCTCGGGAACGGCTGTCCGAGTATTCACACCCTCTCCCTCCTCTGCGGCCCCCGGGCCTGTCGGGCCGTGCCTCAGGCGGGCACGACCCGCTCCACCACCCCGGTGTCGACGTGGTAGCGCCACCCCTCCACCCGGGTCCCCTCGGGCAACAGGCTGCACGAGCCGGCACCGCGTCCACATCGAGGTGGAGGGCGGCGTCCGGATCCGGCATGGTCAGGAACTCCCAGGCCGCGGCGAGCTGGTCGATGCCCTCGGGCAGCTCCGACCGGACGTCCTCGTCGGTGCGACCAGCCAGCGCGCACTCGGTGTGCTGCATCACCGCGATCCGCTCCACGCCCAGGAAGCGGGTGGCCAGGACCAGTGACCGGAGCACGTCGGCGGTCACCCGGCCGCCGGCGTTGCGCAGGATCTTGGCGTCGCCCGGTGCCAGCCCCAGCATGGTCAGGGGCTCGATACGGCTGTCCATGCAGGTGACCAGCGCGAACCCTTTGGCCGCCGACGCCGGGATTCCGGCTAGGGCGAAGTCGGCCGAATAAGTGCGGTTGGCCTCGATCAGATCGTCCATCATGAGGTCAAAGCATGGCAGACCGATCGGTCCAGCAGCACGCCGGGCGCCGGTCCCGCCGGCCCCGCCCGCGAGTCAGTCCGAGAAGTGGGTCCGGGGCCGTTCGAGGAGCTCACCGTCGACCAACACGTCAACCCGCTCGTTGTAGAACGCCACCAGTCCGGCGATGGGCCGGAGCTGAGGGGTCGGGAAGTCGTAGGACCATGCCAGGTCGGCGTGGACCGTACCGTCGACCACCATCGACCAGTAGCCGGTGGTCGTGCCCTTGTAGGGACAACGGGTGACCGTGGGGGACGGAATCAGGTGGTCGAAACGGACCTCGGTCCGGTTCAGGTAGTAGCGGGTAGGCAGACCGGTCTCGAACACCATCACCGGGGACGACGACTCCGCCAGCACCAGCCCCTGCAACTCGATCCGCACCGGACGTGTCGAGCGCAGGGCGTCCACCCGGCAGTACGGATTGCGGGGATGGACGAATACCTCCTCGTCCTCCTCGAACCAGTGGTCCATGACCTCCCATTCGAACCGGTAGGTGTCGACCAGCAGATGGTGATCGGACTCCACCACCAGGCGCCCGTCCGGCGGGGCGTCGGGATCGCTCGAATCCAGCCAGAATCTCTGCACCGTGCCACGGAGCGTCGACTCGGTGCTGCCGTCGGAGACCAACACCTCCTCGGCCACGTCCCGTCGCGGCACGTAGAACTGGGGGTAGTTGGCCCACTCCCAGACATACCGGGCCGCGAGGGTGTCGAGCACCACCCGGCCGGCGTGAAGCGCACGGATCCGACGGGGAACCGGCTCCACATGGTTCAACCGGGTGATCAGCTTGGGGTAGTCGGGCATCGCCCTCCATCGGGTCAGCGTGTGGCGGGGCCGATCCCCGCACCCTCCAGCATCCGGCGCAGGTCCACCACTGTCTGGATGTCGATGTCGTGCCCGCGGGGGGCATCGAGCGTCTCGGTCTCCGATCCCAGTGTGACCTTGTACCGCCCGTCGTGCTCCTCGCTCACGATGGCCACGCTCCTCAGGAGGGACAGCACGTCGTGCCACTGGACGTTGTGGCTGGTCGGGTGCCGGAAGAGCTTCTCGACAGTGGCACGGTGGTGGCCGTCCATCTCGATTCCGTCTGCCATGTGACCCCTCCTCGGACGGTCCCTCGGGATCGACGTTAGTACCCCCTCCGACCGGCCTCCCCCGGCTCGACGCCCGGATTCTGACCGGGGCGCATCCGGCCGGCGGTGCTACCCTCGGCCCGATCCGAACGTCAGGGGATGGAGGCACCATGGCCCCCGAGGACGGCAGTCAGAGCGAGGATTCACCCACCCGACCCGGCCGGCTCCCCCTGCGGCTGGGCATCACCACCCCCGTCCTGACCCTGTTGCCGGACGCCCACGCCTCCTGGGAGGTCGACGCCGGGATCGAGGAGGTGGCCAGCGTGGCGCGGACCGCAGAGGACCTCGGGTACTACCACCTGACCTGCAGCGAGCACGTGGTCATCCCCACCGATGTGGCTCCGGTGAGAGGTAGCCGCTACTGGGATCCCCTGGCCACCTTCGGCTACCTGGCCGCTGTGACCTCCCGCATCCGCCTGGCCACCAACGTGCTGGTGCTCGGCTATCACCACCCCCTCGAGATAGCCAAGCGCTACGGCACCCTCGACCAGGTATGCCGGGGACGCCTGGTGCTGGGCCTCGGGGTCGGCTCGTTGGAGGAGGAGTTCCATCTGCTGGGTGCGCCGTTCGATGATCGGGGGGCCCGCGCCGACGACTCGCTGGAGGCCCTCCGGTCCTCGCTCTCGACCCACCGGCCGGCCCACGAAGGGACCTACTACCGGTACCGGGACGTGGTGATGGACCCCTGCGCCCTCCAGCCGTCGGTGCCGCTCTGGATCGGGGGGCGCACCGCCCGATCCCTCCGGCGGGCCGTAGAGCTGGGGGACGGCTGGGTCCCCTTCGCCCTGCGGGCGGCGGAAGTTGGCGTCATGCTGGATCGCGCCCGACACACCCCGGCGTGGGAGGTACGCACCTCCCCCCTCGAGGTGGTGCTCCAGAACGGGCGACCCCTGGATCCGATCGGCGACCCCGACGGAACCCGGGCGGCTGTCGGCAAGCTGATCAGCGTCGGCGCCACCGGCCTCCAGCTCGGATTCGTCCACCGTTCCCTGGACCACTACCTCGAACAGCTGGGGGCCCTGGCCCGGATGATGGAGTCGGGGCTGCCCTAGCTGGAGCGGATCAGCTCGACGGTGCGATCGGGGCGTGCATCCGATCGTCGAACGGGGCGATCCGATCACCGCCGAGCTCCTTGGCGGCGAACGTGGCCAGATCGGCGTTGGACAGGAGCTGGTCGGTGGAGACGCCGGCGGCGCCGAGGGCCACACCGATGCTGGCCGTCACCACGATCTCGCGGCCGGCCGCCGAAACCGGTCGGCGGAGGGCCTCCAACACCCGCTCGGCCGAGCCCAATGCGTCGTCCAGATCATCGACATCCTCCAGTAGGATCCCGAATTCGTCGCCGCCGAGACGAGCCACCGAGTCGTTGGCGCGCAGACAGCCCGAGATGGCGCCGGCCGCAGCATTGAGCACGGCGTCGCCGCCGGCATGACCCAAGGAGTCGTTGACCGCCTTCAGGTTGTCCAGGTCCACGAAGAGCACGGCCAGCCGGCCCCCGGTCCGGATCATGCGGAAGGCGCTGTGCAGCAGACGGTCCTGGAACAGGGCCCGGTTGGGCAGTCCGGTCAGGGAGTCGTGGAAGGCCTGGTGGGAGAGTCGCTCCTCCAGCCGCTTGCGCTCGGTCACGTCTCGGAAGCACCACACCCGGCCGACGGTCTCGCCATCCACTCGCTGGGGTCGGGACACCCGCTCGAACACCCGGCCGTCCTTGAACTCGAGGACGTCGTTGCTCTCACTTTCGGGGTCCTGGTAGACCCGCTCCACCTGAGCCCGGTACTCCTCGGGGCTCATCAACTGGTCACTGACGAACTCGGTCACCTTCCGGCGGCTGCCGGAGGCCAGGACGGAGTGCGGTACCCCCCACATCTCGGACAGACGTTGGTTGAAGCTCACGATCTGGTCGTCCTTGTCCACGACCATGATCCCCTCGGCGGTGGCGTCCAGAGTGGCCTGCAGCAGGGACAGGGCCTTCCGGAGACGGAGGTCGGCCACCTGCTGGTCGGTCACGTCATGACCGGTGACCACATAGCCGCCGACGGTGGGATCGTCGATCAGGTTGACGATGGCCAGTTCGAAGGGGAGCGATCCGATGTTCCCGTGGCGCACCAGGGACACGTGGGCCTTGACCGGACCGGCCACCGATGCCCCCCGGGAGGCTCGTTCGAAAGCCCCCGCCAGCGCCGCTCGATCGTCCTCCAACACCAGGCTGGCCAGAGGCAGGCCTTCGACCAGTTCCGGGTCCTGCCCCAGGATGCGGGTCAGGGCCCCCGAGGCCGACTGAATGCACCCGTCCGGTGAGACCAGCATGGTGATGGCTGCGGAGTTCTGGACCAGGCAGCGCAGCCGGGCATCGTGGTCGTGGACGATCTCGTACTGCCTGCGCTCGGTCAGGTCGCGCACGGTCAGCAGGACGGCGCCGTCCATCAGCCAGGTCACCGGAGATCCGACCAGCTCCATCAACCGCCACCCGGTGACGGTGCGGAGCCGGACCTCGATCGGAGTCCCCACCTGTTTCGCCTGCACGCTGGCCAGAGACAGGAGAACCAGTTCGATGTCGTCGGGATGGACGAGATCGAGGCCGTTCACGCCGGCGGCTTCGGCGATGGACCGGCCGAGGGTGGCCTCTGCAGTGCGGTTGGCCCACTGGAGAACACCCCGTGCGTCGACCACGATGACCGAGTCGGGAAGTTCGTCGAGCAGGCGGGCCAGGACGCTGCCGTCGACGGCCGACCCCCCGGCCGGGAGGTGCTCCAACCCGATCTGCGTCATACCACCATCATCGACCTCTGCGAGGTGGTGCTTTAGAGGCACTGACCAGGTGTATCCCCGTGCGAAGGTCCAGCTGGGATGGGTTCGCCCTCTCCCGGTGAGCCGGGCCGCGGTGGCCTGGCCGGACAGGGTCCGTCTCGAGGACGCGGTCGACACAGGGTGGAGGCGGTTCTGGAACGGGCCCGGGATGGCGACCACACTGGCTCTGCCCCTCGAGGGAGTGGGCGGGTCCTCCGCTACCCTGACGTTCCCATGGGCTACCAAACGATCCTCTACGAGGTGGACGAGGGGGTGGCCACCATTACCCTTCACCGGCCGGAGGCCCGAAATGCGTTCACCGGCACCATGGGCGCCGAGCTGTCCAATGCCTACCGTCGGTGCGACGCCGATGACACCGTGGGTGCAGTAGTGGTCACCGGCACTCCGCCGGCGTTCTGTGCCGGAGCCGACCTGAGCGCCGGAGGGGACACCTTCCGGGCCCGCCCCGAGGACGGCTTCAGCGCCGCCGCCGTCGACGTGAGGGCATGGGACGTCCGCAAACTGGTAATCGCCGCCGTCAATGGGCACGCCCTCGGCATCGGGCTTACCCTGGCCCTCCAGTGCGACATACGGTTCTTCGCGGCCGAGGCCACCTACGGCGTCGTACAGGTCCGACGAGGGATGATGGGCGACGGCTACTCCCACTGGACCCTCCCCCGGATCGCCGGCATGTCCGGGGCCGCCGAGATCCTCCTGACCGGTCGCACCTTCGACGGACACGAAGCCCGGGTCCTCGGGATCTGCAGCCGAGTCCTTCGCAACGACGAGGTCCTTCCCGCCGCCACCGCCCTGGCCCGGGACGTGGCGGTGAACGCCGCCCCGCTCGCGGTGGCGGCGAGCAAGCAGCTGCTGTGGAGCTCGTGGGATCGCACGGCCGAACAGGTCGAGGAGGCTGAGACCGACCTCCATCACTTCCTCATGTCCCGTCACGATGCACGCGAGGGCGTCGAGTCGTTCCTCGAGAGGCGCTCCCCCCGGTGGCGGGGGTCTGTCTCGCAGGATCCGCCCTCGGTTACCGACCGCGGTGGCTGATTGGGCCCGAAGGCAACGCCCGCTTCCCGGCCGGTCCCTGTAGGTGTCGTGACCTCCGCCTCGCGCCTTGGAGGCCCACCTGCTGAGTAGCCTCGCTTCGTGGCCATCTCCCCTCACATCCGCCGACTCCGTGAGGCTGTCGGCCATGAGCTGCTCGTACTTCCCTCTTCCGCCGTTCTCCCCCGCGACCACCGAGGACGAGTCCTGCTCGTGCGGATCACCGACACTGGCGAATGGGCGGCGATCGGGGGCGCCATCGAACCCGACGAGTCTCCCCACGACTGCGCTCTCCGGGAGGCCGAGGAGGAGGCGGGCGTCGCCTTGGAGTTGGGCCGGATCCTTGCCGTCCTCGGTGGCCCCGAGTACCGAATGACGTACCCGAACGGCGATCAAACCTCCTACGTCTCCACGGTGTTCGACGCAAGAGTCGTCGGCGGATCCCCCAGGCCGGACGGCGACGAGACATCGGCGGTCGAGTGGTGGGAACCGCGATCGCTTCCGCAGGAGATGAGTCAGTTCACCCGGGCGCTGCTGAGAGGGGCCGGACTGACGCAATAGACGTCTCCCGGTGCCGCAGTCGGTCAGTAGGGTTGGTCCTCACGGCGGGGGACGACCAGGGAGAGTCGACCACCACCGCGGCGACGATCACAAGAGCCAAGTCGGACGCGGCCGAAGAATCTTTGATGGGCCGTTCACCGTTCAATTCCTGCGGTGCTGGACACGGCGACCGCTGACCTGGTCGAGCACAATGCGCACGAACAGGTCCCGATCCTCACCCGCCCAGGACAACAGACGGACAATCCGGAGCTGCTCGAGCTCGGCCGGGTCTCTCACATGGACGCTCCGGCCGGTGACGAGCACGCTCCAACCCTCGTGATACACCTTGTCCGCGCCGTCGATCTCGAAGGCCACATCGACATCGCCGGTGGCTTGTTCGAGGTCACCGCCCCGCCGAGCGCGGAACAGGATTGCGCTGTCGAGCATCACGTAGTTGATGGGGAAGATCACGAGACGTCCATGCACACGACAGCCAATCCGACCCACTGCTTGTCCTTCGAGCAGGCGCAGACACTCCGCTCGTTCGAGGATGACGAGGTGGTCGTTAGAGCCGGGCTGGCTCATGCCGCCAGGTACCTCGCAACCGGGGCCCATGCTGATTGTCGCTTCTGAGCGCCTCTACAAATTGCGCATCGGCAACCAGGCAGCCGGGTCCATCGAGATCGATCAGACTGCCGAGCGAGCTTTCCCACCACAGCTCCAAGCATTCGCATGGACTGACATCCTGATTACGGAGCCTAAGGCGAGATGGTCGGTCCGCCAAGTGCCGAAGGTCACAATATTCGACTGGGATCGCTGACCCGCCGGAGGCCCGACGCACTGTCAGCAGGAGCCGGGCAGCACCGACTGCCGACGACAACTGGCGCTGCGCGCGTCACCGGCCGACCGTCCCGGAGATCACGGATGCGTACCGGGCGGCTGCCGGCTGGCGGCCGTCGTCGTCACCGCCAGGGACGACCCCGCCAAAGGAGCCCCAGAGCGAGGCTTCGGTGCGACCGCCCGGCAACCAGAGCCATGAAGAACCACCTCACGAACTGACCTTTCTGGGGCCCGCAGGCGCCGGGTCGCCGACATCCCCACGACCCAGCGATTGTGGTCCGCATCGGTGTGACCTTTGGCCCTAGCCAATGCCGACGTTGAGTTCCATGCTAGAGGTCTAAGGCTTTCACAAGGAGACCACCATGAAGGCACTTGTCTACGAAGGACCGGGCTCGAAGTCGTGGAAGGAGGTACCCGACCCGACGCTCCAGGACGACACCGACGCCATCGTCCGAGTCGATGCCACCACCATCTGCGGCACCGACCTGCACATCTTGAAGGGCGACGTCCCCGAGGTCACCGTCGGGCGCATCCTGGGCCACGAGGCGGTCGGGACCGTCGTCGAGATCGGCGCCGGGGTCAAGAGCCTCGTCCGCGGTGAGCGAGTCCTGGTCTCGTGCATCTCGTCCTGCGGGCGTTGCCGCTTCTGCCGGGAAGGCCGCTATGGCCAGTGCCTAGGGGGAGGCGGATGGATCCTCGGGCACCTGATCGATGGCACTCAGGCGGAGCTCGTCCGGGTCCCCTTCGCCGATACCTCGACCTATCCGGTGCCCGCCGAAGCAAGCGACGAGGAGATCCTGATGCTCGCGGACATCCTCCCCACCTCCTACGAGGTTGGGGTACTCAACGGCAAGGTGCAACCGGGCGACACGGTGGCCGTCGTGGGAGCCGGTCCCATCGGTTTGTCGGCCATCCTCGGCACCAAGCTCTTCTCACCCGGCCACGTGGTGGCCATCGACCTCGCCGATGCCCGCCTCGAAGCCGCCAAGCGATTCGGCGCCGATGTGACGATCAACAACGGGCACGAAGACGCGGTCGCCATCGTTCAAGCGCTCACCGACGGACTCGGCGCCGATGTGGCCATCGAGGCGGTTGGCGTCCCCGAATCGTTCGAGCTGTGCACCGAGCTGGTGCGGCCCGGTGGGCACGTGGCCAATATCGGAGTCCACGGGCAGCCGGCAACGCTCCATCTCGAGTCATTGTGGATCCGCGACGTGACCATCACTACGGGCCTGGTAGACACCTATTCCACGCCCACTCTCTTGAGGCTGGTGACTGCTCGTCAGATCGAGGCTGCACAGTTCGTAAGCCACCGATTCAGTCTTCAACAGATGGATGAGGCCTATGACGTGTTCGCACGAGCGGCTGACACCGGAGCGCTGAAAGTCGTGCTCTCCCGCTGAGATGACCGCACGCACCCGTTCGGTTGGAGCAGCGGAGGCTCGATCGCTCCCCAAGGGCGGAACCAGAGGTGGTCGTCCCTCCAGAGAGCAGGCGGGCCCCGACCGCCTGATTCCATGGATGGCCGATGGGGGTCGTGGTCCCCCACTCGATCGAACAGCCCGACGTTCCCCTGTCGGGCGGCACCGGTCCCACCTGGACATGGCTGGTCTCCGATGAGAATCGCGGTACTCGGAGCTGGTTCTTGGGGGACGACCATGGCGTCGCTGGTGGCCCCAAGGCATGACACCGTGCTTTGGGCACGTAATCCCGACGTGGCCAGATCCATCAACACCGGGCACGTCAATCCGGCGTACCTGCCCGGTCTCGACCTGGCTCCCGCACTGACCGCCACTGCCAACCTCGAGGAGGCCATCTGCGATGCCGACCTGCTTGTCGTCGGCGTGCCGACCTCCGGCTTCCGATGCGTGCTCGAGAGGACCGCTGGGTGCATTCGCCCTTGGATCCCGGTGATCAGCCTGTCCAAGGGACTCGAGCGCGGTTCCCTCCTGCGAATGACCCAAGTGATCAGGCAGGTGGTCCCCGGGCATCCGGTGGCAGCACTGACCGGTCCGAACCTCGCACTGGAGATCATGTCGGGAAAGGCCGCCGCCGCCGTCATCGCAACCGATGATCTCGAAGTGGCCAGCGCCATCCAGGCGGTGTTCACGCGAGGCCTCTTCCGGGTCTATCTGAACGACGACGTCGTCGGCTGCGAGATGGGTGGGGCTCTGAAGAACATAATCGCCATCGCAGCAGGAATTGGAGAAGGGCTCGGTGTCGGTGACAACACGCGGGCCGCCGTCATGTCGCGAGGATTGGCCGAGCTGACCCGGCTCGGCGTGGCCATGGGCGCTCAACCGGCCACCTTCGCAGGGCTGGCAGGCATGGGTGATCTGATAGCCACCTGCATGAGTCCCCACAGCCGCAATCGTGCCGTGGGCGAACAGCTTGGCAAAGGCCGACGACTCGACGACATCCTGGGGGAGATGCATATGGTCGCCGAAGGGGTGCATACCGCGAACGTGGCGCTCGAACTGGCGGAGCGGCACCGTCTCGAGCTGCCGATTTGCACCATGATCAACAGAATCGTCAATGGCGAGATTCAGCCACTGGATGCCTACCGGGGCCTGACCTCGCCAGGCCGTGAGCAAGACCCATGCTGAGTCTCTGACCTGCCTGCACGATGAGCAAGACCAAATGGCGCTGCCGTCCGCCCGTCGCGTTCAGGCGGGATGCAGGGCACGTGCTCTATTCGGATAGCTCCGCCATCAGCTGGGCGAAGAGAAGCAAGTGCCTGTCCCCCACGAAGCTCTCGAGGACGTGCTCCCGAGCACGTGAGCCGAGCCGGACGAGCTCGCGGGGTGTGCAAAGAGTTCGGTCGAGCGCCTTTCCGAAGGCGGTCAGATCCGTCGGGTCGCTGAGAAGGATGCCCGTCCCGGGGACGATCTGCTCGGTGATGCCTCCGACCTTTGAGGCCACCACGGCCTTCGCCTTCCACATGCCCTCGGCGACCGTCAGCCCAAATCCCTCCTCCAGGCTCTTTTGCACAATCACGGTGGCATGCCGTTGGATGGCGTTCACCATCGCTGCGTTCTCGTCCACATCCGCCATCGGCAGGGTGATCAGTGTGACGCGTCGGCGGGCGTCGGCGGGCAGATCCTCCCAGGCCGCCAGGCACTCGGCGTACACCTCGGCCCCTTCTGGGTCGTCGGTAACCCCGACCACCGCAGGACCCACCAACGCCGAGGTGAGCGTCGACCAGCGCCGGCGCCGCCCCAACAAACCCCTCCATGACTCCTTCCATGTCCTTCAGTCGGTCCCATCGCGATACTTGGACGACCAAGGGGACATCAGATCCCAAGGGAGCGTCGTTGGCCGAGACGATCGTTGCTTGGCGTTCGACCTGCCCAGCTGTGCCGTCGCCGCGGGTGAACGTTCCGGGAGGGCCTTGGGCACCCCCTGGAGAAGACCGATGCGGCCGAGCGTGAGAATCACGTTGCTCGGTGACATGTCCTGGTTCTTGGGCGAGAAGGGATCGATGGAGGGAGGGATGACCCGGACTTTGGACGCTTCGATCCACGCGGGAACGTACTCGGGCAGGGAGAAGATGTAGGCCTCGCAGTGGACGAGATAGAGGCCGGAGAAACGACCAGGCCTCTTCGGTCCAATGGTTGCTTCCCGCCCGTCCGATGTGGCATCGCCAGACCACCCGGGCTCCGGCTTCGGCAAGCGCGGGAGCCATGCCGGCTGTTTGCGGGTCGTGGAGGAGAACCACGTCGCCCTGCCGGACTCGGCTCATCACGCCTACGGAGTTCGCAGCAGTGATCTCCGCGTAGTGGGCGGTCTCGTTCGGCCCGAGCTCACCGGTGTCCCCGGCCGTTCCGTGGAGGCGATTGTGGATCCGCTTGGTGATGGAGAAGAACTCAGGGTCGGCACTCATCACGAGCCAGCGGATGTCGATATCGGCGTCCAACGTGTAGCCGACCAGCACCTGGAGCATCTCCGCCACTCCGCCGCCCGCAGCCGTCGAGCTCACATTCCAAACCGCCTTCCCCTCGAACAGTTGACTGGTCCGAGCCGCCGCCCGGCGAAGCTCCCCGAAGCGCTCCGCGCCGATGAGCGGTTCCAGGCGCGAGAGGGCGCGAACGGCCACCTCGATCTCTCGGACGGAGTGCTCCTCTAGTGCTGGTTCAGCCATGGTCAACCCAAGATCCTTCCACGTGCAGTCCTCTTCGGTGACCATGAGGACGCCCGGCATTGGTCCACCCCACAGATCGATCGAAGGAGAGGCGCTAGCGAGCCCGGCCCGACCTCCAATGAGCCGAGTCAGCTCACCTGGCGTTCCTGGTTCTCCCAGTAGCAACGCCGCAGTTCGCGCTTCAGTGGCTTGAAGGCACCAGACAGCGGGAGCGGACCGTCCTGGAATTCGACCGATTTCGGGACCTTGAACCCGGCGAGGAACTGGCGGGTGTGTTCGATCAACTCCTCAGCCGTCGCCTTCATGCCCTGCCGGAGAACGACGACTGCATGCACAGCCTCGCCCCACTTGTCGCTTGGGATCCCGATGACCGCGACCTCGGCCACGGCGGGATGAGAGGCGATGGCGTTCTCCACCTCGATGGAGTACACGTTCTCCCCGCCGGTGACGATCATGTCCTTCATCCGATCGGTCAGGTGCAAGAGGCCGTGCTCGTCGATGAAGCCCATGTCGCCGGTGCTGATACCAGCCGTCGCGCATGACCCCTTCAGTTTCCTCCGGCTTCTGCCAGTATTCGCGCATGAGGTTCCCGCCTCGGGCGCACACCTCCCCCGCCTCTCCACGAGGGAGCGCGTTGCCGAGCGAATCGGTGATGCAGAGCTCGACCCCGAACAAAGGCCTGCCCGAGGCTGTAAGCGCATCGCCACCCCGGCGGTGATCCTCGGGGCCGAGAAAGGTGAGCACTGACGCCGCCTCGGTCATGCCATATCCCTGGATGAAGTCGGTATCAGGAAGCATCTTCAGCCATCGGGCGATGAGGTCCTGCGAGATCGGGGATGCTCCGTAGACCAGTTGGCGAAGCGAGTTCAGGCGCTCCGGTGAAAAGCCCTCGGTTCGCTCGAGCATCGACAGCATGATCGGGATGACCATCGTCGTGTCGATCCTCTGCTCCTCGATGGTTTTCAGCACCAACCCGGGGTCGAACAGGGGGATCGTTACCGAGGTTGCTCCGGTGGCGGGGATTCCGAGCACCCCGGCGACGAGGGCGGCGTGGAACATCGGGGACTGGAATAGGAACCGCCGCTCCTCACGAAGCCCTATCTCGGAGAGTACGTGGTACACGTTGAGCACCTCGGCCCGTTGCTCGAGCAGGGCTCCCTTGGGGAATCCGGTGGTTCCTCCGGTGTACATGAGGACCGCCGCATCGTCCTCCTCCGGCTCGGGCGGCATGACCGGCTTGCCCACCGCCAGTAGATCCTCGTAGCCCACCGTGCCGGTTGGCAGATCCGGTCGCGCCGTCGCCGGGCTCCCCACCGATGATGACCACCTTGTCGATGTTTGCCCCCATGGCCCGGGCGCGGTCGAGGAGGGAGGCAAACACCGGATCGGTGAAAACCACCCGGGTGCCGGAGTCATTGAGCACATAGGCCAACTCGGACGGGGTGAACCGCATGTTGAGCGGGTTGATGATGCCTGCTCCGAACATGGCGGCGTGGTACAGCTCGAGATATTCATGGCCGTTCATGGCCAGAACGCCGAACCGGTCACCCGGTTCGACGCCGAGCACAACTCGCATGGAACTGCACCAGGCGTAAAAGCCGGTCGAGGTGATCCGCAAATGTGCCTTGGTAGCGGATGCCCTCGGTGGTTACGTCGATGACCGCGACCTTGTCAGGTAACTGCTCGACGCGGGGTAGCAAGAGCCTGGGATACACAAGTTCTTTCATGACATTGAGCCTCCATTGACTCCGAGTCGGCTTTTCACAGTGGCCACGGAAGATTTTGTTCGCCGGCCCGCCCGTCGGACAGGAACCAGCTCGGCGAGTGAACGGTCGATGCCATCCGGGTAGGCGTCGAAGTGCACGCCTGCACCGGGCCGGCGAGTTGGCCAATGGTCAACTGCTCTCCACGGGCGACCCATACAGGGGCGGCCAGACCGCCGAGCGTGATGCGCACCCGCAGCCGCAACCAGATGCGGTCGAATCTCGATCTCTGCCCGCAGTGCGTCCGTGTGGAAGGTTCCGAGCGCATCGCGGAGAGGCGCGCCCTCGAAACCCCCGATCGAACCCATGTGCCCTGGTGTTCGCTCCGACCCGAAGGACCGGAACCCGGCGTCAAGCGGAGACAGGACCGGCGAATCGGGCCTCACGGTCGTTGCCCGTCAATCGGGCAACCGAGGCGAGGTACCGCTTCGAGACCGGCGGCAAAGCAGGTAGCCAGTTGCGGACTATCGGGGGCTGCTGCGCGGTCGACGACGACGCCTATACAGATCCGATCAGCCGACCGGACGAGCGAACCATTCAGCGCCGCCTCCGAAGGGGGAGCAACGGCGTACATGCGCTCGATCCGTGCGCCCGCCAGGTGGGTCTCGAACGTCGGGCCGGGGACGTTGGTGATACAAGAGTCGACACCCTTCAGCATCGAGCCCCAAGTCGGCCGCAGTATGGGATCTCGGCCGACGGTCCACAGCAAGACATCAGAACCACTCATGGTGTCGGCGACACGTGCTCGCTCATCGATCATCGGCAACTCCCCCACTCAACTCTGCGACCATATCTGGAGAAGTGCCAGTGCCGAAGGTCCCATCCACATACGTCAACTCGGTAGAGGGAGTCTGGAGACGCGGGCCCGGCAATTCCCTCGACTATGGTCACGAATGAAGGCCGAAAGTCTCTAGCTGCGGGCACACAGCGGTGGCATGGTGGTCGCATGTGGATCGACGCCAAGGGTTCGACCGTTCTCCCCTCCCCGGAGTGCTTGCGATTGTTGGCCGTAGAGGCCAAGGAGGGTGGGATCGGAAGGATGGGGATAGCCACCGGCCGGGCGCCGGTGATCATCCCGGTCAACTTCACGCTCCGGGACGGTCTCATTCTGGTTCGTGTGGGCACCGGCTTCTTGTCCCAGGCGGCAGGCGGACAGCTGGTGGCGTTTGAAGTCGATCACATCGATTCCGATGCGAGAGTGGTCTGGAGTGTTCTCGTTCGTGGGCTGGCGACGCTGATCGAGGCGCCGAACCAATCCGAACTCGAGGCGGCGGGGCACCCGTTGGTGCCCGAGCCGGGAGACATGGTGCTGATCCTCCGTCCGGATGTGATCACCGGTCGACGTTTCGCGCTGCGCAACGCAGCCTAGGGCCGACAAATCCCCTCGACGCCTTGGTCTCGTTGCAGCCGATCTCGATGCCCGTCGGCAGTGACGATGCCGGGCACCGATGTGCGCAGGAAGTCCTCAAGAATCTGGACGAAGGTGGCGGGATCCTCCGACTGGGGGAAGTGGCCGACACCCGACATGATCTCCAGTCGGCTGTGCGGCGCGGCCTCGAGCGCCTGGTAGGCGTGGGAGATGGGAATTATCCGGTCCTTCTGGCCCCACACGATGAGAGTGGGTACCCGTTCGGTCAGATAGAGCCGGTCGATCGCACTTACTGACTGGCCACCGGGATCAATAACCGATCGCATGGTACGGACGAAGGCCTGGCGACTTTCGGTGTCGGTCAGCGACCGGTAGGCGCGCCAGATCTCCGTCGCGGCCACGTTCCTGAGGCCGACATGGTCGGCGAAACGGGCGACCTGGTCACCCCAACGGCGGGCGAAGGACGGGAACAGAACAGGCATCACGTATTCGGCGGCCGGCAGAGTGACGAGGCGAAGGATCCAGTTCACCTCTCGTCCGAGGCCGCCCGCATCCACCAGCACCAGCCGTTCACAACGATCTGGGAACTGGTACGCGAACTGCATGGCCACGCCACCACCGAAGGATTGGCCGATCGCGGTGACCCGATCGATGCCTAGCAGCACAAGGAGGTCGCGCATCACGTTGGCGAAGCTGCCCAGCGAATAGTCTCCCCCGGGTTTGGCGGACTGGCCATGGCCCAAGAAGTCGGGGGCGACAACCGTGTACTCCCGCTGAAGAAGCTCCATGGCCGGGATCCAGGTCTGGGAGCTACCGGCTATGCCGTGGAGCAGTAATAGCACCGGTCCGTCCCCGGCGCGCCGGTAACCGATCCGGTGCCCGTGAATAGTCGCGTACCGGTAGGGGAACGTCCCTTCCGATTGCTCGGCTCCTTCTGATTCCTTCAAGACCTGGCCCACCGCACCTATCGCCCGGTCTTGGCCTTGGTCACCGGTGCCTTCTTGGCAGCCTTCTTGGCAGTTTTCTTGGCAGTTGTCGCCTTCTTGGCTGGTGCCTTCTTGGCCGCATTCTTCTTGCCTACTGCCTTCTTTGCGGTCGCAACCCGCTTCGCAGCCCTCCGAGTGGTGGCTCGGCCCACGTCGGCGGCATGGTCCGTTTGCTCGTTGATGGTCTTGACCACCTCGTTGACCATCCTGCGCTGACCCTTTATGACGCGCTCGGCGAAGTCGAACACGTCGTCGACCATCCGTTCAACGTCCATGGAGATCGGAGGGACGAATCGCTCCGCGCCCTTGTTGACGCCCTCGGTCAACTCACGACTGGCCTCGAGAATCTCGTCCCGTGTCCGCTCGATGAGACGCTCGATCTGCCTGCGCGCTTCCTTCGGTTCAGCCATGGTGCCCACCTTCGCTCGTCATCGCTCGTCGGCCCCTCCTGAACCCATGCTGAACCATTCCCGGTGCCAAAGGGAGGGTAGAAAGTCCCATCCTCACGTCCCCGGAATGCGGGTTCTGCAACGAATGGTTCATGTGGCTCCCCCTTCTCGGACACTGCCTCGCAAGCCTTCGATGGACGGTCCGCTCATCGAGTCGGACCGTGATCGCGCCCGGATCCCGGCGCCCATCGCTGGGCCGCAGCGGCAAACGGGCCGTGCCTTCCGAGCGCCGCCCTCAACGTGAGGTGCCTGAGACTTGCCGATCCTGCACCTCCGGACGCGGTCATTGGCGCAGGCATGAGTCCCCGGGGGCACCGGGCCCCAGAATGTGGTGAGATGGTTCGTGCAAGGCTGCACCGGGTCGGTGCTCCCTTGTCGTTGGGGAGTGTGCAATGGGCCGCCGGGAGGAGAAGGGCGGAATCGGCATGGAACGCACGAAGAGATGAACCGCAGCGGCCGGTGGAGATCGGCGTCGGGTGTGATGGGCACTGAACCGACGGTGATGCGCGGTGGGGACTGAGGGAGAGCGGTGACCCTCGCCGGCATCCGCAATGTTGCCCTGGTCGGGCACAGCGGCTCGGGCAAGACCACGCTGGCCGAATCACTTCTCTTTGCCACCGGTACCATCCCCCGCCCCGGGAAGGTCGAGGACGGCACGACCGTCAGCGATTTCGAGCCCGAGGAGATCAAGTCCCACATGTCCATTTCGTTGGCCCTGGCCCCCTGCACGGTGGACGAGATCAAGCTCAACATCATCGACACACCCGGCTTCGCCGACTTCTTCGGCGAGGTGCGGGCGGCGTGCTCGGTGGTCGACCTCATGGTGATCGTGGTCAGCGCGGTGGACGGCATTGAGGCGCAGACCCAGGCGGCCTGGACGCTGGGCGAAGAGCTCGGCTTGCCCCGGCTGATCTTCGTCAACAAGCTCGACCGGGAGCGGGCTAGTTTCGACCGTACCCTGAGTGAGCTGCGGGAGTCCTTCGGGGCCGGGATCGCTCCCCTCGAGATCCCCGTCGGGGGCGAGTCCGGGGTGCGGGGCATCGCCGACCTCCTCACCGACGCGGCCATCATCTACGAAAACGGCAGCTCGACCACGGTCGCCATCCCCGACGACCTGGCCGCCACCGAGCACGAAGTGCGCGAGCAACTCGTCGAAGGGATCGTGGTGGGTGACGACGATCTCATGGAGCGCTATCTCGAGGGGGACATCCCCTCCACCGCCGAGCTCGAGGGAGCCCTCGCCTCCGGCATCGCCCAAGGTGTGGTCTTTCCGGTCGTCTGCGGATCGGCAATGACCGGGGTGGGGGTCGACCGACTCGCCACGCTGCTGGCGGAGATCGCCCCTTCCCCCCAGTCGAGGCCGCCGGTTCTGGCTATCGAGGGCGACTCGGTGGTCGAGGTGGCCTGTGATCCGGGGGGCAAGCCCCTCGCCCGCGTGTTCAAGACGATCTCTGACCCCTATGTGGGAAAGATCTCCCTGATGCGGGTCGATTCGGGGACTCTGTGCCCCGACAGCATCCTCAACAACACACGCACCCACGGCGAGGAGAGGCTCCACGTCCTGGAGCTCCTGCGGGGGAAGGACGCTCTTCCGGTCACCGAGGCGAGTGCGGGTGACATCGTGGCCGTCCCCAAGCTCGCTGACGTCCTCACCGGGGACACCCTGGGACCCAAGGGGAGCCAGCTCGTCCTGGCTCCCGTGCCCCCCGAGCCGGTCTCCCTGGCGGTGGCCATCACCCCCCGGTCGAGGGGCGACGAGGACAAGCTGATGACCGGCCTGCACCGGCTCCAGGAGGAGGACCCGACATTGATCGTCGAGCGGGTCGACGAGACGCATCAGACCCTTTTGCGGGGGACCGGTGAGACCCACCTGGCCGTGACCGCCGAGCGGTTGGCCCGCAAGTTCGGTGTCGAGGTCGCCACCGGCGAAGTCCTCATCCCCTACCGCGAGACCGTCACCGCGGCCAGCGAGGCCGAGGGCAAGTACAAGAAGCAGAGCGGCGGCCACGGCCAGTACGGGGTGGCGTCCATCCGCATCGAACCGCTGGGGCGCGGCGCAGGCTTCGAGTTCATCGACAAGGTGGTGGGGGGGGCCATCCCCCGGCAGTACATTCCGGCCGTGGAGAAGGGGGTCGTAGAGGCGATGACCCAGGGCGGCGTCCACGGGTACCCGGTGGTCGATGTGAGAGTGACCTGCCTCGACGGCAAGCACCACCCCGTTGACTCGTCGGAGATGAGCTTCAAGATGGCCGGTTCGCTGGCCTTCAAGGAAGCGATGGGCAAGGCGGCACCCGTTCTCCTCGAGCCCATCTCACGCCTCGAGGTCACCGTACCCGTGAGCATGCAGGGGACGGTGCTCGGCGACCTCAACTCGCGACGCGGACGGGTCCAGGGGACCGACACGGCACCAATGAACATGCAGACCATCGTGGCGTTGGTGCCTACGGCGGAGATCCAGCGCTACGCCGTAGATCTTCGATCGCTGACCGGTGGTCGCGGTCGGTTCCGGGCCGAGCACGACCGCTACGACGTGATACCGCCCAATCTCGTCCAGCGGATGGCCAAATCCTAGGGTGACGGGCCGGACTGCCGGGGGAGCCTCCGCCTGAGGGAGCGCGCCGTCAAGGAGAGGTGCCCCCTTCGGCCGACCAGGCGTCGATCGAGCAAAAGCGCACCTTGAGGTCGGCCGGCGCCGTAATCCGGGCAGGTCAAGGCATCAACCGAAACTCCCACGGCAAAGATCGCCCGAAAACTCTCATTCCTGGTGGGGCAGGCAGTGGTGGGGCTAGCTGGAATCGAACCAGCGACCTCAGCATTGTCAGTGCCTTCAAGACCGACCCGCCGACCGACAGAAACTCCAATCGTCCCTCCACACCGGGCAATTCCGACTGACCTCCTGTTACATCAGAAGGCATGGACTGAACGCCTCCACGCGCCTGTCTCGCGCCCGTCATGAAGGGGCGAACTGGTGCCGCTCCAATCAACCTTTGCGGAATCCCAAGGACCTCCCTAAGGGCCATCTGAGGGCGAAGCTGGGTCCTTCGGCCCTACTCGGGACAGTTCAGCTGTAACACGATGACCCGAGGGGCTTGAGCAGACTTGGAGATCCGGATGCCTCGATTCGCCGTGGCCGCCGTCGTAGCAGGGTCGATAATTCTGGCAGCCGTCGCTTCAGTACCCGCGGCCGCCACCGGGACTCCTGCCGGAGCCGCCACGACAATCCCGAACGTTGTCGCGTGCACCCGGCTCGCAGTGAGCTACGCGAGCCAAGCCTTCGCCTTCTCTCACTGCAACGGACCAAAGGGCTTCAAGAAAGCCACGGGCAACTTCACGACCCTCTGGGTCTCGGGCGAGACGGCACTCACATGGAGGGGTGGAACCGTCGTCCAAGTCTCCATTCCGACACTGACGCTGAGCGGCGACTACTGCCCTCCACCTTCCCTGACGGACGTGAACAAATTCTAGAGTCCGTCGTCGCAATCTCGGGCGGCGGCATCACCGCCACCCTCTGTATGTACGACCAATACCATAGGTCCAACGGCTGGCGGCAGGTACCCTCACTCGTCCCCGGCACTGGGGCCACGGTAGCGACGTGAACGTACGAGTGTCACGTGAGAATCAACTGATGCATCGAACCGGGGTGTCTTCGGCACCGACGCGTACTTGTCAAAGTCACGGGGACCAGATGCCCCGCCAGTGTTCCACGACCGAGCGTTCGTCGGTGACCAGGGCCGCTGCCAGAGTGTTACCCGATGCGGTATACACAACGCGAATCGGTGCAATCGAAACAGACTCGCCGAGCCAGATCGGCGACTGATTCGTCCCCGCCGTCAATCTCCAGCATGCCGTGGTCATCTTGAGGCTGGATCGTCCAGGGAGGGACGCCGCCGAGTCTCTGACTTCGCTTCGGTGAGCTAGCTTCGCTCTCGACAGATACGGCCATTTGTACCCGGGGTCATAGAATCGAGGGTCAACGACGCCGTGGATGCCCTGCGGCCCTTGCCGATCGCGGCCACCAAACGGCCGACGCCCCTCATGCGAAGGGCAAAGACCAATCAAAAGGTGGCCTGACCTTGATAAAGCCTGGTGGGGCTAGCTGTGTGTGTCTAGCTGGTGGGGCTAGCAGGAATCGAACTTGCGACCTCAGCATTATCAGTGCTGCGCTCTAACCGACTGAGCTATAGCCCCGCAAACCGGTGCACGACGCTACACCACGCCCGGCCGGCCCGGACGGCGGCTGGTCCCCCACCGGCACGGCCCGATCGCCCCCGGGTCACCCCTCGCCCGACACCTCGCCGGCCACCGGGGCCACGGCGGCCACCGCATCGCCCTCGTCGAGGTTCATGACCCGCACCCCGGTGGCGTCACGGCCCTGCGAGGCGATCTCCCGCACGGCGGTCCGGATGACCACGCCCGAGGTCGAGATGAGCAGGATCTCGTCCTCCAGCCCGGCCATGAAGGCCGCCACCACCCGGCCCCGCTTGGCCGTGAGCCGGATCCCCCGGACCCCCTGCCCGCCGCGGGCCTGGCGGTTGAACCGCTCCACCTTGGTCCGCTTGCCGTAGCCGGCGTCGGTGACCAGCAGGATGTCGGCCTCGTCGCGGGCGACGTCGCACGACACCACCTCGTCCCCGGCCTTCAGCCGCACGCCGCGGACCCCGGCGGCGTCGCGGCCCATGGCCCGCACGTCCTGCTCGGAGAACCGGATGGTCATGCCCGACTGGGTGACCAGGAACACGTCGTCGTCGCCGTGGGTCTCGACCACCCGGACCAGCTCGTCGCCCTCCCGCAGGTTGATGGCGATGAACCCCTCGCGCCGCGACTTGTCGTACTCGCTGAACGCCGTCTTCTTGATCTGGCCCAGCTTGGTGGAGAACACCAGGTAGTTGTCGGCGGCAGAAGTCGCGGGTGCCGATGATGGCCTGGATGCCCTCGTTGGGCGCCAGCGGCAGCAGGTTGACGATGGCCGTGCCCCGGGCCGTCCGCTCCTTCATCGGGATCTCGAGGGCCCGCAGCCGGAACACCCGCCCCGGTTGGAGAACAGCAGCAGGTGGGCGTGCGACGATGGTGTGCACCACGTCGTCGATCAGGTCCTCCTCCTTCAGCTTGGCCCCCTGGACGCCCCGACCCCCGCGGCCCTGGGTCCGGAAGGCGTCGGCCGAGACCGCCTTGATGTAGCCGGCCCGGCTCATGGTGACGACCAGCTCCTCGTCGTCGACCAGGTCCTCGACGTTCATGTCCCCGGGTCGTGGGTGATCATGGTCCGGCGCTCGTTGGCGAACTTCTCCCGGATCTCCCCCATCTCGGCGGCGATGACCCCCCGCAGCTTGGCCGGGTCGTTGAGGATCGACTCCAGCTCGGCGATCTCCTCCAGCAGCTTGGCCATCTCCTCTTCGAGGTTGGTCCGGCCCAGCCGGGTGAGCCGGGACAGGGTCATGTCGAGGATGTGGTTGGCCTGCTCCTCGGAGAAGTCGAACGGTGTGGCCCGCAGGGCCTCCAGCGCCGCCGGGCGGTCGTCCGACCCCCGGATGGCGGCGATGACCGCGTCGAGCATGTCGATGGCCTTGAGCAGGCCCTCGACCACGTGGGCCCGGGCCCGGGCCTTGTCCAGCAGGAACTGGGACCGCCGGGTCACCACCTCGACCTGGTGGGCCACGTAGTGGGTCAGCATCTGGGCCAGGTTGAGCGTGCGGGGCACCCCGTCCACCAGCGCCACCGCGTTGACGCTGAAGGTGGTCTGCATCGGGGTCTGCTTGAACAGGTTGTTGAGGACCACGTTGGCGTTGGCGTCGCGCTTCAGCCGGATGACCAGGCGGGTCTTGCCGCCCGACGAGTCGTCCTGGGCCTCGGCGATGCCGTCGAGGTCCCCGGCGCGGACCAGGTCCTCGATCTTCTTCGACACCGAGGCGATCGAGGTCTGGTACGGCATCTCGGTCACCACGATGCGGGTGGCCCCGTCCCGGCCCTCGTCGATCTCGGCGACGGCCCGCAGCTTGATCGACCCCCTGCCGGTGCGCAGGGCGTCCAGGATGCCCTGGCGCCCGAGGATGAGGGCCCCGGTCGGGAAGTCCGGGCCCCTTGACGAACTCCATCAGGTCGTCCGGTGTGGCCTCGGGGTGCTCGAGCAGGTGGACGGTGGCGTCGATGACCTCGCCCAGGTTGTGGGGCGGGATGTTGGTGGCCATCCCGACGGCGATGCCCTGCGATCCGTTGACCAGCATGTTGGGGAAGCGCGACGGCAGGACCGTCGGCTCCTCGGAGGTGGCGTCGTAGTTGGCGGTGAAGTCGACCGTCTCCTGGTCGATGCCGCTCATCAGTTCGAGGGCCAGGGAGCCCAGCCGGCACTCGGTGTAGCGCATGGCCGCCGGGCCCTCGTCCGGTCCGGTGCCCCCGAAGTTGCCGTGGCCGTCGATCAGCGGATGGCGCATCGAGAACTCCTGGACCATGCGGGCCAGCGCCTCGTAGATGGACGAGTCGCCGTGGGGGTGGTACGAGCCCATGACGTCGCCGACCACCTTGGCGCACTTGGTGTGGGGTCGGTCGGGCAGCAGCCGCTGGTCGTACATCGAGTAGAGGATCCGGCGGTGGACCGGCTTCAGCCCGTCCCGCACGTCGGGCAGGGCCCGCGACACGATGACCGACATCGAGTACTCGAGGAAGGAGCGCTCCATCTCCTCTTGGATCTCGATGGGCTCGATGAACCCCGACACGTCCTCGTCGGTGTCGGACCCCCGACCGTCGTTGTCACGTCCTGGCATGCACTGTCCTTCTCCGTCTCACTCGTCTCGACCCGGCCCGCGACGCCGCCGGCGGCCGGATCCCTGGGCGTCCTCGATCTCAGATGTCGAGGAAGCGCACGTCCTTGGCGTTGGTCTGGATGAAGTGCCGCCGGAGCTCGACGTCCTCGCCCATCAGCACCGAGCACACCTCGTCGGCGATGGCCGCCTGCTCCACCGCCACCTGGAGGAGCGATCGCTGGCCCGGGTCCATGGTGGTGTCCCGCAGCTCGCCGAAGTCCATCTCGCCGAGACCCTTCAGGCGCTGGAAGTCGTTCTTGTGGTCGGGCTTCTCGGCCAGGAAGGCCGCCTTGGCGGCGTCGTCCTTCAGGTAGATCTTCTCCTTGCCCACCAGGGTGGAGTACAGCGGCGGCTGGGCCACGTAGACGAAGCCGCCCTCCACCAGCGGCTTCATCTGGCGGAAGAAGAACGTCAGCAGGAGGGTCCGGATGTGCGACCCGTCCACGTCGGCGTCGGCCAGGATGATGATCTTGTGGTAGCGGATCTTGGTGACGTCGAAGTCCTCGGCCAGCCCGGCGCCGATGGCGGAGATGAGCGCCTGGATCTCGGTGTTCTTCAGCATCTTGTCGATGCGGGCCCGCTCGACGTTGAGGATCTTGCCCCGGATGGGCAGGATGGCCTGGGTCTGGGGGTTCCGGGCGTCCTTGGCCGAGCCGCCGGCCGAGTTGCCCTCCACGATGAACAGTTCGCTCTCCCGGGGGTCCCGCGACGAGCAGTCGACCAGCTTGCCGGGCAGGCCGGCCCCGTCGAGCGACGACTTCCGTCGGGTCAGGTCCCGGGCCGACTGGGCCGCCACCCGGGCCCGGGCGGCCGACATGCCCTTCTGGATGATCTGGCCGGCCTCGCGGGGGTTCTCCTCGAACCACTCGGCCAGCTTCTCGTTGGTGGCCCGCTCGACCAGCGAGCGCACCGGGACGTTGCCGAGCTTGGCCTTGGTCTGGCCCTTCGAACTGGGGGTCCTGGAGGCGGACCGAGATGATGGCGGTGAGGCCCTCGCGGATGTCCTCGCCGAGCAGGTTCTCGTCCTTCTCCTTCAGCGTCCCCTTGGCCCGGGCGTACTTGTTGGCCACGTTGGTGAGGGACTTCTTGAACCCCTCCTCGTGCATGCCGCCGTCGATGGTCGAGATGCCGTTGGCGAAGGAGTGGATGCTCTCGTAGAAGCCGGTGTTCCACTGGAGGGCGACCTCCACCTCCATGGTGTCCTCCTTCTGCTCCAGCGAGCTGACCTTGCGGAAGAGCGCCTCCTTGGAGGCGTTGAGGTGGCGGACGTAGTCGACGATGCCGTCCTTGTACTTGAAGACCTGGGACGCCTTGCCGTCGGGCCGCTCGTCGACGAAGCGGATCTCGAGGCCCTTGTTGAGGAAGGCCATCACCTGCAGGCGCTCCATCACCGTCTGGGCCCGGAACTCGACCTCCTCGAAGATGGTGGCGTCCGGCCAGAAGGTCACCGTGGTTCCGGTCCGCCCCCGGGGCGCCTTGCCGGTCACCTCGAGCTTGCCGACCGGCTTGCCGCCGTCCTTGAACTCGAGGACGTGGTGGTCGCCGTCGCTGTCGATCTCCAGCAGCAGCCGGGTGGACAGGGCGTTGACCACCGAGACGCCCACGCCGTGGAGACCGCCGGAGACCTTGTACCCGCCCCCCTCGCCGAACTTGCCGCCGGCGTGGAGCACGGTGAGCACCACCTCGGCCGCCGACTTGCCCTTCTGCTCCTTCATCGGGCCGGTCGGGATGCCCCGGCCGTTGTCGGCCACCCGGACCCCGCCGTCGGCCAGCAGGGTCACGTCGATCTGGGTGCAGTAGCCGGCCATGGCCTCGTCCACCGCGTTGTCGACCACCTCCCACACCAGGTGGTGGAGCCCGGTCGGGCCCGGTGGATCCGATGTACATCCCCGGTCGCTTCCGGACCGGGTCGAGGCCCTCCAGAACGGTGATGTCCTCGGCGTTGTAGGTGGCGGTTCGCTTCGGTGCGTCTGTCCTCTGTCTTCAGCGCCACAGGCGCGCCCTTTCCAACATCGAGTGACTGATCGGGAACCAGTGGGACGAGGTCGTCGGCGGTGCGCAGAGGGCGCTCCGGAGACGGTCGCGATCCCCCGATTCCAATGCCCCAGTGTAGCCCCCGGGTGTGACCTGCCGGACCGATGGTCGGCGGCCGGCGGCGCCCGGTCACCGCTGGACCCGGACCTCCACCCGGGAGGGCCCGGGCCGCCCCGGTCTCCTCGGCCACCCGGTCGAGCAGGGGGTCCCCCAGCCGGCGCACCTGGGTGGCCCAGGCCGGGTGATCCACGGTCACCACCAGGGAGTCCCGGTCGAGCCGGACCGGCCGGACGTGGTCGGCCATGCCGGGCCCCACGATCTCCGACCAGTCGGCGAACAGGCGGCCCAGGCCCCGGAGTCCCGCATGCCCAGCTTCCTCGAGACGCGCCTCGAGCGAGGCGTCGAGCGGCCTCGGCCCGGTCACCCGGTCCGGCCGGTGGCCCGACTACTAGCCGTCCACCGGATCCGCGCGCCCGGGGGGACCGCCGGCCGGGCGTGGCCGCCCGCCTGCCATGGTGTAGACCCGGGCCGCGGCCACCTCGGCGGGAGCCGGCAGCGCCGTGGTCAGCAGGGCCTGGCCCGGCGGCAGCCCGGCCAGCAGGGCCCGCGACCGGAACGGGTCGAGCTCGGAGAACACGTCGTCGAGGAGGAGCACCGGCGCCGTGCCCAGCCGCTCGGTGGCCAGCTGGTGGGCGGCCAGCTGCAGGGCCAGGGCCAGCGACCGCTGCTCCCCCTGGGAGGCGTGGGTCCGGGCGGGCAGCCCCTGCAGGGTGAGCTCGAGCTCGTCCCGGTGGGGTCCGACCGGTCGAGACCCCCCGTTCGACGTCCTTGTCCCGGGCCTCGGCCAGGGCGTCGAGCAGCCGGCCGGACCACGACCGCACGTAGGCCAGTCCCGACATCGGTGCGGCGCCCGGCCAGCCTCGAGTAGTGGGCCTCGGCGACCGGGCCCAGCTCGACCACCAGCTGCTCGCGGGCCTCGACCAGCGCGGTGCCCGACGGCGTCGAGCCGGGTGTCCCACACGTCGAGGGTGTCGGCCACCTCCGGCGGACAGTCGGCGGCCGGCGGTGCGGAGCAGGGCGGCCCGCTGGCGCAGGATCTTGTCCACCTCCTCGGCGGCCCGGGCCGCCTTGGGGTCGACCACGGCCAGGGTCTCGTCGAGGAAGCGGCGTCGTTCGGCCGGCCCGGCCCGGACCACCCCGATGTCCTCGGGGGAGAACACCGTGGTCCGCAGGGCCTCGTGGAGGTCGCCCCGGCGGCGGACGCTCTGCCGGTTGACCAGGGTCCGGGACCGGCCGGTCGCCGAGATCTCGGCCTCGATGGTGACCGTCCGGCCCTCCACCAGGGTCTCGGCCCGCAGGATGGCCCGCTCGGCGCCCCTGCCGCACCATGGCCTCCCGGGGCGACCCGCGGAACGACTGGAGGGTCGAGAGGTAGGCGACGCGCCTCGAGCACGCTGGTCTTGCCGGCCCCGTTGCGCCCGGTGATCACCGTGGTCCCGTCGGGATCGGGCTCGATGGTCAGGTCTGGACGATGTTGCGGAAGTCGGTGATGGCCAGGGAGACGAGGTGCACGAGGCGGTCGGGACCCGGTCGGTGCTCAGGACACCCGCACGGGCATCAGCAGATACCGGAAGTTGGTCTCCTCGGCGGCCCGCACCGTGGCCGGCTTGGTGGCGTCCACCGTCTCGAGCAGCACCTCGTCGCCGGTCACCGCCTCGACCCCGTCGATCAGGTAGGTGGGGTTGAAGGCGATGGTGAGGTCGGCCCCGTCGAAGTCGGCGTCCACCGTCTCGCTGGCGTCGCCCACCTCCTGGGACACCACGGTGAGGTCCACCCCTCCCGACCGCATGGACAGCCGGACCGGTGTGGTGTTGTCCCGGACCAGCAGCCGGACCCGCCGGAGGGCGTCGAGCAGCGAGTCCTTGCCCACGTGGAGGCGGTTCGGGTACTCGGCGGGGATCAGCTGGCGGTAGTCGGGATAGCTCCCGTCGAGCAGCCGGGTGCTCACCTTGACCCCGCCGGCGGTGAAGGTCACGTCGTGGTCCCCGATGGACAGCCCGACCGTCGGGGCTCCGCGTCGTCCGCCTGGTCCCCCTCCTTGCCCGCCCGATCCGCTCTCCCTGGAGGCGCGATCCGAGCGCCGACAGCTTCTGCAGTTCGGCCAACGCCCGGGCCGGGACCAGGATCTGCGCGCTGTCGGCCAGGGCGTCACTCCCGTCGATGTCCCGCATGGCCAGACGGTAGGAGTCGGTGGCCACCAGCCGCACCCCGTTCCCTTCGGCGGCGATGAGCACCCCGGTGAGGAGGGGTCGGGCATCGTCACTGGACGCGGCCCGCACCACCTGGCGGAGTGCGCCGGCCAGGCTGCTGGCGGGGAGGAACGTGGCCGGTTGGGGTGGTTCGGGCAGCGACGGGAAGTCGTCCACCGGGAAGGTCCGCAGGCTGAACCGGGACCGGGCCGCGCCGATCTCGACCTTGTCCCCCTCGGACTCGATGGTCACCGCTCCCGGCTCGAGCGACCGGACGATGTCGGCCAGGAGCTTGGCCGGGGCCACACAGACCCCGTCGGCGATCCCGATGGCCTCGGTCGAGGCGTGGACGGTCAGATCGAGATCGGTGCCGACCACCGCCAGGTGGTTCCCGGTCGCCTCGATCCGGACCCCGCTCAGGGCCATGGCGGACGTACGGGCACTGACCGCACGGCCTGCAGTGGTGAGCACCTCCACCAGGGAGTCACGCTCGCATCGAAACTTCACCAGGAAGTCCTTTCTCGCTTTTGCTTTATAGATCTAATTGGGTAGTGATGGTAATAAGCCCTGTGGATTGTGGATGAACGGGCGTATCGCCCCTGTTCAAGAGGGATTTGGTCATCCCCCGGTCCGTCCACTGTCTCCGGTCCGGCGGGCTCTCGCGGGTGTGTGTTGGGTGTCTGGTTATGGACAAGTTCATCTGGGTTCACAGAATTACCCCAGTCGGGAGCCGGAGATTTCCACAGATAGTGCACAACCTCTGGAAAGAAGCGGTGGGATCGCCGTGCCGAGGCGGGGCCAGAGGAGTGGTCGGGAGGGCCACTGTCGGTCACGCACCACTCTTGATGCGGACGATCAGATCGGTGACCTGGTTGTAGATCTGGTGCCGCTCCTTCATCAGGCCGGCGATCTTGTCCACGGCGTGCATCACCGTGGAGTGGTCCCGACCGCCGAACTCCCGCCCGATGGCCGGGTAGCTGAAGTCGGTGAGCTCGCGGAAGACGTACATGCTGACCTGCCGGGCGGTGACCAGGGGCCGGCGTCGGTTGGGGCCGCACAGCTCCTCGACCGAGAACCCGAACGTCTCGGAGGTGGCCTCCAGGATCACCTGGGGGGTGATCCGGCGGGGCTGGTCGGCCGAGACGATGTCGGAGAGCACCTGCTCGGCCAGCTCCCGGCTCATCGGCTGGCGGTTGAGGCTGGCGAAGGCGGTGACCCGGATCAGGGCGCCCTCGAGCTCCCGGATGTTGTCCTTCACGTGGGTGGCGATGAAATCCAGCACGTCGTCGGGCACGTCGACCTGCTCGTGCTCCGCCTTGGCCTGGAGGATGGCCAGCCGGGTCTCGAGGTCGGGCGGCTGCACGTTGGTGATCAGCCCGGAGAGGAAGCGGCTCCGCAGGCGGTCCTCCAGGGTGGCGATCGACTTGGGCGGACGGTCCGAGGTCAGGACGATCTGCTTCGACGCCCCGTAGAGGGAGTTGAAGGTGTGGAAGAACTCCTCTTGGAGGGACTCCTTGCGCTCCATGAACTGGACGTCGTCGATGAGGAGCACGTCGCACTCGCGATACCGGCGTTTGAACGCGGTGGTGGCGTTGGTGCGGATGGCGTCGACGAACTCGTTCATGTAGGTCTCGGTGGTGAGGTAGCGAACGTGGCGGCCGCTGAAGTTCTCCAGCACGTAGTTCCCGATGGCGTGGAGCAGATGGGTCTTGCCCAGCCCGGCGTCGCCGTAGATGAACAGCGGGTTGTAGGACTGGGCCGGCGACTCGGCCACCGACTGGGCCGCGGCGTGGGCGAAGCGGTTGGACGAGGCGATGACGAAGGTGTCGAAGGTGTAGCGGGGGTCGAGGACCGGCGATTCGAGATGGTCGGGACGTCCGTTGACGCCACCCGTCGCCGTCCCGTCCCGTCCCGGGCGTGCCGGGAGGCGGTCGGTGACCGGTGCGAGCGGCTCTTCGGGATCCCGGCGGGGCACGGGTGGCTCGTCGGCCTTCTCGACGACCGGGGCCACCACCTCGAGCTGGACGACCAGGTCCCGGCCGACCGTTCCGGTCACGGTGTCCTGGATGAGGCCGAGGAACCGGGACTCGACCCGATCCCGGATCAGGGTGTTGGGCACACCGAGCACGATCTCGCCCTCCTTGATGGACACCGGGGTGATCCCGGACAGATAGGCCTGCCAGATGGCGTCGGACACCTGCTCACGCAAGGCCTCCGAGCACGATATCCACAACTCTTCAGTGTCGTTCACGTGGGCCTCCGCCCTTAGACGGAGCGATCGGTCCACAAAGATATCCACAGCTGTGGACGAGCACCGATGTCTGGCGCGCTCCGTCAGGGTGGGGGTGGAGCGCCGTTCCGTCTTGTCTTCCTGCGTCGTTCGTCGGGGCAAGCGTGGTGACGGACGGTGGTTCTCCGGCCGGCAGCGCTGCTTGCTGTGCTCGGAACGGTACACCGTGCCCACCGTGCGTGCCTCCCGGCCCTCGACTAGAGCGGTGGTCGATTCGCGCCTAGCATGTAGGGGAATGCCCTGATCCCTGTGACCGGGCCCCTGCCGATCGCGACACCGATGTCCCCGGTTCAGGGAGAGGAAGGAAGTGGATGGATGAAACGCACCTATCAACCGAACGTGCGCAAACGGGCGAAGACCCACGGATTCCGCAAGCGGATGTCGACCAAGGCCGGCCGGGCGGTGATCCGGTCGCGCCGGGCGAAGGGACGCCATCGCCTGTCGGTGTGACGACCGTCAGGCCACCGGCGCCCGGCCCAACCCGGGGTTTGGCGCCGATTCGATCGCGACAGACCTTCGAGGCGCTCCGGCGCACCCGTTGCCGAGGCGCGATCGGGGCCCCTGACCGTGGTGTTCGTGCCGCAAACTACCTGGTCAGGACCGTGAAGTGGCCTATGCGATCAACCGACAGGTAGGAAATGCGGTGACCAGGAACCGACTGCGACGGCGGCTACGGTCGATCCTGGCCGGACGTGCGCCCTCCCTGCCGGCCGGCGCCTATCTGGTACGTACGGCCCCCGGGGCCTCACAGCTGGCGTTCGACGAACTGAAGGTGGCCATGAGCCGAGCACTGGAACAGGCCACACGGCGATCAGGCGAGCGCCCGACGGCCGGCGCCTCGGGGCCGGGTCGGTGAGCCGCCGGTGGCCGACACGCTGGACCGGATCGGCGGTCCGCTGCGCCCGTCGTGCCGGGCCGGCCGGTACCGTGGCGCCGGCGATGATCAGGGTGATCCGCGCCTACCAGCTGGCCCGGAGCGGCCGGCCCACCGGATGTCGCTTCATCCCGAGCTGTTCGGAGTACGCCATCGAGGCCATCGAGGTGCACGGGCCGGTCCGGGGCACGCTCCTGGCCGCCCGTCGCCTGGCCCGCTGCACCCCCTGGGGCGGACACGGCGTCGACCCCGTCCCCGACCGGAGGACCCCATGTACGCATCCATAACCACGCCGATCGGCAAGATCTTCCAGCCCCTGCTGGACGCGGTCGGGGCCATCCTGGCCTTCTTCTACTCCCTCATCCCCAACTACCCGGTCGATGTGGCCCTGCTCACCATCGTGATCATGGCGCTCCTCACCCCGCTGACGGTGAAGAGCACCAAGAACATGGCGGCCATGCAGGCGCTCGGGCCCGGAGATGAAGAAGCTGCAGCAGAAGTACAAGGGAGCCGAAAACCGGGCGCAGCTGAACGAAGAAATGATGAAGCTCTACAAAGAGCACAAAGTAAACCCGGCTTCCGGCTGTCTGCCGATGCTATTGCAGATGCCGGCATTCTTCATTCTCTACAGCGTTATCCGCGGGATGACCAACACCGTGCATCCCGGCGACGACCAAGACGATCCACGGGCTCACGGTGAACATCCCGGCTACAGCCGTGCCCCGGTACATTCCCAAGACCAGCGAGATGTATCACAACATCGTCGCAGCTCACGGCCAGCTTATCTCCTTCGGGATGGACTTCTCGGAGAAGCTCCTCTCCCATCACAGCTCGATCTTCGTGGCCATCCCCTACCTGCTCCTGGTGGTGGCGTCGGTGGGCCTGCAGTACCTGCAGATGTCCCGGCTCAACGCCCGGAACCCGGAGGCATCACAGGCAAATCCTCAAGCGGCCATGCTGCAGAAATACATGCCACTTATCTTCGGGTTCATTTATATTAATGTGGCGGCAATTCTCAACGTCTATTTCATCGTTTCGAGCGCGATCCGGATCCTGACCCAGGAGATCCTGTTCCGGCGGGGCATCGTCGGCGGCCCACCGCCGCCCCCGACCGTCGATGTCACGGCCACCGAGAAGAAGACGCCCAAGGGCCCGGTGGTCGACCGGACCGAGCGGGCCCTCCCCAAACCGAAGGCGCGGCCAACGAAGATCCGGCAGCGGTAAGTCGCGGAGGGCCGGGCAAGACCGGCGGACGGCGGGAGCCGACGGGGATCGGCCGGGGCCAACGGCAGCAGCCGACCCGACGGCCGACGGCGGCCAAGGCCGAAGTCGACACGTCGGCGACGTCGTCAAGCGACCCAGCTCGACCAACGGGGCGAACGGGAAGAAGACCCCGAGCCCGGCCAGCGGCAACGGATCCCGCCGGGGACCGGCCAAGCCGTCGGGCAACGGGAGCAACGGGTCGTCGGGTGCCGGGCTCCGCCTCGAGCGGGTCGCCCGCGCCCAAGGAGCACCCTCGCTCGAAGGCCAAGCGTGAGAGAAAGGCGCGATAGAGCGTGGAGTGGGTGGAAGCCAGCGGCAAGTCCCTGCCCGAGGCCAAGGAGATCGTGCTCGATCTGCTGGGGGTGGCCGAGGACGATGCCGAGTTCGTGATCCTCAGTGAGCCCAAGGCGGGCCTGTTCGGGCGGGTTCGAGGCGAGGCCCGGGTCCAGGCCCGGGTTCGGCCGGTCGCTCCCCCACCCAAGCGCGGCCGCCGGCAACGGCCGGACCGGCAAGGGAGGCGGGGACCGGTCCGCGGTGGAGGCTCGTCGGCGGCAAGGAGCGGGCTCGGGCGCGGGCGGCCGATCCCGCGGCGGGCGACCGCCAACGGGTCGGAGCCCGGCCAGACCGACGAGGGCGGAGCCGGGACGCGACGGCGAGAGCGCCGACGCCGACGGCTGCGGCGCCCCGGCAGGGATCTGGCGAGCGGATCGGGCCGCTCGGGCTCGTCGGGTCGGGAAGCCGCCGCCGACGGGGACCCCGGGGTGGAGGATCGAACGGCTCGCCGTCCGGCGGACAGTCGAAGCAGCAGTCGAAGCAAGGATCCGGTCAGACGTCCGGAGATAGTGAGGACAGCATGGAAGAGTCACTGACCCTCGAGCAGCAGGGCGAGGCGGCCACGCGAGTTCGTGGCCGGGCTGGTACGGGAGTTCGGCTTGGACGCCGACGTCGACTTCGTCGAACTGGACGAGGACACCGTGCAGGTCGCCGCCGACCGGCGACGATCTCGGACTGCTGGTCGGGCCCCGGGGGGCCACGCTCTCGGCCGTGCAGGACCTGACCCGAACCTTCGTCCAGCGCCAGTCCGAGGTGCGGACCGACCGGATCCTGGTCGACGTCGGTGGCTACCGGGAGAAGCGGTCGGCGGCTCTGCGCCGGTTCACCGAGGGCATCGTCGCACGAGGTCAAGAGCTCCGGCGAGGAGCGGGCCCTCGAGCCGATGTCCCCGGCCGACCGCAAGGTGGTGCACGACACCGTCAACGAGATCGAAGGGGTCGAGACCCGCTCCGACGGGACGGAGCCCTCGAGGTACGTGGTGATCCAACCCTCGAGTTGACACAGCGATGGCGACGGCAGGCGGGGATGAACGGCACCGGGTCAGCCCCGGTGCCGTTTGCGTTCCCGGCCAAGGATCCGACGCGCTTCGGGGTCGGGCCGAACGGCGGCTCCCCGGGTCGCCGTCACCGACGGTCTCGGGCCAGGCGCAGGACTGGCCCGACGGTGAGCAGCCACGCCTCGGCCGGACCTGCGGGCCCGGGTGAGCGAGGAGGTGGTCGCAGTCCCTGCGCCGGTCCTCCGACTGGGCTTCCTGGGCGGGATGCCGGTCGAGGAGCAGATCGATCACGCACTGGGCTTCGTGGCGGCCGTGGAGGGCGCGCTGGGTCGACCCCCGACCAGCGCCGCCGACCTCGGCACCGGCGGCGGGGTTCCGGGCTGGTCCTGCATGCGTGCTGGCCGGAGTGCCAGGTGGTGCTGATGGACGGGAACCAGACGGCGCACCGAGTTCCTCTCCGCGCCAGGTCGAGGCCTGGGGTGGCCCGGTACAGGTCGAGGTGGTCCGGGGTACGGGCCGAGGAGTTGGGCCGGGACGATCGGTTCCGCCGGCGAGTTCGAGGTGGTGACGGCCCGGTCCTTCGGTCCGCCGGCGGTCACGGTCGAGTGCGGGGCTCCCCTTCTGAGGGTCGGAGGGCTGCTGGTGGTCTCGGAGCCCCCGGGGACCGACGAGCATCCAGAGTGGCCCGCCGAGGGTCTGGACCTGGTGGGTCTGGCGCCCACTTCTCAGACGCGGTTCGATGACCGGTTCGGGTACCAGGTCCTGGTCAAGACGGGTGCGACACCCGATCGCTATCCCCGCCGGGTCGGCATTCCGACCAAACGGCCGCTCTTCTGACCGCCTCGACCCGGGCGGCCAGCCACGGTCTCTGGGACGATCCCGACGAGAGCCGGCGAGCGGACCGGGACCCGGGCCGGCGCCCGGATGTTCCACGTGGAACATCCAACCCTAAGCCTCGACCTGTCGCACGCCGGAGACGCCACCGGATCGGTCCCCCAGCCTCGGAGCCAGACACACCCTCCAATGATCGAGATCCGGGCCGACGCTGGACCGGACCTTGCGGTGTCGCACGTGGAGAGCACGTCGATCGAATGGGAGCCAGGCCAGCCTCAGGGTCGCGGTCACGCACCGGGGGGACGCCGTGAGGGCAGCTCGGCCCTGAGCCTGGGTTTCACGTGGAACATTTTGGCGGAAAGGCTTGACCTGGTTCCCGTGGCGGGGGAGTATGAGTCCCTTGAAGCCTGCAGAACCGAGGAGACGATAATGCGCGGCCGTCGTCGAGGCCGAAATCGGCCTTCCCCTCCGGATTCGCCGGATCCGGGGAACGAGTCGGATCTCGGCCCCTGTCGGTACCGGATCGGTGACCCTCATCGAGACCCGAGTCCGAGCCGGACCCCCGGCTTCAACCGAGCCCACTCCCCCCGACGCCGGTCCGCCGCCCGACGTCCGGTCTCCCCGAACCCTCGACCACCTCCGAGTCCCACCGGGGACCACGCCTCCGCAGAAGACGGATCAAGGAGACCATCTCCGACGTGGCCACCGCCCATGCCGAGCTGGACAACGTCCTGCCCCCCGCAGCCACCGCGGCCGACCACTCCCCCGCCGCCGGACCTCCGCGCCGACCTGACCCGGAACGGGTGAGCGACACCCCGGTGGCCCCAGCGACGCGCTCAGACGACCGCCGCCGGCCAGCCGGCTCGATCGACCGCACGGCCGGTGTCGAGGCGTGAACCCGCCAGCGGCCCCGCCGGCCGACAGGGTCATCGAGGTGAGCTCCCGCCCAGCCCATGCCCGAGCCGGTCGAAGCTCGGCCGACGCACCTCCCCGTCATCGAGCCTCTCCCCCGCCGGTCCAGATCGAGGAACCGACCTCAGATCCGGACGAAGGAGCCGGTCCGGGAGGTTCAGGCCGCCTCGGGCAACCCACTCCCCCGCGTGCTCGCCGTGGCCAACCAGAAGGGTGGCGTCGGCAAGACCACCACGTCGGTGAACCTCGGCGCAGCCCTGGCCGAGTTGGGATTCCGGGTGCTGGTCATCGATCTCGACCCTCAGGGAAACGCCACCACCGGACTGGGTATCGATGCCCGGAACTTCGAACTCTCGATGTACGACGTGCTGATGAGGGACTCGTCGCTGGAGGACTGCGTCGAGCCGACCAGCATGAAGAACCTCTTCGTGGCGCCGGCCACCATCGCCCTGGCCGGCGCGGAGATCGAACTGGTGCCGGCCTTCAGCCGGGAGCTGAAGCTCAAGAAGTCGATCGAGTCGGTGATCGACGACTTCGACTACGTACTGATCGACTGTCCCCCGTCGCTGGGACTGATCACCGTCAATGCCCTGGCCGCCGCGGACGAGGTCCTGGTACCCATCCAGTGCGAGTACTACGCCCTCGAGGGTCTCAGCCAACTCATGCGCAACGTCCATCTCGTGGCATCCAACCTCAACCCCAAGTTGGACATCTCGACCATCGTGCTGACCATGTATGACGCCCGGACGAAGCTGGCCGACCAGGTGGCCAACGAGGTGCGACTCCACTTCGGGTCGAAGGTCTGCCGGAGCGTCATACCCCGGACCGTCAGGCTCTCGGAAGCGCCCTCGTTCGGACAACCCATCACTGCGTTCGATCCCGCCTCGCGCGGGGCCATCGCCTACAGGGAACTAGCCAAGGAGGTCAGCGGTGGCACGACGTAGCGGACTGGGCAAAGGTCTGAGCGCCCTCATCCCCAACGAGGTGGTCGGTGATCGGTCGTCCTCGTTGAGAGAGGTTCCGATCGGCAGCATCAAACCCAATCCGCGTCAGCCGAGGGTCAACTTCGACGAGGACACCATGTCCTCGCTGGCCGCGTCGATCAAGGAGCTCGGCGTGCTCCAACCCGTTCTCGTGCGCCAGATCGGCTCGGCGGCGGCCGACGACTTCGAGCTCATCGCCGGCGAGCGTCGCTGGAGGGCGGCCCGGAGGGCCGGGCTGCAGTCGATACCGGTCCTGGTGTTGGCGTCGAACGAGAACCAGAGCCTCGAACAGGCCCTGGTGGAGAACCTTCACCGACAGGACCTCAACGTCCTCGAGGAGGCCGCCGCCTACCAGCAGCTGATCGAGGAGTTCGGCTACACCCACGAGCAAGTGGCCAAGCGGGTGGGCAAGAGTCGGACCGGCGGTCACCAACATCCTGCGGCTGCTGCAGCTGCCGTCGGCGGTCCAGCGTCTGCTCTCCGACGGCCAGATCAGCCCGGGCCACGCCCGGGCCCTGCTCGGCACCCCGGATCGGGGCTACCAGGAGATGCTGGCCAAGGCGGTGGTGGCAGAGGGACTGACCGTCCGGGCCATCGAGGATCTGGTGCGGGAGCACAACGGCGGGGGAGAGGCGGATGACGGCGATGGGGGAGAGGCCGGCCCCGGCCCCGTGGCGGCAGAACGGGGGTCAGCCCCCAGGGCCGGTTGCTCCTCGCCGACTTCCGCCTCCCGGGATCCTCGAGTTGGAGGAGCTCCTGTCCAGCCATCTCAACACCAGGGTCAAGGTCGACCTCACGTCGAAGCGTGGAAAGGTCGTCGTGGAGTTCGCCACCCTCGAGGACCTGGAGCGCATCTACAAGTTGATGGTGGGACGGACCGAGCCGAGCCCCGCTCCGTATCGGCCACTCTGAGTAGTCAAGTTTGTCATAATCGCATCAATCGAGAAAAGCTGCCACTCTAGAGTGGTATATGATCCCTGAACCCACGGTAGAGAGTAATCCACAACCTGTGCATGAAGTTGTGGATTACGTCCAGGGAAGGGCGGGAGCAGGACTTTGTTCACCCTCAGGGTCACGGCCCGGCCTGTATCAGTCCCATGAGCTGCCGACCCACTGCGGCCAGTGCCTCGACCACCGACCGGGCGATGGAGGGGGCCTGCTCCACGACCACGGTGGCCGGTCCGATCTCACAGATCACCGCCGGCATGCGGGTCTCCCGGAGCAGGGGGAGGGACATGCCCCGGCTCCCACCGTCGTGGAGGCCCAGCGAGGAGGTGAGCGCCCCCTGGAGCAGCTCGGCCAGACGCCGCCCGCCGGGGGAGGAGTACCGGTAGCCGGCGTAGTAGGCGGTCGAACAGCGCTCCTCGCCGACGGCCAGCCGCAGGCCGATGTAGACGTGGGCCCCGCCGGCGTTGGCCTCGGACGCCTGGATCGACCCATCGGGGTGGTGGTGGGTGCTGACCAGCGGCTCCGTGGCTCACCAGCAGTCGACGCAGCGCCGCCACCGTGGCGTCCAGCCCGCCCTCCTCGCCGATCGCCACCCGCTGGCCCCCCAGGGTCCGGGGCCCCTGACGGAGACGCTCGCGGTCGCGGACCGAGGTGACCAGCTCGGTGTGGTCGTGGCGGGTGCCGAAGCGGAGGAGCTCGGCCACCGTGGAGGCTCCGGCGATCCCGTCCACCGGAAGTCCGGCGTTCCGCTGGAACTCGCCCAGGGCGGCAGAGGTCATGTCGCCGAAGATCCCGTCCACCCGCCCGGTGTCGAAGCCGAGGGCGCTCAGGCGTTGCTGGAGTTCGGCGACATCGTCGCCCCGGAGCATCGGCGCCCGGCGGTACAAGAAACGGTCACCCAGCCTTCGACCGGCCTCCACCAGGGCTGACCAGGTCTGGGAGCCGCAGACACCGTCGACCCGGAGGCCCCGCCGGTACTGGAAGGCCTCCACGGCGGCGCGAGTGCCGACCTCGTAGGACCCATCGGGATCGATGCCGGTGGAGAACCCCAGCTGTTCGAGCCGCCGTTGGACGTCGGCCACCTCGGCCCCACGATGCCCGACCTCCAACCACAGGGTGGGCTTCGAACTCACCTCGGACCCCGGGAAGGGCCCACCCGTGGCGCAGCCGGAGCGTGGCTCGGTCGGCCGACGTCCGTGGAACTCGGGCCTAGAGGTGCTCCGAGATCTCCTGGAGGAGCTGTCCTTTGCCCTTGGCCCCGACGATGCGGGCGGCGGGCTCCCCGTCCTTGAACAGGATGAGGGTCGGGATGCTCATGACCTCGAACCGGCTGGGTGATGTCGAGATTGTCGTCGATGTTGAGCTTGGCGATCTGGAGCTTGCCGGCCTGCTCGGCCGCGATCTCCTCGAGGACCGGGGCGATCATCTTGCACGGGCCACACCACTCCGCCCAGAAGTCCACCAACACGGGAACGTCCGAGGACTTGACATGCTCGTCAAAGCTAGCGTCGCTCAAGGTCGTGATCTTCTCACTCATGATGGCCTTTCCTCCCGCCCGCTCCTGCGGGCCCTGCGGTTGCCCCTCCGTGGGGCACGCTACGTCAACCCCGGTCCGACCACGTTCATTCCCCGGCCGCAGGTGGCGGGCGGGCCGGGCCCGAAGGGGTCAGTGCAGGGCAGCCTGGTCCTCGATCCACCGCTCCGCGTCGAGGGCGGCCATGCACCCCGAACCGGCCGCCGTGATCGCCTGGCGGTACCGATGGTCCTGGACGTCCCCGCAGGCGAACACGCCGTTCACGTTGGTGCGGGTCCCGTCGAAGGTGCGGAGGTAACCGTTCTCCTCCATCTCCAGCTGGCCCTTGAACAGGGCTGTATTGGGCTGGTGGCCGATGGCCACGAACAAGCCCGACAGAGGAAGCTCCGACTCCTCTTCGCTCTGGTTGTTGCGGACCCGCATCCCGGCGACCTTGGTGTCGCCCAGCACCTCCACCACCGACGAGTTCCAGAGGAATTCGATCTTCTCGTTGGCGAAGGCCCGCTGCTGCATGACCTTGGAGGCACGTAGTTCACCGCGTCGGTGGATCACCGTGACCTTGTTGGCGAAACGGGTGAGGAACAGGGCCTCTTCGAGGGCGGAGTCCCCGCCGCCCACCACCGCGATCTCCCGGTCACGGAAGAAGAATCCGTCGCAGGTGGCGCAGGTGGACACGCCGTAGCCCGAGCAGCCGCTCCTCGTTGGGCAGGTTGAGCATCAGCGACTGGGCGCCGGTGGAGATGATCAGGGCGTCGGCGGCGTAGGTCGGCTCCTCGGCATCGGGATCGCCCACCCATACCCTGAACGGTCGGTGCGGGACAGGTCCACCCGGGACGCCTTGGCCGTCACGTAGTCGGCCCCGAACCGGGCGGCCTGCTCGCGGAAGGCCTGCATGAGCTCGGGCCCCATGATCCCGCCGACGAAGCCGGGGATAGTTCTCGACCTCGGTGGTCAACATGAGCTGACCACCGGGCTGGTCGCTGGTCGAGCTGGGCTCCCCTTCGATCACCAGGGGGGCCAGCTGTGCCCGGGCGGAGTAGATGGCCGCGGTGAGCCCGGCCGGCCCGGAGCCGACGATCACCACCTGTCGGGCCTCGGTCACGCCGCATCCTCGGATGGAGCGTGGGGATCGGACCGCTGTGGACCAGGCCACGAGGCCGGCGACGACGAAGAGCGCCCCGACGACCAGGTCCGACAGCCAGACCCGCCCGTCGAAGGCGTACACGGTGAGCAGGCGGATCAGGGTGATCGACAACAGGACGACCGTGACCACCGCAGCGGCGAAGACGATGATCCCGAACACCACGGCCCGGGTGGCCAGGGTGAGGGGGCGGACCGGCGCGGTCCCGCAGCAACTCGACCACGGTGTCGACCCAGTCCGCGCCCCGGGTGGGGAGATCGCGGAGCGGGTTGGAGCCGGGCAGTCGGGACGCAGGTGGGTCAGGCTTCGGATCCATGCAGCGAGGATAGTCCGATCGCTCCGATGGCCTGCCCGAACGCGGCGGACGCGGCGACGGTGGCAGTCAGTCCCGGACTACCAGACAGACCCCGATGGTGCCCGGCCCGGTGTGGGTGCCCACCACCGGGCCGAGGTCCGTGACCACCAGCGGGTGGTCGACCGGCACGCCCGACAGCATGTCCAGCATCTCGTCGATGTCGGGCGCCGCACCGTTGCACACGGCCAGCCGGCTGATCGGAGGCGAGTCCCTGGCCTTGTCGGCCAGGTAGCGGAGCGAACGGGCCCGGGTGCGCTGCTTGGACTCCTCCTCCACCCGGCCGTCGATCAGGGTGACCACGGGTTTGATCGAGAGCAGGGAGCCGAGCAGGGCCCGGGCGCCACCGATCCGGCCCCCCTTCTCGAGGTGCTCCAGGGTGTCGACCACGCCGTAGACCAGGGTCCGTCGGATGAGGGCCTCCGCCCGATCCACCAGCTCCTCCAGGCTGGCGCCGGTCGAGGCCAGGTCGGCCAGGTCCAGCGCCATCAAGCCCAGTCCCATGGTCAGCGAACGCGAGTCGACGGTCCGGACCGGGATCCGGTCCGCCACCGACTTGGCCGCCGTGACCGCGGCCTGGTAGGTGGCGGAGACCTCCGAGGAGAGGTTGATGCAGAGCACGCCGTCGTAGCCGTCGTCCGCCGCCGCCACGAACGCCTCCTGGAATGCGCCGGGAGAGGGTGCAGAGGTCTCGGGCAGGACCGAGCTGGCCTTGCACCGGGCCCAGAACTCGTCGGTGGTGAGCGTCGACCCGTCGACGAACTCCTCAGAGCCGAACCGGATCGAAAGGGGGACGATGGTCAGCCGCCGCTCCGCGGCCATGGCGGTCGAGAGGTCGCAGGCGCTATCGGTTACCACCCGTATCCGGGCCATGCAGATCCTCCTCCTCGTCCCCCGTCCGGCGATCTCCCTCCGGCCCCGAGGCGTGCTCCGGTGGGACGGCCACCGGTCGAAGGTGCCGGTACGGAAGCTCACCGGGCTGATCGCCGAGTCTGCCACGGAACGGGTCGGACGCCGGCCCTTCGGGCGGTTCGGGCTCCGGTCCTACCGGTTCGACCGGAGGGACCAGCTGCGAGGCGGTGCTCGACGCCACCCGACCGGTTCCCTCCTCCCGATGCCGACGGGCGGCCCGGGCGCCGAGCAGCCCGGCCGTGACCACGTAGGCCACCGCGCCCACCACCACGGCGAATACCACCCGAACCACCAACCCGAACCCCGAGGAGGCGCCGGACACGCTCAGGGCCAGCACGGTGGCCACCGCCATCACTCCCGACGCCCCGACGGCCCGCTTGACGGGGGTGGTGAGTTCGGGGCCGCCGAGGCCGCCCACCCGGCTCCGGACCACCGCCGAGCGCCAGCAGGGCTGCCGCCGTGTAGGCCACCGAGAGCGAGAGGGCCAGACCCCGCACCCCGAGTGGCCCGACCAGGGCCAGGGCCAGGATGATGTTGAGGCCGTTCTCCACCAGGTACAGCCGGAAGGCCGTGCGGGTGTCCTGCATCGACTGGAAGACGCGGACCATGTAGAGGAAGGTGCAGAACCCCGGGAGGCCGAGTGCGAACATGGCCAATGTCGCCCCCGTCGAGTCGGCATCGGCCGCAGTCTCCGCCCCGTGGGCCAGCACCAGGTCGATGAGGGGGTGGGCCAGGATCACCATGCCCACGGCCGAGGGGATGATGATGGCCAGGATGCCGCGGAGCCCGAAGGCCATCCGGTGCCGGAACCCGGGGAGGTCGTCGGTGGCCCAGCGGGCCGACAACGAGGGGGTGACCGCGGTCATCACCGATACCGCCACCACCCCGTAGGGGAGGAGGAAGAAGGTGTAGGCGTAGGTGTACGAGGACACTGCTCCGGGGATCTTGGCCCCGTCGGCCAGGGCCAGGACCACCACCAGGGCCACCTGGTTGGCCACCACCCAGCCGAAGGTCCAGCCGGCCAGCCGGGTGATGGTGCGCATGGCGGCGTTGGCCGGCTGCCACAGGAACCTGAGGTGCAGGTCGGACGCGCAGGAGGGAAGGCACCAGCAGCGCGGCCTGGACCACCACCCCGAGGGTGGTACCGATCCCGAGGAGCACCAGACCCCGGTGGTTGGCGTCGATCGAGGCCAGGCTGGGGTGGGGGACCAGAGCGTGGAACCACAGGAGGACCGCGATCACCACCAGGTTGTTGGCGATGGGCACGAACATCGGCGCCGCGAACTTGCCCCGGGCGTTCAGCAGGGCGCTGAACACCGCGATGAGGCCGTAACAGGCCAGCTGGGGGACGAACCAGCGGAGGAGGAAGACGGCCACCTGTTGCTGCTGGTGCACGTCGGCGTGGTGGTTGCTGACCGTGTAGAGGTCGATGATGCTCGGGGTCAGGACCAGGAACGCCACCGTGGCGACGACCAGGACCGTGATGGTGACGGTGACCACCGCCGAGATGGCGTCCCACGCCTCCTTCGTCCGCCGGGTGCTCAGGTAGTCCACGAAGACGGGGACGAAGGTGGCCGACAGCACCCCCCCCAGCACGATGTCGTAGATGATGTTGGGGGTGGTGTTGGCCAGGTTGTAGGCGTCGGCGAACCCCCCGCCGCCGAGGGCCAGGGTCAGGGCGATGACCCGGCCCACCCCGGTGATGCGGGAGAGGGTGGTGCCGACGGCCATGCCGAGGGTGGCCCCGGCCAGGCGCCGACGGCCCCCGTCGGGAGCCGCCGGGAGCCCGTCGACCTCGCTCTCGGACCCGGTCACGCCGGACCGGAGGGCGCGACCGGTACCGGCGGTTCGGATGGCACCGTCAGATCCCCGTCCCCCCCTCGTCGCTGCGCTCGCCGTTTCCTCGAAGTGCGCAGCCACCAGACCACCAGGACCACCACCGCCCCCACCGTCAGGACCACTCCGACCACCGAGGTTGCCGTGGATCGCACGCTGACCTGCCCGCTGGTCAGGACGAGACCACCGGCGGGGGAGGTGACGGCGATGGCCACCTTGAACAGGCCCGACGCCCGGGTCTCCACGTTGACGTAGACCACGTTGGTGCGCGGACCCAGCGTGACCCGCTGGGACTGGCCGTTGGGAAAGGTCAGCTTGTCGCTGGTGAGGGTGAGGGTGCCGGTGATCGGATAGGGGGCGGTCGAGGTGATGGTGACCGGGACCCGGCCCCGCTGGGACGTGAGGGTGACGGTGCGGTCGCCGGTCACCTGCAGCTGGCCCAGCTGGGCGTCGACGGCCAGCCCCGGTGTTGCGAAGCACGGCGGCCTGGCGGGCGGAGGCCAGACGCTCGGACTCCCCGCTCAGTACCAGGTCGCCCAACTGGGTGGTGACCCCCCGCGGCCGCGGCGCCGGTGGCCGCGGTAGCCAGAGCGGTGATGCGCTGGCGCTGGGTGCGGATGGCGGGGCCGGGCAGGCCCGGGTCACCGGCTCCGGCGATGCTCCGGCAGGTGGTGTGGCAGGTGGCCAAGGGGAGGGTGTCGAACAGGTCGGCGGCGCCGATCGCCTGGAGGATCGGGTTGCCGTCCAGGGCGCCGAGGAGTGTGCTGACGAAGGTCGGGTCGTCGGACCAGCCGGTGGGGGCCATCACCGCCACGATCCGGGGCGTGACGTCGTTGGGCTTCTCGAAGTAGATCTGAGCCAGCTCCGCGGCCAGCTGGGAGGCGGCCAGGGCCGGGTTCCCCGGGTCGCCGGTGAAGCGGGCGGTCAGGTCGGTACTCGACGCCACGGCTTCCATCGACGGTCCCGACGACGGACTGAGTGGGAACGGCTCCGCGGTGGAGTCGTTGGTCGGCGAGCCCGGCACGCTGGCCGCGGGGACCACCACCCGGTGGTAGCCGTCGGCCTGCAGCTGGGACAGGGTGGCGGCATCCAGCCCGTCGCCGGTGAACCACGTCGGGTCGGGAGAGAGGACGTGAGGCAAGGCCGTGCCGCAGGACCTGGGACCCCCGGGCCACCTGCAGGGCCAGTTCGGTGGCCAGGCCCGCGGTCACCAGGCCGGCGGCGTTGACCGGTACGAACGGGAGCCGAGGCGAACTGGTGGACGGTCGGGGTGGCGGCCAGGGAGTCCAGGTCGTCCACCGTCGTCTGGTGGCCCGAGGTGGCCAGCTCGGCCACCGTCTGGGGGCTGGCATCAGGGTCAGCGGGACCGTCGGGTGCTGGTCGGCGACGGCGCTGACGGTGCCGGCGACGGCCGAGACGGCCGCCGCGGTCGGTGGCGCCAGCGCCGAGGACGGATGGGAGGCGAGCGGTGCGATCGCCGGGTGGGGGGCCGGCCCGAGCGTGGTGACCGACCGGGAGCACCACCGCCACCCGGAGCCTCTGGGTGGTGGCGGGCGTCCCCGTGTAGACGAGATGGGTGGTGAACCCTCCGATGGTCTGGCCGTCGGCCGTGTCCACCAGTTGAATCCGCACCGGGTAGACACCCGATGGGTAGTCCCCGCACTGGCCGCCCCTGGAGATCAGGTCGATGGCGAAGCCACCGGCCGGCGCCGTGCCTCCGCTGCCCATCGAAGACCGGCATGGACAGGTCGAAACCACCGTCGGCGGTCACCGGCAGCCCCGAGAGGGCCAGGGGTGCGGGGTCGAGTCGATGGGCGTGCCCTAGGGGCCCGCCGTCGAGTTCACCGACTGGTCGAAGGCCGAGACACTGGACAGGCAGGCGTACACGCTCACCGCCACCGCGAGCTGTGCCGCGGGCGGCCCTTCGGCACCGACCCGCAGCTTGACGTCGAACAGCCCCCCGGCCGCCACCCAGGGGGATCTGGGACACCAGGGTCAGCGGGACGGGGCGAGGACGAGGCGCCGGCCGGGGTGGCCGCTCCCACCGCGGGCAGGGGAAGCACCGGAAACACCGCCATCGCGGCGGCGAGGGCCGCCCACACCGCCTTCCAGCCCGCGCCCCGGGCGCACACCGGTACGGTGGGTCTCCGATCTCGCCGCCACCGCCGGGCACCACGCCGCACCACCCCGACGATCGGGGCGGACCCGTCCCCGGTTGGCACGCCGGCCCGGGGGTGGCTGCCGCAGGGGCACAGGCTGCCTCGTTCCCGATCCACTTCGGACGCCACCCTACGCCAGTTCGGACGGCGCACTACGCCAGCGCACTACCCTCGGCGGCGTGTTCCCCGAGCGACTGCGACCGTTGGTGGAGGTCACCGCCGACCTCTCCGAGCGCTTCCGGTCGGCCGGCCACACCCTCTACCTGGTGGGGGGCTCGGTCCGCGACGCCATCGTCTCGGAGCCCGGCACCCCACCGCTCGAGGAGCAGCGCGACCTCGACTTCACCACCGACGCCCGCCCGATGCCATCGAGGCACTGGTGTCCGGCTGGGCCGACTCGGTGTGGACCCAGGGAAAGCGGTTCGGAACCATCGGCTGTCGCCGCGGGCGAGCAGATCTACGAGATCACCACCCATCGGGCCGAGGCCTACCAGCCCGACTCCCGTAAGCCCGACGTGGCCTTCGGGGACCGGGTGGAGGACGACCTGGCCCGTCGGGACTTCACCATCAACGCCATGGCCCTCAGGCTGCCCGACCTGGAGTTGATCGATCCCTTCGACGGCCTGGTCGATCTCTCCGAGCACCGGCTGCGCACGCCGCTCGATCCCGAGCGTGTCGTTCGCCGACGACCCGCTGCGCATGCTCCGGGCGGCCCGGTTCATCGCCCGGCTCGACCTCGAGCCGACCCCCGAGCTGGTCGAGGCGGTGCGCACCGACCACCACCGCCTGGCCATCGTGTCGGCCGAGCGGATCCGGGACGAGCTGGACAAGATCGTGATGGTGCCGGTGCCCGTCGGTGGCCCTGTGGTTCGTGGTACGCACCGGCCTGGCCGACGAGTTCCTGCCCGAGCTGCCCGGCCTGGCCCTCGAGCAGGACCCCGATCCACCGGCACAAGGACGTCCTGGCCCACACCCTGGCCGTGGTGGACAAGACCGGCCCGGACCGGCTGCTCCGGCTGGCCGCCCTCTTCCACGACGTGGGCAAGCCGAGGACCCGGGCCTTCGTCGACGGGGGGGTCACCTTCCACCACCACGAGGTGGTCGGGGCCCGCATGACCCGCCAGCGGATGCAGGCCCTGCGCTACCCCAACGACGAGGTCGAGGTGGTGACCGAGCTGGTCAACCTGCACCTGCGCTTCCACACCTACCGGCTGGGGTGGACCGACCGGGCCGTGCGCCGCTACGTCCGCGACGCCGGTCCGCTGCTCGACCGCTGAACGAGCTGACCCGGTGTGACTGCACCACCCGCAACGCCAACAAGGCCCGGGCCCTGGCCCGGCGCATGGACGAGCTGGAGGCCCGCATCGCCGAGCTGCGCCAGCAGGAGGAGCTCGACGCCATCCGTCCCGACCTCGACGGGACCCAGGTGATGGAGGAGCTCGGCCTCCGTCCCGGGCGCGACGTGGGCCGGGCGCTCGGCCTTCCTGCTCGAGCTCCGGATGGACGAAGGCCCCCTCGGCGAGGAGGAGGCCCGCAAGCGCCTCCGGGCGTGGTGGGCGCGAGCAGTCCTGACCGGCCGGACCGCCCGGGTGGGCTCAGTCCTCGGGCCAGACCGGGCTGGGCTCCCCGGCGGCGAACTCCTCGACCATCTGGTGGCAGACGTCGTCGTGGAACTGCACCGGCGGCGACTTCATGAAGTAGGCGGACGGGCCGAGGAGGGGCCCGCCGATGCCCCGGTCGAGGGCCAGCTTGGCGCACCGGACGGCGTCGATGATCACGCCGGCCGAGTTGGGGGAGTCCCACACCTCGAGCTTCAGCTCGAGGTTGAGCGGCACGTCGCCGAAGTTGCGGCCCTCCATCCGGATGTAGGCCCACTTGCGGTCGTGCAGCCACGGCACGTGGTCCGACGGCCCGATGTGGACGTCGTCGGCCGGCAGCGTGCCGTGCTCGATCTGGCTGGTGACGGCCTGGGTCTTCGAGACCTTCTTCGACTCGAGGCGGTCCCGCTCGAGCATGTTCTTGAAGTCCATGTTGCCGCCCACGTTGAGCTGGTAGGTGTGGTCGAGGGCCAGGCCCCGGTCCTCGAACAGCCGGGTCAGGATCCGGTGGACGATGGTCGAGCCCACCTGGCTCTTGATGTCGTCGCCCACGATCGGGAGGCCGGCGTCGCGGAACCTGCGGGCCCACTCGGGATCGGAGGCGATGAACACCGGGATGGCGTTGACGAAGCCCACCCCGGCCTGGAGGCAGGCCTCGGCGTAGAACCGCTGGGCCTGCTCGGACCCGACCGGGAGGTAGCTGACCAGCACGTCGGCCCCGGAGTCCTTCAGGGCCGCCACCACGTCGACCGGCTCGGCCGGCGACTCCTCCACGGTCTCGCGGTAGTACTTGCCGAACCCGTCGAGGGTGGGGCCTCGCTGCACGGTGACGCCGAGCTCGCCCACGCCGGCGAAGCGGATGGTGTTGTTCTGACCGGCGAAGATGGCCTTGCCCAGGTCGGTGCCGACCTTGGCGGCGTCGGCGTCGAAGGCGGCCACGAACTCGAGATCGCCGACGTGGTAGCCGCCGAGCACCACGTGCATGAGGCCGGGGACCGTCTCGGTGGGGTCGGCCTCCCGGTAGTACTCGACTCCCTGGATGAGGGAGCTGGCGCAGTTGCCGACGCCGGCGATGGCCACTCGGATGGTGCTCATGGATGGGTTCCCTTCGTTGCTGTCACTGCGTCCCCGCGTCGGGGCTCGCGGCTTTCGGATCGGGGTGCTGCCTGCTTCTGTCGCTCGAACTCGATGAGGCGGTCGAGCCAGGCGATGTCGTGCTCGGTGGCCTCGGTGCTGTGCTCCACCAGGGAGCGGGTGTAGACGTCGAGCCGGTCGCCGGCGGCCCGGGCCCGGTCGACGGCCAGCCGCCGGGTCAGCTGGGACCGCCGGCGCTCGAGGAGGCCCAGCCGGGCCTGGGGGGCCAGGTACCGGGCGAACGCCAGCCGCAGGCCGAAGCTCCGGGCGTCGTCGGTCCCGGCCGGCTCGTCGGCGTCGAGGAGCTGCTCGAAGAGCTCCCGCCCGCGGTCGGTGATCCGGTACACCTTGCGCGACCGCTTGGTGCCCCGGGCCGCCCCGGCCCGGCGGGCCCGCAGCCCGGCCCGCTCGCCGCTCGAGCGAGCCGGTGGAGGGGAGGGGGCCGCCGGTGGGGCGCCCGGCCGACTCGGTCACGGTCACCGCCGCCGCCTTCTCCAGGCGGGAGAGGGCCGGGTAGAGCGAGCCGAAGGAGATGTTGGCGAACAGCCCCAGCTCGTCGCGCAGCCGGCGCCGGATCTCGTAGCCGTGGAGCTCCTGTTCGTGGAGGAGGCCCAGGATGGCCAGGTCGAGCATCAGGTCGCCCGGTCGACCGTCTGTTCACCGAGTGTCACACGTGCGAACGATATATCAGTTCGATATATCAATGCAATACATGTCGGTGACCGCCGGGCGAGCCGTCCGGCACCGGTCCCGGCCACGGTAGGCGAAGGCGGCCCACAACGGTGCCCAACCGGCGCCCGAGGGATTACCCTTGGCCCCGTGGGCTTCCGACCCGGATCGCTCGAGGGAGTGCAGACGTCCCCGACCGGGGGGCAGGTCGAGTACCTGCTCGCCCGCAACGCGATCATCCGCGAGTACCGCAAGGGCCGCCTCTCCCGCCTGGACGTCTGTGACGCCCACCCCGAGCTGCTGCGGGCCGCCCGCAACCTGGGCCGCCCGATCGGGCGAGCGGTGCCCCATCTGCGAGGAGGCGGACCTGGTCGACGTGACCTTCGTCTTCGGCTCGCGGCTCCCACCGGGGGGCCGCTGCGTGGCCACCCAGGCCGAGCTCGACCCGCTACTGGCGCCGGAAGGAGCCGGTGGTCTGCTACGTCATCGAGGTCTGCACCGACTGCTCGTGGAACCACCTGGCCCGGATGTACCCGGCCGGCGCCGGGGTGGAGGCGGTGGCCCGCAAGCCCCTCCGCGGCCGGGCCAGCCTGTAGTCCCGGGCGTACCGCCGGCTCCGATCAACTGGAACGCGTTCCACTCGGATTTGGTCTAGAAGAGGGGGATGATCCTCAACGGAAAGACCGTCATCGTCACCGGGGTGGGCGGGGGCCTGGGCCGGGAGTGCGCCACCAGTGCCCTGCGGGACGGGGCCAACGTGGTGCTGGCCGCCCGGACCGCCGACGACGCTCGACCGCCACCGCCGCCGAGCTCGACCCGACGCGGTGAGCGGGTGACCACCCAGGTCACCGACATCACCGACCCCGAGTCGTGCGACGCCCTGGTCGACCACGCCCTCGACCGCTTCGGCTCGGTCGACGCCCTGATCCAGGTGGCGGCCTACGAGAACGTGTGGGGCGGCCTCTACGACCTCCGGTTCGAGGCGTGGCGCAAGGCGTTCGAGACCAACGTGCTCGGCGCCCTCACCGTCCTCCGCCCGGTGGCCACGGCCATGAAGGCCGGCGGCGGGGGGTCGGTGGTGCTCATCGGCTCCCAGTCCATGTTCCAGCCGGCCCTGCCCCAGAGCGGGTACGCCGCCTCCAAGGGCGCGCTGCTGTCGGCCATGTACTACCTGGCCGACGAGCTCGGCGCCGACAACATCCGGTGCAACATGGTGGTCCCGTCGTGGATGTGGGGACCGAACGTCGAGATGTACGTGAACGGGACGGCCGCCAACCAGGGCGTCACCCCCGAGGAGGTGCTCGAGGGCATCGTCGGGCAGGTTCCCGCTCCGGCGGATGACCGAGGACGGCGAGGTGGCCGACGTGGCCGTGTTCTTCGCCTCGGACTACGCCAAGGCGGTCACCGGCCAGCACCTGATGGTCAACTCCGGCGAGATGATGCGATGAGCGCCGCGCCCAAGCGGGTGGTGGTCTGGGGCACCGGCTTCGTGGGGAGGATGGTCATCCCCGAGGTCGTCCGCCACCCGGCCTTCGAGCTGGTGGGCGTGGGGGTCAGCCATCCCGACAAGGTGGGGACGGACGCCGGCGAGCTGTGCGGCATCGGCCCAGTGGGGGTCGCCGCCACCGACGATCGTCGAGCGCTGGTGGCCCTCCGTCCCGACGCCCTGGTCCACTTCGGGCCGACCGCGGCCCACGCCGACGACAACATCCGGGACATCGGCGCCTTCCTCCGGGCCGGGATCGACGTGTGCTCGACGGCCATGACCCCCTGGGTGTGGCCGTCGATGTCCCTCAACCCGCCGAGCTGGATCGACCCGATCACCGAGGCCGTGCCGGGCCGGCGGCGCGTCGTGCTTCACCACCGGGATCGACCCCGGGTTCGCCAACGACCTCTTCCCGATGACCCTGATGGGCCTGTGCGGCGAGGTCCGCCAGGTCCGGGCCCTCGAGATCCTCGACTACATCAACTACGAGGGCGACTACGAGGACGAGATGGGCATCGGCCGCCCGCCCGAATACGTGCCGCTGCTCGAGCACACCGACATCCTGGTCATGTCGTGGGGGGCCACCGTGCCGATGATGGCCCATGCGGTGGGCGTCGAGCTGGACGAGATCACCACCACCTGGGAGAAGTGGGTCACCGACCCAGCCATCACCACGGCCAAGGGGGTGATCAATCCCGGGTGAGGTGGCCGCCATCCGCTTCACCATCAACGGCATCTACCGCGGGCGAGCCCCGCATCTGCCTCGAGCACGTCAACCGGGTGGGCGACGGCGGCCGCCCCGGACTGGCCCCGCGGGCAACCAGAACGACGTCTACCGGGTGGTCATCGAGGGGTCCCCCTCCATCACCCAGGAGACCGCCTTCCGCTTCACCGACGGGAGCGGCCGGGACGCCGCCGCCGCGGGCTGCCTGGCCACCGGGCTCCGGGCCCTCAACGCGGTCCCCGCCGTCAACGACCTGCCCCCGGGGTGGGTCACCGCCCTCGACCTGCCCCTCATCCCCGGCGTCGGCACCATCCGGTAGGTGCGGTCACCGTCCGGCCGACCCGAACCGTCCCCGGAGACAGGAGCAGCCATGACCCCCGACGACCTGGTCGAGATCGAACTGATCAAGCGGCTCAAGTACCGCTACCTGCGGTGCCTCGACCAGAAGCTGTGGGACGAGATCGAGACCTGCTTCATCCCCGAGGCCACCGCCCGCTACGGCGGCGGCCTCTACGAGTTCGAGGGCCGGGACGCCATCATGGAGTTCCTCCGCAGCTCGATGGGCGCCGACGACCATGCTGAGCAGCCACCGGTGCCACCACCCCGAGATCGACCTGACCGGCCCGGACCAGGCCACCGGGGTCTGGGCCCTCGAGGACGTGGTGATCCTCACCGACGTCCAGCTCAACGTGCAGGGGGCGGCGTTCTACACCGACCGCTACGTGAAGAGGGGCGGCGCCTGGCTGATCGCCCACACCGGCTACAAGCGCACCTACGAGGAGCTGATGCCCCGGGCCTCGATCGCCGGCATCAGGCTGACCGCCGACTGGTGGGCCACCGACGGCCGCTCCACGCTGGGCTGAGCCGGGGCGCCGGCCACCCGGCGCTCCCGTGCGACGGGCCGGTCAGGCCAGGGTGGCGCCGTCGATGAGCAGGTCGGCCCCGTTCATGTGGGAGGCCTCGTCGGAGGCCACATAGGCGATGGCGGCGGCGATCCCCTCGGGGGTCCCGAAGGCGCCGAGCGGGGTCACCCGGTCCGAGCAGCTTGATGTCGGCCCCCTCGGGCAGGTGGAAGGCCCCGGTGATCGGCGTGTCGATGGCACCCGGGCTGATGCTGTTGGCCCGCAGTCCCTGGGCGGCGTACTCGACGGCCAGCGCCCGGGTCAGGGCCAGCACGCCGCCCTTGGACGCCACGTAGGCCGTGGCCCACGGCTGGCCCTTGTGGGCCGCGGTCGAGGCCAGGTTGACGATGTTGCCGCGGCTGGCCAGCAGGTGGGGGAGGGCCTGCCGGCAGACCAGGAAGGTCCCGGTGAGGTTGATGGCGATCAGCCGGTTCCACTCGTCGAGCGTCACCTCGTGGGTGTGGGAGAACGAGAGCACGCCGGCCACGTTGACCACCACGTCGAGGGTGCCCAGCCGATCCACCGACCCGTCGACCAGGGCCACCACCCCGTCCTCGGTCGACACGTCGCCGACCAGCGGTGGTGATCGACCCGTCGGTCCGCGCCGCCTCGCTCCCGAGCGTGTCCAGCAGCTCGGCGTTGACGTCGACGGCCACCACGTGGGCGCCCTCGGCGGCCAGACGGAGGGCGGTGGCCCGGCCGATGCCCGACGCCGCCCCGGTGACGAGGGCGTTCCGTCCGGTGAAGCGGTGGGGAGTCATGGCCAGACTGTACGGCGTACCCAACCGCGGCGTTCCTCGAACTCCGCCGGCCTGGCCGTTACAGTGGCCCCGGCACGTGGCCGACCATCGACGCGCACCCGCGGGAGTGACCATGGCGAGCACCGGAGGGTCAGCAGGCGGGTCCAAGAACCTGATCCTGGCCGCGATGATCTTCGCCGTCGCCATGACCTTCATCGACCAGACCATCGTGTCGATCGCCGTGCCCGAGATCCAGCGGGAACTGGGCCTCAGCGCCACCGGGGTCCAGTGGGCGGTCAACGCCTACCTGCTCTCCTGGCCGCGTTCTTCGCCTACGGCGGCCGTCTGGCCGACACCCTCGGCCACCGAAGGATGGCCGTCCTCGGGATCGTCATCTTCGCCGGTGCGTCGACCATGTGCGGGCTCACCCCCAAGGGCAGCCTGGCCGAGGCGTGGATCGTGACCTTCCGGGCCATCCAGGGCCTGGGCGGCGCCATCATGTTCCCGGCCGCCCTGGCCATCGTGGTGCAGACGTTCCCCCTCCGGGAGCGGGGCAAGGCCCTGGCCACCTTCTTCGGCATCGCCGGTGGCCTGACCGCGGTCGGGCCCATCCTCGGCGGCTACCTCACCCAGTGGACCTGGCGGGCCATCTTCTGGGTGAACATCCCCGTGGCCGTCATCGCCCTGGTCCTGATCGCCGTGTCCAAGCCGGTCACCTCCTACCGGGCGGCCAAGATGGACTACCGGGGCTGGCCCTCATCGCGTCGGGCGTCGGCTCTCAGCGTGTTCGGCTTCCAGCAGGCGTCGATCTGGGGATGGGGCAACCCCGGCACCGGGCTCTGCATCGCGGTCGGCGTCGGTCCTGCTGGTGGCCTTCGTGCTGGTCGAGCTGCGCACCGAGTCCCCGCTGATCCAGGTGCGCATCTTCCGGATCCGGGCCTTCGCGGTCGAGAACATGGTCCTCGGCATCGCCATGCTGGCCTTCGTCCCGCTGTTCTTCTTCGCCAGCGAGTACGCCCAGATCTCCCTGGACAAGTCGGCGTCAGCAGGCCGGCCTGTTCCTCCTCTACTTCTTCATCGGCTTCGTGGTCGCCGCCCAGATCGGGGGCCGGATGCTGGATCGGGGGGGTGCCAAGCGGCCGGTGGTGCTCGGCTGCATCCTGGCCGCGGTGGGCTTCTACCTGTGGGCCGGGAAGGTCACCGGGCTCAGCTTCAGCGCCCAGCAGTGGTACGTCGTCCTGTCCGGGGCCGGGGTGGGCTTCATGCTCGGGCCGGCCAGCACCGACGCGGTCAACCGGGCGTCGAGACTCTCCTACGGGGAGGCCACCGGGCATCACCCAGACGGTGCGCAACTACGCCGCCAGCCTGGGCCTGGCCATCCTGGGCACGCTCCTGGTCACCGAGATGCGCTCCCACCTGACCACCTCCCTGTCGGCGCAGGGCGTGCCGCCGGCCCGGCCGCCAGCGAGGCGGCCCGCCTGGCCCAGTCCCAGGGCGGGAGCGGGAGCATCGCCGTCCATCCCCCACTTCGTACCGACTCGACTTCGCCTACGCCACCCGCAGCGTGCTCTACGGGATGGCCCTGGTCATGGCCGTGGCCGCCGTGGTCGCACTCTTCGGGCTCCGAGCCGGTCTCCAAGAGGAGCCCGGGCCGGACGGGGTGGCTCCGGTCGGCGAGGGCCACGCCGCCCCGGCCGAGGCCTGAGCCGCGGTCGGTCCGGTCCGATCCGGCGGCCGCCCTTCCCCCCGCCAGCCGCCGGCCGATAAGCTGGCGCCGGCAGTACGCAGTGCTCCGCGGTGGCCCACGCCACCGCCCATGCCGCCGGCAGCCTCCGGGCGCTGGACGGCTCGACCAGGAGGATTCCCATGCCCGAGACCCGGTCCGTGCCGGTCACCGTCCCGTCGGTCCGCGCCACGCAAGCGCCGGGACGGGCACCCGCCCCTGGTGATGGTCACCGCCTACGACGCCCCCGGCGCCCGCATCGCCGATGCCGCCGGTGTGGACCTGATCCTGGTGGGCGACTCGGTGGCCAACAACGTGCTGGGCTACGAGGACACCCTGCAGGTGACCGTGGAGGACATGGCCCACCACACCGCGGCGGTGGCCCGGGCCAGGCCGACGGCCCCTGATCGTGGCCGACCTGCCCGTGGCTGAGCTACCACCTCGACCCGGTGGACACGGTTCGCAACGCCGCCGCCCTGATCCGGGCCGGGGCCCAGGCGGTCAAGCTGGAGGGCGGCGCCAACCGGGTCCCGATGATCGAGGCCCTGGTGGCCGCCGAGATCCCGGTGATGGGCCATCTCGGCCTGACCCCCCAGTCGGTCAACGTGATGGGCGGGTACCGGGTCCAGGGCCGGGACGACGCCGCCGCCCACTGCGCTGGCCGTCGACGCCAAGGCCATCGTCGCCGCCGGCTGTTTCGCCGTGGTCCTGGAGGGGGTCCCCGAGAGCGGTCGGCGCGGCCATCACCGACTCGCTGGAGGTGCCGACCATCGGCATCGGGGCCGGCCCGGCCTGTGACGGCCAGGTGCTGGTCCTCCACGACCTGCTCGGCTTCAACGCCACGGGTGCCCAAGTTCGTCCGCCGCTACGCGGAGCTGGGCGAGGCGGCCACCGCCGCGGTGGCCGCCTACGCCGCCGACGTGCGCTCGGGGGCCTTCCCGGCCGACGCCGAGGTCTACCACTGACCGCGGCCCCGGACGGGGCGGTTCCAGGAGCCGCTCGCGATTGCCGGTAGGGTAGGGCGGTCGTTCCGGCCGCCTGCGTGGCGGCCGACCCAGTTCCGACCTGCCCCACGCCGTGGGGCTCGGGCAGTCTCCTGCCCGATCCAGAGGGAGGTGAGCCGCGCATGCGGCCCTACGAAGCCATGGTCATTTTCGACACCGGCGCCGACGAGGCGGCCGTGAACGGTGTCCTCGACCGGGCCCTCGAGGCCCTGAAGGCCAAGGGGGGAACCCCGGCCGGGTGGAGCGCTGGGGCCGGCGCACCTTCGCCTACGAGCTCCAGCACAAGCGCGAGGGCTACTACGTGGTCATCGAGCTCACGGCCGAGCCCGCCAGCGGTGGCCGACATGGAGCGGGTCTTCGTGCTGGCCGACGAGGTGCTGCGGCACAAGGTCATGCGCATCCCGGACAAGGTGGCCGGACGCCGGGCCGCCGCCGCGGCCAGCGCCAGTGGGGGGAGGGCTGACCATGGCCAACGGAAACGCCGTCACCCTGGTGGGGAACATCACCCGCGACCCCGAGCTCCGCTTCACCAACACCGGCCAGGCCACGGCCAGCTTCGGCCTGGCCGTCAACCGCCGGTGGCAGAACCGCCAGACCCAGGAGTGGGAGGAGGCGACCTCGTTCTTCGACGTGGTGTGCTGGCGGGAGATGGCGGAGAACGCCGCCGAGAGCCTGACCAAGGGATCCCGGGTGATCGTGACCGGCCGGCTCGACCAGCGCAGCTGGGAGACGCCCGACGGGGACAAGCGGTCGCAAGGTGGAGGTCGTGGCCGACGAGATCGGCCCGAGCATCCGCTGGGCCACCGCCCAGGTGACCAAGAACGAGCGGCGCGGCCCCGGCAGACGGTGGGAGCCGGCGGCGGCGGTCGCGGCCGGTCGCCAGGCGGGAGGCGGCGGCGCGGCCGCCGAACCCCAAGGATACGGATACAGCGAGGAGCCTTTCTAGTCATGGCACGCAACAACGATCGGGGCGGCACCACCCGCCGCGCCCCCAAGGACACCGGACGGCGCATCAAGAAGAAGCCCTGCGCCCTGTGCAAGGACCGGGTGGAGTGGGTCGACTACAAGGACGTCGGCCTGCTGCGCAAGTACATGAGCGACCGGGGCAAGATCCGGGCCCGCCGGGTGTCCGGCAACTGCACCCAGCACCAGCGGGACGTGGCCATCGCCATCAAGACCGCCCGCGAGCTGGTCCTGCTCCCCTACACCCAGCGGACCACCACCGAGCGTCCCGGTGGCCGGGGCGGCGGTCGCGGCGGTCGTGAAGGCGGCTACCCGGCCAGGGCGGTGCCGGTCGCGGCCGCCGTGACGAGGAGCGCTCGCTGTCGGCCGACGCCACGTCGACGGCCGTGGCCGACGACGCCCCGCGGGAGGCCGCCGTGACCGTGGTCGGAGGAGGTCCTCGAGGTCACCGGCACCGGTGACGGCACCCTGACCGAGGTCGTGGTCGACGAGATCGTCCTCGACGGCGGGGAGGCCTGAGATGAAGGTCCTCCTGCGGAGCGACATCGATGGGGTGGGCAAGCGAGGGGACATCATCGACGTCTCCGGGCGGATTCGCCCGCAACCACCTGCTCCCGGCCGGGAAGGCCATCGCCGCCTCCCCCGGGATCGAGTCCCAGGCCGCGGCCATGCGGCGGTCGCGGGACCTCCGCGACGCGCGGGACCGCGAGTCGTCCGAGACCGTGGCCCGGACCCTGGTCGGCAACGCGATCACCCTGCAGGCCCGGGCCGCCGGCGACCGGCTGTTCGGCTCGGTCTCCGCGGCCGACATCGTGCGGCAGGTCGAGGAGCAGACCGGTGCGCGTGGTCGACCGCAAGGACCTGGTCCTCGACGAGCCGATCAAGACGGTGGGCGAGCACAGCGTGCGGGTCGAGCTGGTGGGCGGCGTGGTCTTCGAGCTGACGGTGGACGTCGTCGCCGAGGGCTGACCCCGGCGTCAGCCCCGGCCGACGGGCATCGGCCCGAGCCGGTGCGCAGCGCGACGCCGCCGTCGGGACCCGACCGGCCCATGGTCCACCACGGTGTCACACCCGGCGGGGATGATGGCGGAGTGCCCCGTTCTGTCCGCAGTCGAGCCCGGCTTGTCCACGCGTTCGTCCACACCCCAGCTCGACTATTTCCCCAGGAAGAGGCCCTTACGCTCCACAGGGCGAGCTCGGCGAGGGTTGAGGCACCATGGTTCAAGCTTTTGACGACACGCGACCTCGCACGGCTCCTGTCCCCCGGCGGGGGCAACGGGCATGCCGGCCGGCCGCATCCCTCCCGCACAATCTCGAGGCGGAGGAGTCCCTCCTCGGCGCCATGCTCCTGTCCCGCGACGCCATCGCCTCGGCCATGGAGATCTGCAAGCCCGAGGACTTCTACAAGTCGTCCCACGGGCACATCTTCCTGGCCATCACCTCGCTGTTCAGCCAGGGGGAGCCGGCCGACTGGGTGACGGTCACCGAGGAGCTCCGGCGCCGGGGCCTGCTCGAGACCATCGGCGATCCCTCGGTCTTCGTCTCCCTGCAGGCCAACACCCCGTCCATCGGCAACGCCGACTACTACGCCCGGATCATCGAGGAGCATGCCCTGCTGCGGCGGCTGGTGGCGGTGGCCGGCGAGATCACCGAGCTCGGCTACAGCGTGCCCGAGGACGTGTCCGACGTCCTCGACCGGGCCGAGAGCCTGGTCTTCGACGTGGCCCAACGCCGGGTGGTCGACTCGATGACGCCGCTCCGGGACCTGCTCGGGGACGGCCTCGACCATCTCCAGCGCCTCTACGACCAGGGCGACTCCATCACCGGCCTGGCCACCGGGTACACCGATCTCGACGAGCTGCTGTCCGGGCTGCAGCCGTCCAACCTCATCGTGGTCGGGGCCCGTCCCTCCATGGGGAAGACCGCCTTCGCCCTCGGCATGGTGGCCCACGCCGGCATCAAGCTGAACGTGCCCACGCTGCTCTTCTCCCTCGAGATGAGCCACATGGAGCTCACCCAGCGCCTGCTGGGCTCCGAGGCCCGGGTCGACGCCAACCGGATGCGCACCGGCAATCTGCGCGAGGCCGACTGGGCCAAGGTCGGCAACGCCATCAGCCGGATGAGCGAGGCCCCCATCTTCATCGACGACAACCCCAACCTCACGGTGATGGACATCCGGGCCCGGGCCCGACGGCTGAAGAGCCGTGAGGGGCTGGGCCTGGTGGTGGTGGACTACCTCCAGCTGATGACCGGCCGGCACGGCGCGGAGAACCGGCAGGTCGAGGTGTCCGAGATCAGCCGCGGCCTCAAGATCCTGGCCCGCGAGCTCGAGGTGCCGGTGGTGGCCCTGTCCCAGCTCTCCCGCGGGCTCGAGCAGCGCCAGGACAAGCGGCCGATGCTGGCCGACCTCCGCGAGTCGGGCTCGATCGAGCAGGACTCCGACGTGGTGATGTTCATCTACCGCGACGAGATCTACAACCCCGAGTCCACCGAGAGCCAGGGCACGGCGGAGATCCACGTGGCCAAGCACCGCAACGGCCCGACCGGCGTGCAGCGGCTGGCCTTCATCGGCCACCACACCCGCTTCGACAACATGGCCCGGGTGTAGCGGCGTGTCCGGGCCACCCGGGAGCCGCGTGGCCCCGCGCCGCCCGAGATCGGTGATGATGGGCCCGTGGCCGACTTCGCGCTCCCCCGCATCCCCGCCTCCGCCGGTGCCCTGATCCGCGACGGGCCGGGCCGACCTGCTGATCCTCAAACCGACCTACAAGTCGGGGTGGACCATCCCCGGGGGCCAGCTGGAGGAGGACGGCGAGTCCCCCTGGGAGGGCTGTCGCCGCGAGGTGCTCGAGGAGACCGGCCTGACCGTGGACACCGGGCGCCTGGCCTGTGGTGGACTTCCTCCGGCCCCGGCCCCGCCGGCCCGGCGGACTCCGCTTCCTGTTCGACTGCGGCACCGTGGGCCGCGGCCGGCGGACCGGATCGTCCTGCAGGCCGAGGAGATCAGCGAGTACCGGTGGGCCACGCCGGAGAGGCCGGATCGGCTGCTGAGCGGCCCGGTGGGCCGCCGGGTGGGCCAGGCGCTGGCCCACCCCGGTCGGACCCTCTACCTCGAGGACGGCCGGCCGGTCCGCGTGGTCATCACGGCTTGAGGGCCGGTCCGGCCAGGTCCTGGACCACGACCGGTGCAGCGGGAGTGCGGCCGAGGTCGGCCACCCGGGTGCAGGCGAACCAGGGCTCCGACGGGACCATCGGCGCCGATCGGGTGGAGCTCGACCATGGTCCCCGGGCCAGGCCCTCGGCACAGGCGAAGTCGGGCAGCAGGCTGCACCCGAGGCCGCGCTCGACGGCCGCCGCCACCGCCCGGAGGTCCGGGGCCACCAGCCGCAGGTCGCCGGCGAACGGACGGCCGAGGGCCGAGAGCCAGAACCGCCGGGTCAGGGGCAGCTCGGCGCTGTAGGCCACCCACGGCCTCCCGACCAACCACGACGCCCAGGTCGGTGAGCGAGGCCATCGGCGGGGACGGGCGCCGATCGCGGCGGCTCCGACCAGCACGAACCGCTTGGTGCCGATCGGCTGCGGCTGTGATGGACCGCCGTGACCGGCATGGTGCTGGTGACGGCCACGTCCAACTCGCCGTGGTCCAGCAGGGTCCAGGTTCTCGCGGTCCGGCCCGAACCGGGCCGCCAGGGCCGGGCCGCCGGGTCGCAGCCGGGGCACGACCACGGCCGAGAAGTACTCGGCCGACGAGCCGAGCCGGAGGACCGGGGTCCGGGGCCGGGACCGGGCCGCCGTCCAGGCCGGCCAGCACCTGCTCGAGCCGGTCGAGGGAGTCGGCCACCTGGGCGTGCAGCTCCCGGCCCCGCCGGGTCGGCTCCACCCCGTGGGGCGTCCGGGCGAACAGGGGTCGCCCGACCCGGCGCTCCAGGGAGGCCAGCTGCTGGCTGGCCGCCGGCTGGGACAGGCCCCGCCGGGCCGCCCCGCCGCTGACCGATCCGGTCCGGTAGATGGCGACGAAGGTGCGGAGCCACTCCGATGCTGCCATTCGGTGAGCTTATATGCAGCTGTTCGAGAACTCTGCTTTGCCAATGGAGTCGTAAGGGCGCATGCTGGGAGGATGACCGATGTCCCCTATACCCACGGCCACCACGAGAGCGTGCTGCGTTCCCACCGCTGGCGCACCGCGGCGAACTCCGCCGGCCTACCTGCTGGCCCACCTCCGTCCGGGCCTCTCCCTGCTCGACGTGGGCTGCGGTCCGGGCACCATCACCTGCGACCTGGCCGCGGCGGGTGGCCCCGGGCCCGGTCGTCGGGGTGGACCCGTCCGACGATGTGCTGGCGGAGGCCCGGTCGGTGTGCGATCGGAGCCGGAACGGACCGCGGTCACCTTCGAGGTCCGGGACGGTGTTCGCCCTCCGGTTCGCCGACGGCTCCTTCGACGTGGTCCATGCCCACCAGGTGCTCCAGCACGTGGGCGACCCGGTGGCCGCCCTGATCGAGATGCGACGGGTGTGCCGGCCCGGGGGCGTGGTGGCCGCCCGTGACGGCGACTACCCCGGATTCCGCTACTTCCCCGACGACACCGACCTCGATGCCGGGCCATCGCCGCCTACGGGGAGCTCACCCGGCACAACGGGGCCCACTGGGACGCCGGCCGGCGCCTGCTGGCCTGGGCCCACGCCGCCGGATTCACCCGGGTGGCCCCGTCCGCCTCGACCTGGTGCTTCGCCACGCCCGAGCGACCGGGACTGGTGGGGCGGGCTGTGGGCCGACCGGTTCACCGGAGTCGTCGCTGGCCGACCAGCTGCTGGCGGCCGGGATCGCCACGCCCGACGATCTGGATGCGTTCGCCGCGGCCTGGCGCCGGTGGGCGGCCTCACCGGACGGTTGGTTCGTGGCCGTCCACGGCGAGGTCCTCTGCACGGCCTGAGCGCGCCGCGGGGAGCCTCGCCCGCGGCGGGATCATCCGATGGAGCCTCCCATGGCCTCGAGGAACCGGTCCGGGGCCTCCACCATCGGGTAGTGGCCGACGCCGTCGAGCAGGACGACCGGTGCGTCGGGCCGGGCCCGGGCCGAGCCGGTCGGTCATGGCCGGCACGGCGATGGGGTCGTCGCGGCCCCACACCACGGCCAGGGGCGAGGGGTGGCGCTCGACCGCCCCGGTGAACCGGGCCTCGCTCCGCCGCCGCTCCTCGATGTAGCGGATGAGCCGGGGGAGCAGCCGCTCGCCGCCCTGTTCGGTCGATCATCTCCCACTGCGCGGCCAGCTCCTCCGGATCGACCACGGCGGCCGGGCTGAACGTGGCCGCCACTCCGGCCATCACCGCGCCCTGGTCGAGGGGGGTGTCGTCGGCCAGCCGCCGGTCGGGCAGGGCCGAGAGGACCTGCTGGCCCGCGCTGAGCTGGGCCAGCTCCACGTAGATGCTGCCGTTGGTGAGCGTCCGGTCGGTGACCTCCACGTCCCACTCCCCGTCGAGCTGGCGGGCCAGCAGCTCCCCCCCGACCGTGTCCCCCACGTCGTGGGTCAGCAGTCCCGAGCCGGTCCACCCCGAGCCCGGCCACGAAGGCCATGGCGATGTCGGCCTGGACGGCCATGGTGTAGGCGCGGTCCGGCTTGTCCGAGAGCCCGTAGCCGAGCATGTCGAAGAGCAGGACCCGCCGGTGGGCGGCCAGCCGGTCGACCACCCGGTGGAAGTCGAACGACGAGGTCGGGAAGCCGTGGAGGACCAGCAGGGGCGGGTGGTGCTCGGGGCCCGACGGCCGGGATGTCGACGGTGAAGATCCGATGCCCGCACAGCGTCCGGTGGCCGGCCCCGGGCCCGCCACGCGGCGGCCAGGCGGTTCACGGCGGTGAGGCGCTCGGTGAGGAAATCGAGGACCTGGTCGAGCGCGGCCCGGGTCGGGGTGCCCGGGCCGGTCGTCGAGGTCCTCGGTCAGCACGGAGTGGGCCTGGCGCGGTGGCCGTGGGGATTGCCCTTGGAGGAGTCGAGCTCGACGCCGATGAAGGCGTCCCCCAGCAGCTGGCGCAGGTGCTCGAACCGCTCGGGCGGGCTGGCCCGGTCCCCGGTGAACCGGAGCCCGAGGACTGGCAGCCGCCCGCGGCCCGCTCCTCCACCCGCCGGACGTCCTCGTGGCGACAGCCCGAGGTCGCGCCGGCGGGCCCGGCTGACCGGGAACGGCAGGGACGGCTGGCTCAGCACCGGGGCCACCACCACGTCGTCGACCATCATGCCGAGGGCGAACCCCCCGGTGAAGCACATGCCCACCGCCCCCACCCCGGGGCCGCCGCACCGCTCGTGCTCCGTCGGCGGCCAGGGCCCGGAGCCACCCGATGATGGGGCTGGTCCGTCCCGGTGGCCAGGACGGTGAACTCCTTGGCCACGCAGGCCCGGGCCGAGCGACGAGACGGCGTAGCCGGCCGACGGGGCCCGACCGTCCTCGCCGAACAGGTGGGGCATCACCGCGGTGAGCCCGCGGTCGGCCACCGTCGGGCGAAGCCGGCCACGTTGGGGGTGATGCCGGGGATCTCGCTGATCACGATGACCGCCGGTCCCGAGCCGGTCCGGTAGACGGCCCGGGTCTCGCCGGCGTGGGTGAAGTCGGACCGCTCGAAGTCGGCCAGGGCGTCGGTCATGGGGTGCGACGCTACCGTCCGCGCCGACACGGGACCTGGCCGGAGGAGCCGACCGGAGGCCGGCCCGCCCCACCGCCGCTACGACAGGCCAGCGTGGCCACCACCGGACGGTGGTCGGAGCCGGCGAACCCGCCGACCCGGGCCTCGATGACCCGCACCGGGGGGGTGACCAGGATGTGGTCGAGCTGGCTGTGGGGGCGCGGGGCGGGCCAGGTCCGGCCGGTGACGGCTCGCCGCCAGCCCGCGTACGTACGAGACGACCGGCGGTCCCCACAGGTTCATGTCCCCGGCCAGCACCGCGGCGGTGGTCACCGGGGGGAGCTTGGTGCCGAGCAGCCGGTACTGGGCGTGGGACCCGTGGGTGATGTGGGACATGTGGGTCCCGTGAACGACGATCGGGCCGCCCTCGAGGTCGACCACGCCCCGGATCACCGCCCGCCGGGCGGAGTCCCGGCGGAGCTGGCCGAGGGGGATGACCTCCACGTCCCGGACGGGCACCCGCGACAGCAGGGCCATGCCCCAGCGCCCGCGGACGAAGCTCCGGCTGCCCGGCTCCTTCGCGGAGGTCCAGTGCTCGCCGTCGAGGCGCAGGGTCTTGCGCGGTCGGAGGAGCGGAGGGCCCCACCGTCGGACCGGCCTCGGGATGGGCGGAGAAGAGGCGGCCGTGGGCCAGGGCCACCTCGGCCACGACCTGGTGCCCCAGGCCCTCGGCGATCCGGGCGGCGGTGCTCGGGCTCCCGTCGTCGGGGGCCCACGACTCCTGCAGCACGTAGAGGTCGGCCCCGAGCGTCCCGGCACCGGGCCGACGATGTCGTAGGGCCGGCCCCACCCGTCCACGCCCATGTGGACGTTGAACGTGGCCAGCGTGCAGGACGGCCGCCGTACCGGGTCGGCCACCGGGTCAGTGCCGGCCCGAGGGTGGCGCCCACCCTGCGGAGCCCGTCCCGGAAGTCGGGGTGGGCGATCTCGGCCAGCGCCGCGGCCCGCTCGCCGCACGGTGAGCCCGGAGAGGTCGGCGCTCCCGTGCTCGGTGATCACCACGCCGGTGTGGTGGCGGGGGGTGGAGACCACCGATCCCTCGGGCAGCAACGGCACGATCCGCGACCGGGTGACCCCGTTGGCCACGGCGGTGGAGCGGAGGCAGATCAGCGAGTGGTCGTCGACCCGCAGCTCGGCGCCGGCCACGAAGTCCTCGTGGCCGCCCACCCCCGAGATCTGTCGCCGTCGATGTTGTCCGCCACCACCTGGCCGTAGAGGTCGACGCTGAGGGCCCCGTTGATGGAGACGAAGGAGTGGTTCCGGGCGATGACCGTCGGGTCGTTGACCACCTGGACCGGGACGAAGGCCACCTCGTCGTTGCCGTCCAGCCAGGCGTAGAGCTCCGACGAGCCCAGCGCGAAGGTGGTGATCGAGACCCCGTTGAACACGCTCTTGGCGTCGTTGGTCACCTTGCCCGCCTGGTGGAGGAGCATCAGCGCCGTCGGTGAACATCTCGCTGTGGATGCCGTAGCCGCCCCCGGATCCCTCGGCCAGGAGGGCGGCCACCATGTTGGGCACGGCCCCGATGCCGATCTGCAGGGTGGCGCCGTCGGCCGATGAACGCGCGGGCCCGTTCGGCGATGGCCCGGTCGATCTCGTCGGGTGGCGGGGCGGGGAGCACGAAGGGCGCGCCGTCCGCCTCCACCACCACGTCCACCAGGTCGAGCGGCGAGGGTGTTGGTGAACTCCGGGCCGAGAGAGCAGGTCCGGGGCAGGTTGGGGTTGACCTCGATGATCAGCAGGCGGTCGGGGTCGCGGCCGGCCAGCGTCAGCTCCTCGTAGGTGGCCCCGAGGTGGAGGGAGAGGTTGATGGTCCCGTCCGGGCCGGGCGGCGCGGCCTGGGCCGTCATCACCCGCGGGGCGTACCGCCGGAGGATGGGGGCGAACTGCCGGAAGCCCCCGGGCACCAGCTCGATGTTGGCCCCCTGGGCCAGCATCATCCGCTCGGCCGGGCCGAAGAAGCCGCTCCGGTAGGAGACGTTGGGGTGGAGGAGCACCGTGTAGTAGCCGAGCAGCAGGGCCCCGCCGAAGGTCAGGTCCTCCCAGTCGTCACGCTGACCCAGGGCGGTGAAGAAGGCGTCGGGGTTGGCCGGGCCCAGCCCGAACCCGATGGTGTCCCGGGTACGGATCAGGGCGGCCGCCTCCTCCGGGGTGCAGAAGGTCGGTGGCATGGCCACAGTGTGTCATCGACGCCCGGTGCCTCCGGGGCCAGCGGGTGCCGGGGCCGGGTCTGGCCGGCCCGGCGGGGCCCGGCCGGGAGATGGGAGCATGGCCCCATGCAGATCGACACCCAGCTCTCGGGGCTCGAGGACGCCGCCGGCCACGCCCGGCGCCTGGAGGAGCTCGGGGTGGACGGGGCCTTCACCTTCGAGGGCCCCCACGACGTGTTCACCCCGCTGGTCCTGGCGGCCGGGGCCACCACCCGGCTCGAGCTGGCCACCAACGTGGCCATCGCCTTCCCCCGCAACCCGGTCCAGCTGGCCCACCAGGCCTACGACCTGCAGCTGCTGACGCCGCGGGCGGTTCACCCTCGGCCTCGGGTCCCAGATCCGGGCCCAGGTGGAGAAGCGCTACGGCGCCGTCCTTCGACCGGCCCATCGCCCGGATGCGGGAGCTGGTCGCGGCCCTGCGGGCCATCTTCGCCACGTGGGAGACCGGCGAGCGGCTCGACTTCCGGGGCGAGTTCTCCTCGCACACCCTGATGCCCCCGATGTTCAATCCGGGCCCGCTCCCGTTCGGCATGCCCCCGATCGCCATCGGCGGGCTGGGCCCGCAGATGGTGCGGCTGGCCGCCGAGGTGGCCGACGGGCTGCTGGTGATGCCGTTCAACACCGCCCGACCACTTCGCCCGGCGCACGCTCCCGGCCATCGACGAGGGCCTGGCCCGGGCGGGCCGGAAGCGGTCGGAGCTCACGGTGACCGGCGAGGTCATCGTGTGCTGCGGGCGGGACGAGGAGGAGCTGGAGGCGGCCCGCACGGCCGGCCGCTGGCTGCTCTCCTTCTACGCCTCCACCCCGGCCTACCGGCCGGTCCTGGAGGTGGAGGGTTGGGAGGACCTCCAGCCCGAGCTCAATCGGCTGTCCAAGTCGGGCCGGTGGGAGGAGATGCCCGCCGTGATCGACGACACCATGCTCGGTGCCCTGGCCGCGGTGGGGTCGCCGGACGAGGTGGCCGTCGGACATCGTGGCCCGGTTCGGCGGGCGGGTCGACCGGGTGGGCTTCTACACTCCGTACCTGATGGCCGACGAGACCCTGGGCGAGCTGGTGGCGGCACTCCGACGGCGGTCCGTCGACGCCTCGGGAGCACCGCCGGTGAGCGCTTCCCGACCGCGGACCACTACGACGAGTTCTCGCTGTTCGAGGAGAACGCCAGCGAGGTCGGGCTGCCCTGGACCGGCCCCCCGACCGTGCGGCGGGAGTCCGTCGAGGTGGCGCCGGGACGACGGGTCAGCGCCCTGGTGTGGGGGACCGGTCCGCCCGAGCTCGGTCCTCCTCCACGGCGGGGGACAGAACGCCCACACCTGGGACACCGTGGCCCTGGCCCTCGGCCGGCCCCTGGTGGCCATCGACCTGCCCGGGCACGGCCACTCGGACTGGCCGGGTGACGACGAGCGTGCTCGATCCCCGGGCCATGGCCGAGGACGTGGCCGTGGTCATCGACCGCCTGGCCCCGTCGGCCCGGCTGGTGGTGGGGATGTCCCTCGGCGGGGCGACGTCCATCGCCCTGGCCCGGGCCCATCCCGCGCCTGGTCTCCAAGCTGGCTCTCGTCGACATCACCCCGGGGGTCACCCGGGAGAAGAGCTCGGACATCGCCGCCTTTCTGGCCGGCCCGGAGTCGCTTCGCCTCGTTCGACGAGATCCTCGAGCGCACCATCCAGTTCAACCCGACCCGGTCGGAGTCGTCGCTGCGACGCGGGGTCCTCCACAACTCGGTGCAGCGCGAGGACGGCACCTGGACATGGCGCCATCAGCTGGGCCGCCCGGCCGGCTCGAGCGGGCATGCACGTCGGCTCGGTCGACTTCGGCCCGCTGTGGGACGAGCTCGAAGCCATCGACGCCCCCGTGCTCCTGGTCCGGGGCGCGCTCTCCCCGGTGGTGGACGACGCCGACGAGGCCGAGTTCCGCCGCCGCCGACCCGCCGACCGCGTGATCACGGTCGACGGGGCCGGCCACAGCATCCAGGGCGACCAGCCCCTCGAGCTGGCCGCGCATCCTCGACGAGTACCTGACCGGCCCCTGAGCGCCGTACGGCAGTCGGGGCCGGTCGGTGAGTCGGAGGGAGGTCAGGCCGCCACCTGCCGGCCCGGATCGGTCGGCCCTCGGTCGTCCACCGCCGGCCGGCCGGCGGCGTCGAGGGCGGCGTCGAGCACCTCGCCGATGTCCGAGGCCAGGTGGAAGGTCATCTCGTCCCGGACCGCCTCGGGGACGTCCTCGAGGTCCGGGCCGTTGCGGATCGGGCAGCACCACCGTGGTCAGCCCGGCCCGGTGGGCGGCCAGCACCTTCTGGCGGACCCCACCGATGGGCAGGACCCGGCCCTGCAGGGTGACCTCGCCGGTCATGCCCAGCACCGAGCGGACCGGGACGTCGCGCAACAGGCTGACCAGGGCCGTGGTCATGGTGACCCCGGCGGACGGCCCGTCCTTGGGGATGGCCCCGGCCGGCACGTGCACGTGGAACCGCTTGCCGGCGAAGACGGCCGGGTCGATGCCCAGCTCCCTCGGCGTGGGATCGCACGTAGGACAGGGCGATCTCCGCCGACTCCTTCATCACGTCACCCAGCTGACCGGTGAGGGTCAGTCCCTCGGGGCCGTCCATCATGGTGGCCTCGACGTACAGCACGTCCCCCCCGGTCCCGGTGACGGCCAGACCGGTGGCCACGCCGGGCACCGCGGTACGGTCGGCGGACTCGAAGAAGAACCGCGGCCGACCCAGCCACTCCCGCACGTCGTCCGCACCGACCTCGATGGGCCCCGCGCTGTCGCCGGAGGCGATCCGCGCCGCCACCTTGCGCAGCAGCCGGCCCAGCTCACGCTCGAGCGAGCGCACCCCGGCCTCGCGGGTGTAGTCGCCCACGATGGCCCGCAGCGCGTCGTCGGTGACGGTCACGTCCTCGGCGGCCAGTGCGGCACGCTCCAGCTGGCGCCCGACCAGGTGATGGCGGGCGATGGCCACCTTCTCGTCCTCGGTGTACCCGTCCAGCCGGATGACCTCCATCCGGTCGAGCAGCGGACCGGGGATGGTGTCGACCATGTTGGCGGTGGCCATGAACAGCACCTTGGACAGGTCCAGCTCGACCTCGAGGTAGTGGTCCCGGAACGTGTGGTTCTGGGCCGGGTCGAGCACCTCGAGCAGGGCCGAGGACGGATCGCCCCGGTAGTCGGCGCCGAGCTTGTCCACCTCGTCCAGCAGGATGACCGGGTTCATGGTCCCGGCCTCCCGCAGCGCCCGCACCAGCCGGCCGGGCTGGGCCCCCACGTAGGTCCGGCGGTGGCCGCGGATCTCCGCCTCGTCCCGCACGCCGCCCAGCGCCACCCGGACGAACGACCGGCCGAGGGCGCGGGCCACCGACTCGCCCAGCGAGGTCTTGCCCACCCCGGGAGGGCCGACCAGGGCCAGGATGGCCCCCGCGCCGCGCCCGGCCACCGGAGCCAGGCCGCGCTCGGACTGCAGCTTGCGCACGGCCAGGTGCTCGAGGATGCGGTCCTTCACGTCGGCCAGGCCGTCGTGGTCCTCGTCGAGGATGCGGGCGGCCTCGGTCACGTCGAGCCGGTCCTCGGACTCCTCGCCCCAGGGCAGCTCGAAGACGGTGTCCAGCCAGGTGCGGATCCACCCGTGCTCGGGGTTCTGCTCGCTCATCCGCTCGAGCTTGTCGATCTCGCGCTCCACCGCCTTGCGCACGGCCTCGGGCAGGTCGCGATCGGCCAGCTTGGTCCGGTAGTCGTCCGGCTCGCCCTCGTCGCCCGAGCCCATCTGGCCCAGCTCCTTCCGGATCGACTCCAGCTGCCGCCGGAGCAGGAACTCGCGCTGGGTCTTCTCCATGCCCTCCTCGACATCGGTCTTGATCCGCTCGCGCAGGGTCAGGTCGGCCAGGACCTCCCGTGACCAGGCGATGACCAGGCGCAGCCGCGCCGCCACGTCCAGGGTCTCCAGCACCTGGACCTTCTGGTCCAGGGAGAGGTCGGGCGAGTAGCCGGCCATGTCGGCCACCCGACCGGGCTCGGTCACGTCGGCCAGGCGCTCGGCCAGCCGACCGGCGCCCCGGCTCAGGAGGATGTTCTCCACCACGGCCCGGTACTCCCGGGCCAGCTCGGCCTCCTCGTCCGACGGCGGCGCCCTCCGGGACGACCTCCACCTCGACCCACAGGGCGTGGCCGGTGCCGGGCACCGCGGTGCCCAGGCGGGCCCGCTCCACGCCGCGCACCGCCACCGCCGGCATGCCGCCGGGCAGCTCGCCGGCCTCCATGACCTCGGCCACCACGCCCACCGATGCGTACCGCCCGTCGATGAACGGGACGATGACGAAATGGCCGTCGGCCGCCTCGGCCGCCTCGGCCGCCGCCTTGGCCTCGTCGGACTCGAGGGCCATGGTGAACACCATGCCCGGGAGCACCACCCCCGAGGTCAGGGGCAGCAGGGGCAGGTTCTGGACCGCGGCCGACCCGTTCGTGGCCCTTCGCCCCCGTGGCCGTCCCCCCTGTGGTCTCTTCAGTCGTCTCGTCCATGGTTCCTCCAGGCGTCACCAGTGTCTTGCTGTGTCAAGGGATCAACAGGGGAATCGAACGTGTATTCCCCCTGGTGCCCCGGCCCGGGACGGTGCTTCTTCCCGAAACACTCCGGCAATCCGGCAGAAACGCTGCTGGGGCACCATACGGGGATGGACCGAGCGCCGGTGGGCGACTGGGAGGGCCACGTCATCGTCTGCGGCCTGCAGGGTGTGGGCCTCCGCACGGTCGAGCAGCTCCACCAGGCCGGGGTCCTGGTCGTGGTGGTGGACGAGGACCCCGACCCGCGCCTGGTCCGGATCGTCGAGGCCTGGGAGATCCCATTCATCGTGGGAGCCCGCGGCTCGGGGGCTTCCTCGACCGGGCCGGGCTGGCCGCGGCCCGGGCGGTGGTCTGCGCCGAGCGGACCGAGGTCCAGACCCTGGAGACGGCCCTCCTGGTCAGCGAGCGGCGGCCCGACATCCGGGTGGTGGTGCAGCTGGCCAACGCCGCCGTCGGGGCGGCGGTCGGCCAGGTCACCGGGCCGGGCACCGTGCTCGACGTGGCCGCGCTGGCCGCCCCCTCCATCGTGGAGGCCTGCCTGGGCCGCGACTCGTACCAGATCGAGTTGGGCGGCACCCGCTTCATGACCTCCGAGGTGGAGGTGGCCCGCTTCGCCACCCTCCGGGCCCTGTTCGGGGCCCTGGCCCCCGTCGCCGTGGTGCCGGCCGACGGCTCGCCCACGGTGGCCTGCCCGGGTCGGGACCACCAGGTCCACGTCGGCGACCGGGTCACGGTGCTCGGCACCCCCGAGGAGCTGGAGGCGGCCGACCTCCTCCCGACCAGCGCTTGGGGACGACGGCTCGGGGTTGCGGGCCCACCGTCACCGCCACGGGAGGCCGGCCACGCTCGGCGGCTCGCCTCCCGTGCTGGGCTCCGAGGACAACAGCGCCCTGCGCTCGGCCGTCGTGGCCGCCTCCACCCTGATCGTGCGTCTCGACCCTCGATCCTGCGTCTGGCCTACCGCCTCCCCCACGGCGGCCACATGACCGCCCTCACCGCCCTCTACTTCACCGTGGAGACCATCTCCACGGTGGGGTACGGCGATTTCTCCTTCGCCGACCAGTCCACGGCCATGGAGGTCTTCGGGATCCTTCTCATCGCCGGCGGAGCCGCCCTGCTCACCACGGTCTTCGCCCTGATCACCAACGTGCTGGTGTCCTGGCGGATCGAGCAGTCCCTGGGCCGCCAGCAGCTGGTCGGCCTCGAGGGCCACGTGGTGGTGATCGGCCTCGGCTCGGTGGGCATCCGGGTGCTGGAGGGCCTCCAGGCCAAGGGCGGGACGTGGTGGTCGTCGAGCGGAACGAGAACAACCGGTTCCTCAACCAGGCCCGGGCCCTCGGCGCCCCGGTCCTCATCGCCGACGCCACCCAGCGCCAGACCCTCGAGGACGCCAACGTCCACTCGGCCGCGGCCGTGGCCGTGCTGACCAGCGACGACCTGACCAACATCGAGACCGGCCTGGCCGTCCGGGACTACCTGGGGGACCGATGGCGCAGCGTGCCGGTGGTGCTCCGGGTGTTCGACCGGGACCTCGGCCACACCGTCGAGCACCACTTCGACTTCCGCCACGTGCGGTCCACCTCGGCCCTGGCCGCCCCCCGGTTCGTCGGGGCCGCCCTCGGCCTCGACATCCTCGGTTCGTTCGACCGTCGGCCGAGCAGGCCTTCCTGGTGGGCCGGCTCACCGTGGCCCCGGGCCGCGGCCTCGACGGGCTGGCCATGGTGGACCTCCCGGCCCAGACCCGGGTCATCGCCCTCAGCCGGGCCGCCGACGGGGGCCGGCTCGAACACCCGCCCCGGCGGGGCACCCGGTTCGCCCCCGGCGACCAGGCCTACGTGCTCGGACCCTACGAGGAGCTGCTCCGGGTCCTGCGTCACCAGCACGAGGGGGACGTGGGCACTGCGGCGACGTGAACGCAGCCCGGGCTGGGGGCAGACACCAGGTGGTCGGCCGCTCGCTCCCGGGGGCTCTCCGGGCGCAATTCATCGCAAGAGCACGCAGTGTTCGTGTGAGTTCACCCCAGGTTTGCCGAACGTTCACTTCCGGATCGGTACGGTCTCCCCGGGGCGTCCGATGCGTCCTGAGCACTGGCGGAAACGAGCCCGGTGCATCGATCAGTTAGGAACCTCAGGGAGGTCAGAGCACCAGTGGACTCAGGAACTACTCCTCAAGCGGCGACGGGGTCGCCCCGCAGGACCAAGCGCATCGTCGCCGTAGGCCTGGTGGCCGTGCGGGATCCTGCTGGCCGCCTGCAGCTCGTCGTCCACCCCGGCCACCACGACGACCGCCCCCCCGGTGGCAAGCTGACCGGGGACAACGCCGCCTACCTGCCAGTCGGACCTGAAGGCCCCGGCCGGCACGCTCAACGCCGCCGGCTCGACCTTCGTCCAGCCGTTCTTCACCAAGGCCTTCTTCACCTACACCGGGAAGAACCAGGGCCGTCCAGGTGAACTACTCCGGCGTGGGCAGCGGGACCGGCATCACCGACTTCCAGGCCGGTTCGGTGAACTTCGCCGCCTCCGACGTGCCCATGTCCTCCTCGGACCTGGCCAAGGTGCCGGCGTCGTCCGGACCCGGTGGTCCAGATCCCCGACATCCTCGGCGGCGTGGCCGTGGCCTACAACCTGCCCGGGGTGACCGAGCACCTCAGGCTCGACGCCTCCACCATCGCCGGCATCTTCCAGGGCACCATCAAGACCTGGAACGCCGCGCCGATCAAGCCGCTCAACCCGGGCGTCACGCTGCCCAGCCAACGCCATCGTGCCCGAGGTCCGGGCCGACAGCTCGGGGACCACCTACATCTTCACCGACTACCTGGCCAAGGCCGCCGGGACGGCGTGGACCCTGGGCACCTCCAAGACCATCACCTGGCCGTCGGTGGCGGTGCAGACCCCGAAGAACTCCGGGGTGGCCTCGAGCATCCAGTCCACGCCGTACTCGATCGGCTACGTCGAGCTGGGCTACGCCATCCAGAACCACTTCAGCTACGCAGCGGTCAAGAACGCCGCCGGGGTCTTCGTGGTCCCGTCCTCGGCCACCGTGGCCGCCGACGCCGACCAGATGCCGAGCGTCACCGCCGACCGACTTCTCCATCGTCAACCAGCCCGGGGCCACCAGCTACCCGATCGCCGGCTACAGCTGGGCCATCCTGCTGCAGAAGCAGACCAGCGCCACCACCGGCGCGCCAGGTGGTCAAGGTCCTCGACTGGACCACCCACACCGGGGGCGGCCAGGACCTGGCCGCCGGCCTCGACTACGTGGCGCTCCCGCCCGCCATCCAGAACGAGGACCGTACGTCGCTGCTCACGGTGACCGGGCCGAGCGGGGAGACGCTGCTCACCAAGTAGGTCATCCGGACCGCCGTCCGTCGGACGAGGAGGGGCTGACAGTCACGCTGTGACCACCACCGAGACACCGACACCGGGGAGTGCGAAGCGAGGCGGTCGCTTCGCACTCCCCAACGGTGCCTACCGGGGCATCCTGATCGGCATGGCGGCGATCTTCGTCGCGCTGGTGGCCTGGTACGTGGTCTCGATCATCGTCCAGGCCAAGCCGGCCTTCTCCACGCTGGGCTTCTCGTGGATCTTCGAGAAGGTCTGGGACCCCAACCACGGCAAGTACGGGCTGCTCCCGTTCATCCTCGGCACCATCGAGACCACGGCCATCGCCCTGGTGCTGGCCGTCCCCATCGGACTGGGCACGGCCATCGCCCTCGCCCACCTGGTCCCCGACCGCCTGCGGCCCCCGCTGTCGACCGCCGTCGAGCTGCTGGCCGCGGTGCCCGAGCGTGGTCTACGGCCTCTGGGGGCTGATCGTGCTGGCCCCGCTCTTCCGGGAGCACGTCGAGCCCTTCCTGACCTCGGTGCTCGGGTGGACGGGCCTGTTCAACGGACCCGACAACGGGGTCGGCCTGCTGCTGGCCGGGGTGATCCTCTTCATCATGGTCCTGCCCACCATGGTGGCCATCTCCCGCGACGTGCTGGCCGTGGTGCCCAACGAGCAGGTCGAGGGGGCCATGGCCCTCGGGGCCACCCGCTGGCAGGTGCTCCGCAAGGTGGTGGTCCCCGGGGCCCGCACCGGCATCCTGGGCGGCTTCACCCTGGCCATGGGCCGGGCCCTCGGGGAGACGGTGGCGGTGGCCCTGGTCATCGGCAACTCGCCCTTCATCGCCCACTCGATCAAGTCGCCGGCGGCCACCCTGGCCTCGCTCATCGTCAACAACTTCGGCGAGGCCACCGGCACCGAGCTCAGCGCCCTGTTCGGGGCCGGCCTGGTCCTCCTGGTCATCGGGGTCGCGGTCAACGCCGCTGGCCCGCGGTCCTGGTCCACGGCACGGCCCGGGCCGGCGGCGCCGCGTCGGTGGCGGTGGCCTGATGACCACCCTCAGCTTCGACGCCTCGGCCGACCCCATCCTGGTCCGGCGCCGGAACGCATCCAGGCGGTGGCCGCGCGCCTCGCTCGGCCGCCGCAAGGTCTACTCGAAGATCGCCGTCGGGGTGTGCTGGGCCTTCCTGGCCATCGCCATCGTGCCCCTGGTGGCCGTGGTCGCCTACGTGGTGGTCAAGGGTCTGCCCGCCTGGAGCGCCGACTTCTTCACCCAGCCGACCTATCCCGAGGGGATCCCCGGCGGCGGCGTGTGGAACGCCATCGTGGGCACCGCCGAGATCGGGCTCATCGCCACCGCGGTGACCGTGCCGCTCGGGCTCGCTGTGCGGGCTGTTCCTGGCCGAGTCGGACGGGCAGGATCGCCGCCGCCGTCCGGTTCACCGCCGACGTGATGACCGGCGTGCCGTCCATCACCATCGGCATCTTCGGCTACATCGCCATCGTCAAGAACTTCGGCTACAGCGGGCTGGCCGGGGCCTTCGCCATCGGGATCATCATGCTGCCGGTCATCATCCGGGCCGGCGAGACGGCCTTCCGGGGCGTGCCCGGCCACCTGAACGAGGCGGCCATGGCCCTCGGGGCCCGCAAGGCCACCATCGCCCGCCGGGTGGTGGTCCCGGCCGCCCTGCCCGGGGTCATCACCGGCGTGCTGCTGGCCGTGGCCCGCGGCCTGGGCGAGACGGCACCCCTCCTGCTGACCATCTTCGGCAACCAGTACATGCAGTGGAACCCGACCAAGCCGATGGACGCCCTGCCCCTCGTGATCTACAACAACAGCAGCCAGCCCTACGCCGACCTGGTCCAGATCGCCTGGGGGGCGGCCCTGCTGCTGATGGTGATCGTGCTGGTGCTCAGCGTCGGCAGCCGCGTGCTTGCCGGCGTCCTGCAAAGGGAGAAACGATGATCGATCCCACCCCCACCCCGTCCGTCGCCGGAGGAGTCTCCTTGAACACCGACCAGGTGCTGCTCGAGCCGCCCGCCGGCGACCCGGTCATGCGCCTCGAGCGACGTGACGGTGTCCTTCGCCGGCCGCAAGGCGGTCCGCGACGTCACGCTTCGACGTCCACGAAGGGGAGATCACCGCCCTCATCGGCCCCTCCGGGCTCGGGCAAGACCACCCTGCTGCGGGCCCTGAACCGCATGCACGACACCGTGCGGTCGGCCCGGGTGACCGGCAACATCATGCTCGGCGACACCGACGTCAACGCCGGCTCCACCGATGCCACCCTGCTCCGCAGCCGGGTGGGCATGGTGTTCCAGCGCCCCAACCCCTTCCCCACCATGAGCATCTACGAGAACACGGTGGCCGGGCTCAGGTTCAACGGGGTGCGCAAGAAGGCGCTGCTCGACGAGGCGGCCGAGTCGGCCCTGGTCGCCGCCGCCCTGTGGGACAGCGTGCGGGACCGCCTGAAGGCCCATGCCAGCACCCTGTCCGGCGGCGAGCAGCAGCGGCTGTGCATCGCCCGGGCCCTGGCCGTCGAGCCCGAGGTGCTGCTGATGGACGAGCCCACCTCGGCCCTCGACCCCATCGCCACCAAGCGGATCGAGGAGCTGGTGGGCGAGCTCAAGCACCGGGTGACCATCATCATCGTGACCCACAACATGCAGCAGGCCATGCGGGTGTCCGACCGGTGCGCCTTCCTGCTGATGGGCGAGGACAAGGCCGGCGAGCTCATCGAGTTCGGCCCGACGGCCAAGCTGTTCAGCGAGCCGACCGACCCCCGCACCCTCGACTACGTGAACGGCCGGTTCGGCTGAGCCGGTCCGACCGGTCAGGCGCTGACCGGCCTGACTGTCGCAGCGTCGACCCGGGGGACGCGGTCGGCGGCGGGGGGTCGGGAGTGCCGTCGGGGTCGATCCGGAAGCCCGACCCCCCGCACGGTCACGATGTAGCGGGGCTCGGCCGGATCGGGCTCCAGCTTGGCCCGGAGCCGGTGGATGTGGGTGTCGAGGGTGCGGCTGTCCGACAGGTAGCGGTCCGGCCACAGCAGGTCGATCAGCTCGTCCCGGGTGCGCACCCGCCGGGCCGGGGAGCAGCAGCACGGCCAGCAGGTCGAACTCCCGGCGGGACAGGTGGGTCCGGTCGCCGTCCACGGTCACCTCGCGGCGGACGAAGTCCACGGTCACCGACCCGAAGGCTGGCGTCGGGCCGCGACGCCGTCCTCGGGCTCGCCCGGCCCGGGGCCGACGGCTGGTGGCCGGTACTCCGGGCGGGCGCCGTCGGCCGGGGCCACCCGCCGGAGGATGGCGTGCATGCGGGCCACCAGCTCGCGGAGCCGGAACGGCTTGGTGACGTAGCCCGACGCCCCCAGCTCGAAGCCCGAGCACCACGTCCAGCTCGGCGTCGACGGCACTGACCATCACGATGGGCACCGGGGCCAGCTCCCGCATCCGGCGGCACACCTCGATGCCGTGCATCCCGGGCAGCAGCATGTCGAGCAGCACGATGTCCGGGCGGTGCTCGGCGAACAGGCGGAGCGCCTCGATCCCGTCGGCGGCCACCACGACGTCGAAGCCCTCCCGGCCCAGCCCCGAGGACAGGGCCTGGCGGTAGGACTCCTCGTCCTCGACCACGAGGACCCTGATGCTGCTCGTCGTCGGTGACCATGGGCCAGCTCCACCTCCTGACCGGAGCGTACGGAGGCCAGGTGAACGGGGGACGATCCGAGGGCGACACCGGGGTGATCGTTCCGTGAACGTTGTGGGGCACCGGGCTGCGGCCCAGGTCAGCGGACCAGGGCCGATGCTCAGGTGGCAGAGCCGAGGGCCAGGCCCAGCGCCGCGGCCCCGAGGCCGAGGACCAGGCTGGCCGCCACGTTGAGCAGCGACGGGCCCCACCGCCCGGCCTCGGCCAGGCGGACCGAGTCGAAGGTGAAGGTGGAGAAGGTGGTGTAGGCCCCGATCAGCCCGGTGCCGACCACGGTGAGCCAGGTCGGCCGACACCCCGTGGTGGACGGCCGAGCCGGTCAGGAGCCCGAGCACGAACGACCCGCTGACGTTGATCACCATGGTGCCGAAGGGGAACGTCGGAGCCGGGCCGCCGCTGGACGGCATGGTCCACCAGGTAGCGGAGCACGGCGCCGCAGCGCGCCGGCCACCACCAGCCCGAGCGACGATCACGGCGGCCGCCTCGTCCGGCTCGGTCGCCGGCGAGAGCGGGCCCAGGTCGTCGGGGTCGGGGACGGGCCGGTCCCGCGGGACGGGCAGGAGCCGCCCCCGGGCCAGGGCCATGCCGAGCGACGGCGGCCAGCCAGCCCGGCCACCAGGGAGGCCACCAGGTAGGCCGACGGCCAGGCCGGCCCGGCCGTGCTGGACCCGCTGGGCGGCCTCGACGGCCAGGGTGGAGAAGGTGGTGAACCCGCCGCAGAACCCGACGGCGGCGAAGGGCCGGACGAACCGGGTCGGGGGCCACCGCTCGACCACCAGGGTGACGACCAGGCCGAGCACGAACGAGCCGGCCACGTTGACGGCGAAGGTGGCCCAGGGGAAGCCCGGGGGCGCCGGGACGAGCGGCCCGGTCGATGCCGTAGCGGGCCAGGGTGCCGAGGGCCCCGCCGACGGCGATGGCCGCCAGGCGCAGCGCGGGTCTCGGGGTGCGGGGCCGTGGGCCGGTCCGGCTGGGGGCACGCTCGCTCCTTCCGGTGTCGCGTCTCGTGCTGTTCCGGTAGGAGTCATCAGCCGGTGGCCGGCGGTTACGGCGAACTCCATCGCCGCGCCGATCCTACGGCAGGCGGCTCGGCGGCACCCGGGGGACGGGCTCGGGCCGGGCCGGCAGGGCACCGCTCACGGCCCCGGTCCGCGCCGGCCTCAAGCCCTAGGGGTCCGCCCGCTCACCACGGACGGCCAATGGGGGAGGGCAGTGGCGAACCCGGAGCCGGGCAGACCCCTACGGCTTGAAGCGGTAGCCGATCCCCCGCACGGTGAGGACGTGCTGGGCTCGGCCGGAGTCAGCTCGATCTTCTTGCGCAGCCGCTTGACGTGGGTGTCGAGGGTGCGGCTGTCCCCCTTCGTGCGGTCCCGCCAGATCCGGTCCATGCACTGCTTGCGGGTGACCACGTGGCCGCGCCTCGGACACCAGCAGGGCCAGCAGGTCGAACTCCTTGCGGGACAGCTCGACCTCGCTGGTCGCGCACCGTGGCCTGGCGCAGCGACATGTCGATGCACACCGGGCCGAGGGTGTAGGTGCCGTCGGGTGGCCGGGCCACGGCGGCGGCGGGGGCTGGCGGCCGACCCGGCGCAGCACGGCCCGGATCCGGGCGGTCAGCTCGCGGGGTCGGGGGGCTTGGTGATGTGGTCGGCGGCCCCGGCCTCGAGGGCCAGCACGGCGTCGAGCTCGTCGTGCCGTGCCGTGACCATGATCACCGGCACCGACGAGACGGTGCAGATCCGCCGGAAGACCGACAGGCCCTGGGAGTCGCCGAGCTCCATGTCCAGGAGGACCAGCGAGGGCGCGCCGACGTGCACCTGGGCCACGCCCTCGGTCGCCGTCGGCCGCGGTGACCACGTCGAACCCCTCGACCGACAGGGTGGCGGCCAGCGAGTCCCGCGACTGGGGGTCGTCGTCGATGATCAGGATGGTCGGGTGCCCCAGGGCGGGCAGCACGCCGTCCTCGACTTCGCGGAAGGCCAGGGTCACCACGGACCCCCGACCCTCCGGAACAGGGTGCAGCATCGCGGCGACGTCCGGGCCGCCGGCGGGCCCGGGCGGTCACGCCGCTGCTGGACTGCCGCACCGGCGGGGCCGGCGGTGGTGGGGTTGCCGTGAGAGGCAGCGGGGTCCAGGACCCCGGACGGCGTCGGCCCGGACCGGGGACGACTCGGTCGCCCGACCCCGTGGCCGGGCCGGGCGTGAACACCAGATGCCTGCGGTGTGCCCCCATCGCCAGCACCCTACGGAGGGCAGGTGAACGGGACGCGATCGCCATGTCACTGAAAGGTGAATGGTGGGTAATCTTCTCGTTCAGGCACGGCCGGGCGATGGCGGCGTGCCAACATGGGTCGGCCGCCGACCGACCGGCACCAGCGGGCCCAGCGAACGGAGCGGCATGGACGGGACAGCATGACGCGACGACGGCCGTGGTGGATCTCCCGGCCACCGAGGAGTGGCGGCGGCTGGTCGACCACTTCGAGGCGGTCCGGCGACCGCCACCTCCGCCAGCTGTTCGCCGAGGATCCCGATCGCGGGCTCGTCGATGACGGTCACGGCCGGCGACCTGCCCCTCGACTACTCCAAGCACCGGGTCGACCGCCGAGACCCTGGCCGCCCTGATGGCGGTGGCCCGCCGGGCCGGGGTCGAGGAGCGCCGCGACGCCATGTTCGCCGGCCGGCACATCAACACCACCGAGGACCGGGCCGTGCTCCACGTGGCCCTGCGGATGCCCGAGGGCACCCGCCTCGAGGTCGACGGCCACGACGTGGTGGCCGACGTGCACCAGGTGCTCGACCGCGATGGGCGCGGTGGCCGAGCGGCTCCGCTCCGGCGAGTGGACCGGGGCCACCGGCCGAGCGCATCACCGCCGTGGTCAACATCGGCATCGGCGGCTCCGACCTCGGGCCGGCCATGGCCCACGAGGCGCTGCCGGACTACGCCACACCGGACATCGACGTTCCGGTTCGTGTCCAACATCGACCCGGTCGACCTGTACGACAAGACCCACGACCTCGACCCGGCCCAGACCCTGTTCGTGGTCAGCTCCAAGACCTTCACCACCCTGGAGACCCTGACCAACGCCACGGCGGCCCGCGCCGTGGCTGCTCGAGGGGCTCGGCGCCGGGCCACGAGGCGGTGGCCAAGCACTTCGTGGCCGTGTCCACCAACGAGGCCGGGGTCACCGAGTTCGGCATCGACCCGGCCAACATGTTCGGCTTCTGGGACTGGGTGGGCGGGCGCTACTCCTACGACTCGGCCATCGGCTTCTCGCTGATGGTGGCCATCGGCCCGGAGGCCTTCGCCGACATGCTGGCCGGGTTCCACGCCATCGACCGAGCACTTCGTCGACCGCCCCGCTCGAGGCCAACCTGCCGGTCATCCAGGGCATGCTCAACGTCTGGTACACCAACCTCTTCGGGGCCGAGACCCACGCCGTGCTGCCCTACAGCCAGCGCCTGGCCCGCTTTCCCGCCTACCTGCAGCAGCTGACCATGGAGTCCAACGGCAAGTCGGTGCGCCGTGACGGCTCGCCGGTGTGGGGGCAGCACCGGCGAGATCTTCTGGGGTGAGCCGGGCACCAACGGCCAGCACGCCTTCTACCAGCTGATCCACCAGGGCACCCGGCTGATCCCGGCCGACTTCATCGGCTTCGCCCGCTCCACCCACGAGGACGGCGACCAACAGGACCTGCTGATGGCCAACTGCTTCGCCCAGACCAAGGTGCTGGCCTTCGGCCGGACGGCCGAGGAGGTGGCCGCCGACGGGACGCCCGCCGACGTGGTGCCCCACAAGGTGATGCCGGGCAACCACCCGAGCTCGACCATCCTGGCCCCCGGCTCACGCCCTCGGTGCTCGGTCAGCTGGTGGCCCTCTACGAGCACACGGTGTTCACCGAGGGCGCGGTGTGGGGCATCGACTCCTTCGACCAGTGGGGGGTGGAGCTGGGCAAGGTCATGGCCGTCCAGCTGGCCCCGGCCCTCAGTGCCGATGCCCGCTCCCGACCTCCCCGACCAGGACACCTCGACGGCCGGCCTGGTCCGCCGGTACCGGGCCTGCGGCGTCGACCGGCCTGATCTGAGGAGCCGCCGGGCGGCCGTCGCTCAGGCCGAGGACAGCGCCCCCCACAGCGACCGGTAGTTGGGGTAGGTGATCCCCTCGGTGATGTAGCCGGCCCGCTCCAGCTCGGCGTGGAAGGCCGGGAGGTTGCGGAACGGGATGCCCATGTCGACGTGGTGGGCCAGGTGCCAGCCGGTGTTGTAGGGGACGAACCAGAACCGGGCGAGCCAGGGACTGGCGCACGTTGTGGGTGGTCACCCGCCGGTCGGGGCCGGCCTCGAGGCCGCCGTGCTCGGCGATGGCCCGGAGCCGGTTGATCACCCGCCACTGGGTCATCCACGGCAGCCACCACAGCAGGGGGTAGATCCACCACCGCCCGGTGGCCGCCCACATGACGGCCCACAGCACCACCTGCACCCCGAGGATCGATCCGGCGACCCGACGGTGACGCCGCGACCCGAGGGCCTTGAACAGCGGGGTGAAGTTCTTCCAGCCCGAGATCCCCACCGCGTCGCGGACCAGTCGGCGCCGGCCAGGGCCCGCCGGTCGCACCGGTAGCCGCCGTAGAAGGCGATGTCGGGTTCGCGGGGCCCGAACTCCTCCTTGTGGTGGGCGAAGTGGCCCGCGCCGGTAGATGGAGATGGGGGTCCAGGTCGGATAGGCGATCAGCCAGGTCCCCACCCAGTCGTTGGCCCGCTTGTTGGTGAAGAGCAGCTTGTGGGCCGCCTCGTGCATGAGGATGGCGAACCGGGCGTACATCGGGCCCATCAGGACGAAGGCGGCCAGGTAGGCCCACCAGCGGTCGATCCACACCGAGCCGCCGATGATCACCGCCACCCACAGCCACACCGAGGCCACGGTGACGGCGTTGCGCACGTCGTCGATCCGGCGGAGGTCGTGGCGGAGCTCGGGCCGGGCCATGCCGTTGTCCAGCAGCCGGTCGGTGGGGAGGACCTCGGGCCGGGCCGCCGGATCGGCCACCATGGTGAGTCGCCATGTGTGCGCATATTACAGAAATACGAACAGAATGATGCAAGACCGAGGTAATGCCCCGCTCCGATGACCGCCCGGTCGGTGCTGGCCAGCGCGCTGCTGGGCGAGGACCCGCCGGAGCTGCCGGTGTCCCACCTGGTCCACCTGGCCGGACTGTTCGGCATCAACGAGAACCGGGCCCGGGTGGCCCTCAGCCGGATGGTCGCCGCCGGGGAGGTCACGCACCGACGGGACCGGCCGCTACCGGCTGGCCGGCCACCTGCTCGAGCGCCAGGACCGCCAGGCCGGCAGCCGGCGCGGGCGAGACCCGCCCCTGGGACGGGACGCTGGCGCATGGTGGTGGTGACCGGCCCGGGACGCTCGGCCGACGAGCGGGCCGCCCGCCGCCGCCGGCTGGCCCTGGCCCGCCTGGCCGAGCAGCGCGAGGGGGTGTGGCTGCGACCCGACAACCTCGACCTGCGCCCCGACCCGGCCGACGACCCCGACGTCGCCCTCTTCACCGGTCACCCCGGCCGGCGACCCGGCGGCGCTGGCCGCTCGCCTCTGGGACCTCGACGGCTGGATGGACCGGGCGGGGCGACTGCTCGACGCAGATGGACGCCCTGGCCCCGGCGGGCCCGACGACCTGGCCCCGGGGTTCGAGCTGTCGGCCGCCGTGCTCCGCCACCTGCAGGCCGACCCCCTCCTGCCCCGAGCCGCTTCTGCCGGCCGATGGCCCGGGCCGTCCCTCGCGGGCAGTACGACCACTGGGACCGCCGGTACCGCCGGGTCCTGCGCGCTGGGGCCGGCCGGCGTGAGCCGGGGTGCCATTGCCGTGCGCATGGCCGGAGGTGCCGACCCTAGGATCATCCGGCGACGGGCCGCTCGTACCTCGGCGCCGACGACGCCACAGAGAGGGAGACCATGACCGGACCGACCGATACGGGGGAGGCCGGGCCGTTCGCCGGGCCGGGTGGCCGTGATCACCGGGGGGGCCCGGGGCCAGGGCCGGACCCACGCCGTGGAGCTGGCCCGCCTGGGGGCCGACATCGCCGTGTGCGACCTCTGCCACGACCTGGCCACCGTGGGCTACCCCCTGGCCACCGAGGACGACCTGGCCGAGACGGTGCGCCTGGTGGAGGCCGAGGGGCGCCGGTGCGTGTCGGCGGTGGCCGACGTCCGGGACCTCGACGCCACGCTGGCCTTCGTCGAGGAGGCCCGGGCGGTCCTGGGCTCGGTCGACATCCTGGTGGCCAACGCCGGCATCTCCACCCTGGGGTCCATCTGCACCATGGACGCCACCCAGTGGAGCGAGACCATCGACACCAACCTCACCGGCGTGTTCAACGCCATGCGGGCCGCCGCCCCCCACATGCGGCGCCAGCGGTGGGGCCGGATCATCGGCATCTCGTCGATGATGGGCCGGTCGTCCAACCCGGGGATCGCCGCCTACGTGGCCTCCAAGTGGGGGGTGATCGGCCTGTGCAAGTCGGTGGCCTACGAGCTGGCCGCCTTCGGGGTGACGGTCAACGCCATCGCCCCGGGCAACGTCTCCACCCCCATGATCCACAACGACACGCTCTACGGCCTGATGCGCCCCGACCTCGACCACCCGACCAGCGAGGACGTCGGCCCGGGATGGCCGCCCTGCACGTCCAGCCGGTCCCGTGGCTCGAGCCCGAGGAGATCACCGCCGCCGTGGTCTTCCTGGCCTCGGAGGGGGCCCGCCACATCACCGGGTCGGTCATCGACGTCGACGCCGGGGCCTCGGCCCGGTTCACCGGCTGACCGCGCCGGACCGTCGGCGAGGCGCGGGCGAGGGCGCGGTCACTGGCGGGACATGGCCGCCCGTTCGGCCGCCTCGGCCTCGGTGTCCCGGCCGGATGCCGACGGCCGGGCCAGCCTGATCTCCAGCCGGTCGAGCGTCCCCTCGAAGGGGAAGGGGCCGCGGTAGCGCTCGCTCACCGGGGAACCGTGGTCGTAGCCGACGCTCGGGCCCACGCTCGAGATCATGGTCATGGCGAAGGGCACCTCCAGCGTCCCGCAGGACCGGCCGTCGATGACCAGGTCGGCCCGGCCCCCGCGGCCGGTGCGGACGGAACTGGACGCCGACCACCGAGGGCCCCACCGGCACCGGCGCCTCGGACACCACCAGGTGGTGGTCGCCGAAGCAGTTGTAGTCGAAGACCAGGCGGTCGTCCTGGACGAACAGGCTGATCCCGGAGTTCTCGGTGCCCGAGGCGTACAGCACCCCGCCGGCACCCTCGGGCCGGTCGATGGTGGCCGCCATGTCCCAGCCCCGTCCCCCGAGGGCCGGGGCGACCTGGGCGGGGAGCGGGGACATCGGGGGGTAGTAGGTGTAGTGGCGGCTGGTGGGGTGGGGGGAGTGGTCCCGGTAGCGGGTGAAGAACAGCTCGATGGTCCGGTCGTCGAGGGGGAGCACGCCGTACTCCTCGGCCTCGCCCCACCACAGGCTCGACCAGCTCGGCCACCTTGTCGGGCAGCTCCGCGGCCAGGTTGTGGCACTCCGAGCGGTCCTCGGTCCAGGTGGTAGAGCTCCCAGTCGTCGTCCTCGAAGGGCACGCCCGGCTGGTGGCGGGTGACCGCCTTCCACCCGTCGGCGTAGATGCCCCGGTGGCCCATCATCTCGAAGTACTGGACCCGCTTCCGGCCGGGCTCGTCGGGCGCGTCGAACGTGTAGGCCAGGGAGGTCCCCGACACCGGGATCTGCTCGAGGCCCCGGTAGGTGGCCGGGGCCTCGATCCCGAGGGTCTCGTAGATGGTGGGGACGATGTCGTTCACGTGGTGGAACTGGTGGCGCAGGGCGCCGCCGTCCCGGATGCGCGTCGGGCCAGTGCACGATGAGGGGGACGTGCACCCCGCCCTCGTGGGTGTTCTGCTTGTACCACTTGAACGGGGTGTTGCCGGCCTGGGCCCAGCCCCACGGGTAGTTGGCGTGGCTGTGCGGGCCCGCCGATGTCGTCGATCCGCTCGACGGCCTCGTCGGGGGTCTCGGCCAGGAAGTTGAAGTACTTCATCTCGTGCATGACCCCGAACGGGCCGCCCTCCTGGCTGGCGCCGTTGTCCGACAGCAGCAGGATCAGGGTGTTGTCCAGCTGGCCCAGCTGCGTCGAGGTCGGCTCGACGAGCCGGCCGATCTGGTCGTCGGTGTGCTCGAGGAAGGCGGCGAAGGCCTCCTGCAGCCGGGCGGCCAGCCGCCGCTGGTTCTCGGGCAGGGAGTCCCACGGCCTCGACGCCGGGGTTGCGGGGGGCCAGCTCGGTGCCGGGGGGCAGCAGGCCCATCTCCTGCTGGCGGGCGAACCACCGGTCCCGGGCCACGTCCCATCCCTCGTCGAACCGGCCCCGGTACTTCTCGAGGTAGGAGGCCGGCGCCTGGTGGGGGGCGTGCATGGCCCCGAAGGCCAGGTAGGTGAAGAACGGCCGGTCGGGACGGATGGAGACGGAGTCGTGGATGAAGCCGATGGCGTGGTCGACCAGGTCCTCGCTCAGGTGGTAGCCCTCCTCGGGGGTGGCCGGGGGCTCGACGCTGTGGTTGTCGTAGACCAGCTCGGGATAGAACTGGTCGGTCTCGCCCTCGAGGAAGCCGTAGAACCGGTCGAAGCCCCGTTGGCAGGGCCACTGGTCGTAGGGGCCGGCCGCCGAGGCGTTGTCCATGGAGCACAGGTGCCACTTGCCCAGGGCGAAGGTGGCGTAGCCCTCGTCGCGGAGCACCTCGGCCACGGTGGCGGCGTGGTTGGTGATGTGGCCGCGCATGTGGGGGTAGCCGCTGTCGAAGTTGGAGAGGGAGCGCATGCCCGACGGTGTGGTGGTTCCGGCCGGTGAGCAGGGAGGCCCGGGTGGGCGAGCACAGCGGGGTGACGTGGAAGTTGGTGTACCGCAGCCCGCCGGCGGCCAGCCGGTCGATGTTCGGGGTGGCCAGGTCCGAGCCGTAGCAGCCGAAGTGGGAGAAGCCGGTGTCGTCGAGGAGGATGACCACCACGTTGGGGGCGTCCTCGCCCGGGTGCGGCGGGGTCGGCCACCACGGTGTCGACTCGGCCTGGGTCGGGCCGATGACCCCGTCGAACGGTTCGTAGCTCTTCATGTCGGTCCCTCGCTGGTGCACCGTCGGCGGGCCGGGCGGACGGCTCGGCCAGGGTGGGATTGTGTCACCTCTACTGACGATACCGGTGGGCCGGATGCCATGTCGATCGGTGGACCGGCCCCCAGACGGTAGATTCGCACTGCCCACCGGGCCGACCGGTCGGGGATGCCGACCGTGGGAGGGACGCACCGAGATGACGGCTTCTGGCCCCGTGCTGCCCGTGCCGTCACCGGAACACGCCCGGGTGGTCGTGGAGCCGCCCGGTCAAGGGGCGGGCTACTGGGCCGGTGCCCCCGAGCGCGGCACTGGGTGACGACGGCACCTTCTGGCTGGCCTACCGACTGCGCCGGCCGCTCGGAGCGGGCCGGGGCTACGCCAACGTGGTGGCCCGGTCGGAGGACGGCGAGCGGTTCGAGACGGTACTCGTGCTCGAGCGCGAGGCGTTCGACTGCGACTCCCTGGAACGACCGGCGCTGGTGGCCCTGGACGACGGGGCGTGGCGCCTCTACGTGAGCTGTGCCACCCCGGGGACCAAGCACTGGCGGGTCGACGCCCTCGATGCCGACCGTCCCGTCCTCGTTCTCGCCGGCCTCGGTCCGGACCGTCCTGCCCGGGGACGACCGCCGTGGGGGTCAAGGACCCGGTGGTCAAGCGGCGCGACGGAAGGTGGCACCTCTGGCTCTGCTGCCATCCGCTGGACCGACCCGACGACACCGACCGGATGACCACCCATTACGGCACCAGCACCGACGGGCTGGCCTGGACCCTGCACGGGGACGGCCCTTGCCGGCGCACCCGGCCGCTGGGACCAGCGGGGGGCCCGGGTGGCCGACGTTGTGCCCAGCGGGGCCGGTGGCTGGCCTACTACGACGGCCGCCGGACAAGGAGGCAGAACGCCGAGGAGTGGACCGGCCTCGCCGCCGGTGACATCGCCCGGTCGGCTCATCGGCGGCCCACGGTGGTTCGGCTCGGGGAGTGACGGAGGGGGCTCGCTGCGGTACGTGTCGGCCGTGGCCCTGCCCGACGGGGGGCTGCGGCTCTACTACGAGACGAGTCGACGCGACGGCGCCCACGACTTGCGGACCGAGTACGTGCCCCCCTCTCGGTAGATGCGCCACGCCCGCAGGTCCCAGCCGGTGATCTCCTCCACGATGTCGATGTCGTCGGCGAAGTAGTCGACCAGTTTGGCCCGCTCGGTCTCGGGCAGCTCCGGGCGATGCTGGGGAGTCCGCTGGATCAGCCACTGGAGGGGGAGACTGGCCTTGCGCCACACCGGCGGAGGGAGGTGACTGCCCACGGCGGCGCCGTGGCGGAAAGCGGCGCGCAGCACCTTGGTATACCGGGTGGGCGGCACGTACCCGCCCACGTTACGGGCCGGTACCTCGCTGACCAGGCCCTCGTCCACCCCGAGGAAGCGGCACACCGCGTCGAGGGCCTCGACGGGGGTGTCCACCAGCTCCAGGTACCGGATGACGTGGAGTTGCGAGCGGGGGAACAGGGTGAGGAGGTGCTGCAATTGGCGGCCGTAGAGTCCGGTCTCGAGGTAGCGCCAGAACGGCGCCCACCCCTCCTGCCGGCGAAGGGGCTCCTCGGCGCAGGCCGCCACGAAGTCGTCGATGGTCTCGAGGCCGTCGGCCCACAGGTGGGCCCAGTTGGAGTAGGCCCGGTCCACCGGGTCGCGGAGGACCACGATCAGCCGGGCCTCAGGAACGGCCCGGTGGATCCGCAGGTGGGCGCGGAGGTCGGCCAGGTAGAACGGCGTGCTCTCCCCCCGCAATGCGCCCCCGGGAGCGGCGTCGAAGAGTCGCTCGTACCGGTCACGCTGCCAGATCCACTCGCGGGCGCTGTGGGCGTCGCCCGGCCCACCCCTGGTCGCCGGAGGACGATCGTCGCACAGAAAGTACTTGGGCTCCTTGACCGCAGACAGGTAGAGCTGCGGGTGCCCGGCCAGGGCGGCGTGCAGAGCGGTGGTCCCGGCCTTCGGGGCGCCGAGGACGAAGAAGTCAGGGAGTGCCATGGCCACCACGCCTGGTTCGTTCGCTATCCACCAACGCGCCCAGAGAGGCCAGGGCCAGGGCCAGATCGGCGACCCCCACGGCAACCGACGGCCATCCGCGATCGTTCCAGAGCACCGCGGCCGCGGCCAGGGCGGTGGCGAGGGAGGCCAGTACCACCAGCTGGCGGAGCGCGCTGCGAGGCCGTCCTCCCTCCCGGCGAGCGAGGGCCAGGGCCGCCGGCAGGGTCACCACGGCGAACGTGGCGGCCCACAGCCGGGACTCGCCGTTGGCGATCACTCCCAGCCACCGGTAGGCCTCGAGGAGGCTGACCGTAGCCAACACGGCCAGCCCTGGGGCCCGGAACCAGGAACCGGCCGGGACGGCGACCGCGGACCCGACCAGTTCCGGCCGGGTGCCCTCCAGGCGACGGCCGCCCAGCCCGGTGGCGGGCGGCAGCTCGTTGACGACCTCGGCCGACTCCAGTAGGAGGGCGGGGGAGTGGGGGGGAGATGGAGTCATGAGGGCCTATCTCTATAACTACTACCGAGTTAGTCGACATTATGGAGGGCGTGTCGCTGATCGTCAACCCCGCTCGGCCGGCGGCGGGCCCGGGGGTCACCGTCGCCGGTAGGCGACGGGACAGGGCCGGGCCGCCCGGGCCACCCCGCCGATCTGCCGCCGACGGGGTCCGACCCGGGTGAAGCGAGGGGTGAGGTCGTATCGCTCGAGCAGGACCCGGGTCGCCACCCGGATGGCCGAGATGGAGAACCGGGCCGCCGGGCAGCTGTGCACCCCGTGGCCGAAGGTGCTGACCAGCTCCCTGGTGGGCAGCGACACCGCCGGGGAGAGGCGACGGCCCTCGTAGTGGTCCGGATCAAAGCGGTCGAGACCGGGGGCGGCCGATGTGTTGTGCGAGGACAGCATGGTGGTGAGCAGGACGCCGGGGTGGAGCCGGAAGGTGCCCGCGCCGGTGTCCACCTCGATGGGCGTGAGCACCTGGCGGAGGGTGATCGAACGCTGGGCCATGCGGATCGATTCGTTGGCGCACCGGTCGAGGAGCGAATCGTCCCCGTCGCGGACCCGCTCGAGCAGCTCCGGCCGCTGCACCAGGTTGACCACCGTCCAGGCCAGGCCGGCATAGAGATTCGACTGCGAGCCCATGTGGATGACAATCACGTCCCGGGCGGTGGCGACCGAGCGCTCGTGGTCGGACAGGTCGGCGTACGAGTCGAGGATCTGGGTGAGGAAGTCGTCGACGGGTGGCTGTGACCGGCGGGCCTGGATGATCTCGGCGAAGATCCGCTCGATCCCGACCATGGCCGCCCTCTCCCGGCGCTTCCGGGTGGCCCAGGTCACCGCGGCCTGACCGGGGCGGACGAAGGACTCCGAACTGTCCAGTCGGTCGAAGAGCGGGATGAGACGGTCGATGTACCGTGCCGAGGCCGCCTCGTGCCCGGCCCACGACGCCAGCCCCAGGCGGTGGCTGAGTCGCCGCATCTCGGTGAACACCTCGAACGTGCCCGAGGGACCCGAGTCGGGCGATCTCCAGGTCGACGGCTCGCTGGAGGTGGTCGAGGTAGGTCTCGACCCGCTGGCTCCCGAACAGGGTCTTCGGATGGTTGCGTCGGCCGAGCAGGAGTTCGACGGGGACCTTGGCCTTGATGAGCTGGTAGGTGGCGATGCCGAAACTGGCCTGGTCCTCGGGCTGGGCGTAGAGGGCGCGGACGCCCTCGGGGGAGAAGACGCAGAAGAGGCGGTGGCCGAAGGCGTCGAGCACGAAGGTGTCCCCGTGCCGGTGCCGTTGACGGTCGAAGAAGGCGGTCGGGTCCACCAACAGCCCTAGACCACCGCGCACCCAGGGGATCGGCCCCCCCACGGTCGGGGCCGCCGGCTCGACCCGGGGAGCGGTGGTGGCCATTGTCCGAAGCCTACGACCCCGGCCGGTACAGGGAGCGTGGTCTGGTCCGGTCGGAACGGTGACCCCGGACCGCCCGGGCGGAATCCTGGCTGTGCTATCCCTGAGGCGTGCAGCGGGCCCGACGACGGTGAGGAAGTCCCTCTGGGTCGTGGGCACCCGTCCGGCGCGACCCCTCGCCGAGGGTCTCGGGGCGGACCTCGACGAGCTGCCGCCGGTAGTGCTCGATCCGGGGTGGTCGCAGGCTCCCGCCATCGAGGGGTGGAGGGACCGGGCGCGGCGAGGCCCCGGAGCGGCCATGGTCGTGGTGGCGGTCTGGCCCGAGCCACCGCGGCGGACGCCGGCGGTCGACCTCGACCTCGACGGGTGGACGGCCCGGCTGGAGACGCCCTTCGCCCTCTGGTTCACGGCGTTGGCCGTGGCGTGCGAACGATGTACCGAGGGCGGGCAGGTGGTGGCGGTGACCGAGCGCCCCCAGGCTCGGGACAGCGCCGGGTGGGGCGTGGAGTCGGCCGTGGCCGACGCCGTCGAGGTGATGGCCCGGTCCCTGGCCCTTGGATCGCGGTCCCGTCGGGTCCGGATCAATGTGGTCTCCAGCTCGGCCCGCCTGTCGGATGGCCATCCTTCCGGGCCCAGCGAGTTGATCGGTGCGGTGGGCATGCTGCTCTCGGCGAGTGGCCCCGGGGTCAACACTGCGGTGATCCGGGTGGAACCGGGATCGTGACGACCGCCGAAAGGAAGGTGGTGCTGGTCACCGGAGCCAGTGGCGGGGTGGGCCGGGGCATCGCCATCGCCTGCGGATCGGCCGGATGGTCGGTGTGGGTGGCGGCCCGTCGGGCGGTCGAGGGGAGGCGGGTGGCCGATGAGGTCACCCGGGCCGGCGGGGCCGGCCACTTCGTGGCCTGTGACGTCGGAGAGGGCGGCTCGGTGGAAGAGGCCGTGGCAGCCGTGGTCGCTGGGGACGGACGGCTCACCGGGGTGGTGCACAACGCCACCAGCGGCAGATCGCCGCATCCGGTGGTACCCGTCGAGGTCCCGATGAGCGAACTGCGGGACCACGTGGTCGTCTCGGTCCGCGGCGCGTACTGGGTGGCACGACACGCCCATCCGCATCTGGTGGCGGCTCGGGGCAGCCTGGTGCTTCTCACCTCCGAGGCCGGATTCCGGGGCACCATGCGGCTCGCCCCCTACGCGTCGGTGAAGGCCGCCGTTCGGGGGCTGGCCCGATCGTGGGCCCGCGAGTGGGGGCGCGACGGCGTGCGGGTCAACTGTGTGGCACCGCTGGCCGAATCACCGGCTGTCGGCGTGGCCATGGCGGCCGACCCCACCATGGCCGAGCGGGTGCTCGGCGACCACCCCATGGGCTATCTGGGCGACCCGGTGGAGGACGTCGGACCAGTGGTGCGGTTCCTCCTGTCCGACGAGTCCCGCTACGTCACCGGCGCCACCGTGATGGCCGACGGCGGCAACGCCCCCATCAGCTGAGCGGTCGGACCACCGGCGCGCGCGGGGGCGGCTGAGCCGTCTCCACGCCCGCCAGGTGCGGGGGGACGACCGGGCCCGTGGCCCGTGCCCCCCGGTGTCCGATACCGGATTCGCCGCCCGTAACGCTCCAGTATGGGCAAGCCGGCCGCTGATTGCAACTATTGATTGCATTTACTCCCCGGCCTGCATGTTGGTGGCAGCGCTCCTCCGGTCGGGCCGCGGGTGGCCCGGAGGCAGGGAACGGTGGCAGGGGGCGGAGGCAGTTTCGCCGAGGACGGAGGCAATGGCGACGACAGCCACCGCGTCGCCCGATCCGCCGGGTCCACCTGGATCGGGCCGACACCACCCCCCCGGGGCGGCCGAGCGTGCTGGACGCGCTCACGTCGGTATACGGGCGCGGTCCGCCCTCGATCTCGATCCGGCCTGGGACCAAGGTCGGGACCGTCCGAGCCCGGAAGCTACGAATTTACGATCTTCATATACATAGTTGATGGTGTCCTTAGCCCACTGCTCTCGAATAGGAGTCGTGAGGTCGAGCGGCGCTCCCGTCGACTGGCCTCGAAGCGACGTTGATTCGGAAGGTGGATGCAGATGAACGAGACCTCGGACCCCACATCGGGACAGGACGACACGACCCCGCCGACGCCGACCGATGGGGCCGCTCCCTACGCGGCCCCGATCGAGGCGGGTGCCGACCCACAGCGCGGTCCGGCCATTCCCCTGCCTCCGGTGGGCGGCGCCCCGGTGGCCGCGCCCTATCCCACCGCGCCGGGCCAGTACCCGCCCACCGGCCAGTACCCGCCCACCGGCCAGTACCCGCCCACCCGTCCCCCCACCGGCCAGTACCCACCCACCGGCCAGTACCCACCCACCGGCCAGTACCCACCCACCGGCCCGGGCGTGCCCGTGCCCCCGGCGGGCACCTGGCCGCCGCCACCCCACTCGGCATGGGGCGCCGCACCGGCCGGTTCTTCTGAGGGTGGGACCCCCTCCTATCTCGGATGGCCCCCAGCGGGAGCCACGGCTCCGACAGCACCGACGGCGACCCCGGCGAGTCGCGGCGTGCTGATGGCCCTCGCCACCGTGGTGGTGGTCGTGGCGGTGGTGGCCGGTGTCGGGCTCGGCCACCTGGTGTGGCCCACCTCGTCCACCTCGTCCGTGTCGGCCAGCCCGGCCACCGGATCGGGCGGATCGTCGGGCAGTAGCCCGTTCGGCTCGGGATCGAGCGGGAGCGGCTCGTACCCCTTCGGGAACGGCTCCAACGGCAGCGGGTCGTCCTCGTTCGGCTCGGGCTCGTCGGGCAACACCTCGACCGGCGCCGGCGCCCCCTCGGACATCTCGGCCATCGCCGCCAAGGTCTCCCCGGCCCTGGTCGACATCAACACCAACCTCAGCTACCAGAACGAGCAGGCCGCCGGCACCGGCATGGTGCTGACCTCCAACGGCGTGATCCTGACCAACAACCACGTGATCGACGGGGCCACCAGCATCAGCGTGACCGACGTCGGGAACGGCAAGACCTACTCAGGCCAGCGTGGTGGGCTACGACCGGACCGGTGACGTCGCCGTCATCAAGCTGACCGGCGCCAGCGGCCTGCAGACCGATCACCACGTCGAGCGGCACGGCCGCGGTGGGCCAGGCCGTCGTGGGCGTGGGCAACGCCGGCGGGACCGGCGGGACCCCCAGCGCCGCCGGGGGCTCGATCACCGCCCTCGACCAGTCCATCACCGCCAGCGACCAGCGGCGGGGGCAACGCGGAGAACCTGACCGGGCTCATCGAGGTCAACGCCGGCATCCAGCCGGGCGACTCCGGTGGCTCGCTGGTCAACGCCCAGGGCCAGGTCATCGGGATGGACACCGCGGCCTCGGCCGACTCCAGCTACCAGGTGTCGGGGACCCAGGCCTACGCCATCCCCATCGAGACCGCCCTGTCGGTGGCGCACAAGATCGACCGCCGGCCAGGCTTCCTCGACCATCCACATCGGTGCCACCGGCTTCCTCGGACTGGGCATCTCGTCCCTCGTCCGACACTCGGGTAGCGGATCCGGCGGTGGTTCGGCGGTGGATTCAGCGGCAGCGGCACCGGCGGCGGCGGCGGCACCTCGTCGGGTGCGGTGGTCTCCCAGGTGCTGTCCGGCTCGGCGGCCGGGCAGGCCGGTGTGGTGACGGGCGACACCATCGTCAGCCTCAACGGCTCCGCGGTCAACTCGCCCTCGGACCTCAGCGACCTGCTCGAGCCGATGCACCCGGGTGACACCGTCCAGCTCCAGTGGACCGACCAGTCCGGCCAGACCCACACCGCCTCGGTGACACTGGGCTCGGGCCCACCGGCCTGACCGAGCACGACGACCGACCGGCGCCGCCGGGGTCAGGACGTGATCCGTCCGACCCGGGAGGCGCCGGCCAGCCGGGCCCGGAGCTGCCTTGCGGTCGGGCTTGCCCGAGCACCGTCACCGGAAGTTCGTCGGCGAACTCGACGTACTCGGGCACCTTGAAGGTGGCCAGCTCCCCGACACAGTGCCGGAGCAGCTCCTCGGCGGTGACCGGCTCGGAGACCACCACCAGCGGCGCCCACCCGCTCACCCAAGTCGGCGTCGGGCACGCCGACCACCCCGGCGTCGACCACGCTCGGGTGGGAGCGGAGGACCTCCTCCACCTCGATGGGGCCGAACTTCTCCCCGCCCCGGTTGATGGTGTCGGAGAGCCGGCCCGACCAGATAGAGGTAGCCCTCCTCGTCCTGCCGGCCGGTGTCACCGGTGTGCAGCCACTCCGTGGTGGTGTTCTGCATCGGCCCGCACCACGAACTCGCCGACCTCCGCCCGGCCCCACCTCCTGGTCGGTTCCCGGCTCGACGATCCTGCAGCTCCACGCCGGCCAGCGGCCGTCCCACCGAGTCGAACCGGTCACCCCGCCGGTGGTCCTCGGGGGTCAGGGCGGCGTAGGCCCCCAGGGTCTCGGTCTGGCCGAAGGTGTTGGAGAAGTCCACCCCGGGGAAGGCGGCCACCGCCCGGCGGACCAGGTCCACCGGGGCGGCCGCGGCTCCGTAGCTGAGCGACCGCAGCGAGCTGAGGTCGGTGCCGCTCGAAGCGGGGATGGTCGAGGATGCGCCGGAGCATGGTCGGCACCACGAAGGTCTGGGCCACCCGGTACCGCTCGACCAGCGTCCAGCCACTCGCCGGGGTCGAACTTGGGGAGGAGGACCATCTGCTTGCCCTGGTGCAGGGAGATGAAGAGGCCGAGGGTCCCGGCGATGTGGAAGATGGGGGCCGACATCATGTCGACCACCTGGGCGCGCCTCGGGCATCGATGGGCTTCGAGTAGAAGGCCAGCCGGTCGGCGACCACGCCGTGGCTGATGGCGATGGGCTTGGGCAGCCCGGTGGTCCCGCTGGTGAACAGCACCAGGGCGGTGTCCCCGTCGCCGTCCCACGGCGGCCGGCGCGGTAGCCCTCGGGCGACCCTGGTGGCGAAGACCTCCTCCTCCACCAGCACCGGCCCCTCGAGCACGGTGCCCAGGCCGGCGCGCAGACCGGCCGCCGGCCACCCCGACCCGGGTGCCGACCAGCTCGGCCAGCTGGCCCAGCTCGCCCGGGGTCAGGTAGGCGTTCATCTGGGCGGTGGCCGCCCCCAGCCGGGCCGCGGCGAAGATGGTGGCCACCGACAGGGCGCTCCCCAGGTTGACCAGGGCCACCCGGTCGCCCGGGCCGACGCCGGCCGCGGCCAGGGCCACCTCCACCTGGCGGATGCGGTCCTCCAGCTGGCGGTAGGTGACGGTCTCCCCGTCGACCACCAGGGCCACCCGGTCCGGGACGGCGCCCGAGGGGCGACGTCGGTGGCGTGGCCGACGTTCACGACCGGCTGCGGACCGGTGACGGTGGGACGGGGGCCGTCCTCATGGCGGGGCCGGGGAAGGCGAGCAGGGTAGGGCACGTCGGTCGGCGTCAGGTGGGTAGCCGGGAGAACGGCTGGACGGTGACCCAGCAGGTCCCCTGCGCCTTGCCCTGGGAGGTCAGCTGGCAGTCGGAGGAGGGCGGGACGTTGTTCCGCAGCCGCACGATCTTGTACTCGGTGGGGCCGTAGTGCTTGGTGGGGCTGAAGCTGAGGATGGGCGTCGAGGTGCCGGGGAAGTTCTTGATCCTGGACAAGGCGGTGACGAAGGTGCGCCGGTTGAGGTCCCTCCCCGCCGCCTTGGCCGCGGTGGCGAAGAGCTGTGATCACCTGGCACCAGCTGACCACCGGCCCCTGCTGCTCGAGGAAGTCGGTGGTGGCGCCGGCCGGTATCTGGGGATAGGCCTTGTGCCACGGGGTCCAGCACGCCTTGCACGCCGGGGTCGTAGCCCAGCGGTCCGGTGTAGTCGGAGGTGTTGGTGCCCGCCCCCAGCGTCTGGACGGTCAGCCCCTCCTGCCCGTCGAGGGCCTTCTCGTAAGGGATGGGGATGAGTCCGAGGGCCGACTCGATGCTCGACTCGTAGTCGCTGAGGAGCAGGGTGGGGAAGTAGTTCTGGCTGGTCTCCGCGGACAGCACCGGGTAGAAGACGTTGAAGGGGATCAGGGGGATCACCGAGGTCACCCCGGCGCTGCGGAGCTGCCTGGATCACCAGGGGGGCCTGGGTGTTGGTGGTGGCGGAGTCGTTCGGGTCCGAGGCGATGGTCTTGACCGTGGCGGTGATCCCGGCCCGCTGGAGATCGGGCAGGAGGTACTGCTTCAGGGCCAGCTGGTCCGAGGCCCGGTCGCCGACCACCACGCCCACCTTGTGGCTGCCTCCCAGCAGGCCGGCGCTCAGCCCCCAGTTGACCACGGCCTGCAGGATGACCGACTGGTCCGGGCCGGTCCACCACAGGTAGGGCGAACCCTGGTTGGTCCAGTTGGTGACCGTGGTCCACTGCCCGATGAAGGGCGTGTGGCCCTCCTGGGTGATGCACAGCTGGTTGTCGCCGGTCCAGGCCCCGATGCCGTCCAGCACGGCGAAGGCGGCCGGCGAACCCTCGGTCCAGGTCTTGCACAGGGCCCGCATGGACGACTCGTTGGTGGGGTCGTAGTTGGTGATGATCGGGTGGATCTTGCGCCCGTTGATGCCGCCGGACTTGTTGACCTGGTTGACGTAGAAGTTGATGGCCTTGGTCTGCTCGCCGTACTCGGGTCCTGGGCGAATCCCTCCTGGCCGGCCAACGAGCTGAGGGACACCACCGGGAACACCACGTTGATGGTGTTGCCCGCTGACCCCCCGGGACGAGGTGCTGGCCTGGCTCACCGGGGTGGGGGCGGCGGCCGGCCGCGGCCTGGCTGCCCAGACGTCGCCAGACCATCACCGCGGCCCGAGCCGCACAGAGGACGGTCCGCCGCGGCGCAGGGTTCCAGGGACGGCTCCACCGGCGCCGGTCCTTGCCGCCGCTGGGCCGGTCGGCGGCCCGACCTCACGGCACCGGCCAGGGGCCGGGACCGCCGCGAGCGCCGGCACCACCTCGGCCATGAACCGACGGAGGGTCTCGTCGGACGGATAGTCCCGGAGCCAGAGGATGAGGCCCCGCGCACCCGGCGTCCACGAACGCCTGGGTCTTCTCGGTCACCTGGGCCACCGTGCCCACCAGGTTGTCGGCCAGGTACTGCTCGGTCGGGGTGCCGCCCCACAGGTCGCCCCCGTCTCGGACTCGCACCACGCCAGGCACTCCGCCTCGGTGTCGAAGAGCCGGCAGTCCGGGCCGTGGGTGCGCCGGATGGCGTCGAACGGCCGGCCGACCTCGTCGCAGTACCGCTCCAGCAGGCCCGACTTGCGCTCGAAGGCCTCCAGGCCGACCTGCCAGTTGGTCAGGTCGGCCCGCCGGGCCGCGATCCGGAGGTTGACCTGCTCCCCGCCCCCTCCCACCAGCACCGGGGGCAGCTTCTGGACCGGCTTGGGGTCGCAGTAGGCACCGTCGAACCGGAGATGCTCGCCGTGGAAGGTCACCGTCTCCTCGGTCCACAGGCGCCGTGATCACCTCCAGGGTCTCGTCCAGCACGGCCAGCCGCTGGCGATCGGGCCGGTACGGGTACCCGTAGGAGTGGTACTCCTCATGGAACCAGCCCGCCCCCATCCCGAGGATGAGCCGACCCCCGGAGAAGACGTCGATGCAGGCCGCCTCCTTGGCCAGCAGGCCGGCGTTGCGGTACGAGGCGCAGGTCACCAGTTGGCCGAGGCCCACCCTCGAGGTCCGTTGGGACAGCGCGGCCAGCATGGTGAACGCCTCGAACACGTGGGTCGGTTCCCGCCGGGGCACCGTCTCCACGTGGTCGTAGACCCAGAGGTGGTCGTAGCCCAGGGACTCGGCCAGCTCGGCCAGCTCCACCGAGCGGGCCCAGGCCTCCGGGCCACCCCACCCGGTGTACTCCAGCTTCCAGCCCTGGGGGACGAAGACGCCGACCTCCAGGCCGCCGACGGCCCGGCCGGTCACTGGGCGAACTCCCACCACTGCACCTCGCACATCATGGGCAGAAGGTACCGGACGTAGACCGAGTGGATCTTGACCACCCCCTGGTCGTCGGTGTGGAGGTCGATGAGGTCGACCCGGTCGTCAAGGGCCCGGAAGGCCGAGGCCCGGTCCCGGACCCCCTGGAGCTCGGCGAGGGTCCCGACCGAGAACCCGAAGTGGTCCATCCGCGGGCACACCATGGGCTGGTCCTCGGCGATGAGGAAGATGAACTGGTCCCAGTGCACGCAGGACAGGACCAGCCGCCGTCGGTCCTCGGTCATCACCTCCATCTCGTCGAAGCCGAACACCTCGCTCCAGAACCGGCAGAGCTCCTCCGCGCGGCTCGCGGTCCAGGAGGTCGGCCGGCAGGCTCATGGCCACGTGGTTGAACCGGGGAATGCCGCTCGGGTAGTAGGGATGGGCCATCAGGCCCTCCTCTCCGCCGGTGTCGGCGGCCAACCTGGGGCACCACCATCACCTTGCCGGCGAGCAGGCCCCCGGCCAGTCCGGCGAGGGCCTCGGACAGGCGGTCGAGGGGCACGTCCTCCGCCTCGATCAGCCGGTCGGTGGGAAAGCCCTCGCTCGCCAGCAGCCCGAGGGCCCGCTCGAATCCGTCTTGGTCGTAGACGAACGACCCGACGACGTGCAGCTCGTTGAGCACGAAGCGGTTGGGGTCGAACGACGGGTGCTCGATTCCCGCGCCCACCAGCACCAGCGTCCCGCCCCGGCCCAGCTGCTGAAACCCGGCCTCCATGGCCTCCTTCTTGCCCGAGCACTCCAAGACGACGTGCACGGCCCTCCCCGTGATCCGCTCCGGCTCCCAGGCGGGGAAGGACTCGAGATCGGCCGGGTCGAGCACCTCGGCGGCCCCGAGGTCCAGGGCCAGCTGCTTGGCGCCGCTGCACCGGGCTCGACGGCGAGGACCGGCCCGATCCCGCGTGCCACCAGGGCGGCGATGGACAGGGCCCCGATGGGCCCGGCACCGATGACCATGACCCGGTCGCCGGGGGCCACCCCGGAGCGGGTGATCCCGTGCAGGGCCACCGCCAGCGGCTCGGTCAGCGCGGCCTGGCGGGCGTCAGGCCCGGGGGCAGGCGGAGCAGGGAGGCCCCCGGCACCAGCACGTAGCGGGCGAAGGCGCCGTCGTGGCCGTCGACCACCGAGCCCTGGCGGTTCTCGCACTGCGACGGCTTGCCCTCGATGCACCGTCGGCACCGCCCGCACCGGGGCGTGGTGCCGCCCACGATCTGTTCGCCGAGCCTCCCATCCCGTCACGTCGGCACCCAACGCCGCGATGGTCCCGGTGAACTCGTGGCCGGCCACCAGGCCCTTCTGCCCCACCCGTCGAGCAGCATGTGGATGTCGGACCCACAGATCCCGCAGTGGTCCACCTCGACCAGCACCTCGTCCGGTCCCGGGTGGGGCACCGGCCGGTCCTCCACCACGACCTCACCCCGACGTCGCAGCACGGCTGCCGGCATCGTTTCAGGCAGTTCGGACAATGCGCCACCCCCCCGGATGGTCCCGCCACCGGCCGGTCCGGCGGCGGATGCGCCCTTCGGCTCGGAGCGTCACTCTACGCCAGGCAGCCCGGATCCGGCGGGCCCGGGCCTCGGCCGGTCGCGGGGCCGGAAGTGGTGGGGCTAAAGCCGGTGCCCGCTCGTGACGATGAATCTCGGCATGGCACCGGACCTTCGCTTCGATACCGACGACCCCGAATTCCAACGCGGCTTCGAGATCGGCGTCCTCTGGGAACGACTCGTCACCGACGGGGCCTGTCACATGGCCGTCAGCGCCTCCAACGCCGAGATGGTCATCCGAGTGGCCCAGGCCTTCGGATGCGAGTTCTCCGGCCGGGAGATCGAGGACGACCAGATCTCGGTCGAGCTGCACCAGGTGAGCCAGTAGACCCACTCGGACCGGGCCGGCGGACCCGGGCCGAGGATCGCCGCATGGCCCGCCTGCCCGTACCGGCCGCCGGCGTGCCCGGCCTCCGGCGTCGACCGGTCCCCGGCCCGGTGCGCGAGGTGGTCCGCATGGTCCGATCCATCGGGGTGCCCGGCGCCCTCAACCTGTATGACGAGGCCGACTCGGTGGCCTGGGGCGACCCGCCGGGGGCGGCCACCGCCCGCCGGAACGCCGTGACCGGCTATCTGGCCGACCACTGGTCGGCTCCTCGTGGTGCTGGTGGGGGAGGCGCCGGGCCGGCACGGGGCACGCTGGACCGGGGTGCCGTTCACGTCGCCCCGCCAGCTCACCGGCACCGGGCCGAGCGAGCCCACCGCCACGATCGTCCACCGGGTGCTGGCCGAGCTCGGGGCGGGACGCAGACGTACTGCTCTGGAATGCCTCGGTGCTGTTCCCGCCGGGCAACCGCGATCCCAGGCGAGCCGAGCTCGACGCCTGCGCCGCGGTGCTCGAGCGGGTGTGCCGGGGGCGGGAGGTCCTGGCCGTCGGTCGGCACGCCCAGCGGGCCACCGGCGCCCCCTACGTCCGCCACCCCTCCCACGGCGGGGCCGGCCGCGTTCGCCGAGGACCTGCGCCGGGCCCTCGGATGAGGCGCTCGGACCGGTCCCGGCACTGGCCGCCCCCCGGGCGACCGGTTGGGGTACCGTCTGCTCCGAGGAGGCCCCGGTGATCGAGCAGGTGATCGAGCAGTTGGCAGGCCCATCTGCGGGGCGAGCTGCCCGGCGGGCTCGACGGGCTGCTCGATGACGACGTGGTCTTCTACTCGCCGATCGTGTTCACCCCGCAGCGGGGCAAGGCGATCACCACGCTGTACCTCGAGGCCGCCGCCCAGACCTTCCCCGGGGACCACGGTGGCACGCCGGGACCGGGTCGGGCACGCGGCCGGCGGGTTCCGCTACACCAAGACCGTGGCTGTCCGGGGACACCGGCGGTGCTCGAGTTCGAGACCACCATGGACGGCAAGTACGTCAACGGCGTGGACATCATCCGCTGCGACGCCGAGGGTCGGATCATCGAGTTCCGGGTGATGATCCGACCCCTGCAGGCGGTCGAGCTGGTCCACCGCCGGATGGCGGCCATGCTGGAGCGGATGGCCGCCCTCCGACTGACGGCCCGCGTCGGGGACCGGTCGTCAGTACCCGCCGCTGCACCCGTGCTGGTCGGGGGCGGCGTTGGGTTGCCCCAGTAGCGGACGGCGAAGGCCACCGCCACCCGGATCTGCTGCTCGGGCGTGGCCAGGGCGGCGTCGGCCGGGTAGCCGAACGTGTTGAGGTCGGCCCAGTTGGCGTGGCTGAAGCCGAGGCCTCCGCTGTACACCGGACCGTCCACGTTCCAGAGGCCGCCCTCCTCGCACATGTTCACCCGGAACCACGCCTGGCGTTGGAAGTCCGTGACGCCGTCGGCGCCCACGTTGATGGCCGCCGAGGGCGGGCTGTAGACGGTGCTACCGGCCAGGGAGCCGAAGAAGTCGGCATCGCCGTAGGCGAAGATCCCGCCGTCGGAGGCCACGGTCAGGTAGCCGGCCTCCGTGCTCGAGATCCCGATCATCGGCTTGTTCAATTGAAGGTCGCCGGCCGAGCCGAAGAAGGGCGCCCCACCGAACGAGAACACCCCGCCATCCGCACCCACCAGCCGGTAGCCGCTGCCGAGTGCGCTGATGCCGACGATCGGCTGGCGCGAGGACACCCCGCCGGCGTAGGCGGCGTCGCCGAAGGCGAAGACCGCACCGTCCGCCGCCGCCTCCCAGTAGCCGTTGCCGTCGGGGGATGCGGCCATGCCGACCACGGCGCTGGTCGGGGTGAGGCCCAGGGCCGAGCCGTGGAAGCCGGCGTCGCCGAAGGCGAACACCCCGCCGTCCGCCCCCACTTCCCAGTAGCCCCGGCCGTCGGCCGTGGATTCGAGGCCCACGATGGGCTTGTTCAGATGGAGGGTGGCGGTGGAGCCGTAGTAGCCGGCGTCGCCGAAGGCGAACACCCCGCCGTCCGCCCCCACTTCCCAGTAGCCCCGGCCGTCCGGCGTGGACCGTATGCCCACGACGGGCTGGCTGAGGTGGAGCGAGCCGGTGGAGCCGTAGAAGCCGGCCCCACCGAAGGAGAACACCCCGCCGTCCGCACCCACCAGCCAGTAGCCCGATCCGTCGGGCAGGGCCGCCGCCCCTACGATGGGAGCGTTGAGCACCATGCCGGCTCCGGTGGACAGGCCGGCACCGGCCCGGCCGATCTGGGTCAGTGCTCCGCCGGTGAGGGCCAGCACGGCGACCCCCGCGGCGGTGGCGGCGCCGACCCGCCGCCGGGTGCGGTGCGGGTGGGGGGAGAGATTCTGAGCAGTAGTGCGATGGGTACGTCGAAGTGGGGGCAGTACAGGCACGGCGGGTGACCTTTCCTCGGTCGGTCAGGGTCCCGCCGGTCGACGGCGCGGCCCTGGCTCTCTTTTGGTTGGGTGGACCCCACGTCTGTGCATTCAACGCCCCAGCCGAGCACCGGGAAGGGTGGTTCGGCCTGGCTTTAAGAGCCGGGTGTGCTAGCGGGTGTTTACGTCCGGGTGGTGCGTGTGGTGTGTGGCTTGTCTCCTGATCGATTGCCAGCCCACGCCGAAGGCCGGAACAGGCAGTTCGGGGGTGTCCTCCCCACTGCCCGGGCGGGGGCGGGCCGGCTAGGGCTACCGCGATGCGACGGCGGCAATCTACCGGTCGTGCCCATCCAGGGGTAATCGTGCCGACGCCCCGTAGCGGGGTCGGCGGGGCCGGTCTGCGCGCGGGAATCCGCGCTCTGACCTGGGACTCTTCTCGACGGATGGCGGCGGGGACCCCGCTCCGTGCCGCCACGTACAGTGGCGGGATCGGGATCGGGGCCTCCGATCAGCTGGCCTGGCTGACCGAGCTCATGTTGAAGTCGGGCACCCGCATTCCGCGGCATCCGGGTCCGGTTGAAGTACTCGCCGAACTCGCGACCCAGGGCCCGCACGCTCGAGCCCACCTCGGTGGCCCGGGCCAACAGGTCGACCGGGCTCTCGTTGAAGCGGAAGTTGTTGGCCGCCCCGACCACGGCACCGTCCTCCACCACGTAGACGCCGTCGCGGGTCAGCCCGGTCAGCAGCATGGTGGTCGGATCGACCTCCCGGATGTACCAGAGGCAGGTGAGCAGCAGGCCCCGCTCGGTCCGAGCGACCAGGTCCTCCAACGTGCCGGTGGCCCCAGGCAGCTCGAGGGTCAGGTTGTCGATGAACCCGGCCGGCTCCACCGCCGAGCGGGCGCGCACCGGCCCGGTGGTATCGCAGCCGCTCGCAGCCGGCCGCCGACGATCCAGTCGGTGCGGGCGAGGGGAAGGCCGTTGTCGAACACCGAGGTGTCGGCGCTCGAGGCCGTGGCGGTGAGGAACGGCGAGCACTCGAGTCCCGGGCTCCTCCGGATCGCTGCGGAGGTCGAAGGGGATGGGCGTCAGCTGCTCGCCCAATCGGGTCCCGCCCCCGGGACGGGAGAAGACGGTACTGCCGTCCTCGGCGTTGCGGCCGCTGAGCTCGTAGGCCAGGCCCACCATCAGATCGGCGACCGCCTCGGGCGGCAGGAGCACCTCGTACCGACCGGCCGGGCGCTCCACCCGCCGGGCCGCCCAGGCCAGCCGTTCCTCCAGCCGGGCCTCGAGGCCCTCGACGGAGACGTCGGTGAAGTCGGTGGTGCCGGTGCCGGCCCAGGTGGAGCGGGCCCCGTCCGGCGCTCCGGGCCACCAGGTGCAGCGCCCCTTGGGGCTGGGCATGGGCCAGCCGGATGCCGGTCGAGGTGCCCAGGTACTCGGTGGTCCGGCGATGCTCGGCGAAGCCCGCCAGCACGTGCCCGGAGCGGCGGGCCCGGTCGAACGCCCCCGAGAGGCCGGCCAGCACTCCGGAGAGGACCGACAGCTCGGTGACCGCCCGGGGTCGGTCGAACCGCACCGACGCCGCCGGCAGGGCGCCGAGGTCGTCCGGCCGGAGCGGTGGGCCGGCGTCGTCGGCCGGCGGGGATCCCGAGGCGTCCAGTTCGGCGGCCCGGACCAGCTCGGCAACGTCGACGTCACCCCCCCGTCGGGCCACACCTGCCGCCATCCCTCCCTCGACCTGGCGCAGGCTGATCACGGTGACCCGTCGGTCCCGCCGGCTCCCGTTGGTGGTGGTGGTGTTGTTGGCGAAGCGGACCTCGACCTCGCTCGTCTCCTCGACGATGACCATGCAGTGGTCACTCCCCGCCTTGGCGGCGGCCAGCGCGCCCTCCACCACGTCCTGGGCCGGCCGGAGTCCCGCCGAGTCACGATCCTCGCTGCTCACCGACCCGACTCCTCCCGGGCGTTGAGCACCCGGACGCCCCGCACCAGCACCGACGGGCAGCCGTGCGACACCGGCGCCACCTGTCCGGGCTGGCCCTTGCCGCAGTTGAACGCTCCGCCCAGCAGATAGGTGGAGCGTCCGCCCACCGCCTCCATCGACCCCCAGAAGTCGGTGGTGGTGGCCTGGTAGGCCACGTCGCGGACCTGGCCGACCAGGCGACCGCCCTCGATCCGGAAGAAGCGCTGGCCGGTGAATTGGAAGTTGTAGCGCTGCATGTCGATGGACCAGCTCTTGTCGCCCACGATGTAGAGGCCCCGGTCCACCCCGCCGATGAGGTCCTCGGTGGTCGGCCCGACGCCCTCGGCCGGTTGGAGGGAGACGTTGGCCATCCGCTGGATGGGGATGTGGAGGGGGGAGTCGGCGAAGGCGCAGCCGTTGGACGGTCCCAGTCCGGTGGCGGCGGCGATGGACCGGTCCAGCTGGTAGCCGGCGAGGATGCCCTGGTCGGATCGAGGTCGAAGGACCGGCCCGGCACCCCCTCGTCGTCGACGGCCACCGTGGCCAGGCCGTGGGGGGTGGTCCGGTCCCCGGTGACGTGCATGACCTCGGATCCGTAGCGGAGCGACCCCAGCTTGTCGAGGGTGGCGAAGGAGGTGCCGGCGTAGGCCGCCTCGTAGCCCATGGCCCGGTCCAGCTCGGTGGCGTGGCCGATCGACTCGTGGATGGTGAGCCACAGATTGGTCGGGTCGACCACCAGGTCGTAGGCCCCGGCCACGATGGACGGGGCCCGGACCTTCTCGGCCAGGAGCTCGGGGAGGGCGTCCAGCTCGGCGTCCCAGTCCCATCCCTCGCCCTGCAGGTACTCCCAACCCCGGCCGACCGGGGGGGCCACCGTGCGCATGGTCTCGAACCCGCCCTTCGGGGTCGACGGCGACGGCCTCGACGGTCGGGTGGACCCGGACCCGCCGCTGGGTGGCCTCGGTGCCGGCCAGGTCGGCGTAGTACTTGTCCTCGGTCACGGCCAGCACGTCGGCGGTGACGTGGTCGACGGCCTCGGTGACCAGCAGGCGCCTCGCTCCACTCGGCCAGGAGGCCGACCTTGTCGGCCAAGGGGACGCCGACCGGATCGACGCTCGTAGGGCGACGGCCAGAGCACCGCTGCCGTGGCCCGGCTCGTCGGCCAGCTCGATGTGCTGCCCGCCCGCCCGGGCGATGGTCCGGGCCACCCCGACCGCCTGGTCGACCAGCGCGTGCGGCCTGGTCCGGCGTGGGTGGCCACCGTGGCCGCGAAGCCCAGGGCCCCGTCCATCACCACCCGTAGGCCCATTCCGAGCTCGATGTCCTCGGCGGCCCCCTCCAGACGGGCGTCACGCAGGCGCACCTGTTGGGAGCGGAGGTGTTCGACCCGCAGCTCGGCCGTGGAGCATCCGAGGGCCTGGGCCCGGGACAGGGCGGCGTCGCGGGCCGCGGCGAGGCTGATCGCCGTCGAGCGGACCTGGGGAAGGAGCCACCGTCGGGAGGCTAGACGCGCCGGGGTGCGCCAGACCTACCATCGACCTGTGCACGACCCCGCGCCCATCGGCCCCGAGGAGGACCGGGCGGCCCACGTGCAGATCCAGTTCACCATCGACGACCCGGACCGGGCGGACGGGATCATCGAGCAGCTCCTGGCCGACCGGATGGTCGCCTGCGGACAGCGCGTCGGCCCGGTGGTGAGCCGGTACTGGTGGCAGGACTCGCTGGAACGGGCCGAGGAGTGGTTGGTACTGCTCAAGACGCGCACCGCCCTCGGGCCGGCGGTGATCCAGGCGGTGGCGGAGGCCCATCCCTATGAGACGCCGGAGGTGGTGGCGCATCCCGCTGTCCGGCGGGGCATCCGGGTACCTGGCCTGGATCGACGAGGTCACCGGTCCGGCCGCTACCATCGGGCCGACCGCGGCGATGGAGGAGCCATGAGCACGGACCGGGGACCGAGGATCTGCCTGATCGGCGCAGGCGGGATGTCCTTCGGACCGGTGATGGTGCTCGACGCCATCAACACCCGCCGCACCCGAGGGGCGACGATGGTGCTGCACGACGTCAGCGCCGAACGGTTGGAGGTGGCGGTCCGCTTCGCCGACCGGATCAACGGCGCAACGACGGCCCCATCACCGTCGAGGCGTCCACCGACCCGGCGGAGGCCCTGGCCGGGGCCGACTTCTGTCTGACCAGCGCCGAGGTCGGCCGGTGGCCGCACTGGATCGAGGACTACGAGATCCCCCGTCGCTACGGCGCCACCCAGATCACCGGCGAGAACGGGGGCCCGGGCGGGGTGTTCCACTCGCTCCGGTCCATCCGCACGATGTTGGGCATCTGTGCCGATATCGAGCGGTACTGCCCGGACGCCTTCCTGATCAACCTGACCAATCCCGCTCAGCCGGGTGGCCCTGGCCGTCAACACCGCCACCTCGGTCCGGAACGTCAGCATGTGCCACGAGTTCGCCGGCGGCCTGGCCCGCATCGCCGGGCTGCTACGCATCCCCAAGTCCAAGATCGAGGCCAAGGCGTCGGGGATCAACCACTTCACCTTCTTCACCGAGATCCGCCGGTCCGACACCGGAGAGGACCTCTACCCGCGCCTGCGCCGGCTGTGGCGCCGGCGCTACTTCGACTACCCGGCCCCGGTCACCGCCACGGCCCGGCAGTTGGCCAAGGTGCCGCTGGTGCGGGTGGCGGTGGAGCAGATGTACGCCCCGCTGGTCTCCCACATGTTCCGGGAGTACGGCCTGTTGCCCTGCTCGGTGGACAGCCACATCGGGGAGTACGTGCCCTTCGCCGAGGAGGTGGCCGGATGGCACCCGGTGCCCGTCTACTTCCACCGGGGGATCGGTCATGCCAATGGAGCGGCTGATCACCCGGTACGGCAACGGGGAGTCCCGGGTGCCCATGCACCGGGCCGGCCGTTCGGCGGAGGAGGTCTTCCCGATCATCGGGGCCATGTGGACCGATCACCGTCGCCCGCTCAACGCTGTCAACGTGCCCAACCGCGGCTATGTGCCCAACCTGCCCGAGGGGGCCATCGTCGAGATACCCGCCTCGGTGGACGGGAAGGGCATCGCCCCGGCCCGCGTGCCCCCGATCCTCGAGCCGCTGGCCGAGTTCATGAGGACCCAGATCGAGCTGCAGGAGCTGGTGGTCAGGGCCGCTCTCACCGGCGATCCGGCGCCGGCCTTCGAGGCGCTCCGACGGGACCCGCTCTCGCCCTCCGACGAGGCCTCGTGCCGGACCATCTTCGACGAGCTGAGGGCGGTCCAGGCCGACGCACTGCCGTTCTGACCCACTCGGGTCGGGTGCCGGCGCGCCCGGTGGATCAGGTGGCGGCCCCCCGGGACTGCTTGTGCTCCTGGTGCTCCTCGAAGGCGGTGGTGACCGCGGTGGTGGCGGCGGCGATGAACTCGGGCCGGTTCTCGGCGGCCCAGTCCCGGCTGGCCGTCAAGGTTCGAGAGGACCCTTGGAACTCCGGGACCACGTAGCGGGCCAAGAGCTCGTAGGAGTGGAGGGTGGCGGCGGTGTCGGCCCACTCGTGTCCCATGACCAGGAAGGTCCCGAACCCCTTGGACTGCCGGCGCAATCGATCCACCTGGGCGACGGCATCCTCCACCGTCCCGATCACCGCGAACCCGGAGGCGTTGAGCGCGTCGACCAGCGTCTCGTGGTCGGTGGTGTCCGGGGCCAGGGGCAGGGCTGCCACCCGCTGGAAGTAGTCGACCCACTGATCGAGCCCGAAGGCCACATCGGCGATGGCCTGCTCCCTGGTGTCGGCGATGTGCATGGGGCCGACCAGGCGCCACCGGCCGCGGTCGATGGTGGCGTGGAACTCGGCCGCCCGCTCCTCCATGACGTCCCAGTGCAGGCCCAGGACGTCGAAGCCCCCGGCCGAGGTGGCGCCGATGGAGAGCAGGCCACAACCGAACCGGCCGGCGGCGCGGGGGCCGGCCGGCGAGACCTGGGCCGCCACGGCCACTTCGGGGTACGGGCGTTGGTACGGCCGGAGCTGCAGGCGGGCGTCGACGAGCCGGAACCAGTCGGTCTCCATGGTCACCGGCTCCCCACCGGCCAGCAGGGCCAGGACGGCCTCCAGCGACTCCTCCATCATCGACCGCTGCCGGACCGGGTCGATGCCCATCATGAAGGCGTCGGAAGGGAGGGCGCCGGGACCCACCCCGATCATCAGCCGGCCCCGGGTGAGGTGGTCGAGGAGCACCAGTCGGTCGGCCAGCATGAAGGGGTGGTGGTACGGGAGGGACGACACCCCGGTCCCCAGCCGGATGGTCCGGGTCCGCGCCGCCGCCGCGGCGATGAACACCTCGGGGGAGGCGATGATCTCGAAACCGGCGGAGTGGTGCTCCCCGATCCACGCCTCGTCGAAGCCCAGGGCGTCGAGATGCTCGATCAGCTGAAGGTCGCGCTCGAGAGCCAGGGTGGGGTTCTGGCCCACCGGGTGGAACGGGGCCAGGAAGATCCCGAACCTCAGGTCGTCGGGGGCGTCCAGGGTGGTCATGCCGGTGCCTCGTCTCTGGTCGGGGCAGGTGGGGTGGTCCGGGTCACGGGTGCACCACGATCTTGCCGTGCCGACCCGGGGTGCGAAGCTTTGCGAAGGCGTCGGGCGCACCGGCCAGGTCGACGGAGGAGGTGATCAACCGGTCGACCCCCGGCACCCCGCCGGCCAGGCGGTGGAGTGTGGCGGCGAACTCGTCGGGGGTGTAGCCGAACGAGAAGACCAGCTCGACCTCCTTGGCCACGGCCACGAACGGTTCGATGGGGTCGGCGTGCATGCACACGCCCGACCACCACGATCCGGCTCCTCGGCGGGGCCTCGTCGATCAGGGACTGGAGCATGCCGGGTACGCCGACGGCTTCGAAGATCACCGGGTCGGTGATCTCGGACCCCGACATCGAGGCCAGTGCCCGCTCCAGCAGGGTACCGGGCACCCCGAGCGCTCCCCACCGCCCATGGGGCGAACCGAGAGCGGGGTCGATCACCTCGTCGGCGCCGAACGCCTCGGCCAGCCGGCGGCGGACCGGGGAGTAGTCGGCGGCCAACACGGGTCCGTGGCCTCGTCCCTTCAGGGCGGCGATCACGGCCAGGCCCACCGGCCCGCATCCCACCACCAAAGTGGGCTGGCCCACCCGCATCCGGGACCGGACCACGGCGTGCTCGCCCACGGCCAACGGCTCGGTCAGGGCGGCCAGGTCGGTGGGGAGCGTGTCGGGGACCGGCACGAGGAGCAGTTCCTGGAGCACCAGGTGCTCGGCGAATGCTCCGGGGAAGGTGTTGGAGTAGCCGATCTGCTCGATGCCTCCGGCACCGAACACGACCGGCACCGAGCACACCCGGCTCCCGGCCGGAACGGTGCCGACGGTGTCCGGGCCGTACTCCACCACCTCGGCGCAGAACTCGTGCCCGAAGACGGTGTCGGAGCCGGGATCGAGGGCCGAGGCGCCCACCCGGGCCATCAACCCGGCGAAGTGGGGGAAGTCGGCCAGGGCGTGGAGGTCGGAGCCGCAGATGCCCGCACTCAGCGAGCGCACCACCACCTGGCCGGGGCCGGGGACCGGATCGTCCGCATCCGTCACGACGAGTGCTCCGCCCCGGGTGACCACCGCTCGCATCGCTTCCCCCTACGGGCCCGGTCGTCGGGGCCGGGCACCGGGTCCTGTCGACCCGTGAGTCTCACACACCACGACCGCCCCCGGCATCGTCGCGGGGTCGTGCCGGCCCGTCGGCCAGCTCGTCGGCCAGCAGGTCCATGAGGAGGGCGTCGTGCCAGGTCCCGTCGGGACCCCGCTCGCTCTGCCGGCGGATGCCCACAGGCCGGAAGCCGACCTTGGTGTAGCAGCGGATGGCCGCCTGGTTGTCGGCGGCGGGATCGATCTCGAACCGCCGGTGCCCGTGGTCGGCGACCAGGTGAGCCACCATGATGCGGACGGCGTCGGCGCCCAGGCCCTGTCCGTGGAGGGTGGGGTCGAGGTAGAGGTCGATGGTGGCGTGCCGGTAGTCGGGCTCCTCCTCCGACGACCACTGGATCCACCCCACCACCCGGGATCCGAGCTCGATGGCGTAGGCCGTGGCACCTGGCTCGGCCAGGTCCGCCTCGACCGCAGCCCGCAGGTCGGCGCCACCGCGCCAACGGGCGTAGACCTCCGGCGTCCTCCGGATGGCCACCAGGGCGTCGATGTCGTCCCGGGTGGCCGGGCGGAGCCGAACCTTCGATCCCTGCAGCGCTCCCACCGGGACAAGGCTAGGTCGGCGTCCTGGGCCGGTCGCGCGGTCGGCGACGGTCACCCGGGCCGGCCGGCCCGCTCCCTCGGCTCCAGGCAGTGCGGGTCGAGGCGGAGCTCGCGTCGGGCCATGGCCTCGAAGAACCCCACGAAGCCCTCGCCGTCGGAGGCCCGGAAGAAGCCGCGGGCCGGTTCTGGGAGCTCCCGTCCGCCGCCCAGGGCCTCGACCTGCCAGGCCCGGCGGCTCCGGTACTCGAGGGCGACGGCCCGCTGGTGAGCGGCTCGGATGCTCCCGGCGGTGACGAAGACCCCGTGATTGGCCAGAAGCGCCATGTCGGCCCCGCCCATCGAGGTGACGGCCCGGGCCGCGCTGTCCCGCGAGTTGACCGGCCCGTCGTACTCGTCGACCACCACGAGCTCCCCGCCGCCGAGGGCCGAGCTCTGGTCGTAGCAACCCGGCACGCGGCCCAGGTCGGCCCACACCGTGCCGTAGCGGGGATGGCTGTGCACGGCCACCTCCACGTCCTGCCGCTGGCGGTGTAGCTCGAGGTGGAGCGGGATCCCGAGGGGGACCGGCCAGCGGCCCTCGAGTCGGTTGCCGTCGAGGTCGATGACCAGCAGGTCGTCGGGTCGCAGCTCCTCCCAGAGCAGGAGCCACGGATTGCACAACAGCGTGCCGTCGGCCTGCCGGTAGGTGAGGTGGCCGGCCAGATGGTCGTCGTACCCCTCGCGCCACAGGGTGCGGGCCAGGAGAACCAGCTCGTCCCGGGGCGACAGCTCGGGCAGGAGCGAGTCCGGGCCGGCGCACGAAGCCCGCGTCGGTCACGGCACGGTGTGGCCGGGCAGTGGCCAGCGATACAGCCGGGCGGCGTTCTGGTGGGTCAGCCGGCGCAGGTCCTCCACCGGCAGGTGCCCCCAGCACCGCTCGATGACCGCCTGGGTGTCGGGCCAGGTCGAGTCACCGTGGGGGTAGTCGACCTCCACCATGATGTGGTCGATCCCGATCCGGTGGCGGGTATCGATGGTGGAGGGGTCGTCGATGGTGCAGAACCAGAAGTTACGGGCCAGCACCTCGGCCGGCAGGAGCCCGGACGGGTCGTAGCCCTGCCCGTACCCCGAACGGTCGACGATGTTGTCGAGGCGGTCGAGCAGCATGGCCACCCAGCCGATGCCGCCCTCGCTCATGGCGATCTGGATGGTCGGGTACCGCACCGGGAGGCCGGACCAGAGCCACTCGGCGCACGCCGACAGCGACATCTGGCCGAACAGGGTGGCCCCGAGGGCCACCTGGGGGCTGTCCTCGGGCATGTCGGGCATGCCGGAGGAGCCCACGTGCAGCGAGATGACCGTTCCGGTCTCTTCGCAGGCGGCGACGATCGGGTCCCAGTAGCCCGAGAACAGGCTGGGCAGGCCGATGCGGTGCGGGCGCTCGGGCAGGGTGACCGACCGGAACCCGCGCTCGGCGTTCCGTCGGACCTCGGCCGCGCCCGAGCTCAGGGTCGGCCAGGAAGGTGATCCCGCAGGGGATGATCCGGTCGGGATAGGGCTGCCACCACGCCTCGTACAGCCAGTCGTTCCAGGCCCGGGTAACCGCCAGGCCCAGCTCCGGGTCGCTGGCACTCGGAGAACACCCGACCCGAGAACCCGGTGATCTGGGAGGGGAAGTTGAGCGACGCCCACACCCCGTTGATGTCCATGTCGGCGATGCGGGCATCGATGTCCCAGCAGCCCCGCCGCATGTCCTCGAATCGGGTGGGCTCGAGGGTGACCGCTTCCGGCCGCCGGCCCGCCACCGCATTCATTCCCACCTGGGAGTAGCGCTTCCCGTCGAACTCCCACAGCTGGTGGCCATGGCGGTTCTCGACGATCCGGGGCGCAAGGTCGGCGAAGCGGGCCGGGAGCCGTCCCTCGAACATGTCGGGCGGCTCCACCAGATGGTCGTCCACCGAGATCACGGTGTAGTGGACCGGTCTGGGGGCGGGGTCGGGGAGCAGGGTGTCCCGCCGGGTGACGATGGTCATGGTGCACTCCCCACGGTGCGAGTATGCCAGTGACCCGCACCGACCGCCCGGTGCACCGTCGTGCCTCGGCCCGGGCCGGATGCCGGTGCGGCCCGCCCTGGTAGACACGGGCCCATGGACGGTCGCCTGCCGATCACCGCTCCGGCCGGGGCAGTATGAACAAGGCCCGGGTGGAGACGTTCAGCGACGGGGTGTTCGCCATCGCCATCACGCTGCTGGTCCTGACCATCGCCCAGCCCGCTGACTACCTCCACCTCCGGCATCAGCTGCTCGAGCGGTGGCCATCCCTGGCCGCCTACGCAGTGACCTTCCTGGTCATCGGCATCATGTGGGTCAACCACCACACCATCTTCTCCCACCTGCAGCGGATCGACCGGGGGCTCTTCTACTGGAACCTGCTCCTCCTCATGACCATCGTGTTCCTCCCGTATCCCACCGAGGTCTTCGGCGAGGCGCTGCGACGGGGCGAGGGAGCGACGACGGCCGCCGTCCTCTACAGCGTGACCATGACCGTCAACGCCCTGATGTGGTCCGGTCTGTGGCTGCACGCCTCGCGGGGACGCCGGCTGCTCCACGACGACTTCCCGGAGTCCCAGCGGGTCGTTTCGACCCTCCTGTTCACCGGGGGCACCCTGCTCTACCTGGTGTCGATCGGAGTGGCATTCCTCAACGCCTACCTGTGCCTGGCCTTCCACGGCGCGCTGGCCCTCTACTACGCATTCGACCCCATCTCCCGCCGCCTGGAGCACGACGCGTCTCCGTGAGGGACGTCTCCCGAGGTCCCGCCGATCGGCGGACGGCGTGCGACACTGTGGCGGTGAGTCGAGAGGACCAGGCGGCCTCGTGGATGTGCGACATGGACGGGGTACTGGTCCACGAGGGTCAGCTCGTTCCCGGAGCCGACGCCTTCATCAACGCCCTACGGAGCCGGGGCTGCGCCCTACTGATCCTGACCAACAACTCCATCTACAGTGCCCGCGACCTCTCGGCCCGCCTGGTGGGCCTGGGTCTCGACGTACCGGCCTCGTCGTTGTGGACCTCGGCCGAGGCCACCGCGGCCTTTCTCAAGTCGCAGCGCCCCGGAGGCACCGCCTTCGTGCTGGGGGAGGCCGGTCTCACCACCGCGCTGCACGAGGCGGGCTACGTCCTCACCGACCGCCGCCCCGACTACGTGGTCCTCGGCGAGACCCGGACCTACAGCTTCGAGTCCATCACCCGGGCCATTCGGCTGGTCGAGGACGGTGCCCGGTTCATCGCCACCAACCCTGATCCCACCGGGCCGACCCTCGAGGGGATCGTGCCGGGGACCGGTTCGGTGGCCGCCCTCATCGAGCGGGCCACCGGGGTGGCGCCCGTACTTCGTCGGCAAGCCCAATCCCCTCATGATGCGGGAGGCCATGAACTCGCTCGGCGCCCACTCGGAGTCGACGGTGATGGTCGGTGACCGGATGGACACCGATATCGTGGCCGGCATCGAGGCCGGCCTCCAGACCATCCTGGTGCTGAGCGGGGTCACCAGCCGATCCCAGATCGAGCGGTTCCCCTACCGTCCCGGGCCGGGTGGTGGAGTCGGTGGCCGACCTGGTCGGCGACCTCACCGACGGCGCCGCACCGACCTGAGAGGGAGGGGCATGCTCTACGTCCACCAGTTCCACCAGGTGGTCGGGCAAGCGGGCCGCGGCCTTCGAGTCGGCCTACCGTGAGGGCTGGATGCCGCGGCTGGCCGAGGGGTCCGACGCCCGCCTGGCCTGGTACTTCGACCTGGCCCACGGCAGCGGGCTGGCCTACCGGGTGGTCACGGTCACCGCGGTGGAGGACGGCGCCGCCTACGCCCGGCTGGCCGAGCGGGTGGCCCGCGGGGACCTGCAGGCCTGGGCCCGTGACCTCGACGGCCTCCAGCACCAGTCCTACGGGCGGGTCCTGACCCCGGTGCCGTGGTCGCCGCCAACCCCGGCGCTGGCCGACATCCCCACCGACGGGGACCTCCATGAGCCCACCATGTACATGGAGGACACCATGTGGCCCTTCCCCGGCCGGCTGCGCAGGTACGTGGAGGCGGCCGGAGCCGTCTACCGGCCGTCGCTCGGGGCCGACCGGACGCCCGGATGCACATGGACGTGGCCCTGGGCACTCGAGACCCTGCCCGGCGCCGGGCGGAGCCCCGAGGTGACCCTGCTGCAGCGGCTCTCCGAGCCTCCCGCCGCTGATCGCGCTCCTGACCGAGGACATCCCGCCCGAGGTCACCGGTCCCGGGTCCTGGATGCACGAGGCACTCGAACTCCGGGACCGGTGGCGGTCCCGGCTGCTGCGCACCGCGCCCTGGTCCCCGCTCCCATGAGCGCCGAGGTGGACACGATCGTCCGGCCGGTCCGGCCCGTCGTCCCGGGGAGGTGAGGCGATCCGTGCTCTTCGTGCACGAGACCCACCGGGTGATCGGCCGGCACGCGGCGGCCTTCGAGGACCTGGTCCGCGACGAGTGGATGGCCGCCCTGGCCCAGCGGGACGACACCCGCCTCCTCTGGTACCTCAACCACGCCATGGGTAGCGGACCGGCCTACGAGGTGGTGACCATCACCGCCGTAGCCGACGGCGGCGCCTGGGAGGCGCTGGGCCGGAGGACGGTGGACGGGCGACCTGGTCGAGCTGGCCACCCGGCTCGACTCCTGCCGGCACGAGGTGGAGGGGAAGCTGCTCCTCCCGGTCTACTGGTCGGCCCTCCAGGAGGTGGACCTGTCCACCGTGCCCACCGACGCCCGTACCCACGCCCTCTCGGTGTACATGCAGGACACCGGCTGGCCCGACGCGCCGCTCGACGAGTACATCGAGCTGTGGGACCACGACTACTGGCAGATCATGCGGGAGACCCCGCCGGAGCGGAAGCTCCTCGACATCCAGGCCTGCTTCCAGGTGGCCCACGGTTCGGGCATCCGACCCGAGGCCATCCTGATGCAGAAGATCGTGAACTTCGACACGCTGGGCCGACTGCTGACCAGCGTCGAGGAGCACGACCCCACCACCTGGCCCGGCACCTACATGGCCAAGGGTCTGGAGGTGCGGGACCAGTGGGAGAGCAAGCTGCTCCGGACCAGCGCCTGGTCACCGCTCTGGTAGGCCGGGACCGGCCGGCGCCGGGATCCGACTCAGCGGCCTAGCGTGGGCGGCCGAAGGGGGAGTGACCATGACCGAAGTCGAAGCCGCCGCTGGAGCGCGATCCCTCGAGGCCTGGGCGTTCGTGCGCCAGATGCTCGAGGACATGACCACCATGGTCACCACCGAGTCCGAGACGGAGCTCGAGCTGCTCGAGGGCCTGCGGGTCCTGGGCCGGGTCACCGCACTCTGTTCGGAGCTGTCCTTGGACGTCGACCCCGAGGCCCCCTGGTTCTTCAGCATGAACTCGGAGGCCCGCCTGGTGGGTGGGCCCAATCCCGACGGCGAGTACCACCTGGCCATGATCGACGGCCGCCACCGCTACCGGGTCACCGGGAGGCGGGGCACGGTCACCTATCTCGGGCTTCCAGGTGCTGGCCGGCCGGGGCCTCACCCCCCGCCGCCAGGCTGCCTACGTGTCCGACCACCAGCTCGACCTCGACGACTCGGGCCGCTTCACCCTCATCCTGGCGGCCGAAGAGCCCCCGGTCGCCGAGCAGGTCGGGTCGACCTGGGTGCCGATCCCCGAGGACGCCTCGGCGGTGCTGGTCCGCCAGTACGTGGCCGACCGGTCGGCCGAGCAGCTGGCCGACGTTCCGGATCGAATCGCTCGACCCGGTCGGCCCACCCGAGCTCCCGTCGGACGAGCGGGTGGCCGAGGGCCTGAGCGCCATGGGCTGGACCATGGCCAAGCTGATGACCCTCCACCGGACGGTCATGCCCGAGCTGCTGGACCGGCCCAACCGGTTGGCCACGGCGGAGGCCGCCGCCCTCGGGAGCGAGAACACCACCCCCGACAACCTCTACATGCTGGGCACCTTCCGGCTCGAATCCGGCGAGTGGCTGGCCGTGGAGTTCGCCCCGCCCGGCACCCGCTACTGGAGCGTGACGGTGGAGAACGTCTGGCACGAGTGCATCGACCCCCGACGCCGGACCAGCTCGGCGACCAATGCCACCGCCCCGGCGGGGGAGGACGGCAGGGTCCGGCTGGTCATCGGGGCCGCTGATCCCGGCGACCGGTTCAGCGACGCGGTGACCTGGCTGGACACCGGTGGACGCCACCGGGGCTTCGTCACCCTGCGCTGGCTGGACCATCCCGATCCGCCGGTGGTCATCACGTCCGTCCTCACCGCCCAGGAGGTGGCCGCGCCGTGACCGCCCTCCCCTTCAGCCGAGACGACCTGGTGTCGGCGGCCTGCCAGGCCACCGGTCTGGACGACTTCGGCGAGCCCACCTGGCAGGAGGGCCTCGACCGGATGCTCGAGGACCTGGACCGATCGGCCCGGCTCAACGAGCTGGGCACCTCCATCGTCCAGACCGAGTTCACCGGCTACCTGACCAACCGGCTGCGCATCCTCGACTGGCGGGACCGGCATCCCGAGGTGGCTGCGGGCGAGGTGCGGCGACCGCTGGTCATCTGCGGCCAGCCCCGGACCGGAACCACCATCCTCTTCGACCTGCTGGCCCAGGATCCCGCCCACCGGGCCCCCCTCACCTGGGAGGTGGACTTCCCCTGCCCCCCACCGACGACGGCCACCTACGACACCGACCCCCGCATCGACGAGTCCGACCTCATGTCGGGGATGGTCGACCAGATCATCCCCGGGTTCCGGGACTTCCACCCCCTGGGGGCCCGCCTGGCCCAGGAGTGCGCCCGCATCACGGCCAGCGAGTTCCGGTCCATGATGTTCCAGACCCAGTACGACGTGCCCGCGTACGAGCGTTGGCTGCTGCACGAGGCCGATCCCGCCCCGCTCTACCGGTGGCACCGCATCTACCTCCAGCACCTCCAGTCCGAGCACGCCGCCGACCGTTGGCTGATCAAGTCGCCGGCCCACCTCTGGCACCTCGGGGCCCTGATGGCCGAGTATCCCGACGCTGTCGTCATCCAGACCCATCGCGACCCGCTCAAGGTCATCACCTCGATCAGCGCCCTGGTGGCCCATCTCCGCCGCATGGCGAGCGACCACTCGCTCGGTGGCCAGGGCCGCCGCCCAGTACGCCGAGGACATCTTCGTGGGCCTCGAACGCTCCCTCGACGGCCCGGAACGACGGGACCCTGCGTCCGGGCCAGGTCATCGACGTGCAGTTCGCCGAGTTCATGGCCGACCCCTTCGCCGCCATCGGGGCCGTCTACGACCGACTGGGCGTCCCGCTCACCGCCGAGGCCGAGGCCCGGATGCGCGAGTTCCTGGCCACCCATCCGGGCGACGGCGGGGGCGGGGGGACCCGGTACACCTGGGCCGACACCGGGCTCGACGAGCGCTCCCTGCGGGAGCGGGCTGCTCCCTACCAGGAGTACTTCGGGGTCCCGTCCGAGACACTGGTCTGAGCGGCCCCCGGCCCCGGGTCAACCCGGGCGGGCGGAGCGGTCGCCGCGACCTGCTCGTCGATCTGGTGCAGGTCGAAGTAGTCCCGCCACCGGGTCACCAGCCCGTCGCCGTTCACGTCCACCACCGTGCACCCGTGGATCTCGATGGGGATGGTGCCGCCCAGCGTTCCCCGGCCGATCCACTCGAACGCGCCCCCGTCGGTCGTCGCCGTGCACCCAGATGATCTCCTGGCGCCAGTCGGGGAACGACGCCTTGGTCATCTCCTCGATGGCGGCCAGGTCGGGGGTGGGTGGGTTGACCGGATCGCTGAACAGTGCCCCCGGCGCGAAGAAGGACGGGAAGTCGCCCTCGGGCCCGAGGGCGTGCTCGAGGCGCTCCGCCCACGACGACCAGTCCATGGGGTCCACCGTACGCGCCTGCTCGGACAACGGGCGCTGTCCGGGCGCAGTAGTCTGCGGCCTGAGCGGGTGGGGACCGAGCCCCGGGGGAGGTGAGTCGGATGGCCGCAGCACGATGAGCGACGACCTCCGCACGGGACGGCCCTATGTGGTGGTGTCGGCCGACGCCCATGCCGCCCCGGACACGCTGGACGAGTTCCTCTCCTACGTCGACCCGGCCGACCGCGAGGCGGTGGCGGCCTTCGGGGACCTCTCGGCCGTGGCCATCCCCATGTTCGGGGGGGTCGACCCCGGCGAGATCGACGACACCGACGCGGTGCGGGCGGTGGCCACCCGGCGCCTGGCCGGGATGGGGGTCGACACCGAGGCCGCCGCGGAGTGGCTGGCCCGCTACGGCGAGGAGTGGGTCTTCCCCTCCGACGCCGGCGGGCGGCGGCTGGCCTACCTCGAGGAGCAGGGCATCCATGCCGAGGTGGCCTTCCCCGGCCCGGTGCTGGCCGGCGGCCTGTCGCCGGCCATGTACCTCGGGCGGCCACTCGTCCAAGAACCTCGAGGTGGTGTGGCCGGCCCTGCGACGCCTACGACCGGTGGCTGGCCGAGTTCTGCGCCGCCGCACCGGGCCGGCGGACCGGGTGCATCCCCATCGACCTCCACGACATGGACCGGGCCGTCGAGGAGATCGCCTGGGCCCGGGCCCACGGGCATCCACGGGGGCGTCATGCTGCCGGCCATGTCCCTCCGCACCGGCCTGCCCGGCTACGCCGACGAGTACTACGAGCCGCTGTGGAGCGCCTGCGAGGACCACGACATCGTGGTCAACCTGCACACCGGGGCCTCGGGCACCGCCACCGACGCCAAGCAGCTCTACGACGCCAAGCACGGCGGGTTCCTCGGCCTCTACGAGGTGTTCGTGTTCACCCGCCGCCCCCTGTGGTTCATGATCTTCGGCGGGGTCTTCGACCGGCACCCGAACCTGAAGGTGGTGGTCACGGAGAACGGCGTGCAGTGGCTGCCCTCGCTGGTGCGGGACATGGAGTCCTTCTTCGACACCCACGGCGGGGCGCCGGTCCGCTCCTACCTGTCCATGCGGCCCTCGGAGTACTTCGACCGGCACGTGTTCCTGGGCGGGTCGCTGATGAACCGGTCCGAGGCCGAGATGCGGGAGGAGATCGGCGTGGACCGCCTCATGTGGGGGGCCGACTACCCCCACCTCGAGGGGGCGGCGCCCGGTCCACCGGCTGGTCCTGCGCCAGGTGTTCGGCGGGATGCCCGAGGCGGACCTCCGCCGGATCCTGGGCCTCAACGCCTGTCGGGTCTTCGGCTTCGACCGGGCCCAGCTCCAGGAGGTGGCCGACCGGGTCGGCCCCACCGTGGCCGACCTGTCGACCACCGTGACCATGGAGGAGATCCCCAAGACCTTCAGCTGGAGCCTGGCCCGGCCGGTGCCCCTCGCCGCCCCGGCCGGTGCCGCGACCTGAGCCGGGGGCGCACGGCGTCCATCGCAACTCGGCCGCCGACGACCGTGGTCGGTCCCGGCGGCCGGCACGCCGAGCCGTGACCGAGCTCCTCACCGACCAGCTGCGGCTGATGGCCTCGGCCTACCCCGACGGGACCGCCTACCGGAACCTCGGGGACGACACCGTCGATCACCTTCGACCGGTGGGAGCGCCGGTCCAACCGCCTGGCCCACGGGCTCGCGGACCGGGGGGTGGCCGAGGGTGACCGGGTGGCCATCCTGCTGTCGGCCGACCACATCCTCGACTGGATCGTGACCTACAGCGCCCTCCACAAGCTGGGGGCGGTGGCCGTCCCGCTCAACGACCGGCTCTCCCCGCCCGAGGTGCGGGGCATCCTCGACCACGCCGAGGTCACGGCCGTCGTGGCCGGCGGCGGCCCACGGCGACGCGGTCGGCCCGCTGATCGGCTCCCTCCCCTCCCTGTCCGTGGTGGCCACGGTGGGGGCTCCGGGGATCGACGGGCGCGCGTCGACATCGAGCAGGTGATGGCCGACGACGACTCCGCCTTCCAGGCCCCGCTGGACGCGGACGACCTGGCCGACATCATGTACACCTCGGGGACCACCGGACGGCCCAAGGGGGTGGCCGTCCGCCACAACCAGGTGGCCCGGGTGCCCAACCAGCTGCCCGAGTGGCAGGGGACCGGCTGGCTCACCGCCTCCCCGGTCTTCACCTTCGCCGGACTGGGCTTCATCCACAATCCGATGAAGGCCGGGATGACCGTGCTCCACCTGCCGACCTTCGACGCCGGCCGCTGGCTGGCCGTGGTGGAGCGGGAGCGACCGCCCTGCGCCTTCGTGGTGCCGGCCATGGCCCAACTGCTCATCCACCACCCCGGGTTCGAGTCGGCCGATCTGGACAGCCTCCGCCTGCTGGTGCTGGGGAGCGCACCCCTGGCCCCCGAGACCCTGCGGCGACTGCAGGCCAAGCTGCCGCGGCGCCGCCGTGCTCAACAGCTACGGCATGACCGAGGGTGGGCACGCCACCTTCACCATGGACCCCGAGGCGGCCCGGACCCGGCCGGGGGCGGTGGGACGGCCCACCCCCCCGGTGCGAGGTCCGGATCGTCGACGACGCCGGGATCGGCCCTTCCGGCCGGGGAGGTGGGCGAGGTGCTGACCCGAAACCCGGCCGGCCACCGCGAGTACTACCGGGACCCCGAGGCCACGGCCCGGCAGTGGGAGGGCGGGTGGCTGCACACCGGCGACCTCGGTCACCTCGACGCGCGACGGCTACCTCTACATCGTGGGCCGGAAGAAGGAGATGATCGTCCGCGGCGGGATGAACGTCTACGCCGACGACGTGGAGGCCGCCCTGCACGCCCACCCGGCGGTGGTCGAGGCGGCCGTGGTCGGGGTCCCCCACGAGGTGCTCGGCGAGGACGTCGCCGCCTACGTGGTCCTGCAGGCCCGGCTCGGAGGCCACCCCCGGGGAGCTGATCGAGCTTCGCCGGCGGGCGCCTGGCCGACTACAAGGTGCCCCGCCAGGTGGTGTGGTGGCCGAGCTGCCCCGGAATGCCGGGGGCAAGGTGGTCAAGGCCCAGCTGGCCGTCGACCCCGGCGTTGGACCACCGCCGAGCCGTGAGCCGGTGACCGCCGGTGGCAGCGGTGCAGTGAGCAGACGCAGGAGAGACGGGAGCCAGGGACGTGCAGGTTCATAACTTCGACTTCGTGGTCGACGGGACGCCCGACGAGGTGTGGGACGTGATCTGGAAGCGGACCCGGGTCGGGGTCAAGACCGACACCGTGACCATCGAGATCTACCACCCCGGCGACGAGGAGGGGAACGGACTGGTGCGCCACTGCTACTTCCCGGTGCCCAAGTACCTCCTGTCCAAGGGGCGGGCCCAGTCCTGGGAGTGGATCACCGAGGCGAAGCGGCCGGTGTCGTGGCGCTACGACGCCATCGGCAAACCCCTCTGGTCCCGGGCCTCGGGCCTGACCCGCCTGGAGGACCTCGGTGGCGGGAGGACCCGGGTCCACTTCCGGGAGACCTACGAGGCGTTCAACCCGGTGATGCGGGCCTGTTCGAGAAGCGGGTCCACCACTTCATCTCCAAGGACAACGACAAGCTCATCGAGGCCTCCATCGTCCGCTCGTTGAAGAAGCTGCACGAGAGGCAGGCGGGCACCGCCTGACCGCCCGCCGGGCGGTGACGCTCAGGCCGGCCTCCGGACGCCGGGTCCGGCGCGATCGAAGGTCGGCGGCGGCCTCGAGCCGCTGCCCCCATCCCGGTCCCCGGACCACGTGGGAGAGCCGCTCGACCCATCCGGTCGACTCCGACACGTCCCGCAGCATGGCGGCGAACTCGTGGCTGGCGATCCGGCCGGGTTGAACGTCTTGATGTCCTTGGTCAGGCCGTAGACGACCGGCTCGTCCTCCGGCTCGAACGTCCCGAACAGCCGGTCCCAGACGATGAGGATGCTGCCGTGGTTGCGGTCGAGGTACTGCCGGTTCGAGCCGTGGTGGACCCGGTGGTGGGAGGGGGTGTTGAGCACCGCCTCGGTCGGGCCCAGGCGGCCGATGGTCTCGGTGTGGATCCAGAACTGGTACAGCAGGTTGACCCCGCGGGCCGTGGCCACCAGCTCCGGGGAGATCCCGGCCAGGCACAGCAGCCCGTAGGGCACCGAGGTGCCGAGGGTGTCGGCCACCGGCTGGCGAAGGGCCGTGGACAGGTTGTAGCGCTCGCTGGAGTGGTGGACCACGTGGATGGCCCACAGGTGGCGGCTCTCGTGCATGAACCGGTGGTTCCAGTAGTAGATGAAGTCCCACCCCAGCGATGGCCAGGGCCACCGCCCACGGTCCCCGGCCGAGGTCGGGGAGGCGGCGGCGCCGCGCCACAGGCGGCCGGGCGAGGTGCGCTCGGCCCAGGTGGCGGCCAGGGCCAGGCCGGCCAGGGCAGACGGTGGCCACCCCGCCCACCGAGGCCACCCGGCGGGCCCGGGAGGCGGCTCGCGGTGCGGGCGGCGGCACCGGCGGCGCGGCGCCGGCACGCCGTCGGCCGGCGCCCGGCGGGCGGACCGGCGGACGGGTGTCCACCGGTCCGGGTCGACCGACGCACCACCCGGTCGGCCGCCGTGGTCACCGCGGCGGCGCCGACCACCAGGGCCACGACGGCCCGACCCGAGCGGCCGCGGCCCAGGCGGAACGGGCGCAGCAGGGGCGGGATCACGAACGGGGCCACCAGGCTCCCCGTCCCCATGGCCAGGCTGGCCAGGGTGTCCCGGCGCTCGTACTGCCCCGCCGGAGGGCCGAGGCGCCGCACCCGTCGCCGCAGCCAGACGTACTCGACGGCCATGGCTCCCGAAGTAGAAGGGCACGGCCAGCACGGTGAGGTCCCGGGCCGGGGGGCGGGTCGGCGCGCATCATGCCGCCAGCACGGTGACGCAGGCGTTGGCGCCCGCGTCCGATCACGTGGGCCAGCCCCACCCGGGCCCCGTCCACCTGCCGCCCGCCGGCCTGGCCGCGGAGTTGGCGGACCAGCTCGACCACCTGGCCCAACGCCGAGGCACCGAGCGGCTCGCCCTTGGACAGCAGCCCACCGGAGGGGTTGACCGGCAGGCGGCCACCGACCTCGACGCTGCCGTCGGCCAGCAGCGCGGCCTGCTCGCCCGGCGGGCACAGGCCCAGCTCGGCCCAGGCCAGCAGCTCCCGGGCGGCATCGGTGTCCTGGCACTCCACCACGTCGACGTCGCCCGGCCCCACCCCGGCCTGGGCGTAGGCGTCCTGGGCGGCCAGGGTGGTGGGCGGGGTGATGGCGGAGTCGTCGATCCCGCTCAGCGGCGAGTCCTCCCCGAGGACGCTGCCGGGCAGATGGGAGCGGAGGGAGATCCCCGCCAGCCGTACGCCGGCACCGTCCCCCTCGAGGACGACGGCGGCGGCGCCCTCGTTGGGCGAGCACAGCATGAACAGGGTCAGCGGCGGGCAGATCATCCGGGCGGCCAGCACCTCCTCGACGGTGACGGCCTTGGGAACATGGCGTCGGGGTTGGCCACCCCGTGTCGGCGGTTCTTGACCACCACCTGGGCCAGGTGGTCGCTCGGTCAGGCCGGTCTCGGCCAGCAGCCGCTGGGCCCGGAGGGCGAAGAACGCCGGTGCCGGGTTGAGCCCGGCCGCCTCCTGCCACGGGGCGAAGAACGACGATCGGATGATCCCCTTGGGCATCTTCTCGATCCCGAAGACCAGCACCCGGTCGTGCTGGCCCGAGGCGATCGACGCCGCGCCCAGCTGCAGGGCCGCACCCCCCGAGGCGCAGCCGGCCTCGACGTCGTAGATGGGGATGCCGGTGCCGGCCAGCGAGGAGAGGACCCGGTGGCCCGGCGGCCACCCCGCCGTAGGCCGTCCCGCAGAAGGCCGCCTGCACGTCGCCCACCCCGATGCCGGCCTCGGCCAGCGCGGCCCGCACCGCCACCACCCCCATGGCGGTACCGGTCAGCTCGCCGAACCGGCCGAAGGGGTGCAGGCCGACCCCGGTGATGCGGACGTCGGTCACGGGTGGAACACCCAGGTCACCGAGGGCTCCCCGTCCGGCGCCGGGCAGCTCCTCGCCGTCCAGCCGCACCGCCGCACCCGGGGCCAGGTCGTCACCGGCAGGCGGGTCACCACCCGGAGCAGCGGATCGCCGTCGAGCTCGACGATCCCCAGTCCGTAGGGGACCGGGCCGGCGTAGCCGGGTGGTGCGATGGTCACCGCGGTGTGGAGCCATACCGTCCCGGTGCGGGGCAGGTCGACCGGCACGACGTCGTCGGCACCGGTGAACGGGCAGACCGGACTGAGCGGGAAGTGGCGCAGCCCGCTGCTCGGCGACCACCCGCCGAGCAGGGTGACCCCGTCGTCGTCGACGCGCAGGACGGCCGGGTCGATGGGTCGTGGCGACACGCCTGGACTATGGCACACGGCGTCGTCCCGGGCGCCATCAGTCCCAGTCGGGGTGCAGACCCCCCGACGGGCCGGGGCGGAAGACCGGCATGGAACCAAGGGACACCACCTTGTCGGCGTCGGGGCCCAGGCCCTCGTGCCAGGCCCGGCCCTCGGTCATGAGGACGCCGATGGCCACCGGATCGCCGCCCGACCCGTCGGACCAGGGACAGGGCTGCCGCCGTGGAGGCACCGGTCGAGATGACGTCGTCCACCACGCCACCCGCCGACCCCGGACCACCGGGGCCCGGGCCGGGTCCATCCGCAGGGTCTGACGCTGACCGTGGTGATCGACCGCAGCGGCTCGGCCAGGGACTCGCCCAGGTGGATCTTCGGCGTCTTGTGCAGGATCACATAGTCGTCGAGGCCGAGGGAGCGGCTGACCTCGATGGCCAGGGGGATCCCCATGGTGGCCACCGACACCACCAGCTCGGGTCGGAAGGGTGCCAACAGCTGCGGCCAGCTCCCGGCCGGCCGTCTCGGTGAAGGCCACCCCGAGATCCACGCAGATGAGCAGGGCGATGGTGCAGTCGTCGGCCACCGGGACCAGGGGCAGGTCCACCGATTGCGTCCCGACCGTCGTGCGGTAGCTCCCGTCGCTCACAGCCATGACTCTCGCCCCGTGAGCCGTCCGGCGCAACCGGTCCGGGGGGCCGGGGCGGCGGGCCCGAACCCGACGGGCCGGCCCTCGGCAGGGAGCCCGCTCCGGCCCTACCGTGGGAGGCGTGGCGGCGCCCTGTTCACCCACCGCGGCGGCTACTCCTTCGGATTGGACCCCGAGCAGCTGTGGGTCCAGCTCGAGGACGTCGACCAGTTCGAGGGGTGGTGGCCCTGGCTCACCGAGTTCCGGCTGGAGGGGAACGGACTGACGGCGGGTTCGGTGCTCTCCGGCGTGGTCACCCCGCCGCTGCCCTACCGGATGCGCCGTGCGGATCGAACTGGGCCGGTGCGACCGCCCCGTGCCATCGACGCCACCATCGACGGGGACCTCACCGGGGACGCCCGGCTCCGGATCCGTCCCGGAGGCGCGGGTGCCTGGTGGGGTGGCCTGGACCATCGAGGCCCGCCAGACGGCCATGCGGATCGCCAGCCGGTTCGGCCACCCCCTGCTCCAGTGGGGCCACGACCGGGTGGTCGAGATGACCGTGGCCGGCTTCCGCCGGCGGATCGAGCGTCCCTAGTCGCAGCCGGGCCACGGCCAAGGCCGCGGCGGTGAGGACCACGCCCCATGACATGGCCCGCAGCGCCCGCTCCAGCGGCGCCAGCAGCAAGGCCCGGTTGACCGTCACGGCGGTGCCGTCGGCCAGGGTCGATGGTCCCCGTCACCTGGTCGGTCCGCCGGCGGAGCATCCGGGCCGGGGTGCTGAGGGCCCGCTGGGCGGCGGACAGGGCGAACGCCCCCAGCGCGGCCAGCACCGGGGCCAGGGCCAGCCGGCCGGTCTGGGCCACGTACGCGGTCAGCACCGGGAACGCCCCCCAGCTGGCGGCGAAGCCGACGTCGTTGTGGATGGCCCCGCCGAAGAGCTCGAGGTTGTAGCCCACCACCAGCACCGGGCCGACCACCAGGAAGGGGACCAGCGCCCAGCCCACCTCGACCACCCCGGCGATCCCCAGCCCCACCGCCCCGGCCAGTCCGCAGCGGCGGCCACCGCACGCAGTGCCGGGCCCGGGGATCCGGGTGCGCAGCGGCCGGCCGTGCAGCTCGTCGAGGGCGTGGGCGGCCAGCCCCACGGCGCAGAAGAAGGCCAGGAGGGTGGCGATCAGCCGGGTGGTGTCGACCACCGGGGCCAGGCAGGCGCCGATGACCACGTAGGCCAGGTGCCACGCGGTGTAGGGCGGGTGGAGGAGCGTCCACCAGTCCCGCCAGCCCCCCGGGTCGGGCCGCGTAGAAGGCGGCCCGGGCCTCGGGCGCCTCCTCCGGCCCTCCGGGCTCACCCACCCGGCCCGCCGTCCCCACATGACCAGGCCACCGCCCGAGGCTCATCCGCCGGACCCCGACGTCCGACGAAGCCGGCCCGGCGCCACGCCTCGACCGTCCAGTCCAGCGGGTAGCGCCGGTAGTGGGCCGAGATGTTGGGACCGAGGAACCGACCGACCTCGAACCACGCCCGCCCTCCGGTCGACCCACCCGCCGACGGGCAGGAGCAGGCGGGTGTAGCCCCACCACCAGAATCGCCAGAACCGGCTCTCGGGGAGGAGGAACTCCAGGTTGGCCACCGCCCCCCCGGGCTTCACCACCCGGGCCAGCTCGGCCAGGGTGGCCTCGGGGTCGTCCACGTAGCGCAGCAGGTAGGTGAAGGTCAGGGCGTCGAAGGTGGCGTCGGCGAACGGCATCTGCTCGGCCCGGCCGTTCACCAGCTGGACCCGTTCCGCCAGGGACCGCTCGGGCCACGTTGCGCCGGCCCTGGCGCAGCATGTCCAGGGTGAGGTCGACGCCCACCACCCGGCCGGCACCGCGGTCGGCCAGCTGCAGGGCCACCCCGGCCGGGCCCGAGGCCACGTCCAGCACCAGGTCGGGGCGGTCGGGGACGATGTGGTCGACCATGGCCCGCCGCCACCGCCCGTTCTGGCCCATGGACAGCACCTCGGCCAGCCGGTCGTAGCGCTCGGGCAGCGGAGCGAAGAGCTTCTGGGCGAATCGGTTGGGGTCCCTCGGCCCCGCTGACTCCATGGCGCCTCCTCGGGTGCGAAGATCTCACCGTAGGCGGTGGAGACGAGGGGAGTCGTGTGGAGCCGAGGCGCTACGACGTGCTCGTGGTGGGGGCCGGCCCGGCCGGCAGCATCGCCGCCCTGGTGCTGGCCCGCGCCGGGGCCCGGGTGGCCCTGCTGGACAAGGCCCGGTTCCCGCGGGACAAGGCCTGCGGCGACTTCATCGGGCCGAGGGGTCTCCAGGTCCTGGCCGACCTCGGGGTGCCCGAGCCCGCCGGGCTCGACGTGGGCGACATGGTGGTGGTGGGCCCGACCGGCCGGCGGGTGGTGCTGCCCTGCTTCGACGGCGTGACCTATCCCGGGCGGGCCCGGGCGGTGCCCCGGACCGTGCTTCGACGACGCCCTCCGGGCCGCCGCCCTCGACGCCGGGGCCGACGCCGGTGGAGGGCCGGGCCGCCGGCCCCGCTCGGGTCGGGGGCCGGCCTCGAGGGCTTCGGCCTGGACGGCGGGCCGAGCCGTCCGGGCCGACTTCGTGATCGGGGCCGACGGCGCCACCAGCCACGTGGCCGCGGAGCGCCGGGCTGGTCGAGGAGGCCCGGGTGCTGTGGGGCTTCGCCGTGCGCTGCTACCTCGACCAGGCCGTCGACGCTCCCGGCCATCACCCTGTGGGAGCAGACCCCGTGGCGGGCCTTCCCCGGCTACGGCTGGATCTTCCCGGGGCCGGACGGGGTGGCCAATGTCGGCGTCGGGGTCGGCACCCTGGCCGACCGCCAGGCCGGGTCGGAGGCGGTGCGGGTCCTGCCGGCCTACCTCGGGCACCTGGGGGAGCTGGGCCTGCTCGACCGGGTCCCGACCGGGACCGGGTCCCGCGCCGGCTGGGGGGCTGGCTCAAGATGGGCATGGTCGGGCACCGCCCCGGCGGCCGGCCGGGTGCTCCTGGTCGGGGACGCCGCCGGACTGGTCAACCCCCTCCAGGGCGAGGGCATCGCCCAGGCCATGACCAGCGGCCGGGCCGCGGCCGAGTCGTCCTGGGCTCGCCGGGGTGTGCCGCCCGCCGGTACCGGGACCGGCCCTGGCCCGGACCCACCTCCCCTACCAGCGGATCACCGCCGCCGGTCATGCCGCGCTGGTGGGCCGGCCCCGGGCCGTGGCCGCGGTGGGCCGGCTGCTCACCGCCCCGGTGCTCGGGCCGGGCGTTGGCCGGCGGTTGGGGCATCTTCTGGAACGAGCTGCTCGAGGGGGCGGCGCCCGGGTAGGGCCCGGACGCGTGGCCGGCGGCCGCCACGCGCCTGGGGGGCGCGGTCACCGCCCGGACCGCGGTGTCGCGGTGGTTCGACGCCGCCTACGGGGACCCGCGGTGGACAGGCCCTCGGGTACCGGCCCGGGCGGCCCTCAGGCGGTGGTCAGGTGCCGGCTCATTGCGGCGGTGCCCCGGCCCCACGAGGCCAACCGGTCGGCGGGCAGGAAGGACGAGCCGTCGGCCCGGTGGTCGACCATGGGTGACGCCACGAACGGCTCGCGGCCCTGGGGGTCGATGGAGTAGAGAGCGTCGGTGTGTTGCACGTCGGCCGTCGGCCGCGTCCCACGGACACATCACCGTCCACTCCCGCCAAGTAGTGCCGCCCACGGGCTGCCAGCGGCCGCCGCCCGGTCCCGATCGAGCATCCAGAGGTGGGGCGACTCCATCACCCACCGGCACAGGTCCGTGGGCGGCTCGAACGATCCGCCGAGACCACGCACTATGTCATGGGTGTGGAGCAGTACCTCGAAGGCCCCTCGGGCGCTCCAGTCGCCGGGTCCGAGGTCGATGAGCCCGTCAGATGCTGTCGCCCCGGGTGAGGCATCGTCGAGAATGCCCGCGAACATCCGACCAATGGCCCGGAAGGCCCGGAGCAGATCGATCGTTCGTGGCGTCATCCAGCAGGCGGAGCTCCTCGAACGGCAGCCAGTGGCGCTCGCCGAGGACCGCGAGTTGCATGGCGTAGCCGAATACGCAGTCGGTCAGGTGTCCGAGGGTCTTGCGACAACTCCAGTCCAGCGGGCCGGCAGCCACCGCCCAATCCCGGTCCGCCAACTGGACCAGTCGATCGAAACTCAGCTCGGCCGCTTCGCCGAAGCGGAGCGACGGGGGCGACGTCATGAGGAGACCTCGCTGTCACCGCCGACTCCCGTACCGGTCACCGCCGTCACCCTTGCACGTCGACGGGCGCCCCGCCACGGGAAGAGGGGAGAGCCGGAATCCAAGCGGAGGCCATGGCTCGGCCTCGTCCTCGTGGCCGCAGGGGTCCTCGTGTTGGTGCTGGGGTCTGGTGCAGTACCGCCAGGTCACAGCTCTTCTCGCCGAACACGGCGATCCACTGGATGCCACCAGGTGGCCGGCGGTGGTCGCGGCAGTCGCCTCCCTGTTCACGGTGGTCGCTGTCGGTGTCTACCTCGCCACGGGAGTGACCTGACCGTTTACCGGATGACGAGAGCGAGGCGAGCGAGAGAGCGGGCGACGGGAATCGAACCCGCGTTCTCAGCTTGGGAAGCTGATGTTCTGCCTCTGAACTACGCCCGCGTAGCGCGACACCCTATCGCCTGTGTGATCTGTGCTCATCCGGCGCGGCGCCCGCCGGCCGACCCCCGTTTATCGGGCGGGGAACTTCCCGCCGATCAGCGCCGCAATGAGGAGTAGTGCCGCCAGGGTCAGATCGTAGGCCCCGAGTAGGTAGGCCGACCACGCCCGGCCGACCACCATCTCCAGCAGCGTGGCGGCCACCAGGCCGCCACTTGCTACGACGACCAGCGATCGTGTCGGCTGCCTCCCGATGCCATCCGGGGAGCGGGTGAGGTACAGGCCGACAGGCACCATCAGAACGGCGAAGACCCACGCCGGGGGGTAGAGACGGCTGCCCGGGATCAGGTGGAGCCATCGGTAGCCCTCCAACACCGCGGCGGCGGTCAGGAGGAACAAGCCGGCCACGGCCAGGCTGGGCAGCCGGTACCGCTCCAGTGCCACGGACGGGGGTGCCGAAACCAGCGATGACGGATGCCGCCAGACGTAGTCCGGCCGCTCGTCGGTGGGCCCGTCGGCCCTCCTGGCCGCTGGTCCCGCCGGTGTCAACGTACCCGGTGCCGGCCCTTCCCTCAGAGGCCTCGTCGATCTGGGACATTCCGCCTCCCAACTCCACATCCCCTGGCCCGGACGCCTGTTGCGCCCGGCCGGTGATCTGGGTGCGGCGGGAGTCCGCCGCCCGACACCTCCAGTATCCCGAATGGCGGCCCGAATTGCAACTTTAGGTTGCAGGTGAGGGCGCGCCGGCCCGTACACTCGCTACAGTCTCCCGATCATGTCCGACCCCCCGACCCCTTGACGGCAGCTGGATGGCACCAAGACAACCTCGAAAGAGCAAGGAGGACCTGCGCGCACTCCTGCTCGAAGCCGCCCAGACCATCCTCCGCGAGGAGGGCCTCGGCGTTGGTACCGACGCGCCTGACCTTCAAGCGTGTCTTCGACCGGGTGGAGCAGGACACCGGGCTCCGTCTGACCAACGCCTCGGTGATCCGGCGTGTCTGGGAGAACCAGGCCGAGTACCACACCGACGTCCTCCTCGACGTCCTCAGCAACGACGACAACACCGAGGAGTTCAACGACACATTCGGGGAGGTGATACCCCTCATCGCCGAACTCGACCTCTCCACGCCGGAGAAGCGGTGGGACGCCCTCCGTGAGGTGTGCCGGGTCGGAGCGGCGGCCAACATCCACGCCTTGCGGTCGTCCGGCACCTGGTCGCTGTGGATCGGCATCTGGGCCCTGGCCACCGCGGGTGAGCTCAACGAGCAAAAGCGCCGGATCCAGTCCGCCCTTCTCGACGGGTACGAGTCGGTGGCCGGGACCTACCAGGAGGCCTACGGCGCCCTGGCCGAGTTCCTGGGCGTTCGCCTCCGCCCCGGTCTGACCATGCGGCAGCTCACCGTCTCGGTCGGGGCGCTGGCGGAGGGGTGCGCCCTGCGCAACCGGGTCGACTCGGACATGGACGGCATCCTCCTGCCCACCGGGCCGGACGGGACCATGCAGGAGTGGACCCTGTTCGGGGTGGGGCTGGAGGCACTGGCCCTGCGCTACTTGGAGATCGATCCTGACTGGGAGGTCCCGCCCGCCTGAGCACGGCCCGGGTCCGGTCGCCCGGGACGCGGACTACGCCCGGGTGCGTGCGCCCCACTATCGTCTGTCCGGCATGGTTCTCTCTGACCGCTCCATACGTGAGGCGCTCGCCGCCGGCCGCATCATGATCGACCCCTTCGACGAGAGCTGCATCCAGCCGTCCTCGGTCGACCTCCACGTCGACCAGTACTTCCGGCTGTTCCGCAACCACACCAGCCGGGTGATCGACGTCCGCGAGGACCAGGAGGACCTCACCGAGCTGGTCGACGTGGGCGAGGACCCCCTCATCCTCCACCCCGGCGAGTTCGTGCTCGGCTCCACCAAGGAGAAGGTCACCCTCCCCGACGACCTGGTGGCCCGGCTGGAGGGCAAGTCCTCGCTCGGCCGCCTCGGCCTGCTCATCCACTCCACGGCGGGTTTCGTCGACGCGGGCTGGGACGGCCACCTCACCCTGGAGCTCTCCAACGTGGCCAATCTGCCCATCACCGTCTACCCGGGCATGAAGATCGGCCAGATCAGCTTCCTGCAGATGACCACCGCGGCCGACCACCCCTACGGCTCGGACGGCCTCAAGTCGAAGTACCAGGGCCAGTGGGGCCCGACCCCCAGCCGGTACGCCGACAACTTCCGCCCGTGACGTGCGGACGGAGCGGCCGCAACCGGCTCCGCCTACGGCTTTGTTACTCTTCAGTAACCATCTAGGAGGAACGCAGTGCCCCTCAGACTCGCCCTAGGGCTCGGGATCACCGCGGTGATGTTCGCCATCGCCGGCCGCCGGTTCTTCTGGCTCTACCGGCTGATCTCCGCCGGCCAGCCCGCCGTGCCGACCCGGTTCAAGGACGTCCCCAAGCGGATCAAGGCCGAGCTGGTCGAGGTGGGCGGCCAGAAGAAGCTGCTGCAGTGGACGGTCCCGGGCTGGCCCACGCCTTCACCTTCTGGGGCTTCACCATCCTCTTCCTCACCATCATCGAGGCCTTCGGCTGCCTGTTCCAGCGCGACTTCCACATCCCCCTCATCGGGCACACCGCGGTGATCGGCTTCCTCGAGGACTTCTTCGCCGTGGCCGTCATCGTCTCGCTGCTGGTGTTCGTGGGCATCCGGGTCAAGCACTCGCCCAAGCGGGAGAACCGCCGGTCCCGGTTCTTCGGCTCCCACACCGGCGCGGCCTGGCTGGTCCTGCTGATGATCTTCGGGGTCATCGCCTCGCTGCTGCTCTACCGGGCGGCCCAGGTCAACACGGGCAACTTCCCCTACGGCTGGTGGGCCTTCGCCTCCCACGGCCTGGCCAATGTGCTGAAGCCCCTGGGCGAGGGCGTCAACAGTGTCATCGAGACGGTGGCCCTCCTGGCCAACATCGCCATCATCACCGGCTTCCTGGTCTTCGTCTCCTACTCGAAGCACCTCCACATCTTCCTGGCCCCCATCAACGTGGCCACGTCCCGCCGGCCCCGGGCCCTCGGTGCGCTGGCCTCCACCCCGGACATGTCCATGGAGGACGTCGGGCGAGGACGACGAGGTGGTGTTCGGGGCCGGACGCATCGAGGACTTCTCGTGGAAGCAGCTCCTCGACATGGCCACCTGCACCGAGTGCGGGCGCTGCCAGTCCCAGTGCCCGGCCTGGAACACCGGCAAGCCCCTCTCCCCCAAGCTGCTGATCATGGACCTGCGGGACAACCTGTTCGCCTCGGCCGACCGGGTGATGGCCAAGAACCGGGCCGCCGGGACCGAGGTGGAGAACCTGGTGCCCTCGGTCATCGACCCCGACGTCCTGTGGTCCTGCACCACCTGCGGGGCCTGCGTCGAGGAGTGCCCGGTGGACATCGAGCACATCGACACCATCATCGACATGCGTCGCTACGAGGTGCTGATGGAGTCCAAGTTCCCCACCGAGGCCGGCCTCATGCTCCGCAACGTGGAGAACCAGGGCGACCCCTGGGGCCTCGGCTCCTCCAAGCGGACCGACTGGATCGACGGGCTCGACTTCGAGGTGCCGGTCATCACCGGCACCATCCCCGACGACGTCGAGTACCTCTACTGGGTGGGCTGCGCCGGCGCCCTCGACGAGCGGGCCCGCAAGGGGGCCCAGGCCACGGCCCGCATGCTCCACCGGGCCGGGGTCACCTTCGGCATCCTCGGGCCCAAGGAGTCCTGCACCGGCGACCCGGTCCGGCGGCTGGGCAACGAGTACCTCTACCAGGAGCAGGCCCGGATGAACATCGAGACCCTGGAGAACGCCGGGGTCAAGAAGGTCATCGCCACCTGCCCCCACTGCTTCAACTCCCTGGCCAACGAGTACCCGTCCCTGGGCGGCAACTTCGAGGTCATCCACCACAGCCAGCTGCTCGACCACCTGGTCACCGCGGGCAGGCTGACTCCCGGGGGCGGCTACCAGGGGACGGTGACCTACCACGACCCCTGCTACCTGGGCCGGCACAACCGGGTGTTCGACGAGCCCCGCTCGGTCATCGACGCCATCCCCGGTGCCAACCAGGTGGAGATGCGGCGCTGCCGGGAGAAGGGCTTCTGCTGCGGCGCCGGCGGCGCCCGCATGTGGCTGGAGGAGAACATCGGCAAGCGGGTCAACATGGAGCGGACCGAGGAGGCCCTCGGCACCGGCGCCGACGTGGTGTCCACCGCCTGCCCCTACTGCATGATCATGCTCGACGACGCGGTGCGGGCCAACGCCAAGGAGGACGACGTCCGGGTCCTCGACCTCTCCCAGCTGCTGGAGGAGTCGATGGGCGAGCCGGTCGCCGGTGGGCGCAGGTCCGGCAGCGTCTCTGCCGGAGCATCCCGTGGCCAGATCGAGGACCCGACGCCGGCCGACCAGGGGTGAACGTCGCTCCCGGTCCGGTTCAGTCGTAGGCCAGCGGCGTCGGCCTCGCGCAGCCGGTTGGCCAGGGCGGCCAGCATCTTGCGGGCGATGGTGGGCACCGACTCCAGCAGTCCGTTGAACTGCCGCTGGGACAGCACCAGCACGTCCAGCTCCGGTCTCGGACACCACCGACGCCGAGCGGGGCCGCCGGTCGAGCAGGGCCAGCTCGCCGAAGTGGGCGTTGGGGCCGAGGGTGGCCACCTTCTTGCCGTTGCGGGTCACGACGGCGGTGCCGCTCACGATGATGAAGAACTCGGTGCCGATACGGCCCTCCTCGACCAGGACCTTCCCGGCCGGAACCGTCAGCTCGTCGAGCGATCCGCGGATCTTCCGGAGCTCGGACGCCGTGCAGTTGGAGAACAGCCAGATGGACTTCAGGTCGAGCGACTTGGAGCTTGGGGACATGGGTTGGAGGCTACCCCGGCGGCCATCGGGATGCCCGGGTGGGGCCACGCGGCAGCCGGCCCCGATCGGTGGCCGGATGCCGGATCGCCGGGCCCCGCTGCTACAGTCCTGTCGTCGTAAGGCACCAACGCCGGATGGATGCCCTCCGGCGGTCGACGTGGGGACAGGTCGATGATCGCCTCGGAATCGACTCCGGCAGAAGCTCGGACCGTGGACGCTGAGCGCGGCGCCGGCGCGGGAGGACCCCGAGGGCCCGGTCACGACCCTGCGGGGTGCGGGCGTGGACATCGACCCGCGCCGGGCGGCACGGTGGGTCTTCGGCGTCGGTCTGGCTCTGCTCGGGGCGGTGGCCGTCGTCCTGCTCGTCGCCGGGATCCAGAAGAACGGCCAGGCCGACAGCCTCCAGCGGAACGGGGTCGCGGTGAACGTCACGGTCACCGACTGCCTGGGTCTGTTGGGGGGCAGCGGGTCCAACGCGGCCGGGTATGCCTGCAAGGGCGCCTACACCTTCGACGGAAGCCACTACGAGCAGGACATCCCGGGGAGCTCGCAACTGCGCAGTCGGGTCGGTCATCCGCGGGGTGATCGTCCCCGGTGATCCGAGGCTGCTGTCCACGCCGGCCCTGGTGGCCGAGCAGCGTCCTCGTGGAACGTCTTCATCGCCCCGGCGGTCCTCCTGGTCCTCCTGATCGGTCTGGTCGGGCTCACGGCGAGGCGCCGCCGCCGTCCGGAAAGACTCCCCTGAGCCGTCTGTCGGACCGGCGCGGGCCGCGGTAGCCTCGGGGATGCCCATCGACGACCACGACGCTGCCGGCGACGTCCAGCGCGCCGGTGGGCCGTTGGGGGCGGTTCACCGGCGCCGTGAGCAACTTCATGCTCAAGCCGGCTCCGGTCGACTCGACCAAGCGCCCGGACAAGGACGCCGAGCCACCGATCCCCGAGCTCGAGGCCGCCATCAAGCGGGCGGACGACAAGGAGCGGCTGATCGGCCTGCTGGCGGCGCCCGGTGGCGGCGGCAATCGGCCTCCTGGTGATGGGCAGCCTGGTGGCCCATGATCCAACGGGGAAGCTGCACGTACAGCCTTCGACCTATGTCGAGCTCGGGGCGGTCACGATGGTCCTGGCCCTGGTGATGCTGGTCACCGCGTGGTTCCGCAAGCGCACGTTCCTCGGGCATCGCCATGGCCCTGTACGGGCTCTCGCTCTTCAACCTGCACTACTGGGGCTTCGGCATCCCCTTCATCATCGGCGGGTCGTGGTACCTGGTCCGGTCCTACCGGCTGTCGGAGAAGCTCAAGCTGGCCAAGGCCGACGCCGGCCCCGACGGGCCGCGCGGACCGGCCGGCGCCCGGCCCCGGCCGTCCAAGCGCTACACGCCGCCGACGGCCCCGCCCGACGGCGCAGTCCCAAGCCGGGCAAGGGGCTGGAAGCGGGCTGACCGCCGCCCGGGCCCGGGGCGGCCCGCCGGGAGCACAGGGACGCTGCGTCATACCGGAGTGGACGCGGTCGTCGCGCCGCGCCCTTCGGTCCCGTCTGCCAGGGCGGATGGATGCAGTTCACACACTGGTAACACGGACGTGACCGTGCCGAAATCCCCACCCTGCATTGTTTGCGGCGGCAAGCCGAAACTGCCCGTCTTGCCCTTGGTGCACCCGTACCTGGTCGACGGCGCGGGGTGGCCATGACGCAGTGACAACAGAGAGGAGCACCTCAAGCGTGCTAGCCGCAGCAGTGTCATATGTTCCCTACCCGAGTTGGCTGAACCCCGGCGACAACACGTGGCAGATCACCGCGGCCACCTTCGTCGGGCTGATGAGCCTTCCCGGCCTGGCGGTCCTCTACGCGTCGATCGTCCCGAAGAAGTGGGCGGTCAACGTGGTGGGCATGATGTTCGCCGGCTTCTCGCTGGTGATGCTGGCCTGGTTCCTCTGGGGCTACAAGATGGGATTCGGCCCCAACTCGGTGGGCCATGGCGTGACCGAGGTCAACGGGATGGCGGTGCAGACCCGAGCTCACCGGCGTCGGGGGGTGAAACCACTTCATCGACAACCTGGTCGGGAAACCGGGTCCGGTGCTCAGTCCCCAGGGTGAACAGGGCCAGGCGGTGTCGGCGGCCAACACCCTCATCCCCTTCCACTTCCCGACGGCGTCGCTGGCCTACTTCCAGCTGGTGTTCGCGGCCATCACCCCGCTCCTCTTCCTCGGGAGCGTGCTCGGTCGCATCAAGTTCAGCGCCTGGTGCCTCCTGGTGCCGCTGTGGTCGACCTGCGTCTACTCGGTCGATGCCTTCCTGCTGTGGGGTGGCGGCTACTTCGCCCAGGAGGGTGCCCTCGACTTCTCCGGCGGGTACGTGATCCACATGTCCGCCGGCGTGTCCGGCTTCGTGGCCGCCTGGGTCCTCGGGCCACGGCTGCTCCGGGACCGACAGCACTTCCTGCCCAACAACCTGATCATGGCGGCGGTCGGTGCCGGCATCCTGTGGCTGGGCTGGAACGGCTTCAACGGTGGTGACCCGTACTACGCCGGGTCGAGCGCAGCGGCCGCCGTGGTCAACACCAACCTGGCCACCGCCGCCGGTCTGCTCACCTGGGTGGCCTGGGACGCCTGGGTCTCCAAGGAGAAGAAGCCCACCTTCCTCGGTGCGGTGAACGGCATGATCTGCGGCCTGGTGGGCATCACCCCCTGCGCCGGCTGGGTCAACGGCCAGGGCGCCATCTTCGTCGGGTTGATCTGCTCGAGCATCGTCTGGGTGGCCTGGAACTTCCTCTCCAAGGTCCGGCCCGTTCTCCAAGGTGGACGACGCCCTCGGGGTCATCTACACCCACGGCATCGCCGGCTTGTTCGGGCGGTCTGCTGCTCGGGATCTTCGGGGACCCGAACATGCTGGAGTACGGCTGCGGCCACCTGGACGCCTCCGGGCAGGTGATCGCCACCACGGCCACCCAGTACGCCACGGCCAAGGGAACCTGTGTGCCCTTCGGGGTGAACGGTCTGATCTACACCGGCTCGGCCCACCAGCTGTGGGAACAGTTCCGAGCGGCCGATCTGGGTCATCCTCTGGTCGGCCCTGGTGACCTTCATCCTGATGCATCTGATCAAGCTGGTCCTCCGTGGCGTCCGGTACAAGGACGAGATCCTCGAAGTCGGCGACCTGGCCATCCACGGCGAGGAGGCCTTCCCCGAGGACTCCTTCGCCTCCCGGGTGGGCATCACGGTCCCCGGTGAGACCTTCGAGAACGAGCCCCCGATACCTGACGACCCGGTAACGTCCGGCAGTTCAGGCAGCTAGAACGACCACTACGAACGCAAGGAGACAGTGAACATGAAACTCGTCGTAGCGGTTGTGAAGCCGTTCAAGCTCGATGAGGTCAAGGAGTCCCTCAAGACCCTGGGTGTCAACGGCATGACGTCTCCGAGGTCCAGGGTTTCGGCCGGCAACGTGGGCACACCGAGGTCTACCGGGGTGCCGAGTACGAGGTCGAGTTCGTGCCGAAGATCCGGATCGAGATCCTCGTCGACGACTCCCAGGCCGATGCGGTGACCACCGCCATCGTGGATGCCGCCGGAACCGGCAAGATCGGTGACGGCAAGGTCTGGGTCCTCCCCGTCGAGGAGGTGGTCCGGGTCCGCACCGGCGAGCGGGGTGCGGAGGCTCTCTGAGCCGCACCGAAACCGCACCGACATCACGGTGTCGTTTGTGGGGACAGACGTACCTGAAGAGGACGGAGGACCGGCTCGCAGGAGTCGGTCCTCCGTCTCGTTCCGGGCTCGGTAGGCCGGTTCGGGGCCCGGCTCTCCGGCTCGGGGCTGTCCGGCCCTGGGCCGACCCGACCGGGCGGCCGGCCCCTCTGTCGGTCCCGGAGTCCGGGTCCTGCACCCGGGGGAGCGCTCAGCCGGCCTGGCGGCTGACGGCCTCGGCCGCCGCCCGGGCCGCCTCGGGGTCGCCCAGGTAGCCGCCCGACACCACCGACAGGTCGTCGGCCAGGTGGTAGAGGTAGGGGATGCCGGTCGGGATGTCGAGGTCGACGATCCCGTCGTCCCCGATGCCGTCGATGTGCTTGCGGAGGGCCCGGAGGCTGTTGCCGTGGGCCACCACCAGCACCGCCCCGCCCCGGGCTCCCTCGGCCAGCAGGTCGGGAACGATGGCGTCGTACCAGTAGGGAAGGACCCTGGCCACCACGTCGGCCAGGCACTCGCTGGCCGGCAGCACCTCGACCGGGACGTCCCGGTAGCGGGGATCGCCGGCCGGGTGGTGCTCGCTCCCCGGCTCCACCGGCGGGGGTGGGATGTCGTAGCTCCGGCGCCACTGCTTGACCTGGGCCTCCCCGTGCTCGGCCGTGGTCTCCTTCTTGTTCAGGCCCTGGAGGGCGCCGTAGTGGCGCTCGTTCAGCCGCCAGTGGCGGCGGACCGGGAGCCAGGTCCGCCCGGCCACCTCCAGGGCCAGGTCGGCGGTCCGGATGGCCCGGGTCAGGAGCGAGGTGTGCAGCACCCGCAGGTCCAGCTCCGGCCGCTCGACCAGGAGGCGGCCGGACCGGCGGGCCTCGTCCTCGCCCAGCCGGGTCAGGTCGACGTCGTGCCACCCGGTGAACAGGTTGTCGGCGTTCCACTGCGACTGGCCGTGGCGGAGGAGTACCAGCTGGGGCATGGGATCGAGCGTATCCCGACCGACCGACCCCTGGCCTTACTAAGAATTTGACAGAAAACTTGACAGAGAGCACTCAACTTTGGTATAGTAGCCGTGTAGGAAAAGACAGCACGAAGAGCCGACGATATCGTCAGAAAGTTCGAGTCAGCAGGGTTCGGGTCGCAGGGTCCGCACCGTAAGAGAGCGCCCGGAGAGGGCAGGAAGCAGGAGGCAGCAACATGGCCAAGGCCGTAGGAATCGACCTCGGGACCACCAACTCGGTGGTCGCCGTGCTGGAGGCCGGCGAGCCGGTCGTCATCCCCAACGCCGAGGGAGGACGGACCACCCCGTCGGTGGTCGGCTTCGCCAAGTCCGGTGAGGTCCTCGTGGGCGAGGTGGCCAAGCGTCAGGCCATCACCAACCCCGACCGGACCATCCGCTCGGTCAAGCGCCACATGGGGACCGCCTGGACCGATCGACATCGACGGCAAGGACTTCACCCCCCAGGAGATCTCGGCCCGCATCCTGGGCAAGCTGAAGCGGGATGCCGAGGCGTTCCTCGGCGACACCGTGACCCAGGCGGTCATCACCGTCCCCGCCTACTTCGACGACGCCCAGCGGACCGCCACCAAGGAGGCCGGCGCCATCGCCGGACTCGAGGTGCTCCGCATCATCAACGAGCCCACGGCCGCCGCCCTGGCCTACGGCCTCGACAAGGAGGGGGCCGACCAGACCGTCCTGGTCTTCGACCTCGGTGGCGGGACCTTCGACGTCTCCCTGCTGGAGATCGGCGACGGCGTGTTCGAGGTCAAGTCCACCGCCGGCAACTCCAAGCTCGGCGGTGACGACTGGGACCAGCGGATCATCGACTGGCTGGTCAAGACGTTCAAGGACACCGAGGGCGTGGACCTGTCCAGCGACAAGATGGCCACCCAGCGCCTCCAGGAGGCGGCCGAGAAGGCCAAGATCGAGCTGTCCTCACTGCAGGAGACCCAGATCAACCTGCCCTTCATCACGGCCACGTCCGAGGGCCCCAAGCACCTCGACGTGAAGCTGACCCGGGCCACCTTCAACGAGCTCACCGCCGATCTGGTCGACTCGTGCAAGGGCCCCTTCGACCAGGCCATCGCCGACTCGGGCCTGTCCAAGTCCGACATCGACCACGTGGTGCTGGTGGGTGGTTCCACCCGGATCCCCGCCGTGCAGGAACTGGTCCAGCAGATGACCGGCAAGGAGGCCCACAAGGGCGTCAACCCCGACGAGGTGGTGGCCATCGGCGCCGCCGTGCAGGCCGGTGTGCTGAAGGGCGAGGTCAAAGACGTCCTCCTGCTCGACGTGACCCCGCTGTCGCTGGGCATCGAGACCAAGGGCAGCGTCATGCACCGCCTCATCGAGCGGAACACCACCATCCCCACCAAGCGGAGCGAGGTGTTCACCACCGCCGACGACAACCAGCCGTCGGTGGAGGTCCACGTGCTGCAGGGTGAGCGCGAGATGGCCATGTACAACAAGACGCTGGGCAAGTTCCAGCTGGTCGACCTGCCCCCTGCGCCCCGGGGCGTGCCGCAGATCGAGGTCACCTTCGACATCGACGCCAACGGCATCGTCCACGTCTCGGCCAAGGACCGGGCCACCGGCAAGGAGCAGTCGATGACCATCACCGGCCAGTCGTCGACTGGCCAAGGAGGACATCGAGCGCATGGTCAAGGACGCCGAGGCCCACGCCGAGGACGACCGCCGGCGCAAGGAGGAGGCCGAGGTGCGCAACAACGCCGACACCCTCGTCTACCAGACCGAGAAGCTCCTGAAGGACCAGGGCGAGAAGTTCGAGGGCGACGAGAAGGAGAAGGTGGAGTCGGCCCTCGCCTCGCTCAAGGAGGCCCTGGCCGGCTCGGACGTCGAGGCCATCAAGACCTCGACCGAGACGCTGCTCACCGCCAGCCAGTCGTTCAGCCAGCGCCTCTACGAGGAGGCGTCCAAGGCCGACGCCGCGGCCCCGGGCGGCCAGGTCCCGGCCGACGACGCCTCCGACGACGAGGTCGTGGACGCCGAGATCGTCGACGACAAGAGCTGATCGTCGATGACCGGCATCGACGAGACCAGGTGACGACCGGGAGTCGCGGATCCGGAGGCCGGAGCAGGCACCGGATCCGGCCCGACCGGGGATCCCGGCCCGGACGCGGAGGAGCTCGGGTCCGGACTACGCCGCCCACGGGGGAGTCCCCGAGGGTGACGAGAGCGACGAGGTGGCCGACGCCGAGATCCTCGACGCCGCCGACGTGAGCGCCGCGGTGGACGAGGTGTTCGCCGACGACGATCCACTGGCCCTGGCCTCAACCAGCGCGACGAGTACCTCGACTCCCTGCGCCGGCTGCAGGCCGAGTTCGAGAACTACAAGAAGCGGGTGGTCAAGCAGCAGACCGACCAGGTGGCCCGGGCGGCCGTCTCCCTGGTGGAGAAGGTGCTGCCGGTGCTCGACACGCTCGATCTGGCCACCCAGCACCTCGGGGACGCCGAGTCGGCGGACGGGCGCGCCCTGCTGGCGGTGTCCAGCCAGCTCCACGACGTGCTGGCCAAGGAGGGTCTCGAGCGGATCGACCCGCTCGGCGAGGAGTTCGATCCCAACGCCCACGAGGCGGTGGGCCACCTTGCCGCCGCCGAGGAGGCGCCGCGAGGACGGCGACGGACGCCGACCGGGATCGCCTCCACGCCGGCGAGCCGGTGGTGGGCCAGGTCATGCGGCCCGGGTACCGCTGGCGGGGCGCCGTGGTCCGCCCGGCCATGGTGATGGTGCGGGGCTAGCAGCGAGTACGAAGGCGAGAAGGGACCGGGTAGAGACCGAGTGGCGCCGCAACGCGAATGGTTCGAGAAGGACTACTACAAGACCCTGGGCGTCTCCTCGACGGCCACGGCCAAGGAGATCACCAGCGCCTACCGGAAGCTGGCCAAGAAGCACCACCCGGACACCAACCCGGGCCACGAGGAGACCTTCAAGGAGATCTCCGCGGCCTACGACGTCCTCGGCGACGCCGACCGGCGCAAGGAGTACGACGAGGTCCGCACCATGGGCCCGGCCGCCGGCGGTTCGCCGGCGGTTTCCCCGGCGGGTTCGGCGGCCGGGGGCGGGGACCTACCGGGTCGAGGACATGGGCGACCTGGGCGACCTGTTCGGCGGCCTGTTCGGCCGCGGCCGGCGGGGCGGCGGGGCCACCGGTCCCCAGCGGGGCAGCGACGTCGAGACCGAGCTGCACCTGTCCTTCGAGGACGCCGTGTCCGGGGTCACCACCTCGGTCAACCTGACCACCGACGTCCGGTGCCACACCTGCGCGGGTACCGGGGCCGCGCCCGGCACCCAGCCGGTGACCTGCCCGCGCTGCGGGGGCACGGGCACCCTCCAGGACAACCAGGGCCTGTTCTCCCTCAGCCAGATCTGCCCGCAGTGCGGCGGCCGGGGCACCGTGGTGACCACGCCCTGCCCCACCTGCTCGGGCACCGGCGTGGAGCACCGCAACCGCACGGTGAAGGTGCGCATCCCGCCGGGCGTCGAGGACGGCCAGCGGATCCGGGTCAAGGGCAGGGGCGCGGCCGGCCGGGGCAACGCGCCCGAGCGGCGACCTCTACGTGGTGGTCCGGGTGGACCGGCACGGTCGTGTTCGGCCGGCGGGGCCGCAACCTGACCCTCACCGTGCCCATCTCCTACCCCGAGGCCACCCTGGGCACCACCCTCACCGTGCCCACCCTGACCGAGCCGGTCACCCTGCGGGTCCCGGCCGGCACGCCGTCGGGCCGCACCTTCCGGGTCAAGGGCCGGGGCGTGCCGGCCGGGAAGAAGAGCGCCACCGGCGACCTGCTGGTCACCGTGGAGGTGGCGGTTCCCGACAAGCTGACCGACGAGCAGCGCGCCGCGGTGGAGGCGCTGGCCGCAGGTGGTCGAGCCGCCGGCGCGCGACGCCCTGGGGGTGTGAGATGAGCGACGATCGCCACACCCGGGCCGTCTACGTGATCTCGGTGGCCGCCGAGCTGACCGGCGTGCACCCCCAGACCCTGCGGGTCTACGAGCGCAAGGGCCTGCTCGACCCGAGCCGCACCGAAGGGGGCAGCCGCCGCTTCAGCGAGGAGGACCTCGACCGGCTCCGCCACATCCAGAGCCTGACCAACGCCGGCCTCAACCTCGAGGGGGTGCGCCGGGTCATGGAGCTCGAGGCCGAGGTGGCCCGGCTCCGCCAGGAGCTGGAGGCGACCCGGGCCGAGGCCCGCGAGGCGGTGGCCGTCACCCACCGCCAGTACCGGCGGGAGCTGGTGCCGCTCTCCCAGAAGCTGGTGCCCACCCGGCCGGCCCGTCGCACCACGCAGCGGAGCAGGAGGTACCCGATGACCATCAACCCCGACCGCTGGACGCTCAAGACCCAAGAGGCGTTCTCCTCCGCCGTGGAGCGGGCCCGCGGTCCGCCCACAACCCCGAGGTCACCCCGGACCACGTGCTGGCCGCCGTGCTCGACCAGGCCGACGGCATCGCCGGCCCGGTCCTGACCCGGGTCGGCGTGGAGCCGGCCGTGGTGCCCGACCGGATCGCCGAGCGCCCTGGCCCGGCTGCCCCACAGCGTGGGCGGGGCGGAGCCGGGGATCGACCGGGCCCTGCGCGACGTGCTCACCACGGCCGACTCGCTGCGCACCGACATGGGCGACGAGTACCTCTCGGTCGAGCACCTGGTGCTGGCCATGGCCGACCGCATCGGCGTGGACCGCGACCAGCTGCTCGACGCCCTCCGCGACGTGCGGGGGAGCCACCGGGTCACCTCCCAGAACCCCGAGGAGACCTTCCAGGCCCTCGAGCGCTACGGCCGGGACCTCACCGCCCTGGCCCGCCAGGGGAAGATCGACCCGGTCATCGGGCGGGACGAGGAGGTGCGCCGGGTCATCCAGGTGCTCTCCCGCCGCACCAAGAACAACCCGGTCCTCATCGGCGAGCCCGGCGTGGGCAAGACCGCCATCGTCGAGGGCCTGGCCCAGCGCATCGTCGAGGGCGACGTCCCCGAGGGGCTGAAGGGCAAGCGGGTCATCGGCCTGGACATGGGCTCGATGGTGGCCGGGGCCAAGTACCGGGGCGAGTTCGAGGAGCGGCTGAAGGCGGTGCTGAAGGAGATCACCGACGCCGAGGGCGAGGTCATCACCTTCATCGACGAGCTCCACACCATCGTGGGGGCCGGCGGCGGCGCCGAGGGGGCCATGGACGCCGGCAACATGATCAAGCCCATGCTGGCCCGCGGCGAGCTGCGGCTGATCGGCGCCACCACCCTCGACGAGTACCGCCAGTACATCGAGAAGGACGCGGCGCTGGAGCGCCGGTTCCAGCAGGTCTTCGTGCCGCCGCCCTCGGTGGAGGACACCATCGCCATCCTGCGCGGGCCTGAAGGAGCGCTACGAGGTCCACCACGGCGTGCGCATCCAGGACGCCGCCCTGGTGGCCGCGGCCGTGCTCTCCGACCGCTACGTGACCGGGCGGTTCCTGCCCGACAAGGCCATCGACCTGATGGACGAGGCGGCCAGCCGGCTGCGCATCGAGATCGACTCCATGCCCACCGAGCTCGACGTGGTCACCCGGCGCATGCGCCAGCTGGAGATCGAGCGCATGGCGCTGGCCAAGGAGACCGACAGCGCCTCGGCCGAGCGGCTGGCCCGCCTGGACGAGGAGCTGGCCAACCTGTCCGAGCAGTCGGTGGCCATGACCGCCCACTGGCAGTCGGAGAAGGAGGCCATCAACACCATCCAGACGCTGAAGGGCCAGCTCGAGCAGTTGCGGGGCGAGGCCGAGCGGCTGAGCCGCGAGGGCAATCTGGCCGAGGCCTCGGAGATCACCTACGGGCGGATCCCCGCCCTCGAGCGCGAGGTCGAGGTGGCCACCCAGGCCCTCGACGAGCTGCAGAAGAGCCAGCGGTTCCTGAAGGAGGAGGTCGACGCCGAGGACGTGGCCGAGGTGGTCAGCCGGGCCACCGGCGTCCCGGTCAGCCGGCTGCTCGAGGGCGAGGTGGAGAAGCTCATCCGGATGGAGGACGCCCTCCACGCCCGGGTGGTGGGCCAGGACGAGGCGGTCTCGGCGGTGGCCAACGCCATCCGGCGCAGCCGGGCCGGCCTGTCCGACCCCAACCGGCCCATCGGCTCGTTCCTCTTCATGGGCCCGACCGGGGTGGGCAAGACCGAGCTGGCCCGGGCCCTGGCCGAGTTCCTCTTCGACGACGCCAAGGCCATGGTCCGCATCGACATGGGCGAGTACGGGGAGCGCCACTCGGTGGCCCGCCTGGTCGGGGCGCCCCCCGGGCTACGTCGGCTACGAGGAGGGCGGCCAGCTCACCGAGGCCATCCGTCGCCGGCCCTACGCCGTGGTGCTGCTCGACGAGCTGGAGAAGGCCCACCCCGACGTGTTCAACATCCTGCTCCAGGTGCTCGAGGACGGCCGGCTCACCGACGGCCAGGGCCGCACCGTCGACTTCACCAACACCGTGCTGATCATGACCTCCAACATCCCCGGCGAGCCCATCGACCACTTCAAGCCCGAGTTCGTCAACCGGATCGACGAGATCGTCCGCTTCCACCCGCTCACCCAGGCCGACCTGGCCCGCATCGTCACCATCCAGCTGGCAGGGCTGCGCGGCCGGCTGGCCGAGCGCCGGCTGACCCTGTCGGTGACGCCGGCGGCCGAGGCCCTGCTGGCCAAGGAGGGCTTCGACCCCGACTTCGGGGCCCGGCCCCTGCGCCGGGTCATCCAGCGGCAGGTCGAGGACCCGCTGGCCCTGGCCCTGCTCGAGGGTCGCTACCCCGAGGGGTCGACGGTCACCGTGGACGAGAAGGACGGGGCCATCGTCCTGGTCTGGGCCCCGCGGTCCCCTCCGGCGTCCCTCCGGGGAGGGGTGGACGCCAGGAAGAGCGGCTGCCGGATCGACCCGTGCGTCGGGGTCGATCCCCGCCCTCAGTCGCGGGTCTGGCTCCCGAGCTCGATCGAGGGCGCCCAGGGTGGCCCGGGTGTGGGCCACGTGCCTCGTCACCCACCTGCGCGGTCGAGGGCGGTGTCGACATCCTCGCACGGCCAGGCGGGACGGCGTCGGCGGCGAGGCGGCCCCGGTCGGTCAGTCCCACGGTCATCCGCCGACGGTCGTCGGGGTCGGGCGAGCGTTCCAGGTAGCCCCGGAGCACCAGGGTGTCGACCAGTTGGCCGGCCGGCCTGCTTGGACATGCCGAGGTGGCGGATGATCTCGCCGAGCGGCGACCCGGTGCGGGCCATGGCCCCGATCACGAAGACGCCGTTGCCGCGGCACGTCGTCGCACCCGACCTCCGCCAGGGCGGTCCGGATGGCGGCGCCGTAGGTTCGTCGGGCCCCCCGGAGCAGCGCAGGCATGGCCAGCTGCTCGAACCACGGCCGACCCGCGCCGTCGCCGGTAGCCGGGGTGCTCGGGGGGCTGTCGGGAGTACCGGGGGTCTCGTCCGGGCCCACCTGGTGATCCATGGGCGCATTATAGTCAATATGCCAGACAGTCAATCAAATGGACTACTGTGGTGCCATGCCAGCCACCGGGCCTGACACGGAGAACACCACAGCGCCACCCGAACGCCCGGCTGAAGGCGGCCGGCGGGTGACCGCACCCGCTCCGGGAGCCGGGCTGTCCCGCACCGGCCAGACCGTGGCCGCCTGGCGGGCCGGGTTTCCCCGGCCGGCCACCGCCGACCGGAGACGCCGGGGCCCAAGCCGCTCTGAGTGCCGGCATGCCGCCGCCCCGCCGGCTCCGTCTGCGCGCCCACCTCGAGGCGCGGACCCGCTTCTTCGACGCCCAAGTGCTGTCGGCCATGGACCAGGGGATCGGGCAGGTGGTGGTCCTCGGCGCCGGCTACGACGACCGTCCCCTGCGCTTCCGTGCCCCCGGTGTCCACTTCTTCGAGGTCGACCACCCGGTCACCCAAGCCGACAAGCGCCGTCGGCTCGAGCGCATGGGCGCCGACTGCCGCGGCGTGACCCTGGCCTCGGCCGACTTCCGCGTGGACCCGGTGGACTCGCGTGCTCGAGCGCTGCGGCCACCTCGCCACCCACCCGTCGCTGGTGCTGGCCGAGGGGCTCCTGGTCTACCTCGACGAGGACGCCATCCTCGGGCTGCTGAGCGGAGTCCGAGCCCGTGCCGCACCCGGCAGCGCGTTGGCGGCCAGCCTGGCCGTCCATCCCGAAGGGGTCGACTCGGCGTGCGGTGGTGGCTCGGGCCAACGCCGCCCGCCCGAGGGCCGGGGCCGAGCCGTGGCGGACCATCATGCCGGCGCGGGCCCACCTCGACGCTGGTGGCCCGCTCGGGTTGGAGGGTGGTCGAATCGGTCGATGACGCCGCGCTGGGCACCGGCGCCGCACCCGGTCGCTCGCTGCTGGTCGTGGCCCACCCCGGTCCGGACCGCCGCCACGGTCTCGCCGGCCACTCCGGGCCCGGGTAGGACGAGGACGGCGAGGTCCGATGCGGCCCCGGCGGCCACGCGTCCGGGCGCGGGTCGGCCCACCCGCGCCCCGGCCCTGCGGGCTACACTGGTGCGTAATCCGCTTTTCGCAACGGAGGAGTGACGCGTGCCGGCAACCGTCGTCGTCGGGACCCAGTGGGGTGATGAGGGCAAGGGCAAGCTGACCGATCTCCTGGCCAAGGAGATGGAGCTGGTCGTCCGCTACCAGGGCGGCCACAACGCCGGCCACACCATCGTGGTGGACGGCGAGACCTTCGCCCTCCAGCTGGTGCCGAGCGGCATCCTCTACGACCACATCACCCCGGTCATCGGCAACGGCGTGGTGGTCGACCCCACCGTGCTGCTGGCCGAGGTGGACACCCTGGCCGGCAAGGGCATCGACACCAGCCGGCTGCTGGTCAGCGGGAACGCCCACCTGATCATGCCCTACCACCACGAGCTGGACCAGCTGGCCGAGCGGTACCTGGGCAAGAACAAGCTGGGCACCACCAAGCGGGGCATCGGTCCGGCCTACGCCGACAAGTCCTCCCGGGTGGGCCTGCGGGTCCAGGACCTGCTCGACCCCAAGATCTTCCGGCAGAAGCTCGACGTGGTCCTGAAGGAGAAGAACGCCGTCCTGGCCAAGGTGTACAACCGCCTGCCGCTGTCGGCCGACGAGATCTGTGCCCACTACCTCGACGAGCTGGCCCCGCGGGTCACCCCGATGGTGGCCGACACGGTGGGGCTGCTCCACGACGCCCTCGACCGGGGCGCCCACGTCCTGCTGGAGGGGGCCCAGGCCACCTTCCTCGACCTCGACCACGGCACCTATCCCTTCGTGACCTCGTCCAACCCGGTGGCCGGCGGCGCCTGCACCGGGGCGGGGATCGGCCCCCGCTACATCGACGAGGTCATCGGCATCGCCAAGGCCTACGTGACCCGGGTGGGCAGCGGCCCGTTCCCCACCGAGCTGACCGACGAGATCGGCGACACCCTGGTCGAGCGGGGCCACGAGTACGGGGTCAACACCAAGCGCCGCCGCCGCCCCGGCTGGTTCGACGCGGTCATGATGCGCCAGGCGGTGCGGCTCAACTCGCTGTCCGAGGTGGCCCTGACCAAGCTCGACGTGCTGGACACCTTCGACACCGTCAAGGTCTGCGTGGCCTACGAGGCCGACGGCGAGCGGTTCACCCATCCGCCCTACCACCAGTCGATCTTCCATCAGGTCACCCCGGTCTACGAGGAGCTGCCCGGGTGGAAGACCGACATCTCCGGGGCCACCGAGCTCGGCGACCTGCCCCAGGCGGCCCGGGACTACGTGCACTTCCTGGCCGAGCAGATCGGCACCCCGGTCCGGCTGGTCGGGGTGGGTCCCGGCCGCGAGCAGTTCGTCCGCTTCGCCGCATGAGCGGGTCCCGCGCCGACGACGCCGGGCGCGGACCGGCACCGTCCGCACCGTGTGCGTGGTCGGATCGGGGGGGCGGGAGCACGCCCTGGCCCTGGCGCTCGGCCGCACCGCCGACGTCATCGTCACCCCGGGCAACCCGGGGATCGCCGGGGTCACCGCCGAGGGCCACGCCATCACCAGCGTCGCCACCCCGCCCGAGGAGATCGAGGCCGACCTGTACGTGATCGGGCCCGAGGCCCCCCTGGTCGACGGTCTGGCCGACCGGCTCCGGGCCGCCGGACGGCTGGTGTTCGGCCCCGGGGCCGACGGGGCCCGGCTCGAGGGCTCCAAGGCCTTCATGAAGGAGATGCTGGCCGAGGCCGGCGTGCCCACCGCCCGCTTCGGCGTGTTCACCGATCCCGGTGCGGCCAAGGCCTTCCTGCGCACCCTGCCCGCGCCCTGGGTGGTCAAGACCGACGGCCTGGCCGCCGGCAAGGGGGTGCTGGTCACCGACTCGCTGGCCGAGGCCGAGGCCGACATCGACGCCAAGCTCTCCGGCGACGCCTTCGGCGACGCCGGCCGGCGGGTGGTGGTCGAGGAGGGGCTGGTCGGTCCGGAGTGCTCGCTGCTGGTGCTGTGCGACGGGCACCGGTTGGCCCCTCTGGCCCCGGCCCAGGACTTCAAGCGCCGTGACGATCTCGACGGCGGGCCCAACACCGGGGGCATGGGGGCCTACTCGCCGGTGCCCGGCGTCGACGACGCCATGGTCGACCGGCTGGTCGACGAGTCGGTGGCCCCGCTGGTGGCGGCGTTGGTCCGCCGCGGCATCGACTACCGGGGCGTGCTCTACGCCGGTCTCATGCTCACCCCGGCCGGGCCGAAGGTGCTCGAGTTCAACGTGCGGTTCGGCGACCCCGAGACCCAGGTGGTCCTCCCCCGGCTGGACGGCGACCTGGCCGCGACTGCTGGCCGAGGCGGCCTCGGGCCGGCTCCGAGACCGTGCCCCGCTTCACCGGGGAGGCCGCCGTCTGCGTGGTGATGGCGTCGGAGGGCTATCCCGAGTCGCCCCGCACCGGCGACCCCATCGCCGGCGTCGACGTGGCGTCGGGGATGGAAGGGGTGACCGTGTTCCACGCCGGCACCGCCCGGGCCTCGACGGGGTCGGTCGGCGACGGATCCGTGGTCACCGCCGGGGGCCGGGTGCTCGGGGTCACCGGCCTCGGCCCTTCGCTGGAGCAGGCCCGGTCCCGGGCCTACCAGGGGGTGGCGGCCATCTCCTGGCCCGGGGCCCACGCCCGCTCCGACATCGCCCGGGCGGCGGCGTCCTCATCGAGCTCGTCCAGCGTGTCCGGCCCGGAGGGTCCGGGCGCCGCCGGTCACCGGGCGCCGGGTCCCTCCGCGACCTGATGGCCTCGATCGCCCGGGAGGGGGCCGGATGATCCCCCGCTACGCCCCCGAGGCCATGGCCGCCCTCTTCTCCGACGAGGCCCGCTTCGCCATGTGGCTGCGGGTCGAGCTGCTGGCCACCGAGGGCTGGGTCGAGGTGGGCGAGGTGCCGGCCGAAGCCGCCGAGGCGTGCCGGGCCCGGGCCCCGCAGGTGGACGCGGCCTTCGTGGAGGCGGTGGCGGAGCGGGAGCGGATCACCGACCACGACGTGGCCGCCTTCGTCGACGTGGTCCAGGAGGCCATCGGCCAGCCCGAGGGCTCGTGGATCCACTACGGCCTGACCTCCTCGGACGTGGTGGACACCGCCCTGTGCGCCACCCTCACCCGGGCCTCCGACCTGCTCATCGAGGCGGACACCGAGCTGGTCCGGGCGCTCAAGGCCCGGGCCCTCGAGTGCATCGACGTGCCGGTGACCGGGCGCACCCACGGGATGCACGCCGAGCCCACCACCTTCGGGGCCAAGTTCTCCCTGTGGGCGCTCCAGGCCGACCGCGACCTGCAGCGCCTCCGGGCGGCCCGGGAGCGGGTGGCGGTGGGCAAGCTGTCGGGGGCGGTGGGGACCTACTCCAACATCGACCCCCGGGTCGAGGAGCACGTCTGCCGGGCGCTGGGCCTGACCCCGACACCGGCCACCCAGGTGGTGGCCCGGGACCGGCACGCCGAGTACCTCTGGGCGTGCGCCTCGGTGGGAGCCACCATCGAGCTCATCGCCACCGAGGTGCGCCACATGGCCCGCAGCGAGTTGGGCGAGGCCGAGGAGCCGTTCAAGCCGGGCCAGAAGGGGAGCTCGGCCATGCCCCACAAGCGCAACCCGATCCTGTCCGAGCGGCTGTGCGGCCTGGCCCGGGTCCTGCGCGGCTACCTCTCCGCCGGCCTCGAGGACGTGGCCCTCTGGCACGAGCGGGACATCTCCCACAGCTCGGTCGAGCGGGTGGTGCTGCCCGACGCCAGCATGCTGACCCTCTACATGCTGCAGAAGGCCAGGGGCCTGGTCGAGGGCCTGGTCATCCACCCCGAGCGGGCGCTGGCCACCCTGACCGAGGGCAGCCACGGCCTGGTGTTCAGCCAGTCGGTCCTGCTGGCCCTGGTCAGCGGGGGCCTGAGCCGCGACGCCGCCTACCGGATCGTCCAGCGCGACGCCCGGGCCGCCTGGTCCGAGGGCCGGTCGTTCCGGGAGGTGCTCGACGAGGACCCCGAGGTCGACCCTGTCGCCCGAGGCCCTCGACGCCGCCTTCGACCTCTCCCGCACCCTGCGCCATGTCCACCGATTCACCGATGCCCTGGAGGAGCTCGCCCCATGACCGCCGCATCGACCAGTGACCCGCTCGACCCTCATCCAGTCCGGCAAGGTCCGGGAGCTCTACGACGCCGGCGAGGACCGGCTGCTGATGGTGGCCTCCGACCGCATCTCGGCCTTCGACGTGATCATGGAGGAGCCCATCCCCGACAAGGGCCGGGTGCTCACCGCCATGACCGCCTACTGGCTGGAGGAGCTGGCCGACCTGGCCCCCAACCATCTGATCAGCGCCGACGTGGCCGACTTCCCCGAGGGGGCCGCCGCCCTGCCCGGGGGGCTCGACTACCTGGCCGGGCCGCTCGATGCTGGTCCACCGGGCCGAGATGCTCGACATCGAGTGCATCGTGCGCGGCTACCTGGCCGGCTCGGCCTACAAGGAGTACCAGAAGGAGGGCACGGTCCACGGGATGGCCATGCCCGCCGGCCTCCGCCACGCCGACCGGCTGCCCGAGCCCATCTTCACCCCCTCGACCAAGGCCACCGAGGGCCACGACCTCAACATCGGGATGGCCGAGGCCGTCGACATCGTCGGCCAGGAGGCCGCCGAGGCCGCCTCCGCCCTCTGCCTGGCCGCCTACTCCCGGGCCGCGGCCCGGGCCGAGGCCCAGGGCATCGTGATCTGCGACACCAAGTTCGAGCTCGGCTACATCGACGGGAAGCTCTCCATCTGCGACGAGGTGCTCACCCCGGACTCGTCCCGCTTCTGGCCGGCCGACGACTGTGCCCCGGGACCAACCCGCCGTCCTTCGACAAGCAGCGGCTGCGCGACTGGCTGGAGGCCCAGCCCTGGGACAAGCAGCCGCCCCCTCCGGCCCTGCCCGACGAGATCGTCTCGGCCACCTCGGCCCTGTACGTCGAGTCCTACGAGCGGGTCTGCGGCCGCCGACTGGCCGACTGGTACGGTGCCTGACCATGGCCGACTCGGTGCACTTCTCGGTGCTGGTCGAGGTCCGGCTGCGTGAGGGCATCGCCGACCCGCAGGGCGCCACCATCGAGCGGGCCCTGCCGGCCCTGGGCCTGAGCGGGGTCAGCGGGGTGCGGGCGGGGAAGTCGTTCCGGTTCGACATCGCCGCCGACGACGAGGCCGCGGCCCTGGCCCAGGCCACGGTGGTGGCCGACCGTCTGCTGGCCAACCCGGTGATCGAGGAGTCGTCGGTGACGGTGGCCGCCGCGGTCGGTGCCGCCGTGACGGGCTCCGGCGCCTGATGGCCACCCGGGTCGGCGTGGTGATGTTCCCGGGGACCAACTGCGAGCACGACGCCGTCCTGGCCCTGCAGCGCCTCGGGGCGTCGGCCGAGCTGGTGTGGCACGGCGACACCACGGTGGCCGGTTACGACGCCCTGGTCCTGCCGGGCGGTTTCGCCCACGGCGACTACCTCCGGCCCGGGGCCATCGCCCGGTTCTCGCCGGTGATGGAGGCGGTGGGCGCGATTCGCCGCCGACGGCGGCCCGGTGGTCGGGATCTGCAACGGCTTCCAGGTGCTGACCGAGGCCGGACTGCTGCCGGGGGCCCTGCAGAAGAACCGCGGCCTCCGCTTCCTCTGCACCACGGTCGTCGTGCGGGTGGAGTCGTCGAACTCGGTGCTGACCGGCGGGGTGCCGGCGGGTACCGAGCTCGCCATCCCCATCAACCACTTCGAGGGCAACTACACCTGCGACCGCGACACCCTGGCCCGTGCTGCGCGGCGAGGACCGGGTGGTGCTCCGCTACGTGGACAACCCCAACGGGTCGGTCGACGGCATCGCCGGCGTGTGCAACGCCGAGCGCAACGTGGTCGGGCTCATGCCCCATCCCGAGCGGGCGTCCGACCCGCTGCTGGGCTCGGTCGACGGGACGGTCCTGCTCCGCGCCCTGCTGGGCTCGGTGGAGCCGGCGGCCGCAGCCACCGTGGCCTGAGCCGCCGGTCGGCGATGACCCGGGCCGAGGTTCAGCTGCGGGTGCGGGGGATCTTGGCCTGCTGGAGGACCGAGGCGCTGACGCCCACCGTGCGCCACGCCGAGTAGGAGATGCCCTTGCGCTCGCCGTAGACCCGGGCCACCTTGACGAAGCTCTTCTCCAGTGCGGCCAGGTCCACGGTCTCCCCGGTGTGGGAGAGCTCCGACTCCAGCCGCTGTCGCTCCTCGACCAGATGCAGGCGGGACAGGGGGTCGGCGGTGGCCAGCGAGTTGTCGATGGCGACCAGCCGCCTGCGGATCGACTCGGGGGTCCGTTTGCGACCCCGGCGGGGCTTGGTCGACTCCAGGGCCTCGAGATAGCGGCGCACGATGCGGCCCTCTTCCCGTCCCTTGGCCAAGGCCGCCTTGTGGTCCTCGGACATCGGAGTTTTTTTGCGCGATTTCGTCGGGGTTGTAGCTGCCATGATGCAGAGCCTCGCAGAGAACGCCATAGAACGCAACCTACGCGGGAGTGGGGCGGCATCATAGGGCCAAATAATCGGAGAGATTGTCGGGTGAGTCGGTTCCGCACGGCCGGCATGGGAGAAAAGTCCCCGACCCGGTTTGAACATGGACGGCAACCCGATCGGTACCTATTGCCCACTGGCCGGTGGGACGAATCACCCGCTATTCAGGCCTTCTCCGCCCCATGGCAGGCCAAGGCGCCCCAAGAGTGGCCGAGATGGACCGTGCTCGGCCGAGTGACGTGGGCCGCTCAGCCTCTATGGCATCCCAGCTTTTGGCCGTTCCCTGGCCAGTACTTCGGACAAAGACGTCCCAAAGAGAGGCTCAATGGCCCGGAGAGGGCTGCCGATGAGGTCCAAAGCCGAGCCATCGGTCTGGCCCCGTCGGGTTCGAATCGGCCCTCCCCGGCAAGGTGACGGCCCATTGGAGAGTGTCTGTCGGGCCTCGGGGCTGTTCCGGGGCTGTACCGGGTCCGGACCGGAGCCCGCCCTCGGCTATGGCACCCGGCGCGGCCTCCCGGGATCGAGCCGGTCGGATCCCGGCCCCAGGGCCAGTCAGATGGCCGTGCGTCGGCGGGTACGCTCGATGACGCACGGGCCGCCCGGGACAACAGTGGTCCGGGAGGCGGCTGCCGGCCGCCGGCGGTGCCAGCGGTGGACGCACCAGCGGCAGCGATCCGCCCGGGGGACACCGACCAGGCCGACCAGGACGAGGAGTGACGAGAGCACAGTGACGGTCGACACGGGGTCCGCATCCAGCGAGCCGCTGCACCGGGCCCTCGGCCTCACCGACGGGGAGCGGGACGAGGTGGAGGCCCTCCTCCACCGGCCGCCCAACCACCTGGAGCTGGCCCTGTTCGCCGTCATGTGGAGCGAGCACTGCTCCTACAAGTCGTCACGGGTCCACCTCAAGCGGCTGCCCACGACGGCGCCCCACGTGCTGGTGGGCCCGGGGGAGAACGCCGGGGTGATCGACGCCGGCGACGGGATCGCCGTGGCCATCCGCATCGAGAGTCACAACCATCCCTCGGCCATCGAGCCCTACCAGGGCGCGGCCACCGGGGTCGGAGGCATCCTCCGGGACATCTTCACCATGGGGGCCCGGCCCATTGCGGTGATGGACCCCCTGTTCTTCGGCGACCCCGGCGATGCCCGCCAGCAGTGGCTGATCGAGGGGGTGGTGGCCGGCATCTCGGGCTACGGCAACTCGGTCGGGGTGCCGACCGTCGGCGGCGAGCTGACCTTCCACGACTGCTACGCGCAGAACCCCCTGGTCAACGTGTTGTGCCTCGGCGTGCTGCCCACCGAGCGACTGGTGCTCGGTGCGGCCACCGGCGCGGGGAACCTGGCCGTGCTGCTCGGTTCGTCCACCGGCCGGGACGGGATCGGCGGGGTCAGCGTGCTGGCCTCGGCCGGTTTCGGAGGCGTGGATGCCGAGGCGGAGGCGGCCAAGCGGCCGAGCGTGCAGGTGGGCGACCCCTACGAGGAGAAGCGGCTGATCGAGGCATGCCTCGAGCTGCTCGACGCCAAGCTGGTGGTCGGCATCCAGGATCTCGGTGGCGCCGGCCTGGTCTGTGCCACCAGCGAGACGGCGGCCCGGGGCGGGGTGGGGATGGACGTCGACGTCTCCGCCGTGCCCCGCCGGGAGCCGGGCATGGCCCCCTACGAGGTCATGACCTCCGAGAGCCAGGAGCGGATGCTGGCCATCGTCACCCCGGGCGACCTCCCGCGGGTGGAGGAGGTCTGCCGGCGCTGGGAGGTGCGATCGGCGGTGGTGGGGCGGGTCACCGAGCCGACCCCCGGGCAGCCGGGGCGGCTCCGGATCCTCGACGGGTTCGACGGCGAGGTCCTCGGGGACGTGCCGGCCGGGGCCCTCAGCGACGAGGCCCCCCTCTACCACCGGCCCCTGGCCCGTCCCCGAGACTTCGAGGCCCGGGCGGCCGACGACCCCGGGGCGCTGCCGGCCCCGACCGACTGCGGGGCCGACGTCCTGGCCCTGTTGGCCGACCCGTCGTGGGTCTACCGCCAGTACGACCATCAGCTCTTCCTCAACACCGTGGACGGGCCGGGAGGCGACGCCGCCGTGCTGCGGCTGGCCGCCCCGGGGCTTCCCGCCTCGGACGAAGGGCCTGGCCCTCACCACCGACTCCAATCCCGACCTGGTGCGCCATCGACCCGCGGGCCGGCACCGCGGCCACCGTGGCCGAGGGGGCCCTCAACGTGGCCTGCGCCGGGGCCCGGCCCATGGCCGTGGTCAACTGCCTCAACTTCGGCAATCCCGAGCACCCCGAGGTCATGTGGCAGCTGTCCGAGGCCGTCGACGGGATGAGCGAGGCCTGCCTCGGCCTCGGCCTGCCGGTCATCGGGGGCAACGTGAGCCTCTACAACGAGAGCTACGGCGCGGACATCGACCCCACCCCGGTCATCGGGGTGCTGGGACTCATCGACCGTCTGGCCGTGCCGCCCCCCGGGGTGACCCTGGTGGAGCGGGCCTCACTGGTCCTGCTGGACGCCAGCGTGGGCACCACCACGCGCCCGGCAGGGTCCGCCGTCCCTGGCCGGCTCGCGCTGGGCCGTCGAGGTCCGGGGCCACCGGCGACGGCACCCTGCCCGCGCTGGACCTACCCGGCCACGCCCGCCTGGTGGCGTTCGTCACCGCCCTGGTGGCGGGAGGGGAACGCCGCCGGCGAGGAGGTCCCCCCTGGTGTCGGGCATCCACGACGTGTCCGGTGGCGGACTGGGGGTGGCCCTGGCCGAGATGGCCGTCCGTTCCGGCATCGGGCTGCAGGTGGTCGGGCTCGCCGACCACCACGAGCTGTTCACCGAGGCGCCGTCCCGGGTGGTGGTGTGCACCACCCGGAGGGCGGAGCTGGTGGCCCGGGCGGCCGAGGCCGGGGTGGGGTTCCGGGTGCTCGGGTCGCACCGGGGGCGACCGGCTGGTGGTGGACGGCCTGGTCGACCTGGGCCTGGCGCAGGCCACCGCGGCGTGGCGGGCCGGCTTGCCGTCCCTCCTGGACGATCTGGCCCCGGTCACCAACTGACCGGTTCGGTCGCGGCCCCGACCCGGCGGCCGGGCCTCAGCCCGACGGCCGGCGGGACTCGAGGAGGCCGAGCACCGGTCCGGTACCTTCAGGTCGCCCTGTCCGGTGCCCACCCGCAGGTCGGGCTTGATGGTGCCGTGGTGGTCCGAGCCCCCGGTGGCCACCAGGTCGAACCGGCGGGCCAGGTGGCCGAGCTCGGCGCGCTGGCGGGGAGAGTAGCGGCCGTAGACCGCCTCGATGCCCGCGAAGCCGGCATCGGCCAGCTCGCCCACCACCCTGGCCATGTCCGGTCCCTCGAGACCCGAGGCTGTAGGGGTGGGCCAGGACCGCCACCCCACCCGACTCCCGGGCCAGCCGGGCCACGTCCGGTCCGGTCAGGCGGGCCTTGGGCACGTAGGCGGGGCCGATCGTTGGCCAGGTAGCGGTCGAAGGCGTCGTCGATCGAATCGGCCGCCCCGGCCTCCACCAGGGCCACGGCGAAGTGGGGTCGCCCGACGCCCTCCTCGCTCCCCGCCGCCGCCACCACCCGGTCGTAGGTGACCGGTAGCCCCAGCTCGACCAGTCGCTCGGCCAGCGCCAGGTTCCGCTTCCGACGGTCGGCGCGGAGCCGGCCCAGCTCTTCGTCGAGCGGGCCGCCGTCCTCCTCCACGAAGTACACCAGCACGTGCATGCCGCCGGACCCGACCGGCCGGCAGGAGACCTCACACCCGGGCACCAAGGTGATCCCGAGCTCGGCGGCCCGCAGCCGGGCCGGACCGATGCCGGCCAGCGAGTCGTGGTCGGTCAGGGCCAGGGCGCCGCACCCGGCCTCGACGGCCAGCTCCACGACCGTGCTCGGGGGTGTCGCTCCCGTCCGACACGGTGGAGTGGGTGTGCAGGTCGATCACCCGACGGACGCTACCGGGGCGCAGACCGCCGGTCCCCGGCGCCGAGCCGTCAGGGCGCGGCGAGGGCCAGGCCCGATCCGCCCCGGCTCGACCGACCTCGGACGGCCGCCCCCCCGCTTCGGCCCGGTCGCCGGCGGTGGCGGCGCCCACGGCAGCTCACCGCCACTAGTCTGGAGTGGCACGGTGAGGTGATTCTGTGGCCTAATCGTGGCGAAGGACGAGCCCGACGACCCCCGGTGTGTGCGGTGACCAACCGATGATGGAGGCCAAGGAAGCGTGCGGAGTCTTCGGGGTCTATGCCCCGGGGCGCTCGGTGGCACACCTGACCTTCGACGGGCTCTACGCCCTTCAGCACCGCGGCCAGGAGTCGGCCGGCATGGCGGTCAGCGACGGCGACGTCATCACCGTCATGAAGGACATGGGCCTGGTCACCACGGTGTTCGACGAGCGGAAGCTGTCGGGCCTCCGAGGGCACATGGCCATCGGCCACACCCGGTACTCGACGGCCGGCTCCAGTGACTGGATCCACGCCCAGCCCGTGTACCGGGCGGTCGGGCGGGCCGGGTTCGCCCTGGGCCACAACGGCAATCTGACCAATACCACCGAGCTGGGCGAAGCGGCCGGCATGCTGCCCGGCCTGGTGTCCTCCGACAGCGATCTGGTGGCCGAACTGTTGGGCCAGGCCTTCCCGCCCGAGCTGCCCGAGCGCACCCGGGCCGAGGTGGGCGACGACCTGGAGCACGCGCTGACCAAGGTCCTGCCGGCGGTGGAGGGTGCCTTCTCGTTCGTCCTCCTCGACTCCGACCGGCTGATCGGCGTCCGCGACCCCAACGGGTTCCGGCCCCTCTGCCTCGGCCGGCTCGAGGCCACCGACGAGTTCGAGCAGGGCTGGGTGCTGGCCTCGGAGTCGCCGGCCCTCGACGTGATCGGTGCCACCTTCATCCGCGAGCTCGAGCCCGGCGAGATGGTGGTCATCGACGGCAAGGAAGTCCGCTCGGAGCGCCCCTTCCCCGCCGAGCGTCTCGACCCCGAAGCTCTGCATCTTCGAGTTCGTGTACTTCGCCCGACCCGACACCCGGCTCTACGGCAACGAGGTGCACGGCGCACGTCGGCGCATGGGCCAGCTGCTGGCCACCCAGGCCCCGGTCCCCGCCGACCTGGTGATGGGAGTGCCCGACTCGGGCGTCCCGGCGGCAGAGGGCTACGCGGTCGAGTCCGGGCATCCCCTACGGGCAGGGCCTGGTCAAGAACCGCTACATCGGCCGCACCTTCATCGCCCCCACCCAGGCCGAGCGGGCCAACGGGGTGCGCCGCAAGCTCAACCCGCTCCGCGAGAACATCACCGGCAAGCGGGTCATCGTGGTGGACGACTCGATCGTCCGGGGCACCACCACCCGGGCCATGGTGACCATGCTCCGGGAGTCCGGCGCCAGTGAGGTCCATCTCCGGATCTCCTCGCCTCCGTTCCGCTGGCCCTGCTTCTACGGGATCGACACCCCGGACCGGACCGAGCTGCTGGCCTCCATCAAGACCCTCGACGAGATCGTGGAGTTCCTCGACGTGGACTCGCTCGAGTACCTCACCCTCGACCATCTGGTGCAGGCCATCGATGCCCCCGGGGCCGGGTTCTGCGACGCCTGCCTGACCGGCAGCTACCCGGTGCCGGTGCCGGTGGAGTTCGCCGAGCGGGCCACGCTCTGAGCGGCGTGGCCGGCCCTTCGGCGTGAGCGCCGCCACCCCGGATCCGCACCCCGACCCCCCCGGCTCGCACCCGACCGGTTCGTCGACCGCACGGGCTCCGGCCACCTACGCCGGCGCCGGCGTGGACATCGAGGCCGGTGAACGGGCCGTCGACCTGATCAAGCCCCTGGTGGCCTCCACCCTGCGCCCCGAGGTCCTCGGCGGCCTGGGCGACTTCGGCGGGCTCTTCGCTCTGGACCCCGCCCACCGGTACCGCCAGCCGGTCCTGGTGGCGGGCACCGACGGGGTGGGGACCAAGGCCCTGGTGGCCCAGGCCCTCGGCCGGTTCGACACCATCGGCATCGACCTGGTGGCCATGTGCGTGGACGACCTGGTGTGCCAGGGGGCCGAGCCGCTGTTCTTCCTCGACTACATCTCGTCGGGATGCGGTGGACCCGGCCCAGATGGCCGAGCTGGTGGCCGGGGTGGCCGACGGGCTGCCGTCAGGTCGGGGCCAGCCTGCTCGGTGGCGAGATGGCCGAGCACGCCGGGGTCATGAAGCCCGGCGAGTTCGACCTGGTGGGCTTCGCCGTCGGGGTCGTCGAGCGGGCAGGACTCCTGGGGCCGGCCCGGGTGCGACCCCGGGACGTGCTGATCGGGCTGGCTCGCCCGGGCCTGCGCTGCAACGGGTACACCCTGGCCCGCCACGTACTGTTGGAGCGGGCCGGCCGGGCCTTCGACGCCCCGGCCTGGCCCGGGGCCCCGCGTGACCCTGGCCGACGAGCTGATCCGGCCGTCGGTGCTCTACACGCCGGCGGTGCGGGCCGCCATCGCCGCCGCCGACGTCCACGCCGTGGCCCACATCACCGGCGGCGGGTTCGAGGGCAACGTGCCGCGGGCCCTGCCCCGCGAGGGGCTGCGGGCCGTGCTCGACCGGGGCACCTGGGAGGTGCCGGCCATCTTCGGCGAGATCCGCCGGCTGGGCCATGTGGCCGACGACGAGATGGCCCGGGTGTTCAACCTCGGCCTCGGGATGGTCATGGTGGTCGGCCCTGACAGCACCGCCGATGCGCTGGCCGCGCTGGCGGTCCGGGGGTCGGGGCCGCGGTGGTGGGCCGGGTGGAGGAAGGTCGCCGCGGCGTGGAGTTCACCGGGTCCGGCGTTCTGGCCCGGGGGGCCGGCTCGACCCCCGGACGACGTGCCGGTCCCGCCGGCATGAGCGGGCCGCTCCCGGCCACCGAGTTCGAGGCGCTCCGGGCCCACCTGCTCGAGCACTCGGTCAAGCGCGGCGACTTCACCCTCAAGTCCGGGCCGAAGGAGCTCGTGGTTCATCGACTCGAAGCAGACGGTGTGCCGACCCGAGGCCATGGTGCTGGTGGCCGACGGCGTGCTGTCGGTGATCCCGCCCGACGCCGACGGCCATCGGGGGGCTGACCATGGGGGCCGACCCGGTGGCCTTCGTCACCGCCGGGGTGGCGGCCACCCGGGGCCGCCGTGCTGAAGGCGTTCAGCGTCCGCAAGGAGGCCAAGGACCACGGCGGCGGCGGCCGGATCGCCGGCGCCCTCGACCCGGGCGACCGGGTGGTGATCACCGAGGACACCGTCACCCGGGGCTCGTCGCTGCTCGAGGCGGCCCATGCCGTCGTCGAGGCCGGCGCGGTACCGGTCCTGCTGGTGGCGGTGGTCGACCGGGGTGGCACGGTGGAGGCCATGGCCGAGGCCGAGGGGCTTGCCGTTCCGGGCCCTGCTCACCGCCCCGGACCTCGGATTCGACTACGAAGGGGGCTGACGCCGACCCGGACACGGCAGCGGTGCCGGCCCTGACCCTCAGGGCCAGGGCCGGAGCTGGTCGGCGGGGTCATGCGCCAGGGTCCGGTCCGTCCTCAGGGGTGGACGGGGTGCCCTCGGCCAGCACGAGGTAGATGCGACGCCGGGTGTCGGCGAGGATCTCGCCCACCGCCTTCACCTGGCTCTCGCTGCCGGCCCGGCCCACCTGCATGATGGCCGCTGCCGACCTCGGTCATGAGGCCCCGGAGGTCGACCAGCGACCGGTCGGCCCCCCGGGCGGCCCGCTCCCATGGCGCCGGTCCGTCACCGGCGGCGTCGGCCGCGGCCCGGCCCTCGGCGGTGAGGCTGAACACCCGTCGCCCCTCGGCCTTGTCCGCTGTGACCAGCCCCTGGTCCTCCATCACCTGGAGGGTCGGGTAGACCGAGCCGGGGCTGGGGCGCCACACGCCCTTGCTGCGTTCCGTCAGCTCGGTGATGATCTGGTAGCCGTGCATCGGCTCCTCGGCCAGGAGGGCGATGATCGCGGCCCGGACGTCACCCCGTCCCCGCTTCGGGCCCCGGCCGAACATGGGGGGACCGAAGCCCGGTCCGAATCCGCCGTCGCCCCGACCGGCCCGGCCTCGGCCCCCTCCCCGTCCCCGCGGGCCCCCTGGGGCGCCGCCGAAGCGGTCGAACCGGTCGCCCGGTCCGGGGAAGTCGGCTCCAGACCGGGGGCCGGTGGTCGTCTCGTCGAATCGTCTGTGTCCATGCATCAGGTCGTTCTCCTCGGTGCTCATTTCGGGTCGGCCCGATGCCGACGCCATAGGTTTCTTGGGCGGTCAACGACCGCTCACGTTGTATAACGATATATCGCGATACAGCCTCTGTCAAGCCTCAGGGTTGATTCCGCCCCTCCCTCCCGGCCGGAACGGAATGTCGGGGGACGGTGCGATCGAAGGGTGGACCGGCGGAGGCCGACCGGAGGCGGTCGTACAGGTGGTCACGGCGGGAGCCGACGGGGTCGGGCTGGCGCCCTCCGTGCCCGTGACCAGGTCGCAACCCGTCGGGAGTTGTCGCCACACGGTTCCCCGTGCCGCCCGGAGCGGCACACCCCGGAGATCCCCCTGCCGGGGCCCGACCGCTAGGCCGGCTCGATGTCCTCGATGTCCTCGATGTCCTCGATGTAGGGCACGGGGTGGTTCCCCCCAGCTCCACGAAACGCTCGTTGAGGGCGTGGGCGATGACGTCGTAGTCGTGGTCGCTCGGGGTGAGCGCGCCGTAGAGGAAGGCCTCCATCTGGAAGGCCGAGCTCATGCCGCCCAGTTCGAAGTAGCGGAGCCACAGCTCGCCACGGGTCAGTCCGGCATCCTGACGGAAACGGTCGAAGTGATCGGGCTCCCGTTCAGCCACGCTGTCCTCCACCGGGCCGAGGGGCGGGCTCGGTTGGAGGCCGGCGGGTCGAGCCGGTGATCTCCTCGGCCCGGGCCCGGAGGGACAGGCCGGTCTGCTGGGAGTGGACGCGCAGCTCGGTGAAGGCCTCGTCTTCGGAGACGCCGTCCCGTTCCATGAGCACCCCCTGGGCCTGGGCGATGATCTCGCGGGAGCGCAAGGACGCCTGGAACCGTTCCGACCGCTGGTCGTCGGAGGCATCGACCCCGGCGTCGCTCAGGATGGCGGAGACCTCGGTGGCGAAGGTCAGGGCCAGCCGCTGGTCGTCGGTGGCGAAGGCCGAGGTCCGGCGGGAGTAGATGTTCAGCGCCCCGACCGGGCGGCCCAGGGCCATGAGGGGTGACGAGAGGATGGCCCGGATGCCCAGCGCCCTGGCCCTGGGAGTGAAGTCCGGCCACCGGTCCTCCTCGTCCAGCATGGGGGCGTGGAACCACCGTCCCTGGTTCGAAGCGTCCACGCACGGCCCCTCACCGGTGGCGTACTGCTGGGTATCCATGTCTAGGACGGTCTGGTCGCTGGCCGCCACGGTGGCCAGAAGGCCGTGCCGGCGGAGGGAGACGCTCACCCCGTCCGCCCCGCCCACGGTGGTCCGTGCCAGCGTCACCACCAGGCGGAGGGTGGCGTCCACCAGGTCGTTGTCGGTGGGCAGAGCGCTCACCTTGGCCGCGGACGAGAGTCGCTCGAGGGTGGGGAGGTCCGACGGCAGGACCACCGGCTCCAGGCGGGTGCCGATGGTGGCCGGCATGGGCTCGAACTCCTCGCCACGGATCAGGTCGCCGAGACCGCCAGCCTGCAGTTGCCCTTGCATCGAGGCGGACGGCGACCGGATACTCAACCGTCGGCCCCCATCCGCCAGCCGCCGGGCGGACGTCGCAATGAGCGCCATGCCCGACGGATCGAGGGCGTCCAGGGCCACCAGGTCGACGACCATCGACGAGTAGCCATTGGCGATCACCTGGTCCAGCAACTTGGCGAGATCGGTCACCGCCGCGGCGTCGAATCGCCCCTTGAGGGAGACGAAGGCGGTGGGCCCGACCATGTCCAGCGAGATGGAGAACTCCCGAGGCGGCCCTCCGCCCGCGCTCATCGCACCACCGAGATGAAATAGGCGGGTCGACTCCGAAGCCGACGCAGTTCCGATGGCACAGGGTTGGGCTTTCCGGCTCGCCGACCCTCACTGCAGAAGGCAACCCGAATGGTACCAGCCACCGGTCCTTCCGCCACCCCGTCGGTGGCGATCCGATTGAGTATCGGACTCCCCGGTGGGATGCTTAGACGACTGATGACGAACGCCGACGACATGACCGACGACGCACCCTCGGAGGTGGATCCGTCGCTCGACCTGCTGGCCACCGTGTCCCAGACCGTCGGCCTCTTCGCGGCGGGCAGCGCACAGGACACCCTGAACCAGGTGGTCGGCTTGGCCGTGTCCACCATCGAAGGATGTGACTTCGCCGGCATCTTCCTGATCAAGGGCCACGCGTTGACCACGCCGGTGTGCAGCGACTCACTGGTCATCGAGATCGACGGGCTCCAGCACGATCTGGGCGAGGGACCGTGCCTCGACGCGCTGTCGGGCACCGCAGCCGTCTATGCCGAGGACCTGGCCGGCGACGGGCGCTGGCCGGCCTTCGGGCCCGAGGCCACGAGCGCGAGGCGTGCGGAGCCTACTGGCCCTGCCCCTGGCGCTGAACGGTGCCCCCGGGGCCCTCAACCTCTATGCCCGTTATCCACAAGCCTTCGGGGTCATCGACCGGGGCCGGGGGCTCCTGCTGGCGGCCCTGGCCGGTCTGGCCTTCGCCACGGCCAGAGCCCATGAGGAGGAGGAGCGCAAGGCGGCCCAGCTCCACTCGGCCCTGGCCACCCGCGAGATGATCGGTCAGGCCCAGGGAATCCTGATGGAACGGGAGCGGATCTCCTCCGATCAGGCCTTCGATATCCTCCGCCGAGCATCGCAGCACTTGAACCTCAAGCTCCGGGTGGTGGCCCAGGAGCTGGTGGACACCGGGGAGCGGCCGGACACCGGCCGGGTCACCGACGACTGACGCCATCTCGACACTGCGCCGTTCAACGCCCCGTTGCGATCCATGGGCCGGGTGCGATCCGCGCATCCGGTAGGCGGTCAGGGAGGTCCAGCTTCGGCCCCGGCCGGAGCGCCACCTCTGCTACAACCACCAGATGGAACTGGTGGTGCTGGACTCGAGTTCGGGGGCTCCCCCGTTCGAGCAGGTCCGGAAGCAGATCGCCGGCGCCATCGAGAGGGGGGACCTGGCCCCGGCCGAGCGTTTGCCCACGGTCCGGACCCTGGCGGCACACCTCGGCCTGGCCGTCAACACCGTGGCCCGCTCCTACCGCGAGCTCGAGCTCCAGGGCCTGGTGAGCACCGAGGGGCGCCACGGCACCTTCGTGGCCGGTGAGCCGTCGGTGGTGAGACAGCAGGCCACCGTCGAGGCGCGTGCCTTTGCCCGCCGGATGCGCGAGCTGGGCGTCGGGGAGCCGGAGATGTTCGCCATCCTCAGGCGGGAGGTCGAGGATCGCGGGGACTGACGGGAGGAGGGTGAGGACCGTGGAGGACGGTTGAGGACGGAGCCGGCCCGTTGGGCCCGGGCTGCGCCGTCGGGCGGCCCAACCGTGAACGAGCCGCACGCTCGAGGGACCGCCCTCCGGGTGTCTCGACGCCCAGAGGCTGCGCCCGTCCGGGCAGAGTCGGTCGAGAGGGCGGCACCGGGCGACACAAAGAGGGAGACGGACCCGCTCGACCCACCCGACCGCCGAGGACGACGAGCGCCCGACCGGGGACGACCTCCAGTGGTCGGGACCGGCGTCGATCCGGTGACCTCACGCTTTTCAGGCGCGCGCTCTACCAACTGAGCTACCCGACCTCGACTCGGCGAACCGAGGTGGCGGACCTGACGGGATTTGAACCCGCGACCTCCGGCTTGACAGGCCGGCGTGCACTCCAAACTGCACCACAGGTCCCCAACCAGCACTGGCGCTGGGGCGTACGGCACCCCCAACGGGATTCGAACCCGTGTTACCGCCTTGAAAGGGCGGCGTCCTAGGCCGCTAGACGATGGGGGCTCCAAACCCGATCAGGGCTTTTGGAGATTAGCAGAGGGATCACAGCGCCCCTTCGGGCCGGCCCTCGTCCGGGAGCCCGGCGGCCAGCACCTCGATCGATCAGGAACTGGAGCTGGCCGAGCAGTTCGTAGAGGGCGTACTCGGACGCCGTCGGGTCCTCGGGATCCGGCGGCCCCATGTCCTCGCTGACGTCCAGCCGGGTCCCGAGGACCAGCCGCAGCGACCCGACCGCCGACAGCCAGGCGTTGAGCTCGGACTCGGTCAGGATGTCGGACTGGGCGGTCGGCGGCCATCAGGGCGAAGGCCTCCCGGTGGTGGTTGACCAGTGCGCTCGTCGACCAGCTTCCGGTAGTCGCGCCTCGGCGACCGCCTCGTCCGTCGCCGGTGTAGGCCGGGGGGAAGAGACGCCTGGTCATCGGCTCGTCGGGACCGAGGATCGGGGCGAGCTGCTCGGCCATGGTCACCAGCACCGCCCGCACGCTGGGATCGAGTTTGACGGCGAACCGGCCGTCGCGCCGGCGCCGGATGGGTGCGCTCACGTAGAGGGTTCCATGGTGGCCCACAGCCCGTGCTCGTGGAGCCGGTAGACGTCCAGCTCGGCCCGCTCCCGGGTCCCCGAGGAGACCACGGCCCGACCCTTGTGGTGGACGTCCAGCATCAGCTTGGTGGCCTTCTCCTTGGAGTACCCGAACAGCTTCTGGAAGACGTAGGTCACGAACGACATCAGGTTGATCGGGTCGTTCCACACGATGACCAGCCACGGCTTGTCGGTGCTCGGCGATTCCTCGAGATCGGTCCACTCGGCCGCCGACGGGTCGGTCTTCCACCGGTGCGGTCTCCACCTGGCGGGACCGGACCCGGTCGGCCAGCGGGGTCGGCCCGACCGCCGGCGCGTAACAGGCCGGCTGGGCTCCGGCGGTGTCGCGCCGCGCTCACACCGGCTCCCGGGCGGCCGACCCGGTCGGTCCCGGCCAGCTCCCGGCCCGGGCGTCCGGCCCGGTGGCTCGGCGTCTCGGTCTCGGCCCGTCTCGGGCTCGGTCTCGGGCCGGTGATCGGACAGGCCGTGGTGGAACCACAGGGCCGTCGACCACACCATCGAGGCCCCGAACACGTGGACCCCGACCAGCACGGCGGGGAGATGGGTGAAGAACTGGGTGTAGCCGATCGACCCCCTGGACCACCATGACGGCCAGCAGGATCCGGCCCGAGTCCTGGACCTGGGGCGGGGCGTCCGTCCGCCAGAGCACCCACAGCAGGACCAGGACCAACACCACCGCGGCGATCACGATCTCGGCGTGGATCCGGGTCATGTCCTCGAGGCCGAGGGGGATCCGCTTGGCCCCCTTGCCGCCGGCGTGGGGGCCGGTGCCGGTGGTGGCCGCCCCGGCCGCCAGCACCACCACCAACGCGCCGAGCAGCGCCCGGCTGAGCCACAGGGCACTGCCGGCTCCACCACCAGGGTGCCGCGGCCCGGCCCGGTGCCCGGCCCGGAGGGTGAGGACCACCGCCACGGTCAGCAGGGCCATGCCGACCAGGAAGTGCACCATCGACCACGTAGGCGTTGAGCTTGGAGTACACGACGAAGGCACCCGAGTACCGCCTCGCCGATGACCCCGAGGATCAGCCCGCCGGACAGCCACCGCAGGTCGCGCCGCCCGGGCCGCCGGAAGAACGAGGCCACTGCGGTGACGATGCAGGCCACGACCAGCACGAACACCACCACCCGGTTTCCGAACTCCACCAGGGGTGCAGCCGGAGGGCCGGGGTCAGATGGTGCTGCGAGCAGGTGGGCCAGTCCGGACACCCCAGCCCGGAGTCCGACAGCCGGACGGCGGCCCCGGTGACGATGTTGAGCACCACCGTGGCCAGCGTGATCCGGCAGAGGAGGAGGAACGGGCGAGGGCCGATACGCAGGGAGGACACCGTTTCCGTATGGTATCGGCCCGATCGGCGCCGGCGGGAGCCCGGGCCTGCCACCCGCCCCGTGGAGGTCCGATCCCGTCAATGTCCCCTGGCCGGTCGTTCGCACTACAGTTTCGCCAATGGCACTCCCCGCGGTGGCCCTGCCTCGCCGAATTTCGCTCGGGTCCCGGGTCGGTGCCTACGTGGCGCTGACCAAGCCGCGCATCATCGAGCTGCTGCTCATCACCACGCTGCCCACCATGATCGTGGCCCAGCGGGGTACTGCCTCCGGTGTGGCTGATGGCCGCCACCCTGCTCGGCGGGGCGCTGGCCGCCGGCGGGGCCAACGCCATCAACATGTTCATCGACCGCGACATCGACAAGCTCATGCACCGCACCAGCAAGCGGCCGCTGGTGACCGGGGCGATCACCCCCCGCAACGCCCTGGTCTTCGCCATCAGCCTCGAGGTGCTGGCCTTCGTCGAACTGTGGGCGTGGGTCAACCTGCTCTCCGCGGCCCTGGCCGTCTCGGCCACCCTCTTCTACGTGTTCGTGTACACGATGTGGCTGAAGCGGACCAGCAGCCAGAACATCGTCATCGGCGGCGCCGCCGGCGCGGTGCCGGTGCTGGTGGGCTGGGCGGCGGTGACCGACAGCCTGTCGTGGACCCCGGTGGTGATGTTCGCCATCATCTTCGTGTGGACGCCGCCCCACTTCTGGGCCCTGGCCGTCAAGTACAAGGACGACTACCAGGCGGCCAGCGTGCCCATGCTGCCGGCGGTGGCCACCTTCAAGAGGACGGCCCGGGAGATCCTGCTCTACAGCGTGATCCTGGTGGGCGTGTCCCTGCTGCTGGCGGTGGTGGGCCGGCTCGGAGTCGTCTACATCGTCGCGGCCGCGGTGCTGGGCGTGGTGTTCGTCGCCCTGGCCGTCCGGCTGTGGGCCCGGGCCACGCCGAAGGCGGCCATGCAGCTGTTCAGCTACTCGATCACCTACCTCACGCTCCTGTTCGTGTTCATGGCGGTCGACATCTTCACCAAGCACTGACCGTGGCCTGCGCCGGCGACCAGCACCACCGGCGTCGGCGAGCGCCGGCCCCCCGGCCGACGGAGGCGGCCCGCCCTCCGGTGCCACGTCCGCCGGCCCCCCGACCCCGTCCCCGGCTCGGCCCCGCCGGCTGCGCTCCCTGCTCATCGGCTGCGTCATCGCCACGGCCCTGGCCGTTCTCCTCTTCGTGGTCCTCCGGCTCCACGTCCGGGACCGGCTCGAGCTCGGGCCCGGTGGTGGCCGATCGGCGACGCGGCCCCGGCTTCACCCTCCCGTCGCTCACCGGCGGGACCCCGGTCAGCCTCGACGCGCCTCGGCAGCGACCGCCCACCATCCGGTGGTGCTCAACTTCTTCGCCTCCTGGTGCGGCCCGTGCCAGAAGGAGACGCCGCTGCTGGCCCGGACCGCGGCGGCCCAGCAGGCCAGGGGGCTCGACCGTGCAGTTCATCGGGGTGGACACGGCGACAACCGGCCAACGCCATTCCCTTCGTGCAGAAGGTCGGGCATCACCTATCCGGTCGGCGTGGACTTCCCACCTTTGCGTCACAGCGGGCTCTACGGCCTCTACGGCGCTCCCCAGACCTTCTTCATCGACGCTAGGGCCAGGTGGTCGGCCACGTGCCAGGGCGCGGTGAGCCAGGACCGAGCTCGACCGGTGGCTGCACCGGTTGGCCGGCTCCTCGGCCTGACCGGTCCAGGGGCCCTTGTCGCTGCCTCACCGGGGACGCCGGCTGTCGGATGCGGGCTGTCGACGGAGGCCTACTCCCAACGGAAGGCGAGGCCGGCCACCACCGGGGCGGCCACGGCCCATCCCGCCAGCACCGCCCAGTCGCGGCCCGACACCGGAGTGCCGTGGCCCAGAGATCCGTGGAGGGCATCGGACAGCGCCGAGGCCGGAAGCACTCCGGAGACACGTCGGCCAGCCAGGCCGGGCAGCTTGCCGAGGGGGACGAGCATGCCCCCCAACAGGAGCAGCACCACGAACAGCCCGTTGACCACGGCCAGGTTGACCAGAGGCTTGAGGGTCCCGGCCAGCACCAGGCCGATCCCTCCGAAGGCCACGGTCCCGAGCACCATGGCGCCGACGGCCGCACCGACGAGGGCCCCGGCCCCGCCCGGGCCTCCCGGGCGTCCCACCCGAGGGCGTAGCCCACCGCCACCAGCACCCCGGCCTGGAGGAGCTCCACGCCGATGATGGCGGTGATCTTGGCCGCCAGGAGGCGAGGCCGGCCGAGGGGCGTCGACCCCAGGCGCTTAAGACGCCGTAGCCCCGCTCGAATCCGGTGCCGATGCCGAGGGCGGTCATGGCGGTCGACATGACCGCCAGGGCCAGGATCCCCGGGACCAGGAAGTCCACCGGGTGCCTGGTCCCGGTGGGGAGCACGTGCACGCCGGAGAAGAACAGCAGGAACACCACCGGGATGCCCAGCGTGAGGACGAGGGTCTCCCCGTTGGTGAACAGCATGGTGAGCTCGGCCCGAAGCTGCGCGGCGAGCGGCCTCATCGTTCGGCACCCCGGCCGCTGCGAGCCGACCCTCGCCGGCTCCGCCGGCGGGATGACCGGGAGCCGACCTCGGATCCGGAGCCGGCCGCGGGCCCGTCGGGCTCGGAAGCCTGCGCCTCGCCGCGGGCTCCGGTGATCGACAGGTACGCCTCCTCCAGCGAATGGCCGGTCCGGAGGTCGCCGAGGGCCATGTCCCGCTCGGCGAGCCAGTCGGGCCAGCACGGCCACCACGGCGGGGCTGGTGGTGCCGGCCGGGGGAACCAGTCGGTAGGACCCGGGACGCTCCTCGGTGACCGTGGCGCCACGGCCGTCGGACCCGCCCGGGTCGAGGGCCGCTCCCGGTCGAGTGCCGCGGCCAGCGCCGCGGTGTCGAGGGCCGGCCGGGTCGAGAACCGGATGGAGCCGTCCGCGGTGCCGGAGGCCAGCTCGGCCGGGGAGCCCTCGGCCAGGATCCGGCCGCGGTCGATGATCACCACATGGTCGGCCAGGCGTTCGGCCTCGGCCAGCTCGTGGGTGGTGAGGATCACGCAGATGCCCCGGTCCCGCTGGTCGGCGATGACGTCCCGCACCATGATGCGGCCTTCCGGGTCGACGCCGGCGGTCGGCTCGTCCAGGAAGAGCACCTGAGGCTTCCCCACCAGGGCCAGGGCCAGGGCCAGACGCTGCTGCTCGCCTCCGGACAGACGCCGCCACGGGGTGCGCCGGACCGCACGCAGGCCGACCAGGTCGAGCATGGCCTCGGGATCCTCGGCGTGGTCGTAGTACCGGGCGAAGAGGTGGAGGACCTGAGCCGGCCCCAGCATCGGGTAGACGCCGCCCTTCTGCAGCATGACGCCGATGTGTGGCACCAGGGCGGCGTGGTCCCTGACGGGGTCGAGGCCGAGCACGCGGGCCGTGCCGGCCGTCCACCGGCCGGTACCCCTCGAGGGCCTCCACCGTGCTGGTCTTGCCGGCCCCGTTCGGGCCGAGTAGAGCCACCACCTGGCCGGCCCGCCCGACGAAGGAGAGCCGGTCGACGGCCACGGTCTCCCCGTAGCGGATCACCACCCCGTCACAGGCCACCGCCGGGGCGTCGGCCGGCTCGGGTGCCCGGAGCCGGGCGCGAGTCGCTGGTCGGATGGTTGGCGTCGTGCACGGGTGGTCACGCTACCGTTGTGCCCGTCATGATCGATATCCGGCTGGTGCGAGACGACCTGCCTCGGTGAAGGCCGCCCTCGGTCGCCGGGGGGTGGATCCTGCCGACCTCGACCGGCTGGTCGAGTTCGACCAGGAGGCCCGTGCCGCCATGGGCCGCCGCGACCACTACCGGGCCGAGGTGAAGGCGCTCTCCAAGCAGGTGGGTCGAGGCCCGCAAGTCGGGCGACGCCGCCCTGGCCGAACAGCTGACCGAGCGCAGCCGCCAGCTGGGGGACGAGGAGCGGACGCTCAACTCCGCTGGCCGAGTCGGCCCAGCACCAGGTGCGCCAGGCCCTGCTCTACCTGCCCAACCTGCCGGCCCCCGATGCGCCCGACGGTGACGGGCCCGAGGACAACGTGGTGGTCCGGACCTGGCCCGAGGGGCCCTCCGACCTACGGCGAGGCACAGCGGGTGCCCCACTGGGAGATCGGCGCCGAGCTGGGACTGTTGGACATGGAGCGGGGGTCCAAGCTGTCCGGCTCGATGTTCCCCCTCTACCGGGGCGTCGGGGCCCGGCTCCTCCGGGCGCTGACGCCTTCGCCCTCGACTGCCACGCCGACGCCTTCGAAGAGGTCCGTCCGCCCACCCTGGTCCTGACCGAGACCATGGTCTCGACCGGCCACCTCCCCAAGTTCGAGGAGGACGCCTACCACATCGAGCGTGACGACCTGTGGGCCATCCCCACCGCCGAGGTGCCGCTCACCTCGATGTGGCGGGGTGACATCCTCGACGAGGCCGACTCCCGCTCCGGCTCACCGCGGCCACGGCCTGCTTCCGCCGCGAGGCAGGGGCCGCCGGCCGCGACACCCGGGGCCTGCTGCGGGTACACGAGTTCGACAAGGTGGAGCTGTTCGCCTACACCACCCCCGAGCAGGCGCCCGGCCTGCTGGACGAGATCGTGGCCCGGGCCGAGACGATGCTCCGGGATCTGGGTCTCCAGTACCGGGTCCTCGACCTCTGCACCGGCGACATGGGCGGCTCCATCGGCCCGCACCTTCGACCTCGAGGTCTACTCGCCCGGCGTCGACCAGTGGCTGGAGGTCTCCTCGGTCAGCTGGTTCAGCGACTACCAGGCCCGTCGGGCCAACATCCGCTACCGGCCCGCCGGCGGTGGCGGCCCGGTGCTGGTCCACACCCTCAACGGGTCCGCCCTGGCCTGGGCCCGGATCTGGGCGGCCCTGGTGGAGAACGGGCGGCAGGCCGACGGGTCGGTGGCCCTGCCCGAAGTGCTGGCCCCGTACCTCCGGGGCGAGATGGTCATCCCTGCGGCCGGCTAGCGCACCCGGACCTCAGTCGACGCGCCTCCGGCGGCGCCTCATCCCCGCGGGGCGTCGAACCGGTAGCCGACCCCTCGGATGGTGGTGATCAGCTTGGGGGAGGACGGGTCCTCCTCCACGTGGCTGCGCAGGCGCTTGATGTGCACGTCGAGGGTCTTGGTGTCCCCGAAGTAGTCCGATCCCCACACCCGGTCGATCAGCACGTCGCGGGTCAGCAGCCGACCGGCGTTCTCCATCAGCAGGGAGAGCAGCTCGAACTCCTTGCGCCGGAGATGGACCTCCTGGCCGCGGATGAACACCAGGTGCCGGTCGGGGTCGATCTGGATGCCCCCGGCCTCGAGGACGGCGCTGCCGGTCCGCCGATCGGTGGCCCGCCGTTCCGAGCCGCCCGCGGACCCGTCCGCCGGGTCGGGGCCCCGCGAGGGATCGGTGCCCGGGGTCCGCCGGAGCACCGCCCGCATCCGGGCCACCAGCTCGCGCAGCCGGTAGGGCTTGGCCACGTAGTCGTCGGCGCCCACCTCGAGTCCGACCACGGTGTCGATCTCGGTGCCCTTGGCCGTGACCATGATGATGGGGACCGAGGACTGGGCCCGGATGGACCGGCAGACGTCGATCCCCGACAGGCGGGGCAGCATCAGGTCCAACAGGACCAGGTCGGGCTCCTCCTCGGCGAACAGGCGGAGGGCCTCGTTGCCGTCACGGGCCACGGTGACGTCGAACCCCTCCCGGGCCAGTCCGATGACCAACGCGTCGACGAAGGACTCGTCGTCCTCGGCCAGCAGGACCTTGGTCTGGGTCTGCTCGGCGGACGTGTCCACCTTGTCCGCGTGCTCGCGCTTGTCCGCTCTGTCGGTCTGTCCCGACTTGACGGCCTTGTCGGCGGAGGCCGAGGCAGCCGGTCTTGCCGGCCTTCTCGGCCCGATCGGTCTTGGCGCTCATGCCGAGTACTCCGGAGGACTGGGCAGGATGAGGGTGAAGGTGGATCCCTGCCCTTCCCGGGAGTCCACCTCGACCCGGCCCTGGTGGTTGCTGGCCACGTGGCGCACGATGGAGAGGCCGAGGCCGGTGCCGCCCGAGTCGCGGCTGCGACCGTGGTCGACCCGGTAGAAGCGCTCGAAGATGCGGTCGAGGTCGCGGGCCGGGATGCCCACGCCGACGTCGGTGACCGACAGCCGGACCTCGCCGTTGGCCGGTCCCCGGACACCTGCACCGCGGTGTCCTCGTAGGAGAAGGTCACGGCGTTCTCGAGCAGGCTGTGCATGGCCGAGACCAGCTGGCGGCGGTCGCCGAGGACGTGGACCGGGGGATGCGGCTCATTGAGTTCGATGGTAATGCGTCGCTGCTCGGCCGCCGACCGGACCCGCTCGACCGCTTCGGCCATCACCAGGTTGACGTAGATGGGCTCGCGGGGCGGAGCCTCCTCGGACTCGATCCGGCTCAGGTCGAGCAGGTCGTCGATGATCCGGCTGACCCGGAAGGCCTCGGTGTGGATACGCGACGCCAGCCGCTGGGCCACCTCGGGATCGGGCTCGACCGTGAGGGTCTCGGCCAGCAGCCCGAGGGCCCCGATCGGGCGTCTTGAGCTCGTGGCTCACGTTGGCCACGAAGTCCCGGCGGACCTCCTCCAGCCGCCGCCGGTCGGAGACGTCCTCGATGATGGCGATCACGCCGAGGGGCCGCCGCCCGTCGTCGATCAGCCGGGTCCGGACGGTGAGGGTCTGGCGGGGCGGCCCGTAGAGGTCGAGGGTGCGCTCGGCCGAGCCGTCGGTCCAGGCGTTCTCGAGGAGCTCGGTCACGGCCTGGGCGGCCAGGGCGTCGCCGTGCCGATTGTTCATCAGCCCGGTGGCCCGGGCGTTCTGGAAGGCGATGTCGCCGTTCTCGTCGCAGACGATGACCCCCTGGGGCAGGGTGTCGAGGGCCCGGCGGAGCCGGATGGCGTCCGAGCTGGCCTCGGTGACCGCCTCGGCCGCCTCGCCGGTCACCTTCTCGAGGTGGCTGAGCACCGGCTCGACGCCACCGTCGTCCGGGGGCTCCACGCCGAGGCGGTTGGACAGGGCGGTCAGGCGCTGCTGGAGGGACCGTCGCCCGGCCCGGCGCCCCAGCCGGGCGGCGATGACGACGGCCAGGACGGCGACAACGCCCAGGACGACGTACCCGATCACGTACGACTTCACCGCCTAAGCATGGCAGGCCGATGGCCCAGCTGTGACGATCCGGCTGCCTCTGAGGGAAAAATCAATGAAATAACATGAAAAGTATTGAAAGTAGCATGTCGGGCTCCGTACAGTTTGAGCCCATGCCCTCCGACCCCTTCCTCGCTCTGCACGCATTCCGCCCGCGGTCCGCCTCCCTCGCCCCGGGGCACCCCGGTGCCGGGTCTGGGCCCTCCCTTCCGGATCGCTCGGCCCGCTCGACCGTGCTCATCACCCGGCCGGCCGGTTGGCCGCCGTCGTCACCATGAGCCCCGACCCGAGCCAGCTCCCCGGCGGCGATCCTCCAGAACCTCATGAACGGCCTGCAGTTCTGGGCCCTGGCCCTGGCGTTGGTGGGACTGGTCATCGGGGCGGCGGCCTGGGCCCTCGGGCTCCCATGGCCAGAACTACCAGCAGACCTTCGTGGGACGGCGGGCCGTCCTCATCTCAGGGCTGGCCGCGCTGCTGATCGGAGCGGGCCCGGGATCGTGACTTCTTCTACAACGCCGGCTCCGGCGTCCACTGAGGTGAGCGTCCTGGCGGCCCTCCCGGCGCTGCCTGTCCGGCCGCCGCCTCGGCTCTGGCCGCCGCCGGACTCGGCCCGGTGTGCCAGGTGGCCTCGGCGGCCACCGGCCTGGCCGGCTCGGCCGCCTCCCAGGTGGCCGGATTTCGGGGTCGACAGCGTGCTCGGCGCCCTGGGCGGCTGGGTGGCCGAGGGGGCCACGTGGCTGCTGGCCCAGATCGGCTCGGTCCTCGGGGACACCACCCGCATCGATCTGGGTGCCTCGTGGTTCGGCGCCCACTACTCCGACCATGGCCGCACTGGCCGGCGTGGTGATCGTGCCCCTCCTGCTGCTCGGGATCGTCCAGTCCGTCTACCGCCAGAACGCTCTCGTCGCTGCTTCGCTCGGTCCTGGTCAACGTGCCCCTGGCCGTGCTGCTGACCGCGGTGGCCGTGCAAGCTGGTCCAACTCGGGTTGTCGGTCACCGACGCCATGAGCGCGGCGGTGGCCCAGGGCGCCGGACTCGACACCGGGCACTTCCTGTCCTCGGTCGTACCGTGGCCCTCTCGGGCGGTGCGGCGGCCGGCCAGCCGACCACGCCGGCCTTCGTGCTCTTCCTCGGGGCCCTGGCCGTGGTGGTGGGGGCCGTGCTGGTGTGGGTGGAGCTCCTCATCAGGGCCGCCGCGGTCTATGTGGCGGTGCTCTTCCTCCCCCTGGCCCTGGCCAGCCTGGCCTGGCCGGCCATCTCACACTGGTGCCGTCGTCTGGTCGACACCCTTGTGGCGCTCATCCTCGGGAAGTTCGTCATTGTCTCGGTCCTGAGCCTGGCGGCGGGCGCCCTGGCCGGAGGAGCAGGTTCCACGCCGACCGGGGCCGTGCCCGACTCCGGTGGCGGAGCGGGCTTCTCGGCCGTACTGGGCGGTGCCGCCCTGCTCCTGCTGTCGGCCCTCGCCCCTTGGGCCCTCTTCCGGCTCCTGCCCTTCGTCGAGGCGGGAGCGGTCGGTCATCTCGAGAGCCTGAGCCACCGGGCGCGACAGACGGCCATGGTGCCCGCCCGCGGCCTGGCCCACACGGCCATGAACATGACGGCCGCCGCGGCCTTCGCCTCGGGCGGGGCTGCGATGGCGGGTGGTGGTCTCGGCGGCTCGCTGGCCGGCGGCGGTGGTGTCGGCGGTGGCGGTGCCGGCTCCGGTGGTCGGGGAGGATTGTTGGCGGTGGGACCCGGTGGGGGCGGCAGGGGGCCGGGTGGCGGGGACGTGCCGTCAGCGGGCGGTCCCGACCTCGGACCGTCCTCGTTCGAGACCACCGGGGTCGGGACGATGGATCCACCCGGTCACGGGATCCCCCTGTACGAGATCCACCCCGAGGCCACCGCGGTGGCCAACGGGCTCCTCGCCAGCCAGGGGTTCGCAGGCGACGGCCCCGCCTCGACGGCAGGGACCCCGGTCGGAGGGCACGTCGACGGTGATCGGCCTCGGGAGACGAAGGCTCCTGACCTCTACCCCGGCTTGGTGCCCCTGCCGTTGCAGTCCGGGGCCGTCTGGCACGACTACCTCGGTCGGGACCAGATGGGCATCAAGCTGGTCGCCAAGCCCATGAACCGGCCGGACCGGCCCAGTGGCCCGCCCCCGCCCGATGGGTGACGGCTCCGCTCGACCCGATCGGGTCCGGTACCGGTTCTCGCCGCTGGAGCGACGGGGGGTCATCGCCGGATGGCGGGGCGGGCAGATCGCGGCCGTGGCGGTAAGCCTGGCCATCGGGGTGTTGGCCCTGCGTTCGCAGTCCGTCGGTCGCCGGCATCCTGGTGGCCCTGGCGGCCGTCGGTGCCGGCGCGGTCTTCGCCTTCTGGCCGATCCAGGGCCGGACCGGCGAGCAGTGGCTGCCACTCGGGATGCCGCTGGGCCCGGGCCCGGGCCACCGGCGATCTCCGCCAGTCCGCCCCGGCTCCCCGCCGCGGCCACCGCGTCTCGATCGACCCGGCCCTCGCCGGTCCCGGCGGTGTCACGGTGAGACCGCCGCTCGGGTCGACCCACTCGGCCGCCAGGAGGACGGTCTTCGGGGGGTTGACCATCGACGGCCTCCCGTGCGGGCCTCCGGAGACGCCCGCCGAGGTCGGGGTGGTGTTCGACGCCCCGTCCCGCACGGCAACCGCCGTGTTGGCCGTCAGGGGCCACAGTTTCGCACTCCTCGGGCCAGCCGATCAGGACGCGCAGATCGCAGCCTGGGCCCGGGTGCTGGCGGCGATGGCCCGGGAGGGGTCCGACGTGCACCGGATCCAGTGGATCGAGTCGTGCCTGCCCGACGACGGCAGCTCGGTCCGGCAGCACTGGGCCACCCACGCCGTGCTCGGCGCCGACACTCCCGCCGGCCGCTCGTACCGGGCGTTGGTCGACGAATCGTCGCCGGTCACCCGTCGACACCGGGTGCTCCTGGCCCTTTCCATCCACACCAGTCGCTCGTCGCGGTCGATCCGGTCCGCCGGCCGGGGCGCGGCCGGGATCGGTACCGTACTCAGCCGTGAGGTGCTGGCGCTGCACCGGGCGCTGGACGGGGCCGACATCTCGGTGGAGGGGGTCCTCGGTCCGAGGGCCCTGTCCCGGTCGGTGGGTGAGGCCTACGCCCCGGGTGGTGTGATCGCCGCCCCGCCATCGGTGGCCGGCACCCGGGTCGTCGACGACCGGGTCCCGGCCGTTCCTGACTCCCCGGACGCCGCGGACGTCACCGGCGTGGCTGAGGCCACCGACTACCGATCCACGCTCGGGAGCCGCTCCGGTGCCGGGTGGCCCTGGCCCATGGTCGTCGAGCCGCACTGGGACGCGGTCCACACCGACGCCACCTGGCACGCCACCTACTGGATCGCCGAGTGGCCCCGCGTCGAGGTGACCCCGGACTTCCTGGGCCCGTTGCTGTTCTCCTCCCTCCGCCGCACGGTGGTGATCGTCATGGAGCCGATCAGTCCGAGCCGCGCCGCCCGACAGGTGGCTCAGGCCCGAACGGCCGACATCGCCGACGGGGAGCTGCGCCGCCGCGGCGGCTTCCTGGTCACGGCTCGGCACGCCCGGGAGAAGGAGGGCGTCGAGGACCGTGACGGCGAGCTGGCCGACGGCCACGCCCAGTACCGCTTCACCGGCTATGTGACCGTGACGGCCGACAGCCGGGCGGAGCTCAACGCAGCTCGGGCCGCCCTCGAGCAGGCTGCCGGCCAGGCCCGGATCGAGCTGCGTCTGCTCTTCGGTGAGCAGGACACCGCTTTCGCCTGCAGCCTTCCGCTGGGCCGGGGTCTCTCGTGACCGGTTTGACCCCGCGGGTCCCCGCCCATATCGCCACCACCCGTCACCTGTGTGCGGCCTATCCGTTGGTCAGCGAGGCCGGGCTCGGCCACCATGGCGTGCTCATCGGCCGGGACGTACTGGGTGGCTCCTTCGTCTACGACCCGTTCGTCCTCTACCGGAACGGGGTGGTCACCAATCCCAACTCCGTGGTGTTCGGTCAGATCGGCCGGGGCAAGAGTTCGTTCGTGAAGTCCTACCTGTGGCGCCAGGCGGTGTTCGGCCGCCATGCCTGGGTGGTGGACCCGAAGGGCGAGTACGGGCCCCTGGCCGAGGCCTGGGGCGTCCGTCCGGTGGCCCTTCGCCCCGGCGGCGCGGTGCGGCTCAACCCGCTCGACACCGGGGCGGAGGCCGGGGGTGCGGGCACCCCCCCCGAGGACGGTGCCCGCCGACACCGGGCCGCCCTGACCTCGTCCTTGGCCGTGGCCTGCCTCGGTCGCGAGCTCCGTCCCGCGCGAGCGGGCGGCCATCGACGCCGCGCTCGGCCAGGCCACCCGGTCGGCCCACGGGGCCCGGCTGCCGGCTCCCACCCTCCCCCAGGTGGTGGAGGCGCTCCTCGACCCGGGCCTCGACGCGTCGGTCGCCCTTCGGACCTCGCGCACCGAGCCTGCTGGAGGACGGACGCGACGTCGCCCTCGAGCTGCGGCGGCTGGTCCACGGTGACCTCTGCGGGATGTTCGACGGCCCCACCACCTCCGGCCTCCGCCTGGACGGGCCCCTGGTGGTGCTGGACCTCTCGGCCGTGTACCACTCGCCGGCCCTCGGCGTGCTGATGGCCTGCGCGGCAGCGTGGCTGCAGAACGCGGTGCGCGCCCAGCACCGGAACCGGATCATCCTGGTGGTGGACGAGGCCTGGGCCATCCTGTCCAACCTCGGCCTTCATCCATGGCGGCAGACGGTGGACAATTCTCAGCTATCGACTAGATCAATATCTGCCGAACTGGGACGCAGTGCTCGCCCATGACCGGCACTTTTCGAGGCGTGTGGATAGTCCATACTTGGTGGCCAAGTAAGGGGATAAAGGAGCATGAACCCTCCCGCGGATGAAAGCGCATGGAGGGCCCTGATCGCTGGCTATCACGATACCCATTGTTCGACGTGGACGTGGTAGTCAATGCCGGATCGGGAGAGAGTCAGCTTTCAACGGGGACGGACTCAGTGTGGAGCTCGGCTTCGACTACGAGCTGGAAGCGTCCCCTACCTGTCTTCTTGAGGTGGATCGGGGCGTGCCGCTCCTCTAAGCGTCGCTTCAAGAGGACGAGGCGGCTCTCAAAGTTATCCCGAAACTCTGGGAGCTCGAGGGAGGGGTCGAGGCGGACCTCCCGATTTGAGAAGTCGACGCGCCCCTCGCCCTCGTACTGTTGGAGCAAGGACCACAGCAGCCGACCGGCGACTCCCTTGATCAAGTAGTCCACCGTCGATGAAGACGCTGCCATCGACCGCGAAGTAGCGCACCCGGGCGGATGGCAGGCCCCCTGGGTGGGGGGGTTCCCTTCGGCGCTGGCCCGATCACTCGAGGTGCCCCCATCCGCACCGGGCTGGGGGTCAATGGCCCCGGCGACGAGCGTCGCGACCACCATCAAAAGCGCTTCGTCGTCAGAGGTGTATGCCACCGGAGTCCGGCTCTCCACGACCAGCACCCCGACCAGTTGCCCGTGGGTCATGGCCGGCACCGCCACCCGACTTTGTGTCCCGGTGAGTCCAGGGAAGGGGATCTCTTGTCCGGGGGCGATTTCGCCCGTTGCCTCGTACGCATGTCGAACGGTCTGTCCGTAGCGGTTGAGTTGGCTGAGGTTGCCGAGGCGAATCGGGGCGCACTGGGCAGCAGCCATGCCAATGACCCCCGCTCCGATCGGGACCTCCGAGCCGACGCCCTCGACTTCGTAGCCACGACTGGCGATGGTGTACAGATTTGAACGTTTCTCGTCCAACAGCAACAGCATTGAGTTTGGGTACCCGAGCAGCTCGGCCAAGCCATCGACAGTGGTGGTCACAAGGGTGTCGAGATCGGCGCAGCGACTCATGCGTGAGCTCAGTTCGGCCAGCAACCCGGGAGCAAACCGGGACCCAGACGCCTCCACTGGAACAGGCCCAGAGTCATCGGGCCGAGCACCGGGCACCACCTCGATGTCCAGGACACGGTAGATGTCTGCGCCGCGCAGCCTGAACACGCCCTGCATGCCCTGCATCGCAGCCACGGCAGCCACGTCCTCCCGCAGGAGCTCGAACACGTCCCCTCGGCGCTCAGTGCGCTCGAAGGCGAGCGCGAGCCGATACTGGGCATAGTCGGTCGGATCCATGAGCATGACACTGGCCCGAGGATTCTCGATCAGATTTTGGGTGGTCTTGGAAAAGAACTGGTTGGACAGCGCTATGCGCTCGTCGTCTACGAACCGCACCCGCGACAGGAAGGTGACATTCGGTGCGCCGTCTGCTGCGGCCGTGGCCACGACGGCAGGTATGGCTCCCTCGAAGCACAGTCTGAGGTCCTGAAGCGACGGCGTTCGGGCGGCATGGAGGCCGGTCACGGATGTCGTCCGGGTAGCTCGGCCCCCGCTCCCGGCCCTGGCGCCTGGTCGTAGAGCGACTCGATTGCCACCGTGCAGGCGACAAAGTCGTGTGGAACGAGCCGTTCGAGCAGCGCACGATCGGTGCCTTCCACCTCTTCCACCACACCGAAAAACGATTGGCAGAAGCGGACCACCGCGGCCCGATCGTCGGTCGTGGCGGCCTCGGCCGGCCCGGTCCGACCTTTGAACTGCACGGCCCGCAAGGTACGGGGGTCGGCCGCAGTCACTGCCAGTAGATGGCCCTCGCGGTCGGTGCTGACCTGCGGACCGTCATCGCTGCTGAGCACGAGGCGGAACTGGGCCAGGGGACCGGGCAGCACGGTCAAACCCCACCCACGGGTGGCGTAGGGGTGACCGTCCGCTCCGACGAGTCCGACGATCAGTGCGTACCGGTCCGCCAGCAGGTCCGCCACCGGGCCCTCGAGAGCGGTTCCCGGCTGAAAGTTACCCACCATAAGGACTTTTTAGCATTCGGCTACGCGTCTTTCAGGAACGGGCCCCTCAGGACTTCCTCACAATAGAACCAACGTCAAACGTGCTGCCCAGATGACCGGGCCACCCACCAGGAGGACACGCAAATGACCGTCACCAACCAAGCCGGCCCGATCGAGACCAACGTCGCGACCCACCTCTACCGCGACGTCCACAAAGGGATCCGGGCCGAACTCTTTGCCGTTACCGGCCAGGCCGGCCGCATCGACCCGGCCGGTGACGACGAGCGACTGGAGCTCGCGGTCCACGTTCGTGCCGTAGTGGAGATGCTGCAAGGTCACGCCGAGCACGAGGACAAGGCGATCCAGCCGGCATTGGAGGCCGATCTTCCTGACCTTGCGGCTCGAATTGAGGCCGACCACGAACTCGTCTCGGCTCGTGAGATCGAGTTGATCGCGCTGGTTGACAGTTCGGTCGAGTCTCCGCAGGTTCTTCGCGCTCAGACGGTCCACCGGCTCTACCTGGAGCTCGCCGAATTCACCGGCGTGTACCTCGCCCACCAGAACGTTGAGGAACGGGATCGTGCTGCCCGCGCTGGAGCGGGCCATCGGTCCCGAGGCGGTCGAGGACATCCATCGAGCCATCGTCTCGAGCATCCCGCCCGATCAGATGGCCCGGTCACTGGCAGTCATGCTGCCCGCCATGAACGTAGACGATCGGGCCGACATGCTCGGCGGGATGAGGGCCGGCGCCCCAGCTCAGATTTTCGAGGGAGTCTGGGGACTGGCCAACGCCGTGCTCGACTCTGCCGACGTCGATGCGCTCTCCCGTCGTCTCGGCGTCCACTGAGGCAGAGGTCATGAACACGAACGGTGTGGCGAACGCCCGATCGATTCTCACACGTCCCACCGTGGCATTCACGGCCGATAAGTCGATCCACCCGTCGGGCTTTCCACCGGAGGTCCCGGCCTTTGTTTGCCAGCATGATCGAACACACCCAACACGAGGCGCAGCGTGAGGTAGCAGAGCTCGGCACGGGAACGAAGTGGAGCAGCGACATCCACAGCGGGCAGAGCATCGTGCTCGACAATCCGGCGCTCGTGTCCAGTTTCGCCAACCAGGTGGTGCTGACCCTCCGCCGGGGCCGAACCACTGTGAACGGATCACTGGAGACAGGGAGCCACGACCGAACCACCCAGAGCACCTAAGTCCGTTGAGAACTGGAGACAGAAAGCCATGACCGAATCACCCAGCGCACCTAAAACCGTCGAGATCGTCAATCAAAAGAGGAGAGAACCAATGGACCGAGTGACAATTCCAGCGTCCGAATCGTCGCCATTTATTGGTCGCCCTCAGCCGCTCCGCCATCGTGTTGGGGTTGGTCGGCGGAGCGGCCGCCATAGTGGCCAGGCCACGGGTGGTCATGAGCGCAACGGGCGAAAGATCGGCATCCTGATACTCGTCGTAGGCTTGACTGCCTCTGCGTGCACGGCCAGCGCTTCCGGCACACCGTCGAAGTCGAACCGTGGGACGGCAGGTGCACCACTCCCAGCATCGACGCTGGCCAAGGTCCAGCAGACCGTCCGGCAGTTCAAAGACGCGGCAAACACCCCTGGAGTGCTTGTCGGCATCTGGAGCCCGAAGGGAACCTTTGTGAGTGCGGACGGTGTGGCCAATCTCACCACTGGGGAGCCACTTCGTACCGACATGCAATTCAAGATCGCCAGTCAGACCAAGGCCTTTACGGCCGATCTCATTCTCCAGCTGATCGGCGAGGGCAAGGTGTCCTTCGACGACCACATCTCCAGGTGGGTAGCAGGAGTGCCCAACGGGAACCAGATCACAATCCGAGAGCTCCTCAACATGACCAGTGGTCTCCAAACTGGCTTCCTCGTCGAGGAGGCCAACGTGAACAAGCTGGCCACCGGATGCACTGAAGCGGATGTGCTGGCGGCCGGCGCGGCGCAGGCGCCACTTTCACCTCCTGGCACCAAGTGGTCCTACAGCAACTACGGGTATGACCTCCTGGGGCGGGTCGTGGAGTTGGTCACGGGAGAGAACGTGAGCACGGCGATCCAGCAGCGCATCGCCCGACCCCTCGGTTTGCACCGCACCTTTCTTCCCACCTCGGGGAACGGCCTGAGTGTCCCCTTCACTCACGGGTACGGCACCGGGGGAGTTCTTTCCACCCGGGCGCCGGGGGTTGCCTCAGATGATGCCACCGCCTTGCACCAGTCGTGCGTCGGGGCGTCCGGCGGGATGGTCTCCACGCTGTCGGACCTGCACATCTGGTCTCAAGCGCTCGGAACCGGTGCCCTGCTCAAGCCGGCGGTCTGGAAAGAGGCACAACAGGACATGATCCCCTACGCCTTCTCCGACGACTACAACGGTCCCGGCCGGTGGTTCCAAGGACTGGGCTTTGTTGAGTCCGGGGGGTTCATTGGCAAAGAAGGCAGTTTTCCTGGCTACGAATCGATCACCATGTACTCGCCTTCCCGCCACACGACCATCGAGGTCGTATCCATCAAGCAACCCAATGCCGTCACGCCCACTCGGATGTTCCAGGCACTCGCCATGGATGTCTACGGCCCGAACATCGGCTTTGGGCTCACACCCTCTCAAGCCATCGCTCCCAGTTATACGGGCTTGCCGGCACAGGATTGACGCCCGGAATCTTGG